>JBFWUX010000001.1:0-1377989 GCA_050247055.1 Dehalococcoidia bacterium
GATTACCGTGCTTTCAGGTGAGGACATCGTTGTTTTCAAGGTCATCTTCAACCGTCCCCTCGATTGGCGAGACATCGAACGTCTCTTTGGCCAGAGCACGACTCGCATCGACCTCGAGTATGTGACCGGGTGGCTTGGGGAGATTCTGGGGGCTGACGACAGCAGGATTCAGCGGCTGCGCGACACGGCGGGCGAGGCCGAGGAACTCACCAGTTAGGCAAAGGTCAGCACACCGCAAAACGCGAGGAGCACAACGCCAGCGAGCGCGATGGCGGTTGTCCAGCTCATCGCGACGCCCTGTCGCATCTCAACCGCGCGATTGTCGTTCACCCGCTCGGCCAGCATTTCGTTCATGACCGTCTCGCCAAGCGGATTACCAACGCGATTCGAGCCCATCGGGATCGAGCCGCTGGTCCCGCCGGACGCCAGGACCATGGGTATCGCAAGGAGCAGGAGCCAGAGCGTCAACGATGAACGCGACCATCCTCCGAAGACGGCGCTTCCGATGAGAGCGATCGTGATCGCGATTGCTGCGATGAGCCCGACAACAAGGCCAACCCGCCGCATTTCGCTCATGGTCATTGAATACCTCCGGCTAGGCGACTAGAAGACCCAGGACAAGCAGCACGGCCCCGCTTGTGAGAACACGGAGACCGAGGCGGCGGCGGCGCTTCGCCCGGGCGGCGAGTTCAGGGTCCCGGAGATCCTGCTGCAAGAGCAGTTCGGTGTTCATGGTGTTGGCGTAGTCCAGGCCCGGAACCGAACCCGGGAGGAAACCAGCGAATGGCAACGCGCCGCCCATGACCGCGCCCATCAGCAAGAAGACGCCGCCAATCAGCAGCATCAGCAGGGCGACGGCGGGGCGGCTGAAGTCTCCGAGGAGGGCGGCGAGAGCCATTGAGACGACGCAAACCGAAGCCGTGATTGCAGCGACCGCCCCGGGAAAGGTCTGGAGAACTCGATGAAGTCCGCCCATGCAACCATTCTACCGACCGGGGCAAGACCTATGTTGCGCTGTCGGCTTTGGCGATGGCCACCCGGCCGAATTCACATGACTTCATGCGACCAGAAGCGCGAGGACAATCAACAGACCGCCGGCGGTGAGCAAACGAATCACGACCCGACGCCGACGGGCCTCCTCCGGACGCAACTTAGGCTTACGAAGCGCTTGTTCGACAAGAAGCTCGTTGCTCATGGTGTTTGCGAAGTTCAATCCCCAGGACGATCCGCCATATGAATCGGCCAGGGGAAGCGTGGCAGCGATGAAGCCCAAAAGCAGCAGTAACCCCGCGATGACGAACATCAAGAACGCCACACCATCGCGGGTGAAGTCTCCAAGCCAGGCCGCGAGCGCCATGGCCGCGAAGACGGAGCATGCCGACAACAGCGCGACCGAAACGAAAAACGGCCGGGAAAAACGCAGTTTTCCGCCCACATGAGCATTTTACCAGTGGCGGCAAATGGTCAGGCGGCGCGGCCGAACCAACTCCACGCCGCCGCCGGGTCGACGTTCGCCGCGAGCTCACGGATGGGGAAGTAGAGCGGCGAGAGCACGTTTTCGAGGCGCGTCGGCGTGCGCGCCGCGATGCGAGTGGTGCGCCAGGTTGCCTCCACGGACTTGGGCGGAGGCGAAGGCTCCGCCGCTTCGCGCTTGCGTTCTTCGCGGACGCGAATGCCCCACGCGCGGAGGGCCTCGGTGATGACCTCGATCGAGGCCGACTCATCGAGATAGACCACCTCACGGTTACCCGGGGTGACGACCGTGACCGCCCTGGCCGGCGGCTCGTGGTCTTGCGAACGAGGAACAGTCTTCAAGTAACTCATGTTCGTATCTGGGAATTCGTCCGCCTGAGGACGAAGAACAGCGAATCAGGGCGGATTTCGGTAACTGCTACGTAAACTCTTCGGGGACGGTCGCGCCAGATTCGATTTCCAGGTCGACGGATGGTGAAAACGGGCTGGTTGAGGGGTAATTCGGCGCGCCAAAGTGAACGTTCGGGACCATCCCTGGGAGTGGTAAAGGAATCGCCGAGAGGGCGGGTTGTAATGTGAAGGCAACCCAAACCCCCGCGTCTCGTGGTTGAATGGGCCGGTGACGCTTCAACCACCGCTTCATCCGGTTGCCGCCGCAGGGCGGCAGTTCGTCCGCGAGCGATTCTATGGACCGGCCGCGCGGTTCAGCCAGATCGAGGCTTCGGGCGGCATTGTCCTGCTCGTAGCGGCGGCAGTAGCCCTGCTCTGGGCGAATTCGCCCTGGGACGAGCAGTACTTCGACCTCTGGCATGCCCACGTTGGCGTGGACTTCAACGTGTTCGCAATCAACGAGACGGTGGGCCATGCCGTCAACGACGGGCTGATGGCGATCTTCTTCTTCGTTGTCGGCCTCGAAATCAAGCGCGAACTGGTCCACGGCGAGCTGGCCAGCATGCGCAAGGCGACTTTGCCGGTGGCCGCTGCGCTTGGCGGCATGATCGTCCCGGCGCTGATCTACACGGCATTCAACGCCGGCGGCGATGGCGCCAAGGGCTGGGGCATTCCGATGGCTACGGACATTGCCTTTGCCATCGGCGTGCTGGCACTGCTGGGGCGGCGGGCGCCGTTTTCCCTGAAGGTATTCCTCCTGGCACTTGCCATTGCCGATGACCTGGGGGCGATCGTGGTCATCGCGGTGTTCTACACCGACAGCATTTCCATTGAAGCGCTGCTCTGGGCGGCGGCACTGGCGGCAATCATCCTGACGATGGGGCGCATGGGCGTGCGATCCGTGGACGTGTACGTGGTCTTTGGGATCCTGTTCTGGCTGGCCGTGTTTGAATCCGGAATCCACGCGACGATTGCGGGCGTGCTCCTGGCGATGATGACGCCTTCGCGGCCATACCTGCGGGAGGGAAGCTTCGGCACGAACGCGGATATCCTCCTGACGGAGTACCGGATCGCGCACCACCAGGGAGATCACGACCGCGCGGAGCGCATCTTGAGCGAGTTCGAATCGCTTGCGCGCGATATGGAATCCCCGCTCGACCGGCTCGAACACACGCTGCACCCGTGGGTGGCGTATCTGATCGTGCCGATCTTCGCGCTCGCGAACTCGGGCGTAGCGCTTTCGGGAGACCTGATTCACGACGCGGCCACCGGCACGGTGAGCGCCGGCGTTTTCTTCGGGCTGGTGGTCGGCAAGCCGCTCGGGATCATGCTGGCGTGTCTCATTGCAGTGAAGCTGAAGATAGCGGAGCTGCCTTCGAACACGGGCTACCAGCACATGGTGGGCATTGGATTGCTCGGCGGCGTTGGATTCA
Source organism: Dehalococcoidia bacterium (assembly GCA_050247055.1). Lineage (GTDB taxonomy): Bacteria > Chloroflexota > Dehalococcoidia > Tepidiformales > Tepidiformaceae > Amarobacter. The sequence continues at coordinate 3,297 of JBFWUX010000001.1, forward strand.
CGGTCTCGCTGTTCATCACGGGGCTGGCCTTCGATAGCGCTGTCCTGATCGACGAAGGGAAGATCGGGATCCTGGCTGCTTCATTCACCGCCGGTCTGCTGGGGTTCATCTACCTCTGGTGGCTGCCGGGCGAGCCGAACCGGGAGGTGGCGAGCCAGGCGATGTCACCAGGCGCCGGGGTAGCGCTCGAGTTGAGCCCGCAGGACCAGGGCTGAGCCCAGCAGGCTTACTTTCTCGGCTGCAGTGGAGCGACTACCCTTGCGCGCGTGACTTCAGCCAAGACGTGGTTCCAGGCTTCGCGGCCCTTTTCGTTCACGGCGGCGGTGGTGCCGGCGCTTGTCGGTTCGCTGCTCGACGCGGACCAGACCTTCTCGCTCTGGAAAGCCGCGCTCGCGATCCTCGGGTCGATCTTCTTTCTCGCTGGAACCAACTTCGTGAACGACTACTTCGACGACCGCAAGGGCGCCGATGGGGAAGGCTCGCTGGGGATGGCGGGCTTCATTCAGCGGGGCCTGCTGACGCCGAAGGCGGTCCTGACTGCCGGGTTTGCCTGCTTCGCCGCCGGCGCCGTCATCGGGATCGTGCTCTGCCTTGCTTCGGGATGGGAGTTGTTCTTCATCGGCGTGGCGAGTGCGCTGGCCGGGTTCCTTTATACGGGATGGCCGCTGCACCTGGCTTACATCGGGCTCGGCGAAATCGTCGTGTTCTTCTTCATGGGACCGATCATTGTGATGGGCGCCTCGTTCGTTCAGGTGGAGGAATTCACCTGGGAAGCGTTCGTCGCCTCGCTGCCGATCGCGTTCCTGGTGACGGCAATCCTGCACGCGAACAACCTGCGCGACATCGAACACGACCGGCTAGCGGGCAAGCGGACTATCGCGACGGTGATCGGACGCGAGTGGGCGAACCGCGAGATGTACCTCCTGCTGGCCGCCACCTACATCGCACTGATCGTCGCGTGGGCGGTGGGCGCTCTGCCGTGGCCGGCGCTGGTGCCGCTAGCGACCATCCCGTTCGTGCGGCCAATCGTCCAGGTGATCCGAGCGGGCGGGAACCCGAAGAAGCTGAACCTCGCGCTTTTCCACACGGCGCAACTGCACATGCGCTTCGGTGCGTTGATGGCGGTAGGTCTCGGGCTGAACTGGCTGATCAAGAGCATGTAGGGCTTTCCGCCGCCATTCACATCTGGTGACTCCATGGTTTCGGTTTGGGTGCCGATGATCACGATGTGATTAAGAAGGCGCTCTTCGGCCTGCTGCTCCTTTCGTTCATCGGGACGGCCCGCTGCTATAACGCGGACTTCGCCTCGGCGGTGGGCGGATTGCCCATCGTCGGGCCGATCGTGGTGCCAACGCAGCCGATCCCGGAATACGTGAAGGCCATCGGCACGCCGGCCACGGCAACGCTACCCGAAGCCAAGTACGAGACGTGGTTCTCGACGGAAGAGGGGGTTGACCCGCTGGACGTGACGGTATGGAAAGAGATCGAAGCGTTCGTGCCGATCGCGAGTTCCAAGGCGGGCTGGACGGAAGCGTGCAAGGCGGTTGGTGCGGTCGCCGGGGCGGACCGGGCGGCGAACCCCAACCTCGGGGCGCTGGCCTGCAGCAGCGACGCGACGGTGACCCAGATGCAGCAGTTCGCCGTAAAGGTGCTCGGTGCGCAGGCAGCGGTGGCACTCTGGATCAAGGGCGAGCTGAACGGGAGCACTGGAGCGATCCAGGCCCGCCAGGCCGAACTTCGGGTGCTCTGCGCGACCAGCGTGATCGCGCGCCAGGGTCCTGACGCCGCGACCTGGACCGAAGCCTGCGACAAGGTGATGGACGCAAGCTACCTCGAGGGCGACGGACCGGCGACGTTCGCCGCCATCGGCGAGGCGTACGCGGCAGTGGCTGCGGAACTCGCGGTCCTCGACCCCGAAATCGACCAGGAACCCGGGTACTTCGGCAACGCCGACGCGAGCGCTACGGCGACGCCGTAGCCCCCCGCTACAGCAGGATCAGCGGGTTCTGGAGGGGCATACCCGCCATGGTCGCGCCAGTAAACTCCCATGTCGACGGGTTGGTGGCGGCGTGCTGCGTGACTGCGTGGATATCGCGCATGCAGCGCTGTAGCGGGCTCTTGCGGAAGTTGGACGTGCCACCGCCAGCGAGATACATGATTTCCACCGCCTTGTAGGCGCTCCGGGTGGCGTTCGAAGTGGCGAGCTGCGTTTCAACGCGCTGGTTGAGGTCCGGGGACTGGCCGGCCTGGGCCAGTTCGAATTGTTCGCCGATCTTGGCGTGCAGCCAGGCGCGAGCAGAATTCACGTAGGCGACGGCTTCGGCGAGTTGGGCGTGGAACATCGGGCGCTCGCGCAGGGGAGCGGCGGGGCCGACAGCAGCCGGGGACTTGGTCTTGGCGAGCTCAAGTACTTCGTCGATGGCGTGCTGGGCAATGCCGAGGGCGACGGCGCCGATCGGCTGCGCGAACAGCGTCATGAACGGAAGCCGGTAGAGCGGGCCGGCGTAGTGATGGTTCGCGGGGGCAGGCATCCCGAGGATGCTCACCTGGGACTCGGGGACAAACAGGTCCTTCATGATGAAGTCGTTGCTGCCGGTGCCGGAGAGGCCGCAGACGTCCCAGGAAGGGAGGATCTCTACGTTGCTCGTGGGCGTATTCACGATTGCAACGGCGGGCGTGCCCGGCATGAGCATCCTGGGCGTGTCTCCGTCGAAAATCGTCGCGAAACCGAAAACCGTATCCGCGTGGCGAATACCGCTGGCGTAGGTCCAGCGCCCGTTGGCGATATAGCCGCCTTCGGTGGCGACGGCTTTCCCGAACGGGAAGACGGAACCGGCGCCGACGCTGCCCTTATCCCGGATCATCTCTTCCGAGAGCTCCGGGGGCATGCTCTGGCCGCCAAGGCCGGATGCGCCGTTGATGAACATGATCCAGCCGAAGGAGCCATCGACACGGGCAGCAGCTTCGACGGCACTGTACCAACCGACCGGGTCGATTTCGTAGCCATCGAGCGTCCTCGGAGCGAGGCCCTTGAAGAGCCGGTGTTCCTTCATCGCGGCAACGACCGGTTCGGCCAGCCTCGCGATCCGTTCGGATTCGTCGGCGTATTCGCGGACGACCGGGGCAACGGCATCGATTGCATCGAAGAGGGTGGGGGCGGCTACGGTTGTCATGGGGTCTACCTCCGAGTAATCCGGGGAACTATAAGACCCACATGCAACCGCGTTCAGCGGATGAGTTCACACTACTGACAAATTCGAATGATGGCTTTGGAATCAAACCCCGACGCCGCCTTCGGCCAGCAGTTCGGCGGCGGCGCCTTCGTCCATGCCCAGGATTTCGGTGAGGACTTCCCAGGTGTGCTCGCCGAGGCAGGGGGCTGCGAACCGAGGGCCGTTGTCGTATCCGGCGATGCGGAACTGGTGACCTTCGTAGGGCACCGTTCCCATTTCGGGATGCTGCAACTGGCAGAAGAACCTCCGGTGAGCAAGCTGATCGTCGGTGAGCAGATCACTCGAACGTTGGACCGCGCCCGCGGGTATGCCAGCGGCCTGCAAGCGGCCCATCAGTTCGTAACGGTCCTGGGTGGCGGTCCATGCGGCGATGGCCGAATCGATTTCGTCTTTGCGCTGCAGGCGTCCCGCAAAGGTCGCGAGGTCGGCGCCAAGGGGAGCACTCGAGCCCATCGCTGAAGCGAGCGCTGCCCAGTTGGCATCGGTTTCGCAGGCGATGGTGATCCACTGGTCTTCTCCTGCTGCGGGGTAAATGGCGTGGGGGACCATGCATGGGTCGTCGTTGCCGGCGCGGCGCGGGACGGTGCCATCGACCTGGTATTGAGCGATCTCCGGCGCGAGGAAATGGAGGGCGGCTTCCATCTGGGACTGTTCGATGTACTGGCCTTCCCCGGTACGGCGGTGATGATCGATAGCCGCCGCGACAGTTGAGATGAGGAAGTGCGGTGCGACGATATCCGTGTAGGCGGTGAAGGGGCCGGCGGGCGAACGGTCGGGCCAGCCGGTGACTTCGTAGAAGCCGGCGATGGCGGCGGCGTGGTAGCCGTAGCCGGCAAGGCTGCGAGCCGGGCCGGTCTGACCCATGAGGCAGGTGCTGACCATGATGATGTCGGGGTTGATTTCGCGGGCCACGTCGTAACCGAGGCCGAGGTCGGCCATGGTGCCCGGCGTGAAGGATTCGAACGCGACATCGCACCAGGCGAAGAGTTCCTTCGCGACTTTCTTGCCAGCCTCGGTCTTAAGGTCGAGGGCGATGCCCTTCTTCGATGAGTTCACCATGGCGAAGAACTGGGAGCGATTGACTCCCTGGACGCCATCCTTAAAGGGCCCAACGTTGCGGAGCCGGTCAGGCGGGTTGGCGGATTCGACGCGGATGACCGTGGCGCCGTGGTCGGCGAGGTATTTCACGGTGATGGGGCCTGCGCCGATCCACGCGAAGTCTGCGACCTTGAGTCCCTCGAACGGGAGCCTGCCGGGTGTGCCGCCGGACGGTGTGGAAGCGGGCGCGGAGCGAGCGGGCACGGTTGGAACGACCGCGGGAGGACGAGATGTCGTACGCAGGGGAGTCTTTGCGGGGCGGGCGAAGGCGCCCGGGATGCGGACTTTGCCATGGCCCGGCAGATCGTAGTCCTGCCAGTAGCCGCGCTCCTTGAGATGTCCAAGCTGGAGCACATCCGGGACAGTCGACACGGGCGCGATGGTGACGCCGGCCGCGATGCCGCGTTCCATGAGTTCGAACTTGGGGTACTTCTTGAGGTAGATGGCGATCTTCTCGAGAAGCTCCGGCATCGGGTGCTTTTGCGGGCCGCCGGTGAGCATGATGAGGTCGTAGTTGGCCCAATCGTCATCGTCTCGCCACGATTCCGGGATTGTGCCGTCGGCGATCATCCATTTCACCATTCCCGAAACGGTGCCGCCGATCCCGGCGAGGACGACTTCGCCATCGGCGGCCTCGAAGACGAGCGGCAGCGTGATGACGCCGAGTTGAAGGAGAGTGCCGGCGCGTTCGAGATTCTTCCCCTGCACGGCGTAGGCGGTCATGGCCTGGATGGCCGTCCAGGTGACGGCGGCCTGCACGGAGACATCGACGAACTGGGGCTCGCCTGTTTGCAGGCGGCGGTGATGGGCGATAAGTGCAGCGGCGGCTGACTCGGCGCCGGCGTGGAGCCAGCACTGGGGGACGCTGATGCGGAGCGGGGCGCGGTCGGCATCGCCGTTGAGTGCGGCCATGCCGCCCATTGCCGCGAGTGTGAGGTCGGTTGATGCGTGCCCGGCATATGGGCCGTCCTGCCCGAATGGCGAGACGGCGACATAGACGAGGGAGGGGTTCGCCTTCAGCAAATCGTCGTAGCCAACACCGAGGGCCGACATCGCCCCCGGACGGGCGTCTTCGAAGACGAAGTCGGCGCCGCGAACGAGATCGAGGAGCTGCGAACGGCCGGGTTCGGTGGTGATGTCGCATTCGACGATGGACTTCGCACGATTGAAGACGTGGTAGTGCGTCGAGCTGCGATCGGTGCCGGGGGGTTCGAGACGGATAACTTCCGCGCCAAGGTCGGCGAGCATCATGGGCCCAATCTGGGCATTGCTTTCGGTCAGGTCCAAAACGCGGAATGGGCTGAGCATGGGCGGCAGTGTAACGGTGACGGTCAAGATGGTTTTGCAATCACCGGGCCCGGAATATTAGGGGTCTCCAGTAGTCCCCCCGGGCGGGTAATCCCGGATACTTTTTGTAGCCGCCGATGGCGGGGGCGAGGGGGCCGGGACAAGGGAATGCAACCTGTAGGCAGCGACCGAACGGAGCGGCGGGCGACCGGTCACGAGTTCGATCAGTTCATCGATGCATCCCATGAAGCCATCATCACGATGGATGCGGGGGGCCGGGTCACGCGGTGGAACCGCGGAGCCGCGGCGCTCTTCGGTTGGTCGCGGGAAGAGGCACTGGGCTCCACCGTAGCCGAACTCATCGTTCCCGAGGAGATGCGGGACGCGCACTTCGCGGGCTGGAACCGCAGCCTGGCCAGCCCACGACGGGGAACGGTTGGCCCGTACGAAATCCCGGCCCTGCGGCGAGACGGGACTCGGGCGACGGTGGAGATCGCGCTTTCACTGCTGCCTTCGGGCCGTGAGTTTGTGGCCTTTATCCGCGACATGACGGAAGTCGTCTCCGAGCGGGCACAACAACTGGAGCTACGGCGAGCCAAGGAGTTCACGGACCTCGTGCTGAACAACACGGGGCTGCTCGTGGCGACCGTGGCGCTCGATGGGTCTTTCGTCAGCGCGAACGCTCGCACGTGCGAAGTGCTCGGGTACTCCGAGGAAGAGCTCACCGGGATGCTGGTCCCACAGGTGGTGTTGCCGGAAGACCTGCCACTGGTGATGGGGGCGTTCGCCTCCGCGACGGGCTCACCGATCTCGCGGTTCGAGGTCTCGATCGTGCGCAAAGACGGCGAACTGCGGAAGTTATCGTTCGGGCTTTCGCCATTGCTGGAAGATGGCAAACTCCAGGGCTACGTCGGTGCCGCCGAAGACATCACCGACCGCCAACGGACGCAGGCAGCGCTGGCGAATTCGGAGAAGCTGGCGTCGCTCGCATCGCTGGCGGGCGGGGTCGCGCATGACTTCAACAACCTGCTGACCGCGATCCTCGGGAACGTAGCCGTCATCCGGAACCTGCCCGAAGGCGACCCGGAGCGCGAACACGCCCTCGATGACATCGAGACCGCCGGAAGCCATGCCGCTGAACTGGCGAGCCAGATGCTGGCGTACGCCGGAACCGCCGACGTGAGCAAGCGCGAAGTGAACGTCTCGGCGCTGCTATCGACGATGGAGCCGCTGCTGCACGCGGTATTGCCGCGAAACGTCCGCATCGAGGTGAACGCTCCGGCGACACCGCTGACGATCCAGGCTGATCCGACGCAGGTCCGGCAGGTGGTGCTGAACATCGCGGTGAACGCCGCGGAGGCGATGGCGGGAGCCGGCGGACAGGTCAGCCTTTCGACCGGGAGCAGGGAACTCGATGCGAAGGCGCTCGCACGGTGCGTTGGGGCCGGGGGTGCGTTGGCGGGCAAATACGTCTACATCAAAATCGCCGATGACGGCCCGGGGATGGATCCCGGGGTGGCGGCGCGCGTGTTCGACCCGTTTTTCAGCACGAAATTCGCGGGGCGGGGGCTGGGCCTTTCGGCGGTGTTTGGGATTGTGCGAGGGCATCACGGCGTGGTCGAAGTGGTATCCAGGACTGGCAAGGGGTCGACGTTCACGGTGTATTTGCCCGCGAACTAGTCGGCGGGAGGTTGCGCGCTTGCTGGCGTGCGCGTCTCGCATGTCCGTTTTGACGGCGGTGGTGGGCCGCAAATTTACGCGCTTACTGGCGTGCGCGCCTCGGAAGGAAGCGACGCTTATTATTTGCCAGTGCCCGAGCACCCTGTGGCGTACTTCCTCACGTTCGCGACTTATGGATCGTGGCTTCACGGGGATGCACGCGGGTCCAAAGACGCAGAGCACAACCGTCTTGAAACGGATCCGCGACCCCGCGAGGACTTTCTCGAGAAGTACGAGACCCGTGAGTTGCGGCACGCGCCATTCGTAATTTCCGCCGAAGCCCGGACAGTGATTGAACAATCCTTTCGAGAAACCTGTCGGATCCGCGAATGGTCGCTGGTTGAGCTCAATGTTCGAAAGCAACATGTCCATCTGGTTGTCTGCGCACCGGGAAGCCCCGAGCGGGTGATGTCGACGTTGAAGTCGTATGCGACACGTGATTTGCGCAATCTCAGCGTGATCGGGGTGGAACAGCACCCGTGGTCGCGACACGGGAGCACGCGATACCTCTGGACCGACCAGGATTTGGAGTCGGCGATTGAGTATGTCGCTAACTGGCAGGGCAGGGAGTTGCCGGGCTCGAGCTGGCGAAAGTGGAAAGAAGAGAGGCGCGCACGCCAGTAAGCGCGTAAATCGTTGCACGGGTGCCGATGGCTCGAGCGCAAAACCTAGCTTCGTAGGAGAGTTCAAAGCGGATCGGGGCGTCCGTACGCGCTTACTGGCGTGCGCGCCTCGGATGGGATGGTTGATCGGAGGAAAACGGGCCGGTCAGAGCACGCGATTCTCGTGTGAGAGATTTCACAGACTGGGCTGTTGTGGTACCCTGCTGCGGGTTTGCCCCACCAACCCATAGGAATTCTCCCGGACTTTCTCCAGACTCACCGTCCGGGTTACGCGCAGGAGGCCCAATAGCCGCGTGAACATCATTGTTTGTGTGAAACAAATCCCCGATCCGGAAACGCCGGCCGCTTCGTTCAAGGTTGATGAAGCCGCCAAGAAGGTGATTCCCGCCCAGGGCATCGCCCCTGTGGTGAACCCGTACGACCCGCAGGCAACCGAAGCCGCCCTGCGCCTGAACGACGCCGATGGCGGCGGCAAAGTCACCGTCATTTCTCTCGGCCCGGATAGTGCCCGCGACGCCATCAAGCACGCGCTCGCCATGGGCGCCGATGAAGGCGTCCTCATCTCCGGCCCCGAATTCGACGGCATCGACAACTTCCAGACGGCCAAGGCGCTTGGCGCTGCCATCCAGAAGCTCGGCGGAGCCGACCTCGTCCTCATGGGCCGCGCCGCGGCGGACTGGGACATGGGCGTGGTGCCGACTGGCGTCGCGAGCATCCTCGGCGTGCCCGTGGTGACGCTGGCGAAGGCTATCGAGAAGTCCGGCGACACGCTCAAGGTTGAGCGCGTCCTCGACGACGGCTTCCAGAGCGTTGAAGTGAACACGCCCGCGGTCGTTTCGATTTCGAACGAATTCGGTGAGCCGCGCTACCCGCAGCTTCGCCAGATCATGCTCGCGGCGAAAAAGACCGTGCAGGTCTGGGGCGCGGGCGACCTCGGCATCGGCGACCAGCTTGGCGCCGCCAACCGCGACCTGACGCTGGAGGCGCTCTACGTGCCGAAGGTGGAAAGCAACGTCGAGATCATCGAGGGCGATTCGCCCGAAGAGAAGGCTCGCAACCTGGCGCAGAAACTGCGCGCCGCGAAGCTGATCTAAGGGAGGACGCATATGGCTGGAATTCTCGTAATCGCAGAAGCACTCGATGGCGCCATCGCCCCGATTTCGGGCGAACTCATCGGCGCCGCGAAGAAACTCTCCGGAGAGGGCGGCGGCAGCGTGACCGCGCTCATCGCCGGGAACGAAGCACTGGCGCAGCAGCTCATCGCCGCCGGCGCCGATAACGCGATCGCGGCGACGAACGCCGCCCTCGCTGATGGCACCGCCGACGCGTATGTGCCGGCCGTAGAAGCGGCTGTCTCGCAGTCCGGCGCCGACATCATCCTGCTGGGCCAGACGAGCCTCGGGCGCGACCTCGGCCCGGCGCTGGCGTTCAAGTACGGCACGGCCGTGGCAATGGACTGCGTGGAACTCAAGATCGACGGCGGCAAACTGCGCGCGACCCGTTCGGCCTACGGCGGTAACGCCCGCGCCGAAGTCGGCTTCCGGGGCTCGCCCGCGGTGGCGACTGTGAAGGCGAAGTCGTTCGATGCGCCGGAGGGCGTTTCGGGCAGCGGCAGCGTCTCTTCGATCGACGCCGCGGGAACGCCGCGCGTGAAGGTCACCGGCACGAGCAAGGCCGAATCGACGGGCATTCGCCTCGAAGACGCCCCGGTGGTTGTCTCCGGTGGCCGAGGCCTCGGCGACCCGAGCGCGTTCGGCATGCTGGAAGAGCTGGCGAACCTGCTCAAGGGCGCAACCGGCGCAAGCCGTGCCGCCTGCGACCTCGGCTGGTACCCGCCTTCGCAGCAGGTGGGCCTGACCGGTAAAACGGTTTCGCCGGGCCTCTACATCGCCGTCGCGATTTCTGGCGCAAGCCAGCACATGGCCGGCATGGCGGGTTCGAAGAATATCGTCGCCATCAACAAGGACCCCGATGCGAACATGGTGAAGGTCAGCAAGTTCGCCATCATCGAGGACTACAAGAAGATCGTCCCGGCACTGATCGAGGAGATCAAGAAGCTGGGCTGATTGGCGGGTAGTCGTCAGTCGTAAGGTCATGAGCGAGAAGGCCGGGCAAATGCCCGGCCTTCATTGCGTGTTCGCGCATTTGGATGGATGACGACATGCTGCGGTGCGATGGCCAACGATACGGCGGCAACATCGGCGAGTCCCACTGTTGCGATACTCACGGCGACGGCGGGCGAAGGTGAGAACGGCATCGGCGATTACGCGAGGCGTCTCTGCGATGCCCTGGTCCGCCACCAGTTCCTGGCAACGCACGTTCAGCACGACGACTGGAGCATCCGCGGTATGCGCCGGCTTCGCGCGTCGCTTAGAGAACTGAACCCTTGCATCGTCCATCTGCAACATCCGCAAGGGCTGTACGGTCGATCCGTGGCGCCGCAACTCATGGCGCTGATCCAACCGATGGTAGTGACGCTTCACGAATCGAGCCGCTATGGTCCCGTTCGTGGCCGGGCCCGGCTGGCGCCGTTCACTGTGCGGTCGCAACGGATCGTTGTGACTTCAGAGTTCGAACGAAGATATGTGCGCCAGTTCGCTCCGTGGTGCAGCTCTCGGCTCGAAGTCATCCCGATCGCCAGCAATGTCCCTTCTCGTCCTCACTCGAGTGGCGAAGGCGCTGCTGCGAAAACCGTCGTGTTCTTCGGCAGCCTGCGGCCGGATCGCGGATTGGAGGCGTTCCTCGAACTTTCGCCTCTACTCCTGCGGCGCCTGCCTGGCGCGGAGTGCCTGGTCATCGGCTCGCCAGTCCCGACCAGTGTCGCCTACGCCCAACGCCTTCGCGCCCGCTATGCCGATGCTCCCGTGACCTGGATTGGCGGGCTCAACCACAACGAAGTCGCCGACACGTTGGCGCAGGCACGGGTCGCCTACCTTCCATTTCCCGACGGAGCGTCGGAACGGCGGGGCTCGGTCCTGGCGGCGCTTGGCTGCGGGCTCCCGGTGGTCACTGCGAGGGGAAAACAGACGACCGCGGAACTGGCCTCGGGTCTCGCCCTGTCCGAGGGACGCGAGCAATCACTTGCCGCGATTGAGCGCTTGATGACAGACGATGCAGCGTGGCAGGAGCTCTCCGGGCGTGGGCGCGAGTATGCCGCCAGGTTCTCGTGGGACGAAATCGCCCGGCGGCATATTGCACTCTATGAGTCTGTTATCGGGTAGGGCGTTCCTAGAAGGGCAGGCCCTTTCGGCCGTGGGCGCCGAGGAGCGCGGAGATTTCGCCGCTGTGCTGCGTGGTGTGGTAAAGGGTGAGCCCTGAAATCGAACCGAAGACCGTCGATGGGCCTAACGGACCCTGGACGGTTTTGCCCATCTCTTCGTCGCTGAGGCTTGCGATGGCTTCTTCGGTGTTGGCAAAGACGGCCCTGGCATAGGGCAGGAACTTTGCAATGTCCATCTGAACGGTTGCGGCCCATTCGTGGCTCTGGCGGGGGTTCGCGGGCATATCCGTGCCGGTTTTTCCCGCCCAGCCGCCGCTCATGAACACGGGTGGACGGCCCAGGCACAGGCCGTTCACGATGCCGTCTTCGCTGAAAACGAGATGGGCGAAGGTCGAGCCGACCGTATCGATTTCCGAGCCGGCGAGCTTCTTGTTGGCAATGTCGTTCGGGACATCGGCCATCACCTGGAGCAGAACGCCGTGGGCCATTTTGAACTGGGAAATGACGAGTTCGCGGACATCCATGTGTGCTGTTTCCTTGGTGCGAATCGCGGCTGGTTCGCAAATTTCGAGGAAGCCTAGCACAACTCCGGTGGATGGTGATTTAACGGTGACTGACGGCCCGCCCACGAGTTATTGACATGAATGCTATTGTGCATCGGCTTCGCTCGTCCGTCGGCTAAAGTCGACCATGGTGGCGTGCCGCCCACCACCCGGCCACCCCGTGCGAACGCGATTCAATCACATGCTCGGGGTGGCCAACTTGCGGCACCGAAGTTCGCTGTTCTTCCTCCTTCTCATCCCCCTCGTCCTTCTTTTTGCCGCGTGTGGCGGCGGAGGCGGCGACGATGACGACGACTCGAGCTCGCCCGGCGATTCTCCATTCGCACCCAAGGATTCGAACGACTCGAGTGGCTCGACTAGCTCTTCGAAGAATAACGCCGAGCTTGTTGCGAAATTCGAAGACGGAAACTTCGGAAGCGGCAAGGTACACGTTGAAATTAGCGGTGATGTGAAGACCTCGTTCGACGCCGATGGGTCGGGCATCGCCACAAATGGGTTCGCGCTCCTCACCTTCACCAACGACACCGAATCCGTCCAGATAGCCTTCAACCGGGCCGCGGACCAGGATCCCGGCGGACTCGCCGTCAATACCGAGAAAGTGGTCGCTGGCGGCGGGTGGGGAACAGATTGCACGCAAAAACTCACCGATTCAGCGAAGGAGTTGAAGGGTGAATTCGAGTGCAAGAACGTCGATGGCGTCGCACCCGGCTCCATCAAGGTCTACAAAGTCACCGTCAAAGGGAACTTCACGCTGAACCGCGAATGACGGGGGGCCTAGAGGTGGTGGCGGAAGATCTGGGCCTGCTCGTGTCGAAAGGCTTCTTCGGACTCGATCACGAGTTCGCGAAGGTCGGCGTTTGACTTCGCATCCTCGGTGAACTTCATGCGGACCGCGACGCCGGCAAGGGTGTCTTCGCTGATGGAGACCACTTCGGCTGCGACTTCAAAGTGGATGTCATCCACCTCGACTGCCAGGCAGATAGGATCGCCCGCCTGGGGGGTGGGCCCATAAACCTCGACGACGGCAGCGCCTTCGAGGGATATGTCGAGCAAGCTGCCTTCCGCTTCACCACCGGACCAGGTCATCTGGCAGGCGCCCGTCGTAGGCGTCCGGGGGACGCGGCGCTGGCCCGCGCCGAAATGAGGGTCAGTCAGCGAACTCGCAGTCTCACGCGGCTTCATATTCGAAATTTCGACCACCACGGCCATCCACTTAAGATGCGGGCACATTGCAATTCCACTGGCGCGTGGCGTTCCCGGTCGCGCCGAAAGGACAATCCATGGCTTCTGGACCGTTGGCGGGAATTCGCGTGCTCGACCTGACGCAGGTAATCGCCGGGCCGCTGGGCTGCATGTTGCTTGCCGACCTGGGGGCGGAGGTCATCAAGGTCGAACCACCGGAGGGCGAGCCGTGGCGGCTGACCGGACAGTTCTTCCCCGACGAATCGAAGGCGTACCAGTCGCTCAACCGAGGGAAGCAGTCGCTGGTGCTCGACCTGACACAGCCGGAGTGCCAGGAGGTTGTCCACCGGCTGGTGAAAACCTGCGATGTGGCGGTGATCAACAGCCGGCCGGATGTCGCGGAGAACCTCGGCGTGGACTACGAGACGCTGAAACGGCACCGGCCAGACCTCATCTACGTGGACAGCACGGCGTTCGGGCGGAAAGGCCCCTGGGCGCACCGTCCGGGATACGACATCGTGGCGCAGGCCGCCTCCGGGTTGTTGATGCACCGCTTGTGGCTCGATGAGCGCGGGTTCCCGGCGCTTTCAGGGCCGGCGGCCCCGGCGGATTTCACGACGGGTTACGCGATCGCCCTCGGCGTGTGCGCCGCGCTGTTCCACCGCACCAACACCGGGCGGGGACAGATGGTTGAGACCTCACTCCTGACCAATGCCCTGATGATCCAGGGTTCGGCGTTCATGGGCGTCCCGGCGGTGGATGCGGAGCGGCGGGAGGGGTTCATGACCGACCTCACGCGTTCGCGCAGCGAAGGCGAGCCGTTCGACAGCTTCGTCCGGCGCCGGCGAGCGAAGGTCGAAGCAGTCGTCGGGTTCGGGATCTACTACCGCGGGTACAAGACGAAGGATGGCGCGCTGACGGTGGGGTGCCTTTCGCCCGCAACTCGCGAACGCATGCGGACGGCGCTAGAGATCGAGGACCCGCTTGAGGGGAGTTCGGCGAACCGCGTGCCCACGGAGGCGATCACGGCGATCGAAGAGATGTTCGAGGGACGGACCACGGACGAGTGGATGGCGATTTTCGACGCGCACGGCGTGCCCGCGAGCCCGGTCTGGTTCGTGGAAGAGATGCTCGAGAATCCGCAGGTGGTGGCGAACGGCTATGTGGTGGACCTGGAGCACGACTTCACCGGTCCGCAGAAGATGGCCGCGCCCCCGTGGAAGATGTCGGACAGCCCACCGGTAGCAGGGAGCGCTTCGCCGCCGCTGGGGCGCGACACGCGGAAGTGGCTCACCGAGCTCGGCTACAGCGAGAGCGAGATTACGGCGATGGCGGAATCGGGGGCTGTGAAGCTGGGCTTCGAGTAAGTGCCCCGTTGTCCCTTTTCGCTTTCAGCCGCGTGTTAGCAGGTGTGATCGATCCTGCCGGTCCTGGTGCACATCGCGGGCCGGACATCGAACAATGGAGCACCAATGAGACAACACACGAGATTCGGCCTGTGCTGAGGGCGTTCCCTCTGCAATCGGCCGCCTTTGGCGAGTCCGATACCGACGAGGCGCTGGTTGCCGCGGCGAAGGCAGACATCGCGGAGTTCGCGGCGCTGTACGAACGGTACCTGCCGCGCGTCTATCGCTACCTTTCGGCACGGGCCGCGACGCCGGAGGAAGCCGCCGATCTCACGCAGGCGGTCTTCCTGAAAGCCTATGGCGGGCTGGGCAAGTATCGGACGGGGAAGGTTCCGTTCGCGGCCTGGCTCTTCCGCATCGCGCGAAACGCGGCCATCGATTCGCACCGGCGGCAGAAGCCTTCGGCGCCGATTGCGGCGGCCGAACTGATGCCGTCGAACGCGGCGCACGCGCCGGAAGCGGTAACCCTGCAGGCGGAGCGCTGGAGCGAGTTGCGGGCAGCCGTGCGGACGCTTTCGGCGGAGAAACAGGAACTCATAGCCCTGAAGTATGCCGCTGGCCTGACCGCCGCGGAGATCGCTCCGCTGGTTGGCAGGAAGCCGGAAGCGGTGAAGAAGCAGCTCCAACGGACGCTGCGCGAGTTGAAGGAGATCTACGGTGAACCCGAGTGAATTTGAACAAATAGAAGAAGACCTGGCGGCCGCGTTCGCGGTAGCCGTACCGGCAATGCGGTTCGAAGCGCCGATGGCGCCGGCGAACATGAGGAGACCGGGCCGGCGGTGGGTGTATGCAGCCGGGGCCGCGGTAGCTGCGGGGATTGTGGCGGCGGTGGCCTTCCTGCCGGGGTACCTGGGCGGGCCGACGACGGTGAACGCCGAGGAGTTGCTGAGCCGCAGCGCGGCAGCTTCGTCGCAACTGCAATCCTCCGGAACGCCCTATCACCTGCGGGCGAAGTTCGCGGGGAACGGCGGCGCCGACTTCATCGCCGAAACATGGTCGTTTGGGACTGAAGGCAACCGTTCGGAGGCGCGCAGCCTGGATGGCGAGTTGCTCTACGGGCAGGTGGCGACCACGAACGATTACTGGATTTATGCGACGGTCGACGGCTCGTTCCGGGTGGCGCACGTTGCAGGGGCGACGGACAGGCTCAAGGACTTCGTCGCAGGTGCTGACTCCCTGGATGCAATCGTCCAGAACCTGGCGATGGATCAGTGCCAGGCGGCCGCGGTCACCGGTTCCGCCACTATCGCCGGACGCGACGCCTACGTCGTGGAAGTGAGCCCCACTCCGGAAAGCTGCGCGAAGACTTCGGCCAGTGGCGCTTGGGGCGATGGCGCTATCGCGAAGGAGGCGGACGCTCCCAAGTTCGGGGGGTACACGGTCTGGATCGATAAGGAAACGAACGTCCAACTTCAGTTCGAATTGCGCGACGAAAACGGCAACCTGACCAAGCAGTACAGCGCGGAATCGTTCGAGACCGGGCGCGCGGCAGTCGATGCCCGTGTGCTCGCGTATTCCGCGCCGGCCGGTGCGACGGTCATCGAAACGCCGGATTATTCGGCCGCGAAGAGCGCGATCTACGCCGGGACGAGCGAGATTCGGCAGCACGCGCCGGAGCCCACCAAGAAGTAGCTCTCATCGACCTCCCCTTCTCCTCGTTCACGAAAAAAGAGGAGAAGGGGAGGTCCGTGGCCTAGAAAAAGGGGAATTCGGCTTCGAGGCCGAGTTCGACACGGCCGGCGGCTTCGTAGGTGAACTGGCTGATCATCACGTGGGCGGCGGCCATGTGGATGTCGCGGAACTGGCGTTCGAGGGGCGTGGTTTGGAAGAGCGATGATGTGCCCAGGGCCGCGTGGAGCAGGTCGACGGCGTGGACGCTGGCGCGGGCCGCATTGCTGGTGGCGAGGCGGACGCGGGCACGCTGCAGCGGATCGGAGTCAGCTTCGCCGGCAAGTGCCTTCTGCCAGAGGGCTTCGGTCTGGCTGTAGAGGTATTCGCGGGCCGCGGCGACGGTGACGACGGCTTCCGCGATGGCGCCCTGGAACTTCGGCGAGTAGCGGGTTGGCTTGTCGGAGCCGTAGCCGATTTTGGTCTCTGCGATCGTTGTCGCGGACTTGATGGCACCTTTCGCAACTCCGAGCGCCTGCGAGCCGTGGTTCACGAAGATCAGGCCAAAGGCCTTGAAGAACGCCCAATCGGATTGCGGTTGCGTGACCAGCATCTGGAAGCCGCGGTCGGCAGGGACGACGGCGCCTTTGACTTCAAAATCATTGCTGGCGGTGCCGCGGAGGCCGGTGGTGTGCCAGGTGTCGTAGATGGTGACTTCGCTGCGGGGGACCATGAGCATGCGGCTCATGTGGTTTCCTTCGGGGTCACGGAGGGGTTCGTCGCCATCGAAGAGCATGCACTCGGCGGCGAACCAATCGGCGTGACTGCTGCCGCTGGCGAACGGCCAGCGACCCGAGACGACGAAGTTGTCACCCTGCTTCACGGCGCGGCCAGTTGGGCGCGCAGTCCCGCAGGCAATCTGGCCATCACCCCAGACTTCGCGGCCGCGTTCGGGCGAAAAGAAACCGGAGAACGCGCCGTTCTGCTGACCGATCATCACGCACCAGCCGGCCGAACCATCCCCGGCCGAGACCTCCTCGACGACGCGCGCTTGCGTCACCGGGTCGGCCTGGCGGCCGCCGGCGGATTCCGGCACGGTGAGGTGGAAGAACCCCGCACTCCTGAACGCCTCCACCAATTCGGGGACCAGGCGGCGTTCGGTCTCGATCTCGTTCGCCAGTTCGGCGATGCGAGGTGCGAGCGCACGGGCGGCCTCGACATAGCCGGTGGCGGGGGCTTTGGCGGCGGTCATTGGGTCCTCCAGGGAGATTCTGGCTCTATGGTCTGGGCAGCACCGATTATCGTTTCAGATTGGTGCGGCTCTTGTCTGTGAAGTTCTCCTCGCTGAGCGGGAGAAACAGCGAGATTCTACGTGGCTGTTGCACCGGAACACCTGCCCTGGCAATAATGCAACCAAGAGGTTGCGTATATGGCAGAAGACAACGGAGACCGGATCGAGAAGCGGGTGACGCTGAAGGCATCGCCGGAGCGCGTTTGGAATGCGATAAGCAATGCGAAGGAGTTCGGCGCATGGTTCGGGGTGGATTTCCTCGGACAGGCGTTCGAACCCGGAGCCTCGCTCACCGGGAAGATGACCGACCCGCCCGAATATGCCGGCGTCGACTTCAACATCGATGTCGCGGAAATTGAGGCGCCACGGATGATCTCATTCCGCTGGCACCCGTTCGCGGGCGACGTGAACCACGACTATTCAGGCGAGCCTATGACGCTGATCGAGTTCGTCGTGACGCCGCAAGGCGGTGGGACGTTGCTGACGGTGACGGAATCGGGATTCCTGGGCATTCCGGAGGCGCGCCGCCGCCAGGCTTTCGACATGAACAGCGAAGGCTGGGCGCAACAGCTGGTCCGGGTGGCGAACTACGTCGATGGCCAGTAGCGCGACGGCAAAGGCGCCGGTGTTCGCGGCGCTCGGCGATGAAACCCGTCTCCGAATCGTCTCGCGGCTGGGCGAAAGTCCCCGGCTCTCGATCAGCGCTCTTTCGGCGGGTGAAGCGGTCACTCGCCAGGCGATCACCAAGCACCTGCACGTGCTCGAAGGCGCGGGGCTGGTAGAGAGCACGCGCCAGGGGCGGGAGCAGCTGTGGGAGCTGAAGGCGGAGAGGGTCGAGGAGGCGAGGAACTGGCTGGACGAGATTTCGCGGCGGTGGGACGAGAGGCTGGAGCGTCTGCGGGCGTTCGTGGAGGAGTAGGTGAGGGCCACCGCTCGATCCTTCCCAGGTTCGGGTGTGATGGAAGAGCAGTGGTGCGTGCGGCGCCCCCGGGCCCTCACCCCTGCCCCTCTCCCAAGTCTGGGAGAGGGGAACGTCTTTCCTTACGGACTGGAGCTACACGTCCCTCTACGCTGCGCTTGAGGGGAGGCTGGCCGGTCGCTGACGCTCGCGGTTCTCTCCTCGGAACGCGGCGGGCGCCTGTCTAACAGCTTCTAGTTGTAGGCGGCGGCTTTGGTGGGGGTGGAGGTGGTGCGGGCTTCCTGGATCGATTCGGCTGCAGCGGCGGCGTAGGCTTCGGCGGCGGCTTCGTGGACGGGTGTGGCCATGAAGTGGATGCCCACCGGGCTGGTGGTCTGGCCGCAGAGGAAGCCTCGCTTGCCCATGGCGGCGGCGACTGCGCCCATATCGACGCCTGAGGCGGCCCAGCTGAAGGCGTAGAGTTGTGGGGCGCCGTGGACTTTCACGCCTTCGATGGCGGTGAGGCCTGCCTGGGTCTTTTCACGGGCGCGCATGCTTGCCGCGGCGAGTTCGCGGTAGCCCGCCTGGCCGAGGAAGTTGATGGCCGCCCACGAAGCCGCGATGGCGCCGCCGGGGCGGGTGCCGGTGAACGTGAGCGACGAATAGATGCCGCTCGGCCAGTCGTCAAAGGTGTACCGGGAGAACTCCCGGTAAGCGCGTGATCGGAAGCTGACGGTGGAGGCCGGTTTGGCGGCGAAGCCCGACTTATGCATGTCGGCGGAGATGGAGGTGACGCCGGGGACGGCGAAATCGAACGGGGGGACTTCGTAGCCGCATTCGCGGACGAAGCCGCCGAGGATGCCGCCAACGCAGGCATCGACGTGGAGCCAGAGCCCATGCTCCTGCGCCAGCGGCCCGAGGATTTCGATGGGGTCGACCATGCCGAGCGAGTAGGTCGGGGCGGAGGCGTACATGCCGATGGTGTTCTGGTTGATGGCGGCCTCAAGGGCAGCCGCGTCGGCGCGGAAGTCTTCGCCTACAGGGACGCGGCGGACGGTGAGGCCGAGCATGTGGGCGGCCTTGTTCAGCGCCGGGTGAGCCGAATGGGGCGCCACGATTTCCGGGCGGACGATGCCCGGGCGTTCGTGAGCGGCCCATTCGCGCATCGCGTGGATGGCGAGAAAGATGCTCTCGGTGCCGCCGCTGGTGAAGATGCCGGCCGTTTCGTCGTCACCATGGAGGAGGCTGCGGACCATGGCCAGGACTTCGTTCTCCATGCGGGCGATGCTCGGGAAGGCGCGCATGCCGAGGCCGTTTTCGACCAGGAACATACCGAACGCTTCGCGGAGGACGTGTTCGAGGTCGTCGTTGGCGTACCAGACGTAGGCGCCGTGGCGGCCGTGCTTCCAATCGAGGTCGGTGCCGCGCATGGCGGTCATCTCTTCGCGCAGTTCGGACCAGGGGCGGCCCTGGGCGGGCATTTCAAGTGGCATGGGCGGGAGTCTACGCCGGGCGGGGTGGCAGGTCACCGGAGATTGCCCACAGCGAAAGGGAAAAACGGATATCCGAATGGCGTTCGAGCCAATGCTAGAATGTCCGGGACACAGAGGAGACTCCCATGGTGCTTTCACCGGCGATGGCCGACCCGGCGTTCCTGGAAAACCCGTTCCCGTTCTACGAAATGGGCCGGCAGATGAGCCCGATGATGATGGGCTCGAGCGGCATGTGGATGTCGTTCAACTGGGATGAATGCAACGAGATCCTGAAAGACCACACGACCTGGCCTTCGGGGTTCGGCGCGCCGGGCGATGAATCCGGCGGCCTCAGCATGCTGAGCGTGAACCCGCCGAAGCATACGCGCCTGCGCGGCCTCGTCAGCCAGGCCTTCACACCGCGGATGGTGGAGCAGATGGAACCGCGATTTCGAGAGATCGCGGCGGAACTGCTCGACCCGATCATCGGCAACGGCCAGTGCGACATCGTCGAAGCGCTGACCTACCCGCTGCCGGTGATTGTGATCGCGGAGATCCTCGGGGTTGACCCGGCTCATCGGGCTGCCTTCAAACGGTGGTCGGATTCGTTCGTGGGCGGCAACCCGGATGCGAACTACCGCGAATCGGCGGGTGGAGTGTTCGAAGAGATGCGCGAGTACTTCGAGCGGATGTGCGATGAGCGCCGGAAGAACCCGCGCGAGGACCTCATCAGCGGGCTCGTGCAGGCGGAGATCGACGGCGAGAAGCTGAGTTTCAACGAACTCTTCCAGATGCTGGTGCTCTTGCTGGTGGCCGGAAACGAGACCACGACGAACCTCATCGGCAACGCGCTGTTGGAGTTCATGGACCACCCGGACCAACTGGCATTGGTGGAAGAGGACATGAGCCTGCTGCCGTCCGCGAT
This sequence comes from Dehalococcoidia bacterium, assembly GCA_050247055.1. Lineage (GTDB taxonomy): Bacteria > Chloroflexota > Dehalococcoidia > Tepidiformales > Tepidiformaceae > Amarobacter. The sequence goes on from JBFWUX010000001.1 coordinate 23,822, forward strand.
CGAAGAGGTGCTGCGCTTTAACTCGCCGGTGCAGGCGACCGTGCGGCGAGCTTCGCGGGATGTCGAATTCCGGGGCAAGGAAGTGAAGGCGGGCCAGGCGATGACGGTGTTCCTCGGCGCGGCCAACCGCGACCCCAAAGTGTTCGAAAACCCGGGCACGTTCGATGTGCGGCGCACGCCGAATCGGCACCTTGCGTTCGGCATGGGCATTCACTTCTGCCTGGGAGCGCCGCTGGCGAGGTTGGAAGCGAAGATCGCGCTGGAAGAATTGCTGAAGCGCGCGAAGAACTTCCGCCGGACGGAAACGGGCCCAATCAAACGGCAGCCGATGTTCATCCTGCGCGGGGCGACGGAATTGCCGCTGGCGTTCGACGCGCGGTAGCACCCTCCGGCTGCGCGCCGCTAGAGTCAGATTGTGACCATTACCACCTATGCGGCTCTGCCGCCTGTGCAACGCGTGCCGGGCGCAGGACTGCAACTCGCGTGGCGCGAGTGGAACGCGGGGGCTGCGGGACCGCCCCTGGTGCTGCTTCACGGGATCACCGGTTCGAGCCGCGACTGGCAGGGGACCGCATCGCTGATTCGCGACCGGCGGGTGATCGCATTCGATGCGCGTGGCCACGGCGAAAGCGAGTGGGACCCCGGTGAGGCGTACGCGGTGGATATGCACTTCGCGGACCTCGCGATAGCGCTGGATGCCCTGGAAATCGAACAGTGCGTGCTGGCCGGGTTCTCGATGGGTGGCGGCGTGGCCATCCTCACGGCGGCCGCAATGCCCGAGCGGGTAGCGGCGCTGGCGGTCATCGATGCTTACCCGCACCCGGAGCAGACACAGGGGTCGGCCGGCATTGCGAGGTGGGTAGCGAGCGCCGCACACGAGACGCGGTGGTTCGATCCGGCGATCTCGCGCCATTTCCGCGAACTGCTTGCGGCCGGGGTGGCGACTCGCGCCGACCTTCGCGGACTCTGGCAAGCGGTGGCCTGCGAGACGGTGCTCGTACGTGGCAGCGAAAGCAACGTGCTGCCGGCGAGGCTGGCGGCCGAGATGATCGCGTCGCTTCCCTATGCGCGGCTGGAGACGCTGGAGGGAGTCGGTCACCCGATTCCGTTTCGGCGGCCCGTCGAACTGGCGGCGATTCTTTCCTCGCTAGGCGGGAGGTAAATCACTTTCCGAATCGCATTCGGAATCTGCTAGAGTCTTTCGTGCGGATTGGGGCCGCGAGCTTCAGGAGTCTTTGCCATGGTTACGACACCGAACATCGGGGACCCGGCGTTCCTCGAAAATCCTTTCCCGTTCTACGAAATGGGGCGCCAGATGAGCCCGCTCTTCGTCGAGAGCATGGGCATCTGGATGGTCTTCAAGTACGACGAGTGCCTCGCGATCCTACGCGACCATGCGTCGTGGTCGTCGATGGGGCCGATCCAGGACCCGGAGGCGCCCCCGCCGGGGATGCTCGGTTCGGATCCGCCGCGCCACACGCGGCTGCGTGCGCTTGTGAACCAGGCGTTCACGCCGCGCATGGTCGAACAGCTTGAACCGCGGCTGCGGCAGATCGCCGGCGAACTGCTGGATGCCGTCATCGACAAAGGCGAGTGCGACCTGGTGGAGACGCTGACCTATCCGCTGCCGGTCATCGCCATCGCCGAGATCCTCGGGGTCGAACCAGAGAAGCGCGACCGCTTTAAGCAATGGTCAGACGAAGTGGTGGCGACGCTCGGTGGGCCGGCTGGCGGCCAGGACGTAAGCCAGGAGACGCTGGACGAAATGCGCGACTACTTCGCGCGACTCTGTGATGACCGCCGTGCGAACCCGCGGAGCGACCTCATCAGCGGGCTGGTCCAGGCGGAGATGGACGGCGAGAAGCTGAACTTCGATGAGTTGCTGCAGATGCTCATCCTGCTGCTCGTGGCTGGGAACGAGACGACGACCAACCTCATCGGGAACGCGATGCAGGAATTCATGGTGCACCCGGACCAGTTCGCGCGGGTCGAAGCTGACCCTTCGCTGATTCCGAGCGCGCTCGAGGAAGTCCTGCGCATCAGTTCGCCAGTGCAGGCAACCGTTCGGCGGGCAGTTGCGGACCAGGAGTTCCGGGGCAAGCAGTTCAAGCAGGGCCAGCAGGCCGTTATCTGGGTGGCGGCGGCCAACCGCGACCCTGAGCAGTTCCCGGACCCCCTGACGTTCGACATCACGCGGTCGCCGAACCGGCACTTGTCCTTCGGACAGGGGATCCACTTCTGCCTGGGCGCACCGCTGGCGCGGCTCGAAGCCAAGATCGCGGTCGAAGAGCTGACGAAGCGAGCCACGAACTTCCGCCGCACCGATGACCGGCTGCTTCCGCGCGTGCCGACGTTCATCATGCGCGGGGTGCGGGAATTGCCCGTGGCGTTCGACCGGAAGTAGCTATTTCGCGTTGATCTCGTGGACGAGATCGTCCAGGTCCAGGGTGAAACCGGGCAGAACTGGTTCGGCCGTAATCGTACCTGTCGCGCGGACGAATTCGGGCGCGGCGCCCGGCCGGTACACGGTAATGCTTTCGAGCTCGGGATCGACGATCCACACCAGTTGCGTGCCCGCGCTGAGGTAGTAGTCCACGCGCTCGTTGATCCGGCCGGGCCGGTCATCGGGCGAGAGGACCTCAATGGCGAAGTCGGGCATGACGACGATCGCTCCGGAATCGTCCTCTGGCCAGCGGGCGAGCAGAGTCACGCAAATGTCCGGGAGGAAGACCCAGTTGCGCACACCGTCGCGATGCCGCAACTCGGTATCGGCGCGGGCAATACGGTTTGACTTGAGGAACGCTGTTAACCAGTACAAGAGTTCACGTACCGCGGCACTATGCTTCGCAGTCGGCATTGATTTCTGCACGACCTCCCCGTTGATCAACTCGAGATAGGGCTTCGTCTCCTCCATCGCGAGGAACTCTTCGACCGTGACGCGCGTCGGGGTGGTCATGGGAATCAGTATAGCAACGTCGGATGGGCGCCTTGCGGTGGGTCAAGCTGGGATTCCTGCGGGCAGCTTCCTTCATCCCCAGTCCTTCCCGGGAGACGGGTGACGAACCGATCCAACCATCCCGGTTTTTCGAGAGCGCGCGCGGGCCAATGGACTAATCCGAGGTTGGGTTGCCCTGGTTCGAACCGCCTCCGCCCCCGCGGCGGCGGTTGCGACGCCGGCTGGAGCGCCGGGGTTGGCCTTCGCCCGAGGTGTTAGAGCCTTCCGCGGACGATTCGTTGGCGGGCGGAGGCTGCTGGCGCTCGGGGCGTGGTGGCTGCGGCTGGCCGGAGCCGCTTCGGCGGAAGACGCGGCCTTCGCCGAGGTTCGATGGCGCCGACTGCGGACCCTGGGGCGGGCGGCGTTCGGGGCGCGGGCGCTGTTCGCGCGGCTGTTGCTGGTCGCCCTGTTGTGGGCGTCCGCCGCGCTGAGGCCGACGATCCTGGCCGCGACCCTGAGGCTGTTCCTGCCCGGGTTCGCGGCGGGGCGGGCGTGCGGGCACATTCTTTCGCGGGCCGCCGCCGGGGAGCCGTCCGCGGCCCGGGCCGGGCTCGAACGTCGTTGGGCGTTCATCGAGCCAGTCCGGCTCGGCGCCCGCGCGGGCGGCGATGGCCCGGTCCTCTTCGGTCTCTTCGATCAATCCCTGGGCGATGGCGTCGGCGCGGGAGATGCTCGGAGGCGGGTCGCCACTCTTGCTGGATGTATCCCAGCGAACGACGGTACCAAGCTCGCGATCCTGGACGTCGATGCGCTGGCCTTCGACGTAGAGCGTAATCGAACGGCGGAGAATGTTGATGCCGATGACTTTTCCCTCGCCCGTGGGCGTGCTACAGCGCTGGCCGAGCTTCGGCAGCGACTTGCGCATCTCCTTGTAGCCATCCTCTTCGTAGCTGAGGCAGCAGAGCAGGCGGCCGCAGAGACCGCTGATTTTCTGGGGGTTCAGGGGGAGTTCCTGCTCCTTCGCCATGCGAATCGAGATGGAAGGGAACGTCGTGAGCCAGCTGGAGCAGCAGAGTTCGCGGCCGCAGATGCCGTACCCGCCGGCAAGCTTCGCTCGGTCGCGGGCGCCCATCTGGCGCATGTCCACGCGGGCGTGGAAGCGGTCGCCGGCGCGCTTGATGAACTCGCGGTAATCGATGCGTTCTTCGCTGGTGAAGGCGAAGGTCAGGCGTCGTCCGTCGAGGGTGAATTCGGCGGCGTCGAGGTGGGCAGGAAATCGCAGCTCCTCGCCGAGGCGGCGAGCCTCGGGGAGCAGTTCCTCCGCCTGGTGTCGTAGCTGGTCGGCCTTGCGGATATCGCCTTCGGTAGCGAGGCGAAGGATGGGCTTGAGTTCTTCACGGCCAAGTTCGTTGACGACGACCTGGTCGGGGGCGATGACGACCTTGGCGATTTCGGGGCCACGTACGGTTTCGACAACGACGAATTCACCGGGCTCGAGTCGCATCCCGGCGGTGTGAAAGTAAAAGATTCTCCCGGCGTTTCGAAAGCGTACGCCGGCAACGCGAGGTAGTTCTTCAGGCATATGCCACCGGCTCTTCCTCGGGGCTGATATCCAGTGTAACCCGAGGAAAACTCAGGAGCATGAGCTCGAAGGCTGCCCGGGCGAGCACGTTCCCTCGCAGGTCGGCGCGGGCCTGGCTCACGGCGTTGAGGGCTTCGACGTAGCCCGCCAGCGTCTCGTGCGTCTCGCGCGAAGCTGCGCCGAGGCGGAGACGTTCTTCCCAGAAGGATTCCCAGGCATCCAGTTCCACGAGGATGGCCGAGCGATCCTCGCGCCAGCGGTCGGCGAGGGTGGCGGCGTAACGGAAACGTTCGCCGGTGCCCTGCGAGGCTAATTCACGGCAACGCGCAAGCAGGCGAGACTGCAACCCAATGAGATCGGGATCGCCGGCGAAACGGATCGCCCGGCCCGGGCTGCCGTGACTGGCCTCGGCGGCGCGGGCGGCCAACTCCGGTTGAATGCCCCGCGCAATCAGCCCGGCTTCGATGGTTGCCCGCGGGACCGGACGGACATCGATCCGGCGGCAGCGCGAGACAATGGTTTCAATCAGGTCCTCCGGGGCGGCGGTGACCAGGCAGAAGACGGTGTGGCCGGGGGGCTCTTCGAGCGTCTTGAGGATGGTGTGGGCAGCCGCCCCGTTTCGATCGAGGCGGTCGGCCGGGTCGATGATGACGAGGCGGTAGCGGGCCTCGAAGGGGAAACGCGAGGCAAGGTCGATCAGGCCGCGCACCTGGCAGATGCGGATATCGCGCGAATCCGGGTGTTTGGCGTGGCTCTCGCCATCGCGGGGGCGGCAGAGTGTGTCGCCAGGGCCAAGGGTGATGATATCGGGGTGCGCGCCCTCTTCGATCAGACGACAGGAGCGGCATTCGCCACACGGCTTCCCGGAGGCGGGAGCAGCAGGCGGCAGATCATCGCCGAAAAGCGAGGCGCCGGCCGTCACTTCGGGGTGGAGACGTTCGCAGTTCAAGAGGCGGGCGTATTCGACGGCCAGGGCCGTGCGGCCGACGCCTTCGGGACCGGCCAAGAGGAGAGCGTGCGGCGGCTCATCACTCATCGCCAGGGCCTGAAGCTCACGGAGGATGCCGCTGTGGCCGATTATTTCGGGCATCGTCTTAGTCTACCCGGCACCGGCCGCGACGGGATCGGGCACCGGTGGGGGTGCTCGACTATGCTCACACGGTGACTATCCACCGGATGAACGGCCACATCTCTTCCGTGCTCTTCGACCTGGATGGCACGCTGCACGAGGATTCGGTCGCGGTGCCACTGCTGGTGGACGCGGCCGCCGAGCACGGCTACCAGCTACGTCCCGACTCCATCGTGCAGGGTGAACTGTTCAAGCCGCGCCTGCAGGTTGAGCTTGGGGTCTCGGAAGCCCAGGCGGAGGCGATCTACGCGGCGTACGTGCGCCTGTACCACGAGCGGGCGGCCAGCCGCGTCCGCGCCCGCACCGGTGCGGAACAGCTCGTGGGGGAGTTGCGGACAGCCGGTATGCGGTTGGCGCTGGTGACGCACAAGGTAGAGTCGCTGGCGCGGGCGGTGCTTGCGGGGCTTGGGCTGAGTGAACACTTCGATGTGGTGCTGGGCCACGATTCGTGCGCCTTTCGAAAGCCTGACGGGCGCGTGGCCCACGAGGCGCTGGGGCGAATCGCCGGTTCGCCCGGAACGGCGGCAATTGTGGGAGATAGCCCGGCTGACATGGAGTGCGGAGCGGGCGCAGGGCTCGCAATGGTCGTCGGGGTGCTTGGTTCGGTACGGGAAGATGAACTCCGGGCGGCCGGCGCCACCCACATCTGCGCGGATTTGGCCGAGGTAGAGCGAATCCTGGTTCCGGCAGGAAAGCCGGGTTTACCCTGACTCCGAAAGGGAGACGCAATCGGTAATATCCAGCGCAATCGGGGGCTCAATGAAACCTGAGCGGATGGCGGTTCCGCTGGTTTGGATACCGGTCGCAGCAATCGCGCTGGTCGTGTTTGCTGGTTTGCCGTTGTTCGGTCTGTGGCTCACCGAGCAGGAAACGAGCCGGATCATGCGGATCACACCGGTCCGAGAGGCCGCGGGCGAACTCACGCGGGCGACGACCGCCCTGCGCACCAGTGTCCGCCAGTACGAGCTTTCCGCACGCCTCACCGAAGCCGATCCGGCCACCGAACAGGAAGTGGAGAAGGCCTTCGCAATGGCGGAGGAAAAGGTCGACACACTGAGTTCGAATCTCACGGACGAGCCTGAACTCACGGCTGACGGCGAGGCACTGGTCGAATCTGCATCCGCCTATCTCGACACCATCGACACAGCCATCTCAGCGATTCAATCCGATACGTTCACACCGGAAATTGCGGCCGAAACGAACGGCGCGAATGCAGTCCTCGGAGCTAAAGCAGACGGATTCTTCGCGACCGAATCGAGCCTGACTGCGAGCCGCTTCGATTCGCTGCACACCAAGGAACGAGTTTCACTTCTGCTGTCATCGATTTCGGCCTGCGGGGTTATCGCGGTGCTGCTGATACTCGGGCTGCGCCAGATGAAGCTCCTTCGCGGTCGGCTGGTGGTCGCCGAAGAAGCGTCCCAGGCGCGGGAGCAAATGGTGAACCTCGCCTCGCACGAGTTGCGAAACCCGCTCTCCATCATCTCGCTTTCGGCAGAACTGCTGGAAACGCAGGCGGAAGAGACCGGCGACGATGAACTCGCACGGTCCGCTCGAGAGGTTCACGACGCGGCCCTGCGCGCCGATACGCTGGTCGCGGAACTGCTGGACCTCAGCCGGCTGGACGCAAACCGTCTCAGGCTGAACCTTCAGCCCGTATCGATTGGCCCCCTGCTGAAGGACGCGATCGACGTGACGTCGCGGCACCGCGGCTCGCGAGAGGTCGAGGTTTCGATGGAAGCCGAAACGCCGGACATGGTGGTGGCGGACAGCGCGCGTCTATCGATCGTCCTCCGGAACCTTGTGGATAACGCGTTCAAGTATTCGGGCGAAGGCGCGCCGGTGAATGTGAGCATTGGCAACCATGGCCGCCAGACGGATATCGACGTGTATGACCGGGGACCGGGTGTGCCCCAGGGAGAAGGTGACGCGATCTTCAGCCGGTTCAACCGCCTGGAGCAGACGTCGCACATTTCCGGGGTGGGAATCGGGATGTACCTGTCGCGCGAACTCGCGCGGCGGATGGGCGGCGACTTGCGTGCCTTCGATGGGGAGGCGCGGGGACATTTCCGGCTGACGTTGAATTCCCCGTTGGGCGAGTAGCAGGCCCTCACCCCCGCCCTCTCCCGACTTCGCGGGAGAGGAAGTTTGCGACTCCGTAGCTTTGGCTCAACCTGGCTGAGCGTGTTCCTTGTTGGGGGGCAGGCCCGGCGAGTTGGGACTGTTCGCCGGGCCCACCATTACCTGGGGAGGAATACCCACTGGTTAGACCAGCAAGCGCGGGATCTCTTACAGGAGGGGGCCCCTTCCTTAACTTCCGGTCGGGGAGGGGTAGAATCGCCGCCACAAAAGGAAACGGGAGAAGAAGCGAATGCCAGAGAACGAACCGCATGTGCTGCTTGAAAAGCGAGGTAGGGTGGGAATCATCACCCTCAACCGTCCGGAGCGGTTGAATGCGTGGTCGCGCGATATGGCGCGATTGGTGCGCGAGTACATCACCGACTGCAACAACGACCCGGGGATCGGGGCGATAGTGCTGACGGGCGCCGGACGCGGCTTCTGCAGCGGCGCCGACCTGCAGCGGCCGCGCACCGAGAACGGCGAACGCCCGCCGGCTGAGCCCGAGCAAGAGTCGTATCCCGAGTTCCTGCAGCGTTCGAAGCCGCTGATCGCGGCGCTCAACGGTGCGGCCGTCGGGGTTGGGTTCACGCTGCCGCTGGCGTGCGATATCCGAATCGCCTCGGAGAACGCCCGCGTCTCGATGCGGTTCGTGCGCATCGGGCTGACGCCGGAACTTGGTTCGACGCAGATCCTGCCGCAGGTGGCGGGCCTGGCCCATGCCGCGGAGATGATGCTCACCGGTCGCATCTACAACGCGCAGGAGGCTCTTCGCCTCGGCGTCGTGAACAAGGTGGTTCCGCACGAAAGCCTGATGGACGAAGCCATCGCCCTTGCGGAGGAAATCGCCTTCAACCCGGCGAGCCATGTGCGCTGGGCCAAGCGGATGCTTCATGCGAACGCGGTGAACGACAACATCCGCTCTGTGCTTCAGACCGAGGACGAGATCTTCGGCCAGGCCGCCCGCAGCCCCGCGTTCGGCGAGGCGGCGCGGGCCTTCGTGGAAAAGCGAGACCCTGTGTTCAACTAGCCCTCACCCCCGTCCCTCTCCCGGGCCTGGGAGAGGGACCGTCTAGCCAGGGTCTCCCTCGTATTCCTTCAGCAGCTTCGCCGGGGCTTCGCGGCGCCAGGCTGCTTCGAGCATTTCGCGGAGGCGGGAATCGGTGACGATTGGGAGGCGGACGAGGACGTGGGGCCAGGCGCGATAGTGGTCGGTCTGGAAGTAGACCTCCGGCTCGGTGGCGATGAGGAACTCCTTTTCGTCGATGCTGCTGGTCGGGATGACGACGGTTTCGCCGTCTTCTTTCATGCGGGCGAGCAGCTTCTTCTTCACCTTAAGGGCGGGCGTGCCGTAGGAGGTACCGACTTCGACGCCGGGAAAGTTGGCGAGGTGGACGACGCGCTGGAAATGATCCTCGGACATGACGCGCATGGTAACAAACGGCCAAAGCACCGGAGCGCCGCCGGCGAACGTTCGATGCAATCCGCAGCGCTCCTTGTCAGTCGCGCCTCGGGCTCGTTCTGTGGTGGACCGGCAGCCATAGGCCCGAACTATCGCTGCCTATGCTGCTATCCACTGGCATGGGGTTCTCAGACTCCGTACAATGGCGCAACCGTGCAGCCTCGAGGCCAGCGACACCGGCACTCCGGCATTCCCGCACTACAGGATTAAGACAATGGAAGATGTCGTCATTACCAGTGGCGTCCGGACTGCCATCGGCAAGTTCCAGGGCTCCCTCGCCGATGTTCCCGCTTCGGATCTCGGCGCTCATGTGATTCGCGAGGCATATGTCCGATCCGAAATCGACCCCGAAAACGTCGATCAGGTGGTGATGGGCATCGTCGGCCAGGTGGCCGAGGACGCGTATCTTTCGCGCCATTCGACGGTGAAGGCCGGCCTCCCGGTCGGGACGCCGGCGATGAACGTGAACCGCATCTGCGGCTCCGGCCTAGAAGCCGTGAACACGGCCTCGCGCCTGATCCAGAGCGGCGACGCCGATGTCGTTATCGCCGGCGGCGCCGAGAACATGACGCGCATGCCGTTCTACCTGCGCAAGGCGCGAAGCGGCTACCGCCTCGGCCACGACAGCATCGAAGACGGCATCATCCACCTGCTCAGCGACCCGTTTAAGGGCTACCACATGGGCATCACCGCCGAAAACCTGGCGGAGCAGTTCGAAGTCAGCCGCGTGGCCCAGGACGAATTCGCGGCCGAGAGCCAGCGCCGCGCCATCGCCGCCATCGACGCCGGCCGCTTCAAGGACCAGATCGCTCCGCTGACCATCAAGGTCGGCAAGGAAGAAAAGGTCTTCGATGTCGACGAGTACCCCCGCGCGACGACCGCGGAGGCACTTTCGAAGCTGCGCCCCGCCTTCAAAGAAGGCGGCGTGGTCACGGCCGGCAACGCCAGCGGCATCAACGACGGCGCCGCGGCACTGACGCTGATGAGCGCCTCGAAGGCGAAGGAACTGGGCGCGACTCCGCGCATGCGCATCATCGCTCGCGCCGAAGCCGGCGTTGAACCGGCGATCATGGGCAGCGGCCCGATCCCGGCCATCCACAAGGTGCTCGACAAGGCCCAGATGACGCTCGACCAGATCGATGTCATCGAGCTGAACGAAGCCTTCGCGAGCGTCTCCTGCGCCTGCGCGAGCGAACTCTCGCTCGACCCAGACAAGGTGAACCCGAACGGCGGCGCGATCGCCCTCGGCCACCCGGTTGGCGCGACCGGCGCGATCCTGACCGTGAAGCTCATGCACGAACTTGAGCGCACCGGCGGCCGCTACGGCATCGTCAGCCTCTGCATCGGCGGCGGCCAGGGCATCGCGACGATCTTCGAGCGTCTGAACTAGTCCCTCACCCCCAACCCCTCTCCCAGGCCTGGGAGAGGGGGAGTGAAACGGATACACTTTTCGGACAACCACGAGGCCGGCGGAAACGCCGGTTTCGTGCGTGTTTGGAGGGTGCCATGGCACGAGATTTCTATGAAGACAAAACGGTGCGGTTTTAGCCGCACCAGCAAACGGCGGCGGGGCTTCCCAAGCGAGTCCAGCGTCGGCCGGGGCGCACGGGTGGTACATGGAGACAAGGAACTGTTCGAACGCCTCGGCAAAGAAGATCCGTGTCCCTGTGGTTCCGGGAGGCGCTTTCAAGCGGTGCTGTAGAGACTCGGGCCGATTTTGACGGCGAGCCTCGCGGCTACTATGTCAGAGAATGAACCTGGTCGCGGTATCGAGCATGGAGAACGGGAGCCTGATGGCTCCCGTTCTTGTTTGTGGGTACCTACATCCGAGGCGTTTAGCGGACGGCGTGGGGATGGGGAACGCTGAAAAATGGGGAACGGTTCCCGATGTGACGGGGCCTCGCTCCTGAGAGAGTTGTTGTGTCGACCGGCGACACATACACCACCGAATCACAGGAGAACCAACGAACATGCAACGCTTCATCATCGAACGAGAAGTCCCCGGCGCGGGCAACCTCACCCGGCAGCAGCTGGCGGAAATCGCCAAGACTTCGAACTCCGCCGCGGCATCGCTCGGCGTGCCGTACAACTGGGTCAACAGTTACGTGGCGGGCGACAAGATCTATTGCGTCCACGAGGCTGAAGACGCGGAGACCATCCTGGAGCACGCCCGCCGCGGCGGATTCCCGGCCAACAAGGTCACCCCGGTGGCCGACGAGTTCGGTCCGCAGACGGCGGCTCTTGCCAACTGAGCCGATCGTTCCCTTAAGATCGGCCAGATCTCAGGTGAACAATCAACATTCCGACTTGAAATTGCTCGAGCGTTCCGGCGAGCTCGAGTTCATCGCCACGGGCGCCATGGAGGCGCTCCGTGGCGAGGGACGTGCAATTGCGATTGCCGGGGATGCGGGTGCAGGGAAATCTTCCCTCGCCCGCGTCGCCGTTTCCTGCGTTGGCCCGGTCCGGGTCCTACGCGGAAGCTGCGATCCGCTCGCAACTCCACGCCCGCTTGGACCGATCCGCGACATTTTCGGCGACCTTGGTTCCACGATGTCTCTGATCGAAGCGCAAAACACTGCCCTTACGGCGGTCGGCGAGGCGGCCTTCGCGGCGTTGAAGACGGAACCGACCGTCGTGTTCATTGAGGACACGCAGTGGATCGACGAAGCGTCCGTCGATGTCTTGCGATTCATCCTCCGGCGCATCGGGGCGCTGCCGGTGCTCCTGTTGCTCACCTACCGGAACGATGAAATCGGGATGAGCCACCCGCTCCGAGCGCTGCTGGGAGACCTGGCACGCACCGAGCGGGCCGCCACCATGACGCTTCGGCCGCTCTCCGAGGCCGCGATAGCGGAGCTCCTCGCGGGAACGCGGTTGGACCCGGCGACCGTGTTACGAACCACGGGCGGTAACCCGTTCTTCGTTACGGAAATCGCCCGGCAACCGGAGGAACAGGTCCCATTGACGATCCGGGACGCGGTGCTCGCGAGCACGGGTGGGCTCTCGGAGAGCGACCTCGAGACCCTGCAACTGTTGGCGGCCGCGCCGGATGGCACTGACGACCGACTACTCGTGGCCCTCTGCATCGACCTGCCGGCGCTGCGCCGGCTCGAAGCGACGGGACTGCTGGTACGCACCCGCCGCGGGCTCGGTTTCCGGCACGAGCTCGCGCGGCTTGCGGTGGAAGAATCAATCCCGCCGGGCGCCAGCCCTGCACTCCACGCGCGATTGCTCGACGCTCTTGAAAGCACCGGTTCGAAGGAATGGGCTTTGCTCACGCACCACGCGCGGGCAGCGGCCGACCGAGTGCGCGCGACGCGCTTCGCGCTATCGGCGGCCGACGAAGCGGTCAGGACCGGCGCGCATCTCGAGGGTGCCGCTTTCCTCGCGCAGGCGCTGGAAAACTTCGAAGGACCGGCCTCGGAGCAGGCCGCAATCCTGGAGCGTCTCAGTTTCCAGCAATACATGGTGAACCAGCTGGATGAGGCATTCGCCTCGATCACGAAGGCGATGAACCTCTGGGAATCGGCAGGCGACCTGGCGGGAGTTGCTGCCGCGCACGAGCGGCGTTCGATTTTTGCCTATTACTCCGCGCGCCGAGAAGAGGCCGAACACCACGTGCAGCTCGCCGCGGAGACGGCGGACGAAGGCGGGCACGAGCTGCGCTACGGGCTGGCGGTCGCGCTCAAGGGCTTCATCGCCTATCGGCGAAACGACCTAGACGAGGCGCGTGCCGCGGTCGCCGTGGCGAGCGAGATTGCACGGCGCACCGGGAGTGCGATCCTGGCGCGCCAGTGCGCGATCATCGAGAACGCGGTCAATCTCTTGCTCGGGGTGACGCGAGATAGGGATGAAATGGTCGCGAACATCGACGCCGCGATCGCGGCGTCGTTCGATGAGCTCGCTTCGATGGGGTTCACGAATCTTGCCGGGATCGACGTGGAGCAGCGGCGATTCCGGCATGCGGAAGAACTGCTGGAGCGCGCAATCCCGTTCGTGGCCGAACGAGACATCATCGTGTGCCAGGCCACGCAGACAAGCGTGCGATCGCGGATGCAGTTGTTGCGCGGCCGCTGGCAGGCGGCGCTGGAAGACGCCAACGCGGTACTGGACGCGGATTGGGCGCAGGTGGCGCGATTCTGGCCGCACCTGGCGATCGGCGTCGTATCGTTGCGGCGCGGGGAAGCGAGCGACAGCCTCCACCAGGCGTGGCGGCTGGCTCTGCAGCTGGACGAGCCGCTGCTGCGGTTGCCGTTGCTTGCGGCAATTGCGGAACGCTCCTGGTTGACTGGCGAAGAAGATGGCCGCCTGCTGGAAGCCGCGAAGGAGCTCCCCACCCTGTGCAAAACACCGGGCCTGGAGTGGTCCGTTGGCGAACTCGCGGTCTGGCTACACAGGATCGGGATGGAAGTGGACAGCGTGGCGCCAGTCGCAGAGCCGTACCGGCTCGAACTCGAAGGCCGAGCCGGCGAGGCGGCAGCGTGGTGGCGGCGCGCTGGCTCGCCGTTCGATGAAGCGATGGCACTCCTGTGGTCGGAGGACGAAGACGATCAGGTGGCGGCGATCGCGACGTTCGATTCGATGGGCGCGACGGCGACGGCCGATCGGGCGCGACAGGAGTTGCGGCGCCGCGGCGTGCTCAACCTGCCCGCGCGGCCGCGGGCCGCGACGCGTTCGAACCCGGCCGGGTTGACCAACCGGCAGCTGGAAGTTGCGAGACTGATCGCCCAGGGGCTGACGAACGCGGAGCTCGCGCAGCGCCTGTACATCTCAGAGAAAACCGCCGACCACCATGTCTCGGCGGTGCTGGGAAAGTTGGGGCTGGCTTCGCGGCGCGAAGTGCAGCGGAGATCAGCGGAATTCGGGCTAGATTGACCTGAAACGAGGCGGCGAGCGGTTCCCCGGTAGACTGGCCCCATGACGCAACCCCAGAATCCCTGGTTGGCGACGCGTTCCCGCGACGGCGACGCCTACGACGAACCGTACGAACGGCGCGCGGCGGCGGGCGAGGATGTCCACGGCGAGGCGAACTTCGCCTGTGGTTATGACGTGCAGTCCGTGCTGGATGCCGGGTGTGGGACCGGGCGGGTCGCGCGAGAACTGGCCCGCCGCGGCCTTGACGTGGTGGGCGTGGACCTTGACCCGGTGATGCTGGCGACCGGGCAGCGCAAGGCGCCGGAGATCGAATGGCATGTCGCCGACCTGGAGTCGGTGGACCTCGGGCGGACGTTCGATGCCGTGGTGATGGCGGGCAATGTCATGATCTTCCTCACGCCCGGGACGGAAGGGCGTGTGCTTTCGAACCTGGCCCGGCATTTGAAGCCCGGCGGACTGCTGATCGCGGGGTTCCAGTTGGGGCCAGGGCGGTTGGACCTGGCGCGTTTCGATGAGTTGGGTCGCGCAGCCGGGTTGGAGGTGTTCGAACGGTTCAGCACCTGGGACCGGGATGTGCGGGTTCCCGGTGGGGGATATGCGGTTTCGGTGCTGCGGAAATAGCCCTCACCCCCGGCCCCTCTCCCAAGTCTGGGAGAGGGGAGCTTGCTGGACGTGTCGGGATGCGGTCTCAAGGCCCTCTGCGTCCTTCCACGAAGGACTGGAGGGGACGGGGGCCGGTCGCTGACGCTCGCGGTTCCAATTGGGGTAGTTGCCGAAGATGGTAGCTGCGAGGCACTGTCCTCGCAGTCCCACCTGGCTTCCGCCTGGCATTCAGCCTTCGCGACACGAGCGAGACCTCCCGGTCTCGCCTCTGACGTGACGGATGATGCCGGCTATCGGCGGCGTTTGGCTTCGAAGGTCTGGCGAGCGCGTTCGCCGGCTTTCGCTTCGGAGATGGTGTCGGCGACGGGTGGGGCGTTCACCTTTTCGAGGTAGTAACTGTAGCCGCCTTCGAAGCTGCGGATCTCGCCGTCGCGGACCTCGATCACGCGGTCGACGAGGCGGTCGAGCAGGTAGCGGTCGTGGGAGACGACGATGACCGTGCCCGGGAAGGCTTCGAGCGACTCTTCGAGGACTTCGGCCGCGGGGATGTCGAGATTGTTCGTCGGTTCGTCGAGGATGAGGCAGTTCGCGCCGAGCTGCATGAGCCGCGCAAGCTGCACGCGCGACTTCTCGCCGCCGCTAAGCTTCGAAATCGGCTGGGAACAGGCGTCGTACGGCAGGAGGAAGCGCTGCAGCTGGGCAACGGCTTCGCCTTCGTACATCGGCTTCACTTCACGGATGGCTTCGACCGGCGTCTGGCGCATGTTGAGGGTCTCGTGCTCCTGCGCGTAGTAGCCGGTCTTCACGCTGGGGCCGGTCCACACTTCGCCTTCGTCGGCGGGCAGCTGGCCGAGGATGAGCTTGAGCAGCACGGACTTGCCCGCGCCGTTCGGGCCGACGATGCCGATGCGTTCCCCGTTGAGAATGGTGTCGTTTGCGTCCATCAGGATGATCTTCTCGCCGAAGGCCTTGGCCAGGTGGCGAAGCTCGAGTGTCTTCGTACCGCCGCGGCCTGAAGGGCGAAAGGCGAGGCGCATCTTGCGGCGTTCGAGCACCGGGCGTTCGACTTTGTCCATCGAATCGATCTGGCGCTGCTTGTTGCGGGCCTGCTTGATGTGGCGTTCATCGATGACGATGGATGCCCAGAGCTTGAAGCGGGCGATGGCGGCTTCGAGGCGGGCAACTTCCTTCTGCTGGGCAACGTAGTCCTGTTGCTGGCGCAGGAGCGCGAGTTCTTTCTGGCTGACGTAGCTGGTGTAGTTGCCTTCCCAGCGGCGGAGGACGATGCCGTTTTCGCGGGAGTAGTCCAGTTCGCAGATCACGTTCGCGACTTCATCGAGGAGGTAGCGGTCGTGGGAGATGACGACGACGCAGCCGGGGAACTGGCGGATGACCTGTTCGAGCATGGCCTTGCGATCGAGATCGAGGTGGTTGTCGGGCTCATCGAGCAGGAGGAGGTCGGGCTCGGCGAGGAGGCAGCGGGCGATGCCGATGAGCTTGCGCTGCCCGCCTGAGAGGAGCTCCATAGGGCGGTTCCAGGCGTCTTCATCGAAGCCAAGCGAGCGCAGGAGCGCTTCGGCGCGGTTGCGGATGGCGCCACCGCCGGCCTTTTCGTACGCCTCGAGGAGGTCAGCGTGCTCGTGGAGGATACGGTCGAAGAGCTCGGGGTCTTCGAGGGTGGCGGGGTCGGCCATGCGCTGTTCGGTGGCGGTGAGCCGCTCTTCGAGCGCAGCGAGGTCGCCGCTCGAGGCGAGGAGTTCTTCGAACGCGGAGCGGCCGGCCTGGCCGGTGAACTCCTGCGGGAGATAGGCGACTCGGGCGCCGCGGCGCAGGGTGGCGACGCCGGCATCGGGCGCATCGACCCCGGCGAGGACCTTCAAGAGGGTGGTTTTGCCCCAGCCGCTCGGGCCCACGAGACCGATCTTCTCGCCGTCCTGCAACGCCCAGGAGAGGTCGCGGAAGATGGTTCGGCCCCCGTGGACACGCGAGATGGAGGCAAGGTCGGCGATGATCATGCGTTCGATTGTGCGGGACGGGCGGGATGTGGGGCATCGCCCAAAGGTGGGAGGGACTGATGACGACTCGCGGAGCCGCAGTGACCGACCTGTCTTTCTGGCGGGAGAAGCGCCGCCGGGGCACTGAGAGCGTTACGATGCACCGATGACTCGGGCCGGACTGTGGACGTTTGCAACCGCCATCGGAATTGTGGTCCTGTCCCTCGGTGCGTGTTCCGGCGCGGAGCAGTTGACCTGCGGAGGAGAGACGTCGGATCGCGAACTTCGTCGAGCTCCCGAACTGGTGAAATCGGGGGAACTCATTGGACTGACAGAAGACGACCTCCGGGAACGTTTCGGGGAACCGAGCTCCCGCAAGATCGGAGGGGATCTTTCGTACTGGTTGAGCCCCGATGACGGTCTCTTCTGCATCGACAGCAAGTGGCTGACGTTCGACTTCGATGCGGACGGGCGTGTGGCGCGAGCCCGCATCACCCAGGATTAAGTCGCCGATCCCTAGAGGAAGGTCCGCACCGCTTCGAGAAAGCCTTTCGGGCTTTCGAGAGGGATGGAGTGTCCGGCGCCGGGGACGAGCGCGAACTTGCAGTCCGGGATCTCCTTCAGCATGCGATCGGCCACCGCGGCGTCGAGGACGTCGCTCAGCTCGCCGCGGATGAGGAACGATGGCGCCTTGATCTTCGGGAGCATCGCCCAGGCGTCACCGGCGTCGGGTCGGGGGAGGCGGTTCGTGCGCAGGGCTTTGTCGTAGCGGAAGGTCCACGTGCCATCACCCTGGAGCATGAGGTTGTTGCGCGTGCGGTGCTGGAGCTCGGCCTCATCGGCGCGGGGATTGCCGGCGCGTCCCGCCGCGATCGCCTCTTCGGGCGAGGTGAAGACATCGTTCGCCTGCACGCCGCTGACGATGCGGGTGGAGCCCGCGGTAGCGATTTCGGGGCCGATATCGACGATGACCAGGCGTTCGACTTCTTCAGGGTGCTGCGAGGCAAACTGGTAGGCGTTGCGTCCGCCCATCGAAAGCCCGAGGAGCACAAACTGCCTCAGGCCGAGGGCGGTGACCCACTTCTGCACGTCTTCGACCATCGCATCAGCGGAGTAGTCGTCCGCCCAGTCGGAATCGCCGTGGCCGCGCTGGTCCAGGGCATAAACGTGGTACTTCGATTGCATCGCGGAGGCGAAGCTCTCCCAGGACCGGGCGTGGCCGGTGAAGCCGTGGAGCAATACGAGCGCCTGTGCACCTGGATTGGGCCATTCCCGGTAGTGAAATCGAAGCCCGCCGAGCATTGCGGACTGATCGAGAGCGGGGAGCGACATGGAGCAACCTCTGCTGTTGGGTTTGTGGTGCGGGAGTATACGCGTGGTGGCATGGCCGGCCGCTAAGGGACGGCGGGGACGACATTGCCGATTCACCGGCGCTCGGATGCAAATTCACCGATCTGCCTGTGCAGATTCACCGCGCAATGCCTGCAAATTCCCCACGAACTGCAAGCAAATTCACCACTATCCCGTTTCACGCTCCGCGGTAGCTCCCCAACGCCAGAGTGCGTCGATTGGCATAGCCCAGATCCGGTCGCCAAACGGGAGCGTATGTTCGCCCGTGTAGAGGACGATTCCCCTGATGAACTTGGCGCCGAGCTGATCGCGGAGGAATTCGAGCCCTCGGCGATCTCGCGTGTCCAGTTTGGTCGAAGCTTTAACTTCGATGGCGACGACGCGGCCGTCGGTAGATTCGATGACGATGTCGACCTCGGTCCCGGAGGCGGTGCGGAAGTAGTAGAGGTGGGCGAGCGTGTCGTTCCAGCCGAACTGCTTGCGCAGTTCCATGAGGACGAACGTCTCGAGGAGCGCGCCGAAGAGGTCTCGCTCGATGATCATCCGGTCCGCGTCGACGTTTTGAAGGTAGGCAAGAAGGCCGCTGTCCAGGAGCGTCAGCTTCTCCGTCTTCCGGAGCCGGGTGCCGAGGTTCGGGGACCACGCAGGCAGTCCCTGCACAACATACGAGGCGCGGAGGAGATTGAGGTAGCGGACGAGGCTGGTGTGCGGGATCTCCAGAGAGCGGCTGAGCTTCGCAATATTTGCTACGCCTGTTGCCTGGGAAGCCACGAGCGAGAGGAGCCGTGGCATTTCGCCGCTCGCATCGATGTGACTGGCGTCTTCGATGTGGCGCTGGAGCGTGGTCGTCGAGTAGTTGCGGAACCAGGCGCGGACGCGGCGGTCGCGGCTCCGGCCGACAACCTCCGGGAAACCTCCCTCGAGGACACGGTCAATGATGTCACGTCCCCGCATGCGCGAGGGGCCGAGAACCGGCGGGGCCGGGCCGAAGGCCGCATCGATGAAGCCCTCGCGCATGCCGGAGAGCTCCCCCTGCGAGAGCGGCCAGAGGGTGAGAACTTCCATCCGCCCGACGAGGCTATCGGAGAGACGTGGCAACAAGAGGACGTTCGCCGAGCCGGTCAGAATGAAGCTTCCCGGCCTGCGATCACGGTCGACCTCGAACTTTATCGACCGGAAGAGCTCCGGTACGACCTGGACTTCATCGAGCACGACGGGCCGAGGGAGACTCTGCAGGAATCCGAGCGGATCGCTCAGTGCGGCCTCGGCGATGGCCGGGTCGTCGAACGAGATGTAGCTTTGCGCGCCGGCGTACATCTGGGCGAGGGTGGACTTTCCGGTCTGGCGCGCCCCAGAGATCAGGATGACTGGCGTGTCTTCGAGGGCTTCGCGAAAGTCTCGGGCCAAATGCCGCGTGTACACGATGCAAATCTACCACAGGAGTGGTGCAAATTCACCACAGCTGTGAGGCAATTTCACCGCCGCCCCAAGGCAAATCCACCGCCTCGTGGTTGAAAATCCACCACTGCGTGGTGATTTTTCCGAGACTAGCTGCGCCAGGCGCGTTCGATCGTGCCGCCGCCGAGAACCTCTTCGACGTCGTAGAAGGCGATGGCCTGGCCGGGGGTGAGGGCACGCTGGCGCCGTTCGAACCGGATGACCGCCTGCGAGCCGCTGACCTCAACCAACCGGGCGGCGGCCGGATCGGCCTTGTAGCGGGCCTTGGCCTGCAGCGGTGTGCCCGGTACCGGGGCAGCGCCGGCGGTCCAGGTGACTTCGTGGACCTCGACGGTATCGGCGAAAAGGTCTTCTTCGGGGCCGATGGTGACGAGGTTGAGGGTGGGATCGATGCCGGTGACGTAGCGCGGCTCGCCGGTGGCGATGCCGAGCCCCTTGCGCTGGCCGAGCGTATACGCGGCGACACCGCGATGTTCACCAACAACGGCGCCGGACTGGTCACGCATTTCGCCGGGCTCGAGGGCGACGCGTTCCTCTACGAACGACCGGTAATCGTTACCGGGGACGAAGCAGATCTCGACGCTGTCGGGCTTGGCCGCGACATCGAGGCCGAGACGTCGGGCGTGTCCGCGCACCTGATCCTTGGTCAGTTCGCCAATCGGCAGGAGGAGCTTGGAAAGCTGCGCTTGCCCAAGCATGTAAAGGACGTAGGACTGGTCCTTGGAGAGATCGACACCGCGGAGAAGGCGGTGGCGGAATGACGAATTACGCACTTCGAAGTTCGCCGGGCCAACGGTCTCGCTGTCCGGCGTGGCGCCATTCGAAGTTCGAAATTCGTCGTTCGAGACGACTCGGGCGTAGTGGCCGGTGGCGACGTAGTCGGCTTCGAAGGTGGGCAGGCGGTCGAGGAGGGCGCGGTACTTGATGTGCTCGTTGCAGCGAACACAGGGGTTGGGCGTGCGGCCGGCGGCGTACTCGGAGACGAAGCGGTCGACGACCTTCTCCTTGAACTCCTCTTCGAAGTTCATGATGTAGTGGCGGATGCCGAGCTGGCCCGCGACGCGGCGGGCGTCGTCGATGTCTTCGACGCTGCAGCACTGCTGGTGGCCGCTGAATTCCTCGGGGCGCTCTTCGGTCCAGAGGCGCATGGTGACGCCGATGACTTCGTAGCCCTGTTCGTGCAAAAGGGCGGCCGCAACCGAGCTATCGACGCCGCCGGACATGCCGACGACGACGCGGGGGCGGGAGGGGGTGTGTGCTACCATGATTTCGGTCTCGTAGGTTCGCGAGGCAGAGGAGAGCGCGTCTGGATTCCGAGTCACTCGCCCAACGGGCCGTCGATGTCCTTTCCGACCATAAAGCGCTGGATATCGCGCTGGTCGACATTTCGAAAGCGGCGTCGTTCACCGACTTCTTTGTCATCGCCACAGCGCAGTCGCCTCTCCAGTTTAGTGCGCTGCGGGACTACCTGGAAAAGGAGTTCCTTCCGGAGGGCATCAAGCTGCGGCACCGCGAGGGAAGTGGCGACAACGGGTGGATGCTGCTGGACTTCGGCGATCTAATCGTGCACATCTTTTCGCCCGATCAGCGGGCGTATTACCGGCTCGAGGATTTGTGGGGCCGGACGAGCCCCGTGGTGCGGTTCGCTAACTAGGTTTCACCACGGAGGCACGGAGAGCACGGAGCGGCGAGCGGGCTCACGGAGGATCGTGGAGAGCGAGGCTTCCTTGCTGGAGGAAGCGTCACCGGTGGTTTTCGGCCCTCCGCGTCCTTCCCGGAAGGACTGGAGGGGAGGGTGGCCGGTCGCTTACGCTCGCGGTTCTTTGCGGCTGTTCATCGGAAAGGTCAATCGAGCGATTGACCGGGCGGCGTGGAGCGCGGCGGGGCGGTGGTGTCTAATGCGGTTGGCCGGGCGCGACGGCCGGAGGGGCTCGTGGAAAACTTCCTGCACATTACGTTCATCTGGCTGCACATCCTGGGCGTGGCGCTGTTTGTTGGGCCCCAGTTCTTCCTTGCGCTGGCGTGGGTGCCGGCTTCGCGGCAGATCACCGACCCGAAGCAGCGAGTGGCCGCGATTCGCGTGGTCACACGGCGATTCGGGTATATCGGTGGAGCGGGGATCGTGTTGCTCGTCCTGGCCGGTGGCTATCTCATAGGCGACTGGCGGGACTACTACGGTGTGCCGGATGACGTGGGCTTCACGGATCTGCGATTTGGCGTAGTGTTCATCATCAAAATGTTCGTGCTGCTTGCGATGCTGGCGGTGGTTGCTTTCCACATGCTCTACCTCGGGCCGAAGCAACTCGAGGCGATGGAGGCCCAGGCAAACGGAGAGCGAATCACGGATGCCGAGGTGAAGCGAGCGCGGATGATGTCGATGACGGCGAGCATCATCGGGTTGCTGCTGGCGCTGACGTTGATGGTCATGGGAGTGATGTTGAACAGCGTGAGCTGGAGCCTGCAGGAGTTCTAAGAAGGCCGCTCACGTGAGACGGCGTTCGGCAAGGGCAATCGCGGGTTCGTAGGCGTGAATCTCTGCCTCCGTGTACTGGCGGCCTCTACGGGCGTGCTGGTCGAGTTCCCAGGCCCGGCGAAGTGCGCCGAGTGCTAGCCACCGCGGGAACTCGGCGACTTCGGAGCAGAGTTCGAGGATGGACTCGTCGGCGCCAGCCCAGGCGATGGCGTCGGCGACGACAACGCCGAGGGCGAACGGCGCCGGTCGCCAGTACGGCGAGAAATCGATGACGCAGGGCAGCTGACCTTCGGCGAAGAGGACGTTTGCGGTGAAGTCGCCATGGATCAGCTGCGATGTCGAATGCGATGGCTGCAACAACCGCGTGAGCCTGGCGATGGCTTCGAGGAACTGCGGCAGCGGTTCGATTGAGTGGTCGCCGAAGGCGAGGCGATCGGCCTCGGCCCAGGCATCGGTTCGTGACGCGAGGAGCCCTTTCCATGGTTCGAATGGAACGTTCGCAAGGGCGGCGTGGAAGGCGATGCAGGCGGCGATGGTCTCGGGCCAACGACCGCCGTTCGGTCCGGCGTGCTCACCATCGATGAACTCGGCGGCGGACCAGCCATTGACTACGAACCGGCCATCGCGCGCGCGAACGGGTTTGGGGACGCGGAAGCCGTCGCCTTCGAGCTGTTCGAAAAGTCGCGCCGAGGCTTCGTCATATGGAAACTCGACCGGCTTCAGGACAATGGAACCAGCGCGAAACGATGTCCCCTGGCCGCCTTGAAGTGGAGCCGGAACGGCGCTGGCGCGAAAGGCCTCGAGGACTGCTGGTGGCGGCGGAATGGGCACGGAATTGCTCGATCTGGCGGGAGTGCATGGGAGTCGAACCCACCCGCGACCGCTCGTGCGGCCGCGCAACCGTTTTGAAGACGGCGGAAGCCACCGGGCCCCCTCCACTCCCGCTGGGAAGGTAGCAGGGGCACTGTTTGCGAGCCATGTGAGGGAGCCGGACAGCGCCCACTTCGGGCTGGTCCAGAGTAGAGCCCTGACCGGGGCGAACGTTCCTCGCTGAGGAACGGACCGAGCCATCAGCCCGACGCGCGACGCCCTCGCCAGTGGAAGGCCATGGGATCGACCGGTCGAACGACAAGCCAGAGAACGGCTGCGGTGCCTCCGCCGATGAGCCACCCACTGAGGACATCGCCCGGGTAGTGGACTCCCGCGATGACACGCGACAGTCCCACGAGGAACCCAACGCCCAGGAGCCAGGGGGCGTGCCGGGGCCAGGCAAGGGCCGCAACCACGGCGACGAGGCCCGCGAGGGTGGCGTGATCGGAGGGGAACGAGTTATCCGCGCCGTGCTTCAGGAGTTGGACCGTGTCGGCATCGTGGACGAAAGGCCGGGTCTCTAACACAACGTGGCCCGCCATCCACAAGAGCGCGAATGCCGCCACGCCAGCGCCAGCCGCAAAGATGGCGATCGCCATCCCTCGCGCAGGGTTCCGCTTGAGGTCTCGCAGCCCAAGAATCCCCGCTCCGAAAACCAGGACGAAGATGCCGTACTTGGCCCAGAACAGCGCCTGATCGTCCAGGGCGTCCCATCGTCCGGCGATTTTGCCATTCAGGACATCGAGCAATGCTTCATTCACGAGAGTGAGTGTCGGGCCCCGCGGGCGGAAACGCACACGGAGTCTTCACCTCACGTTTCCGTGAGGCCGGGCAGCTACTGATTCGCGAATTTGTCTTCGTAATCGTTTAGCGCCTGGCGTACCACGCTGAGGGCCCTGCTGCGCCCTTCGAACGGGTCCACGACGACTTCCTTCTCCTCGAGCACCTTGTAGTCCAGGAAGAAGCGGTTGATTTCGAGCATGGCATGGGGCGGGGCATCGCTGAGTTCGTGGATGTGGTTCACCGCGGGGTCGTTGGCGTGGACCGCCAGGATCTTGTCGTCGGCGTGTCCCTGGTCGCGCATGTGCATGACGCCGATCGGACGCACATACATCAAGGTCAGCGGAGCGACGGGTTCCTGCCCGAGGACGAGGACATCGAGTGGGTCGCCATCATCGCAGTAGCTGCGCGGGATGAAGCCGTAGTTCGCCGGGTAGTGGACCGAGCTGTAGAGCACGCGGTCGAGCTTCAGGATTCCCGTTTCCTTGTCGAGTTCGTATTTGTTCTTGGTGCCGGCGGGGATTTCGATCACGACCGGGAGGTGGGTTTCGATGGCCTCTTTGTCGACGGAGATATCGTGCCAGGGATGCATCGCGCGGCTCCGGGGATGAGTGAGAGTTCGAGTGTAACGCGAGGGTGACAAAGAACGGTTCGTGCTGCGTTTCGGTGCCGATACGGTCGCTCGCATGGTGACTTTGACTGATGTTCGCGATCGCCTGCGCAAAGACCTCTCGGATGTTTCGGAGGAGCGCTGGCTCGATGACCAACTCGACCGCCACATCGAACACGCCCTCTCGGAACTGAGCCTTTCGATTCCCCAGGAGCTGTCAGCGACGGTGGCGACAACTCCGGGGAGCCGCGATATCTCGCTCGCTTCGCTGGATGGACTGCTCGAAGTCGAAGCGGTTGAGTTTCCGGTGGGCGAGTTTCCTCCGTGCTATGCCGGATTTTCGGTGTGGGGCGCGACTCTCGCGTTGCACGTCGAAACGGAACCGGACGGGGAAGATGCGAAGCTCTTCTACACGGCCGCGCACGTGCTCGATGAGGACGGTTCAACGCTCGCGAGTCCGCTCATCGACGTGCTGGTGACGGGCGCGAGCGCGTTCGCGGCTCAGGAACTTTCCTCCGGGCGAACCGATGCGCTCACGACCGATCCTGCCGCCGCCGAGCGGTACGCGGCATGGTCCCGCGCGAGGCTGACGGCCTTCCGCCAGCTGCTGCACACGTATGGCCGCAAGAACCGGGTGCGCGGACGTCGGTTGTACGTGCCGGCGTAGGTTCACCACGGAGGCACGGGCGAGGGAATATTCACCACGGAGACACGGAGGGGAATTTGAACCTCCGTGCCTCTGTGCCTCCGTGGTCAAATCAAACGTCGATATCTCCTCGTTGGCGGCTGAATTAAGCTCGTAGGCATGGAATTGACCGGGTACCCGCTCATGGAGATCGCCGAGAAGGTCGGCACTCCGTTTTACCTCTATGACGGCGATATCCTTCGCCAGAAATTCGGCGAGCTTGCCTCGCTCACGCAACCCAACGGGCTGCAATGCCGCTACGCGATCAAGGCGAATTCCGCACGGAAGGTGCTCGAAGTCGCACTCGAACATGGGATGTGGATCGACGCGGTTTCGGGCAACGAGGTGCTTCGCGCGAAGCGTGCCGGATTCGCGATGGGCCACGAACCGCCCGTGGTGATGTACACGGCGGATGTGTTCCGCGACAACGCGCTGCAAGCGGTGGTCGAAAACGGCGTGCTCCCGAACGTAGGGTCCCCGGGGATGATCCGTCAGCTCTCAGAAGCGGGGTACAAGGGGCCAATTGCCCTGCGCATCAACCCCGGTTTCGGTCACGGTCACGTCCAGGCGTGCGACACGGGCGGGCCGTCATCGAAGCACGGCATCTGGTACGAAGACCACGCGATCGCCGGCGCCATGGCGAAGGACGCCGGCTTCCCGGTGGTGGCGCTGCACGCCCACGTCGGCACCGGTCCTCAGATCGAGGAGTTCGACCGGAACATGCGCCACCTGGCGGAGGTGTTCGAAGACCTGATGTCGGCGTATCCCGAGGCTGGCGCGGTGAACCTCGGCGGGGGCATCCCACATGCTTACCGGCCGGACGCGCGCAGCTACAACCTGCCGAATTACCAGGTCATTCTGGTCGAAGCCCAGCGGGCGCTTTCGGAGGCGGCAGGGCGGCAGATGCGGGTTGAGATCGAACCGGGGCGATACCCGGTAGCGGGGATGGCGTACCTCGTCGGCCGCGTGACCGATGTGAAGGCGACCCGCACGAACCAGAAGGGCCCCGGGCACGAATTCATCATGACGGACGCCGGCTTCAACGACCTGATTCGACCGGCGATGTACGGTTCGTACCACCGCATTTCCATCGTGGGGAAGGGCGCGGGGCGACCGGAGGAGCCGTTCGTGGTGGCGGGCCCACTGTGCGAAAGCGGCGACGTGTTCACGCGCGACGAGCACGAACTGCTGGAACCGCGGGCGCTGTCGCGTCCCGATGCCGGTGACCTGGTGGTGCTGCACGATGCCGGGGCCTACGGCGCCGCCATGTCCTCGAACTACGTGTCGCTGGGGCGAGCCGCCCAGGTGTACTGGGAGCACGGCCAGGCGAGCCTGATTTCGCGACGGGAGACGCTGGACGACATCGTGGCGCGGGAGTGCGACGAGCCGCTGCTGTAAGGGGGCGGGCTCGACTCGGAAAGAACCGCGCACGTCAGTAAGCGGACGGTGTCCTGCGTACTCGCGCCGAACCACCCGGGTACACTCCGCGAATGCCACCAGCACCAGAACCGAAGGCCTATCTCTTGACGTGGAGAACCTACGGGACGTGGCTCCCGGGCGACGAACGGGGCTTCGTCGATCGGACAAGAAACAGGTTCGGAGAGTCATTTAAAGGACCTGACCATCGGCTGGAAGCAACCGCCCGCGGCCAAATGACAGCCGAGACAATGAGGCTCGATGACAGCCAGCGGGAAGCGGTTAGTGCCGAGGTTCGAAGCGTCTGCGCTTTCCATGGATGGCAGAGTCTCGCCGTTAACGTTCGGACGAATCACGTCCACGTAGTTGTCGCGGCGGATGCGGCGCCGGACAGGGTGCTTGTTGCACTCAAGGCTCGGACCACTCGACTCCTGCGAGAGTCTGGGGCTATCGGCGCGAAAGTTCAGCCATGGTCCAGGGGTGGAAGCAAGCGAATCCTTTGGCGGGAAGGTGATGTCGAAGCGGCGGTGGACTACGTGCTAAACAGGCAGTGAGCGAATGGCCGGAAGCTGCAGCCAGTGGGGTAAGTCACCGTCCGCTTACTGACGTGCGCGGTTCCAATCGCCACGCACTTTCATCGGGCGCGTCGGGGCCTGGCGCAGCGTAAACGCGTTGACAGCCAGGGGGCGTGCATCTCTAGAGAACCGCGCACGTCAGTAAGCGGACGGTGACCTGCGTACTCGCTGGCTCCAGCCAAAACCATTCCCGCAAATTTCTTTTTCGTCCGTGTCGATCCGGGCAGGGGTCCGTTCGACGCGTTTGTAGAGGCCGCTTTGAGGGGGCCAAAACAAACGAGGAGAACTGGAGATGACTTCACCCGACCTGGAACTCGAATATCGCGCTCGCCTGGCAAACGAATCGGCTGCTTTCCGCATTGCGGCGCCGGCCACGCGAACCAACCGTACCGTCAGCGTGTCCCGCAAGAAGAACGTGGCGCTCTGGACCACGCAGGGCGTGCTGGCGGCGCTCTTCCTCTTCGCCGGCGTGAGCAAGCTGGCAATGCCGGCAGCCGACGTCCAGGCGCAGACGGACCTTCCGGTCTGGTTCCTGCGATTCATCGGCGGCTGCGAAACGCTGGGCGCCGTCGGCCTCGTTCTGCCGTGGCTGCTCCGCATCCGCCGCGAACTCACCCCGCTGGCAGCCGCCGGGCTCGTGATCATCATGTGCGGCGCGACAGTAGTGACCGTCGCTGCTGGCGATGGCGCGGTGGCCGTGGTGCCGTTCGCGGTCGGCGTGCTGGCCGCATGTGTCGCGGTCGGTCGCAGGGCCTCGCTTCGGTAGGGCGTACGCGGCAGACACAAGAAGGCCCGGGCATGGACTGTCCGGGCCTTCTGCATGTTCGGCAGGTCAACATTCGCTTACTGACATGGTCAGTTCCCAAATCGGCTTCACGGCCATCGACACTGCGCAGGAGGGGGCCTGGCTTGTCGCTTGCGCTCTCGGTTCGTTTGCCGTTGCGTTGGGGCCGTACGATCGGATCTTGAGAATTTGAGAATTTTCTTTGGCGGTGATGTCGATCCGGCGAGATCCCAGACGACGCGTTAGTAGAGGCAGCCCAACGCCTCGCCAATAACTGAGGAGTCGAATGCAATGCGAGTCATGGTCATGGTCAAGGCAACGAAGGAATCCGAGCAGGGCGTGATGCCGAGCGAGCAACTGCTCACGGAGATGGGCGCCTATAACGAGGAGCTCGTGAAAGCAGGCATCATGCTCGCGGGCGAGGGCCTGAAGGAAAGCTCGAAGGGCGCCCGCGTCCGCTTCTCGGGGACCAGCCGAAGCGTCATCGATGGGCCGTTCACCGAGACCAAGGAACTGGTCGCCGGGTTCTGGCTCTGGGAGGTGAAGTCGATGGACGAAGCCATCGAGTGGGTGAAGCGCTGCCCGAACCCGATGGAGGGCGAATCCGAGATCGAGATTCGTCAAGTGTTCGAGGCCGAGGACTTCGGTGAGGAGTTCACGCCGGAGCTGCGCGAGCAGGAAGAGCGACTGCGCGCCCAGATCGAAGCGCAGCAGAAATAGAGCGAAGGGAAGAGGAGTTCGAACGATGCGCTACCTCACAGTTTTCTATGGAACCGAGCGGGAAGAAGGTCCGAGCGAGGCCGAGATCGAGGCGATGGGCGCCTTCATGAACGAGATTGGCGAGGCAGGCTACCTGCTCGTCGCGGATGGCCTCCTGCCGAGCACAAAGGGCGTGAAGGTCCGCAAGGACGGCAACGATTTCAAGGTCATCGATGGGCCTTTCGCCGAGGCGAAAGAGGTCCTCGGTGGGTTCGCCATCGTCGATGTCCCCTCGCTTGATATCGCGGTCGACATCACCAAGCGGTTCATGACCATCGGCGGAGATGGGCTGTGCGAGATCCGCGAGATGTACCCGGAATCGGCGTTTCCACCGGCATGACCGATGACGCAGCCCTCCGGGCCGTGGAGACGGTGTGGAAGATGGAGTCGGCGCGGCTGATCGCGGGGCTCACGCGGTTCACACACGACATCGGTCTGGCGGAAGAACTCGCCCAGGATGCCCTTGTCGCCGCGCTCGAACAGTGGCCCGGCGAGGGCATCCCGCGGAACCCCGGGGCGTGGCTTATGGGTACCGCGAAGCACCGGGCCATCGACCTTTTCCGCCGCAACGAGCGGTTCGCCCAGCGGCAGGACCAACTGGGCCGGGATTTCGTGGACCGCCAGGAGGCGATCATGGCGGAGTTCGATGAAGCCGTGGAGGAAGTCAGCGACGACATCCTTCGCCTGATCTTCACAGCGTGCCACCCGGTGCTCTCGACTGACGCGCGGGTTGCGCTGACGCTGAGGCTGCTAGGCGGGCTCACCACGGAGGAGATCGCCCGGGCGTTCCTCGTCCCCGAGTCGACGGTCGCGCAGCGCATCGTCCGAGCGAAACGCACACTGGCCGAGGCGAACGTGCCATTCGAAGTGCCTTCGGGGCCCGAACTTCGCGAGCGGCTCGACTCGGTGCTCGAAGTGGTCTACCTGATCTTCAACGAAGGGTATTCGGCCACCACCGGCGATGACTGGCTGCGACCGGGCCTGTGCGAGGACGCGCTACGGCTCGGGCGCATCCTCGCGGCGTTGGCGAAGGACCAATCGGAAGTGCATGGGCTCGTCGCGTTGATGGAGATCCAGGCGTCTCGTGCGAAAGCACGCGTGAACGCCAACGGCGAACCCGTGCTCTTGCTCGAACAGAACCGCGCGCGCTGGGACTGGCTCCTGATTCGCCGTGGGCTGGCGGCACTGTCACGCGCCGAGGCTCTCGAGTCCGAACTCGGGCCGTACGCCCTGCAGGCGGCGATCGCGGCCTGTCACGCGCGGGCACGAACGCCCGAAGAGACCGACTGGCAGCGGATTGTGCTGCTTTACGACGAGCTCGCCTCGGTCACGCCCTCGCCGATTGTCGAACTGAACCGGGCGGTCGCGGTTTCGTTCGCCTTCGGGCCGGAAGCCGGGCTCGCGCTCGTCGACCGACTGATGGAAGAACCAGCCCTTCGGAACTATCACCTGCTGCCAAGCGTGCGCGGCGACTTCCTGGTGAAACTCGGACGATTGGCCGAGGCGCGCATCGAGTTCGAAAGGGCCGCGGAGATGACGAAGAATTCGCGCGAGCGGACGTTGTTGTTGGAGCGGGCCGCGAACTGCGCGGGCTGAACCGCGAGAGCGCCAAAGATGGCGGTGGGTCACCATCCGCTCACTGACGTGCGCGGTTCTATCCTGGGGCGGCGAACTGCTCGGGCTGAACCATTCCTGTCTCGATCGACGGCGGATGCAGGTCTACGCTAGACCTGTGAAAGTTCTCGCAATCGAAAGCTCGTGCGATGAAACCGCCGCGGCGGTCATCGAAGACGGGCGGATTCTTCATTCCTCCATCGTCGCATCGCAGATAGATCTTCATGCGAAGTACGGCGGAGTCGTCCCCGAAGTGGCGAGCCGCCAGCACCTCCGCAACATCGTGCCTGTGGTGAAGGAAGCGCTGGAGACGGCCAACGTGACCCTCGATGACATCGATGCGGTGGCTGGGACGAAGGGACCGGGGCTCGCGGGCTCGCTACTGGTTGGCTACAACGCCGCGAAGGCGATCGCGTTCGGGCGAGAGCTGCCGTTCATCGGTATCAACCACCTCGAAGGCCACATCTACGCGAACTGGCTGGTCGAAGGCGAAGAGCCGGCGTTCCCGGCGCTCTGCCTGGTGGTTTCGGGCGGGCATACGGACCTGGTGTTCATGCGTTCGCACGGCCAGTACGAGCGGCTGGGCGGGACTCGCGACGACGCCGCCGGGGAAGCGTTCGACAAGGTCGGGCGGCTGCTGGGATTGCCATTCCCGGGCGGCCCGCACGTCGCAAAGGCGGCATTGGAAGGCGAAAAAACGAAGCTGGAACTGCCGCGGGCGTGGATGCAGGGGACGTATGACTTCAGCTTCAGCGGGCTAAAGACGGCCGCTCTGCATGCCGTCCGCGAAGAGAAGCACCGGATGGAAGACATGGCCTGGGAGTTCCAGGAATCGGTGGTCGATGTGCTCAGCGGGAAGACGTCGCGGCTGGCGCGGGAACTTGGGGCGCGGAACGTGCTGGTGGCCGGCGGCGTCGCCGCGAATACGCGCCTGCGTGAGGAGCTTCAGCGGCGCTGCCCGGTACCGGTGCGCATCCCGCCGCCGAAGCTCTGCACCGACAACGCGGCGATGATTGGCGCGGTCGCGGGGTTCCGGCTGGAGTTGGGCGAGCGCAGCCCGATGGATGAGGACATTTTCACGACGAACAACTGGGCACGGGTGTAGGGCGAGACGACTCTTTTGCTCCAAGGACCGTCCTGGCAATCGAACCCAGACAAGTCCCTCGTGTCACGCCGGCCTGCCAGCGGAACGCGTCGCCATGGCCGGGTCATTCAATCCCATATCAATCGGGTCAGAAACACCCCAATCCGCTAATTGCGTAAGTATTCTCGAACCATGGACTTTCATTGGTGGATGTTGCTTCCGCTGATTCCACTTGCTGGACTTGCCGTCGTCGTATTTAAGGTCATTCGCGTTCGGCGGCGCGGCCGCAAGCTCATGGAGCTAACGAGAGAGGAGCGCCTCGAGCTAGCCAAACTCATCATTCGCGATGGTGGCCTGCCGCTCGGGTCTCGTGTTTTGGTTGGACTGGCGACCGCCTATCTAGCGATGCCGTTCGACCTCATCCCAGACTTCCTGCCCATCATCGGTCACGGTGATGACTTCGTTGTCATCACGTTGATTCTCGCGATTGTCGACCGATCCATCACTCAAGAGCAGATGGAAGCAGCGATCTTGCGGGCGCGAAGGAACTCCTCGAATCGCCGTCCGGCGACCCAACCCTAGGCTTCTCCTTTTGGTTTCTGGGCGCGCGCGAGTGGAGTTGGGTTGTTGGCCGAATGTGCGCGTTCCCGTCTGGCATTCGCCTTCGCCGAACGATCGAGACCTTCCGGTCTCGCCTCTGATTTCGGGTTGAATGGGGAACGGTCAGAGGCGAGCGCGGGAGCACTCGCTCGGGTGATAGCGGGTGAATGTTCGCCACCGGCCCAACAGGACGCCTACCTCGTCTAGGCTTGAGCACCAGCGCTCGCTTCCGCGTGACAATTGCCCACGCCTGACGGGCGAGACCTTCCGGTCTCGCCTCTGACTCTTAGAGTGGTGGTCGACCGTGTCTGCCCTCACCCCCAACCCCTCTCCCGACTCCTGCGTCGCGGGAGAGGGGAGTCGAGGAGCGATCGCGAATCGCGGTTTAGGGCTTCACGATGGGGCCGGTGTTTACTACCTCGAACGCGCTGCCGGGGACATTCTTGAGCTGGTTGAGGTCGTCGTCGTTCCAGCGGGTGTCGGTGGCGCCGGTGATGTACCAGTTCGAACCGTTGTCGGCGACGATCATGCCGTATTTCTTGAGCGCATTGAGGATGACGAGCGCATCGCCGCTGTAGCCGGAGGTATCGAAATCCGCGCGGAGGCGGAGGCGCGCGCCCATCGGCAGCAGGTTCGTATCGGTATAGCTGCTCGCCCAGTGGGTGGCGGGGAGGATGTAGCCCTTCTGGGTGCGGGAGACAGTGAAGCGGAGCGCGTGCGTGATTTCGCCGCTCTTCACTTCGTCGTAGCGCACGAGGCCGGGGAGGATCGGGAGGCCGGCGGCATCGGCGGAGGTCCAGCCCGCCGGGCGGAGAGCGCCAGTGTTGAGGTTCCAGACCGCGCCCGAATCGGCGTCCCAGCCGGTGGCCGTCTTGAAGGCGCGGTACATCTCGTAAAGCTTGCAGGTGCCCTGCTGGAGGACGAGGACGTGGCGGTCGCCGCCGGAGTTCGAACCGCCTTCAACGGGTGCGTTCGCCGGGATCGGATAGGGGCCGGGGTCGCTCTCATCGCCGTACGCCGTGAAGTTGATCGGCACCTGCGCCTGGGTCGAAGGGACGACGACGTAGGGGATGCCGTAAGCCGGATTCGAGCCGAAGTCGGCGTGCAGTTTCTGGTTGCCGCCGAGAGCGGCGATGCGGCTGATGTAGGCGGCGGAGTTCGAAGCGAGCGGAGCGTTCGAGACATCCTGGTTCCAGGCGTTGTTCTGCGGGAAGACCTGGCAGCCCGCGATCATCGGGGCCGAACCCGAACTTGTCGGAGAAGTCGGGGTAGCGGTCGGCGGCACCGGTGTCGCCGTCGCCGGGCGCGGAGTGTTCGTCGCGGTTGCGGTCGGCGGCTTTGGCGTATTCGTGGCCGTCGCCGGGCTCGAGGTGTTCGTGGGAGTTGCCGGCTTCGGCGTGTTCGTCGGGGTGGGCGCAAGCTGGCCGCAGGTGGCGACAACCTCGTACTTCGAAACGCGCGAGGTGGTCAGCCGCGCCCCATCGCAGGTGAGGCGCACCTGGTCGCCGGGGTGCATGGTGGTCGAAGACGAAGCGGCGAAGGCGGCGAATCCTCCGAGGGCGAGCAGCACGGCCGCACCCACGGCTCCGGGAATGAATTGTCGACGCATGAAGAACGCTCCCACAGCGTGATCCCTCCCGGGGCAGGAGGTCTTAGGCAGGTTCGACCGCGCAGGGAGGACGTTCGAGCGCATTTCGGTAACTGTCCGTAAAAGATTGGGGAACGGCCGGGAGCGAGGGGGCCGCACGGAGGCGGACGCGTGGATTTCGGTGACAGGCGGGTGTTGGAATTCACCCGGCCCGCGGTAGGATCTCGCGCGTGAACGAAGGACTGGCCGAAATGCTCAAGTACACCCGCTGGGCAAACCGGCGGCTGCTCGAAGCGTGCCGCGACCTTACAGAACGCCAACTTGACGCGCAGCCGGCAGGGCTCTCGGGTTCGATCCGCGAGCTATTCGTTCACCTGGTGGGAGGGCAGCAGACGTTTGCTCTGCGAACACTCGGGCGCCAGCACGAGGGCGAACTGAACCGGAAGAGCGCGTGGCCAGGCTTCGACCGGCTGATCGAACTGGTGGCTGCCGCGGACGAAGAACTGGTCGCGCGGTCGCGGAGCCTCGATGGTTCCGAGACGGTGGTGCTGGCGTTCATGGGCAAGCGATACCTCTATCCTGTGCGGTTCTTCCTGGCGCACTCGGTGGCGCATTCGAGCGAGCACCGCACCGAAATCAAGGTCGGGCTGGGTTCGATCGGCGTCGCGACGCCGGACCTCGACGGCTGGGAGTTCGCGGCGGCGCAAGGCTACGGAGGGGAAGTGTGAGCAACGACCGAAACGCTGAATTCTGGAACCTCGCAGCCCCGCACCTGGCGGCTGGCCGCTGCGACGAAGGCACGATGATGGGCAACCCCTGCCTGCGCGTGAAGGGCGACTTCGTCGCGATGCACTGGGCGAAGGGCGGGGGGATGATCGTGAAGCTCGACCAGCCTTCGGTGCTGCGTCATATCGAGGCGGGGCATGGCGACGCATTTTCGCCGAACGGCCGCGTGTTCAAAGAATGGCTGGCCGTGCCGGGTGGCGATGCTTCGCGCTGGGATTCGATCCTGTCGGAAGCAATCTCGCTGGCGACGGCGCGGAAGTAGCGGGCTACTTACTGCAGACGCCCTGGCCCTGGCATTCCTCGGGTGGGGCGTTCGGGTCGACGCGCTCAAGACAGAGTTCCGAGAGGATGCACGCTTCGTCGCTCACCCTGGTCCACTGCTGAGCGAGCACCTGGCCGACTGATTCAGGTCCGTAACTGAAGACGACGCGCGATAGGTCGCTGATATTGACGTTCGCAAGGCCATCGACGGGGACGCCGTTGGCGATGAACTTCCAGGTCTCGGTGGCGGTGTCGCAGAGCTTCGTCTTATCGGGCAGGGTCATGCAGGTGTGGGCGGCATCGATCCCCGGGAACGAGGGATCGTTGAGGGTGAATCCGAGCGACGCGAAGAACTCGTCCCAGGTGGTCCCGGAAAGGTGCGAGTGCACCACCGTGTAGTGCGGCTCGTGGATGTGGACGTGGTCGCTCAACTCGGTGCCGTCGGCATGCGAAACAAACTGCGGCTGGCTGAAATCGAACTGCTCCCCGCGAATGAACAGCAGGAAGTCCGCGTGCTCGTGCGTGGGGACGCGCCCGGCGGTCGATGTCGTACCGCCGGAGTCGCCATCGTCTCTGAGGTTGAGGACCAGCGAGATGGCGAGCGCCAGGACGGCGACTGAGAGGACGCCGAGGATCGGCATCCACTGCTTCGGCCCTAGCCAGCCGTCCCAGCGCTCTCTTTCAGCCATCCCTGGCTATGGGGTCTTCGTGGCGGTCGCGGCCGGCGTGGTCGTGGTGGCGGCGGTACCGCTTGCCGCGGGCGAGGCGGAAGCGGACGGCGTGGCATTCGCGTTGGCCGTGGCCGTCGCGATGGCATCCTTCGCGTTCTGGACGATCTGCTTCCAGGCGTCGATGCCGTTGGGAGTGCCAGCGCCGAGCGCGGTGCCGTTGACGACGAAGCCGGGCGTGCCGGTGATGCCGAACTGGTTCGCCTCACGTTGCTGGTCGGTGATGGTGTCGAGGTGCTCTCGCGAGTCGTAACACTGGTCGAACTTTGCCTGGTCGAGCCCCAAATCACCCGCGAACTTCTTCAGGTTCTCATCGCTGAATCGGCCGACGTTCTTCTTCTCGTTGTTCACCTGGTCAGCTTTTGCTTCGGTGAGGAAGAGGGTGTTGTGATACTGCCAGAACTTGTCCTGGTCGGCGGCACACTGGCTGGCGATTGCCGCGGAGACGGACTCCGCACCGAGGATGGGCAGGTGCTTGTACTCAAGCTGCACTTCGCCGCTCTTCACGAGCTCGGCGACGATGGCGGGCTCCTGTTCGGCCGTGTACTGCAGGCAGAACGGGCACTGGAAGTCTTCGTAGGAGACGATCTTCACCGGAGCATCGTCGCTGCCAATCTTGTTGCCGCTGATCATGTCGGTGGGAAGATCGGCGAGAGACTTTTCGAGGTCGGTCACGAGCTGGTCGCTGCTCTTGCCGTCATCGCCACTGAAGGCGACGACAAGGGCGATCACGGCAACGGCCACGATGACGAAGGCAACGCCCGCGAGAAGGAACCCGCGCGAGAAGATATCGGAACCGCCGCCTCCACCGCCGCCCGAAGGGCGCTTTTGGGTTTGTCGGGGGCGTTGTTGGCGTGAGGCGCTCGAACCGCGCGCTTGCTCTCGTCGGGCCTGGCGATTGGACATCGTTGCTGCTGATCCTGGGGGGAATTTTGGGAAACTACGGCCTTCGCTTGGGGCCGCGGCGCTACGTGAAAAGAGGATATCACCGGGCCTGATACAAGACAGACAAGGCACTTTTCCGTTTCACGTGGGCTCTTGCGACAGGGCGGCTACCCGCCGGTATCGCCGAAGAGCGCATCGGTGCCGCCGAACGGGCCACACTCTGGCAGCGCATCGGCGGCTTCGTCCAGGCGTTCGCGGACGGTCACCGGCGGGAGCGGTGAGCCTTTGGTGATGTTCTGAACCTCCTCGGGCGTGATGACGAGGCCACCCTTCGCCTTGCTGGCCGTCGTCTTCACGCGGTCGACGACGGATTTGTGGAAGTTGGCCATGTCCTTGGGCGGCTTCGCCTTGTCCAGGTCTTTCGCGAACGTCTCGAGGATGGGCGCGGCGATCCGAAGCAGCTTCGACTGGTCGGAGAACAGGTTGGGGTCCTTCTGTATCTCGTTGCCGAAATCGGTGGTGTAGCGTCCGAAGGCACGGCAGACGATGCGCATGTACGAAACATCGACATCGGAGACAGCGGCGCGAGTGGGGGTGGGGCCGGGAGTGGGAGGGCGGGCTGCGCCGCCGCCACCACAGGCGGAGAGCAACGCTGCGGCGACCATGACGGCCAGGAGCGCCTTCATCGCCTTTAGCCTACGGCCAGTTGGGCGGACGCGGGAGATTCCGGTGTAGACTCCCGGCCTCGGAGGGACAGCCATGACCGCACGACGCAGCTTCTGGGCCTGGGGCCTCGAAACCGACGAACCGACCGAGGCCCAGCGGCAAGAAACGGCGGCGCGCCTCTCCCATCGCTGGGGCAAGGAGATCACGGCGCCGCCGCTCCCGAAGATTGAAGACATCCATCTGCGTGCTCCGCGCGTGACGCCGCCTCCCACGCTGGCGGCGTTCTGTACCACCGAGACCCACGACCGCGCCGGCCACAGCTACGGCAAGGGCTATCGCGACGTGGTCCGTGCGGTGCGCGGCCAGTTCCCCAACCCGCCAGATATCGTGGCCTACCCGCGGACCGAAGCGGAGGTTGTGGCCACACTTGAATGGTGCGACCAGGCCAACATCGTCGCGGTCCCGTACGGCGGAGGTTCCTCGGTCGTGGCCGGGGTCGAGCCGCCCGCGGGAGACCGCCCGTGCGTAAGCATCGACCTCAAAGAGCTGAACCAGCTGCTGGAAGTCGACGCCACCTCCAGGGCGGCCCGGATCCAGGCGGGCGTACTGGGGCCGCACCTCGAGGACCAGTTGCGGCCCCACGGCTTCACCCTGCGGCACTATCCGCAGAGCTTCGAGTGGTCGAGCCTCGGCGGCTGGATCGTGACGCGCAGCGGTGGGCACTACGCGACGAACCACACGCACATCGACGATTTTGTGGAATCCACGCGGATGGTGACGCCGAAGGGCATCATGGAATCGCGGCGGCTGCCGGGAAGCGGCGCAGGACCGAGCCCGGACCGGCTCGTGCTTGGGAGTGAAGGCTCGCTGGGCATCGTCACTGAGGCGTGGATGCGCATCCAGGCGCGGCCGAAGTTCCGGGCAAGCGCAGGCGTCACCTTCGGGAGCTGGCAGGCGGGCTACAACGCTGCGCGCGCCGTGGTACAGGCGAAGCTCTGGCCGGCGAACTGCCGCCTCCTCGACCCGACCGAGGCCGGGAGTGCGGCGGGGCTGCAGGGCGACGAAGCGCTCCTGATCATTGCCTTCGAGTCCTCGGACCTGCCGCAGGATGCGCTCGTCCAGCAGGCGGTCGACATCGCGCGGGCCGCGGGCGGACGGATCGACGACGAGGCGATCAAGATTTCCGATGGCTCGGACGAAGAAGTTGGGCGCCAGGGCGCGGTTGGGGCGTGGCGCAACTCGTTTATCCGCGGGCCGTACCAGCGCAACATGACCGCCGGGATGGGCGTGGTCGGCGACACGTTCGAGACATCAATCACGTGGGACCGCTGGCCGGACTTCGATGCCAGGGTACGCGCCGCCGTCACCGATGCGCTGAAGCGCGTGTGTGGCGGCGGGACGTTGAGCTGCCGGTTTACGCACGTCTACACCGACGGGCCGGCGCCGTACTACTCGTTCAGCGGCCTCGGCACGCAGGGCGGCGAACTCGAACAGTGGGCCGAGCTCAAACAGGCGGCGAGCGACGCCGTCATCGCGAACGGCGGCACGATCACCCACCACCACGCGGTCGGCCGGGACCATATGCCCTGGTATCGCCAGCAGCGGCCCGAGCTGTTCCACACCGCCCTGAAAGCGGCCAAGCAGGCGCTCGACCCGAACGGCATCCTCAACCCGGGCATCCTGGTGGAGTGACCTATTTGAAGGTCTTGCGCCAGGAGCGGTAGCTCGATGTCGTGGTGAAGCCGAGGCGTTCGTAGAGCGCGCGGGCCTGCGGGTTGTTGGTCGCGACTTCGAGGCGGGCTGTTTCGATGCCTTCGGCGGCGAAGAGTTGCAGGGCTCGCACGAGCAGCGCTTCGCCGAGGCCCTTGCCGCGCCATTCCGGCCGCACACCCATCTGGGTAATCCAGCCAACGCCGTCTTCGACCCAGAGGATCGAGAAGGCTGCCGGCTCGTCGCCATCGATGACGACCGCCGAGAGGTCGGGGCGGAAAGCTTCGTCCGAGGCGAACGCCTGGCGCCAGCGGGATTCTTCCCAGTTGGGAAATCCCGGACGGTTGCGAAACGCTTCGGTGTAAGCGCGGAAGAAGAGCGGGGCGGCAGATTCGTCCCACGTCCGGGTGGTCAGGCCATCGGGCAACTCGGCTGCCGGGGGGTTTGCGGTCGTACGAGTCATCTCGTCTTCGCCGACGGCGAATTCTAGTCCGGCCGCAGCCATCGCCTCGGCCGTCGCCTCTCCCTCGGGCGGGTTGTCGACGCAGAACAGCGTCGGGATCGACCGGCGTCCGCGGCCACTGCGTGCCAGCGGAGCCTCCTCGCGCTGGATGATGGTCATGGTTTCGACTTCCGCCCAGCGAATCAGGGCCGAGGGCACCATCGGGTCGGTGAGCCCGGGCGCGAGTTCGAAGGCGAACGTGGCGCGCCATTCGAATTCCCGGTCCTGGACGAGCAGCTGCCCTTCTCCGGCGATGGCGCCATCGACCACGGCCTCGACCGTCACCGAACGCAGATCGACCGGGCTGGCGCGGAGGGTGATGCCGGGCACGCGCGGGAAGTTGGAGCTCACGGCGCCATGGTACGACGCCGTTCTACCGATGTGCGCTGACGAATTCCCGCACATCGGCGCGGAAGGACGCCTCGTTGCCGGCATCCGTGAAGCGGCCCAGTTCGTTGCCTTCGGAATCGATCCAGATGAAGGTTGGGACATCGGTCACGTTCAGGCGCTTGGCGGCGGCCTCACGGCTGACATCCTTCTCCATGAAGGCGACGTCGGTCTGGAAATCTTGCATGACGCCATGGACGAACAGTTCGCCCTCGCAGCTGGAACATGTGGTCTTGGTGAACCAGACGAGCGTGAGCTTGCCATCGGTGCGATGGGCCTTGGCTTCGGGAATCGGGTCGCCGGAGTGGTAGACGGTGTGCTCGGTGCCGGTGATGGCGGTGATCGTCGTGCCGGAATTGGCCCGCGCGATGGCGAGGATTTCCGGGTCGATTTTCGTCTGGCCGCCAGCCTGGGACGCGACCCAGATTGCGAACCCAAGGGTCGGGATAAGCATGAGCGCGACCATGATCCAGACCTTCCCGCCCCAGAGCGGGTTGAACCATGGTGACTGTTTAGCGGAGAAACTGTTCGCTGCCACGTCTTAAGTGTCGGCTGCCGGAGCTACTGCGAAAAGCCCACGGGGTCGGCAACATTGGCGCGGCGGGCAAGGAATCCGAGCTGGAAGCGCGGATGCCACATCAGCAGCCATGTCGCGAGGCAAAGGAATCCGAGCGAGCCCAGGGTTGCCCGAGCACCGAGGAATTCGGCGATTACGCCCGAGAAGAGTATCGGGAGGACGATGAGCGCATCGGAGACGGTGTTCTCCATGGCGAACACCCGGGACTGAAGGGTGAGCGGAGCAGCGGCGGTGAGGGCGAGGCGGGCGGCGACCATCGAGACGCTGAGCGTGGCGCCGATTAGGAAGGCCAGCGGCATCGCCACGATGACCGTGGTATTGAGTGCCGCCTCAATCCGCACCAACGGAGGGACCTGGCTGTAGGTGAAGGCGAACGACATGCCGAAATCCAGGGCCGCGAGGGCGAAGGCCGCCACTGCCATTCCGAGGATCGAAAGCCTCATCGCGCGGGCGGTGCCGTCGAGCGTGAGCCCCGTGCCCGACCAGACGAGACCGGCAATGGCGCCGGCAACTCCGGGGACGATGAGGAAGATCGCGCCTTCGGTTCCGAGGCTCAGGTCCTGTTTCAGATAGAGGGGGAACGCCACCATTATCACCTGGGCGACGAGCGACTTCAGCGCCTGAACGGCGAGCGCATCGCGGGCGGGTTCTGAATGAGAGAAGAACGAGACGGTTTCGCGGAGGCCGGCGAAGCGATGGCGGTGAGCAGGCTCGTGTTCGGTGTTTTCGGACCAGGCGTTTTCCACGAGCGGCCTGATGCGAACGGCGAGAAGCACGGCAAGGAGGACCTGGACTGCGACAATGGCCAGTGCGCCCGCAAGTGCGGCTTCGACGCCACCGAGGAAGTAGAGCGCCGGGGCAAGGACGAGGAAGCCCATGCCCTGCCCGCCGTACTGGATGGCGACCATTATCGAGTGGATGCGACCAGCCTGGCGCGCCGAAAGGACCTTCACCAGGGCCATCTCCGCGGGGTTGTGGAGCTGCGAAATGGCGGTGTAGCTGAACGCGAGCGCAATGAGCATTACCGCCGGCGTGGGCAGAACCATGGCAAGGGCGATCGCGCAGCAGCGCAGAGCGGCGCCGGCGGCGAACCCCCGGCCCGGACCGATG
Source organism: Dehalococcoidia bacterium (assembly GCA_050247055.1). GTDB lineage: Bacteria > Chloroflexota > Dehalococcoidia > Tepidiformales > Tepidiformaceae > Amarobacter. The sequence continues at coordinate 64,775 of JBFWUX010000001.1, forward strand.
CGGTCGGCAAGCGCACCACCGGGGACACCCAGGACGACCGAGGCGATGGTGGTGGTTGCAAGCAACGTGCCGAGCCCAAGCGAAGCGTGATTTCCGGTCCCGGCGATGACGAACAGCATCGCGGTGAAGAGGTTGTGGCCAGTCTGACCGAAGCACCGCGCACCCAGGTAAAGGGCGAGATTGAGACGCATTCCCGATGGCTCTCCCGCTGTCCCCGCGCGCATCGAGTTGATCACATCTCGATTAACGGACGATGGGCCACGGGACATCAGGTGCCTCACGAGCCGACCCTAACATCTTCACATTTAAAAAGGATTGGAGATTGGGAATCCCTTCACAAACCTTGCCAAAGATTGGGGAAAATCCCGACCAAAAGGAAAGAAACCGGCAGCCCGGGATTGCGATAAATCTGCAACGGAGCCGCGGGCGCTGATGAGTCGTACGCGATGGAGTTGCCGGTAGTTTTTGTCTCACGCCGGGGCGTTGCCCCGACAGAAGGAGAAACCAACCTATGGGTATCGTTGCGTGGATCATCTTCGGATTGATTGCCGGCGCCATCGCTCAACTTCTCGTCCCGGGAGAAGACCCGGGCGGCGGGGGGCTGCTGGGCATCGTGATGACGATAGTCATCGGCATCGTTGGCGCATTCATCGGCGGCTTTATCGGCGTCGAGTTGGGGTGGGGTACGGTCTCGGAATTCGATGTCCGAAGCCTGGCCCTGGCCGTACTGGGTGCGATCTTGCTGCTCATCCTGCTGCGGGCCATCCGCGGCGGTACAAGAAGCCTGGCTTAGCGACCGGTCGGGCTTGCGCGAGGGGCCTCCCCAAATCCCGGGGAGGCCCCTTTTTTCGTGCCCGAGAATTTACAGATTTCTGATGTATTTGCCGCCGGCCGCCCCGTGTAATATTCCGCATTCGCACTTGGTGAGGATGCGCTGTGAAGGTGCTGCGAGCTTCGCTGGTAGTCGTGGTTTTGGGCCTGGCCGTTGGAGTTGGGCTGGCCTGCTCATCGAGCAGCGATGACGACGACGACGACGACATGGATTCGAGTTCCCAATCCGATTCCACGACGACGCCTGAGGAGTCGACATCCGCGAAATCGACGCCCGCCAAAACAACACCGAAAGCCACCGACACACCTGACAACACAGGTAAGGCCCCCGTATTTAAGGCGGGCACCTGGACCGGCGGCGAAGCCACAGCAACCATCAGCGGGACGGTGGCGTTTACCGTCAACGGGACGCTCAAGAACAACTCGGATTCGAAAGGCGAGACGACTCACCTGATCTATGTCAACGGAATCCACACCATCGCCATCTCCATCTCGAGGCAGTACGAACCATTCGCCATCCAGACGAACACGGACAACGAACGCGGCGAATCGAAATTCGGCGTCCCATGCGAAGTGACGTACGCCGCAGCCACCGATAGCCGCATCGAAGGGTCATTCAAGTGCTCACAGATCGAGGCGTGGAGCGTCGGCGGCCAGACCTCGACGGACAGTTCGATGGAGGGGACGTTCGTCGCGACGCGGTAGATGAAGCGGAGGTCGCGAGTTCCCGCTCATCGCCGGCCGTGGTTTAATCCTCCGCCATGCCCAACAACACCCGCGGCCGGCGGATCCAGGTGGTAGGCCCGAGCTGTGCCGGCAAGTCGACACTTGGCGCGTTGCTTGCCGAGCGGCTCGGCGTCGAATTCATCGAGTTGGATGCGGTGTTCTGGAAGCCTGGCTGGGTAGAGCCGCCGGCGGAAGAGTTCGCGGAGAAGTTGAAGGCCCACACCGGCGGCGAGGCGTGGGTGGTGGCCGGGAACTACTCGAGGCACACGATTCCGGCCTACTGGGACCGGCTCGAAACGGTGGTGTGGTTGGACTTTCCGCTGCGGACCACGCTGCCCAGAATCCTGCGCCGGTCGTGGCGACGTTCGACGCAGAACGAGTTGCTGTGGGGCACGAACTACGAGCGGTTCTGGCCGCAACTCAAGGTCTGGAGCCTCGATTCGCTAATCGGGTACACGGTTCGCCGGGGGAAGAAAACGCGGGAGCGCTTCCTTGCGGCACAAGCCGATGACGCGTTCGCGCACATCCGCTGGGTTCGGTTGACGAGTCCCCGAAAGGTAGAGGAGTGGCTCCGAGAGATACCGGGAGAAGTGGCTACGGTGTAGTCACCGATGCGTGGCGAAGGGACGAACCATCGCCGCCGCCACGAACGACACTGCCGCAATAACCGTGACCACGAGAAACAGGATGCGGAAGGTGGCGATGCTTGGGTCGGCGTCTTCGCCGGTGGCGAGCAACCCGGTGAGGATGCCGGTTCCGAGGATGCTGCCCGCGTAACGCATCATCGATTGGGTGCCGGAGGCCGTGCCCGAGAGCGCGCCAGGCACCGATTCCACGGCGGCAGCACTGGAAGTGACAAAGCCAATGCCGACACCAAGACCGAGAATCGTGACGGCTATGCCCAGGAACCAGAACGATTCGTGCTTGCTCACGCCGGCGAGCAAGAGGATGGCTGCGAACGTGGCGAGGGACGAACTGACCAGCGTCGGCAGCCGCCGGCCCACGGTATCGGAGATGCGGCCCGCGAACGGCGCGGACAGCGATTGGAGCGCGGCCATGGCGCCCAGCAGAAGGCCGGCAACGGTAGCGCTGCGGTGCTGCACATCGGTAATGAAGAACGGGACTGCGAGCAGGGTGGTGTACATGACGAGGTTCATGAGGAGGATGTGACTGGAGGCACCGACGAAGCCGCGGTTGCGGAAGAGCGACCATGCGGCGACGGGCACCGGAGAGCTTCGCTGATGCGCAATGAAGCAAACGGCGATGGCCGCGAGAATGGCAAGCCCAGCGAACTGACCGGATGCGCTCCCGCTGCGGAGGGAGTTCAGGGTCCAGGTGAGGACCACGAGCAACGCGGCGAACAACGCCAGCCCGGGGATGCTCAACCTCCGCGATTCGGAGGTTTCCTGTCCGGAAGGCAGGCGCGACGCCATTATCGAGGCCGCGGCGACGACAGGAATGTTGACCAGGAAGAGAGCTCGCCAGGGGGCGAACGCGAGGATGCCTGCGCCCACCAAGGGGCCGGCAGCGGCCGTGGCCCCAATGACGGCGCTGTTAATCCCGCTGTACGTGCCGAATCGGGCGGCGGGGACTGCCGCTCGAAGCATGCCGATCCCGTTGGGGATAAGGATGGCGCCAGAGACAGCCTGGAGGGTTCGGAACGCCACAAGCAGTTCGAAGGTGGGCGCGAACACCGCCGCGAGCGAAAACACCAGGAACGCGAGCAACGCGGCGCGAAAGACCCGGAGCCGGCCAATCTCGTCGCCGAGCCTGCCGGCGGCTGGCTGGACCACAGCCATGGCAATCAGATATGTCGAAACCAGCCAGCCGACCGACGCGTGGCTAAGTCCGAAATCCGTGCGAATTTCGGGGAGGGCCACGGCGAGCATGGTGGAGTTGAGCGGCGCCAGAAGCGCCCCAAGCGCCACCGTTGACATGACAGGCCAGAGCGAGCCACTCGTTGAAGTGGCCGCGGCGGGGATGGACGCGGTTCGAGTCGCCAGCGCTGTTACAGCACGCGTACGGTGCCGGCGTCGCCATCGACTTCGATCGTTGCGCCGTCCTTGATGAGGGCGGTGGCCCCGGCGGCGCCGACTACTGCCGGGATGCCGTATTCGCGGGCGACGATGGCGCAGTGGCTGAGGACCCCGCCAGTCTCGGTTACGACTGCCGCGGCGGTAGCGAAGAGTGGCGTCCATGGCGGAGCAGTCGTCGGGGCAACCAGGATCTCGTCGGGCTCGAGCCGCCATCCGTCGGAAATGTTCATGACAATCCGGGCAGTGCCAACGACCTTGCCCGGCGATCCGGTGTTTCCGCGAATCTCGGCGGCGGTCGGGAGGGCGGGCGGCGGGCCGCCGAAGAAACGCCCCATCGCGGTCGCGATCGGATTCGGAGGCGGCGGGCCGTAGTCAGTGCCGACCTGAGGGGGTGGCTGGATTTTCGCCCAGTGATCCATCTCTGCGCGGCGCGAGGCAACGAGTTCGCGGACGCCGTCCCGCTTGCCTTGGAGCGCCTCCAACGCCTCATCGACATCGAGCATGAAGATATCTTTCGCATCGGCGATGATGCCGCGCCCCGCCAGGCGCTTGCCGATTTCGAGACAGAGCTGACGCGCTTCGTGCGTCCCCCGCTGGTCTATCCAGAAGTTGTGGTTTTCCTGGAGCCGGCCGAAATCCTGGGCGATGCGAAGGAGGCCTTCGAAGGCTCCTCGTAATTCCTCCGGGTGAGCGGCGATCGCCGCTCGAGCCTCGGCGACGGCGGCGTCGCGTTCGGCGGCCTGGCGTACGAGCAGCTCACGCGGGTCGTTCGAGTCGTTGACGTATTTCTTCAGGTTCACGAGCGCCGGGGTTGGATCCTCGATCCAGCTCGGTGTCGAAACATCCTGGACGTTGTCGCTGCGACGGCCATAGACATTGAGGTATTGCGAGAGCTTCTGGCGAAGTTCGCGACCGTTGCCCGATTCGGAAAGCGCTGCCCATAGTTCGTTCGCGGGGGTCTTTTCGATGAGGTCCTTGATGACAGGGTTGCGGGCCGCCTCCTGGGCGATCAGCCACAGCTCGCGCCCGGCCTCCAGGCTGTGGTTGTCCTGGCCCTGGAGCAACTTGAAGGCGGCAAGACCGGGCCGGTCCGGGAAAATCGAGGTGTAGAGGTCCTGGAAAACGCTGGCGGAGACCATGACCGGCGGGAGCAGTTCGAAATGGATCGACCAGATGCGGACATACCAATCTGAGAAGCCGTGGGCCGAGGCCGCCAGGTCGGCATCGCTGAGCGACTCGAGGTCGCGCGAATTCCAATCGCTCCAGCCCTTCTTAAGCTCTGGGAGCCATTCGTTTTCCCAGCGTTCCCAGGCGCGTGCGGCGGCAGCCTTCAGCAGAGGCTCGGCCTTTGCTTCCAACTCCGGCATCATCTCGGGCGGCACGCTCGGGTTCACGCCGAGGTAGAAGTAGCAGTTCAGGCGAAGGACATCGCAGCGCATGGGCGCTGAGTAGGCCTGGAAGCCGTTGTTGAAGCCGCGGGCGAAGCGTTTCGACCACCAGCCACCCATCGGCGACATCGGGAACGGCACATGCATGCGGTCCTGGTTGAAGGTGAACATCGCCAGCTCAGGCGAGGGCCACTCGATGGGGAAGTTTTCGGGCACGGGGAACGGTTTCGGGGCGGGCATCGACTGCGGCAGCGTCATCCGGGATCCTCGATTCGCGAACGTGGAACGGACCGCTATTTCATCCACGTGCGAGTGATGCGGGGGATTCTACATCCGCGGACAACATTCCGTTAACGTTCGGAAAGATGGGGTTTTCCCGGGCATCGATGCCCAATCCGGAACGGATCGGTTAAGACAGACTTTTCCTGTTGGTACTATGTCTCAAATGCGCGAATTCGCGGCAATTTTTCTCGCGCTGATTTTCGAGACCACCCCGTTCCTTCTCGCGGGGGTATTGATATCGGTTGGAGCGGGACGACCACTCGAACGCGCCCTCGCATCGGCGGCTTTCAAGAACCCACTGGCGGGCACGCTCGCCGGAGTATCGGCGGGTATCGCGCTCCCGATGTGCGACTGCGGATCGCGGCCGCTGGCGCACCGGCTAGCTTTGGCCGGGCGGCGTGAGTTCGCGATCGCATTCCTGGTTGCGGCGCCGGTCGTCAATCCGATTGTTGTCGTCACAACGTGGCTTGCGTTTCGTGATCCCGAGTTGCTCATGCTCCGCCTGGGTATCACGGCACTGATGGCCGTTGCAACGGCGCTCGTTGTTGCGCGATTCAGCGGGGAGATAGCGCTGGCCTCGGTGGTAACTGCGAAGAGCGACGAAGAGGGTTCGTTCGCATCCCGCGCTCTTGGGGAATTCTTCGAGCTGTTTCAATACCTCGTCGTTGGCGCGGCCCTGGCCGCGGTCATCCAGGTCTTTGTCGATCGGTCTGTACTCACCTCTACCGGCGGCGCGTTTCTTTCCATCTCCGCGCTCATGGCCCTGGCATTCCTGTTGAGCATCTGTTCCAGCGTGGACGCATTCGTCGTAGCGGGGTTCGGTGGGCTGGGCCTCGGTCCCGTACTGGCATTTCTTACCTTCGGCCCGGTGATGAACCTCAAGTCTCTGCCGATGTACTTGCGACTGTTCAGCCTTCCGGTTGTCCTTGTCATCGCGGTCGTCGCCGGCGAATTCGCGTTTCTCATCGGCGTTGCCGCGGAGTTCCGCGCGTGGTGAAGAAAGAGACGCTGAAGGCTTTCGCCGCCGTGTCTCTCGGCGGGCTCGTCGCCTGGCGCTTGTGGGATGGCTCGGCGAACGCCCTGGTCCAGAACTGGTACCTGCCTATCCTCCTCATTTCGGCACTGGTGCTCGCCGGTCTGGCGTTCGCGGCCGTTTGGGCCGACCGGGATTCTACGTCAAAGGCACCGCGGTTCACGCCCGCGGGAGGGATTGCAGTACTCCTGGTGGCGCTGCCCATTCTCGTCGGCGTTACATTTCAGCCCGCCCCGCTTGGGTCCGGGAGCCTCGATCAGGATCCGTTGGCTGGACGCCATTTCAGCGCCTCGGCCGCGAGCAGCGATGTCACGCTACGCAACGTGTACCAGTGGGCGTACGAATTCCAGACGCGGCCTCCGGCCGAACTGACCGGCGAGCCTGTTGAGGTCGTCGGATTCGTCTTCCACAAAGACGGAACGCCGCCGGACACATTTCTGGTCGCCCGGTTCGTCGTAGCCTGTTGCGTCGCCGATGCCCAGGGCTTCGCACTGCCCGTCCAGTGGAAGGATGCGGCGAGCCTCCCCGAAGACCACTGGGTCCGAGTCCGAGGCCGAGTGGCCACAGCTGCCGATGGGACGGCCGTCGTCGCCGCCACCCAGGTCGAAGAGATCGATGCGCCTTCGAACCCATACATCTACCCGTAGCGAAAGCCATGCGCTGGTGGGGCTGGTCGCGGTTTCGGCCTTAGTCCTGGCCGTGCTTGTGCTCATCCTCGCCCTTGGGGACCAGCGGCGCCTGGACGTGACGCTGGCCTCACCAGCCGAACGGGACAGCGTGCCCTCGACCGTCTCCGAGATTGCCATCTCTTTCAACCGCGAGCCGAATCACGGGGCGGTCGAAGCGGCGTTCTCACTTGTTCCGCAGGCAGAAGGTACGCTCCGTTGGCGCGGGCGGACACTCCTGTTCGTTCCCGGGCGAGCGCTCGATACCGGTCCATACGTCGTGCGGATCACGGCCGGAACGCTCGGTCGAGCCGACGAACCGATGGAAGACGATTTCGAATTGCACTTCACCGTTCGCGAGCCCGGCGTCGCGGCAATCGTCTCCGATGGCGCCGTCGAACGCCTGGTGGAGCTTCGCTCCGATGGAAGACAACGGGATCTTGCCTCCGCGCCCCGTATCAGTTCGTTCGCGGTGGCACCCGGGGGTGCAGAAGTTGCGGTGGTCTCTTCGGACAAAGAGGGGTGGGGCACCCTGTCGCTGGTCGACCTCGCCACGGGCAACAGCGCACCGGTGGTGCAGTCGGCCCAGATCAGCATTGGGGGTGTCGCCTGGTCTCCGGATGGTGGGACGCTCGTCGTGATTCGGAGAGACAAGCTCCCCAGCGGCATCGAGGGCACGCCGCGTGCCTGGCTGCTTCGCAGGAACGGCGAATTTGTGGCCCCGATCGATCCCGACGGCAATCCTTCGCTCTATCCGAGCTGGTCACCGGATGGCCAACAACTCGGCTATGTCTCTCCCTCAGACGCGAAGATGGTGGTGCGAAACCTCACGACGGAAGAAACCCACGTCGTGGGCCAGCCACGCGGTGGCGCCATGTCCTGGTCGCCGGATTCAACGATGGTTGCATTTGAAGCAGTACCGGAGACTTCGGCGGTGTCCTCGTCGCAGCCACAGCCGGTCCGGGTCGTGAGCCTGGACGGGACATACGACCGTTCGTTCGGGACGACCGAAGACGTGCGCCTCGCCCCCAAATTCTGGGACAAGACGACGATCGTAAGCCTGAAGCGCGGGATAGGGTCACAGGGTGGCGGGACCGAGCTTGTATTCGAGTCGTTGACCGATGCCTCGGTCCTCCGCTCAATCCACCTTACAGGCGGAGCCGACCTGATCCTCGATTGGGATCTCGACCGCTCGCGCAGGACGCTGTTATACGCAGTCCTAACCGCCGGTCACGTGAGCACGTTCGAACTCGACCTCGAATCCGGATCACGCACGAAGCTACCGATCGACGGCAATAGCCCCCGGTGGATTCCCTGACAGCACCTACGGGGCGCTAGCGCTTTCGTCCGGTAGCGATATCCAGGCGGTGGCCGCTGAAGAGCGCCACCGTGCCATCGGGCTCGGCGATGGACTGCAGGTATTCGCGCGGGAGCTTCTTGAGAAATTCCATGGCGCAGGACAAGCAGATTCCGTGGGAGACCTGTTCTCCATCATTGGACTGCGGCGCTGAACACCAGGCGCAGACGACGCTGACACTCGCCATTGCTATGAATTTACATGCCATCCACCGGATCGTGGGACATGAAACGGTCAATTCACTGAATGCACACTGGATTGTCACCCAGGAGCCGGCGGCGACGCGCCACACGCCGCGGGACAGCCTCGTGAACCAGCGTTCCCAGCTTCAGGCCGACGCGTTCACCCGGCGCAACGGCGGTATGTTTCGCCGGGCGGCGCAGGTTCAAAATCCTTGTTCCCACCTGGGAACTTCCCGTTTGGGAATATTTCCGGGCGATGTTCCCAAATGAGAAGAAGCCTCCGGCGCGATGCGGGATTCCCCCGATTCGGGTTATTCGACTTGGGGCAGATGCTGGAGGGCATGAACGACGACTTCCCGATCCTGGCGGCCGTGGCCGCGAACCCGACGCACCCCTATGCGCTGTTGGAACACCTGCAGAGCTGCGGCCTCCCGGTGACGCGGAGCACGCTCTATCGACGGGTTGAAGCGCTCGTCGCGCAGGGCTGGCTCGATGCCGATGACATCCGCGGCGAAAGCGGTCACTACCGGCGCGCGCTGACCCTCTCGAAGCAGGGCCGCGACCGGGTGACTGCCGAAGCGCGGGACGTCGTCGATTCCGAAGCGCTGGAAAGCCCGGTGTTTTCCCTGGCCGTCGCGGTCCTTGGGCAGGGCGGTGTGCAAGTGCTCGCGAAGGCGCTGAAGCCGCGCATGTCGGCGGCTGCGCGCCAGCTCACCTCGGAAGAACGCACGCTACGGACAAACAGTGCCGAAGACTGGTCGGTGGCCGCGAAAGAGCGGCGGATCGCCCACCTCCAGGCGGACCTCAGCTGGCTGCAGGGACTGATGGGCCGGCGGCTCGTGGTCACCGGACGAACAGATCAGTCCATGCCACGGGCGAGCTGACGCTTCCTAGCCCCTCGGCAGTCCCAGGCCGCGCATCGAGATGATGTTGCGCTGGATTTCGCTTGTGCCGCCACCGATCGGGCTGGTGGTGCTGTGCATGTAGAAGCGCGCGAACTTCCCGCCCTCTGCCGCCGTGTTCTCGCGGTCGGTGGTCTGCGCGTGCATGCCTCCCAGGTGCATCGCCGTCGAAGCGAGCCGCACATCGAGCTCGCTCGAGTAGAGCTTGGCGATCGAACTCTCTTTGTTTGGGATCTCGCCGCGCTCCTGCATGGAGATGATTCGATAGCAGATCAGCGATTCGACCTGGGCTTCGATCATGCGGTCGGCGAGTTCATTTCGTACTGCAGGATTGGTGGCTACCGTGTGGCTACCAATCTCGGACACCTTGGCGAACTTCACCAGGTCCCGCGCGATGAGCTGGTGCGCGACGCTGGTGGCGATGCCGCTGCGTTCGAAATCGAGCGTGGTGGTGGCCAGGTACCAACCCCGGTTCTCCTCGCCCAGGAGGTTCTTGGCAGGGATGCGGACATCTTCGAAATAGACCTCGTTGAACTCGTGGCTGCTGAGCATGTTGATGAGCGGGCGCACCTGGATGCCGGGCGTCTTCATATCGACGAGGAAGTAGCTGATGCCGCGATGCTTCGGCGCATCGGGGTTCGTGCGCGCGATGAGGATGCCCATATCGGCGTGCTGCGCGCCGGAGGTCCAGATCTTCTGGCCGTTGACCACGTAGTCATCGCCGTCGCGGATGGCGCGGGTCTGGAGGGAGGCGAGGTCCGAGCCGGCGCCCGGTTCGCTGAACAACTGACACCAGACGTGCTCGCCGGAGATGATCTTCGGGAGGTAGGCGGCCTTCTGCTCGTCGGTGCCGTAGACCATCATCGTGGGGCCGGCCCAGCCGTGGCCGATGCCGCCGGAGCGAGGCGCCCGCCGCCAGGCGAACTCCTCGCTGAGGATGAACTGCTCCTTCACGCTGAGGCCACCGCCGCCGTGCTCCTTCGGCCAGGCGGGCGCCCCCCAGCCACGCTCGTTGAGTTTCACGGTCCACTGCTGCATGAACTCCCGGAAGCCCGGCTGCGCCCGGCCTGCGCCATTGAAAAGTCCCCACTCGGTTGGCCGCTCGGCGAACTCGGCCGGGTATTCCTTATCGAGGAAGTCAGAGACCGTCTTGCGGAATTCGACTTCTTTCGGGCTGTCGCGAAACTCCATGGGTCACCTCCGAGGCGAGTTCGGATTGTGGAATTTGCGGGCGAGGTTGTCTACGGCGAATTGCCGCTTCAGTCCGCGATGCGCTTCCAGAACACAACCGTGGCGCACTCTTCCCCGCCCGGGAGCAGGGCGTACCCCGGGATCGTCCCGCAGAGCTGCCAGCCGAGGCGCGTATAGAGCCGCTCGGCGACGTCGCTCGCGGTATCGAGCACGAGGAGGGTCTTACCTGCTTCGATGGCAGCGGCTTCGGCGGCGCGCATGAGGGCTTCGGCGATGCCGCGGTTGCGCGCGCGGCGATGGACGAGCAGCTTGGCGATTTCGCCGCGGTGGGGCTGGTTCTCCGGAAACGAGAGCAGCACCTGGACGGTGCCACAGATGCCTTCGGCATCGCGGGCGGCGAAGAGGAGAGTTTCGCCTCGCTCGACCGCTCCCGCGACTCGATTCCAAAACGCTTCCGCCTTCGTCGCAGTCATCGGCCACATGAAACTGACCGAGGCGCCACCTTCGACGCAGTCGATGAGCACACTGGAGAGCGCAGGCACTTCAGCCACGGCGGCAACGGCGTCCAGTCGTTCGATGGCGATCGTGTTCACGCGGGCTCCTGAATGACGAGGTATTCGACCGGGACATCACCGGCGGCGGCAAGCCGCGTTGGGCGGTCGATGAACGAGAAGAGGCCGTCGCCGGGTTCGAGACGTGTCGTCGACCCGCCGATGGTGAATTCGAGGGCACCAGAGAGCATCACGATGTGCTGGCGGATGACGGTCTGCGGCGTGAAGTCGTAATCCACGGCCTGCCCCGCCGGCAGGCGAAGGCGGGCGATTTCGACGCTGCTCTGGGGCGTGGCCGGGCAGACCAGCGTGCGTTCCAACCGCGTCCGGCGGTCGCGCCAGACGGGCTGGCGGGGGGCCGGCCAGTGACTGACCTCCGAGCCTTCGACCTCGAGCATCAGCGTCGAGAGCGTCACGCCGAGGCCGGCGCAGATGCGTCCGAGCCATGACGCTGTCGGCGATGAGGCGCCGGATTCGACCTTGGCGATCATCGCCTTGCTGACCCCTGCGCGTTCGGCGAGCTGCCCAAGCGAGAGGCCGGCGGCTTCTCGACGCGCGTGCAGGTTGGCGCGGATGCGAGCTTCGATGTCGTCTCCGTTAGTGTCCACTCTGGACACTATAGCAATCGATGGACCTGGGAGCGAGTCAGGCCAATCGGCGTCTTTGAGCGGCCGCATGGGTGTCGTGAAAGTCACACCTTACGTTTCGAAAAAGGTGAACGGAGAGGGGTCTCATCCTTAAGAAATGGCTTTGCAAGCATGGGATTGCGAGGCCATGCCGCAGACCGCGCAATACCAGGCCGGCGACCGGCCGGCCATGAATCGAGGATGAGATGTTTCTCGCTCTGAAGACGATCGCCGGGCTGCCGGCGCACGCGCTCCTTGTTCATGCGGCAGTGGTTCTTGTGCCGCTCGCGGCTATCGCCCTCGCCGTTCTCTGCTGGAACGCGGAATGGCGAAAGCACTACAGCCTGCCGGTGGCAATCCTGGCGGTCGTGGGCGCCGGCTTCGCCCTGCTGGCGAAGCAAACGGGCGGCCCGCTTGAGACTTCGGTCCGGCAGGCGGCCAGCGCCGCCGGGGCTGCACGCCCGCGTTTCGGCGAACATCCCGAACAGGGAGATACCGCCTTCTTTTTCGCGATGTTGCTGGCGATGGCGGCAGTAGGCGTCTGGCTCATCGAACGGTACCGCGAACGCCTCAAATTGCCCGAGTGGACGCCGCTCGCTGCCTACGCCGCGGCGATAGTCCCCGCCGTGCTGGCGCTGGTGACGATGATTGTCGCCGGGCACTCCGGCGCGCAGCTCGTGTGGAAGGACGTCGGGTCGTTCGCGGCCGGCCGCTAGGGGACTGGCTCAAGCACGAGCACCCGTTCCGGAGCGGTGCCGATACCGGTGCTGATCACCACTCCGCGGCCAATTGGCGCCGCGGAGTCGATGGCTCCCTGCGGAATCAACACCACCACGAGCTTCCAGCCCGAACCGTCCGGCTCGAGCCGGACAAGTCCTGTGCAGACGATTCCGTACGGCAGATCGTCGAACTCAAACCAGCGCGCGGAACAGTCACCCATCTGAGCGACGCCGCGCTCCTGGCCGGTCGCGGCGTCGAGGATGCTGATTGTGCCGGTGTTGCTGGCGGCCACCGCCACATCGCCCGCCACCAGTGGGAAGAAGAACGTCCCGCCATTCGGCGGGGTGGCGGCCCAGAGATCCGCGCCCGTCGCTGTATCGAACGTCCTCATGGTGGCACCGGGGATGAGCACTTCCTTTGTCGTGACAGCCGGCGGTGACGACGCCTCGTACGGTTGCGACCAGAGTTCCGCGCCGGAATGGACGTCGAACGCCTTCGTTTCGCTGTTCACCTGGGGTGTCGAAGCACTGGCAACGACGACACTCCCCGCCGTGCCGATGAACGCGTTGAACGACCCGACGTTCTGTTTCCACAGGACTTTACCTGTCTGAGGATCAACCCCCCACACACGTCCACCGAGGCGTGTCTTATCCACAAGCCCGTTCGGACCCCAGGTTTCCGGGTCGGCATCTGCCACCAGGACGACGTCACCCGCTGAGACAACCTGGAACGGGATGCCATCGAACTCGATACGCCAACGCTCTACACCACTCGCGCGGCCCAGGGCGAAGACGGTTCCGTTACCCGTGCCGAAGACGACCTCGTCATCGATGAACGCCGCGGGAAACGCCTGGGTGGGCGTCTCGAATCTCCAAACTTGGGAGCCCGTCGCGCCGTCCAGCAAGGCGATGCCACCGGGCTGGGGCGAGAAATTGGCTGGACCTTCGTACAGTCCGCCGTACGTGGCAGCGACGAACGAGTCATCCGAGCGTACCCAAATGATCGCATTGAAGAGCCCGGAATCCCATCGCCATCTGACTGGCACTTTCCCGGGAACTTCTTCCGTCGGGACAGGCTCGCGCGTGGCGGTTGGCGGGGTTGACGGCGAGGCGCTAGCTGTCGGAGGCGGGAGTGTTGCAGTGGGTTCGCTGGAGTCATTCCGACCCGAGCACCCGACGGTGACTATCGCCAACATCAACGCCGCCGCCCAGGAAAACCGCTTCATCCTTCGATCATACCTGCGGGCACAATCCATCCGCGTGAACGTCGAGGCCGCTAAGCCGCTCCAGGAGTGCTCGGCTCTTCAACCCGGGTCAGGAACGCACGGACTTCGGCCATAAAACGAGGGTTTCGGACCGCGCTGAGGTGACCTTCGTTCGGGAGTTGGAGGAAGCGCCCATTGGGCAGCGCCTCGGCGAGAGCCTTCGCGGGTTCAAAGAACGGGTCGAGGTCGCCGGCCGTCACGAGCACCTGCTGCCTGATGCCGGCGAGGCGGGCTGGATCCACCGGGCGGCCATTCTTGAAGACACCGCGATAGGCGGCCTCGATGGCGATGGGGTCGAAGCGGACAGCGTAAGCCGCGAGGAACTTCGCGCGTTCCAGGAACGTCCGGCGCGGAGCGTTGCTCTCTTCGTGCTGGCGCTCGATGGCGAAGCGGCCGCGCCCCCGCGGGAAGTAGCTTCCCATCCCTCCGATGACGGCCGATTCAATACGCTCGGAGTGCTCCACGAGCAGTTCAAGGGTGACCATGCCGCCCATGGAGTAGCCGAAGACGGGCGCCGATTCCACGCCTTCGCGGTCCATCACCGCGAGGACATCGCGCGCCATCGCCGCGATTGAATATGCGCCGGAGGAATATGGTTTCTGGCTTCGCCCATGGCCACGAAGATCGGGGATGAGCAACGTGTGCGACCCCGCCAGCGCTTCGACCCAGCCCGAGGCTATCCAGTTGGAGTAGCCACTGGCCGTATAGCCATGGACGAGGACCACCGGGGAGCCAGAACCGATTCGTTCGTAGCGAATGCGGACGCCGCTTCTTCGAGTCTGGTGCATGGATCTACTGTACCGTCACCGGGCGGCGTTCGTTCGCGATGGCGGGTTAAGCGGCTTGGCTGTTCCTTTCCGGCAGCTTGCCGTGGTTTCTTCCGCAATAGTGGGCCTCTTGTTACATTCCACTGACATTTGTCCCGGGAGCCCCCATGCCAAGATGGCTTACCCTGGCCGCTTGCGTCCTCGCCATCGCAGCACTTCTCGCGGCCTGCGGTGACGATGACGGAGGAGATTCCGGGTCCGACCCGTCGAAGTCGCCGACCAATCCTCCTCCAAGCGGAACCGTCTCAACTGCTTCGCCCCAGCTTTCGAAGCCGGCCGGCAAGTATTCCGTCAGTCTCGACGACATCGGAAATGCCTGGCTGACCGATATCGCGAACACGTATGTGATCAGCTCGCAATCCTATTGCCGCAAGAGCTGCCTCTTCGCAAGCCAGACAGAAGGCGAAAAAGACCTCGAATCCTGGGGCTACGTCGAAGGCTACGAAACCGCCTACATCCCCGAGGGGCGTGATGACACGGTCCTGAAGGGCGGGTACTACATCAAGGTGGAAACGCACCTGTTCGAGACGGCGGAAGGCGCTAACGCCGCCTTCGATTACTTCACCGCCTACGCTGCCTCCGGCGCAGGCTCGGCGGCCGTGCAGATCAGTCCTGTCGGAAACAAGTCGGCCGGCTTCGAGACCCTGGGCGAGAAGCTCGGCAATACGCGCGTGAACGCCGTGTACGAGCAGATCCTGTTCGTGCGCGGCAACGTGCTCACCGTGGTCCTCACAAAAGGCGCGCAGGGCTTCATGACTCCAAAGGAGGCCTGGGACCTGGCCGTCATCGCCGATGAGAAGCTGCTGGGCGAACGCGCCGCGCCGGAGCCGACTCCGACGAGCAACTACAAAACCCCCACGCCGGAACCGACCAAACAATGAAGCGGCTGCGACAGAATCAACCGCTGCTGATCCTTCTCGCGGGGGTGGTCGTCATCGCCATGGGCGTGGTCGGCGGCTTTCTGCTCTTCGGCGGCGGCGACAACAACAGCTCTGGCGCGGGCCAGGTGATCAAAGAGAAGACTCCGACGCAGAGCACCGCAGGGACGGTCGGCGGCCCGGACCAGGTGTTTGATGTGTCTCCCAAGCAGGCAAGCATCAACCTCGAAGAGTTGCCGGAGAACTACGAGGTCGACGTCCCGTATACGTTCGCGATGACGGTTTCGACGTTCTCCAGCTCGTACTGGTTTAAGAGCAACCAGGAAGGGCTCGACAAAGCGAAGGAGTGGGGCATCCTCGACGGCTTTCAGGCGTATTACCAGCCGAAGGGTCTGGTCGCTGAAGTCCTCACCGGCTCGCCCTACATCCACGTGGAGTCGTACAAGTTTGCGAGCGTGGATGGCGCGAAGAAGGCGTGGGCCCACTTCGATGGCTTCGTCTCCCGGACGAAGGGGAGCGAAGCTGTGGAGGCGAAGCCCCTGGCCAATGACTCCGCCGCCTACCGCTTTATCGAAGGAACGTTAAGCGTCTCGGAACAAGTTGCGGTCTACCATCGTTATAGTTTCAGGCGCGGCAACATGATTGTGACCGTAGTAACGTGGGGCGGCGAGAGCTACATGAACATCGACCCGGCACGAAACATCGCCGCCGCCATCGATGACAAGCTGCTCGGCACGCGCCCGGCCGTGGAGCCAACTGCCATCCCGACGCCAAGCTTTCCGGGGCTTGGCAACTAGACGCGGGGACCATACGGGGAGGATGTGTGCACGGAAGATGGCTGGCCCTTGCCGCCTTCGCGCTGGCATTGGGCACAGGAGCGGTATCTGAAGTAAGCACCCGGCACGCGGCGGCCGAGGCCCCCGTTTCGTACGTCGACGTTCAACTCGATACCGGCGTCAACATCGAATCGCTCAACGCGGACGGTTCTTCGCCCACGCTTGCACAGCAGGGGTTCCAACATCTCCCGGTGCCGGAAGGGATGACCGCCGAAGAGTATGTGAACCAGCTGCGGCAGAGCCCGAATGTGCTCTCGGCCGACCGGAGCAGCACGGTGGTTGCCGCGGCCATCCCCAACGACCCGTTCTATGACTATGCCGGACCGGACCAGGCGGCGTACCTCGAACAGATCTTCGCGCCCCAGGCATGGGATCTGATGACGGGTTCTTCGCAGACCATCGTTGCCGTCCTCGATTCGGGGATCGACCTGGCTCATCCGGACCTCGCAGGGAGGATCTGGGAGAACCAGGTCGACAACCAGAGCGATGGAATCGACCGGGACAAGAACGGCTACGTGAACGACCGTTACGGCTACCGGTTCGTCAATCTGACGCAGGACAACAACAATTGCGGCTATTCCTCAAGTCTCGGGAACGAGGTCCAGGACGACATGGGCACGCCGGGAGACGCGTTGGCCCACGGGACCGTAATGGCCGGGATCATCGGCGCGGCCGGGAACAACGGCCAGGGGGTCGTAGGCATCAACTGGAACGTCCGGCTGATGGCCGTAAAAGTCCTCGATTGCAACCGGCGGGGCTCGATGATGAACATCGCCCAGGGGATCGAGTACGCGGTGAAGAATGGCGCGCGTGTTATCAATATCAGCGCGGCCTCGGAACACACGACAATTCTCGCAACTGAGGCGGCCGCCCTACGGGCGGCGATACAGATGGCACAGAACGCGGGCGTCATCGTCGTCGCGGCAGCCGGGAATGATGCCCGTACTGTCGAAGTAGGAACGCGCTACCCGGCTGCCCTCGAAGACTTCCCGAACCTCGTCGCCGTCGGGGCATCGAACAACCTCAACAACAACATCTGGGCCTCATACAGTGACTACGGGCCGGCGGTCGATTTCGCCGCTCCGGGCAGTCAAATCGTCAGCACAACCCGCTCGGACTTGGGGCTCTCAACGCCCTACGTGTCATCAGGCCCGGACGGCGGGACGAGTTACTCGACCGCGCTGACTTCCGGCATGTTCGCTCTGATGATCTCGCGGAACTCCCGGCTCTCAGCGCCCGAGTACATCCAGATCGCGAAGGCGGCGGCCACACCAGCGCTGCCCGCGCCGCACGGCCAGAACTGGGCCGGCGCGGGAATCATCAACATTGGCGGCGCCGTAGCGAGAGTTCCGATGTCAGTCGAAGGGACGCCCTTGCGTGACTGGCGGGATGTGCCCGCGGGCACCACGGTTGAGGGCGTGATCGACGGGAACGTCTGCGGTTCGACCACCTCGCAGGCGTTCGGCTTCAATGCCCGCTTCTCACTGCGCATAAAGAGCGACGCCGAGCAGGCGAACTGCGGGCAACCGGGCAAGACCGTACAGATCTTTGTAGGCGGAGCTCCCGCCGTGCCGACGTTCCCCTGGGGGCCGCCGAACACAGATCTCGCCCTGCGCGATAAAGAAGTGAGCAGCGTCTCCCCTCCCCCGGGCGTCCTCGTGGTCCAGGCGCTGAACGGGAGCTGGGCGAACATCGCCCACCTGGAGCCGACGGGGCAACTCCCCGGTGCGGTCTCCGGCCTGCCGACTCCGTGGACCTCAATCTTCAAGTGGGACCCGGACAAGGCAACGCTGGGCGCGCTCGGCGCCTACCTTCGCTTCTTCCGCGGCGCGCCGAGCTTTTCAGCCGATATCACCTCGATCCAGCAGTACGACGCGTACTGGGTGGATGCGCCGCCCCCGAACATCGCCAGCCTGAACCCGAACCCGCCGCCGGGCCGGACGATCGAGCTCAAGCAGGGCTGGAACAACTTCACCTACACGGGCACCAGCCATTCGGTAAAAGACGCGCTCAGTTCGGTCGATGGGAAGTGGACGCAGGTGTTGCAATACGACAACGCATCCGGCCAGTGGCTTTCGCACCTGCCCGTGACTCCGACGCACCCCCGAATCTTGAATGACTTCGGCGGGCTGTTCACCCTCAAGGTCTACTGGGTGCTCATGACCGAAGACGGCACCCTGGTCATGAACTGAAAGAGGGCCGAAGGACGCCAATGGGCCGCAAAGGAACAAAGGAACAAAGGGTTCTTCTGGGCACCTGAGTGCGCGAGCCCCATCCCCTCAGCTTTCTTTCGTTTGTTCCTCTGTTCCTCTGTTCCTTTGCGGCTCTCGTTCTCCCTTTCGCCGGCCTTATGATGCGGCGGCAGACCAGGAGGACAGCCACCCATGCCCAGCATCCGCGAACTTTCCGAGAAACTCTGGAACGGCGAGGTCGATACCCAGGAGTTCCACCCTGTCGCGTTTCGCCAGCCGGTTGGCGAAGAGATTGCCGACGGGGTGCTCTATTACAAGGGCATCGCCAGCGCGAACACGATAGACACCGGCGATGGCCTCGTCATGCTCGACACGGGGGCTGTGAACGATACGCGGGCGCTGCACGAAGAGGTGCGGAAGTGGCGGGCCAATGCGCCGCTGCGGGCGGCTGTCTTCTCCCATCACCACGTCGACCACATCTTCGGCGTGGGGCCGTTCGAAGCCGATGCACAGGAGCGGGGCTGGGCGCGCCCGCTGGTCTATGGCCACGAACACCTCGACTGGAACTTTGACCGCTACAAGCGGACGCTCGGCTGGAACACGGCGATCAACCGCCGCCAGTTCGCCATCGACGCGCCCCAGTTCAAATGGCAGGAGAACTACCGCTATCCGGATGTGACCTACCAGAAACGGATGACCTTCCACAGCGGTGACCTCACGTTCGAGCTTCGCCACACGCGTGGCGAGACCGATGACGCGACCTGGACGTGGGTGCCGGAAAAGAAGCTGCTCGCGCCGGGCGACCTCTTCATCTACGCGGTGCCGAATGCCGGAAATCCTCAGAAGGTCCAGCGCTACTCGGGTGAGTGGGCGGCAGGCCTGCGCGAAATGGCCGCGCTCGGCGCCGAGGTATTGCTTCCCGGTCACGGCCTGCCGATCTTCGGTGCCGGCCGCATCGCCGAGGCCCTGGGCGATACCGCGGAGCTGCTCGAGCTCATCGAGGGCCAGGTGGTCGCCCTGATGAACACCGGCACCACGCTCGACAAGATCCTTCACCAGGTGGAATTCCCCCAGCGACTCATCGAGAAGCCCTTCCTGAAGCCGGTCTACGACGACCCGCAGTTCCTGGTGAGGAACGTGTGGCGGCTGTACGGCGGCTGGTACGACGGCGAGCCCGATAACCTGCTCCCGGCGCCGCGTGCCGAGCAGGCCCGCGAGTGGATCGCCCTGAGTGGCGGCCTCGACCCTGTGCTGAAGCGGGTCCAGGAACTGCGGGAGCTCGGGAACTTGCGCCTGGCCTGCCACCTGGTGGAATACGCCGTCATCGCGGAACCGGGTTCGAAGGAAGCACATGCCCTCCGGGCGGAGGTGTATTCGGCCCGATCGAAGCTGCAGGAGTCCTCGATGGCGCGCAATATCCTGAATCACGCCGCCCTCGCGAGTGCGCAAGGTAAACGCGACCTGGCCGGCGAGTACTAAGGGTTCTCCCCGATTTCCGCGAGAGCGCAGGTTCAGTTCGGTCACGAACGTGTTTCAGATCCGTATATGGCCCACCGCCATGGTGGCAGCTTTACTCCTGAGCAGGCATGATCGGCCCATGTCAGGGAAGGCGCCCCTCCTGCTGGCGACGCTGTTCTTTTCTGTCGGTGCGGTTGGCCTCGCGCTGACTTCGGCGGAGCGGGCCAGCTGGGGACCGTTCGAACCGCGGGGTCCGCAGCCGGAT
The DNA here is from genome assembly GCA_050247055.1 of Dehalococcoidia bacterium. Lineage (GTDB taxonomy): Bacteria > Chloroflexota > Dehalococcoidia > Tepidiformales > Tepidiformaceae > Amarobacter. Next base: position 84,985 of record JBFWUX010000001.1, read on the forward strand.
CAGCGGGTGGTGGTGGTGGACATGAGCCCCGCGAAAACCCTTCCGCCAGAACTCGCGCAGATCGTAATCCCGGTGCCAGTCGAACTTTCCGCCGCCGAACCGGAAGCGCTCGTGGCCGAAGCTCCAACCACCGCACCCGAACCAACTCCCACGCCGATCCCACCGCTGCGCGTGTACGGCATCTCTTCGGATAGCGGTGTCTCTGCGGCTGCCGCTTCCGAAACTCCGCCACCGATCCGCATTGTGAACGTCGCGAGCGACGACGAGGAGACGGAGACTCCTACGGCCGAGACGGCGGAGACACCAACGGACGAGGCCGACGAAACTCCGGACGCTGGCGCGACATCGGTTCCGGAATCAACCCCGGAACCCACGGCCGACTGACTCCCCGCCTACATCGCCAACGTCGGGTTCCGCTGCTCAATGATGTCCGTCATCCGCGTCTTCACGGACTGCAGCACGTTCTCCTGCGCCGGGAAGATATAGAACTTGTCGTCGCGGATCGCTTCGAACACCTGGAGGGCGACATCCTCCGGTTCGTAGCCCGCGTTGAGGGCCGCCGTGAACATCGCCGAGAACTGCTGTAACTCAGGGCGCTGTTCAGTCAGCGTGGTGGCGCCGAACTCCGGCGGGCGGTTGCGTTCCGCATCCAGGATGTTCGTCTTGATGAGGCCCGGACAGAGCACCGAGGCTGAGAGCTTCGCGCCCATGCCCTTGAACTCCTTGTAGATGCCCTCCGTGAGGCAAACGACGCTGTGCTTCGAGACGTTGTAGGGGTTCGCGCCCGTGAGGAGCCCGGCCATCGACGCGGTGTTGACGATGTGACCCTCTTCGCCGTTTTCGAGCATGCGCGGGATGAAGGCGCGGATGCCATAGAGCACGCCCATGAAGTTCACGCCCCATGTCCACTCCCAGTCGCTCATCGGGGTCTCCCAGGGCCGGGAGCGCAGGGTGGCGGCGGTGGCGGCGACGCCGGCGTTGTTGCAGAGCACATGCACGTTTCCGAACGTCGAGAAGGCAGCATCGGCGAGCCGGTTGATATCGTCTTCGGCCATGACGTTCGTGCGAAGAGCTGCGACTTTGCCGCCATGGGCCTTCACCGCCGCCTCGGCCATCGAGAGCGCTTCCGCCTCGATATCGGCGAGGACGACGCTCATGCCTTCTTCCGCGAACTTGTGCGCGAACGCGAGCCCCATCCCGCTCGCGGCTCCGGTAACCACCGCAACCTTGTCCTTGAAGTCCTTCATGATCGCGCTGCCTCCAACTGGGTGTGAGGCCGGAGTCTACAGGCGATTGAGCGATTTACGCGCTCGAAACCAGGGGGCATGATGGCGAAAATCGGGCTGTGACCAGCCTGTGCCGTCCATGGAGTCCGTCATTTACTTTCCAACCGGGTCGTCCTGGGAGCTGACCACGCCGCAATCGGCAGAATGGTCCAACGACGCGCTCGCGCGTTCGATCGAACTCGCACGGGAGTATCACTCGAGCGGCGTGGTCTTCCTCCATCGCGGCCGCATCGTCGCGGAACGGTACTGGACGCTGGACGAGGCGACGGTCGCCGCGGCTGGCCCGCTCGCCCCCAGTCTGGTCTATGGCAAGACCGACGACGGCTACCCGCTCGAGGACGTGGCGTCAGCGCAGAAGAGCGTTGTCGCGGTGTTGTGCCTGATTGCCCGCGACCGAGGGCTGATTGCGTTCGAGCAACCGGTTTCGGACTTCCTCGGGCATGGTTGGACGAAGGCGGAGCGTGAGCAGGAAGCGGGCATCACGCCCTGTCACCTGCTTTCGATGACGACCGGATTGAACGACCGCCTGGAATTCGAAGCGGATGCCGGGACGAAGTGGCACTACAACACGCCCGCCTACCAGAAGCTGCTACCGATCCTCATGGAGGTTTCGAAACTCTCCGCGAACGAGCTGACGCAGGCCTGGCTCGGAGATGCCATCGGCTGGCAGCACACATACTGGGTCGAGCGTCCCTTCAAGGATGTCTCCGGCCAGCCGTTGCGCGGCATCGTCACCACGGCGAGGGACCTCGCGCGCTTCGGGATGCTCATCGTCAACCGGGGTGTTTGGGACGGTGTCGAAGCGATCGCGCCTTCCTCGGTCGAGGAAATGCTTCGGCCGAGCCAGGCGCTGAACCCGGCGTACGGGCTCCTCTGGTGGCTGAACGATTCGGACCGGTACATGGTGCCGGCAAGCACGGAAAGCATCCCGGGGAGACGGTTGCCGGACGCCCCTCAGGACATGGCCACGATGGCTGGGCTGCTGAACCGGTACGTCTTCGTCATCCCCTCGTGGGAGGCGGTGATTGTCCGGACCGGGGTGGTGAAGCCGGGGATGGTCCCGGGAAACGGTGGATTTGATCGCGTGTGGTGGAAGGCGTTGCGAGAGTTGCGGGGATAGCAACCGCGGGATAGTTCGCTCGACGTTCGTTGCAATCCCCAGCGCTCCTTGTCAGTCGCGCCTTTTGTTGTTCGTTGGGGCGGAAGCAGTTGACGTGCCAGCCTGCTTGTGCCGAAGTACGCGCGCATGGATTGAGAGGTGAGTGCACATGGCCGGAGCACTTGGCGGAGTTCGCATCATCGATTTCGGGCAGTACATCGCCGGGCCGCTGGCCGCGATGATGCTCGGCGACCAGGGAGCGGAGGTCATCCACGTCGATCCTCCGGGTGGCCCGCGACTGAAGACGCCCGCGGATGCGCTCTGGAACCGGGGGAAACGGCGCATCTCGCTCGACCTGAAGGACGGTGCGGACCTGGAAGTCGCGCGGCGGCTGATCTCGACAGCCGATGTGCTCATCGAGAACTTCCGGCCGGGCGTGATGGAGCGGCTGGGACTCGGCGATGCCGCCCTTCGAGAAATGAACCCCGCGTTGGTCTACTGCTCGCTGCCCGGGTTCGCCGGAGATGACCCTCGCGCGGGGGTGCCGGGCTGGGAAGGCGTGGTCGGCGCGGCTACTGCCACCTACCACGGTCGCCTGGTGGGGCCCGAACCGCACTACACCGCCGTGCCGCTGGCCTCGAACTTCGCGGCCTTTACGGCCGTGAACAGCATCGTCGCGGCGCTCATCGCGCGCGAGAAGACCGGGCGCGGCCAGCGCATCGAGACGCCGCTCTTCGACGCCATGTTCGAAGCATTCGGGGCCTGGGGACAGAAGAACATGGCGCCCGGGGCCGCTCAGGCGCCGCTCCCGGGGGGCCTCGACCCGCTCGGCGGTGGGTTCTACGAATGCAAGGACGCCCGCTGGGTACAGCTGCTGGTCATGCGCCCGAGGCATTTCGAATGGTTCGCTGCGGGAGCCTTCCCTTCCGGCTGGGCCGAGGAAGGGCTCGCCGACCAGGGACGATTACGGGCGGAACCCGCGCTCGCGGCCGAATTGCGCTCTCGCCTGACGGCATTGTTCAGGACGAGAGACTCCTGGGAGTGGGAGCGGTTCGTCAACGAACTGGGGACACCGTTCTGCGTCTGCCGCACGAGCGAGGAGTGGCTGAACGACCCGCACGCGCTCGCGACCCGTTCGGTGGTGGCCGTCGATGACCCCGAACTGGGGCCGATGATGCAGGCCGGCTTCCCGGTCGCGCTTTCGAAGTCCGTTCCAGATGACCCTCAGCCGCGGCACGAGGTCGATGGGGACCGGGCGGCAATCCTCGCCGAGCTCGAATCACGCACCCCACCGGCCGTTCCCCACGAGGACATCCGTCTTGGGTCCGCGCTCGAAGGCATTCGCGTCATCGATACGACGCACATCTGGGCGGGGCCGACCGCCGGGCGCGTGCTCGCCGAATACGGCGCCGAGGTCATCAAGATCAACGACACGTCGGGGGATGTGCTTTCGCACCTGCATGTGAACAGCGGCAAGCAATCGCTGCTGCTGAACCTGCAGTCGCCGGCGGGGATGAATGTGCTCTGGAAGATCATCGAGCGCTCGGACGTGTTCATGCAGAACTTCCGCAAGGGCACGGCGGAGCGGCTGGGCTTCGGCGAAGACGCGGTCCGGGAGCACCAGCCGGACATCGTCTACTCGTCGGTCAGCGCTTATGGCTACGACGGTCCCCGCGGCGCCGATCGCGGCTGGGAGCCCGTGGGCCAGGCCGCGACCGGCATGCAGCTTCGGATGGGTGGCGGCACGCCGGCGATGCAGCCCTATGCTCTCTGTGATTACGGCACGGGCCTGATGGGCGCGTACTCGATCCTCCTCGGGCTCTACCACCGGGCGAGGACGGGCGAAGGCCAGGCCGTGCAGGCCTCGCTTTCGATGACGGGCACCTTCCACCAGACGCCCTTCATGTTCAGCTACGAAGGCCGCCGCTGGGATGAACCCGCGGGCAAGGACGTCCGCGGGAGCGGAGCCTTGCAGCGGCTCTACCGGGCCTCCGATGGGTGGATCTTCCTCGGCATGCGCGAAGACCAGCCTGGTTTGCTCGACAAGGTCGAAGGTCTCGCGGGTGTGGCTGGACTCACCGGGGAGGCTCTCGAAACCGAGCTCGCGAAGCGATTCGCCGGCGTTCCGGCAGGAGACCTGGTAGCCCGCCTGCAGTCGGCCGGGCTGGGCGCTCACCGCCTGGTGGACCTCGAAGAAGTGCTGGAAGACTCGTGGGTGAAGGCGCACAACCTCACCGTCGTCCGCGACCACGAGGGCGTCGGGCCGGTGCGCATGGTCGGGCCTTCGCCGCGGCTATCCGAAACGCCGGTGCGGATACCTGCGCCGGCCCGCCCGCCCGGGGCCGATGGGCCTGACGTGCTCGCGGCCGTTGGCCTGAACGACACGACACCCGAGCTCGTCCGCGACGGCGTGGTCGCGGTGCCGGCTGCCACGTGAACGCCGCGACTCCGGAAGCGTGCATCGCCGAGTTCGAACGGTTGAGCGGGTTGCGAGAATTCGGACCGGTTTCGAAGCTGATCGCGCCGGACGCCGTGTTCTTCTTCAACGACGGCAGCTTCCGCGGCACGGACGAGATCCGGAAGGCGTTCGAGGCGACCTGGGCCTGGAACCCGGACGATGAGAGCTACACGCTCAGCGACATCGCGTGGCTGGCGCGCGGCGAGGACTTCGCTTCGTGCACGTACACGTTTCGCTGGGCGGGCGTCGTGAAGGGCCGGCCGTTCGAATCGCTTGGGCGAGGGACGGCGGTGCTTCGGCGCGAGGGCGAGCGCTGGCTCATCGTGCACGAGCACCTGAGTGCGGACCCGGACGCACGGCAATCGGGGGGTTAGCGGGCGGGCAGGAGGAGGCGGAAGGTGCTGCCGGCGCCTTCGTCGCTTTCGGCTTCGAGCCAGCCACCATGGGCGCGGATGATGCTGAGTGAGGTCGAGAGGCCGAGGCCAGTGCCTTTGCCCACGCCCTTCGTGGTGAAGAACGGGTCGAAAATTCGCTGGACGACGTCGCGCGACATCCCCAGGCCTGAATCGGCGACGAGGATTTCGTGGTAACGGCCGGGGGCCAGCCCTCGCTGAACCCAGATAGGCTCGGTACTCAGTTCAGTGGTTCGACGGCTGACACGGATGGTTCCGCCCTGCGGCATGGCGTCGCGAGCGTTGAGGAAGAGGTTCACGAGCACCTGCTGGAGCGCGCCGAATTCGCCGACGGCGCGGTCGCTTTCCGTGCTTGTTTCAAAGACGAGCTCAACGCCGGGCCCGAGCGTGCGCTGCACGAGGCTACGCGTTTCGCGGAAGAGCAGTTCGAGCGAGAGCTCATCGTGGGAGGGCATTCCCGGGCGGCTGAAGTCGAGCAGGCGGCGGACGAGGTCGGCTCCGCGTTCGGCCGCGACCTTCGAATCAGTCGCGTAGTCGCTCAGCGGGCTGCCTTCCGGGAGTTCGCCCTGGAGCAGATAGAGGTTGCCGAGAATTGTGGTCAACAGGTTGTTGAAGTCGTGGGCGATGCCTCCGGCGAGCACGCCGAGGCTTTCGAGCTTCTGCGCCTGCAGGAGCGCGGCCTCGGCCCGGCGGCGGTCGGTGACATCGCGCGATGAGCCGATAATGCGGAAGCAATTGCCGTTTTCGTCGTAGAGCGGCGTGAGGTGGGTAACGACTTCGATGCGCATGCCGGGGCGGTCGACGACGTTGGCGTACTCGATCGGCTCGCCCAGCGTCTCGCACTGGTGATAGCGGGCGAGCGCGGCATCGGCCGCGGGCTTCGAGAGGAACTCCGGGAGGCTTTTGCCAATCACCTGGGTGAAATCGACGCCGAGCAGCGTCAGCGTGCGGGGGTTCGCCATCTTCACGCGGTACTGGCCGTCATCGCCCTTGTCCATCACCCAGACGGCATCGGAGGTGCCTTCGACGACGGCACGATAGTTGGCTTCGGATTCCGCGAGGGCACGTTCGCGCTGGCGGCGGCCGCTGATATCGCGGCTCCAGCAGACCACGCGATTGCACCTGCCAGCGATATCGCGCACAGGAGTCATGGTGGTGACGAAGTCTGCTTCGACGCCGGCCCAGAACATCTGGACTTCGACTTCCACGGGGCCATCGCCTTCCGCAACGCGGTTATAACGTTCGATGGACTTCTGGCTCTCCTCCGGCCGCATCAATCCGCGCTCGGCCAGTTCACGAAAGGTGAGGCCGAGAACCTCGTCCGGCGAATTGAGGTGGGAGCGGTGGAGGTAGCTACGGTTCACGAAGCTGGGGCGCCATTCGCCATCCGCGCCGCGTTCCATGATCCACATGGCATCGCGAATGTTCTCGACGACCGCGCGATAGGCCTCGGCGGTCTGGCGGCGTTCGGTCACGTCGCGGGCGACCAGCTGGACAGCCGGTTCGCCCTCCCAGACCGTGATGCTTGCAATGGTTTCGATCCAGATAATTTCGCCATCGCAGCGGCGCACTTCCATCTCCGCCAGGGCGATGGATTTGCCCGACTGCAACGAACCCATGCGTTCGACGGCAACGGCCTGGTAATCGGGAAGTACGAATTCGAGGATGTGGCGGCCGAGCAGGTCCGATTCCTTCGTTGAGCGCATCATCGCGTGGCCCGCCGCGTTGACGTACTGCATGACACCGCCCCGGTGGATAGCGATGAAGTCCGGGGAAAGTTCCACGAGGTTGCGGAATCGTTCCTCGCTTTCGCGGAGGGCGCCCTCGGCGCGGACGCGGGCGTCGATATCGGTGACGGTGCCGAGGAACCCGGTGATGCGGCCGGAATCGTCCTGGGCTGCGACGGCCTGCGAGAGCACCCAGGTGGTATGCCCATCGGGCCGCACAAGGCGGAACTCAACGCGGAGGTTTCGGCCCGCTGCAAGCGCTTCGGCCTGCGCGTTGGCCACACGCCCCCGGTCATCGGGATGGATCGCGGACATCCAGCCGAGGCCGAGCGACTGTTCCTCGGTCAGGCCGGAGAGCTCGCACCAGCGAGGATTGACGGCGAAACACACTCCGTGGAGGTCGGTGCGGAACACGCCAACGGGAAACTGACCGGCACGAATGGCCCGCTCAAGCTGAATTCCGGAGCCGAGATCTTCGCTCGTCATGGTTCTCTTACCCAAAGGCGGGACGAGCTTCAAGCATACCCCTTCGCGTGCGTCTCAGGAGTAAGGGAATCCCCACGTTCAGACGGACCGAACCGCGCGCTTGTCTACCAGTCGATAGCCGCAGCCTCGCGGCGTCCCTGCGTGAGGCCGGCTTCGGCGGCGCCCGCTCGCCGTGTGAAATCGAGGAGGTTGAGCCCGAACGCTTCGAGCGAAGCGGAGTCCGGGCGGATCACTGAGACCTTGCTTCCCCCCTCGCGGACCGCATCGAGTTCTTTCTCAAGCCGCTTGCGCGCGAGCACCGCGCGAGGGTCGTCGCCACCACCCGCGACCACCAGGACAAGCACGCTATCGTAGCCCTTCGCGAGGTCGGCGTTCGTGCCGGAACGCATACCGCCATCGATGTAGCGGCGGCCGTTGATGGTGATTGGCGGGTACACGCCGGGAACACTGCAGCTCGAAGCGACTGCGCGGCTGAGCGGCACACCCGAATCGTTGCTCCAAGTCCGGAACTCGCCCGTGAGCGCATCGACAGCGGTGCACATGTACTGCTTCGATGGCCATGAGTCGGCGCTCGCCAGCATTTTCCCGAAAGTCGCGATGAAGGCTTCCTCGCTCATGGTATTCGCCGCGAGGGCGAAGGCGCCGATCTCCTTGCGGAGCTCCTCGGGCGAACCTTCGCCGGTGGCGGCCTTCTGCATGAGCTGCATCAGCGGGCTGAGGTCCGGGGCGGCGCCACCGCTGCCCGTGTTCGAACGCGTCGGGCCCGGGCGCGTATTGCTGGAATCGGCTGCAACCGCGGCGTACATCTGTTGCGGCTGGCGGCCCATCGCGAGTTGCGCGCCAACGGCCGACCCTGCCGATGTCCCGATGATCATGTCGGCATCGCCGAGGTTGATTCCCTGCTCGGCCAGCCCGGCGGCAATGCCGGTCTCCCAGGCGATACCAACCGGCCCGCCTCCCCCCAACACCAGTGCACGCGTCACGCTGTCCCTCCGAATGTCATGCACCGGACTCTACGGAGGTCAAGACCGTGAAGCGAATCAGAAAGACCTAGGCGGTAAGGATGCTGCGAACGTTGGCGATTGTGGCTTCGGGGACGCCCATGGAGAGGAAGAAATTCTCCGAGCTGCCGTGCTTCGCGTGGAGGAGTTCGATGAAGCCAGCCATCTTCTCGGGCGGGGTGGCGAGGCGGGCGCGAATCTCGGCTTCGGTGCCTTCGAGCTGGCGGCCATTCGAACGCAGGTAGGCGAGCAGCCGGTCGATCGCGAGGTCGCTCAGCCCGTATTCATGCGCGATGTCATCCGGCGAAGCGCCGACCACATCCATGATCATCGCGACCAGCACGCCTGTGCGGTCTTTGCCGGCGGTGCAGTGAATGAGGAAGGGGTAGTTCGACGCATCGCCAAACATGGTGAACGCCTTCGTCATCTGATCGCCGCCGACTTCGAGGTAGTGCATATAGCGGCCGGGCGAGATGCCCGGACCGTAGAGCCCGTTGAGTTCGGCGATGAAGTCTTCCTGCTTCACATCGGGGCGGAAGATGGAGTTTTCGACGACGCGGTCGTGGAGGGCGTGCTTGCCGCCGCGGCTGGCGGCTTCTTCCGGGTGGCGAAGGTCGAGGATGGTGCGGAGACGGATCTCATCGGTCAGCCAGGCGGCGTCTTCCTCGGTCATGAGTTCGAGGGCGCCGGACCGGTAGACCATCGAAGGGCGGAAGCTGCCGCCGGAGCGCAACTTGTACGGGCCGACCGTGCGGAAGTTGTGGATGCCTTCCGGTTCGCGAAGGGAAGAGGAGTTGGTCATAGTGCCGCAAGCGTAACGGGCGGGCGTTAACGTTGGCGAGAAGGGGTGGGCTAGAACTCTTCGGGCGGGACGATGCCGTGTTCGATCGCCCAGCGCACCGCCTCATCGCGGTTGTGCGCCCCGATCTTGAAGCAAAGGTTCGTAAGCGCCGAGTTGACCATCTCAAGGGTCAGGTTGAGCGCGTCAGCGATTTGTTGCCGGTTGCGGCCGGCGCCCACCAGCTTGAGCAAGTCAATCTCGGGCGCTGTGAGCAGTGCAGCGAATACCGGGACAACGCCGTTCTCGATAGCCCATCGCCACGCGTCGTTCGGGCTATCCGCACCAATCTTTTGATAGATGTTGGAGAGATGTGCGCTTGCACCGTCAGAACGCTCACCACGAGTTCGTCGGCGATTTGGACGTTCGGCAAGCCGCCTGCGACGAGTTTCAGGACTTCGATTTCGCGAGAGGTTAGTTCAGCTGCCACGGGCGGCCCTCACGGCGGTGTCTCTCGGGATGATAGCAACCGTGTAAAGACGGCTCAGGCAGCCGTCGCTGTCGCCTCCCCGAGGCACTTCTTGCAGGGCTTCAGGTGGCCGGGCAGTTCGGCCCAGCCGCCCGTGACCGGGGCGGAGAGCCGCTTGCCCGCCGGGCAGTCGCCGGTGTGGTACGTGGTGGCGCGTTTCGCCGTACTGAAGATGAAAACCGGCGGAGGCGCCGTCTCGCGGCGGAGTGTCGAGATAAACCGCGCGCGGACTTCCGGGGGCGCGAGCGACTCGCCGCGGATCGCCAGGCGGCGATCGATGCGGGCCGGGTCTTCGCCCAAACGCCCCGCGAGGGCGCGGAGGCTCTTGCTGGCCGCCGCCTTCGGACGGGTGAGCGTCAGCGGCGAACCGAGTTGCGTCGACTTCCGCATCGCGCGGTCGTAGGGAATTTCCCAGATGGCTTCGCGTTCGAGGACTTCGGCGGCATCGCCAACTGAGAAGCCCGATACCGGGTCGATGTGGTTCGCGATCATCACCGTCCGCTGGGGCGGGATGCCTTCGTAGGCCATCTCGTTCAGCATCAACGTGGTGTTGCGCAGGCTGCCGAATTCGAGCGCCGTCGTGACGAGCGTGACATCGGCGACAACGAGGGCCGCCATCACCGATTCGTTCAACATGCACGGGGTATCGATGAGGATGTAATCGAACGCCTTCGAGGCGAATGCGATGAGCTGCTGCAGGTCCTCCGGCCGGGTGGCGAGGCGCTCGGCGAAGTTCTGCGGTGCGCCAAGCAGGTGCGCCCCGGAAGCATGCAACGCGAGGCTCTGCTTGAACGATTCGAATTCGAACTCCGCGTGATCCCGGGCGGCGCGGGCCGTGGAGTAGTTCGTGTTCAGGTCGAGCATGATCCCGGCATCGCCGAAATCGGGGTCCAGGTCCATGAGGAGCACCGAACCGCGCTGGTCGTTTGCGAGCGAACTGGCGAGATTCACGGAGATGGTGGTCTTGCCGATCCCGCCCTTCTGGCCGGCAACGACGACGACGCTGCCCGTTTCGGGTGCGACTCGTACCGGCCTGGGGCCAATGGCATCGACGATGGCGCGCGTTTCGTTTTCCGAGACGGGCGTATCGATCAGGTACTTCGCGCCGGCGGCGAGGGCGCGGCGGTAGGAGTTCGTATCGGCCTCATCGCCGAAGGCCACGATGACGGCCTCCGGGAGCACACGGGCAACTTCCTCGACGGTCTGAATTGCGCGGGGCAGCGGCTCTTCGAAGGAGACGAAGACAAGACTGTGTTCCGTCGCCGAAAGAGATGCGATGGCGGAAAGACCATGTGGCGAAGAGAAAGCGACTTCGATGCCTGCGGCCTCGAGCAGGCGGGAGAACGACGCGCGTCGAAGCTCGTCGCTATCGACCAGCGCTGCGGCGATGCGTGACTCCATAGGCCGCGTTCTCCCCTGCCGTTTATCGTGCGCGCCCCGTCCGGGCGCAGATGAACAACATCTTTACAATCGGGTGGGTATGGCTGCGGGAGAAGGGTGGCGGCGCAAAATTGATGTTCGCCAGAGAAATTAATTCCAGACGGCGGTGACGACGAAGTCGGCGGGGTTGTGGGTCTCGCCGGTGTCGACGAGGACGGCGCGGCCGGTGACCATGTCGCCGGACGCGATGCCGCGGTTGGTGGCGACGGCGGCGAGTACTTCGCCGGGTGAGCCGTCCAGGCGAACTTCCGCGGTCCACGCGGTGGCGTTGAAGCTGACGACTTTTCCTCGGAATACGGCCATTAGCGGGCTTCGCCCTTCAGAGGAAAGAGGAAAGGGAAAAGAGAAAAGAGATTCAACTTTCGGGCTCCTTGTTCACGCATTGGCGGTGTTTGTTCACGGCTAGCGGCGGGCGAAGCCGAAAACGGAGTTGTAGGCGGGCTGGCCTTTGGGGTCGCGGCGGTAGTCGGCGCCACGCTCGACGATGCGGAACGCTCCATCGAGCGAGCCGTGCGAGCTGGGGAGCGCGACGCTCACGATGTCGTAAAGCTCGAATTGCGAAGCCAGTGGAGCAATTAGCTCGCCCTGGGGGACGAGGTGGAGGCGGCGGGCGAGGGCGTTGACGGCGATGGCCTCGGCCTCGGCGTCGCTCGATATCGAGAGTTCGCGGACGAGCTCGAAGAGCGGCTCGGGTGGGAAGGGCAGGGCCGTATCGATATCGGCATCGGCGAAGGCGTCGGCGTAGCGGTCGGAGCCGACTGCCCGCGTCCAGTTCGGCTCGCGCTCGAGTACTCGAGCAAAATCCAGATACGGATTCGGGTAGTTCGTGTCGGGCTGGAGGAAGCCGAACGCGCTCTCATCGGACGGCGGGTCATCGGCGAAGCCGAAGCCGCAGATCTCGAAGCCACCATCGGAGCTGAGGCGGAGGAAATCGGGGGTTGGGGCGAGGAGGCGGCGAAGGGTGGCGGCGGCGCTTTCGCCGGGGGCGATGGCGAACGCTGGGGTATCGGTGGTCCAGGCGGTGGAGGGTGCGAGGGCGCTGGAATCGACGATGGCGAGGCCGGCTCTGCCGGCAATGCGGCGGAAGATGGCGCGGCGGGTGGTGGCGGTGGGTGCGGTCCATGCGCCGGGGCTGGCGTAGCGGGCCATCTGCTCCCATGGGCCATCGCAATCGAGGACCACGGTAGAGCGGCCGGGGGCGTACCTGGTGGTGATCCTTGCGATGTTGGCGCGGAGGAGGCCGGCGAGGCCGGCGCCGGTTGGGGTGGTGAGGCCGTTGCGGATGACAACGTCGTAGCCGAGGGCGACGGTGGTGTAGGTGCCGGGGGCGTTGTTGGTCGCCTGCAGGGCGTCGCCCTGGCTGTTATCAAGTTCAATCTTTACCGATAGGCGTGTTGGTGTTTCTCGCCAGCTGCAGCTGAGGACGCGCGAGCTGAGGTCGGTGGCGGAGCGGCTGACGGCCGCGAGCCATTCCGACGGGGCGTAGACGTTGAGCTCGCTGGCGGGGTCGGCGTAGCCGATGGCGGCACCGTGCGAGCTGGCCGCGACGGCGAGGGGGTAGGGCTCTCGCCATGGGCCGAGGTGGTCCAGGTCGGAGTTGGTGGAGGTGAGCATGGCGCGGGAGGCGGCGACGTTGCCGGCCTCGGTTTGCTGGAAGGTGGCGAATTGCTGGCTACCGGCGAGGGTGAGGTGCGGGTAGGTGAAGGTGGTCGCGGCGGCGGCGTCGGCCTCGGCGATGGAAACGAGGGCGGACCATGCGTTTGCGGGAAAGAACTGGTCACCCATGGAGACGGCCCAGAGTCGCTCGTGCGTGGTCGTCACCTCGGTACCGGTGACGACCAGGAGGTAGTCGTCTTTCCAGACGGCCGAGAGGCCGGTGATCGAAGCGACGGAGCCGGAGCGGCTCCAGTTGGTGCCGCTGCCGGCCCAGCTGCCGGACGTGCGACGGAGCCGGTTGACGGTGGTGCCGGTGCCGAGGGTGTAGAAGGCGCAGGCGTCGCCTGCGTCATCGAAGGCGAGGGCGACGGAGCCGATGGGCGAGGCCTCGGTGACGATGGTGGTTGCGGCGGACCAGGAGCCGCTAAGAGCGGTCACGCTCGTGCGGAATTTGAGGTCGTTGCCATCGCCGTAGAGGAGGCCGAAGACGCGGGCGACGGGGTCGTAGCGGAGGGCGACGCCCTGGCCGGCTGTGACGGTATCGACGTTGGCCCAGCCGGCGCCGTTGATGCCGTTGGCGGCGTCGAGGCTGCCGGCGTTGTTGCGGGCGCGGCCGAAGGAATCGACGCGCTCGGAGTAGACGCAATCGTGTGGAGCGGAGGCCTCGGCGTCGGAGTCCTGGGGTGTGAGAGGGAAGTAGGGGACGGCGAAGCGCTGCTCGTAGACGGTGGCGGAGATGAGGGGGAGGCGGCGGCGGGAGCGCTGGGCGGAACGGAGGGCGGTGCTGATTCCGAACATGTGTTCTACGGTGACCGTCACCACTTCTTGCCCAAGGGGCCATTTGGCGCTGAGCACTTACGCCGCGCTGAAGGTGTAATGGGAAGCGGATGCTCTTCCCGACCGTCGACTTTGCGATCTTCTTCGTGACGGTGTTCGCCATCGCCTGGACGATCCGTCCCTACCACCTCTGGTGGCGGGTCTTCCTCGTCGGCGCGAGCTGGTTCTTCTACGGCTTCTGGGAGCCGGCCTTCGTCCTGCTGCTCATCGGCTCGACGGCGATCAACTGGGCCATGGGCTACGACCTCTCGAGGATGAAGGACGAGGACGGCAGCCTGACCGCTCCGGGGCGGGCGCTGCTGGCTTTCGGCGTCGCCATCAACCTGCTCACCCTGGGGTACTTCAAGTACTACGGCTTCTTCGCCACAGAGCTCAACGACCTCTTCGGGACCTTCGGCGCGGGCGATCTCATCCCTCTGCGCGAGGTGACCCTTCCCATCGCCATCTCGTTCTTCACCTTCCACGCGATCAGCTATCTCGTGGACATCGCCCGGAACGACATCGAAGAGCCGATGTCGCCGCTGGATTTCTCGCTCTACCTCTCATTCTTCCCGCACCTTGTGGCAGGTCCAATCGTCCGCGTGACAGAGTTCCGTCCGCAGATCCAGGCCTCGATGGCCGACCGCCTGATCGAAGCCACGCCCGCCTTCCAGCTGATCCTGTTCGGGCTGTTCAAGAAGGTGGTCATTTCGAGCTACCTCGCGCGAGAGATAGCAGACCCCGTGTTCGCGGCGCCTGGCCAGTTCAGCGCCCTCGAGATCCTGGTCGGTGTGTATGCCTACGCCATCCAGATCTTCGCCGACTTCTCCGGGTACACCGATATCGCGATCGGCTGCGCGCTGCTGCTCGGGGTGCGCTTCCCGCAGAACTTCGCCCAGCCCTACCGCGCCCTTTCGCTCCAGGATTTCTGGCGGCGCTGGCACATGACGCTCTCGCGCTGGCTGCGCGATTACCTCTACATCCCCCTCGGGGGCAACCGCGGTTCGAAGGCGTTCTGGTACCGCAACCTCATCCTGACGATGGTGCTCGGCGGGCTCTGGCACGGCGCCGCAATGACCTTCGTGTTCTGGGGCGCGATCCACGGCGTGGGCCTGGTGGTCGAACGCGAAATCCGCCAGCGCTGGTCCGGCTCGCTCGGGCAGTTCGCGCCCGTCCTCCAGTGGTTCATGACCTTCCACGTCGTCTGCCTGGCCTGGATCTTCTTCCGCGCGGAGACGTTCGGGACGGCGTGGGAGATGCTCGGCCGGCTGTTCACGGCGGGATTCGGCACGGAAGCGCTTTCGCCGCTGCTGATCCTGGTGATCGCCGGGAGCATCGCCGCCCAATTCCTGCCCGACAAGCTCTCCGCGAACTTGCAGTTCTCTTTCTCCAGGCTGGCGCCACTGGCGCAGGCGGGTACGCTGGCAGTGGCGCTCGTCGCCATCGACGTGCTCGGCCCGGAGGGCGTGGCGCCGTTCATCTACTTCCAGTTCTGAGGTCTCAGCAAACCCGTGGCGACAGTCGAACAAGAGCCCGAAGGCGAAGTGCAAGGCGCATTCCGGCCGCAGCGCGTGCTCTGGGTGATCGTGGTTGCGCTGGTGATGGCGGTCCTCCTGAACGCCCCCGAACTCGAAAAAGAGGCGAAGCAGAAGCCGTTCGGCACCGAGCGCGATATCTGGGTCGCCATCTGGAAGCCGTTCAGCACCGTCAGCGAGACTCTCTACCTTGACAAGCCGCGCGAGTGGGCGGACCAGGCACTGAACCGCGACGATAGGGGTTCAATTTTCGAGCTCCCGGGCACTTCGCCGACGCCGGAGCCAACGGCGTCGAAGGACCCTTCGAAGACGGCGGCCCCAACTCCTACACCCACGCCTCCGGCGCAACTGGTGCGCACGCCGTCGCTCGAAGCGCCGCTGCGGCTGTGGGTCGGCGGCGACTCGATGTCGAAAGTCCTCGGCGAATCGGTCGTGCGCCAGGCAACCGATTCCGGCTTGATCGACGCCACGGCCGAGCCGCAGCTCGAATCCGGGCTGACCCGGCCCGACTTCTACGACTGGCCCGGCGAATTCAACCGGCTTTCGAAGGAAGACCCCGGGTTCGAGGTGTTCGTGGTGATGTTCGGTGCGAACGACGCCCAGGGCATCGTCGAACCGGATGGCACCATCCATCAGGAATCCGGGACACCCGAATGGAACAAAGAGTACCGTCGGCGCGTCGCAGGCGTAATGGACTTGCTGAAGGCGGACAACCGGCTGGTGGTCTGGGTGGGCCAGCCGATCATGCGGTCCGATGCGCTCTCCGCGAAGATGGAGATCCTGAACTCTATTTACAAGGAAGAAGCAGCCAGCCGGCCCTGGGTGAAGTTCCTGGATCTCTGGCCGCTCTTCACCACACCCGACGGTACATACGACGCCTATATCACGGATGACGACGGCGAAGTGAAGCTGATGCGCAATCCCGACGGCGTCCACCTCGTTCGAGAGGGCGGCGACAAGGCCGCCCGCGCGATCCTTTCGCTGGTGCTCTCGGAGGCGAAGGTCCCGTAGGCCCTCACCCCAGCCCTCTCCCGACTCCTGCGTCGCGGGAGAGGGGAGTCTTTGTGGCGGCAATCACATTTCCCGTTGCAATCTTTACCATCGGGTAGGGAGCCCGGCTGGCTTGTTTCCTACGGTACATTCATGACAGTGACGACACCTTCTCCAATGCGGACCACGCGCGAACCGCAGTGGACTCCAAGACAGCGCGAAGTCCTCGATCTGTTGGTCGGCGGGTATACCAACAGCCAGATCGCAGATCGCCTCAACATCTCTCTCGATGGCGCCAAGTGGCACGTCTCGGAGATCATCACGCGGCTCGGCGTGGATTCTCGCGACGAAGCGGCCGAGTACTGGCGCCACCACAACGGGCTGCGCATGCGCTTCACCCGCATCGCGAGCGGCTTCTTCAGCTCGGGTGCGCTCAAGTGGGGCATGGCAAGCGCGTTCCTCGGCGGCGTGGTCGTGGTCTCCGCCATGGTCATCATCGCCCTGCGCGAGGCCGGCGGCGACGAAACCGAACACGGTGGCAGTGGCGTCGAAGACTCTGCGACACCCGGGCCGACAACCGTCCCGACGAGCGTGCCGACGACGGTTGCCACCCCTCCACCGACCGGCGAAGTCATCAACGGCGTGAGCGTCAAGGCGCTGACGTTCACCCAGCCCGGCGTCTTCCCCGTGCCGATGTCGGCGATCATCGAGAAGGGCTGCTACCAGTGCGACGGGCCCACTTCGGCGATCGAACGCGTGACGCTCGATGCGAACGGCAAGCCGTTCGTCGAGCAACTCTTCAAGCCGTCGAACGGCTACATCAGCTCCACGTACTTCGAAAGCGCGAGCGGTCCGCACTATCTGACGGTCTGTTCGCGCGGCTATTGCGGTGGCGTCGGCGAGATCAGCGACGATGCCCAGAGCACCCTCTACCGCTCGACCGACGGCGGAGTGACCTGGCAACCGCTAGAGACCTACGACGGTTCTGTGACGGTGGCGACGGTGACGAAACAAGGCCCCCTCCTGCGCTTCACGAAGCTCGCGAACGGCGCTTACGTAGAGACCTACCAGGTGTACGGAAATTCGACCGTTATCCGCCCGCCAGCCGGGAGCCACACCGCATATGCCGGCCGGGAGATCATCGGCTGGCAGAAGGACGGCACGAACGAGATCGTGAATTTCGATGGCACGCCGCTCGTCACGATCCCCGATGTCGACAGCACCTACCCGCCGCGGATCGCTGACGTGCTGGGAAGCGGCGAGTTCCTCATCACCTGGCAGGCGGGTCCCTCGCCAGAGAAACAATCCATCTACTTCGGTGTGCTGAAGAACGGCGCACTCACGTCCATCTACGCCGCCGGCACCAGCACCGCAATCGCCTGGGACTGGCTCAACCAGGGGATTGCATTCGGGAATGTCACCCTGCCCGACTCCCCGGGCGCGCCGCTCTACCCCGCCATGTTCGACCTGACTGGCGGCCAGATCGAGGTGCTCGAACTCTATGGCCCGGTGGGCAGCGATGCCTACAACGGCCAGCGCAACTACCTCCGGCTGGTCGAAGCCGGACGAACCTTCCGCGTGACCGGCGCGGGCGACTGCCTGAACGTCCGCGAACAGCCGAACACCAGCGCGAGCGTCCTCGGTTGCTACGCCGATAACGTGCTTCTTCGGGACCACGGCGGCGAACAACAGACCGGCGGCATCACCTGGTGGAAAGTCGGGACGCCCGACGGCAAGGAAGGCTGGGCCAGCCGCGAGTTCCTCGAGGGCGGCCAGCTGCGGCCATAGACGGGCAACTGTTGGCGTCTTCCGGGACTCCGGCCGACAATCTCGGCATGCCGCCGCGCGTCGATGTTGTCATCCCCTGCTACAACGAGGTGAAGGTGCTCGAACAGAGCATCCTCACCACGTTGGAGCTCTTCGAGCAGAACCCGCAGTTCGACTGGCGGGTGGTGATCGCGGACAACGGCTCGAACGACGGCACCTCGGAACTGGCGCGCGACCTCGACGCGCGGTTCGAGCGCGTGAAGGCGCTGGTGCTTGAAGTGAAAGGCCGCGGCCTCGCCCTCCGCGAGGCATGGCTGACCAGCGACGCGGAAGTCGTGTCGTACATGGACGTCGACCTCAGCACCGATATCCACCACCTGCCGGAACTGGTCGCGATGGTGGCCGAACGCGGCTGCGACGTGGCTATCGGCACGCGGCTGGCGAAGGGCTCGAAGACCGACCGCCAGCTCAAGCGCGAGATCACCTCCCGCGGATACGTGGCCCTGATCCGCATGACCTTCCCGCGCCTGAAGATCAGCGACGCCCAGTGCGGCTTTAAAGCGCTGAACCGCCGGGCCGTGCAGGAGATCGTCCCGCACATCGAAAACCGCATGTGGTTCTTCGATACGGAGATGCTCATCCTCGCCCACCAGGCCGGGCTGAAGATCTGCGAACTCCCCGTCCGCTGGGTCGAAGACAGGGACACGAAGGTGAAGATCATCAGCACCGCCAACGAAGACATTCGCGGGCTGCTGCGCATGCGCTTCCGGAAGAAGCCGAAGGCAGACTCGCCGACCGGCTGATGCCTCCCCCTCGCCAACTGGCTAGTCCTCCACCCCTCTCCCGGGCGGTCACACCTCCGCGCGCCGGTGCGAACCTCATCGCATCGAACTGAGCCGTATGGCTCGCGGAGGAATCGAACCCATGTCTACCGAAACCACCGTGCTCGCGCAGGTCTCCGATGGCCTAGCCGCGGCCGTTGAAATTGCCGCCGCTTCTACCGTCCTCGTCAGCGGGCGACGGCGCATCCCCGCCAGCGGCATCATCTGGACGGCCGACGGCACCATCGTCACCGCCGACCACGTGATCGAACGCGACGAAGTCGAAGTCATTTTGCCCAACGGCACGAAGCACACGGCAACCGTCGCCGGGCGCGACCCGGGCTCGGACATCGCCGTCCTCAAGATCTCCGCGACGGGCCTGACCCCGGCGGTCCATGCCCCCGCCGGGTCGGCGAAAGTCGGCAGCCTGGTGCTCGCCGTTGGCCGCCCCTCGACCGATGGCCCGATGGCCTCGCTCGGAGTGGTCGGAGCGATTGGCGGGCCCTGGCGCACCTTCCGCGGCACCGAAGTCGAAGGCTACCTCCGCACGGATACGACCTTCTATCCGGGGTTCTCGGGCGGTCCGCTGGTCGATGCGCAGGGCCGCGTCGCCGGCATGAACAGCTCGCGACTCGGGCGTGGCGCCGGCCTGACCGTGCCAATCGCCGCGCTCGAACGCGTCGTCGGCGACCTGCTGAAGGGCGGGAAGGTGCGCCGCGCCTACCTCGGCATCAGCAGCCAGACGGCGAAGCTCCCTGCGGCGCTGGCCAGCCTCGCTGGCGGCCGTGAAACCGGCCTCCTCATCGTCTCCGTCGAAGCGGGCAGCCCTGCCGACAACGCGGGCATGCTCATCGGTGACATCCTGGTCGAGTTCGCGGGCCAGCCGGTGAGCGATACCGATTCGCTCCAGGCGCAGCTCGGCCCCGCGCGCATCGGCCAGGCGACACCCGCTTCGGTGCTCCGCGGCGGCGAACTCACTTCGCTCACCATCACCGTCGGCGAGCGATCCTAGCCTCGTCCGACCACAGGAGGATTCCCATGACCACCGTTGACCTTCTCACGTCCTCCTTCTCCGATGAGGCCGCCGGCCTCGCCCAACGCCTTCGCAGCATCCTCGTCACCGTCCGCTCCGGCGCGGGCGGCGGCTCGGGGACGGCCTGGACGAAGGACGGCCTCATCGTCACCAACCACCACGTTGTCCCCGGCGACCACGCCATCGTTGTCCTCAACGACGACTCGGAGCACGACGCGAAGGTCGAGGCCCGCGACCCCGAACACGACCTGGCGCTCCTTCGCATCGATGCCGAACTCACCCCGGCCGAAACCGGCGATTCCGCGAACGTGCGGCCGGGCAGCCTCGCGTTCGCTATCGGCAACCCGTGGGGCCAGCGAGGGACGCTGACGCGGGGGATCGTCCTTTCGCGGGGCGGCGCGACCGAGGAGAACGGCGTCCATCTGCGCGATGTCATTCGCGCCGACCTGCGGCTGGCGCCCGGAAACAGCGGCGGACCGATGACCGACGCAAAGGGTCGAGTCATCGGCATCAACTCGATGATCGCGGGCGGGATGGCGATCGCGGTGCCCGTACACCAGGTGGTCGAGTTCGTCGCGAACGCCGAACCGGGCGAACCGGGGTTCCTCGGTATCCGCTTCCAGCCGATCCAGGTGCCGCACGCCATCGCCGCTTCGTACGAAGTCGATGACGAAACCGCCCTCATGCTCACGGACATCGAGCCCGGCAGCCCCGCCGAAAGTGCGGGCCTCATCCCCGGCGACATCCTCATCGGCGCCGGGAGCGGACGGCGAGGGCTCCGACACCTCGACCGTCCCCTGCGCGGGATGCGCGCCGGCAAGCCCCTGCAGATTTCGCTCCTGCGAGCGGGGAAGCTTCTCGACCTGGCGGCAACGCCGACGGTTCGCCAGTAACCAGCCTCGTGAAGGGCGCGGAGCCCCGCTCCGCGCCCTTCACCCAATCCCGTCCGAAACGCGCTAAGCTCGAAGCAGGACTCATGACACAACTTCTCACCGAACCAGTCGCCATCCTCAAGGTCGCCGTGCAGGCGGCCTATCCGTCGGTACGCGCCGGGCTGCGGGCGATGCTCGCGGCTTCGCCGAACTTCGAACTGACTGAAGACGCCCCCGATGTGACGGTCGCAGACCTGGAAGAAGGGTCGACCATTGAAGACTGGCCCGCAGGGCCGGCAGTGCTGCTGGTCGGGTCACCCGGCGAATTCGCGGGCACCGAAATCTCCGGCGACACACCCCGCGGCTACCTGCTGAAGGAAGCCACCGCCAGCGAACTTTCGGCCGCGGTGGAAGCGGTCGCGCAGGGCCTCGTCGTGTTCGACCCGGCGCTCGCCGCCCTGGTGGCGAATCCCCCGCATGAGCGGCCGTTGCTGCTCGAAGGTTCAGTGCTCTCAGACCGCGAGATCGAAGTGCTCACGCACGTCGCTGCCGGGCTCCCGAACAAGGGCATCGCCCGCGAACTCGGGATCAGCGAGCACACGGTGAAGTTCCACGTCGGCACTATCCTCGGTAAGCTCGGCGCCGCCAGCCGGACCGAGGCGGTGACGGTGGCGGTGCGGGCGGGGATTTTGCCGCTTTAGCGGCCTCAGGTTTCAGGCGTCAGGTTTCAGGCGTCAGGCGCCACGTATCCGGTGCCGGTTCACCTTAATCGCTGGATGAAGGCGTAGAGCATCATTCGCACTTTTTGTGCAAGCAAGTCCTCAACGTTCCGCATTTCTGATACCTGAAACCTGAATCCTGATGGCTATCTGTCCTAGTGGAAGCTGCCCCCCAGCAAATCCCGCGCCATGATTAGCCGCTGGACTTCGCTTGGGCCTTCGCCAACGCGGCGGATGCGGATTTCGCGGTACCAGCGTTCGAGTGGCAGGTCCTTGGTCATGCCATAGCCGCCGTGGATCTGCATCGCCCGGTCGACGACGCGGCCGCCGGCTTCACTGGCAACGAGCTTCGCCATCGCCGCTTCGGTGCGATACGACTCGCCCCGGTTCGCCTTGTGGGCCGCCGCCAGCGTGAGCCAGCGGCTCGTGCGGATGTCGATTTCGTTGTCCACGATCATCCACTGGATGGCCTGGCGCGAAGCGAGGATGTCGCCGAAGGTTTCGCGCTGGTTCGCGTAGGCGATGGCCATCTCCTGGGCTTTCACGGCGACGCCGATGCAGCCCGCGGCATACGGGATGCGCTGGCGGCTGAGGCGGTCGTTGGCGATGCCGAAGCCGCGGTTCACCTCGCCGAGCACGTTCGCCGCGGGAACGCGCAGGTTGTCGAACTGGAGCTCGGTCGCGTAACTGGTGGAACGGAGGGTGTGGACCACTCGGCGCACATGGAAGCCGGGCGCATCGGCATCGACGAGGAAGCAGGTGATGCCGGCGCGGCCGGCCGAGGCGTCGGTGCGGGCAAAGACGATGCCGTAGTCGGCCTTGTCGGCGCCGCTAATGAAGATCTTGCCGCCGTTGATCACCCAGTCGTCGCCGTCTTTCACGGCCGAAGTCTGGATGGCGCGAGCGGGATCACTCCCGCCTGAAGGTTCGGTCAGGCCAAAGAACCCGTGCTTTTCGCCGCGCAGGGTGGGGTAGAGGTAGCGCTGCTTCTGGTCTTCGTTCGCTTCGAAGAGTTGCGCGAGACCGGCGCCGCCAAACACGCCGTAGCAGGGGGTGTAGAGCCCGGCGCGATGCTGGGCCATCTCGATCGCCATGAGCGTCCGCGTGACAATGTCGACATCGGGGCCGCCGTATTCGACCGGGATATCGAGTCCGTAGAAGCCCATCTGCTTGACCTGGGCTACGAGGCGCTCATGGTCCGGCGCATCGAGTTCGCTGCCGTCGGGGTCCAGGTCGGCTTCGAGCGGCACGATTTCGTTGCGCACGAACTTGCGCACGGTATCGACGATGAGCTTCTGCTCATCCGAGAGTTCGAGGTCCATCGAGCTATCCCAACCTTCCGAGCTTCGGCAGCGTTTCGTGGCGGTTCATCTCGGGCACGTCGCCGTTCGCAGCCTTGTGCAGCATCAGCAACTCGCGCCAGCGAGTCTGGTACTGGTTGTTGACTTCGTAGCGGAACTTCGGGGCGCTGCCAACGCGCTTTTCGAGCTCGCTGCGAAGCCCAAACAGGCTCTTGCCACCGGCGAAGCCGATGTAGAGGACCTGGCCCGAATCGTCGGCGAGCTGGTACACGCCCATCTGGCCCGAGAGCTTCGCAACGCGCTCCGCCGAGAGCTCCAACCATGGTTTTTCGAGGTGTAACGTCACGTCGCGCAGTCTACACAGGGAGCGAAGAACGCGCCGCGATCCTGACTGCTCGCGTCTGTACAATCTGGGGACATCAGATCAGGAGCCGTCCCGGGGTGCGCGTGCTTCGTCTTGGCAGCAGCATCGACCTCGAGGGCGAAACGCCACCCGAAGAGCGCGCCGCGGCGATCGCTGCGCGGATGCTCGAGGGGGCCTGCGGCGAGCCTGTCGAGACCATCCACCGAATTGCGTGGCCAAACGAGCAGCTGGCTGACTTCGTCGAGCGCTGGGCGAACGAGCTTGAGCCCGACATCGTCTGTTTCAACGTCAGTTCGCACTGGTGCGAAGCCGAACTGATGGCGCTCCGCCTGCGGGAATTCGGCCTCCCCGGCCGCTGGATCGCCGACTTCCTCGACCGCTCGACGCGGAACTACAACTTCAATGCGAACTGGTTCGTGCGCTTCGGCCGGGGCGCGATGCGCCGCGTGCTGCAGGGCAAACCCCCGTTCACGCCCAAGGCGGCAGCGGATTCGATCGAAGCGACGCTGCGGCGGCTCGCCCGGAACGAACATCTCGGCCTTGCGCTTTCGGGCAGCCCGTTTTCCGCTTCGCTGGACGGTGGCGAAGCCGCCCGCCAGCGGGCACGCGAGCGGCGCGGCGAGTTCTTCGCGCTGCTTCGGGAGACCTGCGAATCGCTCCACGTCCCTTGCGACCTTCCGCCGCACGCCCCCGACGCCTTCGACAAATCGCTGCGGACGCGCGACCGGCTGCACTTCGGCCCGGAGATGCACCAGCGCATCGGCGAAATCCAGGGCCGTGTCATGGTAGAAGCCTGGCGGGCTTCGGCGGCGCCATCACGCGCCACGCTCCAATAGCCCTACTTCTTCTCGAGCTTCTCAAGCCGGTCGAAGATGTTGTAGTCGACCACCACGTGCTCCAACACCGGGCCTGCGAGGATCCCGATGGCGGCGAGGATGCCACCGACGACGGCCAGGGCTCCCGAGTCGTTCGCCGCGCCGATGCCCAGCAGAATGGCGCCCACCGCGCCGAGCAGCGATGCGAGCGCGGGCACGGCGTGGCCCTCCTCGCTGCGATGAATGGTTTCGGCCAACCCTTTGAGTCTCTGCATTGCCCTACCTCCCGGAGATGCGCGAACTCTGTCGGCTCGGGCCGGGGCAGTCAAGAAACGCAGCAGCGGAATCTAGTTCACGGCGTTGGCGATAACGCTCGCGAACACCTGGGCGCCTTCCGCTTTGAGGTGGATGCCGTCGCTGATGAAGTACTCGCTGTGGCCGGCGCTGGCCGCGGCCCAATCGGCCACACGGACATTCGCGCCCCAGCGCCCGGGCATGGAGCGGATGGCGTCATTGTCGCCGGCCTCCCAATCGCGGCCGACCCGGACCGTGACGAAGACAACTTTCGCGCCGCTCGCCGCTTTCACCATTTCATCGAGCATGCTCGTGGTGACCACGCCGTTATCGCCAACGTGGATGATGACCACTCCTGGAATGGTCCCGGCCGCCTGGCGGGCTCGCAGAACGCTGAGCACGCTATAAGCCTGGCGACCAACCTCCGCATCCACTTCCACCGTCCCGACAACCCCGAGGTACGGGGCCGCTCCGATCAACACCGAGTCGCCGACGGCGAGGATGGGCGCATTGGACGGCGGTGGGGGTGGTGGAGGCGGCGGCGCGGGTGGTTCGGTCGGCGTCGGAGTCGGCGGAGGGACCGTCGGAGTGGCTGTTGCGGTGGGGATAGCTTCGGTCGGCGCGACCGTTTCCGTCGGCGTGAGTGTCGGGGTGGCGGTGGGGCTGGCCGTGGCGGTCGGCGTGGGCGAAGGCGTTGGACTCGGCGTGGCAACGGTCGTCGGCACGCCGCTGACGATGCCGTGATACTCACCAACGGTCAGATAATCGGGGACCTCCGGGGCGCTTGCGTGCACGGTCGAGAACAGGAGTGCGAACGCCGCCATCGAGCCGGTCGCCGTCACAAGGCGGGCGCGAATCGGCGCCTGGTCGAACGCTCGCCGCATACCGCGCAAGAAGGCGCCGGTGCGGAACGGCCGCTCGATCACACGGTACGAAAGCTCGGCCGCCACCGCGGTGAGGACGAGTCGCAGGAAGAGCAGGTCGTTGCCACCGAGGCTAACGTCGGTGCCGGGGCGGGTGACCATGAAAATGGGCCAGTGCCAGAGATAGATCCCATACGAACGGGTGCCTGCCCAGCGCATCGGGGCGCTGCCGAGGATTCGCTGCATGCCCGCGGCCGACGGATGCGTGGCGGCGACGATTGCCGCGGCCGTCCCCAGACCGGTGACCACGAACCCCCACGGGTAAAGCCAATCGCTTGAAGAATTCAATACGACGAAGACCCACCCGAGGAGGAGGAGTGGCGCGATTGCCGCCAGGCTGATGCCGGCCCGGACGTTGCGATAGGCGCACCTGCCGGTGTCTCGCGGGTCCCAGATGAGGGCGAGGGCGGCGCCGAGGAGGAGGCCGCCGGCGCGTGTGTCGGTGCCGTAATAGATTCGCGAAGGGTCGTGCAGTGGCGAGTGGAGGGCTGCCATGAGCGCGTACGAACCAACGGACCCAATGAGCGCGCCGGCAAGCGCCCCCCAGCGCCCGGTAAACCGCAACAGCAGGACGAACACGATTGGCCAGACGAGGTAGAACTGCTCCTCGACGGCGAGCGACCAGAGGTGCTGGAGGAGCGACGGCCGGCCGATGGCTTCGAAGTACGGCTTGTCGCCGAAGATGAGCCACCAGTTGGTGACGTAACCGGCGGCCGAGAGCGCATCCTTACGCAGGCCGGCCACTTCATCCGGGAGGAAGATGAGGGCGTACAGCAGAGTCAGGATGATGAGTGTGAACGCCGCCGGCAGGAGCCGCCGCGCCCGCCGGCCCCAGAATGCTTTCAGCTGAATTTCGCCCCTGGCATTGCTTTCCCGAAACAAGAGCAGGGTGATGAGGTAGCCGCTGACTACGAAGAAGACTTCGACGCCAAGGAATCCGCCGCCAAAGCGCGCGACGCCACCGTGAAAGAGGAGTACAGCCAGCACTGCGATGGCCCGCAGGCCATCGATTCCCGGGAGATACGCCGGCCCCGAGGTCGCCGGGTTATTCGTCCTCTTCTGCTGCACTCTTGTTACTAACACAACTATTGTCGCTTCTTCTTGTCAAACGTCGTGTGTAACGAATTTGTGCCATTCCACATCGCGGTTCGATCATGTAGTGATCCGCCAATAGCGGAAATCATCCAAAAGCATGACTTGTGCAACCCGTGTGTTAACCGGGCGACATTTGAGCGAAATTAGCGCCCCGTGAAATTCGCGGGGCGCTTCTCCAGCCGCGCCGCCATTCCCTCACGCGCGTCGTTTGAAGTCCGTGCGGCATCCACCAACTCATCGACATCCTTGTGGGCGATGCCGTCGCGGAAGGCCATCTCGCGCACAAGCAGTGCCTTCATCGCGCGGAGCGAGAGCGGTGCGTTGGCGGCAAGGCGATCAATGACGGCTTTGGCGGCAAGCTCGAGGCCATCCGGCGGGGCGACGCGCGCGATCAACCCAAGGGCGTGCATCCGCTCCGCCGCGATCGGGTCGCCGAGGAGGAGGATCTCGCGCGCGGCCACCGGCCCACCCACTTCGAGGAGCTTCTTCGCGAGGAACCACGTCGGCGCAAGGCCGATCTGCGCCAGCGACATCCCGAACCGCGCCGCCGTCGAAGCAACGACGATGTCGCAGTGCAGGGCAAGTTCGTTGCCACCGGCGATGGCATCGCCCTGGACGACGCCAACCACCGGCAGCGGGTAGTGCTCGATGAGCTCGAGGACTCGCTCGATGGGGCTCGCGCCGCGCATCGGGCCACCCTCACCGCGCTCCTTCAGGTCGAGGCCGGCGCAGAACACGCTGCCGTTCGCCCGGATCACCGTCAGCCGCTCTTCGGATGGCGGCGTGACATCGAACACCGAGACGAGTTCGTCCAGCATCTGGGCGTCCATGGCATTGCGCTTCTCTGCGCGGTTCAGGGTGACGGTGCGCACCGCGCCCGTGGTTTCGACAATCACTCGTTCCATGGTTGAACTCCTTGTCCTGGCAAAATCAGTGGCCCTCGCCCGTCGGCTCGTCCGCGACGATCCCTGAAGCGCGAAGGGTGGCGATGCGGTCGGCGTCGACACCGAGGATGTCGCGCAGGATGTAATCGTTCGCTTCGCCGAAGCCCGGCGCGGGGCCTGAGACCGGCACGGGCGTCTCGCTCAGTTTGAACGCCACGCGCGGGTACGGTGTCGGGCCCACTCCCGGCGTCTCGACGTACTCGAACCCGTCGTATGCCACCACCTGGGGATCCTTCAGCAGTTCGACCGGGTTGGGGACAGCGCCAGCGGCCACGCCGGCCGCCTGCAGGGCATCCTGGGCTTCGTAATGCGTACGCGTCGAGGTCCAGGCGGTGATGGCCTCGGCAATCTCTGAACGGCCAGTCTTCCGCGCTGCGACGTTCGGGAGCTGTGCGGCGAGTTCGGGCTGGCCAATGACGTTGCAGAGGGTGTTCCACTGGCTCTCGTCCTCCACGGCGATGGCCACCCAGGCGTCCTCTCCCCGGCAGCGGAACATGCCATGGGGCTCCATCGCGTGGTGGTCGTTGCCGACACGTCGGCGTTCGCGACCGTTCATGGCAAAGTCGATATAGGCATCGCCGAGCACCTGGAACTCCCCCTCGATCATGGCGAGCTCGATGTGCTGGCCTTCGCCCGTGCGGCGGGCATGCCGGAGTGCCGAGGTGACCGCGAAGGCCGTCAGCACGCCGGCTTGCTGGTCACAGAAGAAGTTGCCCGGCTTGATCGGCGGGCCGTCGGAGTAACCGGTGAGGTGGCTCAGCCCGCTCATCGCGTCGATGCCTGGTCCGTACGAAATGCGGTCACGTAGCGGGCCGGAAAGCCCGAACGCCGGCATCGAGGCGAGGACGATCCGCGGGTTTGCCGCTCGTAACGCTTCGTAATCGATGCCAAGGTTGCCCATCACCCGCGGGGCGAAGTTCTGGACGACGACATCGGACTTCTCCGCCAACTTCAGGAAAAGCTCGCGGCCGGCCGGCTTCGCGACATCGACCGAGAAGCCGCGCTTCCCGTGGTTCAGCTCGTTAAACAGCATGATGCGGTTGTAGGAAGGCGCGTCGGCGCCCTCGCGCAGCGGCGCCGTGCCTGCGGCAACTTTCGGGCGGCTGCTCGGCGCCTCGATCTTGATCACTTCCGCGCCAAGGTCGGCGAGGATGAACGAGGCTATCGGCCCGGCCACGGCGTTGGTGAAATCGATGACGCGAACACCCGCAAGCGGCTTCGATTTCGGATTTCGGATTGTGGATTTCGGATTCGATGTTCCCGCTGCGTCGTTCAGGCGGTTCGTTGTTCCAACCACTGGTTTGTGCCACGTCGCCCCGCGGTCGTTGCTCAACATCGGCGCTGGCTGGCTGACCCATGGGGTGGCGCTCATGCGGAAGGGCGCGCCGGGCTGGAAGATCGGGCCCGCGCCGGGGTGGTCGATCGTTATGAAACTGCCACGCTCCTTGTGGTGAGGTTCGGCCATAACCTCGCCCGGTTCCCTTACCTCGGTAAAGGGCAGCCGCAGTTCTTGCGCTCGCGCCACGATCTCTTCGCGTGTCTTGTCGGCGAGCCATTCGTCCATGATCGCGTCGATTTCATCGGCGTAGCCTGTCATCAGCCCCAGCAGTTCCGGGTCGGCGAGGCGAGGGTGCGGGATGAGCGCCCCAAGCAAGTCGAGATAGCGGTTGTTCGAGTGGCAGTGCACGAACCCATCGGCGCAGGGCCGGATCGTCGAGGGGTAGGAGTGTTCCGGTGGGAAGCCGAGTAGCCGCGTGCCGTTGCGCTTCGCTACCCGCCCGTAGAAGTACGCCCCCTGGTCGACTCCGCCGAGGAGGAACGTCGCGGCCTGCATGGCCGCGCAATCGACCAGCTGGCCGTCGCCGGTGGCCTCGCGCGCTGTTATCGCGGCAACCACGCCAAGCGCGAGCTGGGCGCCCGCCTGGTATTCAACGAGGTTGCCATAGGCTTTGAGCGGTTCGCGGTCCGGGTCGCCGGTGAGTGTCGCGTAGCCACCGAGCGCATAGGCAATGAGCTCGCCGCCAAGGTAATCCGCGTAGGGGCCGGTCAACCCGAAGGTGGTGACGCTGCCGATGACGAGACGCGGGAAGTGCCGCCGCCACCCGGCGAAATCGATGCCTGCCGCTCGCAGTTGCGCCGGGCGCATCGAAACGAGGACCACGTCGGCATCCACGAGCAAGCCTTCGATGGCGGCCTTGCCTTCGGTGGAAGAGATGTCGACAACGATGCTCTTCTTGCCGAGGTTGAGATGGAGAAAGAGCCCGGATCGTTCGGGGTCGGGGATATCGCCGGGAAAGGGGCCCTCGCTACGGGTTCGATCGCCGCCCGGAGGTTCGACCTTGATGACTTCCGCGCCGAGGCCGGCAAGCAGCTTCCCGCAGTACGGTCCGCTCACGCCTTCGGACAATTCGAGCACGCGGATTCCCGCAAGCGACCCCGCCATTCCAACTCCAGCCAGCGCAACCGCGGCGAAGGCGATTCTACGCGCGGGCCTACCAGTCGTCTGCCGGGATGCTGCCGGGCGGGGCCTGGTGTTCGGTGCCGCCCCAGCGCGTGCGCCGGAAGACCTCGGCGGCGGCCATGCCGTACCGCTGGCCGTTGATTTCGGCGCGCTTGCGCATGATGCCGTTGATGTAGCCGCGATAGTCGTGAGCATCCATATTCGTCGCCCGGGGCACGTCGTATGGGGCGCAGGCGATCGCTTTTTGGTAGTCCTGCACGGTCAAGACCATCTGGCTATCGAAGCAGCAGAGCGCATCGATCTTTCGCTGCAGCGGCTCTCCCGCGATATCCACCGGGCGGTTCAGGTCGATGGGGCTCTTCGCGAAGTAGTAGTTCTCCGGGACGTACCAGGGCTCGATGCCATCGACCAGTTGTTCGGAGTAGTAAAGCGGGAAGTGGGCGAAGCTCGAAGCCTCCATCGCGGCCCAGGCCACCGCGCGATGGTCGGGGTGGCCTTCGTAGGGAGCCCACGGGTCCCAGGTGAACACGATGTCCGGGCGGTGGCGGCGAATCGCCTCCATGAACTGTCCGCGCAGGGTGGTGTGGGGTGTGTTGCAGAGGAAACCGTCCGGGTAGTCGAGGCAGGCCACGCTCGCGAGGCCCAGCACCTTGCCCGCCGCCTCGGCCTCCTTCAGGCGCAGGCCGAACATCTGCTCGGCGGTGAGTTCGAACGTGCCGCGCGAGTTGTCCGTGGCCATCACCAGGTGGACGGCCCACCCGCGCATGCAGAGCTTCGCGACGGTGCCACCCGCGAAGAACTCCATATCGTCGCCGTGGGCGGTGAGGACGAGGGCGGTGGGCATGGTGGGTCTCCTGCGGGCGTTGTCCGCGCAATGTGCACGCGCAGAGCGAGCGGGGCAAATCAACCGAACGGGCAGTGAATCGGGGTCAACGGATCGATGTCACTCGTTGACCATCCAGAGAACCTGAGAGCATGAGAACGACATTCGGCTCAAACGGTTGGAAACACCTTGCCGCCTGGCCGGTGATCGCGGCCATGGCCGTCCTTAACGGAGTGGTGCGAGAGAAGGTGTACCTGGACAGCATCGGCGAAGAGGCCGCCCACCGCGTCTCGACCTTCCCGCTGATCGCGGCGATTTTCGGTGTGGCCTTCTTCGTCGCGTGGCGCTGGCCGCTGCGAACGGCCCGGCAGGCCTGGGCGATGGGTCTCACCTGGGTGGCGATCACCGAGGCGTTCGAGTTCGGGCTCGGCCGGCTCGAAGGCCGTTCGTGGGGCGAGCTGTTCCACGAATACAACCTCTTCGCCGGCCGCATCTGGATACTGGCGTTGGTGGCGACGTTCACCGCGCCGGCGGTGGCGTGGCACCTCTTCCGCCCGGGCCGAGAGTCCAATCGCTCCGCTCGTCCCGGCGGCGCGAATTACCAGGCGTTGCCGTAGCGCTCGCGAAACGCGACCTCCGAGACCGGCTTCCGCTTGTTCTTGCCGAGCTTCACCGCGGGGTAGCCCATCGGGATGACGGCATCGATGTTCGTGCCCTCGGGCACGCCGAGGAAGTCCTTCAGCTTCTGCTCGTTCAGCTTCCCGCGTGACGTTGTGAGGACCGTCCCGAGGCCGGCAGCCTGCGCGGCGAGGAGCAGGTTCTGGATGCCCGGGTAGATCGAACCGCCCCACGCAGCCGCCCCGGTGACCGTCATCCCGAACGGGTTTTCGGCGCAGACGAAGATGATCACGGGCACCTGATCCCAGGGGGTCCGTCCCGGGCCGGGCACTTCTTCTACCAGCTCGGCGATCCTTTTCTTGGCGGCCGCGTCCTTCACCACGATGAAGCGCAGCACCTGGACGTTCTTCGCGCTCGGCGCGCGCGTCGCGGCACGAATGAGCTTTCCGATGAGCGCATCGTCGACGGGCTGTTGGGTGAATTCGCGGACGGCGCGCTGGTGCGCCATCAATTCGGCGAGGGAATCGAGGCTGGCTTGTTCGGTCATGGAGCAACTCCGCTGCTGAGATTTGTGCGGAGATTCTAGCGCCTCCCCGTCGCGGCCATGCCGTAGGATGCCCGCTCATGAGCATTGACTGGCCCGCCGTCCACCGCGAAGCGCTCGACATCTTCGTCCGCTACCTGCAGATCGATACTTCGAACCCTCCCGGGAACGAAGCCCCGGCAGCCCGCTACCTCGGCAGCCTGCTCGAGGCCGAAGGCATCGAAACCGAGTACATCGAGACTGCCCCGGGGCGCGAAGTGATGGTTGGCCGCCTGCGCGGCGACGGTTCGAAACGCGCGCTCATGCTCTGCAACCACACCGACGTGGTGCCCGTAGAAGAGGAGTACTGGGACATGCCCGCCTTCGAAGGCGTGGTCCGCGATGGCAAGGTCTATGGCCGCGGCGCCGTCGATATGAAGGGAACCGGCGTGATGCAGCTCATCGCGTTCCTGGCGCTCAAGCGCGAAGGCGTGCCGCTCAAGCGAGACGTGGTCTTCTGCGCCGTGCCCGACGAGGAAGCCGGCAGCGCGCTCGGCATGCAGTGGCTCTGCCAGCACCGGCCGGACGTGGTGGATGTGGAGTTCGAACTGAGCGAAGGCGGCATGGGCACGAGTCGCTTCGCGGGCAAGCAGGTGAAACTCTTCAACGTCGCGACCAACGAGAAGTTCGGCGGGGGCGCGCTGAAGCTCACGGCGGTGGGAACACCGGGCCACGGCAGCCGGCCGCACGCCGACAACTCGGCCGTCCACCTGATGCGCGCACTGGTGAAGCTGGCCGACTGGGACCGCGGCATCACCTACACCCCGGACACCATCGCCTACCTCGAACGCCTGGCCGAAGCGGGCCTGATGCCGCCGATGTCGGACAAGGAAGCGGTCGAAGCGCAGATCCGGCGTTCGCCCGCGCTGTACGCGAACTTCGTGAACACGCTCAACGTCACCATGGTGAAGAGCGGCATCAAGATCAACGTGATCCCTGCGAAGAGCCAGGCCTTCTGCGACTGCCGCCTGCTCCCCGGCCAGGACCCGGAAGAGTGGCGCAAACAAGTCGAGGAATACATCGACGACCCGCGCATCGAAGTCGAACTGGCGCGCGTCACTTCGACCACGTTGCCGAAGCCTGCGGAATGGGACACGGAACTTTTCCGGACGATTAACTCCGTGTTGAAAGAAGCAATGGAGGACGCGGTGGTCGTCCCTGCGATGACCGTCGGCGCAACGGACAATCGCTTCCTGCGTGAGCGCGGCGTCCCCGCGTACGGCTTCATCCCCTGCCTCCTAACGCCCGAAGAGGCGGCCGGCTTCCATGGCAACAACGAACACCTGAGCATCGAGAACCTGAACATGGGCTGCGAGTTGATGTACGAGGTGGTGCGGAGGATGTGCGGGTGAGGCGGAGGGTGTGAGGCCCGAGGTCTGAGGTAATTTGTTCCCCGAAGTCCACCGAATCCCGCGAGAGTTGTTGGGGGAAACGCACAAAAATGCGTCGCGGGTGGAGTAAGCTTGGGCGGTGCGGAACTCTCGCCTTCCCTCCGGCACGGGCATCGTCTCGACCTACACCTGTTCCAACTCTCGGTTCTCGCAGCACTTGCAGGTATCGGCACGGATCTCGCCTGTGGTCTGATACCGGTAACCTTCGGAGCCTCGGCACCCCTATGTGCCGGTTTAATTGTGACCACGGCCGGCCTTTTGGCCGCACGAGTTCAAAAATTACTGAAATGAGGGCGAACGGGAAATCGGACCAAGTGAAGGATCTTGCTCGTTGATTTCTGACGTGATCGGAGCCGCAGGTACAGGACTGGGGGCATTCACTAACCTTGTCGTCGGAGAACTTGCATGCGACGCGATCGGCGCGGGACACGATTAGGATGGATGCGATAGCGCCCATCGCCTGGATTTCTCTATTCGCCATATGGATGCTCTCGGCTATCGTGGTTCGGCGGGCGGAACGAGCTAGGCAGGCGAGGCTGGGACGTCACCCTAGCTTGTATCCACGCGCCGGCTGGATTGCATTGCTCTTTGGCCCATTCGCAGCTTACAAGTATTTTCGGAACACCCGGTGGTGAAGGACGTTCTGGTCGTGGTAGGTGGATTGGCGGCAGGAGTCGGAGTGCAGATCTGGGCGTTGGAAGCATTTTGGGCCCGGCCGAGCTTGGCGACCAGATTCCGGGTCACCAAAAACACGTTGGTTCGGTGGGGGCGGGGGACTTCTGTCCTCCTCACATGTGGCGGGTTGGCTGTTATCGGTTACTCCGTCCTAAGACCGTAGTCACCAAGTGGTTTCACTCCCAGGTTGGGTCGACAACGGCAACCTCACCGACCGGGAGAGCGACTCTTTCGACTGGGGAAGGGATTCTCACGAGGACCGCATGGTCTCCGCCACCGTGAACTCGATGACGACCACCTTCGCCTACCGCGGCGACGGTCTGCGCGACTCCCGCACGATGGGCATGTCCACCACGACCTTCACCCGGGATCCGTCTACGGCGCCGGGCTCGCGGCGATGAAGCAATCAGGCAACTGGTCCTTCCTCCCTTCTCCCTCCTCCCTCCTCCCTCCTCCCTCCTCCCTCCTCCCTCCTCCCTCCTCCCTTCTCCCTTCTCCCTCCGCCACGTACGGTTCGAATCGTGGGTCGCGTTTCTCGCCGGATGCAGGTCGCAATCCTTTGCGCCGGGGCGTTCGCGGCGCTGGTCCTGCTGGTAGGGCAGCTGTGGCTGATGCGGCGGCTGAGCTGGACACATACCGAAGACCCGGCCGCGAGCCTCATCGGCATCAACTTCAGCTGCGACCAGGCCGAATACCTCTTGCTCGAAGACCCGGCCCTCGGCGAAGCCGGCTACGTCTCGGATGACCGGCCGGGCCGCGCCGCGTGGTGCGCCGGAGTGCTTGGGACCTTGTTGGAGCGGACTGGCGCCAAGTACGTGCGTCTTTCGGCGCAGTGGGACGAGGTCGAGCCGGCCGAGGGGAAATTCGATTTCGCACTGCTCGATGCGCTGCTGGCCACCGCGCGCGAGCATGGCGCCACCGCGAACCTCAGTGTCGGGATGAAGGGCCAGCGCCACCCGGAGTACTACATCCCCGATTGGGCGTTCGAAGGCACCAGCCTCCATCGCGGCGAGATCATCTCCGATGACCCGATCCTGCGAACGCGGGCGCTTTCGATGGTGACCACCGTAGTGCAACACTTCGCCGGAAGCCCCGTCATCGACTCCTGGGGAGCCGAGAACGAGCCCTACATCGAATCGGAACGCAACGACCGCTACTCGCTCGGCCGCGACTACGTGGCGGAAGTCGTCGATACCATCCACGCGAACGATCCCCAGGGCCGGCCGGTGATGATCAACCACGGACAGCACTTCGTGATGGACCGGCGCTGGCAGGATGCACTCGCGGATTCGGACATCCTCGGTCAAAGCCTCTATCCGCGCCGGAACGAACACCTCTTCGGCGTGCCCATCGTGGTGAACGTCCTGGAGTTGGGCCCGCTCATGCCGAACTACGCCTACCAGGCGCGGAAGGCCCACGAAGAGGGCAAGCAGTTCTGGATTGCCGAACTCCAGGGCGAACCGTGGACCGACACGGATTCCCGGCTGATCTCACCGGAGCACCCATCGGCCAACCTCTCGCCGAAGTCGTTCGCCGAGAACATCACCTATGCCCGAAAAACGGGCGCGGATCGCGTCTACCTCTGGGGCGCCGAGTGGTGGCTCTACGAGTGGGAGTTCTTCAGCGACGGGCGGTGGTTGGACGCCGCGCACGATGCCATCGCGTCAGACGGGGCCGATCGCTGAAGCACGGTAAGGAGCTTTGCATTGTCGACAGACATCACGATGTAGTCTGCACCGGCGCGGGTGTAGCGGTCGGCTTCATCCGCGCGGTGCACGGGCGCGAGGACAATGGCCTGCAGCCCCCTGGATGAGAGCTCCGCCAACTCTTCGGGAGAACAATCCGATGGAGTCAACAACACGATGTCTCGGGGGGCCACGCTGCCGTTCAGGCTGCGCACGACACCGCGCACAACGTCGCGGCCGGGCAGGGCGGCTGCCAGCCAGAGCGTCAAGGCGCCGGCCAACCATTCGTCGCCGATCGAAACCACGATCTTGCCCTCTTCCACCTTCTGAGTTTCGCGAAATGGAAACAGCCGCAATATGTCCGAACGGGAACCACCCGTTGCCCGTCCGGGACAAACAGAAGAGTTGTCGATTTCTGCGTGAAGTTCTTCTAAAATCCGCGACGGATGAATGCCGATCATCCAGAGTCGGAACCAGCCAGATTATTCGCCGACCTTGCAGAGATGGGGGTCACGAGTGAACTCCTGGCGAGCAGCGGTGATCTCGCCGATACCCTGCAGCGTCTCGCGTTGCGCGCGAAAGACGTCACCCGGGCGGACTTCGCAGCCATCTCCACGTTCGATGACAACGGCGTCCTGACTCGCTTTATCTACACGGGCATCTCCGAGGAGGAGGCCCGAAGGCTGGGCGATCCTCCGCGCGGGCGCGGCCTGCTTGGCGACCTTGCCCAGCAAGAACGCCCGGTGCGGATCACTGACCTCCAGGCGAGCAAGAACTTCAGCGGCTGGCCCGAGGGCCACCCCGACATGCGCGCCTTCCTTGGAGCACCCATAAGGGCAGGTGGGCGCACCATCGGCTCGCTTTACATGACGCGTCTGAAAGGCGGGCAGCCCTTTGGCGAAGCCGACGAACTGGCCGCCGCCGTTCTCGCCCTCCAGGCCGCGGTCAGCCTCGCCTCCGGCCTCGCGCGCGAACGCAGCAGCCGGCTATCGCTCTTCCAGGAACGCGAACGCATCGCTCACGACCTGCACGATGGGACCATCCAAACGCTCTACGCAATCGGCCTCGAATGCGACTCGCTCTCGCACCGCAGCGACTTCCCCGATGAGGCCAGGGAATCTTTCGCCTCGGCGGTCCGCCGGATCAACGAACTCATCGGCGATATGCGCAGCTATATTTCAATGCTCGAAGCACAGGCGCCTCCAACGGCGCCGATGCTCCACCGCGACCTCGCCTTCGTCATCCGCCAGATAGTCCCGCCCTCGATCGCCACGGTGGTGAACATCTCGGCCGCCGCGCTCCAGGAGCTCGGCACGCGCGAGGTGGAGGACCTCCTCTACATCGCCCGCGAAGCGCTCAGCAATGCAGTGCGCCACGGCGCCGCTACGAAGATCGCGGTCGACATGCGGCAGTTCGACGACGCGACAGTGCTAACCATCCAGGACAACGGCGTGGGATTCGACCAGGCCGTCATCCGAAAAGGGCTCGGTGGAGTTACCATGCGTACGCGTGCCGAGCGGCTCGGTGCCCAGCTCACGCTGATCGGCATCCCCGGAATGGGCGCAACGGTCCGCATTTCAATTCCACGATCGGAGTCCTCGGGGGAACAAGATGACTGAATCGTTTCGTGTGCTGCTGGCCGATGACCACGACATCGTGCGCCAGGGCATGAAGTCGGTCCTCCGGGCGCACCCGGAATTCAATGTCGTTGCCGAAGCCAGCGACGGCGAAGCCGCCGTCCGCATGGCGGTGAAAGAACAGCCGGATCTGGTGGTACTGGATGTGCGCATGCCGAAACTCGGCGGCATCGAAGCCTGCCGCGAAATCCGCGCGGCGGTGCCCACCGCCAACGTGCTCATGCTTACTTCCTACACCGACGAGAAAGCCGTGATGGCGGCGATCATCGCCGGCGCCAGCGGCTTCATGCTGAAGGAGGTCAACACCGCCGACCTCATCGAAGCCATGCGTACCGTCGCTGCTGGCGGCAAAACACTCGACCCGACATCATCCGCAACGGTGATCGAACAGATCAGGCGGGGCAATGTCCTCACGGAAGAGGACCGGCTCGCCCAATCGCTGACCGAGCGCGAACAGAAGATTCTTGAGCTGGTGGCCGATGGCCAGACCAACCGGGAGATCGGCGAGCAACTCTTCCTGAGCGAGCGGACGGTGAAACATCACGTCAGCGATATCCTCGGAAAGCTCGGCCTCACGCGGCGCGTGGAAGCGGCCACGTTTGCCATTCGCCGTGCCGCCCAGCACCCCGACGAGTAACCGGCACTTCGGGCAGCATCCTTACCCATTTAAGAACCTTAACCTCCGGTATAATGTGAGACGGAGGTTATCCAACTCTCGAACATGAATTTCCTGAAAACCACTGTCCTGCTTGCGACCCTGACGGGCCTGTTGGTGGCGATCGGTGGCCTGATCGGCGGGCCGGCCGGGCTCGTCATCTTCCTCATCTTCGCCGGCATCATGAACTTCGTTGCCTACTGGTTCAGCGACAAGATGGCGCTGAAGATGGCGGGCGCGAAAGAGATCTCCGAAGACCAGGACCCGAAGCTCTTCGCGATGATCCGCGAGGTGGCGGAGCTTTCGAAGATGCCCATGCCCCGCGTCTACATCGTGAACACCGATTCGCCCAACGCCTTCGCCACCGGCCGCAACCCTGAACATGGCGTCGTCGCGGTAACCACCGGCATCCGCCAACTGCTCACCGATCGCGAACTGCGCGGCGTGCTCGGCCACGAAATGGGCCACGTGAAGAACCGCGACATCCTCACGAGCTCGATCGTGGCAACCGTTGCCGGCGCGATTTCGATGATCGCCCAGATGCTCATGTGGTCGAGCATCTTCGGCGGCAACCGCCGAGACCAGAACCCGCTGATCACGCTCGGTGTCATCCTCATCGCACCCATCGCGGCGACGCTGCTGCAGCTCGGCATCAGCCGCCAGCGCGAGTACGCCGCCGACAAGACCGGCGCCGAAGTCACTCGCGACCCGGAGGCGCTCGCAAGCGCGCTTGAAAAGCTGCAGCGTGGCGTGGAAATGCGCCCCATGCAGGACACCCCGGCGCAAGAGGCGGTCTCCGCGCTCTACATTGTGAAGCCGTTCTCCATGCGGAGTGGCGGCATGAGCAAGCTCTTCAGCACCCACCCGCCGCTGGAAGAGCGAATTGCGCGCCTGCGCCGCATGCGCGTCTAAGAGCGAACAAATCGTCCAAACCCAGGGGCCGCATTTTTGCGGCCCCTTTGGTTTGCGGAAGATTCGGCGTGAAATCCTCGCGTGGTATCGTCAGCCGGTATGCAACCGGCGGGCGAACGTACCAGCGAGGTGCCGGATCTGGCGGTTGTCTCGGCCCTCGTGGCCGATGGGCGGTACACGGCCGCCTGCGAAGCCGCCGCCCTCGCTGCGGGGCGCTGGAGCGAGCCACCGGTGCCGCTGCTCGCCGCCTGGGAAGAGGTCGCCTTCGCCATCCGCACGGGCAGACTCGAAGCTCCTCGCCCGGAAGTCATTCCCCTGCTGCCGGCGCTGGAACGCACCCTGCGGCGACCCGCCATGTCCGCCTCGGAACGTGCCACGATTGCGGGGGCCATCGCGCGTCAGAAGGCCTGGCATGATCCTGGCGGCACCCTCGAAGAAGCAAGCCGCGCGGTTGCCATGGCACGCGAATCCGGGTACGAATCGGCGCTCATCACGGCGCTCTACGCGCTCCACATCGCCCTCGAGGATCCGGCCCGCATCGAGGAACGTCGCACGGTTTCAGCCGAGCTCGCCGAACACTGTGGCGCCTCGTTCGACCCGGCCGTGCGCGCAACCGGCCACTGGCGCCGCCTCATCGACGCGCTCGCGGCGGGCGATTCGGTGGACTTCGATTGGCGCATGCAGGCCCTGGAGACCGCCGCCAACGAATCGGGCCAGGCGTATCCACGCCTGACCGCCGCCATGGCCCGGGGTTGTGCCGACCTGATGCGCGGCAACTACGACGCGGCGCAGGCGCTGCTCCCGGCGATGCGGGAGGGATACAAGCAGCATTCGGGCCTGCTTACCGCCGCGATCGTCGCGTTGACCACCATGCCGGGCTTCGAACGGGGCCGGCGCAGTTCTGGGACATCGATAACGCAGACGGTCGCGAAGGCCCGAAGGCTGCCCGCCTTCCGTATCGCGATGGCCTACATGCTCGCAACATCGGGCAGGTCTTTCGAAGCCCGGCACGAACTCGCCGAGATCAAGCTGGAATCACTCCCGCGGGACTCGTCACTCTTGCCCTGCCTCTGCATGGCCATCGACCTCGGTGCCGCCCACCTGGAAGACCGTGGCCTGGTGGCAGCGGCCTACGACATGCTGCGCCCGTTCGAAACCCTGATGGCCGTTACGGGCGACGCGCAAAGCTGCTGGGGGCCCTCCGCGCTCTACCTGGCAATCGGCGCGCGCATGCTCGGGCTGAACGACGAAGCCAGTCATCTCGGGATTGCCCAGCGCCTGTCCGCCTCGTTCGGGGCAAGGCCCACGCTGGCGCGGACGTTGCTGATGAGGGCTGGCAGCGAACCATCCGAAGAAGCCGCGATCGCAATGCGGCAGGAGGCGCTGCAGATCGCGGAACGGGTCCGGCTCGCGCCGCTGGCCGCCGAAGCGCGCAATGCACTCCGGCCGGTCCTCACCCGGGAATCTCGCAAGCGCCCAACCGAGCTGAGCGCCCGGGAACGCGAGGTTCTCGCAGCGACGGCTCGCGGCCTTTCAGCGGCGGAAGTTGGCGAGGCACTCGTCCTCAGCCCTCGTACAGTGGCAAAGCACCTGGAGAACGCCTACGCCAGGATAGGCGCGCGCACTCGCGCCGAGGCCATCGCCTGGGCCATCCAGAACGGCCTCGTCGACGGGGTGGAATAGCCACCTCCTCCGTTTGTGAACTGCATCACGTAACTTTTGACTACGTATACGTAGGGCTCAGTACGTCTGCCGTGCGCTCGAATCCAACGATGACTCCAGCACAGGACCAGGGAGTCAATCACAGTGTTGGAAATCGTCGTTCATCGCCGGATTGCGCTGCTCGCGCTGATCGCGGCATTCGTCATCGGGCTTGGCCTGTTCGCCGGCCCGGCCAATCCACTCGTCGCCCAAGCGAAACCGATCGAGCTCGGCTCCGATGTTCAATCGGTCATCGCGGACAGCCGCATCGCCATCGACGTCATCGACTGGGACGCCTCGGGTATCCCCTTCGCAGGCACGGTCACCGGGCCGAACGGCTTTAATCAACCGTGGGATGCCGGGACCGACTACGCCTCGGTCAGGCGCGTCTTCTCAGAGGACAACCTCGAGGCCGGTACCTACACCATTACCCCCGCGAGCCCAATTGCGCCGGGCTGGCACATCGAAGCCTTCGCGATGATCGCGAACAACGGCACCGACCTCGCGAACTGCGCCCAGCAGCCGAAATCATCCTTCTCCGGCATCAATCAACTCACCCTCTCGGCGCAGAATTCGGTGGTTCATGTGTGTATCGCCGCCGTCCAGGACGGCGATCTCTGGGGCAGCCGCATCCAGCTGCGCATCGCCGGGGGATCGGGCACTGGCTGGGATGGGGTCCTCGCCGGCCCCAACGGCCCGCACCAGTTCTCGGAGTTCACGTTCGGAGGACTCTCTGGGGACCTGAACGACGTGGAGCCGGGACAGTGGCAGTTCTACCCGGCATCGCCAATCAAGGCCGGTTACATCGTGGCTGGCTGGCACATCGAAGAGACCGGTGACCCTTCATATCAGTGCCCGAGCCCGAACGTTTACTACGACAACGGCTTGTCCGTCGTCCCTGTCTCTGCCGCGCATCCCGAGTGGACCATCTGCATAAAGGTAGTGACCGGGACACTCGAGCCGAACTCGCACATCGAACTGCGCGTGACCGGTGACGCGTCTCCGTCAGACACCTACTCGGGCTGGCTGTTCGGCCCGAGCAGCACTATGCGCACGTTCGCCGAAGCGGGCTTCGCGCCGGGCAGCCTGAACTCAACTCTCCCATCGCCCGTCGTCGCCGGTTACTACACTGTGACGCCGGACACGCCGATTGCGCCAGGCTACAAGGTCACGGGGTACGCTTTCGTTTCACCGGCGGACGCGTTCACCGATTGTCCCGCGAACCAATCCGATTACGGCCATCTCACCTCATTCACGATCGACCAGGCGCATCCCACCGTGCTGGGCTGCATCTGGCTCGAAAAGACGAACCTGCTCATCGGCGGGGCCGTCTGGTTCGGCGTGCATGCCGAGGATGGCGACGCCTTCAACGACTGGCAGGGCACGGTCATCCGCCCGGGTGGCGTCACTGTTCCGTGGGACCAGGTCGGCATCGGCGGCTCAAACTACGTCGGCAGCCTCTACGACCCTCCCCCCGGGACGTACACCATGATCGCCGGGACTCCGGTGCGACCCGGCTGGGTCGCCAAAGGCTTCGCCGTCTTCGAAGCCGACGTCGCCCCCGCCTGTCCCGCGAATTTCTCGGACTACGGCCCGGTGAACTCGGTCACGCTGAGCCAGCAACATGACTACTGGATGATTTGCGTGTGGGTGGAAAAGGAGCCGGCCGTCGTCCCAACAGTCACCCCCACCCCAACAAAGCCCCCGAAGCCTACGGTCACGCCCGCACGCACCCACACTCCGCTGGTGCCGGACTGGAACCCGGGCATCGTCGAAATCCCCACGGTCGAGCCCACATCGACTCCTACCGCCGCATCGAAAACGCCGGTATCTGCGACGGTCCCTCCTGCGACTGCAACGCCCTCGACATCATCCGCCGGCGCCGGAAGCGGCTCGGAAGTCTCGCCATCGCGACCCATCAGCGAATCGAACTCGCCCGGCGAGGCGAAACCACCGTCAACTCCGCTCCCGCCGAACACCGGCACTTCAGCCGGCACGCACCGCGGAACCTTGCTACCGCTCGTTCTCGGCATCTTCTTCCTCAGCATCTCGGGAGTATTCATGGCGGCGCACCGACTCCCTGGTCGCCCAAAGCGGTAGCGTCCCCCGCACCCCGGGACGCAAACCAGGTGGGCGCGCTCGATCGAGCGCGCCCGGTTGGTTTTCCGGCCGTCCCCGCGGACAGCCTGTAGAATCCCGCACACACTCACTCCAGGGAGCACACTCAATGTCACTCGCAGGACGCGTCGCGCTTGTCACGGGAGGCGGCCGAGGAATCGGCAAGGCAATTTCGCTAGCACTGGCCGCCGAAGGCGCCACCATCGCCGTGAACTACCGGCGCGATGAAGACGCCGCGAAAGAAACGGTCGCAGAGATCGAGAAGCTCGGCGCCAGGGCGAAGGCCTACTCCGCCTCCGTCGAAGACTGGGACCAGGACCAGGCGATGGTCGAACAGATCATCGCGGACTTCGGCTACATCGATATCCTCGTCAACAACGCCGGCATCGCCAGCCGGGGACAGGGCGTCGCCGAGACCGACCCGGCAGAGATGGAACGCGTCGTTCGGACTCACGCCTTCGGGCCGCACTACCTTTCCAAGCTGGTCCTGCCCAGCATGCGAACGCGCCCCCGCGGCGACATCATCATGATTTCGAGCGTGGCGGCGCGCGGGCTCGGCCCGAACGGGGCGCCCTACAACATGGGCAAGGCCGCCATGGAAGCGCTCGCCATGACGCT
This sequence comes from Dehalococcoidia bacterium, assembly GCA_050247055.1. Classification (GTDB taxonomy): domain Bacteria; phylum Chloroflexota; class Dehalococcoidia; order Tepidiformales; family Tepidiformaceae; genus Amarobacter. The sequence continues at coordinate 128,024 of JBFWUX010000001.1, forward strand.
CTTCAAGGAAGAGCGGCGGAACAACGTCCGCGTGAACATCGTGGCGCCGGGCCTCACCGAGACGGAGATGGGCACCCGCCTCGCGCGCGCCACCCAGGGCATCAAAGACATGCGCGAAATCGACGCGCGTTCCGCCTTCGGACGCGTTTGCCAGCCCGAAGACATCGCCAACGCCGTCGCCTTCCTCGTCAGCGACAAGGCGTTCTACATCACCGGCCAGAAGATCGAAGTCGATGGCGGCGGCATGGCAGCACTGCCCAACCGCTAGAGTCATTTTGGATTCGGTATTTTGGATTTTGGATTGATCGAGACCACAGAGCATGGACGAGGCAACGTTTAAGCGGAGAACCAGGGAACTCGGTTTGAGAGTGATCGAGATGACTCGTTCGATGAAGCGGGACCTCGCGAGCGACGTGCTCGCCCGTCAGATCGTCCGTTCCGCCACATCGGTCGGAGCCAACTACCGGGCGGCGTGCCGAGCTAAGTCGAGGGCCGACATGCTCATGAAACTCTCCATCGTTGAAGAGGAAGCCGACGAAACGACACACTGGCTGGAGATGCTTCGCGATTCGAACTCGGTGCCAGCCGAGGTCACGAACCCAATTCTCGCCGAAGCAAACGAGATTACCGCGATGACAGTCGCCTCGATCCGAACACTTCGCGTGAGCGCCGCCAATCCAAAATCCAAAGTCCAAAGTCCAAAATTCAAATGATTCCTCCGGAACTGATGGCCACCTTCGCCGAGGTCGGGAAGGACCTGTATTCGCTGGGGCTCGTTTCGAGCCACGGCGGGAATCTTTCCGTGCGCAACGGCCACGAGATGTGGATTACGGGGACGGGGACGATGCTCGGGCGGTTGCGGGAGCGGCACATGTCGCTGGTCCTGCCGGACGGGACGCACAGTGGGCCGCCGCCTTCGAGCGATACACTGCTGCACTCGACGGTCTATGCCCTCGGGGGTGCGCTGGCCGTGGTACATGCCCACCCGCATCACGCCATCGCGATGACGTTCGAGACGGAGAAATTCGTACCGCCGGACTTTGAGGGCCAGCATTTCCTGGAGGATGTGCCCGTGGTGCCGCAGGGCCCGAACCAGGTGGAGCGCGTAGCCGCCGCGCTGCAGTCACGGCTGGTCGTGGTGTTGCAGGGGCACGGCGCCTATGCGCGCGGCCAGACGCTCTGGGAAGCGCTGCACTGGGTTACCGCGCTCGAAGAAAGCGCGCACATCGCCTGGCTGCGGCGGTAGCGGCCGCGCGGTACGGCAAATCCTGCCCCCCACGACTGCTCCTCCATTCTCGTGGTCCGGGAGAGAAATCGGGCACGTTCAGGCGCGAACGTGGTGGATGAAATTCTTTCGCCGGCGCATAACTCTAGTCGGACGAGCCTGGCGACCTGCTCTCCTCTTGCACTCGCGCCCATTCAGCCTCGGGATCGTCGGCACCGAGTCGGGCGGCAGCCGAACGCCGGCTGCTAATGCCGGATTCGACCAGCGAACGTTCGTCGGCGACCTGGCGGGAACGGTCGATGGGCAGTATCGGCCCCCAGGTCATCACCGGGCGGAGACCTTCCATATCGAGCCCGGCGAAGCGCGAGAGCAACTGCAGCATCATGCTCGCCCGCCGTTCATAGACGGCCGTGCGGATGCGCTGTTTGCGCAGCACCTTCCGCGCGATGGGATCGAGTTCGGTGTTGAGGGCGATACCGGAGAGGCCCTGTGGGTTGTGGCCAAAGGCCGTCCGTGGCGATTCGCCAAGGTCGTGCATGGCCCGGTAGACCAGGTCGATGTAGTCGCGATGAAGGGCGACGCCTCCGCCCTGGAGCAGGTCGAGGAGGTAGGCCTTCGCACTTTCCGGCACCTCCCAGACGGCGCCGGGTTCGACGGCGATATCCTGTGAGCCCTGAACGCCTTCGAGGACGGCGATGGGATTGCCCGAGAGTTCGAGGATCTGGCTGAGCTGGCTGAACGCCCGGTTGAGCTCGCGGTTCGGTTCGACCAGCGTGGGGATATCGCTCGAACCCCACGACTGTTTCGGCTCGCGGACGTTCGGGAAGAGCACGAAGGGGATGAAGCCATAGGGGTTGGCCTCGCGCGAGACAAGTTCGTTGTCGTGCCAGAGGTCAAAAGTCTCGGCCGTCCAGTGTTCGGTGACGAGCCGGTCCGGGTCGGCGACCCGGTATTGTGCGGCGATGGCGGTGAGGCGCGAGGCGTCGTCGGGCTCGCGCCAGGCGAAGATGCCCTGGACATCGGGCGCGGTGACCCGCACGGAATTCGCGGTTGTATCCCACGTGACCTTGTAACAGGCATCGCCGAGGACTGCGCAATCGAGCTCCGTCTCGTAGTCGAGCTGGGCGAGGCCGTTCAGGCTTGCGACATCCCGCAGGGTGCGCTCAGCGGAAGCTGCGCGGGACCGGCCCTCTGCGCTATCGCCGCCTTCGAGCTGGATGGAGGAGCCGTTTAGCAGGTAGCTGGTCACCTTATCGACGAACGCCTTCGCGTAGTTGAAGGTGAGGCGCCGTTCGCCGCGACGGGAGCGGCCCGGCCACTGGCGGCCCTCGTAGAACGCGAGGTTTTCGCGGTAGCGAGAGCGCCGCTCGTGGTCGAGTTCATGGAGTTGCATCGGAAGGGGTGTTTCGGGGACGGCGAACGCGCGCGGCATGTGGTGACCTCGGGAGGGAGTGGGAACCACGGTTGGGGGCGAGTGGGAGAGATCAAAGAGGGGGTTGGCGTTCACTAGCCGGCGGACCATCTGTCAACGCCATTTTGCAATTGCTCTCATAGGCTAGTGACTCCGGCCAATGGATCGGCCAGCATCGGCGCATGGACGGCACAGCATCTGCGGAAGTGTTCGAAAACGCGGCTCGCTACGAAACCGAACTCACCGACCGGCAGCGCGAGGTCCTGCGCCTCATCGCAGCGGGGAAGACGAATGGGGAAATCGCCGAAGCACTGGATATGACGCTCGCCGGCGCGAAGTGGCACGTCAGCGAACTGCTGACGAAGCTCGCCCTGGATTCGCGCGAGGCCGCCGCCGACTACTACCGATGGCGGCAGTCGCCACATCGGAGGCTCGCCGGGCGGTTGCGTGCGCTCGCCTCGACGACGGCTTTGAAGGTCGGGCTCGCGAGCGCCGCCGGCGTCGGCGTGGTGGCGGTCGGAGTTGCGGCGTACTTCGCATTCAATGGCGAAGACTCGCTGGTCGGCCCGGCGGAACCTGGCCTGCCCTTCTACATGGAATCGAAGGAAACGGAAATCCAAACACAGATCACAACGGAATCGGACCATCGCTACTGGTTCCAGGATTCAACGCACATTCGCCAGGAGAGCGATGCGCCCGTCGCCACACGGAAGGATCCAGGGTTTGGAGCTGACTTTGGTACTGGCACATCTACTGTCGTTCGAAATGGCAACACCCGCTGGCGGGGCGACAGTAAGACGTATCGGGACGAAGACGTTTCTCGACTGGCGTATACGGGCCTGGAAGGGACCAAACTTGGGCCACTACAGGACACCTCGGTCGACGAGTTCGTCGCCCGATACTCTGCCGACGGTGGTTCGGTACTGTTAGGCGGTGATCCGTCCGTTCCGCTCATCGTGAACAGGTTGAAGCCCGACAAGATTCTTGGAATATCCGTCCAGGTAATCGAGTTCCGCGTTGTTGATTCGTCAGGAATCGAAAGGGGCTGGCGACGCTACTGGATCGATCCCGACAGAATGCTGGTGCTCCGATACGACAGCTATGTTGGGTCAACGGCCAACGCCGGGTCGATCGATCTCACCCAGTCTGAAAAGGCGGTGAAACTTACCTACGGCAGCAATCTTCCTGCAAATGCATTCGTGTTCACTCCAGTCGCGGGAAGCACCCCCATAATCTGTCGCACGCTCCGCCCGAGCGACCAGACTGCACTCGGAGAGCTGTTCCCGGCGCCTTTCTGGAAGCTCGCCACTCAAGTTTCGGGCCACGATGTGTTTCCCGCTGAATTCGGAGTTTCTGTATACCCCGATGGAATGTGTGGCACCGCCTCGGCCGCCCTCGCCGAACCAGCACCAAACAGTCCGGGCCCGGGCCCAATCCTCGTTCGGATCCGGCAGGAAGCACACAGCATTGGCTGGGTCTTTCCGGGTGCGGGCGAGGAAGTCGACCTCGGCGGAGGATTCACTGGTGAGCTTGGGGATGCGGATGCCGGGGGCCGTTCGATCGCGTGGGCTACGGGAGAAGTCGGCATCGAAGTGCAATCGGAGGTCCTTACAGACGACGAACTGATTGAGTTCGCGCGAGCAATGGTCGCCGCGAACCAGTAGTTGTGGACCCCTCGACCCTCACCGCCGCCGCCCTGCACAATCGAAGCATGAACCGCATCAAACTCAGCGAGGCGAATTGCCGCGCCCTCGTGATTTCGTGCTCCGACTTCCGATTCGTTTCGGCGCAAAGGCAGGCCCGTCTCGACTTCGGACTTGAAAATGCCTACGACCTCGTCGCCCGGCCGGGCGGTGTCCGCCAGATCGTGCTCCCGACGAGCAAGGCCGCCCAGGTGACGATGGAGGAGGAGATCGCCCTCCTCTACAAGCTCCACGATTTCCAGCGCATCCTGCTCATGAACCACATGAACTGCGGCATGTACCAGGACCTCGCGACGCCGGAGATCGAGGAGGCGGTGCACCGCGAACACCTGGCGAAGGCGCGCGCCATCCTCGCGGAGCGCTACCCGGGGCTGGGGATCGAGACCTACCTTTCGACCATCGTCGATGACAGCGTTGAAGTGGTGACCATCGAGAAGTAGTGCGCCCGGACGTTATGTACGTCGTTCGTTGCCCGATGCGCAGGTTCGCGCTACTCTTTTCGTTCGACACTCTGAATAACAGGCCCGGATACCGAACCTATGGCACACCACAAATCCGCTATTAAGCGCTGGCACCAGTCTCTCCGCGAGCGCGACCGTAACCGCGTCCGCCGCACGATCGCCCGTAGCTCAGTCCGCAAAGTGCGTGAAGCCGTCGCCAGCGGCGACGATGCCGCCGTGAAGGAAGCCTTGAGCGAAGCCTTCAGCACGCTCGACCGCGCCGCCAAAACGGGCGCGATCCACACCGGCAAGGCCGACCGCGCGAAGAGCCGGCTGGCACTTCTCGCGAACAAAGCCAGCTAACACCAGCATCCGGGTTGAGAGAACGAACGCCCGCCGGTTTCCCGGCGGGCGTTTTTGCGCCCTCACCCCCGGCCCCGCTCCCAGGTCTGGGAGAGGGGAGCCGTTCCGCCGAAGACCTAAGACCGACGACTTAAGACAGCGACGAAGTCGCTAGAACTTTGACCAGTCCGGGTCGCGCTTTTCGAGGAAGGCTTTGACGCCTTCCTGGAATTCAGGGGCGCGCAGGCAGGTGCGCTGGTGCGTCCACTCGAATTCGAGCTGCTCCTGGAGCGTGGCCGTCTGGGAGTGGTGGAGCATGCGGCGGGTGAGCGCCATCGCGGTCGGGGGCGACTTGGCGATGGTTCCGGCGAACTCCATCGCTTCGTCCATTAGCCGTTCGTGGGGCACGACCTTCGAGACGATGCCGAGCTGGAGCGCTTCGGCCGCGTCGACCATGCGCGCGCTGTACGAGAGTTCCGCGGCGCGTTCGGGCCCGACAAGCCGCGGGAGGAACCAGGAGAGTCCGCAGTCGTGGGCGAGCCCCCGCTTGATGAAGACCGTGCTGAATCGAGCCTGTTCGCTGGCGATGCGGACATCGAAGGCGGAGCAGAGCCCGAACCCGCCGCCGACGGCGACGCCGTTGACCGCGGCGATGGTCGGCTTTTCCGCGCCGCGAATGTTCAAGACCGTCCGGCCAACATCGCCGATGGGGTCGAGAGCCGTCCAGCGCCTGCTGTTCTCGTTGGCGCCCCCGCCGCCCATTGCTTGGAGGTCGGCGCCGGCATTCCAGGCGCGGCCTTCGCCGGTGACGACGAAGGCGCGAACGCGGTCGTCGTTGCGCCCTTCGATGAGAGCGGCGTTGAAATCGGTGAGCAGCGTGCCACCGAGCGAATTCATGCGCTCGGGGCGGTTGAACTTGATGACCATTACGCCGTCGATGCGATCGACGATGACATCGCCCATGTGGTGTGGCTCCTCCGAGGCGGAAGTGATGCCGGGGATTCTCACGGTTGGGGCGCTGATTGGAAAGCGCTCAGACGGCCCTACGTTCGCGTTCGAAGAGGACAATCGCGCATCCGCCCGCCATCGCCCAGAACTCGGGCGTGAGGCCGCCGAGAGACGCGGACGAGGCCGCGATGCAGAAGGCGATCGGGCCGGCCATGGACTGGCCTTCGGTGGTGCGACGGAGGGCGTCGCTCACAACCTTCATCAGGAGCAAGCCGATGAGGGTACTGACGAACGCCGGGTGGAGCGAGCCGGTGAAGGCTTCGAGCGGAGTTGCGAGGACTGCAATGAGCACGCAGCCGATCGCGGCAAAGACGGCGGCAATCCACCGGTCCGCGTGCTCGCCCGCCTCGTCGCCGGTCAATACCGCCTGTGCGACGCGCTGCATGGAGGCCGGCGGCGCGCCGAAGAGCGAATGGACGGCCCCCATCAGCCCGGTCGTGACGCCGATCGCACTGCCGGGCGACTCGTAGCCGTTCGTGGAGAGGACGGTTCGGCCCTGGTTGTTGCCGATGAGGATGAACACAACGAGCGGCGGCACGAGGGCGGTTATCGCTTCGACCGAGAATGCCGGCCAGACGACAGTCATCGAGGTGATGCTTGCGGGCGCGGCGAACTGGGGGTGCGGGCCGAAGAGGATGGCGGCGGGAAGACCGATGGCGACTGCTCCAGCGGCCGGCGGAAACCAGCCTGAGTTCAGCCGTCGCGCCACAAAGAATCCGGCGATGGTGGGAAGCACGATCTCGGGCGCCGTGCCGAGCGCACTGAACGGCGCGATGCAGAGCGAGAGCGCGCTCCCCGCGAGCACCGCCATCGCGACGTGCGGCGGAATGGCTCGTTCGATTCGCTCGATAGCGCCAGCGAGCGCGCAGGCGAGGATGACCAGGCTGGCGATTAACGAGGCCCCCATGACTTCTTCGAGGGCGTAGGTACGCGAAGCCGCCACGAGGAAGAGCAAACCGGGGAGCGACCAGCCAAGCGCGATCGGCTTTCGGTACAGGATCGAAAGCACCGCCGTCGCGAAGCCGGCGGTCGCGAAGACAGCAACGAAACCGGAGATGGCGACATCCTCGCCAGCGAACCCTCGGGCGGCGGCGAAATAGAGCGGCACCGGCCCGAAGACATAGAACAGCGTAGCCGTGAGGCTCGCGGTGATTTGCTTGCTACGGACATTGGCGAAGGCCCCAAACGGCCTCGTTTGGACAGCAACAGCGGACATGGAAGGACTCCCTCGCCCCGGTGGCGGGGGCGTTGTTTGTTGCATCCAACATGCCGGGAACGCGCGACCGAACCTTGAAGGAGTTCTGGAGAAACGCTGTCGGTGTGACGGGGGTCACGGAGTTGAGGTTTGCGTACTTCCTAGATCCGACCGTCAGGGAGGTACGCGGTGGGTTTGTGAAGCTGTCACCAGTTTCGGAATGCGGAGGATTGGCGGACCTGTCTACTGTCCCCGAAACCGTGAAGCTCGCTTGGGGCGGCCCCTCCCTTACGGTCGGATCTAGGAATCGTTGGTGGTTCGAAGGCCACCGAGGTCTTGCCCCTGGCCTTCAAGAACGTAGGTCGACGCATCGACGATGTCCTGATCGTCCCACAGGTAGCGGGTGCTGCCGTGGCGAGTCCAGATCTTGTCCCGTGGGCCGCACATCCGGGACTCGCGCAGGCGGCGAGTCGCCCAGGCCTTGAAGGTCATCATCATCAGTTCAGGCGTGGCTTCCCCTGAAACCACGACGTGGACGTGATTCGTCCGAACGTTCAGTGCGTGAACTCGCCAACCGCGGTGTTCGCCGACGTTAATGATTGCGTCGGCAACCACAATCCGGCTGGCGTTGTTCAGTAAGAACTCCGGGTTCACCAGAATGGAACGCTCCCTGCCAGTGCGGCACAGGTCGCCCTCCAGCTCCACGGTTTGTTTTGGCCTAACGCGCAGACGCTCCACTGAACCCCTGGGATCACCGTGAAGTCGCTCTCCATAGCAGGTGAACGTGATGAAATAGCCAACCGGATCGCTCACGGCCGGGAGTTTAGCCGATGGTTTCGTATTTCGTCGGGCAGATGCGTTAGTCCAGGGGCAGTTGATCTTGGCCCATCGGCGTCCCCTCCCTTACGGTCGGATCTAGGAGATCCCGTGCGGGCGGCCACCGGTCGCAATGGATTTCTCCCCGCACTAGAATGCGCGCCAGAAATGAGATCGATAACCGTCCGCTGGCCGGAAACTGAGAATGAGCACGGCGCCCCCATGCTCTGGTTCGGAAGCTGGCTCGAAGGCCATGAAGGGGCCGAAGGGCCCTGGTTCTACAGCGGGCGCGGCGGGGTGGATGAGAGCTACCCGGTTCCCGAAGGCGCCACCGGGCTGCGCGTCAGGCGCTGGCCGAACGAGGGCCTCGACGCCGAATACGCGGATATCGTGCGCCTCGACGATGTGGCCCGGCTCAGGCCCGACTCGCTCGATTTCGATGCGCCCCAGCCGTTCAGTCACCACGCGTTCGAACGCTAGGTTCGAACCGAAAGGAAGTCATTCCGAATGAGTACTCTTCAACGCCCGGAAGTCGAATCCCTCTCACCCGCGGAACGCAGCGAGTACTTCAATGCGCATCGCTACAAGACTCCGGGCCACTCCGGCTGGGAACGAGTGGCCACGCCCGGGGCGGCAAACAAGTACCTGATGATTTCGGCCGACTGTCATGTGAATGAACCGCCGAACCTCTGGGTCGAACGCATCGAGGAGAAGTATCGCCATCGGCTCCCGCGCATCGAAGTCGACGCCGACGGCGTGAAGTGGTCAATCGTCGAGGGCTACCACCCGGTGAAGATTCGCGACCTGAAGATGGAGGGCGAGGACCGCGAACGTGCCCAGGTCGGCAAGAGCGACCCGGCCGAGCGGCTGAAGGATCATGCCAGGGATGGTGTCGATGCGGAGATCATCTTCCCCAACCGCGGCCTGCAGATGTGGGCGACGCCGGACCCGCTCTTCGCGCAGGCGATGTGCCGTGTCTACAACGATTACGTCTGGGAGATCTTCGGCGCGCACTACAACCGGATGCGTCCACTGGCGTGCATCGCCACGGGCGATATCCCGAGCGCCATCGCCGAGGTGGAGCGCGCCGCGAAGATGGGCTTCCGCGGACTCAGCCTACCCTGCAAGCCGATGTGGGGGCCGGGCTCATCGGAAGACCTGAACTACAACCTCCCCGAATTCGATCCGCTGTGGGCATGCATCCAGGACAACGACCTGCCGTTCACGTTCCACGTCTCCACGGGCAAGGACCCACGGGCGGCACGCGGCAACGGCGGCGCGGTCATTAACTACGTGATCCATTCACTGGCACCGACAGCCGAGCCGATCGTGAACCTGTGCTCCTCGGGAGTGCTGGACCGCTTTCCGAAGCTTCGGTTCGCGAGCATCGAGGCGGGCATCGGCTGGGTGCCCTGGATGCTTCGCGCGATGGACGAGGCCTACGAGCATCACCACTTCTGGGCGTTCCCGAAGCTTCAGCAGATGCCGAGCGATTACTACCGCCAGCACTGCATGGCCTCGTTCCAGGAAGACCCGCCGGGCCTGGATCTCGTGCGCGAATACAACCTGGGTGGCAACTTCATGTGGGCGAACGACTATCCGCATCATGAAGGCTCGTGGCCGCACTCCGAGCAGGCGATTGAGCGCACAATGGGACGTTTGAATGACAAAGAGCGCGCGAACATCCTCGGCCTGAACGCAGCGAAATTCTTCGGATTCGATGCCGACTGGCTGATGAAGAACCGGATCGACGTGGTTTCAGCGTAGGGGCGTTGGCGAGTCCCCGCTCGCGTCAGACTTCGGTGGAGATGCCAGACGTCTCAACGCGAATCTCCACTGCGTCGTGAATCTCGTCGCAAGGGATGCGCGAGCGCCGGGCGTGTTCCTTCACGCGCTCGTGGCTGCTCGTCTCGAAGAGGCAGAACAACTGGTCCGTCCCGCGCGACCAGTAGGAGCGGAGCCAGCGCATGTCCGAGTATTCGTACGCGCACATGATGGCCTGGAGCGCGATCGCCCGGAACTCGCGGTCGGTGAGCGGGTCCAACTGGCGGCGAACCAGCACAAGTGAAAGGCCGGCTTCCTCAGCCGCCTGCGATTGGATGTCGCTCGGGCCGTATTCCTCCGCGGTGATAGGAAGCACCGGCAGTACCGCAGCACCAGCAACTTCCGGCGGCTGGTTTTCGGCTCCTTCGAACACGGAAAGCAGACGGCCGTCGTCCGGCGTCCAGTACCCGGCGAGGAGCCCGCAGCCGGCGGGGTCCTGCGGCTGGTGATAACCGATGATCTCGTCCAGCGTGGCGGGTCCCACGGTTTGATCGACAACGTAGTTCGGCAAGCTGATGGCTCCTTTCCCGCGGGTCAGTCTTCCAGGAGGGAATGGTCGACCGGCTCAAGGAGCCGATCGAGGTCCGAGGCTCGAATCCGCAGTGCCCGTTGCCCGGCGAGGCGGTTGGCTCGCAACCGGCCAGAGCGGATCCAGTTCCTCACCGTCTTCACATGCACTCCGAGGTAATCGGCGGCTTCTTCGGGCGAATACAACCTGCCGCCGGCAGTGGTGGCCGCGGGTACAAACGAGCGAACCTGCTCAACCGAAACGCCCAGCTCAGTGAACACCCGGCCCGGTATGCCCTCGCCTATTTTCATAAACGCGACAAGGAAGTGAAGTTCATCGATCCGTCGCCTGCCGGATTCCTCTGCCTCGTCTGAGAGCAGCCTGAGGAAGCGCAAACAGTCGTCGGAGTAACCCGGCGCCATGGACGGGTCAGCCGCGGGCTCCCGGGCAACCGTGCGAGCGACCAGGTCTTCGATGAGACGAACATCGATGGTGATCGGCCCGAAGGTGAAGTACCCGAACCTCGAGGTCTTGAGAAGGTAAGCCAGGAACATGAGGTCCAGGGTGCCTTCGGCGGCGTCGAATTCATTCATCAACGCTCTGAGGGTCCGCTGTACTTCCGCGAGGAGGTTGCTCTCGCGTTCAGCAAGAGGCGCCTGCTGGGCCGAAGAAGAGTCTGGCATCGCAATGGATGATACATGCTGGAATTTCGGGACGTAAGGGAGTATAAGGGAATGTAACGCCGTTTACGGCCAATCACTCGGAGGAACTTCGTGACCCAGGTACAGTCGATTCAGGCGACCGGCACGCTCTATGAGCGGCTAGGCGGAGGCGAGCGCCTCCGCCAACTCGTCGGCGAGATCGTGGAGGCTCATCTCCAGAATCCCGGCATTCGAACCCGGTTCGAAGCGTTCGATCCCGCGGCGATGAAAGAGGGCGCATTCCAGTTCTTCGCGCAGGCAATGGGCGGGCCTGAGGTGTATTCGGGCCGTGGGCTCGTCGAAACGCACCGGGGAATGAACGTCAACGAGCAGGAGTTCGTCGCCGCCACGGATGACGTGCTTGGCGTCCTCCAGAAACACGGCGTCGGTGCGCAAGAGCAGATGGAAATCCTGGCGGCGTTTTTCGCGATGAAGGACCAGGTGCTGCACCTGTAGCGGGGCTGACTCGCTCGCGCCAGGGCGGCAACATTCAAACGCGCCGCTGCCGTTTCGGCTCAGGCCGTGGTGTTCGCAGGTTCGATGACCGCCGACATACTGCCCTTGGATTCGGGCATGGCCGGATCGGCGCCGTACGCGTGGATCTGGTCCTGCTTGAGTTTTACTTCTTCAAGGCCGGCGGTCATGAGGATCGCTTGCCCATCCTTGTCGACAACGCAGGCGATGGCGAAGCCCTTCTCCGGGGCGTAGCCGAAGATACTCCCGAGCATCGCGATCACGTACTGGTACGTGTGTTCGTTGTCGTCGAGGAGGATGAGGTGATACGGGGGCGCGACCTCGGAATCGACATCCTCGATCACATGGGTCGTAGGAACAGGCAGCGTCATGGACATTAAATACTACCGATTTCGGTCGCCGCCGAACAGGGCGACGGAGCACTTGTCCACCGGCGCGAACGTATACTCGCGGCGATGATGCCGGGCATCCAGATTCGCCCGCTTGGGGATTCCGACTGGGAAATCCTGCGCGAACTGCGCTTGAGCGCGCTCAAAGACTCGCCAGATTCGTTCGGCCCCACCCATGAATCGGCGCTGGCCCAGGACGAGGCGTACTGGCGACGATGGGCCGCCGGACGACCAGGGCGATTGCAAGCCTGGGGCGCATTCGAAGGGGCCCGGCCAGTGGGCTTGATTTCCGCGGGTGTGGCGGCTGAGCGCGCAGCACACTGTGGCGCGCTGTGGGTGTCGCCGTCGGCGCGCAGGTCGGGCCTTGGGCGGCAGCTGCTCGAGACCGTGATGGAGTGGGCGAGCCGCAACGGCTGCGAGCGCCTTGAGTTCGAGGTGACCGAAGGGAACCCTGCCGAGACACTCTATCGCTCGATGGGCTTCCGGCGGACGGGCGCGCGCCACCCGCTGCGCGAAGGTTCTGTACTTGAGGAAGTGACCATGGGAATAGACCTCACACCCGGAAGCGCGTGACCCACATCGCCTGGATCGGGGCCGGGCCATCATCGTACTGGTGGTAGGCGGCGACGACCGTGCCGTCATCGCACTGGGTGACGGTCGGATAGCCAATGTGCCAGTACTCGCGGACCTTGGCCGGGGCGCCGGCGCCGCCTTCGCGGATGACGAACTCGTTCGCGGGATCCCAGGTGATCCCGTCTTCCGAGATGCAGCCGCGGACGCCCCACGGCGCCTTTCGGTACCCGTAGACGGCGAGGACGCGCCCGTCCTGCAGCTGGATGACATCCGGGGGATAGCCCCAGAGCTTCGTCCGTTCGGGGCGGCTCCAGCTGGCGGCATCGTCATCGGAATAGGCGAACCACATGTTGTCGAATCGGCCGGGGCGCGCTTCCGTGCGCATGAGGCAGATGATCCGGCCGCTTGCGAGGCGGGTCATGCCGGCTTCGGCGTAGGTGAGGATATGGCCCGGGTCGTAGGCGATGGTGGACCAATATTCCCAGTTGCGACCGCCATCGTCAGAGCGGAGGACAAAACAACGCGGGGTCTCGCCGGCAGGCGTGGGCCATTCGCGCTGGATGGTGCCGTGAAGCGGAAGGAGCAATCCGCCATCGGGCAGTTCCACAATATGCCCCGCGCCCGAGCCGCCGCAGACGTAGCGCCCGAGGCCGTTTTCGGAGATGGGGGTGGTATTCACGGGCGTAGCGGCGCTCCACGTCCGGCCCTCGTCGCCGGAGCGGCAGATGGCGTAGCCGGTCTGGCGCTTCAGCCGCTCCGGGCGCCCCGGCGGTGGACCGATGACCTGCTCGGCGATGTCCTTCAGACCGGCGGGCGCAATGAAGCTGCACACCCGCGTGTGCATGAGGACGGTGCCATCGGAAACCTGGGCGAACGCGCAATCCCAGTTGCCGCCGAAATCGGTGTAGGGCCAGACGACGACACGGCTCGCCGGGTCCCACGTGCGGCCGCCATCTATCGACCGGACAAGACAGGACTGGCCGGAATCCGAATGCGAACGGCCGCGTTCCTCGTTGTAACCAAGAAGCAGGTCTCCCGAGGCCAGCCGGATGATGCTGCCCTGGTTGCAGGCGTGGTCGGGATCGCGGTAGGCAAGGATGTGTTCGACGTCTTTGATCAAGGAAGTGCTCCAGCCGGACTCGGCGCGATTTCAATATGAACGCGGGGAACTACTCGTCGACTTTCCGCCACTTGCGCAGGCTCGCCATCTCGCGCGCGGGATTCAGGCGGCTGCCGACTTCGGTATAGGAAACTTCGGCAACGTAGACATCACCCTTCGAATCCACGGCGATGCTGTGCGGCCAGAGGAATTCGTTCGGGCGCTCCCCGGGGAGGGGCGCGCCGAAGCGGCTTTGGAGTTCGCCCGCCATGTTGTAGATCGAGACCCGGTGGCCGAGGTTCGGCACGCCGAACTGGACGAGGGGCGGGCCCTGCTCGGCAACGTAGATGTTCTGGTCCGCGCCGCGCCCATGCGTCACGGCTACGGCGTGGTGGACGTGCCACTCGGCCCGGAACTCGCCGGTGAGCGAGAAGACCTGGACGCGGTGGTTTTCGCGGTCAGCAACGATGACGCCATCATTCCCAAACATGCAGATGTTGTGGGGAAGGCTGAATTGGCCCGGGTCAGCGCCGGGCTCGCCCCAGGACTGGATGAGCTTGCCGGCGGCATCGAAGCGGTGGACGCGCGAGTTTCGATAGCCATCCGAGACATAGATGTCGCCGTTCGCCGGGTTGATTGCCACGTCAGTCGGCCGGTTAAAGGGCGCGCCGCCCTGGGCAGGGGAAGCCTCGCCGGTGCCCAGCTTCATCAGTTCGTTTCCGGAACGGTCGGTCTTCGTGATGGTGTGGCCGAGGACATCGACCAGCCAGAGGTTGTCCTCATGGTCGGTGCGGACTGAGTGGGCGCGGAGCCAGCGGTTGCCGGGCCACGACTGCATCTGGTTGCCGTAGGCATCGCTGATCAGTTGCGTGCCCGAACCGGGGTCTTCGTTGCCCCACATGTCGATGACGTTGCCATCGGAATCGAAGGCGATGACAGGCATATTGCCGCGATTGAAGACGTAGACGCGGTCCTGCGAATCGACGGCGACGGAAGTGGCTTCCTGGAGCCAGATGCCGTGCGGGATTTTGGCCCAGAAGGGCACGGGTTCGTAGCGGATGGGCATGGCTCCTCCGGCGGCGCGGAATGTGCGAGGGATGCTGACACCGGGGGTGGCGGAAGGCAACCGGGCAGGATTGCCCGATGCGATGCGTGCGCGCGGCCGGTGCCCCGTTAGAATTCCGCGCATTGCAAATCCCCGGAGCCACGCATGCCAACCACGTACGACGTCATCATCATCGGTGCCGGGTCTGCCGGTGCAGCCCTGGCGGCACGCCTCTCGGAAAATCCCGAGCGTTCGGTACTGCTTCTGGAGGCCGGGCCAGACTACCCGGATGTCGATGCGCTTCCCACGGATATCGCGCTCGGGACGCGGGCATCACTCGACAAGCATGACTGGCACTGGACCGGCGAGGCGGTTCCGGGACGAGCCGTGAATTACCCCAGGGGCAAGGTCACCGGCGGGTCCTCGGCCGTGAACGGCATCGTGGCGATCCGCGGCGTGCCCGAGGACTACGACGAATGGGCCGAACTTGGGAACGAAGGCTGGGGCTGGAAGGATTGCCTCCCCTACTTCCGCAAACTTGAGGACGATCGCGATTTCGGCGGCGACCTGCATGGCAAGGGCGGACCGATCCCGATCGTTCGCTGGCGAGCGGAGGAACTCGCGCCCCTGCAGCAGGCCTTCTTCGATGCCTGCGTCGCCGAGGGCTACCCCCCTTCGGAAGACCACAACGTCCCGGATGCCACCGGAGTCGGCGCGTGGGCAATGAACCGCAACGGTTCGCTGCGCATCTCCACCGCGATCGGCTACCTCGCTCCCGCGCGTCACCGGCTGAACCTGACTATCCGTGGCGGCGCGCACGTCCGCCGCATCCTCTTCGAAGGGAAGCGTGCCACCGGGGTCGAGGTAGAGATTGAGGGCGTGGTGCAAACGGTGCGCGGGGACGAGGTGATCCTCTCCGCGGGCGCGCTGCACAGCCCGGCCATCCTTTTACGTTCCGGTGTTGGCCCGAAGGAGCAACTCGACGCGCTCGGCATCCCCGTCGTGCATGACCTCCCCGGTGTCGGGGCGAACCTCAAGGAGCACCCGTCAATCGTGCTCGTCGCGCGGCCGAAGGATGAGGTGGTCCGCGATGGCGACCCGCTGCAGCAGATGGGCCTTCGCTTCACCGCCACCGGCAGCGGCGAAGCGAACGACATGCAGATGTACATGTGGAGCCAGGATTCGGAGTTCACGCCTCAACTGCGGATGGTCACGGATTCGCGCTACCTGTTCATGCTTTGCGTGACCCTGCAGCGGCCGAAGTCCGTGGGAAACGTGCAATTGAAGAGCGCCGACCCGCACCAGCAGCCGCAGATCAACATCAACCTCCTCGATGATGACGAGGACATCGCGAAGATGGCCGATGGCGTGCGGCGAGCCTGGGCCTTGCTCAACGCTGAGGCGATCGCATCGAAAACCGCGGAGATCATCGGGCCGCCCGCCGCGGTGGTGGAAGACGATGCGATGCTCCGCGGGTTCCTCAAGCAGAGTGTTTCGCACCTCGTGCACCCCGTGGGGACCTGCAAGATGGGGCCTCCCAGCGAGGCGGGCGCCGTGGTCGATGCCGAAGGGAAGGTCTACGGGCTCGAAGGGCTGCGCGTCGTCGACGCTTCGATCATGCCGAACATCCCCAGGGCGAACACCAACCTGACCGCGATCATGATCGGCGAGAAGATAGCGGCGGGCATGGCGTAGCGCCGAACGCGGGGTCAAGTTTCGCTCGTATCTGGCGTTCAAACGTGTTTCTTACGGTAGAGATGACCGATTACTACAGGTGTGCGCTAATGCGGCAATGGGTGATTCGCCAGAACCCATGAAGCGGCTGGAATGGCCAGGCCTGTCCGAGTTCGACGACGAACAGGAAGATATCGTCGATCCCGAAGGCCACTGGATGCCGGACGGCAGCGAGCCTGCCGAAGGTCGTGACCCGATGACCTTCGAGGCCGTGTTCCGGGATGAGCGCCGCTGGGCGCCGCAGCATGGGTTGCAGGGCCGAAGCGATTCGGCGCTACCCGGCGCCTTTCTTCACCCGGAGCAACAGGCCAGCGAGGAGCCTGTGCCGGACTTCGCCGCCGAACCGGTGGTTGCCGCACCCGTCGAAACGGGGAGCCGCCGCTCGGCGATTGTGCGGGAGTTCGTGGAGACCGCGCTGCTGGCGATCCTGGTATTCCTCGCCGTGCGCGCGAGCATCCAGCACTACCGGGTCGAAGGCGATTCTATGGACCCGACGCTTGAGGACGGAGAGTTCCTGCTCGTGAACTCACTCGTGTATTCCCAGGTGAACATCCAGAAGATTGCGGATTTCGTGCCGTTCTGGGACCCGGGCCCACCGGACGAGCGGCAGGTATTCCACGGGCCGGAACGCGGCGACATCGTGATCCTGAACCCGCGCCAGCGGCACGACAGGGACCTTGTAAAACGGATCGTTGGGATGCCGGGCGACGTGTTCGAGATTCGCGATGGGAACGTCTACATCGATGGCCAACGACTGATCGAGCCCTACATCAAAGAGCCGTGGCGGGGAGACATGGATCCGATCCGGATCCCGGACCACGAATATTTCGTGATGGGCGACAACCGGAATGGAAGCCTCGACAGCCGTTCGTTTGGGTTGGTGGTGGAGGACGACATCATCGGGAAGGCGATGGCGAGCTGGTGGCCCAAAGAGAAGTGGGGCCTGGCGCCGAACGAAGAACCGAAACTCGCCGGCAACTAGGCTGTCGACAAACGCGCGCCGAATGCGCTACAACGCGCCGATGAATCCGGACCCTTCCCACATCGACCTTTCACTCGATTCGCGTGCCATCACCTTCGAGAACCCGACGGGCGCGCGTGGCGCCGGAGGCACCGCTCACGGTGGCAGAAAGGGCGCTCCTCAGCGGAACGTCGCACCCGGGGAGTCTATCGAGCTGGCGAACATTGCCGGGCCCGGGACGATTCGCCACATCTGGATGACGTTCCCGCCCGCGCCACCCGAGCTGATGCGGGCGCTGTGGATGGAGGTCTTCTACGACGGCCTGGGCGAGCCATCGATCTCGGTGCCCTGCCTGGACTTCTTCGCGATGCCGCTTGGCCGGCCGGTCGACTTCCATTCGGCGATGGCCTCGGCACAGGAAGGCCGCGGCTTCAACGCCTACTACCCGATGCCTTTTCGGAAGTCGTGCCGGGTGGTGCTGACCAATAGCAGCTCGCGGGCGATGTCGTTCTACTACCAGCTGGACTACACGCTGCAGAGCGGACTGCCGGGGGACGCAGGCTACCTGCATGTGAGCTTCCGCCGCGAAAACCCGACAGTGATGAAGCGCGATTTCGTCATCTCCGACGAACTGCACGGGCCGGGCCGATTCCTCGGCTGCGCGATCGGCATCCGTACGATCGATCGGGCCGACTGGTACGGCGAAGGCGAAGTGAAGTTCTACCTCGACGGCGACCGCGACCTGCCGACCATCTGCGGGACCGGTCTCGAAGACTACGTCGGCAGTGCGTGGGGCATGGGAGCGCATTTCGCTCACTATGCGGGCTCTCCACTCGAAGTCCGCGACCCGGAGCAGCGCCGCGGGGTACCGGACTTCCTCAGCTTCTACCGCTGGCACATCCCCGACCCGGTGATCTTCCGGGAGAGCTGCCGCGTCACAATCCAGCAGATCGGGTTCGCCTCGTTCCGGGAGGGCCAGGAGGAGCGATTCGAGGAATACAACCGGACAAACCCCGCCGCGGGCGCTGGCTGGACGATGCACCCGCGTCCCGGAGTGCTGGCGAGCGGCATCGCCGAGCGCGTGGATGACTACTGCGCGACGGCCTTCGTCTATTGCACCGAACCGCAGGGCGTCCCGCCGCTGGATGTCGCGGCAGCCCTCGCCGAGATCGAGCGAAAGCCGTACGAAGGGCCGAGCGCGATGGAGCGCGCGTTCGCGTTCTGATGGCAGACGATGGCGACGACGGGCGAGACGTCTCCTTGTGGATAGCGGAGCGGATCAATTACGGGTGCGTCGCGCTCGGGTCGGCGCTCATTGTCATGGCGACGTTGGCCATTGTTTTCAATGTCCACTGCAGTTCGCATTAGCACGGATGCGTCCGCTGGCGCTCTACGCCAGGATTGACGCAACCGCGCGCATGATCGTACCCAGGTAGTCGGCCGACTGTTCTTGCGGGGTGTCGCCCATCGTTACCACGACCAGTTGCTCATCGGGCACAACGACGAGGACCTTGCCGCGCGCACCGAGGCCGAGGAACACGTTGCTCGCGTGGTTCGGGAACCACTTGCCAGTCCCGCTTCTGCCGCCTGTTGTCCGCCACGTGCCTTTGCCCTCGTTCAGCCACCAGAGGTAGCCGTAGGCGCCGTTCGCCTCCGGAAAGGGCGCGGAGAGCGCCTCCGCCACGAACCGCGGATCGATGATCTGCTGCCCGTTCCAGTTGCCACCGTTCAGCCAGAGCAACCCCAGCCGCGCGATGTCGCGGTGGGTTGCTTCGATGACCGGCAAGGGTCCCTGGCTGCCGATCTGGATCCAGCCCTTCGAGTTTGCTGGCCAATCGAAACTGAAGCCGACCTGGCGCCGGAGATGCTGTTCGTAGAAGTCTCGCGGCGGCATCCCGCTGGCCAGCCAGAGGATCCCGGTCAGCGAGTTGAGAATCTCATTGCTGTTGTACCGCCAGCGAGTTCCCGCCGGTTCTTTGCCGGCCGTCATGTTCAGCAGGTGCTTGATCCGCGCGCCCTCGACGATCTCCGGGCGGTGGACTGGCAGCCAGTCCGAGACGAGGTCCTCGACGTTCAGGAGACCCTGGTTCTGAGCCACCCCAATCAGCGTCGCGCCGAAGCCCTTCGTCAGCGAGAAGATGTGGTTCGTCGCCGATGCGTCTCGGACATAGGTCTCGTGGACAATGCGTCCCTGTTTCGCGATCAACACGCCGAAGCGCCTGTCGATGGTCATGATTTCGGCCGAAGCGGCCGCGAGCCTCGCGCTGTCGAGGCCCAGGTCTTCCGGGCGGGCCGTTTCCCAGTCGTTTCCGGGGAAAGCCGTGGTGGATGCGGATGTCGAAGATGCGGCCATGGAAGCTACCTCGGGCAGGCTGGGTTTCGCCCGCGAGCCTACTCCATTCGCGACTCACCGCACCACCGAACGGCTATGCGCTGACCAGCTGCGCCGCCTTCCGCTTCGCGATCTCCTCGCGGACGACGGGAGCGACCTTCGTCCCGAGGAGTTCAATCGCCTTCAGGACTTCGCCGTGCAGCTGCCCGCCAACGCCCATCTGGGCGACGAAGCGGTCGTGCCCGAAGATCTCGTACTCGTAGAGGATCTTCTCGATCACATCGTCGGGGGAACCGACGAGCAGGGCGCCCGTCGGCGTCCGCAGCGATTCGTACTGGTTTCGAGTCATGCCCGGCCAGCCGCGCTCCCGGCCAATCTTGTTCATGAGGAACGAATACGGGCCCCAGAACTCATCGGCAGCCTGCTGAGAAGTCTCGGCGATGTGCGCGTGCGAGTTGATGGCGACGGGCAGTTTCGAGACATCGTGGCCGGCGGCGCGGGCAGCCTCGCGGTAGTAGTCCACGAGGGGTTGGAAGCGGGCGGGAGCACCCCCGATGATCGCGATGATCAACGGGAGGCCAAGCCGTCCCGCGCGTTCGACCGACGCCGGATTCCCGCCGACGCCGACCCAGACCGGGAGCTTTTCCTGGGCCGCGCGAGGGTAGACGCCGCGGCCGTGGATCGGCGCGCGAAACTTGCCCTGCCAGTTCACCACTTCGTTGTCGCGGATGGTCAGCAAGAGCTCGAGCTTTTCGGCGGCGAGCTCGTCGTAGTCGTCGAGGTCGTAGCCGAAGAGCGGGTAGGACTCGGTGAAGGACCCTCGGCCGGCGGTGAGTTCGGCTCGGCCGTGGGAGAGCAGATCGACCGTCGCGAACTGCTGGAACACGCGCACCGGATCGTCAGTGCTCAAGACAGTGACGGCGCTGGTCAGCTTGATGTTCTTCGTGCGGACGGCCGCCGCGGCGAGGATTGTCGCCGGGGAGGAGGCGGCGAAGTCCGGGCGGTGGTGCTCACCGACGCCGAAGACATCGAGGCCGACTTGATCGGCAAGTTCGATCTCCTCGAGCAAGTTCTCGAGCCGCTGTTCGTTGGAGATGGTCTCGCCGGCGGCGTTAGGCATGGTATCGGCGAAGGAGGAAACGCCGAGTTCGAAGTGGGTGGTCACGCTGGACTCCGATAGTTGTATGTGCAAATAACTGTAGCACAGGTCACTTACGAAAAGGAAGTGTCCAGGTGAAGTTTCTTGCGCAGTTCGGCCAGGGCGCGCGCCTGCTTGCCCTTCACGGCATCGATCGAGATGCCGAGGACGTCGCCGGTCTCCTGCACGGAAAGTCCGTGGATGAAGCGCAGCGTGATGACTTCGGCCCAACCAGCCTCCAGCCCGGCGATCGCACGGGCGAGGTCGATGCGCTCATCGTTCAGGCCGGGGTCGTGGCGGGGGACGTCGAAGTCTTCCAACCGGAGGGCGGGCGCCTTTCGCTGCCAGGCGCGGCGATGCCCGTTCACCACGTTGCGGGCGATGCCGAAGAGCCAGGCGCGCACCGGGAGGCCGCGGTCTTCGAAGAGGTGAGCCGACTCCCAGGCATGGGCAAAGACCTGGCTGGTGGTGTCCTCGGCTTCGTGCCCATCGCCGAGGCGCGAGGCCGCATAGCGGTAGATGGCCCCGTGTTCGCGCTCGAAGAGCTCGCGCCAGGCATCGGGGTCGCGGCCTTTCAGGGCGACGATTTCGGCGCGCGAGGTAAAGGGCTCGGGAACGTCCTCTTGAAAACCGCCAAAGGCCGCGAGCAGCGCGCGGAACGCCTGCCTGAGCGAGCCCTGGCGGGGAGCCGAGAGGGCCATCACGGTCATCAGTGATCGTCCTCCGGCTCGGGAGTTTCGGTGGGCTCCGGCGTCTCGTGCTCATCGTCGTCTTCGCCATCATCGTGGTGGCCGGACCAGGACGTGGGTGACGGCGTGGGGGTACTCGTCGGCACGGGCGTCGAAGTTGGCGTCGGCGTTGGTGTGGAAGACGGCACGGCTGTCGGTGTGGAGGACGGTGAAGGGACCGACGTCGGCGTGTGCGAAGGTTCGTCCTCCGGCTCCGGGCCCTGGATTGGCCCCTGCCCGGGGAACGTCGTTGGCGGCGCCGCGGGGAAGCTGAAGCCGGGGATCGGCGTTGGGCTGGTACTCGAGGATCCCGGCGTCGCCGAAGACGGCGGCGTGGCGGCTGCCGTTGCGGGCGTCGGGATCGGCGTCACCGAACCACCCGGTGTGGCAGTGGGATGCGGCGTGGAGGAGTCATCCCCCTTCGCGGGTGTGTTGCCGGATATGCCGGGTGCGGGAGTTCCTGGCTCAGGAGCGCCGTTGTTGTCAGCGGACGCCTGTGTGGCGACGGGCCCATCCGGCTCGAGACCGGTAGCGGTGTCGGGCGCGAAGCCCGCATCTTCGTTGGGGGCCAGGTTGGCGATCGCGGAAGCGATGAAGTGTGCTGTACCTCGGGCCGCTTCCGCGGGGCTGACGCCGGTGGCCACGCTGGTCGCGCCACCAAGTAATCCTACGAGCGCGACGCCGGCGGCGAGCCGATGCGCGAACGAAAGAGGCCGGCCGGCCGGCGTAAAGCCGACCAGAGCCAGCCATCCGCGGCGATGTTCACCGGCCATCACGGCTTCGAAACGAAGCGCCATGCGATCCGAAGCCGCGGCCGATGGTCCGGCGGGCGAGAGATAGGCCAGGCGGCCCGCCAGGCGAGCCAAACCCGCAATCTCCGGGTCGCGTGGCGCAAGCCCGGATTCGATCGCGTTGTTCAGCTGGTCTGGCGTGTAGCTCATCTCAGGCCGCCTGCGCCTCCACTACCTGTACATTCGACCGTCGGACGGCCGGGCGTCGATAGGTGATTCGCAGCATTACGCCGAAAACCACCATGAGGGTCGTGACCAGGTAGATGGTCATGAGCCATGGCTCATGCGAATCGGTACCGCTCGACATGCCGTGCCAGAAGGCGCCGAGGAACGCGAACGCCGAAGAGTAGTGAAGGTAACGCCAGGCCTTCATCCCGATCTGCTTGCGGAACCAGAAGGAGAGCGAAACGACGGTGAAAATGTAGAGCGAAAGTGTGCCGATGCCTGCGAGGAACGGTTTGTACTCCGAGGCGAAGGGCACAAGGATTCCGGTGGCTGTGAAGTGAATCCAGTCGTCTTCGAGGAGGACGAGGCCGTGAGCGAAGCCGAGGAGTACCCCGGCGATAGTCGCGGTCTGGTGAAACGCCAGCAACCGCGCCCGGCTGAGGATGCCATCGAACCAGGCAGAGGACATGAGGAGCCCGCCAACCAGTCCCAGCCAGAGGAAGAGGTAACTCGCTACGCCCGCGGCCCGGGAGGAATACCAGGCGCCCTGGGGACCGGTAAGGTCCAGTCCCCAGCCGATGGCTGCGCCCGCGATGCCGTTGCCGAACAGGATGCCGATGACACCAGCAGCAAACACCACTCCAAGAAGTTTCATGGTCACGATCCCTTCGATGACTTCGGCGGCGTAGTCGGCTGAGGCGCCGGAGGAGCGGTGGGAGCGGGTGGCGGAGGTGGTGGTGGCGCAGTGGGCGCCGGTGGTGGAGTGGCCGGGGGCAGCGTCGCAACCGGCGCCGGGGCCGTTGGCTGGGGTGCGGCCGGCGCCGGCGCGCTCGGTGCGGGCGGGGCGACCGTCGGGGCTGGCGGGGGAACGGAGGCGCCGCTCGCCGCAGGTGGCTGCTGAACTCCTGACCAGTCGGGGACCACGACCGCCGTGGTGGGCGTTGGCGGTGGCGCCGAAGGCTGCTTCTGAGCCGTTGTTGGTGTTGCCGCGGCCGTTGTCTTCTTCGCGGTGGGCGCGGCACTGGGGGCCGATTTCGGGGCGGAAGTTGGCGGAGGTGGTGGCGCTGTCGGTGCGCTGGCGCCGTTCGAAGCGGCGGCGGCGGGAGCCGAACCACCTGTGGCGGGCGCGGATGCCGGCTGCTGAGGCCGAGCGGCCACCAGTCCTTCGGCGGAGGCGCCCTCCGCTGTGGCCGGTGCCGCCACAGTGTCTTCGGTGCTGGCGGCCGCCGCCCCTTCCGGTTGTTCGATGAGCACCCACTGGTTGGCCACCGGGTCCCAGCGCCAACCGTCCTGCTCGATCACTCCCGTATCGGCTGCGACGGCCTCTTCTGGGGCCGTCTCGTCGGTGGCGGAGGGTAGCTTCGGGGCCGTGGCGGCTACACCCGCCCAGAGCGACACGAACACCGCCACCGCGCCGGCTCCCGTGCCCACGCGGGTGGCCATGAACTTGGTCTTCTTCTTCGCTGACTTAATCATCGTGCTCGTCCTCGTGCTCGTCGTCTTCGTGTTCGTGCTCGTCTTCCGGGTCCTCGTCGTGATGCCGGGACCACGGCGTTGCTGTGGGCGACGGCGCGGCGGGGGCGGGAGCCAGTGGCAAGGTTGGCGCCGAGGTGGGCGCCTGGGTGGGGGCCGAGGGAGCGGCCGCCTGTTGCGGCGGCGGAGCGGCCGCGGGAGGCGGCGTGTTCGGATTGGTGAAACCTTCCCAGACGGGGACGCTGGGCGCCGTCGTGGGCGCTACCGGCGTCGGGGGCACCGGAGTCGGCGAGGGTGACGTCGGTGACGCCTTCGGGGCGGGCGTTGAAGCCGCGGGCGAGGGGGACGTGACAGCTGGCGATGCCGCCGGGACATCGGCTGCGCGTCCATCGGCGGTGCCTGCCGCAGGCGCCGGAGGATTCGACGGTGCGAAGATTGCGACCTCCCCTGAACCCTCGGATGCGGCTGGAGTCGGCTCAGCGGCCGGCGTTGCCGGAACGGCATCGCTGACCAGTTCCAGGGCTTCCGGCACGTCGGGTGCGGCAACCGACTGCGCTGGCGCTGAGCTGGAACTTGAGCCGACTACTGGCACGACCTCCGTGAGGCCGAAGAGCGTACCCCCTGCGGCCATGACGACAGCTGCGCCAGTGACCGCCGTCGTGGCCGTCGCAAACGCGAGCGATCCGATTCGATTCATTGCTTCCCTCCCTGGGATTTGCGTCGGGAAGCACATCGCTGGTTATGGGCGAAACGAGCCGGTGGTTCTGTAGCCGTTTGGGAAACGTTCCGGGAACGGAGCGTAAAACGTTGCCGTTCCAGGTTCGGGGAGGCGCAGAGGGCGGGTCGCTATAATCCGGCCCACCATCCCCGGAGGCACCTTCCATGGCATTCCAGACCGGCCAGTTCCTCGGCTTCGAGACGGCGATTCACGAGCCCGGCATCGCCGTCTTCACCTTCAACCAGCCGGAACGCATGAACGGCCTCACCCAGGCGATCAAGCGCGACCTCATCGAGCAGCTCACCCAGGCGCAGATGGACGACCGGGTGCGCGTGCTGGTGTTCACCGGCCAGGGCCGCGCCTTCTGCGCCGGCGACGACATCACCGGCCGGCCGCTGCCGCCGGGTCAGAAACTCATGCCGGATATCTTCCCCGGGCATCGCGAGCCAATCGGCACGTACGAGGGCCTGCGGGTCCACAGCCAGACGGTGAACAGCGGGATCCGCAACCTCGACAAGATCAGCATCGCGGCGATCAACGGCATCGCCATCCAGACGGGGCTTTCACTGGCGCTTTCGTGCGACTTCCGCATTGCCGCGAAGGAGGCCCGCCTCGGAAGCGCAACGCTGCGCTTCGGGCTGCTTCCGGACGAAGGCGGCCAGTTCCTGCTGGTCCAGCTGATGGGCGTGGCGAAGACCATGGACTTCCTGATGCGGAAGAAGATCGTCCCGGCCAGCGAGGCGCTCGACCTCGGGCTGGTGAACGAAGTGGTCGACGGCGACAAGCTGATGGACCGGACGATGGAACTGGCTCGCGAACTCGCAAACGGCCCGCAGGTCTCGATGCGGCTGTTGAAGCGAACGATTTACAACGCGGCCGAAATGACCTGGGCGCACGCGCTCGACGATATCGCTGCGAAGACGGCCATCAGCGACCACCACCCGGATTCGCGCGAGGGTGTCGCGGCCTTCAGGGAGCGTCGTGAACCGAAGTTCAATGCGTGGCTGCCGTGAGCTTCACCACGGAGACACGGAGAAAACGGAGGTTTGGCCCGAGTTCACGGCGGCTGTCGGAAATTTGAGGCCGTCCGAAAACGAACCGATCCATCGCGCTCTTCGTCGCCTCGTGTCCGGCGGCGGGCAAACACCAAGGACGCAAAGGGCACGAAGAATTTCAGGAATCCTCCGTGTCTCCGTGCCTCCGTGGTGAATCGAGTCGTTCGCTTAGCGGTCCAGGTCCACTGCGACGACTACGGAGGTGCGCCCCCAGCTGGTGAGGTCGTTGCTGTAGCCCGCCTGGTACTTGGGCACCACAAGCGCGCGGGCCGCGGCGTCTTCATCCGTGCCGCGTTCGACGACGCGCCCAGTGCCCTCGTAGGTCACATCGTCGATGCGGACGGTGACATGCGGCTCCTTCAGGATGTTCCGGACCCAGTGGGCCTTCGGGCCACGTTCGTCTTCGCCGCTGCCGCTGAGCATGTAGACCGAAGAGCCGATGAGCCCAAACCAGATTTCAATCTCGCGCGGCTCGCCGCTGACACGGCCGGTAGTCGTGAGGTAGCAGTACTGCTCGTCGGGATTGATAGTGGTCAGGTTCATCGGCCGATTGTAGTGGCTAGAGCATCTCGTCGCGGCTCTTTTCCGCCCGGGCCGCCCCGATGGCCGTCTTCACCTTCTTCTCCTCTTCCGGAGGAGGAAGCACGGCGGGCATGCCCAGGGATTTAATCCACAGTTCGCGAGCCCAACCCATCGTGTGATAGAGGTGCTCGTCTTCCTGCTCTTCCACCTGGTCGTACGCTTCCTTCAACGCTGAAGCCCGCTTCCCGTTGCTCGATTCCGCGACGCGGCCGATGAGTTCCCAGTTCTGATGGTCCTTCGTTTCCGCCTCGACCACGCACTCGGCGGCCGTGAGCTGGGCAGCCTCGGGGCCGCCATCATTCGAAGCCATCCTCATGGCGGCAATCAGGCTTTCGGCCTTGTGCCGAACAACTCCGCGACCGGGCGTGTCCTTCTCGGTATCCATGCCAAGGGCCTGGAACGTCTCCCGCAGGATGCGCTCGTGCTCCGTGGTTTCTTCCAGATACTTCTGCCACTCGCTCTTCAGGTCGTCTTCAACGGCGGACTCAATCGCGGCGCGGTAGATAGACTGTCCGCAGATCTCGGTCTCGAGCGCCTGGTAGAGGAGTTCGTTCACCTGTGCGTCTTTCAACTCAGCCCTCCTTTTGGGTTGGAACTGAGCGTACTGGCGACCACATTGCAGAAGACCCACGCGGGACGACGGAGTCCTTACGGGCTTCTCGCAAATACAGCGCTCCGGGCGAGATCGATTCCCCTAGATCGCGGACCAGCCGGCATCTGAAGGCAGGACGACGCCGTTCACGTTCGTGCCGTCGCGGCTGAGGAGGAAGCTAATCGAGGCGGCGAGCTGCGCCGCCTGGGCGGGCCGCGGGATGACGGCGCCCATGAGCGGGCCGAGCCGCTGCATGGCCATGCTCGAATTGAAGTTCGCCTGGATGTTCGTGATGGTGGCGCCGGGCGCGACGGCGTTCACGCGGATGCCCAGCGGGCCATACATCACGGCCGAACTCTTCGTCATGCCGATGACCGCGTGCTTCGAAGTCGTATAGGCGACGCCGGCGGCCGAACCGCGCAGGCCGGCCTCGGAGGTGATGTTGACGATCGAGCCGTAGCCATCCTGGAGCATGAGCGGGACGACCGCCCGCGTAAGGCGCATTGTGCCTTCGACGTTGATGCGGAAGACGCGCTGCCAGACCTCATCGGAGACTTCGTGGATGGGTGTGAAGTCATCCATGATGCCGGCCACATTCGCGAGACCCTGCACCGACGGTCCCGCCGCGGCGACGATGGCCTGGACGGCGATTTCGTCACTGACATCACCTACGACGGTGACGAAGTTGAGGTCGCTGTTCCTCGTCACCAGGTCATCGAGCCGAGGCTGACTCACGTCGCAAGCGATGACGCGGCCACCTTCCTTCGCCACACGAAGAGCGGTCGCGAGGCCGATTCCTGAGCCGGCGCCGGTCACGATCACCGTCTGGCCATCGAAGCGCCCAGGGGTGATCTCTTCATCCCATGCCTGGGGCGTGGGGAGGGAAATGTTGGGGTTCGGCTGAGTCATGTTGTGCTCCTTCCAGTCGCGGCGGGCGAACAATCGGCACCCCGGATGGTAGTGGAGCAGGTCTAGCGAAGCGCCGCCCGGACGGGGCAAAAGGCAGTGCCAATCGGGCATTCGTCGTGCGTGCGCCTCCCGAGACCATCGGAGCCAACTTCAAACGGAGGCAATCGAATGGCCCTCACCCTGGTCGAGGCTGCGAAGCTCAGCAACGACACCCTGCTCACCGGCGTGATCGAGACGATCGCGCAAGAAAGTCCCGTCCTTCAGCGGCTGCCATTCATCGAAATCGTCGGCAATGGGCTGACCTACAACCGCGAAAATGTCGCGCCAAGCGCCGACTTCTACGACGTCGGCGACGACTGGGACGAAAGCACTCCGACATTCACCCAGGCGACGGCGACGCTGAAGATCCTCGGCGGCGATGCCGACATCGACAACTTCCTGAAGTCCACCCGGTCGAACATCCAGGACCTGGAAGCGGCGGTGGTGCAGCTCAAGGCGCGGGCCGTGCAGTCGCTGTTCGATGACACCTTCGTGAACGGCGACGAGGGTGTGGACGCGAAGAGCTTCGACGGCATCGACGCGCTCTGCGCGGCCGGGCAAACGGCCACAATGGGTACCAACGGCGCCACGCTCACGCTCGAAAAACTGGATGAGCTGATCGACCTGGTGCGGGGCGGCAAGCCCGACATGCTACTGATGAGCCGCCGCTCCCGCCGGACGCTGAACGAAGTCGCGCGCGGCTCCGGCGGCTTCCTCGAAGCCGACCGGGACGAATTCGGACAGATGCTGCAGTTCTACGACGGCATCCCCATCGGCATCTGCGACTACATCGCCGACGACCAGACGGTCGGCACGAGCGACGACTGCAGCACCATCTACGCGATGCAGTTCGGCGAAGGCGCGCTCAGCGGCCTCACCGCGCCGGGCGGCCTAACCGTCGAACGCGTGGGCAGCCTGGAGACCAAGGACGCGAGCCGGATTCGCGTGAAGTGGTATTCGGGGCTGGCGCTGTTCAACACGGTGAAGCTGGCGAAGCTGGTGGGCGTGCGGGCGGCGTAACGGCGAACCAGATCGGCTGGACCACGAGGAGGGTTGCCTTACGGCAGCCCTCTTCTCGTAGGTCGGCACAGGGACCGCGGCGCCCGTGCTACGCTCTTTCCCATGCCCGAAATACCGGAATTGGAAGCGATCAAGGGGTACTTCACCGAGCACATCGCCGGGAAGGCGATCGAATCGGCCGATGCGCGCATCCCCTTCGTGTTCCGGACCCCCGCCCAGGAGATCCGCGAGACGCTTAAAGGCGACACCTTCGGCCCGGTGCAACGGCACGGGAAGTTCCTCCTGTTTCCGTTGGCTTCGGAACGCGTCCTCACGATCAATCCGATGCTTACCGGCCGGTTCCAATACGTAGACCCGAAGACCAAACTGCGGGCGAAGACCTGCCTGGTCCTCGGCGTCGAAGGCGGGCGGTCGTTCCGCTATTCCGATGACCGCGTGATGGGAAAGATCTACCTGGTCCCGCTTTCGCAGATGAACTCGATTCCTAACTGGGCGACGAACGGCCCGGACCTGCTGGACCCGGCGCTGACCGAAGACGAATGGGTGACGCGGACGAAGAAGTACCGCGGCCAGATCAAGAGCGTGCTGACCAACGCCGAGTTCGTGCAGGGCATCGGCAATGCCTACAGCGATGAGATCCTGTGGGAGGCGCAGATCAACCCGTACATTCCGCGCACAAAGCTGTCCGAAGAACAGATCCGAAGCCTGTATCGCGCCGCACTGGCCGTAATGGATTGGGCGACGCCGCTGGTGGCCGGCGCCATGGTGAAAGACGGTGTGCTGGATTACGAGGAGCGGCGCGACTTCATGCGCGTGCACCGGTTGGGCGGCAAGCCCTGCCCGCGCTGCGGCGCCACCATCAGCGAGATCACCGCGAATCAACGGATCACGAGTTTCTGCCGGAACTGCCAGCCAGAAACACCGGTCTAGGCCATCAACTCGCGCGCAACATCACCCGCGAAATCATGTCGTTGAGTTCCGCCACACCGTAGGGCTTCGCCATCAGGCGCAGGTTGTATTTTTCCTTGAGTTCCACCACGCCCGCATCGGTGGTGGCGCCCGTGGCGATGACCATTCGGTCGATGAGCCCGGGAGCGACACGTTCGAAGGCGGCCACGACATCGTCGGCCGTTTCGCTGCCGAGGCGGTAGTCGCAGAGCACAACATCGAAGTCGGTGCCGGTCGCGAGTTCCTCGGCCTCAGCGCTGTTTTCAGCCGTCTGGCATTCGTGGCCCATGCTGGCGATGAGGCGCTGGCAGACTTTCCGCAGGCTCGGCTCGTCATCGACGACGAGCACGGAAATGGAGTCCGGGCGCTCGGGCTCCTCGCCCGCGGGAGCGGCTACCGGTGCGTCGGGAGCGGAGGGCAACACCATGGTGAATGTTGTGCCGGCTCCTTCCTGGGACTCGACGCGGAACTCGCCGTTGTGCGCCTGGACGATGGAGTACGAGAGTGGCAGTCCGAGGCCCGTGCCGAGACCCTGCTTCGTAGTGAAGAACGGTTCGAAGACGCGCTGGCGCGTGGCTTCGTCCATCCCCGCGCCGGTATCGGAGACGGAGATTTCGGTCTGGCCGTCGCGGCTGATCGCACGGATGGAGATGCGGGCGTCCTCGCTATCGATGAGGGCGTGTTCGGCATTGGTGACGAGGTTGAGGAGAACCTGCGTGAGCTGCTGCTCGTTGCCCCAGACGGTACACGGCTGCTCGATGTTGATGTCCCAGCGAATGCCGTGCTGCCTCCACGTCGTGCGGCGCAGGCGCTCAATATGGGCGACCAGTTCGGTCACGGGGATGGTGGCCCGTTCGGTGGCGCCAGGCTTCACGATGAACAGCAGGTCGCGCACGATGTTGCGGGCGCGCAGGGCTTCCTTCTGGACGATCGAGAGCTCCTCGGTGAGTGGAGCCGCGGCCGGCGAGAGCGACATGACTTCGGCGAAGCCAAGGATGGCGGTGAGTGGGTTGTTGAGTTCGTGCGCGACACCGCCAATGAGCTCACCGAGGGCGGCCAGCCGCGAGGCCTGTTCCATCTGTTCGCGGTGCTGCGCCTGTTCGGCCTCTCGCCGGACATCGGCCGTGACATCCGCGACGACGACAAGCGCCTTCATCACGGGGTCGGTAAGAGGGACGAATTCGTAATCGAACCAGCGGCTTTCGCCATCGAGGGTGAAGGGGCCACGGCCGCGGCTCCCGACGCCGTCCTTGATCGCTGAACGGAAGGCCTCGCGGACGTTGTCCGGCATGAGGGCAATAACCTGTTCAGAGTTTTGGCCAAGGTCGTTGGGATCGATCGCCCTGGTGATGGCCTGCCCGAGGGCGTTGCTGAACATCACCTGGCCTTCGCCATCGAGGAGGATGATGCCTTCCGAGAGACTGCGAAGCATGAGGCCGTAGAGCTGGCCCTGGCGGGCGAGCTCTGCCTCTGCGCGCGATGCTTCGACGGCCGGCCCCACCACCTGGACGATGCGGCGCAGAAGCGCCAGCACGCGTTCGCTGAATTCAAACGACGGATCCTTCGAGCTGATCAGGAGGACACCGGCGGGCGAGCCGGCGGCGTAATAGGTCGTCAGCGAGTAGGCCTGGAGCCCAAGAGGAGCGTAGCTCCGCGAAGGATCGATATTGGCCAGTGTGCCCACGCCCTGACCGAGCTCGCGGGCTGTGAGGCCAACGTTGGTCATCGGGAGAGCCAGTTCGTCGGTGGCCAGGAGGGTGCGGTCTTCGGGCCGGGTAATCAAGTAGATGATTGTCTCGGATTCAACGTACCCGTAGAGGCTGAATGCCCTCGGGATGAGCGGTTCGAGGACTGCGGGAATGGCTTCGATAACCTCGGCGCTGGAGGTCGCGCGCGCGGCGATGGCGGCGATTTCGGAGATGATCCGCTCATCGGCGGCGTCGTCGTCACGACGGCGCGCCTCTCGGGCATTGGCCATGGCGGGGCCGACGGCGTTCGCGAGCAGTCGCAGCAAGCGCTTGGCGCGCTCTGAAAACACGTGCGCCGGGTCGGGTGAACCGACGAAGAGCAGGCCCATCTGGGTGCCGGCGGAGGAGGCCACCGAGTCTACGAATTTGCGAATGCCGGCCGATGCAATCAGGTTGCGGCTGGCTTCCGTCATGGGTGCGGTTTCGATATCGCCTACCGCCTGGCCGTCGCGCAACACCTGGCGTGTGAACTCATGCACCGGCCGTCGATGTGATCCGTCCCAGAGCATGATTTCGTCGCCTTCCACATAGCTGAAGGCCACATACGCGTTGGGTACGAAGGACCGGATGGGCCGAAAGAGGCCACGAAGGATTTCTGGTTCAGTGGCGCCGGCCGCAAGGGCCGCGGCAGCCTCGGCGAGGATGCGCTGATCCTCAGCTTCTTCTCGGCGTCGCTGGCTCTCGCGGAGGTTCACCATCGCGGGGCCGGTGAACCCGGCGATGAGCGTGAGGAGCCGGAGATCGCGCTCGCTGAAGTGGTAATCCGGGTCGCGCGTGCCTACGAAGAGGATTCCCGTTGCTCCGCCCGCCAGCATCACGGGCGTATCCGCAAATCGGACGACTCCATGGCTCATGAGTTCCTGCCTGGAACTTTCGACCATCTCGCCTTCGGACATTTCGCCGCAGAACTGTTCGCCTGCGAAAGCGCGCGACATTTGGGCGCCGATGGGCACCGTGAGGTCGGCGCCGAAGATCGATACCCCATCAGCCTCACGATAGAACAGGAGCGTCCACGCATCCGAAACGAATCGGCTTATGGGGCCGCGAAGGCCCACCGCGAGCGAGCGCTCGTCGCCGGCGGTGGCGATAGCGGCCGCCGCTTCGGCGAGGATGCTCTGCTCTTCGGCCTCTTCCTGGCGGCGCGCGATTTCGCGCAGGTTCGCCATCGCATTGCCGACGAAGTCGGCGATAAGCCGGCAGAGTCGCAGGTCGCGATCACTGAAGAAGTGATCCTCCTTGCGTGTGCCCACCACCATCAGGCCCACCGACTCACCGGCGGAGATCGCGACCGTGCTTACCCAGCGCCGGACCCCGAGCGGCTCCACCAGCGCGCGGGTGGAAGCCTGGACATCGTCGTCGTTGACTTCAGCGACTGCCTGGCCCATCAGAAGCGCTCTCTCCGAATGACCACCAATCTGGAATGCCCCCTCCACGCCCGTTTCGCCGGAGACAACACGCACGCGTGAATCGCCTTCGCGGTAGAAGAGAGCGACAACGGCTTCGGGGACGAAGCCCGCAACCTGGCGGGAAAGCGCCAGGCGCAGTTCGGCCTCGCCTCCGGCACTGGCGACAGCGCGCGCGGTTTCCGCAAGCAGCCGCTGTTCTTCAGCATCGAGACGTGCCTGCAAGGTCGTGCGCGCGTTCTCCATCGCCGGGCCGAGGATCTGGGCGATAACGCGGAAGATTCGCAGTTCGCGCTCGCTTACGACGTGGCCTTCCGCACGCGAACCAATCAAGAGGAATCCAACGAGCGCACCGCCGGATTGCACCGCCGTCGATGTGACCGACCTGAACCCAAGAGCGCGCGTTTCTGGGCTCTCGTTGAGCGCGGCGGGCGGGGTTGGCCAGGCCACCTGGCCAGCTTCGATGGTGGCCAGCGCCTGGGCATCCAGGTGCGTCCGCAGAACGGACCCATCCGGTCGCGGAAACACCACTTCCTGGCCCTCGAGGTACCCAAAGGCCACGATCGGGCTCGGGACGATCGTCCGAATTGGCGCGCGGAGGGCGGTGATAAGGGTCGATGGCTCGGCCTCGCGGGCGGCAACCGCCGCGACTTCTGCGATGAGGCGCTGTTCTTCGGCCTCAACACGGGAACGCTCGGCGGCGCGGGCATTGGCCATGGCCGGGCCGACAATGTCGGCAATCAGGCGGCAGAGCTTCATCTGCCTGGGGCCCGGTTCGAATTCTTTGTCGCGAGAGCCCACTACGAGCAGGCCCGTCACTTCGCCGGCGCTGCTCGTCCTGGTGAGAACGTGCGCTTCGATGCCGATGGCGAGCATGCCATCGAGCTTTTCGCCATTCGCAACGCGCAGCGTGGTGCTGGGCACGATGACCTGGCCCTCAGCGAAGGCGCGGCTGAAGTAATGGTCGATCCGAAGGAGCTCGTTCCCTGGAATTCGTCGCGGGAACCTGACGAAAGAACCTTCGAGGAAGCCAAAGTTCACGAACGGCGAGGGTATGAAGCGTCCCACGGCGGCACGAAGACCGCGAACGATTTCCAGCGGGGTCGACTCGCGAGCGGCTGCCGCAGCAGCCTCGGCGATGATCGCCTGATCCTCCGCCTCCTCGCGTTCACGTGCGGTGGCCCGGGCGTTGGCCATCGCGGGGCCAATGATTTCGGCGACTCGCTCGCAGAGGTTCAATGTGCGGGCGGATGGGACAAAGTCAGGGTCGCGGGAGCCAACGAGCAGCACACCCACAACGGTGCCGGCGGATTCCGCACGCGTAAGGACGTGGCTTTCCAAGCGGGCGGCACGCGTGCGGCTCACCCGTTCGCCGGCCGCTTCGCGGATCTTGAGCGCTGGGACGATGGCCTGCCCCGCCGCCAGTGCCTGGCCGAAATACTTGCCCGTCGGCTGGACATCTTTTCGGCCGTCCGGGAGGTGGAACACCAGTTCCTCGCCTTCGAGGAAAGCAAATCGAATGAAGGGTTTCGGCATGAACCGGCCGACCGCCGGCCGAATGCTGTTGGCGGTTGCCCACGCCGCGTTTCCCATTGCCACGGCCGCGGCTGCGTCGGCGAGGATGGCCTGATCTTCCGCCGCACGCCGTTCCTCTTCGGCGGCCCGAGCGTTCGCCATGGCCGGTCCAAGAATGTCGGCGATAAGCCGGCACACGCGTTCTTCGCGGGGCGAGGGCACGTACGCCGGATCTCGCGACCCGACGACGAGCAGGCCAACGGTGGAACCCGCAGATGATGCCTTCGTAAGGATGTGGGAATGCATCCCGGTCCGCAGCATTTCCTCGTGAGACTCGGGCGTGCCCGAGACCATCTGGCCCTCGAGGACTGAGTGCTGACCCTTTCCGAGCGCCAATTCGAAGTTGTGGCCGATGGGAAGGCGCATCTCCGTCCCATCCTTCTGGGGGAAAAGCATCTCCGATTCGTTGAGGAAGCCGAAAGTCAGGAACGGTGCGGGGATGAAGCGGAAGGTCGATCGGAGGTTGCGGATGATCTTCAGCACGTCGGTTTCGCGGGCGACTCCCGCAGCAGCCTCGGCGATGATGACCTGGTCTTCCGCTTCGCGGCGCTGTTGCTCGGCGAGGCGCGCGTTCGCCATCGCCGGGCCGACGATGTCGGCAATGAGCTGGCAAAGGCGGCTCTCGCGCGCAGTCGGCACGAACGCCGGGTCACGCGAGCCCACGACAAGGATGCCCACCGGCACGCCCGCGGAGAGAGCCCGGGTGAGGATGTGACTCTGCATACCGATTCGGTCGACTTCCGCACGCGCCTGCACTGAACCAGACCGTTCGATCGTTTGGGAAACCACAACTTGGCCTTCTGCCAGCGCCCGCGCGAAGTCCTCTCCAATCGGAAGTACCACATCCGGCCCAGAAGGCGATGGGAAGGTGACCGAGCTTTCGCCGAGGAATCCGAAGTTCACAAATGGGGATGGCAGGAACCGGAACGTGGCCCGGAGACTGCGCGCAATAGCGGGAACATTGGTTTCCCGCGCCACCGCGGCCGCCGTCTCCGCGATGAGGGCCTGGTCTTCGGCTTCCGCGATAGTCTCGGCGAGGCGCCGTTCGTTCAGCGCGGCGTGAGCCAGCAGCGAGGAGACGACTTCGAAGAATTGCATCTCTTCGCGCGTGAAACGCGTCTCGCTGCGGCGGGCCACGGAGAGGAGGCCTTCGGGCTCGCCACCGGTGGTTAGGACGAACGCGGCGGCGCGGGCCATGCCCAATCGGGCAAGGCTGGCTCGCGGTCCCGTGTCGTTCGGGTCGGGACGGAACTGGACACTGAAGCCACCCGAGGCAAGGACATTCTCGACAGCGCCGGCTTCCAGGGGTGGCTCTTCCGCGTCTTCCCCGGGCAGCACTTCGGAACGCATTGAGCGCAGAGTTGTTTGGCCCGGTTCTCGCACAGAGACGGCGCAGAAATCGAAACCGACGCCTTCGAGAAGGAGTTCACGGAGTTTTTGGAAGTGCGTCTCGATCGGTTCGCCATTGTTCAGGAGGAGGCCAAGCTCGCTGAGGATGCGATTGCGCAGCGCCTGGGCAGCCGTGGCCGCGGACTTGTGCAGGTTGGCAGCGGCCTGCCCCAGGAGTGCGGAGACGAGTTCGAGGAACGTCATTTCCTCGTCGCTGAACGGCAGATCTTCCCTGCGGCCTACCGTGAGCAGGCCTTCAGATCCTTCGACGCCGGCGATGATGGCGGTGGCTCCACGCTGGAATCCGGCACGACTCATGGCCTGGGGAGCGCGCTGGTGGTTTTCACCGGTCGCGTATTGGGAAGACTTTGCCCCTGAAGCGGCAATGCGCTCGACTGCGCCAGGATCGAACTCCAGGGGCGCGCCACGATCGAACAACTGCTCGGAGAGCAGGCACCGGTATTCGCCGAGCGCGTGGTCGAGCGTGCTCAGGGAAATGAAATCGAATTCGAGCGCGCTGGCAAGCAACGTCCGGAACCCATCGAAGTCGGCGGCGATGTCTTCCCCGCGCTGGAGAACGACTGCGAGATCGGAGAGTACCTGTCGGCGGCGCGCTTCCGATTCCTTCTCAGCGACCTTCAGCTGGTTTTCGAGGGACTGAGAAAGAATCGACTGGAGGACAGAGATGAACTCCTGTTCGCTCCGGTCAAACTTGCGGGCGCTTTTGCGGGCGAGAATCAGCGCACCCTGGAGGCCGCCCTCGTTTCGAAGAAAGGCGAGACCGGCGCGGCCATAGCCGCCCTGCAACAACGGCAAACCCTGGGCCGTCGCATCGGGGCGCATCTGGACAAAGGATCGGTTTTCGGCGATTGACCTGAAAACCGCAGTCCCCGCCGCGCTGGGGGAGTCTGTGGTGTACATCGCGGGGGACTCGGCGGCCATGGTGAAGCGCTCGCCACGGAGGACCACGAGGCCGGCGTAATCCACCTGGAGCGCACCTTCGAGCAGGTGCGGGATGCGTTCGAAAATGCGCTCGAACGAATCGCCAGTCTGAAGGGCGAAGATAAGCTCCTGGGCGGCGTTGGCGCGTGCCGCCACCAGCCGCGCGCGCCCGAGTTCAAGGTCCTGGCGGACCGCCTGGGCCAGCAGCGATGCGGCAGCGCGCAGGAAGCGGAGATGGTCTTCGGGAAACCGGCCTTTGGCGCTCTTCGCCACCGTCAGGAGGCCATAGTTCACCCCATCGACGAGGAGGGGCGTGATCCAGGCGCGTTCGAGGCCGGTGCGCGCCATCTCCTGCGCCGATTCCAGGTCCACAAACCGAGGGATGAACTCCGAGCCCTCGGCGAATTCGACTACCCGATCCGATGCGAGGCGCGTTGTCTGGTGAAGGGTGCCCTTGGCGGTGGGCTCGTGGCTGTAGGGGTAGTGACCCACCGATCGGACGTATTCCGGGTCTTCGGTGGCGACGAACAGCGAGGTGAACGTAAAGGTGATGCCAAGCCGAATGTGGTCGGCGAAGGCCGCGTAGATCTCATCCACGCCCCGGCGCTCGCTGATGAGAAGCGAGAGTTCGAAGAGGAGATCCCGGTGTTCCGGCGAGAAGACTTCAGCCCGGTTCATGTGATCGCTGTCCCACTGCCCTTCAAGTCAGTGTCGCCCTGTGGGGAATACTCGCCTATGAGGGAACTCCCGCATAGGGCATATACGCGATATCCGGCGCCGGCCGCGGCAACCGGAATCTTGGCGGTCGCGGGCACCATGCATGTACCCTGTTGCGGTGAATTCTCCGGAATCCCGCTTCTACATGTCGCAACGGCTCAAGATGCACTACGTCGTCTGGGGAGACGAATCGAAGCCGCCGCTTATCCTCATCCACGGCACCCGAGACCATGCCCGGTCCTGGGATCGCGTGGCCGAGGCCCTGGTCGATCGGTATTGCATCTACGCCCCGGACCTTCGCGGCCACGGAGATTCGGGCTGGGCACTGGGCGGGAACTACTCAATCATCGATTACGCGCTGGATATCCACGCCCTTGGCGAGGCCATCGGGCGCGCGCCCTACACCGTTATCGGGCATTCACTCGGCGGCGGCGTGACGCTCCAGTACGCCGGCACCTTCCCCGAAAAAGTCGGCCGGGTCGTCACCATCGAAGGGCTCGGCGGCCTGGGTTGGACGCGTGAACGCCGCCCGGCGCATGTACGCATGCGCCAGTGGATCGAGAGCATGCACTCACTCGAAGGCCGGACATTGCGCACCTACCCCTCTATAGATGCAGCCACCGAGCGAATGATCGAAGCGAACCGGCATCTCACCCCGGAGCTTGCGCGCCACCTGACCGAACTCGGCGTGCGCAAGTTGGACGACGGTTACACCTGGAAGTTCGACAACTACACCCATGCGGGTTCCCCGTTCGAATTCAACATGGAAGATGCCCGCGACCTCTGGAACCAGATCCGTTGCCCGATGCTGATCATCTGGGGCAAAGAGAGCTGGGGAAACCGGCAGGGCACCGTCGATCTCAGCGCATTCCATGACTACCGTTCGGTGGAGATACCTGACGCTGGTCACTGGGTGCACCACGACCAGTTCGACGTCTTCATGAAACACGTCAACGAATTCCTCAACGGGCAGGAAGAGGCTTGAACCGATCATCCTCGATTCGCTGGTGGGTGCGCTTCCTGGTGCCCGTTGCCCTGTTGGCGATGGTCGCCGCCGTGGTCGCTTGCGGCGGCGACGACGACGAACCCCCAACCGTGGCTGCTACGGCGACACCGTTCGGCGTGCAAGGAACGGCAACCACGAAGAGCACCATTGGCCGCAAGCTCAACGAGGCCAGGGTGCCGGAGGACATGGCCGACGGCCGCCGCCTGGGCTCGGCCGACGCGAAGGTGGTCATCGAGGCATATGAAGATTTCGGATGCCCGCACTGCCTGGACTTCACTGCCGACATAGAGCCGAGCATCCTTCGGGACTACGTGGCCACCGGAAAGGTCGCATTCGAATTCAAGTTCTTCCCACTGCGTCAGCTGACAGCCGGTGCAGCCATCGCCGCCGCCTGCGCCGCCGAACAGGACAAGTTCTGGCCGTTCCATCGGGCGCTCTACATTGCCCAGGCCGAGGCGAACGCCCAGGTGGGCCCGCCTCTAACCGACGCGTTCTCGGCGGCCGGGCTCAAACAGATAGCCACGGATGTTGGCCTGGATGTGGAAGCCTATAACACCTGCACTGCCGGCGATGCTGCCCTGCAGGTGGTCCAGGACGAACTGCATAAGGCGAACGACCTGGCCCTTCCCGGGACGCCTTCGTTCGTCATCAACGGGGAAGTGGTGGCCGGTCCCGTGGACTACGCCGGCTGGAAGAAGCTGCTGGACGGCCTGCTGAAGTAACGCAAAACGCGGACCGTAACCGGTCCGCGTCAGCTGTTCGGCGAATGCGGGGATGGGTTAAGCGACCGCAGGCGACTCCCCGGCCCGGATCGCGACTATCGAAGCGCAGACGAGCCAGAGCATAGCCGGCATGTGCGCGGGAAACGCCAGCCCCACCAGGGCCAGGACAATCCCCAGCGTCGCAGTGACCATACTGAGCCAGCCGAACCACTTCGGCAGGGCACCGCGGAAGGCGGCTACGGCGCTGGCAACTGCCACCACGTAGAAAACGGTCCAACTCGCGAGCGCGACATCCCACGAGAGGGCATAGAAGGCGGCGTGAACGCTGTCGTCGTAGTAGTCGAACGAATCAAAGAGCATTGCCCGGAAGACCGAGGCCGTGATGAGTGCGCCCGCCGTGGCAACCAGGGCGGTGTACGCCACGCCGGGCACGAGGCTGCCCGGCATTCGCTCCGCGAGCAACCTCCGGTAGCCGCTGGCGAAGACGATCAGCGCCCCTACCGCGAGGAATCCGACCCCGGAGCTCACGCGTCCGAGCCAGAGATTGGCGTTGGTATCCAGGGCGGAAACGAGGAGCGCCGGGTCCTTGGCTTCGGCATCGCTGATGCCGAAGAGGGCTGGCGCCCAGGTGAATAGGAATCCGAGGACTACAGTGCCGAGGCCGGCCCACGCCCAGAACTTGTTCGTGCGTATGCCGGTCGCGAGCGAAGCCGGCCGATAAGCGGTGGCAAGTGCCATTTGTTTGTATTGCTCCCTACAAAGTAAAGCGCCGGAAGGCCGGCGCCGAATCCAGCATTCAAGACACCGGGCACCACATTCCGCGCGCTAGTTCACACAAA
This sequence comes from Dehalococcoidia bacterium, assembly GCA_050247055.1. Lineage (GTDB taxonomy): Bacteria > Chloroflexota > Dehalococcoidia > Tepidiformales > Tepidiformaceae > Amarobacter. The sequence goes on from JBFWUX010000001.1 coordinate 168,303, forward strand.
CCTGTTTCGAAACGCTTCCCACCCTTGACTGTCGTTTTACATACTGCGTATACATACTGCGTAGGTATTCATGCGAAACGCACTTCTCGCCCTCCTTGCCGAACAACCAGCCCACGGCTACGACCTCAAGGGCCGGTTGGAAACGGAGTTCGGCGCGGCGTGGCCATCGGTGAACATCGGGCAGGTGTACGCGACACTGGGACGCCTTGAGCGAGACGGACTCGTCGAAAGCGAATCGGTCGCCCAGGAAGGGCGTCCGGAAAAACGCGTCTATGCCACCACCCAGGCCGGGCGAGACGTGCTGCACCGCTGGCTGAAGAGCCCGGTAGAGGCCCCGCGCCTGAACGATGACATCTTCATGAAGCTCTTGCTCGCCGGCCTGCCGGGCCTCGCCGAAACGGTCGACCGGCGAGAGATGGTCCAGACCCTCCGCGCCTCGTGGCTGCAGTTGCTCCGGGACGCGAACGCGAGGGCGCTCGAAGGAGACCCGGCCTCCGCCGATACGCTCCTCCTGGAGGGTGCAATCCTCCACCTCCAGGCCGACATCAAATGGCTCGAGCTCTATGAGCTCCAACTCCCCGTGGAGGGAAAACAATGACATCACCAATTTCGGCCCACAGCGTCGAACGCGTCTTCGACGGCGACGGCGAGCCGGTCCATTCGCTGCGCGGCGTAAACCTGGAGATCCAACCCGGCGAACTCGTCGCCGTGATGGGGGCGAGCGGCTCCGGGAAGTCCAGCCTCCTGCATATCCTCGCCGGCCTCGATCGGCCGACCGCGGGCGAAGTGCGGTTGCTGGGCGAACGGATCGACAACAAGTCCGAGGCCGAACTCGCGAAACTGCGGCGACGCCACATCGGCGTGGTGTTCCAATCGTTCAACCTGATCTCCAACCTGACCGTGGCGGATAACGTCGAGCTTCCAGCACTTGTCGCCGGAATGAGCCAGGGCGAGGCCCGGCGGCGCCGAAACGAACTGCTGGAGAAGCTTGGCATCGGCGAAAAGGCCAACGTTGCTCCTTCGAAACTCTCCGGTGGGCAACAACAGCGCGTAGCGGTTGCGCGAGCACTCATCAATCGTCCGACCGTGTTGCTCGCCGATGAACCAACCGGGAACCTCGACACCAGGACGACACGGGATGTGCTCAACCTGCTTCTCGCCTGCAACAGCGAGGGTCAGGCGATCGCCCTGGTTACCCACGATTCGCGCGTGGCGAGCACCGCCAGCCGCGTCCTCACGCTGAGCGACGGCGTGATTTCCAGGGAGACTCCCCTCGCCCCTGGGCGCGACCCGAGCGAAGCCCTGGCACATGTGATGCGAGTGGAGGCCTAGGGTGCGCGCCGTGCTCCGCAAGCTCCGCCACGACCTTCACGCCAACCGGCTGCAGCGCTTGTTCATCGTGCTCTTGCTCACTCTCGCCACGGCGGCGCTCACCACATCGCTCACGGTGCAAGCGCGGGGAGGTACCGCCTGGGAAGAGCTGTTCGACGAGGCGAACGGAGCTCACGCCTGGTTCTACGGATCTGAATCCGCGCTGGAGGACATCGGAGCTCGCCCGGAAGTGGCGGCAAGGACCAGCGTGTACCCGGTAGTGCGAGTGAATGTGCCCTCGGTGCCGACACCGCTCGGCGACGGCTTTCCGTTGTTTCTCGAGGGGATCGGCACCGAGGAGCCGGCCATTGATCGCCCGGTGATTGTGAAGGGCCGCTGGCTCGCCGCCGATGGCGAAGTGGTATTGCCTCGCAAGTTCGCTTCGGATAACGGTTTCGGGACGGGCGACTCCATCCAGCTCTCAACACCAACCGGAGAAGAGATGTTGAAGGTGGTTGGAATCGCGGTGTTCGCCGGACGGAGCCCGTATTCGCTGCCCGCCCTGGCCTGGGCAACCCCGGCCACCGTCGCCGAGGCTTCGGCCGCGGGGCAGCACTTCAGCGCCATGGGCATCCAGCTGCAGAGCCGCGGCCAGGTGCGGGCCTTCGAAGACCTTCTGAACCTGGACCAGCTGCCTGGACCGGGACCGAACGCAAAGAGCGAAAGCGGCGTCCAGTTCATCGAAGATTGGAACGGCGTGCGCGCCCAGAACGACGAAGCCACGAAAGTGATTGTGACGTTCCTGGGCATCTTCAGTCTCTTCGCGCTCATCTCTGCGGGATTCGTGATCGTGAATGCCATTGGCGGGCGCGTACTCGCGCGCTATCGAGACATTGGGCTGATGAAGGCCATCGGCTTCACCCCGCGCCAGGTCGCGAGCGGTCTCCTCATCGAGCAGGTGGGGATGGCGTTCATCGCGGTCGCGGCGGGCATCGCCGCCGGGACGCTGTTGGTGCCCCTGCTCGATGATCCCGCGAGCCGCGAGTTCGAAACGAGGTCCCTCGGGTACTTCCGTCCGGGCGTGGCGGCCTCGGTGGCGGCGATCGTCGTCGGGCTCGTCTCGGCTGCCACCCTCTTGCCGGCGTGGAGAGCGAGCCGTGTTTCCGCCGTCCGCGCGATAGTGTTCGGCTCTGGTTCGGTGTCGAACCGGCCTTCGAGGGTAGCGCGAACGGCCTCGCGATTCGGGCTCCCGGCGTGGACGCTCGTTGGAATCAAGAACGCTTTTGATCGCCCGTTGCGCAGCTGGCTGACCGTGTGCGCGCTGGTGCTTTCAGTGGTCACCCTGACATTCGTCGTGACCTCGGAGTGGACTATCCGGCAGCTGCTCTCGAACCCGGCACTCATCGGCGAACCGTTCGAGCTGGCCGTGGAGAGTCCGAACACCGCGGCATTGGAAGCGGCAATCCAGGCCGATCCGTCCGTCGAGACCTACTTCCAGCGAAACACGATGGCGATTACCCCGGACGGCAAGGACGACGAAGTGAACCTCGCCGCCCTGGGGCCCGGGTACGAGAAGGTCGACTGGGTCGTCCGCAAGGGCCGCATGTTCTCAGCGCCCGGAGAGGCCGTCGTCGGTGCGGGATTCCTGGACCTGATGGATGCCGATGTCGGCGACACCGTTACGCTGGCGGTCCTCGGCAAGCCCCTCACACTGAAGATCGTAGGACAGTACCGCGCGACCGAAGACGGTGGGCGGTGGGCCATGACAAGCCTCGAGACCGCCCGCGAATTTGACCCGTCATTGCAGTTCACGGGCTTCGCGGTAGCCCTCAAAGACCACGAGGCCGACCTGGCCGACGCGGAACGCTACCGGGCGGCGGGGGCCACAAGCATCGAGACCTTCGACCACGGCGCCGATGGCGTAAACGGCGTGCGGACGGTGGTAGGCGCCCTCGGTGCGCTGCTCCTGGCCATGGGCCTGGTTGGCCTGGTAAACACGCTCGCCACCGGCGTTCGCGAACGGCGCCGGGACTTCGCCATCCTGAAGACGGTGGGGTTCACCCCGCGGCAACTGACTGCCAGCATCCTCACGGGCGCATGGCTGCTCTCCATCATTGCCCTCGTCATTGGTATTCCACTGGGTGTCTGGGTAACGATGCGGATTTCCGACTTCATGGGGTACCAGCTCGGCTGGGGACCGGGACTCTTCGTGCGGGCTCCGCTCGCATGGTTGGGCGCTATCGTCCCATTCGTACTGCTCTCGGTGTTCGCGGCGGTGCTCATCCCGGCGAATTCGGCCGCCCGCACGCGACCGAACGAAGGATTGCGGACCGAGTAACGCCGTCTCCCGCTAGTATTCGCTCATGCGCATCTGGTCCTATGTGGACGGGCATTGGGAGGAAGGCGAGCACGGCACCGGCCCGCACTGGTTCGATGTCCACAAGGCCGATGAAGCGGCGTTGCGCGGCCTGGCGACCCGGTACTCCCTGCACCAGCTCGCCATCGATGACTGCCTCTCGCCCTACCTCCACACGCCGAAGCTTGAAGACTTCGAGCGATACCTGTTCATCATCCTCGCGGACATGGTCGACGGGTCCGAGGGCCCTGAGATCGAGGAGCTCGATTGCTTCCTTGGCGAAGACTTCCTGATCACCTACCGCGACCGGGCCGAGCCGCCGCCCGCCATCGAGGCGCTCTGCCGGGCAATCGAACAGGGCGTCGCCGTCCGGCCGGGCGCCTCGGGGTTGTTCTACGAAGTGGCCGACCGCACCGTCGATGCGATGATCCCGCGCGTGGCGGCCATGTCCGCCGAAATCGACGAGATCGAGGACCGCATTTTCACGCGGGGCAACATGCAGGACCACTATCGGGACGTCCTTGCCCGGCGAGGGCTGGCCGGCCATTTGCGGCGGCTGCTGACACCTGAACTGCAATCGCTTGTACGCCTCGGCCGGGGCGAGTTTCCGATGATCGGCGAGGACAACCGTCCCTACTTCCGCGATGTGTATGACCACCTGCTCCGGGTAGACCTCGGCCTCGAGGAAGTGCGTGAAGATACCGAGGTCGCGCTGAACATGTACCTCAGCTCGCTGAACAACCGCCTGAGCGAGGTGATGAAGGTGCTCGCCATCGTCTCGGCGCTTGCGCTCCCCGGGACACTCATCACGGGGGTGTTCGGCACGAACTTCGACAATGTCCCGGGCCTGCACAGCAACCAGGGGTTCGCGCTCATGGTCACGACCATCCTGGGCACTGCGGCAGGCATGGGCTGGTTCTTCCGTCATCGCGGCTGGTTCTAAGTGGCACTCGACCTTATCAACTTCGATTCCGATGGCATGCGGCTCGCCGTTGCCCTGGGCATCGGACTGCTGCTCGGCCTCGAACGAGAGCGGCGGAAAGGCACCGGGCCCTCGCGCGGCCCGGCGGGCATCCGGACGTTTGCGCTGGTCGCACTGCTGGGCGGCGTGGCCATGCTCTTGGGCGGAACACCGTTGCTTGCCGTCGGACTCGCTTTCGTGGCCACCGCAGTCGTCGTCGCCTACGCATTCGGAGACCGTTCAGACCCGGGATTGACCACGGAAGTCGCCGTGCCCGTTGCGTTCCTGCTCGGGGCGCTGGCGATGAGGGAGCCGGAACTCGCGGCTGGAGTTGGAGTGACGGTCACCGTCCTGCTGGCCTCGCGCGAAGTCCTGCAGCGGTTCGTTTCGCAAGCTCTGACCGAGCAAGAAGTCCACGACGGATTGCTGCTGGGAGCAGCGGCACTCGTGATCCTTCCCATCGTCCCCGACGAAGCGATTGGGCCTTACGAGGCGTTCAACCCGTTCACCATCTGGCGGCTGGTGGTGCTGGTGATGACGATAAGCGCGGCGGGATACATCGCTCTGCGGCTCATGGGCCCACGACTGGGCCTCCCCCTATCGGGCCTGGCTTCGGGTTTTGTATCGAGTGCCGCGACAGTGGGCGCGATGGGCTCGCGCGCGAAGAGGGAGCCCGGAATCCAGCGCCCGGCAGTGGCCGGAGCCGTCTTTTCGACGCTGGCCACCGTCGCCCAGATGTTCGTGGTGGTCGGTGCGACCAATTCCGATGCGTTCAGGGAGATCGTGCCGGCGATGACGTGCGCGGGAGTGGCCGCCTTTGCCTATGGGCTGGTGTTTGGCATCCGCGCGTTAAAGAGCAACCACGATGGCGACATGGCGACCGGCCGCGCATTCGAGCCGAAGTCCGCAATCATCTTTGCTGCGACAGTCGGCGCCATCCTGTTTGTCTCGGCGATCCTCAACGAGTGGCTGGGTACGGCCGGGGTCACACTTTCGACCGCTGCTGCTGGATTCGCCGATACGCACTCGGCGGCGATTTCAGTCGCGTCCCTCGTCGCCTCGGGGAACCTGAAGGCGAGCGACGCTGCCGTTCCAATCCTCCTGGGGTTCACCACGAATTCGCTGACCAAGGCGTTCCTCGCATGGAGTTCAGGCGGCAGGTCGTTCGCGCTCATGATCTGGCCGGGGCTGGTGCTGGTGCTTGTGGCGGCATGGGCGGGCTGGGGTGCGGCCAAAGCACTCTAGTCCGAGTTCGTTCTTTCCCAGACGCCAAAACGAGGCACGGAGCGGGGGAACTCCGTGCCTCGAGGAAAGAGGGAAGTAGGGGTGTCCGAGACGGACTAAGCAGCGATGCGGTGTTCTTCGTTGGTGATGAAGTCCGATTCTTCGAGCCAGTTCTTGAAGTTCTTGGTGGCGCCGCAGGTCTTGCAGCGGCCTTCCGAGGTCGCGCCCTGGGCTTCTTCGATCAGCCAGTGGTGGGCGTGTTCTGCGCGGGGGGTGATTTCGTGAATAGTCGCTTCCATTTCATATGCCTCCGTGTGTTGCCCGGGCTTCCCCGAGCACCTGTCCCTGTGTTGACCAAATAGTAGGTACACCCTTACATCGCTACTCCCGACCGCCGGGTGACGCGGGGTCACCCGAAAGGAGGAAAATGTGATGAAGTGCACACTGGTCACGATGCGCCCGATGAATTGGAGCCAGATTGGATTTTCCTGAGATTCACCCGATACTCGCCCGCCGGTTAAGCGACACATACGGAGACTTCGGCCGCCAATGGCTGGCGAGTCTCCCCGCCCTGCTCCATCGATTCCGCGAAGCATGGTCAATCAGCGAGGTAGGCGAGACATTCGGGTATGTCGGCTACTCGTGGGTCGCGCCCTGCCAGCTCGCCGATGGGACCCGCGCGGTGATCAAACTGGCGCCGCCGGATAAGGAATTCGCAAATGAGATCGAAGCGCTGAAGCTTTATGCGGGCGATGGCGCAGTGCGGCTGCTGGCTTCCGATTCTTCGGCCATGGCGCTCCTCCTCGAACGTCTCGAGCCGGGCACGATGCTGGTGGAGATGGAAGACGACGTGGCCGCGACAGAGATCGCTGCCCTCACGTTCAAGCGGCTCTTTCGTCCCCTGCCAGGGGGCCACACATTCCCGACCATCGCGCGCTGGGGCCAGGCGTTCGAACGCGTCCGTGCAAGGTACGACGGCGGCAGCGGAAGTTTTCCTTCAGAGCTGTTCGAACTAGCGGCCGCGATCTACGCCGAGATGTGCGCCGACCAGGAGACGCCGGTCCTGCTCCACGGCGACCTCCACCACCAGAACATCCTCCGCTCCGGCGATGACTGGGTAGCGATCGACCCGAAGGGCCTCGCCGGGGAGCCTGCATACGAGATCGGCCCGCTGCTCTACAACAAGAAGGACGCCGGGCCGGACCTCCGAGCGCTCTCACTGAGGCGGATTGCCCAGGTCTCCGAGATCCTCGAACTCGACCGGCAGCGCGTGCTGCGCTGGGGCTTCGCCGAAAGCGTGCTCAGCGTGCTCTGGAACTTCGAAGATTCGGGGACCGTGGAAGAGGCCGACCTTGTAGTGCCACGGGCCCTCATCGGCGAGGTGTGAACAACTGTTCAGTCAGGTGAGCGTTTTAAAGGATCCTTTAATTGCTGTGGAGCGGATTAAAGAAAAGGGCCTGAAACTTTAATCGAGAAGTACTCGTAACTCTGGCGACAGGAACACTCGCCCCCAAGGCCGACCCGTGACTTCTTCAAGAATTCCAACTTCAACCAGGGCTTCGATGCTCTTGTACGCCGTTTGCGGTGTCACTTCCAAAAACCGGCCCGCCGCCTTTGCGTCAACTGCGACGAACTGAAGAACGTGTTGCGCCAGCCGCTGAGCATTGGCGGTAGCTCTGTGCCCGGTGAGCCTTTGCTGCCAATCCAATCCGAGATCGATGATGGCACGAGAGAGTCGCGCTGACTCATCGGCCTGTTCTCGCACACCTGTAAGGAAGAAGCGGAGCCACGCAGACCAACTCCCTGCGGCGCTTACCGAGTAAAGAAGGTCGTAGTAGGCGGTCCGATTTCTTTCGAAGTAAGGGCTCAGGTAGAGAAGTGGGTGTTTCAGCTGGTTGCGCCAGGCCAGCAAGAGCGGGATCAAGACCCGACCCACTCGCCCGTTCCCATCCAGAAACGGATGAATCGTCTCAAACTGGTAGTGAACCCACGCCGCTTCCACCAGCGCCGGAATGCGCGCTCCGCCATCGGTTAGGAATCGGAAGAATGCGTCGAGCGCCGCTTGCATCTCGTCCGGGGGGGGCGGGACGAACCGGGCGAGATCGTGGTCGCGCGTGTTTCCGATATGATTTTGGACGGTCCGAAATTCACCAGGCCCGGAGAAGGGCTCTCCACGGGCACCCTGCAGCAACTTCCGGTGGATGGTCTCTACGAGCGCTCGAGATAGACCATTCTCTTGCACGTGCCGGAGCCCATACTCAAGCGCAACCACATAGTTATGGACGTCGCGAGCATCGCCTATCTGCGAGAGTTCTCCCATGGCTTCGAGCGTTGCAAGTTCCGCGTGAGTGGTATGAAGGCCTTCGATTCGCGAGCTGAGCACCGCTTCACGCCTCATGTAGGGCTCGACGAGCAGCATTGGGTTGGGCATGAACGTGGCAATTCCATCAAGCTGTCCGACGGCATGAGTCGCTTCTGCCAGTAAGAGTGTGTTCGCGGCGATTGCTGCTTCCTGGCCCTCGGGCGGTAGCGGGTTCGGGACGTACGCGTTGTAGACCCGGCCACTGGAGGGAGAGCTCCGCTCGATGATTCGCCCGGGCGGATCCCGGAAGTCTGAGAGTTCCATTTCTAGTCTCCGGCGTATTTCTAGAAAAGCTGCTGTGGATATTGGAGACGCCTAGAAAAGCATATGCCATTCTACTGGTAGATTTCTAGATATCGTGCCAGAACTAGAAAAGTCTCCTGGGTTTTGCTAGCAGACTAGAAATCTCACTCCCGTCACCAGGCGTCGCCTTTCCGCCCCATATTTGAGTCAGGAGGTGACGCTATCCAACCGAACGAATCCCTCACCCTGCTCGATACCGAAATGGACGGCACCAAGGTGTTCGTCGAAGTCCACATCGACCCCGCCAACGGGAACATGGTGATGGCCGGCCAGGACCTTGGCGCCGCGCCTCTCAAGTTCTTCGGAGAGGACGAGTACGAATACTTCCTGAGCGTGAAGGCCGACCAGAAAGACCTCCTGCTCCTGCACCTGATGCAGCACGTTTTCGCCGGCGAGAGCCGGACGCGGACCGTCATCGCCGAATGGCTCGACGGCAAAGGTATCCCGTACCAACTGCATTCCTTCTAGTTCGCCCACTCCACCGCGAGTACCGTCGCGAACGAATCCACCACTTCTTCCGGCACCTGGATCGTCAGTTCGCCCATTGGGTCCTTGTTGAACCACTGGTCGAGGATGGCGCACCGTGTGGTGAACTCGAGCTCACGGCCTGAGGCCAGGTGGCGGACCGTCTTCACCCGCTTAATCGGAATACCGCGAACGGCGACCGCTTCGTACGGCCGCATGAGCAGGTGCAGGTAGGTCGTGTCTCCACGGCGCGTCGATGGGCCGTAGAACTGCCACGGTTCGAGGCCAGGTTCGGTGCCGACGATGCTTTCGCCGTTGGCGGCGAGCCAGCGCTGCATGGCGCCGAGGATGGCGCGCTGCTCCGGCATGATGCTGCCATCGCCCATGGGGCTGACGTTTAAGAGCAGGTTCCCACCGCGGCCCGCGACCTCACAGAGCGTGTGGACGACCTGGCGAGGCGACTTCCACGCCGTGTCCGAGGGGTTGTAGCCCCAGCTCTCGTTCAGCGTCATGCAGGTTTCCCAGGTGCGCCCGGGGGCCTGCGCCGGCACGAACTGCTCGGGGGTTTCAAAATCGCCAACCGTCGGTAGCCGGTCGTTGATGAGGATGTTGGGCTGCAACTCTCGAATCATCGACTCGAGTTCCTTCGCCTTCCACTGTTCCGGTGTGCGCTCCCAGCCGCCGTCGAACCAGATCACGTCGATCGTCCCGTAGTTCGTCAGGAGTTCACGCACCTGTTCGAACATGTCGGCGATGAACCGCTCCCACTGTTCGGGTGTCGGCGGTTTCGAACGGCCGAAGCGGTACGGCTTGTCGTCATCGCTGAAGGCCGGGTAGTCCGGGTGGTGCCAGTCGATCAGCGAGAAGTAGAAGCCGATGCGGAGGCCCTCGGCGCGGAAGGCCTCGACGTATTCGCGCACGATGTCCCGGCCGTAGGGTGAGTGTTCCACGCCGAAATCCGATGTCTTCGTGTGGAACATCGCGTAGCCGTCGTGGTGCTTCGTCGTGAGCACGGCGTACTGCATGCCGAGCGACTTCGCCGTGCGCGCGAGCGCCACCGGGTCCCAGTTTTCGGGGTTGAAGGTGGCCGCCGAAGACTGGTAGGCCTCGACGCTCATGTTGGTTTCGGGGAGGGCGGCGTTCCCACCGACCATGGGCCACGAGAGCTCGATGCCCTGCTGGGAGGAGTGGCCCCAGTGGATGAACATGCCGAAGCGCGCGGTATCGAACCAGGTCATCGGCGGATTCTACCCACGGATTCATGCGTTCGCCCGGCAAGACTGGTGTTGCCGCCCGAGAATGCTGCCGAAGTACGAACTGAATGGAATTCGATGCTGCGGAGAGCGCGACGGCGCACCAGCGGGTCCGCGTCATCTATGTCGCGATGATGGGCGCCGTCCTCGTGTACCTCGGAATCGCCATCCAGATGTCGCTGGTGACCGAAAATTCCCAACCGGTGCTGACCGGCTCAACCATTTGGGTGGTGCGAGTGGCGTTGGCGGCTGTGGCCGTGGTCGGTCAACTGGTTATAGCGGTGATAGTAGGGGGCATGACTCGCCCGAAATCCGGTGGCCAACGTCAGAAGTCGCTCGTCGCGATCCAGGTCCTCTCGTCCATATCGATGCTCCGGGTGGCGTTCGGCGAGGCCATCGGGATTTACGGACTGCTCCTCTATCTCCTCGGCGACAATATGGCGGACGTGATCGCGTTCTGCGCGGCAGCGCTCGTGGTGCTGGCGATGCAGTTCCCGACTCGAGCACGGTGGGACCGGGACATCGACCGCATCAGGCGGGCGTGGGAACTTTCATAGCGAGCTAAACCTGCGGGTCGCCAGCTCTTGCGGCTTGTTCCGCCTGCAACTGTGCGCGCGACTTGCCGATTCGTTCCCACAAGATGCGAGAAACCTCACGGCGGAACTCGGGTGGGATGGGAGTGCGAGTGAACCGAGCCGGGATGAAGAGCGAAGCATCTTCGTGAATCTTCAGGACGAGGCGGCCCTGCTCATCCCAGCGCATGTCTTCGATCCACTCGTAATCCACGAGTCTCGCGCCTTTTCGTTCGTCGAGTTCTGAGAGGTTCGAATCCAGGAGAACCGCGTACTCGCGAAACTCGACCACCCACTTGTCGCCCCAGAAGCTGATGGCAAACAGAGCAACGGCAGCCACCGCGGCTCCAATCACGGGCCTTAGCGAACCATCGACAAATCCGGCCAGTAAACCGAGGACAAGAATTGCGAAGGCAATCCCTTTCAATCCCTTCCAACCGTTGGTAAGACGAAATCTCCCAATGCCAATCAGGCTCGGAGCGCCACTGTCTGCCCGTAGCAGCACCCGTCCGCATCGATGCCTTCGGCGCCAATCGGTATAAAAGTCCCCAAACAGGAACGTTAGAATGAATCGCATTGGCCGCTCGGCGCTGTCATAGCGAATACTTACCCAACCACCCGCTGACTTCATCGCGCCGCGCCGCAGGCAAGCCCTTCAGCATGTCGACGGTGTGAGCCGGGTCGTGAGCCGTCCAGAGCTGGAGGTAGCGGAGGAAGCTGATCTCGCGGCCGCGGAAGTTGAACTGCCGCGCCAGTTGCTCTTCGCTGAAGCGCTCGACCGCGGCCCAGAGGCGTTCCCTGTGCTTGCCAGCTTCCTGCAGGAGATCGTCCACGGAGGCATCGCGGCGCTCGACGATGCGAGCTTCGTTCCAGGTGTCGATGTCGAACGGCGTGCCGTCGTCGTTTGTCGGGCGGAAGCGTTCTCCCGAGGCGTGATGTTCGAACCAGTCGGCGACGTAGATGTCGATCGACGCCAGGTGTGCGATGTAGTCCTGCACTCGCCAGGTCATCCCCGGGATCACGGTGCTGAGTTCGGCGGGTGTAAGCGAGCGGCAGAACGTTTCGAACGTGGCGCGGTTTGCGTCAGCTTCGGCGATGACGGATTCGACGGCAGGATTCATGTGGCGCGATTCTACGCTCCCGCGGCGCGGGCCCGGCGCCGCTGGCCGCCCTATGGATCGAACCAGTCGGGAGATGGCCCGGCGGCCCGCTCCACGGCGGGCACGAACGTTCGGTCCAGCTCGGTTACCAGGGCAGCCAGGTTGTCCACGACCTGGCGCCAGCCGGCGTCATCCCCGATGGGATACTGCGGTGCGCCGAGGGCAGTCGCCGCGACCGGGAGCGGAAGCAGCGCCGTGAAGCCCAGTCCGTGCACCGCGTAGCTCCCGGTGAAGCTGTTGCTCCACGTGCCCACATCCATCGAAATCTCGATGGTGTGGTTCGCGGATGTGCGGCGCCGGAGGGTGAACGTCCCGGATCCGCCCTTGATGCGGTACCCCATTGGCTTGAAGGCCGCTTCGAGTGCAGGCTTCTTCGGTCCGGACACCTGGCGCGAGCGCGTTCGCAGCGCTTCGGCCAGGGGCGGGAGTTCATGCGGCAATGCTGCGGCACCGAGAATTTCAGCCATGCGCGAGCGGAAGTCTCGGAGGACAGTGGCCACGGCCTGCGCAGCCGCCCGATCCGGGGCGCCGGGCGCGGCGACTTGCGCCGCCTGAGCGAAGGGCGGCACACCGAGTGGAAGCTGGCTCGTCGATTGCGGCTTGCCGCACTCCGCGAGAATAGCGGCGACTCCCGCCGGCAGTTCCGGTAGCGCCTTGCCCGCGACAGCGACCTCGGTGATGACCACCGACATCAGGCTGCGCGTACGCCCATTCACCCACCACGAATCACCGATGAGCACCCCGGGAGTCATCGCGCCGGCTGGCCCCGGCGCTCCGACGGTCTCGCCGAAGCCAGCACTGCGCAAATGGAGCGAGACCGCGTGGAACGGGAACGACCGTGGGACGCCTTTCGCAATTTCGAGGATTGTCGCGAAGTTGACCGGGTCGCCAACCACGCCGCGGTTCGAAAGCATGCGGACGGCGGGTCCGCCGGGCACTCCCGGCTCGTTCGTAACGCTGGCGGCGAACGCGGGAAAGCGCTTCAGCACCCGGTCGATGCTCGAAACGGCACCAGGGAGCGGCCCATCGGCGAAGGTGAAAGTCATCTCAGGTTCGCCTTCGCCGGCCGCCGCGAACGCGCCGTGGATGCGCTCCAGCAGATCGGCCAGCGGCTCCCTTTTGTGCGCGCGATAGTTGCTTACCAGGGCGACCTGCATGCGTTGAGCCTTTGTGTTCTCTAAAGGATGTTCGACGCGAGAGCGCTCGAAAACACCGCGGCACGCCTGCGAGCCAGTTTCCCGAGTTCAGTCGGTGGCAGCGTCTTCGCCATCTTCACTCGCAGGTTCGCCTGGGTCGCCGCCCTGCGGGCGCCAGTGGCGAAGGTCTTCGAGCGTGGCCTTGTCGTAAACCCGTTCGGCGATCGCCCACTGGGCAGCCGTGCGCGGCGCGATGCCGTGGAGGACACCGCCGATAACGGCCGCTTCGTTGATCGCGGAGGCGCGGTCTTCGGACTCTTCGCCGAGGGCAAGGATGACACGCATCATCGATGCCGCCGGCGCCGCAAGCTTGATGAAGTCCTCGTCGTGGCGAATTTCGGAGAGGAAACGCCACGCAACGGTGCGGAGGTCGCGCTCTTCGTAGGCGCGCTCCTCTTCCGGCACGAGCACGAGCCGTACGCGTCCTCCTTCGGACCCTTCCGTCGCCTTCCGCGTTGGGTTTTGCATCCTTCCATGTCGGTGTTCGCGGGCCGGGAGTTCCCAGTGCGCGATGGCGTTGCGTCAGGGGATGGCGCGTGGCCGCGGGCTTTCGAGCCAACCGATGACGAGTTCGCGCAATTGTGCTTTTCCGGCGCTTGAATGATTAGAACATCCGTTCTACTCTCCCTGTCACGACAGACTGTGATCGGAGAATGAAATGGAAGTCATCCTCGAACTGCCGGCCCGAAGCGATGCCCTGCCGGAGCACGTTGATTACCGTGATACCGGCTGCGACCTCTACGCATCGTGCCTGCGCTGCCCGCTGCCACAGTGCCGCTACGAAGTGAATGGCGGCGCGACGACGATGCTGCGCCTCGGCCGCGACGAAAGCATCCTGGCGGCGGCAAAGCGCGACGGCACCACGGTCGATGACCTGGCGGCGATGTTCGGCCTTTCGCGCAGGACCATCTTCCGCGTGCTCGAGCGGCACCGGGGAAAGCGCGGCGGGCGGGGGTGCTAGGAGGCTTTAGCGATCCCAGTCCGAGGGAAGCGTAAGCGGTTCCCATGTAGGGTCCGGCCGCCAGGCAGGCCAGTTGCCGTCGAACGGCGGCAGGCCCGCTTGAGCCTCCCGTATCACTCGCCCGCCATACGTCTTCAAAATGGCGAGCTGCTCCTGCGAGTACCAACCGAATTCGATGCCGTTGGCAAACTCGTCTTCATCCTTCCACTGCCACGCTGTTCGGTCCGGCGAGATGAGCAAGTCGAGGGTCAGGTCCATCGTCTCGAAGCCGCGTTCGAACCTCCGAAGCGGTTCCTGGAAGTTGATGTACCAGCACCGGAACTCCCACGTCCCTTCCCGCCAGTAGAGGACCGTCGCATGTTCATCGCCAAAGCGAATGAGCTGCAGCGCATGGTTTTCGTTCCAGGTAGATTCGATGATGCGGGTCGCCGCGAAAAAGTCTCTGGTCGACTCCCCGGCGTCATTGCCCATCCGGACGTATGTGTCCCCGGGCTGCGTGTACAACGCCACGAAGTCGCCCCGGTCTTCGACGACCCGCATCGGCGCGGCCCAGCGGTACGAGTCGCGGCGGTGGCGCATCACCACTTTTTCACCGGGAATGAAGATGCGTTCGCTCATTCCCAGGCATCCTACCCCACACTGACGAGCTCACTCACTTGATCGTCCCCTTCGCACTTGCTTAGTATCCGCGACCATCGGGGGACCTCAATGACACTTGCCAGCAAACGACCGGTCTTCTGGACGGAGATCCGGACACTCATCCTCGCCGCGATGATCGTCTTCACCTACACGATCAGCATCGGCATCCTGAACGGCACCGACGTGGTCGATTTCGACCGCCGCCGCATCCTCGGCCACGTGCACGGCGGCACGCTCGGATGGCTCACGCTTTCCGTATTCGCCGCCTCGCTCTGGCTCTTCGGCGAAGCCCGTGACGTTTCGGAGAACGACCGGAAGTTCGCCCGCTGGCTCACCATCGGCGGCATCGCGACCTTCCCGTGCTACGTAGCCGCATTCTCACTCACGTACGGCAACTGGCGCCCGTTCTTCGGGACGATCTCCGTCATCATCATCGCGGGCTTCTTCCTCTGGGTTCTGAACCGGGCGAAGGGGAGCACGCTCAGCGTGCCGCACTGGGGGTTCCTTGCGGCGCTGGGGACTTCGATTGTCGGCGGCGTGCTCGGCGTCCTCTGGGGCCTCCAGATCGCCACCGGCGACAGCTACCTGCCCGAGAACGGCGGAGACTCCCACCCGGCCACGATGGTCGTCGGCTTCCTGGTGCCGGTGGGCCTCGCGATGGCCGAGTGGGCGTTCTCGTTCCCAACGCCCCAGAAGGCCACCCGCCTCGGCATCATCCAGATGGTCTTCCCGTTCCTCGGCGGCATCATCCTGATGCTCTCGGTGTTGCTGGACATTACCCCGCTCGCTCCGATCGCCATCCTCTTGCAGATCATCGGTCTCATCATCTTCATCAAGCGAATGTGGCCGAACTTCCGCGGCGTGGACCTGATGGCGCCGAGCCCGGGGCGTTATGCCGTGATGGCGACCATCGGCATTCTCTTCGTCATCGGGCTCGCCCAGTACTTCGTCATTAAGTACGAAGGCGACTTCGACCTGGTGCCGGACCATCAGCTGCTGGCGCTCGACCACTCCCAGTTCATCGGCCTGATGACGAACTCCATCTTCGCGATGCTGCTCTCCGCGACGATGGGGAAGCGGGGCAACAAGTTCGACCAGGTCATCTTCGTTCTGATGAACCTCGGCCTGGTCATCTTCGTCATCGGCCTGCTCGGCGATACAACAGCGCTCAAGCGGATCGGCACGCCAATCATGGGCACCGGTCTACTGCTCGGCCTGGTGGTGTTCGCGCTGCGGTTGCTGGAGAAGGATGTGGCGGGGGTGTTCGAGGGGAAGTCATCGTAATTTCACGATGACGTACACTGCTGCCCGTGGCGCTCACCGTCTCGCGTAGCCTCGAAGTCGCCTTCTCGCGGCGGTGGTTGCAGGTGTTCGCCGCCGCCATGCTCATCAACACCAGCTACGGGACCATGTCCTACGCGTTCAGCGTATTGGTCACCGATACCGGTCCCGGCGGCGAATTCGGCGCGGGCACCGTGTCGTTCGGCTTCGGGCTGGCACTCCTGGTCTCGGGACTGGCAGGCATCTTTGCGGGCACGGTCGCGGACCTCCTTGGCACGCGACGGTTGCTGGCCGCGGGCGCGCTGCTTGGCTGCGCGGGGCTGGTGCTGGTCGGTTCGGCGCAGTCGGGCTGGCAACTGATTCTCGTGCTGGCATTCGTCGTTGGCCCGGCCATGGCGGCAACCTTCTACGAACCCATCTACGTCCTCATGAATCGCTGGTTCACCGCCGAAGAGCGCCCGCGCGCCTATGGCGTACTCACGCTGCTCGGCGGGTTTTCCATCACCATCTACACGCCGCTCACACGCTGGCTGGTGCACGAATACGGCTGGCGCGAAGCCGTCGTCGTCCTCGGGACCATCCTCGCGGTGGTCGGCACGGTCGTGCCGTTGTTGTTGCACGAACCGGTCGAGGCGAAATCTCCGGGCACGGCCCGCCTGACCCCGGCGCGTTTCGCTCGCGAAGCGCGCGACGGCATTCGCCACGCCGACGCCCGCTTCTGGCTGTTCACCCTCGCGTTCTTCGGCGCGACGGTCGCGGTCAGCGGGTTCTCGTTCCACATGATTTCGCAGCTCGAAACGCGCGGCTTCGAAGAGACCGCAGTCGCGAACTCCATCGCGGTCACGGGGATTATCAGCCTCCCGGCGCGGTTCCTCCTGCCCTCGCTTTCAGGACGAGCGCCGAGCGCGATCCTCCTCGCCGTCTGCTTCGGGCTGCTCGCCGTGGCGGCGTGGCTCGCGAGCGTCGCGGGCGCCTGGTGGCAGGTCTGGGTCTACATCGCCGTCTACGGGGCGGTGTTTGGCGCCGTCTACCCGTTGCGCGCGCTTGTGGTCTCGGAGCGATTCGCCGGGCCGTATTTCGGTCGAATCATCGGGCTGCAGGCCTTGTTCGTCGCCGCCGGGCGCGCGCTCGGGCCGATCGTCATCGGGCTCATCGGCACCAGCCAGGCCCGCTACGAGACCGGCTTCCGGCTGGCTGCGGCGATGCTCGTTGCGATGGCGCTGCTGACGTGGTGGGCGACACGGGGTGGGGCCGCAAAGGAACGAAGGAACTGAGGTCGCGTCAGTCTCCGGGCGCTGCGACGTCTTCGCTGCGCCAGAGGTACCAGCAGGCGACCGTCGCCCAGGGGTGCCAGCGCTCGCCAATGGCGATCACTTCCGGGGGCTTCGGCAGAGCCGGCAAACCGTACTGCTTCATCATCGCGCGGTTGATGCCGACGTCGTTCACCGGGAGCACGTCCGGACGCCCGAGGTGGAACATCAGGAACATCTCGGCGGTCCACCGGCCGACGCCGCGGACGCGGGTGAGGTGCGCGATGATCTCCTCGTCGTCCCATTCGTGGAAGTGATCGAGCGAGAGTTCGCCGCTGCCGAAGTGCTCGGCCAGGCTTCGGACCGAAGCCATCTTCTGACGCGAAAGCCCGGCGGATCGCAACTCTTCTTCAGTGGCGGAAAGGACCTGAGCAGGCTCTGGAAACGCCTCGTCTTCCAGGCCCCAGATGCCGATGAATCGGCGGAAGATGGTGCCCGCGGCCTTCCCGGAGAGCTGCTGGAAGATGACGCTGCGGGAAAGCGCCCGGAATGGGTTGTCGCTCGGCGGCCAGCCCCGGAACTCGCCGACATTCGCGATGACCGAGGCCATCACCGGGTCTTTCGACAGGTGCTCGATGGCTGCGGCGCCGGAGTCGAGGAGGGTGGCCATTCGCGCAGAGTAACGGGCGAAGGCGAGGGAGGTAACGCTCACGGCCCGAAGCGGTAGCTATCGAGCACCTGGACAGAAGCGAGTATCGCCCGAAGCGACATTTGGTCGTCCGGGAGGCTCCTCTACCGTCGGCGGTAGACCTTCGCGGTCCCGAACTCCGCTTCGAGTTCGTAGCGCGAGGCGATCGCCCTGCGAACAGAGGCGACGTTGGCATCGGTCTCGGCGCCTGTCAACGCGCTTGCCCAATCGACGACGTATAGCGCGTCTCCGTCAAGGATATCGGTTTCGAACTCGGCTCGGTTCGCCGGATCCAACCAGAGCGGGATGTCGAAGATGAAGCGCGACGCGCTCGGACGGTCGAGGTCCCATAGCAGTTGTGTCTCTCGCCCAAACAGGATGATCTTGTCGTCTGGCCGCATTCTCGCCGAGAGATACGCGGCAACCTGAGACGACTCAGTGCTTCGGTCGAGCACCGTCGGTCCGTCTTTCGCGGCGGCACGGGCGAGACCGCCATTCGCCGTGTAAAGAGGCATGTGAAGCGTCGCTGCGATGAGCAGCGTGACGGCGAGAATGGCCGACGCAATGATGCGCCGCCGGGGATGGCGCCACAGGTTGAATCCGCCAGGCGCCAACCCGGCCGCCGCCAGAAGCGCCAACGCGGGAACGAGTTGAATGAAGTAGTGCCCGTAGAAGCGCCCAACCATCGCGACTCCCACTGCCGAGAGCAACGCCCACGCGAGGGCCAGCATGTCGGCTGGCTGGCGTCGGCTCAGTGCGACGCCCATCCCCAGGACGGCCGCCGCTACTACGGGTGCCAGGCAAAGACCGACGACGAGAGAATTGTGCTCTAGGTGGGAGAGCCGCTCCGGCCATGTGCCGTCGGCCCCATAGAGGAGGTTGAACCGGAGATTGGCATATACAGCGTCACCTAGCGATCCGGTCGCCAACAGGCACCCGGCGAGGGCGACGAACGGAGTCGCGAAGCCTGTCGCCCAGTACGCCATCCTGGTTCGCGATCCGGAGATGGCGACTACCAGCCCGAGGTTCGGCGCTGCGACGGGCTTGATAAGTAACGTGAACCCACCACAGAACCCGCTGGCGAGGGCCGCCCACGGACCTTCCTTCTGGCGGGCGAACAACGCGAGCGCGAAGCTCCAGCTCAACGCGGCGAGCATGAACGGCTCAGTATTGCTTGTAGGCTCTAGAAGGGCGGCGCACGACACTGCCGCCATCACAACGCCGGCAGCAACCGCTGGCAGGCCGTTCGAAGGCCAAAGTGTGCGGGCTGTCCACGTAGTCGCTATGAGGGTCGCGCTATACGCCCCGGCGCCGAGGATGCGCACCGCCCATGGGTGTTCTCCAAACATGGCGAAGGCGATCAAGAAGATGCCGTAGATTCCAGGGGGCTTGTGATCGAACACGTCCCGGTACGGAACGGCTCCGCCTTTCATTCCCCGCGCGACAACGGCGTACACCGCCTCGTCGTGCTGAAACGGGTCGGCGAAGAAGGGAACAGCCGCGAGAAACGGCACAGCGGCCAGCATTGCTACTAGTGGCCAAAAGTGAACCTGGAGAGTCGCTCGTCCGCCCCGCACACGCCGTTCCTATCAACATTCGCATTGCAGCGTCGCCGCTCTTTCGTTTATTTCGGCAGTATGCGGAAACTCGACAGCCTCGGAACGTCAACTTGTTGTACCTCGGGGCTTTCCCGAGTCGCGAGACAGATGCGAGCCCGAAGCCCTCACGGCGGGGGCGGTGGAAGTAAACGCACGCCATCTGCTTCGTCTAAGCTCTTGGCATGAATCAAATTGTCCCCGGTGGCTGCGTCATTCTCGGTAGCGAGCCAGCCCACCGCCTGGGCAGTCCGCTTCTCAGTCGCTTCGCGCGCTGGGTTTGGCTACGGGCCAAAGCGGTAGCTGTCTAACACTTCGAGCATGGGACCGCTGAGGGCGGGCGGCGTGGCCAGGACGTAGCCCTGCTCGAACGTGTAGCCGTGGAAGCCGCGGGTAATGCCGCCGGCCTCGCGGACGATGATGCCGCCGGCCGCGATGTCCCAGGGGTTCAGCTGGAACTCGAAGTAGCCATCGAGCTGGCCGCTGGCGACCCGGCAGAGGTCGAGCGCGGCCGAACCCATGCGCCGGACGTCGCGGATGTGCGTCATCACACGGTCGTAGAACTTCGCCTGCAGGTCGCGGCGGTGGGGGTCGTAGGCGAAGCCGATGCCCATTAGCGATGTCGACAGGTCCTCGCGGGACGAGACACGGATTGGCTTGCCATCGAGGTGGGCGCCGGCGCCCAGAGCCGCGGTGTAGACCTGCTTCAGCGCGACATCGCTGACGACGCCGGCGACCATCTGGCCGTCGCGCTCGACGCCGATGGAGACGCTGTAGGCCGGGACGCCATAGACGAAGTTCGTGGTGCCATCGATGGGGTCGATCAGCCAGCGGACGCCGGAGGTGCCTTCGCGGTTCGCGCCCTCTTCGCCGAGGAGGCCGTCGTTCGGGCGCGCCTCGAGGATGCTGCGGACGATGAGGGCCTCCGACTCGCGGTCAGCTTCGGTGACCAGGTCGGTGGGCGTGGACTTCGTTTCGATGACGTAGCCGCGTTCGGCGGCGTACTTCGCGACGATGACCGTAGCCTTCGCGGCGATCTCTTCGGCCAGGGCGAGCAGTTCGAGCGCCTGCCGATCGGCCGTCATCGGAGCTGCCTCCCGCCATCGACGACGACGATGGAGCCGGTGACGTAGCGCGAGGCATCCGAGGCAAGCCAGACGGCGGCGCCGGCGATGTCTTCGGGGACGGCGACGCGGCCCATGGGGATGTCGGCGCGCAGTCCTTCGCCATGGCGGCTGGCGAGGAGGCCGCCGGTGAGTTCGGTCTCGGTCCAGCCGGGGGCGATGGCGTTCACGCGGACGTTTCGGTCGGCCCATTCGAGCGCCATCGTCTTCGTGAGCTGGTGGATGGCGGCCTTCGTGCCGGCGTAGACGCCCTGGCGTTCGACCGGGACGATGCCGGTGACGCTGGTGACATTGATGATGGTGCCGCCGCCGGCCCCGAACATGTGCTTCGCGGCTTCCACCGAGGCGAAGTAGGTGCCGCGCATGTTCACATCGACCACCGATTCGAACTCTTCGACCGTGACGTGTTCGACGCGCTTGAAGTAGGGGCTGATGCCGGCGTTGTTCACGAGGATGTCGACCGGCCCAAGCGCGGCGACGCTTTCGACCATGGCGGTGATGTCGGCGAGGATGCCGTTATCGCAACGGCGGGCGAGGCAGTTCGCGCCGAGGCTGGCGGCGGCTTCGTTCAGCTGGCCTTCGTTGCGTGCCGTGATAACAACGCGCGCGCCCGCATCGACAAACGCCCGGGCGATGCCGTAGCCGATGCCGCGCGAACCACCGGTGACGATGGCGGTTTTGCCTTCGAGCGAGAAGGGGTTGGGCATGATGCGAGCGTAACGGGGGAAGGGAGAAGGGAGAAGGGAGAAGGGAGAAGTGGTGCTCGGTGCATGGTGCCCGGTGCGGGGCGGCGGGCGAGTGGCGAATTTCGAATGTCGAATTGCGTTTCGGGCGCAGGGGTGGTGCGTGGTGCCCAGAGCGGGGTGGAGGACGATGCGAATTGCGAATGGCGAACGGCGATTTGCGCGGGGCTGGGGCGGGGGGCGGCGATGTGTTTTTCGTGTGCGAGACGGTGCGTTTTAGATTCAGGTATATCAGGTGCTTCAGATTCGAGTGTACTGACAGATCGTGTCGCGAATTGTGGGAGGGGGAAGATGCGAATTTCGAATGGTATTACGAATTGCGCCGGGGAGGTGAGCGGGGACATGGACGGATGTTGGTGGCTGGGGGTGAGAGTTCGTAGGGGCCGGTGGCAGAGCACCCCTCACCCCCCGGCCCCCTCTCCCAGGCTTGGGCGAGGGGGAGCAGGGAGCAGGGAGAAGGGAGAAGGGAGAAGGGAGCGTGAATTTAGAATTGCGAATGGCGAATTGCGCTCAGGCAACCGCCATCGAAAACGGGGGCGTGACCAGGCGCAATCCGAAATCCACAATCCGAAATGAAGAAGGCCCCGGTGCGGGGTGGCGGTCGAGGCGGGGCGCGCCTCGTGTGGAGGAGGGAGCGCAATTTCGAATTGCGAACTTCGAATTGCGCTGGGATGGCCGCCGACACTGCTCCCTTCGGCCGCCACTCCAAAATCCAAAATCGCCAATCCGAAATGAAGAAGGCCCCGGTTTCCCGGGGCCTTCTCGTTGGTGGTCGTTACCGCCGGCTAGCGAACTAGCTGCGGCTCTTGCGGCCGAGGGCCACGAAGCTCAGGCCGCTGGCCAGGGCCAGGATCCCGCCCAGGAGCAGCAGCAGGTTCATCCCTGCGGCCGTCCCGCCCATCAGCCCGCTACCGGTCGACGGGGCGATCGGGGTCGGGTTGCCAGGGCCGGGCGTCTTCTCGCCCGCGATCGCCGTCTCCGAAGGAGAGGCAGGCGTCGTCGGGGTGTTCGTCGGCGGCGTCACCGTCGTTGTCGGCGGGGTCGTCGGCGTCGAAGGCGGCGTGGTCGGAGTCGTCGGGGTGGTCGTCCGCGGCGTGCAGCCAATGGTGCAGACCGGGTCCGTCGACTTCGTCTGGTTCACGAAGTTCACCTGCGTGTTCCCATTGATCGTCGGCGTCACGCCCGTAACGGTGGCCGGGGTCACTGGCGAGTAGCCAGGGGCGCCGGGGTTGTTCAGGTCTTCCTTCACAACGTAGTCCGTGCACAGCGGCAGGCCGCTGAAGGTCGCGTTTCCGTTGGAATCGGTGTTCTTCGACAGGTGGATGTTGCAGGTCGCGGAGTCAACCGTGATCTTCCAGCCGTCGTCGTCGTTGAAGTTCTGGCTCTCGATGTTGTTCACCACGTTGTACGTGTCCTTGTGGACCGTGATGCCACCAAGAGGCTGGTTGTAGAAGCGGATGACCGTCGTCCCGCCGTTCGGAATGGTAGCGTTGGTGCTGGTCACAGCGCCCTTGCTGACGCCATCGACGGTTGCGTTGGTCACCGTGTAGCCGGCCTGGCTCGCTTCGGTGGCGGTGTAGACGTCGCCATAGGTGAGACCGGCGAAGTCGATGAACCCGCCAGCCATGAAGTGGTCGCCCACGACTCCAGCCTCGGGACCCTGGACGTTCACGGTCCAGGCGAGGAGGCCTTCGCCAGCGTCGTTCGCGTCACCGTCGCCGTTGATATCGAGGTACTTCTCGATTCGCAGGTTGCCGGAGGGCTCGCGGTTCTGGTCGTCGTAGTTGGTGAAGGTAATGGTGCAGACCGGCTCACCCTGCTCGATTTCGGCAACGCCGACGACGTTGAGCACCTGGCGGACGTACAGCGAAATGACCGATTCGTTCTGAAGGGTGTAGCACCCATTCGGAGTGAGTGTGAAGGAGACGCTGTCGCCAAGTCCTTCCGCGGCCTGGTGGTCGATTTCCCAGCCGAGGGCATGGAAGCCAGCAGTGAGATCTTCACTGATGCTCACGCCACCATTTGGTACGTCGAGCAGGATGCACTCCGGCTCGCTGTCGCCTTCTGTGACGCCGAAGATGGTGAACGGATCGTCATTGACGGTGAAGTCGAAGTTGGCGTCGCCGTCGCTCAGTTCGTTGTCAGCGTCGAAGGCCCAGACCTTGCAGAGCTGAATGACGCTCGAGCACTGGTCTTCGTTGCGGTAGTTGATGGACCCGCCATCCGGGGTGCCGAGAAGCGGAGTTCCGTCGGCGGTCCGTCCAAGATGGATGGTCGCGCTGTTGGTGTTCGAACCTTCGCAGACGTTCAGGTTTTTCGCCTTGCCAACGTGGACGACCATCGTCTGTCCGCTCGCGACCGAGCAAACGATTCCGCCGCTCATGTCGTCGTCGGAGATTACGCCAGGGCATGTGCCGTTGGTGACTCCAATGAAGACGGCACCAGAGTCAACGATGTGAACTTCTTGGGTTGCGTCGGTGTTGTTAGTGACCGAGATGTCCCAGAAGGTGTACGAACCGTTCTGATCCGTGTCGGAGGCTTCCTTCGTAATGACGAAGCAGGAGCTATCCGGCTGGGCGGTTTCGCTGAATTCCGCGGTATCGGAATTCTGGCTGCCCGGGATCCAGGCCGTGTTGCTCTTGCTGACGTCGGAGCAGACGCCGTCCTCTTCGGAGGTCAGCGGGGTGGACACGACGACATTCGCGGTGCCATATGCCGCCACGGTGCACGTGTAGTCATCGGAACCCGGGTTGTCGGCGACGTTGTCGTTGACGCAGGACTCGGAGACGAGCGTGGTGCCGTCGTCATGAACCGTGAGGAGCTGCTGGACGGCCGAGGTGTTGGTGAACTTGATGGTCCACTGGACGGTGTCGCCTACGCGCACGCCATCGAGCTTGTCGTAGGAGATTGTGCCGCAGCCAGTGATGTTGACCGTGTCGTTATCGAGCGGCTGGCCGGAGGTTGTGCTGTCCTTATAGACGGTGTTGACCACCGCGCCGCACTGGGAGTCGTTCTTCACGGTGACCGGGATGGTCGCCGTGTAGTTAGTCGTCGCGCCCGCATCGAGGGTGCAGGAGACAAGGTTGCCGCTGTTCGTGCAATGGAGCGGCGAACCGTTGCCATCGGGCGAAATCGTGCCAACGGTGAAGTTGGCCGGGACCTGGTCCTGGACGGAATAGGCCGAGACGGTCGGGCCGTTGGT
Organism: Dehalococcoidia bacterium; assembly: GCA_050247055.1. GTDB lineage: Bacteria > Chloroflexota > Dehalococcoidia > Tepidiformales > Tepidiformaceae > Amarobacter. The sequence goes on from JBFWUX010000001.1 coordinate 192,949, forward strand.
AACGGTGAACTTCAAGGTGAAGTTGAACGACGAGCCGAGGTCCGCCGTGCCGTCCTGGGTGTTGTCGGACTTATCGACGGAGACCGAGGGCGGCGGGGTTGTGGATTTCACATTGCGGAATATCACAACGCAATCGGCGCCAGCAAACTGGAAGAAGCCGATGAGGCCATTGGTGGTCGTTCCGTTGTCGCAAGAGTCGTCCTTGACGGTGACAATGGCTGTAGTGCTGCCATTCGCGGGCTGGTTAGCGGCAGGCACCACATCGATGTGAGGGAACCCAGTCGCGTGATTCCATCCTGCTGGGAGCCCGGACTCTGAAATGGTTGTTGCGACGCCTTCAGTGACAGCTATGTTCTGGCAGGGAATTTGGCCGTCCAGCGTCCCATCATTGTCGTCCTCGTGAGAAGTGAGGTTAACGGTCGTGCTGGCCCCGCCCGTGACCGTGAACGAGAACTGTCCGCCCTCGTTGTTCGGAGCCTGGCCGTTGTCGTCGACGTCCTTGCAGATACGGAGGAGGCGCGTCGGCGGCGGATCCTTCTTGTTGGTGAAGGTGCAGGTCACGTCCGATGTGTTGTTGACTTTGACTTCAATATCGCCATCACCCGTATCCGGGTCGTTGGTTTCGAGCTGTCCAGTACACGTAATGTCGTCCAGCGACCAACCGTTGGGGATGTTCGTCTCGTCGATTTCGTACCAGTCCGATCCGCTCGTGACGCCGGGAAGCGTGACGACCTGCTGATTCGAGAGCGTGGCGTCGTTATCGTCGTCCAGCTGGAACGAAGTGGGCGATACGCCAGTTTCGTTCTCGCTAATCCGGTTGATTGCGAAGGAGAAATTCTGTGAATCGGTGATGTCATTGCCCTGGTAGTCAACGACGTCCTTGACGACCTTCAGTTTCGGCACCGAAGGGGGCGGCGTGCAGGCCGTCGGCCGGCTGACCGTCTTAGAGAGGTTCGTGTCCGAGCCGTTGTCGTTTTGCCAGTCCACGTGAATGACGAGGGTCACGCTGGAAAGACTGGACGAAATGTTGGAAGACGTTGCTGTGGCTTCCGTATAGCCGGCTTCGTTCTTGCCGAGCACAGGGTTCGGCGAGAAGGTCGGGTCCGAAAGCGGCGAGGTAATACTGACGATCGATATGTTGATCCGGTTGGTGTTCTCGGTATTCGAGACACCGCCCCACGCGATCGACCAGGTGCCATCCTGGTTACAGGTGGCAACGCCCGTCAGTCCGCTGTAGTGAGCGAACGCCGTGCCGATCAGGCTGACGCCGCCGATCGCGGCCACCATGATCGCCATAAACGCCGTGAACAGGAGGCCTGCCCGGCGTTTCCGGCTTTTTCCGTATAAGGCTAGAGTCATTAAGTTCTCCGTCCTGCTTGGGGCCGGCAGTCCCTGGCCGGCCATTTCGAGATTGAGCTACTGTTCCTCCCCGAGCTCATCCCCGCGTTTCTCGATGGTTCCGCTACCTCACACCTCCACATGCGACTGTCGTTCGCCCGGTGACGGGCCGGTGGCTCGCTGGTTTCTCGCGAATCGGGCCAAAACACCCGGTTATCGACCACCTGGCCACAGGGCGTCCACTCTTTCGCATTTTTGGGAGACGTAGAGTGAACATCAGGGAGAGAGTACGGGAAACTCCCTATTCCCGTCCGTAGAAACTCCGTTAGAGCCCCCAAGGTTAAACGTGAATATACGGTGACATTTACCTTGGCGCACATTGGCATAAGAGCCATAACGAACGCGAGACCGTCAAGCGGCACGTCGTACCCACAGATCGAGCCAGGGTGCGAACGGGCGCATCCAGTGGAATGGCGTCCCGCCGTCGAACTACGAACTTCGAATTACGCTGAGGCAACCGCCGACACTGCTCCCTTCGGCCGCCACTCCAAAATCCAAAATCGGCCAATCCAAAATGAAGAAGGCCCCGGTTTCCCGGGGCCTTCTCGTTGGTGGTCGTTACCGCCGGCTAGCGAACTAGCTGCGGCTCTTGCGGCCGAGGGCCACGAAGCTCAGGCCGCTGGCCAGGGCCAGGATGCCGCCCAGGAGCAGCAGCAGGTTCATCCCTGCGGCCGTCCCGCCCATCAGACCGCTACCGGTCGACGGGGCGATCGGGGTCGGGTTGCCCGGGCCCGGCGTCTTCTCACCCGCGATCGCCGTCTCCGAAGGAGAGGCAGGCGTCGTCGGGGTGTTCGTCGGCGGCGTCACCGTCGTTGTCGGCGGGGTCGTCGGCGTCGAAGGCGGCGTGGTCGGGGTCGTCGGGGTGGTCGTCCGCGGCGTGCAGCCAATGGTGCAGATCGGGTCCGTCGACTTCGTCTGGTTCACGAAGTTCACCTGCGTGTTCCCGTTGATCGTCGGCGTCACGCCCGTAACGGTGGCCGGGGTCACTGGCGAGTAGCCAGGGGCACCGGGGTTGTTGAGGTCTTCCTTCACAACGTAGTCCGTGCACAGCGGCAGGCCGCTGAAGGTCGCATTGCCGTTGGAGTCGGTGTTCTTCGACTGATGAATGTTGCAGGTCGCGGAGTCAACCGTGATCTTCCAGCCGTCGTCGTCGTTGAAGTTCTGGCTCTCGATGTTGTTCACCACGTTGTACGTGTCCTTGTGGACCGTGATGCCACCAAGAGGCTGGTTGTAGAAGCGGATGACCGTCGTCCCGCCGTTCGGAATGGTAGCGTTGGTGCTGGTCACAGCGCCCTTGCTGACGCCATCGACGGTTGCGTTGGTCACCGTGTAGCCCGCGGCCGAATCTTCGGTGACGGTGTAGACGTCGTTGTATTCGAGGCCGGAGAACGTGCGCACGCCGCCGATAAGGGTGTACGAGCCCGCGATCGGAGCGCCCGCAACCGTGACGTCCCACTCCATGAGGCCTTCGCCCGCGTCGTTGGCATCGCCGTCGCCGTTGATGTCGAGATACTTCTCGACTCGCAGGTCACCGGAGGGCAGACGATTCGAGTTGTCGGCGTTGATGAAGGTGATAGTGCAGCTGTACTCCTTGTTCTGCGACGGAGTCACGACGTTAAACACCTGGCGCACGAGGTTGTCCACGGACACTGCGGGGTCCTGGTCGATTTCTTCGATCTGGTGGCAGCTCGAAGTCGTGAACTGGATGCCATTCACCTGCTCGCTCCACAGAGTGATGTTGTCGGTTTCGACTACTGGAGTGACGAAGCCCGCCGGCACCTGTTCGGTTATCCGGACAAGTCCATTGTCGACGTCCACGAGCACGCAGACCGGTTCCTCTTCGCCTTCGGTGACGCCAGTGATGGTTACTTCCTCGGATTCCGAAGTATCGGAGACATCGAAGACGAAGCTCGTGGTGCCGTCGCTCAATTCGCCGACTGCGTTGAACGCCCAGACCTTGCAGATCCGGATGGTGGTCGTGCACTGGCCTTCGTTGCGGTAGTTGATTGGATCGCTGGTCGGTGTGCCGATGACAGGGCCATCGTCGTTGCGGCCGAGGTAAACGGTTGCGCTGTTGGTGTCCGAGCCTTCGCAGACGTTCAGGTTCTTGACCTTGCCGACGTGAACCACGAGTGTCTCGTCACGTGCGACCGAGCAAACGATACCGTTGCTCATGGCGGCGTCCGAAACCGCATCGCAGCTGCCATCGGAAGCACCGACGTAGAACGCGCCAGAATCGACGATGAAGACGGCCTGGGTGGCGTCGGTGTTGTTGGTGACCGAGATGTCCCAGTACATGTAGGACGTGGTCTGGGCCAGGTCGGAGGGTTTCTTCGTAATGGCGAAGCAAGAGCCGTCCGGGTCGACCGTGTCGATGTATTCCGCCAGGTCCGACGACTGGTAGTTGCCAGCAATGGAAGCAATGTTGTTGACCTGGATGCTATCGCAGACCGCGTTGTAGTCGCTCGGCAACGAAGTCAAGAGGTAGAGATGCGCTGTGGAGTTGCCGGCGAGTTCGCAGTAGTAGGTGTCGGCCGGGCTCTCCGAGACCGCGTTGGTGCAGGTTTCACTGCCTAGCGAGGTGCTCGGGTCGTAGATGGTGATATTGCCAGCGACAACGCTAGAGTTGGTGATTTCGATGTCCCACTTGATGTTCTGGCCATCGATGACGCCATTCTTCTTATCGAAGGTGACGCTACCGCAGCCGGTGATGTCCACGATGTCGAACGCCTCGGCAATGCCAGGCGTCGCGGTCTTGCGGACATCGTTGCTGTATTCACCACAGTTGGTGACGGTCGTTTTGACGGTGTTGTTCACACGGATTGAGTAGACCGTGGGGCCTGCGCCAACGCCCGCTCCGGCGTCCAGCGTACAACTCACCGAGGTTGCCCCCGTGGTGCAGCTGAGCTTGCCATCGGGATCCACTTCATCGCTGATCGAATCAAGCTGGAACGCGAAAAGGAGATTGTCGACGTAGTCGATGGACGACGTGGTTTCCGGGTTGGTTACGGTCCAGGTGATTGTCCAGTAGAACGACTCACCGAGATCGTAGATGCCATCGCCGGAATGCGTCTTGGTCACGGAGACGGACGGAACCAGCGGTGGGGTGTACGTGTTCTTCACGCACACGAGGTAATTCGAGCTGTTGGCGGGAATTGAGGCTGTGCCACCGGCGTTTGAGTAGCCTTCGGTCCCCGAACACGACTGCTGCGTATCAATCGCCACGTAGTAGCCGGCGTTTGCCCAGTTCGCAGGGAGCGTTGTCTCACTGACGGTGTGGGCCGCGGTTGAAACCGTGTTTGTTTCGCCCGGGTTCGTGTTGCCGCCATTAGCCGCGAGCGTCTGGCTCCAGGCCTGGTTTGCGGCATCCGCGCCACCCGGGGTGATTGCCCCGCCGAACGCTCCGCCGGGGTGGGTCTGGTTGTCGGTCACCTTGACGACGCGAACCGTGCGAGCCGGTGGGGGCGCGCAGCTCGCCGCGATGTCCTGCAGGGTCGAATCGAGGCTGCCGATGTTCGCAAGCGTGATGACATCGGGAGCGCCAACGAGCGCCGCATAGCTCTGGGAGATCGGACCGAAGCCCGCAGGGGCGTTGCCCGACGTGTCCACACCGACGACAGTGATGTGCGCGCCGCCGCCCTTCGCTGTATTCGCGGCCGTGACCGCGGACTGCAGTGCTCCGAGGCTTACGTCAGAGCCAGAGCCGGGGCGGTTGGGGTTGCCATCTGTGATGACAATCATCCAGTCGACGCCAGCGGCGTATCCGGATGTGAGGCCTGCTCCCCAGTTGGTGTAGGTCCCGTCGGCAACGCTATCGACAGCATCCTTGGCGGCTGCGGCAGATACGTGCGGCCCGATGCCACCAACCGACGGTGTGATTGCGTCATCTGCGAATCCCACGACGCGGAAAGTCGGCGTTACGAAAGGCTGCCCGAAGACGGCGTCGATGAAGTTCTTCGCTGCCGTCTCTTCAGAGGTGAGCTGGCCACTGGTGAAGCTCCCCGAGCGGTCGAGCACCAAGGAGAAGTCAATGCTGCAGGTATCGGGCCGCGGCGGGTTGGTGACGACGGAAGGAAGCAACTGCTGGTAGTAGTCGCAGCCACTGGCATTCACACCCGGCGCGCCGGCAAGCGTGCCGGGGCAGGTATCGTTTGCGTCGGGCACACCGTCGCCGTCGGCATCGGCGGCCGAGTAGGTGATTTCCACCCGAACATCGTCCAGGTACATCGTGTCGTTGCCGCTGTCGGCAGTGAACCGTACCTGGATGGCGTTTGCCTGAGCAACCGTCCAAGTCTTACCCCACAGGTCGTTGGAGGCTCCAACCGACTCGGTATCGGACGGCGGGGTACCTTCTGTGTTCGTGCCATTTGACTTGTTGCCACCGAACGTCCCGTTGCTTACGTCAACCGTCCAGCCGTCCGAGTTGTCGTTGTTCGAAGTCGAAGTTATGTACGTGACTTCGATGCCATTGATGGTCGATCCTGCCGGAATTGCAAAACCAAAGGTCGTGTAAGTCGCCGTCTGCCCGTCTGAACAAGCGGTGTAACTGCCGCCGACAACTTGGGCGTTCGGTACGTCGCTGCCGCAAGTCCCAGAGCCAGTTCCGCCGTTCCCACCTGGGCTGTTCGGTCCCGCACTAGCCGCCAGAGCCGAATCGCTGCCCATGGTCGCCAGCGCGACGAGCATGGCGACCATGATTGCCATGAAGCCTGTGAAAAGCAGGCCTCCTTTGCGGCGTTTGCTCTTTCCATATAAAGCTAGAGTCATTGGGTTCTCCGTCCATGGTCTCCGGCGGCACACGTGCCGTTTCCGAAGCTGTTCGTGGTTATGGGTGCCGTGTCCTCCCCAGGCTCACGTACCCCGTGTTTGGTTCGTTGCTGTTAACCCCGCCACCTCCGCTTTTCTTCAGAACGGTTGCCGGGAGGCTATCGTCGGTTGCTTGGTGTGGAGTGGTTCAGCCGGGGCCCGGTTCCCAGGCGTTCGCGAAACATCCACGAAGATTCCACTCTCGCGTCGGAAAAGTGACGCGGCGGTGTATTTTGCGGAAAGAATACGGGATTTCCCTGACATCTGTTAGTAGAAATCCCGTATGAGTGCCGGAGAATAGCGCTCGACATAGTCCCGTGGCAATACGTTAAGAGCGCCTGTGTGGGGTAGGACACAGTTCGGGGGCCGGGAGCGGAGCTACACGGGCGTGGGAGTCCATCAACTTCGAATTTCGAACGACGAACTTCGAATTGCGCTGGGTCGACCTCGGCAGCCGGCACCGGGCAGTACGAACCTAGTTCGCAGTTCGGGGGCCGAGAGCCACGCTACGCAGGCGCGGGAGACCAGCAACTTCAAACGACGAACTTCGAATTGCGGTGCGCGAGACCCGCCAACTCGGCACTCGGCACTCGGCACTCGGCACTCGGCACTCGGCACTCGGAAGCTAGTTCGCCATTTCCTTGGTGGTGCCGGCGTTGGTGATGTTGATCAGGCCCCAGGCGCACTGGCAGGTGCTGCCCATGGTGAGGGCGGGGAAGTTATTGATCTTGGTCTGCACTGCCCCGGGCTTCCACGGGGTGGTGACGGGGATGCAGGGCATGGGGGTGAAGACGCCAAGGGCGGCCGCGGTGGCAGCGATGACCTGGGGGTTCTGCGGCGACATACACATCCCAAACGGTGGGATGTTCGCCATGGGGGTGAAATCCATGATCGTCGCGGCGGGCTTGTTCTCCGCCATCACGGGCGGCCCCTTCGGGATGACGACGAGTGTGCTCGGCGCAGCGCCGAAAATGCACTGGAGGTTCGCGCCCATGGCTACCATCGGTGGCATGTGGAAACCGTAGCGAGGGCGAGGGAGGAAGGCAAGGCCCTCGAGGGAGACGGGAGGAGGGAGAAGGGAGAAGGGAGGAGGGAGAAGTCACTGTGCTCGCGATGACAGAGACTTTTGGCGGCGGAGGGTGGTGGTCATCCGGAGGAGCATCGCACTTAGTTGTTGAATCTCGTCCTCCAACGATTCGTGAAGGTCTGTCGGAATCCATCCTCGGTTGGCTGCGGTGAAGAGCCATGTGTCCAGCTCGAAGAGCGAGCCTCTGCTGCGATCGAGAAAGGAAGCATAATCCAGCGGCGTGCTGCGTCCGTTGCCCTCGGCGATATTGGCCGGGACAGACATTGCGGCATCGCACATCTGGTCGCGGAAGAAAAATCGATTGGCGAACGGTCGAGACTCCCCAAGCGTCAGAACCTGATCAGCCAGCCGCTGCGATCGTTGCCAAACCTTTAATTCGCGGTAGGGAAGTTTAGTCATACGCGAAGCATAGAACCTCTCCTCCGCGCCGGCCGCTCAGGTGTTCGACTTCTCCTTCTCCCTCCTCCCTCCTCCCTCCTCCCTTCTCCCTCCTCCCTTCTATCGCCGGCCGACCGCCACCCGCGGCGGGCCTACGCCCTGGGCTGCGCGGAGGCAGAGGGCGAGCGCGGCGACGAAGTCGTCGTGGTGGGCGGGCGGGGCAGACCAGGCGAGCTGGCCACCGGCGAAAGGCTGGGCGCGGCAGGCTCGAAGTTCGTCCCAGAGGGCCTGGAGCGGCCGGGTCATGGGCGGGGCGATGTGGAGTGCGCCGTTGGCAGCGGCTGCGATGAGATCGAAGCCGAGCGATGACTTCGAGGAGGCGGTGAACACGAAGGGCTGGACGATGCGCCCCAGCTCCCGGACGAGGTTGGCCGTGAGCGGGGCGCCCATGCCGGTGGCATCGCAGACCAGGCGTTCGAGGCGCCACTTGCGCGCCATGGCGACGATTTCAGATGTGACCTCGTGGAACGGCGCTCCGTGCCAGCCGGCGGCGAAGACGACTTCGGCGCCACCATCGACGAGGCGCGCGATGGCCATGGCGGTGGCGTCGCCGTCCGCACCTTCGCCCGCGAAATCGAGGCCGCCGACATAGCGTTCGCCAGCGACTGGTGATCCGAGCGGGCCGAAGGCGCCTTCGAGCGCCCACAGCGCGCCGGGCCGCAGAAGCCGGCCCTCAGCTTCGACGGTGGTGAGCTCGTACTGGCTGAGGAAGATGGGGTGGGTGGCGCCAAGGCGTGCCCGCTCTTGCTCCACGAACGTCCCGTAGGCCGGGAGGTAGCGGGCGACGCGTTGCCAGTCCACTTGTTGATGCCAGCCGGGCAACCCGGGGGCGGCGTCCAGATCGCGCGCCACGTTCTTCGCGATAGCGTGTTCGATGAGCGAATCGCCCTGCCAGGGCGTCCCGAAGAGCACGGTCGGCGCGCCGGTGGAGGCGGCCATGGGACGAAACTGGCGATTGAACCAGTCTTCGTCCAGGTCCTGCGCTTCATCCCCTATTAATAGAAGGGAAGCGGTGTGCCCGGCGACATTGGCCTCGGGCGAACCACTGAGGAAGGTTGCGGAGGCATCGCCGACGCGAATGGTGTTGCCTTCTGTCGCGAACCCGATGCGAAGCCGTCGATCGATGGTGCGGAGGCGGTCGGCCGTGCGCTGGAAGCTGATGGTCGCCTGGGGATGAAGGGTCGGCGCGCACACGATGATGCTGCCGCCGCGGGCTGCGTTGTCCAGCAGGAGCGCCGAAACCAGGGCTGCGGAGACTTCGTTCTTCCCGGCCTGGCGCGGGAACATCACCGTGAACGTCTCTCCGGGGAAGTCAGCGATGTTGCCAAGCAAGGCGAGCAGGACTTCCGCCTGGTACGTTCGCAGCCCGTATTCGAATGCCATCCCGTCGATGGTGAGGCGCCGGGAATCGAAGCGTGCAGGGCCTCAAGACACCGCACAGGGGCTCCGGGGCGTTAGCAGGCCGGAAGGAAGACGGTGAATGTCGCGCCGGCGCCCGGTTCGCTCTGGAGGGAGATGGTGCCGCCGTGGGCGCGCACGGTCCCGAGGACGGATGCGAGCCCGAGCCCGTGGCCCGCGTCTTTCGTTGTGAAGAACGGATCGAACACGTGTGTCCGGGTTTCGAGGTCCATGCCCGGGCCGTCGTCGCTCACCTGGAGTGCCACGAACTGGGAGGCCGGGCGCTCGGGGAAGAGCAGGTCCGCTGTTACCTCGCGGGGGCTCCCCACCATCCATGTCCGAATCTGCACGCTGGTGCCGGATTCACGGGTGGCATCCAACGCGTTGACGAGGAGGTTGAGGACGAGCTGCCGGATCTGGGTGGCATCGCCGTCGATTTCCGGGAGGCCGCTCGGCAGGTCATCGAGGATGGGGACGCGCTTGCCCGGGATCTTGCCCGCGTAGCGGACGATTTCGGCGGCGAGGGCGGAGAGATCGATGGGTTTGACGATCGGGTCGTGGCGGCCGGCGAAGGCGAGGAGTTGCTGCACAAGCTCGGAGGCGCGTTGTGCCGCCTGGCGCGCATCGTCGAGGCTCTCGCGGGCGTCGGGGTTCTCCGCCGTCAACTGGGCAAGCTCGATGTTGCCGACGATCGCGGCGAGCAAGTTGTTGAAATCGTGGGCGATGCCTCCGGCCATGAGGCCCATGCTTTCGAGGCGGAGCGCCTGCACGCGTGACTGTTCGAGCCGCGTCTTTTCGGTGATGTCGCGGAGGGTGATCGCCGCGCCAAGAATGAGCCCATCCTCATCGAATACGGGCGAGTAGGAGAATTCGAGCCAGCCGGCGCCTCGTGCACCTTCGATGACGCGCGAGGGGACATCCGCCTTCCCGGAGAGGACGAGGTTGATATCCGCGAGCACTGGCCTATCCGGGCTGGTCGACGGGAGGAGGCGGACTGACTCTCCGATGGAGACGCCGCGCCCAAGAAATTTTTCGAGCAACTCCATGGCAGCCTCGTTGACGTGCAAGAGCTCCAGGGAGACCGAAACCACGGCAAGTCCGTCACGGGAGCTGCGGAATACCGCATCCAGTTCCGCGGAGGACTCCTTGAGATCCAGTTCGGACTGTTTGAGTTCGGTGATATCGGTGTAGGCGCCGACCATGCGGGTGGCGTTGCCCATCGCGTCGCGCTCGACGACCTTGCCGCGCGATTGGATCCAGCGCCAATCGCCAGAGGCAGTGCGCAGGCGCCACTGGGCCTCGTAGGATTCGGTTTCGCCTTCCACGTGCTGGCGCCAGGCCCGGGCGAGGGCGCGCTTATCGCGGCTATGGACCACGCCGAGGAAGTCAAACGTCTCGGTCAGCTTGTCCGGGGAATATCCGTAGCGTTCCCAGAAGCCGTCCTGGTAGACCGTGGTCTCGGAAACGAGGTCCGCATCCCAGAGTGAGATTCCTCCGGCATCGAGCATGGCCCGCACAACGGGGTTTCCCATAAGCGCGATGGGTTCGAGGCGGTCAGACATTCTTCTCCGCAATCTCCTGCCGCGGTGGCAGTCAGCATACTCCGGGGGGATACGAAATAGGGTAGCAACCCGCCCCTTGCGGAGGATGAGGGAATTCCCGAAAACGAGCGGGGATTGTGATGTTTATCACATGGTCAGTCGGTGACAGAAACGCCGAGTTCGCGCAGCAGCGTGTCGACATGGCCGGCGATTTCGTCTCGAACGCGGCGAACACCTTCGAGTTCGAGCGTGGCCGGATCATCGAGCTCCCAATCGAGGTAGCGTTTGCCCGGGAAGAACGGGCAGGCATCGCCGCAGCCCATGGTGATGACGACATCGGCCGTGTGGACGGCGTCATCGGTAAGGGGCTTGGGGAACTCCCTGGAGATATCGAGTCCGAGTTCGGCCATGACCTGCACGACGGCCGGGTTCAGTCGGTCGGCGGGCTCCGAGCCGGCGGAGCGGACGGTGACCCGGCCACCGCTGCGGTGGTGCGTGAGCGCGGCCGCCATCTGTGAGCGCCCCGCGTTGTGAATGCAGACGAAGAGGACTTCCGGTTGTTCTGTCGAAGCGGTCATGGCTTCCTCTCGGGTTCGGCGAAGGCTGGCTCGCGGAGGAGCTCATAGACGGCGGCAGCGATCAGCGCGCCCAGGATGGGGGCGACCCAGTACACCCAGTGCGAATCCCAAACGTTCGCGGCGACCGCCGGACCGAAACTCCGCGCCGGGTTCATGGAGGCGTTCGCGACCGGGCCCCAGCCGGTAGCGGCGAAGCCCACGTAGCCGCCGATGGCGATGGCGGCGAAGGACCCTTCGGCGCGCTCATCGGTGGCGACCGCGAAGACCACAAACGCGAGGAAGAAGGTGAGGATCAGCTCGGACCAGAAGGCGGCATCGGCGCCGTTAATCCGGGGGATGGTCGCCCCTGCCTGGCCTTCGTCGCCGACGATGGCGACTATCGCGAGACCGGCGAGGACCGCGCCGGTGAGCTGGGCGACGACATAGCCAGCGGCCTTCGCGGGCTCGATCCGCCGGAGGGCAAGCATGGCGATGGTGATGGCCGGGTTGATGTGGCAGCCGGAGGTATGGCCGATCGCGAAAATCATCACCATCACGATAAGCCCGAAGCTCATGCCGATGCCCACACCCCCAACCGACCCGCCGCTGGCGACATCCACTGCCGCGGCTCCTGGGCCGGCGAAGACGAGGGCGAAGGTGCCGAGGAGTTCGGCGAGGTAGGGGGCGAACCTGGGTTGGGGTCGAAGCATCGTTAAAAAGCGATGATACCCCTCTTCATTAACGGATGTTTATCACCCGAAGAGATCAGCCGGCGAGGCTAGCAGCCGCCGCCGCGCGGCCAGTACGCTTGTGCCCGTGATCGAGAAAGAAGACCTCATAAAATACGTGACGAACGTCCATGCGCGTACCTACGAGGCGATCGAACGCCTGCGCGATGAAGACCTGGACTGGCGGCCGGCGCCGGGGGAGTTCACTGTCGCGGAACTCGTGACGCACATCGTCAACAGCCGCCTGATGAATCTCGGCGGGATCCAGACCGGGGAGATTCACTACAAGGGCCATGCAGTTAAACCCGACGCGACCGCGCTCGGGCTGCGGCGAGCGGCGCTCCGGAGCGGCAAGAAAGTCATCGCGGGCCTCGTCGATGCGGACCTGGAACGGCTGATCCCGCAGACCATCGGGGAGCCATTTCCCGCCTGGCGGCGCGTGATGGGCGGACTCATCGAGCACGAAACGCACCACCGCAGCCAGCTGTGCGAATACCTCCGGCAACTCGGGCTGGAGCCGCCGCCGCTCTTTGGCCTGCACGCGGAGAAGCTGCCGAAGTAGCAGCTACTGGCTGAACCCGATCCCCGTGATGTCCTTGAGCCACTGCTCCGGCGGGACGCTGGTGCTGGCGAGGAGAATGTGCCCCGAATCGCTCATGACGAGGACCGTGTTGGCGCCGATCTCATCGAGGCTGAAGCGGATCGCGCCGAGGCGCAGGTTATCCATGCGGGTGCCCTGGATCGTGGCAACGGCCGTGGCCGAAGCGCCGGCCTTTTCGGCCAGCGCCGAGAGAAGCACGCCTTCATAGCTCTTGCCATTCGCCGTGATTGTGGTGGTCGGAAGCGCGGCGAACTCGCTCTGGAGCGGCGCGTACTGCTGACCCTTCGCAGCCACCTGGATGACCGGCACATCCGACGGCACCGGGGAAGGTTCGGCGATGGGGGTGTCGGGCACCTGGGGCTGTTCGTTCGATTGCAGCGTCGGCGTGCCCTCAACGGTTGCTTCGGGCGTGTTTTCGGCATCGTCATCACCGCCGCAGGCAGAAATGGCGAGCAGGGCAAGAGGGACCATGGACAGGACGATTCGTCGTCGCATAGGGGTTACGTACTCCGGGACTGGGGGCAGATTTCGAGGGTAGGCAGCGGCGGGGCAGGGATCAACGCAGCGGTAAACCGGTGGTTCAGGGAGTCGGCGAAGTCTCCGGCGTGGTGGTCTCGCCTTCGATTGGAGCCTCGGTCGCCGTCGCCTCTTCCGTGGCTGTTGCGCTGGCTTCGGCCGTCACGGTCCCGGTGGCTTCCGGGGTAGGCGTTTCGGTCGATTCCGGCGTCGCCGTGGGTTCAGGCGAGGCGCTGGCCGTTGGCTCGGGAGTGGCGCTCGCGGATGGGCTCGCAGTGGCGGTGCTTGTAGCGGTCGGGCTGGCCGTGGCGGTCGCGGGAGGAGCGGCGAGCGTCGTTACCGTGTCATCAATAGCGGCCGCGACAGCGGCGGCCGGGACGGTGAGATCGGGTTGCTTGGCAACCACATCGTTGACCACCGCAGCGGCGCCCTTCAGGCCCGATTCAATCTGTGCTTTCCGCAGCGAATCGAGTTGCTGGTTCTTGGTGATTTCGCCCAGGTCCTTGATTTCGCGCTGAACACGTTCGAGCTGTTCGGGCGAAACATCGCCGCGCGAACTGAGCTTGTTCAGCTCGGTCACCCGGTTTTCCACCTGGCGGAGCTGGACATCGATGCGGTCGTTGCCGCGAGAGGTGGTGTATTCGAAGCGCTCGCCCGCGAGTTTAAACGTGTAGTTCCAATCGCCGGGGACGGAATCTCCGGCCGTGATGAACCCAAAGGAGACAACGCCGACGATCGCTGTGGCCGCGGCGACGGACATTGTGGAGATGGCCGTCCGGAGGGGTGAGAACGTGGGCGCGGGGATGACCACGGGGACAACCGGGCGAGGATCGACGGCGGCGCCGAGGAACTTCGATTTCAGGGAAGCCTCGAAGTAGTAGCTGGCGGGCTCGCTGTCGTAGGCAGTCTCGATGTCTTCGATGAAGACGAGGGACGAGCGCAACCACTCGGCGTCTTCGGGGAAGAGGTCGAGGACAAAATCAAGCTCAAGGCCGTCATCGACGAGGGCCTGGGCCTCGGCGAGGACTTCCGCCTCGTAACTTGCTTTGCGTTCGAAAAGGTTCCTGATCACTCGTCCTGGACCATGACCTGAAGTTTTGCGATGGCTTTGTGCTGGAGGACTTTCACGTTGTTTGCGGTCTTTCCAAGGGCCTGGGCCGTTTCCGCGACTGAGAGTCCGGCGCCGAAGCGGAGGGCGATGACCTGCCTCTGGGCTTCGGGGAGCTTCTCGGCCGCTTCGCGAACGGTGGCGACGGTGAACGCCGTCACGATTTCGTCCACGTGGTCCGGTGAAGGGTCCTGGATGGATTCCGTGAGCTGGCCTGTATTGGTGCGGACCTTCTGTTTGCGCACGTGGGAAACGACTTCGTTTCGTGCGATTCGGAAGACCCATGCGCCGAAGGGGAGGCCTCGCCAGGTGAAGGAGCGCAGATTTTCGATAATGCGGAGGAAGATCTCCGTGGTCACATCTTCTGCGTCTTCGTTTGTCGAAAGCCGGGCGGAGACGTAGCGGTAAACGCGAGGGAAGTAGTGATCGTAGAGCGCGCCAAGCGCGATCTGATCCCCTCCTTGCGCGGCATCGACGATTGCTTTTTCGTCGAACTCCGGCGCCATCTCGTCTACCGAGGTGTACCCCAAACCAGCCCCCTGGGCCGTGCCGGAACCTTTTGCCGACCGTCCTCCTTTCCACGTAAGCACGGATGTGCTTTGTGTACTAGAGATAACGGTTTTCGTAGCGAAAGGTTAATGGCGGATGGTCATATCTGGGAAAAGGCTGGGACGCGCCTTTTCCCATCGCGCCAGTGGCGCGAATCCGGCATGGCTCAAGCCACTATACCGGCTGTGAACCGGGCCGTGAAACGCACCTTTCCCGTTCAGCCACGGAGCGCAAAACTGAAGCCGTGAACCCGCAACTGATCTCGGCGATCGCGTTTGCGTTCCTGATGATTTTCGGGGCCATCGCCGCCTGGCGAATTTCGAAGACCGATTCGACGAAGCAGGACACCCCTTCCTGGCGCGACGACTCGCTGGACGACTGGCGCAAAGAGCGCGACGAGCAGGCCGAAGCCGCCCGCGCCAGCCGACCCGCCGAACAGCAGCACATGGCAACCGGCTCGGAAGAGCAACAGGACACGAAGAAGCAGCACCAGCGCCTGGGAGGCTGATTCCCCTCATCCCCCGGCCCCGCCCGCCCATTTTGGATTTCGGATTTTGGATTTCGGATTGGGGGCGCGTGGCGACTCGAGAATGATTTCTGGCAAGGCGCTCACGGCGGGGAAAGTCTTGCGAAGCACAGCAATGTCATGGCGGTCGTCATCATCCAGTTCGTAGCCGGAATAACATTGCAGTTGCAGAGCGGCAGTGAAGCAACGGACCGGCGTTCGAAGAATGACGCCAAAACCGGTGAGACCCTCGGCCGGGCACAGCCAAACGCGTCCGTCCGACATGGTGTAGAGACCGTTGCCCTGTGAATCGAGTTCGAAAACGTGCACGTCGACCTCACTGCCTTCCTCATGGACCATGACGAAATTCGCATCCCTCCCGCCCTCGATTTCCGCGAATCCTCGCCTGCTCAGAGACTTCCGGAGGGAGTCCAGATGACGAAGCTCAACGAAAAGGTCGAGGTCGCGATGGCAACGGGTTTGACGTCCAACAAGCGCATCGACTCCCCAACCGCCATTTATCCAGAAACTCAGGCCGCCGCCCACGAAGAGACGAACCAAGTTCGCCGCATGGTGGGCGCTCATCTCAACTGGAGGCATCTGATCCACCGTTCATGGATTGTGCGCCCTGTGGAATCGCCAAGCCAATCCAAAATCCCCAATCCGAAATCCGAATTCGGGCAGGGGTTGGGGGATGAGGGAGCATGCCGTACCCTACGCGCGCAAGTTCGAATCACGTTCGGACAATCCGAAATCCAAAATCCCGAATCCAAACTGCAGGAGGCTTCCCGTGCCCATCGACCCCTCTAAAGCGCTCGGCGCTCCGATTTCTGGCGGCACCGCGAAGTGGGACCGCGATAAGGTCATCCTCTACCACCTCGGCATCGGCGCGGGCGTGCCCCAGACCGACCCAAACGAACTGGCCTACACCTACGAGAAGGACCTCAAGGTGCTCCCGAGCTTCGGCGTTATCCCAGCCTTTGCGGCGATGGGCGGGCTGGGCGCGGTGCCGGGCATCTCGTTCAACCCGATGATGCTGCTCCATGGCGAACAGGACCTGGAGATCCGCAAGGCCATCCCGGTCGAGGCCGAGGTGGAGACCAGCGGCAAAGTCGCGGGCATCTACGACAAGGGCAAGGCCGCGCTGGTCGTGGTCGAAACCGAAACGAAGGTGAAGGGCGACAGTGACCCGCTGTTCGTGAACCGGTTCTCGCTCTTCCTTCGCGGTGAAGGCGGCTTCGGTGGCGATAGCGGGCCCGCGGCAGGTAACGCCGCACCCGACCGCGCGCCCGACAAGGTGGTCGAATCGCCGACACTCCCGCAGCAGGCGCTGCTCTACCGCCTCAGCGGCGACAAGAACCCGCTCCACGCCGACCCCGGCTTCGCGAAGATGGGCGGCTTCGACGTGCCCATCCTCCACGGGCTATGCTCGTTCGGGATCGTCTGCAAGGCCGTGGTCGATAACGCGCTCGGCGGCGATACCTCGAAGGTTTCGCGCTACCAGGCGCGCTTCGCGGGCGTGTTCTTCCCGGCCGAGACGATGGTGACTTCGTACTGGCGCGATGGGAACACGATCCTCGTGGAATCGAAATCGAAGGATCGCGGCACGCCGGTGATCTCGAACGCCGCGATCACGGTTCGTTAGGGACCGGATTGCACCACGGAGGCACGGAGACACGGAGGTCTCTTTGGTGGCTGCCGGCACCGGACCTACCGGTGAGCGTTAGAGAACCCTGGTTTCGGTAGGAATCACGCCCACCACGGAGGCACAAGGCACGGAGAGTTTTCTGAGGACCCGCTGGATCGCGGGGCGGCCGGGGCGCTAGAGGACTCGCCGGGTGATTCCTTGTTTGAGAACGGCCACGTTGAAATTGATCAGCAGCCCGACTCGGAGCCCCGAGAGTTTGAGGTAAGTCAGGAGCTGTGCCTGGTGAACAGGCAACACGCTCGCGACTGACTTGAGTTCGACAAGTACCAGGTCGTCGACGACCACGTCCATGATCAGGTCAGTGGCGAGGCGCGTTCCTTTGTACTCAAGCGGTAGACAGACCTGGCGTCGGAAACCTAGCCCGCGTTGCGACAATTCGTGGCAAAGGCACTCTTCGTAAATCGATTCGAGTAATCCGGGGCCCAAGAACCGGTGGACCTCAATGGCCGCCCCGATGACCTGCTCGCTTACTCGACGCTCCAGGAGGCGGTCCGGCTGCGGTTCCGTTTCCATGGGAATCCTCCGTGCCTCCGTGTCTCCGTGGTGCAACCCTTGTCAGCGCGCGACGAGGACGCCGGCCCATTCCGCGCGGCCCGCTTCATCCATTCCGAGCCAGTCCGCGAGCACGTCGGCGTTGTGTTCGCCCTTCCACGGGGCGGGACCGCGCACGCCGCTCTCGGCGCCGGAGAACCGGTAGGGGGATTGCACCACCGGCCGCGTACCACCGGCGCGGTCGTCGACATCGACGATGGAACTGCGGTGGCGGACGGTGGTCTGTTCGCGGACGTCTTCGCTGCGGCGAACGTTGCCCCAGGCGATGTTGAAGCGGTCGAGGTGCCCGGTCAGTGTCTCCCTGTCCGGCAGCGAGAGGATGTACTCCTGCACGACGCGGTGACGGTTTTCGCTCTTTTCTTCGACGGATGCGCCCGGAGGTGAGGGGTCCTTCAGCCCAAAGGCACGGCTGAACTCGATCCAGATCAATCGGAAGTCCGCGGAGATCAGGATGGGTCCGCCCGGCGCCTCCCAGACTTCACTCGCGAGGACGCGCGTGTGCCAGGCGTCTTCGATGGCGTAGTGGAGGAAGTCATCGGTGGTGAGGGTGGCGTCCATCATGGCGATATCGATGTGCTGGCCGCGGCCCGTGCGCTCGCGCATCCAGAGTGCTGAAAGCACGGCGACCATGCCGTGAAGGCCCGCGTGGGTATCCGAAGCTGAGAAGGCGATATCGACGAGTTCGCCGGTCTTCGTGTTGCGCGCCTGGCGGTCGATGATGCCGGCTTCGGCGTGGATGACCGGCGCGAACGCCGCCCGCTGCGATTCCGGGCCTTTCTGCCCGAAGCCGGAGATCGAGAGCATCACCAGGCGGGGATTGACCGCGCTGAGCGCTTCGTAGCCGACGCCGAGCCTGTCGGCGACGCCCGGGCGGAAGTTCTCGATGACCACGTCCGCCTTCGCTGCAAGCAGTTTCACCAGCTCCGCGCCGCGCGGATCGGAGAGGCTGATGGAGATGTTGCGTTTGCCGACGTTCTGCTGGTGGTAGTAGCCGGGGTTGCCTCCGATATCCGCGCCCCAGAGGCGGGTCACATCGCCGTCGGGCGGCTCGAGTTTCACCACGTCGGCGCCAAGATCGGCGAACATGCGGCCCGCGAACGGCCCCGCGAGCACGCGCGAGATATCCAGGACACGCAGGCCTTCGAGGGGGTAGCTCATGAGCGCCGATGGTAGCGTTGCCACCACCGGCGCGCGAGTGAACCGTTAGCGGAGGGTGGCGACGAACCCTTCCACCAGGATCTGGAACTGGCCGCCTTCGCCCTCGGCGGGTTGCGGCGTCTCGAGCCGCGCGAGCATTGCCTTCGCGCGGTCTTCGTCTTCGTGCAGGCGCTTGCGCCAGTCGCCGCTATCGGTCCCGGCGATCTCCATGCGCACGTCGCCGATGTAGCTCTCGAGGATCTTCTTCAAGAGCACGAAATCGTCCTTAGAAAGTACGAGATCCATACCTCGCCTCCTTTTGTTACTACTACCGTACACCCGCATTCGAGATTCCTGAACGGTCCGAGAGGAGCGAAGGACGGGTCCGATTGGGCCTTGCTGGCATCGCGAGGGAGTGACACGTAGCATTCGGCTTCGCCGCCTGCGGGCGGCCCGGAGGGGCGATGCCCGAACAGTTCGACGTTGTTTTCCTGGGGACAGGGAGCCCGATCCCCAGTCCCGATCGTTGCGGCTGCGGCCACGTGATCGTGGCCGGGAACACGAACATCCTGGTGGACTGCGGCTATGGTGCTGCCAGGCGAATCAACCCGGCGGGCATCATCCCCGCGCAGATCGATATCGCCGTGTTCACGCACATGCATACGGACCACATCACCGATGTGCCCGACTTCCTCAACCAGCGCTGGACCTCGGGTGCGACGAAGCCGTTGCGCGTCTTCGGGCCGACTGGCACGAAGAAGATGATCGACGGCTTCCAGATGGCGCTCGAAGACGATGTCCGCTTTCGCACGGCGCACCACCCCGGGAAGCTCCATCCCGATGGCGCCAAGGTGGAGGTCACCGAGTTCCCGACGAGCGCGACCCCGCAGGCGTTCTTCTCGGAAAACGGGGTAGTCCTCGAAAGCTTCGAAGTCGACCACTTCCCGGTGGTGCCGGCCGTGGGCTACCGGGCGAAGTTCGATGGCCGGAGCGCCGTCCTTTCGGGCGATACGAACCTCTGCGACTCGCTCCTGAACGCAGCCCAGGGCACGGACCTCCTCGTCAGCGATGCCCTCAACCCCGCGATGTTCCAGCAGTTCATCGAGCGCGTTCGGACGATGGGGCGGACGAACATGGCCTCGATCCTGGAAGACGTGCCGAGTTACCACATCAGCACCGACGAAGTCGCGCAGCTGGCCCGGGATGCCGGTGTGGGCGCGCTGGTGCTCAGCCACCTGCTCCCGAACCTGCCGAACAACGACGAGATGGAAGCGGCCTTCCGGGCCGGCATGAGCGACGTTTATGCGGGGCCGATCCGCGTGGCGCGCGATATGCAGCGCATTCCTGTCGAGACGAGGGTGAAGTCATGAGCCACGAAGACATGTTCGTCGCATCGTTGCGGAACCGAATTCGCGCGATGAATACCCTCTGGGAGCGCGCGGCGAGCGACCTGACGCTGGAGCAGGTGAACCATCACGAACGAGACGGCGTGCTGCCGATGGCGTTCAGCTTCAGCCACTACATCAAGGCCCAGGACCAGTCGATCAGCCGGGTGTTCCTACGCGAGGAGCAACTCTGGATCACCGGCGGGTGGGCGCAGAAGGTCGGCATTACGGTCGACGCGCTTGGGCGCGAAGAGACCGTGGAAGAGATGCAGCAACTCCGCTTCGGCGATATGGACGCGTGGCGGGCCTACCAGGCCGAAGTCATCGCGCGGACATCGAAGGCGCTCGAAGGCATCACCGCCGACACCCTGGCGGAAGTGCTGATGCCCCAGCTCCCACCGAACATGGCCAACATTTTCTGTGCCATCGTCATCGGGCCAGGCGCGCCATTGCGGCGGCTCGAGGTGCTCGAGTGCTTCGTCTACCAGCACGGGCTTCGTCACATGGGTGAGATCGAGCACGGCCGAGCGCTCGTTGGCCTGCAGGGCATGACGAGCTAGCCGGGAGAAGTGGGCTCGAAAGCAAGAAAGGCGCGCCGGGTGGCGCGCCTTTCGTTTGATTGGGCGATGGTCCGGGCTAGCGAGCCGGCCGGCCGGCGTTCGCCGGGCGGTTGCGCGGCCCCTGCCAGGAACGGTTGTGCCGGCGCGAACCACCTTCGCTCGGAGCGACCTCTCGCGGGCGGAAGGGGCGGCGGTTGTTGCCGCGCGGGCCTCCGCCGGGGCGGCGGTTGTTCCGGTAGGTGGCGCGAGGCTCCTCAATGGGCGGCGGCGCCGGCGGTTCGAACCCGGCGAGGTCATGCAGGCGCTCGTCGTCGTGGCTCATCGGCACGATAGCCAGGTGAATGCCCGCTTCCCGCTGGAGCGTTCGGGCGTCGTTGCCTTCTTCCGGCGCGACCAGGGTCACAACGAGCCCATCCGAACCGGCGCGTGCCGTACGGCCCGAGCGGTGGAGATAGGTCTTGCCGTCTTCCGGCAGGTCGTAGTGGAGCACGGTATCGATGCCGTCGACGTGGATGCCGCGGGCAGCCACGTTGGTTGCGACCAGCACCGGCGCGCGGCCGCTCGCGAACATGGCAAGCGTGCGCTCGCGGCGCCCCTGGGTGAGGCCGCCGTGGATCGGCTGAGCATCGATGCCTTCGCGACCGAGCTGACGGGCGACGTTGTCGGCGCCGTGCTTCGTGCGGACGAAGACGATCGTCCGCTTCGAGGCCTTGCAGATGTTCGCCGCGACCTTCACCTTTTCGCCGCGCTCAACGCCGATAAAGCGCTGGTCGAGGGTCTCGACCGATGTCGTCTCGGAAACGACTTCGTGGGTGACGGGATCCTTCTGGTAGCGGCGGACGAGTTCTCCGACGGAGCCATCGAGCGTCGCCGAAAAGAGGAGCGTCTGGTACTGGCCCTCGGGGATCTGGTCGAGGATTTCGCGGACCTGCGGGAGGAAGCCCATGTCGGCCATCTGGTCGGCTTCATCGAGGACGACCATGCGGACATCAGCGACCGACATCTCCTTGCGTTCGAGGAGGTCGTTCAGGCGCCCGGGCGTTGCGATGGCAACGTCCACGCCGGCGTGGAGAGCTTTGATCTGTCGGACCATCGAGGCGCCGCCGTAGATGGCGGTGACCCAGAGGTCGCTCGCCGCCGCGAACGGAGTCAGCGCGTCCGCAACCTGGTTCGCCAGCTCGCGCGTCGGCACGAGGATGAGCGCCTGCGGGCGGCGCTTCCGCGAAGTCGTGGTGCGCTGGATGACCGGCAGGCCAAACGCGAGCGTCTTGCCCGAGCCGGTCTTGGCCTTGCCGGAAACGTCGCGCCCGGCGAGTGCGTCGGCGATGGTCATCGCCTGGATCGGGAACGGCGATTCGATGCCGAGCTTTTCGAGCGTCTTCAGGATTTCGGGCGTCAGGCCGAGTTCGGCGAAGGTTGGGGTTGGCGCTTCGTTCGAAGTCAACGTGGCTTCGCCGGGCGCAGTTTCCCGAACGGTGTCCTCATCCGAGGACCGATTCAAAGTGAGTGACAAGTAGGTTGGGTTCTCCAAATTCAAGTGTGCGAGCTATTTGAGGGTGTGGCCTGATCTCGGCTGAACTTCCCTGCCATCGCACAACGACAAACGAACAAGAAGGGAGAAACGAGTTAGGGCACGGTGTCCTTCGCATTGAAGGACGGCTCGCTTTCGAGCGTAGCATGCTTTTCTCTAGCGCGTATTTCCCGTGGCGTAGAGCTACGCAGGCACCGCCGCCAGGACGGCGTCTTTCACGGCGTTCGCGAGTATTGCGTGGCCCCTGGGATTGAAGTGCAGGTCATCGAGGCGCAACTCGGCGAAGTCCATGCCGGCGAAGGCGGCGGCTCCATCGACCCAGCGAAAGTGGTAGTCCTCGGCAACGGCTCGCAGGTCGCCAAAGAATTTCTTGCGCAATGCCGGGCCTTTGCCCTGGCGCGCGTGTTCGCCGATGCCCGGGTAGGCGAAGATCACGAATTGCATGTCTTCGAACCGGGAGAGGACGCGGAACACTTTGAGGTAGTTCTCGGTGATCTTCTCGCGGGTGCTGTAGGTGCCGGTGCCGATCAGATGGCGCACCAGCCAGCGCCCGGAGACGTTGACCCGGCCGGGGCGTCCGCCGTCATCTCGCGTCGCGCCGTCGAATCGCTCCTCCCAGCGGCGATACCACCGGCCCGCGCGCTTCCCGAAGAGTTTCTGAACGCGCAGCCAGACAAAACCGGCGGTGAATCCGAACGACCCAAGGACTACGACGGTGACATCCGGCGAGGCTTCGCGGACCTTCTTTTCGGCGAACTCGAACGCGTTTTCCGGCATTGCCGAGAAGCCCACCGAACGGACCGAGACCGGGCTGCCAAGCTCATCCGAGAGGTCGCGTTCGAGGATCTGGGGCCAGCTTGCGCCCCCGGTGAGCATTCCCGCGCTATCGCTATCGCCGAGCACCAGGATTTGCACGGAAGCGAGTATACGCGGGGTTTGCTCGTTGCTCATTGCCGGCGATTCGTGCCTGAATACGGCATGCGCATCGGCCTGATCTCAGACACCCACATCCCCGAAGCCCGCTACGAACTCTGGCCGCAGGTGTTCGATGCCTTCCGTGGCGTCGATTGCATCCTCCACGCCGGCGATATCCATGACCTCGTGGTCATCGACCAGCTGCACGATATCGCTCCGACCTGGGCCGCCCGCGGCAACGGCGAAGAGGGCTCGGGTGGGCGCCCGGTGCAGCCCGACCATCACCGCCTGCGCGAATCGTGGTTGCTGGACATGGACGGGCTCAAGGTTGGCCTCACGCACGATGTCCCGATTCCGGAATACCCGCCGCACCTGACGCTCGAACGCGCGATGCAACGCTACTTCGGGACGACGGAACTCGATGTCCTGATTTACGGCGATACGCATGTCGAGGCGATCGACACGATCAACGGCTGTCTCTGCGTGAACCCCGGTTCGCCGACCTATCCGCGCAACCTCGATACCCAGCTCGGCACCATCGGCTTCCTCGAAATCGATGGCGGCAAGGCCGAGGCCACGATCTGGCAACTCACCGAAACCGGCATCGAACCGTTCAACTGGAACAAGTGGCGCCGCCCCTGGTGACCGGTCAATCGACCGCGCTGCTCTTCACAAGGATCACGGGCATGCCCGCGCTGCCAACCACGCCAAGAGCGGTGCTCCCAGCGACAAGGTGACGGGCCGCGCTGTGTCCGTGGGTGGCCGAAGCAATCGCGTCCGCATGCAGTTCGGTGGCGGCATCGATGATCGAAGCGGCGATGTTCGCGCTCTCCGGCACCGCCCGGACGTGGGCCGTGACTTCGACGCCACGAGGGAACCGATCGACGAGATCGTGGAGACGGTGGCGCGCATCGTCCGCCGTTTCGGCGGCCTTCTCGCGGATGATTTCGAGCAACGTGACCCGCGTCTTGCCGGGAACGAGGATCGGGCCCAGCGCGGCGAAAACGCTGCGCGAATCGGGTGAGCCATCGGTAGTGACGACGATGTGGTACGGGCCGTTGCCGGCGCGTACGCCGGGGCTCCCCGCGACCGTCAAGACCGGCAAATTGGTTTTCGAAATGACCCCCATGGCGACGCTGCCCAGGAGCGCATGGCGGAGCGCGCCGGTGCCCCGCGTTGCGATGGCAATCAGGTCCGCGCCGGTCTCCTTTGCGAGGTGAAGAACGGCATCGGCGGTATCTTTCCCCCACTGACGGATGGGGACGGTGACGGCGCCCTCGATGCCGGCGGTCGCCAGGATCGTCCGCAGATCGGCTTCCCAGTCCGTGCGGACGGCCGCGACCGCATCATCGAGGCGAGCCGTGACTTCCGAGGCCGCGTCGGTCCGAGAATCGAGCACGCGGACCAGGGTGATCTCGGCGTTGAGTGCGTCCGCCAGCCGGCGCGCATGGGGCAGAACCGCCAGGGACAATTCCGAGCCGTCTGTGCAAACGAGGATCTTCATGTCACCTATTTTAGTGGCTCGGCGCTCATCTGGGGACGGTCGATCGGGCGGACTATTATGGCGAGACGGACCGGAGTGGCCCCCGGCCCGCCAGCACAGGGTGAGGGCTAGAACTTCTCCCAGCCCGGCATCAGGTTCTTTCCTTCCTGGGAAGGACTCAGGAAGTCCTCGCCGAGGACATAGGCGTAGAGCAGCTTCGAGATCTTCCAGTGGCCATCCACGTATTCGAACGTCGGCACCCAGACGAGCCGTTCGGTCCCCGAGGGGCACTGGTGCTCCGGGAGGCACTTCGAGATGACGGTGACCACAGCGGTGTGCGTGGTGGGGTCGAAGGCGAAAATGTGGAGGGCGCCCGACCCGTAGTCGTCGCTCTTCGACGTATCGAAGCCCGCCTGCCGCTCTTTCAGGTTGGCGATGACCGAAGCGACCTTGCGCAGGCCGCCCTCCGAGCGCCAGTTGCTGCTCTGGAAGCCGCGGATGACTTCGCCGACGGCATCGCATTCGGGCTGGCCGAGGCCGGGTGTGACATCCGAGGCCTTGCAGGTGTAATCGATGACCTTCAGCCGGGCGATGAAGGCATCGAGCGAACCGTTCGCCAGCTCTTTGTTGAGCTGCTCGAGGGCCGCGCGGAAGCCGGCATCGGTATTGGCATCGGGTGTTGGGGTGAGGGTGCCGGGGGTCACCGTCGGCGATTTCACCGGCTCGGTTGGGCCCTTGGTCGGTGCCTCCGTCGTGCCCGGGGGTGGGGTAGTGGTGGGATCGCCGTCGTCATCGCCGCAGGCGGCGAGAAACAACGCGGAGAGTCCCGCGATGATGATGCCCATGGCGATGGGCCTGAGGTAACGGAGAGCCACGCTGGCTCCTCCTGGAGATTGGTGTTGGTGCTAATTCAACGTAGCGGGATGGGCCCTTCGCCGAACGTGATGAGTGCCACAGACGGCCTCCGTCTTTCGGCGGAACTTCAGTTGTCGAAGGTTCCGAAGAGCTACTCCGGGAAGCCGAGAATCGCCCCTTGTCGAACCGTGTCGATTCGTTGGCCCCCCAGGTAGATCGTGGCTGGAGCCGATGAAGCGGCGTTATCGCAGACCAGATAGGTGGAAGAGAGCGGGTAATCGGGCCGTTGCTTAGCACCCTGGCACTCAATTTCGAGGAAACGGTCGCCATCCCAGCGTGAAAGAAGCGCCTGCACGTCGTTGACTCGGCTTAGAACGCCCCCTTCCCAGACGAAGTAGATCGGCGCTGAATCGATGCCTGCAGCACAAGTTCGACCGTCACGCGAATCTAGGGGAAAGGCCCGGAAGAGCACTGCGTCCCCCGATCGTGACCAGCGAACAACCTCGAGAAAGTCGCCATCGACGTGGAGTTCCGCCACGGTCTTCGATGTCGATCGCTCAATGATCGCCTCGGCGTCGAAGCCGTACCAGATTCCCATGCAAGGGTAGGTGACCTCAGGAGCCCGACGGACGGCCAGGTCGCCGATAGGCGCGTTGGCCGGGCCGCCGAAAAGCGGAGGGACGATGGTGATGTCTCCGTTTGGAGTGACTCTAGCGGTGGGCCAGACCGTACCGTCCTTCCCGGCAGCTCCATACACTACGACAGTTTCGCCATCCCAGACGTCGGGCGCCGGGGAACCGTAAAATCCAAGTGCCGAGAACCTGGGCAGCGGCGCTTCGAGCGATACCTTGGTGGATGAAATGTCTACCACGATGAGCTTCGTGCCCTGCGGGTCTTGCTGACCCACCTCGATGCCGATGGCAAGGAGACTTCCATCGGGCGATGGGAGCATGGCGTTGAAAAAGGCGTCCGAAGGAAGTTGGTAGATCACGCGTCGTCCGCTTCCATCCAGGTTGCGTTCGACGATGGCCCTGTCTTCGATGATGTAAAGCTTCCTACTGCTTTCCACCAGCTTAGGTTGCGCAGAGTTAGTGAGGCGGAAGGCGCCGATGATTCGTCCACGGTCCAGGTCAAATGTCACGATGTCTGTCGCGCCGCCACCCACCTCGTCGGAGTAAACGACCAGCCGTCCATTGGTCAGTGCAGCGGGATCACCGCCAATCGGCGTGGAACGCTCGGCCGGAAGCGCAGCCGATGGGGTGACCGAGGCAGGAGGCGTCGCCGGAGTCGATGATGGTGCCATCGGTGATGGACTCATTAATGACGCAGGCGTTTCCGCCGCAACAGGAGGTTCAGAGCCACCATTCGCCAACGCGAAATACGCGAACACCGCGAAACCGACGACGCCCCCGCTAGCGACGGCGACGCCAAGCCACTTCGCAGCCGCTGTAGTCCAGACACCTGCGAATCTTCGACGTATCTGCTTCCCCAGCCGCCGCTCCCGCCGCCACCACTCCGCCGCTTCTTCACGCGATTCGACACCGAGGCGACCCGTGATCTCGCGGACGTGGTACTTCGCCCCCTCGAGGCTCAGGCCCAGGGCCTCGGCGATCTCGAAGTTCGTCCTGCCCTTTGCGAGCAAGGCGAGTACCTCGCGCTGCCGCGGGGTCAACTCTTCCACCGAGTCGTTCGGCGCCGGCAGCCGTGGTTCGCTCATGCCACGAGGGTACGCCGGGCCAAGCGGCGGCACACTAACCTATGCTATGAATTACGGAACCGGATTTCGCTCTCAGGGCACGCGTTGATACGTCGCCGTCCCGAAGCTCGTCTCCGCGTTGTCACCGTCACCAGGCACGGCCTCCCAGAGGGTCATTCCGGTGGGTGGGTAGGTTCCGGCTGGTCCCGGTTCGACTGCGATGGAGACGATCGCTCCGCCGCTCCCTTCGAACACCAGGTCGAGGACGCCGTTCTTCTGAGGATCGCCGATGGCGACCAGTCTCGGGGCAGAGCCGAGGTTGTCCTTCGCCAGCGAGCGGAAGTCCTCCGGCGAGATCGTCGAACGGACACCGTGATCGACGAGATAAAGTTCGGGCGGGCCATTCGGCCGCAGCGCGCGTCCCGCCGCAAGGGCAAGCCACCCATCAACGTCCTGAGCTACGTCCGCCGCAATCACGCACCCAGCGAGAGAGCAGAGGTGCTCGGCGGAAGCTGGCGTGACCGTCGAGGCGGCGGGGATCTTAATCTCCTGGCCTACGGTGAGGGCCATCGGGTCGAGCCCGGGATTCAGCCCGATGAGGCGCGCGAGCGGCTGTTCGAAGGCGTGTGCGATTGAGGCAAGCGTGTCCCCCGCTTTCACGGTGTAGGTCATGGTCGGAGCATCCGAGCCGGCGAACGGCGTTACCTGAACCGGCGCCAGGAAGACCGACGAGACCGTTCCCGTCCAGAGTGCCGAGAACTCGGCGGGCCGGGACGGGTCCTCACACGGCGGAGCGGGGACGTCGAGGGCACTCCAGGATTGCGAGTCCATTATCAGCGTGGCGGCGAGTTGCGTCGGCCCGCAGACGTTCCAGAGGACACCAATGACGGTTGGGTTCGAACCAACGCCAACGATGACGTTCAGGTGCAACTCCTCCGCGGGCTTTCGCGTGTTTACCGTCGTCCCGTCGGCACCTGTCACGCTGACCTGGATGGTGGTGTCCAGCAGACATTTCGTGCCGGTCTCCACCGCCCACGTGAATCGCAGCCCTCGGGTGATATCGAGTACCGAGGTATGCGTCCAGTTCAGGGCGAGGGGGTCGCACGCCGGGATGGCGGGCGCGCCTTCCACTTCGAGGTCGAGGATGGCTGGCTGGTTCTCGTCGATACAGCGGGGCGGGAGCAGACCGTCCGCGGGGGTCGAGATTGCGAGAACCTCACCGGTGGCGAGATTGGACTGCGCGATCTGGAATTGGAGGACCGTGCCTGCCGGCAGCCCGTGACACCAGTTACTCCACCGCGCCATAGCAACGTCCCGTGGATTGGAGTCGAGATCGAAGGCGACGGCCTTAGAATGTCGATGACAGCCTTCCCGGCGTCGACTGCGACCAGTCGAGGCCGAGGTTTGGGTCCGGTGGATAGAGCGACGCAACGGCGATACCTTCGAGGCGGCAGTCTCGCGACGACCACATCTTCAAGCTGAACTGGGCGTTGTCACCCGACGGAGGTTGGCCGTTCGCCTCCATTTGGAGGTCTGCAAGTTCGCAGTCCGGCGAAGCGCTCTCTCCGCCCCCGTTCATCGCGAACCCCACCGCGACGAGTCCCAGCGTGGTCCCGCCGATCGCGGTCACTGCCGCTGTGGGCTTCAGCCAGCCGGCCGGTGCGAGTGCCCGGAAGAATGAGGCAACTCGCTTCCCCAGCCGCCGCTCCCGCCGCCACCACTCCGCCGCCTCTTCGCGCGATTCGACTTCCAGCTTCGCGAGGATTTCGCGCACGTGGAACTTCGCGCCGTCGAGCGTGATGCCGAGCTTTTCCGCTATCTCCGGATTCGTCTTGCCCGCCGAAATCAGGGCAAGGACTTCGCGCTGGCGCGGGGTCAGGTCGCTCTTGCCGACCGTCTCGTAATGCCGTGTTCGCTCCAACATGCGCACAGGATGTCACGCTCCGGCGGGCAATTCACTACTCCATTCGCGAAATGACATTTTGTGGAGTGGCGGTCACGGATTGCCCTCCATCCGCGTCGCTTCGAGACCACCGTCCACCACCAGCGTTTCGCCGTTCACGTAACGGCCCAGGTCGGAGCAGAGATAGACCACCGCGTTCGCGATATCCGATGGCAGTCCGCCGATCCTGGAAGGAACATCACGGATGCTTTTGGCCTTTCGATCGACGGGCGGCGGATCCACGTCATCGAGGTTGTCGGGCAGCACGTTGCGGATCGTTCCCGGGGCGATGCAGTTCGCGCGGATGCCAGTGCCGGCGAGGTCGGCGGCGAGCCCTTTGACCATGCGGGAGACGCCGGCCTTCGCCGTGCCATAGGCCGTCCACTCCGGACGAGCGCCGAAGGCGTGCACACTCGAAAGGCAGATGATCGAACCGCCAGCTTTCTGTTTCACCATCGCTTTCGCGGCTCGCTGCGAGGCGAAGAAGTACCCCTTGAGCGTGACCGACATCAGCTGGTCCCAGAACGCCTCGTCGGTTTCGAAGAGCGGCTTCATCTGCTGAGGCGTGACCGCGTTGTTCACGAGGATGTCGATGCCGCCGTGCATGGCCACGAACTCATCGACCACGCGAAAGACTTCGGGCACGAGGCTCATGTCGCCGGGGTGAACCGTCGCTTTACGGCCCAAGTCGCTGACGAGCTGGCGGGTCTTCACGACCACCGTGTCGACCAGGACGTCGTTCAGGCCGACGTTCGCGCCCTCCTCGGCGAGCCTCAGGGCGATGGCACGCCCGATGCCCTTCCGGGAGCCGGTAACCAGCGCGCGCTTGCCACCGAGCAGACCCATCGACAGAGCTTAGAGAGCGCGGGCGTTCGGGTGAACCGGAGGTCACCGATCAATAGGGCGGAATCACGGGAGTAAAGAGTGTCTCGCCGAGCTGTGTGAACGTGGTGCCGCCGCGTCGGATTTCGAGGGCGTTGTCGCCGGATATCCCCGCACCGACAAGGTGGACGTCGCCCGAAGTGGTTTCGAACACCAGGTAGAAGGCAGCGGGCTGTCGGTCGACGGCGAAGCCTACAATGAACGTTTTGGTGCAGTCACCACTCACCGGGCAGCCGATCGTCGATGCCCGCGATTCAGCGGAGCTGATCTGCTCCTGGAGCCTATCTCTCAGTTGATCGACCGATACGAAGTCTTCTTCTGATCCGTGCAAAAGCAGTGGGATACCCTGCCGCGTAGCACCGACGGGAACACCGCCGCACAGCGTCGAAAAACCAGCTGTGGGACAAACGTAGTCGGTCGGTGCTGCGAATCGAACAAATGCATCCGCCGTGCGATCAAAGGGAACAAGCGTGTTGAGTACCTGCTGGAGACGGTCGGCCTGTTCGCATTGAGACTTCCACTTCGCAAGCTCCGTTGGATCGCTCGGGTAGCAATATACCCAGTCTTGCGGGTCGGGCCCGAGATCGGGCATGAAAGATGAAAGAGGATCGGGCGGCGCGATGACGAGTTCGGTCCTTCCGTCGGCCCCGCACTCGGGATGATTCACAACGAAGGTTGTCGCATAGGCGGTGTACGAGTCGCCTGCGTTGAGGCTTCGCAGCCACGAATTCGCATACTTCGGCGCACCACCAAGGCAATTCGACGTCCAGGTCGCGTAGGCGATGCGCGTCCTCGTCTCATCAACTACCTGTTGGACGGGAGTCTCCCAGCTTGGCGACGCGCCCGATGTCGTGAGATCAGCGGCGATGGAGATCGAAATTCCAGCGCTGCCCTCGAACCTACACGCCCGTGCGCTTCGCCCGGTGAGCGCGAAGACGACTTCGCCGTTTGGCCCACGCGTCTCGACAGTTTCAAGCATCACATCGCCGGCACTGCAGGCCGGGACAGGTGAATCTTCGGTCTTCGTATCGTTGCCGCCCGACAGCATCATCACGGCCGCCGCAGCCCCCACTCCCAATACCCCGACAACCGGCGCCGCCACTTTCCATTGCGCCAGCGGGGCGAAGGCACGCGCCAGGTTGGCCAGCCGGGCGCCGATGCCGCGCCTGGCGGCCCACCACTCAGCCGCATCCTCCCGGGAATCGACATCGAGCTTGGTAAGGATCTCGCTGACGTGCCACTTTGCGCCGTCGAGCGTGATGCCCAGCGTTTCGGCGATTTCGCCGTTGGTCTTGCCCTTCGCTATTAACTCGAGGACTTCGCGCTGACGCGGCGAAAGGTCCCGCCTCGTGACCGGTTTGTAGTGCGCCGCGCTCCGACTCATGGGGTCATGGTCGCACGGCGTGAGACAAAATCCCTACCCGATGGCCGCCACGACAGAAAGTGGTACTACCCCTCGGATGGCCACTGGCGCCGCCACAGGTAGGCCAGTGCTCCCGTCGCCACGCCGACGTTCAGGGATTCGACGCGCGGGTCCATCGGGAGGGCGACCGAGAAGTCGCTCTCGCGCAGGAGGAGCTGGCCGACGCCCTCGCCCTCGCTGCCCATGACGAGTGCCGTGCGTCCCGGCCAGTCGAACGCCGTCGCGGACTGCGAACCCTCGCCGGTTGCGGCGGCTACCACCCAGAAGTTGTTCTCCTTGAGGATGCGGATCGCCATCGCCAGGTTTTGCGGCGCGGCAACCGGTGCGACAAAGCTCAGGCCGGCGCTCGCGCGGTGCACGCCGGGAGTAAGCAGGGCGCCGCGCCGCAGCGGCAACACCACCGCGCTCACGCCGACGGCGACAGCCGTCCGCAGCACCGCGCCGAGGTTCTGCGGGTCGGTCACGCGGTCGAGGATGATGATGAGCGAGGCCTTGCCCGCATCTCGCGCGACGGCCTGCAGGTCGACCGGTTCGATCGCCTTGAGGCGGACGAGGACGCCCTGGTGAACGCCTTCGCCGGTCAGCTGATCGAGACGAAAGCCATCCACCGCCTGCACGGCAATGCCGGAATGCTTCGCCCGTTCGACCAGGTCGAGCACGCGCTCGTTTTTCGTGTCGCCGAAGTAGAAGAGGGACTTCGCGTAGCCCGCCTGGAGCGCCATGGCGCAGGCATTGATCCCGAAGGCGACGTCATCGGGCGTGGAGTTCGGCTTTGGGCGGAGGCGGGGCATGCCTGGGATTCTCTCACCACGGAGGCACGGAGAACACGGAGGGTTCGAGTGAGTTCTTCACCACGGAGACACGGAGACACGAAGGTCTTGGATTAGCCACGGGCCTCCGTGAACTCGGCGGAAACTCCGTGGGCTCCGTGTCTCCGTGGTAACCACTACCGGTTCTTAAGGAGGTCGCGGATTTCGCGCAGGAGGACCACGTCTTCGGCTTCCGGCACGGGCTCGCCGGCTTCCTTCTTGCGCTCCTGGAGGATCTTCACGGGCTTCACGATGAAGAAGAAGACGGCGGCTCCGACGAGGACGAGATTCACGAGCGCTGTCAGCACCGTGCCGATGAGGAGACGGCTATCCCCGATATCAATGCCAATGCTGTCGAAGTTGGGCTTTCCAACGATCGCTGCGATGAAGTTCATGATGACGCCGTTCGTCACGGCATCAACGACGTCCTTGAACGCGATTGCCATTATGAAGGCGACTGCGAGGGCAATGATGTCGCCCCGCATGATGAAGTCTCGGAATTCCTTGATGATCGGGTGGTTCATGAACGCCCTCCTTAGCTGGCGCGCGGATGCTAGGGAGTGGCGATCCGGCGCGTCAAGCAAAATCCGAGGTCGTTGAGGGGCGGCAGCAAAGGTGTCATGCAAGCGGGGGCGGTATCAGGACTCAGCGGCCCGCAGGGCCCACGCGAGCAGCAGTTCAGCGTCGCTCAAGATGTCCGCGGGCACCTGGAAGTTCCGGTCGACGGTTTTGGGGCCGCGCGGGCGCGTCTTCGATTCCAGCGGGGGCATACCCCGGGCGAGATACTCAGGCCGCGATGCGTCGTCGGTGCGGAAGTAAACCGCTCCCTCGGTGACGATCCCGAAGAACTTGTCGCCACGGAAGAGGCCGTGCCCGCCGAACATCGCGCGGCTGCGGACACCCACGGGCGCGAGCGCGGAAAGCAGCTGGTCGCGAAGCCCTTCGTCCGCCATGGCGCGAGGATAGTCGATCTTCGCTCCGCGAAAGTGCTACGTAATCGCTCCCGCCTCGACGTACCCGACGATTTGCTCGTGAGTCAGGCCAAGGATCTCGGTGAGCACATATTCGGTGTGCTCGCCCAGGCAGGGCGCGGCAGTGTAGGCCGGGGGCGTTTCGCTGAAGAGCGTGACCGGTCCGTCGTACGGCGTCGGGCCCATCTCGGTGTGGTTGCAGACCTTGAAGAAGTCGCGGTGCTTGAGCTGGGCATCCTCGTACAGGTCCGAGGGGCGCTCGACCAGCGAGGCGGGCACACCGGCGGCCTTGAGGCGCGCCGCGAGCTCGTGGGCATCCTGGTCCGCACACCACGCTTCGAGGACGGCGTCGATCTCGGCGTCCCTCGCGAGCCGCGCTTCGAGACGGTCGAACGAGGCATCGGCGAACGCCGAGAGCGGCGCCACCGCGAGCAGGTTTCGCCACTGTTCGGCGGTCTCGCAGGCGATCGCAATGAAACGTTCGACGCCCTGCGTGCGGTAGACGCCGTGGGGGCTGGCAGTGGGCGATTCGTGGCCCGCCGGCGGTGCGATGCGGCCGTTGACGGTGTAGTCGAGCACCAGCGGTTCGACGAAGTGAATCGCGGCTTCGACCTGGGAAAGGTCGATGTGCTGGCCGCGGCCGGTCTTGCCCTTGTGGTAGAGCGCGGATGCGAGCGCGCCCACGCCGTAGCGCGGCGCGACGAAGTCGGTGTAGGCGCCCCAGGGACCGTGCGGCACGCGGTCGGGCCAGCCGGTGACGCCGTAGATGCCGGCGAGGGCGGCGCCCTGCGCGCCATAGCCCCCATACGCACACTGGGGGCCGGTGCCGCCGCGCAGACAGGTGCTCAGCATGACGAGGTCCGGCCTGTCCCTGGAGAGCTCTTCGTAGCTGAAGCCAAGACGAGAGAACGCGCCGGTGGTGAAGCTTTCGGTGACCACATCGGCCCAATCGATGAGCTTCTTGGCCAGTTCCCGGCCGGCGGCATTCTGGAGGTTGAGGTTCACGCCGAGTTTCGAGCTGTTGAAGTTCGCCATGAACTGCGCACGGTCGAGGCCGGGGACGCGGTCCTTGAAAGGCGGGAGAGTGCGGAGCAGATCGGTGCGGCCGAACGATTCGATGTGGACCACGGTCGCGCCGTGGTCCGCGAGCGCCTTGGCGATGATCGGCCCGACGCCGATCCAGGCGAAATCGGCGACCTTCAGGCCTTCGAAGGTTCGCCCCCTGCGAATAGCGGGCGAGGCTGGCATCGGCGGTTTCGGCGCGAATTGGTCCAGGAGTGCCTGGTGTTCGCCGAGGCGAGGCGGCCGCTGCGGCGGGATCAACGGCGTGAGCGACATGCGCGCCGGGGTGCCGGGCTGCGTGCGGCCCTCAACCTCGACCCAGTAGTCGCGTGCTTTCAGCTGCGGGTCGGTGAGCAGCGCATCGATGCGCAGGATCGGCGCGAGGAGGAGGCCGCCATCGGTGCCCATCTGCATCAGCTCGTGTTGCGTGTGCGCCTTGAAGCAGGCCTCCACGCACTCTAGCGCCGCCTTCACATCGTCCAGGGGCAATGTCCCGGCCACCAGGTCCTGGGCCCACGTGGACCAATCGCGCTCAAGAAGGCGGTCGGGCACGAGCCCATCCTTCTCGGCCCAGCCGAGCACCGTTTGCAGGGGAGTCTTGCCGACACGGCCCCCGGGGAGATTCACGGTGAGATAGCCATCGGCGCACTCCCAGTGGCGGGGGAGGGAGATGCCGGGAATCAGCGACGGGATTGGCACGAGCCGGTTTGGGCCGCTGGTCGGCGGGTCGCCGCCGGTGTTGGGCGGGTAACCAGTCGCGTTCATCAGGGTCCAGACCATCGCGGCCTGCATCGAGACATCGAGGTGCTGGCCGCGGCCCGAGCGTTCGCGTTCGTTGAGGGCGATGACCGCATCGGTCGCCGCCTGGGTTCCGCCATGGAACGAAGCCTGCGGGTAGCCAACCGGCACCGGCGGACGGTCGGGGTCGCCCTGGAGGTCGAGGAGGCCGCCGGCGGCCTCGATCGTCAGGTCGGTGGCCGGGCTATTCGCATCTGGCCCGTCCTGGCCATACGGCGTGACAGACACATAGACGATTCGCGGATTGAGCGCTGAGACCGCCGCGTAACCGAGTCCGAGACTCTCCATGTGGCCGGGGTCGAAGCTCTCGATGAGGATGTCGGCCTGGCCGAGGAGCGGCATGAGCCTTTCCCGCCCGGCGGCGCTTTCGATATCAAGGACGACGCTCTTCTTGCCCGCGCCCACCGCGGCCCAGTACAGCGATGACTCGACATCGCGTGGTTTCGATTCATCGAAAGGCGGCAGAAAGCGCGCCGCGGCGCCACCCGGCGGCTCGAGCTTGATGACCGTCGCGCCAAGTTCGCCGAGGTACCGCCCCGCGAGCTCGGCGCGCGAAGTGGAGAGGTCAACGACCAGAATTCCTGCGAGGGGACCGGTGGCTTCGGGCATCGCGAGGCCGACTATACCCATACGGCAGGCCCTTGCCGAACGGCCCCGGGCGATGGCCGGAATAAATGCCAAATACTGTTTTTGTTTATCGGAGGGTTAGCCCCGATTGCAGACTGTAGCCTTATGGGAAGTATCCTTCCCAGATGCCCAGTCCCGGGTCAGGTCCTGAGTACAAGCCGGTCGCCGACAAAGAAGGCCGCATTTCCCGCTACCACGTGGAGTTCCCTCGCGCAGGTATCGTTGAACTCGACCCCGAACATTTCGAGGCGACGGAGTTCGCGGAGCGCCACTCGGGCTGGGGCGGGCGCGTAGCCGCGCTCAAGAACTCGCTCATCGGCACCTCGATGAACAGCAAGCGCCTCACGGAAGAACGCTTGAGCAAGAAAGTCGCGCTCGCGGTCTTCTCGTCCGACGCGCTTTCGTCGACGGCGTACGCCACCCAGGAGATCCTGCTCATCCTGGTGCTGGCGGGCACCAGTGCAATCTATCTCAGCCTGCCCATCGCCCTGGCGATCACTGCGCTCCTGGGCATCGTCGTGGTCTCGTACAGCCAGCTCATCCGCGCCTATCCCGCCGGCGGTGGGGCCTACACCGTCGCCCTGGAAAACCTGGGCGTGGTCTTCGGGCTCGTCGCGGCCTCGGCATTGCTCATCGACTACACGTTGACAGCGTCGGTAAGTATCGCGGCGAGCGTGGAGGCGATCGTCTCGGCCGCGCCGAGCGTCGACCCCGGGCGCGTGCCGATCGCCGTAGGGCTCATCCTGATCATCGCGCTCGGCAACCTGCGCGGCTTGCGCGAGTCCGGGACCATGTTCGCTTTCCCGACCTACGGCTTCGTGTTCATCCTGAGCGCCACGATCATCGTGGGTATGTTCCAGGTCTTCACCGGCAATAGCCCGAACATCCTGAAAACCGGAGAGCCGAGCAAGGCGGCGGAAAACGCCAGCCACGCCCTCACGCTCTTCCTCGTCCTGAGGGCATTTTCAGCGGGATGCGCCGCACTTACCGGCGTGGAGGCGATGTCGAACGGCGTTTCTTCCTTCAAGCCACCGGAGTGGAAAAACGCCATCCTCACCATGGTAACCATGGCGTTCTTGCTCGGGTTCCTTTTCATCGGGACCACATTGCTCGCGCGCCACTTCGGGATCGTCTACGAAGAAGGCGACAAAGAAACGGTGATGTCCCAGGTCGGTGAACACGTCTTCGGGCGCAACGTCCTCTATTACCTGCTCCAGGCGCTCACGGCCGGCATTCTCTTCCTTGCGGCGAACACCGCTTACAACGGGTTCCCAATCCTCGCGGCAATCCTGGCGCGGGACGGCTATATGCCCCGCGTGTTCCATGCCCGCGGCAACCGCCTCGTCTTCAGTTACGGGATCATGGCGCTGACCGGGTTCGCCATCCTGCTGCTCGTGGCCTTCAACGCGACGACAACCAAGCTCATCCCGCTCTATGCGCTCGGCGTGTTCCTCTGCTTCACGCTGGCCCAGGCCGGGATGGTGCTGCTCTGGTTCCGGCGGAAGTCTCCCGGGTGGAAGGTTTCCGCGGCGATTAACGGCTTCGGCGGCGTGGTTACCGCCATCGTGTTCGTCATCATCATGGTTACGAAGTTCGCCGAAGGCGGCCGCTACGTCGTTATCGCCATCCCAATCCTGACCGTCGCGCTCTGGTGGATCGGCCGCTTCTATAAGCGCCTCCAGCGCCTGCTTTTCGTCTCATCCGATGCGCTGCTCGATATCACTCCCCGGGGCGAATCGCGCGTCCCGATCATCGTCCCCGTGGAAGACATCACCCTCGTCACGGTGATGGCGCTGGGCACGGCCTGCGAACGCTCGCGCGATGTGACGGCGCTCCATGTGGTGGTTGACCCGGACGCCCCCTCGACGGTCGAGCAGCGCTGGGCGAAGCAGTTCCCGGCCATCCCGCTCGTGGTGATCTCCTCGCCGTTCCGGAACGTCTCCGATCCTATCGCACGCTACGTCGACGACCGGCTGCTGCGCGCTCCACACGAGGTCAGCGTGATGGTGCCGATCCTCGAAGTGGACCGCCCGTACTACCGCCCCCTGGTGAACCAGAGTCTGAAGCGTCTGACCAGGCTCCTCGAAAACCGCCGCCACGTGAACCTGATCACCTACCCGTTCAGCATCGGCAGCCTCGGGCGGCGCCGCCGCAGCCTTCGCATTTAATCCCCGTTCTTCGCCAAATCCTGCTTGTCGTGGACATGAAAAGAGCCGACGGCAGGAAAGGGCCGTCGGCTCCTGGAATGCGTCTTTCGAAGCTGGGGTTAGGAGACGAGCTCCCGCTTCTGGTCGGCCTGCCGATTGCGGCGGTCCTGGCGCTGCTTCGCATGCTTGCTGGCACGGATGAGAAGGCTATCGAACTGTGCCAGGGGGCTCCATTCACTGGTGAGGCCCAGCCGGCTGAGTTCGTTCGCCCGCTCGATTTCCGCGCGTGTTCGCTCCCACGAATCCATTCGTTCGTAGGCGAGGTCGAGATAGTCCACTGTTAATCCCTCCGAAACGCTCACGCGTTACTGCTGATTAAATATAGCTGGTAACAAGGTTACCTGTCAACGGTTTTACTGGTTACATTCGGATTGCGGCTGTGATATGTTGAGCAGGACATGGAACCGGCAGAACGCGACCTCCTCCTCCAGTTCCTCTGGACGCGAGACGAATCCGACACGATCGACAGCCCGAGCAAGCTCAGGGAGTGGCTCCTTGGGCTGAAACTGATCGAGCCGGACGATGATGTGAGCGACGACGACGTGCGCCTGGCCCGCCACTTTCGGGCCGCCACGCGAGCGCTCTGTGTTGCGAATAGTGGCTACGAACTGGACCCGCGAACCAACAAAACCATCGATGAGTTAAACGCGGTCGCACCCCTGAAAGTAACGGTTTTGCCGGGCGGCGGGCTCGATATCCAGCCGGGCGGCAAAGGCGTCCCGCGAGCCCTCTCGGCCTTCCTCGCGTTGAGCTACAAGGCCACCGCCGAAGGCGAATTCGCACGCTTCAAGACCTGCAAAGGCTGCGGCTGGGCCTTCTACGACGAATCGAAGAACGGCTCGAAGAAGTGGTGTGATATGGGCCTCTGCGGCACGCGCAGCAAGATGAAGGCCTATCGCGAGCGCAAGAAGGCACAGGGCTAGCCCCAGCCGCGCCGTGTGCATGGTAGGCTCCGCGCGATCCCCACAGGCGGAGCCGAATGGGCAGCGACATTGAACGGTCCCCTGGCGCACCCGAGTACCTCGAACGTGTCCGCGCGCTCGTCGAGCCGATTCGAGCTGCGGCAGCCGAAATCGAGGCCGCGCGCCAACTGCCCGCCGAAATCGCTGAACTGCTGCAAGTCGCGGGGATGTTCTCGGTGGCCGTCCCGAAAGCTTTCGGCGGCCTCGAACTCGACCCCCTCACCCACATCGAAGCCATCGAACTGCTCGCAACGGCCGATGCCTCCGCGGCCTGGTGCGCGATGATCGGCTGCGATACGGGCTACATCGGCGCATTCCTCGAAGACGCTACCGCGAGAAACCTGATCGTTGACCCGACGCGCGCGAGCGCGTTCGTCGCCAATCCGACGGGCTTCGCGACGCCGGTCGAAGGCGGGTACACGGTCACCGGAAGGTGGACCTTCGCCTCGGGCTCGACGCATTCGGCGCTGTTCGCGCTGGGCTGCCTTGTCCCCGGTGAGAATGGCCCACGCATGGCCAACGAACGGACGCCCGAGGTCCGCGTGGTCGTCATGCCATCCAGCGAGGCCAGCGTCGTCGATACCTGGACCACGACCGGCGTCCGCGGTAGCGGCAGCCACGACATCGCGGTCGAGAACGTGTTCGTGCCCGAGTGCAACACCTTCACCCTCATGCCCGCACGGATGACCCGCCCCGAGCCGCTTTATCGCTTCCCGATGCTGTTCACCTTCAAGCTCGGAGCGGTTGCCCTGGGCTGCGCGAGGGGTGCCATCGACGACGTCATTGCGATTGCTGCGACCAAGGGCTCATTCGGCACGCGCGCGAAGATCGGCGAACAGGAGTGGCTGCACGAAGCCGTCGCCCGCGCTGAGATGACGCTCGCCCAGGCGCGCGCTTTCTACTACGAGGCGACGGAACAGGCCTGGCGCGAAATGCTCGCCGGCGACCACCCAACGCCCCGGACGCACGCCCGTCTGAACCTCGCGCAGATCGGCGCCATCGAACGCTGCGTCGAGGTCGTCGATGCGATGTATCGCGCAGGCGGGAGTGCCTCGCTCTACGCGAAAAACACGCTCGACCGGCGTCTCCGCGATATCCACACCATGGCCCAACACACGGTGGTTTCCCACCGCTCGATCGTGGAGTCGGGGCGGATGCTGCTGGGCCTTTAGGTCAGGCGCGAGGAACAGTTGGCGGTCAGCGTCGGCCCTCACCCCCAACCCCCTCTCCCGACTCCTGCGTCGCGGGCGAGGGGGCTCCTGTAATTCGCGAGGAGTGCCGGCGCCTCTTGGACGCAGATGCTAATCGCCGCCGGGGCCCAGGTGGCGAAGGAAGAAGCGCTCGAAGTCCTCGCGCTCGTGCGGTGGGATGCCGACGTGGCCGCCGGGGTTGATGTGCATCGTCTTTTCGTTTGAGCCGAAGGCGTCGTAGAGCGCGAGGCCGGCTTCGACGTTCACGAGCTCGTCGTTTCGCTGGAAGACGAAGAGGAGCGGGATCTTGATGCTCGCCGCCTGTTTCGCGAACTCGTCCTGGCCCTTGCGCAGCCCGTTGAGGCCGAGCACGGCGCACTTCACCCGCGGCTCCACCGCGAGATAGGGAACGCCGATCGAGGTGCCCATCGACACACCCCAGTACCCGACTTCGCCTTCGCCGACTTCGGGTAGCGTCCGGAGCGCGTCGAGCGTCGTCCGCCACTCCGGGAGGGCCTGGAGTGTGCGCCGGGCCATCTCCTGCATGCGCTCGGCATCGAAGGCGAGCGCCTTGCCGGCGATGCGCGCCTGGATGGCAGCGCGGGCGGCCGCGGCCTGTTCGGGCGTCGTGCGGTCACCGTGGCCGGGCGCATCGATGGCAGCCACCGCCCAGCGCTGGTGACGCACATAGCTTCGCGCCCGCGCGAGCAGGGTATCGACGCGCTTGTGCTGTGTGCCGCCGTGTCCCATGAGGATCAGCGGTCGCGGCCCCACAGCGTCCTCGGGCGTCCAGACGAGCCCCGGGATGCGCTCGCCGTGGACGTCCAGTTCAAACCCGCGCTCTCGTACGCCCGCTTCCGCTGATTCCGATGTGAATTGCATGTGTTGCCCCAATTCCAATATTGCCGCGCATGTTGCCACCAGCCCCGGCTGATTCCAACCCACACGGCATCTGAGCCGCAACTGGAAAGGAGCGGGGCGGTGATTCGCAACGGACGCTGATTTCGACCCTTATCTGGGCAGGCGAACCGCCCGAGCTGGTGTCAACGCTCCGCTCCCTGCCGGTCACGGCTCTGATCGAACTCGATCAGTGGCGGAAGTGGCGCGTGCCCGTGAGCACCATCGTCACGCCGTACTTGTTGCAGCAGTCGATGCCGTCCTGGTCGCGGAGGGAGCCACCGGGGTGGACGATCACCGAGATACCGGCCTGGCAGGCCTTCTCGATGGAGTCACCCCACGCGAACGGGAAGAAGGCGTCGCTGGCGAGGGTCGCGCCCTTCACTTCGTCGCCGGCCTTCTCCATCGCGATCTCCACGCTCTTCACGCGGTTCGGCTGGCCGCTGCCCATACCGAGCAGGCGGCCGTCCTTCGCCACGGTGATCGCGTTGCTCTTTACGTGCTTCACGCAGCGCCACGCGAACTTCAGGTCCTCGAGTTCTTTCGGCGTTGGCTGGCGGTCGGTGACCACCTTGAATTCGATCTCCTCCGGCGTGCGGTCGTCCGAATCCTGCGAGAGCCAGCCCCCGCCCACCTGCCGGTAGGCCCGGCTGCCGGGGCGGTGCGCCTGCGCTTCGAGGATGCGCAGATCCTTCGACTTGCCCTTGAGCACCGTGAGCCCCTCAGGTGTGTAACCGGGGGCGATCACGATTTCATAGAACATTCGGGTCTCGCCGTCGTTCGGGTTGCGGAACTCGCGCAGTTCGCGCGCGAGGGGCTCATCCACCACACGGTTGAACGCGACGATGCCGCCGAAGGCACTGGTCGCATCGCCGCGGACGGCCAGGCGGTAGGCCTCGAGCATGTCTTCCCGGGTGGCGACGCCGCAGGGGTTCGTGTGCTTCACCACCACGCAGCTCGGGCCGGTGAAGTCGTTCACGCAGTTCCAGGCGGCGTCGGCATCAAGGTAGTTGTTGTACGACATCTCCTTGCCGTGGTACTGCACGGCGGTGGCGATGCCGCCGCGGCCGTGCTCCTTGAGCGAGCCATCCGTGTAGAACGCCGCGGACTGGTGGGGGTTTTCGCCGTAGCGCAATTCCTGCGCGAGCGTCATCGGGATGGTCAGCGACTTCGGCGGCTCGCCAGGGTGGGCCTGCTCGCTCAGCCACTCGGAGACCGCAGAATCGTAGGCAGCCACGTGCGCGAACGCTTTCCACGCGAAGTGCAGGCGCTGCGCCTTCGATACGCCGTTGCCGCTGCGGAGCTGTTCGAGCACGGTCACGTAGTCGGCAGGGTCAACCACCACGACGACGTCGCCGTGGTTCTTGGCGGCGGCGCGAAGCATCGTCGGGCCGCCGATGTCGATGTTCTCGATGCCCTCCTCGAAGCTCACTCCGCCGGGCTTCGTGACCGTGGCCACGAACGGGTAGAGGTTGCAGCAAACGAGGTCGATGCCTCCGATGTTGTGTTCGGCCAGGGCGGCCATGTGCGAAGGCAGGTCGCGGCGGGCGAGGATGCCGCCATGGACCACCGGGTGGAGCGTCTTCACGCGTCCGTCCAGCATTTCAGGGAAGCCGGTGATGTCCTCGACCTTCTTGACCGGGATGCCGGCCTTCTCGATGGCCGCGAATGTCCCGCCGGTGGAGACAATCTCCCAGCCAAGGCCGGCGAGGCCCCGGGCGAACTCTTCGATACCGGTCTTGTCGAATACTCCGAGCAGTGCGCGCATGGTTCCACCTCCAGGTGAGCAATGAGGCATGAGCGATGAGCAATGAGTGCGGGCTCATGTCGTGGATCGAAAAAGGCCTCGGATTTCGTCTTTGGGAGACGTGCACGAGACCTTCGGCCCAGGCGATCGACCATGCTGCGTAAGACCGGGCTTCCTCGCGGTGCTCCGCGAAATTCGCCAGTTACCCGGAGCCGACAGTTTAGCACGGGTGGTTCGAACGCAGAGGCGCGGAGGCGCAGAGATTCACGAAACGAAGAAGGGGCGCCCGATGGGCGCCCCTTCTCGCATGTCCTGGGCGATTCGACCGGGCTTACGCCGCGGTCTTGAACTTCGCGACCGTGCCGTTGAGGCCTTCCGCGACCGACTTCACCTGGGTGGCGGTGGCGGCCAGCTCCTGCGACTGGGCCGAAAGCTCCTGCGTCGAAGCGGAGACTTCCTCGGCGGAGGCCGAAGTCTCTTCGCTTGTCGCGGAAACCTGGATGATGGCTTCGGTGACGCGGCTGGTGCCGGAAGCCATCGAGTTCGCGGCTTCCGCGGATTCGGCTGCACTCGTGGCGATCTGGTCGGCAGCGGTCACGATGCGGGTCGCGCCGCTGGAGAGGTCCTGGACGTCCTTTGCGATCTGCTGCATCTGGACAGCCGATTCGCGGACGGATGCGATGATCGAGTCCAGCGCCTTGCCGGCGCCGGCGGTCACTTCGCGGCCTTCTTCCACATCGCGGACGCCGACAGCCATCACATCGACGGCTTCCTGGGTCGCGGCCTGGACCTTCGAGATGAGGGCGGCGATCTCCTTGGTCGAATCGCTTGAGCGCTCGGCGAGCGAGCGGACGTTCTCGGCGACAACGGCGAAGCCGCGGCCCTGTTCGCCGGCGCGGGCGGCCTCGATCGCCGCGTTGAGGGCGAGGAGGTTGGTCTGCGCGGCGATTTCGTCGATCGTCTTCACGATGTCGCCGATCTGCTGGCCGAACTCGCCCAGCTGGCCGACGGTCTCGGAAGCCCGGTCGACGGCCTTGGCGATGGCCTCCATCGAAGCGACGGCGCGGGAGACAGCTTCCTGGCCCTGCTGGGCGGCGGTGCGGGATTCATCGGCGGAAGCCGCCACCTGCTCCGAGGCG
The DNA here is from genome assembly GCA_050247055.1 of Dehalococcoidia bacterium. Taxonomy (GTDB): domain Bacteria; phylum Chloroflexota; class Dehalococcoidia; order Tepidiformales; family Tepidiformaceae; genus Amarobacter. The sequence continues at coordinate 236,659 of JBFWUX010000001.1, forward strand.
CTGGCGACGTACTGGATGCGCTCCTGCATGCGGGTCGCTTCGGCTTTGCTTTCGTCGGCCGAAGTGGCGTTGGTCTTCGAGGCCGAGGCGAGCTGCACCGACCCTGCGGCGACCAGTTCGACTTCGCGGGCTGATTCCTGGGAAACACCGGCGAGCGAAACCGCCGAGCGGGTTACTTCGTTGATCGCGTTCGCGATCTGGCCGGTGGCGTTGGCCATCTGGTCCGAAGATTCCTTCAGGTTCTCGGAGGAATCGAGGAGCGTCGTGGCACCGCCGCGAACCTCATTCACAATTTGCGCTAGGCTCACGCGAGCTTCGTTGTACGTGCCGATGGTGCCTACGAGCTTGTCGAGCACGAGATTGATCGTGGCTGCGGCGTTGCCGATCTCGTCGTTGCTGTGGTTCGGAATCTTGGGAGTGACGGGCCGGACATCGATGGTGAGGTCGCCGGCGGCGAGGCCCGTGATGCCCTTCTGGAGGTTCGTGATGCAGTTGCCCTCGATCGAGCGGAGGCGGTTCACCACCGTCGCCACACCACCGCGGATGCTCTTTGCGATGAAGTAGGCAACGGTGAAGCCGATGAAGGCCGCAACAATGCCGATGATGCTCGACATGAGGATCGCCTGGCGAGAGGACGCGGACGAATTGGATTCGACCGCGGAGGCGGTGGTCTCGCTGATGTCGGTCGCCTGGTTCAGGAGATCGACGACGCCTTCGGCCGTCTTGTCACCGGAAGGCTTCCCATTGGCGCCGTTTTCGTTGAGCTCGATGGCGGCGTCTTTGTTCCCGGCGACGATGTCCTGGAACACATCCTTGCGGATATCAATCAGCGTGTCCGTGCCGACGAGCGCCTGTTCGATGAGGGCGCTGATTTCCGGGTCAGACTGAATCGACTGGTATTCGACCAGCTTCTCCCTGGCCTGCTGCTGGTGAGTCTCGGCGTCGGCAACGATGGACTTCGCTTCCTCTTCGCTGTCGGCGAGAAGGGCGTCCATGGTGTTGATGTTGCTCAGGAGGAATTCCTGCTTGGCGGCATCGAGGACGACGAGCCCCTCGAAGTGAACGTTGTAGAGCTCACTGGTGTGCCCGGAGGTGGTGTCGGCCGCGCGGATGGCAAAGACCGTTGCCACAGCCATCAGGCCGATAGCGATGGAGAAGCCGCTCAGCAGCTTCGTGCGTATGGACAGGTTGTTGAACCAGGACATGAATACAGAGCCCCCGCAGATCTGTGCGCCAATAGAAGACGCGCACATCGAGTATCGGGAGGGACTGATGGATCTGATTATTCGGGAATTGCCTAATAAGCGCGGTCGCACGTATTCATGTCACGTGCGGCACGTATACCGCCCGGTAATCAACGGATCGGGATTTAGCCCTGGCCTCCGCCGCAGGAAACGCCACCGACCGAGACCGCATGGGTCGTCGTCAGCACCTGGCCCGTCTTGAAATAAGCCGTCATGGAGACCACGTAACAGCCGGGCGCCGAAGGCGTGAAGCTCACGCCTGGGGAGGCGTTCTCCGTGCCGGCCGGCGTGACCCACGTGCGCGTCAGGGCCGCCGGGAACGATGCGTCGGTGAATACGACCGCGGAACCTACTTCGCCCGTCGAGGGCCCGGCAATGGCAGCATACGGGCCGCTCGGAGTCGCGGTTGCAGCGGGGGTGGGGGTCTCCGTCGGTGCCGGTGTGGCGGTGGGAATGGCAGTCGCCTGGGCCACAACCGGCGTAGCGGTAGCCGGCCTCGGGGTCGCCGTGGCGGCGGGCTGAGTCGCCGGCGCCTGGGTCGGTGGCGCGGTGGTCGGCGAAGCAGCGGCCGGTGCGGTAGCGGTGGCTGCGCGAGTCGAGGTATCGACGGCCGCGGGCCGCGTCGGGCCGGCGGCCGATGTCCCGGCGACCTGGGCAACTTGCGTCGGCGTGCCGCCGGCGGACTGGGTGGCATCGGGGGCGGCCGCGAGCAGCTGAGTGTTGCCGTCGCCACTATTGCCGTTCAGGAACACCGCCGCCGCCAGCAACCCGAGCCCGGCAACCACGAGCGCGCCGCCCAGGGCGGTGAGCACCCTGTTCCCTTCCACCGCCGGTTTCCGCAGGTAGCCAATTTCGTGGGCGAAATCCACGACCGCGCCGTTGAATTCCTCTGGCTGCTCGATGTTCGCGGCGTGGCCGGCGGCCGGAAGGTCGACCTCACGGACCATGTCCTGGGGGAAGCGGGCGAGGAAGGCGGCAGCGTTGGGAGCGAAGTCAGCATCACGTTCGCCGACAACGAGCAGCATCGGCACCGCGAGCGACGGGTGGCGCTCCCACGCGTTCACATCGATCACCAGCGATTCGGCCGTCCCGGCGACACCCGCGGGCTGGAGCCGATCGAAGTCACGCGTGAGCAACTCCTTCGAGAGCGGGTCGAGCCGCTTGCTATGCGCCGGGTAGAGACGGGTCTCCTTCATGAAGCCGGTGCCTTCGGCACGGACGCGAGCCGCCATCTCTTCCATTCGCGGGCGGGCGGCTTCGCGCCATTCGGGCGTGCCGGCGGCCGAGCTTGAGTTGATCACGACGAGCCCGGCGACCCACTCCGGCGCATCGAGCGCCAGCCGCAGCGCCAGCGCGCCGCCGAGCGAATGCCCGCAGAGGAGCACGCGGTCGTATCCCAGGTGGTCGAAGAATTGCAGCAGGCGGCGGATGGCGCGCTCGGGCCGGTAGAAGACGGCATCTTCGGGCGCATCGGAACTGCCGTGGCCAAGGAGTTCGACGGTGATGACGGTGAAGTGTTCACGCAGGCCGGCAAGGTTCACTTCGAACGAGGACTTGCTGGCGGTAAACCCGTGAATCAGGACGAGCGGCGGCGCACCATCCGGGTGCGAATACAATTCGTAGCCAATCCGCTCGCCGGGCGCTCCGAAAACGGGCATAAGGGCACAATAGGGCCCATATGCCAACCGGGGAAGCCCGCCCGGCAGTTGCATACTCACTAGTACATTTCTTACTCGTTGCCTTACCGTGCGTCACGGCAGGCGTGGGTTACGATTCGCTGGATGGAAATCGACTACCTGCTCCTCGCTGAACACGCCGAAGTCACCGGGAGCAAGCTCTACCTGATGGGCGGCGGCTGGGACACGATGAACGTCCCGGACGTCCCGGCCAACGTTCGACTGACGCTTGCCGCGGGCGTGCGCGTCGAGTGGGATGAGACGAACACAACGATCCCGCTGGTGGTGCGGGTGGACGATGACGATGCGCAGGAAGTGTTTCGCCTGGACGGCCAGATGAACGTCGGGCGGCCGCCGCAGCTTCTCGCCGGCACAAGCCAGCTATCGCAGATGACGTTCGTCATGCAGATCCAGTTGAAGGCCGCAGGCGGCTATCGGATTACGCTCGTCGCCGGCACGGGCGAACGCGAGGTGCGGCGCTCAATCCCATTCCGGCTGGTGAAGGCCGCGCCGCCCGCTACTCGATGACTTCGAACTGCCAGGCCACGAGCTGCTTGGTCTGCGCCTGGATGTTGTTGGGGTCCTGAACCGAGATTGCCGCATTGTGCTTCCCGACCGCGATGCCCTCTTCAGGCGCGAAACACATGGTGCCGCCGGTCGGGCTCTCGGTAGAGGACACGATCCACGTCAACTCTGTGGTGACTTCCGTGCCATCGACCGCCATGCGGAACCATTGGCCGGTCTGGGGCAGGCCATCGAACGAGACTTCGGCGCAAACGCCGTTCGGCCTGTTCGGGTTCGGCGTTCGCGTGGCCTGCTGCTTCACCTGTTCGGCGTAAGCGGGGGTGACTTTCAGGATGTTGTCGCCGAGTACGGGCGCGGGGCCGAAGTCGGCTTCCAGGTTGCTGCGGGTGGCGGTGGCGCCGGGCGTGACGGAATCGATGGTCTTGTTTGGGCCATCGCCACATGAGGCGAGCCCGAGCAGAGCCAGCGGTGCGGTGGCGAGCAAGAGATGCTTGAGGTTCATGTTCGTTTGCCGAGCGTATCACCCGGCCTGTCTTTCGGGCGATGCGTCATCCACACCTTGGCTTTACGCGCCCCGGCGGGTGACGGTTTCGATATCTCAGCGAAGGACGTGGACCATGGAAGAACTTCCGATCGAGACCGAAGAGGCTCCCGCCGCCATCGAGCAACCGAACGAAGAGGCCGTCTCCCTGCGCCAGGAGCTCGAAGCGAGCCGGGAGAACGAACGCGCGGCGGTGGAACGGCTGCGATCGGCCCTCCTTGCCGGAGAGCCCGCCCTGGACGCGGAAATGCTGACGGGCGAAACCCTCATCGAAGTGGAAGCGAACTACCGCCGATCGATGGAGGTGTTAAACCGCCTGCGCGAACATGTCGCCCGCGAAACCGCCGGCCGGATTCCCGCGGGCGCGCCGGGCCGCTCGCGCCACACGCCGCGCACACCCTTCGAAAAGATCCGCGCGGGCCTCGCGGACTCGAAATAAGCGTCTGAAATGTGCGAAAAAGATCACCACTCTTGCACCCCGGACTCTGCTAATCTCCGGCGCGTTCGGGGGAAGCGGTGGCGTCAGAGGTGCGGGTCGAAGATGGCTATGTCCTGGTTAATCTCGCGGGCGAGGTACGGCCCGGCGTCTTCCGTGGGCTCTTTGCGGGCTCCGATGAACTGGCCCTGGCGGTTAATGAATTCAGGCGCGTGCTCATCGACGTTTCGGAAGTCGACGATGTGCTCTTCGATCCGGTGATGCTGGGCGAAGCGGCAGCCCGCAACAACGCAACACGCGGGGTGCGTTTCGCCATCGCGGCGACCACCCCGGCGATGTTCGGGCTGGGGCGGCAGGTGGCACAGATTTCGGGATTGGAAGGTGTGGCCGTCAGCGTGTTCCACAGCCGCGAAGAAGCGGCTGCGTGGCTGCTGGCTCTCGAGAAATAGGATGGTCGGGGTGACAGGATTTGAACCTGTGGCCTCTACGTCCCGAACGTAGCGCTCTGCCAGGCTGAGCTACACCCCGCGCCGAAGAAGCATCGTATCAGCCCCGCGCTTTTCGTGGTAACGAAACGCGTGTAAGAACTTCGGCCGTCATCGGTCTAACCAGTACCACAGGACTGGAGACCGCATCGAATGCTCACCTACGACATCACCTTCGAACTCTCACGACAGCGTATCGCCGCGGCGGAAGCACGCTCGAGCCTCCTCGGCGGGCTTGGAAACCTGCCTCGGGCCGAGCGGCTCCGCCCGTTCCGCCGGACCGTGAATCCGCTGCTCCGGACCATCGAAGTCCGCCACGCGCCCTCGGACAAGGACCGCATGAAGCGCCGACTGATGGAGCTCGCGGAGAATCGCCAGAAGGCTTCCTGAGCGGGCTACCCGTGCAGGGGCGGGCTCTTGCAGATCGTCTTGAGGGCGAAGTACATACCGCCGCGCGTGTAGGCCTGGAGCTTCCTCCGGTTCGCGGGCATCGCGAAGGTGCCTTCGGATGAACAGAACTCGACCAGCGGTTTGACCGCGAGGTCCCACGAGAGCTCGGCTGCGATGGTCGCCATGTTCGCCTTCGCCCGTGCCCTCAGGTCCGTATCGTCGAGGATGCGCTCAATACCGCCTGAGACCGCCTCGACATCGCGCTCCGGCACGGTGATGCCCATCGGCGCCTGCTCCACGCGGTCCGCGAGGACGTCGCCGCGGGTGCAGAGCAGCGGCACTTTCGCCCGGAAGAGGTCGACGTAGCGGGTACGGAAAGCGAAGCGGCTCTCGATGTTCTCGTACCCCAGGCACACGCTGGCATCGGCTTCCGCAAGGAAGTTGTCGATCTCCTCGTACGGCACCCATCCGCTGCGGAAGAACACGTTCCGGTCCTTGATGCCGAGGCGTTCCGCGAGTTCGAACGCATGCCTCGTGACGCCCGCCGAAGGCCCGAACGCGTAATCGGGGTGGTCCACCCCCATGAACACGAGCTTCACTTCCGGCCGTTTCGAGGCGAGCCCCGCCATCGCATGGAGGAGCGTGTCGACGTCGTTCCATTCGGTGATGCCGCCGTTCCAGAGCAGGATCTTGTCGTTCTCTTCGATGCCGGGGACCACCCCGCGAAGCACCTTTCCGGTTGGCGTGAGCGGCCGCGATGCGACCCCGTACGGCACGATATCGATGACGTTCCGGAGCGAAGGATCGCGCGCGTACACGTCATCGGGGACGAGCGCGAGGGCCATCATCATCCCGATCCACATGTCGCGCTGGCGCTCATCGGCGCAGAAGACGAAGTCGGCAAGCGTGAGCTGCATGTTGAGATACCAGCGGTTGCTCGCCATCCAGATGCGGCGCCACTTCGGCAAAATGTCGCGCTGCGAAAGCTCCATCCACTCGACGTAGAGCGGCGTGAACCCATCGAGCGCGAGGCGAGTCTCGCCGAGCAGCCGTGCGAACTGGGGAGGAAAGTTCCGCGTGATCGTCGTGTCGTGCGAGCGGGCAAGCGCGGCGGCCTCGGAATTGCTCTGCCACGCCTGGATACGGACGTTCCGCGCCGGCGGCGCAATTGGATCGCGGTTCCCGGGGACTGCGAGCGTAATTTCGGCATCCGGCATCGCCCGTCCCAGTGCCCCCGCGATCTGGTACGCGCGCACCCCGGGGCTCGCCATCAACGGCCCCACAGCCGAGCGCGAGAGGACGAGAAGGCGGGTCATGGCGTTTGCCCAAGCGATGAGCAATGAGTGATGAGCAATGAGGATTTCCCGGTCATTTCGCAACCTTCCGGCGCTCGAGCGCTAGACGCAGGCCACCAAGGAGTCTTGCCACTTCGTTCGCGGACGCTTGGGCGTCATCGAACTGTTGTTGGCTTACGTGGCCGGCATCAAGAGCGACATACAGCTGGGAGCGAAGCTCGGCGCACGAACCTTTCGCGATCATGACGAAACGGGAGAACTCTGCCGTACTGCCTCGCTCAAATCCTTCAGCCAAATTCGACATGATCGAAACAGCGGCAGCGCGGATTTGGTCCACTAGCCGGAAATCTCGGGCGAACTCCGGACCCCGAGTCATCGAGTAGATCTCTCGCGTCAGAGCCCGAGCCTTTTGCCAGGCAACAAGGTCCTCATACCGCTGAACCTTACTCATTGCTCATCACTCATTGCTCATTGCTACGTGCCGCTGCGGCCTCTCGCAACGCCGCCTGTTCCGCCCGATCGTGCTCTTTCTTCAACCGGCTATCGTAGATGTTGAAGATGGCGCGACGGGCGGTGTAGGTGGTGATGCGCTGGGCGAGGCCGGGGATGCGTTCCCACTTGGGCGAGAGCGTCGCGCCCTGTTCGCTGCAGAAGCGGACAAGCGGCTTCATCGTTTCGTCCCACTGGAGTGAGGCACGGGCCGCGGCCAGATTCGCTTTGCACCCGGCGTGGAATTCCGGGTTGTCGACCAGCTTCTCGATGGCGCGGGCCAGCGCCTGTGGGTCCTCCTCCGGGACGACGATGCCCCAGCCGTTCTGGTCCACTTCCTCGGCGAGCACGTCGCCGTGCGTGCAGATGAATGGCAGCTCGGCCCAGATGAGGTCCACGAAGCGGGTGCGGTGGCTGTAGCGGGTCTCCAGGTTGTCGAAATAGCAGCAGACGGAGATGTCGGCTTCTTGCACGTACTGCTTCGCCACCTCATGCGAGACCCAGCCCTCTTCGAAAAACACCGTGCGGTCGAGCTGGCCGTTCCGCTGGGCGATGGCCTTCGCGTCCTGGAAGCGCACGCCTTTCCCCAGTTCCTTGATGCCCGGATAGGTCGCCCCGAGGAACAGCAGCTTGATGTCGTCGCGCCCGAGGATGCGCAGCGCTTCGAGCAGCGTCGCCGGGTCATACCACTGGATGATCCCGCCGTTCCAGATGATGATCTTGTCATCCTTGCCGAAACCCTCGCGCACGCCCCGGAGTACGGGTTCGCCGGGCTCTGGCAACTCGGCGCGAATCCCGTGCGGCGCCGAATCGATGTAGCTGCGGAGCGTTGGATCGGCCTCGTACACGCGGGGCGAAATCAGCCCGAGCGAGATCATCATCCCGACGTAGCTGTCGCGCTGGCGCTCGTTACACGTGAGGACGAAATCGGCAAAGGTCAGCTGCATGCCGAGGACCGCCCGCGTCCGCTGCACCCAGGCCTTGCGGTGGCGGCCTTCGTAGTGCTGCATCCCCACTTCCATCCACTCCATGGCGTACTGGGAGAACAGGTCCACGACGAATCGTTTGAATGGGAAAAAACCCGCCACGTGGGGCGGCAGCATCGAGGAGATGATGACATCGTGGGTGGCGACGAGTTGGAGGATGTTGCGGGCGCTCCAGCGGGTGACCGTATAGGCGCCATCTTCAGGCTGTTCGAAATCGATATTGGTCCCCGCGAGGGTCACCTGCGCGCCGGGCACGTGCGTGGCGAGTACGCGTGCCTGCGCCGTAGCCCGGATACCCGGCGCCGACATGTGGCTCCCGAGGTAACCGCGGCAGAGGATCAGGATTCGCGGGCCCATGAACGCGAAGAGTAGAGGGAGAAGGGAGAAGGGAGAAGCTAGCCTGCTCGCCCGAGCTTGTCCGGGTTTCGGATGGCGTACATCGCCGTGACCTTGCCTTCGTCCACTTCCAGCAGCAGCACCGAACTCAACCGGCCGCTCCGTGTTCGCAGGAGCACTCCCGGCGCTCCATTGATGTCCGCCAGTTCCGGGATTAGCGGTTCTTTCTTCGTCACCCCGATGGTGAACCGCGCGACGTGGTCGGCCCCGAAGATCGGGTTGATCGCGGCCGCCACCTTTCCGCCTCCGTCGGAGTAGGCGACGACATCGTCCGAGAGGATTTCGAGCAGGCCGGCCATGTTGCCCTCGTTCGCCGCCGCGAGGAAGCGCGCCGTGAGATCGCGGCGCTGGTCGTAGCTCGCTCGATGGCGATGGTGCCGCTCATTCAGGTGCTGGCGCGCTCGATGGAAAACCTGGCGGCAGGCCGCCTCGGACTTCATGACCACCTGGGCGATGTCGCCGTAGTCGTAGTCGAACACCTCTCGCAGGAGGAACACTGCGCGCTCGACTGGCCCGAGCTCTTCGAGCATGACCAGGAAGGCATAGCTCACCGAGTCTTCAGTCTCGACGGTGGCTTCGGGAGACGGCGCGGAAGCCGAATGTTCAACGAGCGGCTCAGGCAACCACACGCCGATGTACTGTTCCCTCTTCACCCGCGCCGACTTCAGCACATCGAGGCAGATCCGCGTGACGATTGTCACCAGGTAAGCACGAGAGTTCGCGATGGGCCCTTCCGCACTGCGGTAACGGAGATACGAATCCTGGACCGCGTCCTCCGCTTCGGCGACCGTGCCGAGCATGCGATAGGCGACGCCGAAGAGCAGGGAGCGGTGCTCTTCGAACGTCCGGTCGGATAGCTCAGGCGTCGCGGTCACTTCAACAATCCTACGAAACCGAAGCCAGTGCCGGCGCCCGTTCCGCCAACGATGCTGCGATTGCCTGCGCGGCCGCGCGTGAACTGCCGAGGGTCGCATCCGTCAGCCAGCCACCACCAGCCACCCAGTCGCCGGCGATGAACAGGCCTTGGCAATCCACCACTCGCGGCAGAGGACGGCCCGCAATGCCACCGTTCGCCGCTCGCGGCAGCGATGTGGTGACAACCATATTCGGCAGGTACTGGCGGTGTTCTTCGAGCTCCCGCCAGCCCGGCTGGACAATGTCGAGAAAGGCTTCGAGTTCGGCCAGGTCGCGTTCGGCATCATGCGCGCTGCCGGCCGGGATGTACTTCGCGACAGAGGCCATGACCTTGCCTTCTGGCGCGAGCCGCGCCCAGGCCGAGTGCACGGAAAAGTAGAACGGGCAATCGATGCCGAGCGCGAACTTGCGCCGCGCGTTCGGAAGGCGCGAGAGCCCGATATCGAGGCAGGCGGCGCGGGCCGGCACGGCCCCATCCGCCACTTCCGCGAGCGCGCTCACACCCGGCGCCAGGTGGGCCGCCACGGAGGGGGGCACCGCGAGCAGCACGGCATCCGCGGCCAACAACTCCCCGGCGGCGCGCAGACCCGCAACACGCCCTCCCGAACGCTCGATGCCATCCACCCGCGCACCCGTCTGGATGGTGGCCCCAGCCGAAATCGCTGCCTGGGCAAGGGACTCGACGAGCGTTTGCCACCCACCATCGAGGTAGAGGACGCCGCTGGTTGCGCCCGCGAATTGTGCGGCGGCATCCGCCAGGCTGATGACCTCTGGCGCATTCGAATAGGTTGCGAGCCGCACGAAGGCTTCCAGGTAATCGCGGGCGGCGGGCTCGGAGAACGTGTTCAGCCAGTCGCGCACCGTGGTGGACGATTGTTCGTGGGCCTTGCCAAGCGCCAGGAGCTGCCGGCCCGCCTCCAGTCGCGCGCGGACGCCAAACAGCCGAGTCGAGATCATCGTCCGGCCGGACGTGGGCAGCGTGTAGGCTCGGCTGTTGCGGACGGCCACGCCCTTTACATCGGGCGAGCCACCCGCGTAGCCGATGCCGAGTTCGCCAAGCACCTCGATGCCGGCGCCATCACGGTAGAGGGCGTGGGGCCCCATGTTGTGGAAATAGCCGTCTCGTTCCGTGGTGGCGGCGCGCCCGCCCAGCGTTTCGCTTCGCTCGAACACCGAAACGCGGTGGCCCGCCCGCGCGAGGTAGGTTGCGGCAGCGAGCCCGGCGAGGCCCCCACCCACGATTGCGACATGCTTGCGTTCGAAATCAGCCATGTTCGGAAACCCCTGTTGTTGTTTGCGTTACAGGGGAGACGAGCGGCGGGGACGGTCTGTGACAGGACGGCGAAACTAGTCCGAATTTGCAGCGGAACGGAGGAACTCTTCGTTGTACCAGACGGCGGCGAGGATCCGCTCCCAGGCCCAGCCCGCCTTGAGGAGGTGCTCCGTGAGCATCAACTGCGTGCTGGTTTCGTTCGCCACCGTGGACATCAGTTCCGAGAGCAGGACGGAGTCGGCTTCGTCGAGCACGTCGTCCAACTGCACTTCGCGCTTCTGGGCGATCGCGCGATAGGCCAGCGTGCTGATCGCCATGCGCCGAGTGACCGCGTCGTTCGGCAATTGGTACGGGTTGTCCGTGCGGGTCCGCTGGTTCTCGAACATTTCACCAGAATAGTCGGCTTCCGCGCCTGCCCTGTCTCTCAGGGAAATCCCGAAACAAATCGCACGCGAGTCGTCGAATGCGAGCCGTTCGAAATGGCGAGAAAGCGCGCTACCCTATCAACATGAGCCAGGCGCCAACGCTCCCGGGGACCGGCATCGATGAAGAATCGCTGACGCGGCTGATACCGCCCTACCGGGTGATCCTCCACAACGATGACCACAACTCGATGGACCATGTGGTACTCAGCCTGATGCGCTCGGTGCCCTCGCTGGATTTCGAGGCGGCCGCGGAGATCATGTTCACCGCCCATCACCACGGCGAGGCCACCGTGATCGAGTGCCCGAAAGAAGCCGCCGAGCACTACCGCGACCGGCTGGAATCGTGCGGACTGACGGCCACGATCGAGCCTGTCTAAGGGCTCGTTGTCTTTCGCCTTCCGTTCTTCCGCGTACGCTTTGAACAACGATGGCCGAAGACCAGATTCCCAGCTGTCACTACTGCGAGAATCCCGCTGAGGCGGAGTGCCCCACGTGTGGCCGGCTCTACTGCACGGAACACGGCGAGGATGTCTGCCTGCGCTGTATGGCGCCGGAGGCGGCGGCGCCCAGCGGAGCGGTCTACCGCGGGTCGGTGCTGGCTCTGGTTATCGCCACCATCGTCGTTGTCTTCTTGCTCGTCTCGCCGCCCGAAACCAAAAGCGGCAACAGCCTGGTTCGGGACTTGCCGACAAGCACTGCGGCCGTCGCGGCGACAGCCACTCCCACGGCGCCCGGCAACGCAACTCAGCCCACCCCCCGGCCCGGGACACAGGTGCCTTCGAGCGTCACTCCGGCAACGCCGACCACCCCCGAACCGACCGTCCAGGGATCGCCGACGCCCGCCGGAAAGACCTATGTGATGCAAGCAGGAGATACACTCTCGGCGGTGGCTGCTTCCTACGGCGTGTCCGTCGCCGATATTGTGGCAGCCAACCCCGGGCTTAACCCGGACGCTATCGCCATCGGCACTGAGATACGCATTCCATGAACTGGCAAGACGACCCCATGCTCGCGCGTGAGCGTTACCACTCCGGTGTGCGAAACCGCCTGCTGCGGTCGCTGGTCATCTGGGGACCGCTCTTCCTCGCGGCTGCCGCGGGACTGATCTTTTTCACCATTGACCGGGCCTTCCTCGGAGGCGACCACGGCGGCACCTGGTTCCTTGTGGTCGTCCTCGCCATTCTGACCACGCTCTTCGGATTCCAGTCGATCCAGTCCCTCCTCGACCTCATCGGCGAGCCAGAGAAACTCACGGGCACTGTCACCCGCCGCTGGGCGCGGAGCGATTCGTTCGTCATCAAGACGCACTACATCCGCGTCGGGAAAAACATCCTCCGTGGTGACCAGTTCGTCCTCGACGGGATCAAAGAGGGCGACACCGTCGAAGCGACCTTCTACCCCAAGAGTGCCGTCCTCATCTGGGTGGAGAAGCAAGTGCCTCCAGCGGAGACTGAGCCGGCGCAGCCATAACTGCGTCACCAGTGGAGTGACTTAGCCGCCGCTGGCCCTACAATCCCCCGGCAATGACTGATGAGCCTCGAGCCTACCGCTCGATGCATGATTGGGCGGGCGATGAGCGGCCGAGAGAGCGGCTGTTGGAGCATGGCGCCGATACGCTGAGCGATGCGGAGTTGCTCGCCATCATCCTCCGCTCCGGCATCGCCGGAGAGAATGTCGTCGACCTGTCTCGCAACCTGCTGGACCAGTTCGGAGGTCTCGATGGCATGCTCCGCGCCGGGCCGAATGCCCTGCAGCGGGCAAAGGGTCTCGGCCCGGCGAAAGCGGCCCAGGTCTCGGCGGCGATCGAACTGGGACGTCGTGCCCAGGCACTAAGCCCAACCGAACGCCCCGACCTGCGCACACCGGAGAAGGTCTTCAACCTGCTTGGCCCGCGCCTTGTGGGCGCCCGCCGCGAAGAGCTCTACTGCCTGGCGCTGGATACGCGAGGACGCTTGCTCGGCGGCCTGAACCCGGTGGTCAGCGGCTCGGCGAATGTCATCTCCCTTCGGCCGGCGGAAGTCTTTCGCGAGGCCATCATCCTCGACGCGCCCTCGGTCATCCTCGTGCACAACCACCCCTCGGGAGATCCCAGGCCGAGCCCCCAGGATATCTCGACGACGAAGGCGTTCATCGCCGCCGGAAAGATCCTGGACCTCGAAGTCGAAGACCACGTGGTCATCGGCACCAACAGCTGGGTGAGCATGCGGCGGGAGAAGATGGGGTTCGCTTAGGGGGCCACGGGCGAGTGAGCGCCGGTCACCCAAAAGTGTTGCCGAAGAGAGCCGCTCCGGGTGAGGAAACGCGCTCACCGCGGCTGGATACTGATCTCAGATTCTCAAGGCGGCTCCATTCGCACATGCTCCCCCTGAACGGTTCCCGCTCCCTCCCCGCTCCTTTCTTTCCTTTCCTTCGGCGAAGCGGGGCCGCCTTGTTTTTCCTTTCTCCGTACGCCCGGTAGTACCGCTCCTCCACTACCGCGCCGCCACCGGGGGCCGAATTCGGCCCCCCGGTGGCTTCCTGGTTTCCGCGATCATCTCGCGTTCACGTTCCATTAATAGTCCGCTCATAGCATCGCCGACCGTGGGCCGCGAAGGCCCACTCCTGCTATCCCATTTGCGCGAACCGCGGCCACGGGCGGCCACGGCCAAGAGGACCCATGGCATCGAACCAACTCGGCTACACGGATTCCCAGTGGGAAGTGCTCAAATCGGGGCCGGTGCACATGCTCAAGCAGGTCGCGGGCGCCGATTCACTCGTCGACCACGCCGAGTGGTCGTCCCTGGTGGAGGCGGTGAGGGCCGCCGCCCATGATGACCAGGACGAACTCGTCCACGCTGTGATGAGCGACCTCGCGGAAGAACTGCGCGATGGCGCCGCCCAGGAAGAGCGCGACGGGTTCCATGCCCTCGATGGTTTGCGGGCCGTGCGCCTGCTCCTCGATTCACGCGATGACAAAGGCGCTCACTATCGCGAGACACTCATGCGATTCGGCGCCACCATCGCCGAATCCTCCGGCGCGCAGCTGACGCGCACGTTCGCGAGTTTCCATGGCCACGGCGGCTGGAAGCGGTCATCCGGGACGAGCGCGATGGAGCGCGAGGCGCTGCATGCTGCCGCCGAGGCGCTCGGGGTCGACTAGCGTTCGCCGCCATCGCTGGCTTCCGCTGTCGCCAGGCTGTGACGGCGCTCCGCGCGCCAGCGGAAGTATGCCCAGGTGCCAAACGTGAACCCGATGTAGGCCACCAGCACGGCCGCACCCGTGATCGACTTCTGGCTGGCGACAAGGTCCAGGTAGGCCTCCTCGCCGTTGAAGAGGATCTGGGTAAAGAGGAACGCCGACGGGATGAAGAGCGCGAGCCAGGCCCACGGGCTCCACTTCCAGATGCGCCAGCCATCGACGAATTCGAGTGGGATCAGCGAGAACAGCAGGCCTTCCAGGCAGACCACGAAGATGGACACTGCCGTCGCTTCGGGCAGGGCCGTCCACACGCTGGGGTTGTCGCGATAGAGCGTGTGCAGGGGAATTGCCAGGAGCCAGGCGAAGACGCTGACGCCGAGCATGACGGTCGCGATGAGCGTGAGTGACCGGCCACGTTCTTCGTGGGTAAATTCGTTGTCGTTGAGGATGACCGCCGCAGCCACGAAGCCGATGACGATGCCCGGCTGGAAGCCCGCCGCGCGGGAGATAGCCACGGAAACGAGCGCGATGATGACGCACGCCGGGAACAGTCGAAGGCCGGCGTCCACATGCATGTTCCGCCGGTAGAGCCAGGCTTTGCCGCCCTCATAGAGCAACACCAGGACGCCCTGGCTGATAACGAGACTGACGAAAATCGTGAAACTGTGCTCGTTCAGCCCGAACCCGGGTTCGAGCAGGCTGTAGATGAGCCCCGTCCCAAGGAGAAGAACTGCGGGGCCTGCTGCCTTGTCCAGCCAGGTGCGGCCCGGGATCAGCGCCGCCCAGCCGGCTGCGATGCTCGCCCAGATCGCTGCGAGGCCATTGAGGAGCGAGCTCACCGGGCCGGGCACATGAACCACCCGGACGCCCAGTCCGCGCACGTTCTCTTCGAGGGCCTCGTTGAAGAGGGTGCCGCCAGCGAGCAGCAGGATGAGCAGCACGAGCGTCACGAGGAGGTTCGTCGTGGCAACGTTGGCGCCGCCCTGGAAGAACGAGCCGGCCAGCGGGATATCAAGGAAGGCATCCGGGAACGCTTCCGGGGGGACGGAGACGCCGAGGACCGCAGAGTTCGACTGGTGCCAATCGAAGACGAGCGAAGCACCGGGCTGGCCGAGGTTCTGCCCCGGCGGGAACCAGAGGGTATAGCGGGCGCCCGTGGTGCTATCCGTCACGAGGACGTGGACACCGGCGTTCTCGCCGGGGACAGCCTCGTTGGCGTCGTAGCCACCGGCCGGGGCCTCGCCGAGCGCGCCGGCATTACCGGCTGGGATGAGCGTGGTGAAGCTGACGCCGGGGCCTCCGATGAGCTTCGTGCCATCCCAGGTGATGTTGGTCCCACTACCGCCAAAGCTAAATCCATCGCCCGGGCCGAGGGTCACGCGCGTGAAGCCGGGGGCCAGCGGCACGGGCGTTGGCGTTGTGGGCGCCGGCGTTGCCGCGGGGACTGGGGTCCGGGTCGCAGTCGCGGTGGCCGTTGCGGTCGCGGTGTGCGTCGGCGTTGGCGTGTTGGTTCGCGTGGCCGTCGCTGGCACTGGCGTCGAGGTGTTCGTGGGCACGAAGGTCGCCGTCGGCGGGACGGGCGTCCGGGTCGGAGTAGGACTGGGGGTAGCCGTGCGCGTTGGGGTGAACGTCGGTGACGGCGTGGGAGTGTTCGTCGCTATCACCTGGGGTCCCACTATCGGCGTGGGGGTCGAAGTCGGCGGGACGGGGGTCGGCGTGTTCGTCGCGGTCGGGGTGTTGGTGGGTGTCTGAGTCCCGGTGGGCGTCGCCGTCGGGGTGTGGGTTGGAGTCGCCGTCGGCGGTACCGGTGTACTGGTTGGGGTGTTCGTGCTGGTCGAAGTCGGAGTTACCGGCGTGTTGGTGGGTGTATTGGTACTCGTGGAAGTCGGCGGTACCGGCGTGTTGGTTGGTGTATTCGTGGGCGGTGCGAGGCTGTAGAGCAGGTCCACATGTTCGAGCGCCTGGCACGAGGACCCCTGCGAATTGCGCGTGACGATGACGAGGTGCCCGTTGAACGCGAGCCAGACCGTGTAGCAGCCGTTTTCGTAGGTGCCCTGCGTGAGCGGGCCGCTGTGGCCCGTGCCGCCGAACATGTTCGCCCCGGCCTTGATGCAAACCGCCGCCACGCTGTGGTTGCTGATATCGAGCGTGAAATTGTCGCCGAAGGCGTTGGCCGTCTGGTCGGGATTCGCGCAGGGCCCGGTGGCCCCGTCACCAATGCCGAGGGCCGGCTCGTTCGAGGGCGCGAACAGGCCAACGCCAGCCGCCGCAAAGGAAACGACAGCGAAAATCGTGGTCGAAATAAGCCAGGCGGGACGCCAGGAACGCGTCAAGGGGTGTGAACTCCACGCTGAACCGGTTACGAAGGTGCGACGCTACAGGCGATCAGTTTCAGTTGTGTTAACAAAAGGTGGACGCCATAAGATTCCAACGAACATCTAACGCATTAGCGAGCTTTCGTCCAGAGAAGTGTGGATCACCTCACACATTTCGCGCCGCACGGCTCGCAACGTTCGCCGGGCGCTTAGACTGTTCCCCCGGAGGAAGAGATGGCATTGACCGACCGATATGGCCAACGGCTGACCACATCATCCGCCCACGCGGCCGAGCTGTATTCACGTGGAATCGACCACGCCCTCGCCGCCGAAGCGCCCGGCGAAGCCTGCCTCAGGGAGGCTCGCGAGAAAGACCCTGGCTTCGCGCTCGCGCACATTGCCGAAGCCAGGCTGCTCCAGTTCCGCGGCAAGATGGCCGATGCGCAGGCCGCGATGAAACGGGCCCAGGACCTCGCCGATTCAGCCACCGCGCGTGAACGCTCGCACATCGCGACACTCTCTACCGCCATCTCCGGGGACCCGCAGGGTGCGCTGGCGGCGGTGAAATCGCACATTGCCGAATACCCGCGGGATGCCTTCGTGCTGAACCAGGCCTGCGGTGTCTATGGGTTGATCGGTTTTAGCGGACGGCTTGATCGCAATGATGAGCAGCTCGCGCTGCTCGAACCGGTGGTCGATGCCTATGGCGACGACTGGTGGTTCCTCTCGCAACTCGCGTTCTCCTATAACGAACTCTTCCGACACGACGCTGCCCGCCGGGCGAACGACCGATCGCTTGAGCTGTATGCGCGCAACGGCCATGCCTCGCACACCATGGCCCATATCCAGTACGAAACCGGCGACGCCGAAAGCGGTGCGAAGTTCCTCGGAGACTGGCTGGTTGGTTACGACCCGGCCAATCAACTCTACGTGCACAATCACTGGCACCTCGCCCTCTTCGAGCTCGCCGCAGGCAACTTCGACCGCGCCATCGACCTGTACGACCGTGTCATCCGTCCGGAAGTTTCGACCTCACCGGCGCTGGGCACGGTGGCGGATGCGGCGTCGCTGCTCTGGCGCTGTTCGCTGACCGAACCGCAAGCAGCGGAGCTGCCGTGGGAAGCGCTCAGTGAGTGGGCCAAGAAGACGTTCGTCCATCCCGGCATGACCTGGGCGGACGCCCATTGCATGATCGCCTGGGCCGGCGCGAACGAACCCGAACGCCTCGCCCAACTCGTTGCTGAACTGCGCACACGCGTAGAGCAGGGCAAGGTCTACGCCGGGGCGATGCTGCCAGCTCTTGGCGAAGCCTACGAGAGCTTCGCCGCCGGCGAATGGGACCGCGCCGCCGACCAGTTCGCCGCCGTCCAGCCCGAAATAATCCGGCTCGGCGGGAGCCACGCCCAGCGAGACGTTTTCGAAGAGTCGAACATCGAAGCGCACGTGCGTGCGGGCCGGCTGGAGCAGGCCCGGGCCATGCTCGAAGAGCGACTCGATCGCCGGCAGAACGGCCGCGATCGCCGCTGGCTCGAGCGCATCAACGCCCGCTACGCCGGTGAGGCGGCGGGGTAGGAATCGCGATTGACCGCCCGGCCCGACTTCGCGGTAGCCGCGGTCATCGTGAACTGGCATTCGCCGGGACAGGTGATCTCGCTTGTCGAATCGCTGGCCGCCGGCCGGCGGCGCGGGCTGCGAAGTAAGTTCCTGGGGTCGAGGCGACGCCCGCCTGAACCAGGGCCGGTTCGATGGTCGCAACCGCCCGCCTCCGGCCGAGCATCCCGGGTGACAGCGGTCGTCGTCGTCTGGAACACCCCGCAGCTTGCGATCCAGACCATCGATTCACTGGCCCCGGTGTTTGAGCGCGGGCTGCGAATCGTCCTCGTCGATAACGGCTCGATCGATGACACGGTCGCCGAGGTGCGCGCCCATCTGGAGCGCTCGGCATGGGCCGAGTTCGTGACGGTTCTGGAAAGCGGCGAAAATCTTGGTTTCTCGGGCGGCGTGAATCTCGGCACCGGCCATGCATTGGCGCAGGAGCCTGCTCCCGACTTCGTCTGGACGCTCAACCCGGACGCAGTCGTCAGCCCGGAAACACTGGACGAACTGGTGGCCGTGGCGCACGAAAGTTCGGAGCCCATCGTCGCACCAGCAGGCATGATCGGGCGGCACCGCGGGCTCAACGCATGGCCACGCGCCTTCTTCCTGCCCCCACGCATGTATTACCGCCCAAACGACCCCGGCCGGCGCTGGTGGCCGGCGGCCTTGTACGGGGGCTCGTGCGCGCTCTTCGATGTCACGTTGATACGGCAGCTGATCGCGGAAAACGGTCATTTCCTGGACCCGGATCTCTTCCTGGACTGGGATGAATGGGACTGCGCCCTCAGGGCCCGCAGGTTTGGCGCGGGCGTGGTCCTCGCCAGGGAGGCCGCCGAATACCACGACGCGGATGGACGAACGCTCGGACGCACCCCGATTGCCGCCGCCCGGCAGTACTACCAATCGCGCAACGCGATCATCGTCGCTCGCCGGTACATGCCGGCCTGGCAGTTCTGGCCCGCGCTACCGGTTCACCTGGGCCGCGACATTTCATGGTTCGCCCGGCTCCGCATCAGTGGCCGGAAGCCGAACGTAAGGGCCTACCTGTCGGGCGCGATCGACGGGCTACGAGGAAAGACAGGACGCTGGAAACACCACCCCACCACGCCAACCGCCAAGCGCTGACGGATTGCCAACCGCCCTTCGGAATTTCGGCCCCGGGGCGGGCAGCGTATGCCTCACGAACGGAGGAGGCATCACCATTGATCACCACCACTTCAGCAGGCGCCCGCGGAGCTGCCGGCTACGGCGCGGCGTTCGCGACGATCCTGCGAGCCGCCGCGGGCCTGTTCGTCCATTGTCTTTCGGCGCCGGGCCGCCCGGTCCGGATCCACAGGAAGACGGGCGAGGTGCGGTTGCGATGAGCGACGAAGTCCCGTCGGGAGGCTGGTCTCCATCATCGTCAGCGTCCTCGCGGCCGCGCTCCTGGTCTCGATTTCGGGGCTCGTCGTGCTTGGGGCGATGGGCGGCGATGAGATTGTCGCCGGGACGCTGGCCCACATCATCGAAACGCTCCTCGGCGTATTCGTGGGGATCGCCGCGGGGCGCCTCGCTAGCGACCAGTAGAGCGCGAGAAATTCGAAATACACCCGTCCCCCCGTGAAGCACCTTCGCAATGCCTTTCGAGGCAGGATGTCATTCGGAGCGCCCCCAAAGGAGACGCAATGAGCATCCCAGCAAACCAGGCGAATGAACCCATCATCGACACGCCGGTAACCACCCGGGACGGCGAACAGTTCGGCTACGTGAAGGAGCTTCACGGCAGCTACTTTAAAATTGATGTGCCCATGGCTCGCGATTTCTGGCTAAGCCAGGAGTACATCGCTGAAAACACCCTCGACAACGTCGTCCTCTCCCTGCGCAAGGACGAACTCGACGAACACCGTCTATCCGAACCCGGGCTGGACGCCAGCGACCCGGACGACGGCGGCGTCATCAGCAGCGCCGAGGCGCTCGCCCAGCGTGAGCACATGGAACGCGAGCTGGAAGCGCAGCGCGAACGCATGCGAGCCGGGTTGGTCTAGCTCGGAAGCAGATCAACCCTCAACTCCCGGGGAGAGCGGATCCCCGGGAGTGTTTCATGCGCCGCGGCGAACGGTTGCCAACCATGCGGGGGCGCCGTCGCTATGGAACCGCGTGAGGACGCGTTCCTCTTCCAGGGATTCGATTTCCCAGGCGCCACCGCTGAACGCCGCCCGCAGCTCAGGTTCGCTTACGGGGTGTGGGCCTGTATCCGGGCCACCATCACTGAAGCAAAGAATGAACAGCCTGCCGCCCGGTTCCACCACCGAGGCCAGGCTTGAGACGTAGTCTCGGCGCTCCGCGGTTTCGAAGGTGTGGAAAAGGCCGCAATCCAGGACTGTCTTGAAAGACCGCCCCAGCTCCTGAAGGTTGAGGGCGTCGGCAGTGGCGAACTCGGCATCGATCCCGCGCCTGGCGGCCTCGTCACGTGCCATCGCCAGCGCAGTCTCAGCGACATCCACGCCGAGCACCGAGAACCCGGCTTCGGCAACGTGGAGCGCGTTTTCGCCCGTGCCGCAGCCGGCATCGAGGACAGGCGATTCGAATGTGCCCTGCGCAGCCAGGCGAACAATCACCGGTTGCGGCCGGCCGACATCCCAGGGCGCGGGACCATCGTGGTACGAGGCATCCCAGGGCACGCCGGTCATCTTTTCGTGGCTGGTGGGGGTTCGACCTCGAAACGGATCTTCGATCGGGTTGGCCGGCATCGCTCTCTCCTCCGGGCTTTGGCCACATCCTAATACCCGGTGGGGATGCAACTGACACCCCCAATGGGCGTTTCGATAGGAAGCTGCAAGAGACACGCTCGTGGTGAAAGGCCTTCGTGATGGGCCGGCACCGAGAATGGAATGAGACTCCACGAAAGGAGACACAATGAGCACAGCGAACAAACTTCGAACGCCCGATATTGGCGCTCCCGTCTTCACGAGCGAAGGTGAGCCCTTCGGCACCGTGAAAGAGATCCACGGCAGCTATTTCAAGATTGACGTGCCCATGGCGATGGACTTCTGGCTGAAGCGCGACTTCATTGCCGAAGCGAAGCCAGACCGCGTCAGCCTGACGCTGCATCGGGACGAGATCCACGACCACCGGCTGGCCGGGCCCGGCCTCGAGCATCCCGGCAACCCCGAGATCCTGGAGAGCGCGGAAGTCCTCCGCGAGAACGAACTGGTCCGCGAGGAGGTCTCGCCCGAGGCGGCGAAAGCGCGAGCGGGGTTATTCGAAACGCTCCGATAAGGCGGCAAGTCAAAACTGCATGTCGAGAGGCGACCCATCGGCGGGTCGCCTCTTGGTTTTCGGGGCATCACTCGGCCGCCAATTCCCCCAGCGCGGCCATCGTCCGTTCCATCGCGGCGCCGTCACCGGGCGGGATGATTGGCATCGCGAGGAGTTCGCTCGCGCCGAACGACGGAAGCTCCCGCAGCCGCTCTTTCACACGGGCCGCTGAGCCGTGCACGACCAGGGCGTCGATCATTCGGTCGCTCAATTCGCCATCCTTCGCCTCGGGGAAGCCCGCATCCTGCAGCATCTGCGAATAGAACGGCACCTTCGGGTAGAAGCCGATCTGGCGCTGCGCCCCCGCCCGGACCGCAGTTTCATCCTCCGAGACAACAACCGGTACGTGCGCGACCAGCGGTGGCGCGGGCCGGCCGGCTTTCGCCGCGCCCTCTTTGATCGCCGGGACGGCGACATCGCGGAGATATGGGAGCGGGCAATTCCACGAAATCGCGCCATCGGCGAGTTCGCCGCAGAGCCGGAAGCCGTTCACGCGCAACGCCGAAGCCATCAATGTGACCTGCGTGGGTGAACCAGATTGGCCGCGAGCGGTCAGCCGCTTGCCTTCGAAGTTCACCGCGCCCGTTTCGAGCACGCCCCGCAGGATCGTGAGGTATTCGCGGAGGTGCTGCAGCGGCCGTTCGAAGGGGATGCCCCACGTTCCCTCGATCGCTGGCTTATGGCTCGGCCCGATGCCGAGCCGCAACCGCCCCGGAGCAAGCGAGTCGACCGCGATCGCGCCCTGCGCCATCGCGAGCGGGTGGCGGGGGAACGTCGGCACGATCGAGGTGCCAAAGAGGATCTTGCTGGTGTGCTGGGCGGCGGCGCCGAAGATGGCGAACGGGTCTGGCGCGAGCCCCCCGACCGTCAGCCACGAGCACTCGATGCCGGCTTTCTCGGCGGCGATGATCGCCTCGACCGTCTTCTGCGCGGAGCCAGCCGACGAATGGACGCCGATTTTGAGGCCGTTCATCGCTTCAGCCCCGGAGTCGGCTTGCGGTACATGCCTTCGCGCCAGTCGAGCGCGCCTTTGAGCCCGGTGCCGGCCTCTGTGCTCTCACGCATCTTGTCCTGCCAGGCATAGCTGAAGCCGGTCATCTGGCCCATGGCGTCCATGTCGGTGGAGCTGCGCACGGAAGAGTAGATGCCCATGTTTTCGTAGAAGCGGTTCATGTTGAGCTTGAGGATGGCCAGGTGGTCGGCGTTTGCGTTGGCCAGCCGGTCGGCGAGGCCGATCGTGTGCGATTCGAGGTCCTCCTTCGGCCACGCGTAGTTAATCATGCCGATGCGCTCCGCCTCGAGGCCGCTGATGGAGTCGCCGGTGTAGTAGAGCTCCTTGGCCTTGCGCATGCCGATGACCAGCGGCCAGATGACCCCGGTGCGGCTCGTGCCCAGTCCGCGCAGGCCGGGGTGCCCGAGCTGGGCGTCTTCCGCCGCGACCACGAGGTCGGCCATCATCGCGAGTTCGCAACCGCCCGCGAGGGCGTAGCCGTGAATCTGTGCGATGGTCACCTTCGCCATGTTCCAGAAGTACATGTGGATATCGGTGATTTGCTGCATGCCGGTGCGGGTGCCCATCAACAGCCGGCGCTTCTGGTCATCGATCCCCTTGTAGCGGCGGACGACGCCGTCGGCGCCGCCCCGGGCGGGGGTCAGGTCGTAGCCGGCGCTGAAGGTCCGGCCCGCGCCGCGGACGATGATGACGCGCGCCGAATCGTCCGCCTCGAGGTCATGGAGGGCGTCCCAGAACTCGAAGAGCAACTCCTGGGAGAGCGAATTCATCTTCTCCGGGCGATTGAGCGTGATGCGCGCGACCCGCCCATCGGTGCCCACGCGGTCGATCTCGATATGTTCGTAAGTAGCCATGGCCGGGATTATAGGCGCGCATCAGCAGGCCGCGGGGAACGCCCCGTTTAGGCCGCGAAGGAACAAGCGGACCGGGCCCCACTCGGGGTTCAAGATCTCAGACGTTCCTGCCGACAATCCTCCCGTGAGTATCTCTTCCTGCACCTCGTGCACCACCAACCTGCCCGAATCGATCAAGAGCCCCGCCGATGCGCTCGCTGTCCTCGCCGCGAAGAAAGGCATGGATGCGCAAAAGACCGAAGCGGCCGCGCTCCTCACCCTCCTGGACCCGAACGCCGGCCGCAACCTGAACGTCTCGGCCTGAACCGCATCAATCTCGGATCTCCGTGATCTTCTTCACGATCAGCGCGGAACAAATCCGCGTATATACTCCCGAATCGATTTCGGGAGGTATCTGCCATGACAAAGCGCGAACATGCAGTTGTGATGGGCGCCAGCATGGCCGGCCTGCTAACTGCGCGAGCCTTGAGCAACCACTTTGATCGCGTGACGGTGGTCGAGCGCGACGACCTTCCACTCGATGCAATGACGCGCAAGGGCGTCCCCCAGGGCAACCACGCTCACGGCCTGCTCGCCAGCGGCTACCGCGTGATGGATTCGTACTATCCCGGGATGTTCGATGAGATCGTGGCCTCGGGCGGGCGCAGGGGCGATATCACTGCCGACTTCCTCTGGTACCAGTACGGCGCATGGAAACTGCGCGCGAACTCCGGCCTTGGTGGAATCACCGCAAGCCGTCCACTGCTCGAATCCGGCGTGCGGCGTCACACGAAGGCAAACCCGAAGATCACGTTCCTCGAGAATCACGACGCCGAGATGCCCCAGTTCGAAGCTAGCCGGGTGACCGGAGTCGCGGTGAAATCGCGCGATTCCGGCGATGAACAATTTCTCGATGCCGACCTGGTCGTGGACGCGACTGGCCGGGGTTCGCAGTCGCCAAAGTGGCTCAAGTCGTGGGGTTACGCAGAAGTCCCGCAGAGCTCGATCGAAATCAACGTTGGGTACGCCACCGCCGTCTTCGAACGCCAGCCGACGGACCTCTGGGGCAGCATGGGCGCAATCATCGCCGGGACCGTGCCGCAGGCAACGCGCTTCGCCGCCATCATCGGGATGGAAGGCGAACGCTGGATGATCACGCTGGCTGGCGCCGTCGGCGACTTCCCGCCGACCGACTTCGCCGGCTGGATGGAGTATGCCCGTGGGTTGCCAACCACCGACCTCGTCGACATGCTGGCCGGCCGTGAGCCGCTCTCCGAGATTGTTTCCTACCGCTATCCGGCCAACCAGCGGCGCCACTACGAAAAGCTGGACGACTTCCCCGCCGGCTATCTCGTGATTGGCGATGCCTTCTGCAGCTTCAACCCGGTCTATGGCCAGGGGATGTCGGTGGCCGCCAGCGAAGCCAAAGCGCTGGACGAATGCCTCGCCAGCGCCGGAGATGCCCCGGTGTGGAAGCCGTTCTTCGCCCGTGCGAGCAAGCTCGCGGATTCGCCATGGACCATCGCCACGGGTGAAGACATGAAATACCCGCAGGTCAAAGGTAAGCGGCCGCCGGGCTTCAAGATGGTGAACGGCTACATGGCTCGCGCCCACAAGGCCTGCACCAAGGATCCCGTGGTGCTGAAGCAATTCTTCAGCGTCGCCAACCTGCTGGCTCCGCCCACGTCAATGATGTCGCCGCGGATTGCGTGGCGCGTCGCTGTCGGCGGGCGCGGCAAGGCCCGGAAGTTGCCAACCGCGATCGTGTGACGAATCGGCGTCCGATGAACGACTCATGGCCCAATCCGAACTCGCCGGCCTTTCCCATCCGCGCCAAACGAGACCCGCTGAGGTCGATTGACCTCACGTTGCCTCTTCTGCTGACGGGCCTCGGCCTCTGCTTGCTCTTGTTCGGCGCCTTCCGGCTTGAGATCTGGGCCATTGGGGCCGGATCCGGTGTGCTCGTGGTCGGCCCCTGGCTGGCACGGCGAACGTTTGGAGGCTCGGAATGGCTGTTTGAGCTACACCCCGAGGGCATCCTCATTCATGGGTTGCGGCAGCCGTATTCGGCAGTGACGAAGGCGAGGCGAAGCCGGGACATGCAGAACTTCTTCTCCCGGCACGACACGGCGCTCTGGCTCGAATTCGCCGACGGCTCGTACCTCGGGATCGACCGCACACTCGACAATTTCAAGATGCTTCAATCGGTCATCCTCGACCTGCTCCCGCCCGAAGTGCGCGCAGCCATGGAGCGCGAGAACATCTCCCTGTGACCGAACCATCACCCGAGCCGGCCATCATCGGATATGTCGCGCCCATCCACGCGCAGGGAGCGATGGGCTGGATGTTGCTCGGCGTGCTCGCTGCGCTCATCGCCGGCGGCGGCGCGCTCTCGGCGAACCTGCCCCTGCTCTTCGGCGGCATCGCCGGTATGGCCGTCGCGGCGGCCGGGTACCTGGCGTACGAGCGTGTGGTTTCGAAGTGGGCGCTCGTCCGCGTCTACCCGGATCGCATCGAATTCGTCCGAGGACCGCAAAAGGGCCTGCTGCCGTTCGCCGAAGTCACCGCCATCCGCCAGCTCCGCTGGGCCAAGAGCCTTTTCCCTTACCAGCGGGAGGCCACCGTCCTCGTCCTCCAGAGCACCAAAGGCGAATACCAGGTGGGCCGAGACATGGCCGGCTACACCGCGGTCCAGGAGGCGGTCGTCCGCCTGCTGAACGAGTACCACGCCCGGAAGAGCGGCTAACCGAGAAGCACTCGCGCCCGCGGCTCTCGCAGCCAGCGCACCAGCAACATTCCGAACCCAAGCGCGACCAGCAACGCCACCGGACCGGCGGAGAGCGTTTCCCCTGCCCCATCACCGCTGTTGAAGATGAGGCTCTGGGCGCCGATGCCCATGAGGATCGTCGCTGCGGCGCCAAAGAGCGCGAAGCCCGCGCCGGCCATCAGCCCGCGAAGGTCAGGGCCTCGTCGCGCGAGCGGACGCGTGGCGAACGCGGCGCCAGCCAGCAGCAGACCAAGCACGCCACCGCTCAGCCGGTACCCCACCGTTTCTTCGTAGTGGTGGTCGATAGCGGCGGTCTCGCAATCCGGCGCGTCCGGGACAAACCGTTCGAAGTCAGCGCAGCGTTCCGCGGTGTAGGTGACCCCCGGCGCATCCGCCGCGACGAATTTGTGGCCCAGCGTCGAACCCATCGCCAGGGCGATGACCCCGCTGACGCCGATCGCGATGAACCCGACCGCCACCAGCCACAGCCCGGCGGAGAACATTCCGCCCACCACGGAGAGCAACCAGTGCCGCGGGTCTTCTTCCCTGGCCCGATCGACGATTTGGGAAACGGATCCGAATCGCTCGATGGCCGCGCGCGCCGCAGCATCCGGCGTCATCCCGGCCGCGACCAGTTCGTCCTGTTGTTCGCGGAGGTGGTCTTCGGCGTCGCGGACCAGCCGCCGCGCCTCGCGCGGGCAATCGCGGAGGGCGAGGAAGAGGTCATCGAGATAGCGTTCGATTGGGTCGTCCATCAGATCGCCTCCAGGATCGAATCTACTCCGCGACGAAAGTCCTGCCACTCGATACGGCGCGCCGCCAGGGCTTCTCGGCCCGGCTCGGTCACGCGGTAGAGCCGCGTCCGCCGTCCATTCCGCTCGGCCCACTCGGAGGCCAGCTGCCCTTCGCGCTCAAGCCGGTGAAGCACCGGGTAGACGGTGCCCTCCGGCAGCTCGAATGCACCGGCGCTGCGTTCGCGCAGGCGTTCGATAATCGCGTACCCGTGCAGCGGCCCGGGCGCGATGATCGCCAGCAGGAGCGCATCGAGCTGGCTGCGGAAGGGAGAGTTCGCCATCTCCGCCACCATATACCTAGACTGTCTAGGTACGCAACAGCCGCGGCCGGTTGTCGCCTCCCGGTTCGCCGTGCGGCCGGGCGGGGTTCCCGGAAACCGTCACACCGTCGGGCACATCGCGAGTCACCACCGACCCTGCGCCAACAACAGCCCCAACGCCGATGCGCTTTCCCGGCAAGACGACGGCACCAGCGCCGATGAACGCGCTATCGCCGACGATTACCCCGCCGGGGAGCGTCACGCCCGGGCTGAGTTGCGCCGCGATGCCAATTTCGCAGTCGTGGTCGACCGAGCAGTTGGCGTTGATGAATGCGAGGTCGTGGATGACCGCCTCCGGCGCGATCACGCATCCGGCCGCGATGAACACCCCCGGACCGACCGTCGCCCGCGGCGAAATCACTGCCGCCGGATGGATGGCCGAGGCCAGCTTGCCGCCGCTGGCGAAGACGGCTGCGGCGAACTCCGCGCGCTCGGTGGAGTTGCCCATCCCCGCGATGAATTCGACGTCGGGCGCGAGCTTCGAGCGCCATTCGTCCTTCTTCCCGAGCAACGGCACCTGCGGCGGCAGCGGCGGGTCGTCGTCATCGAAGACGCCCGCGACGTCCCGGCACGCCGCAAGCAGGGCATCGAGCACATCGCGGCCCTGCCCGCCCTTCCCGAGAATGAGATAAACCGGAGCACTCATCGGCGGATGGCCGCATGGACATTCATGGCGAGCAGCGTACCGTTAAGTCACCGGTGATGCAGATAAGATTCGCGCCAACCGGAGGGCCCGTTCCACGAACGCGAACCGATTGGAAGCTCCAGTGAGGAGGATCGCCTGACCACGAGGACTCGTCCGCCGCGACTGCTTCTCGGCGTGCTCCTCAGCGCGGGGTTGTTGTTCGGTGCCTGCAGTGTGCTTTCCGACGACCAATCATCGTCGGAACTTGAATCCGCGCCGTTCGATGGCGGCGCCGCATTACCGACGGTGAGTGGCGAGGACAAAGCTCGAGCATTGCGGACCCTCGCAGCACAGCCGGTCTTCCAGGCTGTGACGGAAGGAACTGGCTGGGAGGTGGCGGAGGTCACGCCCAACGTTCAAGAAGGCGGACGTATCTCCGGAATGGGAATCATCATCGCCCTGTCGACGCGGGTGGATTCCGACGCACCATGGATTTACGCGTCGTGTCGTGGCACTCGGATTACTGAGGCGACCGCGCCATTCCGCGGAATTACCACCCTCGGCGCCGTCTTCGACAGCGAGGGGACGCTCCTCAGCTTCAAGCCCTTGCTGGCGGACGGAACAACCTTGGTTCCGCCTGAAAGCCCGCGGCCGTCGCCGCAGCCATGCCCTCCGGGGTTCGAGGATCCCGAGAACTAGGCGGTCAAAGAAGTCGACAGTATCGTCAGGGCCAGTCGATGGACATTCATGGCGAGCAGCGTACCGTTAAGTCACCGGTGATGCAGACATGACCCCCACCTACCACCTTCGGCCCGCAACCGCCTCCGATTCCGAAGCCCTCTACGCCATCCATCGCGCGGCGCTGGAGCGCTACGTCTCCGAGACCTGGGGTCCGTGGGACGAGGCAGAACAGCGCGCGTTCTGGACCGAACACTGGCCCGCATCGCGCCAGGCA
Source organism: Dehalococcoidia bacterium (assembly GCA_050247055.1). Classification (GTDB taxonomy): domain Bacteria; phylum Chloroflexota; class Dehalococcoidia; order Tepidiformales; family Tepidiformaceae; genus Amarobacter. The sequence continues at coordinate 265,427 of JBFWUX010000001.1, forward strand.
ATTGTCGTCGAGGGTGAACTTGCCGGCTTCCTCGACCTGGATGAGCGGCCGGGAAGCATTTGGGTTGGCAACATCGAACTCCACCCCCGCTTCCTGAAGGTCGGCATCGGTTCGGCTATGCTGCGCGCAATTCAGCGAGACGCGGCGGCGCGAGGCCTCGGCGTTTCGCTCCAGGTGCTCAAGGTGAACCCGGCGCGCCGCCTCTACGAACGGCTCGGCTTCCATGAAACCGGCCAGACCGAAACGCACTACCAGATGGCATGGGAGGCCCCAATGCAGGCAACAGTGGCAGAACGCACGATCGTCGCGTTCCTCGATGGCGAAGACAGCCCGACGATTTCCAACCCGATCCACTCGACCGAAGTGGCGGCCCAGTACGGCTTCCGCGGAGCGCTCGTCGGCGGTGTGACCGTCTACGGCTGGTTCACGCCGGTGCTCCTCGAAGTCCTCGGCGAACGCTGGCTCACCGATGGCTGGGCCGATGTCCGTTTCCGACGCCCCACCTTCCCGGGCGACACGATGACCGCCCGTGCCGAACGCAACGGCGACATCGTCGATCTCAAGATGATCCTGCCGGATGGCGACACGGCGATCGTCGGCACGGCCGGACTGGGCAAGGGCCCGTGGTTCGATGAACTGACGATCGCGAAACGCCGCGTGGCCGAACCCAAGCCGGATGTCCTGCCGATCCTCACGCTCGAAGGTGCCGTCCCCGGCGAGGACCTGCGCCCGATGCCAGTGCCGTATTCCGTGGCCGAGGCGACGGCCTACGCGACCGACCTGCAGAAAGACGACTCAGCCCGGTTCAACGGCGAAGGCTGCCAGGTGCATCCCGGGTGGATCGCCGCGCGCATGACGCCGATGTTGAAGCACTCCTACCAGTACGGACCATCGATTCACATCCGCTCGCAGATCCAGCACATGGCGCGAGCCGCCGCCGGCCAGGATTTCACCATGGCGGGCACGTTCCTCAAGGCGTACGAACAGAAGGGCCATCATGTGGCTGAACTCGATGGTTCGCTGCTCGCCGCGGACGGTACCGAGTGCGCGCGCATGCGCCACACCACCATCTTCCGGATCCGACCGCCGAAGAGTTAGCCGGCTGTTGTTCCGGTGAACTCCTCGATCGCCTGGACGAACTCGGGCGCCCCGGGGTCGTCGTAGAGCAGCCAGTGATTGTCGCCTTCGAGCGCTCGGAAGATCGCGCCGGGGATCAACGCCGCAAGCCGCCGCGCGCGGTCGACCGGGACGAGCTGGTCATCGAGCCGCTGCAAGACGAGGGTCGGGACCGAAATCGAACGGGCGGCTTCCTCCAGCCCCACCGGGAACGCCTGCGATGCATACAGGTAGGCCCGCTGCGGCGTGGTCGAAAGGCGCTGCATTTCGGTGAAGTACTCAATGTCCTCGGGTGCGGCCTTCGTGCCGAGAAAGATATGTGTGAACAACATCCGGTACGCCGGAGAGTCCGTGCCCCAACCCTGCCGGATAATTTCGATGCGGAGCCGCGCGTTGCTCTCCCACTTCTCGCGCAACTCGGGCGAAACCGGGGCTGGCCCCCCGCCATAAACAATGAGCTTTTCGACGCGTTCCGGGTGGCGAGCCGTGTAATGCACTGCATCCTGCACTCCGCGCGACATGCCCAGGAGGATCACTTTCTCCTCGCCGAGCGCATCGACCACCGCCTCCACATCGCGTAGCCGCGATTCCTGGTCGAACTCGTCTGCCGGGTCGGAAAGCCCCATGCCGCGTCCGTCATAGCGGATGAGCTGGTGCCGTTCGGAAAGGCGCTCCCACAGGCGCCGCGCCTTCTCCCACTTCCATTCCACTTCGAGGTGGGTGAACCACCCCAGTACGCGAACGATGGTTGTCCCCGTCCCGGTCGCCGCATAGGCGATGCTGAGGCCATCGGAGGTCGTCGCGTAGCGAACCGGGGGCATCGTGATCGGATGGGAGTCCGCCGGAGCGCCCTGACTTTTGGCCCCGGAGGCGGGGTCCACGGCCTCGATCGCGCCGACGAACCGGAAGCCTCGACCGTGGATCGTGCGGATCAGCCGCTGTTCCTGCCCGCTGTCACCGATGGCCTTGCGCGCGCCCATCACGCGGCTGCTGAGGACGCCTTCGGTTACGTATCGTTCCGGCCACAACTGATCGAGGATTTCATCCTTCGTCACGATCCGGTCATGGTTGGCGACGAGGTAGGCAAGGACTTCGAAGACCTGGGGCTCCACCGCCTGGACCACCCCGGCCTTGCGCAATTCGAACCGCGCGGGGTCGAGTTCAAACGCATCGAATCGGTAGTTCATGAGCTTCGCAATCGAGCGTAGCACGAGTCCGATCGGCCCAGTTTGCCTCCCCGGGAGCGCAATTCCGTACGAGACCGGGCATACTTCCGTGCACTATGCTCCACAACATGGATCCGGAAGTGCAGCGCGCCCGCGTCCGCGAGATCTGTCTCGCATTCCCAGAAGCCACCGAACAGACCGGACATTCGGATCATTCGGCCTTCCTGGTGAACGGCAAGAAGTTCTGCTATTTCCTCAACAACCACCACGGCGATGGAATAGTCGGGATCACCTGCAAGACTCTGCCCGGCGTCCAGGCCGAACTCATCGACCTGGACCGAGAGCGGTTCTATTTGCCCGCGTACGTGGCGCGCCATGGCTGGATCGGCATGCGGCTCGATATCGAACCGGTGGATTGGGCACAGGCCGAACAACTCCTGACCGAGGCCTATACCGCCACCGCGCCGAAGCGAATCGTCAAGCAATTCGAAGCCGCGAGGCCTTCGAAATGACGACTTTGGGTCCAGGCGGAGAACCTGATCCGGGCGTTCGGCAGCGTTCGCGCGGTCGATGGGCTGGACTTACAGGTGGAGCGCGGCGAGGTGTTTGGCCCGCTTGGGCCTAACGGGAAGCAGACCGGGGACCGGGTGAACTGAACGCCCGGCGCACGAAGAAGGGAGGCCATCGAGAGCCTCCCTTCACGCCGCTCCGTTTCACATCGCCCTAGCGAGCGACCTGGGCTTCCGTCTTCCACTCGCGCATCGCCTGATCGCCGGGACGGTCGATGTGGACCTTGTCGTCAACGGACGTTACCCAGGAGAGCGGGATGTAGTGGTGCTGTCCGGAATCGTCCTTCGTGAGCTTGATCATGTCGCCTTCCAGGTGATCGACGACTCCGAATTGTCCGTTCTCCGAACAAACCACGGGCATGTGTTCTTTAATCTGTCGGGTTTCCATTTGGGAACCTCCTTTGCGGGATAGTTCTCAACGTACGCGTGAGGGCCTTGCGAACGGATCAGCGAAACGCACGACGGCTTGCATGCGTGTATCGGTCGCGCGCCAGGTTCAGGCCGTGGGAACGTGTACCTTGAGCCCGGGGAACCTCGCGAACCCGCGGTCGAAGGTGACGAAGGTGGCGTCGTTTTCGATAGCGAAGGCCGCCAGGTAGGCGTCTGCCAGCGCGCCTCCACGCCGGCCACTGTCCAGGCTCAACTCGCGGAAGATCTCCCAATGGCGCGAACCCTCCACGAGACGCTGATACGCAGGCATCGCTTGTAGCGCACGACAGACCTCGAACGCGCCCGCCGTGCTCTGGGCATTCGCCCCGAAGGCTGGATTCGTTGTGATCCGCACGAATCCAAAAAGCACCATGTCCGGGATCGCCACGGCCACGAGGCCGTTTCCTCTGGATTCCATCCATTCGCGCGCAGCCTCGTGATCTGGCGAGGCCGAGTTTTCGGCGTTGATGAGGACGTTGACGTCAGGGACGAGCAAACGGCCCCTCAAGTTTCTCGATCATTGATCCGTAGCTCGCAAACCAATCGAAGCCTGGCATGGGCTCGCCTTTTCGCACGGGCATCGTCCAGCGTGTCTCTCCATCCGCTCCAGCGTCGTTGTCTTTCGATTCGCGCCGACACTCGCGCTTGAGCGCGCGCTCGATGTACGCCGTCAGTGTGATGCCTTCTCGTATGGCCGCGATCTTCGCTTCCTTCAGCAGTTCATCGTCGATGTTCAAGGTGGTGCGCATACAGGCAGATTAGCATATCGATGCATATCTGCCGCTCAGCGCCTCTGCGGGAAGGTCCACCCTCGCGTACCATCAGCGCCACTTCTTTTTCGCGTGTGAGGTTCTCCATGTCCAATCTCTTCGACATTTCCGGCAAGGTCGCCGTGGTCACCGGCGGTTCTCGCGGCATCGGCCTGATGATTGCGCGCGGCTTCGTCGAGGCCGGCGCGAAGACCTACATCTCCTCGCGCAAGGCCGATGTCTGCAACGCCGTGGCGGAGGAACTCTCGAAATCCGGCCAGTGCATCTCCATCCCGGCCGACCTTGGCAGCGAAGCCGGCTGCCGCTACCTCGCGGATGAAATCGCGAAGCGCGAGGAGAAGGTCCACATCCTCGTCAATAACGCCGGCGCCACCTGGGGCGCACCCATCGCGGAGTTCCCGGATGATGCCTTCGACAAGGTGATGAACCTCAACGTGAAGGGCATTTTCCACCTCACGCGATTCCTGCTCCCTCAATTGGAAAAGGCCGGCACCGATGCCGACCCTGCTCGCGTTATCAATATCGGTTCCATCGATGGAATCCAGGCGCCGGCGATGGAGACGTACGCCTACTCATCCAGCAAGGCGGCGGTTCACCAGCTCACACGCCACCTGGCCCACAACCTTGCCAGCCGGAACATCATCGTCAACGCCATCGCCCCCGGGCCGTTCGAGAGCAAAATGATGCACGAAACCCTGCAGCGATTTGGCGACAACATCCGTGCGACCAACCCGCGCCGCCGCATCGGCGAGCCCGACGACATGGCCGGCACCGCGATCTTCCTCTCTTCGAAGGCCAGCGCCTATATCACCGGCGTCGTTATCCCTGTTGATGGCGGTATTTCGACGCGGCACGAGTAGCGGCCGCATTCGGCAACGGGCCCCCGGCGCCGATCCGGATGAGTCGAACCACATCGATGGCTGGTTCGTGCAAAGCGTGTCCCCGACCCACGCCTACAAACTCGGACTTCCGCAACGCGCGAGAGCCAGCCTGGATTAGCCCTGGCTACCCCCAAGTTCCTCCGCGAGGCCGATGAGAATGCCTTCGGGGCCACGGATGTAGCAGAGCCGATACACGTCTTCGTACTGAACCACCTCGCCGACCAATTGCGCGCCGCGCTTGCGAAGGCGTTCGAGCGTTTCGTCCAGGTTGTCCACCGCGAACATGACACGCAGGTAGCCGAGGGCGTTTACCGGGGCGTTCCGGTGGTCGGCGATGGTGGCCGGGCTGAGAAACCGCGAGAGCTCGAGCCGGCTGTGGCCGTCGGGAGTGACCATCATCGCGACCTCGACGCTCTGATTGCCCAGCCCGGTGATACGCCCGGCCCATTCGCCTTCGATCACGTCCCGGCCTTCGAGGTTCAGGCCCAGCTCGGTGAAGAAGGAAACCGCTTCATCGAGGGATTCGACCACGATGCCGACGTTGTCCATTCGCTTCAGGGTCATTCGATTTCCTCTTCAAACTTTGGCCTTTGTGACCCGGCCATATCTCTACCTTGCACGTTCGCGGGTGGTCGTTATTCCGACGCTCCGGGACCGACTGCCGAATCCGCCGCAAGCCCGACCACGAACAGCCGGAACGGCTTCCCTCCGCCCGAACCCACTGGCGTGAGCAGGGTGGTGGCGTTGTTGTTGCTGAAGGGGTCGTTGGTCTTCGCCGATACTCCGGCCGTGCCGCTGATCGGACCAACGGCGCCGTCATCCACGCGGTAGGTAATCAGCACGGTCGCCGAATCGCCGGCCGCAAGCGTCGAGAGCGTGCAGGAGAGGCTCACCGATGGCGACGGCATCGAACACGACCAGCCGGGCGCGGTGACCGAGAGGAACGTGGTCCCGACGGGTGTCCCCATCGAGAGCCGCGGGCTCTGTGCGGTGTCCGGACCGAGGTTGGTGACTTCCGCGGTGTAGACCAACAGGTTCCCGGGTGCCGCCGGCGAGGGCTGCGCTGTGAGAGTCACTTCGAGGTTGGCGGCCACTTCGCGCAGCACGGTGAGCGTCACGTCGTTGCCATCGCCGCCGATGTAACTCACCTGGAGCGCGAATCCATCGACAAAAAGAATGGCTCCCTCCGGGAGGCCGTAGAACATCCCGCCGACTTCGCCCGCGCCATTATCGATGATGCGGAACACCTGGCCGATGATGGGCTGGTACGCCAGATCCACTTGCAGGCTGGTGACGTTGCTGGCGAGCGAGAAGTGCTGCGCGGCAAGCCGGCCATAGCCAATGCCGGCGATTGGCCCATCGAGGTCGAAGCGCATCTGTCCGGCCGTGATCGAAGCTTCGCCCATGACCGTGAGGATGCCCGGCTGGTTGCCGGAACCCGGCCAGACCACACCGCCGAGCACATCGAGCGATGAAATGACGCCCGTGCCGCGCATCAGGCCATCCTCTTCCACGGTGGTGAACAACTGAGACGAGGCGTTGTAGGTGAGGTTGCCATCGTCGACGGTGGCCTGGCCGGCAAAGAAGGCGTTATTCACCTGCATCTTGCCGCCGCCAACCAGGGTGAAGCTCGCGCCGCCCGCTTGCTGGTTCAGTGTCCCGACCACCAACACGCTGTTTCCCACGCCGATGACCGTAGCGTCGAGGATTCTCAGATCGTCGAGATAGTTCGTTCCGCTGATTGATTGGAGCGCGCCGTACCCATCAAAGCCCTCGCCCGTGACAATGACGCGTTCACTGCCGATATCGATGCCGCCCAGGAGTTGGAGGGTGGCATCGGCACCTACGGTCGTCCCATTCGCCGCTGCACCGAGCGCTTCATCATCGCTAATCGCGAGTGCGCCACCGCTCACGCTGGTATCGCCGGCGTAGCTGTTCGCGTGGTCGAGGATCAGCTTGCCCGATTGCTGGTGGACTTCGCCGGCGCCACCGATGGAGAGCGAGAGCCGGTTCGTGCCCGTGCCCGGCTGATTCACGAGAGCGGTGGCAATCGCAAATGCGTTCCCATCGATGGTGTAGCCGGAGCCTGAGAACGTGACCGTGTCGAAGCTCAGATTGGGCGCGAGATTGTTGGTGTTTTCCTTGCGGGATGCCGACCCCGGGAAGACGAGTGAATCGCCGGCCACGGGCACGCCGGAATCCCAGTTGGCGGCATCGGACCAGTTGTCCGAAGTGCCGAGGCCCGTCCAGGTCCTTGTACTGACCGCGGTGGCGCTGTGCCCGCCGGCGAGCACGCCAATCGCAAGCACGAGCATCGTCACTGTTACGCGAACCGCTCGAGTTCTCATCCGCCACCTCCCCCGTGTGGAGCGTCATCCTACACAACGCATAACCGGGCCATTGTGTTCCTTACCCGGCAATTTCAGCATGTGGCGCTGTTCGGAGCGCTTCGTATGATTCGAGGCAGACCTTTGCGCGTGAAAGGGGCCCCCGGTTGAACTCCGTCCTGATCTTCTCCGGCGCCTTCCTCGCATCGACCGTGGAGATGGTTGAAGCGCTGACGATCGTGCTCGCCGCGGGCGTCACGCGCGGGTGGCGAGCACCACTCATTGGTGTACTGGCAGGGCTGATCGCGCTCGGTGCGGTGGTCGCCGTCGCCGGGCCGTCGCTGGTGAACTGGGTACCGCTCGATGGGCTGCGTATCGTCATTGGCTCGCTGCTCCTTGTGTTCGGGCTGCAGTGGCTGCGCAAAGCCATCCTCCGTGCCAGCGGCAGAAGGGCGCTCCACGACGAAGCAGCCATCTACCAGGAGGAAGTCGCCGAGCTCGAAGCCGAACCGCTCCCCGAAGGTTTCGATTGGACGGCCTTCACCGTCTCGTTCAAGGGGGTCTTCCTCGAAGGCCTGGAGGTTGCATTCATCGTCCTCACGTTCGGCGCCAATCACGGCAGCTACGGACTCACCGTCGCCGGTGCCACCGTTGGCCTCGTGCTCGTGGTTGGGACGGGCCTGGTCGTGCATCGCCCGCTCGCGCGCGTGCCCGAAAACCACATCAAGTTCGCCGTCGGCGTCATGCTCACGGCCTTCGGCACCTTCTGGGCAGGCGAAGGCATCGGCATCGAGTGGACACTCGAAGACGGCATGTTGGTCGGCCTCATCGCCCTCTACATCGCGGTCGCGTTCGGGCTGGTCGCGCTCTTCAAGCGTCGCCCGTCCCGGCGTGTCCCGCGCCCCGAACCGGTGACATCGTGAAATACGTCATCGCCTTCCTCGCGTTCTGGTGGGATTTCATCGTCGGCGATTCCATTGTGCTGGCCATCGGGAGCGTCGCGGCATTGCTCGGCGCCGCCGCGTTGGCCCAGAACGGCTACGGTATTGCCGCGGAAATCCTGCTGCCGCTCGCGATCGTCGGCACCCTTGCCGGCGCGCTTGGACGCCGTTGAGCCGCTGTCGAATCCCGCGCCACACTTCGGAATATGAACTTCACACTACGGGCATACGCAATCGATTAGGGGCGGTCGATAGTTCGGATAGAAGGTCAGGGAAAACCCGATGGATATCCGCTCTGTCCCGGTGGGGGACCATCCCGAAGTCGAACAGGCGATGCGCATGTCGCGCATCTTTGGGTTCGGCTCATGGGGTGTCGGGTTGGTCATCTTCGGGACCGCGTGCTTCTTCCGTGAACCGTGGCTCTTCGCCGCTTTCGGCGCCTGGTATGCGGCCATCGCCGTCATCGTGAGCGTGGTGGCGCAGGTCCCGCGTAAGCGCCAGGCCATTCTCGACAAGGAGTGGGGCCGCCGCTTCCAGGAACTCGCCACGCGCGATGAGCTCACGGGATTGCACAACCGCCGTTACTTCAACCTCGAGCTCGAAGAACAGTTCGTCACCTGCAAGGAACAGGCACGGCCCCTGACGCTCGCCCTCGTCGACCTGAACGACTTCAAGAGCATCAACGACACGTTCGGCCACGCGGCCGGCGACATGGCGCTGCGCATTGCCGGCCAGGCGATCCTCGATTCATCGCCCGGCGGCGCCACCGTTGCCCGCACCGGGGGCGATGAGTTCGCGATCATCATGCCGAACCGGTCGCGCGCCGATGGTGAGGCCGTAGCCTCCCGCATCCGCGCGGCCCTCGAATCGGTGAACTTTGTGGTCGAAGGTGGCGGCTCCGGTCGGGGCGCCATCCAGGCGACGGTCGGCGTCGCAACCCTCAGCTCCGGGCATGACCCGAGCGGGCTTCTCCAGGAAGCCGATTCCTCGCTCTACGAACGCAAGCGAACACAGCGCGCCGCCTGAGCCACTACGTCCTTCGCGCCAGTACCAGTTGAAACAGGTAGCGCTTTTCGATGGCGCCGCCGTAGCGCTCGTCGATCAGCGCGGCGATGCACTGGAGCAGCCCGTTCCGCAGCGTGTCTTCGAGGGCGATCATCCCGGAGTACGTGTTCAGGACATCGATGTAGGTTTCCGTCGTGTAGGGCAACGTGACTTCGTAGTCCCGGATCTCAAGCAGTTGGAACGAGGGATGGTCTGCGATGCCGTACGTCTTCGGTTCGATCTGCCCGGCCGGCGTCAGCCGAATGCCTTTCGGCGTTTCCGGGTCCCAGTGCTCGTAGCAATCCTGCACCTCGATGAAGAACTGTTCCGTCCCGCCCGCCACATGGTGCGTGTCCCAGATTGCCAGGTGCCCGCCCGGGCGAAGCGCCTGCGCGCACTTTGTCAGCCGGACGCCAGGATCGAGCCAGCTGAAGGCGGTGGCGCAGCACACAAGATCGAACGGCGGGAACGGCACCGGCCATTCTTCGAAACGAGACACCTCGATCATGGCATTCGGGTACCGCTCGAGGTTTCGACGGGCCACCGCCGCGAGGTTCGCGCCCATCTCGACGCCTGTGACGTTGTACCCGCGGCGGGCCAGCTCCACCGTCACGATGCCAGTCGCCGGGGCGATCTCGAGGACGCGTGAGCCTTGCTGGGCGCCGGTCCGCTGCGCCAGGTCGTCATAGAGCTCTCCTGGATACCGCGGACGGGCGCGATCGTAGAGCTCCGCTACGCGGTCGAAGGTTTCGTTGAGTTGCATGCAGGGGTGGAAACGCCGGAGACCGGCGAGGGTTACTCCACCGGGTCCTTTTTCGCTTCGGCCACGAGCCGGTAGCCAACGTTCCGGACCGTCTCGATGAAGGCGTGGCCGTGGATCTCGATCTTCGCCCTGATCCGCCGGACGTGGACATCCACCGTGCGAGCGCCGCCGAAGTAGTCGTATCCCCAGACGCGGTTGAGGAGCTGTTCGCGGGTGAAGACGCGGCCTGCATTCATCGCCAGGAAGCGAAGCAGCTCGTACTCCTTGAAGGTCATCACCAGGAGTTCGTTGTCCACCGTGACCCGGTAGTTCGAGAGGTCGAGTGTGAGCGCGCCGCAGCGGACGAAGTTTTCGCTATCGACGCCGTGCTTCCTCCAGAGGGCGCGTTCGATGCGCCGGGCGAGCTCTTCCGGGGGCGCGGAAAGCGTGATGAAGTCATCCACCGGCAGGTCCACCGAGATCCTGTCCATCTGCTCGGGGCCAGCGATGACGATGAGAATGACGCCGTTTTCGGCGTAGTTTGCGCTGAGGATGTTGAAGGCCGCGACGGGAATGTCCCGCAGGTCGAGCACCACGACATCAGCGGTGGGCCCTACCTCGTCGTTGGCAAGGCGCTCGGGCGCAATTGCCGGCGCCGAAAAGCCGGCGCGCTCCAGTTCTGGTCCAAGACGTGCGACATCAGGATGCCGGGTAACCAGGAACACGGTTCGCATCGTGTCGCCCCCTACCCGAGCCAGTATAGCCTCGTGAAATTCGCCCGCCCCGGTTCGTGCATGAAATCCATGTGAAATCTGTCACGAAATAGATTCGAAGCATGTCCGACTTGTGACCGAAATCCTCTATCGCCCGCCTGCGGCCGCGCCCGCTTCGGAACGCCGCGCATCGATCGACCGCACGCGCTCGGCGCGGTCTTCAACCACTGCCGAGGTGCGCTGGAAGAGGAGTAGCGCACCCACCGAGGCCATCACCACGGCGCCCATGATCACGATCGTCTCCTGGATGCCAATCTGATCGGCCACGATCCCGATCGGCAGCGACATGAGCCCAAACAGGCTCCAGCTCAGCATCGAAATCGATTGCACGCGGCCCTGGTAGGGGCCGTCGGTGCTTTGCATGGTGAGCGAGTTGTTCACGCCCTGGAAGCCAGCCGCGAGCCCGCCAACGGCCACCATCGCGAGCAACCCGAACCAGAAGTTCGGGGCCAGGCCGAGCCCAACGAGCGAAAGCCCGAAGACGATCGCGAGGGCCGGCTGCGCCACCCAGTTGTGCTTGCTCTCCGCGTAAGCCGCCACCAACAGGGTGGCAATCACCGCTCCGACGGCGCCGAAGGATTGCAGGATACCCAGACCGCCGCCGCCCACGTCGTACACGTCTTTCGCAATCGACGGCAGGAAGGACTGGTACGGGAAGCCCACCATGATGACGGCGAACGACGTGAGGATGAGCAGCGCGATGGACGGCCGCTTGCGCACATAGGAGACGCCGTCTTTGAGGTCGGCCATCGGCGAAACGGGTGTTTCCCGCGGCTTCGGGTTGCCCGCGGGCAGGCGCAGCATCGTCACCGTGGCGAGGATGAACCCGAGCGTGGTGACGTAGTACACACCGGCCGTGCCGATGAACGCGATGCCGATCATTGCCCCCGCGATGGACGGGCCGATGACGCGGGAGCTGTTCATGCTCAGCTGCTGCAGGACGACTGCGTTGCCGATTGCGTGCCGATCGACGAGGTCGCCGATGAACGCCTGGCGGGCCGGGCCGATGAACGCGAAGCCCGCGCCCTGCACGAAACCCGCCGCAATCAGGTGCCAGAATTCAATCCGGTCGAGCTCGATGAGCGTCGCAACCGCGGCGGAGTTCAGGGCCACAATCACCTGGCAGATAATCAGCAGGTTCCGTTTTGGCAGCCGGTCCGCCAGCACGCCGCCCCAGAGGCCGAGGAACAGCTGCGGGATGCCGAAGGCGATCATCACGCCGCCGAGGGCGGAGTTTTTGCCGGTGAGGTCGAAAGCCAGGTACCCGCGGGCAATGACCTGCATCTGCATGCCCATGAACGAAAACAGCGTGCCGAGCCAGAGCAGGCGGAACTGCGTGTTCTCGAGCGAGTAGAACGTCCTGGTGAACCAGCCGATCGTAGGCTTACCCTCACGTCAACGTAGACGGGTTCTGAGCGTAGCATAAGTGACACTACCGGCGCGGCGGGAGCGTTAACAGGAGACCGTCAGTCTCGTGACGAAGGGGGACCGCAATGGCCAAACTCACCGTCCTCGGGACGTCCTCCGGCGCGCCCCACGCCGGCGGCGCGTGTTCTTCCTACCTGCTCGAACAGGACGGCGCCCGAATCCTCCTCGATGCCGGGCCGGGCTCGCTGGCGAACCTTCGCAGCGTCGCCGAGGTGCACGACATCGATGCCGTGTTCATCACCCACATGCACTCCGACCACTTTCTCGACCTGTTGCCCTTCAACGTGGCGCGCGCGACGGCGCCGGGCCAGCGAATGACCGGCGGCGCGCCCTGGCGGACACCGCTCTTCCTCCCGCCCGGAGGCATGGCCACGCTCGATGCCTGCTTCAAGGCGCTCCAGGTGAACGTCGGCGGCTCCACCGCCGGCCGCTGGGTCGAAATCTTCGACACCCGCGAGTACGACCCGACCGAGACCATCAGCATCGGCGACATCGATGTCTCGTTCGTGGGGCCGACGAAGCACGCGCAAGAGGACTACGGCTTCCGCCTCCAGCTGGGCAACGGCGTCTTCGGCTATACCGGCGACACGGCCTACTGCGAAGCCGCCATCGAAGTCGGTCGCGATGCGGGCATCTTCCTCGCCGAGTGCACGGTCCTCGAACCCGGCACCCGAGTCGCCGACACGCATACCAGCGTCCCGGAGCTGGCCGCCATGGCAAACGCCTCCGGCTGCGAACGCCTGCTGGTCACGCACTTCTCAGACGGCTCGGAGAACTTCCTCGAGGACCTCGAAAACCGGCTGAAGGCGCTGTACGACAAGCCCTTCACGGTGCTGCGGCCGGGGAACTCGTTCGAGTTCTAGGCGTCATGCGTCGCTGAGGACGCGCAAATGGGCGGCGCCGAAGAATCAGCGCCGCCCGAATTGTCTGGCTGCGGTCGGGTGGGATTGTTAGCCCGCTCGTTGTGGTTCGTTCTTCACCACGGCGACGTCTTCGCCCAAACCCCCGACCTCCGAGGGCGAAACGATTGTGCGAGGACGCAGCAATCCGAACCTCGGCTTTCGAATGTGGTAAGCCTCCACGTTCCCGGTGCGGTCGATATCAATGCCGTCGAGCGTCCCGAGGCGGACCCCGTCGTTGGTGAACGTGCTCCGGCTGCGCAGCTTGAGCCCAGCCTCCATCTTCGAGAGGAGCACCTTTTCATGCTGCGCAAGGTGCAGCTGGTCCAGGCTCTCGATCGTCATCGCATCCGTATCGAATATGCCGACGGCATCCGCGGGCAGAACCACCGATGTCTCCGGTAGTTCACCATAGTTCAACACGATGAGCGACACTTTGTGGGATTCTGGATCGACCAGTACGTCTTCCGGTTTGCCAATCACGCGGCCCACGTCGCGTGCAAGTATTTCTCGTTTCAGCAGACTCTTAAGTCTCGTCATAGGCTCCTCCTCCTTTACAATAATTATACCACAGAACTAGTGCCATCGACGGAGGTATACCTTGCAACTCCCTTACAAGTGCCTCGTAGTAGTGCCTCTCGGAACAGGCCTAAGACAGTCGCGCCGAAGGCCGCCAGTTAAACCTGGCTCAGGAGCGAGGCAATTGAGTTCGGGCACCCCGGCGGGGCGCTGGCCCGCTACAATCGTCCGGCTATCCAAAGACCCAGGAGTCCCGCCATGAAGTTCGGCGTCCAAATGTTCCCCACTGACTACGCCATCCCGCCACATGAGCTGGCGAAAGCCTGCGAAGATCTCGGCTTCGAGTCGCTCTTCTTCCCGGAACACACGCACATTCCCACCAGCCGCCGCACTCCCTGGCCCGGCGGCGCTCCCCTGCCGATGGAGTACTCGCACACCCACGACCCATTCGTCGCCGCCGGGGCTGCCTTCGCGGTCACGAAGAACCTCAAGGTCGGAACGGGCATCTGCCTGGTCATGGAGCGCGACCCCATCACCCTCGCCAAGGAAGTTGCGAGCGTCGATTTCCTTTCGGGCGGCCGGTTCCTCTTCGGCATTGGCGGCGGCTGGAACGAAGAGGAGATGGAGAACCATGGGACGGTCCCCCGGCTCCGCTGGCGCATCCTCCGCGAGCGCATCCTCGCCATGAAGGAGATCTGGACGAAGGACGAAGCCGAATACCACGGCAAGTTCGTGAACTTCGATCCCATCTGGTCGTGGCCGAAGCCGGCCGCGAAGCCGCACCCGCCGATCCTCGTGGGCGGCGCCGGCCCCCGAACGCTCGACCGCGTCATCGAATACGGCGACGGCTGGATGCCCATCGGCGGGCGCTCCGGCTCGGTGCTGAGCGCGATGATCGCGGAACTTCAACAGAAGGCGAAGGACGCCGGCCGCGGGAAGATCCCGGTCTCGGTCTTTGGTGTGCCCCCATCGCAAGAGACCATCGAGAACTACGCCGAGATGGGCGTGGAACGCTGCCTCTTCTCACTCCGCCCGGAGGGTGCGGACAAAGTGATCCCGTCACTAAAGCGCTACGCCGAGGTCGCCGGGCTCTAGCGACGGATCTCCTTGGAATTCGTCTCAGCAAGCGATAGCTTCTTGCCGTGAATCCGAAATTCCACACCTCTCCGCTCGCCATGGCTGTCGCCTTCATCGATTGCATCAACCGAGGTGATGTCGAGGGGCTCGTGGACCTCATGCACGAGGACCACGAACTCCGCATCTTCGATGAAGCGCCCGCTGTTGGCCGCGAGGCGAACGAAGCTGGTTGGCGCGGCTACGCCGAATCGTTTCCCAAGTACCTCATCCTTCCGCAACGGATGGCAGCTTCGGTCAACGTGGCCGCGGTCCTCGGTACCACCACCGGCTCCCATCTTGGCTTGCCCGACGAAGAGGAATCGAAGCTCACGCTTATCTGGCTGAGCGAGCTTCGTGACGGGAAGGTATTCCGCTGGGAGCTTGTGGCGGACACGCAAGAAAACCGCGCCCGGTACGGGCTGGCGGGCTAAAACAGCTTCTCCGAGTTGAGCAGCTGCCGGTCGCCGGTTTCGGTGCAGGCGACCATCCTGGCGAACCACGCCTGGAATTCCGGCGTGCCGTACTGCGCTGAATCTCCCTGGCTCGCTTTGGCCCAGGTATTGAGGTTGGCGTAATCGAACTCGACCGCGCAGGTGAACATCGTGCCGGTGAAATCGGTGTACACGCGGGCGGCGAGGATGTCCTGGGTGGGCATCACCTGGTTGGCCTCTTTCATGAGAGTCACGAGAGCATCGCCCTGCCCGTACTTCGCGCGAAAAGTCAGTCGTTCCGTTATCACCTCGGTGTCTCCTTGCCGCGGTCCGGCTTCCCCGGCGCCTGCGGCGATCGGAGAGTGTTCGATACATTCGTTTCCGTTACAAGACGCAAAACACGTTCAACCGCTTGCGCGCCCGGCCTACTCCCCGCCCTCAGGTCCGTAGAACAGCACCCAAACCGCCAGGTCCGGCGTGTAGTCTGCGAAGCGGTGTTCGACGGACGCCGGCACGAAGATGAAGTCGCCCGGCCCGAACGTCACGCGCTCATCGCCGCGCACGAAGGTACCGCTGCCCGCAACCACGACATACGCCTCGTCGCGCGTGTGCGGTTGCTGGTTGTCGCGCTCTCCCGGGAGGTAGACGCCGGCTTCGAGCGATCCGTGCTTGTACGCGTACCGGAACGGGATGCGTTCGCCGCGGTCGATTCCGCGAGAGGCATCGGCGAGCGCCGCAATCCAGTCGGGACGGTCGCTCACGCGCCCACCGATGCCCGCTGATCCATGAAGGCGGCGAGCCGGTTCGCCGATGGATCGTTTGAGAGTTTCAGTGCGAGGGAAACGCGTTCGCGCTCTGCGGGCCGCCGGTCCTGGCTGAGCTTCCAGCGAGCATCGACCCGGCTGACGGAGAATGAGAACGCGACGATGCCCTTGAGCTTGGCGTCCACGAATTCGGCCGGGTATGCCTCGAACTCCGCCTGGAAGCCCGCATCGTGCGCCGCGATTGTCGCGGCCAGCACGGAGAGCTTCTCTTCGCGGCTTTCGAGCACTTCGGGCGCGCCATACGCGTGGACTGCCACGTAGTTCCAGGTCGGCACCCAGTTGCCGGGCTCGTAATTCGTCGGCGAAACGTAGCCGTGCGGAGAGGCGAAGACCGCGAGCACTTCCGTCCCGGCCGCGAGGTCATTCGTCTGGGGATTTGCCTTCGCGATATGCCCGCTCACCCGCAGCGAATCGCCGTCACGCACCGTCGCGAGCGGGATGTGCGTCGCCACCATTCCAGCTTCACCGCTGGTCACGAGCGTGGCGAAGGGAAACTCCCGCATGAAGGCGAAGACTTCCTCGGGATCATCCTGGCGGTTGTGCGGCGGCGTGTACATGGTCGGTAGAATGCACCGAAAACACTACAGTCGTTAGGACCAATTCCGTCCCGCGCACCGGCGCTGGTGGCTGCTCAGTCGTCCCAGGTGATCTCGGTTTCGCCGAAGAGCATCCTATCACCGGGCCTGATGCCCTCGCGGCGCAGCACCTTCGCAATGCCCCAGCGCTCCAGCCGGCGCAGGATCTCGTCGTACGCGCCGGGCATCTGGGTATCCATCATCTGCACGAACGAGACGGCCCGGTAGCCTTCGATAACGAACCGGCCTTCGTCGTCCCGGTGAACGGAGAATCGCTCTTCCGATGCGGGACGGAGGACCGGGATCTCTTCCTCATCACGGTCGATCGGCCTGGCCTTCTCTTCGTTGACGAGCGCCATGAGCTCGGCGGTGAGCGCCTCGCAGCCGGTCTCCATCTCCGCGGAGATCACCCGAACTGGCTGTCCCAGGTGCGCCTCCAGCGTATCGGCCGAGGTGCGGGCCTGTTCTTCGTCCAGGTCGGCCTTGCTCACGGCGACAACCCGCACGACTTCGTCCAGCTTCGGGTCGTAGGCGCGCAGCTCGCCTTCGATGAGCTCGTAGTCGGTCACCGGGTCCGGGGAACTGCTGTCCACCAGGTGGAGAAGCACCCGGCAGCGCCGGATGTGTTTCAGGAATTCGAAGCCGAGCCCGTAGCCTTCGCTCGCGCCCTCCACCAGCCCCGGCAGGTCCGCGAGCGTGAACCGGTCGTAGCCCACATTCACCACGCCGAGCATCGGTTCCAGCGTGGTGAACGGGTAGTTCGCGATCTTCGGCTTGGCGTTCGAGACAGCGGCCAGGAAGGTTGACTTCCCGGCGTTCGGCAGCCCAATCAGCCCAACGTCGGCCAGCAACCGCAGTTCGAGCCGGACATCCAGCTCTTCGCCGTCCTGGCCTTTCTGTGAGAAGCCCGGCGTCTGGTTCGTCGAGGTCGCGAAGCGCTTGTTCCCCCAGCCCCCGCGGCCACCATGCGCTACCAGCACCTCTTCGCCGACGTTGGCCAGATCAGCGATCAGGTCTTCCGTCTCGGCGTCATGGATGACGGTCCCTGCGGGGACGTCGAGATAGAGGTCACTCCCATGTGCGCCCGTGCGAAGGTTCGGCCCTCCGTTGCCACCGGCGCCCGCCCGAAACTTTCGCCTCGAGCGGTACTGTTCAAGGGTGTAGATGTCGTCGACCGCCCTGAAGAACACGCGGCCGCCCCGGCCACCGTCTCCGCCGTCGGGCCCTCCCTCGGGGACGAACTTCTCCCGGTGGTAGCTCACTACCCCGTGGCCGCCGTTCCCTCCGGCGATGTGAATCTCGATCGCGTCCAGCATCTCCAACCATCCAAACAGATGGAGCGGTCTCGGGGAAACATGGTGATGATGGTGGGCCGTTGGAAACCGTTGGGTTTGGCCGGTTTCGAAGCTAAACCGCCACTGATCCCCTGTTTGGGTTGCCGTGGTGACCCATGGTTGGCGGAGATTCGTAGTCCAACGCCGCCCGCCACGAGCTTCTGGTTCCCACGCCGAGCCCAACGGGCTCGTCTCGAATCCCAACGCCATCAATCGCCGGATCGAACCCCACTCCAACCCAATCCCAACGCTATTCCAACCTGAGGGCTCAGGTTCCTAATTCGGCGATCGCAGCCTTCACGTCCTCATCACCGATGTACTCCGCGCCGCGCTGCTCGCGGAGTTTCTGTGCCCGGGCGATAAGCGCGGCCTGGGGAACCCCTGCCGGCGGTGGCGTCAGCCAGGCGAGCAGTTCCACCGTGACGTTGTTCGGGTCTTTGAAGTAGAGCGATCGTTCGTACCCGCGGTCAATCGGGCCTTCGAATTCCACGCCGTGCGTCCGAAGCTGCGTCTCCCAGGCAGGGAGATCGCCGAGTTCGATATCGATCGCGAGGTGGTCCATGTGTCCCGAGCCCGACTGGGCCGGCTGGTAGCTCGCCGGATCCACGCCCGGCTTGGGCACGAAGTACGCGATGAAGTTGTCGCTCCCTACGTGGAAGAAGAGGTGTTCTTCGGGTTCGTAATCGAGGTTCGGCTGGCGCAGGACGAGCTCCATGCCCAGCACGTTCGTGTAGAAGTCGATGGTTTCCTGGGCGTGGGCCCCCTGGAAGGCGGGGTGGGAGATCCTCAGCGTTCGCATGGCGCGCCTCCGCGGTAGTTGCTCCTGCAACTGTATGCCAGGCGCAGTCGATTGTGTGCTACCGGCCAGCGAGTGGAAAGGTCTCGATGATCTCAGCGCCCTTCTCCGTCTCCCGCGCCATTGATATCGATGCCAGCGGGATCTCCCAGGCAAGGTCCTGCTTCGCCAGCCACGCCAGGAGCGGGCCGATTTCGACACCGGCCAGGTTTCGGTGGGCGATGGTGATGTGGGGGATCCACTTGTCCTCGGCGAAGTACGGGTCGGTCGCCGGGAATCCGCCGGCAGTCAGCTCGGCCGTAAGCCGCTCCGCGAGCGCTGCGACCGCTGGAGACCGTGCAACCATCAGGTGGATCACCGGCGGTTCGTCCCCGAAGACGCCCAGTCCCGCCGTGAACACGGTGAACGGACGCGTCTCCCTCGCCACGCGATGGATAATCGGTCCCGCGCCGGTTTCCGTGTCGTGATTGCCAATGTGGAACGTCAGGTGGGGGACCGCTCCGGGGTAGCCGCGAGGCACGCCGAAGTCGCGTTCCATGGCATCCCAGAGCCCGGCGACGCGGCCGGCGAAGGGTTCGGGGAGCAGCGCGATTACACCCGGCACCGGTCAGGCGACTTCAACGAATTCGATCATCTTGGGGTCTTCAACCCGGCTGGAGGCATCCAGCACCTCCAGGGCCACGATTTCGCCGGCCTGATCGTAATCGAGGATGATCCCCGGCTTCTCTTCGTCGCTCTCCGCCACCGGAACGTCCCGGAAGATTAGCAGAAGCGTGTCCGTCTCGGAGTCGTAGGTAATCTTCACGAGTTGCTCCAATATTTCTCGATCTTACTCGTTCGATACAAGGTGACCACCACCGGAGGCGTTCGGTCGATGTCTACAAACAACCGGAGCAGATACTCGCGGCCATTTCCGTAGTACCTGTGGTGCAACACGACGCGGCCGGCGCGTACGGGGAGTACCTGCTCGGGGGCCTCCAACGCCCGATGAACCTCGCTCGCCGGGAGATTCCGCCGAAGAATCTCGGCGGCGGCGTGTTCCGAGAGGGCAGTTTCGGAGAACGGACGTGATTGGCCGGGGTCGGTCACTGCCTCAGATGAGCCCGGCGGTCCTCGCGTCGGCAAGGAATCGGTCGATGCCGATATCGGTCAGCGGGTGCTTCAGCATCTGTGGGATAAGCGCCGCAGGGATGGTGCCGATGTGCGCCCCGGCCTGCGCAGCCTGCGTCACATGCAGAGGGTGGCGCAGGCTTGCCGCCAGTACGCGCGCCGGCAGGTTGTGCGTCTCCACGAGGTTCACGATCTGGTGGATGAGCTCCATGCCGTCGTAGCTAACGTCGTCCAATCGGCCGACGAAGGGGCTCAGGAAGGCCGCCCCGGCGAGAGCCGCCAGCAACGCCTGGTTGGGAGTGAAAATCAGGGTCGTGTTGATCTTGATGCCCTGGGCGCTGCAGCGGGCGATGGCTTCCAGCCCTTCCGCGTCGATCGGGATCTTCACCACCACGTTCGGGTGCCAGCTGGCCAGTTCCTTCGCTTCGGCGACCAGGTCATTGGCGTTTCGCGAGACGCACTCCGCCGAAATCGGCCCGTCGATGACCGAAGCGATCTCCTGGATGCGCTGCCGGTAGCTGACGCCGCCTTCCTTCGCCAGCAGGCTCGGGTTGGTCGTCACCCCGCTGATCACGCCGTAGCGTGCGGCCATCCGCACCTCGTCGATCGAAGCCGTATCAAGGAAAAGTCGCATCGTGCCAACCCCGCCAGTACTGCCTCGAATCCTACCGGCCCGATCTGTCAGGGGCGCGGCAATTTGGCCCGTTCCCTAGAATCCGAACACTTCATGCGTTGATTACGGAGAGCACATGGCATCGATGGCCCCGGCGGAACTCGAACAATTCCTCCAAGAAACCCGCATCGCGAAGCTCGCCTACCTCCACGATGGGGGCGCCCCAACCATCGTACCGATCTGGTTCGAATGGGACGGCAAGGTGGCGAGGATGTTCACCAGCCGCACCTCCCGCAAAGCGAAACGGATAGCGACGGACCCTCGCGTTGCCCTGACCGTCGAAGAACCCGTGGGCGTCCCCGAGCGCTGGGCCACCATCGAAGGCGCCTGTGCGATCTCCGATGACGGCACGATCCCGCTCATCGAGCGCCTGGCGCGGCGCTATTACGAGGCGAAGAAAGCGGAAGACACGATCAAATCCTGGACCGCGAACCCGGCCATGTGGGTGACGCTGACCATCACGCCCACCCGGGTCCGGTCTTCGGGATAGGCTCCATGCCGAAAGTACGCCTGCAGAGACTTGATTCGTCGCAATCCTACTTACTTCAAGGTATATCCGTTTCGACCGAGCAACAGGCTCTAGTCAGCACTCCTGACCTGGAGCAGTTCCTTGCTGAAGCTCACCTGCACCCGACGTATCAGCCATTCGGGATCTATGACGGCGACGACCTCGTGGGTTTAGTCAGTGTCGGAGCCGAGCCAGGTGAGCCGCTCGTGCGCCGAATCTCGCTCCTTGTGATTGATCAGAAATTCCAGCGGCGAGGGTTCGGGCGGGCAGCGATGAACGCAGTGATAGCAACAGAGAGTCAGGGGGCGCTTCCCGGATCAACATTGACTCTCGGCGTTCATTCCGCGAATCGCCCGGCCCAGAGGCTGTACTCGGCAGTTGGCTTCGCCATCGGAAACGTCTCCAACGCCTCCGACGAACTCGTGGCGACGTTGCATCTCACGCCCCAATCCGAAATCCAAAATCCCCAATCCAAAATCCTGTAGACTCCGCCGGCACACTCTCACGTATACGTAAGGAGGTCCCAGATGGGAAAACTCGATGGCAAGTCAGTCATCGTCACCGGCGCGAGCCGCGGCATCGGTGCTGAAATCGCGAAGGTCTTCGCGGCTGAAGGCGGCAAGGTCGTCTGCATCGCCCGCACCCTCAAGGAAGGCGATCACGTCCTCGAGGGTTCGCTCGAGCACACCGTCCAGGGCATCAAGGATTCCGGCGGCGAAGCCACCGCGGTCGCAGCCGACATCTCCGATTACGACCAGTGCGTCCGCGCCGTCGAAGCCGCCCGCGCGACCTACGGCCCGATCGATGTCCTCGTGAACAATGCCGCGCTCACGTACTTCATTCCCATCAAGGACTATCCGATTTCGAAGTGGCACCGCTCCATCGGTGTGAACTTCCATGCGCCGTTCTACTTCAGCCAGCTCGTCCTCCAGGACATGCTCCCGCGGAAGTCCGGCTCCATCGTGAACATCTCCAGCGGCGCGGCCATCGGTCCCGGCCGCGGGCCGTACAAGGGCGATTTCGGCCGCGGCGGCACGCTTTACGGTGCGGAAAAGGCGGCCCTCGAGCGCTTCACCCAGGGACTCGCCTCCGAGGTCTACAACGATGGCATTAGCGTCACCTGCGTGTCGCCGTCGCAGGTGGTCCCGACCCCTGGCACCGTCCACCACCACCTGGTGACGGGTATGGATGACCCGCGCGGCGAACACCCGGAACTGATGGCGAAGTCGGCCCTGCTCCTGGCCACCGAGCCCCTCGATAAGGTCACCGGCCGCGTCACCTACAGCCAGGAAATCCTCCAGGAGTTCGGCTGGATTAAGGATGGCAAGGGCACCGGCATCGACCGAAAGGGCTCGGGCTACTCGCAGATCTAGGCAATTCTCCAAACAGCCACACCCCTCCCCGAGTGGGAGGGGTCTTTGGGGGTGAGGTATGTCCGAAAACACCGTGAACGGGAAGGTTGCGATCGTCGGCATTGCCGAGACCGCGTACTACAAGCGCGGCGCCGCCGATCGCAGCGAATTCCAGCTGACCATCGAGGCGATCCTCGCGGCCGCGGAAGATGCCGGCATCGATGTCCGCGATATCGACGGCTTCTGTTCCTACAGCAACGACCGCAACGACCCGCCACGCATCGCGGCCGCGCTGGGCTCGAAAGACCTCAGCTTTTCGAACATGTTCTGGGGCGGCGGCGGTGGAGGTGGCAGCGGGGCCGTTGCCAACGCCTCGGCGGCGCTCGTTGCGGGCTACTCGAAATACGTCGTCGTCTACCGGGGGCTCGCCCAGGGCCAGTTCGGGCGGTTCGGACAGGGGTCGCAGGCGAAAAGCGTCTCTGGCGGCCCGGCGTTCACCCAGCCGTACGGACTGATGTCACCCGCGCAGACCTTCGCCATGCGGGTGAAGCGCTTCATGTACGACCACCACATCAGCCACGAGCCGCAGAAGGCCATCGCGCTCGCCTCGTACCACCACGCGCAATCGAACCCGCGCGCCGTAATGCACGGGCGGCCGCTCAGCGAGGAGGACTACGAGAACTCCCGCTGGATCGTCGAGCCGTTCCGGCTGTTCGATTGCTGCATGGAGAACGACGGCGCCGCTGCGGTCATCCTCACCACCACGGAACGCGCCCGGGACCTGCGTCACACCCCCGCCGTCGTCATGGCGGCATCGCAGGGCTCGGACTATCGCCAGGCGGCCACCGCTCACAATGCCCCGGACTACGGCACTTCGAACTTCAAGACCGTCGCCGCCCGCCTCTATGGGCAGGCCGGCATCGGCCCGAAGGACGTGGACGTCTGCCAGTCGTACGAGAACTTCACCGGCGGCGTGATGATGAGCCTCGTCGAGCACGGTTTCTGCGCGCCTGACGAAGTCGAGGAGTTCATGACGCTCGAGAACTTCAAAGCCGAAAGCGGAAAGCTGCCGCTCAACACCAGCGGCGGCAACCTGGCCGAGTGCTACATGCACGGCCTCGAACTCATCACCGAGGCGGTCCGCCAGCTGCGCCGCACGTCAACCGCACAGGTGAAAGACGCCGAGATTTCGATGGTCTGCTCCGGGCCGATGGTCCAGCCGGTGAGCAGCCTCATCCTCCGCCGATAGCCGAGTAAGGAGTCCGACATGGCAACAGCAACCGCACCCTACCTGCCCTCCGGCCTTCCGATGCCGGCGCCGGCCATCGACGGCCTTGACCGCGAATACTGGGAAGGCACCCGCCGGCACGAGCTCTTCGTGCAGCGATGCAACGCCTGCCAGGGGTTCCAGTGGGGCCCGGAATGGGTCTGCTACCAGTGCCACTCGCTCGACCGCGGCTGGCACAAGGTCTCTGGCAAGGGCGTGGTCTACAGCTACGAGCGCATCTGGCACCCGGTCCACCCGGCCCTCAAAGAAGCCTGCCCGTACCTCGTCGTCCTGGTCGAACTGCCCGATGCCGGCAATGTCCGCATGGTTGGCAACCTCCTCGGCGACCCGATGCAGGATGTCCCGATTGGCGCCGCAGTCGAAGCGGTCTTCGAAGACCACGATGAGGAGAACGTCACGCTCGTGCAGTGGCGTCTCGCATGAGCGGCGTCGATGGCGTCCTGTTCTTGCATGCATTCCCGCTGGATGCGCGGATGTGGGCTCTGCAGCGCGCCGCACTCGAACGCCAGACGAAGGTGGTCGCGGTAAACCTGCCCGGCTTCGGTGGGACGCAGGCCGTCGGCAATGTCATGTCGATGGGCATGGCCGCCGACAGGGCCGCCAGCGCTGCTCGCCGTGCAGGCATGCGAAAGGCGCTCGTTTGCGGGCTGTCGATGGGCGGCTATGTCGCCCTGGCCCTCTGGCGTCAGCACCCGGACCTCGTCGGGGGCCTGGTTCTCGCGAACACGAAGGCGGAAGCCGACGACGCAGCGGGACAGGAGCGCAGGGCACAGCTGGCGGCCCGCCTGCGAGCAGAAGGCAGCGGTTTCCTGGTTGAAAACCCGCCGCCGCTCCTCTCCGAACAGGCCAGCCCCGACCTGTGGAAGCGCGTGAAGGACCTGATCGCTGCCCAGCCACCGAACTCCATCGCCGCTGCTTCCCTTGGAATGGCGGAACGCCCCGATTCAACCTCGGACCTTGCGGCCATCAAGGTCCCTACGCTGGTCATTTCTGCTGAACACGATGCCGTCATCCCGCCCGCGGCCAGCCAGCCGCTCGCCGATGGCATTAAGGGCGCGAAGTTGGAGGTCATTTCAGGCGCCGGGCACCTCTCGAACCTCGAGGCGCCGGAAGCGTTCAACAAGCTGCTGACTGGTCATCTCGCGAAGCTGAAATGAGTCTGCCGCGAAGCGAATTGGTTGTAATCCGTGGTTCGTGACCATACGATATGACCATGGTCAGGAAGACACGCACCATTGCTGCCGGCGAGTTCAAAGCAAAGTGCCTCGCCCTGCTTGATGAAGTCGGTGAACTCGACGAAGAGGTCATCGTCACGAAACGTGGGAAGCCGGTGGCCCGACTGGTCCCGCTGCCGAAAAAGAAGAAGAAGGTTACCTGGCCCTTCCCCGACCTCTCGCACATGTTCGAGTACATCGGTGATGTCATTACGCCGATTGATGTCGAGTGGGAAGCCATGAAGTGATAGTGGTCGACACGAACGTGCTCGTTTGGATCATTGGTGAGCGTCGACGCCTGACTGCAGAAGCGGCGAGAACGGTCAGCCGGGCGCGCGAGGTGTTCGTGCCGGCGATCGTGTTTTGGGAACTTGCCATGCTCATAACCCGGCAACGGCTGCGGATCGGCTCGAACCGTTACGCGGATGTCGTCGCGCTGATTGTTGAAGATGAGCGCGTCGTGATTCAGCCTCTGACGCCCAACATTGGGCTCCGGGCGGCGCAGCTGTCGTTGAACCAATCCATGGATCCAGCAGATCAGCTGATCGCTGCAACGGCTCTTGAACTTGACCTGCCCCTCGTCACCGCCGACGAGCGCCTTCAGTCCCTCCCCGGCCTTCGCACCATCTGGTAGCGCTCACAGCCGAATCCGGTTCGTCTGCTACTATTTTCACAAATGACCGACCGAAGCTGGGCGCCCGTTCCGATCGAGATGCCGCCTCCGGGCCTCCTCCTTCGAACCCAACGGTTCTTCCGGACGTCTTCTGTTCTCGTGCGGCACTTCGCTCCTGCAATTGTCGATGTCCTCTGGCGGAAGCAGCCGAAGAGCGTGGCCATCAGCCGGGGTGCGCGCCGCGCCTGTGAGGAACTCGGCGCCACCTACGTGAAGTTCGCGCAGCTGGTTGCCTCGGCGCCTGCGGTGGTTGGCCCAACGGTGGCCGATGAGTTCCGTGGGACGCTGGACCGTGGGCCAGGCGTGCCTTTCCGAGAGGTACGCCGGATCTTCCAGGCTGAGACCGGCAAGACGCTTGAGGAAGCCTTCGCAACGTTCGAGCGCCGCCCGTTCGCAGCCGCATCCATGGCCGTCGTCCACCGCGCAACCCTGCACTCTGGCGAGAAAGTCGCGGTGAAGGTGCTGCGGCCCGGGCTCGGCCGGGTTGTATCGGCGGACCTGGGCCTGATGATCCCCTTCTTTCGCGGTCTCTCGCGCCTTGGCAACGAGGCTGCGTTCTCGCTCGTCGGCTATCTCGATGGCCTGAAGGAGCAGATCGGCGAGGAACTCGACCTTCGCAACGAAGCGCGCAGCATGGACCACTTCCGGGCCATGTTCGAAGACTTCAACCTCGATTTGCTGGTGATCCCGAAGGTCTACCGCGAGTTCAGCCGGCAGCAGGTCATCACGATGGAGTACCTGGATGGTGTGCCCATCGATGACCTCTCGATGGTGGAGGACCTTGGCCTCGACCCTAAGCGTCTCATTCGAGAACTTCTCCGGGCCTGGATCCTCACGGCGGTTCACACCGGGACGTTCCACGCGGATATCCATGCTGGGAACCTGCTCGCGCTGACTGATGGCCGCCTCGGGATGCTGGACTGGGGCATCGTCGCCCAGCTCGACGAAGAAACGCAGACGCTGATGCAAAAGCTGGTCGAAGCGTCGCTCGGCGATGAGTCAGCGTGGGACACCATTACGGCGACGCTGATCAAGGTCCAGGGAGTCACCTTGCGCGAGGGGCTCGGCCTCTCGGACGACGAGATTCACAAGGTGGTCCGGACGATGATGGAACCGGTCCTCACGCTTCCGCTGCGCGATGTGAGCATGGCCAGCCTGTTCTCAGGGCCGGACGAGGTCTACCGGATGGCCGGCCGCGATGTGCCGCCGAAACGCGGGTTTCGGGCGCGCTTCGCGAGTATGCGAAGGGCCGCCCGCGCCCACAAAATCGCCTTCGACGACGGCTACCACGAAAACAGCTTTCAGCGTTCAAACTTCCTCAGCTCAAAGCAGCTCATTTACCTCGAACGCTATGGCCGCATGTACGTGCCCGAACACGCAATCCTGGGAGACCGGGAGTTCCTCGAAACGGTGGTGGCCAGCCTCAAGGCCGCTCGCGAATCCGCCGCCACATAGGGCGACGCGCTCACCACATGGGCGGGGCGATCGCTTCGACCGTGCCCCCGCGGTGGTAGATGCGCGGCAAACGCGCCTGCAGGGAGGCCAACACGTCCCACGCGATGGTTTCGGATTGTTCTGCGACTTCGGAAGCTGAGATTTCTTCACTCCCGTCGCTTCCGATTAGCGTTGCGATTTCGCCTTCGCGCACGTCCCCGAGGTCGGTGACATCAACGAGGAACTGGTCCATGCACACGCGGCCCACCATCCGGCAGCGCGCGCCCTGGATAAGCACGGCGCCGTGGTTGCCGAGCCCTCGGCGCCAGCCGTCGGCGTAGCCAACGGGGATGAGCGCCACACGCGAGGGCCGTTCGGCCCGCCAGGTGAGCCCGTAACTGACACCTTCGCCGGGTTCGACCCTGGCCACGCGCGCGACGCGGGCGCGCAGCGAAAGGATTGGCGTGACCAGGGGAGCGCCGGTGTTCGGGGGCATCACGCCATGGAGGGCCAGGCCCATGCGCACGCCCGAGTAGCGAAGCTCGGTCCGGCGGAGGGCGGTGGCGGAGTTCGAGGTGTGGAGGTATGGGATCCACGGGAGGCGTCGGGCCGCTTCGCGGAAGACCTCGTGCTGGATATCGGCGAACGAATCGTCGGCCTCGTCCGCATTGGCCATGTGGGTTGTGAGCCCTTCGACGCGGATGTTGGGGAGTTCTCGGAGGCGTTCGGCCAGTTCGACCGCGGCATCGAGTTCCAGGCCGAAGCGGTGCAGCCCGGTATCGACTTTGACGTGGACGTTCGCGGTGGTGCCGGCGCGAATCGCGGCGGCAGAAAGAGCCTCGCCCAGTGCGAACGAGTTGCAGGTGAGCGTCAGAGAACTGCGGACGGCTGGGACAGCATCGGCCGGGAAGGCATGGCCGAGAACCAGGATCGGCAGAGTTACCCCGGCCTGGCGCAGCATGTAGCCCTCGTGTGGCCACACCACGGCGAGGCGATCAACACCTGCGCCTTCCAGGGCCGGGCCCAGTATCCCGGCGCCGGCCCCGTACGCATTGGCTTTCACCACCGCGATCAGTTCGGTCTGACCGAGCATCTGTTTTAACGCCCGTACGTTCGCAGCGGCATCCGCGAGGGAAATCTCGATCCAGGCATTCTGATTCGTTGTTGCTTCTGCGAGCGATTCGTGGACGATGGCTGTCTGGGTCAGGGTTTCACCCTTCCTTTCCCGTGGTCGCGGGTCGCTTTCCCGTCGGCCGCCCTCAACCTAGCATCGGAGAGGTGATGGGAGCGCGCAATCACCCGTGGCGTGGAGCCTTTGCGTTCGCAATCCTCGCGATCGCCTGGATCGGTGGCGGCTGCTTCTGGAAGGACGACGGCGACCCACGCCCGACAGAGGTCCCCGAGCCATCACCCACCGCTGAGGCCACATCTCCGGTGAGCCCGCCAGCTACGCCGACGCAGCCTCCGTCGACCCCGGACGTGATAGGCGCGCAGGAGTTGTTCCGCGAGGGACGCTTTGGAGAGGCGCGCACGGCCTTCCTGGCGGTGGCCGGGAAGTCGCAGGATGCGAACGAGCGAGCGGAGGCGCTGGTTGGTGCGGCGAACTCGGCTTTCGCGCTCAATGATTCGGGAGAGGGATTTTCAGCGCTCCAGGATGCCGTCGCCGGCGCGCCATCGGGTTCGCACGTGGCGGTTCGCGCGCGTTACCTTCTCATCCGGCATTTGAACGACGAGGGAAGGTCCGGCGAGGCCGCGACCATCTTCGATGCGCAACCGGCGCTCGCGGGTGGGTCGCCTCTGGAGCCGTACTACCGCTTCGAGGGCGGCCGCGCAACGTGGAGCGCAGAGGGCACGCCGATCTGGGACCAGTTGCTGGCCGATGGGAGCGTCAGCCCGGCGTTGAAGACGCTTATCCGCCGAACTGAGGTCGAAAAGCAGCGAGACAGTGGCGACACCGCCGGACTCGTCCGGGCACTGGACGCCCTCATCGCGGACACGGCGGACCCGGGCGCGCGCTTTGAACGTGCGAACCTCGCCATGGCTTCGGGTGACACAGCCGAGACAGGCGCGCAACTGCGAGCGCTGGTTACTGAAAGCCCATCGTCTTCGTATGCCAGCCTGGCACTCGCGGAACTCGAAGGCGGCGGGTTCGCAATCGACCCTGGCGTGGCCGGCCTGGCGTACTACCGACAGGGGGCGTATTCGAAGGCCGTTGATATTCTGCTTCCGGCGGTGGACGAGGCCGGCGTCGCAGCGGATGTGGCGTTCCGTGCCTATTACCTTGGCGCGGCGTACGAAGATCTCGGCAACGGCGACGAGGCGATTCACTATTACGATGTGGCGGCCGCCAGCGGCGCGAGTTCCCCGTACATTCACCGGGCGAAGTACTGGGCGGCGCGCGTCGCGGAGTGGGCGAGTACGCCTTCGGACGCGAGCGCACGGTACGCCGCGATCGTTCGCGACGGACCGCCCGGAGAGTTCACGACGGAGTCTGCGTTTCGGGCGGGCTATGTGCTGTTCGAGGACGGTGACGGAGCGGGTGCTATCGCGGTCTGGGATTCGCTCATAGCACAATCGAGCCCGCGCCTGGAGTACTGGCGGGGGAGGGCGTTGCTTGCCGAAGGCAATGGCGGCGAAGCGGTGAAGGCGTATGAGTCGGCTATCAACCTCGGTCCGCTCGACCTGTATGGACTCGAGGCAGCTCGTGAGCTCGGCCGCGGCACTCCCTTCGACGTGAGTTATCGGAAACGAGATCTAAGCAAGCCAATAAGCTGGCAAGCTATTGAGGATTGGTTACGCAGCCTGATCGGGGGCTCGCCGCAAGATGCGCCGCCGACGGCCGCATGCGAACTGGCGAAGTCAGGGCTGAACGCGGCTGCTGTAGCGGAAATCTGGGCGGAAGATGCGAAAGGCGGGACCTGGCGCAGTTTTGAATTGATGAAAGAGGCGAAGGGTTGTGGGCTGACGAGCGTGGCGGCACAGCTCGCGGTTTCGATTCGCACCCAGGCCGGGGTGGCGTCCCACGAACCGCCGGGCGACCTGTTGAGGGTGGCCTATCCACTGGACTACGTCGCCGTACTTGATACCCAGTCCCAAAAAGCCAACATCGACCCGCTGTTCTTTGCATCATTGGTTCGTCAGGAGAGCCTCTGGGACCCGGGTGCAGGTTCCGTGGCGGGAGCGCTTGGGCTTACGCAGGTGATACCGCCGACCGGGGAGGCGATAGCTCGAGACCTCGGGGTGGCTGACTTCGTGCCGGCGATGCTTTTCCTTCCCGCGCTCAGCCTGGAGTTCGGCGCGCATTACCTCGGGGGAGAGCTCGCGACCTACGGCAACCCGCTGATCGCGCTCGCCGCGTACAACGCGGGTCCGGTCGGTGCCGCGCGCTGGGCGAGTTCTGGGGCGGTGAACCCAGCCGATGTGGTGGAAGAGATAGACTTCTCTGAGACCAAGAATTATGTAACGTACATCTACGAGGCCTATGCGCACTACCAGCTGGCATGGGGCGGCTAAACGGGGAGTTTCCCCGATTCGACCATAACGTTGCGTCGTGGTAGGTTGGTAGTTCGCGCCCGAAAGAGCGCTGGAGGATCGAAATGGCAACGAAGCGCACCTATCAGCCGCACACCATCCCGCGTCGCCGGGTGCATGGTTTCATGAACCGCATGTCGTCGCGGGCCGGGCGCCTGGTGCTCAAGGCGCGCCGGAACAAGGGCCGCAAGCGCCTCACCGTAGTGTAGGTCGAGACTATGTCTGGCGGCCGTCTCGGTCGACTGCGCAAGGGTGCGGAGTTCGACTCGGCTTTTTCGAAGGGGTCCGTGATGAACGGGCCCCTTTTGGTTGTTCGCGTGGTCCCGAATGAGTTAGCCCGGTCGAGATGGGGTTTCGCTGTGGGCAAGAAGTTGGTGCCAAAGGCATCCCGGCGAAACTTGGTGCGTCGGAGAATGCGGGAAGCGGTGCGCTCCCTCGACATCACTGCGGGCTTGGATGTTGTGGTAGTCGCGAAGGCAGGGGCGCTTGATGCCGGCCTTCCCGCTCTGAAGTTAGCGATTGGGACACAAATTGGTCGGTTTATAGATTCGCAGGGGCGGTTGGAATGATTGCGAGGGCCCTGATCGGATCGGTGCGTCTGTACCAGCGGACGTTCGGCAGCATTATGCCGCCGGTCTGTCGGTATTCTCCGAGTTGTTCCAACTACGCACTGGAAGCGTTGCAGCGGCACGGCGCGGTTCGTGGGAGTTGGCTGGCGTTGCGTCGCCTGGTGCGATGCAACCCATGGGGGGGCAAGGGATACGACCCGGTCCCTGAATAGGTGGCTCCGGGCGGCTCCGCGAATACTGGACCGGCTGGGAGTTGCTCACCGCCGAGCTCATGGGCCTCGTCAACGAAAACAAGGCCAGGCCGATCGACCGGAAGGGGGAGTGAGCGCGTAGTCGGGCACGGGCTCCTGGGAACTATTCGTCCTGGTCTTTCGCGGTGGCTCTGGGTTGAAATTTCCGACCGGCGCTTCCAAAAGGATGGGCTTGTCGACGCTTCGCGTGTTCTGCCACGAGAAGTCACAGGGTAGGGCGCCCAGACTTCGGATTAGCCGGGGTGCGCCGAGCGTGCGCGCCTGCAAGTGTGGTTCCGTGGATTCCGGAGCATCAGTAGCTCGGCGGTGTTCTTTAATTCCGGCTTTTGCATGTTCCGAGGTGTGCATCAGTAGCTCGGAGGTTAGCCGTGTCTAGATCGTTAGAGAAGGCCGCCCCGTTGTCGTGATGTCTGGCGCGCGTCTTCCTGGCCAGGTTCCGTTGGTCTGGTCCGGGCTGGGCACCCTCTTGGACAGTACGTTTTACGTGAAACGTGAGGGTGGGATCCTGGGTGGGTCCTGCCCCGAACTCTGGAGACAGGCTCTGTGGTTGGCAATGTGTCGGCGACGACTCCTTGTCGAATTGCGCAGCTCCGTAGGAAGTTCGGTGTCGCCTCCGCTCTGGGAGATGCGGTGCCACTCTGCGCTTCGGGGGTGTTTCACGTGAAACGTCTTAAGGCCGGGCTGGTAGAGAGCAGCTCTTTGAGTTCTGGACCCCGTCTCAGACGGATGGTTTGGGTGGCGTGTGGCCTCGCGAGTCGGATCCTAAGCGTCCGCCAAGGGTGTTCTTCGGGCGCTGTTTCACGTGAAACACAGAACAAACGTTCTAGTTTACGCGATTCGTTTCACGTGAAACCGAAGCACTGCCACATAAGCTCCTCGGCCCCTACCATAACCCGGTGAATCTACGGCGCAGCGCCATCCTTATCCTGGCGCTCCTTTCTCTCCCGCTCCTCTCTTCCTGCGTACGGGTCCTTAATCCAACGGGCTGGTCCGCGGTCGTGTTCGACGGCAACACCGCCTACCTCACGACGTCGAAGGGCAGAATTTCGTCCGTGACGGTCGATGGAGACTCCGCCACCGCCAACTGGACGTTCCCCGATAAAGACCGCAAGGAAGACAGCGATCTCAAGCTGAAGGCAATCTACGGCGCCCCCGTTCTCGATGGGGATCGCCTCTACCTGGGTACCTTCGCCGGTGGCGTTTTCGCTCTCCGTACCGACGACGGACGCCCTATCTGGCCCGGTGTCGATGGCAATCAGCAGAAAATAAGCGGCGACCTCGCGGGCGGAATCGTGATGGCCGGCGATAGGCTCTTCTTCGGCACCACCGAAGGGCGTCTCTACGGCTGGAATAAGGCCGATGGCTCCCCCGCCACAGGTTGGGAAGAGCCAAAGAAGCTCAAGGGCGGAATCTGGGCAGCCCCTGTGGTGGTCGGAGATGCCGTATTCGCGGCCACCACCGATGGCGGGCTTCATGCGTTCTCGGTGAGCGACGGCCGCGAGCTCTGGAGCGGCTTCAAAGCGTCCGGGGCTGTTGTGGAACTTTCGGCCGTGAACGATGACCTGCTGTTCGTGCCGAGCATCAACCACCACGTCTACCTGGTGAAGACCGCCGACGGTTCGATCGCCGCCGACTTCAAGGCGAACGACTGGGTCTGGAGCAATGGCGCCGTCGCCGGCAACCACCTCTTCTTCGGAGATTTCTCGGGAAGCGTATTTGGACTCGACATAAGTGGTGACTCAGTCACCGAGATGTGGGACCCCGTGAAACTCGATGGGGAGCATGTTCGTGCCGCGCCCGCCATCATTGGAGATGTGCTCGTTGTTGCCGACCGCAAGCCCGTTGTGACATTCATCAACATCAAGGACGGCACGGTGATGGGGAACCGTGTCCCACTCCAGGATGCGGGAACCGTTCGTGCCGACCTCGTTGTCCGCGATGGGGCCGCCTACATCTCCACGACGAACGGGAAGCTCTTCCGTGCCGAGCCCGACAACTTCAAAGTGGTTGAAGTTGTCCTGAGCGGGGTGAAGAAGTGATCGGCGACGTCTTCACGCTGCTGCTGCTGAACCCGCTCGTGAACCTGCTGGTGTTTCTAACCCACATCCTGGGCGGTAGCTTCGGGCTGGCGATCATCGCTTTCACCATCCTCGTTCGGGCGGCGACGTTCCCGCTTACGCTCCGGCAGTTGCACAGCACTCGCGCCATGCAGGCGCTCCAACCCAAGATCCAGGAAGTCAACAAGAAATACAGCGACCCGAAACGGCGCCAGGAAGAGGTGATGAAGCTCTACCGGGAGTCCGGTACGAACCCCATCAGCTGTCTTGGGCCGCTGCTGCTCACGTTCCCCGTCTTCATTGGTCTCTACAGCGCCATACGCATTGCGCTGCCGAACTCCCCAGAAGCCCTCGAGAAGCTCTCAGGGCACGTCTACAACTGGAGCTTCCTCCAGCACGCCCTCCCGCTTGAGGAACACTTCCTCGGTGTGGACCTCCGCGGCAACGGCGGCGATAGCATTGTTGGCTATATCTTCGTCGCGCTCGTAGCCGCAACCACCTTCGTTCAGTCCAAGACCACCGTCACCACCACGACCGATGAGAAGGTCCGGGCGCAACAGCAAATGATGAACGTGATGCTGCCGTTCATGTTTGCGTTCTTCGCGCTCAGCTTCCCCGTGGGCGTCAGTCTCTACTGGGTGGTGAACTCGATCGCGCAGATCGGCTTCAATATCCTCACCTATGGTTTCCCGGCTCTTGGACTCGAACCCGTTTTCAAGGCGCGCACACCCGTCGCTGCGCCTCAGGCCGCGCTCACCGCTCAGGGCGAGCGCGGATCCCCAACACCTGCTCGTGAATTGAGGACCGTCAATGGATCAGGCCGAAGCAAGCGGCAAAACCGTCGAAGACGCCCGTAACAAGGCGCTCGCCAAACTCGGAGCTCGCCTCGAAGAGGTCGAGTTCGTTGTGCTCGATGAAGGAAAGCGCGGCGGCCTCTTCGGCCGTGGCGCCCAGGATGCCGTCGTTCGCGTCACCCGGATCGCCGGCGGCGCCCGCACCGCACCACTCCCCGAGGCTCCAGACACGCGCATTCCGCGCCAGGCTGAACGCGGCGGCCAGCGCCGTGATGGCGGAGGCCGCCAGCGCCAGGGCCGCGGCGCCAGCGGCGGTCAGTCGCGTTCCGGCAGTGGCGGCGGCGGTCGCGGTTCGCGTGATTCCGGCCGGGCCGGATTCGAACAGCCTCAACCTCGTCTCACGGACGCCGATTTTACTCGCGGCGCCGGCTCGGGAACTGAAGAGCGCTCCAGCGAAGGCCGTCGCGGCCGCGGTTCACGCGGCGGAGGCGGCGGCCAGGGCGATCGCCAGCGCACCCCTCGACCTTCGCGCCCACCGCGAGACCGTTCCTCACGCGAGAACGAACCGCCTATCGATCCCGATATCAATGCTCCCGAAGTCGATAATGCCGCCCAGATCGTCGATGACCTGCTTCGCATCTTCGATATCGACGCGGAAATCTCGATTCGCGAGCCAATCACGGCCGGCGACGGCCGCGGTTCGGTGCTCGCGGTTATCGACATCAAAGGCGAGGACCTCGGCCTGCTGATCGGCCGCCGCGGCGACACGCTCATCGCGCTGCAGTACCTGGTGAACCTCATCCTCGGCCGGAAGTACCCGGGCCGCGGCGGCGTTACCATCGACGTCGAGCATTACAAGCACCGCAACGAAGAACGCATCGTGAGCATGGCCAATCGGATGGCGGATCGCGTTCGCGAATCAGGCAATCCCATTACCCTTGAGCCCATGTCGGCTTCCGAACGGCGCCTGGTGCATATGATTTTCGCCGAGGACGCGGAACTGGAGACGAATAGTATCGGCGAGGGTGATAATCGGAAGGTCGTTATCAGCCTGAGGCAGTAGGGAGGGCTTCCAACACGCACGTACTCGTCGCCGGCAACGTCGCCCTGGACCGTACATCTGAAGGTGGATGGACGCCCGGAGGGCCGTCGCTCTTCGCTTCTCGCGCGTTTTACGCCCTCGACGCCGATGTCACCCTGATCACTAACCTCGAACCAGACTTCGATGAGTCTGTTCTCGAAGGGCTGGACTTGCGTGCGGACCGCGACGCCGAGCTTCCACGGTACGAGAACACCTACGATTCGAACGGCAATCGCAAGCAATTCCTGCTCGCGGAAGGCAGCTCGCTCCGCATCGTCCCCCACCTCTTGCCCGAGGAAGAACCGGATGTCGTGTTCTTCACGCCCGCCTTTCACGAATTTCCGCGCGCACCGCTGCGATTCAAGGGCTCGATCGTTGGCGTCTCGCTGCAGGGCCCGCTCCGCGCGATAACCGGGCGCCAGCGCGTTATCCACCACTCCCATCCCATTGCGGTCGCCAACAAATTCATCCGGCCAGGATGGCTTGCCTTCTTCAGCGAGGAAGATACGGCCGATCCGGAGGGCCTCGCCGAACACATCGCGAGCATGGGCGCGGTAGCCGTTCTGACACGTGGCTACAATGGAGCTACACTGTTCGATAGCGATGGCTCGCAGGAACATTGGGACGCGCTCCCGGCCGATCCGGTCGACCCCACCGGCGCCGGAGATTGCTTCGCAAGCGCATTCCTCTTTCGGCTCGCCGAAACTGAGGACCTGACCGAGGCCATGGAGTTCGCCCTCGCGGCGGGCGCCCTGGCTGTCGAAGAACCCGGACTCGATGGAATCGCCACCCGCGAGGAAATCGAAGAACGGATGACCTGGGAGGCCGCCTGATGGGCGCAACAATCGTTTCGCTGGTAAATCAGAAGGGGGGCGTTGGCAAGACCACGACGGCGGTCTCGCTCGCCGCTGCCCTCGGGCGGCGCGGACAACGCGTTCTTCTTGTCGACCTCGATCCTCAGGCGAACGCGACCAGCGCACTGGGTGTCTCGGGCAAGGGGATCCCCGGCACCTACGACGCGCTCCTCGATGAAATACCTCTCGAGCAGTGCATCGTCCCCGTGGAACTGGAGGAGGTCAGCATCGTCCCCTCCAGCGCCGAGCTTTCTGGCGCCGAGGTCGAGCTCGTGCCGGTGATGGCGCGCGAACGCCGCCTGACCAATGCCCTCGCGCCGATGAAAGACAACTACGATTGGATCCTGATCGATTGCCCGCCATCCCTTGGATTGCTGACCATCAACGCCCTCAACGCGAGTGACGCCGTCATCATCCCCGTCCAGTGCGAGTACATGGCCCTCGAGGGGCTCTCACGGTTGATGGAGACACTTGAACTGGTGAAGCGGAACCTCAATCCGCGCCTGCACGTCCTCGGCGTGATCCTGACGATGTTCGATGCCCGCACGCGTCTTTCCCAGCAGGTGGTCGAAGAGGTCCGCGGGCACTTCCCCGAAACCTTCGGGACGATCATTCCGCGCTCCGTTCGCCTCAGCGAAGCACCAAGCCACGGGAAGTCCATCTTCCTCTACGACCAGGGTGGCCGTTCTGCGACCGCCTACGATGCCGTCGCCTCGGAACTACTGGAACGCGCAGGAGTGGCCGCATGACACAACCAAAACGCGGACTTGGACGTGGGCTCGATGCCCTCTTTGGTGGCCCCGCCGCCCCCGCTGCGGAGCCCGAACACGAAGTCGAACAGGAAGAACCGGAGGCTCCGCCGCCCGCGCGGGAAGAACCGGCGCCCACACCGTTGGCGCGCCGTGAGCCCGAACCGGAGCGCCGCCCGATGGCCGCCCCTCCGGTCGCTCCGACACCGGTCCGTGCCCGCGGGCCCGAGCATCTCGATATCGACCTGATCTCGCCGAACCCGGAACAGCCACGAACAAACTTCGAACCGGAGAAGCTTCGCGAACTTTCGGAATCCATTCGCGAACACGGCATCATCCAGCCGCTCATCGTCAGCCGCGACGAAGATGGCGGACATTACCTCATCGCCGGCGAACGCCGCCTCCAGGCCGCGCGCCTCGCCGGACTCGAGACGGTCCCGGTTGTGGTCCGCCAGGCTGCGGACAGTGAACTTCTCGAACTCGCCCTCATCGAAAACATCCAGCGCGCCGACCTCAACGCCGTTGAAGAAGCGATGGCCTACCGCCGCCTTGTGGACGAGTACGGCATGACGCAGGAAGAGGTCGCGAAGCGCGTCGGCAAGAACCGCGCGACGATCGCGAATGCCCTCCGCCTGCTGCAGCTGGAATCAGAGATTCGCCGAAGCCTGGTGGCCGGCGAAATCACTGAGGGCCACGCCCGTGCTCTGCTCGGTCTCCCTGAGGGACGCGGTCGCGTGAACGCCTGGCGGGATGTGGTGAAGCGCAAGCTCTCCGTCCGCGATACCGAAGGCTACGTCCGCCGCGCCCTCGCCGAGACCCCGGCTGCCACCTCTTCCCCCGGTGCGCAAACGGCCCGCCGGGATTCGGCCTACTCCGATATCGAAACGCGCCTGCGCCGCGCGCTCAGCACGCGCGTGAAGGTCGAACCGCAGAAGAAGGGCGCGAAGATCGTCATCGAGTGCTACAGCACCGAAGAGTTCGAAAACGTGGTCAGCACCCTCCTCGGCGAGTACCAGTGAGCCGCGACGCTCGCCTGAAGGAGCTCGGCATCGAGTTGCCGCCCGTGCCGAAACCGGCCGGGCTCTACGCGCCCTGTGTGCGCAGCGGTAACCAGTTGTTCGTTTCGGGTCAGGTGCCGATGAAGGATGGTGCGCCGGCCATGACCGGCAAGCTCGGCCGCGAAGTCACCATCGAACAGGCCGCGCCCCTCGCCCGCCAGTGCGCACTCCAGGCGCTTGCCATCGTCCACGGCGAACTCGGCTCGCTCGACAAGGTTGCGAAGGTGATCCGCGTCGGGGGCTTCGTCGCCAGTGCCGAAGGCTTCACCGACCACCCGAAAGTGGTGAATGGCGCCTCGCAGCTCCTCCTCGATGTCTTCGGCGAAGCCGGGCGCCACGCCCGCATAGCCGTCGGCCTCGCCGAGTTGCCCTCCGGCGTTCCTGTAGAGGTCGAGTTCCTGTTCGAGGTCGCCTGACGTCGGTGCGAACTGGAGCACACTTTCTCCACGATCCCCTGGGGCACTTCGCGTCCTTTGAGTTTGCTTGCAGTGCGCTATCCGTCGTTAAGGCGGTTCGTCGTTCGCCGTTCCGCAACCCCGTAGTATTCCCCGCACCATGACGAACCCATCCGAACCCGAAGACCTTCTCTTCTCCGGCCTCAAGGTGGTCGATGCGGGCACCTGGATTGCCGGGCCGGTGGCCGGCACCATCCTCGCCGACTTCGGCGCCAGCGTGATCAAGGTCGAAATCCCCGGCGCGGGTGACCCGTACCGTGCGCTTTCCAACGGTCCGCTCAGCCCGTCGGCGCCCATGAACTACATGTGGGAATGCGACGGCCGCAACAAGCGCAGCATCTCGCTCAACCTTGCCAGCGCAGAGGGCCGCGAAATCATGATGCGCCTCGTCCGCGACTGCGATGTCTTTATCACGAACCAGCCCTTCCCCACGCGCCGGAAGCTCAGCCTGAACTACGAGGACCTCGAGCCCGAAAACCCGCGCATGATCTACGCCTCGCTCACGGCCTACGGCGAATACGGCCCTGATGCGGAACTCGAGGGGTTCGACGGCGTCGCCTGGTGGGCTCGCAGCGGGCTGATGGACCGCGTCCGTGCGCCCGGGGCCATTCCCGGCGGCTCGGTACCCGGCATGGGCGACCATCCGACGGCGGTCTCGCTCTACGCTGCAATCGTCACCGCGCTCCTGCGGCGAGAGCGCACTGGCAAAGGCAGCAAGGTTCACACCAGCCTGCTCGCGAACGGTATCTGGTCGAACGCCTGCCTCGGCCAGGGAGCGATGGTCGGCGCCGAATTTCCCATCCGGGAAGATCCACCGCCGCCCCCGCGCTTCCCCAACCGCGTGCTTTATGAAACCAGCGACCGGCGCCTGCTCCAGCTGTACATGGTCCGCACCCAGGCCGAATTCGACGCCATGCTGATCGCTGCCGGCCGCGAAGACGTCCTCGCCGACGAACGATTCGTCGACCAGCCGTCTCGGCTCGAACATGGAGTCGAGCTTGTGGCGATCCTGCGCGAACTGTTCGCCAGCCGTCCCGCGGCGGAATGGCTGGCGACCTTCCGGGAGAACGATGTTCCGGTGACCCTCGTCGCCGAGATGCAGGACCTGCCCAACGATCCCCAGCTGCGCGTGAACAACATCGTCGCGCCCCCAACCGATCCGCGGGTCAAGTCCGAGCTCGTCATCAACCACCCCCTCAACATCGACGGCCTCCCTCGCCAGGGCGCCCGCTACGCGCCGCTCACGGGCGAAAACACCGCCGAGGTGCTGGCGGAGATGGGATTTTCGGAGGCTGAAATCGCCGGCCTGAAAGAGCGGGGGGTTACCTAGGACGACGATGGGGACCGGAGAGGGAGTACAATCTCTTCACTTACCCCGAGAACGATGACGACCGATGCCAGGCAACAGCTTCGATCTGAGATTTGATGTGACGGGCCCTTCGGAAGACGGGACATTCACCGCGCTCTGCCGTGAATTCCCGATGATCATCGCAGCGAGAAGCGACGAGGAACTTCGCCGAAAGATTGTCAATGCGGTGGACGAACTGTCGGCTCACCCAGACTTCCTGGATCAGGCGATCACGTATGTGCTTGACTGATCCAGCCCCGTTTCGCATTTAGCGCCGCCAAACGGTAGATTCGCCTTGAAGACCTATGCCGGGAGCCGACGGAGTGTACACCGACCTCGCGATATTCACCGGCCGTGCTCACCCACAGCTGGCCGAAGCCATCTGCGCGCGCATGGAACGCCCACTGGGAAAAGTCGATGTCTTCGAGTTCTCCAACGAAAACATCTTCGTCCAGTTTCAGGAAAACATTCGCCAGCGCGACGTCTACCTCGTCCAGCCCTTCGTTACCCCGGTCAACACCTCGATCCTCGAACTGCTGATCATGATCGATGCCGCCCGCCGCGCCTCGGCCGGTCGGATCACCGCCGTCGTGCCCTACTACGCCTACGGCCGCAGCGATAAGAAAGACCAGCCCCGCGTCCCAATCACCGCCCGCCTGATCGCCAACATGCTCGAAACGGCCGGCGCGGACCGGATCCTCACCATGAACCTCCACGCCGGGCAGATCCAGGGTTTCTTCAACGTCCCGCTCGATGAGCTCAACGCCCTCTTCCCCGTCTCGGCGTACTTCAAACAGAAAGCGCTGAAGGACTACACGGTCGTTGCGACCGATGTCGGCGGCGAAAAGCGCGCCCGCGACCTGGCCGTCCGCCTCGACCTCCCGCTCGCCATCATCGATAAGCGCCGTCATGGCAACAACGAAACCGCCGAGGCCATGCACGTCATCGGCGAAGTCGAGGGCCGTGGTTGCCTCATCCTCGATGACGAGATCAGCACCGCGGGCACCATCGTCTCGGCCGTCAACGCCCTTCGCCAGCACGGCGCCCGCGAAGTGATCATCAGCTGCTATCACCCGATCTTCAGCGGTCCAGCGGTGGACCGCCTGCGTTCTCTCGATGCGCGCGAGATCGTGGTCACTGATTCTGTACCGCTCGCCGCCGAGAAGCGCCTGCCGAACATGACGATCCTGCCTGTCGCTCCGCAATTCGGTGACGCCATCGCGCGGATTCACACCGGCCAGTCGGTTGGCGCGCTCTTCCAGTAGTCTCGGCCGCGCCGGTCAGGGGCAATTTACGTCCCGTTAATGCAACGCTGCTCCAAGTTGTGATACAACTCCTTTTGCCGAACCGGTGGCGACACCGGACGGGGGAACCAACAACTCGGGGTGAATCCGGCAACCGCCGGTAGGTGACTCCCTTCACCGAACCCGTCAGCTAACCCCGCAGGCGTATTGGGAGAGGCGTGGCAGCCGCTAAAGCCTGCCGCATGAAAGCCTCTCAGGCCCGTAGGACAGCGTCAGTCTCGTTCGCGTGATTCGCGAGCAAGCGCTGGTCCACCGTCTTCTGGAGGCACTTCCCTTGCTTCGAAAATCACCTGAGTCGTGGTGGCGCCGGTTGATCCCGGCTGAAGTCACCCTGGCTCGCGCCACCATCCAGCGCCGCTGCCCCGAGTGCAGCCACGCCTACGAACCGCGCGAGCGCTATTGCGGGCGTTGCCATGCCGCGACGCCGGAGTGGCGCTACGGCTAAGACGAGTCGTTCCCTCCCTGGCGGGTCGTAGCCCCTGCGCCCGCCGCCCCCTCCGGGAAGGCCACCTGTGGAAGGCGCGGGTGGCCTTTTCGGCGCCCAGGACAAAAGCCGCAAGGAACGAAGCAACAATGTCCTGAAAGAGTTCAGGCTCGATGCTGACCACGAACGAATCACCACAATTGCGGATGCCAGCCACACATCCCCAAGAACCTCTGTTCCTCTGTTCCTTTGCGGCTTCTCTACTCTCCGCCCAGCTGCATCTGGCGCATCTTTTCGAAGTCCACGGAGATGAAGACGCCCTCCGCCTCGGCGCAAAGCGTTTCGCCATGGTGGATCGTCCCCGAGACGAAGATCTTGCGTCCCTCGATGCGGTTCACCCACGCGGTCAGGTCGAGTTCCTTGTGCAGCGGAGTCGGCTTTCGGTACTTGATCGTCAGCGTTCCGGTCATGCCGGACTTCCCGCTGAGCGATTGCGCCATGCCCAGCAACTCATCGAGCGCCGCCGCCACATAGCCGCCGTGCACGCTGCTCGGAGGGCCCTCGTACTGGAGCCCGAACGTCCCGCTGCCCTTCACCTTGTCGCCTTCGACACGGAAGCTGAGCGGCGGCGCGATGGGGTTCCCGAGGCCGATGATAGGCGAACGATCCAGCATCACTCGTGCGTTAGGTGCGGTGCTCGATTCCGCGAACCCCCACTGGGTGTGGCCCGTGCGCGTCTCCTCGAGCCTTGCCGCGAATTGTTCGGCAGCTGTTGCCGCGGCGAGCAAGTCCTCCTCGGCCGCGTCCATATCCATGAGCGCCTCATTGATCTTCCGCAGCGCCGCCGAAAGCTTGTGCAGTGCAATGCGCTGGCCGGTCGGTGGTGGGAGTTCCGTCCAGCGCGAGGGATGGAACGGCGTCGGGTCAGAGGCTGGTTCGTCAGGCATGTAGCCCCATTGTCCGGCAGTTAGCGCAGCGTGAACAATCGAATCTCATGGTCTTCTACAGCCGGC
This sequence comes from Dehalococcoidia bacterium, assembly GCA_050247055.1. Lineage (GTDB taxonomy): Bacteria > Chloroflexota > Dehalococcoidia > Tepidiformales > Tepidiformaceae > Amarobacter. The sequence continues at coordinate 307,847 of JBFWUX010000001.1, forward strand.
ACGCGGCCGTCGAACGCATCGAAGCCGAATCCTTTGCCCGCCGAGAGCTCACGGATGATGTTCGAAACCACCGCCTGCCCCGCGGCCGCCATACCAGCGGCGAGGGCGGCCGTCACCAGCGCAGGGTCGGCGGTTTCCTGGCCGTCGCCGGGTTCCCCGGCGTGGACGCCGACAGCGGCGCCCAGTGCGTGAGCGAGCGCCTTCGCGCAGGCCACCGCCGCCGCCGCCGATTCAAACAGGCTGGTTATGCGGCCGTCCAGCGTTGAGACGGCGAGCCCACCGTGCTGCTTCACCAGCAACTCCACCACGCCTGGCGAGGCCGAAGCATGCGCCACCAGGAAGATACGGAACGCGTCTGGAGGGGGCATGGGGAGTGGTGCGGTTTCCGGGCTGGCGTTCTCATTCAAAAAATCGTCGTAGCCACTGAGGGCCTCCACGAAAGTGCGTGGCAGGAGCAGGCGCCCGTCGCGCGCGTTCGAAGCGATTCGCCGCGCCACGTCCGGGCCGGTCACCATGTTCAACTGGAAGTTCGCGACCAGCACCGGACATTGCACCGTCCGCATGGCCTCGGTGACGTTCACCGTGCGGTCTTCGGCGTGGTAGCGAAGGTAGTCGTCCTGGGTGATGGCGGAACGCATCAGCTTCGCCATCGCGCGCGGCAGGCTACTTGGGGCCCAGCTGAAGGCGCTCGAGAGCGTCGCTTCGGTGTAGGTCGTCCAATCGAGCCGCGCGAGCGGCTCGAGGGCGATGCGCGCGGGCATATTCCAGTAGGCACGCCCATCCAGATAGGTCTGCACGAGGATGAGATGGCTGACCTTCTCCGGGTAGGCGGCGGCATAGGCGATGCCCCAGCTGCCGGCGTGCAGCTGCGCCTGGATGGCGAAACGAGTAAGCCCCAGCCGATTCACGACGGCCTCGATGTCGCGGCACCGTGCCTCGAGGGAAACGTCTTCGACGCCCCGGTCGGACAGGCCACTGCCGCGTGAATCGAGGCGCACCACCATCCGCGACTGGGAGAGCGTCTCGAATTCGTGCCAGCGAGTTTCGAACGGCAATTCCCATTCGAGCGCCATATGGCTCAGGTGGGGTGGCCGCAGGCAGATCAGCGGGAGTGCGCCTCGGTCTTCTCCGAACGTGCAGAACGCGATGTTCACTCCATCGCTGGTGCGCGCGTACTGCACTTTCGGGTCGAGCACGAAGGACATTGAACCACGTCCACGTAAATTTCAGGAGGCGTAAGTCGATCGGTGAACGAATGGAGCGGTTAGCTTGAGCGCGAACCACTCTGGCGAAGCAGCTTCATGAACTCGTCGTCGCCGGCGAGCATCGCGAGCCGTGGGTCGGCGGCGGCTTCCCGCGCATACCCCGGATCGATCTCGAGCGCGCGGGCCACATAGCGCAGCGCTTCGTCACGATTGTTCATGCTGGCCGCAGCTTGCGCCGCCCCGTACTGGGCCGCCGCATCTCCCGAATCCATTGCCGCGGCTTCTCGGAAATCGACGAGCGCGGCGGCAGCATTGCCCCCATGCAATTGCGCGAGCCCGCGATTGACCATCACGGTCGTGTCGCTCGGATCGATGTCCAGCGCCTTGTTGAAGTCGCTCAGTGCAGCGGAGTAATTCGCCCGGTAGAGATGGAGCATGCCCCGGTTGTTGAGGGCATCCGCATCCACGGGTTGCAGCTCCAGGGCCCGGTCGTAATCGCCGAGGGCCTTGTCGAACTCGCCCGCGCGGGTGTGGGCGTTCGCACGGTTGTAGTAGGCGGCCGTAAGGTCGCGGTCCATTTCGATCGCCTGGCCATAGCGCTCGATGGCAAGACCGTACTGACCGACGTTGAAGTAGACGTTGCCCTCATCCAGGTACGATTCCGCGGTTCGCCTTGGCGGCGGCACGATCGGAGCGGGCTCCAGGTCGCCGAGGGCCTCCTCGACAGACGCCAGGAGGTTTTCATCCGAGGGGGTGGCGATAGTCGACGCTGGCGGCGCCTGCTCGGCGACCGGTGTGGCAGGCGTTTCGGCCTCTTCCGGCGCTTCGGGCGCGGATGGCGCCTCCTCGGCAACGGGTTCGTCTTCCGGGGTCGCCGCGAGCTTGTCGAAGTACTGGGTCAGGAAGTCCTGTTCGCGACTCGTTGTCTCAGGTTCCGACGGTTGTTCTTCCTCTTCGGGCTCGGGTGTCTCAGCGGCGCGGCCCGCGGCCTCAACCGCTTCGAGCATTGCGCCAAAGTCCGGCGCACTCTCGATCGACGAAGATTCGGCTACAGCTTCAGCCGCAGCAGGCGATGCCAGTTCCGAGACGATTGGCTCCCCTTCGGCGTTTAGAGCGACGTCCTCCGCAGGGGCATCAGGCGGAGGCGTCATGCCTTCTGTTTCGGCAACGTCGAGAGCCTTTTCCGTAGGCTCTTCATCAGCGGGCTCTTCCAGGACTTCCGCCGTGGCAGTGGGGCTTGCGAGCTCGGAAACGAGCGTCTCGCCGGTGGCGCTGACGGCGATATCCTCTACCGGTTCATCGGGCGGTAATGCCATGCCTTCTTCGTCCGCGACGTGCAGCTCTTCTTCAAGAAACGATTCGGCGGAGTCTTCCTCGAGGACGTCAGCGGTAGCGGCGGGGCTCGCCAGCTCGGAGATGACGGTCTCTCCCCCGGCGTTGACCGCGAAGTCCTCGGCCGGCACCTCAACGGGTGGCGTCATTCCCTCGGCTTCCGCCGCGGCGATCGCTTCTTCAGTCGTGCCAGGTTCCTCCTCGACCGCGGCCGGCGGAGTCTCATCGACAACCGGCGGGGTCCAGGGTGTCGGTTTGATGTAACGCGGTTCCGTCGCCCGCTTCCGCGAAGCGGTGGTGACGACCACAATCGCCGCCGCCACCAGGCCCACGAAGATCATCAGTTTCAAGAGCTTCTTCACTTCGAGGCGGCCTCCTGCTCCAGAAGGTGTTCCGTCACTGCGACGAGACCCGCGTAGGCGTATTGAATGTGATCTCGCGGATGGAATTCGACTTTCTTCAGCGTTTCCTTGCGGGCCGTCACCGGATCCCAAGAGTCCATCAGTTCGATGGAATCGTGGTCCACGCCCATCTGGAGTTCGTAAAGCTCTCCGTCATCCGCCACGACGATGCAGCCCACTTCGGGGTCGCCGGTGTCCACCTCGCATTCGATAGCGTTGGTGAAAAGCGCATTCGGGAACGATGGAAACGGGCGCAATTCCTCGCAGGCTTCCTTCAGGAGAGCCTGGATCTGCATTGCCGCGCGTTCGAGGATGAGGTCGGCCTGGGTCTTGCGGAGCAGTGCTTCGTTTGCCATCGCTCCCGAAAGTATAAGCGCTCAAACAACGTGCGCTCGTTTCCTGCACTATGCTTTCGCTGCGCAAGGAGCCGAACCGATGACCGTCGACAGCTATCGTTACCTTCCTCGCTCGATGCGGACCATGTACGAGTCCACGCCGGCCAGCGATGAGCCAGAGGCGTGGACGCCGCTGCCGAAGCCGTTGAACAAGTGCTCGGTGGCCCTCATGACCTCCGCCGGCATCTTCTTGAAAGACTCCCAGGAAGGGTTCGATGAAGAGCGCGAGTGGGCAAACCCCGAATGGGGCGACCCCACCTATCGCGTCATCCCGCGCACTGTCCGCCAGGACCAGATCGGCTGCTCGCACCTGCACATCAACCGCACGGACCTGCTCGAAGACGTGGACGTGGTCCTTCCGCTGAGGGCCTTCAGCGCGCTCGAAAGCGAAGGCCGCATTGGCGCACTCGCCGATGAGCACTACTCCTTCATGGGCTACCAGGAGCGAAAGCTGCTCGACTGGCGAAACGTCCAGGGCCCAGAAGTAGCGGCCCGGCTGAAGGAGCAGAAAGTCGATGTCCTGCTCCTGGCGCCTGCCTGACCGGATTGCTGCAGGAACGTGCCCGTGCTGGCGCGTCTTATCGAATCGCTCGGAATCACCACCGTCACCGTCACGATGATGCCGGACCTGGCCATGAAGATGCGCGCGCCGCGCGTGGTTGGGGTCGAGTTCCCGTTCGGTCACAGCTTCGGCACGCCGCACAACGATGCGCTGATGCGCACCGTGGCGGGGGCCGCCTGTGAGGCACTCGAAGAAGCGGGCGCTCCGGGGTACCGCCTGGATGTCGATGCCGAATGGCCGGTGCCGCTCGAGATTGCCTACAAGACGTGGCACCCGCCGCAGGCGAGCCCAATCGTCGCGCGCATGTTGAAGGCAAGGCAAGGTCAAAGTCAGGGCTAGCCCTCGAATACCGTACGGCGGGCGTCCCGCATACTTCCGAATCGTGTTCGATTCCGTAAGGCGTGTTCGTCGTTCGGCCCGTGTCGCCCGCACCGCGGCCGGCATTTACATCGGCTATCGCCGCACCCAGCGCAAGGTCCGCAACCTCGAACCCGAGGCAGCATCGGCGCTGTGGGAAGTCCAACACGAGAAGTCCGCGAAGCGCATGTACGACCTCGCTGTGAAGCTCAAAGGGCTCTACATCAAGCAGGGCCAGTTCATCGGCACCCGCAGCGATGTCTTCCCGCGTCCGTACACGAACTGGCTGGGCAAGCTCCAGGACCAGGTGCCCCCGCGCCCCTTCGAAACCATCAAGAAGACCATCGAACACGAGTTCGGGAAGCCGCTGGACGAGCTTTTCGCAACCTTCGAGCCCGAATCGCTGGCCGCCGCTTCTCTCGCCCAGGTGCACCGCGCCACGCTGCCCGACGGTCGCGATGTCGTCGTAAAGGTGCAGTACCCGGAAGTCGCGGGCCTCGTGAAGCTCGATATCCGCAACCTTCGCACCATCGTCGGCCTCGTTGCGCGCCGCCAGCCGAACTTCGATTACCGTGCCATCGTTAACGAGGTCGCCTCGCAGATTCCGCTCGAACTGGACTTCGTCCGCGAGGCGGAGATGACTCGGCGCGTGGGCGCCAACCTCTGCGGGCTTCCCGGCATCGTCGTCCCCGAGGTCATCGACGAGTACGTCCGGCCGCGCGTGCTGGTCACGCGGTTCGTCGATGGTGTCCGTCTGCTCGACAAGGAAGCGCGCGAGGCCCTCCACCCCGACCCGACGGTGCTCGCGACGACGATCGCGGCCGCCTACGGCCACCAGATCATGGTCGATGGCCTGTTCCAGGCCGACCCCCATCCGGGAAATATCCTGGTCCTCCCCGACGGCAAGGCAGCGTTGCTCGATTTCGGCCTCACGAAGGAGTTGCCGCCGAAGGCTCGCCTCGGGTTCGCGAAGCTCGTTATCGCCAGCGCAAACCGCGATCCGCACGCCATCGTCTCCGCCATGCGAGACCTCGGCGCGAAGACGAAGTCGGAAGCTCCCGAAGACATCCTTCCCCTGATGCAGATGCTGTTCGATGCCCGTCCGATCGGAGAGCCCGGTCCGGAAAGGGCTGCACAGCGCGGCGCGCTTCGCGCTAATCCCGTCGAGTCCATCCCCGGCGACCTCGTCCTCCTGGGCCGCGTGATCGGTCTTCTGCGTGGAGTCTGCGCCTCGCTCGGCACACCGCTCAGCCCGATGCAGATGTTGAAACCGCACGCCGAACGGGCCCTCGCCGAAGCCGGGTAACGCGCGCCAGAGCAGCTAGCGTTCAGATACGCGGGACGCACCGCCCTACGTTGAAGTCCGGGCCGCAACGGAGCTCCCGATCGTCGGCGTCAGGTGCGGTAGCTCAAGCGGGCGAAATCTCCTTGCTCCGCAACAGCGCGATGCTGGTGGCAATCGTCCAGATAGGCAAAGCCATGAGCGGGAATCTGAAGAATGCGACGAGAAGTGCAAGGGCACAGACCAGTCCCAACCATCCTACCCACGGAGCGAGGGTGGTCCGCATCTCCCAGGACAGGAGGCCGACCGCCAGTGCCATGGTGGGCGCGCCCACGATGACAACCATGCTGAAGGCCAGCGAGGCCATCGCCCGGATCGTGTCGGCGGTCGGATCGAATTCGCCGTTGAAAGTACTTCCAACCCACAACGCGACATCGCCCTGGAAACCAATCGCCATCACGACGATCGCAATGACTCCAAGGAGGACGCCCGCGTTCGCAAATTCCGATGCGCGTCCTTGGCCTGCGCACCTTGCCCGCAGGTGCAGCACGAACAGTGCGAAGGCGAGCGCCGATATCGTGAAGATGTACGCCCCGGCGATGGTTACCCACTTATTCGCGTCCTCCCATTCCGAGAGGACTTCAGCGTCGCTGTGATCGAGGAAGATATTCTGACCGGCCGTCATGAAGACGCCAGCGCCGTAAAGTAGTGCAAAGAGGATGCCCGAAATGGCGGCTGTTCGATTGGTTATCATGAAGTTCCCATACTCTTCAGGGTGCCTGATATTCAGGTAAACCTTATAAAGATGCGATGACGCGACGTCAAGACTCTCCCGAAGAAATGAACACGATCGGCATGCTTGGGCGGGCGTACAGCCTGCTGGGCTTCAAGATCGTCGATGGCGTTGTCGGCTCGGGCTTCCCCCAAAAACCGTCCCATTCCGCAGTCTTCTCGCAGATCAAGCCCGAAGGGTCGCGGCTGACAGACCTGGCACGCGGGGCCAACATCACGCCGCAGGCGATGGGAGAGCTTGTGGACGAGCTCGAGGCGTTGGACTACGTCGTCCGCCAGCCGGACCCGACCGATCGACGCGCCAAGCTGGTCGTCCTTACGGACAAGGGCCGTGAATGCATCGAGGCCGGGAGGGTCACCATCGAGGGCATTGAGGCTCAGCTCACCGAGATACTTGGCGAACGCGGCCACCAAACCCTCCGCACGCTGCTCCGAAAGCTCCTCGCCGCAGGCTGAGCCCGGCACGAGGCCCGGGTTCTCACGCCCTCGCCGAAGCCGGGTAACAACCTCGGCCCTCTGGTAGACTCCGGCCCACCTTGGTCTCGCAGAACGCATCGTCTCCGCGGCAATTCCTCCCGCTGAAGGGCACCCGCGTCCTCTCGTTCGAGGTCGCCTACTCGCTGCCCGCGGGCACCCGCACTCTCGCCGAACTCGGCGCCGAAGTCGTCCGCGTGGCAGGCCCCGGCCGCGATAGCTACTACATCAGCGTCGTCGATGGCGTGTACATGTCGAAGCCCTGCATCGGCATCAACCTCAAGGATCCCGAGGGTCTCGCGATCGCGAAACAGCTCGCGGCGAAGGCCGATGTGATCTGCAGCAACTTCGTCCCGGGCGTCATGGAGCGACTCGGCCTCGGCGCCGACGAACTCCGCGCTATCAACCCCTCGGCGATCGTCCTGCAGCTCTCCGGCTACGGGACTCCCGGTCCGTGGAGCAACTACGCCGCCTTCGGCCCCAGCACCGAAGCCGCCGGTGGCATGAACCAGCTCGTCGGCTCTCCCGACGGCCCGCCCGTGCGCCTCGGCAGTGGCGTCTTCTCCGATCAGCTGGCGGGAAGGTTCGCAGCCATCGGGCTTATCGCGGCCCTCAAAGAGCGCCAGCGCACCGGCAAGGGCCGCTACCTCGACGTTTCGATGTCCGAAGCGATCACACTCCTCGTGGGGAACACCGTTGTCGGCGCAGCCCTGGGCGACCCGCCCCTTCGGCTCTGGAACCGTGACCGTGATTTCGCCCCACAGGGCATTTATCCAGCCACAGGCGACGACGAGTGGATCGCCATCACAGTGAAGGACGACCGCCAATGGCAGGCACTCCTCCGGGTCGTCTCGCAGGAGTCCGAGGAGAATCCGGCGCTGGAAGATCTTGCCCATCGCCTGAAGAGCGAAGACTTCGGCAGGGTCTCGGCCCGCCACATCAACCACTCCCCCATCGATCACCTCCTCGCCGAATGGACCGCCGGCCACGACAAACATGCGCTCGCCGAACGCCTGCAGGCGGCCGGAGTCGCCGCGCACGCCGTCGTCCGCTCACGCGACCCGCTCTTCGACGAGCACCTGAAGCAGCGCGGCCTCTTCCAATCGGTCGCCCACGAGACTCCGATCCTCGGCTATGCCGCCCACCCGCACCCCACCACTCCCTGGTTCGCCGACGGCCACGAACGCCACCAGCTCCGCAACCTCCACTTCCACGGCGCCGACAACGTCAGCGTCCTTCGCGAATGGCTCGGCATGGATGCCGAACAGGTCGCCTCGCTCGAAGAGTCCGGCGCCCTCATCGTCCGCCGCGACATCAAGGTCGAAGACCGCCGCACCGCCTACCGCGACGCCGACCACGCCGAACAACTCGCCCTCGCGTCCGAAGTCGATGCCTCCACCGAGATTGCTGCCCTCTCCCGCGACGCAGGAGTCGGGAGAGGGGCCGGGGGTGAGGGCGAACTCCCCCTCTCCCAGACCTGGGAGAGGGGGCCGGGGGGTGAGGGTGAGGGCCTCCGCATCCTCGAACTCTCGCAAGGCCCCGCGGGCGGCTTCGCCGGCCTGATGCTCGCCCAACTCGGCCACGAAGTCGTCCGCGTCGAACTACCTGGCCGCTATGCCGGCGTGCCCACCGCCGTCCTCGATGAAGCCGAACAGGCCTTCCTCCATCGCCGCAAGAAGAGCGTCGAACTCGACGAAACAACCTGGGGTTCGCAATTCCTGACCCTCGCCAGCCAATTCGATGCAGTAGTAGAAGATCTCGGGCCCGGCGCTCTCGGTGGCCTCGGCATCACGGTCCACCGCCTGCGCGACCTCAACCGCAATCTCGCGGTGGCGAGCATCTCTCCCTTCGGCCAGGACGGCCCCAAAGCGCAGTGGGAAGCGTCGGAACTCATCATCCAGGCATCAGCCGGGGTCCTGCATTCCACGGGCTGGCAGGACGAACCGCCGTCGAAAGCCGGGGGCTTCTCGGCGCACCATATCGCCGGGCTTAACGCGGCCACCGCCATCCTCGCTCGCTGCTATGGCATCCGCGCCGGCAACTGCGGCGGGGGCCGGATCGATGTCTCGATGCAGGAGACGTACATTCACCACTGGACCCGCCACATCGGGGAGTGGGCCTACACCGGCACGCGAATGAAGCGCGAACTGCCCGGCTTCGGTCACCAGGGCTTCCGCCACACCGCCATGACCTCCGACGGCTACCTGTACGTGCTTTCGCTGTACGCCAGCTGGGAAGAAATAGCCCTCTTCTTCGGGCTCGAAGACTTCGTCACGGGCGAGTGGTCCAACGCCGCCTATCGCATGGAGCACTGGCCCGAACTCGAACAACCTTACCTCGAAATAGTCGCTTCGAAGCCGCGCTACCAGTGGTTCGCGGAGGCCGCCGCCGCCGGCTTCACCTTCGCGCCGGTCCACACGGCCGCCGACCAGTTTGTCAATCCGCAGTACGCCGCCCGGGGCTTCCTCAAGCCCGCCGAACTCGACGGCGAGACCATCCCGGTGCCTGGCCTGCCGTTCGCGTGGGACGAGCCCGCGATGCCGAACCGCCCGCCAGAACCGGGCGAGCACAACGCCGAATTCCTCGGACAGGGAGTCGCACCATGACCGACAACTTCCACGAAGGCCGCTTCCGTCGTCTCGTGAACACCGCCGCCGAACAGAAAGGCTCCATCCACGATGACGCCGAGGCCCAGAAGCTCGGCTTCCGCGGCGGCTTCGTCCCGGGCAGCGTGGTCGGCCAGTCTGCATTCCCGGCCATCGTCGAAGCATTCGGCAAGGAGTGGTTCGAAGGCGGCTGGTACTCGCTCACCTTCGTCTCCCCTGTCTACATCGATGACGAAGTCCACGAAGTTGCCCAGCGCACGTCCGATGGCATCGCCGTCCAAGTAGTCGACCGCTCCGGGCGGCTTTGCTGTAACGGGCGCGCGGGCCTCGGCGCGAACCTACCCTGGGACGAATCGCAGGATCTCGCGCACGGCGCCGAAGGTGTCCTCCCCGGCATCGAACGCGGCTTCGCATGGCTCCCGCACGAGTTCACGCCTGCGCGCGACCTCTGCCTCGGCACCGTGAACTCTGCCGGAGACGAAACCGCCTGGTATCGGGACGCGTCACCATGGGGCGGCCCGATCGTCCCGCCGGAATACCTTCAGGTCGTTGCCCTGCACCTCATGCGCGAACCGCACCAGCCGAAGACGGCTCCCCTCCAGGGCGTCCACGGCCCCGGCATGTGGGCCCAGCACGCCCTCGCCCTCTCCCAGCCAATCTTCCAGGACCGCTCCTACCGCGTCCTCGAAAAGGTGGCCGACAAAGGCCGCTCCGGCCGCACGGTCTTCCTCACCTACGAATTCGAAATCTTCGAAGGCGACCGCCGTGTTGGCCACGGTCGCCACAAAGCAAAGTGGCTGGCCGACTAAGTTACGGCTGCCACCAGTCCATGAGGTTGTTCCATTCCATCCAACCGTAAGTGCCGAAAACACCGCGAGCGCCAGTGTTAAGGTCGTCGACCATCTCGGAGAGTTGCCCGCTACCGGGCGAGAGAGTCCAGATGGACGCAGAGCCCTCTTCATTGATGCGGACGAAAAGGATTGTCTTCCCGTCGGAGGCCCAAAGTGGGTGTTCGTCGCGAAAGTCGGAATCGCTCGTGAGTTGTTTTGCGCCACGAGGGCCGCGCAGCCAGAGCTTCCGCCCCATGTAGGCGGCGAGGGCCGCGTCTCCGCCGGCAGCGGGCTGTGTCGGAGCACTTGCCTCTACTACGACTAGTTCTTGCCCGTTCGGTGCCCAGGCGGCCTCGGCAGCCCAGCGGTCCGAATCTCCACCGGGTGTTGGCCCGATTGTCGCGCCATTCACAACCTTAAGTTGCTTCTCGGACTCCCCTGCAAAACGTCCGCCGCCATCGATGAATGCTGCAGATTCTCCGGGGCCTGTGACGAATAACCCGTCTACCGCAAGCATGATTCCCACGTTCAGCTTTTCGCCGCCGTTGGCCGGCATAGCCATCAAAGGCACGCCGTCCACCCAACCCGATGCGCTAAATGTCGGTGCCTCGCGAAAGTAAACCCACCTGCCATCTCCACTCCACCCCGCCGGGCTTGTGCCGCCGAGAGGCGGCGTCTTCTCGCTGACCAGGAGTCGGTCCTGTCCGGTGGGCAAGTCGAAGATTCGCAGTTCGCTTGTTTGCTCGCGCCCGGGCGAGCCGACGCTCCAGGAAAGCTGATACAGGAGTGCCGTGCCGTCGGGCGACCAGATGACCGCGCCCGCGTGCTCCGGGAGCGGCGATCCCTGTCCCCGGATGACTCGCGTTGTTCCAGATGGAGCGTCAAAGAGCCGCATGCCGTCTGCGGTGAAGATGGCGAGCAAGTCCTGCGTCGGGGACCATCCCCATTCGCGGTCATTATCGACCTCCGCCAAGGTAGTCACCGTGCCTTTGTCATTCAAGACGATCAACGTCCCCTGTTCGACCACAGCGAGGTAGTCACCACTCGGAGACCATTTAGGCGTGCGAAGCCCGTTCGAGTGACGGATGACCGTGGCGGAGCCAGTCGGCATCGGTTTCGCTATCAGGTCGCCGTGAGCGTTGAGGTATGCGAGGATTCCGCCCGGTCCTTTGGCTGGCAGCGGCAACTGCTCGGACAGAACCGACAGTGACGGCGGTAGCAGGGACTCCGCCTCGTCTGTAGTGGCAACGGCTGGCGGCGTCTCGGAGACTGAGGTGCGCAGCAGCAACCACGGTACAGCTATGGCCAGGCAAACAAGAGTCGCGAACAACGGAGCCATCCACCGGGTCTGAAGAAGAGGCGAAAGGAGCCCGAACCGCCGCCGGGAACCCTTCGCCGCCCAGAACTCCGCCAGCTCCTCCCGCGAAAAGAACCCGAACAGGGAGAGCAGTTCGCTCACATGCCACTTCGCCCCGGAGAGCGTGATATCAAGCCGGTCTGCAATTTCCTGGTTTGTGTGACCGGCCACAATCAGGTCGAGGACCTGTCGCTGGCGCGGGTTCACCAGCGGCACCTGCTCGGCGGCGTGCTTCCACGTCTCTCGGTCCGTCATCGCAACGGAAACGTACTCCGCTCACGCCAGCGAAGTCACTGGTCCCTCTGCGACATAATGCTTCCATCACCACCTGCCCTCGCGTCCCCTGCTAAGCTCGTTTCACCAAACAACTCGCTGGAGCCGCCCATGCCTTCGAATGCCGATGACTTCACCCCGCCGTCCGCGATGGTGGTTGTCGCCCACCCCGATGACGCCGAATTTCTCTGCGCCGGGACCGTCGCCAAGTGGGCCGCGAAGGGCTGTGAAGTGACCTACGTCATCATCACGAAGGGCGACAAAGGCAGCGATGACCCGGAGATGACCAGCAGCAAGCTCACCGTCATCCGCGAGGCCGAGCAGCGTGCGGCTGGCGCCGTCCTGGGCGTCAAAAACTACGAGTTCATGGGCTACCCCGACGGCTACCTCCAGCACACGCTCGACCTTCGTCGCGATGTCACTCGCCTCATCCGGAAGTACCGCCCGCACGTCCTCCTCACCTTCGACCCCACGAACCGCTTCTTCTCGGACAACTACGTGAACCACCCCGACCACCGCGTTGCCGGCGACGTGGCCCTCGACGCAACCTTCCCCACGGCCCGCGACCGGCTCACCTTCCCCGAGCTCCTGCTCGATGGTTACGAGCCGTGGAAGATCCGCCAGGTCTGGCTCTCCGGCGCCGCCGAACCGAACGTCTGGGTCGACATCGCCGAAACGCTCGAACTGAAGAAGGAAGCGCTCTTGAAGCATCCCTCGCAGCTCGGCCCGGATAGCGGCGAGTTTGCCGAGGAGATGGCCCGCATGTCCGGCGCCAGCCAAAACATCCGCTACGCCGAAGCATTTCGGCGGTTCGTCCTGGAAGAAGACCCGGTACACGAATAGTTCCGGGTGACGAGACGCTATCTACAGGATCTCGTTGACGGCCGTGCCGAGGTCGATGGTGCTCACGAGGAAGACCCCGGCCAGGGCCGCCCTGCCCGCCAGCGTAAGCCGGTTGTTTTCACGGGCCCCGGTTCCCCCTGAGAAGTGACGCCAAAGCGAGACCCCCGCAAGGCCAATCAGGGCGAGGAGCAAGACCCCCGTTGGCCATGGTGGATTGCTGCAGCCGCAACCGTCTTCCAGAAACAGAGAACCGAAGAGCGTTGGAAGCGCGAAAATTCCCGCCAAACCGGAGAGTCCGCCGTAGATAGCGTTAACGGTATCCCCGGTCGGCAGAATCGGTTCGAGGAATCTGTCGAGCAAAATCGTCGTCCCGCCACAAAGCGCCATCAGCGCGAGAAACAGGGGGATGCTGGCTTCAGCCGGATCGAGGAGAAAGAAATCGAGGTTATCTTCCTGGATTAAGACGGAGCCGCCAAAGGATGTGGCGATGACGGTGCCCAGGAGCAACCGCATTCGCGAACCGGCGGGAAGGAATTCCCGAGTCGCTATCCAAATGATGCCCGCGATTGCCCCGCCAGCGATCCCAATGAACACAACCAGCTCAACAGTGCCCGACGCGGTGATATCGCCGATTGTGTTGCCGTTGTCTGTGGTCAGCCCCCTCGCTTCGGGATTCACCGCTGCAAGCAACCGCATCACCAACCTGGCTCCGATGCCCAGGAACAAGGCTCCGGCAATCACTCCTGCTAGGCCCGCGCGGAAAATGTGCGCAAACGCGGCGAGCATTCCTGATTCAGTGGAATGGGAAGGTTGCGCTGTTGTCATTGACCTCTCCCGGCGGACTATAACACCCGTCGGTAGGCAATCTCACGCCGCCGCGGCCGCCGCCTTCGTCAGCTTCACTTCGCCCTGGTTTCTCAGCAGGTTCTTCACGCTCCGGGCGAGGTCTTCGCTCACTTCGGCGCGCGGCAGGTCGAACTCCGAGTCGCTGCCGTCGGAATCTCGCACCACAAGCCGCACCTCGTCCTTTCCGGGGCTGTTCGAAAGCATCCCGGCCACCGCCCGAAGGAGCGCCTGGTCGGCGAGCACGTCTTCTGTCTCGTGGATGGTAATCGTCAGCCGGGCGGCATCGCCGTTGACCGGTGAGGTCACACCGGGCCGGGACGCTTCCGTGGTCGCGCCGTTCGGCGCCGAGCCAGGGCGGTTGCCATTTGCGTAGCCGTTGCCGTTCTGCCGATAGCCGTTCGCCGGCTGCGGACGTGCTTCGCCCTGCGAGTCCCCCGGCGCCTGGTCCATGCGCGGCCGCCGTTTCGGCGCTTCGACCTGCCACTGTTCCGCGACAAAGCCCACCACCGAGCCTTCGGCCGCGTCGTACGGCGCGGCCTTGCGCACGTTGAGTCCAACCCTGTCACCGCGGTCGCGAACCTCGATCGAACAGACGAGCACGCGGCCCTCCGCCCAGATCTCCTCGCCGGTGAGTTCGATCGTATCGCTCCAGACCGTCAGTTCCACGGTGCCGGAGAGGTCCTCAAGGTCGACCACATAGAACTTGCGTCCATCTCGCGTCGAGCGCGCCTGCACGCGGTTGACCAGCCCGCCGACCGTGACGACCTGGCCCTTCAGCTCCATGCCGAGGTCGCTCACCTGATTAGTAACGAATCGCGCGACATCATGCGCGACCGCCTTGAAGGGATGCTCGGAGACGTACACACCGAGCAGTTCCTTCTCCCATGCGAGCATGTCTTCCTTGCGCGCCGGCGCCGGCTCCAGCTCGAGTGCGGGCAGTGGCGTATCGACCTCGCTCCCAAAGAGGTCGAACATCGTCGATTGCCCGCTCTCGCGGAGGTCGCGCTCACGCTTGGCGAGGCTGGCCAGGCGCTCCGCGTTCATCACCAGCGTGCCGCGGTCGTATCCCAGCAGGTCGAACGCGCCGCACTTGGCAAGGTGCTCGATGGCGCGCGAATTCGTCCCGCTGAGGTCGGCGCGCTTGCAGAAGTCTTCGATGTCCTTGTACGGGCCGTCCTTCAGCCGCGCGGCGACGATGCCTTCGACCGCCGAGGAGCCGACGTTCTTCACGACGCCCATGCCGAAGCGGATCGCGAGCGAGCCATCCTGGCGCTGCTCGACGCTGAAGTTGTCCATGCTCGCATTGACGTCGGGCGGCAGCACTTCGATGCCGAGCTTCGAACACTCGGCCACGGCCGCGGCGATGCGGGCGTGCGTATCGGGTGCGCTCTTCGACATCTGCAACAACGCCGTCATGTACTGCACCGGGTAGTTCGCCTTCAGCCAGGCCGTCTGGTACGCGATATGGCCGTAGCACCAGCTGTGGGCCTTGTTGAACGCGTACCCGGCGAACGGTTCGATGAGGTCGAAGACGGCGCTGGCATCGTCTTCGGTGTAGCCCTTGGCCACGGCGCCGGCGATGAATCGGCCGCGCTCCTCGATCATGATCTCGGCCTTCTTCTTGCCCATGGCCTTGCGCATGATGTCGGCCTGGCCGAGCGAGTAGCCGGCGAACTGCCGCGCGATCAGCAGCACCTGGTCCTGGTAGACGATGACGCCGTACGTCTCGTCGAGAATCTCCGCGAGTGCGGGATGCGGGTAAGAAATCGGGATCTTGCCGTGCTTCGAATCGATGAAGCGCGGGATCTGCTGCATGGGGCCGGGTCGGTAGAGCGCCACCATGGCGCAGAGGTCCGAAATCGTCTCCGGCTGCAGGTCCTGGATGTAGCGCCGCATTCCCGCAGATTCAAGCTGGAACACGCCGAAGGTCTCGCCGCGGCCCAGCATCTCCATCGCTTTGGGGTCGCCGTCGGGAATGTGGACGATGTCGAGATCCTGTCCCGTGGTCTCTTTCAGCAGTTCAACCGCGCGCTGGAGGATGGTGAGGTTCGAAAGGCCGAGGAAGTCCATCTTCAGCAGCCCGATTTTCGCCACCTGGTCCATCGCAAACTGCGTGGTCGGGATGCTGTCTTCGTCGCCCTTGTTCGGCCGCTGCAGCGGGACATGGTCGATAAGCGGGTCGCGCGAAATCACCACGCCGGCGGCGTGCGTGCTCGCGTGTCTGGAGACGCCTTCGAGCTTTCGCGCCGTGTCCAGCAGCCGCCGTACCTTCGGGTCGGCTTCGTACGCGTCCTTCATCTCCTGGGACTGTTCCAGCGAATCATCCAGCGTGATGTGGAGGACGTCCGGCACGAGGCGGGCCACCCGGTCGGTCTCGGCGTAGGAGATACCCAGGGCGCGACCGACGTCACGGATCGCCGCTTTCGCGCCGAGCGTCCCGAAGGTGATGATCTGGGCCACGCGGTCGCGCCCGTAACGCTCATAGGCGAAGCGGATCATTTCGTCCCGGCGGTCGTCGGCGAAGTCGAAGTCCACATCGGGCATTTCGCGCCGTTCGAGGTTCAGGAAGCGCTCGAACACCAGGTTGTTCGCGACGGGGTCGATATCGGTAACTTTCAACGCGAAGAGCACCAGCGAAGCCGCCGCCGAACCGCGCACGCCCATCTTGATCCCCGCCCGCCGGGCGAAATCGGCGATCTCCTTCACCACGAACATGTAGTCCGTGAACCCTGTCTGCTTCAGGACGTCGAGCTCGTAAGTGAGTCGCTGCTGCAGTTCGGGCGTGATGTCGTCGAAGCGCTCGTGCAGGCCACGGAAGCAGAGGTCGGCGAGGTGCTCCTCGCTCGTTCGCCCCTCAGGCACAGGCGGCTCGGGCAGCAATTGCCGGTCGAAGTGGAGGTCGAGGTCGCAGGCATCCGAGACCTCCATCGTGTTACTCAGGAACTCGGGGTTGTCCGGGAAGAGCTCGGCCATCTCGGCTTCGCTCTTCACCCAGTAGCCGCGTCCATCGAACTTGTACCGTCCCGATTGGTCGACAGTCGCGTTCGTGCCGATGCAGAGCAGTACGTCGTGCGCCTCGGCTTCGTCCGGCATCGTGAAGTGGCTGTCGTTCGTCGCCACGACCTTGATGCCCATCTCGCGGCCGATATCCGCGATCACGGGATTCAGGCGCGTGAACTTCTCGTCGTGATGGTCCTGCACTTCCAGGTAGTAATGCCCGTCGAAGACCTCGCGGTAGTACTTCGCGACTGCCATCGCGCCCTCGCGGTCGCCTTCCTGCACGCGCCGGTGGAACTCCGCCGAGGGGCACGCCGAGAGGACGGTGATGCCCTCGCTGTGCATCTCGATCAGTTCGCGGTCGATGCGGGGCTTGTAGTAGTACCCCTCGAGGTTCGCCTTCGTCGTCAGGGCGATGAGGTTCTTGTAGCCGGTCATGTTCCGGGCGAGCATCACCAGGTGGTACGGCGAACTATCGTTGCGGTCGCGCGAATGCCGGCTCCCGGGCGCGACATACGCTTCCAGCCCGATGATCGGCTTGATCCCGCGGTCCTTCGCTTCACGGTAGAAATCGATGGCGCCGTAGAGCGCGCCATGATCCGTCATCGCGATGGACTCTTGCCCGAGTTCCTTCACTCGGTCCATCAACGGACCGACTTTCGACATGCCGTCGAGCAAGGAAAACTCGGTATGAGTGTGTAGGTGAGTGAACATATCCGGGTGGCCCAGTCTACATCGCTCCGGGCTGTCAGGCACCGTTAGTTATGGCGAAAAGCGGTGTTTCTTCACGCCCGAAATTGGGTTCGGCTTCCGGAAAGGTGTGACCTGCTTCATGCTTCTGGGTGTTGGCGCCAAGCACACTGGAATGTCTACAACACAAGGAGACACCAACTGTGACGATGATGACCGCGCCGGCTCGGTCGAGCGAAGCCCTCATCGAGCGATTGTTCGCTTCAGCGAATGCCGCCTTCGACCTTTTCACCATCTACATCGGCGAACGAACCGGCCTCTACCGCGTGCTGGCCGACGGCTCGCCGCGCTCCTCCACAGAGGTCTCGCAAGCGTCTGGCCTCGATGAACGCTACGTTCGCGAATGGCTGGAGCAGCAGGCAGCAACAGGCATCCTTGAGTACAAAGGCGGGCGGTTCTCGCTACCCGAAGCGTTCGCGGCTGTCCTCGCCCACCGCGATCACCCGACCTACTTCGCGCCCCTCAGCCGGATGATGGTCGCGACTGCCGGCAAGCTGCCCCACGTTGTGGAAGCGTTCAGCAGTGGCGCGGGCATCGGCTGGGATGAGTACGGCCTCGACATCATCGAAGGCCAGTCCGAACTGAACCGTCCGATGTTCATGCACCAGCTCGGCCAGGAGTACCTCCCCGCCGTCCCGGAAGTTCATGCCAGGCTCACGCGTCCTGGCGCCCGCGTCGCGGAGGTCGGCTTCGGGGGCGGATGGGCGTCGATCGGCATTGCGAGGGCTTACCCGGGGGTCGCAGTTGAAGGTTTCGACCCCGACGCTGATTCGGTCCGCATCGCGACTTCCAACGCCGCCGAGCACGGCCTTGCCGATCGCATCTCGTTTCACGGCATCGATGGCGCCCGCGCTGCTGAATTCGGCAAGTCGTTCGACCTCGTCTGCGCATTCGAATGCATCCACGACATGGCCAACCCCGTTGCGGTGCTCGCTTCGATGCGAAAGCTCGCGGGACAGGACGGCGCTGTGCTGGTGATGGATGAGCGCGTCGCCGATGCCTTCACCGGCGCCGCCGGCGAAGTGGAGAAGTTCATGTACGGCTGGAGCGTCACCGCCTGCCTCCCGAACGGCCGCGCCGAGAGCCCTTCCGCCGCCACCGGCACGGTCCTGCGCACGCCGATCCTCGAAGGCTTCGCCCGCGAGGCGGGCTTTGACTCCGTGGAGACGCTTCCCATCGAGAACGACTTCTTCAAGTTCTACCTGCTGAAATAGGAGGCCCGAACGATGCCCAAGGTGCCCGCGGAGGACCAGCTGGTCCTAGAACTCTTCGTCCGGGACTTCAAGCGGTCCCTTGCCTTCTACCGCGCGCTCGGCTTCGACGTCGAGCGTTCGGATGACGAGTTCGCCGTGCTTCGATGGGAGGGCTGCGGGTTCCTCCTCCAGCTCTCGAGTCGCCTCCCCGAACCGCCTGCACGGCCCTGGGCGAACCTTCGCATCCTGGTTCCCGATGTCGATGAATATTGGCGGAAGGCCCGCGAACTCGGGGCACCCGTGTTCGAGGAAATCGCAGACCGTTCGTACGGCTTGCGCGATTTCATCGTCACCGACCCGGACGGCTTCGGCATCCGCTTCGCGTCGGTCTTGCCGCGGCGGGACTGACCATTCCCGTTTGGCGCGTCCCGGTTACACTCCCCTTGTGACTCAACCCCGCCAGTACGCTGCAGCCGGAGTCGACCTCGCGACGCGGAGCAAGTTCGCCAAAACTCTCCCCGGGATTCTCGCCCAGGCGCGCCGCCCGGAGGTCCTCAGCGATGCCGGGCCGTTCTCCGGCCTCTTCCGTCTCGGCGAGAAATACCGCGACCCCGTGCTCTCGGCCAGCGCCGACGGCATTGGCACCAAGGTGAAGCTCCAGCTCGCGGCCAACCGCCTCGACCTCTGCGGCTTCGACATTCTCGGCCACAGCGTCAACGACATCATGGCCTGCGGCGCCGAGCCGCTCTTCTTCCTCGATTACATCGCCGGCAATGGCCTCACCAACGAACAGAAGCACAGCCTGGTGGAAGGTGTCGCTCGCGCCTGCGCCGAAGCAAACTGCGCCCTCCTCGGCGGCGAAACCGCCGACATGCCCGACGTCTATCCGCCTGGCGAGTTCGACCTCGCCGGCTTCATCGTCGGCGTGGTCGAACGCGACAGGATCATCGATGGCTCGAAGGTTGCGGTCGGCGATGTCCTGCTCGGCATCCCGAGTTCCGGGCTGCACACGAACGGTTTCTCCCTCGCCCGGCCCGCGCTCAACATCTGCAACGGCGAGACGATGGACGAAACTCGGCAGCGGATCGCCGAACGCCCCGCAATTCTCGGCGGGCGCTCGATCGAAGAGGTCCTCCTCGAGACGCACCGGCCCTACTACAAGCAGGTCGGCCCGGTGCTCGAAAAGGTCCACGGCATGGCCCACATCACCGGGGGCGGCTACACGGAGAACGTCCCGCGCATCCTGCCCGAAGGCGTGACCGCCGTGTTCGATACGAGCGCGTGGCCGGTCCTTCCCGTCTTTCAGCTCATCCAGCAGCGCGGCGAGATCTCGAACGAGGAGATGTACGAGGTCTTCAACATGGGCATCGGCCTCGTCCTCATGGTCTCGCCTGAAGACGCCGATGAAGTTCGCGCGGCCATCCCCGAAGCGCTCGCCATCGGCGCTATCGAGGCCTGGAAGGGCCGCCCCGTCGAGCTCAAGGGCATCTAGCCCAACATCAGAAAAGGCACCCGCGCGGGTGCCTTTCCTGAAGGAGGGAATGGCGCGGTAGAGGGATCCGCGCCGGTTCGACTATTTGAACTCGGCGACGACGATCGTGCCGGTGATTTCGTTCGAGATCAGGAGCATCGGCTTCTTCGTCGGGCTCTCCGAACCATCGATGAAGACCAGGACCTCTGGGCCGCTATCGGGAGCAGCGTCCTGGGAGAAATCACGCGTGACCATGTACTGCACGAACGCCGGCGCAGCCGGGTTCGTGATGTCATAGACCATCACGCCGCCTTCGCGTTCCAGCCCGATGAACGCGTACGACCGGTTCTTCACCGTTCCGATGGTGAGGGCTTCCGGCTCCGGGCCCTTGTTGTCGCTGCGCCCGTCCGCCTCAACATCCGTGTTGCTTACGTTGAACGGGATGCCGAGCGACTTCACCGTCTGTTCGAACTGGTCGCCGCTATCGAAGACTTGCTGTCCGGTGTTCGCGTTCCAAATGGAGAACGAACGGGCGCCAAAGGCGTAGAGCTCGGAATACTTCCCGTCCGCTCCCTTTCCGAGAGTGGTCGTGACGTTCAACCGCCCAAGCATCGCGTTGTCTTTGAACGCCTTCAGCGCGTCCGAAAGGCTCAGGTCTTTCATTCGCGATTCTTCGGCGAATCCGTCGTAGTCGCGCGCGTCGCCTTCATTCGCGGTCACGAAATAGGTTTGCCAGCCGGCCCGGTAGGAATCGATGGAGTCAGGCTGGTACATGCCCTTGACGGGCCAGGTGGCGATGTTGGCGCCGCCATCCTTGTCACTGGGGTCGAGGCCGTTGCCCGGCAGGCCGTGGTCTTTGTAGCCGAGAGCGAAAATCTTCTCGACCTTGCCGCTGACGATGTTGATCGCGGCAACGGCGTTGTTTTCCTGGAGTGTCACGTAGGCGGTGATCAGGTCGGGGCCGACGGATATGTATTCCGGTTCAAGGTCCTGCGCGACGGATGCGCCCGGCCCGAAGATGCGGACATCCGAAGGAAGCTCGCTGTCCCGTGGTCCACCGGCGTTGAAATCGCTGAAGCTGACCGTCTTCACGCTCCCGGGCGGCACCCAGCCGAGCCAGCTTCCGGCGAGGTAGGGCAGCACGCTGACGATGGTCACCGAACCTTCCGGATCAGTGCAGCCCGGGCCGTAGCAATCGGGTTCGCCTTCGTTGGCAACCAGCAGCCGCAACCCGAAGGTGCTGAACGTCACCATGTCCGGCAGCGAACCGACCTGGACCTGGCCAAGGTAGTTGCCATCGCGGGAGAGGAACACGACCTTCCCGGGCGAGACCTTGTCGTCGGCTTTGAGCGCAGCCGCCACGATCCCGTTCTTCACAGAGACGCTGGTCAGTTCGGTGATCGTATCCGGGTCGCTATCGAAGTCATCGGGAAAGAACTGGGTCATGTCCACGGTCTTGAACAGCGATGGGTTCCCATGCTTATCGATGTCGACAAGGTCGAGCCGGGCCGCGGTCGCGTTCGTCACGTACATGCGCTTGTTCTCGTAGGCCACGACCTCACCGGAGCTCACTTCATCCGCGGGATTGGCAAGCCCGGTCGTATAGCGGCCGAGGAACGTGAGCTCTGGCTGATTGGCGGCCTGGGCGTAGAACGCCCCGTTCGAGGCGACCAGTCCCACCGCCAGGACTGAACCAGCGAGGGCGGCGACGGTGAGCCGCCGCAAGTAGCGATAAGGCATTGAGTCTCCCGATTTCCCGTGGTGACGGGTCGCGGGCGAAGCTACGGGTGCAGGGTTAACGGACGTCTAACGTTTCCGGACGAAATCCGGTGGCCTATGAAACCTCAGAGCCGGACGATGGTCGTCCCAACAGTCCTTCCGGCGAGCAGCTCGACGAATGCTTGCGGCGCTTGATCGAGTCCCTGGAACTCGGTCGTCCGCGGCTTGATTTCGCCGTTCTTCGCCCAGCCGGCCATCACCGAGCGGGCCTCGTCGTACCGGTCGGCGAAGCGGAACACGAGGAACCCCTCCATCCGCACCTGGTTATTGACGAGCAGGCCGGGCACGCCGCGCGGGCCATAGGGAGGCGGTGCGCCATCGTAGGCGGAGACTGCCCCACAACAAACGATGCGGCCTTGCGTGTTCATCCGGAACAGGGCGCTCTCCAGGATGGCGCCACCGGTGTTGTCGAAGTAGACGTCGATGCGATCCGGCGTCGCCGCCCGGAAAGCATCGCGGAAGTCGGCGGCCTTGTAGTTCACGGCCGCATCGAACCCCAGTTCCTCGGTCAACAGCCTGCACTTTTCATCCGAACCCGCGACGCCAACCACCCGGCAGCCCGCGTGCTTCGCGATCTGCCCCACGATGTGGCCAACCGAACCGGCAGCGGCTGAAACGAGGACGGTCTGCCCCGCTTTCGGCTGCCCGATTTCGAGGAGACCGAAGTAGGCCGTCAGCCCGTTCGTGCCGAGCAGGCCCAGGTGGAGGGACGGGTCCAGCGACCCATCGACTTTCCGCAGGGCCCGGGCCTTTTGCGTTGAGTACTCCTGCCAGCC
This sequence comes from Dehalococcoidia bacterium, assembly GCA_050247055.1. GTDB lineage: Bacteria > Chloroflexota > Dehalococcoidia > Tepidiformales > Tepidiformaceae > Amarobacter. The sequence continues at coordinate 330,368 of JBFWUX010000001.1, forward strand.
CGTGGGGCCAACCACCGTATCGCCCGGCGCGAAGCCAGCGTCCTTCGACTGCTCAACGATCGCGACCCCTGTTCCGCCCATCACCACGCCGGTGACTGGCGCCCCGGCGTAGCTCGCGCTGCCCTGCAGGCCAGCGCGCTGTCCCGCGCCGATGGTGAGCGCAATCGTGCGGCAGAGTACTTCGCCCTCACCGGGTTCCGGGATTGGCCCGAGCTTCAGTTCGTAGTTCTCGGGCTTTAGCGCGCCATCGGGCAGTGTCGAAATCAGGATCTGGCGGCTGTCAGGCATGGATAGTCCTCGGCAATGAGTGTTGTTGGTTGGGCGATCACATCGCGATTTCGAGTGCGGCGCGCAGACCGCTTTCGATTGCGCCCTGGATCCAGGCGTGCGCAAGCGAAGCGTGCTCTCCGGCGAAGTGCAGCCGCCCCTCGGGCTCGATGATGTGCGAATACAGGTGGGTTTGCTGGCCCGGGTCGAAGAGCGCGAAGGCTCCCCCGGCGAACTCGTCGTCGTGCCAGACTTTGCTCGCGCCGACCTCGAACTCGTCCCTGATCTCCGGGTGGATCAGCGCGACGTTCTCAATCGCCTGTGTGATCCGATCGGCGGGAGAGAGGGAGGCCCAGCGCTGGGCATCCTGCCCCCACGAGTAACTCGCGAGCAGCACCCCACGGCCGGTCTGGCGACCGTGGTCCGGGTAGTAGAGGAAGCGGATGGGCATGTCCGTCACCGAGCCTCCGCCGTAGATGCCGTCCTTCGTCTCCCAGAACCGGCTGCGCGATTGGAGGAAGATCTTGGTCGATGCGTCGTAGTACAGCTGTCGGATCGCGCGTTGCTTCCCGCGGGAGACGGCCGGCGTGATTTCGATGTGACGGAGGACCGAGAACGGCAGGGTTACGACCGCGTGGTCTGCCCTCATCAGCTGCGCACCCGCGCCGTTGTGGTACTGGATGGTCACGCCCTCCGAATCCTGGCCGATGCCGGTCACCCTCGAGCCGAAGCGGATGTGCGGCCACAGCTCCGGCAGGAACGACTTCGGCAGGCGGTCCATGCCCCCGCTCAGGTAGACGACATCGGTGAACCAGTCGCCGGCCTCCTCGCGGAGGATCTCCATGAAGGCGCTGTTGAGGAACGGCTCCATGCCGCTGAACAGGCAGTACAACTCGATCGCGCCTTGCGACCAGCCGCGGTTCTCGAGGAACTCCTCCAGCGAAAACTGGTCGATCTCGCGTGCGATCTCCGTCCAGGCGGTCTCCTGTCCATCGCGGATGCGCTCCAGCAGCGGGCGCAGCGTCTCGACCCAGCGATCCTGGATGGCGATCGCCTGTTCCATCGCGTTCAGTTCGAACTCCGGGGCGTGAGCTTCGTTCTCGAACTGTTCGAGTCGCACCTTGCGACCGTGGAGCATCACCCAGGCCCTTGGGTTGCCCATCGTGAACGGCTTGGTCTCAAGCCCGAACTTGTTCACGTAGTGCAGCGTCAGGTCGTGCGCGCGAGGGATGCGCATGGCGCCGGCTTCGGCGTAGAGACCATCGGTGAACGGCTCGCGCATCGTGTACACGCGGCCGCCAACGCGCTGCTGTGCTTCGAGGACCGTGACCTGGAAGCCGGCGTGGAGCAGCTCGGTTGCGGCCACCAGCCCGGCCATCCCGGCGCCCAGGACGACGACGCTCTCGCCATCGCTGGCGCGCGGCAATGCCTCGTGCAGGACGGAGCGGATTTGCGAGGGTGAAATCGTCACGCGCGCAGCATACGCCGCCGAAGGTCGTCTACACTGCCGGGCATGTTTGAGCTCTCAGCCTCAATCGTCCTCTGGCGCGGCGACGAAGTGCTGGTGATGAAGCGCGCCGGCGGGTTTTCGGCGGGCGGCTGGTTCATCCCCGGCGGCCACGTCGAAGAGGGCGAGCGCCCGGTCGAATCGGCCGCCCGCGAGCTGTTCGAAGAGGCCGGTATCGCGGTCGACCCAATGACGCTGACGCTCGTCGACATCATGTCGTACGAAGCCGGCCGCGGGACTGCCCACACCATCATTTACAACGGGACCGCCCCGGCTGACGCGGAAGCAGTGATTAACGAAGAGCATGTCTACCACCGCTGGATGACGCCCGAGGCCTACATCGCACGGTTCCTCGACGAGGCGATGCTCCGTTCCCGAGGTGCGAGCGAGGGGGCGATCACGCTCGCAAACGAAGTGGCGCGGGTGGTTCGGGCGGCGGCGAAGGCGCGCGAGTAAGCGGCCCGTTATTCAAGGTTGATGCATAACCTTGAATAAGGCGTCTATTCAACCTTCCAGGTTTGAGGTACCGACCCTAGGCCGCAGCCTCTAGCTCGGTGCGGGCGCCCATCTCGATCGGCTCGCGTCCATCGGCTCGGCTGCGCTGGAAGCGGGTGGCCAGCTGCCAGCTGATGACGATGACCAGCCCGCCAAGGGCCATATCGAAGAAGAGGTGGTTCGCGCTGGCGACAATCGCCCACGTCATCACGACGGTGAGGGTAACGGCCATGCTGCGAAGCGTGCGACTGCGCGTGTTCACCCAGATCGCCGCCGAGGCCATCGCAATCCAGCCGAAGTGGAAGCTCGGGATGGCGGCGTATTCGTTCAGGATGAGCGAGGGCTGCGCGTAGTTCACGTGCGTATCGCCACCAAAGACGGTGTCCACGAAACCGAGGTTGTAGCCGTGGGCGGCCATCAATCGCGGTGGCGCCGCCGGGACCAGCCAGTAGAAGAACAGCCCGATGACCATGGAGATGAACATCACGTTCCGCATGAAACGGAAGGCCTCGCGGTCGCGGCTCCAGAGCCAGGCGCCAACGATGATAAGGACGGGGAAGTGCATGTAGGCGTAGACGAAGTTCGCGCATTCCTTCACCGCGCCGAAGTGAATCGACCACTCCTGGATCTGCGGCTCCCAGAACACCCCCGCCGTGCGCTCGAAGCTCACCAGATGACGCGTGACATCGACCGAATAGCCGTAGCGGTCGGGGGCGGCCCCGCGCAGGAGGAAGTACACGGCGATGACGCTGAGGACGATGCCGAAGTCCTTGGCGAATGCGCCGGCGGTTGTGAGCGCCGCACGCGGGAAGGAGACCCCGCCGCGGCGTGCGGCCGGGAACGATGCGTAGCTAATCTGGCGAACGGTCATCGTTTCCTCCCTTCCGCTCTCTGTTGATTCCATGGTGCCGAGGGCAACGTCCTGGCAACTCAGCCTTTCGGGTGAAATAGAACCCCTACTTCGAACCGCAACTGCGAGGCATTTCACAGTTGCCGCCGTCGCCCCTGGTACGAGGCCCGTGCCTCGCTCCTACCGATGGTGGACCACGCTGTTCACGGCCCCGAATACCTTGCCGTCATCGACAAACGCTTGAACGCGACGACACAATGGATCCATGTCCCAAATGCCAGAATCTCTTGAACGTCTCCTCGAAGACTTCAAATTCGCCGACCGTTCCGAGCGGGTGGAAATGCTGATCGAATACGCCGACCGCTTCGAGGAAGTCCCCGAGTCGGTCGCGAAACGGCCGTTCCCGGAGGACCACCATGTCCAGAAGTGCGAATCCGATGCCTACGTGTGGGCCGAAGACAACCCCGACGGGACCCTGAAGTACTACTTCGCAGTCGAGAACCCCCAGGGCATCTCCGCCAAGGCGTGGTCTGTGATCATGGACGAGACGCTTTCGGGCCAGCCGCTCGAAGTTGTCGCGGATACGCCCTGTGACATCGTCTTCACTGTCTTCGGCAAGGAAGTCTCCATGGGCAAGGGCATGGGCCTGATGGGGATCACCGACATGATCACCGCAATGGCGAAACAGCGATTGAAGGCCGCCAAAGCCTAGCTCTCGCCGCAATCACCCCAAAGGGCCATCCGTCCTCACCCGATCGGTGAATGGCAACCATCTGCCCGCCTGCGACACTCAGAGCATGCAACGCCGCATGTTCCTCGTATCGCTCGGCGCGTTTGCCCTGGTCGGCTGCCGCAACAGCGAGCCGAAGCCAACCGCAACGCCTACGCCGGAAGCTTCGCCGCCTCCCTCAACGGCCACGCCCGCGGTGCAGCCGACGAACACCCCGACCTCCACGCCCTCGCCCCCGGCCACCGCAACGCCGCGCCCGTCGCGATTGGAGCCCTTTGGCTTCCCCATCCCGCCCAATACACGCACCGGCCGCGTCGTCGGAGAGGTGGGTTCGCGCACCATCCGCTGGGGCGAGGGCGCCGAGGCGCTCGCCTACTCGCGCGACGACCAGCCGTCGGATGACCCCGTCCGCGCGAACGCCTGCGGTTGGAACGCTCGCACCCATCTGGAGTACGAAGGCCAGCCCGCTGTCGACTGGTACGTCGAAGTGGGCACGCCAGTGCTCGCCACGATGGACGGCACCGCCACCCTGCTCATCAACACCGTCTCCAACCCGTTCGACTACTACGGCGTCTCCCGCGAGCCGTACATCGGCAACCCGGACCGCGCCAACGCGCCCATCTCACCGTTCCCCGGCCCGGGTGGCGGACAGGGCGCGTTCGTCCGCATCGAGAACGAGCAGTACCGCACCGATTCGGCCCACCTGGAGATCGCGAGGACGCTGAAGGCGGTGCCCGCGGATGCCTACCTTGCCGGCTACTCGCCAGCGTTCGACTTCGTCAACGCGTTCGCCGAAATCCGCGACTTCCGGGCGGCGACGGCCGTCGCAGCGTGGCAGGTGAGGGCCGGCGATGTCATCGGCTACACCGGGGACTCAGGCTATAGCGAAGCGCCCCACCTGCACTACGCAATCCGCCCGGCCGGCGGCGGGAACGCGCTCTGTCCGACCACCGAAGCGGGCTTCAGCAACGGCGGCTGGCTTTTCCGGGCCTGACCGCCCTGGTTCGAGATTCCCAGGGGGCTCGTCCCAACTTGAAAGCCTCCGTGCCTCTGTGTCTCCGTGGTTTCATTCCCGTGTCCCCGGTCCAGTGATGCACCTAGCTGTGCGCCTCCGCGTAGTGGCGGGCGAGCAAGTCGACGCCGAAGTCGCCTTCGGGGTCCCGCAAAACAGCGTGGATGTGGCAGCCGTCTTCGAACGGCGAGTCGTACTCGACGAGGAGACGCGGGCCTTGGATGCGGTAGTAGTGCGCCGAGTGCGGCGTATCGCCGCCGGCCCAGGCGAAGTGCAGCTGTCCGAAGTGTTCGGCGATGCGCGCGACATGCGTGGCGCTCGCCTCTTCAGGCAGTCGGCTGGTGTAGATCGTCAGGAGCTCGCGAAGGGCGTCCTGTTGCGATGCCGTCATCGCTGAAACCGGCAGCCCCTTCGGTGACGAGGTGTAGGCAACCGGCGCGAGCTCTTCATCGGTGAGGGGCAGGTGCGCGAACTGCCGCTCCCAGTTCTTCCGCATCCCCGGGATGGCTGACTCCGGGATGGCGCGCGGGCCCATGATCACCCAGGTGGGCAGGGGCAGTGCCCCTTCGCGGATAGCGGGGCTGTTCGCGGTCACGAGGTCGTGCGGGGCCTTCGCCAGCAGTGTCGCCCGGGCGCGCTGGTCTCCATCGAGCGAGTGGAGCAGTTCGAGGCCGAGCTTTCGCTCCGGTTCGAGCGGGCGGAGGAAGAACCCCGGCTGGAGCGGCGGTTCGGCGGGATGGGCGCCGAAGAAGCAGGGGTTCGCCGAGACCTCGTCGCCGACGACCGTGTAGTGGACCGAGACGTGGTGCCCGCCGAAGCTCCAGCCCCAGCGTTCACTGCCGGGCGAGCCGAAGACGCAGACGAAGTACATCGAAGGGCTGCGCCAGATGCTGGGCGCGGCCTGGTCATAGCCGGGGTAGGGCGCGGCCCGCCAGTGCTCGACCGGGTCGAGGATGGCTTCGATGCCCATGATGGTGGCAGCGGTGTTGTAGCCGCCTTCGCTGAGGCCGGTGTAGAGCAGGCGCCGGGCCATCTGCTGCTGGACCGCATCGAGCTCGATCAGCGGGATGCCGGGGCGGGCGTTCGGGGTGTAGTACCACTCGGTGCGCTCGCGCTCATCGGAGAAGGGCCGCGTGGCGCGTCCGCGCTGGATATCGTCGAGGCCATCGAGGAAGCGCTGGGCGGCCTCCGCCATCGAATCGAGCAGCTTGCCGGCCATACGGGGTCCCTCCGGGCGGGTGTGGGGACACTATACGCCGGGGGCTTGAGGGAGGAGGGAGGAGGAAGGAGGGAGCCTCGTGAGCGGGTGCTTGTGACCCAACTCCAAATTCGTGGTAGCTCTCTCCTGAGCGCACGTAGGAGATACCTGAACGTGCGATGCGAACGCTGTGATCCCGGAGTTTTGGGGGCGACGGACGTAACTGTATCGGAGATATGAAAGATCTTGAGGATCGACTGTGAACAAGAGATATGGGGTACTCAAGATACGGGGAGTAGGTAATACTAGTGGTGCAGGCGACCCGGCTCGAACGGGCATCTGAAGGTTAACGGCCAGCTGCTCTACCATTGAGCTACGCCTGCATGGAGAGGTGTACCCCCGGAAGGAATCGAACCTTCGACCCGGCCGCTACGAAACGGTGGCTCTGTCCACTGAGCTACGGGGGCGCACTACCAAAAAAAGAGACGGCCTTTCTGATTCGCGTCGGGGGCCGTCTCTTCTTTTAGCTTGTTGCGGTGGCCTCCTCTTCCGCCCTCGGGAGGCCTATTTCAAGGACACGTTCGAGGGCACGTGCCCTGTCCGTTTCCAGTTCTACGCTGAGTATGTCCAGCCGCTTCAGGAGCGGCCTGGGGAGCCTGACGTGAATCATGGGGCGGGGGTCCTTCTCCATATCTGCGATCTCCCATTAATTGTTAAGGCGAGTCAGCGAGTGTGTATCTCGGGTCGTCTCAGCGGGGAGTATGGATCAACATCTTGTGGGCGGTCAACAGATCCAACACAAGATATTGTACCAATCTTATGACCGGTGTCTGGGCATTGGCGGGGCGTGCTATGCTGGCTACGTACCCGTTCGAAGGCGGCGGCCGCTTCGGTAGCGTTAATGTTCTGGGGCCGCGTTCACATAGCCCTGACGGCTCACATCCGTCTCAAGCTAAAAGGGGTGATGCATATGGATACTATCGTGTTCCTGGCGTTCTCTCTGTGGATCGAGCACATCGCTCAGCCGCTACCGAACGGGTGCGGAGTCGATTAGATGGGTGCTGATCTCGTCAGGACTGTGCGCAGCGCGACTAGATCCAGCGTTGCGCCTCGGCCAACTCACGGAGAGTGAGGCAGGGGATTCCAGCCTTCTGACACACAATCGGTATCCTGCTCTTCCCCTTTCGAAGCTCATCGCTCACGACGGTGTACCCGTGGATCTCGGCATAGGCGAGCAACCACGGATCGGCTGGGTCCCTCACCCAATAGGGCTTTACCATCGCTGCTGCATAGGGTTTTACAGCAAGCCGGACTGCTCGCGTCTTGTTGGGCGCTCGACACGTGCCCTGGCGCAGAATCCGTTTCAGGCCCAACGGATGATTATCCTTTAGCTCGCGACGAACAGCCGGGATCAGTTTGAGGCAGCCTTGTTTCGCGAATGCCTCCAGCCCTGCCCAGATCGCTGTCATCTCAGGTTGGCTGTACCGATACGAGTTGTCGGGCTCGCGGTTGATGCCGTCTAGCCAGATGAGAGAGCACGTATCAAGCGCGTAGATGGGCGCGGGCTCCTCGTCTGGAAAGAACTTGCCTTGAGTCATGCCCGCCGTTCAAGCCTCTGTTCCTGGAGTAGACTTTCGAGAGCGGAAACCCTTACTGCGGGAAGCCCAAACGCGGCGTAACACTCGGATGTGGATACAACGCCCTTGTGCAGGCCCTCCACCACGACGAGCGCAGTAGCCGTGCCAAGTTCCCGAACCATTTCCACTTCCCGAAATTCGCCGCCGCCGCCGGAATCGTTTCCCTTCTTCTGCATACTCAAAAATAGTTCTTGCTTGTGGTTGTTGTAGTACGTCGAGATTTCGAGGTCAGCTAGACGCCTCGCCATTGCATATGGGCTGACGCGAAAACCGGCAGCCGCTCGTTGTATTAGAGTGAGCGACCAATCATCGGGGGAGTACTTGGCGATGATGGGAGCTAAATACTCGTTAATCGCGTCTGCCGGCATCAAAAATGCAGCCGAGAAACGGTCACACCAACGTTCCGCCGAATCCGATTCGGCGTCGGGCCCGCCAATGCAGGTGCCCGAAGTGCGATGCAATAAGTGGCCATACTCATGAAAGAGAGTAAACAGGCGGCCTGTAAAACTATCGGACGAATTAACCAAAATCGTAGGAACCATGCCTTCGCCGGTGAGGGCAGCGCCTCGGCAGTCATTCCATGGCATCGATTGCTGGATTACGAGAATCCCGTGAGCTTGCAGAGCCTCGCGCCAAGCCGAAAACGTTGGGTTGTCCCGATCCCACGCGCGCTGGGAAACCACGGAGACGCCCAAACGCTGGCGCTCCCTGGCCGCCGCAACCTCAGGGCTCGGCGGCACCGTTACAGGTAGCACCGGGCGAGGCAAGATTTCGGGCTCTTCGGCGAGCACGTCGGAGACAAACTGTTGGGCGGTGGCCGCCCCGCGAAGGGCCGTCAATGTCTGAGGAAGGGGCTTGCCCGAACAACCGGCAGCCCTTCGGTAGTCATGAATCTCCGGCGGCTCAATCGGGGCCGCGGGGAGCAACAACACTGTTTCCGGCCGCTTGTAGACACGGGTCATCCTTTGGAAAAGGGCAACGTTGGGCTCTTCACCCCGCTCGATCAGCCGCAAGTCTGCCACCGGAATCCCCAGCTTCTTGGCGGCGTCTCGCTCCGACAGGCGCGCCTTCTTGCGTGCCCACACTAGAACTTCCGCAGTTGTGGGGACTTTCTCTTCTGCTGCCAACGAAGTCTCCCGCCCGCGTGAACATCGCTACGCTGGGGCTGGTACTGTAGTCGTACAGCCCTATCTCAGCAATCAATCTAGCACTTACGGGATCAGCCGCCACACCGGGCGGCTTTTCTCATTCCCCGAGCGGGGCCCGCTGGCCGTATCGCCCGTTCCGCGTCTTGTTAACGCGGGTTCTGAATCGCGGCCATTATGGGCTCACCATCGTCGCGGTGGTTGTAGCAGAACGCATACTCGTTAACGTAGCTCCGTGGGTACTCGGCTCCCGCGGCGTGATAAATCCCGGTGATGCTTCACGCGGTGGTGCTTGTAACCAAATATGAGGGTTTCCCCTTGATGGATGACTCGCCCGTTGTCACGACGTACCTCCTGGCAATGCACCGGGCCCTTAGAGATTCCGGCTTGACTTCCGCCGCTGCCCGGGGCGAAATCCGCGCTTTGAAGGACGCCTATGAGGTCTACATCGCCGACATTCGGGACATTCCGGCAGGCGAGTTGGCGAACATCCACCAGGAAGTGCTGGTGACGTGTGAGGACCTGTGCAACCGGCTCGAGACCGTGAACACTTTTGCGCAGCTCGGCGCCGATGCCTCCCTGCGCGACCTGGTTCAGCGCGGTGCCGCGGCCTTCGCCCGGCTGCAGGGCGAGTCCAACAAGCGGAGCCTCGGCATTTCATTCGACTTCGACTGAATGGGAGCACCAGGGCCGTTGCGTGTCCGCTCCCTCCTCCCTCCGCCGCCCGCGCCATCTCCCCCTCCGCGTTCCCACCTCCATCTGCCACCCTCGCACCATGCCCGCGCTCTCCCACCTCTCCGCCCTTACCCACACCGGGGCCGTCGCGCCAATTCCTCATGGCCTAGCGGAAGTTCCCGGACAAGTTCAACCCACACTTCCCAACCAGGCCCAAACCAGCACCCCACCAACCCCCGCCGCCGAATCTGAAAACCCTGCTTCAACCTCGTTCCACCAACCCCGCGCAGAAAAAGTTTCGTGCGCAGGTAACTCGAGGAGCGGCGAACCCTGCCGCGGCTTCGCCCACGGCGACGCCCAATTCTGCATCTTCCACGACCCCGCCTACCGCGAAGCCCAGCGCGCCAACAGCGCGAAGGGCGGCCGCCGCTCCGGCGAAACACGAGCACGCGCCCGGGACGAGCTCTTCCCCATCGACCTCACCACCCCCCAGGCCCGCATCGAAGTCCTCGGCTACATCCTCGCCGGCACCCTGGCCGGTCGTTTCTCCCAGACCCAGGCCACAGTGATCAACCGCGTCCTCTCCATCGCCACCCGCTATCAAGAAGAACTCCCCTTCGACCCGGTCGCCCTCGCAGAACTCCTCCACATCAGCGCCACCTTCCGAACCCCACCCAATGAACCCCCCTCTCCCGCGACCAACGGAAGTCGGGAGAGGGGCCGGGGGTGAGGGCCCGCACGCCGGCCACCACGCCTCTCCCGCGACGGACTCCCCTTCTCCCAGTCCTTCCCGGGAAGGAGGAGAAGGGGCCGGGGGTTGAGGGCCGAGGGGCCGGGAGTGAGGGCAAACCGCGCGCCTCCCTGACGGTCGGATCTATGAGGTTCGTGGTGCGGGCCTTCTCCCTTCTCCCTTCTCCCTCCTCCCTCCTCCCTTCTCCCTCATCCGGATTTAACACAAATGTTCGTTGACCTATTTGGCCCTTTCCTCGTAACCTCGGTAGAGCAACGACGGAACGCGGGAGGCCATGCCAAAGTTCATCTTCGTAACAGGTGGCGTGGTCAGCTCGGTTGGCAAGGGAATCACCACCGCCAGCCTCGGTAGAATCCTCAAATCTCGCGGCATCTCCGTCTCCATCCAGAAGCTCGATCCCTATCTCAACGTCGATCCCGGCACGATGTCGCCGTACCAGCACGGCGAAGTGTTCGTGACCGTCGATGGCGCCGAAACCGACCTCGACCTCGGCCACTACGAGCGCTTCATCGACCAGGACCTCACGCAGGCCTCGTCGATCACCTCGGGCCAGGTCTACCGCAACGTGCTCGAACGCGAGCGCAAGGGCGATTACCTCGGCGGCACGATCCAGCAGGTCCCCCACCTTACGAACGAAATCAAGTCGCGCATTTACGGCGTGGCCGAACAGACCGGCTGCGAAGTCCTCATCTGCGAGGTCGGCGGCACGGTCGGCGACATTGAGGGCGAGACCTTCATCGAAGCGATCCGCCAGATCCGCCACGAACAGCCGCGCGATACGGTCCTCAGCGTGCACGTCTGCTTCCTGCCGATGGTCGGCGCGACGGGCGAGCTGAAGACGAAGCCGACGCAGCACTCGGTGCGCGAACTGCGCTCGAAGGGCCTCCAGCCGGACGTCATCCTCCTGCGCAGCGACCACCCGGTCTCGCGCGACATCTCGGAGAAAGTCGCGCTCTTCTGCGACGTCGACCCGCGCGCGGTCATCCCGATGGAGACGGTGCAGACGATCTATGAGGTGCCGCTGCTGCTCGAAGAGCGCGGGCTCGGTGACTTCGTGATCGAGCGCCTTGGGCTGCACGGCGCGCGTGACCTGGCCGAATGGCGCGAGATGGTGCGCAAGCTGAAGCACCCGTCCGGCAACGTCGAAATCGCCGTGGTCGGGAAGTACGTGGAACTGCACGACGCCTACATGTCGGTGAAGGAATCGCTGGCGCACGCGGGTATCGCGAACTCGGTCGATGTCGACATTCGCTGGATCCACGCGGAGTCGCTGGAGACGCACGAAGCGGCTGATGTGCTTTCGGGCGTGGATGGCGTGGTTGTCCCGGGCGGGTTCGGTGAGCGCGGCTGGGAAGGCAAGATCGCGGCGGCGAAGTGGGCCCGCGAGAACAGCATCCCGTACCTGGGCCTCTGCCTCGGCATGCAGGTGATGGTCACGGAGTTCGCCCGCAACGTGTGCGGCATGCAGGGCGCAAACACCACCGAGATCGACCCCGAATCGCCGTACCCGGTGATCAGCCTGCTCGAAGAGCAGCAGGGCGTGACCGATAAGGGCGGGACGATGCGCCTGGGCGCTTACCCCTGCAAGCTCGTGCCGGGTTCGATCGTGGCGAGTGCTTATGCGACCGACCTGATCTCCGAACGCCACCGCCATCGCTGGGAGTTCAACAACGCCTACCGCGAGACCCTCGCGCAGGCAGGCCTGAAGGCAAGCGGCACATCGCCCGATGGTTCGCTGGTGGAGATCTCCGAGATCTCGGGCCATCCGTTCATGCTGGGCACGCAGTTCCACCCGGAATTGCAGAGCCGCCCGAACCGTCCGCACCCGTTGTTCCGCGAGTTCGTGGCGGCTGCGCTGGGCAAGTCAGTTGCGCCGCGGCCGGCTTCGGAAACGCTGCTGACGGCCTAGCCCGACAAAGAGTCGTTAACAATCGCATTGCAATTTCTTTATCCTTCCGACCAGGCGGTCGAAATTCGTGGTAGTGTGAATTAGCCGAGTTCTCGCGCCGGGCGCGAGAAACGGGGGACCCAATAACTGGGGTAAATCCTTCGCACGAAGGACGACGACTTCCGACGTCGAACCCGTCAGCTAACCCCGTAGGCGTTCGGAGGAGTTGCACGCCACGTGCCTCCTCATTGCCCCGCCGCTGCACGTCAGCGGTCCAAGCACGGAGGCCACCCGCTTGCAGTACGCAATAACCCCTTCTTCCCTTCCGACCATTCGCACCGTTTCGCGCAAGTCTGACCTCACACTTGCCGGCATCGCCGATGCCGCTACGCGGCTTCGCTCGTGGGCCCTTGTCTCGGGCGAACAGATCATCGGTTTGCCGTTCCTGCGCTTGTGCGGAGAGTTGCACTGCGAAGTCCATGTACCCGTCGCCGGCCGCGTAGTCCCGCACCCCGAGACCGGCCTTTCCGCGGAACAGGGCGACGGGGGCCCGGCGGTCGCCCTGCGCACCGTCCGCCTGGAGGAGATCCGCAGCGTGCTGCGCGAGCTCACCGGCGAAATCGCCGTCGACTACGGTGTGGCCGGACCGGTAGAGTTCCACCCGGCATCGGCCGAGTTCCGGCACGGGACATTGATCTGGCCCGTGCATCGCATGCCTCGCACGGTCATCTCGGCTGGCGCGCCGCAGCTCGTCGAGGTCGGCGCCTAGGCGCCCGGGAGGCTCACCCCATGAATACACGCGTCATCACCATTGCCCGCCAGGTCGGGACGCTTGGCGAGGATGTCGCCCGTCGCGTCGCCGATGAGCTTGGCTACCACCTGCTCGACTACCGGCTGGTGCAGGCGGCCGCCGAAGAGGCGGGCGTTTCGACCGAAACCATCGCCGAATCCGAACACCGGCCGTCGTTCTTCACGCGCATCCTCGAAGCGCTGGCTCGCAACCCCGCGGGGCCGGCGAGCGGCCAGTGGATCGAACCGATCGACATGTCGGGCACGCCGCTGCTGACTTCGGCCGACTACCGGGACCTTGTGAAGCAGGTGGTCGAAGACTATGCCCGCCAGGGGGACGTGGTGTTCCTCGGGCATGGCGCGCAGTTCATGCTCGCCGACCACCCGGACGTGCTGCGCGTGCTCATTACCGGGTCACAGCAGGCGCGCAAGCGGCGCGTGATGGCAGGCATGGCCTGCAGCGAAGAACAGGCGAACGAGGTGGTGGAACGCACCGACGGCGAGCGCTGCCACTACTTTAAGGACTACTTCGGGGCCGATTGGCTGGCTCCGTCGACGTACGACCTGGTGGTGAATACCGACCACATCAACCCCGCGCAGGCGGGCGAACTGATCGTCGCGGCTGCGCGCATTCGCGCGAACGCCACGAGCGGCGAGCCTGCCGTCGCGGCTGTCTAAACGACGCTTCCCGCTGTTTGGGGCGCGGGTCCCACCGCCCGCGCCCCCTCCTCCCACGCTCTGGCGCACTTCTCCCTTCTCGGTTCTGCCTTCAAACTCGCGTGGATGGATTGGTGGCGAATCATTCATGTGCTTTCGATGGTGTGGCTGGGCGCGGGGTTGGGCGCCACCTATCCGCTGATCCTGAAGGCGTGGGCGACGAAGGACCTCAGGTACCAGATGTACTGCCTCGTCGAAGCGGCCAACAACGAGACGCGGGTGCTTCTGCCCGGTGCGATGGCCACCGGAATCACCGGGTTCTTCTGGGCGGTGGCGGCGGACTACAACTTCGTGAAGGACGGCTGGCTGGCGTCGCTCAGCGCGATCTACGTCATCGTGTATTTCGTCTGCCTGCCGCTGATGGGGTTCGGGTTGCGGCGGGCGCGGCTGGCTTCGCTGATCGCGACGAAGAAGGGCGAAGAGACCGAGGAATTGCGGTCGATCCTCGATGACCGGGTGCCGATCGTGTTCGGGACAGTGCTGGTGCTGAGTGTGCCGTTGATTGCGTGGCTGGCGGTGTTCAAGCCGTTCTAGCTCGGCCGTGCCTCGACAGACTGATCCCGGCATGGTGATTAACGCTCCTTGAACTACCCCTGGATTAGTATCTCTTCCCAGGTTTAATTCGAAGGAGGAATGGTTTTGTGGAAAACGTGATCGCGCGCCCCGGCGGACGCGATGCGACACGTCCCCTGGTTGGCACTTTGGGCTGGGTTTGGACTGACCTGGTTTTGGTCACGTCGGGCGTGTTGTTCATCTTGTATCCCGCAATCCGGCCATTTTCGAGTGAAAAAGGAATGGAGGGCGCCCGGGCATTCGCATCGAACGAATGGATCTGGGCGCACTCACTGGCGATCGTTGGGTTCATCCTGCTCGGTGTGGGGCTGTTCGGCGTCTACCAGCGGCTGAGGGCCTCCTCACAGGCGAAGCTCGCCATCTGGGGTCTCGTCTTGAGCTGGTTGGGCATTGGCCTGACGCTGCCGTACTACGGTGCGGAGGCGTTCGGGTTGCATGCCCTGGGTCAGCACGCGGTAAGCGACAACAACCCTGCCCTCATCTCGATCGTCGACGACATCCGCTGGGATGTCGGGATCTGGTTCATCCTCGCGGGGCTGACCGCCCTCGCTGTAGGAGTGATTCTCCTCGCCGTGGCGGTGTGGCGTTCGGGTGTCCTCGCCCGCTGGAGTGGCGCGATCATCGCGCTGGCACTCGCGCTCTACATCCCGCAGTACGCGGCCCCGCAAGCTGTGCGGGTGGCGCACGGGGTCCTGATGTTCGTCGGGGTTTGCGCGCTTGCATGGGCAATCGGGCGCGACTCCGAGGCTGCTGACTATGCCCGATAGTGATCTGAACGCGAGGTTCGGACGCGTTCCGTCTTCCGATGCTCGAGAAGTACCTCGCGACCCGATGACCCCGCTGGGGTGGCTGATTCTGGCGATGCGGGTGACGATGGAGACCGGGGTCGTCCTGGGGTTCGGGGCGTGGGCGTACCACCTGACGAGCTCGATGGCGGGAGAGATCGCGTTGGCGATTGCGGTGCCGGCGGTGGCGTTCGGTATTTGGGGGCTGATTGATTTCCGGAAGATGGGCGAGTTCTCGGAGCCGCTGCGGCTGGTGCAGGAGCTGGTGATTTCCGGCGCGGCGGCGCTGGCGGCATACCTCGCCGGTTGGCAGACGTTTGGGTTGGCGCTGGCGGCGCTATCGCTGGTGTATCACCTGATGGTGTATGCGACGGGTCGGCGGCTGCTGAAGGAGTAGGGGTCCAAGGTCCTCAGCCCCCGCTAAGTGTGTCAGTTTGTTTGGCGTTATTGATCATAAGAGTCCACAATTCGTCAAAATGGATGCAGGAGGGCCGACATGAGCGACGGATCCTCGATCGAGTGGACTGAGGCGACGTGGAATCCGGTGACTGGCTGCACCAAAGTCAGCCCGGGCTGTGCCCACTGCTACGCGGAGACCTTCGCGGAACGGTTCCGAGGAGTCCCAGGTCATCCATACGAGCAGGGCTTTGACCTTCAGCTTCGACCCGAGCGTCTCGAACTGCCGCTGACCTGGAAGCGTTCCCGAAAAATCTTCGTGAACTCGATGAGCGACATGTTCCATCCGGAAGTGCCGACCGAGTACATCCAGAAAGTGTTCGCCACCATGGAAGCGGCCCACTGGCATCAATTCCAAGTGCTTACCAAACGCCCCGAGCGGGCGGCTGAGTTGGCCGGCCAACTTCCTTGGCCATCAAACGTTTGGATGGGGACATCAGTCGAAAATCAACGCTGGACCTGCAGAGTCGATGCGTTGCGCGTGATCCCGGCACAGGTGCGGTTCCTGTCCTGTGAGCCGCTGCTTGGTCCGTTGACGCTGGACCTTCGGGAGATTCACTGGGTCATCGTGGGCGGAGAATCAGGTCCGCGCGCGCGACCCATGCGGGAAGCTTGGGCGGATTCCATCCGCGAACAATGCGGGTCGGCCGGGGCGGCGTTTTTCTTTAAGCAGTGGGGAGCGTTCAACTGCGAGGGCAAGCGAGTTGGTAAGGGCAGGGCCGGAAGAGAGCTTGGCGGGCGGACCTGGGACGACCTGCCGACTAGTAGAAGTCAATGCGAACGCCAGGTGGGAAGGTACCCCTTCTCCGACTCGCGGGTGCGCTGACGCCTACACGCCCCTCCGACTCCAAGGCTTTTAGCACTTGGCGCTTGTAGTGCGTCTCCCGGAAAGCAGTCTCCGTCAAGACGTACAGTTCCACGTGTTCCACGGGAACTCCGGACAGTCCCCCGAAACGAGCCAAGATTTGACTCCGGAGCAAATGGAAATCTGGGTCCAGTTGAAACAGCGGTTGGCCCCGACCAGCTGTTGCGTCAGAGAAGACCGTTCCGGTTTGAGGATCGACCTTCCACATGGCTTCCTTGATGGCCTTCAGGCCGTCGAGGCTATGGGTCGCGTGAATCAGGAAGTACTCGACCCGGTTGGATGAATCACGAAGCTCAAAGACTGAAGGGTGCCCCATCCCCACGACCGACCTTAGCTGCGACACGTAGAGATCGAGCATGAATGTTCGGCGCTCTTCCGGAGTTTCGAGTTTCCCCACTTCCCGCCACGTAGCTGTCCCGTACAGCTCGTCCAAATGGGGTGCGAACTCGGGCGTACCGACCCACCTTGAAATCGGCTCGTACATCAAGGAGACGAGCAACTCGGATTTTGGATGCGCGCCGATCCGCCTCAGCGTTTGGATGGGCATGCCCTTCGCCCCAAACGGATCGACCATGACGAGAGCCGGAGCTAGCTTTGCGCCAGCGGCATCGATTTCGTCGAGTACGGACGTCATCTTCGCATCGAAGGTGCCGCGGACTGTCTCCACATGGATGTGACTCGGAAGTTCTATTCGGGCGACTACAGCTTCTAGGTTTTCGTACCGCGCGCGATCCTCTTCGATGAAAACGAAACGAATTTCGCAGGATTCGAGGCGACCCGTGTGGTCTTTCGCCGCGGAGACCGCGACGAGCGGGGAACCTGGCTCACCTCCAAGGTATTCGCCGGGTCCAGCGAAGCCATCCACCATTAGGACTTCCCGTGTCCATGCGAGCTTCGGAAGCCAAGCGCCCAAATAGTGTCGAAGTATTTGATGCTTGGCCGCTGTGTGCGGGGCTTGTGGCCAAAGTGTCATTCGTCCGCCCTCGAATCCGAATTCTCGTCATATTCTCGCAATTAGAACAAATGAGTCAATACCATAACATCAACATCTCGCCCTTTCCCCACGCCCCGCCGCCCTTGCCCTCCCCTTCACCCACAGTTATCGTTTGTGTCGTTCGTCACAACTTCGCGAAAGGCCGTTTCGAGGGCCTTCCGTCACACCTCGGGGAGTTCGCTCGTCTATGACTCGCAGAGCCCGCTCGCTACCTTGCGAACCCCGGCTCTGCTTTTTTATGACTGGCGATAGCAGGTTCGGCCAATGAGCTTCTACGACCTCTGGTCCGCCATCATGATCTCGGCCATTGCCGGGTTCATCCTCGTCTTCACGGCACTGGTCGCGACGAAGCTTTTGGCCCCTTACGCGAAGGAGCGTGCGAAGGGCGTTTCGTACGAGTGCGGCATGCTCCCGATCGGCCGGAACTGGGCTCAGGTCCACGTCCGCTATTACCTGATCGCCATCCTCTTCCTCATCTTCGATGTGGAGACGGTGTTCATCTTTCCGTGGGCGATCACCTTCATCAGCCTGCCGATGTTCGTCTTCTACGAGATGCTGGTGTTCATCGGCGTCCTCGCCCTTGGCCTTGCCTATGCCTGGCGCCGCGGCGTGCTGGAGTGGAAATGACAGACTCACCGATTAAGCCCTACGTCCCGGATTACGGCGCCGAAGAGGCCCGCCTCACGCCGGTCGAACTGCCGGAAGCGCGCTCGGCCTACCGCATCGTCCTTCCCGGGGTGATGCAGGTTGGCGCCGATACGGTTATCGCGATGAGCCGGAAGAGCTCGCTCTGGCCGATGACGTTCGGGCTCGCCTGCTGCGCCATCGAGATGATCGGCACCTTCATGGCGAACCACGACCTTGACCGCTTCGGCATTGTGCCGTGGCCTTCGCCGCGTCAGAGCGACGTGATGATCGTTTCGGGCACGGTGACGAAGAAGATGGCCCCGGCTATCAAGCTGCTCTATGAGCAGATGCCGAACCCGAAGTACGTCATCTCGATGGGGGCCTGCGCGACGAACGGCGGCCCCTACACCGAATACGACCGCGTGCTCCAGGGCGTCGACAAGATCATCCCGGTGGATGTGTATGTCCCCGGGTGCCCTCCGCGGCCAGAGTCCCTGCTCGAAGGGTTCCTCCGCCTGCAGGAGAAGATCATGGAAGAAAAGCGGATGGTCGGATGACAAACGACACCGCCTATCCCGGCCTCTCGGCGCTGGTGCACAAGCACCTGAGCAAGGTGCCCTTCACCGCGGGCAAGAATTCGACCGACGCGATTATCCACGTCGAGCCGGAGAACTTGCTCGAACTGGTGCAGGGCCTGAAGGAGCGGCGCGAGCTGGCATTCGATTTCTTCCGTAATCTGACGGCGATCGACATGGAAGAAGAGGGCCTGCGGGCCGTCTACCACTTCTATTCGTACAAACACCACCACTCCATCCAGGTGACGGTGACCACGCCTCCCGGCAACCCGCACCTGCCTTCGCTGACGGCGCTCTATGGGGCGGCCGACTGGCATGAGCGCGAAGCGGCGGAGATGGTAGGCCTGGTGTTCGACGGACATCCGAACCTGAAGAACCTGCTGCTCGAAGAAGATGTGCGCATCCACCCGCTGCTGAAGGCGCACCCGCTCCAGAAGGTCGAAATCCTGCAGGGCATCGAAGATACTTCCGCGGGGTTCAAGTTTTGATGCGTAGCGTTGGATTCACCACGGAGACACAGAGGCACGGAGGTTCCAGAAGCAATCACGCGTGCCCGGAATCCGTCGTTAGAGTCTCCGTGTCTCCGTGCCTCCGTGGTTCAAACGATCGTGGGGGCGCGCGATGACTGTCTGGCCGGAAGAACGCACCGAGCTCGTCGATTCCTTCAACACCGTTGATATGACCATCAACGTGGGGCCGCAGCACCCCGCGACGCACGGCGTGTTCCGCATGGTGCTGACGGTCGACGGCGAGATGGTGGTCGATTGCGAGCCGTACATCGGCTACCTGCACCGCGGGCTTGAGAAGCTGACCGAGAACCACGATTACCGCCAGTCGATGGGCTGGTGGGACCGGACGGACTACCTCGCCGGGATGTGCTGCGAGATGGCCTATTGCATGGCCGTGGAAAAGCTCGGCGGGCTCGAAGTGCCTGAGCGCGCGGAGTACATCCGCGTGATGATGGCCGAGTTCTCACGGATCCTTTCGCATTTCATGTTCCTCGGAGCGTTCGGCGCCGACGTCGGCTCGTTCGGCACCTCGTTCGTGTACGCCTGGCGCGAACGCGAACGGATCTACGACTTCTTCGAGGAAGTCTCCGGCGACCGGATGTTCCCGACCTACTTCCGCCCGGGCGGCGTACAGATGGACCTGCCGGACGGCTGGCAGAACCGCGTGCACGAGCTCATCGGCCACATCGAGCAGGGACTCGAGGACTTCGATGGCCTGCTCACCGGCAACGAGATCTTCGTCGAACGGTGCCGGGGTCTCTCGGCGATTTCGAAGGAGCGCGCGATCAACCTGGGCCTGACCGGGCCGATGCTTCGCGCGACTGGATTCGCCCACGACATCCGCAAGGCTGAGCCGTACTCGGTCTACGACCGGATGAACTTCAACATCCCGGTTGGCAAGAACGGCGACGTGTTCGACCGCTTCATGGTGCGCATGGCCGAGGTGTACCAGAGCACAAAGATCATCCAGCAATGCGTGGAGCAGATGCCCGGCGGGCTGATCTTGAACCCGGACCTGCCGAAGACGCTGCGCATCGATGAGGGCGAATGCTACGTCCGCACCGAAGGCACCAAGGGCGAATATGGCGTGTATGGCCTGGCGAAGGGCGGCGTGAAGCCGTACCGGATGAAGCTCCGTTCGCCGAGCTTCTGCAACCTTTCGGCGCTGAAGGAACTGGTCGTCGGCCATTATGTGGCGGACGCGATCATCATTCTCGGTTCACTCGATATCGTGCTCGGTGAGGTGGATAAGTAATGGGATTCGCCGACCCCCTCTTCGGCATGTGGGCGTGGACCGATGCGATCATCCGGGTGGTGATCGTGGTGCTCGCGATGACGGTGGTGGTGATGTACCTCACCTACGGCGAGCGCAAGGTGGTCGCGCGCTTCCAGCAGCGCCTCGGCCCGACCGAGACCGGGCGCGGCGGCTTCCTGCAGGCGTTCGCTGATGCATTGAAGCTCGTGGGCAAGGAAGACATCCGCCCGACGAACGCCGACCGCTGGGTCTTCGAACTGGCGCCCTACGCCACGTTCATCCCGGTCTTCATGGTGCTGATGACGCTGCCGTTTGCGAAGGACTGGGGCGTGCGCAACCTTGGGCTCGGGCTGTTTTATGTGTTCGCCATTCTCGGTCTGAACATCGTCGGGATCATGATGGCCGGCCTCGGCTCGGGGAATAAGTACGCGCTCCTCGGCGGTGTCCGCGCGGCGGCGCAGATGATCAGCTACGAAATCCCGCTCGTGATTAGCCTCCTCTGCGTGGCCATGATCACTGGCGCCGACACCGGCAACGATGTTGGCACGCTCAACCTGAACGTCATTGCCGCGCTTCAGCACGACCGGCCGTATGTCGTGTTGCAGCCGCTGGCTTTCATCATCTTCTTCACCGCGATGCTCTCGGAGTTGCATCGTGCCCCGTTCGACATCCCGGTCGCCGAATCCGAAATCGTCGGCGGCTACTTCGTGGAGTATTCCGGCATTCGCTGGTCGATGTTCCAGCTCTCGGAATACGCCTCGATGTGGGGATTCAGCGTATTCGGTTCGGTGGTGTTCCTTGGGGGATGGGCCTGGCCGTTCGGTGTTGATTCAAACTGGGCGATCCAGCTCGGCAGCACCATGGTGAAGAGCATCGCGTTCATCCTCGCGATCTTCTGGGTGCGCACGACGGTGCCGCGCCTGCGCATCGACCAGCTGATGAACTTCTGCTGGAAGGTCCTCCTGCCGATGTCCATCCTCCAGATGCTGATGAACGGTGTGATCCTGGCCTACGACTGGCCGCAGGAATTGCTGGCGCTCACGAGTGCCGGGGGCGCGGCTGTACTGGTCGCCATCATCATCAGGCGGGCCGTCCGCCGGCCGAGCAAGGACCTGCTTGGCACCTACAAAACGCTCGGAGCGCCAGCCCAATGAAAGGCATACTGAAAGGCCTCGGCGTCACCTTCTCCACGTTCACCCGCAAGACGGTCACCGTGGAGTACCCCGAGGTCAAACATAAGCTGCCGCCACGCCAGCGCAGCTTCCCGGTTCTCACGTGGGACTTCGACCATGACGAGCCCTTCTGCACCGGATGCAACGTCTGCGTGCGCAACTGCCCGGTCGATTGCATGACGGCGGTGATGGTCGACAACCCGCACTACACCGAGGGCACGAGCAACCGGCGCAAGATCGTCGAGAAGTTCTGGATCGATTACGCGCGCTGCATGCGCTGCAACATCTGCGTCGAAGTGTGTCCGTTCGAAGCGATCGTGATGGACAACAACTGGACCGGCCATGAGCACTCGGTGTATGACCGCCGGGACCTGCACATGGACATCGACGAGCTGACGCGTGCCGCCCGCAATGGCGAGCTCGTGGCGCTCTGGCGGCCGCAGGACAGCGTTGAGCAGGTGGAGCGCGAGGTGAAGGGCGAGGAGGCGCCAGAACCGACGTTCGTCGGGGGCCGGCCGGAAGACCGCCAGCGGATGCTGGACCGCATCGCGCAGGGTTTGCCCGCCGCCATCCAGGAGCGCGAGCCGGAGAAGCCGAAAGCCGGGGCCGGGCGCCCGGGCGCTGCGGCGGCTGCCGGTGGCGAAGAAGTCGAAATCCTCTCCGAATCGAAAATCCGGGCGAAGCGAATGCGCGCCGAGCGCGAGGCGAAGGAATTCACGGACCGCGGCGAGGCCGTGCCGCAGGAGATCCAGGACCGGATCACGCTCTACCGGAACATGAAGCCGGGCGAAGCCGCACCCTCGGGTGGCGGCGCGGCTGGCGGCGGCGGGACCGGCGAAGTCCTCACGGGCACGATGCCGGACGGTTCGATGCGCTTCCCGCCTGGTGTTGGCGATGGACCGAAGGGCGACCCGAACAGCGCGGAGAAGGTTCGCGCGCGACGCATGCGCGCGGAGCGGCAGTTCAAGGAACTCACCGCTGCCGGCGAGCCGATCCCGGAAGAGATGGCGAAGACGCTCTACGACCTCGGCAGCGACCTCGCGCCCGGCGGGACGATCTGGGTGACGCTCGCGGGTGCGGGCGGTGGTGGCGGCGCCTCGAGCGAGCCGCTCACCGGGACGATGCCCGATGGTTCGATGCGGTTCCCGCCCGGTGTTGGCGATGGCCCGAAGGGCGACCCGAACAGCGCCGAGAAGGTGAAGGCTCGCCGTATGCGCGCGGAGCGGCAGTTCAAGGAACTGAGCGCGGCCGGGGAGCCGATCCCGGAAGAGATGGCGAAGACGCTTTACGACCTGGGCAGCGACCTCGCTCCCGGCGGTTCGATCTGGTCGACGCTGGCGGGCGCTGGTGGCGGCGGTGGCGCGGCTCCGGCCGCCGGTGGCCCCGCTCCCGATGCCGATGGCTGGGTGCCGCCTCCGGGCTATGGCACCGGCCCGAAGGGCGACCCGAACTCCTACGAGAAGGTTCGCGCACGCCGCATGCGCGCCGAAAAGAAGGCAGCGGAGGCCGTCGCGAAGGGCGAGGCGGTGCCGGATGACGTTGTCGCCACGATCAAGGAACTGAATGGCAAGCTGCCCGAGGGAGTCTCTTAGTGGCGACTGAAGTCCTCTGGTGGATCTTCGCGGCGGCGATCGTCGTCCTTTCGGCGGGCGTGGTGTTCTCGCGTACCGTCATCCATTCGGCGATCTTCCTGATTGGGAGCCTTGCCGGCGTCGGGACGATGTACATCTTCCTGCAGATGGAGTTCCTGGCACTCGTGCAGTTCCTCATCTACGGCGGCGCGGTGACCGTCCTGATCCTGCTGGCGCTGATGCTCACGCGGCCCGACCCTTCGGGACGTCCCGACCGGGTGGATGGGAGCCAGATGCCGTTCGCGCTGCTGGTTGGCGGCGGGCTGATGGCAATCCTCATTGGCGTGGTCACCGGGACGGAGTGGGGCAACGCGAGCGACAGGGTGAGCGAGATCCAACTGTCGCTAATCTCGGAGAAGCTCTTCGCGGACTTCGGGGCGCCGTTCGTGATCGCATCGGCGCTCTTGCTGGTAGCCCTTATTGGGGCCATCATCCTCGCTCGGCAAGAGGAGGGCGAGTAAGCCATGGTGCCACTCGAAAACTACCTCGTGCTCAGCGCCATCATCTTCTCTCTTGGCGTCTACGGAGTGCTTGCCCGCCGCAATGCGGTGCTCATCCTGATGTCTGTCGAGCTCATGCTGAACGCGGTCTCGCTGAACTTCATCGCGTTCGCAGCTTACCTCGACCCCGATAAGATCACCGGCGCAATTTTCGCCGTGTTCGTCATCACTGTCGCCGCGGCGGAAGTCGGTTTGGCCCTGGCCATCGTCATTCGCCTGTTCCGCAATCGCGCCACCTCCAACGTGGACGAAGCGGCAATCATGAAGTGGTAGAAGGGGCCGACACGAAGAATGGGAGCTGAACAAGCCTGGCTGCTCGCCGCTATTCCGGCGGGTATCTTCCTCGTGCTTGCCTTATTCGGGCGCCAGTTGCCGCGAGGGGGCGACTACATTGGCGTCGCCGCGATCCTCTCCTCGTTCATCCTGTTCTTTGTTGTCCTCGCGGATTTCCTCGATACGCCGGGCAAGCTCGGTCCGGTGGTGGATTCGGTCACGTGGAGTGAGATCGGCGACTTCAAGATCAGCATGGGAATCTACGTGGACCCCATCACGATCACCATGTTCGGGGTCATTACCACCGTCGCTCTGATGGTGAATGTGTTCTCTATCGGCTATATGAAGGGCGAACCGCGCTACTACTGGTTCTTCGCGGTCCTCCAGTTGTTCGTAGCTTCGATGCTGTTGCTGGTGATGGCCGACAACCTGCTGCTCGTGTACATCTCCTGGGAGCTTGTTGGCGTCTGTTCGTTCCTGCTCATCGGGTTCTACTGGGAGAAGCGGTCTGCGACGGAGGCGGCGAAAAAGGCGTTCATCACCACGCGCATCGGCGATGTCGGGCTGTTGATCGGAATCATCCTGCTGTTCAAGGCGACGGGGACCTTCAACATCCAGGAGATCATCCACGCCGCGGAAGAGGGGGAGATAGGAAACACCTACCTCTTCGTCTCGATCATGTTCGTCTTCCTCGGATGCATGGGTAAGAGCGCGCAGGTTCCGTTCCATGTGTGGCTCCCCGATGCGATGGAGGGCCCGACGCCGGTTTCGGCGCTGATCCACGCCGCAACGATGGTCGTCGCAGGGGTTTACCTGACGGCGCGGCTGCTGCCCATCTTCGCGGTGGCCGATGGCGGCCTGTTGGTGGTGACGATTGTTGGGCTGACCACGGCTCTGCTCACGGGCTTCATGGCCCTCGCCCAGACGGACATCAAGAAGGTGCTGGCGTATTCCACGGTTGGCCAGCTCGGGTTCATGTTCGTGGCGCTGGGCACGGGAGAGCCGGCGGTGGGTATCTTCCACCTGGCGACGCACGCGTTCTTCAAGTCGCTCCTGTTCCTCGGGAGCGGTTCGGTCATCCATGCGACCCACCACAACCAGGAGATGGACAAGCTCGGTGGGCTCTGGAAGAAGATGCCGATAACGGGCACCACGTTCTTCGTGGGCTCGCTTGCGCTGGCCGGGCTGCCGATCTTCGCGGGCTTCTGGTCGAAGGATGAGATTTTCGTCGCGCTCGATGCGAAGTGGGGCGGATGGGCGACGGTGCTGCTGGGCATCGCGGCCGTACTGACCGCGTTCTACACGACGCGGCTCTTCATCCGCACGTTCATGGGGAAGCCGATGGACGAGCACGTGCACGAACACACGCACGAGTCGGCGTTCGTGATGACGGGCCCGCTGATGTTCCTCGGGCTGCTGGCGATCACGGCCGGTTTCCTCATCTTCCACGGTGTCGGCAAGGCACTCGGCTTCCCGGGCGGGATTACGGAATTCATCTTTGCGGCGGAAGAAGGCCCGCATAAGTACCACATCGATTGGGCTTTCGCGGCGAGTTCGGTTGTGCTTGCGGGGGTGGGAGTGTTCTCGGCGGCGTGGATGTACTGGGGCAACAGCCTGAGGAAGTCGACCGTGCTGGCCGAATGGAACCCGGGCCTCTACCAGATGATCAAGAACAAGTTCTACTTCGATGAGCTCTACCAGGGCATCATCGACCGCGGCGTTCTCGGCTTCAGTTACGTGGTTTCGTGGTTCGACCGGTACGTGGTGAACGACACGGGCGTCGACGGTTCGGCGCAGATCACGGGTTTCACCGGAGGGGTCTTGAAGTATCTCCAGACTGGCCGCGTGCCTAACTACGCGATGGCCATTGCCCTCGGCGTGGTTGGGCTCGCCGTGGCCGGACTTGTGGTGAGGGGCTAACGGCATGGACTTGCAAGAAGCCCAGGGATACGTAGTGCTCGCAACGCTGGTCGTGCCGCTCGTGGCGGCGTTTCTGCTCATCCTCACGCCTGGCCACGAAAAGATGTTCGTCCGGTACATCTCGGCGGTCACGGGCGCGATCGTCTGCGGCCTGAGCATCTACATCTTCGCGGCCTACCAGGTGGGCGGCGACGAAGCGCAGATGACCCTCCGCTGGGCGTGGGTGGAGAACACGGCGTTCCTCGGCAAGAACGGCATCAGCCTCTATCTCGCAGTCGATGGCATTTCGGCGACGATGGCGCTGTTGACCGGTGTGGTCGCATTCGCCGGCGCGCTCGCGAGCTGGAAGCTCGATTTCCGGAACAAGGACTTCTACATCCTCTACTGGGTGTTGCTCTCGGGCGTGTTCGGCACGTTCTTCTCGTACGACCTCTTCTTCTTTTTCTTCTTCTACGAACTCGCGGTTATGCCGCTCTACCTGCTCATCGGTGTCTGGGGTTCGACCCGGAAGGAATACGGCGCCGCGAAGCTCACCCTGATGCTGGTCGGCGGTTCGGTGCTCATCTGGATCGGCGTGTTCGCAGTGTTCCACGAAGCGAACCTTGGCACGTTCGATATGCAGCAGCTCTGGGCAGCGGGCCAGGACGGCACGCTGAGCCCCGGGTTCCAGAAGGTGTTCTTCCCGTGCATGGTCATTGGCTGCGGCGTGCTGGCCGCGCTCTGGCCGTTCCACACCTGGTCGCCTGACGGCCACATGTCGGCGCCGACGGCTGTTTCGATGGTCCACGCCGGTGTGCTGATGAAGCTCGGTGCGTTCGGGATCATCCGCCTGGGCATTCAGCTCATGCCCGAAGGCGCGGCCTTCTGGATGCCGGGCCTGATGGTCCTCGGGATCATCGGCGCTGTGTACGGTGCTACCGCCGCCCTCACGCAGCGCGACTTCAAGCTGATTTCCGGCTACAGCTCGGTGAGCCACATGGGTTACGTGCTCATGGGCCTCGCAACCATGAACGAGGTCGGCATCAGCGGCGCCGTCCTCCAGATGTTCTCCCACGGGGTCATGACGGCTCTCGTCTTCCTTATGATTGGCGCGCTTTACGACCAGGCGCACACGCGCGACATGAAAGACTTCGGAGGAATCGCGAAGGTCATGCCGCTGTGGGTGGTGTTCTACGCAATAGCGGGCCTCGCGAACGTCGGCCTGCCGGGCTTCTCCGGGTTCACGGCGGAGTTCCACATCTTTGTGGGAACGTTCCAGACGTACCCGGTGTTCGGCGCGCTCGCCATCTTCGCGGCGGCGCTGGCCGCGGCCTACATGTTGCGCATGTTCGCGACCGTATTCTTCGGACCGTTCAATACCCGGTGGTCGGACCTTAAAGATTTGACGCCGCTCGAGCGCCTTTCGGGAGGCATGCTCATCGCATCGATTGTGGTGATGGGCGTCTGGTGGGCGCCGTTCACTGACCGAATCGGGCACACCGTGATGCTCCTTCCGGGGGTGACCAGCTGATGCGCGACTACACGATTTTCATCCCGGAATATATCGCGGCGGGCGCGGCCATCGCCATCATCGGCATCGAGTTGTTCTGGCCGAACTTTCGCAAGGATTCGCTTGCCTACCTCACGGCGCTCGCATCGGTCGCGTGGTTCGTGGCCGGGTTGTTCTTCATTAACAAGGACCCGAACAGCTTCCAGGGCCTGATCGTCAGTGACGACTTCACGACGTACTTCCGCCTGATGGCGGCGGCCATCGTGTTCGTGGTTTCGCTCATGTCGGCGAACTACATGAAGGACCGTACGAAGACGGGCGCCGAATACTACGGCCTGATGCTCATCGGTGGCTGCGGCATGGTCTACATGGCCGCCGCGACGGAGCTGATCACGGCCTATATCTCGCTCGAACTGCTCAGCTTCTCGCTCTACATCCTGGTCGGCTTTCTTAAGCGCGATAACCGGAGCAGTGAGGCGAGCCTGAAGTACATCCTGCTCGGAGCGTTCTCGAGCGCGATGTTCCTCTACGGCATGAGCCTCATCTATGGCGTGACCGGGACGACGACGTACTCCGGCATCGCTGAGGGACTCGCCCAGCGCAGCTCTGACACGGACTCCGCCGTGGTCGTCGGTTTCATGCTCATGATCGCGGGCGTTGGCTTCAAGGTTTCGGCAGCGCCGTTCCACATGTGGGCCCCGGACGCCTACGAAGGCGCACCGCTGCCGATCACGGCGTTCCTTTCGACGCTTTCGAAGGCTGCGGGCTTCGCGCTCATCCTTCGGCTGTTCAGCACGGCGATCGTTGTGGACGCCGCCGAGTGGCGCTGGGCGATCATCACCCTGGCCGCGGCGACGATGACGATCGGCAACCTCATCGCCATCCAGCAGAAGAACCTGAAGCGGCTTGTGGCCTACAGTTCCATCGGCCAGGTGGGGTACATGCTCGTGAGCATCGCCGCCATCGGTTACGGCGACCCGCAGGGCGGGATCAATGCGACCTCCGGTCTGCTCATCCACATCATCGGGTACGTTGCTTCGACGCTGCTTTTGTTCGTCGCGCTGACGGCGTTCTACAACAAGACTCAGAAAGACAATATCGAAGACCTCAAGGGCCTGGCGGAGACGCAGCCCTTCCTGGCGCTGGTGATCACCTGCGCTCTGTTCTCGTTTGCCGGTCTGCCGTTCTTCGCCGGGTTTGCGACGAAGCTGTTGATGTTCCAGGGGGCAACCACCGACGAAACGCTCTGGGTGATTTCGCTGGCCGTGCTGAACAGCTTCATCAGCCTCTACTACTACCTGATGGTCATCCGGCAGATGTACCTGTTCGACCCGGTAGGGGACTCGACGCGCTGGAAGATGAACCCGATCCTGGGATCGCTTGGGGTGGCACTGGTGCTCGGCGTACTGTTCATCGGCATGTACCCGGGGCCGGCCTTCAGCTTCAGCGAGGACGCCGCCAAGCCGCTATTCGAGACGGCCTCGGCGAGCGGGCTAACGCGAGCGCCGTAGGTTCAGGTTCGTGCAGGGCCCCACTGGCTGAGAAACTCCTCTGAGTCCGCCATCGCTTCGGCGGATCTCTCTGTCCAAAGCCGAACGATTCGACGAACCTGTTCGCCGATGGACAAGTCGGGTGACGAGATAATGAGACCGGCGTGAGAGCGTCCCGAATTTAGGTATTCGAAGTGAAGCACGCGAAAGTCGCGAGTATTTCGAGTGCAAAGGACGCGACCCACGCTCACGGCGAAGGCGAACTGTTCGGCGTCACTTCGACCATCCATAGACGCGTCGCCCGAGCGTAGAACATCGATGCCGGCCGCGCGCAGACCATCCGCCAGCCCGTGCGCATCGGAATCCTCATCGAGATAAATCGAGAATTGTGTCAGCCGGTGGCCGCCTGCTGACGCCTTGCGGCCTTTTCCTCAATCCAGGCTTGTTCTGCCTCTTCGTCTTCGCGAAGGTAGCCGTCGATTTCGTCGCGGTTAGCCGTGACGTAGGCGAGCGCAGCGAACACCGATGCAAGCGACAGAGGGAGTTCCTCGGTGATCTGTTTCGGCGAAAGCCCCTGTTTGTACAGGTAGTCCACGGCGAGCACGGTTGTGCCCGTGCCGGCGATGCAGGGCCGGCCGCTGTGCATCGCCGGGTCTTTGTAAATCAGGGTGCCGATATCGACCGTTGCTGGCATAACCAAAGTCTAGCACGCCAGCTCCGGCGTTCTCCGGTACAATCGTCCCGCCCGGAGGCCTGGCTATGACCACGACAGACGCACCCGCCGAATTCATCGAGGCCGAACTTGACCTGCCGATTCGGTACATCGATCGATCCCGTAATTATTACCTCGCCCTGGGCTACAACAATCCCTATCGCTGGGCGCACAACCGGGAAGTGCCATTCACGCCGATGTCGAAGCCGGTTAAGGAGGCGCGAATCGCGATTGTCACGACGGCCGCGCCTTACCGCCCCGAAGCCGGCAACCAGGGAGCGTGGGCGCCGTACAACGCCGAGGCGAAGTTCACGCGCGTCTATTCAGTGCCGATCGACCCGGCCCCGGACCTCCGGATTTCGCATGTCGGCTACGACCGGAAGCACACGTCCGCGGAGGATGTGAACACGTATCTCCCGCTGCAGCGCGCCAAGGAGGCCGCTGCTGATGGGCGGATCGGGATACTCAACGAGCGGATTTTCGCTGTGCCGACGCTCCGCAGCCAGCGGCTGACGATTGAGCGCGACGCGCCCGAGATCCTGGACCTGGCGCGGGAAGACCGTATCGATGCGGCGCTCCTCGTCGCTACCTGACCGGTCTGCCACCAGACCGTCAGTCTGACGGCACGGCATCTCGAAGCGAACGGCATCCCCACCGTGATGCTTGGCTGCGGCAAGGACATCGTTGAGTCGGCGGGTGTGCCACGCTTCGTGTTCAGTGATTTCCCACTTGGGAATTCCGCCGGGAAGCCGTTCGACCTGGAGTCGCAGCGGGGGATCATGGCGATCGCCCTCGACCTGTTGGATTCCGCCCGCGCCGCTCGGACAACGGTGCAAACGCCCTATCGCTGGGCTGAAGACGCGGAATGGAAGCGCGATTTCTACAAGCTGGACATGACGGCGGAGCAGATCGAAAAGGCCCGTTCGGAGATGGACAACCAGAAGGCGATCCTGGCGGGGAAACTCGCGAAGGATTAGCGGCGTTCGCAACGGCTTCGCAAGAATTTAGCTTGCCGCGTTGATGCGATTTGCCATCACTGCGCGGGCATGATTGTGGCGCACCTGAACAGGAGGGCGCCATGGATACAACAACCTTCATCATTGTCGGAGTGGCGATCGTCGTGGTTGCGATCGCCCTTGTGACGGGCCTGATGATCTGGACGCGAAGGCGCGATGACGCGCGCCTGCAAGAGACGTTCGGCACCGAATACGATGAGACCTATGCCGCAGCGGTGGACCGGAAGGCCGCTCGGGAAGACCTCAAGGCTCGGCGTGAGCGCGTCGAATCATACGACTTAAGGCCACTTTCTCCGGAGCAGCGGCGACGCTTCTCGATGGACTGGCAGGCAATGCAGGCGACGTTTGTCGATGACCCGGTGATGGCGGTCAGCCGCGCCGATGGCCTGCTTTCGCAGGTGATGCGGGCGCGGGGCTACGAAACCGACATCCATGATGAGAACGCGCGCATTGAAGACGTTTCGGTTGGGCACGGCGACGAGGCCCGGGCCTTCCGCGAAGCGTCGCGCATCGCGGCGCTGAACCGCGATGGCCGCGCGACGACCGAAGACCTGCGCCGGGCCATCAAGGACTACGGGGTGGTCTTCGACAGCCTGCTGACGGAGCGACAGCCGGTTTAACCACCGAGCCACTTCCACCGCCGGCGGCCCTCACCCCGCACGAGGGTGCCGGCGGAAGGGGCGGGAAAGTGCCCGCCCACGACGACAAGGCCCCCGGCTTCCGCACGGTCGCTGAGGGCCTTCCTCGATGCCTGGGCCTGTGCGGGATCGGAATCGTAGGGAGGCTGGAGTTCGAGGTTTTCGAATTCGGCGGGATGATGAGCGGCATCGCCGGTGATGACGCAACCTGCGCCTCCGCCGGTCACGAGGATCGAGCAATGGCCCGGTGTGTGTCCGGGGGTCGAAAACATCTGAACGCCGGGCGCGGGCTCGAAGCCGTCATCCACCGGGCGCAGTTGTCCGGCGGCCTGGATGGTGCGGACGCAGCGGGCGATGTCGCGGCTCTTCGTGGCGTCCCAGAACGCCCATTCGTTCCGGGAAACGATGTACTCGGCGTTGGGAAAGAGCGGCACGGGTTCGCCCTCGCGGTCGATGACGTTCCAGCCGATGTGATCGGCGTGCAGGTGGGTGAATACCACGGCATCGACTCGTTCCGGGTCGATCTCAGCTTCCTTGAGGTGGCCTGGCAGCTGCCCGAAAGTCCCGCCGAATGAGCGTCCGAGCGAACCGAGTGAGGGGCCGATGCCGGTATCGACGAGGATGGTCTTGGCGCCGGTGCGGATGACGAAGGTGAGCATCGGGAGGGCGAGCGTTTCGCCGTCGTCACAGCCGCCAAGTGGCTGGAAGTCGGTTGCCTTCGCAGTTGGGAACATTCCCAGCAGCGGGCAGGTCAATTCTCCGTCCGAGAGGGCGTCGATGGTGGTGGTTCCGAAGGTCAGCCGTTGCATGGCGCGACTATACGTCGCGCTGCGTCATTCACCGAGGAGGTGGGCATTGAGGAAGCTGATGACCCGGCGCTCATACTCGTCCGGGAACTTCGAGAGTCCTTCGGTGTGGCCGGCATCGACTTCCCACCACTCGTGCTCGGCGTTGGTCTTCTTTTCCCAGATGCGGTTGAGTTCGCGCTCATCGCCAATGTTCTTCGAGGCGATAAAGAAGACGGGCGCTGTGATCTGGTCGACCTGGCTTTCGAGGGAAGGCGGCGGCATGGTCCTTGCGAGTGCAGTGACCACACCGGAGAGTTCGGCGACGGTCGGAAGGCCGACGATGTCGGCCCAGGTGCGCGGAAGCGAGAGTGTTTCGTTGATCGACCGGCTCCCTGCGCCGTCCGAGATGAAGGCTGCGACGGGCGCGCCGTGGGTGGCGGCGTCGAGAGCGATTTCGCCGCCCATGGAGATGCCAAGGACGCCGATTCGCGAGCCGTCGACTTCGGGGCGGCCGGCCAGGTATTCCGCAGCTGCGGGGATGTCGCGGTAGGCTCCCCAGCCGAGGGCGTTCGTCGTGCCATCGCTTTCGCCGTGGCCTCGGGAATCGATTGCGAGGACGCCATAGCCGTTGCGGACGAGCATCTGGATGTGGTCTTGCGGGCGATGGCGGGCGCCGCCGGAGCCGTGCGCAACGATGACGGTCGCGCCGTTCGTGGACGGCACATAGGAGCCGAAGATGGTCAGACCGTCGGCGGTTTCAAAGTGGACATCTTCATGGGGGGCGCCCATGTCGATCGGATGGCGTTCGTAGCGCGGCGCGTGGGTGATATAGATTCCCGCGCCAATCGGGATGACCACCCAATAGAAGGCGAACGGCGCGATGAGCAGGAGGGCAAAGCGATAGCGGATCTTCGGCACAATGCGCACGAGGGTGCCGGTGCCCAGAACCACAAGCGCGAGCCCTGCGACCGCCATGGCGATGCCGCTGTAGTCACCCGCATGCATGTGACCGTTCTTGATTGGCCCGACGACATGGATGGCGACGCCGGTGGCAGTGGCGGGAAGGCCAATGGCGATTGAACCGAGTCCGCGGACCCACCGCCCGGCCACGACGTAGGCGAAGAGGGTGAGCGGTGGGGCGGCGACTGCGAGTAACGCCTGGAGCAGATGCTCTATCGGCGTGGCGCCGGCCTGTGGATGGACGATGCTCGCATCGAGGAAGTGCAGGCAGAGTACAGCCATGGCGCCGGCGAAGACCCACTGTGCGCGAGTGGTGAGCTGCGGGATGGCGAACGACGCGTTGTTCCAGGATGTCGGCAGAGCGGTCATGGTGTTTCCATCCGGGGAAAGCGTCCCGGATCAACCCTGCCAGCCGTTTCAAGGGCTCGCATCACCATCGAGTGGGCGCCCGGCCACACTTTCGAGTGACTTCGGGTGAGAGGCAGTACTGGCTACGGGCCGCCGGCGCGGCTGAGGCTTTCGGAGGCTGCGAGGAGTGGATCGCGCGTGCGTGCGGCTTCCATGCGGTCCATCTGGAGCTGGACGTTCAACGGATAAACGCCGGTGAAGCAGGCGTTGCACAGGTCTTCGGAGGGTTGGCCGGTGGCGTGGTTCAGGCCTTCTACGCTGAGGTAGCCGAGCGAATCGGCGCCGATGTGTTCGCGAATTTCCTCGACGCTGTAGTTCGCGGCGATGAGTTCCGCGCGGGTGGCCATGTCTACCCCGAGGAAGCACGGCGAAATGATCGGCGGCGTGGTGATTCGCATGTGGACTTCGGAGGCGCCGGCGCGGCGGATGAGCTGGATCACGCGCGGCGTGGTGGTGCCGCGGACGATGCTGTCATCGACGACGATGACACGCTTGCCGGCGAGCACATCGGAGAGGGCGTTGAACTTCAGGCTGACGCCGGCCTCGCGGATGCGTTGGTCGGGCTGGATGAAGGTGCGCCCGACGTAGCGGTTCTTCACGAGGCCTTCGCGATAGGGGATACCGGCGGATCGCGCATAGCCGATGGCGGCGGGGATGGCGGAGTCCGGGACGCCAATGACGAGGTCGGCATCGACGTGGTGTTCGCGGGCGAGCTGGGCGCCCATCTCCTCGCGGGAGGGGTAAACAAGTTGCCCGCCAATCCGGGAATCGGGGCGGGCAAAATAGGTATATTCGAAAGTGCAGAGCGCCCGCTTGCGAGCGGGGGCCACGGGGAAGAACCCGGCGTGCCCATGGGCATCGATCTGCACGACCTCGCCAGGCTGCACTTCGCGCTCCATCGTTACGCCGAGGTGTTCGAGCGCACAAGATTCCGAGGCGACGACCCAGCCGTTGCCCATCTTGCCGAGGCAGAGGGGGCGGACGCCCATAGGGTCCCGAACGGCAAAAAGCCTGTCGCGGAGCATGATGACGAGGCTGTAGGCGCCTTCGATGCGGCGCATCACATAGTGGAAACGTTCTTCCCAGGTGCCACCCGGGGCGATCGACAAAAGGTGCGCGATAACTTCGGAATCGGCGGTCGATTCGAAGTGGACGCCCTGCGCCTGGAGGTCTTCGCGGATGATATCGGAGTTCGTGAGGTTGCCGTTGTGGGCGAGAGCGATCGGCTGATCGCTGTACTTGTCTTTGACTACGATGGGCTGGGCGTTGCAGGCGAGCGAGCCACCGGCGGTGCTGTAACGATTGTGACCGACAGCGATGTGGCCACGAAGGTAGGCGAGGTCTTCTTCATCGAATACCTGCGAGACGAGGCCCATGCCGGTGCGGAGGCTAAAGTCTTTTCCGTTGCTGGTAGCGATTCCCGCGCTTTCCTGTCCGCGGTGCTGGAGGGCATACAGCCCGTAGAACGTGAGGCGGGCGACATCTTCGCCTGGGGCATACACCCCAAATACGCCACATGCTTCTTTCGGCTCGTCGCTTTCCGGGATCACTACGTCGGGGTCGCCCTCCTGCAATCAGGCGTTAACGGCTTCTCCAGTATAGGTGCCCCGCGGCGGCCCGCGCCAATACGTATTCACAATGCTTTCCAACAATATGTGCTGTGAGTCATTCTTTGGCGCTGTTTTCGGGGGATGTTCGCCGGCGCCTGGCCAGGTGGGCTGCTGTACGGCGCCGGTGGCCGTGGCACACTGATTCCATGTCGAAAATCAAGAAGGCGCGCGAGAAGGCCGAAGAACGCGGGATCGGCAAGTACGAGCGGCACGTGTTCCTCTGCATTGGCCCGGATTGCTGTACATCGGAAGAGGGCGAGAAAGCCTGGGGCCAGCTGAAGAAGGCGGCGGCGAAGCTCAACGGATCGTCCGACCGGGGACGGCTGTACCGGACGAAGGTGGGCTGCCTGCGGATTTGCGAGACCGGACCGGTGGCGGTGGTGTACCCGGAGGGCACCTGGTACGGGAATCTCACGCCGGAGAACCTTGAGCGGGTTATCGATGAAGACCTGGCGAAGGGTGAGGTGGTGGAGGAGTTGGTGATCGGGCGGAACCCGCTGCCGAAGGGCAATTAATCTCTCAGTGCGGCGATGAATTCATCGACGGTCATACCCATGGTACGGATGCATGTGCCTAAGACGCCGATGCGGACTTCGCGGTGGTCGGGAATCGAGAGGTTCATTCGGAATTGCGGATGTGCGTAGATGAAGTGATCGCCGCGAGACCGTTGGAACACCCAGCCGCGTTGCTCCGCAACTCTTCCGAACTCGCGCCGCTCACGCCACCGAGACGGCTCAAGCAGCGACTGCTGCTGCTATCTGTACCGGAGCCGTCTCAACGATCAACGGCCAGCCTTCTTCAGCTTTCCAGCCGAGAACGAAAGCGATCTCCGCAGCGATTAACTCCGGAGATTCTTCGAGGATGTCCGCGTTTCCAGTCTCGGCGGCGACTTCAAGCCATCCAAGCATTGCTTCCTGGATGTTTCGCAATGCGGCTTCGCGTCCTTCGCCCTGACTCACAGCCCCTGGAAGTGCTGGACAGGTCACGGAAAACCAATTGCTATCAGGTTCCGGCGAGAGGATCACCGTGAACGTCCTCATGCCCATGATTGTACCACCGCACAGGGTCACGCGACTTTGTGGTTGAGGGCGAACGGGGCCTGCAGTGGGATACTCCCTATCCCGGGTTTACCAAGCATGCGATATTTCTTCCGTCTTTAAAGGAGGAGGTTCTTCATGCGGCGCTCTTACCGATGGATGACACTTTTTGCGGCAACTTCTCTTGTTGCGGCGATGGCCTTCGCCCTCACCGCCTGTGGCGATGATGACGACGATGACGGCGGCTCAAGCAGCGGAGACCTCGTTTCTGCCAACGTCAGCTGCAAAGACCTGGGTGTGACGGCGCCGGCGCGGATCAAGTCGGCCGGCAAGCTCGTGGTCGCTTCTGACCTGAGCTATGCGCCGATGGAGTTCGTTAAAGAAGGAACCAACGACCCAATCGGCGCCGATGTCGACTTCGCGAACTGCATCGCCGAGGCGTGGGGCGTGAACGCGGACGTCCAGAACACTTCGTTCGATGCGATCATCGCGGCACTCCAGAGCTCCAAGGCTGACGTGATCATGTCGTCCATGACGGCGAGCGACGAACGCAAGAAGGAGATCGACTTTGTCGAATACTTCTCGGCCGGTTCGGGCATCCTCGTCAAGGAAGGGAACCCGGACAAGATCAAGACGATTGCCGACCTCTGTGGAAAAAAGGTCGCCATCCAGGTTGGGACGGTCCAGATCGACGAGGCGGACGAGCAGAACGCCAAGTGCGGCGACAAGAAGATCGAAGTGCAGACGTTCGAACAGAACACCGACACGATCACCGCGGTAAGCACCGGCCGAGCGACGGCTGCACTGATGGACTTCCCGGTGGCGACCTACGGCGCTTCGAAGGTGAAGGGCACCGAAGTGGTCGGTGAGCAGTACAACACGGGCAACTATGGCATCGCGGTCCGCAAGGACGATGGCGAAGTGAAGACGGCCCTGGAGGCTGCCGTGAAAGCAATGATGGACAAGGGCAAGTACGACGAGATCCTGAAGTACTGGGGCCTTGAAGCCGGGTCCATCAAGTAGTTCGAATTCCAAGGGGGAGCCGCACCGGCTCCCCGGAGGCGCTGCCTGTTGATGACTCCCTTGTTCCTCGCGGCAGTCGATTGGGGGTACATCGGCGACCACCTGTTTTCGGACATCGTGTTCGAAGGCGTCTGGATGACCATCCGTCTCTCGGCTTTCGCGATGGTGTTCGGGATCATCCTCGGCACGCTGTTCGCGCTGCTACGGGTGGCGCACTCGCGGCCGCTGCGCTGGATCAGCTACTTCTATATCTGGTTCTTCCGGGGCACGCCGCTGCTGGTGCAGATCGTGTTCTGGTTCTTCGCGCTGCCGCAGGCGTGGCCTTCGTGGGCGCCCTGGAACGGCCAGATGTCGCCCTTCATGACGGCGATCTTCGCGCTTTCAATCAACGAGGGCGCGTACATGACGGAGATCATGCGGGCTGGCATCCAGAGCGTGGATTCGGGCCAGATGGAGGCGGCGCGGAGCCTGGGCATGACGTACGCGAAATCGATGCGGCGCATCATCCTCCCGCAGGCGATGCGCGTGGTAATCCCGCCGACCGGCAACGAGTTCATTGCGATGCTGAAGAACTCTTCGCTGGTTTCGTTGATCTCTGTGAGCGAGTTGTTCCTGGTGGCGAAGCTGCAGTATTCCTCGAGCCTGAAGTACTTCGAGTGGCTGATCATCGCCTCGATCTGGTACCTGGTGCTGACGACCATCGCGAGCGTGGGACAGGCATGGCTGGAGCAGCGCTACAGCACAAACTATTCGGCCTCGAACCAGCGCGGCGGTTTCACGCGTTTGTTCTCGTTCAGCGGGGGGCGCGACTGATGGAGCCGGGCCAGCCACTCCTGGATGTGCGCGAGGTGCACAAGCGCTTCGGCAGCATTGAAGTGCTCCGTGGCATCTCGATGGCTGTGGCGAAAGGCGAAGTCGTGGCGATCCTTGGGCCGTCTGGTTCCGGGAAGTCCACGTTCCTGCGCTGCATCAACCAGCTGGAGCGGATCAACGGCGGCGACATCCTGTTCGAGGGGCGGTCGGTCTGCTACCGGCCTGGTACAGGAAGGCCGCTGCCCGAATCCGAAGTGGCCCGGATCCGGGCGCGAATCGGCATGGTGTTCCAGCGCTTCAACCTGTTCCCCCACCTGACGGCGCTGGGCAACGTGATGGAAGCGCCGGTGCAGGTGCTGGGCACAGCGAAGGACGAGGCCCGACAGCTGGCGGGGGAGATGCTCACCCGGGTCGGGCTGGGGAACAAGCTCAACGCGTTCCCATCGGAGCTTTCGGGAGGGCAGCAGCAGCGGGTTGCGATCGCCAGGGCCCTGGCCATGAGCCCGCAGCTCATGCTGTTCGATGAGGCGACGAGCGCGCTCGATCCGGAACTGGTCGGCGAGGTGTTGAACGTGATGCGTGACCTTGCCGCCGAAGGCATGACGATGTTGGCGGTGACACACGAGATGGGTTTCGCGCGGGAGGCAGCGCACCGGGTGGTGTTCATGGACGAAGGCGTCATTCAGGAAGAGGGCAAGCCTGACGCGTTTTTCGATGACCCGCAGACAGAGCGCGCGCAGGCGTTCCTGCGGCGAGTGCGGCGAGCATAGGGCTCACACAACTCTCAGGCCTTTCCCTAGTGTGTTTTCCGGCAGCCCGCGGGACAGTAGATACAGGAACAATCGAGTGGCTGAACGGTTGTCGCACCTGTTGAAACTGGATCGGGTGCCGCAGACATCGAGGGTGTTCCCTAACAAATGGGCGCCGGACCGCGCCCGATAGTCATGCCGAGAGGCAAACGTGCAGATATCGACCAACGGGTTCCTGGGCCGGGTGGCCCTCGCGGTGCTTGTGGGCGCCGCGCTGCTGCATTCCCTCCTCTACCCGGTAGTGTTCGGGCTGAGCAACAGCATTCCGGCGATTGTGATTTACACGCTTCCCCCACTGGTGGCCGCGATAGTCATCGGTTGGCGCCTGACGGCGAACGACGGGAGCGATCCGCTCGGGCTGGTGCTGCTCTTCGTTTCCGTCGCGGTGACGCTGGCGATTGATACGGTGTGGTCGATCGATGCCCATATCTCTTCGCCGCCCGCTTATCCGGGCGTGTACGACTATCCATACCTGGCCTCCTACGCGCTCTTCGTCGTGGCCATCGGACGTCTGAGCTCGCCGCGGTGGTGTCGCGGTTCGCGCCGCTGGATGTTCGATGCTGGTGCGTTGCTCGCTATCGCGGCCGGCCTGATCGCGCACTTCGTCTTTCCCCGCACCGACCACACGGTGGCCGAATCTTCATTTGGGGTGGCCTATTTCGTCATCGACCTCGCGTTGGTGGCGACGGTCCTTTCGGCACTGTACACGCGCCCGATGACCATCCGAATCGGGGCGTTCGTGCTCGCTTCGATGTCGATGGCAGCCGGGGACGTGCTGTTCTATTTCCACCCGCTCGCATGGGACGGCACGTGGATCGCGGGGATGTGGCTGCTCGCAATCGGCGCGGCGACTCCGGCGGAGATGCAGATGAACCTCCCGGGGCTCGGGAAGTTGCACCTCTCGGTGCTCCCGCGCGCGTTTGTCGCGGTGGCGGGCGTGTTGACGGTCATCGAAATGATTCGTGGGAGCGCGGACGATCTGCTCCTGGCGACGATCGCGGCGCTGGGGCTGGTGGTGGCGCGCCAGTTCTTCTCGCTGCGTGCGGCATTGCACAACGAGCGCGAGGAGACGGCCTTCCGGGACGCACTGCTCGAGACGCAGAGCGACCTGGGGCTGGCGATCCTTATTCTCGAAGGTACCCGCGTGGTCTCGGCGAATGGTGCGGTGGAGCGGACGCTTGGGATGCCGGTGGAGGAATTGCGGGCCCTGGAGAGCGTCGAGGAACTCGCTTTCGAAAGCGACCGGGAGCGCTGGAAGGAATGGATAGAGAACCCCGGGCGCGTGAGCGAGGCGCGAATCGCAACGCGAACCGGCGAGGTGATCGAGATCGAGGCGTTCGCTCGATGGCTCCACGGTTCCGGGCGCTCGCGTCTGCTCGTCATCGCGCGGGACGTGACCGAGAAGAAGCTGACGGAACTCAATGCCGCGAACGAACGGCGCCTCGAAGGGCTCATCGCCCTGGCCGGGGGCGTGGCGCACGACTTCAACAACCTGCTCTCAGCGATCCTGGGGAATGTGGCGTTGCTGCGGATGAACGATCCCGATGCCGAAGCCCTGGAATCGCTCCACAGCATCGACTCGGCGGCGCAGCGCGGGGCCGAACTGACACGCAGCCTGCTGGAGTTCGCGACGCTGGAGACGGAGGGCTTCAAGAACGAGGACCTGCGAGCGGCGACGAGGGAGGGGCTGGCGCTGGCGCGCCCGAGCCTGCCGCCGGGAGTAACGCTCCACTCGGAAGTGCCGGAGTTCACGGTGCCTGTGCTCTCCAACCGCGGGCAACTCGTGCGGGCGATCGTGAACCTGGTATCGAATGCCGTGGACGCGGTGGGCGGGGCCGGCGATATCTCCGTGGAACTTTCGGCGGCCGATGGGATGGCCTACCTGCGCGTTAGGGATACCGGCTCGGGGATCGACGAAGAAGACCGAGACCGCATTTTCGAGCCGTTCTTCACGACGAAGGGCCCGGGGGCTGGGGCAGGTCTTGGCCTTGCGATCTGCCAGCGAATCATCAGCGACCACCGCGGCGCGATCGAAGTGGACTCGGAGCCGACGGCGGGGACGACGTTCACGATTTCCCTCCCGCTGAGCGCGGTGGCGCTGACCAGCTAGGGATCGGCCTGTCGCGGCTCTGCGCGCGGGTTCATACTCTCGGCATGGCCCTAGCCACCACTTCGCCGCGAGCGCCCGGCGCCCGCAGCCTGCGCAACGGTTTCGAACTGGTTGGCGCGTTGACCAGCCGGGAATTGCGCCTGCGCTACCAGGGCAGCCTGCTCGGGTGGGCGTGGTCGCTCATCCGTCCGCTGACGCTCGGCCTGGTGCTTTCGTTCGCGTTGGGAAAGGTCCTCGGCACGGGCATCACCGCGGAGTTTCTGCTCGCCGGGTTGTTCCCGTGGTTCTGGTTCCAGGGCTCGGTGCAGGCCGCCGCGGGCACGTTCGTCGGCAACGGAGGGCTGCTGAAAAAGGTGCGATTCCCGCGGGCGGTGCTGCCGCTGAGCGTCGTCCTCGGAAACACCTTGCAGTTCTTGCTGGCGCTGCCGGTGCTTATTGGGTTTCTGCTCTTCAACGACCACGAACCGAACGCGAAGTGGCTCGCGCTGCCGCTGATCTTCGGTCTGCAGCTGCTGCTCACCGTTGGCCTCGCCTTCTTCGTTGCCAGCGTGACGGTGTTCTTCCGGGACCTCGAACACATCGTGGAGGTCATCCTCAACCTGGCGTTTTACGCGACGCCGATCATCTATTCGGCTGACAAAGTGCCGGACAGCTACACCTGGGTGCTGCGCATCAACCCGCTCGCG
Source organism: Dehalococcoidia bacterium (assembly GCA_050247055.1). GTDB lineage: Bacteria > Chloroflexota > Dehalococcoidia > Tepidiformales > Tepidiformaceae > Amarobacter. The sequence goes on from JBFWUX010000001.1 coordinate 371,753, forward strand.
CCGCTGGCGGAGGGCTGGCGCGACGTTCTCCTGGACGGGCAGTGGCCAGGGAGCGACCTGCTCTATTCGGTGGGACTAACCGTCGCCGCGCTGATCATCGGCTGGTTCACGTTCGTGCGGCTCGAGGATTCGTTCGCCGATGGCATCTGATGCGCCGATCGCGCTTTCGGTTCGCGGCGTCTCGAAGCGCTACCGGATGGCGGCTCCCGGCCAGGAACTCAAGACGACGCTGCTGCACCCGGGATCGATCCTCGCCGCGCGCAGGAGACGTTCGGCGTTCTGGGCTGTGAGAGACGTTTCCTTCGACGTGCCCCGCGGTGAGTTCTTCTCGATCGTCGGCGCGAACGGGAGCGGCAAGAGCACGCTCCTCCGGCTGATCGCCGGGCTGAGCAAGCCGACCTCGGGTTCGGTGGTCGCGAACGGTACGATGACGACCTTGCTGGAGCTCGGCAGCGGATTTCACCCGCAAGTCTCGGGTCGGGAGAACGCGATCATGAACGGCCTGATCGTTGGCATGACTCGCGCGGAGATCGAGGCGCTGCTGCCCCGGATCGTGGAGTTCGCGGGGCTGCAGGAGTTCATCGACCAGCCGATGCGAACCTATTCCTCGGGCATGTATGTGCGGCTGGGGTTCGCCATTGCGGCGTTCATGGACCCGGAGATTTTGCTGGTGGACGAAGTCCTGGCGGTCGGTGACGCTCGCTTCCAGGAGAAGTGCTATGACCACATCGCCGGGCTGCAAAAGAAGGGCGTCACCATCGTGATGGTTTCCCACGACCTCGGCGCGGCCGAACGATTCTCTGACCGGGTTGCTCTGATGGAGCGCGGGCGAATGGTGGCCATCGGCGACCCGAAGAAGATTGTGGGAATGCACGTCGAGCGGTTGGCGGACACTTCGCCGGAAATCCGGGCGGCGCTGGAAGAGCACATCCACTCGGACCAGGAGGGCATGGACCGCCGGCTGGCCGAAGACCCGGAAGCGGCCGCCGCGTTCGCCGCGGCCCTCGAAAAGAACCCCGACTTCCACCGCAAGATGGAGGAACGGGCGCGCGAGGAACAGAACACGCCGGGCGAATGAATCGCTGACCCCCGGACGCGGGCACGCTACCATGCGGCCAGATGTCGCTTACGAAGACCCGGGAGAGCTGGCGGCGCATGCGGGGGCTGGTCTCGCGCGATATCCAGATCCACGCCCAGTGGCCGAAGACGTTCGGCCTTGTCCGCGCTGACCGGCCCAACTGGTTTGTGTTTCTCTACCTCTTTTTCACGGTCCACATGTTCCCGGCGGTGATGCTCTACCGGCTGCAATCGTTCTTCTACGAGGCCGGCTTCCCACCGCTCGCGACGTTCGTTTCGCGGCTCAACTCGTTTCTCTTCGATGTGACGATCGGCAACCAGGTGCGTTCGAACGGGGCACTGCTCATCTCGCACGGCCACGTGGTGCTCGATGGCTGGACGACCCTGGGGCACCACGTCGAAATCAATCCGTTTGTGACCCTCGGAATCGGCAACAGTTCGCAGAAGCCGTTCGAGCTGTTCGGGCCGACGCTGGGGGACTACGTGAACATTGGCACCGGCGCGAAGATCGTCGGGAAAGTCACGATTGGCGACCACGTTCGCATCGGTGCGAACGCGGTGGTCCTGAGCGACGTTCCTTCGGACCACACCGCCGTCGGCGCGCCGGCGCGTTCGTTCCCGACGAAGCGAGGCCCGGGCGATCGGCCGTGGGAACCCCCCGCCGAGTAAACAGGCCGGGCGTAGAATCCGGCCCGCGTGAACCAGCAGCACGAAGTGGAGGAACCGCCCGGGCCGGCGCTGAAGTGGCGTTCGCTCGTCCCGGGGTTGCCACTTCTCGCGGCGCTGCTGGCTTCGGTGGTGGCCTACTGGCCGGCGCTCCGTTCGCCGTTTTACGCCGATGACTACCTCTATCTTTCGGCCTCGCGGAACCTTACGTTCGGCGAATACGCGAAGGCATCGCTCGTGCCTTACAGCGACCAGCCGCTACTTGAATCGGTCACCCGCTACTTCTGGCGGCCGTTGTACTACCTGTCGTTCGGCTTGCTCGAACCGATCCTTGGCGAGCACGCGACGGGATACCACCTGCTGCTGCTGGCGATTCATCTCGCGTCGGTGTTCCTCGTCTGGCTGCTGGTGAGGCAGCTGAGCGGCTCGCGGGCCGCTGCCGGTGTTGCGGCGGTGGTGTTCGCGGCGCATCCGGCCGCGTTCGAAGGCGTCGCCTGGATCTCATCGCTGAGCAACATCGGGCTGCCGCTGATGCTGGCTGCGTGGCTGCTGTTCGCGCGGGCCATCCACAAAGGAGAGTTGAAGTGGCCCCTGGTCATTGGGTCGGCGGCACTGGTGGCTGCGGCGCTCGGGTTTCGCGAATCGACGGTCGCGGTCGTGCCGGCAATGGGCCTCTGGTGGCTGGCGACTCGGCGAGCGTCCGCGCTCAAGGACTGGCGGAGCTACCGGGTGTTTGTCCCGTGTGCGGTCCTTGGCCTGGGGTATCTGCTGTTGCGCACGCGCTTCCTTACTGAGCCGGCGACGAACCACGAGGTCTGGCGAATCGATGGCGATGCAGCGGGAGAGTTCTGGTACTACGCGAAGCAGCTCGCGTTCCCGGCCGGCGATTCACCGGGTGGCATGGCGCATGTTGTCCAGGTGGTCGCGGCCACCGTTCTGCTCGCGGCGACTCCGCTTTTGTGGCTGCTTCGGCGCCCGGTGGCTGCGGCGCTCGTGGCGGGAACAGTGATTTCGGTGCTGCCGTATGCCCCTTTGCAGCTCGGCGACTCGCCGCGGTACCTCTACTTCCCGGCGGCGTCCCTTGCGATTGCGGTGGGATTCCTGTTGGACGAGGCGTTCAAGGCGTTGCAGCCTCGCTTCAACGAACGCACCGTTTTCAGTGGGACGGCTGCCCTGGGAGCGGTGTTGCTGGTCCTCGGGACCGTGGTCATCCACCAGCGGACGACGGACTGGGTGAACGACGGGCCCGAGGTCGAGCAGGCGTGGGTCGATGAACTTCGCGCGGCCGCGCCTTCACTACAACCCGGCGCAACGCTGTACTGCGCGAACCCGCCGATCATCCTGGCGCTCTTCGAAAACGCCCTCCTCCAGCCGACGGTCTCGTTCTACTACCCGGGCGTTGCGGTGAAGCGGTTCGAGGCAACAGATTTGGCGAAGGTCGAGGCGTCGCTCGGACCAAACGACAGGATCTTTATTCCTTCCGGAACTCCTCGAAAATGAACATCCGGTCGTCCGTCTTCATGACTGATTTCGCGTAGTCGATGTGTTCGCGGTCGATGACGTAGACGGGGTGTTCGCCGTTTGGATAGATGTAGTCGACGGTGGGCCTCAGGACATAGGCATCGAAGAAGGCCAGTGCGAAGGGCGTATCCACGACAAAGAGACCGCCGTTGTAAGGAAGTTGCGGGTATTGCTCTTTGACCTGTTCGACCCAGCGCTGGTGGACGTCCGGTTTGGTCTCCACCCACTCGCCGGTGCGGTTGTATCCGAAGGCCATCAGCAGCAGGCAGGCGGCTGCGCCGACCGCCAGCGCGGCGGGCGCCAGGGTGGCACGCGAGAGGCGGCGTTCGATTTCCGGCGCGAGCGCCGAGACGACGGCGCCAACCATCAGCGCGAACAACGCTGAAGGGAAATAGAAGTAGCGCGGCCCAAAGCCCAGGTTGAACATCGCGTACGGGACGAGCGAGGCGAAGAACCCGGCCGCGAAAGCGACGATCAGCCACTGGCGCTTCACGAGGGCGATGAGCGGGACGAAGAGCAACCCGAGAGCGAGTAGCTGCTGGAGCCGGAACGCGGCGGAGCCGTGTTCGGGGACGCTGGGGTAGAGGGCCTGCTTCACGTAGTACCACCAGACCTTCGGGACTTCGCTATCGAACTGGATGACCGAGCGCCCGCCACTCGACGAGAAGATGCCGGAGAAGGCGAGGAACACCGCCAGCAGGGCCAGGTGTGATCCAACGAGGACAAGGACCTCGCGACGGCGCCAGTCGTTCCGCACGTCGACTAGGAGGTACCAGAGAAGCATCGCTCCGGGGATGACGATGACGGTCTCGCGGTAGGCGAGGGCAAGTGCCATAAGCACCAGCGAAAGGACGAGCAGGCGGCGGCTTTCGGGCGTTTCGCTGCGGACGGTCCGTTCGAAGGCGAGCCATCCGCCGAGGGCAAAGGGCAGCGCTGCGCTGTTGATGGCAGAAATCCAGGCGACGGATTCGAAGCCGGCCGGGTGCAGCGCGAAGACAAGCGTCGCGACTGCCGCGCCGGCCTGGTTCTTGATCAACCGTGCCGCCAATAGCGAGACGAGCACTATCGCCGCGCAGTGGATGCTGAACATCAGCAGGTGGTACGGCATTGGATGGTCGCCGAAGAGCGCATAGGCCAGCCGGAAGGTCAGGAACGAAAGCGGGCGCCAGTAGGTTTCGCTCAGGCGGAGGAGGCCGGGGTCGGCGCCGGGGTCCCAGGTGGCGCGCAGGAAATCGAGCCAGGACATATCGCGCGAGGCCAGCAACAGCAGGTAATCATCGCCGTAGAACGGCGACCGCAGCGCCGGCAGTTGCACGACGAACGCTCCGGCCAGCGCGAGGAAGAGCGCCCAGTACCGGGCCGCCCGGCCGCTCAGTGTCGCCTCACATTGACCGTGCCACGCGGCCGGGGTGCAATCACGGCGCTGTGAATCGCACTGCAGGGCATCGTTGTAGCGCTCCCGGTCGCCATTCCCACGGGCCGCATTCTAGTGCGCGCGCGCCACGAGCAGCAGCGGCGTGAGCGAACCGCGAATCGCTGTTCTTACCGTTACAACGAACGCGGCGAACCACCTCGGCGCGTATTTCGATGCGCTCGAGGCCGTCACCTATCCGAACTGGACGCTGACGGTGGTGGACAACGCATCGGCCGACGATTCGGTTGCGATCGTTCGGGATCGCCGGCCGGACGCCGACCTGATCCAGAACGAAGCCAACCTGGGGTTCACCGGCGCCTGCAACCGGGCGCTGAAGCAGTTGCGCGAGGACGAGTCCGTGGACTACGTCCTCTTCCTGAACGATGACACCGAGGTGACGCCGGACTTTCTCGAACCGCTGGTAGCGCTGGCGGATGCGCGCACGCTGGTCGCCCCGAAGACGTACCTGGCGGGGCGGCCGGGGATGCTCGATGACGCGGCGGGAGAGTTCGACTGGTGGCGGGGGACCTGGAAACGTCGCGTCTACGGCCGCGAGGAGACACCGGCTGACAACCGGGCGCGCGAAATCGACAATGCGAACCTCTCCTGCCTGCTCATCCCGCGGGAGGCCTTCAACGAAGTCGGGCTGCTGGACGACGCCTTCTTCGTGTACTACGACGACACCGACTTCTGCCGCCGGGCCATCGAAACGGGCTACAGGATCATGTACGAACCCCGCTCGGTGGTGAACCATCGAAAGGGCGCGACGCTCGGCGGGCAGGTCTCGGCGTTCGGCTGCTACTACCTCGCTCGCAATCGACCGTACCTGATGCGGAAGCACCTGGGCTTCCCGCGCTTCGCCGTGTTCTGGGTGTACTACACGGCGACCCGCTCGGCGCGGATGGTGCTCTGGGTCGCCCGCGGCCGCCGGGACCTCGTTGGGGCGACGCTCGCCGGGATACGCGACTTCCTGTTGGGCCGGATGGGCCCGCGTCGCGGCGCTTCCCAATCCGCTGCCCCGAACCCACAATCCAACCTCACATGACCATCGCCATCGTAACCATCCGCCTTCGGGTGCCCTCGCGGACGCTGAAGGAGAAGCGCACCATCGTGAAATCCGTGGTTGAGCGCCTGCGCAATCGCTTCAATGCAAGTGTCGCGGAAGTTGAGGACCTCGATAGTCCCGGGCTGGCGGCGATCGCGGCCGCGGTGCTTTCGAACGAATCCCGCCACGCCGATCAGCAGGCGCAGGAGATAGCCAGCGTGGTCGAGGGCTGGCGTCTGGACGCCGAGGTGCTCGACGTTTCGACCGAGTTGATCGACGTGTGACCTACAGTTCGGTGCTCAGCTTGAGGCCGTTTTCCACCACGGCCAGGGCGCGCTCCATCTCGTCTCCCAGCGGTAGGACGTAACCCGACTCGTGCCAGTGGCGCGTGGCGACCATGAGCGCACCGACGAGGACGGTCGCGATGACCTCGACTTCGAGGTCGGTCTCGGCACGGCGGGAGGCCTGGGCGAGTGCGTGCGCAACCACTGCGGTGAAACCATTCACGGCCTCGGAGAGGGCGGTTCCAAGGGCGGGCTCGTCGAAGAGGAGGCGTGTCATGCGTTTAGCGCGCTCTTCGTTGCCGGCGAAGTACTCGGTCAAAACCTTCGCCAGCGCCAGGCGGACGGCATCGACGGGTGAATGGTCCGAAAGCCTCGCTGCCACGGCGGCGAGGAACTCGATATCGCCTTCGTCCCAGAGGACTACCCGTTCCTTCGTGCCGAAGTAGCGATAGACGGAACTGGGCGAGACTTCGACCTCAGCGGCGATCTGTTCGATGGTGACATTTTCGAACCCCAGCCGATCAAAGAGTTCCAACGCCGCGGACTGGATGCGGCGCATGGCGGCGAGCTTTTTGCGTTCCCGGAGCCCCGTGGTCATTCGTGGTTCCAACTCTAACCCTTGGTGAGCGTGATCTGATAGTCACTTGACAAAGACAGTGACTCGCAGAAACGCTGGAATTACTGCAAGTTACTTTCAAAAGCGAGCAACATGCAAATTGCTGTCTGAGGAACACAATGAACGAACGCTCCGGCCTTGCCATCGAGGCCGAGGGATTAACGAAGGCCTTTGGGGACACCCACGCGGTCAACGGCATCGACCTATCGGTGAAGCGCGGCTCGGTGCACGGCTTCCTTGGGCCAAACGGCGCCGGCAAGACCACGGTCGTCCGAATGCTGGCGACCCTTCTTCGCCCGGATAGCGGCGGGGCAACGATCCTGGGCTACGACCTCATCAACGAGGCTGACGACATTCGGGGCCACATCAGCCTTACCGGGCAGTACGCCTCGATGGATGAAGACCTGACCGGCTTCGAGAACCTGTTTCTCCTGGGGCTACTCCTTGGGTGCTCGCGGTCCGATTCGAAGCGGCGCGCCTCGGAGCTGCTCGATGCCTGTGGTCTCGGCGAGGCTGGGCGAAGGCCGGTAAAGGGCTATTCGGGCGGGATGAAGCGGCGACTGGATGTGGCCGCGAGCATCGTGGTGACGCCGGATCTGTTGTTTCTCGACGAGCCCACGACGGGCCTCGATCCGCGCAGCCGCAACGAGGTCTGGAGGCTCATTCGAACCCTTGCCGAACAGGGAACCACGGTTCTCCTCACGACGCAGTACCTGGACGAGGCCGACCAACTAGCCGACCGCGTATCCGTTATCGATCAAGGGCGAGTCGTCGCCGAGGGCACTGCAGGCGAACTCAAGTCCTCGGTCGGGGCCGGGTCATTGCGCGTCCGCCTGCGCGACCCCGCTCGGCGCGAGGACGCGAGGCGTCTCCTGGCGTGCGAACTCCAGGCATCCGTCACGCCGGATATTGATCCCGGTTCGCTTTCGGCCCGAGTTTCCGATGCGGGGCTCGTAGAGCGCGCCCTGACGGCCCTGGGGCGCGAGGGAATCGCGGTCACCGAGTTTGCGTTCGGCGAGGCCAGCCTGGATGAGGTGTTCCTGGCTCTGACCGGGCACGGCCCGCGGAGCGAGCAAGGCGAGCCATCCAACACGAAGGAGAACGACGTATGACCGCGGCTGAACTCTCGGGTGTGCGCAACGAATCACTTTCCGAGGCGCTTTCGAAACGAGCGAGACCGCCGCAGGCCGGCACGTTGACGGTCATCGGCGTGTTCGCCTGGCGCTCGGTGCTCAAAGTGAAACACGTGCCGGAACAGCTGCTCGATGTGCTGGCGATCCCGGTGATCTTCACGCTCATGTTCACCTACCTGTTCGGGGGCGCCCTGGCCGGCTCGACGGGTAACTACCTGCAGTTCCTGTTGCCGGGCACCCTGGTGATGACGGTGTTGCTGCTGACGATGTATACCGCGATCGGCCTCAACACGGACATTACCGCGGGCGTCACGGACCGGTTTCGTTCGTTGCCCATCTGGCAGCCGGCGCCGATCGTTGGGGCCCTGGTTGGCGACGTTGGGCGCTACCTGATCGCTTCGGGGCTGGTGTTGGGGCTGGGATCCGCGATGGGTTTCCGAGCATCGGGCGGCGCCACAGGCGTCGTTTGGGCGCTGGCGCTCATCCTCGCGTTTGCCTTTGCACTGTCATGGATCTGGACCACCCTCGCACTGCTCATGCGCTCGCCCAACTCGATCATGAACCTGGCGATGATCGTCCTGTTCCCGCTCACGCTTGCGAGCAATGTCTTTGTCGATCCGGATACGACGCCGGACTGGCTGGCCGCGTTTATCAAAATCAACCCGGTGAGTCATCTTGTCACCGCGGTGCGCGGCCTCATCTACGGAAACGCCGACGCGTTCGAAATCGTCCGGGTGCTCGCCGGTTGCGCGATCCTCGTGGCGTTGTTCGCGCCGCTGACCATGTGGTTGTACGGGCGGCGGCGTTAGGACCGATAACTATCCTCCACACGACATCGACTTGTGCCGCGACCTACTATGTGGCCGTGAAATCACGATTCCGGCTCGTGCCCATATTATTTGCCGTCAGCATAGTTCTGACTGGCTGCGGGGGCGATGATGACGATCCGACGCCTACTCCGTCGCCATCGTCAACCGTCCAGCCCAGTGCTTCTGCCGAGCCGCCGAGCACCGTCTACCCCGTAACGACGGAAGTAAACATCCCGGTGGTTGATGCCGCAATCAAAGCGGCGCTTGAGGGTGACGTGGCCGCCCTGAACGCCCAGATGCGCTTTCAATCGGTACCCTGTGCGGTCGAAGCGGTTGGACCTCTTCCAGGTAAGCCAAAGTGCGCTCCCGGCGAGGTCGATGGGACGATTGTCCAGGCGTTCCTCAGTACTGGCGGGGAGGGAGCGTACCGCCTTGCAAGTGATGCACCGGAAGCGCTCCAACTCTGGCTCGGAACGTCCCGCAACCTGTATGCCGTAAAGAAGCTTGCGAAGCCCGAGGAATTGACCGGAGCCGTGTACTGGGTGGTGTTCGTTCGCGCGGACGGCGCCGGCACTGCCTTGCGGCTCTCGGAAGAAGGAATTGTCAGTCTGGCGTTCGATCCGGGACGGAACCCACGTGATCGCGCGGATGGACCCGAAGGGACGTACATCCTTCCTCCCAGGTAGCGGGGAAGGCCGGCGCGCTAGCGGTTGCGGCGCGCCATGTATGTCTTCCAGCGTTCGGCGGCCTCGCCGAGCTCGGGCCGGGTGGCGAAAACGGTTTCCATCTTCTGCCAGGCCTTCTCTTTCTTGTAGGGGATGAACTGCCGCGGGAACGGGCCTTCGTGGGGCTGGTACGACTTCAGCACGTTGCGGGCGACCGTCGCGATATGCACCTCATCCGGGCCGTCGGCGAGGCCCATGGTGGGGGCGCCGGCGTACATCGCCTGGAGCGGCGTCAGGTCGGTGGTGCCGAGGGCGCCGTGGATGTGGAGGGCATCGAAGCTGATTTCGCGCAGGATGCGGGCCATCGTGAACTTGATGCCCGCGATGTCGGTGCGCGTCTCCGCCGTCGACGAATTGTCGATCTTCCAGGCGGTTTCGAGGACGTAGAGGCGGAGCATCTTCAGTTTCACGTAGGACTCGGCGATCTTCTCCTGGACCATCTGGTGTTCGGCGATGACGCGGCCGTGCGAGTTCCGGGAGAGGGCGCGCTCGCACATCATGTCGAGGGCGAGCGTGCACTGGGCGATGGTGCGCATGGCGTGGTGGATGCGCCCGCCGCCGAGGCGCCGCTGGGCGAGCACTTTCGCGCCGTCCTCCGGCCCAAGCAGATGGTCGAGCGGGATGCGGACATCGGTGTACTTGATGTGGTTGTGGTTGCGCGGCTCGGGCATGATCTCGACGCCCTGTGTCTCCCGCGGGACGATGAAGATGCCGTTCGTGCACATCACGAAGAGCAGGTCGGCGGCGCGCCCGGCCGAGGTGAACCACTTTTCGCCGTTGATCACCCACTCGTCGCCATCCCGGACGGCGACGGTCTTGAAGTTGTTCGGGTCGGAGCCGCCCTGGGGCTCGGTCATTGAGTACGCCGACCAGATCTCCTGGTTCAGCATGGGCTTGAGCCAGCGCTCTTTTTGGGCTTCGGTGCCGTAGGCGGCGAGGATTTCCATGTTGCCGGTATCGGGCGCGGCGGTGCCGAACAGGGCGGGCGCGGAGGGGTACTTGCCGAGGATCTCGTTGACCAGCGCGAGCTTGAGCTGTCCGAAGCCGGGCCCGCCGAGTTCTTTATCGAGGAAGAGCGCCCAGAGGCCCTGGTCCTTGATCTCCTGCTGGAGTTCTTTGACGTAGCCCTTCACCACCGGGTCCGGCAGGCGGACGGCGTAGGGGAAGACGTGTTCGAGCGGTTCAACCTTCTCTTCGCAGAACCATTTCACCCAATCCAGCTTTTCCTGGAATTCGGGCTCTGTCTGAAAGTCCCATGCCATTTGTTGTGCCCCCAAGGAGTAATGCGAATGCGTGACTCTAGCGCCGGAAGGGCGCTCGTGTCTCGGGCGTGGTGGATTTGAGGGCGCGAAGTGAGCCGGGCGTTCGCCCAACCGTTATGCATCCCGTAGAATTCGGCGGCACTGAAAAGCCACATCCTGGAGCTTCCATGAACACCATTGAATTCCTGCAGATCTCATCTGCGGTCGTCCCTGATCGCGAAGCGCTCGTCGAGATTGGCGGGACCACGAACAAGCGGATCACGTTCGAAGAGATGTATCCCCGCGTCGTGAAACTCGCCAACGCCCTGCAGTCACTCGGCATTGAAAAGGGCCAGAAGATCGCGACGATGGCGCAGAACAGCGCCGACTTTGTTGTCACCTACTACGCCTGCGCGATGCTCGGCGTGACCTTCGTCCCCCTGAACTACCGCTCGAAGGACGAAGAGCTGACCCACATGCTCAACGTTTCGGACTGCCAGGCGGTCTTCGTTTCCGACCGATACGTCGAACTGGTGGAGCGCATTCGCCCGACGCTGACCTCGGTCAAGAACGTGGTGAACTACGGGGCTGCCACGCCCGGCCACCACGCGTTGGATGACCTGCTCGCGAACGCCGGCGAAGACGAAATCTGGACCGAAGTCGACGACAAGGACGCGACGATCATCATCTTCACCTCCGGCACGACAGCGCTGCCGAAAGGCGTCCAGCTCACCTACCTGGACATGACGGCCTACGTCACGAACCAGCAGCCGGCGGACCCGGAGCTCCACGAGAAGCTGTTGGTCTCGGCACCGTTCTTCCATGTCGCCGGCGCCACCGCGATGATGCTCGGCATCTGGTGCGGGCGAACGCTGGTGATTCTGAACCAGTTCAGCCCGGAGCTGTGGCTGGAAGCCGCTTCGACGGAACACACCAGCCACGCCTTCGTGGTGCCGACGATGCTGAAGCGCATCATGGAAGTGCCGGACTTCGAGAAGTACGACCTGAGCTCGATGCGCCAGATCACGTACGGCGCCGCGCCGATGCCGTACGAAGTGGTCCGCAAGGCCTGTGATGTGTTCTCGCCGCGCGGGATCGGCCTCATCAACGCGTATGGCCAGACCGAATCGACGGCGACGCTGACCTTCCTCGGCCCCGAAGACCACGACCTCAGCAGTGATACGGAGATCAAGGAACTGCGCCTCCGTTCGGTCGGCAAGCCGATGCCGGACGTCGAGCTCGGGATTATGGACGAACGCAACCGGGTGCTGCCGCCCGGCGTCGAGGGCGAAATCTGCGTGCGCTCGGACCGCGTGATGAAGGGCTACTACAAGCAGGAAGACGCGACCAGCACGGCGATCATCGACGGCTGGCTGCACACCGGTGACGTCGGCAAGGTCGATGAAGGCGGTTACCTGTTCATCACCGGCCGCAAGAAGGACATCATCATCCGCGGCGGCGAGAACATCTCTCCCGGCGAAATCGAGAATGTGCTCGAATCGCACCCCGCCATCGAAGAAGCCGCCGTCATCGGCGTTCCGGATGTCGAGTGGGGCGAGGTGGTGAAGGCGGTTGTTGTGCCGCGCGCCGGCCAGAAGATCACGCCGGAAGAGATCACCGCCTACGCGAAGTCGCAGCTGGCCTCGTTCAAGGCGCCGCAGTACCTGGCGATCGTCGGCGAATTGCCGCGTAACGCGATGGGCAAAGTGCTGAAGACGGACCTGCGCAAGGAGTACGGCACGCCGACGAACGACGGGGTGTAGTGGGGGCGGGAGTTCGGTTCGGTGGGCGAAATGGTAGAATTCCTACTATGAAAACTACCATCGACGCCGCCGGCAGGCTGGTAATACCCAAGCGGCTTCGGGAGCAAGCCGGGTTCGAACCGGGCATGCAGGTGGAAGTGCGCTGCCGCGACGGGCGGATCGAGGTGGAGCCTGCGGAACCGGTGATTCATCTCGAAGAGCGAGATGGATTTCTGGTGGCCGTGGCGGACGGTGAGATTTCGCCCGTCACAGACGAGATCGTGGAGGAGACGCTCAGAACTCTTCGGGAAGAGCGCGGGAAGATTTACGACTCGGTTGATGGCGATTGACGTCGTTCGTTCCGGATACGAACGTGATGATCGCTTCTGTCCAGGCCTGGCATGTTCATCACGAGCGAGCGCGGTCCGAACTCCGGACCAGACGCGAAAATGGCGACGCACTCCTTCTGGCTGCGCACTCGCTTGTGGAGTGTTACTCGGTACTCACCCGGTTGCCGCCGTCGCAACGAGTGCGTCCGGAAATCGCGGTCAGAATGATTGGAGCTAACTTTGTCGAGCGAGGTCGGATCATTGGGTTGGGAGCAGGGGACTACTGGCCCATCCTGGAAGCCGCTGCCGGACGAGGAGTTGCTGGCGGGCGAGTCTTCGATGCCCTGATAGCCGCCGCGGCACGAGCCGCCGGCGCGGAAGTTCTCCTCACCTTCAACGTCCGGCACTTGTGGGGCTTACGGAAGGCCTGGAGATCGTGGAGCCGGGAGCCTCATAAGCTTCCGAAGCGCCACGTACTGCAATCTTTCCTATAGGGTAGGGACAAGGCTGTCCCGTTTCGCTATCGTGCCCGGCGATGAATGTGTGGAGCGTGCGCATCGCCGCCGTTGCCATCGCCTTCGCGGCGGCGGTGGCGGCAGCCCCCGTGCTTTCGGTGAGGGCGCTCACTCCAACGCCGTCGAACACCCCGGAGTCGATGGTCACCCCGCCGCCTGCCGGCACGCCGTGGCCGGCCCCAATCGGCTTGAGCCTTACGCAGACGGCGATCCTCCTCGACGACCAGAATTTTCCACTGCCGCCCGACAGGCAGATTCATACGGCCCGGCTTACCTGGGAGGTACTCCCGGGTTTCACCGGCGAGTTTGAAATTCAGCGTGCGCAGCGCCCGACGGGCAACGTCGAACCGGCGTGGGCTGGAGTTCACGCCTCCGTGCAAGCGTCAGATGCCGCCGGCGGCACCGCAACCTTCGAGGAACAGGTGGGCACCTTCGACCTCTTTTGTTATCGCGTTCGGACCGTGATTAACGGGGAGACGGGGCCTTATTCACAATCGGAGTGTATGGTCCGTCCGCCCTCGGGCGTCGAGCATTTGGCGACTCCGGTGCCACCTGATCTCGGAAATGCCGAGGCAGGTGCGGCCACAAGCCCGCAGTTCTCCGCGCTGCTCATCGTCTCTGCGCTCCTGATCCTTGCTCCTGGCCTGCTGGTAGCCGTCCGGCCCACCGCAACTCGCGGTCGTTAGCACCCAATCCCTCCCTCCGGTAGGATTCCACTCACTCGGGCTTGCCGCGCCCTTTACGGTGCGAGCCGCCCCAAACTCCACGCCGGGATTCGAACCATATGACCTCGATACCGCAGAACGACCCGAAGGCGCCGAAGGGCACGCGCTTCCGCGCGAGCTGGGGCGGCCTCGTCATTCCTGTCGCCATCATCGGCGCGATTTCCGCCGCTGAAACCGCGCGTACGAGTTCGGCCTCCCGCGAGGTCTTCTTCAATATCTCCACGCCGTGGCTGATGTACTTCGTTTTCGCGCTGAGCATGGCGATCATCATCGGCGCCTTCGTCCAGCGCGCCCGCATTTGGCGGCTCGGACGGCCGCACAGCGTCAACCGCAGCCTTGGCGCCCGCATCACACAAGCCCTCACCATGGGCGCGGGCACCAGCCGCGTGAAGAACGACCGCTACGCCGGCATTATGCACGGCTGCATTTACTCCAGCTTCCTGGTCCTCACCATTGTCACGGCGCTGCTGGCGCTCGATGACTACCTGCCCATCATTTTCCAGGCCAATACGGAGCACGCTTTCCTGAAGGGCGGCATCTATCTCGGCTACTCGCTCGTCGGCGATACGTTCGGCGTCATTGGCCTCATCGGTGTGGGCATGGCGATCTACCGCCGTTACGCGTCGCCGCCGGACAAGCTCACCTGGGACAAGCGCGCCACCGAAGACGCGATCGTCGTGGGGCTTCTCGGGTTCGTCCTCTTCACCGGTATCCTTGTAGAAGGCCTCCGCATCGGCGGGAACGAGATCCCGGCCGGCCACGAAAGCTGGTCGAAGTGGTCTCCTGCCGGCTACGTGGTCGCCAAGATCCTTGGTGGGCCGATTAGCGACGGCAAGTTGCTTGATACGCACGTCTGGTGGTGGTGGTTCCACGTGGTCGCCGCCTTCAGCCTGCTGACGCTGATGGCGGTCACCAAGTTCCGGCACATCGTGTTCGCGCCGGTCAACGCCTTTTTCAAGCGCCCGTCCACGCCGCTCTATCTCTCGCCGATGGGCGATATGGAAGCCCTGATCGAATCGGGTGCGGGCCTCGGCGCGGGGAAGCTGCAGGACTTCAGCTGGAAGCAGCTCTTCGATGCCGATACATGCGTGCGCTGCGGCCGCTGTACCGAGGTATGCCCCGCCTGGAATGCCGGCCAGCCGCTTTCGCCGATGGCGCTCATCCAGGACATGAAGACCTACATGAACCACGCCGGACCGCTGCTTATCGCCGGCAAGGACCCGGAAGAGAAGCTTGAGCAGCCGCTCGTGGGTGGCTACATCAAAGATGAGACGCTGTGGGCGTGCCGCACGTGCGGCGCCTGCGTGCAGGAATGCCCCGTGCTCATCGAGCACGTGCCGAGCATCGTTGACATGCGGCGCTACCTCGTCATGGAGCAGGCTCGCGTCCCGGCAACGGCCCAGGCGGCTCTCCAGAACATCGAGCAGCGTGGCCATCCGTGGCGCGGAACACAGTTCACCCGCACCACCTGGATCGAACAGCTGAACGAAAAGGGCATCGATGTGCCGATGTTCGATGGCTCCCAGGAGTACCTCTACTGGGTTGGGTGCTCGGGAGCGCTGGTGGAGCGCAACGTGCCGATCACGCAGGCAGTGACCAAGCTGCTGATGGAATCGGGTACGAGCTTCGGCGTGCTGGGCCAGAGTGAGACCTGTACCGGCGACCCGGCCCGTCGCCTCGGCAACGAGTTCCTCTATGCGACGCTTGCCGAGGCCAACACGGAATCCATGAACGAGATGGGCGTGAAGCGCGTCATCACCTCGTGCCCGCACTGCTTCAACACGTTCAAGAACGAATACCCGGACTTCAACGGGAAGTACGAAGTAACGCACCACGCCGACTTCCTCCAGTTCTTGCTGGCCAAGGGCGACCTGAAGCCGAAGGAAGAGAACGGCGCGACGATCACGTACCACGACAGCTGCTACATCGGGCGCGGCAACGGCATCTACGATTCGCCGCGGCAGGTGCTCGAATCGATCCCCGGTGCGAACCTGGTGGAGATGCCGCGTAACCGCGAGAAGGGCCTCTGCTGCGGCGCCGGCGGCGGCAATATGTGGCAGGAAGAGGAAGGCACGCGCGTCAACCATCTGCGCGCGGCTGAGGCAGCCAACACCGGCGCAAGCATCGTCGCGACGGCGTGCCCCTTCTGCATCCAGATGTTCGATGACGGCATCCCCGCGGTTCAGCCCGACGAAGAGAAGCGCACGATCAAGGCGTACGACATCGCCGAGCTGCTCGAAGTGAGCGTGAAGCCGGCGGCGATGGCGATGGTGGATGGCGCAGTCGAGGTGCCACCGGGCGTGGGCTAAGCCATTGGCGGAGACACTCGAGGTCTCACAGGAGGCTGCTCGCAGGTTCATCCTCGGCAAGCAGGGGCTCTGGCCCGGGTTGCGCTGGCAGGGCAAGCTCGGCACGCGGGCAGCCATGCGAGCCTGCGAGAACCTCCAGCTGGACCCGGTGGTCGTCGTTGCCCGCAGCCACGACCTCATGCTGCATTCGCGCGTCGCCGACTACCGCCCGGAGTACTTTCACGAGCTGACCTACGACGCGCGAGAGTTCTTCGACTGGGGCGGATGGCTCGCTGTGCGACCGATGGAGGAATTGCCGTACTGGCGCGTGCTCATGGAGCGAAACCGCGGCCACGGTGGCACTGGGCGCATTCAAGAGGAGTTCCCCCAGGCGGTTGAAGCGGCCCGGAGCTTGTTGGCCGAGGGTGAGCCCATTTCAGGCGACGACATTCCCTCGATGGGCAGCGGACGGCTCGTGAACTATCGCGCGGGCAAGGATACGGCGCTCGCGCTCTACTACCTCTGGCGCGTTGGCGAGGCGATGACGCATCACCGCGACGGTTTCAAGCGGTTCTATGCAGCGGCCGAGGCCGTTGCGCCGCCGGAGCTGCTGTCGCGCACCGTTACGGACGCAGAGGCTGACCGATTCTTCGCCCGGAAGTCGGTGGCGTTCGTGGGGATTGGGCGTGTGAACCTCGCGAGCAACCTGGTCGTGCGGAAGTTCTCGCAGGCCGAGATTCGCGCCATCGAAGGCGACCTTGTTGACGCCGGGGAGATTGTCCCGGTCAGCGTGGAAGGCTGGCGAGGGCGGCAGTTCGTATTGGCTGAGGACATCGAGGCACTGGCAACGGCCGGCGATGGCGGCGTGCCCGCGGAATGGACCGGCGGGGGCCCGGCCCGGCCCGAGGAGACGAAGTTCCTTTCGCCGCTGGACCCGGTGAGCGCGCGGGGACGGTCGAGCGAATTGTTTGGTTTTGAGTACACGTGGGAGATCTACAAGAAGGCCGAGGACGTCCAGTACGGCCGATACGTGCTGCCGATCCTCTGGCGGGATGCGCTGGTGGGCCGGGTGGATTCGAAGTTCGTCCGGGAGACGAGCACGTGGGTGGTCAACCAGGTCTGGTTCGAAGCTTCGGAGTCGGTGGGGAACAACGAGCTTGGCGCAGCGCTTACGACGGGGATGCGGCGGCTGGCTGGACTGCTTGGGGCGACGGATG
The DNA here is from genome assembly GCA_050247055.1 of Dehalococcoidia bacterium. GTDB lineage: Bacteria > Chloroflexota > Dehalococcoidia > Tepidiformales > Tepidiformaceae > Amarobacter. Next base: position 389,100 of record JBFWUX010000001.1, read on the forward strand.
TGGACCTCGCGACGGTGGAGCCGGGGATCGCGGCGATGATCCGGCTGTAGGGTTCACTCCATCCGCGCGCGGCGTTCGAGCACTTCCGAGAGCGTTTCGCCGATGGCGGCTTCGAGCTGGGCGATGTGCTCGCGGTCGTGCCGTACCCAAACGCCAACGAGCTGCTCGAGGGTGAACTCGCGGCCGTTGCGAGTTCCGCGGCGCTGCAGGTCTTCAGGGCGCAACATCCGGAGGATGCTCAGCGAGGCCTGCCGCTGTAGCGCGAAATCGGCGAGGAGCCAATCTTTGCGTTCGCGGGTGCGATTTCGAGTAGGTTCCCAGTCGGCGCCATCGATGAAGTGGAGCGCCGGGATGTCTTCAGCGAGCATTCGCGTCAGGGCCGCACGGAGGCAAAGGTATTCGTCGTCGCGCAGGTGTGCGAGCGTGGTGCGAGCGCTCCAGCCGCCCTGGTAGGGCGCGTCCAGTTGTTCGTCGCCTGCCTCCGCCACGAGGTGGGCGAGCGTCTTCGGTGTAGCCGCGAGCTGCTCAATAAGATCTTCCATGGGATCTACTGTAACGGAGGGTGGTGCCCGGCGATGAGCCGGGCTGATTCGATCCTCCGGATAGTCAGGACTCCGAAAGGTGTGCGAAGTCCTCCTCTTCGTAGATCGGCCGGATGTCGATGTCGGAGTCTGTGAGCATCGGGTTAGGGCAGCGCTTCACCCACTCGACGGCTTCGTCCATGGACTTCACCTGCCAAAGCCAGTAGCCGGCGACGATTTCCTTCGTTTCGGTGAACGGTCCATCGATGACGGTGCGGTTCGTGCCGCTGAAGTGCACGCGCTTTGCCTCGGAGGTGGGCTTGAGCCCGTCGCCGGCGAGCATGATGCCCGCTTTGACCAATTCTTCGTTGTAGCGGCCCATGTCCTCGAACATCTTCTCGATTTCGGGGCCGTCCAGTTTGCCGGCTTCGCTCTCGGGGGTTGCTTTAACCATGACCATGACACGCATTTGATTTCTCCTGGTGGAAGTGGAAGAAGTTTGCCTTCCTCCTATCAACGCGTCGCTTGAGAACCGGCCAGATCGACACACCGGAAGGAAATTCGGAAATCTTTCCGGTTTCGTCTTCGCCCCGGATGGTCAGGCGGTGGACCTGGCTATGACGAGGTGCATCGCGTTGGGGCTGGCAACGTGCCTTGTGCACTCGTAGCCGAGCGCGGGCAGGTCGATCCCGGCGAAGAGGTGCTCGCCCGAGCCCAGCAGGACGGGGCTGATAGCGATGTGCATTTCATCGATGAGCCTCGCCTGGAGGTACTGGCGGATGGTGCTGACGCCCCCGCCGAGCCGGATGTCCTTCTCGCCTGCCGCTTCTTTCGCCTGCCTGAGCGCGGATTCGATGCCATCGGTGACGAAGTAGAAGGTGGTGCCACCGTCCATCGCCAACGGCGGCCGGGCGTAGTGGGTGAGGACGAAGACCGGCACGTGATAGGGCGGGTTTTCGCCCCACCAGCCTCTCCAGGAGTCGTCGGGCCAGTCACCACGAACGGGTCCGAACATGTTCCGTCCGAGGATCCACGCGCCAAGGTTCTCGAAACCGCGCTCGGCGAAGTCGTCGTCGATCTCAGTGGTGCCTTCGCCGTCTCCATAGAGTTGCTGGAAGGCCTGGGTAGTGACCATCCATTCGTGGAGCGATTCCCCGCCTCTGCCGAGGGGCTGCTCGAGGGTCTGGTCGGGGCCGGCGCCGAAGCCATCGAGCGAGATCGAAAACGACTGAACGCGGAGCTTCGGCATGCGGCAATTCCTCATCGCTGAACTTGTGCGAATACGGTAGCGGATCGATCCAGGTTCCGGGGCCGGCATGGCGCGGTCTCGGTACAATTCCCGGCATGCCTCAACCGATTGCTTCCCGCCACGCCGTGAACGGCGTGGAACTCCAGGTCTACGAATGGCCGGGCGATGGCCCGACGGTCTTTTTCGCGCACGCCACTGGCTTCCATGCCCGCTGCTGGGACCAGGTGATCTCGCGGCTCCAGGGCTTCCGCTGCATCGCGGTTGATATGCGCGGCCACGGGCTCAGCAGCCAGCCCGAACCACCCTATCGGTGGCGCTTCTTCGGCGAAGACGTGGCCGCCCTGGGGCGAAAGCTGGGGCTGAGCAGCGCCCTTGCTGTCGGGCACTCGAAGGGCGGGTACGCGGTCACGCTGGCGGCGGCGCTGGAACCAGGGCTCTTCTCCCGGCTGCTCCTGGTGGACCCGGTGATCCTGGCACGGGAGGCGTACGCCGAATCGAGAGGGGATGGCGAGCATTTCGCCGCCCGGCGCCGGAACGAGTGGCCTTCGCCCGAGGCGATGTACGAAAGCTTCCACAAGCGTCCGCCGTTCAGCCTGTGGGACCCGGCGGTGTTGCACGACTACTGCCAGTACGGGCTCGTGCCGAACCCCGCGGGCGACGGCTATGTCCTCGCCTGTCCGCCGCGGATCGAAGCGGCGACCTATGTCGGCAGCGCGGGCGGCGATATCTATGACGAGATCGCGACGATCGAGGCGCCCGTGCGCATTCTCCGGGCGAAGGAGCGCGATTCGGACTACCTGACAGACATGAGCCGTTCGCCGACCACGCCTGGCCTGGCGAAGGCATTCAAGCACGCCGAGGACGTGTACCTGCCGCAGTACACGCACTTCATGCCGATGCAGGACCCGGGATTCATCGCGGAACAGGTCCGAGAGTTGGCCGGGTGAACTCGGTCGAGCGGCGGCTTCCCGCCACTCGTCATCGCGACTTCCGCGCACTCTGGCTTGGCGGGGCGTGTTCGAACACGTCCCTGTGGACGATGCTGCTTGCGAACGCCTGGATCGTCTACAAGCTGAGCGACTCGTCGTTCTGGGTAGGCGTTTCGACATTCGCATCGATGTCGCCGTACCTGGTTGCACCCGCCGGCGGGATGATTGCCGACCGCTTCGAACGCCGGGTGCTGGTGCAAATCACCCGGCTCATGACGCTCACGGTCTCGATCATCCTGTTCATGCTCGCGGTTACCGGAGTCATCGCGGTGTGGATGGTGGTGATGTTCGCCCTCATCCAGGGAATCATCCGTTCGATCGAACTCCCGGGGGACCAGGCATTGCTGGCGAACGTGGTGCCGAAGGAAGACCTGGGCAACGCCGTTGCCCTCACCAGCACAACGCAACACGGTTCGCGGGCCATGGGGCCGCTCGTTGCCGGCCCGTTTCTCGCTACGGTTGGCGTTGAGGGGGCCTATGCCGTGGCGGCAGTGTTTGTGCTCGTTTCGTTTCTCTCCGTGCGAAGAGTTTCGATTTCTTCACGAGGGGGTGTGGTGAGCCTGAAGGACGTCGTGGAGAACATGCGGGAGGGCCTGACGTATATTCGCCAGACTCCGCCCGTGCTGGCGATGTTCGTCCTGGTGTTCTTTCACTGCTCGCTCACGATGTCGTTCGATTCGATGCTCCCCGGGTTCGCGGAGACCGAGCTTCACACCGCTTCGAGCGGGTTCACGATCATGACCTTCGGGGTGGGCGCCGGCGCGCTTATCGGCACCTTCGTGCTGGCCATCACTACTGGCATCCGGCGAGGGCCGCTGCTGTTCGCAACGGCGATTGTCAGCGGCCTGGCGCCCGTGTTGATGGCCGTCAGCATGCAACTCTTCAGTGCGGCGATCAGCGCGACGATCATGGGCTCGTCGCAGGCCATGTTCATGGCGCTGAGCGCGGTGTTGCTCCAGGAGGTCATCCCGGATGCGGTCCGCGGCCGTGTGATGAGCCTCTACCTCATGTCGGCGGGCGGGATCATGGCGATCATGAACCTGAGCTTCGGCGCCCTGGCCGATTCCGTCGGCGCGCCGATGCTGTTCGCATTGCCGGGCCTAACGTTCGTCGCCATTACGCTGCTTTCAGTCGCGGTCGGCCGGAACCTTCGCTACATCTACCGGAATGGCAGGACCGCGCCGGCGCTGGCGCAGGCCTAAGCCGCGCGATCCGAGACGACGAGGCGGTGGCGACCGGCGCTCTTCGCCCGGTAGAGGGCTTCATCGGCGAGGGTGTAGGCGTGGTCGACCGCGTCGGTGACGTCTCCATCGTCGGGGGTACATGGCGCGAGCCCGGCGCTCACAGTGATGCGGACGACCGTGCCATCCACCAGCCCACATGGCGTCGCCGCCACGAGATCGACGGCGCGGCGGCAGGCGCGTTCCGCGGCTGCCACGGGCACGGTGAAGAGGATGCCAAACTCCTCGCCGCCGATGCGGCCAAGCGTGCCTTCGCCGAGGACCGCGGCCGCGAGACGGTCGGCGACCGAACGCAGGACGACATCGCCTCCGGGGTGACCGAAGACGTCGTTGACGGCCTTGAAGCGGTCGACATCGATGACGGCGATCGCGGTGGGCCGGACTTCTTCGGCCAGTGCGAACCAGGCGCGGCGCGAGAGCACTCCGGTGAGTGAATCGTGGCTGGCGAGGTACTCGGCCTCTTCCTTGGCGGCGGTGAGCGCCTCGTTCACATGGCGAAGCTCGCGTTCGGCGTTGCGCTGTTCGGTGACATCGATGGTCACGCCGATGACCGCTGTTGGCGCGCCATCATCGTCTTTCAACGGGGCATAGCGAGTCTGTAGATCGCGCCCGGCGAAGCGGAGGTTCGATTCGAATTGCTCGCCAGACATTCCACGGCGAATGCTTTCGCGGATCTGGTCGGCCTCGCGGTCGGGAGAGAGATCGAAGATGTTTTGGCCGACGAGCGTGCCGGCCTGCTGGCCGAGGTTGCCGATGCCTGCGCCTTCGAGCAGTTGAATTGTGCCGTCAGGCCCGAACACGGTGATGAAGACGGGGGCGTTGGTGAACACGGTGCGCAACCGTTGCTCCGCTTCGCGCAGGTCTCGATTCAGGCCGAACGCGCGGATGGTGGGGCCCGCCTGGGAGACCAGCGACCAAAGAAAATCCAACTCCGGCTGTTCGAAGCCGTGCTGTTCGGAGGCGCAAAAGGTGATGGTGCCGAGCATCTGGTCCTGCACGAACACCGGGAACGAGGCCATCGAAATGATGTGCGCGCGCTCGTAGTAGGGGCGCAGCTCGTCGTTCACCAGCAGTTGCTCGTTCGGGTCGTTCACATCGGTGACGCAGTAGGGCTGGCGGGTCCACGCCACGTGGCGCGCGACGAGCATGTCGCGTTCCACGGAGTTTTCCGATTCCTGGCCGACGCGGCCCCGTTGCGCGATTTCGGTATTGGAATGCCGCCCCATGTTGACGGCACGTTCGAGCACTTTTTCGAGGGCCGGGTCAAAGAGGAGAATGGCCACCCAGGCGAAACCGCTGGCCCGCGCGAGCGCCGTCGCGAGGGTGGAAAGCGGGTTATCGGACTCGTCGGTCTGGCTGAAGGATTCGGCGATGCTGGCGAGCGAGCGCATCTGGGTCCGCAGGCGCTCCTGGCGTTCGCCATCGAGCACGCTGCCGACGAGATAGGCGAGCAGCGGGCGGATGGTGGTGACCAGTTCCACCTGTTCAGTGCTCAGGCCGTCGGGCCAGGGCCCACGGACGATGAGCATCTCGGAGTTGCTTTCGTCGCCCGGGAGGATGGCAGCGACATGGGTGGCCGAGACGCCGGGCTCGAGTGGCAAGATCTCTTCGACAAGGCGCTCGCGGACGGTGAGCAGGCGGATTGGGTCGGCGGGGTGGGCGGCGGATTCGCGCCAGGCGTGCCAGTAGCCGCGCTGCTTGATTTCGTATTGGCTGGGGTCCGTAGTATCGCCGATGCGCTGGAAGAAGGGGTCGCCGCTCCGGACGACGTAGGCGTCTTCGGCGCCGATCAGCTCACGGACAAGCGAACAGGCAGCGGCCACGGTCGCTTCACTTGCATCGGCCGGCGAAGTCGCGGCCAGGCGCGAGAGTGCCCCCAGGGTCTCGAACATGCCGAGCCTGCCTTCCCCCACTCTTCAAGAGATACGACACGAGTTCGAAACGTCCGTAGACCAAAATCTGAAGTTGCAAAACGTGCACAAAAGCCGAGGCCCGCAATGTGCGGGCCTCGGAGGTGTGGTGAGAAGACCGCGGGGGCTTAGCTGCCGCCTGCTGGCTGCGGGGCCGGCATCTGGATTTCGCCGCGGCGCCGCTGGGCGACGGCTTCGTCTTCGCCGACGGCCATCTTGCCGGCCTGGGCCTGCTCCTGTTCGTAGGTCATCTTGTAGAGGTTGGCGTAGATGCCGTTCTTCGCGAGGAGCTCATCGTGGCTGCCGATTTCGGCGATGGCACCCTTATCGAGCACGACGATGCGGCTCGCCTCCCGGATCGTCGAGAGCCGGTGGGCGATGACGAACGAGGTGCGGTCTTTCAGGAGGCGGCGAAGGGCCCGCTGGATGATGACCTCGGTCTGGGTATCGACGTAAGCGGTGGCTTCGTCGAGGACGAGGATTCTCGGCGAGGCGAGGATTGCGCGGGCGAAACTGATGAGCTGGCGCTGGCCAACCGAAAGGTTTTGTCCGCGCTGCTGGAGGACGGTGTCGTAGCCGTGCTCGAGGCGAGTGATGAACTCATCGGCGCCGACGGCCGTGGCCGCAGCCTCGACCTGTTCATCCGTCGCCTCGGGGCGGCCATAGGCGATGTTTTCGCGCACGGTGCCGCTGAAGAGGTACGGGTTCTGGAGGACAACGCCCATGTGGCGGGTGAGCGAACGCCGCTTGATATCACGGACATCGTGGCCATCGATCTTGATGGAGCCTCCCGTGACTTCGTAGCCGCGGCTGATGAGCGACGTGATTGTGGTCTTGCCCGCCCCGGTGGGGCCGACGAAGGCGATGGTTTCGCCCGGTTCCACGTGGAGCGAGATGCCGCGGAGGATGGGCACGTCCTCCACGTAGTGGAAGGTCACGTCTTCGAAATCGACGCGGCCATCGACGTGGTCGAGTTCGAGCGCGTCTTCCTGGTCCTTGATGCGAGGTTCGGTATCGAGGACTTCGAAGATGCGTTCGCCGCCGGCCATGGCGCGCTGGAGCATGGTGTACTGCAGCACGAGGTCGCGGATAGGATCGAAGAAGCGGCCGATGTAGAGCGTGAAGCTGACGAGCACGCCCACGAGCACAGCCACATCGACATCGCTGCCGTGCAACGCCCGCACGCCGCCGACGATGAGGACGGCCGCGGTGGCGATGGCCACCGCGAGTTCGATGACCGGCATGATGGCCGCACTGAGCATGCCCGCCCAGATGTTCGCCCGGCGGTTGTCCTGGTTGAGGGCATCGAAGCGGCGGGCGTTTTCGTCTTCGCGTGACATGGACTGGACGGCGCGGACGCCGGAGACGTTTTCCGCCAGGGTGCCGTAAAGCGCGCTGATCTTGATGCGCACATTGACGAACGCCTGCTTCGCGTGCTTCGCCCACCAGATCATCACGAGGATGAGGGGCGGGACGATGGCGAAGGTGACGAGTGCGAGTTGCCAATCCATGAAGAGCAGCACGACGACGACGACGCTGAGGCCGACGAAATCGGCGAGGAAGGTGAGCGAACCGCTGGTGAGCAGTTCCTGCATGACGGTGACGTCGCTGGTAAGGCGGCTGATCATGCGGCCGACTTCCATTTCGTCGTAGAAGCTAAGGGAGAGGCCCTGCATGTGGTCGTACATCTCGGTGCGAAGCTGGAGCAGGAGCCGGTTTCCCATCCAGGCGGTGGTGAGCAGCTGGACGTAGGTGGAAAGCCAGGTGATGAAGGCGGCTGTCAGCATGAAGCCAAGGAGCCACCAGATGCGGTCCGTGTTGTGGTTGACGCCGGCCTTCACGGTGAGGCCGATGAGCAAAGGCTGGATGAAGCTGGAGATTGCCGAAGTGACCATGCAGATGAAGGCGAGGCTCGCCTGCAGCTTGTATGGCTTGAGATAGGGAAGGATCCGCCGCACGACCTGTGCGTCGTACGCTTTTCCCAGGTATTCGTCGTCCCAACCGTCGGCATTGCGCCCGGAGCGCGGGCCCATGGACTGCCCGCCGATGCCGGTGCTCCAACCGCCGGCGCCCGATCCACCAAACATCAGGAACCACCCCCTGCTCCACCGGAAGGCACGCGTTCCCGCCCGGCATCGATTGATGCGCCGGGCGGCACGTTCTTTCCGTGGCCGTTTCCGTTGCCCGAACCCGCGGCGACCGGCGTCGAGCGCCCGAGGGCCTCTTCCTGGTCGCGGAGTTCGAGATCGAAGATTCTGCGGTAGAGGCCTTCCTGCTCGAGGAGCTCAGCGTGCGTGCCGCGCTGGACTACGTGGCCGCCCTGGAGGACGAGGATCTCATCGGCGCGCATCACCGTCCGCAACCGCTGGGCGATGACGAAGGTGGTGCGGCCCTGCATGAGCTCGTTCAGGGCTTGCTGGATGAGGAACTCGGTCTGGGAGTCCACGCTCGCGGTCGAGTCATCGAAAATAAGGATCTTCGGGTCGAGCAGGAGGGTGCGGGCGATGGCGATGCGCTGCTTCTGGCCGCCGGAGAGGGTCACGCCGCGCTCACCAACCCATTCGTCGTAGCCGTAGGGGAGGCTGACGATGAAGTCGTGGATGCGGGCGGCTCTTGCCGCGGCCTCGATCTGTTCCTGCGTCGCTCCCGGCCGGCCATAGGCGATGTTGTCGCGAATGGTGCCGACGAAGAGGAAGACGTCCTGCTGGACGATGCCGATGCTGGTGCGGAGAGAATCGAGGGTGACATCGCGGATGTCAGTGCCATCGATGGTGATACGCCCGCCCGTGACATCGTAGAAGCGGGGGATGAGGTTCACGACGGTTGACTTTCCGCTGCCGGTTGGGCCGAGAAGGGCGATGACCTTGCCGGGCGTGCCATCGATATCGACGTTGCTGAGGACCGCGCTGAGATTGTCGTAGCCGAAGCTCACGTCCTCGAAGCGGACGTGGCCCGTCACGTTCGTCAGCACTGCGGCGTCCGGCTTCTCCTGCACGGCGGACTGTGCATCGATGAGTTCGAAGACGCGTTCGGCCGAGCTCATGCAGCGGGCGACGATGTTGATGATGAAGCCGACCGAACGGACCGGGAGCTGAAGCAGGTTCAGCCAGAGGGTGAAGAGGGTGAGGTCGCCGACGCTGAGATCGCCCTGGGTGATGAAGTAGGCGCCGACGCCAACGGTGAGCGCCACCTGGGCAGCCGAAACGCCCTGGAGCAGCGGCTGGTTGCCGGCCTGCACGCGTGCCGAGTAGTAGCTCAGGTCGGCCTGTTTGGTGGCGGTTTCGCGGAACTTCTGGCTTTCGAATGGTTCCTGGGCGAACGCCTTCACCACGCGGATGCCGGTGAGGCCTTCTTCGGCGACCTGGGTCATCTCCGCCTGGTTCTGCTGGATCTGCATCCAGACGGGCCGGAGCTGCGAACTGGTGACGTACGAGCGCCAGGCGAGGAAGGGAAGACTGACGACGGAGACCAGCGCGAGGTGCCAATTGATCAGGAACATGCCGACGATCGAGATCAAGAGCATGACGGTGATGTAGGCGAGCCGAAGCGCGCCCATGTTGACGAACATGCGGATGTTTTCCACGTCCTGCGTGGCGCGCGACATAATCTGACCGGTCTGCGCCTTGTCGTGATAGGCGTAGCTCAGCCGCTGGAGGTTGTCGTAGATCTGGTTTCGGATGTCGTAGGCGACCGACTGGCCGACAGTCTCGCCGAGGTACTGCTGTCCGAATTGAGCGAGGCCGCGCCCGATCGCGAAGACGATGAGAGCGAGGGACCCGAAGATGACGAGTTGTTCGCTGCCGTCGAGGCTCGTGAGTTTTCCAGTGGCATCCTTCTGGGGGTCGAGTCCGAAGTCGATCGCATAACGAACGAGCAGCGGGCTTACCATGACGAATACGCTCGCTCCAAGCATGGAAATCCACGCGAGGGTTAGCTGCTTCTTATAGACCTTAAGGTACGGGATCAGGCGTAAAAGCCAGCGCACAAACTCCCCCTTTGTAACGGCCGATCGTAGCATACCCTCACGTTCGCGTGAAGGTCATCTCCTTTCTCGAACGCAATTCGGATGACGGCAAAATTCTCCGCTTCGCCGATGTGCCGCGTCGTGGCACCTTAGAACAGAACGCAATACGGCTTCTTCGGTTAACAAGAATCTTTCTGTCCGGCCCGGCTGATACCATTTCTTGACAGATGCCTTCGCCCGACCCCGACCACTACGCGATTCTCGGCGTCGCACGGACCGCTTCGGTGATGGAGGTGCGGGCGGCCTATCGAAAACTTGCGCGCGAACACCACCCGGATGCCAATCCCGATCCAGAGGCGGAAGCGCGCATGCGGCGAATCAACCAGGCGTGGGAAACCTTGCGGGATACCGAGCGGCGCTCGACCTATGACCGGACTTTGCCTTCGCTTCGGCGGCCGGTGGCGCGGCCGATGCGCGCCCAGCGTCCGCCGGCGCCCCCGCGGCCTCACGCTCAGCGAGACCCATTCCAGCGAGACCCGTTTCGAGGTGAAGACGCGCCGAGGCGTGCCCCCGAGGCGGACGTGGAGTACACGGGCGATCCATCCATTAACTGGTACCGGGAGATTGGTGTGCGGGAAGACGCCCCGCGCCAGGAGATCCTGAAGGCGCTTTCGCGGATGGCGGGCAACCTGAACGGGGCGGACATCAGCGCGACGGAGTTCACGCGCAAACGGAACCAGATGCGCGAGGCCTGGGCGGTCCTCGGCGACCAGCACATGCGCGCCGCGTACGACCGGGCGCGGAAACAAGCTCGACAGGCCCCGGCCCCACAACCCGATGAGCCGGCCCCTCCGGCTCCTCCGCCGGCCGGGTATCGCGTTGGGCCAATCATTATTAATGGAGTGTCTATCGACAAAGGCGCGCAGTTGCCTGCGGCGGACCTGCGCGGCGCGGACCTCCGCGGGCTCGACCTCGCCGGGATCGATCTGCGCGACGCAAAGCTGCAGGGCGCGGACTTCGAGGCCGCCTCGCTGCGGAAGGCGAAGCTTTCCGGCGCGGACCTTTCGGGCGCGAACCTGCGCTTTGCGGACCTTTCGAACGCCGACGCCACGGCTGCGGTGCTCCGCCAGGCCGATATAAGCGGGGCGGCGCTGCATGCTACGAACTTCTTCCGCGCGAACCTTTCCGGTGCGAGCCTTGCGAACTCCGTCGGACCGGGGATCAACCTCGACTTCGCGGACCTGGCGCGGGCCGATTTCACGGGGGCGAAGATCACGCCGCAGCTGATTGAGCGGGGCAAGCTGGATTCGACGGTGATGCCGAACGGTGAAGTCGTGGGCAAGGACTAGCACTCTCATCGATAGAGTGCTAACATCCCGGATCGCTACTACATTACACCTGACTCCCCAGGAGGAATCACAACCACATGGCAGCGAAGACCGCTTCGAAGACCGTCACCAAGACTCGCCTCGTCCCGCTGGCGGACCGCCTCGTCATCACCCCGCTGAAGCAGGATGAAATCACCTCCAGCGGCCTGGTGATCCCGGATACCGCGAAAGAGAAGCCGCAGCAGGGCGAAGTCGTTGCCGTCGGCCCGGGCCGCCTCGACGATTCGGGCAAGCGCATCGATATGGGCCTCGCCGTAGGCGACCGCATCCTTTATGCGAAGTACACCGGCACCGATATCAAGCTCGACAACACCGAATTCATCGTCCTCAACGAGAAGGACGTCCTCTGCAAGCTCGAGGTCTAATCCGAGCCAAGCGGATGCGCTGAGCCCCGGACGGAGTCCGCGGGTTCAGCCGTTGCCGTCTGCGAGAACCTCGCACTTCGATGCAGGTGCGAACTTTCAGGAAGAGAGAACCTCATGGTTGCAAAGCAACTGCTGTTCGATGAGTCCGCCCGCCGGCGGCTCAAGGACGGCGTCGACGCCCTCGCCGACGCCGTGAAGGTGACGCTTGGGCCTCGCGGCCGCAACGTCGTCATCGATAAGAAGTACGGCGCCCCGAACATCACGAAGGACGGCGTCACGGTCGCTCGCGAAATTGAACTCGACGATCCGTTCGAGAACATGGGCGCACAGCTCGCCAAGCAGGTCGCGACGAAGACGAACGATGTCGCCGGCGATGGCACCACAACCGCTACGGTGCTCGCGCAGTCGATCGTTCGATCTGGTCTCAAAATCGTGACCTCCGGCGCGAACCCGATGGCGGTGAAGCGCGGCATCGAAGCCGCTCTCGTCGAATCCGTGAAGGACCTGCGTTCGCAGGCCCGCCCGGTCCTCACGAAGGAGCAGATCGCCCATGTCGCCGCCATTTCGGCGAACGACAAGGAGATCGGCGAGCTCATCGCGGACGTGATGGAGAAGGTCGGCAAGGACGGCGTCATCACCGTCGAAGAGTCTCGCGGCATCAAGTTCGAGACGGAGTTCGTCGATGGGCTTCAGCTCGATCGGGGCTACGTTTCGCCCTACTTCGTGACGAACACCGACCGCATGGAAGCGGTCATCGAGAACCCGTACATCCTCATCACCGACAAGAAGATTTCGGCTGTCCAGGACATCCTGCCGCTGCTCGAAAAGATCCTCCAGGTGACGAAGGACATCGTCCTCATCTGCGACGACGTTGACGGCGAAGCGCTGGCCACCCTGGTGGTGAACAAGATGCGCGGGACCATCAACATCCTGGCGGTGAAGGCCCCTGGCTTCGGCGACCGCCGCAAGGCGATGCTGGAAGACATCGCCATCCTCACCGGTGGCACCTTCCTGACGGAAGACATCGGCCTCAAGCTCGAAAACGCGACAGTGGCCGACCTCGGCCGCGCCCGCCGCATCGTTTCGAGCAAGGATGACACGACGGTGATCGAGGGCATGGCCAGCGACGAAGCGATCCAGGCCCGAATCAAGCAGATCAAGGCCCAGGTCGATGATGCGACCACCGACTTCGACCGCGAGAAGCTCCAGGAGCGCCTGGCGAAGCTGGCCGGCGGCGTTGCCGTCATCAAGGTCGGCGCGGCGACGGAAGTCGAGCTCAAGGAAAAGAAGGCCCGCGTTGAGGACGCGCTCAGCGCCACCCGAGCTGCCGTCGATGAAGGCGTGGTGGTTGGCGGTGGTGTCGCCCTGATTCGCTGCCAGAAGGCGCTCGATGCCCTGGCCGCGAAGACGAAGAACGACGACGAACGCACCGGCATCCTGATGCTTTCGGAGGCGCTCGAAGCTCCGACCTGGACGATTGCGGCGAACGGCGGCCTCGAAGGCTCCGTCATCGTGGACCAGGTGAAGAAGCTGAAGACTGCGAACGAAGGCTGGGACGCTGACAAGAACACCTGGGGCGACATGTTCGAACTCGGCATCGTCGACCCGGTGAAGGTGACCCGCTCGGCGCTTGAAAACGCGGTCAGCATCAGCTCGCTGGTGTTGACCACGGAGACGCTGGTGGCGGAGATCCCGCAGCCGCCGATGATGGCGCCGCCTCCGCCCGAGGACTACTAAGTCCGAGGGCCACGGCCCCAACGGAGTTTCCCCCTGTGCCCCCGGTTCGTTCGCGAGCCGGGGGCATTTCCCATTTCGGGGAAGAAGGCGCGCGCTTCCCGCAGTCGAATTCCACGGGGACCACGGAATTTCGTAGATCCGACCTTAAGGGAGGGACGTCGGTTCTCGATCGGCGCGTGGGCTTTTCGGGGCGGCAGTCGCACGCTGTGCGCTGGCCTCCCTCACGGTCGGATCTATGAGGTGCGGTGGTGATTTCGAACGGGTGGGGTTGCCGTCGTGTGGTTTAGGCTGCCTTTGCGGCGGCTTTGCGGCGTTCGCGCCAGAAGTGCCAGAGCGCCGGGCCGGTGGAGGCCGCAACCATCAGGCCGACGAGGCCGATGAAGAACAGTTCGATGGAGTCCGGTGGGATGGCCTTGCCGAAGAAGTAGCCGGTGAGGGTCATCGAGGGCACCCAGAGCACTGCGCCGATGATGTTGTAGGTCGCGAATTTCGAGTAGGGCATGGAAGCGGCGCCGGCCACGGTGGGGGCGAAGGTGCGGACGAAGGCGAGAAAGCGGGCGATGATGATGGTCTTCCCGCCGTGCCGGTCGTAGAAACGCTGGGCGCGTTCCAGGTGATCCTTGTGGAAGAGGCGGCTGTCCTCGCGCTTGAACAGGCGCGGGCCGGTGTGCCTTCCTATCTGGTAGCCGACCGCGTCACCGATGATCGCGGCTGCGATGAGCAGCGGGAGGAGGATCCAGAGTTCGAGGCCGACCTTGTCCTGCTGGATGAGCAGGCCGGCGGTCAGGAGGAGCGTGTCGCCCGGGAGGAAGAACCCGATCAGGAGGCCGGTCTCGGCGAAGATGATCGCGAAGAGGCCGATATAGCCGACGGTCTTGATGGTCGCTTCAATGTCGAATCCCATGTGCCGCCGATCGTACCCGAGCGCCGCATTGCGCGCAGTTAAGAAAGGTGAACCAAATGGCCCGCGTTTACACAGGAAGCGCGGGCCAGCGGTCCTAGATGTCCAGGTTCTTCACGTTGGCGGCGTTCGCCTGGATGAAGCGGCGGCGGTGGATGACTTCATCTCCCATCAGTTCGTAGAACAGCGAATCTGCGGCTGCGGCATCGTGCACGCCCACCTGGAGCAGGACACGGTTGTCCGGCTTCATGGTCGTGTCCCAGAGCTGCTCAGCGTTCATTTCGCCGAGACCCTTGAACCGCTGCACGTTCAGGTTCTGCTTCTTGCCCTTCTTGTAGTCGTCGAGCTGGGCATCGTTGTAGAAGTAGTGCACTTCCTTGCCCTGCTGGATGCGGTAGAGCGGCGGCTGGGCGATGTAGAGGTAGCCGCCCTCGATCAGCTCCGGCATGTTGCGGAAGAAGAAGGTGAGCAGGAGCGTCCGGATGTGGGCGCCGTCGACGTCGGCGTCGGTCATGATCACGACCTTGTGGTAGCGCAGACGCGTGACGTCGAAGGTCTCGCGGATGCCCGTGCCGAGCGCCGAGATCACGAGGCGAATGGCTTCGTGGCCGAGCATCTTGTCTGGGCGGGCTTTTTCCACGTTCAGGATCTTGCCGAAGAGCGGAAGGATGGCCTGGTACTTGCGGTCGCGGCCCTGCTTGGCGGAACCACCTGCGGAGTCGCCCTCGACGATGAAGATCTCTGATTCTTCCGGGTCGCGGCTGGAGCAATCGGCGAGCTTGCCGGGGAGGGTGCCGCTTTCGAGCGCGCTCTTGCGCTGCACCAGGTCGCGGGCCTTCCGGGCGGCTTCGCGCGCGCGACTGGCGACAAGGCACTTCTCGACGATGCGGCGGCCGTCGTTCGGGTTCTCATCGAGGTACTGCGAGAGCGCCTCGCCGACGACGGTCTGCACCTGGCCGCCCACTTCCGGGTTGCCGAGGCGGGTCTTTGTCTGGCCTTCGAACTGTGGTTCCGGGAGCTTCACCGAAACGACGGCGACGAGGCCTTCGCGGACGTCATCGCCGGTAAGGTTCGGGTCGTTGTCCTTGAGGATCTTCGCCTTGCGGGCGTAGTCGTTGAGGACGCGTGTGAGCGCCTGGCGGAAGCCGGTCATGTGGCTGCCGCCATCGATCGTGTTGATCGAGTTGGCGAACGTGTAGACCGTCTCGCTGTAGCCTTCGTTGTACTGGATGGCGAACTCGATCGCGTTGCCATCGATTTCGCGGTCGGCGTAAATCGGGTCGAAGTTCACGGCGACGCGCTCGTGGTTCACATGGCGGACGAAGCTCTTGATGCCGCCTTCGAAGTAGTAGTTGACCTCTTTGCCGGTGCGCTCATCGCGCAGGTGGAACCAGACCTTCTTGGTGAGGAAGGCGTAGAGGCGCAGGCGTTCGGCTTCGATGTTGAAGTCGAAGTCGACGCTTTCGAAGATGGAAGCATCGGGCTTGAAGCTGACGGTGGTACCGGATTTGCGGTCTTCCGTGAGCTTGTGCGGCGCGAGTTCGGTGAGCGGAGCGCCCTTGGCGTATTCCTGGCGATAGACCTTGCCGGCCTTGTCCTTGCCCTGTGCGGCCGGGTCCGGGACGACCTCGACCCACATTTGTTCGGAGAGCGCGTTGACGACGCTGGCACCGACGCCGTGGAGGCCGCCGGAGACCTTGTAGCCGCCACCGCCGAACTTGCCGCCGGCGTGAAGGACCGTAAGGACTGTTTCAACCGCTGTCTTGCCGGTCTGTTTCTGGACATCGACGGGGATACCGCGGCCGTTGTCGATGACGGTGCACCAGCCGTTGTCGTGGATGATGACCTCGACACGGTCGCAGTAACCCGCCATCGCTTCATCGACGGCGTTATCGACGAGCTCTTTGATGAGGTGATGGAGGCCGGCTTTGTCCGTGGTGCCGATGTACATACCGGGGCGGCGACGGACAGCCTCGAGCCCTTCGAGGACCTGAATATTTTCGGCGGTATACGAAGAAGATGGAGCTGTAGGTGTAGTCATAGAGTCGAGCTACGAACCCCTGCGCGCGCCCGATTTGGGAGAGTGGGCAAATCGCTTACTTACCTTCGCAGTTTACCACGAAATGAATCTGAAAGCGAATCGAGACCGGCATTTTTTACCGCTTCGAGCAACGTTGGGAAGTCAAGCGCCGCACTCGTCTCGTGGCCCGTTTCATCCATGTGGAATTTGTCTTTCTGGGTGCGGAACTCCCCGACAACGGCGCGCAACGTTTCGTCGCTGCCGCAGTAGCCGGCTCGTAGTTCCGCCGCCAGGTCGCGGAGTTTGCGGTGGACGAAGAGGCGTTTGCGTTCCGCCCGGGCGGCGCTCCGTTTCGAGGCGGAGAAGTTGGTTCTGCCCCTCGGGCCTTCGAGGATGAGGACGATGTGCTCGTGGCGGGCGATGGTCCGGGCGTTCTTCGTTTGCCGCTCAACCACTTGTTCGGGCGTGAGCTGGGTATCGCCGCCGATCGTCAGTTGGAGCGCTCGCCTGACCAGGCGGAAGGTGGCGCTGTTTGCGAACCGCGGATCCTTGCCCGCTGTGATGCCGGCGCCGGAGACCTTCTCGCCGACGCGTCCAAAGCGATTCTTGAGGCGCAGCGGCACGGATTCGTACGTGAACCAGTAGGCGGCGGTGCTGAACCAGACGATGTCCGGTTGTTCGCGTTCGAGCCACTTCTCGATGATTTCGGGCAGTTCTTCCGATGGCCAGATGGGTTTCGTGACAAGGGTCACCGCGTGGGAGATTTCGGCTTCCAGCATCTTCGCCATGAGTTCGGGACGGCGGGCACCCTCGGCGAGGTTCGCGCGGTTGTCGTTGCTAGTGCTAAGCCAGAGGATTTTCAGCGGCTCGCCGCTCACGCCGGCACGCCAGCGATAATTCGAGCAAGGAGTTCGAGTTCCCGCTCGGCGAGTTCGCGCTGTTCTTCGACGCCCATGTGGAACTGGTCGCCGTGCAGCACCCGCTTGCGCTCCGTCTCCCAGAAGGGCCGGTCCGATGCCTCCGCGTAGAAGTGCAGGTCGCCGGCCAGCGCGCGAATTCGGCGAATGAGCTCTGTCCGCCAGGCGAGGGCCTCATCTCGCTGGCGAGTGGTTGTCCAGTACCTGTGGTAGGAGAACGGCCCCCAGACTACGAATTGCCGTCCCTCGTTGCGGAGCGAGACGCGTGCCAGGCCCTCAATCGTTTCGAAGAGCGGATCGATCGCGAAATGCGGATCGCCGCCGATGGTGCGCTGGAGGAGCTTCCGGCCCTGGCGAAACGCAAAGTTGTTCGCGACCAGCGGCTTGTCGGCGGCCTTGAAGCCTGCCTCGGAGGCGACCTTTCCAACCCGGCCGAATTTTCGCTCCAGGCGTTTCGGCACCGAGAGGTATTCGAACCAGAAACTCTGCAACACCAACCAGACAATGTCCGGCTGTTCACGTTCGATCCACTTCTCGGCCGCGGCAGGCAACCGCGCATCGGGCCAGACAGCACGGGAGACGATTTCGAGCGGCTCGCCCAGCCGTTCTTCGCCGAGCCGTTGCAGCCAGCCAACGCGCGATTCTGGGCCCTGGTGGACGGTGTCGTTGCTGGTTGTCAGGCGGAGGATCTTCACCATGCGAATAGTAGTGGGCATGCCGATCTGAAACGAGGGCGCTAGTCCGTTCAATGCCTCAAGCCGTACCCTCGATCCATGGGATACAAGGCACCGGGGAGCGGTCGCGAGGGCAGCTGCGTGCTCCTCATCGCAGCCGACGGCTCCATCTTGCTTCAGCAGCGCAGCGACGACGTGCCGCCGGCGGGGGTCGGACGCTGGACGCCGCCGGGTGGTGGCCGCGAGGGCGAAGAGACCCCCCGCGAGACCGCGTTGCGCGAGTTCGAGGAGGAGACAGGCGTCCAGCTGAACCGATTGCGCTTCTTCGAGACCGTGACCACGGAGCAGGTGCCGCAATTGCTCCCCCGGCGGTTGCATATGTTCTTCGCCGATGACCAGGTGCCGCGCGAGCGCATCCAGGTGAACGAGGGCCTCGACTTCCAGTACCACCACCCGGACACCTTTGCCGAGTTGCTCATGAATCCCGGGACGCGGGACCTGCTCGCGCGCTTCCTCGCGACCGACTTCTACCGCGGCACGGTGGCGATGCACCGGCCGAATATCGACGGAGTCGGCGTGTTGGCGCTCGATCGCTGGGGCAGGGCACTACTGCAGCTGCGCGATGCAGACCTGCCGCCCGACCGTTACCCCAACCAGTGGTCGATCCCGGGAGGGCTGCTCGAGCCGGGCGAGGCGCCGGATTCGGGCGCACTGCGGGAGTTCGAAGAAGAGACGGGCATCCTCCTGGAAGAGCTGAAGTTCTACCGGATGTTCCGCCGCGACCCGGACTTCCCCGCCTCGATCACCGACACCTACCACATCTACTTCGGCGACCCGGACCTGGACGAGGCCGAAATCGAAGTCAACGAGGGCCAGGCGTTCCGCTACTTCGCCCCTGACGAACTCGCCACGCTCGAGATGCCGCCCCACGTCCGCGAAATCCTGGCGGGCTTCTTCGAAAGTGCCCACTACCGGCGGTTGTTCCACTGACGCAGACTCACCCGGCGGTGCCACGGACCTGCCAAACGCAAAGGGCGCGAAGACCGCAAAGGTCATTGGAGTTTCTTTGTGGTCTTCGTGTCCTTCGTGTGAGTGCTGCCGGTTCGTGTCACCTGTTCCCCGTATCATGCCCGCATGCCAGGTGATTGGGTGCGCTCAGGCCATGGCGATGAGAACCGTCACAATTCCGGATAGGAGAAGTATGACTGCCATTGCTCGGCCGGTGGTTCTCAGCCTGCCGAGGTCTAGTCCGAGACGCGCCGCGAGGGCCGGCCGCGCCCAGGTCGATTCGAAATTCCAGAGCGGAGCACCCGCTCCAATTGCAAGCGCACCGATGACGGCGAGGATCTCATTCATCGGCGTTCGTTGACAGCCATGCCTTCCGCCCGGCGGGAACGGCGAAAGTAACGATAGGCTCCGAATGGACCAAGGATGTATGACTCCAGGACCACGCGCGGGAACAGTCCAGGTCGCTGGCCGAGACGAACCTGCCGATCGCGTTCGGCTTTCCCGACCGCCACTCCCGAGAAACCCCAGGCTGCAAACACGAGAACGGAGATGCCCCCGAAGAACTGTTGCATGTCAGCCGACACCTCGGATCCTTTTTGGCTATTCCACTAACTCTGCGCCCGAACGCCCTCGGATCTTGCCCACGAGAAGCGTGATACCGGTAGGCACGAGGACCATCAGGCACAGCACCCATCCGATGACCCAGCCCACCCAGTGAGCCATGAAGGCCGGGGAGTCCGAACACAGGAGCGTGCAGTCCGTCGGGCTCGATGACTCTTCGTAGAGGAATCCCAACCCGAAGAAGGGCGGGAAGGCCATCGCAATCAGGATGAGCACCGCCAGGCCTTTTCGGCGATCCCAGAGCGAGCCCGCGACAACCGCGGCCACCAACAGGACGACTCCGTTGGCAAACATTACGGTCAGCAATTCACCGCCCGTGATCCCGTTCACAAGTACTTAGTCGGCTCATCGCAGCAGAGGGAACAGCGGGCACTGCCGGTTCGTGTCACCTGTTCCCCGTATCATGCCCGCATGCCAGGTGATTGGTGGACCGTTGTCGGTCTTATCGCGGTTATCGTCCTCGTCGCTGCCAACGGGCTCTTTGTGGCTACGGAATTCGCCTACGTCGCGGTGCGGCGCAGCCGAATCGAGCAGCTCGCCGCGGGCGGGCAGTCGCGCGCGAAGTTGCTGCTCGCATCACTGCACGACCTCGATAACTACATCGCAGCGACGCAACTCGGCATCACGATGTCGAGCCTGGCCCTCGGTTGGGTCGGTGAACCGGCGCTGGCGCACCTGATCGAACCCCCGGTCGAGACGCTCGTGGGAAGCTGGGCCGCCGAAGCGGTCGCCCACACGGTCAGCGTGGCGGTTGCCTTCACGGTCATTACCACGCTCCACATTGTGCTCGGAGAACTCGCACCGAAGACGCTGGCGCTCCAGCGCTCCGAGGCGACGGCCCTCTGGGTGGCGGCGCCGATAGCGATCTTCAACCGGGTCTTCCGGCCGTTCATCTGGGTGATGAACACTGCCGGGCGGGCGGTCGTCACGCCCTTCGGCATTCGCCCGGCCGCAGAACACGAATCCAACCTCGCGCCCGAGGAGCTCGAGCTGGTCATCCAGGCGAGCGCCCGCGCGGGCCTGCTTTCGACTTCGGAGTTGATGCTGGCCCGGCGCGCGCTGGAGTTCAGCGCCATCCAGGCCGACCAGATCATGGTTCCCCGCACCGAGGTTGCCGCGATCGATGCCGACGCGACACTCGAAGAAGTCCTGACGATCGTCGAAACGCGCGAGCACACCCGGTACCCGGTGTACGAGGAAGACCTCGACCACATCCTGGGCACGCTCGATGCCAAGGACCTCCTGCGGCTGCTTCGCACCGGCGCGACCGATTGGCGAAACCTGGTGGAGCCGGCGGTCGCCATCCCGGAATCGGTGAGCGTGGAAGTTGCCGTGCAGGCGATGCGCTCGAAGCAGGTCCAGATCGTGGTGCTGGTGGATGAGCACGGCGGCACCAGCGGCATCCTCACCGCCGATGAGGTGCTCTACCGCCTCCTCGGTCGCTGGCTGGGCGGTGGGCGCCAGCAGGGAGAGACCATCCGTCCGCTGGCTGCGGGAAACCTGCTCGTCAGCGGTCTTGCCCTCATCGCGGACGTGGAAGATGCGACCGGCGCCGAGCTGGCGAGCGAGGACTACGACACCGTAGGCGGCTTCATCATGCACCGGCTCGGGCGCATCCCCCGCATCGGCGACCGGGTAGAAGTGCCGGGATACCAGTTCCGGGTGATGGCGATGGACGCCCGCCGCGTGGACCGCGTGCTGGTGGTGAAGCAGGGCGAGGCAGTGGAGAGCCGGTAGGGCTTTCAGCCCTGGGCCTGGGCGGCGTCCGGCGGGGCTTCGGCATCTTTGATTTCGTGCTGCACCTGGGAGATGTTCAATCCCTCGATCGAGAGGAAGGCCAGCCCGAGGCCGGCCCCGAGGCCAACCTCGATCGCCTGGAGCCCGACGCCAAAGCTGAGCCCGACGCCCCGGCTGACGCCGAAGCCGGAGGCGAGTGCAAGCGAAACGGCCACCTGGAAGACCCCGACGTTCCCGGGGGTGAGGGGCACCACGCCGATCAGGTTCGAGACGGCGAAGACGACGACGGCGGCGGCGAACGCGTCTTTGGTGATGCCGAAGGCGAGCAGCGTGAACCAAATGGCAAGCAGGTTGGCGATCCAGGAGACGAGGCCGGCGCCAATCGCAACGGCGGCGCGCGCGGGGTGAAGGAAGAGCTGGTGGCCATGCTGCACTTCGTGGAGAAGGCGTTCAATCTGCCCCGCAAGGAACGGCAGCAGGCCGTCGGCCCGGCTCGCGCGCTGAGCGGAGCGGCGACGCCTGGCTTTCGCAATCAGCTCAATCACCACCATCGCGACCGCGAGGACGACCGTTGCGGCGAGCAGGATGAGCGTCCCGGTCATCACCTGGGAGGGCAGACCGGGGATGGTGAACACGGCAACGGCAAGGATGAAAACAAGCGTCCCGACGAGGACGAGTGTTTCGGCGATGACGGTCCCGGCGATGGTGACGAAAGGGACCACGACGCCGGTCTCTCGCTTGATCCTCCTCTTGAGGACGACGATCCGGGCGACTTCGCCGGCGCGGGCGACGAGGATCGAGTTCATCAGGAAGCCGACGAAGACGGCGCTGATGATGTGCGGATATTTCGCAGGCGGGCGAGACGGCACGCTATCGAGCGTTTCCTTCCAAACGACCGCTTTGAGGGCGATCGAAACGAGGTTGGCGAGCACCGCCGCCGTGACCAGGCCAAGGTTGAGGCCCGCGATGAGCTCGACCGTCCGGTCCATCCTGCCGGGGCCGACGCGATAGAAGATGACCGCGAGGACCGTGAGCAGCACTCCAGCGAAGACGCCGACACGGAGCCACGAGACGCCCCCGCGGTCGTAGGCGGCCAGCTCCGAGACGGTCACTGTCCGGAGGCCGCGGTCCTTCGCGGTCTTCAGGATGGCCGGCAGCGCTTCGGCAGTCTGAGATCGGTCGCCGTCGCCATTCCCGTCACCATCGTGGAGGAGGAGGATGGCGCCGGGGCGCATGGCCTCGGCCGAGCGTTCGGCAATGACATCGGGGCCCGGGAGCGCGGTATCGAACACACCTTTGCTCCAGCCGACTACACGCATGCCCAGCCGGCCGATTTCGCGTACGAGTAGCGGGCGGCGGAAGCCGTGCGGTGCGCGGAAGAGCTTCGGTGCGGGTACGCCACAGCCCTCGATCAGGCGCGTCGTGGTTTCCAGTTCGCGGCGCACGGTGGCCGGGCTGGCGAAGACGAGCAGGTTGTGCGTCCAGCCGTGGCTTGCGACTTCGTGGCCCTCTTCGGCGATGCGGCGGACCAGTTCCGGGTGTTGTTCGGCGTGCTTGCCGAGGACGAAGAAGGTGGCCTTCGCGTTGGCGGCGCGGAGTGCTTCGAGCACTCGCGGCGTGGTATCGGGCGAAGGGCCGTCATCGAAGGTGAGCGCCATCATCGATGGGCCGATGTGCCTGCCCGAGATCACACGCCCGAAGAGGGGCGAGTTAGGGCTGAAGCAGCCGAATGCCACCGCCCCGACGGCGAGGACGACGCCAACATCGAAGAGGAAGCCGATATCGCCGAGACCATTCTTGGCGAGGGCGAAGTGGATGGCGAAGCCACCGCAAACGGCGAGGGCGGCGAGCACCACAAACTGGGTGAGTACCTGGCGTTTCTGCATCAGGCGCCTCGACGCTGGCTCAGGAGCCCGCAGTAGTACCGTTCGAGGCGCTCCGCGAGCGAGGTCCACGAATAGTGTTCGGCGGCTGTGCGCCGGCCCTCGGCTCCCATGCACCTGCGCAGCTCGGCACTATCGAGGAGGGTGGTGAGCCCCTCGGCGAAGGCGTTGGCATCCGTCGCCTCCGGGATCATCAGGCCTTGCTTTTCGTGTTCCATCACCAGTTGAAACCCCGAGATGCGGCTGGCCACGACAGGCACGCCACAACTCATCGACTCTAGCAGCACCATGCCGAATGAGGCGCGCTCGCAGGGCGTGCAGAGCACATCGGCGCTCGCGAAATAGCGGGGCCTGTCCCAGTTGACGCGGCCGGCCCACACGACCGACGGCGCGACATCCTCCGGGACCATGCGCGCGTAGTACGGGCGCAGCGGGCCATCGCCGACGACGATGAGGCGGACCGTGTCGCCGCGTTCTCGGCGGAGCTTCGTGAAGGCCTTGATCGTGGTATCGAGCCCGTTTCGCGGATCGAAGCGGCCCAGGTAGAGGATGTTCTGGCGGCCATCCTTCAATTCCGGGAAAGGCTCGGCGCAGGGGGTGAAGTGGGTTTCATCGATGCCGTTGGGGATGACCGTGTATTCGAAGGGGAAGTACGGCTTGAGCGAATCGATACAGGCTTCGGAGACCACGATTCGGCCATCGAGCCGGGCAATCGAGGGCCGAAGCAGGGGGCCGGCGAGGTTCATGCGCAGCGTCTTTGGAAACACCGAGTGAAAGGTCCCGACTGTGACCGAACGCTTCGGCGCAACGAACGGGACCACTTGCACGAAGCTGGGGTTGTAGGGCGCGTGGGTGTGGATCACGTCGAAGCGCCGTTCGCGGAAGAGCTTTTTCAACTTCCAGTACATGAGCGGATGGACGGTGTTGAGCGTCTGCGCGCCGTTGCCGTAGAGGCTCACCGAAAGCCCCATCCGAATGATCTCGAATGGGACATCTTTTTCAGGTGCGTAGCCGGGGTCGGTCACTTTGGGTGGCCGGAAGACATTGCCGGTGATCACCGTCACTTCGTGGCCGCGGCGATGAAGGCTCATCGCCTGGCCATGGACATGTTCGGTAATTCCGCCCAGTGCCGGATAGTAGTAATCAGTGACAATCGCGATGCGCATTTAGTCCTGACGCTCCCGTGCTAAGACAAGCCCGGATGCCCACCCACCAGTATGCTGGGAGAGATGCTGAGAGACGAGACCCAGGAAGCCGCAACTCCCATTTCCGAGCAGGCTGTGCGGTTCCTCGGATTCGCGTTTCTGTTCGTGCTCTTTACCGGCATCTACGAAACGCTGCGCTGGCTTGCCGGGCCGAACAGCGGCCGCATTCCGTTGGTTCATGCACGCGACATTATTAGCCTCGAACGCGGAATGGGCTTGTTCATCGAGCCCACGTTGCAGCACTGGATCGATGGGCGCCCGATCATCGAAAAACTCACGGTCTGGGCCTACAAGTATGAACACCTGGCAGGCTCGATCCTGTTCCTTGTCTGGCTGTTCTTCATGCGGCCGAAACTGTTCCCGTTCGTGTGGCGGTGGTTCTGGCTTTCGCACGTCTTCGCGCTGTTCGGGTTCTTCTTCTACCCGCTCACGCCGCCGCGCCTTGTCCCGGAGCTTGGGCTTTCCGATCCGACGGCTGCCGACCTGGCGAACACCCCCGGCTGGGCCGCCTTCGAACACATCCGCAACGAATACGCGGCCATGCCCTCGCTGCATTGCGGCTACCCGCTGTTGTTCGCGACGGTTATCTGGTTTTCGTTCCCGGGTTCGCGACTGCGATGGCTGGCCTGGCTCTGGCCGGCGACGATGATTTTCGTGGTGCAGGCCACGGCGAACCACTACTGGCTCGATGCTGTCGGCGGCGCGTTCGTGGTTGGCCTGGCCGCCCTGGTGGTGACGAAGGTGTTCCCATCGATGCCGCGGCCCTGGAGCAGGAACGCCGCCGGCTGACGGCTGGCACGTGGCGCTCGCTTTCGGGGAAGGCACGGCCCGCAGCTTAACGTGCGAACCCGATTGGAAGATGAATGGAATACGAACGGGCAGGGCTAGTGTTCTTCCCAGCGGCTGAAGAAGTCCTCGATGGTCTTCCCTGGTTCGAGCTCGAACTGGCGGTCGAGGACATTCATGGAACTAATGCGGTCGAGACGGAAGTCGCGGAAATCGTCGCGCAGCTCACACCAGGCCGTCAGCGTCCACTTGTTGCCCCAGAAGAAGAGGCCGATGGGCCGGACGATTCGGTTGGTCCGAGCGCCATCGTTATCGATGTAGTCGAGCTCTGTCGGGCGGCGGTCGTCGATCGCCTTGCGCAGGTCGGCGAGCGCCGCTGCTACCTGCTGGGGCACGTGGAATGAAGGCGCGAAGAGGCGCGAACCAGTGAGCCGCGCCTTGAGTTTGTCGGTGAGTGCGGCCTCGATGCGGGCGAGCGCGCTTTCGGCGGCTTTGGCCAGGCCTTCATCCGCCCAGCTGCTGACGACGCGGGTGCCGAGCACGAGGGCTTCGATTTCTTCTTCGGTAAACATGAGTGGTGGGAGGTCGAACCCGCGCCTGAGCGTGTACCCGACGCCGGCCTCGCCCGCGATCGGTACACCCGATCGGACGAGGTCGGCGATATCGCGGTAGACGGTGCGTTCCGAGACTTCCAACTCGTCGGCGATGGCGGCGGCCGTGAGGACGTGGCGCCGGCGGAGGAGCTGGATGACCTGGAAGAGGCGGTCGGCTCGACGCATGGCCTAGGCCACGGTGCTTTCGTCGTACTGGAGGAGCTGGACGTAGTTGCCGTCGGGATCGAGGAAGGTGGAGATAATTCCGCCCCAGTGTTCCCTGCCCTTCCGGCGGATGAAGCTGACGCCTTGGGCTTCGATGCGTGCCTGTTCGGCGGAGATATCTTCCACCTTGAGGCTGGTGAAGTGGCGCTGCGGCTCTTTCGAACCGCCGCGCACCTCGCTGTGACTGTTAAACGTGATGATGGCTCCGGCTGCCCGCACGGCGGGGCCGTATTCGGGGGCTGCCGGCAGCGCAACCACGTCCCGGTAGAACCGGAAGAGCTCGCTCGGGCGGTCGCTGGTGATGTTCACGAAGAACTCCGTGACGGTCATTGGGGGCCGCGCGGGCCGGAAAACAGGTTCTGTTTCGCAGAGTGTAGCTGGCATGTGATCTCCTCCGGCCTTGCCGACGCGTCTCAGGCGACGCCGGCCGGCTGCTCTTCGTCCCGGGCGAGTTCCGGCTTGAACTGCATGAGCTGGATGGTGTTGCCATCGGGATCGTTAAAGGTGCTGATGACGCCGCCCCAGAACTCGAGGCCCTTATCGCGGGTGAACTTCACGCCGGCCCGGGCGAGGCGCGCCTGCTCGGCCTCGATGTCATCGACCATGAAATCGATGATTACCCGCGCAGGCTCCTTCGTCGCACCGCGCACCTCGGAATGGTCGGTGACGGAAAGGGTTGTGTTCTCGCCAATCGCGAGTGCGTCGGGGCCCATGCCTTCGCGAGCCGGGAGCCCGACAACATCGCGATAGAACGCCAGGAGTCGCGGACGGTCGGGGCTGGCAAGTTGAACGAATGAATGTGAGATGTTCAAAGGGCTGCTCCCTGGGAATGTCCGGAGGCATTTCGCCCCCGGCCCCGCCATCATGCGCCTTCGCTGCTGACACCATTTTGTCAGGAGGATTGGTACGAGTTCCGCCTCACCTGACAGCGTAGTGGCAGGAGACTGGCAAGAGCGGCCGTCGGCGGCCGGGGGGAAGCGCTCTCGACGGTACCGGCGGTCAAAGTTAGCGTCAGCAGCGTGAGAGGACGGTAGCGCAGTGGACGCAGGCCCCAGACCAAGGACCGTGCTGATCGGACTGGACGCGCTCGATTTCTCCCTTTTCGAACATCTACTGGAGACTGGTGCGCTGCCCAACCTGGCGCGGTTCGCTCGCGAAACGGAGCGGGCGGTCATCCGCTCCGACGGTGAGACGTACCACGGCAGTATCTGGCCGACGTTTGCCACCGGTCGCGGTCCCGGGCATCACGGCATGTACTTCTGGGCCCAGTGGCACGAAGAGGAGATGCGCTATGTCCGCAACTCGCACCCGTCCCTTTCGATCGACCCGTTCTGGCACGCCATCGGCAGCTCGGGAGTGCCCCTCACCGTGATCGACGTTCCGTACATGCCCCTGGCGCGGCGGCCAGATTCGCTCGAAATCAGCGCATGGGGGGTGCACGACGAAATGGAGCCGTCGGCCTGGCCGGATGGCTGGTGGTCGACCTTCATCAAGCGATTCGGCAAGAACCCGCTCTCGTTCGACACCGTCGAACCGCAATCGCGCGCAGACAAGCTGAAAATGGTGGAAGACATGCGGCGCGGGGTGACAAAGCGCGCGCACGCCGGCCGCGAACTGCTCCGGGAGCGCACCGGGCCGGGCCTTTTCCTGCTCGTTTTTTGTGAGTTTCACAAGGCAGGCCATTACCTCGCGGCGCCGGAACAGCTCGATGACTCGCTCACCAATGTGACGGCGTTCGCGCGGATTCTCGAGCCGCTCGACGCGGCCTGGCCCGAAATCGTGGAGGCGGCGGGGGCGGATGGCAACATCCTTCTCTTCTCGCTCCACGGCACGGTCCACCAGGTAGATTACTCCGCCTCGCTCGGCAGCCAGGTGTTGGCGCTTTCGCTTGGGAAGGAAGCCTCGGTCGCCGTTGCCCGCCCAGACCTGCTGCGGCGCGTCCGGAATCTGCTGCCGGCGCCGGTGCATCGGGCAATCTGGCGCCGGTTGCCGGCGCGCTTCCGGGCCTCGCGCCAGGGAGTGCTTTCGAGCGCGGGCGTAGATATCGAGCACGATCCGATCTTTCGCGTGCCTCACGACGGGCACGTGGCGCTTCGGGGCAACCTCCAGGGCCGTGAGCGCGATGGCAAGTTCGATCAGCCGGAGGTTGATGCGGCGCTGGCGCGACTCGAAGGCCTTGCCGCGGAGTTCAAGACCGAGGACGGGCGCGCGGCCTTTCCCGAACTCGTTCGCAGCGGTGAACGTTTCCCGGGACCGCGCTCCCATCGGCTGCCCGATGGGCTTCTCCTGTCGAACCCGGCTGTCACCGGTGCGGAGCGCATCATCGGTCCGGACAACCTGGTGCTCACCAATACGGAACCCGAGGCACGCAACGGAATCCACAACGGCCGCGGATTCCTGATGGTGCGGCCCGCCGCGGATTCGGGGCTCGCCCTGGCCCGGAATGAGATCGACAACCGGGACTTCTCCCCTTCCCTGCTCCAGTTGTACGGCGTGGCCTCCGCAGCCGAGCTCCCGGGGGAGTCGTTTTTCGCATGACGGTCCCGCTGCGGCTTGGCATATTCGGGGCCGGCCAGGCGTTCCAGCAGCTGTACGCGCCCGCGATTGCTTTGCGGCCAGAACTTGTTGTCGCGGCCACGGCGGACCCGGTGGCCCCGGCCGATTTCCCGGGCCCAGTCGAATTGCTCGATGGCTCTGAAATCGACGCGGTGATCGTCCTCAGCCCGGCGCGCCTGCACGCCGAGCAGGTCGCGCTCGCGACTGGCCGCGGGTTGCCGGTACTGGTGGAGAAGCCGCCCGCGGTTTCGGTCGCCGAAGCCGATGGCTGGGATCGCCCAGAACTGGTGACCCCAGCGTTTTCCCGGCGTTACTGGAAGCTCTTCCGCCAGCCTCGGCTGGAGTGCCGGAGGTTCGCCTACAGCATCGTGACGAACCCCGAGGCCTGGGGCGCCCAACATGTCGAATCACCGGTGCGAGACCTTCTTCCGCACGCAGCCGACCTTGCGATCTGGGTGTCTGGGTCAACCATCTCGTCGGTCGTCGAGGTTTCACGGACCTCGTTACGCGTCTCCGGGGCGTTCAACCTGGCCAACGGTGCGCGGTTCGATTGGCATCTTCAGCACGGCACAACCTATGCAGAGTCCCTGGTTTGCGATGGCAAGGCGTTGCCATCGCCGGTGCCGGGTAGAGTGGGTGAGTTGCTTCGCCGTGCACGTCGACAGCCGACTGAGGCGGTCAACGGGGTAGCGGCGCTGCTGGCTGACTGGGCCGCTTCGTTCGATGGCGCCCGCCCGCCTTCGCTCCCCGGGATCGAAGCCGCCCGCTCGTGCGCGGCAGCCATTGAAACGGTTGAAGGCGTAGCATCAGTCATCCCGTCATGAAATCCCCTGCCGTCACAGTCATCATTCCGGTGCGTACCGACCGTCGCGTCTTCGGGGCGGTTGCGTCGATCGAGGCGGTGGCGGAAGACCTCGAGTCGTTCGAGATTATCGTCGTAGACAACGCCTCGACTGCTGAGTTTTCGGAGGAACTCAGGGAGAAGCTCGATTCGCGGGCGACGATCATCCACGAGGCCGAGGCCGGCGTATATCGCGCGCGGAATCGGGGCATCGACGCGGCACGCGGCGAGTTCATTTTCTTCACCGATGCCGACTGCATCATCCGGCCGGGGTGGTTCGAGGCCGGGCTCGAATCGCTGAGGGGCTCGGACATCGTGCAGGGGTACTCCGGCAGCGTGGGGGATTCTCCGGTGCAGCGGCTGATCCAACGACGGTACGAAGCCCACCTTCGCAAGCTGCCCGCCGGCAGGCCAACCGAATGCGACACCCGCAACCTGGCGATCCGGCGAAGCGTGTTCAATACGTTGCGGTTCGAAGAACAGTATCGGCGGGTCGGTGATACCGAATTCGGCCTGCGCGCCGAGGCCGCAGGCTTCCGTGTGGCCTATCAGCCGGCGATGCGCGTGGAGCACGAGCACGAGGTGGACCTGGCCCTGTTTGCAGCGAAGCAGGCGTGCCACGGGTGGGGCGCCCAGCGGCTGATGCAGCAACACCCGGAGGTCGAATGGCATGGTGGCCACTTGAAAACGGTCTCCCGCATCAGCAAGCGGCTCGAACCGCGCCGTGGCACGGGCTTCATCGCGAAGCTGTGCATTCGGGGATCAGTGGTCAATGCACGGTTGCTGCAAGGCATTGCGCCCCGGATCCCCGCCGGGGTTGGGTTCTGGTGGCTCACGGGCATCGACAAACTGGCGGCGCTCGGTGGGCATCTGTCCTACCGGTCAGACGGGCCCGAGCCCTCTCCTTCGGAAATCCTGGGCCGGACGCTACCGCGAGACTAAGCCTCCCACCAGCGCAACACGCGGAGCACGCGGAGCGTGTTCCAGCGGCTCGGCTTCCCCGGATGCTCCATCTCAAAGAACGTCCGGCCCGTGTGGCGCATTTGCAGCGGCCAGGTGCCGTCGGCACGTTGCTTCGCGCGCACTGCCTCGATGGCTTCGGCTGCACGATGGTCGCGAACCGCTCCTGCGGCTGCCAGATAGTCGAGCGCGCGGAGGACGTCGTAGTGCCAGCGGCCCGGGAACGAAAGCATCAGGTACTTCTTGTCGACCACTTCGCCGGTGCGATGCGAGCGGAAGAGCTGGTGCCGCAGGAGAAATTCTTCGCCGCGTTGCCGGGCAGCGGTGGTCTCCCGGTCGCTTCCCCGCTCAAGCTCCCACTCCAGCAGACCTTCGAGCGCGCAGATGGTGGTGTGGAAAGATGCGTGGGTGGCGCCGCTGCGACGCTGGCAGTTCCAGCCGCCATCGGCCATTTGTTCGCGGAGCAGGTTGGCGGCGATGGTGGCGCCTTCGCGTGCGCCGGCTTCGAAGCGGGCGATGCTCGCGAGACCCATGCCGGTCTCGCAGGTCTCGCTGAGGCGAGGATGGGGCCGTGGCCCGAGCTTGAGACCGCCGTCGCCGCAGAGTCCCCAGTCCACGATGAGACTCGCGCCACGTTCCGCCTGCGGCGTACCTGCCGGCACGCCGAGCAGCCACAGCAATTGCATCGTGTAAAAAAGGCTGGTCCATTTCGGGCTGTACCAGCCCCCGCCCCAGCGACCGTCCGGGTCCTGTTGAGCGAGGAGTTCGGCGCCCCAGCCTTCCATCGCCACCTTTGCTTGCTCCACGCGCCAGGTCGATTCGGACGCGTCCTTGAGGTCGCGAAGGACCTGCCAGCGGATCGCCGGGTCGCCTTCCATCAGCCAATCGAGGGTCGCCGGATCCACGGCGCAATGGTAGCTGGTTCGCTCGGCCCGTCGGACGGTGGTTGTGCGGATTCCTCACATGTGTACCATGCGCCCCTTACCGGAAGGTGGTGAACGCGATGACGACAACGAACATTCCCGCGGGCGTGGCCGCGGTGACGGTTGACTGGCTGAACGAGGTAATGGCGCCTTCGCTACCGGCGGGCACACGGATCGAGTCGTTCGATTCCACCGTCATCGGTGAGGGGGTTGGGTTCCTCGGTGAACTGGCGCGGGTCCGGCCCGCCTATGCCGGTGCTGGCGCCGCTGAGGCGCCAGCCTCGCTTATCGTGAAGCTGCCGACGCAGGTACCGGAACCGCGCGGGATGGCGGGGATGCTGGGCCTCTACGAGCGGGAGATTGGCTTTTATAAGGAACTCGCGCCGAAGCTCACGGTTCGCATCCCAACGGCGTATCACGCGGAGTACCACGCCGCCGATGCGAACTTCGCTCTCATCCTCGAGGACATCCAAGGAGCCAAAGTGGGCGACCAGCTCGCTTCGTGCCCGATCGACCAGGCCACCCTCGCGGTCCGAGAGCTGGCG
Organism: Dehalococcoidia bacterium; assembly: GCA_050247055.1. Taxonomy (GTDB): domain Bacteria; phylum Chloroflexota; class Dehalococcoidia; order Tepidiformales; family Tepidiformaceae; genus Amarobacter. Next base: position 420,859 of record JBFWUX010000001.1, read on the forward strand.
AAGAGCCACGCCGCCTGGTGGCAGTCGGATGCGCTGGCAAGCTATCCGTGGCTCCCGAGCCGGGGTCACCCGTTCTACCAGTACCTGAAAGCTGGGCACATCCAGGGGCTGACGGTGTTCCAGGAGAAGTTTTCCAGCCATTTCGACCCGATGATTACGCGCTGCGTTGTTGGCCTGGGGGAGAAGTACGACGAGTACCTGGAGTCGCTGTTCGACCGTCCGCTGACGCTCGTTCACGGAGACTACCGGTTGGACAACATGATGTTCGGCGCCGCCGGCTCGCCGAATGAATTTGTGGTACTCGACTGGCAGCTGTGCTCGATGGGCCTGAACACCCAGGATTTGCAGTACTTCATCTCCGGCAATCTCAAGAAGGATGCGATTGCGGCGAACACGGAGATGCTGCTCGACACTTACCACGAGACGCTTCGCCAGGCCGGCGTAGCGGGATATTCGCGCCAACAACTTGCGGACGACTACGCGCGAACGTCACTGTTGCTGGGGTTCTACATCGTGACGGGCATCACGACGATCGATCCGGAAGCCTATAGCCAGCGCGGACACGATCTTATCGAAGCGCTCTTCGGATCGCTGGTGGACTCGATGCTGCGCTACGAGGCGGAGCGATTCCTGCCGGCCTGACCGCCAATCCGCCAGGCGATCACCAGCATCGCCGCGCAGAGGACGGCGCTCAGGCCGATGCCGGTGCTGCCGCCCGCGGAAACGAGGAGGCGGCCCTGCAGCCATGGAAACACGAAGCCTCCAGCGTTGCCGATGGTAACCATCGCCGCGGGCGCGTTGCTGGAACGGCCGGACGCTGCGATGGACATGGCCGATGGCCAGATTGGCCCGAAGGCGAGACCGGTCGCGAACGCTGCGACCGCGGCGGCGAGGAACAGGCCGCTCGCGAAAGCGATGGCCGCGCTGGCGACCATCCCTGCGGCCACACTGCCGATGAGGACGCGCTGCGCGGGCACGCCGTGGGCGAAAAGCATCCCTGAAATGACCCTGCCGACCATCAGTGCGGCCCAATACCCCGCAGTGATCAACGCGCCCGCGAAGATGCCGGTCTCGAATTCCCTCTCGGTGAACGAAGCCACCCACGATCCGAGGCCAAATTCGGCGCCGACGTAGAGGAAGAGGAGGGCGCCGATGGCCCATGCGAGCGCGGTCATGCGGGTTTCGGCGGTGTGCGAGACGTGCCCGGCCGTGGCCACTTCCCGCACTGGCGAAGATGGCGCGGAGAGCATCGTCGCGGCGACAGCCGCGGCCAGCCCCGCAATCCCGACGTAGACGAACGCCCGGGCGCCCTCGTCTACCGATAGCACTGAACCTGACCAGAGCGGCCCAACGATGGCGCCGATGGCGAAAAACACATTCAGGCGGTTCACCCCGCGCGAGACATCCGCGCTCTCGCGGGCGGCGATGGTGTGCGAGCCCGCGTCCATCAGCCCGCCTCCCGCGCCGACAACGCAGACGCTCGCCAGCACGGCGGCCCACGAAGTGACGAGGCCGATCCCAACTGTCCCGACTGCCACCAGTACCAGTCCCAGCCCGGCGAAGTGCTTGGGGTCGAACCGGTGCAGCCAGACGGCCATTGAGCCGGAGGCCACGATCGAACCGAGGAAGAGGAGCGTGAGCATGATGCCGGCATGGTCCAGCGAGACGCCGAAGTCATCGGCGAGAATGCCGAGCGCCGGCCCGAACGAGGTGGAGTAGACCCCGACGACGAAGAGGGCGAGGCACGCAGCGACTTCGAGGCGGCTCACGGACTGGTGGTCAGTCTTCGATACGGTGGGCGATCCGGCCGTCCCAGCGCATCCACTCAATACGGCCATCCGGGCCGCGAAGGAACTCGGCGCGTTCGCCCTTGCGCGGGCCATCGAGGACGGCCGTCGTATCGGGACCGGTGAAGGCGAGCGCGGCGGGCGGCAGCGGGATCGGGCGGTGGCGCCGCTCAGCGAAGCCGCGCTCGGGCGAGGCATCGACGACAGTCAGGCTGCCGCCTTCGTTGCGGACCGCCAGGGTGGCCAGCACTGCGCGGTAAGTGCCGGCGTACTCGGCGAGGTTTGCCGGGGCCGCGATTGCCACCGGATCCGGCTTGCCGAAGCCGAGGAAGTGTTCCTGGCAGCGGTCGGCGATGGTCTGGCGCGCTTCGCGGCCGGTGTCCGAGTTCGTGAGGACGGTCACGGCGAAGCCCTTGCCCGGCATGAGCTCGAACGACGAGAGGTGGCCGTTGGTGGCGCCGCCGTGCTTGACGAGCCGCTCGCCGGTACCGGCCCAATCGAGCATCCAGGAGATGCCGATGGATTCGCACATGCTGCCCGCGGGCCGCTGGACCTGCTGCATGGCCTCGATGGTTTCGGGCCTGAGTACCTTGCCGCGAGCCATGCCCAGGTGGAGGGCGGTGTACTTCAACTGGTCGATGACGGTAGAGGTGATGCCGCCGCCGGGGGCGATGCTTCGTGGCGTGTTCCATGGACGTGCCACCTGCGGCCCCTCGGTGGTGACGATATGCCCGGCGGCGACGCGGTGGGTGATCGCCTCTTCAGGGAAGTAGAACGACCGCTGCATCTCAAGTGGTTCGAAGATCTGGTCGCGGATCACGTGTTCGAACGGGCGCCCGTGGACGGTCTCGACGATGTGCCCGAGCACGTAAAACCCGGCGTTGCTGTACGAGAACGTGTAGCCCGCGGGCACGAGCTGCGGAGAGTTCGCCATCTTTCGGACGATCGTGCCGATCGCGTCGTCGCCCCGGCCGGTGTCCTTGAAGTAGTCGCCGACGTAACCGCCGTGGTGCGTGACCAGGTCCCGGACGGTGACCTTCGCCGCGTCATCCTCCGACTGCAGCGAGAACCACGGGAGATACGTTCGAACCGTCGCGTCGAGGTCGACTTTGCCGGCTTCGACAAGCTGCATGAGCGCGGTGGCAGTAAACGTCTTCGAGGTCGAGCCGATCTGGAACAGCGTTTCTGGTGTCACCGGCAGGGGGTGTTCGACGTTCGTCACGCCAACACCGGCGGCGTAGATGACGCCGTCGTGCAGGGCCGCCGCCGCCGCGCCGGGCACCTGCAGCCGTGCAATCTCCTCTTGGGCGTAGCGAACAAGCGAGTCGGGAAGGGGTCGAACGTCCATGGCACGGACTATACGCAGTGCGGCGCGGCCCGGAGTCTGACATTGCGACCTAGAACACCTTAGGATCACGCGGCAATCCGCTGGATGGAGTTCTGCCGTGACTGATGACGTCCTCTTCGACAAACGCGCCGATGGCGTCGGCCTGATTACCCTCAATCGGCCCGACACGCTGAACGCGATGGGTGGCCGGCTTATCCCGGACCTCGGCGACATCCTGCAGCAGTGCGAACACGACCGCGAAGTTCGCTGCGTTGCGATCACGGGCGCCGGGCGCGGCTTCTGCGCCGGCGGCGATGTGCGCGGGATGCAATCGCGGAACGATGGCCAGAGCGCGACCGCGCGCGAAGCCGATGCGAACCCGACCGCTCGCCTGATGACTTCGCTCGAGCGCACCACCAACGAGCTGCGAAAGTCGCAGGACACCGTCAGCCTGGTGCTTCACACGATGTCGAAGCCGACAGTCGCGCTGGTAAATGGGGTAGCGGTGGGCGCGGGATTTTCGGTAACGCTCGCGTGCGATATCCGAATCGCCAGCGACCGGGCGCGTTTCGGCACAGCCTTCCGCAACGTTGGCCTGAGTGGTGACTTCGGCGGGTCATACACGCTCCAGCGCATCATCGGCGCTGGGCGCGCGCGCGAGATGTACTTCACCGCTGAGATCATCGACGCTCAGCGCGCGCTCGAACTCGGTATCGCCAACCGCGTGGTGCCGCACGAGGAGTTGCTGACGACGGGGATGGAGTTCTGCACCAGGCTCGCTTCCGGCCCGACGGCGACCTATGCCCGCATGAAGAAGAACCTCAACCTCGCGGAGACGGGCACGTTCCAGGAGGTGCTCGACCAGGAGGCGCTTTTCATGCGCATCAGCGGCATGAGCGCCGACAGCCGCGAGGCTGTGCGGGCGTTCGTGGAGAAACGCGAGCCGCAGTTCATCGGACAGTAGTGCACCACGGAGGCACGGAGGGCACGGAGGTTTTCTTGGGAGTTCACGGAGGGTTCTCGGAGATGTGAGGCGCTCTGGGGCAACTGAAACTCCGTGGTCGAACGGCGAGGCAACACGAAGGACGCAAAGGGCACGAAGAACTCTAGATAGATCTCCGTGTCTCCGTGGTGAATACATCTGGTGAATACATCTAAGGAGAAATTGAATGGGACAGCTTGATGGGATGGTTGCGATTGTTACCGGCGGAGCCCGAGGGATTGGGGCGGGTATTGCTTCGGTGATGGCTTCGCAGGGCGCGAAGGTCGGGATTCTTGACCTCGATGGCGAGACGGCCGCGAAGACGGCTTCGGAGCTTGCCGTGCCGGGCATTGGGATGGCCTGCGACGTCATCCTCGAACAGCCGTTGGAAGCGGCCGTGAAGCAGATCGTCGATAGGTTTGGTGGCCTCGATATCTTTGTGAACAACGCAGGCGCCGGGCGCATGCCGCTGGATCCGTCGATCACGCCCGCGGCGGGCGGCGCGCGGGTCGAGAGCATGGCCTCGGATGTCTGGGACGAGCAGTTGGCGCAGAACCTGCGCAGCACGTTCCTCGGCACGAAGGTAGCGGTGCCCTACCTCAAGGCGCGCGGCGGCGGGTCGATCGTGAACATTGCCAGCATCGCCGGGCTGAGCGCATCGCCGACGTTGCCGGCCTACGCCGCGGCCAAGGCGGGGGTCATTTCGCTGTCGCGGAGCACCGCGCTCGAATACGCGCCAGCGAACATTCGCGTGAACGCTATCTGCCCGGGGTTCCTCTGGACGCGCGCCTGGCAGGGGCTTGCCACGGGCATGAAGATGACCGTCCCGCAGTACAAGGACGCCGACCCGCGCGACATCTTCCTCGAAGTGGTGAAGAACGGCGTACCCCTGCGCCGCGAACAGACGCCGGAGGACATCGGCCACCTCGCGGCGTTCCTCAGCAGCCCGGCAGGTATGAACATCACCGGCCAGGCGATCTCGGTGGATGGAGGCATCACGCTCCGATAGGCGGGTAACTCACCACGGAGGCACGGAGAGCACGGAGGTTTCTTGGGAGTTCACGGAGGGGCATCGGAGATTTGAGGCGCGGTTGGGCAACTGCCAACCCCTGCTCTCCGTCGGCTCCGTGTTCCAGAGACGAGGCCAACACGAAGGACACGAAGGACACGAAGATTTCGGAAAGATCTCCGTGGCTCCGTGGCGAAAGTCCCTGAGGTAGGCCGTCAAACGCGCGCAGGGGAGCCAGTGTGACGCCCGTCACACCGACGGCGGGCGCCGCAGCCGCGTTCTTCAAGAATTCTTCAGGCTTTGCCGCGCGTCGTGGGCAACGCTGGGATCACTCCGGCCTTTGGCCGACCCTGGAGAACCGGTGTGAACCCTCAAACATTCCTTTCGAACCTCGAACAGCAGCCCGGGCTGACCGGCGCTGAGAGCTTCGAAGGCTTCGCAATCCTCGGCGTCTCGTTCCGCAGCGGGCACACGCTCGCCTTTCGCAGTTTCGCCCATTCTTCCGTAGGCCCGGCATTCAGCGCGGTCTGGATGCGCGAGCCAGGTGGTGACTGGCGCATCTTTTCGACCGCCCCCGCGAGCGCTTCCGATGCCAACTACCTGCGACCGGCACTCTTCGACCAGGTGGAAGTCCGCGAGGAGTGGCTCGACCCGTGGACTTTGCGCGTTTCCATTCCCGCGATCCGGATGGAATGGGTTTCGGAGTTCGCGGAATCCCGATCGTCCAGCCTTGTCTCGGCGGTGATCTCGCGGATGCCGGCGTTCGTGGTGCGAAGCGCTCCGGGTGCAGGACTGATCTCGCGGGTTGCGGGCCGCCTGCTCCACGCGGGCAAGCTCCGCCTGCGCGGGATGGTCCCGAACGGCCAGCGATTCATGCTGCGCCCGGACGCTATCTGGGAGGTGCGAGCGAGCGAGGCGCAGATCGGTGACTTCCACCTCGGCGATGTCGTCACTCCCCGCTCGCAGCAGCGCCGGGCGGATTTCTGGATCCCGGTGCGGCCAATCGCAATAGCGGGATCGGTGGAATTCCGGCGCGTGCGCGAGAGCGTGACCGAACCGCTGCCGCGCGCTGCCAACGCATCTCGCTAGGTTGGCCCGTGCCGCCGCGAAAGGAGTGCCCGTTCGGGCACTCCGCTGATTCGCCAATGTTCTGTATCTTGTGAAGGTGATCACAACCACCGATGCGCTCACTCGCCTCGCGGATGACTATCAGGTCTGGTGGATCGACCTGCTCGGCGAACACAACCACATCGGCGGCGAGGATGCGACGCGCTGGCTGCTCAGCCGCGCTGAACTCAAGCCCGGTGCGCGCATGCTCGACGCGGGCGCGTTCGTCGGCGCGGCGGCGCGGCTTGCCGCGAAGGAAACCGGCTGCACCGCAGTGGCGACCGACCTGAACCTCGACTTCCTTGCCGCGGGGCGCGAACTCGAAGGCGGCGATTCGGTCCGCTGGGTGACCGCCGACTCGCGCCACCTGCCCTTCCCCGACGGCTCATTCCAGAGCGTGTGGGCGATGGACACCTACATTTCGGTGCGGGAGTTCAGTCGCGTCGCCGCAAAATCAGGCGCCACGCTCTGCCTTGACTGCGAAGTGCCGGTCGATGGGCGCGGCGGCGTCGAAGCGTTCATCGACGAGTGGGCCGAATACGGTTGGTCGCTGGCGGCCCATAAGGAGAGCAGCAACGACGCGACCGTCGCCTGGCGCAACGCCGAAGCCGACATGGTCCGCCGCCGGCCGTATTTCGAACAGCGTTACGGCACGCGCCCCTACCTGGGGCAGCTCGACATGTTGATGAACATGGTGGCGAGCTACGAACGTCACGAAGAGGGCCACGGCCTCTTCGTCTTCAGGCGCTGAGACTTCCCTAACGGGCCGCGGAGGCTGGCTGCACCTGGAATCCTTCGCTCGCGTATTCGGAGTCGAGCGCGGCCTGGTTGGTGGCATCGATGCCCCGAAGCGAGCGGCTCAACACGTAGATGAGCAGCCCGAGCAGCGCCGTCGCGATGGATGCGCTCGCGACGGCTACGCGCACGCCGTAGAGCTCGGCGACGATGCTGACGGGGAGCGTGCCCAGCGGCGTGAGGCCGAAGGTCATCATCATCAGGCTCATCACGCGGCCGCGAACCTCGTCCGGGATGAGCACCTGGATGACCGTGCCGTTGGTGGTGTTGAAGACGTTAGCGAAGATATCGGCGATGAGCACGAGCGGTAAGGCCAGCAGGAACCACGGGCTGAGCGCGAAGAGGAAGAGTGTCCCGGCGAACGCGTAGAGGCTCGCCATCATCAGGCGCAACTTCTGCGGCGACTGTCCGTGCCAGGCGACGTAGAACGACCCGAGGATGCCGCCGAACCCGGCGAACGCCTGCAAGATGCCAAGGCCGCCTTCGCCGACCTTCCAGACATCATCGGCGAAGACGACGAGCAGGGACTGGAAGGGCATGGCCAGCATCATCGGGACCACCGAGAGGATCAGCAGCGTGCGCACCGGCGGGTCTTTCGCGACGTAGCGCATGCCGCCGATGAGCTCGCCGATGACGGGCTTCTTGTTCGCGCCATCGGCCGGGGGAGACTTCGAAACCCGCGACATCGAAGCCAACGCTGTGCCGTAGAGGATCACGGCCATCAGGTACACCCACTCAATACTCGTCAGCGCGACGATGGCGCCGGCGAGCACGGGAGCGACGACGCGGGCGGCGTTCATGCCGCCCATCTGCAGCGCCATGGCGTTGCCGAGCCCCTGCTTGCCGACGATGTTGGCGACGATCGCCTGCCGCGCCGGCATGATGAACGGGAAGAGGCAGCCCATGAAGAACACGGCGATGAGCAGGTGCCAGAACTCGAGCCGGTCGGTGATCAGGAGCGAGAGCACGGCGAGTTCGTTGAGCAGCAACAGGAGCTGTCCGCCCATGATCAGGTTGCGGCGCTCCATGCGGTCGGCGACGACGCCGCCGAAGGGCGAAATGAGGAGCATCGGGATAGCAACGGCGAGGTTCACCGCTCCGAGCGCGACCTTACTGCCCGTGAGGTCGTAGGCGAGGATCGAGCGCACCAAGAACTGGCCGTTCATCGCGAAGAAGAAGGCGGTATTCGATGCGTAGAGCCAGCGGAACTGTTGGTGACGCAGCGAGGCGAACGGGCCACCGGGCGCCTTCTGGGGCAACTCCACGTAGGACGCGGGCGGCATTTTATTAGCTTAGCACGAAGGATCGGTGCGGGGGTCTCGTCACGTCCGGTAGGTTGGCACCCAGCGGTCTTCCGGCGGGCGGTTCGCGAGTTCAGGGTCGGGCGGGACCATGCCGAGCATCATGTAGACCGGCGCCGGGCGGCCGTCGCGGACGCGGCGCGGGACCTCCCAGAGAATGACGAGGCAGGCCGCGAACAGCGCCACCAGTCCGCAAATGCTGAGGATATCGAGGAAGCGCGAATCCGGGCCCGCCTGGCTGAGGATGGCATCGCCGGCGAGGGTGAAATTGAGGAAGTTCCACGAGCCGTGGATGAGCACGCCCGCCGGGTAGCCGAGCATGTACCGTGTCTCTTTCCGGAACAGGCCATAGAACCCGAGCGCCGACATGCCGGTAGCGGCGGAGTGGATTGCGCCCGTGCCGGCGCGCGCCGAGGCGAACTTCCACCAGTCCTGGCTCAACTGCTGCCGGGTGATTTCGGCCGGATTGATGATGGAGATGCTGTTCTGGAACGTCTCGAGGATGTTGAACCCGGCGCCGGCGAGCACGCCCCACATGAAGCAGCGCGCCGCGCCACCGCGGCGGAAGAAGAAGAACCCGACGAGCATCCCCTTCCAGAACTCTTCGTTCAGGGGCGCGACCACCGAGAGCACGCTGATGTCGAAGGCGATGCCCCAGCCGCGCGGGAGCGACGGCAGCCCGCGGGCGAGATCACTCGTATCGCCATCGCCGACCTGGTTGATGAGCAGGAGGGCCATGAGGATGAGGTAGAGCGTGTTGATGATGCCCGCGACGGTGGTCGCACCGATGGCGCCGTAGATGATGCCGGAGGACCATTCGCGCCAGCTGACCGGCCACGCCCACTGGTTGAACACGCTGTATCGCTGCGAAACCACCAGCGCGATGACGAGCGATGGCAGCGAGACGATGAGCAGGTTGGTAACCGGGAACAGCCAGGGCAGGCGCTCCGGGTGGTTCACCTGCTCCTGTCCGATGATGACCAGCAGCGGAAACGTGCTGATGGCGGCCGGGGCGACGTAGCGCCAGTTCGGAACCTTCATGGTGGCCGAGACGACTTTGCCCAGGGATGAGGCGGCCTGGTAGGCCAGCATCCCTCCGAGGGCCATCATCACCACGGCGGTGCCGAGTGCGGCGTTGATATCGAAGAGTTTGCGGCGCGGGGTATCGGAGATATCGAAGAGGACGAGCAGGGTCAGCATCCCCGTCAGGAACGCCATTGCCCCAACGACGACCGCCCCACCGACGACGAACGAACGGCGCTTGCCGATCGCGCTACTCCCCTTCGAACCTCGTTACCGCTCCGGCCGAGACGACAAACCGGCCGGCGGCCTTGGTCATCACGTCGCGTAGGCGATCGGGGTCCGCTGTTGTGACGAGAGTTTGCTGGAACGTATCGATGTATTCCAGAACGCCCTTGCGGCGGCGCGCATCGAGTTCGCTGAGGACATCGTCGAGGAGGACGACGGGGTCATCGCCGAGGGCGCGGCGCAGATAGCTGGCTTCGGCGAGGCGCATCGAAAGCGCGGCCGTGCGCTGCTGCGCGCGGCTCGCGAAGGAATCGGCTGGCATGTCGTCGATCTCCACCTGGATATCGTCCCGGTGGGGCCCGACGAGCGTTGCCCCCGCGTTGATTTCGCGGCTGCGCAGGTTCTGCAGCGCCTTCAGCATGCGGGCGGTCCATTCCGAGTCATCAATCGGCGAATCGGTCGCATCAAGTCCGCCCAGCGACGGGCGATAGGTGAGCTGCAGCGATTCGAGGCCGTCGGTCAGGCGCTCCATCTGCATCATTGCCTGAGGGACCACGTGGCCGAGGGCTTCGGCGCGCGCCCAGAAGATAAGCCCGCCGGCATGGGCGAGCTCCTGGTCCCAGAAATTGAGTTCGTGCGCGTTGGCTTCGCGGTTTTGGATGCGCTTCAACAGGCTGTTTCGCTGCTGGAGCACCTTGGAGTACTTCTGCATGGCGCGCAGGTATCCGCGGTCCACCTGGGAGATCATCATGTCCAGGTAGCGGCGGCGCATGAGCGGCGGGCCAGCGACGATTTCGATATCGAGCGTGGTGAAGAGCACCGCGCAGAGCTGCCCGACCGCGTCGGAGGCCTTGCGGGGGACGCCGTTCACGCGGACGCGCTTGCCGGCGCGATGGCTCGGATCGGTCGAACGACCGACCACGGCGAGCTCGATTTGGAGGTTGCCCGCGGAGCGTTCGACTTCGGCCGAGAGCCGGGCGACCGGGAAATCGCTACTGATGATGTCGTTTCGGACGAGGTCGCTATCGTGGCTGGCACGGCTGCTGCGGAGCGTGGAAAGAAGATAGACAGACTCGAGGAGGTTGCTCTTGCCCTGGGCGTTCTCGCCCACGAACAGGTTCAGGCCCTTCTCGAGTTTGATGGCTGAGCGCACGTAATTGCGGTAGTTGGTGAGTTGCAAATCGAAGATGTACACGGCTTATGCCTAGTATAGCCGGGATTGTTAGCGTCTGGCTTACTTTTTGCGAATTTGAAACCCACTCCTTACGGAGTCGTCGTGTTGGGGCGGGTGAGGGGGGCGGAACGGGTGGCGCAGTTGGATTTGCGATTGACGATTTTCGATTGGCGGTGAGTCACGACTCGGCACCCGGCACTCGTAACTCGGCACTGAGCTTATACTCCGCGCACCATGTCCAACCACATTTATTGCCCTCGTTGTTCGATGACGCTTACGAGCAAGGAAGATGGCGGCCGCGAGCGCCCCGCCTGCCCCTCCTGCGACTACATCCACTACGGTGATTTCTCCATCGGGTGCTCCGGTGTCGTCATTCGCGAAGGGAAGGCGCTCCTTGTGCAGCGGGGGTGGCAGCCCTTCGCCGGCTCCTGGCAGATCCCGGGCGGATACGCCGAACACGATGAGCCGCTCTCGCTCGCGGTCGAGCGCGAAGTCCTCGAAGAGGCCGGCATCGAAGCGAAAGTGCGCGACGTCATCGCCTTCCGCCATTCCATCGGCGGCGGAATCGGCGGTCCGACCACGAACATCTACGTGATGTTCCGGCTGGATCCGCTCGGCAACGAAGAGCCTCGCTTCGATGGCGACGAGATCGCCAACGCAGGCTTCTTCAGCCTCGAAGAGATGGAGACGATGGAAGCGGTCCAGGGCCTCTCGAAGTGGGCCATCGACAAGGCGCTCCGCGCCGGCTCAGGCTATGGCCTCCAGTACGAGGCGAACGGACCACTCGCCGGGCGCGCCGGCTGGCAGCTTTTCGGATTGCAGCCCTGATCAGGCCGTGACCTTCGAGTAGAAGTCCTCGCGCTCCACGAAGTCGAACCCGCAGGCGGTATAGGTGCGGAGGGCTGCTGCGTTCACGCTGGCGGTGCCGATGAGGGCGGTGTGTGCGCCGCGTTCTCGCAGGCGCCGGAGACCCTCGGTGACCAAGGCCCGCCCGAGGCCCTTGCCGGCGAATTCGGGACGGGTGCCAACCGGCTCGAAGTGCCCGATCCCGTTCGCCACATCGAACCAGCAGATGCAGCAGCTGAGCATCCGGCCGGTGGCATCTTCGACCACCAGGTCGAGCGTTTCGTCGTAGATGGGCGTCGTTCGCAGTCGCCGGTAGCGGCTCGCCGAGAAGCTCGACGGCCCCCAGACAGACCAGGCATCGCGATGGACGTCGACGCGTTCGTCGAGGCGGCCTTCCGTGGCGTGGGCGAAGTGCAGGCCGTCCGGCAGCGGGAGCGGCTGGACCTCAGCGGCCAGCGAGCGCCGGTAGCGCACGCAGTGGCGGTCGACGCGCTCGTAGCCGAGCCGCTCGAGCATCGCGATGCGGGCGATGTCGCTCTCCAGCGCTGTGGTCGAGAGCGTGTTCGCGCCCAGCATTTCGTACGCCTTCGGGATCTCGCCGCTGGTGTCGCGCGAAGCCAGCCAACGTTCCTCGGCCCAGCCAGTAGCTTTCTCGGCCAGTTCTTCGCCGCCAGGAAATCCGGGCAGGACATCGAACTGGAAGTTCAACGGTGGCTCGAAAACAGCCAGCGCCACGACTTCTCCGCTCGGATTTGCCCAGCTCCGGACGAAACCGGAGCCGTCCATCGATGCGGGGAGCATGCCGAGCTGCCAGGCGATGTCGCCGGGGTTCCAGTAGGTCAGCCCGGGCATCCGGGCGGAGGTCGCCTTCGTGGCGAAGCCGATCAATGCCTGCAAGTCAAGGGGTCGAGTAGAGAACGTGGTCATGCTTCACTCCAGGGCGCGCGAAACCGCGCGCAAACCGCTCGTTCGAATTTGAGTGAAGCTAGCTGACCACTTGATTCCTCCGCGAGGATCCTAGAATACGCCGACCTGGATGGCCGGGTTGCGGCGTTCGAGGACGTTCTCCATCCGTGCCTTGATCGAGTTCGTGAGCGCTTCGCTGCCGGTCGGGATGATGTAGAGGTTTCGCGAACTCACGGCTTCGAACACCATCTGCGCGATCTCATCCGGCTGCATCATCGTCGTCCGCATCTGATCGAGCGCCTGCCGCATCTGCGCATTCTGAGGTGACGGCTGGTTGGCCGACTCGCCGTACTCCGCCTGCCGGTTGCGGCTCGAATCGAAGATGTTCGTGTTCACAAAGCCCGGGCAAAGCACCGACACGCCGATGTTGTGGCCGGCCCGCGAGAGCTCGTAGTAGAGCTGCTCCGAGAGCGCGACGACACCGAACTTCGCGACAGTGTACGGCCCGCCCACCGCGCCGCTGACCAGGCCGGCGACCGAGGCCGTGTTGATGACGTGGCCCTCTTCGCCGCTCTCGATCATCCTCGGGACGAAACTGCGCACGCCGTGGATCACGCTCCAGAGATCCACGTCGATTACCCACTTCCAGTCCTGTTCGGAGAGTTCCCACATGGCGCCGGGGCTGCCGCCAACGCCCGCGTTGTTGCAGAGGATGTTCACCTTGCCGAAGCGCTTGAACGCGGCATCGGCGAGCGCCTGGACGTCGTCCAGCTTCGCGACATCGGTGCGGACGGGGAGGACCTGGACGCCCTTGCCGGCGATCTGCGCCTCGGCCATCGCCAGCGGCTCGGATTCGATATCGCCCAGGACGATGTTCATGCCGGCCTCCGCGAAACGTGTCGCCATCGCGAGGCCCATCCCGCTCGCGCCGCCGGTCACAACCGCGGTGCCGCCGCTAAACGATTCCATCAGTCACCCTCCGTAGTCGGCGAAGTATATAGCGAGTGCCCGGTGCCCGGTGCCGAGTTCCGAGGCCGACGTAGCGCGATTCGAAATTCGTCGTTCGAAATTTCTAGCAGACCGTCTCCGACGAAGCCCCCGTTCCCCACGCCCCGGTTCCCGGTTTTGGCCATTTCCGCCATACTGGCCAATACGTCTCTCGGCCCTGTGCCGGGAATCCCAAATTCACTGCTGGAATACCACATGCCTCGACATCCGAACGAAGTCCTCTTCGAAGGCGAAAAGCCCTTCCCCATCATCCCCACCTGCGAACACTTCGCCGGCACGGAGGAGCGCATCACGAAGGCGCTCGAACTCCAGAACAAGATGGGCGGCGTCTTCGATATCACGATGGACTGCGAGGACGGCGCGCCGATGGGCGCCGAGCGCCCGCACGCCGAAATGGTCGTCCGCATGCAGAACAGCGCGGGCAACACCCACAACATGTCCGGCGTCCGCATCCACGACTACACGAACGAGCACTGGAAGATGGACGTCGACATCGTCGTCGGCGGCGCGGGCGAACGCGTCGCTTACATCACGATCCCCAAGACCGTTCGGGCGACCGAGCTCGCCGAGATGATCGATTACGTCCGCAACACCACCGCTCGCGCCGGCATCAAGCGCGAAATCCCCATCCACGCACTCATCGAAACCCATGGCGCGCTCCGCCAGGTGTGGGAGATTGCCGAGCTGCCGAACGTCCAGGTGCTGGATTTCGGGATGATGGACTTCGTTAGCGCCCACAACGGCGCCATCCCCGCCTACGCGATGCGCTCGCCGCACCAGTTCGACCACAAGCTTCTAATGCGCGCCAAGGCCGAGATGGTCGCGGCGGCGCTGGCTTCCGGTGTCGTCCCGGCGCACAACGTGACCCTCGAACTGAAGGATGTCGACTTCATCTATAACGATGCGAGCCGCGCCCGGAACGAGTTCGGTTTCCTTCGCCAGTGGAGCATCTACCCCGCGCAAATCGAGCCGATCACCCGCGCGATGGCGCCTTCGCACGACGAAGTAGAAGAGGCCGAGGCCATCCTCCTGAAGGCGTTCGCCGCCGACTGGGGCCCGATCCAGCACGACGGCAACCTCCACGACCGCGCGACCTACCGCTACTACTGGCAGCAGCTCCAGCGCGCGCACATCCAGAACGTGAACCTCAGCCAGGAAGTGAAAGACCGCTTCTTCGCCGAGGCCGTCCCCGCCTGACACCCGACCTATGCACCCCCCTTCTCCCAGGCCTGGGAGAAGGGGCCGGGGGATGAGGGATGGCGCGACCCATCGCTTTGCTCGGCGGCACATTCGACCCGCCGCACATCGGCCACCTCGTGCTGGGCGAGTGCGTCGGCCGCCAGTTCGACTGCGAACGCGTCATCTACATGCCGGCGGGCAACCCATATAGAAAGTCTGGCGTCCGGGATGTAACACCGGGCGCGATGCGCCTGGAGATGACGCGACTCGCCATCGCCGGCAACCCGCGGTTCGCCCTCGATGACCGCGAGGTCCGGCGCTCGGGCCCGACCTACACCGTCGAGACGCTCCGCGAACTGCGGGACGAGGGCCACGACGAGATCCTGCTGGTCCTCGGGAGCGATGCCGTAGCGCAACTGCCGGAGTGGCGCGAGTCCGACGAGATACGGCGATTGGCCCGCATCGTCGTCGCGGAGAAGAACCCTGGCGCCGATACCGGTGGCTACCCGCGAGTCGATATGCCGCTGCTCCCCATCAGTTCGACCATCGTCCGTGAGCGTGTGCGTGCCGGGCTGCCGATCCGGTATCTCGTTGTCGATGCGGTGAATGAATACATCGTTGCGAACAAGCTCTACCGCGATAGCGAGTAGCTCGCTCCTGCGCTGTAATCGAAGGGAGGGGTGAGTTGAGATGACCTACACGCTTGTCCTGCTCCGTCACGGCGAGAGCACCTGGAACCTGGAGAACCGATTCACGGGCTGGCACGATGTGCCGCTTTCGGAGACGGGGCTCACGGAGGCTCGCGAGGCGGGCCGCCTGATGAAGGCCGAGGGGCTGCGCTTCGATGTCCTCCACTCCTCGCTCCTGCGCCGCGCCATACAGACCTCGCAGATAGCGCTCGATGTGATGGACCAGCACTGGATCCCCGTGAAGCGCTCGTGGCGGCTGAACGAGCGCCACTATGGCGCCCTCACCGGCCTGAACAAGAAGGAGACGGCCGACCGCTACGGCCCGGACCAGGTTTTCGCCTGGCGCCGCAGCTTCGATGTGCCGCCACCGGCGCTCGACCTCGATGATGAGCGCCACCCCCGCCACGACCCGCGCTACGCCAGCCTCGCGCCGGATGTGCTCCCCGCGACCGAGTGCCTGAAGGATGTGATCGCGCGCTTCCTGCCCTACTGGTACGACGAGATTGTCCCCGACCTGCGGGCCGGAAAGACGGTGCTGGTGGGCGCCCACGGCAACAGCCTCCGCGCGATGGTGAAGCACCTCGATGGCATCAGCGACGAGGAGATCGCGGAACTGAACATCCCCACCGGCATCCCCCTGGTGTACGAACTGGATGGCGACTTGCGGCGGGTCAGTTCGGCTTACCTCGGCGACCCCGAGGCCGCGAAGGCCGCCGCCGAGGCAGTCGCCCGCCAGGCCGGGTAGGCGCTGGCGTAGAATAAAGAGCATGTCGACGGCAAAGAGACTGGCCCCGGAACTGGAAAACGGTGCGGTGATGACGCGCGAAGAGTTCCACGAGGCGTACGCAGACTGCGAAGGCTTGCGGAGGGCGGAGCTCGTCGAAGGAGTGGTCTTTATGCCGTCACCGGTGCGTTACGAGAGCCACGACAAACCGGCTGCATTGATTCGCGGTTGGTTGTTCTCTTACTCACTGAAACATCCTGAAACCGAAACTGGCGGCGAAGCCTCGCTGTTGCTCGGTCAGAGCGAAGTTCAGCCCGATGCCTTCCTCATGCGCACGGGATCGGTCCCTTCGGATGAAGATGGCTACCTTACCGGCGCTCCCCAGTTAGTGGTGGAGATCGCCGCGAGCAGCAAATCGCGCGACCTGCACTCGAAGATGGACATCTATCGGCGCCACGGGGTCGCTGAGTACATCGTTTGGCGGACAGTCGAAGGAGCAATCGACTGGTTCCGGAGTGTCGATGGCCAATTCCAACGCGTCCAACCGGACAAAGTCGGTGTCATCGAAAGCGCTATCTTCCCGGGCCTTCGTCTCAGCATTCCCCGTGCGCTCGCGATGGACTCACCTGGTCTCGTCGAACTGCTTCGGTAACCAGCCACTCTTTCTCCGTGTAAGCTCCCACCACATTTCTCCCCGGGAGCACCCCTTTGACCGACAACATCTCAATCGAAGAAGGCGTGGTGTGCGGAACGCGCGGCAGCCGCGACCTCCGCTGCGACATCTAC
The DNA here is from genome assembly GCA_050247055.1 of Dehalococcoidia bacterium. Taxonomy (GTDB): domain Bacteria; phylum Chloroflexota; class Dehalococcoidia; order Tepidiformales; family Tepidiformaceae; genus Amarobacter. The sequence continues at coordinate 437,727 of JBFWUX010000001.1, forward strand.
ACCCCTGCGGGCGCCAGTAACGCGCCGGCCGTGCTCGTCCTCTATGGCGGTGGCTGGCGCATGGGCGAACGCTCCCGTGTTCGGGAAGCGTGCCTTTCGCTGGCCCGGCGCGGCTTCGTGGCCATTGCCGGCGAGTACCGGCTGACGCCCGAGGCCGCGTGGCCGGCCCAGATCCACGATGTGAAGGCCACCATCCGCTGGATCCGTGCAAACGCCGCCCGCCTGAACATAAATCCCGCGAAGATCGCCGCCCAGGGACACTCTGCCGGCGCGCACCTCGCGATGCTCGCCGCCGGTACGCCAAATATGCCCGAGTTCGAAGGCGAGGGCGGCAATCCGGGCATATCGACCGAACTCGCCGCTGTCGTCGGCATCTACCCGCCCGTTGTCTTCCAGCCGGGTGAAGAGAAAGTGAGCGGAAGCGTCCCCGCGAATGCGCTCATGGGCAGCGCCGCAACAGAAGAGCTCGCGCGCGCCGCCAGCCCCATCACCTATGCCTCGGCCAGCTATCCGCCCGCGTTCATGCTGCACGGCACTGCGGACAAGGTGGTGCCGGTCTCGGCCACCCTGCGGATGTACGAAGCGCTCACCGCCGTCCGCGCCCACGTCGAGATGCACATTTACACCGACCTCCCGCACGGTTTCGCCCGCGTCGGCAGCATCCAGGACCAGCTGCAGGAGGAGATTGCAAGCTTCCTTCGAAGGACGATGGTCGAACCCGAAGCGTTCAAGCGAGAGCTCGAAGTCTTCGCGGCCCAGGCGCTGGCGGCGCGGCAGCAGGTACCACTGCCGGCGTAGGGCTAACCGCCCGACTTCTCGCGTTCGTCCGCGACGTCGCGGAAGAGGCCGTAGGTCCCGAACAGTGGGAAGGTGCGTTCGAAGAGGCCGGGCGCCAGTTCGGCGAGCCCGCTGACGATGCGGCCGGGTCCACGATAGACCAGCATCTCAGGCCGGTTCTTCTTGATCGCCTTCACGACGTCGGACGCGACCTTGGCCGGGGTGACCGTGCCGGCGAGGAAGTTTTCCTTGATGTGGGCCAGGTCTTTCATGTCCTGGTACATGCCCGCGTCGCTCACCAGGCCCGGGCAGATCACGCTGGCGCTCACGCCGCGTTTGCCAAACTCCGCCCGGAACGATTCGGTGAAACCGATCAGCCCGGCCTTCGAAGCCGCATAGGGCACGCTGTACGGCACCGGGACTTTGCCCGCCAGCGAGGCCATGTTCACGATGTGGCCGGACTTCTGTTTCAGCATGATTGGCGTCACGAGGCGGGCGAGTTGCATGGCGGAGATCAGGTTGACCTGGATGACCCGGGCAATATCGTCGTCGGCAAGGTGGTCGAAGTGCCCGGTTTCTTCGATCCCGGCGTTGTTGATGAGCACATCGACACGGCCGAACGAGGACCTTGCGGCGTCCACAAGCGCCTCACGGTCCGGGGCCGCGGTGACGTCGGCCTGTACAGCGATGGCGTCGCCGCCGTTCGCGCGGATCTCCTCGGCCTGGCGTTCCAGCTCCTCGAATGAGCGCGCGGCGAGCACGAGTCTCATGCCCTCGGCATTCAAGGCCCGCGCGATGTACGGGCCAAGGCCACGCGAGGCTCCCGTGACGATGGCCACTCGATTCTTGAGCTTGCGCATGAATCCCTCCAGTCGGATGCGAGTTGCGAGTCTACCTTGCGGGCGGCCGGTTTTGGCCAACCAGCCGCTCCAGAACCGCCGACCGGCCATTTCCCGAGCGGCCCAACCTGATACTCTTCGAAGGTGATCTCGGGGGTGTTTGCGCGCCGTTTTGCGGCTTATTTGCCGTGGGTACTGCTTGCCGCTCTGTTTCCCATGCTCACGTTCATGGGTCACTGGCCAGCGACGGTGCCCCTTCCGCACACGAATTACTACATCTCAGTGCCGCTGGCGGGCTCGGGCCATGCCGATGAGCACACGCCCCAAAATGCGGCCGAACACGCGCGCCACTGCCACGGCGGTGTCGCCTCGTGCGGCGATGCCCCGGCCGGCGCCGGTGTCAGCCTTTCCCTCTATCAAGACCCGATCGCCGTTGCCACGGCAAGTCTCGCACTTATCGCAGTCTGGCTGGCGGCGTGGCAACCACGCCGGCCCATCTGCATCTCGCCGGAGCTGATGCCCCCGAAGAAAACCTTTCGAACTGCAGAAATCGTTACGTAACGAGGGCTGAACTCAGGTCGGCCTTTTCGAAAGGACACTCTTAACCAATGGTTTTGCGCAAATTCGTAATGCTAGCCTCGTTGGCTGCAATCGCACTTCTCGGCGCCGTGGCACTCGCTGCCTGCGGCGATGACGACGACGACGGAGGGAATTCGACAGCCTCGGCGAACGCCGAAGTCCTCAACGCAATCGCCTACATCGATGCCGCAGGCATCCACGGGATCAATGAATCGATCACGACGGACAAGACGATTCCGCCCACTGCCAAGGCCACGGCCGATAAGGTGCAGACGGTGCTGAACATCACGACGTGGCCCAAGGATCTCCAGCCGCAGGCCAAGGCGCTGTCGGCGATTTTCGCTGACATGTCTGCATCGCTTGAAGGCGATAGCCCGGACCTGGCGAAGGCGGGCGATGCCTCCACGAAAGCTCACGATGGTTACCACGACTTCTCGCACGCTGTCTGGGATTACCTGTATGAGCAGGGCGGCGTTGCCGACCCGGATGCGGGCCACGCCGACTAACCAGCGCGTGCGGAAACCCCTGCCGGGATCGGATCCCGACCCGTACCAGGCCGGGCACTCGCCCGGCCAGTAGGGAACAGGGGCTTCACCGATCGGAGTCCGACAGCGGGCATTCCGGGTTTGGAGATTCGTTTGTGAACATCACTCGTTGGAAGACCGGGCCGCTGCTTGCCCTTGGGCTCGCCGCCGTCCTTGTGCTTGGTTCGGCAATCGCGATCGGCTACATCCTCACGCGGGGGGACGATTCAGAGCCGGCCGCCACCTACATGGGCGCCGTAGTCACGGATCCGATCGACATGCCGGACGTGGTCCTCACGGACCAGAACGGCAAGACCTTCGATCTGCGCAAGGAGACAGAAGGCTACGTCGCGCTGGTATACGTGGGTTACACGCACTGTCCCGACATTTGCCCGACGCACCTGGCGGAGATGGCGGCGGCCATGGACGCGCTGCCCAAAGATGTCACGGATAAGGTGAAGGTGGTATTCATCACCGCCGATCCGGAACGGGACACGCCCGAGGTGTTGAAGAACTATCTCGCGGCGTTCGACCCCACCTTTATTGGGCTCACCGGCACGCGCGAAGAGACGGATCAGGTCCAGGCCGACCTCGGGATTCCGGTGGCTACACGCGAAGATCTCGGCGACGGCAACTACGCGGTGAATCACGCCGCGTACGTCATCGCCTATACGAAAGACCAGGTCGCTCACACCGTTTATCTCGCCGGCATGGGCCGGAAAGAGTGGGAGAACGACCTGCCGCTCCTGGTGAAGAAAGGATTTGTACCTTCATGATTCGATTCCGCAGATTGATGCGGTTCGGTGGTATTGCGCTTGTTTCCGCCGTGGTGATTGCGGGGTTCGCGGTCGTAGCCGGGTGCGGCGGCGACGACGATGACGACGACACCGCAGCCAACGCGACACCCATGGCCACAGCGGGTGATCTCTCCATCTACGATGGGTGGGTTCGCACCACAACGAACGATGTTTCGGCGGCGTATTTCATGGTGAAGAACGCAGGCCTGGATGACACGCTTGTGAAAGTGACTTCGAGCATCACGGATATGGCCCAGCTCCACGAAGTGATCACCGAGGGCGCGAACTCCAAGATGCAGGAGAAGGAGGGCGGATTCCCGGTGCCGGCGAAGGGCGAGCTCATGCTCCAGCCGGGTGGCTACCACGTCATGCTCATGAACCTGAAGGAACCGCTGAAGGCAGGCGAGACCGTGGAGCTTGAGCTGCAGTTCGAGAAGGCCGGGACGGTGAAGGTCACTGTGCCGGTGAAGGCCTCGGGTGATTCGGGGATGGAAGGTATGGACATGAGTTCGCCCACGGCCACGAAATAGTGTGGTTGCTGGCCGGCCGCGGGCTTCGTGCTCGCGGCTGGCCGCTCCCGCGCGACGATCCAGGGGCCGGCGGATGATTCAGCCGGCCCCCTGAACAAGGAAGACGGTTCGGCCGTCAATATCAACGTACCGGTGCATGCCGCGGCGCCGAGAGTCCAGGAGGACCGAATGTCCCTCTCTACGGCTGATGCCCCGGCTGGCGTACGCTCTTCGCCGATGGGTAATCGTTGGTGGTTCGTGCTGACCGGTGTGCTGCTGCTGGCGGCGCTGGCAGGTGTCGCCATCTCCGGGTACCTGGCGTGGGAAAACAGCCAGGGCAAGAGCGGCGTGTGCACGGTGGTCCATGGCTGTTCGACAGTGCAGGAGAGCAAGTACGGCAAGATCCTCGGGGTTCCTGTCTCGGTTCCTGGCCTTGGCCTTTACCTCGTGCTCGCCGCGGCGGCGGTTGTGACCATGCTCGATTTCCGGGGATGGCGCGCCTACGCAACGCTGATCGGCTTTTACGGCGCACTAATGGGCCTCGCGATGTCGGCCTATCTCACCTACCTCGAGGCATTCGTCATCGACGCATGGTGCATCTACTGCATCGGGTCGGCGCTACTGATGGTGGTGCTCTCCCTGGGGTGGACAACTAACCTGATGCGGGAGCTCCGGCTCCGACGGGGCACCTGACCTCTCACTCGGTGGCGGCGGGGAGGCCCTTCGGCAGGTCAACTTTCGCACCGACATCGAGGCCGTGGCGTTCGAACCATCCCTGGTTTACCTCGAGCGTGTAGCGGTACTCCTTCGCCGGTGACAGCGTCGTTTCGTCCAGTGGCTTCGCGGCGCGAATCTCCAGCACCTCGCCATCGGCGGAGATGTAGGCGATATCGAGCGGCACGTAGGTGTTCTTCATCCAGAACCCGATCAGCACGTCGCGCGGGAACAGGAAGAGCATCCCCTTATCCTCATCGAGCTCCTGGCGGAACATCAGGCCTTGCTGGCGTTCTCGGGTAGTCGCCGCGACTTCGACCGTGACCGTGGCCTGGGCGGCGCCCTGAGAAAGGCGCACTTCGAAGGTCTTGTCCGAACCCCCGCTCCGGCAGCCAGCAAGGCTGAGGGCGAGCACGGCGAGGGCCACCCCGAGGAAGAACATCTGTCGGGCGGGCAAAATCGGCGATTTGGACTCCCCTCTCCCAGACCTCGGAGAGGGGCCGAGGGTGAGGGCCCTCATCCGCTGACCACCACGATGATCCCCGCCACGCAGACCGCGGTCCCGGCCCCGATCCGGCGCGTGAACCGCTCCCCGAGGAAGAGGATAGAAAGCGGGAGCGCCATCAGGGGCGAGGTTGCGGAGAGCACGGCCGCCTGTGCCGCGCCGGCTTCGAGGACCGAGTACACGTAGAGCAGGCTGCCGAAACCGGTGCCGACCATTCCTGCAGCAAGGATGGCGCCGAGGTGGTTCCGGTTGCGGAAGGGCGCCACCAGGTTCGGGCGCTGGGTGGCCATGGCGAAGCCCAGGAGCGCGGTCGCGCCGGCGGGGGTGCGAATGGCTCCCGCTGGAATGGCGTCGAGCCCCTTGCCCGCATCGGCGAGCCAGAGAGACGCCGCGGCCCAGAGGATGCCCACCGCGAGCAGCATCCCGTAGCCAAACGCATCGGGTGTGGCGAAGGCCGGAGGGCGGCGCGTTTCGGCCAGGGTGTTCATGGCCGGTTCGGCGGGCACAGGAGGCATCGGCTGAGGCCCAGAGCCCTTGCCCGGAATGACCAGCAGGTACACGCCGGCGCCGATCATCAGGGCGCCGAGCGGCAACCCCCAGGTGAAGTCCTCGCCAAGGATGACAACGCCGCCAAGGACCGTGAGGGCGATGAAGAGCGCCATCGTGATGGGGAAGGTCCGCTGCATGCCGACGCGTTTGAGAGCGACGATGTAGATGGTATCGCCGAGGCCGTACCCGATGAACCCGCTGAGGACGACCCCGGCGAGGCTCGCGTTCGAAGCGCTGGCGAGGTCGTGTGCCTGGCCGCTGACCGCCAGCACGATGAGCACGACGACACTGCCAAAGGCGAGGCGCAGTCCGCTCAGGACCACCGGGGCGATGCGGGTGGAAAGCGAGGTGAGCGCCACGCTCGTGCAGGCCCAGATCATGGCGGCGGCGAGCGCCGCGAGCTGTCCACTTCCCACGCGCTCGAATGCTACGCGGCCCGCCGCGTTATGGCTTCCGGCGATCGATATGGATGCCCGCGAAGATGGGCGCGAGCACGCCGCCGGGCACGCTTACCAGCAGTCCCCGCGGTTCCACGGTGAACCTCATCGGTGTTTCGCCGACGAAGTCACCATCGAGTTGGACGGCGAGCCCGGGGGTCTCGATCTCGATCTCGGAGACGCGCCGCTGGACAAAGCGATCATCGGAGCGCTTCCCGAGGATGATCTTCGTCGCGAGGCGGGCTGTATCGGCGACGCCGCGCGGACACATGGCCAGCAGGTCGAGTTCGCCATCATCGATCACTGCTTTCGGCGTCAGGCGCACCTTTCCGCCGTAAAGGCGGGTGTTGCTGAGAACCATCCACGCGAGCGGTTCATCGAAGTTTTCGTTGCCGGCGCGCCAACGTGCCTTGCGGGCGCGGAGACGCGGGGCCATCCAGGCTGCCTGGGCCATGTAGGCGATATCGCCGGTGGCTTTCTTCAGCCGCTTGGACACGCGATTGGCAATCGCCGCATCCCAGCCGACGCCGGCCATCAGCAGAAAGCAGGATTCGCCCGCGCGGCCCAGGTCCATGTGCACGCTCTGGCCCGCGAGGTGGGCATCGAGCGACGCGCGGATGCCCTTCGGGATGCCGGATTCCTTGGCCCAGATGTTCACTGTCCCCGCGGGCACGGCCGCGAGGGCTGTCTCCGATCCGGCCAGCCCGAGTGCCGCGTCCCGAACCGAGCCATCGCCGCCGACCACGAAGAGGAGGTCGTCGCCGCGTTCCGCCGCGACGCGCGCCTGCCTGGTGGCATCCACGGCAGAGGTCGGCAGCACGAGCCGGGTCTCGCAGCCGTGCTTCGCCAGGTACGCGGTCAGTTGCGAGCCGTCGAAGGTCTTGCTGACACCGCGCGCGGCGGTGTTCACGAGAAGTGTCGCGTTGAGGGGCAAAGTTGGCGGGCCTCCGATCGAAACGTAGCATACGTGCCACATCTCACTCCCTCGGAGCCAATTCTTTGCTCTCTGTGAAGCGCGTCGATCACATCAGCATGGCTGCGCCGGCGTGGCAGCCCCAGGCCGAAAAACTCGAGAAATTGCTCGGCTTCAAGTTCCTCCACAGCTTCGGAGGCAATTCCGCCTCCGATTTCGATGGCTGTGTCTCACAGGTCCGCGGCACCGGCATCGAGTTCGAAGTCATCTGTCCGAACCGGCCGGATAGCTTCGTCCAGAAATACCTGGACCAGAATGGAGGCGGCGGGCTCCACCACATCACGGTCGAAGTTGAGGACATCCACGAAGCCGCGGCCGAGCTTGAACGCCTCGGCATGAAGCCGTTCGGCGGCATCCAGGACGATGGCCTCTGGCACCTGACCTACATCCACCCGAAAGACAGCGGCGGCATCCTCTGGCAGCTTTTCGTCGCACATAAGCTGCCCCCCGAGGCTGACCGGAACGCTGGCGGCGGCGCCGTGAACCTGCAGCGCGTCGACCACGTGTCGATGGCTGTCCCGGACCTCGAGAAGCAGATCGAATGGCAGCAGCGCGTCTTCGGCGGGACAGTCGAAGGCCGCTGGGAAGAAGAGCACCTGGGTTATTACGGCGCAATCATGACGCTGCCCGGCAGCCTCTTGAAGTTCGAGATGATCCAGCCGTCGCGGCCGGATAGCTTCGTCCAGAAGTTCATCGAGTCGAAGCGCCCGGGCATGCATCACATTTGCTGCGAAGTCGCCAGCGTCGACGCAGCCGCCGAAGCCCTCCGCGCCAACGGCATCGAACCCTTCGGCGGGGCCATCAACAGCGACTGGAAGAAGCACACCTTCATCCATCCGAGGGACAGCGGCGGAGTGCTCTTCCAGCTGTTCGAGGAGGGGAAGTAGGGGCGGGGACGGCAGATGTGATTCGAGCTCGCTACGGGCGAGGCGCGTAGTTCACCTGGCCGAGGAGGGTGAAGTTCGCGATGCGGGCAATCGCCCGACCTCGGACAAACAGCGTGCCCTCAAGCGTGGCCGGGTCAGGCGTGGCGGTGAGACAACACGGGCCGCTCATCGGGCGGCAGCCTCCACCCGCCACAAGGTTTTGTTGGGGTGACCAGCCATCCTCACCCCATGGTCCCGGTTGAGATGTGCCGCACTGGACGGTGATCCCGAAATGAGGACCGACTGCTTTGATTTGTTCGAACGGGTCTGTCGTCTGCAGGACGGGGGTGCCGGCTTCTGGCAGTTCCCACACCGTCGTGGAGGTATCCGACGGATGGCAGCCCGCGTCGGCGTCTCTCTCGAATAGAGGCCCGCGGTCCATCGCAACCCAAAGGAACGGCTTCAACCCATGCTCGTTGTCAACGAATGAGTTGATGACCTTTCCGGAAGCGAGGTCTTGCACTGACAGTTCATGGGTGGCGACGAACCCCATGCATCCGGCTGTGGCGGGCCTACCCCATAGCACGCGAGTCCCGTCGGGCGAGACGATGCCGCTTGCGTCGACGGTTGTGACCTGCACGCGCCCGTCCGGGGTGACGAATGCCAGCGACTGACGGAATTCGTAGTCCCCGCTTACTTGAACGCCGCCGGACCCGATGGTGAGCGTATGGCCATCACGGTGCCACCAGAGGTGTTGGAATTCCCCAAGAAACTCATCGAAGGGCGCGTCAACTCGATCGATCCGGCTTGTGATCGTCCCTGTCTCGGTTTCGAGTATCACAACCGAATCCTGGCCGCCGGTCTCGACGCGCTCTGTTACCGCCAAACGTTCACCGGAGGGAGATGGGGAGAGACCGATAATTGTCTTGCCGGGCGAGACGGTATACACAGTGTGATGGTCAGAACCATCCACGCGCATGGCTTCGACTACTCCCGGAGACTCGAGGAGGACATATTGGCCCGAGGTGACCGCCGCGGAGAGAGGAAGCCGTGTCCGGGCGAGTTCACGCCCGTCCGAGATCGCGACAGTCAGGAGGTACGGTTCACCGGCAGGGGGTTCGATGGCGAACGCGAGCGCCGGCTGGGGATCGGGCGCTGAATGGCCACCGGTACCTGCGAACAGCCAGAGCCCAATAACGAGGGCTCCGCCAGCAACCAGCGCCACTGCTGCCCAACGGACGGGCGCGGCAATCACCAAAGCCCGAAGTCCCCGGCGACCGCGCGCCAGGGGCTGCTTGTAAGTCCGCCAGTAATCGGCCGCCTCTTCGCGGCTCGCGACCCCAAGCTTCGTCAGCACCTCGCGGACGTGCCACTTCGCACCGTCGAGCGAGATCCCGAGTGCCTCGGCAATCTCCGGGTTCGTTCTCTCATTTGCGAGGAGGTGCAATACCTGGCGCTGGCGGTCGGTCCAGGTTGGACCGTCCAGCGTTTCGAACTTTCGCATTCGTCCCATAGCAGCAGGGTAAGGGGCGGGCGCGATTTTGCCCCTACCCCATGAACGACATGACGTTCTGTCAATGATCGCAGTCTCTTCTTCACGCCACTGCAAGGGCAGGAGCGTGTTCTTTGGCGCGCCCGCAATGGTTTCGACGATAGGGTGAGGTCACCCCCAGGCAAAGGAGCAAACCAATGCCAACCATCGCGAAATCAATCAACGTTAACGTCCCGGTCCGGCCGGTCCACGACCAGTGGACCCAGTTCGAAGAGTTCCCCCGATTCATGGAGGGCATCGACGAGATCCAGCAGATGGGCGACCGTCACCTTCACTGGAAGGCCTCGATCGGTGGCAAGACCGAGGAATGGAACGCGGAAATCGCCGAGCAGATCCCGGATAAGCGGATCGCCTGGCGCAACACCACCGGCGCCGAGAACTGCGGCGTGGTGACCTTCCATTACATCTCCCCGGAGGAGACCCGGGTCACGCTTCAGCTCGACTACGACCCCTCGGGCATCGTCGAAACGGTCGGCGATAAGCTTGGCTTCATGAACCGGCGCGTGAGCGGAGACCTTGAGCGCTTCAAGCAGTTCATCGAGGCGCGCGGAGTCGCGACGGGCGCCTGGCGCGGCGAAATCCGGAAGGACGAGGCCGGCTAAACATCGAACTCCATGGAAGCAGTCGTGCCTGCCGGGGTTCCCTTATACTCGGCGGGTGACTGCACCCGATGCCCACCCGCACGCCACCGGCACCGACGGCTACCTGACCATCCACGGGCTTCGCCACCACTATTTGCGGTGGGGCGATCCTTCGAACGACCCGGTGGTGTTCCTCCACGGGCTGATGAACAACGGCCGCTACTGGGAACACATCGCTGAGCGCTTCCAGGACAAATATTCCGTCTACGCGCCCGACCTGCGCGGCCACGGCGAAAGCGAGCACGCACCGGGGGGTTACCTGGTGTGGGCGTTCGCGATGGACCTTCGCGGATTCGTCGAGGAGATGGATTTCGAGGCGTTCGACCTCGTGGCGCACAGCATTGGCAGCCGCGTGGCGATGTCGTATGCGCGTGACCACAGCCACCGGATCAAGCACCTCGTCCTCGCCGACATGGGCCCGCAGATGGCCGACCAGGGCGCTCGCGGCATCCGCCGGAGTACCGGTGATGCGCAGAAGGCGCCCGGTTTCGCGACCGAAGCCGAGGCGCTGCAGCACTTCTCCGGCCTCTATCCCGGCAAGAGCGAGGAGTTCCTCCACCGCCAGATCGCGTCGTCGCTCGTGCTCGATGAAGCATCGGGGAGCCTTGTCTTCCGCTTCGACCCCTCGATCCACCAGGCCACCGGGCGCGGCGCCATCGCAGAGATCCCGTACCTGTGGGAGAGCCTCGAGCACATCAAATGCCCGACGCTGGTGATCCGGGCGGAGAAGAGCAAGGTGCTCTCACGCGAAATCGGCGAACAGATGGTGGAGCGCCTGCCAAACGGCCGCTTCATCGAAATTCCCGATGCCGGGCACCAGGTGCCGCTGCACCAGCCCGATGCATTCAGCGATGCGGTACGGTCGTTCCTGGCCGAGTAGCGAACACCATCATTTGGGAGAACGTCGTTGATTCCTGAAGTCCGTCATGCGCTCGTTACCGACATCTTGCTGGCCGGGCACTGGTACGCGGTGCTCGACAGCTCATACACCCAACGCGGCGAGATGTTCAACGCCCGGCTCTCGGAATTTCCGGAGCGGGGCGGCCCTCGCCTCGACGCGGCCGATGTGGTGGGGCGGCTGAGTGATCTCCAGGCCTGGAAGTTCAAGCAGGGCTAGCTGTGGCCCATTCGGCTGCCATGCAGGCCGCCGGAGACGATCGCTCACGATCGAACGAGGCGGCAGACGAACGAACTACGCTGGCGTTTCCAACTCAAACGCGGCATGCAAGGCTCTCACCGCGTCGGGCACGCGAGCTGAATCGATGATGCAGGTCAGGCGAATTTCGCTGGTCGAAATCAATTCGATGTTGATACCGGCGTCGTACATCGCCCGGAACATTTTTGCGGCATAGCCATGCGCGGTCTGGATGCCGACGCCCACAATGCTGACTTTGCCCAGGTTTCCATCGGAGGTGAACTCTGGCGCGCCGACCTTCTCGCAGATCTCCGGCATGATTGCTTCCGCCTTGCGGAGGTCGCCGCGGGAGAGGGTGAAGGTCAGGTCCGTCATGTTCCCTTCGCTCGAGTTCTGGACGATCGTGTCGACGCTGATGCCGGCCTCGGCCAGGGGTTCGAAGATGTTCGAGGCGATGCCCGGCTGGTCTGGCACGCGCCGGACGGTGATCTTGGCGACATCGGTATCGTGTGCGATTCCGCGCACGCGGTTGCGTTCTTCCAATTCAGACTCCTGGCGGATGAGCGTCCCGGGGGCATCGACCATGCTCGAGGTCACGAGGATGGGGAGGTTGTAGACGGAGGCAAGTTCGACCGCGCGGTTGTGCATCACCGTCGAACCCTGGGTGGCGAGTTCGAGCATCTCTTCGTAGGTGATGTCTTTGAGCTTTCGCGCCGTTGGCACCATTCGCGGGTCGGCTGTGTAGACGCCTTCGACATCTTTGCAGTTCTCGCAGCGTTCGGCGCCGAGAGAGATGGCCAGGGCCACGGCGGTGGTATCGCTGGCGCCCCGGCCAAGCGTCATGATCTCCTGGTCTTCGTTGACGCCCCAGTAGCCCGCGACTACGGGCACGCGGCCCGCATCGAGCTCGGCGCGTACGCGCGCCGCTTCCACTCGCGAAATGCGGCCCTGGTAGTGGCGACCCTGCGCAATAATCCCCGCCTGCTGGCCGGTGAGGCCGACCGCTTCCTGGCCGAGCGTTTTCAGGGCCATCGCCACCAGCGCCACCGAGACCTGTTCGCCGGTGGAGAGCAACATATCGAGTTCACGTGGGTCCGGGTCCGGAGCGACCTGGAGGGCGAGGTCCAACAGGTCGTCGGTCGAATTGCCCATGGCTGAGACCACGACGATGACCTGGTCGCCCTGGTTGATTCTCTTCAAAACACGCCCGGCAACGTGCCGGATCCGGTCTGCGTCGGCAACCGAAGTGCCACCATATTTCTGCACAACCAGCATCGCGTTCAGCGTACAGCGGCCCCGAGTAACGATCGCGGCGGCGCCCCGGGGCTCCAATGAGAAGGGCGCCCGGCCGGGCCGTGGGCTGGAGGCTCGAAAGCTGAACGCTCGCAGGCAACTGTTATGGAACTGATAGAACGCCGCCGGCGTTCGTTGTTCGGGCGTTTCGGGGGCATACATAGACTGAAGCCGAACCCTTTTAAAGGAGGCTTCTGAATGACTACTGCGACCATGACTCCAGCCAAGGTCGATCGTCCGCTGAATGAACTTTCCAAGTCCCGGAAAGCGGAAATCATCCGCAACCTGAACGCGGCCCTCGCCACTAACGTGGATCTCCACCTTGTTGCGAAGCAGGCCCACTGGAACATCAAGGGGCCGAACTTCCAGGGGCTTCATCAGCTCTTCGATAAAGTCGCCGCAGCCGCGACCGAGTACGCCGACCTCGTCGCCGAGCGCGCTGTTGCTCTCGGGGGGATGGCTGAAGGCACGCACCACGATGTCGCCGCGAACACAGCCCTGAAGAAGTTCCCCTCCGGCGAGCGGCGGTGGGAACCGCTGGTGAAGGAGGTCCACAACCGCGTCCTCGCAGCAGCCGACCAGGCGCGCGAATTCGGCGGCGGCCTCGATGATGACATCGCCACCCAGGACATTTACGTCGAAATTATCCGCGGCCTGGATAAGTGGGCCTGGATGCTTGAGGCGCACCTCGGCTAATCCGGCGGTCAAGTTGAATATTTGAGGGCCCCGGTTATCGGGGCCCCTCGTTTATGCCCGGCTGTTAGACGAAACGCTGGACGAATTGGAGTGAGGCCTCGGCGACTTCACGCCAACCGCTGTCGATGACGAGCGCATGGCCGCGATTCGAGATGAGCTTGACCTCGGTGACTCCAGGATTGCGCTTCTGGCGCTTGAAACTGGCATTGGTCATCGACCACGGTACGGTGTGGTCCTTGTCGCCGGAAATCAGCAGCAGCGGCCCGCGTTCGGGGTTCTTCGTATCCACTTTCACGCCGGTCCAGGGGTTGAGGTTGGCGAATGCGGCCTCGAAGAGGGGGTGCCCGGGCGCCGCCACGGCGAATTCGGCGTAGAGGGCTTTCGCTTCTTCTTCGCTGACGGCGTTTGCGAAGGCGTAGCGGAACTGCTTATAGCTGAGTGATACCGACCTCCCACGGTTGAGGGGGTTCCCCAGCACCGGGCGCGAAGCCCGCAAGGCCGAGAGGGGAAGGGGCAGCACGCCTCGAAATGGCGCCGGATCTATCGCCACCGTCGCCGAAGAAAGACCGCGGCCCGCAAGGATCTGGGCAAGCAGTCCACCGAACGAGTGTCCGATAACTACGGGTTTTCTCTCGAGCCGCTGGATGAGGTTCCCGTACCTCTCGGCAACCTGCTCAACCGTCTTTCCCGCAAACGCTTCGGGGTGCCCCTTCGCTTCATCGACATTCTCCGGGTCGTCGGGCCAGCCGGGCGCCAGCGTCGCGTACCCGGCGTCCGCGAAGACATCTCGCCAGCGGTCCCAACTGCTGGCGAGCAGCCAGAGCCCGTGAACAAACACGACGGGTGTTTTTCCGGAAGTGTTCGCTTCCTGCAGTTCTTTCGTTTCGCGTTCGGTGAACGGTGAAACGAGCGGCTCAGTTGCAAGGGCTGCCATTTTTCGGACCTCGTGATGCGGCATCGCCAGCGCGGTATCTCGCCGCGAATGGTGAATTCGGAGCGTAGTCCACGCGTTTGCAAATTGGAATGCGTCCGGGTTGCACTGATCGAAACATCTCGTTTCCAAAGATTGACGGTTATCGCCCGTACCGGTCGCGGTCGTACGATGCCCACTCATGTCATCTCAGGCTCCAGCTACTCCAACGCTGCGCTCGCTTGGGCTTTCGGTTTACGTTCCAACCTTCCTCTTCGCCGTCGGACAGGGCGCAGTCATCCCGATCGTTGCCCTGGCGGCCCGAGACCAGGGGGCTTCGCCGGCCCTGGCCGGGTTCATCGTGGCGCTCCGCGGGATCGGGGTGCTGGCCTTCGATGTGCCCGCAGGCTGGCTTGTCTCGAAGTTCGGCGAACAGAAGGCGATGGTCGTCGGTACCATCCTCGTCATTGTCGCGCTCGCCGGCTCCGCCTTCAGCCCGGGAATCTGGCCATTCGCGTTCTTCACCTTGCTCATGGGCTGTGGCTGGTCGGTCTGGCTCCTGGCGCGCCTGAGCTACGTCGCGGATGTCATGCCAGTCCACCTCCGCGGACGTGCCCTGAGCACGCTTGGTGGCGTCAACCGGGTCGGAAACTTCGTGGGACCGTTTCTCGGAGCCGCCGTTGCCATCTGGGTGGGAACGGAAGGCGCCTATTTCGTGCACCTCGTCACTGCGGTGCTCGCCTGCGGACTGCTGATCGTGCTCATCCGCGGCGAAGGAAACTTCCCGGCAGCGGAGCACGAGCACGTGAACTTCACCCGGGTTGTCAGCGAAAACGCGCGGGTATTCATGACGGCCGGCGTGGGGGTGACCGCCATCGGCGCCCTCCGCGCAACGCGCCAGGTGGTGTTGCCTCTCTGGGGTGACCACATTGGCCTCGATGAAAGTGCCATCAGCCTCATCTTCGGCATCTCCATGGGGATGGAAATGATGCTGTTCTACCCGGCCGGGACGGTCATGGATAAATGGGGCCGGAAGGCGGTCGCGCTCCCCTGTCTCGCCCTGATGGCCATCGGTATGTCGCTGGTCCCGTTGACCGGGGGGTTCTGGTCGATGGTCCTTGTGGGCTTGCTGGTGGGCTTCGGCAACGGCCTGGGCAGCGGCATCGTCATGACGCTTGGCGCGGATTTCTCGCCCGCCGCCGGCCGGGCCCAATTCCTGGGCGCGTGGCGCGTTTGCGGCGATGTGGGCACCGCCGGTGGCCCGCTGATCATCGCAGCCCTCACCGGGATCGTCTCCCTCGCCGCCGCTTCCGTCAGTATGGGCGGCATCGGCATCCTTGGCGCCTGCCTCATGTTCTTCCTCATGCCCGAAACCCTTCGCCGGGACACGCCCATGATGCCCATCGAAGAACCCTTACCGGCCGCGAGTCGGGGCTCGGGATAAGCCGCGGCTAACCGAAGAGCTCTCGCAGGCGCTCCGCCGTCGCCGGGTCATGACCCAATGGCAGGCCCAGCAGTTCCCGCGAAAGCACCCGGTAGATGTCGGACAGGCTCGCGTCAGCCTCGAGCGCCGTCAGGTGCCGCTCGATCGTCGTCAGATCCCCTCGCGCCACCGGTCCGGTCAGTGCCCGGGCCAACTCCATAACCGAAACGTTTTGGGCCGCCGCCAGTGTCAGAGGCGCAAGCGCCGGCCGTCCCGCCGTGGGGTCGAGTCCCGCCTGTGTCCAG
Organism: Dehalococcoidia bacterium; assembly: GCA_050247055.1. Taxonomy (GTDB): domain Bacteria; phylum Chloroflexota; class Dehalococcoidia; order Tepidiformales; family Tepidiformaceae; genus Amarobacter. Next base: position 453,751 of record JBFWUX010000001.1, read on the forward strand.
AGCCGGCCCGCCGCGCTCGCAAGCGCGACCACGAGGTTGCTCGCCATCACGGCGGCCGCGTGATACTTCGCGCGATCAACTCCATCGAGCCGAAAGGTCAGGGCGCCGAGATCGCTCGCAATCCGGCTGAGGAGTGAACCGGCCGGTTCGGGCCCTTCGATTCCGCAATAGACCCCGTTGAAGCGTTCCGGTTCCGGCGTCCGCGACGGAAACGTCTGCAGCGGGTGCAGGCAGCCCGTTGCGGCGCCCCGCACGCTTGCCGTGGCGAGCACATCGAGCTCGAGCGCACCGCTGCAGTGGACGGCGATGTGGCCTGTGGCCCAAGGGATGGCCGCACAGACGTCGGCGATCCGTGAGTCCGGTACCGTCAGGAAGACCACGTCCGCCCGTTCAGCAACCTCGGCCGGGTCACCTGTCGCAGTCGTCCCCGTGCCCGTGGTTCGCGCGAGCGCCCGGGCCGATTCAAGCCGCTCACTCGCAACCACGGTTAACCGGTATCCGGCCTTCACGAGGCCGGCCGCGAGCGAAGCGCCGAGTCGCCCCGCGCCGACCAATCCGATCCGAGATCCGTCTCCCTGGTTCACTTCCGAAGCAACGCATGCGCGGCCCGCCGCGTCAATGTTTTGTGCCGGGGGGAGGCATTTCGCCCGGCGCCGTTGTAGGGCAGAGGGAACTTATCGCTGGACGCGGTCGTTAGACTGGGTGCCAGTGGTGGGTTCCTGGCGGAGGCAACCCTGGGATTTCTCGATCTTCTGAAACGCCCCGGCATGACGGCGCCCGGGCCGATACTGTTGCTGTGCGGACTGCTGGCGGCGTGCGGAGCGGACGCCGTGACTCCGCCTTCGGCCACTCCTTCAGCTGTGCCTTCCGCGAGAGCCGCACAGCCCAGTCCAACGGTCCAGGTAAGCCCCACGACTACTCCGGCGACGGTCACGTTGTCGGCCGTCGGAGACCTCATGCTCGCGCGCTCGATCGGCTCCCGGATCGAGTCAGACGGACCTTCGGCCGTTTTCGATGAGGCGATCAGCAGCCGGCTGAGCGGTTCCGACATCACCGCCGGCAACCTCGAAATGGTGGTCTCGGACCTTGGCTACCCGCAGGACAAGGGCTACACGTTCGAAGCGCCACCAGGCGTGCTTTCGGCACTGACCCTCGCGGGGTTCGATGTCGTATCGCAGGCGAACAACCACGCCCTGGATTTCGGTCCGGAGGCGCTGCTCGATACGGCGGCGTGGTTGCGCGATGCAGGCATCGGGGTGGCCGGTTCAGGCCCTGATATCGATTCGGCAACGGCGCCCGTGATCATCGAACGCAACGCCATCCGGATCGCCTTCGTCAGCCTGGTCGATACAGCGCCCGAAGGGACGTACAGTCGCGCAACCTGGGAGGCATCGGCGATCGACCCCGGCGTCGCCTGGGCCGATATCGACTCCGTGACGGCCGCGGTTCAGCGTGCCGCCGGATCCGCGGATGTCGTTGTGGCGATGCTCCATTTCGGGATCGAGTACGCGCCGGTGCCCTCAGACGAGCAACGGACACTGGCGCACGCCGCTATCGACGCCGGGGCGAGCCTTGTTCTTGGAAGCCATCCGCACGTGCTCCAGGAAATGGAGGAGTATGGCGGTGGCCTGATTGCCTACAGCCTCGGCAACTTCGTCTTCGATGGCTTCAGCGGCAGCGCGAACGATTCGGCAATCCTGCAGGTGACGTTCGCAACGGACGGAATCGAATCCTGGCAACTCGTGCCGGTGGAGCTTGTGGAGAACGGGCTGCCGCGGCTCGTTTCACCGTAATCGCTACGCGTCTACTTCGTCGCGCCCTCGGATATCGCCTTCACGCTCGCTTCCATGATGTTCGCGGCCGCGGGGCCCTCCCACCGGTCGTAAACGATGCCGTTCTTGCCGATCGCGTAGACCACCGGTTCGCGGAGCGAGCCATCCGGCCACAGTAGCCACTCCCGCGCGGTCGGGTTCATCAGCCCTTTGTTGAAATCGCGCCAGATTTCGATGTGGACGAAGTCCACGGTGTCCCTGTACTTCGTCTGAAGGGTCTCAACCTCTTCGTTGACGGGCCCGCAGAAGCGCGACGTGCAGAAGGCGGGGGTCGAAAAGACCACGACCAACGGGCGGCCGGCGGAGATGGCGTCCTTGATTTTCACGTCGTGCATGTCGTTCGGAGGAGTTCCAGAGTCGATTTCGGCGATGTTCTTGACGTCGTCCTTCGTGAGGTTGTCGCTCTTCGGTGCGGGCTGGCCGACAGCGACGATGTTCGATTTTTCGTAGACCGTGAATCCGATGCTATCGACGCCCTGGGTGCCGTCTTTCAGCGTGGCTTCGACCGCGATGCCCCACTGGCCCGCATAGGTGAAGTTCATCGGCACGTAGTAGCCGACCCGGTTGTCATCCTGGCCGCCGTGGACGTGCGTTTCGCCGTTGGCATGGACCACGGTCACCTGCTTCCCAACGCCGGGCGCGCTCTGCACCGCCGCGGCCGTAAACACGGGCTTTGGATTTGAGGGATCGCGCAGGTCATAGAAGGTAGCGACGGCCTTCGCGCCGCCCTGCGGCTCGTCTTTGCTATCGGTGAGCCCGAAAACGAAATTGTTCTGTCCCACGTACCAGTCCGAGCCAGCCGGGATGACGTTCACTTTTCCGATCTGGTCCGCCGGCACGTTTTTGGCGGGGTCGCGCGGTGGCCCGCTGAAGTCGTTTGCGTTCAGGTCATCGTCATCGCCGCCACACGCGGCGAACGCGGCCACGGCGATCAGGGCTGCGAAGCAGTACAGGGCGCGTCGAAACATCAGGACATCAATCTCCGCCGAGAAATCACAGGTTAACCGGGTGAGGCCAAAGCTTACCCGCCCTGAACGAAACAGTCGGGCAAACGGAAAGAATCGCATGTCGTGACATTCAACCGTTCTCCTCGCAAGATTGGCGGGCACATTTCCACCAATGGAGAGAAACCAGGTATGACAGCTTCCATCAACAAGTCCGGCGTGCTTGCCGGGAAGGTCGCGGTAGTCACCGGCGCCTCACGCGGCATCGGCGAAGCCATTGCCATTCGTTACGCCATGGAGGGCGCGAAAGTCGTGGTTTCCGCCCGCACGGTCGAGGAGGGCGACCATATCCTCCCCGGCAGCATCAACAGCGTCGTAAAGCGCATCAAAGATGCGGGCGGCGAAGCCCTCGCCGTGAAGTGCGACCTTTCCAGCAAGGAAGAGCGCGAAGACCTCATCAAGCAGACCGAAGCCGCGTTCGGCCCGGTCGACATCCTCGTGAACAACGCGGCCATCACCTATTTCATCCCCGTCGACGATTTCCCGGAGAAGCGCTTCAAGCTGATGATGGAGGTGCAGGTCTATGGCCCGTTTCACCTGGCTCAACTCGTCCTTCCGAAGATGCGCGAGAAGAAGTCGGGCTGGATTCTCAACATCTCCTCTCACGCCGCTCTCCATCCGAAGCTGAACGCTCCCGGTCGCGGCGGCACCGTCTACGGCATGTGCAAGGCTGCGCTCGAACGCTTCACCACCGGCCTCGCCGCCGAAGCCAGCAACGACGGCATCGGCGTGAACGTCATCTCGCCCGGCCTCATCGCGACGCCGGGCGTGCTCCATCACGGCCTCGTCAATGAATCGAACAAGGACATGGCGGTCCCGGTGGAGAACATGGCCGAAGCCTGCCTCCACCTCGTCCACGGCGATCCATCCGTGAACTCCGGGCACATCACCTACGCGTCGGACATCCTGCGCGACTTCAGCCTCACTCCCGCCGAACTCGTCTGACGTTCGATCGTCGCCGGCGGCGAATGAGTTTTCGCCGCCGGTAAACAACTTGGCCTGCCGCGCCGATATTCAAGGTATGGCCAGCCTCGACATTTATGTGCCCGAACGCCACAGGGTGCTGATCTACGGCAAGGTCCAGGGCGTGGGCTTCCGCTTGTGGCTTCGCAATGTGGCGAACTCCCTCAGCCTCTTCGGGACGTGCCGCCAACTCGAGGATGGCACTTGCGAAGCGATCGTCCAGGGGGAGCGCCGCTTCATCAAGCAGTTCATCGTGGCCTGTAAGCGCGGTCCGGCGGAAGCCACGGTCGAACGCATCGAAAGCTCCACGCTCCCGGTCGACCCACAGCTCGGCAGTTTCCTCGTCGAGCGATAATTCTTGCCCGAGCTTTTCGTTCACTTCACCAAAACTAGTGGAAGCCAAACTGGCAAAGGGGTAATCTCGTTCCCACGATGTCTGACTGGAACTTTTTGACGAACCACGCAAATGTGCTCCTCTGCGTAACCGAGGAGCCCGACATCCGCCTCCGGGAACTGGCGACCAAGGTCAGCATTAGCGAGCGGGCCGTCAAGCGCATCGTCGCCGACCTCGAAAATGCCGGCTTCATTTCTCGCGAGCGCCAGGGCCGCCGGAACCACTACCTGGTCCACAACGACGCTTCGATTTCGGGTCCGATGACACGGGGTCTGCAGCTCGGTGTGCTGCTTTCGGCACTCCTGCCGATCGTCGCCCAGCTCTAGGAGCCGTCCGCTGCCTGGCCCGGCGCCTCAACCCGAAGGTTTAGCTCGCGGGCTGCCTGCTGCATTCGGATGTCGTAGGTCAGGACCCCTTCGAGGTCTGACCCGAGTTGCATCGCGGATGCGATGTGTATCGCGTCGAGTGTCCTGAGCGAGGCCGGGCGGATATCTATCGCCTGCCGCAGCAATGCTGACGTGATTGGCATGAGACCGACACGCGCCGAGACCTCGTCGATCGCGTCGAACGCGCTGCCCAACTTCCGCTCGATTGCTCGTCCAACTTCCGTGATGGCGAGTTCGCTCGCGACAAGTTTGCGATTCTGGACGGCAACCTCGAAAACGCTGGTTTCCGGTTCCTGCGCCACAAGCTTCAGGAGCGCCGACGAATCGCAGTACCACGGCATCTAGACCCGATCCTCCCGCAACTCCTCAAGGATCTTCGAGAGCGGGGGACCGCCAGGAGGCAGCACGATCGGCTTCCAGTCGCTCCAGTCTTTGGTGGGCGGGACGATTTTGCCTTCCCGAACCAGTCTTTCGTACGGTGACTCGGCCGGTTTGGCATCCTCCAATGGCTTCAAGCAGGCGACGGGCACGCCCCGCTCCGTGACCTCGATGGTCTCGCCCGCTTTCACAAGCCGGATGTACTTGCTCGCGTTCTGCCTGAGTTCTCGGATACCAATGCGGCGCATGTGCTACACGGTAGCACATCGAACTCGCGGCCTCGCGGCGGCCCCGTTCGTTCGAAACCCTTAGCGGAAGGTTAACGCGCAGGGCATCACCCCCCTCGGCCAATGCGTTACACTGAAAGTACTTCGCACAGGGTGCCCGCTACTGTTACAGCTGCGTCGTTTCTCGACCGTTTGCCTTTCTCGGCCGTCCACCGGGACATCGGCCGCCTTGCGCTCCGGACCCGGCTTGCTATGACCCTATCTCTCAATGGCCATCGGCCGCTCACGGTCGGCGTCCTTGCTCTTCAAGGTGACTTCCGCGAACACCGCGAGATCCTCGAAAGCATGGGCCACGCCGTCCGCGAAATTCGCAAGGTCGCCCAGTTCGACGATATCCAGGCGGTCATCATCCCGGGGGGAGAGAGCACGACGATTGCCCGTCTCATCCTCAGCAACGGTTTTCAGCAACCATTGCGCGATTTCTGTGCGAGTGGGCGTGCGGTCTGGGGCACGTGCGCGGGCGCCATCCTGCTCGCGAAAAAGGTCGACAACCTGGACCGTCCCGGGATCGAAACCATGGACATCGCTGTCCGCCGCAACGCTTTCGGCCGCCAGGTCGATAGTTTCGAAGCGGACCTCACCGTGGAAGGAGTCGAAGGGCCGCCCTTTCACGCCGTCTTCATTCGCGCGCCGCTCATCGAGCAGGTGTTCGAACCCGCGCGCGCAATCTGCACACTCGAAGATGGCACCATCGTCGCTGCCCGCCAGGGCAACATGCTCGCGACCTCGTTCCATCCCGAACTCACCGGAGACACGCGCCTCCACCAGCTCTTCGTTAGCATCGGCACATCGGCGGCGGTTGCCCTATGAGTGAACTGCGCGCTGAACCGCTTAGCCCGATCGACGCAGCCACCCTCTGGCCGCAGCTTGGGCGCCTGAACACAGAGATCATCGCCACCCGCGGGGGTGAAAACCTCCTTGTCAGCAGCGGCCTCGCCGCGACCGGCCTCACCCACCTTCCGAAGGTGCCGCGCACATCCGTCCTCGGTGTCCGCCGGGGTCTCGGTTACCGCGGCGTTTGCGTGGCCCGCGAGCTCGCCGGCGGGGCCGGCTGGGAAGTCGATTCCCTCCGCATCGCCCGCGATAAGGACGACGAAGCGGTCATCGCACTCTGCGAGGGCGTTTCGCAGGAAGTTGCCAGCCGCGGTGGGCGAACGGCCTACCTTCGCTTCGCCGAAGGCTCTCCGCACGCGGCCGCCCTTCGCAAAGGTGGTTTCTTCGCCTACCGGCTCGAACACCTCTACGCGGTCGGGCAGGGCAGCGGCTCGAACGAAACGCCGTTCCGCCAGGCCAATCGCGCCGACCGGCACGGAGTCTTCCGCCTCTATTGCCGCGCGGTGCCCGAAAACGTCCGCCGTCACGAGGCGCCAACTCAGCAGGATTGGCGGGCGGTTCTCGATTCTTGCGATGCTGAGCGAGAATATGTGCTTGATGGTCCCCAGGGACTGGCCGCATGGGTTGGTATCGGAGAGCGCGAATGCTACGTCCTCATTGATGACCCCGACGGCGGTGTCGTCGAAGCGACGCTCGATCTCGTCGAGCGATTTGCCGGCCGCCATGGCACGCTCGTCATCGCCGAGCACCAGTTCGCTATCGAAGCCGCCGCGGTCGAACGTGGCTACCCCCAGTTGGGCGTCCGCCTGATGAGCGCGCGCAGGCTTGCCGTTTTGAATTCGCTGAAGGAGGTCGTAGCGGTTCCCGCCGAATCCATGGCGCTGCCGCAATAACAGCCGTGACACAGCTCGCTTCCTCAACCACCATCTTCCCCAACGAACAGATCGTCACCGACGACCTGGATTTGCTGTTGGAAGCGCTCCCGCCGCACATCGTCGAATCGCTGCACGAGCCGGAACGCCGCGTCGATCTGCTCGAGGTTGTGATGGACCTCGGCCGCCTCCCGGAAGCCCGCTACCCGGGCCGCGAAGTCGTCCTCAGCCACGAAGAGGTTACCGAAGAGGACCTCCAGTTCGTGATCGAACACATCGGGGACTTCGGCGATGACAACCGCGCCGGCATCGAACGCACGCTCCACCGCATCAGCTGCATCCGCAACCGCCGCGGCAAGATCGTCGGACTCACCTGCCGCGTTGGCCGCGCCGTTTACGGCACCATCCGCGTCATCGAAGACCTCGTCCTCAGCGGAAAGAGCATCCTCTTCCTCGGCAAACCGGGCGTCGGCAAGACCACCATGCTGCGCGAGGTTGCCCGCGTCCTCGCCGACGATGCGAATAAGCGCGTCGTCATCGTCGATACCTCCAACGAAATCGGCGGCGACGGCGATGTGCCTCACCCGGCCATCGGCGGCTCGCGGCGCATGCAGGTTGCGACTCCGCTCGCGCAGCACGCGGTGATGATCGAAGCGGTGGAAAACCACATGCCGGAAGTCATCGTCATCGATGAGATCGGCACCGAGCTCGAAGCGCAGGCTGCGCGCACCATCGCCGAACGCGGTGTCCAGCTGGTCGGCACGGCCCACGGCACCTCGCTTGAAAACCTCATGCTCAACCCCACCCTCGCCGACCTCATCGGCGGCATCCAGTCGGTCACGCTCGGCGACGAAGAAGCGCGCCGCCGAGGTACACAGAAGTCCATCCTCGAACGGAAAGCACCGCCGACGTTCGATGTCGTCATCGAAATCGAAAGCTGGAAGCGCGTCGCCCTCCACAAGAACGTTGCGGATACGGTCGATGCGATGCTTCGCGGCTACCTCGCGAACCCCGAGACTCGCCAGCTCAGCACCACCGGCCGCGTCGAAATCATCGATGAGCCCCAGCGCGAAGCCGACCGCGCCTCTTCCGGACTGCTTTCCGGTGGCGCACGGCCGCAGCGAACCGGCTGGGGCGAACCGGCCCATCGCCGCGGAGGTGGCCACGTCCGCGAACACCGCGATGCGAGTCTCTTCGAGCCAGAAGCCGCGCCAGTCGAGGCTCCGGTGCGCACCGAATCCAGGCGAGTCGTGCATCTCTACCCGTTCGGTATTCCGCGCGCGCGCCTGGAATCGGCGATTCGCAATAGCGGCCTGCCCATCGAGATGGTCGATGACATCGGTGTCGCCGATGCGGTCCTGACGATGCGCAGCCACTACCGCTCGAAGCCGGCCGCTCTGCGCGACGCCGAAGAGCGCAACCTGCCGATGTACGTGGTGAAGAGCAACAGCGGATTCCACCTGGAACAGGCGCTCCAGCAGTTCCGTCCCGACGGCCTGGAGACCGGCCGCGCGCCGCGGCGCGATCCGATGGTCGATGTCTTCCGCGAGACCGAGGACGCCATCGCGAAGGTCATCGAGGATGGCCGGCCGGTGGAACTGCCCCCCGCGAACAGCTACGTGAGACGCGTCCAGCACCAGCTTGCCACGCGCTACAACCTCGATAGCACCAGTTCCGGGAAGGACCCACAGCGCCGGGTGAAGATCCTGCCGGGCCGCTAGTCGCCCCAGCGGGTAATCTCTCGCCATGCCGGGAAAGTTCATCGTTTTCGAAGGCGGCGAAGGTTCGGGGAAGTCCACCGCTTCCGCCGCCATCGCCGCGCGTCTGCGCGAAACGGGCCGGAGCGTGGTCCACACGCGCGAGCCGGGCGGGACGAAGGCCGGGGAACTCGTGCGTGGCCTGCTCCACGAAGACCTCACGCCGTGGGCCGAACTGTTTGCCTTCCTCGTAGCGCGTGCGCAGCTCGTGGAAGAAGTCATTCGGCCGGCACTTGGCCGCGGCGAAACCGTCATCTGCGACCGATTTGCTCCGAGCACCTTCGCCTACCAGGTGCACGCCCGCGGTCTCGACGAAGCGAAGGTGCGCGCCGCCAACGCTATCGCGACCGGCGGCCTGGAACCGGACCTCGTCGTCTATCTCGACATCGACCCCGAAATCGGCCTGCGGCGCAAGCACGGCGAGACCGAGGCCATACGTACTGGCCTCGAGGGTATCGCCTTCCACCGCAAAGTCCGGGGAGGCTATCTCGCTCAGGCCGCCGCGGACCGGGACCGCTGGCTGGTCATCGATGGGACGATGAGCCCGGAAGAGGTCGTAGAGGCTATCTGGAGCGGGCTAAACATCATCGAAATAGTCTGAATCTATCGCCTTGACTTGGAACGTCTCCCGAACGGTGACGCCGACCCCTGTGTCGAACATCAGTTGTGCAAGCTTATGCCCATCGATGAGCACGACTCTCGTCTCTATCCTATTGAGGTAATCGTAAGCCTCCTTTGAAAATGAGGAGGTTGTGATGAAGACACCCTTTCTGGCTTTAAGACCGGCGAGACTGCCGACAAAGGCCTGGATCTCCGGGCGCCCGACGCTGGCGGCCCACCTCTTGGCCTGGATGTAGACCAGATCGAGACCGAGTTTGTCTTCCCGGATGACTCCGTCAACCCCTCCGTCGCCAGAGCGTCCAATGTGTTCCCCATCCCCCTTTACCCCATAGCCCATCGTCAGAAGGAGCCCGACAACCATTCGCTCGAATCCGACAGGCTCTAGCTGACGGACTCGTGTTAGCAGTTCGTCTTCGATCGCCAAGCGATGTTGTCGGTGAGCAATTTCGAGTTGGGCCTCGGGAGTTTCGACTTGAACACTTGCTGGTGTAGACGAGGGCTCTGACTCTGCACGAATGGACGTTTGTTCAATCCATGCACGGTAGGACGGTATCTGGCGCAACTCGTTCTCTCCGAACGAGTCCGGATAACGCTCGAGCATCGCGCGCCCTTCTACCGTTATCCGAGTAATACCCCTAGCAATTCTTTCGATCAGGCCTGCCTTGACCAAGCGGTGGCATGCCCAATTGATCCGATTCCCGATTGTCGTCTGGGTGCCGGATGGCAGAAGGTGTTGCAGGTCTTCTTCATCAAGACGAAGTCTCGCGGAAACTGCCTCGCGTAGTGCGGGTCGGCTCCAATCTGAACCGTCGGACAAGACTGCGAGAATCGGAAGCATCATCTGATCGTACGTTGGAACCATGGCCAGCATGATACCGAACGGCCGCCCTTACTCGCCTAAACCCCGCCCTCTGGTACCCTCGTTCAGGCTCCATAAGATGACTGAACCCCTTCCCGACGAACGCCCCCAGCGACGGCGCGAATACTCCGGGCCCGCCTCCACGCTCGGCCTGGCCGCGCTGATCGTTCTCGTCGTCGGCGCCGCGATCTGGTATCTCGAATTCCGCGACGATACCGGCGGGGGTTCGAGCCATATTCCGGGGCTCGGCATCGTCGATCTCGCGAACAACCCGACGGATCAGTCCCCGGCGGCTCGTGAGGGCCGCGCGGCCCCGAACTTCAAGCTCGCCGGCTTTGACGACACCACCACCACGCTCTCCGATTTCCGCGGGCAGTACGTGTTGCTCAACTTCTGGGCGAGCTGGTGCAGGCCGTGCCGCGACGAGACGCCTGACCTCCAGTCATTTTACGAACACAACGGCAACGAAGGGTTCGTCGTCTTCGGTGTGAACTGGCAGGAGCGCCCTTCCGCGGCCCGCGACTTCGTGGATGATTTTGGCGTGAGCTATCCGGTTGTCCTCGACGAGTCGGGCGAAGTCTCGGAGGCCTACGGCGTTGGCCGTGCCCTGCCCATGAGCTTTCTCATCGCACCCGACGGTGTGATCGAGCACATCTACTACGGGCGCATCTCTGAGAGCCAGATGACTGATATCGAAGCGAGCCTGCAGTGAGCGCCGCCCGGCAGTCCACCATGCAGGGCGGCGATTCGCGCCTGGCCGAACCATCCGGGCTCGACCCGCTGCGGACAATCTGGAATCTGCTCACGAACGTGAAGTTCGCGCTCTTCCTCGTGGGGCTCGCCCTGCTCGCAGGGCTGGTCGGCACCATCCTCCCCCAGGTGCCCGGCCCGATGCGCGGGAACCCCGCCGCTCGCGCCGCGTGGATGGGCCTGCGCGAGGAGACTTACGGCTCGTTCACCGCACCGATGGATAGCCTCCAGCTCTTCGATGTCTTCCACTCCACCTGGTTCAACGGGCTCTGGATTCTCATCATCGTGGCGGTCACGGTCTGCACCGTGAGCCGCTTCCGTCCTACCTGGCGGAGCGTCCAGCGCCCGGCTCTCACCGTCTCGGATTCGTACTTCGAGCGCGCCCACCATCGGGCATCGTTCACCCACACCGGAGGGCCGGCGGCCGTCGAATCGCTCCTTCGCAAGCGCCACTACAAGGTCGTCCACGCGCAAGAGCGCGATGGCGCCACCTACCTCTTCGCCGACCGCTTCGGGTGGAGCCAGTACGGTACGTTCCTCAGCCACCTCGCCCTGCTCATGCTCCTCATCGGGGCCTTGCTCACGACCATGGCCGGCTTCAACCGCACCTACATCTTCGCCGAAGGCGCCCCCGAAGCCGCCCTCTTCGACAAGCCCGGCCCGAACCAGCTCTTCATCACCGTCAACGACGCCTATCGCGGGCTTGATGCCGACAACAACGTGGTCGACTACTACAGCCTCATCGAGGTCCGCCGAGGTGACGAGGTGAAGACCTGCAAGACCACCGTGAACGACCCCTGCCGGGCCTTCGGCTACAAGATCCACCAGGCCGCCTGGTTCAACGATATCGCCGCCCTTCGCATCACCAACGCGGACGGGCGCGTCGTCTTTGATTCGAACGTGGACTTCGAAAGCGAGCGGACCGCCGTCCCGGCGTTCCTCGTGACGGATAGCATGGGCCAGAAGCTGTTCGAGGGCGTCCTCCCCCAGATGGGCACCGATCCCGGCGACCCCTCGACTCGCAGTGACGACTACGCGACCGCCACACTTGTCTTCCCGTCAGAGCCCGGCGCGGACACCGGCCCGGCTTACGAAGTCGCCTGGCGCATCATCGATGGCAAAATGTCGCTGCTCCTGGCCGGGAACGATGTGAACCCAACCACCCTCGCGCCCGGCGAATCCGTCCTCTCCGGCGGCTATCGCATCGCCTTCACGAGCGCGGTTTCGATCCCGGCGATCCAGGTCCTCGACATGCCCGGCGCCACCAGCGACGCAGGGGTCACCGTCCAGATGCCGACCACCGCCGACGGCACGCCATACCTGTACGTCGCTGGCATCGCCGATGACAACGTCATCCTCGGCAAAAACCGCCCGGTGAAAGGCGTGAACGGCTACACCTACACCTTCGGCGGGCAGATCGAAGCCTCCGGCATGAGCGTTCGCCGCGACCCGGGTGACACATTCATCTGGGTGGCCGTCGGGATGGCCGTAATCGGGCTCGCCATCACGTTCTACGTCCCTCGCCGTCGCCTCTGGGTGAAAGTCACGCCCGCCCGCACCTACATGGCGGGCATCGCCGAGAAGACCACGCGACTCGGCCGTGAGATGCGCCTCATGGGCGCCGCTCTCGGTGCACAGGACGCGTTGCGCGAAGAAGACCTCAGGCCGCTCGACTAACCGGTCTCATTGCATTCATGGCGTCCCGCGCGGTACCGTGCACTCGCTCCGGCTCCACTTTGCCGGATAAGGAGGCCACCGACATGTCTTGCTCTTCTCCTCGCGCCTCCCTCGCCACCGCCTGACTTCTTCGTCCACGCGGCCGGCTGAGAGACGCACCCTCGCGGGGCGCATATGCGCCTGCGTCTTTCAACAACTGGAGTTTCTGTTTGTCTTCTACCCCTGGAACAATTCCCGGGCCGCTGGCTAATGCCGCCCGAGCCATGGAGGGTTTCGACCACCCATGGGCCTTCTGCGGCGGCTGGTCTGTCGATGCGTGGCTCGGCAGGGTCACCCGCGACCACCTCGACGTGGATATCACCCTCTTCGTCGACGACGCACCCGAGCTCTTCGCCCACCTGCGTGACTGGCACTTCGTTGCCCACGACGAACTCGAACCGAAGGCGACCGATCCCTGGAACGGCCGCCAACTCGTGCTACCAGCCCACATCCATGCCCGCCCACCCGGAGAACGAAACCTCGAACTTCTCAGGGCCTGGACGACACCGCCTCACGAGAACGCCCGGGACGGTTCGGATTTCGATTTCGAACTTAACCCGCGCGCCGGCGACGAGTGCGTGTTCGAAATCGAACCCCGTCTTGCTCTACCCATTGCGGAAGCGTTTCGCGAAACACCGTGGGGCATCCCTGCGCTCGCACCGGAAGTCGTTGCCTACTTCAAGGCGACGGCCTACCACGAACGCAAGGACCTCAAGCCCCGCCCGCACGACATCATCGACTTCGAGGCGATCCTCGAGGTCATCGGCCCACCCGGCCGGCAGTGGCTCTCACAGGCTATTGCCGCGAAATATCCCGACCACGCCTGGCTCGCACAATTCGCCTAAAGCCCGGCATCACCTGTTCTCTCTGCGTGCCGACTGATCATTCACGTCGCTCCCCTTCTCCCGGTCCTTCCTCGGAAGGAGGAGAAGGGGGCAGGGAGATGCGGGGCTACCTCGCCACGGCGGCGATGATCTCGGCCAGTTCCTTCGGCCGCGACCACATGGGCCAGTGGCTCGTCGGCAGGTCGATGTAGGTCAGGTTCTTCACCTCGTTGAGTCCGTTCATCCACGGGTATCCAGCCTGGGCCGCTTCCTTGTACTGCTCCGAGCTGAAGCCCGTGCAGATCACGGTGCTCGGGATGTCCAACCTTGCCGGGTTCGAAAGGTTCGGACCTTCCCGGAAGGCCGCTCCAGGCTGCGGAACTGCCCGCCGGCGAAAGGTTGCGAGTTGTTCCTCGCTCAAACCGTCGATGTTCTCAGACTCGGCCAGTACCTCAGGCGACCAGAGTTCGACCTCGACGCCTTCGCGTTCGGGGTCGATGGCTCCTGTCGCGGGCGCCGTATCCACGTAGACCATTGCCGCGATGCGCTCGGGCATGCGGTCGCTGGCACCGTACCCCGGCACGCTTGCCCCGCTATGGACAGCCAGCACCACCGGCCTTCCGGCTGCCTCCACCGCCTGGCATATCGCATCGACGTGGTCTTCCAGCGTGATCGCGGAGCGGTCCGAATCCACGGATTCCAGACCCGGCAATGTAAGCGCAACAACTTCGTGCCCATCGGCCCGCAACAAGTCGGCGACTTCGTCCCACGCCCACGCCCCAAGCCAGAACCCGGGAACGAGGATGATTGGTGAGTTACTCATGCGCCGATACTACCGGCCCAGTCGAATAACCCACACCCTACTGTCACTCCCGCCAGATATTCGTCCCATTCGAGCCACCCTCCCAAACCTCCGCGCCTCTGCGTTCCAACCTGTCCCCCTCCGGAGGTGCTTCCCTCACCGCCAAATCCGCCGCATACTCATGCGAACATCTGTGCGAATCGCTCAGGAACCGGGAAATCCGAAATGGCCAAGCCCCCACCCGTCTACCCTGTCCCCGCCGTCAGGCCCGTCCCACCGGTCGTCATCGCAGAAAAGGTCGTCGCCGGTCTCCAGGCGAAGCCGACCGAGACGCACGTCCGGCGCATCGAGGAGCGCCCGGCGCGGTTCGGCGAATGGCCCGAAGGCGTGGATGAGCGAATCACGGCGGTCCTCCGCAAGCGCGGCATCGAGCGGCCCTTCGTCCACCAGTCCGCCGCCATAGGCAACGCACTCGGCGGCAAGAACACCGTCGTCGTTACACCAACCGCGAGCGGCAAGACCCTCTGCTACAACGTCCCGGTCCTCTCCTCGATCTTGAAAGATCCCTCGACCCGCGCGCTGTACCTCTTCCCCACGAAGGCGCTTGCCCAGGACCAGCTCGACGAGCTCCACGGCCTTATCACCGACCTCCGCGAGGACATTCGCACCTTCACCTATGACGGCGACACGCCCGCCGATGCCCGCCGCGCCGTGCGCCAGGCCGGCCACATCGTCCTCACGAACCCGGACATGCTCCACACCGCCATCCTGCCCCACCACACAAAGTGGATGCAGCTGTTCGAGAGCCTCGAATACGTCGTTATCGACGAGGTCCATAGCTACCGGGGGGTGTTCGGGAGCCACCTCGCGAACGTCATCCGCCGCGTCCGCCGCATCTGCCAGTTCTACGGCTCCGACCCGACCTTCATCCTCTGCTCGGCGACCATTGCAAACCCGGGAGAGCTCGCCGCCGCCCTCGTCGGCGACGCCGTCGAGCTGGTCGATGACAACGGCGCACCGGCCGGCGAACGCATCGTCGTCATCCACAACCCACCGGTCGTGAACAAAGAGCTCGGCATCCGCCAGTCGTCCGTCAAGGCCGCCCGCGATATCGGTGCCGAACTCATCCGCTCCGGAGTCCAGACGATCGTCTTCGCGCCGAGCCGGACGCGCGTCGAACTGCTCCTCACCTACCTGCGCGACTCTCTCCGCAACAAGCCCGGCGACCCCGAACGCGTCACCGGGTACCGCGGCGGCTATCTCCCGAACGAGCGCCGCGCGGTCGAAAAGGGCCTGCGCGACGGCACCATTCGGGGTGTTGTCGCCACCAACGCGCTCGAGCTTGGCATCGATATCGGCGGCCTCGGCGCGAGCGTCATCACCGGCTACCCCGGCTCCCTCGCAAGCCTCTGGCAGCAGTTCGGGCGCGCCGGCCGCAGCCGGGAATCGGCGCTCTCCGTACTCGTCGCCTCTTCGAACCCGCTCGACCAGTTCGTTGCGACCCACCCTCACTTTGTCTTCGAAGGCGCGATGGAGCGCGGCCTTATCGACCCCGACAACCTTTTCGTGATGGCCAGCCACCTGAAGTGCGCCGCCTTCGAACTACCGTTCACCGTCGGCGAAGTCTTCGGCGCCAACACCGACGAACTGCTCGACATCCTCGCCGAAGACGGCGTCGTCCAGAAGGCGAACAACCGCTACCACTGGATGAGCGAGGCCTACCCGGCCGAACAGGTCAGCCTTCGCACCGCCAGCACCGATAACTTCGTCATCATCGAGCAAGGCCCGCAGCCGCGCGTCATCGGCGAATGTGATACCCCCAGCGCGCCGCTCCTCATCCACGAAGACGCCATCTACATCCACCGCGGGCAGCAATACCAGGTCGAGTACCTCGACTGGGATGACAAGAAGGCGTTCGCCACGCCGGTGGCGGTGGACTACTACACGGACGCGCAGCTCGCGGTCGAACTCAAGGTCCTGGACGAGTTTCGCAGCGAACCCGCCAGTGCCGGCCGCCACGATATGGGCGAAGTCGCCATCACCTTCCTCGCGACCATCTTCAAGAAAGTGAAGCTCTACACCCACGAGAATGTCGGATGGGGGAAGATCGCCATTCCTGAAGCGAACCTCCACACAACGTCTTACTGGCTCACCTTCGACGAGAAGGCCACAAGCGGAATGGACCGCGAACAGATCGCCAGCGGCCTTTCCGGGATTGGCGAACTCGCGCGCAACCTCGCGCCCATCTTCTGTCTCTGCGATGCCCGGGATATTGGCGCCAATGTCCAGGTTCGCGCTCCCAGCACAGAACTGCCGACGGTCTACCTCTACGACATGGCTCCGGGCGGCGTCGGCCTTGCCGAACGCCTCTTCGATGTCCGCGAACGGCTTCTCGAAGCCTGCCTCGCCCTCGCGAAAGCCTGTGAATGCGAAAACGGCTGTCCCGGCTGCGTCGGGCCCCAGGTCGAAGTGAACAGCACGGCGAAACGCGCCGCGACACGGCTGCTGGAGCGCGTGCTGGGCTAGGGTTTGGCGGAGTCCCCGGCTGCCGGCGTCCGGTGCCCCCAGTCCGGGATGATCGGTGGCGGAATATCCTTGACCATCCTGGGATCCGTAGCAGTCGAACAATCCGGCCGCGACTGAGGTTCGGCACAAGGCCCAAGCCTCAGTTCCCGGAAGTCCACCACGACTTCGTTGCCGTCGATTCGGGCCGGAAACTCATCGAGACCACGGGGCGATGCCCCGAACACGATCTCGCCTGTTAAAAGGAACACCCAGCCACCGCAATATGCCTTGAAGGCTCCGGGCGAAGCGCTTGGATCTCCGAGAAGTTGGCCGAGATCGTAGTCCGGGTTCCACGGCATGGAGCACCCGGTGTGCGGGTCTCGGTCGAAGAAGGCTCGCACGGTCCCATCTTCGTTGCGCACAAGCCAAATCCCCAGTGGCTCACCGTATGGAGAAGTGCCAAGCCCCGATACATCCTCATGACGAGGCACGCTAACCTCGATGCCTTCCAACGGGAACCGGATCTCGTCCGGGCGTGTATTGTCCCCGGATTCGACGAACAGAATTCGAACAGCCACTACGGCTGCGGCGGAGGCCACCGCCAGCGCGACGAGGAACAGGGGCGCAAATCCGAACCGCGCCCGCGGGCGGGACCTTGGGATCGATGTCCATTGTCGCACCGCATCTTCGCGGGACGTGGCCCCCAACTTCCCAATGATCGAGCTGACGTGCGCCTTCGCCGTCGGAAAACTGATCCCCAGTTCGCGCGAAATGTCGCCGTTCGTCTTTCCCGCAGCGAGCAGGGCAAGTACTTCGCGTTCGCGAGGAGTCAGTGGGTCGAAGGTCCCCGCCATGTCTCCGAGCCTAACCTTGCGGGAAGTCCCTCGCATCAGCCTATAGGTGCTATTCGGGATTGTGTTCTGACTCTAGTCTCGCCCTTACCCCACCTTTGTTCCTTCGTTCCTTTGCGGCCACCCTTATCAGGTGCCCCGCTACCTCCTGGCTGCAATCTTCGCCGTCGTAGCGATTGGCCTGGTCGCATGCGAGAAGCCCGACGCCTCATACGTCACTTCGCCAACCCTGAAGACGCTCATTGGCACCACCACCGGCAATGTTGCGTTCAATCCCGCCGAGAGTGCCCCCGAGGAAAAGGACCCACCCGACAAGTGGCAGGTTGAATTTGGCCTGGCCCGCTGGGCGGAACTCGAAAATGGGCAGCCGGCACTCCAGATCGTCGCCCAGGTTGCCACCCACCCCGGCGCGGGGTTCGAACTCTGGCTCGACTCCGAAGGGAAGACTGTCGCCCGCTGGAGCGCCGGTTCGACAACCACCTTCGTCGGCACGGTCTGCTTCCAGCTTGAACTCGAAAAGGACGGCGAGCGGGTGCCGCTCGGCGCCGGGCCACACACCGCCACGATGGTCTTCCGCGACCCTTCGACGGGCGTGATCGCCGCGCAAAAGCTCCAGGTGACCAACTTCATCCCGAAGCTCACCGGCGCCGATCCCGGCCCGGAGAGCGAAGTCTTCCGCGAAGCGCTGGCCTGTCCGCGCGGGCAATAACCAATCGCCCGAGAGCCGATCGCCTATCATCGAAGGATGGGTTGGCACTCCGGTGAAACCATCGTCATCGAGGAAGTCTGGCGCGGGCGTACCTGGTCGCGCCGTCCCGTGACGGTCGTTGAAGACGCACCCGAACGGCTGGTGTTCTGGTGCCCGGGCGGCACTCGCTGGAAAGTCCCGACGACACCGCCATCTCGCGAATACCACCCGGACCGCGCTGAGCGCTTCGCCAGGAACATGGAATTCGGCGATTGGGTGCTCGAAGACTGGCACTGGCGCGTCCCCTGCCTGGAGTTCGTCCGGCCGGGCGAGTGGCTGGCGGTCCGCGTCACCTGGGCGCCCGACACCGGCGAGCACTGGGGCTGGTACATCAACCTCCAGGAGCCCTTTCGGCGGGTCGAGGGCGGCATCGAGATGATGGACATGATGCTCGACGTCGTCGTCGATGCCGAGCGCGCCTGGTGGTGGAAAGATGAAGATGAATTCGCGCTGATTCGGGATCGCGGCTTCATCAGCCCGGAGACCGCGGAAACAGTCCGCTCGGCCGGTTTCGAAGGCATCGGCCGCCTCGAGCGCCTCGATGAGCCGTTTGGTGACCACTGGCTGAACTGGCGGCCCGACCCGGCGTGGCCCATGCCGCAGCTCCCTGAACACCGGAGCTAAGCCCTACAACATCACCATGTTGTCGCGGTGAATGACTTCATCGCCGTACGCGTAACCGAGTGTCTCGGCGATGCGGTCCGACTTCTGGCCGCGAATGCGAGCGAGTTCGTCGCTGCTGTAGTTCGTTGTCCCGGCCGCCACGCGCTCGCCGCCTGGACCGCGAATCTCCACGGCGTCGCCGCGCTGGAACATGCCAACAATGCCGGCGACCCCTGCCGGAAGCAGGCTGCGACCCTGGCCCTTGAGCGCCGTCGCCGCTCCGGCGTCCACCACGATGTACCCATCCTGGAGGATGTGGGCGAGGATCCACCGCTTGCGGCTCTCCATCCGGTCGCCCGGCGCCGGGAAGAACGTCCCTCGCGGATCGCCGTTGGCGACTGCCATCAGCGCGTCAGGCTGGCGCCCGCTGGCAACCACCACATCCACCCCGGCCTGGGTGGCAATCATCGCGGCCCGCAGCTTGGTCGCCATCCCGCCGGTGCCCGGGCCGTTCGCCCCGCCGCCCAGTGCCTCCACTGCGGCATCGATGCGTTCAACCCGCTCGAGCAGTTTCGCATCGGGTTTCAGCCGCGGATCGCCGTCGTACAGGCCCTCAACGTCGGTCAGCATTACCAGCAGGTCCGCATCGATGAGGTTGGCGACATACGCAGAGAGGCTGTCGTTCTCGCCGATACGCGTTGCAAGCACCTGGTCGAGCGCCACCGCGTCGTTTTCGTTCACGATTGGCAGGGTCCCTGCCTCGATCAGGTCGCGGAGGGTGTTGCGTGCGTTCAGATAGCCCAGCCGGTCGGTTAGGTCGCGCCTTGTGAGCAATACCTGCGCGACGACGATTTCGTGCCAGTCGAAGAGTTCGTCCCAGCTTTGCATGAGGTGGCTCTGCCCTACCGAGGCAAAGGCCTGGCGGCTCGGAGTCCGGCCCGCGGGCAGGCGACCCCGGAGCCGGTGTCGGCCCGCGGCCTGTGCCCCGCTCGAAATCACCACGACTTCGCAGCCCTGCGCGCGCAACCGCACCACCTGGCCCACGAGTTGCGCCATCGCCTGCAGGTCCAGCCGGTCCGAACCGGCGGTCAGCAGGCTCGTCCCGAACTTGGCGACAATCCGCCGGTATTTCATAAGACAAGTAGAAAGAGGATTTCCCGAACGGGAAAGTCAGCAGGCGGGGAAAGGTGGAAGGGAATACCGTACCAGCAGGACTGATGGCGATCGTGTGCGCTGTGGAACCGCCAGAATCCCCTCTCCCGACGCGGGAGAGGGGCAGGGGGTGAGGGTCACTGCGCGTCGAAGTACAGGTCGTAGGCCATGAACGGATTGGGGTCGGCGCGCAGCCACTTCACCGAGGCGTCGGCGTCGATCTCGAAGTACACCCAGCCCTGCTTCTTCCCGCCTGGGCTGAGGTCGTTGTAGGCGATATCGACTTCGGTGCCGGACGCACCCGTGAAGTACCGGCGGTCGTGCTCGATGTCTTTCGAATCGCGCAGCGTCCAGTCCATCGAGTTCACCTGCTTCGAGCCAATGTTCTCGACTAAGACCTCGAACCCGACCCAGCGCTTGCCGGCAGCCGGCACCAGCAGCGGCGACACCGATGACACATCGCTTACAACCTGAAGGACCGTGACGCGCTGGCGCCTGCTCCCGTTCCGCTCCGGTGCAACCTCACCTGAACTCCCCGCTGCCAACGCGACATGAACATCGCCGCCGCTATCGGATTTTGCGTCCCGGGACTTCGCCACGGCCAGCCCCAGTACCACAAGGACCAGAAATACCAGGATCCCGAGCGCTGCAAACATCCCAAAGCATCCGAGGAAGCCCCATTTGAAGATTCCGCTGCCGCCCTTTGCTGGGGCGGGGGCACTGATTGTCCCCGCGAGGATCGCCGCCCTCCTGGCGGCGTACTCATCTTCGGTGATGCGTCCGCTGGTTTTCAGTCGCTCGAGCTCATCGAGAAGCCGCTCGGTATCGGTTACATTCGCCACGCTTTGCCCCGGGTGCCGACAGTCTACCGGGAATTCTGCGGGCAAATTGTCACGGAACCGTGCCAGCCAAACTCGACAGCACCTGTCGCATTCAGCGCCCACTATCCCGGCCCCGAAGGGAGCAAGCCCATGGCCCGCTGGAAAGACCTCGAACTCGCCCGGCCGGAAATTGCCGA
The DNA here is from genome assembly GCA_050247055.1 of Dehalococcoidia bacterium. Classification (GTDB taxonomy): domain Bacteria; phylum Chloroflexota; class Dehalococcoidia; order Tepidiformales; family Tepidiformaceae; genus Amarobacter. The sequence continues at coordinate 474,907 of JBFWUX010000001.1, forward strand.
AAAGGGCCGCGAAATGATCTACAAGTTTGGCCCCGGCCTCGGCTACCTCGCGACCGGGCGCGCTGATGGCGGGCTGCGCATCCACCCATTCTGCCCGGTGATCACCGCTGGCGGCATCTACGGACTCATCGGCGATTCACCCAAGCGGAAGGACCTTTCCCGAAGTGGTCAGTACGCCCTTCACGCCTTCCCGCTCGAAGATCGCGACGATGAGTTCATGCTGGCCGGCAGCGCTCGCAAGGTTCACGACCCCGCGGAAATCGCACAAGTCTCGGAGGTCTACCATGCGTCCGGCGCCACTTCGAGCGGCGACGAGTGGACTTTCGAGTTCCTCATCGACCGCGCGCTGCTCTCGCTCTATGAACCGCGGAGCAGTGGCAAGCCAACCTGGCCCCCGAAATACCTGAGGTGGCAACCATGAGTACCTGGGGAGAATTGACGGCTCGCGCTCCCGAACTGGCCGGAGCCGGCCGGCGGCTGCTCGGCGGCGACGCGACGACTGCCGCCTATCTCGCGACCGTGCGCAAAGACGGCGGCCCGCGAGTCCACCCGGTGATGCCGGTTTTCGCGGAGGGCCGCCTCTATTGCTTTGTGGTTTCGATGTCCTGGAAGTACCGCGACCTGCTTCGCGACGGCCGCTACGCGCTTCACTCGTCGGACTCCGCCGGACCGGGCGAGGAGTTCTACGTCACCGGGCCCGCTCGCCCGGAGCCGTCGGCGGAAGTCCGAGCCGCCGTGCGCGCCGCCTGCGACCACCGCCTCGGTGGACTTGATTTCGAGATGCTCTTCGAACTCGAAATCGGCCAGGCCCTTCACACTCGCTGGGACAACTGGGGCACCGCCCAGGCGTGGCCGAACTACACGAAGTGGCCCGCGTAGGCCTATCCGGCGATACCCGCCCGAATGTCGGCCAGATGCCCTTCGAGGTCGCTCAAGAGCGGCCCTTCGATGATTCCGGAGACCGGCACTTCCACTCCTCCGGCGAACGCCATTCTCTGTGCCGCGCCCAGCTTCGCGGGGTCAAGGTTTTTGATCGCTTCGACGGCGCCCGGCCCATGAGTGCGGAGTTCGGTCAGCACCTTCTCGCGTGTTACCCCGGCGCTTTCCGCGGAGTTCCGGGCGTTGCTGGCGTTCAAGTCTTCTAGCGAGAAGTCTGCGAGCGGTGACCGTTCGCCGCCGGCGACCGTCATCGCGAAATCCACGAGCCCAATGTGCGAAACGGCGTGATTGGCTGTGACCCCAACGCTCCAGCCGGTGCCGGCGCACTGTTTTGCCCATTGCTGGTCGGTCAGCCCCTCGATCGCGTAGCGCAGATCGCAGAGCAGGGCATTGAGCCGCCGGGCGTACGCCTCCGACGGGTTCAGCGCCTCGGCCGGGGGTTGGGTTGCCTTTCCCGTCTGGGCACTTTCGACCAGGTACCCAAGGAACAGGTCCCAGCCCTGGCTGTGGCTCTCGGCCTCCGCCCCTTCAAGTCCGGAATGTACCAGCCGCAGCAATGTGCCGTTCCCATCAGGCGTCAGGGTGACCTCGACTCGGCTGGCACCCGGAGGAGTTTGATCCCCGAGGCTCGACCAGCCCCAGCTGAAGACCACCCGGCTGTTCGGCACCACTTCCAGGTACTCGCCGCGCATCCGGTCCATCAGGTTGTAATCGATTTCGAGAGCGCCGCCGGGCGTCGCATTGGCACGGACCTCGCGGCCCATCCAGAGCGTCATCTTTGCCGGGTCGGTGAGATAGCTGAAAACAATTGCCGGCGAAGCCTCGATGTGAAGCTCGCGTTCAATTGCCGTTTGGGTGGTTGTTGCCTGTGCCACGTAGTTTCTCCTTCATTGCTTCCCGTTCTGCTGCTGCCTTGAGCCGTTCGAGTCCCGTATCCCACAGTTCCTCGAGATACTCGCGGAGCTCCGCCAGCCCTTCGGGTCGGGCGCGGTAAATCCGGCGGGTCCCGTCGCGGCGCTCCTCGATGAGGCCGGCATCTTTCAGGACGCGGAGGTGTTGCGAAATCGCCGGGCGCGTTACTTCGTTCTCGAAGTGGCTCGCAATCTCGCCCGCGCGCATCTCGCTCGACCAGACCAGCCGGAGGATCTCCCGCCGTCGTGGTTCAGCGATCGCCTGCAGTGCCGCATCCATGAGGACAACTGTAACCAGTGACTTACGTAAGTGTCAACTAACTAATGCTGGTATCCCAAGAGTGGCTGCGGCATCCTCCGTCGTCGCCACCTCCCGCCCTTTGCGCTGGCACAGTTCCACTGCTCGCTCCACGAGTTCCAGGTTCGAAGGCTGGCCCGCGCCGCCGTAGTCCTCCAACCCCACGCGGATGTGCCCGCCCCGTTCGAGCGCGTACTCCGCCAGCGGTAGCGACAGCAGATCGCCACCCAGCACCGCCACCGACCACGGCAACCCCGTGTCTTCGAGCATCGCCAGGTAGGCATCGAGCGAAGGTGGGGTCGGCGGGAGGCCCCAGTTGCTGGCACCGAAGTAGAGCTTGATCAGCGCTCCGGCGGGCATTCGACCGGCCCGGTGATATGCCAGCGCCACCCGCAGGAATCCCGGTTCGAAAATCGAAACGCTCGGCGAAAGCCCATGCTTCGCGCAGGTGTCGAACATGTGGCGCGCGTCCGCGAACGTGTTCACGTACGTGCCGTTGCCGGAGGGGAGGCCGTCGCCGTCGGCGGGTCCGACGTTCACCGAGCCGGGATCCACCAGACCGATGCGCGTTACGCCGGCCTCCGCGAGCGCGGCGATGTGAGCGTAGCGCTTCTCGATGTTCGTCCCGGGGCCGCCACTCGCCATCGTGGGGTAAAGCAGCGCATTCGGGCGTTCGCGCAGGATCGTTCGCCAGGCCTCGATGTAGGGCTCGGGCGCATGGACCTCCGAGACGCCGCCCACGACCGGCTCGTCGTTGTGGTTGTGGACGATTCCGGCCCCCGCAGCGAAACACTGGAGCCCAACCTGGGCGATTTCGGCCGGTGTCCGCGGTGAATTCGGGTTCCGGGATTTGGGCGTCCCGCCATTGATGGCGGCTTCGATGATGACGGGATTGCTCATGGGCGCGTAGTTAAACAGAAATGTTCAGCGCCGTGGGGCATGGAACCTGAAACTGCTCGCCTTCTCCCCTTCTGAACCTGGATGGGGCATCCTAAGAGGCATGCGACTTCGAATGTACCTGCCCCTCATCGGGCTCCTTGCTGTGGCCCTGCTTGCTTCCTGTGGCGACGACGATGATGCCGCCGACACTCCCACGCCGGCCGATACCAGCGCTCCCGGGACTCCCACCGCCGTTCCAACCTCCCCGCCAGTTGAAACGCCTGACGCGACCACCGCTCCGGGCGGTTTCGAAGGCAGCACCGACCCGGTAGAGGTCGAAGCTCCCTCGGGTATCGGACAACCGATCCTCGTGAACGTGCGCGCAGCCGCGCAACAGGGCTTCGATCGCCTCGTCTTCGAGTTCAACGGCGACCAGCTTCCCGGCTACAGCGTGAAGTACGCCTCCGAAGCGATTGCCTGTGGCAGCGGCCAGGACCTCACCGCTTTTGTTGGCGATGGTTCCGCCCCGAAAGGGCTTGTGCTTGTGACCGTTCGTCCCGCGGCGTCCCACGATGAATCGGGCCAGGCCACGGCCGTCCGCGATCTTCGCCCTGCCCTCGGTTCGCTGCTGCACGTGTTCCGTACCTGCGACTTCGAAGGCGTCGTCACGTACGCGATCGCGTTGAGCGACGAGGTGCCGTTCAAAGTCTCCACACTCCCCGGGCCGCCTCGCCTGGTCATCGATTTCGCCCAGTAGTTCCCTGTTCCGCCACGCTTTAGGCTAGACGCATGAACGCAACACTTCGCTCCCGTACTCGCGTGGTGGTAACCGGCATGGGTGCAATTACGCCCGCCGGCCAGTCGGTCGCAGAGTTCTGGGACAACCTCGTCGGCGGCCGGTCCGGGATCGACTACATGACGCTGATCGATCCGGGAGACTTCGCCTGCAAGGTGGCCGGCGAGGTGAAGAACTGGGAGCCGAAGAAGTTCATCGAGCACAAGGCCGCCCGCCGAATGGCGCGTTTCTCCCAGTTCATGGTGGCCGCCGCGGGCCAGGCCATCGAAGAAGCGGCCATCGATCTCGACGCTGAAGACCGTGACCGCGTGGGCGTGCTCATCGGCAACGGTGGCGGCGGCTATCCGGACATCCAGGAGGGTGCGAGCATCCTCTTCAATCGCGGCGGCATGAAGCTCGATCCGCTCTACCTCGCGCGCAGCCTCGGCAATATGGCGGCGGCCCAGGTGGCGCTCCAGTACAACCTCCGCGGCTACAACGGCACCATCGTCACCGCCTGTGCCGCAGGTACCCAGGGCATCGGCGAAGCGTCCATGCTCATTCGCAGCGGCCGCGCCGAAATCGTCCTCACCGGCGGCTGCGAGGCAGGCATCAGCGAGCTGGGCCTTGCCGGGTTCTCGGTGATGCGCGCCCTTACGGCCTACGAAGGTGACCCGAAGGAGGCCAGCCGCCCGTTCGATGCCAACCGCGACGGGTTCGTGCCGTGTGAGGGCTCCGGCGCGCTCCTCCTCGAGAGCGAAGAGCACGCGTTAGCCCGCGGTGCGCGCATCTACGCGGAGATCGCCGGTTTTGGCTGCACGAACGATGCGTTCCACGTGGCCGCGCCGCCGGAAGATGGCGAAGGCGCCGCCCGCGCGATGAAGACCGCGATGAAGGACGCAGGCATCTCACCCGACGAAGTCGACTACGTAAACGCGCACGCGACCAGCACGCCGCTCGGCGATACCGCGGAGACGAACGCGATCAAGACCGCCCTCGGCGAGCACGCCTACAAGGTCGCGGTTAGCGCGACCAAATCGCTCATCGGCCACGGTCTCGGCGCGAGCGGCGGCATGGAAACCGTCGCGACCGTGAAGACCATCGAGACGGGCACCATCCACCCCACAATCAACCTCCACACCCCGGACCCCACCTGCGACCTCGACTACGTGCCCAACACGGCTCGGAAGTCTGATGTCCGCGTCGCTCTGAAGAACAGCTTCGGCTTCGGCGGCCAGAACAGCTGCCTGGTGATCACGAAGTACGAGAAGTAGGAAAGGTTTTCACCCTGGCTTCCAGGCGACCTTGAACCGCTGGCAAACGACTGGCATATCATCCGTGAACCCGTAGCCGAGCCGAGAGCCTTCGCGCCGGAAGTACGCCTCGTGCGCCGCCCGCCACCACTCCAGCGACCTGTCTCCTTCGCCCTCTTCGGCCGCGAAATCGGCGGGCAGGTCGATGAACGGGCGCACCACGACCTCCACCGTCTCGATGACGCAGGCCGGTTTGCCCGCCCAGTCGAGCACGATTTCGAGCTCACCCGCCGCGGGCAGCGGCGCGGCTTCGATTTCCCACGCTCGGACAGCGCTGGCAGTGGCGGTCTTGGTCCCCGAGAGGACCAGCGAGATCAGATTGGCCGAGAGTTCCGCGCTATCGCCGAAGCCGCCGACTGAAGCGTTCGACAGATCGAGCTGGCAGCCCGCGTCGCGAAGTCCCTGGATAGCCTCGTCTCTCGCCCTGTCGCTCACACCCGCGTCGCCTTCCAGGCATCGATCATCGCCTGGCCGTCGTACTCCCCAATAACTCGTTCCCCCTTCTCGCCGTTGTGCCAGCGAGCATCGTCGAGGAAGTCCCGCAACTCGTGTTCCTCCACGAGCGGTCGCTGGAAGTACGGGACCCGAAGCCGGTCGCAGATTGTGCGCATCGTGCTCGACATCGCCTCGTTCAGGCGGAGGTTGCGGTCGTTCACGCGCTTCGTCGACATCGGCAACTTTGCCCAGCGCTCGTTGCCACGCACGAGCAGCACCACGCCTTCGTGAGCAAGCACCTTCCGCATCGCCTGCTCCATGCGTTCGCCGACTTCCTCGACGGGAAAGAATGTTGCGCTCGGGAGCACCCGCAGCAGCGCACGGCTGGCCAACACTGAAACGCGGCCTTCCACGAACCACTTCTTGCGGCTGATTGCGAGACCAGTGCCCCCGACGGCCTTACCCGCACGGCCGAACCGGCGTTCGAGCCAAAGCGGCGTGGAGGCGTGCCCGTACCAGAAATTGTTCACCTGGAGCACCACGAGATCCGGACGGTATTCGTTCATCCAGCCTTCGACGATCCCGGGAAATGCCTCGTTCGGCCATGCCCGCTTGAGGATGGTCTCGACCGGTTCGCCCGTCGCTGCCGCGAACATATCCGCCGCGATCTTCCACGCTCGTGCCTCATCCGGGAGCTTGCCCGCCAGGTCGTTGCTGTTCCCAACTCGCAGTACTCGCAGCGTCACCCTCTCGGCAGGCCAAGGCCGCGCTGGGCGATGATGTTCTTCTGGATTTCGCTCGTGCCGCCGCCGATAGGCCCGGAGACCGCCAGCAGGTACGAGGTCAGCACGCGCCCGTGCAATTGCGCCCACTTGCTCCCCGGTTGGAGCGCGCCGAAGGCGCCCATCAGGTTCACGCCGATGTTCCCGACCTTGATGCCGAGCATCGCCATCCACACTTTGCCGATGCTGGCCTCGTAGTTCGGGATATCGCCGCGCGATTGCAGCCACGCCGTCCGGTAGGCCACCAGCCGCCCGACCTCCACCTCGACCACGAGGTCGGCGAGCTTCGTACGCACGCTCTCCTTGTCCCAGGGGCGCCCGCCCGGGTGCTTTTCTTTCGCCCAACGCACCAGGTCGTGAATTGTCCGCCGAGCCCCGCTGATGGCGGCGATGTTCGATCGTTCGAAGTCCAGCGTGGTCGTCGCCACGTACCAGCCGTTATCCACCCCTCCCATCAGGTCCTTTGCCGGCACGCGCACGTCTTCGAAGAAAACTTGGTTGAAGTCGTGGCGGTAGGCGATGTTCGGGATGCCCTGCACGCTTATCCCCGGCGTCTTCATGTCGACGACGAAGGCGCTGATGCCCTTGTGCTTCGGCACGTCGGGGTTCGTCCGCGCCAGCAGGATCATGCGGTCGGCGACGTGGCCGTTCGAGGTCCAGATTTTCTGGCCGTTCACCACGTAGTCGTCCCCATCGCGGACGGCCTTGGTCTCCATGCTCGCAAGGTCTGAACCGGAGCCTGGCTCGCTGAAGCCCTGGCAGTACCACGTCTCGCCGGCCGCCATGCCGGGGAGGTAGCGCTCTTTCTGCTCTTCGCTCCCGTGGACGAGCATCGTCGGCCCCGTGATGCCGATGGTGAACAACCGTCCACCCGAAGGCGCCCGGTGGTAGGCCAGCTCTTCGTTCAGGATCATCTGTTCGATCTGGGTCTTGCCCCCGCCGCCGTACTTCTCGGGCCAGGCGGGCGCGAACCAGCGCTTCGCCCCCAGCTTCTTCGTGAACTGGCGGGCGAAGGCCATCTGGTCTTCGTTGTCGAAGAAGTCGTCGTCGCCCTCGAAATCGGGCGGGATTTCCGCCTTCAGGAAGGCGCGCAACTCGCTGCGCCAGGCTTCGGTCTCGGCGGGGAATGCGAACTCCATGTGGGCCTCCAAACGTGCCCGGAGATTGAACCACATCCACCTCAATCTGGCTCACCGGCAAGCCGGCTTTACGTAACCGGCGGATTTTACATCTGCATGATGATTGCCAATGTTTGCCACCATACCCTTCGGCAATTGTTCTCACGCCGGGGGATTGGGATGAGGCGGTGGGTTGGTGTGTGCGCGGCGGCGCTGGCCGTGGCTGCGGTGGTTATTCCTGGGCCGATTGGGGCCGATGCCGACGACGGGACGGCGGTCGAGGCCGCGGCGGTTGAATTGCCGGTCGAACACGTGCCCGGCTTCGATATCTCCTGGCCGCAGTGCCCGAACAACGTTTATCCGCCGGGGCCGGTGGCCTTCGCCGTCATCGGCGTTAACAACGGCAAGCCCTACACCAGCAACCCGTGCTTCCGCGACCAGTTCGCGTGGGCGAACCGCGTTGAGCAGACCCCGGCGGTCTACGTGAATACCGCCTTCCCAAAGCCCGGCGATCCCGAGGCGCTTCATGGCCCCTATGGTGTGTGCGCCGAAGACGATGGCTGGTGCCGCGGCTACAACTATGGCTGGAACATGGCCGCCGATGTCGTTCGCCGCGCCGATGCGCAGGGCGTCACGCCATCGCACTGGTGGCTCGATGTTGAAGGCAGCAACTTCTGGTCCGAAGAGCCGAACGACAACTCCCAGGTAATCCGGGCGGCCGTCGACTACTTCAAAGCGCGGCGCCTCCCTGTCGGCATTTATGGCACGCCTTACATGTGGAACAACATTGCCGGCCAGATCTGGAAGTCGCCGGGCGTCCCCATCTGGACGGCCGGCGCGTCTGGCCTGGCGGGAGCGGCCTCGCGCTGCAGCGCGAACTACGCGTTCGCCGGTGGCACCGTTGTGATGGTCCAGTACTACGACTACGGGTTCGACACGAACTACATTTGCCCCGGCACCGAAGCCTTCTTCAAGCACCCCGTCTTGCATCCGCTCATCGACGGCCCGCGCGGCCGCACGACGAGCTATCTTGGCTCTTCTCTCGGCTTCTGGCACGTCATCCCGATGGTGGCGAACTAGCCGCGGTTTCGCATCGCCGCCGCGAACAGCTTCACCGCTTCCGGCTGCGACAGCGAGGAATCGGTCAGTTTCTTCATGCTCACGCCGGTGGATTTCACCAGGAAGTAGGCCTCTTCGTAGGAGGCCTTCGCCGCCCCATACTTCTGGTCGGATGGCGCGGGCAGGTCCGGCAACGACTTCACGTGCTTCATGATGAAGCTAATCTGTTTCGCCATCTCTTTGTTCTTGAAGGTGGTCGTCTTCTGCATGTTGATGCCGATGGCCGAGCCGAATTTCACCACGCCGGCACGTTTCGCATTCAACGCGGCTCCTGTGTCGTCGGTGCCGCCGCCGGCGTTTCTCAGCTTCTGCTTGCCCCAGCGAGCCGCGGCCTGGGTGGGCTTGATCAGGGCAGCGCCGATCTTCATGGCAGCCGAACCGGCCGAAAGCGCGTATCCGCCGGCCATGATGCCGACGCCCGCGCCGTAGGCCGCCGCGGTCGCAGCGCCGACGATGTTCAGCACCGAGGCGCCGATCGAAACGAAGTCGCCGAGGATGGTGATGATGTTCGCGGTTAGCGGGGCCACCTGGCGTTGCCAGCGTTTCTTGGCATTCCCGGCGAGGTATCCGGCGAACTCCTTCATGTCTGTCGCGGTGGCCTTCACCTGCTTGAACTTGTTGAGCGCTCGCTGCGCGATGACCGCCTTAACGACCTTGTAAAGGCGGAAGCCCATATCAGCCAGCTGGATGAGGATGTCGATGAGTTGCGCGACGATGTTTATGGCCGCCCCAATGATGGGAACAATTGCCACCGCCGCTCCCGCCACCGACATGAACGCATTGGCCGCGCCGATGCACGATTTCACCATGACTGTGACGCCCTTGAGCGCCTTCAAGAAGTCCTGGAGGGCTCCACTTGCCAGCTCGGCGTTCCATGACTTCCCGGCGATCATCTGCGCTACTTTTATGCATCCAGAAGCTGTTCCGAGTCCCGTCTCGATCAATCCTCCGAGCGCGCCAAGTGCTTCGGTCGCACCGCCCGCCGCGTCGGCGATGGTGCTCCCGACTTCTTTTCCGGCCGCCGCCGCGCCGCTTCCCGCTGCTCCCGTGAGGCCGGCTACTGCCTGCAGCCCGCCCACGCCCATCTGGTTCAGGGAACCGGCAAGTGCCAGCGAAACATCCGCGATCTCCCAGCCTTTGCCTTCTTCGTTGCTCTTCGCCAGCTCTTTCAGCTTCATGATTGCCAGGACCATGCCCACCCCGCCGGCGCCAACGCCGAGGGCCGCGCCCCCGGCCCCCAGCCCGGAGCCCACCGCGCTGTTGGCGCCCTGTGCCGTGTCAGTGCCGAACGAGATCGAGTCGCCGTGCATCCGGTCGGTTTCGCCCCCGAAGTTCGAGAACGGCTCTCCGGCGGCGCCGGTGAGTTCCGCGCCGAAACCGACACCTTCCTGGATGTCCTCGCCCATCGTCGATTCGGTCTCGCCGAGCTGATCTTCCTTGGCGTCCTGGTCCGAGCCTGCTTTGTCCTTCAGCTTCTTCAGTTCGGGGTCATCGACTGTGGGGACGCCGAACGATGCGGGCGCCGCCGCTTTCTTCTTTCGTCCGAACAGGCGCTGAATCGGCGCGGGGTTGTGTGAAGCACGGTTGTACGCCGAGTTTCCGATGCTGTTCTGCAGCTGGAGGACGCTCGCCGGCGCGAGGCTCCCGTCGAGGCGATAGACAGCCGCCTTCGGAGCATCCGCCGGCTGGTTGCGATTCTTGAGGAGCTCTTGATCGTCTCCGTGGCGGCGAGCCGAACGCCGGCCAGCGTGCACCCGCTTCCGCGCGATTCCCTGGGCCATGCAGGCCAGCCTACACCAAATGGCCGCCCGACATGCCAGCCTGGCCTTCCTTTTGAACCTGGGGGACTATCCACGCTCAAGGTCTCCGACGATGCCGCCCCATCCTTCGGCGACGGCCCCATCGGCCGGCGCGGTGAGAATTAGCACCCGGACATCCTCGGCGCCGCGAATCGTGTATCCGTGTTGAACGCCCTGTGGCAGAAGGATGAAGCCGTCGCGTTCGAGTTCGAACGTCTCATCGCCGCAGCGAAAGGTCATGCTTCCCGAGAGCAAGTAGAAGATCTCGTCCTCAGTAGAGTGAGTGTGGTCCGCGGGTTCTTCTCCCGCCCGTGTGGTCATGTGCGCGACTGCCAGACGGCGACCCTGTTCGCCAGCCTTGACGATGAACTCCGGACCCCACGCGTATGTCCAACCTTCCCCGGCATGAAGTGCGTATGGTTTGCCTGCTGCTGGTTTATCCATCCTGCCTTCTCCTTCCCGGGGCGCCGAAGCGTAGACTTCCGGTCCATGGACCTGCAACTCACTGGCAAAACGGCCGTCGTCACGGGCGGAAGCAAAGGCATCGGCAAAGCGATTGCGCGAGTACTCGCCAACGAAGGTGTCGACCTCGCCCTCCTGGCGCGCACGACGGAGACACTCGATGCCACCGCCGCCGAAATCGCCTCGGCGAGCGGCCGCAAGGTCGTGGGCATTCCCGCCGACACCGGAAATACCGAATCCGTGAATGCCGCATTCACGCGCGCGGCCGCGGAACTGGGCGGCATCGATATTCTCGTGAACTGCGCCGCCCAGCCGGGTGGCGCCCCTCCCCTGCCGGGGATCGAGCACCTCCCCGATTCGAACTTTCTCGAACAGATGAACGTGAAGGTGTTGGGTTACACGCGCTGCGCTCGCGCGGCCACGCCTTACCTCAAGGCGAACGGCTGGGGCCGGATCATCAACATCAGCGGCCTCGCCGCCCGCCAGACCGGCAACGCCATTGGCTCCATGCGCAACGTGGCTGTCCAGGCGCTGACCAAGAACCTGGCCGATGAGCTCGGGCCGTTCGGCATCAACGTGACCTGCATCCACCCCGGGCTCACCTGGACCGAGTTCATGGAAGAGACGATGGCGCGCCAGGCCGAATCTCGCGGCGAAACGCTGGACCAGGCCCGCGAGCGCATGGCCCGCGGCAACACCGTCAACCGCATTATCGATGCGGACGACGTCGCCAACCTGACCGCATTCCTCGCTTCGCCGCTCTCAGTCGCCGTCAACGGCGAGAGCATTGCCGCAGGAGGCGGCGCGCCGCGCGCGATCTACTACTAGGTAGTCAGAGGCGAGACCGGAAGGTCTCGCTCGTCCGGCACGGGGAAATGCCACACAAAGAGGGCAACTCCGATCGCCGAGAACAGGTCGCTCACGCGAAAGGCCTGGGCTGACGCGGGACATTTGCGTTCGCCGGACCAGCGAGCGCTTCCGCACTCGCCGCTGACAAATGGGCCTATGCCGGCGTCAACTCCCGATCGAGGGCGAAACCTTCGTAGCCGTGCTCCGTCACCTCGTCGCACTTTTGGCGATAGGCGCCCACGCCGCCGACGTACGGCATGAACTGCCGGGTCTTGCCGGGCACGTTCGCGCCCAGGTACCAGGAATTGCAGCTCGGGGCTACGAACATCGTGCCCTCGGCCACGTCATTCACATGGTCCACCCAGGCGTCCTCGGCCTCGACTGTCGGCTCAATCGTCCGTACCTCGGCCTCACGCAGGTAGGCCAGGCAATCGCTCACCCAGTCCACATGCTGCTCGATCGAAACGAGCATGTTGCTGAGCACCGAAGGGCTGCCGGGGCCGGTGATGGTGAACATGTTCGGGAAGCCCGAAGCCATCAGGCCCAGGTAGTTCCGCGGGCCGGCTTCCCACTTGTCGGCCAGCCGCGCGCCGTCGCGCCCGGTGATGTTCATCCGAAGCAGTGCCCCGGTCATGGCATCGAAGCCGGTCGCGTACACGATCACGTCGAACTCATAGTCGCCGGCGGTGGTGCGGATGCCGTGTTCGGTGACTTCCTCGAACGGCTCCTTGCGCAGGTCGACAAGTTTCACGTTGTCGCGGTTGAAGGTGACGAAGTAGTCCTGGTCAACCACGCCGCGTTTGCAGCCGATAGGGTAGTCGCTCGGCGTCAGCGCATCCGCCGTCGCCGGGTCCTTCACCACGCGGTGCAGCATCTCGCTGTACATCTCCCGCGCGAGGATGTTCGCCTCCATGCTCGTGGCAACGTCGGCGTACATGCGCGTCACCGCGAACCCGTGCTGCTCCATGGCGGCACGGCGCTCTTCGTCGCTGAGGTCCATCAGCTTCGCGGTGGGCGGTTCGAGCAACGCGCCGTTGAAGGAACCCGCGATGCCCACGCGCGACTTTCGCTGCGTTTCGCGCAGCTGGGGGTAGTTCTCCTTCACTTTGGCCCGGTTCTCGTCCGTCAGCGGGCGGTTCATCGAAGGCCAGGTGTAGGTTGGCGTGCGCTGGAAAACCGTCAGCTGTTTCGCGACCTTCGCGATCTCGGGGATCGACTGCACACCGGATGAGCCCGTCCCGATGAGCCCGACGCGCTTGCCCTCGAGCTCGATGCCTTCCTTTGGCCAGAGGCTTGTCTGCACGGACACGCCCTTGAACGAATCCATGCCCTTGATGTCTGGCTTCAGCGGTGCCGAAAGACAACCGGTCGCCATCACGCAGTAGCGGGCAACCAACGTGTCGCCCTGGTCGGTCTTCACCGTCCAGCGGTTCGTCGCGTCGTCCCAGTTGGCATCGGTCACGCGCGTCTTGAAGCGGATGTCGCGGCGAAGGTCGTAGCGGTCGGCCACGTGATTCATGTACCGCTCGATCTCCGGCTGAGAGGCCATCAACTCCGACCAGTTCCACTCCTGCTCGAGCTCTTTATCGAAGCTGAACGAGTACTCGACGCTCGTAACGTCGCAGCGGGCGCCGGGGTAGCGGTTCCAGTACCAGGTGCCGCCGACGCCGTTGCCGGCTTCGATGACCACGGCGCTCATGCCGAGCCCGCGGAGCTTGTGGAGCATGTACAGCCCGGCTGCCCCCGCCCCAACGACGACCACGTCGAACTGTTCGCTCTTCTTCTCTGTGACTACTGCCAAGCTGGTGCTCCGCCGCTCGTTATTGTGCGGGTAATTCTTAGCCTGTGGCGAACAATCTGCAATAGTCCGGGAGGAAGTTCCCGGAACATTCGCAGCATCTCAACTCGTTGGGGCGGCTACGCCGCGTTGCGCTCCCAGACCGCCGGCCAGCGTTCGCTGCCACGCACTGCCTCGATCATCGCCTGCCGTTCGAGTTCCGCCGCTGTTGCCAGCGCGACTTCGAGGTCCTGGCGGGCTTCCGCATCGAGTCGTGCCTTCAGCGGCGCGAGTGCGTCACGTTCGATCATTCCGCGCACGGTCAGCGGCCAGACGAAGAAGCCGAAGCCCTCGGGCGCGCCGAAGCTGCCGCGGTGTTTGCCCAGCCACATGTACCGCTCCTGCACCGAGCCAACCGGCTCAACCATGTCGGCAAACTGACCGTCGGTTTCGTTGCTGCGCGTGTCCACCAGCAGCCGCTCGGGGAAGAGCGTGAAGCCGATGGTCACGATGTCCGCATTCGTGAGGAGCTTTTCGAGCGCCTCTTCGTCGATGGTGATGCCGTTCTCGGTCATCATCTTGTTCACTCCTTCTGGTGAAAAAGACGAGGGGGTAGGACATTGCGTCCTACCCCCTCGGAGGTTTGCTTCACCATTTCGGATGCCGTTGCCGGCGCCCGAGGGGGTGTAGCGCCGGCTTAGTACATCGGAGGCGCGCCGGCGCCGGCCATTGCGGGCGCGGCTTCCGGCTTTTCCGTGACCAGGCAGTTGGTGGTCAGCACCATGGCGGCGATGGAGACGGCGTTCTCGATGGTCGAGCGCGTCACCTTCGCCGGGTCCGGGATGCCCATCTTGATCATGTCGCCGTAGACATCGGTCTGGGCGTTGTAGCCCTGGCCCTTCGGGAGCTTCTTCACTTCCGAAACGATGACCGAGCCGTCCTTGCCGGCGTTGATCGCGATGCGGCGAAGCGGCTCTTCGAGCGCGCGGCGGAGGATGTTCACACCGGTTGCCTCATCGCCGGACAGCTTCACCTTGTCGAGAGAAACGAGGGCGTTGATGAGGGCGACACCGCCACCAGGGACGATGCCCTCTTCGACGGCGGCGCGGGTGGCGCTGAGCGCGTCTTCCACGCGGTGCTTCTTTTCCTTGAGCTCGACTTCGGTGGCGGCGCCGACCTTGATGACGGCGACCGAGCCGGCGAGCTTGCCAAGGCGCTCCTGGGCCTTTTCGCGGTCCCAGTCGCTCTTGGCGTCTTCGAGGATGGCGCGGATCTGACCGATGCGGGCGTCGAGGTCCTTCTTCTTGCCCTTGCCTTCGATGACCGTGGTCTCTTCCTTGGTGGAAGCAACGCGGCGGGCGCGGCCGAGGTCGCCGATCTCAACGCTATCGAGCGTGCGGCCGATCTCTTCCGAGATGACCGTCGCGCCGGTGAGGACGGCGAGGTCACCGAGGTTGTCCTTCTGGCGGTCGCCGAAGCCCGGGGCCTTCACGGCGAGGATGTTGATCGTGCCGCGGAGCTTGTTCACGGCGAGGGTCGCGAGGGCTTCGCCTTCGAGGTCGCCGCAGATGATGACGACGTTCTTGGTCGCCTGGAGGATCTTCTCGAGGACCGGGAGGATCTCCTGGACCGAGCTGAGCTTCTTGTCGGTGATGAGGATCATTGGGTCCTCGACGACGGCTTCCATGCGGTCCGGGTTGGTCACGAAGTAGGGGCTGATGTAGCCGCGGTCGAACGCCATACCATCGACGTATTCAATCTCGGTCTGGATGCCCTTTGACTCTTCGACGGTGATGACGCCGTCCTTGCCGACCTTCTCCATGCACTCACCGATGAGGTTGCCGATGGAGGCGTCGTTGTTGGCCGAAATCGTGGCGACCTGCGCCATCTGGGAGCGCTCGGTGACCTTGATGCTGTTCTTCTTGATCGCATCGACGAGGGAGGCGGCGCCGGCTTCGAGGCCGCGCTTCAGGCCCATCGGGTTGGCGCCCGCGGCGACGTTCTTCAGGCCTTCCTGCACGATAGCCTGGCCGAGGACGGTCGCGGTCGTGGTGCCGTCACCAGCGATGTCGTTGGTCTTGGAGGCGATCTCCTTGGCCAGCTGGGCGCCGATGTTCTCGAACGGGTCTTCGAGCTCGATGTCCTTGGCGATCGTCACACCGTCGTTGGTGATCGTCGGGGCGCCGAACTTCTTGTCCAGGACCACGTTGCGGCCCTTCGGGCCAAGCGTGATCTTTACGGCGTCGGCGAGGGCATCGATGCCCCGCTTCAGCGAATGTCGTGCTTCTTCATCGAAGAGCAGCTGCTTTGCCATTCTGTACCTCTGTGAGGGGATTTGAGTTGTGCGAAGGGAATATTAGCACTCCCTGTCAATGAGTGCTAATCCCCCTCTTTCGAACGTTGTCCCGGGTTTCCGATCGCGCCTAGTTGGCCGATTGCAAGCGTGGATGGCGCCTTCTGTGGCGGGCTTCACAGCACCAGATCCTCTTCGCCCGAAACGCTTGGATCGGCCCGCGTGAATCGCGGCCTTCGTGGGAGCAAAACATCGTGAGCATTTCAGTCCCCCTGGCGCGCCGGAGCGCCGGATTCAACCTTGTCGCCCTGGTGCCTGTGATCTCGTTTGTCGCCGGATTCGCCTGGCTGGCTTTCGGCTTCGAATCCATCGTCCGTCCCGGCCAGTACGACTACCGGAACACCCTCATCTTTCTCCCGTGGCTACCGAGCATGGCGGTGGTCTACTGGCTCCATGCGGAGCGCCCGGCCACGGCCGGCCGCGTGCGGACTTTTGGCGGGAGGCTGTTGCTGGCCGCGATGGCGGTTGTCGTCATCGGGCAGCCGGGCATCATTTTCGACTTCGAGCCGTTGCTTGCCTTCGCCATCGCGGGTTTCATCGGCTTCGTCTTCGGCACGCTCGCGTTCGGGCTGGGTCTCTACCTGGACCGCGCGCTGCCCGCACCGCTCGCGCTGAGCGTCATGCTCACCCAGGTCGGCACGATGGCAATGGGCGTGGCGCTCTCGCCCTGGGTGCCACTTGAAGATGATGGCAGCTACTCCGGGGCCATCGTCCACGGGTTCGTGTTCACCGCACTCGCCTTCTGGATCGCGAGAGATTGGGGCCGCCGGCAGCGGACGCTCAAGGCGGGTTAACAGCCCGCCCGGGGACTCGCGAATCCTTCCCCCATGCCGAAAACCATGGGGTGAAGGCATCGGTACTGCCGGGCGTCGCTGTGCTCTTCACCGTAGCCGGACTCTTCGGGGTCCGCGCTCTCGGTGTCGGAATTCCTCTGGGCGCAATCGGCGCGGGCTTCGGCGTTGCGATGGTGGCATTGGCGGCTGGCCCGCTCGCCGCTCGCCGGGGGAACTCCCGGCCGGTAATCAATTCGTCACTGAAGCGCGCCCTACCCGAGTGGAGGGCCGGTCGCCACGAGGCCCTCGAGGCGATGGTGGCCCAATTCGCAGGTCCGGAAGCCACGGCACACGCACTCCGCTGCTCAAACATCGTCGACCGGCTTGCCGAGCAACTCGTGCTCTCCGCCGAGGAGACCCGGGCCCTCGCCCTCGCGTCGATCGTCCATGTGCTGCCGGCGGCCTTTCCGGAGGCGGAGGATGTCGAAGCCCGGGCTTGCGAATTCGGGGTCACGGCGATCACATCCGCCACCGCCGTCCTCGATCGCGTCGCCCCGGCGGATGTTGTCCGCATCGCCGCCGAAGCCAATGAACGCTGGGATGGCTCCGGCCGCCCCGGGCGGCTCGCCGGCGAGGGCATCTCCATGGGTGGGCGCATCCTCGCGACTGCCTGCCAGTTCGACCACGCGGCAAAGGCCGGGTTGGACGCCGGCCTGAGCAAGGTCCGCAACGAAAGCGGCAGCGCGCTGGATCCGGTGGTGGCGGCGGAACTTGTCCACCTCTTCCGGGAGCCCTGGCAGAAGCAGGTCGCCGCCTGATGGATGCAAAAGACCCTGTCGAGAAGTATCTGCCCGACGAATATTCCAGTAATGAGCGTCACCGCGATGTAACCGCGGCGCCACCCAACGAATCCAGGGAAGGCAGGCGGATGTCCCCGAAAAATCGGCCAGTCGTGCGGCTACCCGTTGCGTTCCTCATCGGCGCGTGGCTCATTCCCGTCGTGTTCGTCCCGGTCCTCGTGGGTTCACTGCTACCTCGAGGGATTGCGTGGGCCGGCGCCAGTGTGGCTCTCGCCCTCGCGCTCACCGCTGTCCTCGTCTGGATCATCCATCGCAAAATCGCGCGCCCGCTCGAGGCCATCGCCACCACGATGCTTATCTCGGGCGAAGGGGACTATGAACAGTCCACGCCCCCGTCCTCCGTCCGCGAGATCGACGCTATCTCGTCAGCTTTTCGCCAGATGACCGGCGCCATCCAGGAATCCACCGACACCCTGGTCCACCGCGCGTTCCACGACACACTCACCGGTCTCCCGAACCGCGCCCTCTTTCTCTCCGGCTTCACCCGTGCGCTCAACCTCCCACAGCGCAAGAATCGCGTCGCCGTCCTCTTCCTCGATGTCGACCGCTTCAAATACCTCAACGACACCCTCGGCCATGCCGTCGGCGACCAGTTGCTTTCAGTCTTCAGCCAGCGCCTCGTCGGCGCCGCCGAGGGCCAGTTGGTGGCCCGCCTCGGTGGCGATGAATTCACCGTCCTCGTGCAGTCCACGAACGCGCAGGCCACCGCCCTCCGCATTGCCGAACGCATCCTCTATTCGCTGCAGCGCCCGTTCTCGCTCTCCGGCCACGAAATGTTCGTCTCCTCGAGCATCGGAATCGCGGTGAGCACCCAGTCCGACCGCACAAGTACCGAGCTCCTGCGCAAAGCCGATATCGCGCTCTACCGTGCGAAAGCCGAGGGCCGCGCGCGCCTCGTGCTGTTCACCCCGGAACTCGATGCCATCCCGGCCGAGCAGTTCGACCTGGACAACGCCCTGCGCCGTTCGGTCGAACGCCAGGAATTGCTCCTCCACTACCAGCCCATCGTGGACCTTCGCTCCGGCGATATTTCCGGTATGGAAGCCCTTCTGCGTTGGGATCACCCGCACCGTGGCATTCTCTCGCCCGCTACGTTCATCTCCATCGCCGAAGAAACCGGCGAGATTATCCGCATTGGGCAATGGGTCCTCGAAGAGGCCTGCCGCAAGACAGTGGAGTTCCAGCGCGCCCGCCCGAATTATCCGCTCACGGTCTGCGTCAACATCTCGGCCGCGGAGTTCCGCCAGGCGGATCTGCCGTACCGCATCGCGAAAGTCCTCGAAGCGACACGCCTCCCGGCGAAGCAGCTCAAGCTTGAACTCACCGAGAGCGTCCTCATCAATGACATCCCCGCCACGCTCGAAATGCTCGCGGAGCTTCGCACCCTCGGCGTCGGCCTCTCCATCGACGATTTCGGCACCGGCTACTCCTCGCTCAGCTACCTTCAGCGCCTGCCCGTGGACACGCTTAAGGTCGACCAGTCGTTCATCGCCCGCCTGGGCGTCGACGCTACTTCCGGCCCGGTGCTGCGAGCGATCGTCGACCTTGGGAACGCGCTCAAAATGAACATCGTCGCGGAAGGCATCGAAAACGCCTGGCAGTGGGATTTCCTCTACGGAATCGGTTGCAAGCAGGGCCAGGGCCACCTGTTCAAGGAACCCGTGGAGGGCGCCGAGTTCGCGCGACTCGTCGCGGCCCACGGCCCGCTCGTCCAGCGCCGGCAGCCCATCCTCCCTCGCGCGGTCTAAGTTCTCCGCCCCTCGTTAACTCTTTCCCTCGCGCCGCGTTATTGATTGTCGATGGCTATGCGAGCTATAGTCGCCATGATGACTCGCAGGAGGGACGCGCAATGATTCTCGCCGTGCTCGGCGCCACTGTCTTCGTGCCGCGCCCCGCCGCGCCCAACGGCAGGACTGCGCCCATCGTCTGAGTCCTATCGAATTTCGATAGCCAGCCGTGGGCCACACCAAACGCCCACGGTTTCTTGTTTTCCAGCCCTGTTCTGAAAACCAGTTCCCGTCGGCTCCTCCCCCTTGATTCCATGGAGATCCAATGACGGTGGCAACTCTCGATCCATCCCATTTCCAGGGCGTGACAGTCGAAGTCGACCCTTCGGCTCGCGCCCTCGAAGTCGACGACGTGACGAAGGTCTTCCGGCAGGGCCCCGGCCTCATCGGGCGCCTTCGCGGCAAGACGGCGGAACGCAAGCGCGTCGTCGCGGTCGATCACATCAGCTTCCAGGTCGAGCGCGGCGAAATCTTCGGCGTCCTCGGCCCCAACGGCACGGGCAAGAGCACGCTCATCCGCCTGATGTCGACTCTCCTCATGCCCGATTCCGGCTCAGTCTCGATATTCGGGCTCGACGTCGAGAAGGACGAGTTCAAGGTGAAGAGGCTCATCAACCGTGTCTCCGTCGAAGCCTCGTTTTTCAAGAAGCTCTCGCCGATGGAGAACCTGATGTACGGGGCACGACTCTATTCCGTGAACCCGACCTTCGCTCGCGCGAAAGCCAGGGAGATCCTGCTGCGGCTGGGAGTGGAAGAACCATCGTTCCGTTCGCCGATGGAGGACATGTCCCGCGGCATGCAGCAGAAGGTCGCCATCGCGCGCGCCTTCCTCACGTCGCCGGTCCTCCTCCTCCTCGATGAACCCACTACCGGCCTCGATCCGCATTCCAAGCGCGAAGTTCAGGCCGCGGTGCTCGAAATCCGCGCGACCCACGACGCGACGGTCATGCTTACAACTCACGACATGCAGGAAGCGGATGAACTCTGCGACCGCATTGCCATCGTAGATAAGGGGCGCGTTGTCGCCCTCGATACCCCAGCCGCACTGAAAGAGATGGTCCACAAAGCGGGCGAGCCGCTTCCGTCGCTGGAGGATGTGTTCCTCCGCCTCACCGGCAAGAAGCTCGAAGATGCGGACCAGGAGGCCGAAGCGAAATGAGTCTCGCCTACTACGAACTGAAGGCCAGTTACGCCTTCGTCGAACGCAATATCAACCTCGTCAAACGGTACTGGGGCTGGGAGCTGGTGTGGATGCTTTACACCATCGCGAACAGCCTCGCCGTCGTGCTCATCGCCGAAGGCGCCAATACGGCCGCCGGCGGCGTCGCCTACACGGATGACCAGGTGAAGCGCCTCGCGCTCTTCCTCGCCATCGGCGCGCTGGTCTGGCACTACCTCGCGGTCGTCTTCCAGACAGTCAGCGAAATGATCAGCTGGGAGCGCTGGGAAGGCACCATCGAGTACACCTTCATGGCTCCCGTGCGTCGCGGGACGCACATGGTGGGCACCGCACTGTTCTCGCTGGTCTACGGCCTGCTCCACACGGCCGTTGTCCTCATCATCGTGGTTCTCGTCTTCGACCTCGATATGAGCAACGCGAACTACGTGTCCGCCACCGCAGTCCTCATGGCGGGCAGCCTGAGCCTCATCGGCATCGGCATCATGGGAGCTGTCCTGCCACTCCTCTACCCGGAACGTGGCGCCGAGATGACCCACGTGGTGCAGGCCGCACTCGTCCTGATCTCCGGCGTGTACATCACGGCAAGCGAAATGCCTGAACCGCTCGCCACCATCAGCATCTTCAGCCCGGCCACCTACGTCATCGAGGGGATCCGTAGTTCGCTCATCAACGGCGAGGGCATCCGGGACCTGCTCCCGACGATTGGCGGCCTGATCGCCAGCGGCATCGTCATGATCCCGCTTGGTGTTTACGTCTTCAGCCTTGGCGAGCGATACGCAAAGCGAACCGGCCGCCTCAAGCGCAGCGGGTAGGCGGAAGACAATGACGCAGTCCGTCTTTCTGCGAACCGAGAAACGGGGATGGTAAACTTCAACGATGGGAACGCAGACCGTAGAACTCTCGACGCTTCTCGTTTCGAAGCCCGGGTACCGGCAGGGTCGCCCTTGCCTTCGTGGCACCGGAATTACCGTTCACAATGTGGCCGGATACTACCGGGCTGGGCACACCACTGAAGAGTTCTGCGCCGACAACCCGGACCTTGATCCGAGCCTCTTTTTCGCGGCCGTCGCCTATTACCTCGCCAACCGCGAGCGAATCGACGCCGAACTCGACGCCGACACCGAACTGGAGAAGCAGTTGGCAGCGGAATCCCCGCACCGTTGGTCTCCGAATGCTGGGGTCGAACCCTCTCGGTGAGATTCCGCCTCCTGATGGATGAGGACTCGTTGCATGAATCGGTGCTGAACGCCCTTCGACGCCGAGGCTTTGATTGCACCACGGTAGTCGACGCCGACCGAAGAAGTGGCGCCGACCATGGGCAACTGGAATACGCGACTGCGATGGGTCGAGTGATGTTCACGCGGAATACGGGGGATTTCTCAGCACTTCATCGTGAGTGGTCCGCCGCCGGTAAGGAGCACGCCGAGATCATTGTCCTTACTGAGCAACGAATGCCCGTGGGGACAATCGAGCGAGCGATGCTCCGAATAGCCTCAGTTTTCGATGCCGACGACATTCGCGGACAGTTAGTGCACCTTCGTAACTACGTCATCTACACTCCCCGGCAGACATTTCCCGGAGGCCCCAACCCATGACCGCACCAGTGCAGGACCGTGTTATTACTCGCGAAGGAGTCGTCTTCGGCGCCGGCGGCGGCCGCGAACTTCGCTGCGACATCTACGAGCCGCCCGCGAGCGTGAAGAACGGCATTGGCGTGCTCCTCATCCATGGTGGGGGCTGGTCCCAGGGCGACCGCTCCCAGCTCAAGGGTTATGGCGTGCTTCTCGGCCGGCGCGGGTATACGTGCATCGCGAGCGAATACCGGCTCACCGGCGAGTCGCTCTGGCCGGCCCAGATCGAAGACGTGAAGTGCGCGATTCGCTACGTCCGTGCCAACGCCGCGGAACTCGGCATCGACCCCGATCGCCTCGTCATCTCGGGCAACTCGGCGGGCGGGCACCTCTCTCTCATGGCCGGAGGCGCCATCGCAGAATCCAGCTTCGAGGGTACCGGCGGCAACAACGGCGTTAGCTCTTCGGTCGCTGCCGTCATCTCGTTCTACCCGCCTACCGGCCTCGACCGCCGCTCGTGGGGCGGCCTGCCTGCCCTCTTCGGTAAAGGCGCCAACGAAGATACGCTCAAGGGCGCAAGCCCGCTTTCCTATGCGACTGCGAAGTTCCCGCCCACGCTCCTCATCCAGGGCAACAAAGACGAGGTCGTCCCCGCGGCGGAAGCGACTCGCATGTACGAGGCGCTCGATGCCGCAGGCGTTCCCGTCGAACTGCACATGTTCGCCAACCAGCCCCATGGCTTCGACGCCGACCCGAAACTCGGACGCCACTGCGCGGAAATTATGCTCTCGTTCATGGATCGTTTCGTCCTGAACCGCTGACGGGCTCCTACTCCTTACCCATCACCCGGCGGGCGATTCGCTCAGCGGCGGCTTTGTCTCCCGGCGCGAGTTCTCCATCGAGCACGAGCGCGCTCAGCCGGTCTTTCACAACCCGGATCCACGGGCCTGGCGACCGGTCGAACATCGCAACCAGGTCGTCGCCGGAAAGCGGGCTCTCGGCCCGCAGCCGGTCGGCTTCTTCTCGCTCGATGCGCTCGCAGGCCGCCTCCAGGGCATCGTGGTAGCCCGCATCGTCGTAGGTGTGGCTGGCGTTGTCGGCGCGCTTCAACGCCACCAGGTCTCGCCAGTACCCGGCCGCTTTCGACATATAGCGCCGGACCGAGCGCGCGTCGGTTACAACGGGATGATCCATGTGCCGGCGCACGAGGTGGCTGATTGCGTGGATGTCCTGCCGCGAAAGCTTCAGCCGCCCCAGCATCTCGGTTGTCAGTTCGGCGCCGACCGTCTCGTGCCGGTAGAATCCCCACTCGCCGTTCGCTTTCACGTGCCGCACAGCGGGCTTGCCGAGGTCGTGCAGCAGTGCCCCCCAGCGCCGCAGACGACGTGATTCCGGCGTCGTCGCGATTGCCTCAACGGTCGCGACGGTGTGCCCCCAGACGTCGAACTTGTGGAACCGGTTCTGGTCGCACCCGATCATCGAAACCAGTTCCGGCAGCACCAGTGGAAGCGCGCCAGTCTCACGCAGCATTTCCAACCCCGCAGCCGGGAACGCCCCCTGCAGCAGCTTGTCCAGCTCCGTGGTCACGCGCTCCTGCGAAAGCGTCGCGAGCAGGTCGACCGTCTCCTTCATCCCCTGCAGCGTCGCAGCCTCAACTTCGAACCCGAGCTGGCTGACAAATCGGATGCCGCGAAGGATGCGCAACGGGTCCTCTCGGAATCGTCGCACCGGCTCGCCGACCGCCCGGATGACCTTCGCTTCGAGGTCGGTGGCTCCGCCGTATGGGTCGATAAGGCCGCCCGTGAACGCGTTCTCAGCGAGCGCATTCACCGTGAAGTCCCGCCGCGCCAGGTCTTCCTCGATCGAAGTCCCGAAGGTCACATCCGGCCAGCGCGAACCCTCGCTGTAGGAATCGCCGCGGTAGGTCGTGATCTCGCTCCATTCGCCGTCGACCAGCGCGCCGATCGTCCCGAAGCGCTTCCCTACCGTGACCACCTGCGTCCCCAGCGAGGTAACCAGCGCTTCCACGTCATCCGGATTGGCGTCGGTGGCGTAATCGAGGTCCTTGCTCTTGATGCCCAGCAGCCGGTCGCGCAACGCGCCGCCGACCAGCCACAATTCGTGGCCGGAGTCCTGGAACGCCCGGACGAAATCGGCGCGCGCGATGTTCACGTTCAAAGTGTAAGGCGGCCGCTCGTCCCGGGCGGCACACGGCGGCGCCATCCGGTAGGCTTTTCGCCCATGACATCCCCTCAGCAAATCGAAATTCCACCGCCATCAATCGACGACGTGCTCTACGAAAAGCGCGAGTCTTTCGCCGTCATCACCCTTAACCGCCCCGTCGTCCTCAATGCGATCAACTGGTCCATCACCCGCCGGCTCTGGTGGGCGCTCGGCGAAGCAGAAAAGGACGACGAGGTGAAGTGCATCATCCTCACCGGCGCCGGCCGGGCCTTTTCCGCCGGTGGCGACATCCAGTCGACGCCGCCACCCGACAACGAACCGTCGCCCTCGGGAATGCAGATCAACCTCAAGATCTGGGAGATGCCGAAGCCGGTTATCGCCGCCGTCCGTGGCTACGCCGTGGGCCAGGGCCACGAGCTCGCGGGCATGTGCGACATGACCGTCGCCAGCGAGGACGCCGTTTTCGGCGAACTCCAGATCCGCCATAGCTTCGGCCCCCCGATCCTGGTGACGCCGTTCCTCACGGGCATCAAGCAGGCCAAGGAAATCCTCATGCTCGGTGAACGGATCAGCGCCCAGGATGCCCTGCGCCTCGGCATCGTGAACCGTGTGGTCCCGGCCGATGATCTCATGGCGACGGCCGAGGACATGGCCCGAAAGATGGCGGCGCTGCCCCAAAAGACCGTCCGCACGAACAAGTTGCTTGTGAATCGCTCGTACGAGCTCCAGGGCTTCCGCCAGGCGCTCGACTACCGTGCGGACCCGGCCATCGCCGCATCCATGGGCACGGCCGCCGAAGAACCCGACCCGCACCTGAAGGTCCTGCGCGAACAGGGCTGGGAAGCATTCCGCGCATCACGCGACCAGCTGTACGAGGATTCGCAGAAGCAGGGATAGGCTGCCCGCGCGGTTGGCGGCTACTGGCCCCCGCCGGCCGCCACCGCCATGTCGTTTTCCCGGAACTGCTGGCGATAGAGCCCGGCATAGACGCCGTTCAGCGCCAGAAGCTCTTCGTGCTTGCCCTTTTCCGCCACACGCCCGTTCTCGATGACAAGGATGATGTCGGCGGCGACGATGGTGGAAAGCCGGTGAGCGATTGCGATCACCGTGCGGCCCCGCGTCAGGTGCTCGAGCGCCTCCTGGATGGCGCGCTCGGTCTTGCTGTCCACGCTCGAGGTCGCTTCATCGAGGATCAGGATCGCCGGGTCCTTCAGCAGGGCCCGGGCGATGGCCACGCGCTGCTTTTCGCCGCCGGAAAGCCGGTAGCCGCGTTCCCCCACGACCGTGTTGTAGCCGAACGGCAGCTCGGCGATCAGTTCGTGGATATTCGCCGCCCGCGCCGCAGCCTCGATCTGTTCATCTGTGGCGTTCGGCGAACCGTAGCGCAGGTTCTCGCGAATCGTGTCGTGGAACAGGAAGGGCTCCTGGTTCACCATTCCGATGCTGTTGCCGAGCGATTCGAGTGTCACATCGCGAATGTCATGGCCGTCGATGGTGACGCGCCCGCTGTTCACGTCGTAGAGCCGCGGCACGAGGTAAGCCAGCGTGGTCTTGCCGGCGCCCGAGTGGCCCACAAGCGCCGCGAAATGCCCGGGCGGCACCTCGAAGGCCACGTCTTGAAGTGCCGGGCGGTCGGCGATGTAGCTGAAGCCCACGTTTTCGAAGCGAATATGCCCGCGCGGTTCGACCAGCGGCTGGGCGCCGGGCCGGTCGGTGATCTCCTGTTCGAGGTCGAGGTAGTCGAAGATGCGTTCGAACAGCGCCAGCGAGCTCAGTACAGTGACGTGCACACTGAGCAACTGCGAGACCGGCTGGAACAACCGGGTTAACAATGCGCCGAACGCCACCACGGTCCCCAGGGTCGAATGGCCGCCGATGATCGCGTGACCGCCGTACCAGTAGACCACCGCCGGGGCGAGCGTGCCGAACATGCCCATCGCCATCATGAAGCCGCGGCCAACCATCGCGCGACGCACATTCAGGCTGCGAATTCGCTTCGCTGTCTCTTCGAATCGATCAATTTCCGCTTCCTGGCGCCCGAATGTCTTCACCAGCAGGGCGCCGCTCACCGAGAGCGTCTCCTGCATCTGCGCTGTCATCTGGGCGAGCTCTTCCTGTGAGTCCGTGATCAGGTCTCGCTGCATGTTCCCAACGCGCCGCGCCGGGTAGACGAAGATCGGCATGAACGCGACAGAAAACAACGTCAGCCGCCAGTCCAACAGGAGCATCAGCGTCAGCGTGCTCAGGGCGGTGATGACGTTTCCAACGATGCCGGTCAGCGTGTCGCTGACTACATTCTGGACGGCTCCCACGTCGTTGTTCACGCGCGAAAGCACCTCGCCCGTGCGCATCGAAGTGAACCAACGCAACGACATCCCGGTCAGGTGCCGGTAGAGCTGCCGCCGCAGGTCGAACATGACGCTCTGCCCGACGCTCTGGCTGAGGTATGACTGCGCCACTCCGGCGATCGAGTTGAGCCCGACCAGCACCAGCATCGCGAAGATCAGGTAGTTTAGTTCGCGACCGCTCTTATTACCGGTGAGTACATCATCGATGATCTTCTGGATGATCACGGGCGGCCCGAGCCCGACGATCGACGAGAAGATGATGACCACGATGAGCGCCGCCACCATCTTCCGGTGTGGGCGGTGCAATGCAATCGCTCGCTTCAGGGTTGGCCAGGCGGGGCGTTGCGGGCGGGATTCCATCCGCTTCTGCCGCTGAGCCCGAGCTTCGAGTCCCATCACTGCCTCCAGCCTACCCCCGCCCCGGATACCGGTCGCCTGTCTTTCCGGCGAGTGTGCTACTGACCGCGTGGTTAGTGGGGCGTATTGCAACAGCGCCCCTACGACGACATCCCTCGAATCAGCGCCGTCGCCCTCGCCATCTCCTCCGCGCTATTCACACCCATGAAGCTCCGCAAATCAGGATCGAACGCGAGAAGCTCCGCCTCTCCGATCGTCACCACGTGCGTCAGCTTCGAAACGGCCGCACTCACGCTCAGATTCCCCGAGTCCCGGCTCCCTCGCATCACCGCTACCACTTCGCTCCGCCGGTACGCCGCCATCAGAGCCTGGAGCCTCCCGCCAACCTCCGGAATCACCCCTTCGAACTGTCTGTCCGCGAGCCGCCGCGCCAGCCCCCGCAGGAGTTTCGGCTGGACCAGGGGTGCGTCACACGAAACCACCAGGCACGTTTCGTTTGTCGACGCTTCAAGTCCCGCGAGCATCCCCACCAGCGGGCCCTGTCCCTTCACCGGGTCGGTGACCACCCGAATAGGCACCCTGCAGGTCACGTCGGGCAACACCTGACCCTCCGCCGCGCTGATCACGATCTCTACAGCGACGCCGCCGAGCGCATCGACCACCCACTGCAGCATCGGCCGTCCCGCCAGCAGCGCCGAAGCCTTATCCGACCCAAACCGCCGGCTCGTCCCGCCCGCGAGTACTACCCCTGAAATCGACGTGCTCGTGCCCATTGCAGCGCCAAAGTCTATCTCCCCGTTCGCTGCTTCTTTCCTCATTTCTCTTTCTTCTTTCCTCTCCCCGTGGTGTACGCTCGTTTCGCATGGAAAGCGTCTACATCGTCGATGCGACCCGCACACCGTGGGGCAAGTTCGGCGGCGCCTTGAAAGAACACACCGCGGTCGACCTCGCCTCCCTCGTCATCCGCAAGATGATCGAACGCAACGAGCTCGATCCGGGCGAAGTCGATAGCGTCACCCTCGGCCAGGTCCTCCAGGCCGGGCAGGGACAGTTGCCAAGCCGGCAGGCGCTCATCGCCGCCGGCCTCCCCGAAACCACGCCGAGCACGCTCGTGAACAAGGTCTGCGGCAGCGGGATGCGCGCCGTCGTAATGGCCTCGCAGCAGATCCTCCTCGGCGAAAGCGAGCTCTCCATTGCCGGCGGCATGGAATCGATGAGCAACGTGCCCTACTACGACATACAAACCCGTTGGGGTGCGCGCATGGGCAACAAGACCCTGGTCGATGGCATGGTCCATGACGGCCTCTGGTGCGCCTTCGATGATGTCCACATGGCCAACCAGGCCGACGAGATGTCGGCCAACCGTGAGGTCTCACGCCTTGCCATGGATGAATGGAGCGTCCGCAGCCAGAAGCGCTGGGGTGCGGCGCACGATTCCGGCTACTTTGATCGCGAAATCACGGCCGTCCCCAACAAGCGCGACCCCAACCACGTCGCCCTCGCCAAGGACGAAAGCCCGCGTCCGAACTCGACGGTAGAGCGCCTTGGGCGCATCAGTCCGGTTTGGGGTTCGAAGACCATCACCGCGGGCAACGCCCCCGGCGTGAACGACGGCGCGGCCGTCATGATCCTTGCCGGCGAGCAGCGGGCGGCGAAGCTGGCCAACAAGCCCCTCGCCCGTATCGTCGGCTGGTCCGAAGCCGCGACGAAACCGGCGGAATTTCCGGTGGCCTCCGCCCACGCCATCAAGAAGCTGCTCGCAAAGACTGGCCTCGGCATCGACGACATGGCGGTCATCGAAGTCAACGAAGCCTTCGCCTGCGTTCCACTCATCTGCAGCCAGGAACTGAACTGGGACGCCGATCGTGTGAACCGCAACGGCGGCTCGGTGGCGATGGGCCACCCCATCGGCGCCAGCGGCGCCCGCCTCATCCTCACCGCCGCCTACCAGCTGCAGGAAACCGGCGAACGCTACGCCATCGCCGCCATCTGCTCCGGCACCGGCCAGGGCGACGCGGTGTTGTTGGAGCGGGTGTAGCCGGCGAACGAACGGGCCGACGCGAAGGACGCCAAGAGCACAAAGGACTCCAGAAGAACCTCCGCACCGCTGCGTCCAAACCACATCCGCCCAAGAACCTTCGCTCCCTTCTTGTCAGCTCCCCCGCTACAGGCTCGGGTGGTGATGCTCCAGACCCAGCTTCAGGCGTCCCCACGTCTCCGCCTCGAAGTCGAAGTGGAAGTTCGGCTGGCTGGCGATCGCGTGCGCGTCGCGCCAGCGCCGTTGGAGTTCGCCCGATGTCTGCAGTGCGTGTGCCCCGGAGACTTCGAAGACCCGATTGATAGCTCGATAGCAGACGTTCACCGCGAACGCCGTATCGCGCCGCATCCGCGAGCGCGTCTCGGACGGAATGCGCCCTGTGTTGGCGTGCTCGTCCAGGACGTCGTAGCACCGCTGCAGCAACATCCACGCCGTATCGACCTCGATCGCTGATTCGGCCAGCCGCTGCTGCGTACCAACGTGCTCCGATTGCTTCGTCCGCGCGTAGGTGATGGTCCGGTTCCCGGCGCCCTCCACGAACGCGTCGATGAACCCCTCGGCGTTTCCCACTGCTGAAGGCGCGAAGATCGACGACGACACCTGAGTGGTCCCCGCCCCGTGGTTCCGCAGCGGCCCCGTCACGAGCGGTTCGCGCGCCGGCTTCCACACCCAGCTCGCTCCATCGATGCTCCGGTGCTCCGGCACAAACAAATCTTTCGCCACGAAGTCGGTGCTGCCCGTCCCGCGTAGCCCCATCACGTTCCATGTATCCAGGATCTCAACCTGGTTTGTCGGCAGCATCATTCCGCGGATGGGCCCCTCCGGCATCAGCACGCCAACGCTCATCCAGCCAGCGTGGTGGATGCCGCTCGCAAAGCTCCAGCGGCCGTTCACCACACAGCCGCCCTCAACTGGCACAGCCTTACCGCCCGGTACCGCCGTCGAGCCGATGAACACGTCCGGGTCATCACCGCAGATCTCGTCCTGGGCCTGCTTCGGGTAGCGCGCGAGCGTCATCGCCTGGCTCATCCAGGTCCCCGCGCACCACCCGCTGGAGGCGCACCCGCGCCCCATCTCCCGCACGATCCGCCCGAAGGTCCGGTAATCCTTTTCGAAGCCGCCGTAGAACGCTGGCCGCAAGGTTCGACCGAATCCCGCCGCTTTCATCTCCGCCACCGTCGAATCCGGCAGCCGCCCGAGCTGCTCCGCTTCGGCTGCCCGCGCCCGGACCTCGGGCACCATCGCCGCCGCCCGTGCCACGAGTTCATCCGAAGTGGGGATGGTGGCCGCCTCTCGTGCTGCCGGCTCGATGCTCATAGGTCTGGCTCCGGGCGAATCGTTTGGCCGCGAGTCTACGCTGCCACGTCAATGCGAGTCAGATAGAAAGCGAATGCAATTCGGATGAGTACCGTAACGCGTCCACCATGCCGAAATACGTAATGTGAGAGTTTTCCCCTCGCTCAGCACACTCAGGCTGCGCCGTGTGCGTTGGAAGATCATGGTCCCGTTCGCGGTGCTTACGGCCCTCTTCGCGTATTTCGCCACGCAGAACATCACCCAACTCGTGACGTCGTCGCTCGAAGATCGCCTCGACGGGCAACTCGTTTCCGCGTCGCAGTACACCGCTGACGCAGTCGCCAAGCGCGAACGCGACCACCTGGAACTCGTACGCACGGTCGCCAACACCGAAGGCGTCTCGCTGGCGGTTGCCCTCCAGGATTCGACCACGGCGGAACGCCTGGTCCTTCCCGCGGCGGTGAACGCGGGCATCCAGCACGTCCAGGTCTTCGCAATCGATGGCGAGCGAATTTTCGGCGTCGAGCAGTTCAGCGATGGTTCGCGGCGAGTCGATCCCGTCGCTCCACTCCCCGCCGATTGGACCGCTATTCGCAAAGTTCTCAACGGCGAAGCTGACGACCGCGGAGATAAGTGGGCGCAGTTAATCTCGGGCCCCGATGGGGCGGATCTCGTCACCGTCGGCCCAATCAAGAACTCCGACAACCAGGTTGTGGGCGCCGTCGCAGTGTCCTCGCCGCTCTCTTCGCTCCTGCTCGACGTGAAGCGCAACGCCTTCGCCGATGTCACGATCTTTGGACCGGCGGGAGAACCCCTGAGCTCTACGTTCGACCTCGCCGATGCGGGCGACGACAACGGTGCATTTCGCGGCACGGCAACCAAGGTCACCGCCGGTTCCAGTAGCCAGGGCGTCGTCCTCGGGCGCAAGTACCAGTTCCTCAACAGCAACCTCCAGGTGCGGGGCGAAACTATCGGCAGTGTGGCGGTGGCTCTGCCCACCGATTCCGTCTCGTCCACGGGCGAATCCACCCGGCTCCGCATGAGCCTCATTTTCGGTGCGATCACAGCTGCCGTTATCGGCATCGGATGGCTCGTCGCCCGGCACCTCACGTCTCCCCTCTCGCGCCTGGTGGCGGCCGCGACAGCGGTCTCCGGCGGCGACCTGAGTGCCCGTTCGAATGTGCGCACCTCTGACGAAATTGGCATGCTGGGTGCCAGCTTCGATTCCATGGCCGAGCGGCTCGAACAGCAGCATCTCGCCACCATCGGAGCTCTCGCCACCGCCATCGACGCCCGCGACCCATACACGGCCGGCCACTCGGTTCGCGTCGGTGACCTCTCAGCCGAACTCGGAACAGCGATGGGCATGGCGAAGTCCGCCGTCCATCACCTGCGCGTGGGTGGCCTCCTCCACGACATCGGGAAGATCGGCGTCCGCGATACCATCCTGCTCAAGCCCGGCGCGCTGACGGATGAAGAGCGCCGCCTCATCGAGCAACATCCGACCATCGGCCTGCGCATCCTCGAAGGCGCGCAGCTCCCGCGCGAAGTCCTCGAAATCGTGGGCGGCCACCACGAGCGTCTCGATGGCAGCGGCTATCCGCTGGGGCTTTCCGCGGACGAAATCTCGATGTTCCCGCGCATAACCGCCGTCGCGGATGTCTACGATGCGATCACCACCGACCGGCCCTACCGGGCCGGGATGAGCCCGCAGGAAGCCCTGCGCACACTCTGGCGCGAAGCCGATAAGGGCCTCCTCGACCCCGAAGCGGTCGCCACTATGCGCCGGATTGCGCGGCTCTGGGAAGAGCGGCGATCGAGCGCCGGTGTCCAGTCGAAGGCCTGGCTCGACAGCCTGCAGGCCATCCGTGGAGACCGGCCGAATGTTGCGTAAGCTCCTCTCGGCCGTGGGGATGCTTTTCGTCGCGGTACTCGCGGCAGGAGTCGCCTACCTCGGGACATCGGCAGGCACTGCTGTCCGAGGCACGAACGCAGACCTTCACACGCACATCGAAGTCGACTATTCGGCCTCAGTGCCGGGATTCAAACTGGCCCCACTCTCGCCAGACATCATCGATGAGGCCCGGGCTGACCGGACGGCCGCCGACGACATGCCGCCAGGCCTTCCGGCGGCCGCTCCCGTGCCTGGTGCCCGGCCCACAGCGCAAGCTTCCCGGACATCGGTGCCTTCGCCCTCCAACGCGACCCCAACGCCCACTACCGGCCGGACGTCCGCGCCTGCGCCGACTGCGACGAGCACCCCCGTTCCTACGAAGGCTTCGGCCCCAACTTCAACTCCGGGCTCGGTGAACGTCCCATTCCCGACCGCGACGCCTCGCCCGCCTTCGCCAACGGCGTCGCCTGCACGGACCGCGACCCCAACCCCTGTCCCCGCCACGGCCACCCCCAAGCCCGGAAACGGGAGCGCTGGGAATGCGACACCCGGCAGCGGAAACGGCAACGGCGGTAACGCCACACCCGGCAGCGGCAACGGCAATGGCAACGGAAACAATGGGACGCCCACGTCCGGCAACGGCAACGGAAGCGGGAATGGCAACGGCGGGACTCCCACATCCGGCAATGGGAACGGGAACGGAAACACCAGCACGCCAACTTCCGGGAACGGCAATGGCAACGGAAACGGCGGCAATGTCACGCCGGGTGCCGGCAACGGAAACGGCAATGGGAACAGCAAGAAGTAGCTGGCCTTAGTCCAGACGCTTCGCCATATCCACCACCAGCTCATCGCCGCGTTCGTGCTGGTAGCGTGCCGTCACCACGTAACCCAGCCGCTCATAGAGCGAGATGTTCTTTGGGAGCAGCACCCGCACGCTGATGCGGGCTTCGCTGCGCCCCGCGGCGAGTGCCCGGCCCTCCATAGCCTCCATCATCGCCGTCGAAATGCCCCGCTGCCGAAACGCCGGGAGCACCGATAGCCGTCCGATGTACACGTGGTCCTCGCGCAGTTCATACCGGCCCGAACCAACCGTCTCGCTCCCGACCCTCGCCAGCACCGCGCCGCCAAGCGCGATGTGCCCGGCAACGTCTTCCACGCTCTCCCACATCGCGCTGGAGGGCACCTTCAGCACCGACTCATATTCAGCGAAGGCAGCGAACATGATCTCGCGCACAGCGGCCGCCTCTTCCGGGCCGACAAATGCGAGAGTCAACCGTGCCCTCGACGTCACGATCGTGCCCCCTGGTTGGCGACATTTCCCACATCCAGAGTATGGCTGGCGCGGCGATTTACGCACGAGCTGTATTACTTCGGCACGAACCTGTACACCCCGCCCTCGCTGTCCGTAACGAAGTACAGCTCACCGACTTCATCCAGGCCGAACGAAGACACTCCCCCAGGAAGCTTGCCCAGCTCCTGTGTCGTGACTTCGCCCGAAGGTGACCGCGTCGTCGCCCACAAAGTCGAATCGCAGTAGTCCGTGAACAGGTACTTCCCCGAAAACGCACTCACGGCCTTCCCGCGGTAAACGTACCCGCCGGTAACCGAGCACCCGCTGCCGTGGTCGTACTCGAAGACTGGTTTCACGAGCCCGGTCTGGTCGCAGCCAGTCGCCGGTTTGTAGCAATGCAGCCCTTCCATGATGTTCCAGCCGTAGTTCGCCCCGCCCTTGTCCGCCGCCAGCTGGAAGTCGATCTCCTCGTACTTGTTCTGTCCCACGTCGCCGATCCACAGGTCCCCCGTCTGGCTGTCGAACGAGAAGCGCCAGGGGTTGCGCAGGCCGTACGCCCAGATCTCCGCGCGTGCGCCGGCGATCTTCGCGTAAGGGTTGGTCGGCGGGATGCCGTAGGGATCGCCGCTGTCCACATCCACCCTCAGGATCTTCCCCAGGTATGCCTTCAGGTTCTGACCGTTCCCGTTGGGGTCGCCACCGCTGCCGCCGTCGCCGGTGGAGACGTAGAGGTAGCCGTCCGGCCCGAAGGCCAGCATGCCGCCGTTGTGGTTCGGGTAGATGTCCTTGATCGCGAAGAGCGTCTTCACCGGGGTCGAATCGGCAGGGCCGCCCGCCGTCGGCACATGGAACTCCGCGACGGTGTTGTCGGCGTTCTTGGCGGTGTAATCCACGAAGAACCGCCCGTTCTGGGCGAAGTCCGGGTGAAAGGCCAGTCCCAGCAGGCCCTGCTCGTTGCCGCTCGAAAGCACGAGCGAGGTGATATCGAGGAACGGCTTCGTCTCTTTGTTGCCGTCTTTGTCGATGACTGAAATTACGCCGCGCTTCTCCAGCACGAACAACCGCCCGGAGCCGTCTCCGGCGTTGGTCACGAAGGTCGGCCGCTGGTATCCGCTCGCCACCTTCTTCGTGGTGAACCCACCGGTCCCGGATGAAGATGGCGAAGCCCCTGGAGTCCCTGGCGTTGCCGACCCGGCGGCCCTGGTTTCGGTGGGCGTTGCAGAATCGTCGTCGTCCCCGCAGGCGAAGAAGACCACCGGAAGCACAGCAATCAGGAGCAAGGGAAGGCGCCGCATCCTCGCCATCATGCCCGTCGCCACGTCTCCTGACGGTAAGGCTACTGTCCCGCCCTCACCGAGCGGCGTGTCCGCACAAAGTCGCGGACGGTCTGTTCGTAGGCCACGGGATCCATGTTCCACGCGCGCACGTGGTCCGCGTCGGGCACGCGCACATACTGCACGATGTCGGGCCGGGCGGCGGCGAAGCTATCGCTCAACTCCACCGGAATCGTGCGGTCGTTCGTCCCATGGAAGAGCAGTACCGGCACGCTGAGCCGCGGGGCGGTCTTGAGGTAGTCGAAGTCGCTCCATCGGAAACGGTAGAGTAGCGCGGCTACACGGTTGGAAATGGCAAGGAACGGGAGTGGCAGCCCGGCCTGCGCCGCGCCATGTTTCACCGTCTCTTCGAGGTCGGTCATGGGGGCATCCAGGATCAGCGCGGACACGTGTTCCGCGTACTCGGAGTTTTCCATGAAGCTGAGCGTGATCGCCCCGCCCATGCTGTACCCCACCAGCACAACATCGGTGGCGCCGTGGTCGAGCGCGTAGGCGACGGCGCCGTCGAGTTCTTCCCATTCCTCTTTGCCGTAGGAGTACCGGCCCGAAGGAGAAGGAGACACGTCGATGTCGTTGCGATACGTAATAGCCAGGCAGTGGAACCGCGAAGCAACAAGCGCAGGCAGGATGCGAAGCGCCTCGCGCCTGTCGGCCCCCTTGCCATGCGTCATGATTGCCCACGTGCCCGTGGTACCCGGCAGGTACCACGCCGGGAAATCGCCCAGCGGCGAGGCAAACTGCACATTCTCGAAGGGCAGGCCGTGCGCGACCATGGGGTCGATCGGCTGGGCAAACCCATCGAGGCGACCGTAGTCTCCGGCGCGGATGTCTCCCGCGCCGGGCCGGAATTCGCGGATCGAGATGATCTCGTTGCAATCGATTACGCGTCCGGCGTATCCCCAGCCGCGTGCCGCCTGGAGCAGATACTGGCCAGGCTCATCCGCGCGGATGCCGGGCGCTTTCGTCGCGGGCCGCAATGTTACTGTCTCATCGCTGATTGCCGTGACCTGCAGATCAAGCGGGTCGACGGCATGATCTCTGCCTGGATCGAAGCCGCGGTTTTCCAACCGTCGTGCAAGCAGCAGAGCCGGCAACCCAACCGCCGCCACACCGGCTCCACTGGCGATACCGAGAATCGCTGGTAACCGCATACGTACCTCCGGGGCGCGCCGCCGCCCCGATACTAGGCCGGAACCACCACTCCCGCGAGTAAGCCGGCTAGAAAATCGCCACCGGATTTACCGGCGAACCCGTCCCCCCGCGCACGTTCAACGGGTTGATCGTCAGCAGGAACTCCCAGCGATTCTCCTCCGCGCACGCTTCAGCCAGTGGTTGCAAGAACGCATTGTCCAGCAACGGCATCCCCGCCATCACGATCGTCAGAACGTGCACGGAAAGGCCCGGGAACACCTTGTAGCCCGATGGCGTGGCGTCCATCTGGTCCCACCCGAGGATCGCCGCATCGTTCTCCTTGAGGTACGGCGCGGTATCGACATGGAGCCCCGGCGAGGGAGCGACCCCCGGCGTCGCAGAGGGGTTCGCGGCGAGATAGCCCTGCCGGTTCGAATACACCAGCACCGCGTCGCCGGGCTTCAGCGGGCTTCCCTGGGCCTTCGCCGCGTCTTCGATCTCCCACGCCCGTACCGGCTTCTCGACCGTCACGAACGGTTCGCCGCGGAACCGCGGGATATCGATCAGCACCCCACGCGTTGTGATCCCGTTCTTCCATGCATCGACTGCGCCGGACCGCGCTCCGATCGAGGTGACGTCGGTTGATGGTTTGCCGTTGTACATCTTCCCTTCCCAGAACACGTGGCAGAGCGCATCGACGTGGGTGGTGGCGTAGCCGTGGAAGAGCAGGCCGATGTAATCGACCGAGAAGTCCGGCAGCGACCGGACGAAGTGTTGCGCCGGGTTCCAGTTCCCCGGGCCCCCCACAGTGTTGAGCGGATAGGCGATGGACACGGCCCGCCCGCTCTTCACCAGGGCCGCTGCTCCGCGGCGCACTTCGGGAGTGATGTGGTTGACCGTGCCTGCGCTATCGTCCGCGCCCCAGCGCCCCCAGTTCTTGCAGGACTCTAGGTATCCGCGGACTTCGTCTTCGCTCGGCAGTGGCTTCTCAGGCATGGGTCACCTCCGTGGGTTTTCGGTTTGCGGCCGGAGTCTACAGGAATCCGCCATCCGCCACGGCGGCTCGACTCCTGACAACGGCCAACCTTGCGCCCACAATGCGCCATGCCCACCTTCATCACCGAGCCCGAGCGCAGAACTCCCGTCATCGCCGAGACCGATGTGCTCGTGGTTGGCGGTGGCTCTGCTGGCATCGCTGCAGCCGTTGCCGCCTCCCGAGCGGGCGCACGCACCATGCTCGTCGAACGCTATGGCGCGCTCGGCGGCCTCGCCACCAACGGCCTGATCATCCTCCTGCTCACGCTCGACGACGGACGTGGCAAGCAGGTGATCGCAGGCCTCTGCCAGGAGATGGTCGACCGTCTCGCGGCCCGGAATGCCTGCATCTTCCCGCCGAAAGACGAGTGGGGCCTGCCCAACCCGGACCTCGTCGAGAAGTACCAGCGTCTCGGCCTCGTCTGGGGCGGCGCGCCCCACGTGGTCCGCTATTCGGTCGCCTACAGCCCGGAGGAGTTCAAAGTCGAAGCCGAACAGCTCGTCATCGATGCGGGGGTCGACCTCCGTTTCCACCGTTGGGCCACCGCTGTCGTCAAAGACGGCGACCGCGCAACTCACGTTGTCTTCGAGTCCAAGGCCGGCCGCGAAGCCATCGCCTGCAACGCGGTCATCGATTGCACGGGAGATGCCGATCTCGCCGTGCTCGCCGGCGAACCTACCGAATCCGAGCGCATCCACCCGTGGCTCTGGTTCCGGACGGCGAACGTCGATGAGGATGCCGCCGAATCGTCGAAACTGCGCCCCGGCTACTACAGGACCACCGGCGAGCACGGCTACCTCCACCCCTGGGGCGCCGCCGAGCGCATCGGCCGGGATATCGACCCCACGAATCCCGACGACCTCACCTACGCCGAAGTCGAGTGCCGCAAGCTGGTACGCGCCGAGGTTGATCGTCTTCGCGACAAAGCCCCCGGCTTCGAAAAGGCGTACCTCGCAGACTTTGCGGCCTCTCTGGGCATCACAGAATCGCGTCGCCTCGTTGGCCGTCACATGCTCTCGCGCGACGAGATGGACGTCCCTCGCCGCGACGCCGTGGCCATCACCGGCCACTGGACGAAGTACGGCTCCACCTATGAGATTCCCTGGGATTCACTCATCCCGAAGACCACAACGAACCTCGCCGTCGCCGGCCGTTGCATCTCGGTCGACCATCGCACCCACCACGCGACGAAGGAGATCCCGGCC
The DNA here is from genome assembly GCA_050247055.1 of Dehalococcoidia bacterium. GTDB lineage: Bacteria > Chloroflexota > Dehalococcoidia > Tepidiformales > Tepidiformaceae > Amarobacter. The sequence goes on from JBFWUX010000001.1 coordinate 513,004, forward strand.
TGCTTCGCAACGGGAGAAGCGGCCGGTCTCGGCGCGGCGATGGCCCTCCAGCACGGAGTCGCTTTCGCTGAACTCGATGTCGACTCCCTCCGGGCAGGCTTGCGCTCCGCCGGGGCTTACCTCGGCTAGAGGGTGCCACCGTCGAAACTGTGACGTAGACTCCGGCCAGTTGCCCGGAGGGAAATCCATGCCGCACGCCACCATCAACGGAGTCGAGCTCTTCTACGACGAGCACGGAAGCGGGGAGCCGGTCCTCCTACATCACGGCTACACCGGTTCGCACGATGCCTACGACGACGTGGTCCCCCACGTGGCGCGCACGTACCGGGCCATTCGCATGGACGGCCGAGGCGCGGGCGACAGCACCCGATCCGCCACCGGTCACTCCATCGAACAGTACGCGGCCGACGTCATTGGCATGGCGGATTTCCTCGGCCTCGAGAAGTTCACCTATGTCGGCCACAGCATGGGTGGGGCCATCGGGTACGAACTGGGACTGAGCTACCCCGAGCGTCTGAACAAGCTCGTCCTTGTCGCTCCCGCACCCGCCGATGGCGTGAACGTGCCGCCGTCGTTTCGCGCTCGTGCGGTTGACCTCCACAAGAACAAGAACATCGATCGCCTGATGTTCGAGGCGATGATCACCACGGTCCGCCCCCGCTCACGAGAACTCACGGAAACGCGCTTGCGCCGCGGACTGAGCGTCTCCGATGCCCACCACGAAGAATCCTGGCAGGCGCTCGTCGATTACCACAAAGGCGACCGCCTGGGGGAGATTAAGACGCCCACGCTGATGGTCGCCGGCGCCGCGGATAGCCTGCTCACGGCCAACCTCACCGATTTCCCTCGCCTCGGCAACGCCACGCTGCACGTCTTCAGCCGCGTCAGCCACGGCATCCCCTACGAGATCCCCGAGGAGTTCGCACAGGTCGTCCTCGATTTCCTGGAACACGGCGTCGTCACCGCCGCCACGCAGATGGACAAGCTCCGCGAGGCCGCTGCCATCTCCCGATAAGACTGCCGTTCGGATCCCTCTCCCGGCGTGGGAGAGAGGTCCGGGGGTGAGGGGCTACGGCTGGTAGCGGTACCCCACGCCCCAGACCGTCTGGATCGATTCCGCCGCTCCGCCGAGTTTCTTGCGCAGCCGCTGCATATGCGTGTCGATCGTCCGGTCAGTGACTTCGTAGTCGTCCTTCCAGATCTGTTCGAGAAGCTCTTCCCGGCTGAACGGTTTGCCGGGCTGCCCTGTAAGGAGCACCAGGAGGTCGAATTCCTTTGGGGTGACGTCCACAGGCTCGCCGGCGGCTTTCACCGTTCGCATTTCGCGGTCGACGGCGATTTCGCTTGTGGAGAGTGCGAGCGGAAGGTCTCCGGTGCCTCCGGAAACGGGGACCGTCGTCAGCAAGGGCTCACTTTGCACGGGCGCGAACCCGAAATACACGTATGCATGAGCAGCCAGCGCGATGGCCCATGCGATGAGCGGCCAGAAGAACCACGTCGTGTCCGCGAACTCCGCATCGATGATGAACAGCCCGATGTTGGTGACGGCGAACGCGAGCGCATGGCCGCCAAGGTGGCCGCGCAGCAGGTACCCCGTATGGAGCGCCAGCCCAATCCCCCAGCCCCACGCGGGCCACAGCACCCACCAGTGGCCAGGGTTGTAGACGCCGTTTAAGAACAGGAGGAACACCATCACCAGAAGGTAGAGGGCCAGGTGAACCCCCCAGATTCGCGCCTGGATCGTCCGTTCGCGCCGGTTCTCTGTCAGGCGGCCGGCGAGCATCCCCGGCCACGTCACCGCCGCCGTCGCGGCCCGGTCGAGCGCATCGCCCCATGGCTGGGGGGTATCGGTCTCGGGCGATTGCAGGAAGTACGTCGTCGTCTTCGCGGCTAACCAGCCCGCAAGCCGCGTGAGGTGCACCGCCGGCAGGAAGACTGCCACGCCAAGCGCCACTGCCAGCACACTCTCAAGCGGGGTATCGATCACCCAGCCCATCACCTGGTTGTCCGCACCGAAGGCCGTGAAGGCGGGCGTGATGACCAGGCTCATCGAAAAGAGGACGGTCGTCGCCACAACCACAAACCCGGCAATTCCCAACGGGAACCGCACCAGCAGAAGGAACGTGAGGCTCCGCCAGGTCATTGGGTTCGAAAGTCGTGCCTTCAGGCGCGGCCACACCCCGCGCAGTTCGCGCTCGTGGCCAAACGGCAGCGGCCGGATCTTCGTCTCCAGCAGGGTGTTGGCGAACAGCCGCTCGAGGTCCGCATAGAAGCACCACCCATACATCGTCAGGATAAGGATGGGGACGCCGATGATCGTCACGGAGAGCGCACCACCCACGGCGAGCAGCGTGACCAGCGCCACCCACGAGGCGATCGCGATGGGGAAGCTCAATAACAAGTAGAACAGTGAAGCGTAGGTCGTCCATTCGGCGAGCACGCCGAAGAGTCGCCTGCGCAGGTTCGGCCCCGCAGGTTCGCCCAAGTTGTCCTCCCGGCTCGCTGGCTGGCCAATGTCGCCGTTTGCCGACCGAATCATTCTTGCATGCCTGTTCGTGTCGTTCTCACACGGGGATCGTCCGGCCAATTCCCACGCACGGTCTCTGCGAAAGTGTCACAAAACGGTCACAGTGAGCATGATCAGTCTCACATAAGGTCGCAAAGGCGGAATTTCACATGAAAGCAGTCGTCATCACCCGGCCGGGCGGCCCCGAGGTCCTCAGCCTTCAGGACGTTCCCGAGCCAGTTCCCGGCCCGGAAGACCTCCTCGTGCGCGTCCACACGACTGCCCTCAACCGCGCTGACATCCTCCAGCGGCAGGGCAGTTATCCCCAGCCCGGCCCCAAACCGGCGTACGACATCCCCGGCATGGAATATGCCGGTGAAGTCGTCGCCACCGGTGATAGGGTCGAGAGTTTCGCCGTCGGCGACCGCGTGATGGGCCTGCTCGCCGGCGGCGGCTACGCCGAACAGGTTGTGACGCATTTCCGGCTCGCGATGAAGGTCCCGGCCAATCTCGCCTGGGCCGAGGCGGGCGCCATCCCCGAGGTCTACATCACCGCGCATGACGCGCTCCTGCAATGCGGTCTCGTCAGCGGCGAAACAGTCCTCATTCACGCAGCGGGGTCGGGCGTGGGTGTCGCGGCCATCCAGATAGCGAAGGCGATGGGCGCGTCGCTTGTCATCGGCACCGCGGGCAGCGCCGAAAAACTGGCACGGGCGGCCGCGCTGGGCCTCGATGTCGGGGTGAACTACCACGAACAGGATTTCGCCGAAGAAGTCCTGAAGGCTACCGGCGGGCGCGGAGTCGATGTCATCCTCGACGTGATCGGCGCCGACTACTGGGAACGGAACATGCGTTCACTCGCGCTCAAGGGCCGTATGATCCTTGTCGGCCTGATGGGAGGCAATTCCACCAGCGCCAACATCGGCGTTCTCCTGCAGAAGCGCGCGTCGGTTCGCGGCACCACCCTTCGGGCCCGGCCGCTTGAGGAAAAAGCTGCAGCCACCCGTGCCTTCGAAAAGAGTGTGCTCCCCCACATCGCCAACGGGAGAGTCAAAGTCATCGTCGATCGCACGTTCCCGCTGGCCGAAGCCGCCGTCGCCCAGGAGTACATGGGCGCCAACCAGAACTTCGGCAAGGTTGTGCTCAAGGTCATCTGACAAAGACGTCGGAGGCGAGACCGGAAGGTCTCGCCCGTCCCGGCAAGGGCAATTGCCACGCGGCAAAGACGCCACGGTGGCCAGCTCAGCGGCCGGGCCCAACTCACCGAGCAAACAGAAAGCCCTCTCCGTTCCCGAAGAGGGCTTTCGTTCTTTTCAGCTGCGCTGTTAGTCGACTGCTACCGGCTCCGGTTCGAGCTGTGTTTCTGCTTCTTCGGCGCCCTTCGAGGCACGTTCCATGTGTTCAAGCCCCTGCATGCTGAAGCCGAGGTCTCCAAGTTCGCAGAGGAAGCTGCAGTAGGTCAGGCGGAGGGCACTCGTCGACTTGTTGCCGACGTACAGCAGGTTGCAACGCTTGCACCGAATCATCGACGGCAATTCAGAATTGGTCGTCGGCAGTTGCGCCTGCATGGCGTCGTCGCGGTCTTCGGTGGTCGCATTCATGCCAGATGGTTCCTCACTCACTACTGAGTATGCCTTATCTAAGGGTAACGTGCGCGGCCCTCGAAAGGTTTCCAACGCGGCTCAAACGAATCTGGGCTTTACCCTGCGGCAAGGTTGGCGTTGCGCTGGCGCAACATGTCGTAAAAGAGCGGCATCCACGTTCGTCCCGCATTCTCCGCCTCTTCCAGGTGCGGATATCCGCTGAGGATGAAGAACGACATGCCCATATCGTGGAACGCCAGGAACTTCCGGGCGACCTCTTCGTGCGAACCGAGGACGGTCACGCCGATGCCGCGGCGCACCTGCCCAATGCCTGCCCAGAGGTTCGGCTCCACCCACAGGTCGTCTCGCCCGAGGAAGGCCCGCTGGCGCGATTCGCCCGCCGAGTCCGTCGCGGTGAGCACGGATTGCGCTCGCGCCACCTGCTCGGGGGTGACTCCCTCAAGCTGAGCCTCGGCCGCAGCCATCGCTTCTTCGTGCGTATCTCGCGAAAGCACATGGAAGCGCACGCCATATCGCAGCTCGCGGCCGTGCGCCGCCGCCTTCTTTCGCATCCGCGCTATCCGCTCCGCCATTTGGGAGCTGCTTTCGCCCCAGAGCAGATAGGTGTCGATCTCCCGTGCGAACAGTTCCTCCGCCGGTTCGCTCGCCCCGCCCGCATAGAGCGGCGGATACGGCTGCGTCGCGCATTTCACCATCGGCTTGCAACCTTCGACCCGGTAGAACTTGCCTTCGTGGTCGAACTTGCGCTCCGTCCAGTAGTTCCGCATCACATCCATGAATTCGGCCGTTCGCTCGTAGCGTTCGTCGTGCGGCGTGAAGTCGCCATCGGCGGCGAGCTCGGCGGGGAATCCGCCGGTCACGACGTTGACCAGCAGGCGGCCGGGCATGAGAAAGTCGAACGTGCTGACCATCTTTGCGGCGACCACGGGCGCAACGAAGCCGGGACGCACCGCCACCAGCATCTTCAGCGTCTTCGTTTGCGCGGCCACCATGCCGCCGACCACCCAGGCGTCCTCGCAGCCATCCCCAACCGGGATGAGCACGCTGACGAAGCCGGCGTTCTCGGCCGCCTGAGCGACCTGGACCAGGTACTCCATCGTCGCCGGCCGCTGGGTCTCGTGCTGGCCAAATGATTCGAGGTCGCCGGAGGTGGGCAAAAACCAGGAGAACTCGGGTTCGTATTGCATTTTGGTGGCCACCCGTTTCAGCTTCGTTCAGATTCCAGCGATGCTACCCAATTGGCCGTCCCTGTGAAACACGCGGGTCCGCCGTTTTTCGAGACGCGAAACCCCGGCCCGCAGCTTCGCGTCGAAGCGAAAAATTCACTTACCGCTCGGAAAGTTATGGGTTGCTCTCGATTTGAGGCATTGCTACTGTGATTCGTACCTCGGGCGTTTGGCTGGCCGTTTTCGGCCGCTCGCCGATGGGGAAGGGGGCAATGTGGCAGTAGTCGCGCCGAAGCAATCGGCAGAGCCGCGCATGCGCCCCACCGCCCGGCTAAGAATCGCAGCTTTCGAAATCTTCACGACCGCCGCCATCATGGTGGTGTACTTCCTCCTCCGCGGGATTCGCCCGGATAACGTCGAAAGTTCCGTCAGCCGCAGCCTCACGCTGATCCACTTTGAAGAGCGAATTGGCATCTTCCAGGAGGTGCGCTGGCAGGCCACCTTCTTGAATTACGACTGGGCCATGCAGCTGGCGAACATCATCTACGCCTGGGGTCACTACCCCGTGATGCTCGCCATCGCCGTCTGGCTAGTGTTCAAAGATCCGGTTCGCTTCCGCTTCGTCCGCAATGTCTTGCTCGTCTCGGCAGCAATCGGCATCGCTACCTACTGGATCTACCCGGCCGCCCCTCCACGGCTCATGGAGAGCTACGGCTATGACTTCGGCTTCATCGATACGGTCCATGGCGCCACGAGTAACGTGAATTACTTCCAGCCGGGACCTTTCGTGAACGACTACGCCGCCCTGCCCAGCTTCCATTTCGGCTGGATCCTGCTTTCTTCGATGGCGGTTTGGACGAACACAACCAGCAGATTGGTTCGCGGGCTGGCCGTCGCCATGTCCGTTGTCATGTGGTGGGCAGTCACGGTCACCGGCAACCACTACTTCTTCGATATGATCATGGGCGGGGTTGTTGTGATTCTTTCGTGGCTCTTCGTCCGAAGCCTCGGCGATGTCCATCTTCGCGAAATGCCTTCGCGCACGTGGGCCGAAGTCAGAAGCTGGACCAGCCGCATCGGGAACTCCACAGAGCGCTAGCCGCCCTCACTCGGAGCGGCCCTCCGTCTTCCTTCAGGCAGTGGTCGGCGCGAAAAATCCAGGCAACGGCAATGTGGCAGAACGATGGCTTCGGGCAGCCTTGCGGGCCCGAGCCGTCTTTCGCTTTGCCAGCGACCGGTGCCACGCCCGCTCAACCGTGAGCGAGCAGTTCTCGCAAATTCCATGCGAGACCGGGCCCGAAGCATCGGACAACACCACACCACACCAGGCACACACCACACGCATCCGAATTACCTCCCGTTGGAACTACGAGGCGCACTTCGATCATGTCAGCTATGCGGGCGCAGCCAATCAGGGGAACCCCTGACAGGGTGTAAAACCTGCGTAACCTTTTCCAGATTCAAGACCGAATCCAAAGGTCACGATTTCGACTCTGGAGGCTGCCACGCGTTTTGCTACCATGTGAAATCGAGTGACTACGCAGACCGAACCGCCACCCCTGTTTGAGGGCGAAATCGACGGCCAGCCGCAGCTGCCTGCGCCCGAAGAAGTCGTCTTTCGTTTCCGCCAGGCCATTCTCAATGGTGAGCACTGGTTCGAGGCGCTGCTCGATGCGGTGGCCCGCTGGCGCCTGCCGTACGAGCGCGTCGGAAATCGTACGTTCAATTACCTCATCCACGGCGAAGCCTTCGACTGGCTCCTCCTGGCCGAACGCCTGCTCGATGAAGTCCCCGACCTGGTGGCGGCGAAAGAGCGCGATGCCCTGCTCTGGGAAAACCGCTGGCCCCTCGATATCGACGACCACGAGTTCGCGGCGCGCCTGGGCAAGATGAAACACAGCGCCCACCTGAATTACCTCTACGGCGTCCTCGTCGAAGAAGCTCTCCAGCTCTCCATCGAAGAAGAGATTCACAAGGAGGGGCGCTCGCGCGCCTGGGGCGCGGACCTTCGCGCCGACGAGACCATGTACCAGCGCGTCTATGGCCTCTCCCGCGAAGACCTCTTCGCGGCACACTATGAGCAGACTGGCGTCCTCTTCCAGAACACCATCCCCTACGCGGATTGGAAAGCCTTCACCTACTGGCTCTTCAAACTCCGTCTTAAGCGGCAGGATAAGGCGCGCGTCGCCAGTGATACCCGCAAGGGCCTTGCGCAGCTCACCCGGATGGAGCTCCAGGTTAGCGAGCGCCGCCATGGCGCCCGGCTCAACGAGCAGGACTTCGCCGAACGCTACGTCTCGGCGTCCTGACTGCATCTTGGAGCCCACGCGATAGACTGGGGTTCCGATGTCCGAGACTTCCGGCCTCACCGCGAAACCCGAGCTCAAGGGCACGGCTGGATACGAATCGCCCTACCCCTACCTCGATAAACTCCAGGACAAGATGGAGGAGCGGCTCGATCACAAGGTGCCGGCCGCCGGCCGCTTTTGCGGTTTCTGTTATGCGCGCCTCCGCAACGAAGACACGGTCTGCCCCTTCTGCGACACGCAGACCAGCGCGCGGCCAACCGTGAACGCCATTCCCCAGGATGTGCTCAAGGCATATAAGGCTCGCGCCTCTACGGAAGCGCGCTGGGTCCACACCGGCGCCTTCACCGGCCTCATCCTCGCTTCGGTCATCTTCATCCTGATGGTCATCTGGGGCCCCGGCCTCCTGGGCCATCCCGCGGTCGCTTTCGCCGAACTGCTGCTCGGTGGCTACTTCATGGCCCAGTTCTTCGGGCCGCTGCTCTTCGCCCAGTGGGGTTACAGCAAAGGCACCCGCAAGCGCGATGCCCTCTGGGCGGAGCACCTCGCCAACCGAGACGGCCAGGACAAGCCCGATCCCTGATTCAGGGGTAGCTGCGAGGCACTGCCCTCGCAGAGCCGGTTTAAGTTGCCTGGCCTGGACCGCCGCGCCTAGACTCCCAGCGACTCGTCCCAACCCCGAAAGGATGTACCGCATGGCCAGCAAGGAAGCAGAAGCGATCAACTCCCAGATGAAGCTCGTCCGCGAAGCCGCGAAAGCCTCGGGCATCGTCCCGACGCTCGAGCAGCAGCGCGAAGGAATTCTGATGATCGCCCAGTCAGCGGTCGAACCTGCCGGTATCACCGTGACCGAAGCCTATGCCGGCGGCTGCCGAGCCTACTGGCACATCCCTCAGAGCGGAGCCGACGACCGGGTCCTGATCTACTTCCATGGCGGCGGCTACGTCGTCGGCTCGCCGAAGAGCCACGAGCGGCTCGCCGGGCATCTCGCGAACGCGATCGGGTGCCGGGTTCTCAGTGTCGATTACCGGCTTGCGCCGGAACATCCTCACCCGGCGGCCGTCCAGGACGCCACAGCCGTTTACCGCTGGGTACTCGCGCAGGGCTTCACGCCTGAACACATCGCGATCTCCGGCGATTCGGCAGGTGGCGGACTGACGCTCGCGACCCTGCTCTCTCTGAAGATGAATGGTCTGCCCCAACCCGCCGCCGCCGTGCCGCTTTCACCGTGGGCCGATATGGAAGGCACCGGCGAGTCGATGACTTCGAACGCCCCTCGCGACCTTATCGTCCAGAAGGACGTGCTCCAGGGCATGGCCGCTTCCTTCCTCGGCGAAGCGAACCCGCGCGATCCGCTGGCGTCGCCGCTTTACGGCGACTACGTCGGAGTTTGTCCCCTGTACATCCAGGTCGGCGGCGACGAGACACTCCTCGACGACTCGATCCGCGTCGCGGACAGTGCGCGCGCCGCTGGAGTCGATGTCGAACTCTATGTCTTCCCCGAAATGCAGCACGTTTTCCAGGTTTCCGTGGGGAACATGCCCGAAGCGACCGACGCCGTAACGCGCATTGGCCAGTATCTCAAGCCGAAGCTCGGCCTTTAACGCACAAAGTCAGAGGCGAGACCGGGAGAGTCTCGCCCGCCACGCCAGGCGAAGGATTCGCGGGAGTGAGCGAGCGCCCGAGGTCACCCTGCGGGGGCGCTCGCTCTCGGTCGTTACTCTCGCGTGGCGTCCCGCTCTTTGACCGCGCAATAGCTCGAGCCGAGGAAATGCCCGCCCCAGGCCGGCGCAATCGGGCACAGGTTGAACACCCCCGCGGCGATCGGTACCAGCCCGGCGGTCGCAACTGCGACCCCGGCCACACCGCCCACGAGACCGAGACCGGTCGCGATGATTGCCGTCCCCAGCACTGTCCTCGCGATGCGCCCGTTGCACGAAGCCATGAAGCGCGAGAAGGCCGAACCCTCCGGAGCCGATGTCGTTGTCGTGTTCATCAATTTCCTCCTCCAGTTATTTGCGGCCGCGGCGAACCGGGCCCGTAATCGTCAGGCGGCGGTGGCCACCGACTGCAGCGCGCCCTCGATCAGCCCGAACGCCTCATTTGCGGGCTCCGCGAGACCCTCCGTCCCGAAGCTTGTGGAGATCAGATCCGGGTTCTGAACGGCGATGGTGGTCTTCCCGGCGGCATCCTCGTAGAGCGCGACGCCGCAGGGGAGGAACGCCCCCGTGTTCGGGTCCGCCTGGAGCGCGCGATGCGCGATTCCCGGGTTGCAGGCTCCCAGGATCTTGTAGGGCCGTGTCTCGACACCCAATTTCTGGCGCAGGGTCGCGGTTACATCAACTTCGGTGAGGATGCCGAAGCCGGCGCCCTTCAGGGCTTCGCGGACAATGGGCTCGGCTTCAGCGAGCGGCGCGTCCAGCCGGTAGGTCAGCACTGCGTTCATCGTTCAAATTCTCCTTGTGGAATGTGGAGCGCGGGCGGGGGGATCGCCCGCGCTCCGGGACATCAGTGCGCGAAGCGCACGTCGGGAAGCATTCGGTCGGCCCAGCGAGGAAGCCACCAGGCCTTTTCGCCGGCGAGGTAGAGCACCGCCGGGACCAACACCAGCCGCACCAGGAAGGCGTCTATCAGCACTGCCGTGCCGAGGATGACGCCCATCTCCTTCATTGGCAGCGGCCCGGCGATAGCGAAGGTGTAGAACACCGCGATCATCACCGCCGCCGCTGCCACGATGGGCCGTCCTGTGTGGGCCAGGGCGCCGCGAACCGCTTCGGCCCCGTCACGCGACCGTTCGAAGTGTTCGCGGGCCGAGGCCAGCAGGAACACCGTGTAGTCCATGGAAATCGCGAACACCAGCGTGAAGAAGAACAGCGGCGCCCACGAGGTCAGGTAGCCCTGGCTTTCGAATCCCATTGGCCCGGCCAGCCAGCCGTGCTGGAAAGCCAGCGCACCGACTCCGAATGCGGCCCCGACCGAGAGCAGGTTGAAGACCACGCCCGCCACCGCGATAAACACCGCCTGGAGCGCGAACAGCAGGAGGATGAACCCGAGGACGAGCACGGTCCCGATGACGAGCGGCGCGCGGTCCCGCAGGGTCTGGTCGAGGTCGTGGTTCTCCGCCACAGGCCCGCCGACAAGGACTTCGGACGGCAGCGAGCTCCGCAGCCGGCCGATCAATTCGAACGAAGCCTTGCTCGATGGATCAGTGGTCGCGATCGCCTGGATGAGGCTCGATCCGTTCGCGCCCGTTTGAGGCGGGAAGGCCATCGCCACCCCTGCGGTTTCGGAGACCGTTTGGGCAACGGCCGCCGCATCCTGGCCGGCCGGCACGACGATCTGGATCGGCCCCGGGCCGCCAGGCCCGAAGGCTTCGGCGAGCTGTTCATACCCCTCACGTGCCTGCTTCGAATGCGGCAGGACGCTGATCCCGGGCATGCCGGTCTGGAGGTCCAGCAACGGCGCGGAAAGGACCAGGAGTCCAGCCGTCACCCCAATAGCGAGGACGAGAGCGCGCGGCTGGATGCGGGCGCCGAACCGTTCCCACCACGGGCTGCGGTGTTCGCCGACGCTGTGCCAGGGCAGCGCAAGTCGGTTGATCCAGCCGCCCAGCATCGCCGGCAGGAGCGTCAGCGCCGCCAGCAGCACGAACGCCACCGCCAGCATCATGCCCGCTGCCATCGAGCGGAAGGCAGGAATCGGGACGAGGAGTACAGCGGAGAGGCTGATGAGGACGGTGAGCCCGCTGAAGAGCACGGCCTTGCCCGCCGTGTCCATGGCGACACCGGCCGCGTGTCCCGGATCGTCCGGGGTCGCATGTAGCGCGCCCCGGTACCGCGTCACGATGAACAGCGCGTAGTCGATCCCCAGCGCGATCGCGAACATCATCGCGAAGTTCAGCGTCCAGATGCTGAGGTCGGTGAACTGCGTGATGCCGTAGAGCACACCCATCGCCGAGACGAGGCCGGCTCCCGCGAGGAGAAGCGGCAAGCCCGCTGCTGCCAGCGTACCGAATGCCACGACGAGGATGAGCGCGGTCACGGGCCAGGTCAGCAGTTCGGCCTTCATCATGCCGTCTTTGTTGACCGCGTTGAAGTCTCCCCAGAACGCTGGCGAGCCCGTCAGGGCAACACTTACTTCACTATCGCCGAGCTTGCCGATCGGCCCGTTCAGCCGTTCGGCGGCACGAACGGCCTCGGTCGGATCCACAAGGGCGCCGGCCTGAAGCAGCACCGTGTGACCGTCCGGGCCCGCCTGCTGGACCACCAGCCCAAACGCCGGCTCCTTCGCGATGGCCGCCGTCACTTCTGCGATTTTGGCCTGGTATGCGGGGTCATCCGCGCTGAGCGTCTTGCTCTGCAGCACGACCGCTGCCGACTGCGAGGAGAGGCCGCCGAATTCGCGGTCGATGACTTCGCGCGCGGCGAGCGAATCGCTGCCGTTCACTTCCCACATCGCGCCGGAGAGCGCGTGTTCGAGCTTCGGCGCGAAGAACCCCAGCCCGATGGCAAGCACGGCCCAGGTAACGATGACCATCGCCCGATGGCCGTGAGTCCATTCGCCCAGCCGGGCCAGTGGAGGGTTGTTCATTTGGTAGCATAACTCCGTGAGTATGTAGTGATGTAAGCGTCAGTAACGGTGGCGGATGGAGGCGGGTGCATTAGTTGCTCGCGAACACCCGCGCTTCCTCGATGCTTTGATCGCGCAAACGGGTGCAGACGATGTCGCACAGGCCCCTCAGCGAAGGGTCCGTGACCGAATAGTAGGCGGAGGTGCCCTCGGGGCGGCGGCTGACGATGCCGGCCTGGAGGAGCACGCCAAGGTGCTTGCTGATGTTCGCCTGGGTTGTCTCGAGGCGGGTGACGAGCTCGCCGACGCTCAACTCGCCGTGTTCGAGCAACTCCCTCAGGATGGCGAGACGCCGCGCATCGCCGAGGACGCGGAAGCGCGCGGCGACGTGGTCGAGCAATTGGACGGGGATCAACTCTGGCATTTGACAACTATATAACTACAGAGCGATGAATGCAAGCCCCGGGAAGCCTGAGTCAATTTACGACAGGGAGGCTTGCGACCGGCCATCGATGATGCGCGACAGGATCACTCGGTCCACGCTGACCCAGTAGAGGAACCGGTACGGACCGGACCGCATGACTCTCATTTCCGGTTCTCGATCAGACGCTTGGCCGAGGAGTGGGAAGTCTCTCAACTGATCGAGGATGCGCTCATACGAATCAACGAATGCAGCGGCACCAGGTGGAGAGATATCTGCAAGTCGCCCGACAATTTCGAGGAGATCGTCAATTGCTCGCTCCGAGACTTGGACGATCAAGCGGACTGTTGACGTTTGCGGATTTGCTCTTCGACCCTGGCACGAGTTGCAGCACGAGACGCGGGTGTGACCTCATGCACGCGCCCCGCAGCAATATCGGCTCGAACGGCTTCCGCTTCCGCCTTGACATCGATGCCCTCGAAGTCCGGGTGCTCCAACGCCTCAAGCGCCGCCTCCACAGCCGCTTCCGCAGTCGGGTAGGCGCCGGGGCCCACGAGGCTCTCAAGCCGCTTCTGCGCTCGTTCGGTCAGTTGAACTTCCACATTCGAATTCTACCACCAACGCGAAGGGCCACGAATCGCTCCGCGGCCCTCTGTCATCGCAGTCGGGGGTCGTTTACTCCTCGTAGTACTCGATTCCGAGGTGCGTGATCTGCTCTTCGCCCATCATGTAGCGGAGCGTGTTCTTCAGCTTCGTTTGCTGGATGAACAGGTCATGCTCGGGGTTGAGTCCCGCGGCGGCCTGGGGGCTCTTGAAGTAGAACGAGAGCCATTCCTGGATGCCCTTCATCCCCGCCCGGCTGGCAAGGTCGAAGAACAACGCCAGGTCGAGCACCAGCGGTGCCGCAAGAATCGAGTCCCGGCAGAGGAAGTCAATCTTGATCTGCATCGGGTAGCCCATCCACCCGAAGATATCGATGTTGTCCCAGCCCTCTTTGTTGTCGCCGCGGGGCGGGTAGTAGTTGATGCGGACCTTGTGGTAGATGTCGCCATACAGGTCCGGGTACATGTCCGGCTGGAGGATGTGCTCGAGCACGCCCAGCTTCGATTCCTCTTTGGTCTTGAAGCTCTCCGGGTCGTCCAGCACTTCGCCATCGCGGTTGCCGAGGATGTTCGTCGAATACCACCCGGCCACGCCGAGCATGCGGGCCTTCAGCATCGGCGAGATGACCGTCTTGATCAGCGTTTGGCCGGTCTTGAAGTCCTTGCCGCCGATCGGCACGCCCTTGTCGTTGGCGAGCTTCACCAGCGCCGGGGTGTCGACCGTCAGGTTCGGGGCGCCATTCGCGAACGGCACGCCTTCCATGAGCGCCGCGTAGCCATAGAGCATCGAGGGGGCGATCGTCTTGTCGTTCCCTTCCATGGCCGCTTCGAACGCTTCGAGGTTCATGTGCGCCGCGGATTCCTCGATGAAGATCTCGGTGGAAGCGGCCCAGACCATCACCAGGCGATCACAGTTGTTCTTCGCCTTGAAGTCGCGGATGTCCTGGCGGATCTGCTCGGCCAGCTCGAACTTGTTTTTGGCGGTCTTCACGTTCGTGCCGTGAAGTCGCTTCACGTAGTACTGGTCGAACACGGCGGGCATCGGCTTGATGCTTTCGAGGAAATCCTTGATCGGCAGGAGGTGCTCGTGCTTGTCGAGCACGCCGGCATTAATGGCCGAGTCAAAGGCGTTGTCCGGGATGGGGTCCCAGGCGCCAAAGACGAGGTCGTTGAGGTCCGCGAGCGGGACGAAATCCTTGATCAGCGGCGAGCGGTTTTCGGTGCGTTTGCCCAGGCGAATGGTGCCCATCTGCGTAACCGATCCGATCGGCTTGCCGTGGCCCCGCCGAGTGTTCTCGACCCCGGCGATGAACGTGGTGGCGACGGCGCCAAGCCCGACGATTAGGACGCCGAGTTTGCCCGTAGCGGGAGCGATCGGCCGTGGTTCGGTAGCAACAAAATCCTTCGGTTCCAAAACGACACCTCGTTGGCGAGCCAGCGACATCAGCGCCCCATGCCATTGCGATGGGATGCGGCCGGTGGTTGCCCAGTGTTGGACGGTGCTCTGGCGCCTGCCGAGGAGCGCGGCGAGCGCGCTCTGGCCGCCGAAGCGGCGGATGATACGTTCAGCGGCATTCGCCTGTTCCCCGTCCACGCCGAGTAGTCTAACGATTTTTTCGTTAACGATCGAGCAAGGGCTTCCGGGCCGTGAAGATGTGCACGTTCAACTCGAAGCGGCCCAGGCCATCCAGGCGCCGGAAATGGTCGAAGTGCGCCATCATCGCGGCTCGCGCCTCGGCCCTCTTTGCCCCTGGAACCGCGATCAATTGTGAGTCATCGGCGATTGCATCCGACGGCGCCACCACGATCAGCTTTTTCGGCGTCCGGACAATGTCGCTGAAACCAGCCCCGCTCAGCACCGAACGGACATAGCGCGGTTCACCGAATGCGAACGGCCCGCTTTGAGCCCTGCCTGGAGGCGGCGTTGGCGGCACCGGCATGAACGGCGCCAGCACGCGCCCCGGGAACCAGAGGTTCTTCGCCGCCCCCTGCCAGCAGGCGAAGGCGATCCTCCCTCCTGGCTTGAGGTGCCTGCGGATGTTCGAAAATGCCGCGACGGGGTCTTCGAAGAACATGACGCCGAACTGGCTTGTCATCGCATCAAACGGGCCGCCGCGAATCTTCGCTCCCTGGACGTCGTGCTGGCCGAAGCTCACGTTCTTCGCTTTCGCCTCGCGGGCTCGGCCCGTTGCTAATTGCACCATGCCGGCCGAGATATCGGCCCCAACGACCTTACCGCCGGGCCCAACGGCCTCGGCCACCGCGAGGCTTAGCTTGCCGCCGCCAGAACCAACGTCGAGGATTTGCTCCCCTGGCCGCAGTCCGAGAGCCGCCACCACATGTGGCGTGATGCGGTCAGTGAAGCGCTCTCGCTTGGGCCAGCCGGCTACCTGCTGCTCATCGTTCCATCGGCGATATTCAACTTCGTTCGGCATTGGACGGCCCCCCGCCGCGTTATTCGCGGCGCCGAGATTCTAGACCTCCAGCCGCAAGAGCAGGGCACCCTCTTCGATTTGGGCAGGCGGCTGCGCGACCACCTCCGCAACCGTCCCCGCCGACGGGCTCTCAACCGGAATTTCCATTTTCATCGACTCGATGATCACGAGTTCTTCGCCCTCGTTCACGCGGTCTCCCACGCTGACGAGAATCTCCTTCACGGTGCCCGTCATGGGCGCCGGCACATCTTGAATGGCCATCTGTTGCTCCCGAATTCGAAACGTCCGCCCGGTGTCCCGAACTCTACCGGCTGCACCGTCCGGGGGCGAGATCGGCCGGGAATCGGGTGCGGCGATCAACCGTCGCCCGGAAATGCCGAAAGGCCGCTTCCGTCCCGAAGGGCGAAAGGCGGCCTCTTTGGCGTGTGGAGGTCGTCTATCGAGTAACCCTGTCTGCCTGCCCTTGTCACCGGCTGGCTGGTTGCGGCCCTTGCGGACCGTACCTCTCCCTCCGGGAGCGGTTCCCGAGAAAACGGGAACAAACCTGCAGACTCGCACCGCTGCGCGCTGCCGGGCCTTGCGGCACCGGGGGCTTCCGAGCCCGGCGACCTTGCGGCGCCTTTGCGACCCGTACCACCCTGCCTCGGGACGGTTGCCCGCCTCTGGCCCCGCTGGCGGTGTCCAACGTAGCCGGGGCCGTGACCCCGATTCCACTGGACTTCAGCGCTTCCAGGCCCGAAAGCCTTTCCCCGCCTGCGGTGTGGTTCTCGACCACCCCGCCTCCAACGACACGAAATGTAGTGCCCACGCCGCGAACCGCCAAGCAACTTATGACGCGTTCCGGCGGGCTTCACGAACCCTTGAAATTCGCCTCGATTTATCGTCGAACTGTGAGATTGAAGGTGACAAAACGCGGGCAAGCGGCGATTTCGGTTTATGTGCGGTGTTCGGTAAAGACGAATGGTGAGTACCCAAGGCAAGCCCGTGGAGACGCGTCGGCATCGCAACTAATCCGGATGCGGACCGACTTGGATGATGGTTATCTGCTCTCGTTCCGGTCCGTACCACCACCAGATTCGCCAAGCGCCCGGAGTGCGATTTTCCACGTAGGATTCCCATACCGCTTCCCCGTTTGGCCCTTGAAGAGATTCGAACTGGTGAGAATTCAAGCTCGAGTGACGAGGGTTCGCCTCAAGATAGGCGAGTGCTTTTCGAACCTTCTTTAGCTTGTCCGCGAACGACCGGTCTTGCTCAATCGATGCGAGGACCGACCTGGCTTCGGTCGAGAAGCGCAGTGCGAAGGGCATCAGTCTTCGTCGTCAAGGTACTGGGAGAACGACCCGAGGTCGTGAATCTCTCCGCGCGCCGCTTGTTCCATGCCACGCCGCACGGAGGCAAGCAACTTTGGGTGCTCCCATAGGAATCTCTCCCGCGCGGGGATCGTCGCCAGCGGCGTTAGCAAGATATCGCCGTCGTCCGAGACGCTCACGGAGTACCGCGTCTCCTCGGTGACTCCCGCCTTGCCCAGGCTGATCCGCCGTCTGGAATCAACGACCGTCTCAGCGACCCTGCGAAATTCCTTCATGTGGGTAGTGTATCAGAATGGGAAAGTGGGTAGGTGGGTAAATGGGTACTGCGTTACGCCGGACGCTCCCGGACATCGAACCAGCCCTTGACCGCCCTGCTGAGCACTGCGACTGCTGCAAACGCCACCGCCAGCCCGTGCTTCCCGCTGGCGTAAAGGAGGGTAATGGCTGCGCCGAACACTATGGCCTCCACCGCCAGTTGCACCAGCCAGTACGCCGGCACTTTCGCCTTTGGTGACACGAACAGGCCCCAGAGCGTGGCGCCCGCCGCGGGCAGGGCGACCGCCAGCAGCCACTGCTGCCACACGGCGGACCCGGCCCGGTAGCCGCCGTACGCCAACGCCGCCATCGCGCACAGCTCCAGCACGAACCGCAATCCGAGGTTCCCTGCCTTTATCGGATTCACCTGCATCTCCGAGTTCCCGGGGCGTGAAAAAGGCCCGCCAGGCGGCGGGCCCCTCTCATTCCCCCTCTGCTCTTATCCGAAGGTCAGCGCGGCGATACCCTCCAGCCGGTCCTCGCTGACGTTCATCTTCACCTGTTTCCAGCTGACCTTCACTCCCTTCTCACCCTTCGAAGGCTCCTCTTCCACGAGCACTTCGAACATGCCGCCGCGGGTGACGTCGTTCGGCTGCGCGAGCAGTTGCATGAACGCTTCGGCCGCTTCGTAGGTCTCAAGCATGCGTGGCTGCCAGCGCCCGAACACCTTCGGGTTCTCGGCGTATTCGTTGGTCATGCCGGTGCGGACGAACGGGTACATCACCGAGTACGCCGTGATCAGGCTCGCCGCCTTGCCCAGGTTCACTTCGAGCACCTGCGGCAGCTGCAGCACCGCCCAGTTCGCGACCGCGTAGCCCGGCACGCTCGCGCCGGGGTCGATCGACTGGCGCGAGGAGATGTAGACGATTTCGAGCGGCTCGTTGGCATAGACGGCCTCGCCCGACCAGAGGTGAGTCATCGCCATGAAGCCGTCGATCTTCGTATCGAGCACGGCGCGCGTCTCCGCGAGGTTGTTGATGAACGCCTGGCGCACGCGCGCGCGGCGCATGGCCGTCGATTCGCCTTCGACCTCACGCAGCGAACGCCCGAACGAATAGCCCCGCTCGGTGAGCCCCGAGTTGCAGATGACCAGGTTCGGGATGCCGCCCATCTTATCGATGACGTAGGTGCGGGTGGCCCAGAGGTCGCCCATGTTCGTGACGTCGGCCTGCAGCGGGAAGGCGTTCACTCCCTGCGCGTTGAGGAAGTCGACGAGGTCGAGGCCGTCGTCGTAGGAGCTGTGGAAGTGGACGGCCACGCTCTCGGCGCCGTTCAGCCCGGCCGCCAGCGCGAACGACTGGCCGAGGCCGCCATCCTTGCCCGCGCCAGAAATCAGGACGCGCTTGCCCTTCACGCCGGCCGCAAGGTCGGAACTGAACTTAAATTTCGATGAATCGACGGTGAATGCCATTTGAAAGTCTCCGGGAGGTATTGGCGCGCGATATGGGAGCAGCGCCACGTATAGCCTGCGAATACTACCGGGGAGAGGGAGAAAGGAGAAGGGAGAAGGCGGAAGCAGGCGCTACCTGCCGGGCAGCCTGAGATGCTTCGCGACTGCCGCCTCTAGCTCGGAACGAAGGCCTTCCGAGAGCTCGCTACGACGCCGGGCCATCTCCTTCTTGCTGTAGTGTCCCTCCGGCACTCCCGCAGACACCTCGACGCCCGTGGGGATGTGCCTCAACGTGACCACGATACTGCGCACGTCCATCGCGCGGGAATGCTTGGCCATGCAGGGGCGAGGCCGCTTCCGTGACGTCGACTCCCAGCCGGCAACTTCTACCTCGGCCCAGTCCAATTCCCACTTGGCTGGTTGCTGCTTCATTGTTTCATCTTAACGTTGCCAGTTCTATCGGGATGACCGCGGTTTGACAACTTTGACCCGACTGTCTCTCTGGAGGGGGAAGGAAGCGGTTGGGAGCGGATATGATCGAGAGCGATGGTCGGCTTTCCAGACGGATTACAGCATTAACCCTTCACTGCCATGGATGAACTGGGCGTACTCAGGAAACGCTGGCACGTACCAGTACGGCTGGTGGTTCTAGAAAGGACTCGTCACTGGATACAACTCAGAACTACGTCGCTCTTCATCGCCGCTGCCATGGCGTCCGGGCTGGTGCTGCTTGCTGTCATGACCAGCGGGCAGGCATCGGGCGCAGACGAGAGGCCGGCTGACCTCGGTATCGAGCTTGCATCAACCAAAGCCGACGACTCGCCCGCCGCCACAGCAAACGGCGAGGTCATTTCTGCCGCTCGCGTTTACGCGTACCTGGGTCTGGTGGCGCAAAACCAGCGGATCACGGGGGCCGAGCCCGCCACCGCCAGGGAAATCCTCGATGGCCTCATCGACGATGAGCTGCTCTATCAGGAGGCCGTCCGGCGCGGGCTCGAAGCCTCCGAAGAGGATGCGAAGGCAGCCGTCGCGCAAGCAAGGGATGAGAGCGGGCCGGCGCAAATGGAGTTCGTTCTTGGCTACGCGAGTCAGAAGGCGGGCCAGACCGTCGATGCAGATACGTACTGGGCGATGCCGGAAGTCGTCTCCGGGTTCAGGCACTCTTTATCGGTTCAGGCGTTGATTGAAGCTTTGTCGCACGGCGAACCGGCGATCCGAGAGTCCGCAGTCGCGGGCGAGAAGCAACGGCTCCGAACCGAGGCATCGATCACCATTAGCGCGGAATTTCGGTGATCCGCGGTCTGGCCATCGTATTCATGCTCTGGACCGTCGCCGCTGCCTGCGGCAACGGTCCGGACCCCCGACCGACGGAACGCGCTCTTCCGACTGACGCCCCCATACCAGCCATAGGCGACTGTATCAAGGAAGGCGCCGTGGAGATCGCCGGCGTGGTCTCGTGTGACTCGCCTGAGGCTGCCTATCGGGTCCTCGCCATCGATCACGGCACCGGGGAGCGGGTCTGCCCTCCAGAGACGGATGGGGGGACAGCCTGGGTTGGCGCACCCGTCTCACTCTGCCTCAAGAAACTCCGCTAAGCGAAGGTCCCGGTCGTGAAGACTACTTACCTAGTCGTTCGTAATACCAACCCTCACCACGCGGCCGTCGGGGCCGAGCTTGACGACCAGCCATTTGCTGTCGACGCACGAGTCGTCGGACCCGATGTAGTACGCCTGGTCCCAACCGTCGAAGTGCCAGCCATCAGCCGGCTCCCCAATTGCCTCGTAGAGGCCCTCGTTATCGAGACCCAGGAGGCGGCCATCCTGGACGATCTCCTTCGGGTCCTTCAGTCTTGAATCCACATACCCGTCGCACACTGACGAGCAGGCTACGCCAGCCCGGGCGGCAAGGAGCAGCACGCCAATTCCCACGACGGCGATCAGCGCGAGGCTCTTGATGTTGATCCGCCTAATCACTCCATCAACCCGGGAGCGTCCAGAACGCGCCCACCAGTCCGAGTTCGTCGAGGATCGCCTGGTTCTGGTCCCGCGTGTGCGGCTCCCACTCAGGCGAAAGCCGGTCGGCCCACCACGCGTGTGCCAGGTCGCTTAGCTTCGCCACCGGGATCGTTGCCCCGCCGGGGCGGCCGTCGAGCCAGCGGCCGATGTGCTCTTCCGACCGGAAGAGGTTCATGTTCGATCAGGTGAAGACGATGTCGTCCCACCACCGCGACGCCGGGACCAGGCAGTGAAACAGAAGGTCCCGGTCCGAAGGCTGCTTCTCGCGAACTGAGACCTCGATCCGCTCGCCGCAGTCGGGACACGCTGTCCGGATCTCCCCTTCGACATCAAGCGCGGCGCAGATCCCGAAGGCATCCCACGCGCAGTTGGCGAACCACCAGCGGCCATCGGCGAAGACCCGGTAGGGCGTCTCCACGGCCGAAAACGGGTTCGCCATTCGGATTGCCGAACCCGAATCGTCGAGGACGAGGGCATGGTGCTGGTGGAGCTCGCGCCAGCCCTCTCCGACTTCTTCCAACGTGAGACCGCTCGCATCGGCAACCTCCCCGGCCGTCGGCGCTCTTCCGAGGTCGACGAACATTGCGTAGGTCCGGTGGCGAAGACCGAGAAGGGCGTCATTCATCAGTGCAGACCTGCCTCAGAGGCTGCTCCTGAAGCCATCCTTGAAAGTCGAGAATGGCCTTCAGCTCCCATTCACGCTGTTTCTGACCTGTAGTGGCTATAGGCCGAGACGACACGCGAACGGAGTGAAGGGCTTGGCGTTCCGCGCCTCGCAAGCATACCCAGAAGCGTGCGAGTTTTTGTAGTCGAGCCGCCACTCATGTCGTCCTCCGTTCGCCGGCCCAAATCCGCACTCGGCGCGACAGCACCACGAGCAGCCCGCCAGTAGCGAGGAAGGCCGAGAGGTTTGGGTCCACGAAGAGCATCAACGGTCCGCCAGTAGCGAGGATGGCTGTCACAGCCCGTTCATCCCATCGTTTCCCTAACAGCACATTGAGCATCAGTTTGAATCTTACCTTCGAATTAACCGACCGCCAGCGGACCTTCGCAGAGTTAACGCGGGGGAAGAGTGACGAATCTGCAACTCTTCCCCCTCACCCCACCATCCACCGCCGCGAACTCAATCCGGCCACGTCTTTGGTCTCACTAGACGCTCGGCGCGACGGCGCTCTGAACGAAACTTCCAGAGTTGAAGCGGAAGAAGAAGTAGACCCAGAAACAGTCCGATGCCAATCATCTCCAACTTTTCGCTTCTGATTCCGACCAC
Organism: Dehalococcoidia bacterium; assembly: GCA_050247055.1. GTDB lineage: Bacteria > Chloroflexota > Dehalococcoidia > Tepidiformales > Tepidiformaceae > Amarobacter. Next base: position 534,913 of record JBFWUX010000001.1, read on the forward strand.
CAGGAGCGCCAAAACCATCAGCAGGTTCACTATCAGCGCCAAAACATTCAGCTTCATTTCAATGCTCCGCCAGGTGTGAGGTTATCCCTACGCGTGTGTGTGGATGTCAGGTTTTTGCCGAGCTCCGGCTCAGCATGACCTAGTCAGAAATCGGCGCTTGGGGCCTCGCAGCCCGCCCTCACCCCACCATCCGCCGCACGATCTCGTACATCAGCTCGCAGCCCATGTTCAGGTTGTCGATCGTCAGGAACTCGTTGTTGCCGTGAAAGCCGCGGCGCTCATCCGGGCTGAGCAGGCAGGGGATGAACCCGTAGGCCGGGATGCCGAGTTCGCGCAGGAAGCGGTTGTCGGTGCCGCCGACGGTCATGCCGGGCACCACGATGGCGTCCTCCATCGCTTCCTTCACCACTGCGTTGATGGTCCGGAAGAGCTCGGTGTCCCACTCCACCCGCGCCGGCTCGCCCTGGTCGGGCGAATAGAGTTCGACCGTCACCCGGTCGTCCGCGATGCGCTCGCGGACCTGGTTCATCCAGTCTTCCTTGCTCTGACCCGGCAGCAGACGGCAATCGATCACGGCCTCGCTCTTCGCGGGGATGACGTTCGCCTTGATGCCGGCATCGAGCATCGTGAGGTTCAGGGTGTTGATGAACATCGCCAGCAACTCCGGCGACGCCTTGATCCGCTCTTCGACCGCCTTCCGGTTCTTCAGCGGCGGCATCAAGCCCGCTTCGGCCAGCCGGGTGACGTAAGCCTCGGTGTCCGGGGTGAAGGTTAGCCCCCGGTCCCAGTCGGTGAGCCGGTTGAGCGCCCGCACCAAGAAGACGGCCGAGTTCTCGAAATGAGGCACGCTCCCGTGGCCCGGCCGCCCGACCGAGGTCAGCCGCAGCCAGCAGATGTCCTTCTCGTTCGTGGCGACGCTGAAGAGCTTCGCTTCCTCGCGTCCAAACCGCGTCGTCCCGCCGCCGCCCTCACTCAGCTCGAACTCCACGTCCACCACGTCCGGTCGGTGTTCGCAGAGCCAGACCATGCCCTGTTCGCTGCCGGCCTCTTCGTCGGGCACCGCGCAGAACACGAGGTCGCGCTTAAGTGGCACGCCTTCGCGTTTCAGGAGGAGGAAGGTGATAAGCTGCATCACGCCGCAGCCCTTCATGTCCACCGCGCCGCGCCCGAAGACCTTGCCGTCCTGCACCACGCCTTCGAACGCGGGGACATCCCAGTACTGCGGCTCCACCGGCACGACATCAGTGTGGTTGCAGAGCATTAGCGGCCGCTTCGAACCATCGCCGCGCAGTTTCGCGACCAGCACTTCGCGGTTCGGCGCCGTCTCGATGTACTCGGTCTCGATGCCCTCGGCTTCGCAGAGCGCCCCGAGGAAGCGCGCCGCCGGCTTCTCATTCCCCGGCGGGTTCGAGGTATCGATCTGCAGGTAGCGCACGAAGATGTCGAGCGCTTCGCGGTGAATTGCGGGCCAGTTGATCATGAGTGGCGAGTCCCGAGTTCCGAGTTGCGAGAAGTGTTGCCGCAATGGAACGAAGGAACAAAGGCCACCGAGTGCCGAGTGCCGAGTGCCGAGTGCCGTAGTGGGCGGTGGCGCGGTGACTTGTGACCTACGACCTACGACTACTTCGGCCAGAGCACCATCTGCGTGCACCGGAACAGCGCAATCGTCTTGCCGGTCTGTTCGTGGACTACCGGTGCGTCCCAGACCTGGGTGTTTCGGCCCCCGTGGACCATCGTCGCGCGGGCGGTCAGTGAACCTTCGGTGGCGGTGCCGAGGAAGTTGCTTTTCACTTCGATCGTCGTGAAGCCGCTCGCGCCCTCCGGCAGGTTCGCGACGCAGCCGTAGCCGCAGAGTGTGTCGGCCAGGGCGATGACGGTCGCAGCGTGGAGAAAGCCGTTCGGCGCCCACAACTCCGGCCGGATATCGAGTTTGGCCTCGGCCCAGCCTTCGCCGAACCCGACGGGCGTCACGCCGATGAGCCCGGGCAGGCGGCCTTTCTGTCGATTAAGCCACCAATCCGGCTTCGAGCGGTCTGCATCGGGGTCGAACAAGCTGCGCCTCCAGCGATGTTTACTGTGCGATCAGGCTAGCCGTAGTGCGTTGCAACAGACAACCGACTACTTCACGCACATCGCAGCGCGTGCCCGTAGACTTTCGGTCTATGCAGAAAACAACAGTCGGCTCGATTGAAATGGTCGCCCTCATCGACATGGTCGCGGCCTACCCGGCGAAGAGCGTTTATCCGAAAGTGGAAGAGTTCGGCGGCTTCGAACGCTACCTGGATTCCGATGGCTCCATTGCGCTCAACTTCGCCTCATTTCTCGTCCGTGACGGGTCGACATTGTTGCTGGTTGATACGGGCTGGGGGCCGGAACACAGCGGGCAACTCCTGAAGGAGCTCGACGCCGCGGGCGTGAAGCCCACCGACGTGACCCACGTTCTTTTCACCCACCTCCACGGCGACCACACCGGCTGGAACATTGACCGCGAGTCCGGCGAACCCATCTTCGCGAAGGCTCGCCACCTGGTGCCGAAGGCTGACTGGGACCACTACGAAGCCGAAGCGGTCGAAGCTCGCAAGACGACGAACAAGCCCTGGCTGGGGTCGTTCGACCGCGACATGGTGCCGCTCGGTGAGCGCGGGCTGGTGGACCTGATCTCCGGTGAAACGAACATCTCCTCGTCCCTGACGGCTATCCACACGCCGGGCCACACGCCGGGGCACACGAGCGTGGTCATCTCTTCCAACGGAGAACGAGGCATCGTCCTCGGCGACGCGGTGATCACACCGATCGACGCTGAACGGCTGGACTTCGAGACCTCGTTCGACTGGAATCCGGCGATGGCGGTGGAAACCCGGAAGAAGCTGGTGAAGCAACTGATCGAGGACGGGTCGCTGGTGGGCGCCAGCCACCTGCCGGTGCCGGGCCTCGGCCGCTTCGTGCGGACTGATACGGGCCAGCGCTGGCAGGGAATCTAGGCGGCGTCCCTGGCTCGAGCCTCAATTTTCCGTTCGTACATTCGCTGGTCGGCGATGACGGTCAGAGCCTCGGTGGTCCGGGCGTCCGTTGGGAACACCGCGAAGCCGACAGAAACGCTCAAGAGGATCGGGGCCCCTTCGACTTCCAGCGGCGTCGCTTCCACAATCTCGCTCAGTTCGGCGACCAGACGAGCGGCCTTCGCCCCGTCGCAGTTCGGCAGGGCGGCCGCGAATTCGTCGCCGCCGGTGCGCCAACAGTTGCCGGATTCGCCAGTCCACACCAGGAGGCAGTTACTGATCGCCTGGAGGACGAGGTCGCCGGCCGCGTGGCCATAGGTGTCGTTGACCGGTTTGAGGTTGTCGACATCGATGTTCACGAGCGCGAGCGATTGTCCTGACGCGTTCGCCTGCCGCGTCATGCGCGGGAACTCGCCCTCGAAGTGGCGAAGATTACGAAGGCCGGTCAGCGCATCGACGGTCGCCTGCTCTCGCAAGGTATCGGCCATCGAGTTAATCGCCATGCCCAGTTCGCCGAACTCGTTGCCGCCCATATCGGGCATGCGCACCGGCGCGCCTTCGGCGATCTGGCGGGCTCGCTTGCTGTATTCCACGAGCGGCTTCGAAACGAACCGTTTCAGCAGTACCCACAGCCCGGCAAGCGCGACCAAGAGCAGTCCGCCGGCGAACGAAACCGTCCGATAGATCATCGTCCGGGCATTGGAAGTGAGGTCGTCCATGCCAATGACCACGCGAACCAGCGGGGGTGTGTCACTCAGACGCCGGTTCGGCGGGAGTACGGACACGGAAGCGAAGTCGCCCCCAAGAATGACGTCGATGGGGCTGATGCTTCGCGGTTCAATCCCGCTCTCATTGAGAATCGCGCCGTAGTCACCAACGAACTTCAGCTTCCCATCGGCGGTTTCCGCCGGCTCCGAAACGATTTCCTCGGGCAGCTCCCCCCACGATTCGATGACCGTCCCGTCGAGTTGAAGCAACTGAATCGACTTCACATGCAGCGACCGGGCTAGCGCATCGTCGATCGGAGCGGTCCCAGAGGGACGAGAACCAGACCTCGCGCTGTTCCCGGTCGCCACTGCGCCCTCGGACTTCGCCTGCTCCCGCGCGGCATCGATGGCTTCGTTCGTCGCCACCCAGATGTAGATGGGCAACACCACGAGGCTAAATGCCACCATCACCAGGCTTAGCCGAACCCAGAGCTGGAAGGCGATCGATCGAGGGCGGCGAGCTCGAAACGTCACCCTTTAAGTGTCGGTCGGGTGAATGGGTCTCTTCAGGCCGAAATCCCGGCGCTGGAAGAGATTCGGAGCCTGCTGAAGCGCGAACCGGGCACTCCAAACCAAGGGCATCCGCGCCCGGGGTGGTCATCGCGGGTCGGTAACCTCAGCCGAGGTACATGCTGCCGCGCGAACCACCTTTGGGGTCCGTGAGGACATTCACCACGGCGACCTTGCCTGAGTTGAGCGCGCGGTCGAGGGTCGGTCGGATATCCGCCGGGTCGGTCACCTTTGCCGCGAAGCCGCCGACCATTTCGGCCATGCGTTCGTAGTCGACCGGGAGGAGCGCCGCGATGGGCGGCGAATCGGGGGCGAACATGCGGTCCTGGATGGTGTGCCCCGCGATGCCGCCGTTGTTGGAGACGACGAAGACGACGTTCGCGCCGATCCTCGCGCAGGTTTCGACTTCCATGCCTGCTGCACCGAACGCGTAGTCCCCGACAATGGCGACCGCGGGGCGTTCCGGCATGGCCAGCTTCGCGCCAAGGGCGTAGGGCACACCGGTGCCCATGCAGCCGGTGGTGCCGGAATTGAGGAGCGCGCGCGGGTTGTAGCTCGGCATAACCGCTCGGGCCACGCCCATCGTGAGCTCGGCATCGACGCTGACGTTCACGTCGCGCGGGACGGCGTCGCGAATGTCGCGGAGGAGCCGGTAGTGGTTGATCGGGCTGCGGTCCGAGGCCATCTGTTCGGCGATTGCCGCCTCGTTCTTCGCGGCATCCGTGCGAAGGGAATCGACCCAACCGGAGTTCGACGAGGCGAGGTACAACCCGCGAAGCGCATCGGCGATGGCGGCAGCACCGGCGGCGCAATCGGCGACCATGCCGAATTCGAGGTCGGCCGCGTTCGTCATTTCCTCCGCGACGATGTCGATTTGCGCGAGGCGGGCATCTGCGGCGAAACGCGGCGCACGTCCGAACTGGAAGATCCAGTTGAAGCGTCCACCAACCATCAGGATGGCGTCGGCGCCGGAAAGTGCCGAGGAGCGGGCAGCGTTCATGCACATCGGGTTGTCATCGGCGATGACGCCGCGACCCATCGGTGAAGCGACGTACGGGATCCCCAGGTTCACCAGCCGGGTGAGGGCCTCGCTGGCATCGGCCCAGGCCGCGCCCTTGCCGACGAGGATGAGCGGCCGCTGCGCCTTCGCCAGCATCGAGGCGATCGAATCGACCATGCGCGAATCGGGCTGCGGCGCCGACACCTCGGGTGACGAGGTGCGCAGCGAGACCGTTTCTTCCTCGATGCGGCGCCGGACGAACTGTCCCGGAAAGTCGAGGTAGACGCCGCCAGGCCGCCCGCTGACCGACTTCCCGAGGGCAAGGTGGATCAGTTCGGGGATGCGCTCGGTGCTATCGACCTGGGCGGTCCACTTGCTGCCCGGGCGTGCGAAGGCGACCTGGTCGGCTTCCTGGAAGCCGCCAAGACCTCGCGTGCGCCCATCGACTGAGCCGCCGAGCACGACGAGTGGCATGCCAGATTCGGTGGCGACGTGGAGGCCGGTGATCGTGTTGATCATCCCGGGGCCCGAACCGGCGATAACGACGCCGGGCTTCTTCTTGAGGTAGCCCCAGGCGGAGGCGGCGAAGCAAGCGGATTCTTCGTGGCGGCAGTTCACGACCTGGATGCCTTCCGCCTGCATCCCGGCCATCACTTCGATCATTGGGCCGGCGACCACGCCGAACGCGGTGTCGATACCCGCCTGTTTGAGTTGCCGCGCCGCGATTCGTCCGCCGTTAACTTCCGCCATTGGGTTCCTCCGAGGAAATCAGTGGCGGAAGTATGGCGTGATCGCCGGGAGGTGTCAGGTGCGGTTGGCGGCTGGTCCTGCGGCCGTTAAGAACGCGGCCGCAGCGACATGAGGGCGCGCCAACCAGATAGACTGCGCGTATCAACGCATGAGGTCAGTTCTATGGCACTGCCGCTCACCGGGATGCGCGTCCTCGATTTCACCCAGTACGAAGCCGGGACTTCGGCCACGCAAACGCTTGCGTGGCTTGGAGCGGATGTCGTGAAGGTGGAGCCGCCGGGCCTGGGCGAACCGGGACGCGGACGCGCCGCCGGGCCAACTGACCGCACGTACTTCTTGAACCTCAATGGGAACAAGCGAAGCATCGCGATTAATCTGAAAGACCCGGCCGGCCGGGACCTCATCCGGCGGATGGCCCCGAAGTTCGATGTGGTTGCCGAGAACCTGGCGCCTGGGGTGATGGAGAAGCTGGGCATCGGCTTCGATGACCTGAAGCAGGTCAATTCCGGCCTCGTCTACGCGACAATCAAAGGCTTCGGTTCGAGCGGGCCGTATGCCCACTTTCGCAGCTACGACATGATCGCGCAGGCAGTCGGCGGAACGATGTCCATCACGGGCACGGCCGAGACGCCGCCCCTGCGCTCGGGCTCGACGTATGGCGACACCGGGACGGGCATGCAGCTCGCTATCGGTATCCTCGCCGCCTACATCCGCGCCAAAGCCACGGGCGAACCGGGCCACGTCGAGGTTTCGATGCAGGACGCCATCGCCAGTTACTCTCGCGTGGGGTTCCTTGGGCGCGAAATGGTGGGAGATCCTGTGCCACGCGTCGGAAACGACCTGCGCGGACTGACGCCAACGAACACGTACCACTGCAAGCCGTTCGGCCCGAACGACTACGTCTACATCATGGTGAACACCGGAGCGATGATTGAAGGCCTCTTCACGGCCATCGGGCACCCTGAGCTCCTGGACGATCCCAGGCTGGCGAACGCTGTGACGCGCCGGGAGAACTCCGACTTTCTCCAGGGGCTTGTCGCCGAGTGGACGGCGCAACGCACGAAGCACGAGGCGATGTCCGAACTCCAGGCGGCCGGTGTGCCGGCCGGCGCCGTGTTCGATTCGGGTGACATTTTCACGAGCGAGCACTTGAAGGGGCGCGGGATGGTGCAGGTGGTCGAGCACCCGGAACGGGGGCCGATCGAAATCCTCGGCAACCCGATCCAGATCGACAGGACGCCTTCTCGGCTAACACCCGCACCACTGCTTGGCGCCCACACGGATGAGGTGCTGGCACAGGAACTCGGGCTGACAGACGACGAGATTGCGGCTCTGCGAAGGGCGTGTGTCGTGGCGTGATTCAGTCGAGGTAGACCAGGTCGTAGACGTAAGACCTGGTGCCCTTTTCGCTGATCCATGGGCCGGACGGGGGTTCCTTCGTTTCACGTTCCTCCCGTTCGGGCCAACCGGTAGCTGTGCCGGCGGCGTCGATGATCCTCCAACCGCGATCAGGGAGGAACTCGCACCAGAGGTCGAGATCTGCGCGCTTCCAGCGGGGCGGCTCGTGGCCCGGCTCGGGTTCGAAGCGATAGACCACGTCATCGCCGCGGCGGCGAAACTCGAACGCGGGCAAGGTGGCTTCGGCCATGCCAAGAGTTTAGCGGTTCGACAATGCGAATCGGGCGCGAATACACTCCGGCATTCCCATAACGAGCTTCGGAGGTGTGGACATGGCGGGAGCGCTCGACGGTATCCGTGTTATTGATTTTGGCCAGTACGTGGCGGGGCCCATGGCGGCGATGCTGTTGGCCGACCAGGGCGCGGACGTCATCCACATCGACCCTCCGGGCGGGCCGCGGTTTGATACGCCGGCAAACGCGACCTACAACCGGGGCAAGCGAAACATCGTCCTGGACCTCAAGTCCACAACCGATGCCGAGACGGCCAGGAAGCTGGTGGCCTCCGCGGATGTAGTGATCGAGAACTTCCGGCCGGGAGTGATGGATAGGCTCGGCCTCGGACCGGCCGCGATGACCAGCGCGAACGCGCGGCTCATCTACTGTTCGCTTCCCGGGTTCGCTGCGGAAGACCCGCGCGCTGGCGTTGCGGCATGGGAAGGCGTCGTGGGAGCCGCGACGATCACCTACCCGATGAACCCGCCGACCGAAACACCAGCCTACACGGCGCTGCCGTTCTCATCGTCGTATGCGGCGTTCCTCGCGGCCGTTTCCATCGGGATGGCGCTGAACGCGCGCGAACGTGACGGCCTTGGCCAGGTGATCGAAGTGCCGCTGTACGACGCGACCTTCGCCGCAATGGGGTACCGGGCGCAGCGCATCCACAACGACGAACCCGGAGGCGACATCCGCCAGCTTGCACGCCTGATGGGCGGCACGCGCCAGTTCGAATGCAAAGACGGCCGCTGGTTCATGTACCACGCTGGAAATAAGCGAGCGGTAGATTTCGCGGCGCAGACCGGCAAGACCAACCTTCTCGGCCCGAACGTCACCGCAAGTCTCGAAGAAGTGAAGGAAGGTCTGGAAGCGCTGTTCAAGACGAAGACGGCGGCCGAATGGGAAGCCTTCTGCGAACAGGTCGGTACCGAAGGCAGCATCTGCCGCACGAGCGCCGAGTGGCTCGAAAACGAACACGCTCTCGGCTCGGAGATTGTCATCGACTCGGTCGATCCGGTGCTGGGGAAGGTTCGCGGCCCGGGAATCAACGTCCGTATGTCGGAGACGCCCGGGGCCATCCGGAGTCCGCGGAGCCTGACAGACGCGGATCGCACCAGCATCCTGTCGCAAATCGATCGCCCGGCGGCGACCGCGCCAGCTGCGATGGAGCGGCAACTGCGGTCGGCACTCGACGGCGTGAAGGTCATCGACCTCTGCATCATCCTCGCCGGCCCGACCTGCGGACGGACCCTTGCCGAATTCGGCGCGGATGTGGTTCGGATCGACAATCCCCATCGCGGCAATGTGATTTTCCACGTGGATATCAATCGCGGGAAACGCAGCCTCCTGATGGATCTGAAGACGCCAGAGGGCCTCGAGATCTTCTGGAAGCTCGTCGAAGACGCCGATGTGGTTGTCCAGAACTTCCGTAAGGGCGTGGCCGAGAGCCTTGGCATCGGCTACGAAGAGGTTCGAAAGCGGAAGCCGGACATCATTTACGCCTCGCTCAACACGTACGGCCGCGTAGGGCCATGGGCCGGACGGCCGGGACACGAACAGATCGCGCAGGCCGCTTCCGGCATGCAGGAGCGCTACGGCGGCGACGGGCGCCCGACACTGGCTCCTTTTGCGGTGAATGACTACGGCACGGGGTTCATGGGCGCATATGGGGTGGCGCTTGCCCTGTTGCATCGGCGCAAGACGGGGAAGGGCCAGCACATCAACACCGCGCTCGCCTACACCGCGACGATGCTGCAGTCGCTCTACCTGCAGGACTACGCGGGAAAGAAGTGGGACGAACCCCGTGGCCTCGATTCCATCGGAAGCGGAGCCCTGAACCGCGCTTACCGGGCGAGCGACGGCTGGTTTTTCCTGACTGCGCGGCCTGCAGACATGCCTGCCGAACTGGCGGGAAAGCCCGAGGCGGAACTTGAAGCCGTGTTCGCCACGGGGACAATGGCCGAGTGGGTCTCGAAGCTCCGGGCGGCCGGCGCGGGCGCGCATGAAATCGTCCTGGATTACCGCGAACTGATGGAGGATCCGTGGGTGGTGAAGCGCGGGCTCAGTATCACGCGGGAACACGAAGGCCTCGGGCCCGTAACCACGATCGCGCCATCGCCAAAGCTTTCGCGCACACCCGCCGTACCGGGCCGGCCGGCGCCCATCCCTGGCAGCGATGCCGCGAGCATCCTCGCGGATATCGGAATGCTTGGAGACCTGGACCGCCTGGTGAAGGCGGGAGTGATTGTGACGGAAGGGGTACTCGCGCGATGAATCTCGGTTATATCGAGGCCGATAGAACGCCGTCCTTCGTTTCCGATATCGACGGGTTCAAGATCCAGGGGTTCGCCTGGGAACACCCGAACCCGAAGGGCGTGGTCGTGATCGCGCACGGCGCCGCCGAACATTCCCTGCGTTACGGGCGGTTTGCGCGGGCGCTCAACGCAGCCGGCTACGAAGCCTGGTCGCTGGACCACCGGGGACACGGGCGATCGCCGGGGCCGGAGGGGCTCGGAGACTTCGGTGAGGGCGGCTGGGATGCGCTGGTCGCCGACATCGGGCAGTTCATCGGAATCGCCAAAGCTGCGCGGCCGGGGCTGCCAACAGTGCTTTTCGGACACAGCATGGGATCGGCGGCGGCACAGCAATTCGCGCCCACCGGCTCGAAGATCGTCGATGGCCTGATCCTTTCGGGTTCGAGTTCGCGGATGGGACGGAGGGAAGGCGAATCAGCCGCCGCGTTCACGGCCAACGCCGCGTTCGAACCTGCCCGCACACCGTACGAATGGCTCAGTCGTGACCCCGATGAGGTGGACAAGTACATCGCCGACCCGATGTGCGGCTTCGAAACCCAGACGTCCCAGCGCCGCGGCCGCGCGAGTGCCGCTCGCCTCACGGATCCGGAAATCCTGAAAGGAATTCGCGGAGACCTGCCATGTCTTTTCGTGGCGGGAACGAAGGATCCGGTGAACCGCGACATGGAGGGCCTCTACGAACTCCAGCGGCTCTGGAACGAGGCGGGCGTGAAGCGAATCGACACGCTGTACTACAAAGATGGCCGCCACGAGATGCTGAATGAGACCAACCGGGATGAAGTCACCGCCGACATCATCGGCTGGCTGAATTCGGTTGCTGGATGACCGCGATCAGCTGACCACGTAGACGAAGACGCCGGCGATCGGAATCAGGACCCACACCACGCCGGACAATAGGATCGCGATGACCGCGAAGAGTTGCGAATCATCCGTCGGTGGATCGCCGCAGTGCCCGACCGTCTCCCAGAGCGCCGCCAGTGGTTGACGCATGATCAGTTCCGAGCGGCGATGCGCAATCGATGCCGCCTTAAGCAACACCCAGCTGAGCGCGCCAAAGAGAACGAACAGGCCGACGAATATGCTGACGATCACCGGCCGCGAGAGGAAGTCGATCGCCCCGAGATACTGGGATGCCGAAGCCAGGGCGGGGACGGCGGCTCCACCGGCCACCAGGGCGGGCACGCCGAGACCGCCACCTTTGAACCCGGAAGCCACGCGATCGGTTTCGACCCGAGCCTGTGCGAGATACGTCCGCTCGGGTGTGCCCCGGGGCGCCTGGGGCTCACGGCGCACGTAAAGCCGCTGCATCGTGGAGACCGTGCTGAGTGCGAAGCTCTTCACGATGTATTCGACCAGGATGTCGATGGTGCGCTGGACGAACGGCTTCAGGGGCCCCAGGGGCGTCGAAACACTCACGCCACGGGCGCCCTCGCGGTCGAGGATTTCGAGTGCCCGAAGCGCAAGGCGGTGCGCTTCGAGGAATCGCTCCGGTTTTTCCAACGGGCCGAGCGCTGCGAAATCCGCGGCGATGCGGGCTTCGTTTTCCTCTTCACCGCCGAAGCGAGACAGCGCCTCATCGGCCATCGAGGTTGGGTTGCTCGTGAGCAGCCGCCGGGTGCGCTCGAGCTGGTCGGCCAGGTCATCGAGGATCGCCTCGCCTGGTTTCCGTTCGCGGGCGCTTTCGGGGCCTTGTTCGGAGGGAAGGGCCATTGCGGGAGTGTACAGGCCCGGAGACCGTGAGCCGTCATCTGTTCTCGTTAGAACGGCGCCGATTCCTTCTCCCAATCCACATCCAGCCAATCGACTCCGACCGTCTCAAGCTGGTCCGCCTCTTCGCAGCGGTCGCGCCAGTCACAGAAGGTGCAGACCGGACCGGGCGTCGCCGGGAACTCGGTCAGCGATTCCAACCGCCGCGCGAGCCCGTAGAGGTAGTTCACCGTCTTCACGGCATCGTCGCGCGTCAGCTCCCGCACCCGCTGTTCGCCCGTCCGCAGGTTCCAGCCGAGCGCCCGGACGTTCGCCTCCTTCGGCAATCGCAGCATCGTCCGAAGCACCAAGTGCGCGATATCCAGCTGCGCATCGACTGTGTCATCGAGGTCGAACCGGCCCGTCTTCCAGTCGATGAGCTGCCACTGGTTCGGACCCAGGCGGTCGGCGCGGTCGACCTTCGCCCGGACGTTGATGCCGCGCGAACGCGCCGGCACCCACGTATCCAGTTCCGCGAACCGCTCCTCGCTGACGATGGATTCGTGGGCCTTGATGCCGTTCTTGTACATCTCCATCGCGAGCCCGTAGTGCTCGGTCTGCGGCCCCGCGATGGCGTGCTTCGGCATCCTCAGGTAGGTGTCGAGCTCGTGTTCGCCGTCCGCCGGGTTCCCCGTATCGGTCAGCGCCTGCATCGCCCGGTGGACGCCGTTCCCGATGAGCGACGGCGCTGTCTCCCGTGAAGGTGGCCACTCCTCCCCGCTGACATACGAAAACCAGTACTTCTTCCGGCACTGCTTGAACGACTGGATCTTGCTGTGCGTCAGTTTGAAGAGTGTGGCTTCGGTGCTCGGGCTGGTCATCCCGGCCATCCTACGTCCGCCTCACGCCGTCTCCAAACGTTTCGTGGCGATCTCGACCACCCGCTCGTCCTCCACCGGATCCGAAGCCATCTCTCGCAGCCGCTCAAGCGCTCCTGGCACGCCAAGGTCAACGTGCTCGGCCGCGACCAGGCGAGTCTCGCTCTCGCAATCCCACAGCGACGTGAACGCCCGCGTGGCCGCGAACGTCGGGTCGGTTACCGCCAGGGCCTCAGCGAGAAAGTGACGCCCGTACGAGTACGTAAAAGCGTCGAATCTCCGCTTTAGCAACGGGAACTCGCGCCCGGGGAACCGGGCCGCGACGATTTCCGCGAGGTTGGTAACGATGAAACGATCCTCATCGCGCTCGGCTGACGCCCGCCGCAGTCGCTTGGTTACCCAGCCGATGTCGTCCGCCGTTGCGTGAAGCTCCAGCAGATCAAATGCGGCAATCTGGCGCGGCCAACTCGGTGAGGAACGCCACTTCCGCGCTAGATGAAGCCCGAATTCTGCAGGGCCAAGCAGCAACGCGCGCTCTGCAATCAGCCTCACGGAAGGCGGACGGGTACCTCTCGATACCAATCCCAACGCGACCGGCATGACCGAAAAGTCGCCCTGTTTCGCGAGCACGAGTGCGGCCAACGCTCGCGAATATGGCACACGGCTATCAAGTGCGGCTCGGACTGCCGCGCGGTCGGCATCGTCGGTTCGGGCCGCGAGCACGTCGGCCGCCCTTAGCGAGTAGTGGCTCGGCTTAAACAAAGCTTCGGTTGACTTGCTTTCAAGATCGGGCGTTGGCACTTTGGTGGGCATCTCGCGAGACCTAGCCATGGCCGTGAGGCGAGGTTCCGCCCGTGCCCATGTCGCGTAAGGCTCCCAGTCCAGTGCATAGAATTCCGGATCTGCCGCAATTCGCTCCACGACCGAAGGAATGAGCTCGGTCCACCCCTGGGAAATGCCGGCGTCACCCAACATCCACAGGACCGAATTCCAGAACGGTCCCCGGAGCACGTAGTCGCGAAGGATCCGCTCGGCTTCGGCATGCCCCCGCTTTACCATGTGGACGAGGACGGTAACGGCGAGAAATGAGTCTTCGTTCTCGTCCGTCGCGAATCTCCCGACGAAATCCCGGAGGTCGTCAAGCGGCAGGCCAATAGCTAGCGTCAAATCGCCGTAGTAGCCGTCGCGGTTGTCCAGGTGGTGGTCCAGCCGGGGGTCGCCCTTAATGTTCCGGTTGAGCATCGCGTGAACTTCGGCTCGCGGCGCCTCCAGCGCCTCCAGGTACCCAGAACCCAACCCGCGCTGAAGCTTCCCCTCCAACGTCCGCGCATCCGCATAGTGCGGCGGCCACTCACCCACAAGCACAACTCAACATCACCATCATTCTAACCGAGTCCGTCTCTCGACAATCGACCATCGCCAGTCCCAAATCCTGCTCATTGCTCATTGCTCATTGCTCATTGCTCATTGCTCACCCCTGCGTTGCTCATCGCTCACCCCTCATTGCTTAATACCCCCATGCCCGCTCCGCTCTCCGGCATCACCGTGCTCGAAGCCGCGAACTACGTCGCCGCTCCCTCAGCCGGTGCCCTCATGGCCGATCTCGGCGCGACCGTCATCAAGATCGAGCCGCCCGGCGGCGAAGTCATGCGTGGAGTTGTCCCCACAGGCGGGCCGGGGAATCTCCCGTTCAACTTCCTCTTCGAACTCGAGAATCGGGGCAAGAAGTCGGTCACCATCGCTCTCGACGCGCCCGGTGGCCCCGAACTGCTCCTCCGCCTCATCGAAGCCGCCGACGTCTTCCTGACGAACTTCCTGGCTCCACGCCTCGAGAAGTTCGGGCTCACGCCCGAAATCTGCCTGCAGCGAAATCCCGGGCTCATCTTTGTCGCGGTGACCGGCTACGGACTCGAAGGGCCCGATGCCGCCCGCCCGGGTTTCGATTTCTCCGCCTTCTGGACGCGTTCCGGGATCATGTCACTGGTCGGCCACCCCGATGCTCCACCGGTGCTCAGCCGCATCGCCCAGGGCGACCACACTACCGGCATCAACACCCTCGCTGCCACGCTCGCCGCCCTCCGCCTGCGCGACCAGACGGGTGAAGGCCAGGTGGTCGATATCTCGCTTCAGCAGACCGGCGCCTACACCATCGCCACCGACCTCGCGCGAACCCTCATCGATGGCAGCCAGCCGAAAATCCACGACCGCACCGCTCCCGATAACCCGCTCTTCAACACCTACCCAACCGCCGACGGCAACTGGATCCTGCTCGTCCACATGACCCCGGACCCTTACTGGCCGAAACTTTGCGCCGCTCTCGGCTGCCCGGAAAAGGCTGTCGACGCCGCGTACGCGACGATGGCCGCACGACGCGCGCGGGGCGTGGAACTCGCATCGTTCATCGAGAACGCCTTCCTCCAACACGACCTGGACCACTGGACACGCGAACTCGATGCGAACGGCCTCATCTGGGCGCCGATGGTCGGACTGCCGGAGGTGGTCGCCGACCCGGCCTTGCGCGAGCGGAACGCGTTCCAGCCGCTTTCGCTGCCCGCGGGCGAATACGAAACCGTTGGCACGCCGTTCGTCATCCGCGAGGCCGACATCGCAGCCCGCGGCCCCGCCTCGGCTCCGGGCGAAGACACGGCAGCCATCCTCGCCGCAGCCGGCCTCAGCGAGGAGGAAGTGGCGGAGTACGCCGCACGAGGCGTCTTCGGGTAAACGACCTTACTTGGCTCCCCTCTCCCAGTCCTTCCCGGGAAGGAGGAGAGGGGGCGGAGGTGAGGGTCTAGCTGGGCTCGGCCACGAACACCGGGATCTTCCGCGAAGTCTTCTCCTGGTACTGCGCGTACGGCGCGAACGCCTTCACGGAGAGGTCCCAGAGCCGGGCTCGCTCTGCCGCGTCGCTCACCTCGCGCACCTTCATCTGTTGCACCACCTCCCGGTCACGGATCTCGACATCCGGGTTGGCGCGCAGGTTATAGACCCACACCGGGTTCTTCGGCGCTCCGCCCATGGAGCCGACGAGCACGTAGTTGTCGCCGTCCTTCACGCGCATCAGCGGCGTCTTGCGGATGTCGCCCGTCTTGTTGCCGGTGTTTGTCACGATGATCACCGGGAGGCCTGTGTCACGAAGCGTATTGCCCTCGGCGCCGTTCGTGCGCTCGTACACCTCCACCTGGTTGCGGACCCACTCGATTGGACTTGGCTTGTATTCCGGCATGGAAAACCCTCGCGTTGATTGTGTGGATCGAGCATAGACGAACCCGGCCGGTCCGCGCCCACCTGCGTCCGAAGTCAGATCTCCACGCTCATCCGAAGCGCCACCATCTGCCCCAGCGCCAGGCCTTCTGCCTTCCTCACCTTGTCCCTCAGCGGGACGATGTAGCCGCCATTCTTCGGCCAGAGCGAAGTCGTCCAGCGCGTCGAACCAATTTCAACCGTCACCGGCACCATTCCCCAGCCATAGGTCACCGCTCCGGCGACCACGCTGAGCTTGGCGCACTCCTCTTCCGGGACCGTCACGAAGTGGTATGGCGAAGGCCCGCGCCAGTACCAGATCTCCCCGCTGAACGTCAGCTCCATAGTCTCCAGCATACGGGCCGGGCCCTTCTTGCCCTATCGCCAGCGGGCATGGTCTACAATCCTTGCGTCTCTGGAGGTCCCACCCATGACTATCGCGCAGCATCCCACGTCCGTCCCCTCCGCCGCCGGCACCACCATCGCCTGGCCGCGTGACCGCGAGATCCCGCCGCAGGGCGCCCCGCTCCCGGCCGGCACCATCGTGGTTTCCGCCGATAGCCACATCATGGAAACCTGCGACCTCTGGCGCGATAACCTCCCGGCGAAGTACAAGGACCGCGCGCCACGCCTTTACTACGACGACGAAGGCTTCTCCCACCTCGAAGCCGAAGGCCGCAACCTCGATGTCCCCGGACTCAACACTATGCTCGTCGAAGGTCGCCCGGGCATGCAGGAAGTCGAAGAGCGCATCAAGGACCTGGATGCGGAAGGCGTCGACAAAGACGTCATTTTCCCGCAGCGCACGCTCTCGCTCGTCGGCCTCCAGGACCTCGAACTGCGCGAGGCGTGCATGCGCACCTACAACGAGTGGCTCTCGAATTACTGCAAGGCGTATCCGGACCGCCTCTACGGCGTCGGCATCATGAACTGGTGGGACCCGGCGGCCGCGAAGGACAACCTCCAGGAACTGAAGGCCCTCAACTTCAAGGTGATGGAGATCCCGTCATCGCCTCCCGGCGTTTACTACAACTCCCATGCCATGGAGCCGCTCTGGGACGCCATCGAAGAGAGTGGCTACCCTATCTCGTTCCACATCGGCGAAAACGTCCAGACCCGGGGCCTCGGCGCACTTGGCACCTTCCAGATGCAGCAGTTCTCGCCGTTCCGGCGGCTCTTCGGCCTCATGGCGTTCTCAGGCATCCTCGAACGCCACCCGAAGCTCAAGGTGATCTTCACCGAGGGCGGCGCCCACTGGGTACCGGCCGCGCTCTTCGATGCCGACCGCATCTACCGTGACTTCGAATCCGAAGTGAACCCGAAGCTGGCCAATATGCCCAGCTTCTACTGGTGGCAGAACTGCTACGCCACCTTCCAGGAAGACCCGATCGGCATGGAATTGCTCCCGCATATCGGCGCGCACAAGCTCCTCTGGGCCTCGGATTACCCCCACCCGGAGTCCACCCTCGGCTACAGCGCGAAAGCCGTCCGCGACATCATCGCGGCTGTGGGCGAAGAGGACGGAAAGCGAATCGTCGGCGGCAACGCAGTCGAGATCTGGGGTCTCTAGCCTCCCAACCGACCGGAGGGACCAGTGGCCAAGCAACTCTCCCTGCTCAAACGAGCAAATGGGCTATCGCGCGAGGACTTCGCGAAACGGTTTCTCGAATGGGGTCGCAGCCTCGCTGCCAAGCCAACGGCGGGCCTTTCGGGCCTGACGCTGAACCCGGTCGACATCCCGGCGGAAGAGGCTGGTCTGCGCCCCGGAGGTGAGCCCGCGTTCGACGGTGTGCTCGAAGCCTGGACCAACTCCGCAACGGCGATCCAGCCGCCGCCGGCGCTCGTGGGCGCCTGCCACACCTACCTCGTCGAAGAAACAGTCGAGAAGCCATACGTCCGCAGCTGGCCAACCGGGGAACGCTCGCCGGGCGTGAAGTCGTTCTTCCTCGCCTTACGCCACCCTTCGATGACGCACGATGAGATGGCCCGCTACTGGGGCGAACAGCACGCACCGCTCGCGCTGCGCATCCATGTCGGTATGTGGCGTTACACCCGCAACGTGGTGACCGAGCCGCTCACGTCCGAGGCGCCAGAGTGGGATGGCGTGGCCATCCTCCACTTCCAAACAGCCAGGGACCTTCGCGAGCGCTTCTACGATTCGAATGAAGGCCGCAGGGCCATTGCCGCGGACGTCGCCAAATTCAGCGGCGGCGGCCGCTCGCTTCACACGAGCGAGTGGGTTCTGTTGTAAGAGACCCGGACCGCTTAGAAGTTCAGGTAGAGCGCCGGGTTTACCGGGCCGCCGTTGTAGCGGATTTCGAAGTGCAGGTGGTGGCCGGTGGTGAACCCGGTGATGCCCGACATGCCGAGCGTGGTACCTGCAGTCACGCGCTGGCCCGGCGTCACGTTGATCTGGCTCATGTGCGCGTAAAGTGTGGTCCAGCCTTCGCCACAGTCCACGATGACGTGGTAGCCGTAGCTATAGGTCAGGTACTCGGTGCTAATCACCACACCGTCGCAAACCGAGTAAATTGGCGAGAACTCGTAGCCGTAGAGGTCGAGGTCGATTCCGGTGTGATACGTCCCGCCGCCGCGGTCAACGCCGAACGGGTCGCTTACGCCGCGCCAGCTCGACAGGGGGAAGTTCTTGAAGATGCCGCTCCCGGCCGGGGCCGCGCCACCGTCGTTCGGCGTCGAGCCGACACCGGGCCCGGAGCTTGGATTGCCCGGCGAGGTCTGCTTCGGTGGCGGTGGAGGCGGAGGCGGAGGTTTAATCGTCGCGCCGGGGAGCAAGAGGTACTGTCCTTGTTCCAGTTCACTGGGGTTCGAGACGTTGTTGGGCTTGTACGAGACGACGGTCGCAGAATCGATGTTGTCGTACTGCGCGACGATCTTATCGACGGTGTCACCATAGGCGACCTTGTAGAGGATGCCGTCCTTGCGCGGGATGATGAGCAGCTGATCGCGCTGGATAAGGTTCGGGTTGTTCGCGTTCAGCGTTGGGTTGTTCGCGAGGATCGTGCTCAGGCTCACGCCGTACTTCGCTGCGATGCTGCTGATCGAGTCGCCGCCCTGGGTGCGGTACTCAACCACCGGGCTGCGCGGATCGATGATATCGGCGAGCGGCTTCACGCCGGCGCCAACTTCCCCGAGGTTCGCCGCTGCCGCCGAGACGCCGGAAGAGAGCGAAGATGTCGGTGAGACGGCGCCGACGGCGCGGACGCTCAGGACTTCGGCGCGAAGGCTCGAATTCGCCACGGAATCAAGTGTCTGGATGCTCGCCGATGGCCGGAACGCCGTGAGCGAACGGGCCTGCGTGGTGCCGGACATCCCCGAGAGACTGAACGTGGGCAGCGTGCTGTTTGAGATGGCATTCGATGAGTTCGGGAACTGGCTCGCAAAGGCAACGGCGCCCACCGCAAGTGCCACGACGAGGCCGTGAACCAGGAATCGCCCGTGGCGGCGGGAATGCGCATGGGAACGTGCGCGCGAACCTTGAATTGCCATGTAGCGTGTCGGTCAGACAGTAAGGGCGGGGGCCCGACTCCAGCTGAAAGCTCGTCTAACCTTGCTCGCTGCCTCCCTTCGAAACTATCCCGAAGATTCCTCGATCCCCGGCATACGATCCTTAGGTGATTCCCCTTAGAGTTCGGTTTTCAGGGTCCCGAGGAACTCTTCGTTCGTCGAGGTCCTTGCGATACGTTCTAGCAACCGCTCAGTAGCTTCAAGCTGGTTGGGCGAATTTTGCGAGATCATTGCCGTCATTCTGCGGACGAGCCAGACGCCGCGAAGCGTCTTTTCGTCCAGCAGGAGCTCTTCGCGCCGGGTGCTGCTGCCCTGCAGGTCGATCGCCGGGTAGAAGCGGCGTTCGGCGAGCTTGCGATCGAGCCGGAGCTCGAGGTTGCCGGTGCCCTTGAACTCTTCGAACACGACTTCGTCCATGCGGGAGCCGGTATCGACCAGGCAGGTGGCGAGAATCGTAAGCGAGCCGCCTTCATCGCACTTGCGGGCGGCGCCGAAGAGCCGCTTCGGCGGGTACAGGGCGATCGGGTCGACACCACCGGAGAGCGTCCGCCCGCTGGATGGCAGCGCCACGTTGTAGGCGCGCGTCAGGCGGGTGATGGAGTCCATCAGGATGACGACATCCTTGCCGCCTTCGACCAGGCGCTTCGCGCGCTCGAGGGCGAGTTCCGCGACGCGAGTCTGGTCTTCCACGGGTTCGTCGAAGGTGCTGCTCACGACTTCGCCGCGGATGCTGCGGCGCATGTCGGTCACTTCCTCCGGGCGTTCGCCGATGAGGAGGACGATGAGGTGCACTTCCGGGTAGTTCGTGGAGATGCCGTTCGCGATGTTCTTGAGGAGCATCGTCTTGCCGGCCTTCGGCGGCGAAACGATGAGGCCGCGCTGGCCGCGCCCAATCGGGGCGATCAGGTCGATGATGCGGTGCGTCAGGTTGTCGGGAGTGGTCTCGAGCTTGAGCTGTTCCCGCGGGAAGATGGCCGTCAGGTTCTCGAAGTACGGACGGCGGCGAGCCACTTCGGGGTCCAGCCCGTTCACCGCTTCGACCTTTAGCAGGCCGTAGTACTTCTCGTTGTCCTTCGGGTGGCGCACCTGGCCGGTGACATAGTCGCCGGGGCGCAGGCCGAACTTGCGCAGTTGGGACTGCGAGACATAAATATCGTGCGGGCCGCCGAGCATCGATTCGCCGCGGAGGAAGCCGTAGTTCCCGTCGTCGCTGACTTCCAAAAAGCCGCCGGAGAACACGTTGCCGCGCGCTTCGGCCTGCGCCTGCAGCAGCCGGAAGATCAGGTCGGTCTTGCGAAGCACCGTGGCTTCTTCAAGGCCCATGCCGATCGCGAGCTCCGCCAACTGCTCGCGGGTCATCTGTTCCATTTCCGCGATGTTCAGGGGCGCCATTTGCGGACGGTTCGAGCGGTCTTCCCGTTCCTCGTCCTGGTCGCGGTCACGATCCCTGTCACGGTCGCGATTGCCCCACCGGCGATCCCCACGGTCCCCGCCGCGGTTCTCCCGGTCACGCCAGCGGCGCTCGTTACGAGGCTGCTGCTCCCGCCGTTCGCCGCGATTGTCGCCATCGCGGTTATCTTCGCGATTGTCCGAGGATTCCTGCGCGGGAGCTTCGGCCGTGGCGCTTTCGTTGTCACCGCTACTGGCGGTCTCACTCCGCGGCGAGCGCTTAAACGTGCGTTCTCGGCGAGGTCGAGCTTCGGTGGTGGCTTCGCCGCTGCCCGGGGTTTCGCCCTCGGCAGCCGATGCGCCGTTCGAGCTCACTGCCGCCGCGACATCCACGACCTCATCGGCGGGCGGCGCCGTTTTGGCGCGCGTCGTACGGCGGCGTGGCGCCGGTTTGGCTACATGCCCGTTTTCAGTGGCTTCAGGGCTTGTCGTTTGTTCCTGGACTTCAGTTTCTTCCAATGGGGACTACCGTATGCGCAGAGTGTGCCCGAGAGGGCCGTTTGAGGGGCGTGTGCGTTGAAGAAGGTATGGCCGCGTCCAATGCTCGTATCGGGACGCCGGACAGAGGAGGAGCTGGGTGCGCCGCTTCGGCACGAATTCCTATCCAGCCACGCACACCTTACGACGCGCCGCCAAGCTGCGCAAGGTTCGCACGTTGAAGGCGCGTAGACTTCGGGAAACTTCGAGGAGCCACTGAACCGTGCATTCCGCGTTCATCCAGACCCGCGATCTCCGTATGCATTACCTCCAGCAGGGCTCCGGCGAGCCCGTGATCTTCCTCCATGGTTTCCCCGAAACCTCCTACGAGTGGCGGCATCAATTCGCCGCCCTCTCCGGCGACTATGCCTGTTTCGCCCCCGATCTTCGTGGCTTCGGGGAGACCGAGAAGCCTGGCGTGCGGGTCACCCGTCAGCTCCTCGCGCAAGACATCGTGAATTTCATGGATGCGCTTGGCCTCGAATCGGCGCGGGTGGTCGCTCACGATTGGGGCGGCATCGTCGCCTTCAAGCTCGCCATCGATTGGGCCGAACGCGTCAATCGCCTTGCTCTCCTCGATACCCTTTGTACCGTCTGGTCGCCGGGTGGCGTCCACGGCTACTGGTTCAAGGCCGCACCGCTGGCTGAAGAGCTCTTCGCCGAATTCCATGCGGAGTTCATCGAATCCATCTTTGGTGGCAATCCCGCCCGCCCGCTCCCCGGCCGCCCGCAGTCACCCTGGCAGACCTCGAGCCGCGCATCGCGGTGGGCCACTGATGACGACATCGCCCACTATCGAAAGGCCTTCGCCGATCCGATGGCCCAGTTCCATGCCGTCTCGTACTACCGTTACGGCCTTCCGTTCCACATCGTCCACACTGACCCGACCGCCAGCCACGGCGAACGTTTCGAGTTCCTCGACGAACGAAAAGTCGCAGAGATGTGGCTCCACCCGGAGGGACTGGAGAAGCACCCGCTCTATGCCAACTTCATGGACTATGGCCCCGAAGATCGCCACAAACGGTTCCCGAATCCCACGCTCTGGATGTTCGGCTCGTACCTCTCCCGTTCTCGTGGCACCGAAGCGCCGAAAGAGAGGCCCCCGGGCTGGATCCCATCCGGTAATCCTTTCGCAGACCAGTTCAGCCGCTATTTCCCCGACCTGCGCGTGCGGAACGTGAGCGCAGGGCACTTCTTTCCGGAAGAAGCCCCGGAGGTGACCAACGAGACGCTCGCCGCGTTCCTTGCCGGCCACATCTAGTCGTCCGAAGACGCCGTCCCGATGACGTACGGTCACCACTCGGCGTAGGCTTGCCGCGCATGAGAATTGGCGCCGCCGCGATTGATATCACGCCCCCGGTTGGCACTGCCCTGGATGGCTACGGCGGCCGCACCGACGTCTCCCTTGGCGTCCATGACCCCCTCTTCGCGCGCGCCTTCTACCTTGATGATGGCGCCACACAAATCGCCCTCGTGGTCTGCGACCTCATTGGCATCGGGAGCTTCCTCGCCCAGCGTGCGCGCGAACTCATCGCCGAACGCCCCGGCATTCCCGCCAGCAACGTGATGATCTCCGCGACGCACACCCACGCCGGACCCGCTGGTGTCCGCGGACGCGGCGAACCCGTCCTTGTGGAGGAGATCGCCCGCAAAATCGCCGGCGCTGTCCGCGTCGCCCACCGCAACGCGGCTGAAGGTTCGCTGAAGTACGGCCAGACGGAACTTTCAAGCATCGCCCAGAATCGCCGCTTCCCCGATGGCCCCATCGACCACCGTCTCGACGTGGTCGCCGCCGATACGCCTACAGGCGAAAACATCGCCACCATCGCTCGCTACGGCTGCCACGCCACCACCCTCGAACGCGACAACCTGGATATCACCGCCGAGTACCCCGGAGAAGCCTGCCGCACCATCGAACAGGTCATCGGCGGTGGCACGACTGGCATGTTCTTCAACGGCGCCTGCGGCAACATCAATCCCGCGTGGATCCGCCAGGACTACTCCGACGTCCGTCGCCTCGGCACCGTCGTCGGCGCGAAAGCCGCAGCGCTCTCACAGGAACTGCGGCCAATCGGCATTAACCACCAGGCCCACAACATCCGCTGGGAGGAGCTCACTCACCGCCCGGTCCAGGCCGGTGTGCAGGTCTCGGGCGCACTCAAAGCTTTATCGGTCAGCTTCGAAGCGCCCTATCGGACGGGGCCGGCTGACGCAGAGTTTGCGGCCGGCATTGAAGCTCTTGAGCGGGAATATGCCGAAGCGCTTGCCACCGGTGTCTCGTCCGAAGACCGTCGCGCGATCGCGGCGAAGGTCACCATGGCCCGCATGGAACGCATCGCCCTCGCTCGCGTCCGCGACCACGGCCCCACCCGCACAGAAGAAGTGCAGGCCTTCCGCCTCGGCGAAAACCTCCACCTGGTCGCGCTTCCCGGCGAAGTCTTCTACGAATCGGGTGAAGAGATACGTAAACGTTCCGGTCTCGAAAACCTGCTCGTCGTCGCCTACGCGAACGACTACCCCGGCTACTTCTGCCGCGCCGAAGCCTACGCCGAAGGCGGCTACGAACCCGGCACCACGCCCTTCGCCCCCGAAGCCGATGCTCTCCTCATCGAAACCGCCGTCGCCGCCCTCCACCAACTCACCTGAACGAACCGCGAGCGTGAGCGACCGGCCACCCTCCCCTCCAGTCCTTCGCGGAAGGACGCCGAGGGCCGTGAAGTAGACCATCACCCAATTTGGCCACATCAAACTCCTCTCTCCCAAGCGTGGGAGAGGGGTTGCGGGTGAAGGAAGCTACCGTCGCCTGCACAATCCATCCACGCCATCCCCCCAACCCACGAGCCGCGACCGGGCAGGGAGCGGGCCTTTCGGCGAAGCAATACCTTCTCCCGCCCACCGCAATCTTCCGAACCCCATCCGAGGCGCGCTCGCCACTAAGCGCGTCCATCGCTGCGCTACCGCTTCCAGACTTGGGAGAGAATCCGGGGCTGAGGGCCTACTCTTTCGCCAAACAAAACGGATGCCCCGCCGGGTCAAGCAGCACGCGCAAGTCCTCCCGCCCCTGGTACTCCGCCAGCCGAGCGCCGCACTCGATCGCGAACGCCGTCGCCGCCTCCACGTCCTCTACCTGCAGGTCCAGGTGGATCATCTTCCACTGCTCGCCGGGTTCTTCGGGCCACACCGGCGCCTGGTAGTCCTCGTATTCCTGGAACGACAGAGAAGGTGCACCCGAGGGATTCCCGAGCACGATGAAGTCGTGGTCCCGCCATGTGACTTCCCAGCCGAGCAACCTGCCCCAGAAGTCCGCCATCGCCTGAGCATCGCGACAGTCCATGTTGATTCCGCCGAGGGTGATGGCGGGGCGTGAGGTTTGAGCCACCTACTGCCATCCATCCGGCAGGCGGAGCTGCTGAGCACCTACGCATTCCGTGCCTTCAAATTGAAGCAGCACTCCCTCGCACCGTGCGAACGCACGCCCCCAGGGTTCGAATTGGAACCCGGGCAACAGGCCCACGACTCCCTGCTCGATGATTCCCCCGTGCGATACGAGCAGCGCGCGACCGTCCCGCGGCAGGTCCCGCGCGATTGAACGCAACAATTCGGCCTGGGCTCCGCACACTCGGGCCACCCGGTCACTCACTGCGCAGGCTCGCGCGAACTCGGCGCAACCAAGCGTCCAGTCCAGCTCGCCGGCGATTCCTCCGTCATCCCCTAGGAGTTCTTCTTGCCGGTCAACGGCATAACCCATCGCAATTGCGGTTTCGAAGGCTCGTGGAATATGACTGCTAACCACGAGGTCGAAGCTGCCCATGGTCTCTCCGACGCGCCGGGCGAGTTCAACACCGGCCTGGGTCAGGTGAGTCCCGTCGGGCAGCCTCCAGCTGTGACGCCGGTGCTCGATCTCCAGCATCACGCCGCTCCTACCGCTTGATGAGCCCCCGCGCGTCCGCCGCTTCGATTACCTGGATCACATTCGTCGCTGCGCCCTTGCGGATGCTGTCGGTCACTGTCCAAAAGGTGATGGCGCCGGGCAGTGAGCTATCCCCCCGAATGCGTCCGACGCGGACATCGTCCGTTCCGACAACGTCGGCGGGCGTTGGATACATCTCCGTGGCCGGGTCGTCTACCACGGTGACGCCCGTCGCGCTGGCGATGAGGTCCCGCGCTTCGGCCGGATTGATCGGGTTTTCGAATTCCGCCCACACGTTCATCGCGTGCCCGAAGAAGGTCGGGATGCGCACGCACGAGGCACTTATTGCGATCTCGGGCGCGTGCAGGATCTTCCGCGTCTCATTCGCCATCTTGATCTCTTCCTTCGTGTATCCGCCTTCATCGAAGAGGTCAATCTGGGGCACCGCGTTGAATGCGATGTCGCGCTTCTGCGTGCCGGATGGTTCTCGCCGTCCTTCCAGTGCCGCCTGTGTCTCCGTGCGAAGGCCTTCCACCGCCGCCGCGCCCGCACCCGCGACCGCCTGGTAGGTGCTCACGATGATGCGTCGCAGGGGGTTCACGCGGTGGATGGGCGCAAGAGCCATCACCATCGGTGTCGTTGTGCAGTTCGGCTGGCTGACGATACCGGTGTGCCAGCTGAGGTCATCCGCGTTGATTTCTGGAATCACCAGCGGCACTGCCGGGTCCTGCCGGTACGCACTCGAATCGTCGATCACGAAGCTCCCGTTGCGCTGCGCAATCGGAGCGTATTGCTTCGAAGCGGAGCCAGAGGCGGAGAGGAAGACGATGTCGTCTCCGGCGGTGAAGCTTCCTTCGGAAGTTTCCTCGATCGTCACCTTCTGCCCGCGGAAATCGACCACCTTGCCGGCCGACCGCGCGGTGGCCAGCAGCCGCAGCCGCTTCACCGGCACGTCCCGCGTGTCGAGCAATTTCAGGAACTCTCGGCCGACGATGCCGGCCCCGCCGACGACGGTGATGTTGTAGGCGTCCACTGGGCGCACTCCAGGAAAAGGTAACGGTTATGGTAGCCCGGGCCGCGAGAACGGACGAGGGAAGTTCGCAGCGGCCCGCGGCGAACTCGGCACGTTCGGGCCTCAGCAAGAACACCACCGGCCGATCTCGTGTGCTGCTCCCCGCGCGAACCTCGGTGTTGGAGGTTCACCATGAATCGCGGAATTAACGTCGTTGATCAGCAAGCAGTCCATGCCATGGCGGTCCGCAAGACCGTACCTGTCGAAGAACTGCCGAAGTTCTTCGGCGACACTTATGAACACGTCGGCGAATACATCACCCGGAAGGGCGGAAAATACGCCGGTCCACCGTTCGCCACGTACTACGATGTCGATGAACGAGAGGTAGATGTCGAGGCAGGCTTCCCGGCCGTCTTCGACATCATCGAAAACGTTCCAATGGAAGGCGATATCCACCCGGTGGATTACCCGGGTGGAGAGGCTGTGGAATACGTCTATTTCGGCCCCTACGAGGCGATGACCGGCGCCTACACCGAAATTACCGATTGGCTGAGGGCGCACGGCAAAGAACCGTTTGGGCCGCCGCGCGAGGTGTACGTCTCCGAGCCCGAAGGCAACCCTGCGGACTGGGAGACTCACGTCGTACAGTTCTTCCGCTAGGCCGTCCGCCTGCGCAGTGTCGCCGCACCGAGTGCCAGGGCAACGGTACAGGCGAACACGAGCGCAGCCGTATCGCCAACCACGCGCCCCGAGGCGCCGTCGCCCGCAGCAACCTGGCTGAGCGCGTCGTACGCGTAGGTCATCGGAAGGAAGTCCGAAACAATTTCCAGCGCCCGCGCCATCGAATCGCGCGGCGCCAGTAATCCGCACAGCAGCATCTGTGGCAACAGCAGCGCAGGCATGAATTGCACGGCCTGGAATTCGGACTGAGCGAAGGCGCTCACGAATAGCCCCAGCGACATGCCCACGAGGGCATTGAGCACCGCCAGGGCCAGCACGGCCATGGCTGGACCTTCGGTTTCGAGGCCGAGGAACCCGAATGCCACCACCGAAACGACGGCCGCCTGGACGAACGCGACCAGCCCGAAGGCGAGCGCATAACCGGCGAGCAGGTCCATCTTCGCGAGCGGCGTGGTTAGCAACCGTTCGAGCGTCCCACTCGTCCGTTCGCGAAGCATCGTGATCGAGGTCACCAGGAACATCGAGGTCAGCGGGAAGATGCCCAGCAGGGGCACGCCGATCCGCTGGAATACCCGGTCCTGGTCCAGGTACACCCACTTCACGAGCGTAACCAGTACCACCGGGACAACCACCAGGAGAGCAATCGTGCGCGGGTCGTTTTTCAGCTGGCCGGTCACCCGCATAGCCGTCGCGAGAGTCAGTCGAGGGCTCATACCGAGACCTCCTTCTTGTCGATGAGTTGAATGAATGCGGCTTCAACGTCCGGTGCGCCGGTTCGTTGCAGCAGCTCATTGAGTGTTGTCTGGGCGAGTACTTCGCCTTCGCGCATCAGGACGAGGTCGTCGCAGCGCTCGGCTTCGTCCATCACATGGCTCGAAACCAACAGTGTCGCTCCCTGGTCCGCCAGGTTGCGGAACGTGCCCCAGAGTTCGGCACGGAGAACCGGGTCCAATCCGACCGTTGGTTCATCGAGCACCAGCAGTTCCGGGCGGGCGATGAGCGCCGTCGCCAGCGAAACTCGGGCGCGCTGGCCACCACTCAGGTTTCGCACGAGTTTCTCGGAGTGGCCGGAGAGACCGACCGTTTCGATTGCTTCTGCGACGCGTGGTTCCGGGGCGCCGAAGAGGCGTTGAAAATACGCGAGGTTCGAGGTGACGGTGAGGTCTTCGTACACCGAGGGAGACTGGGTCACGTAGCCGACGTTCCGGCGCAGGGCCGAACTCCCGGCCGGGTGGCCCATCACCGTCACCTTGCCTCCGGAGACGACCTGGACGCCGACGATTGAGCGCATCAGCGTCGTCTTTCCGCAGCCGCTCGGGCCAAGAAGGCCCGTGATACGGCCACGCGGGATATTCAGGTCCAGGTCCTTCAGCACGATGTTCCCACCGCGAACGACCCTGAGATGTTCGATAGCAATTGCGGCTTCAGTCATGGGAAGCCTCCTGTTGTAGGGGTTGGGAGATGTAGCGCTGGAGAGACGGCCCAATGGCGTTCGCGAGCGCTACGGGTGATGCGGACGCCATCGGACCGAAGCCGACGATGTACCGCGTGATTGCCAGCCCAATCAATTGCGAGGCCACGAGGGCCGCCCGCAAGCCGGGCTGGTCGGCGCCGGACCTGGCGAGAAGTGCTTCGACTGGCTGGAGCAGGTTTTCGACGAGCATCGCGCCCGCCGATTCTTCGGTGACCGCTGAACGCACGAGACCGATGAGTCCGCGACGCTGGGAATCGGATTCCCAGGCATCGATGAAGAATTGCGCGACGGTCATGCCGGCGGCAGACGGGTCTTCGGCGATGGCATTGCCCAGCACTTTCGCCGGCTCGAAGGGAGGGCGCATCGCCTCGGCAAAGAGCCCTTCCTTGCTGCCGAAAAAGTGCATCACCAGCGCAGGGTCCACACCGGCTTCTTTCGCGATGGCCCGAATGGTCGCGCCGCGATAGCCAGCTTCGATGAACGCGTCGCGTGCGGCCGCGAGGATCGCCTCTCGGGTGGCCGGGGTGCCGGGCCGCCGGCCGCTCCGCTTTTCTGTTGAATTCATCATGTGTTGAATTCTACAAACGTTGAATATCGCCAGTCAACTCCGGATGCGTAAACTGCGCCACACAACCACCCAAATTCGGAGCAACCGCGTGACTGAACTGACCGACGTCGCTTACGAAGCCGATGGCCCTATCGGCTGGATTACTTTCAACCGCCCCAAGTACAAGAACGCCCAGAGCTGGCGTCTGCTCGACGACTTCGACAAGGCCATGGACATGGCCGACGCCGATCCTGGCGTCCAGGTCATCATCGTCCGGGGGGCGGGAGGCAACTTCTCCAGCGGCCATGACCTTGGTACGCCGGAGCAGATGGCCGACCGCCAGGCCCGTGCCGTCGGCGATGCCGGCATCGACTTCTACAACAACTTCAAGCACTACAACCTGGATCTGCTCCTCAAGTGGCGCAACTGCCGCAAGCCGACCATTGCGATGGTCGAGGGCTACTGCATCTTCGCCGGCTGGATGATGGCTGCCTGCGTCGACATCGTCTTCGCTGCGAAGAACGCGCTCCTTCTCCCGGCCCTCCTCGAGTATTTCTCGCTGCCCTACGACATCGGCACCCGCAAGGCCAAGGAGCTCATGTTCGAGAGCCGCTTCCTCACCGCCGACGAAGCCATGGAGTGCGGCTTCGTGAACCGCGTCTACGAACCGGAGAAGCTCCTCGAAGAGACCACGAATTACGCCCTCCGCGTCGCGGAAAACAGCCCGATGAACGTCCGCATGGCGAAGGTCGCGGCGAACAAATCCCAGGACCTGATGGGCTACACGGCCTCGCTCGAATCCGGCCTCTCCGACTACATGCTGATGTCTGCTCACCGTGGCTCCGGACGGGTCGAAGGCATCCGCCGTCTCGGTGGAGTGGACCTCGCCGTCCGCGGCCTCAAAGGCGACCGCGCCGGCCTGACCCCGACGGAATAGCTAGCGCGGAATCTGCCCTCTCCCGCGACGCAGGAGTCGGGAGAGGGGGCGGGGGTGAGGGCAAGCCGCCACAAGAGAACCGCGAGCGTAAGAGACCGGCCACCCTCCCCTCCAGTCCTTCGCGGAAGGACGCCGAGGGCCGTGAAGCCTGCAAGAGCCATCCGTCCGGCTCCGCTCTGGTCAGAGGCGAGACCGGGAGGTCTCGCTCGCCCGGCGCAGGTGAATGCCGCGCAAGGACAACCTGCGAGGGCAGTGCCTCGCAGCTACCGATAGCGCAGAGGGTGTGGATCTTCACGTCCACGTTGCGGTCACCGGTGCTCCCTCTCCCAAGCCTGGGAGAGGGCTGGGGTGAGGGCTCACGCCCCCCGAATCCTCCCCATCACCCGCTCCACCGCCTCCCCGAGCTCATCCACCCTAAACCAGTGCGCCAGGCCCGCATACACTGCTCCACCCGCGACCGCGCCCGCAGCGGCCACCACCAGGTTTTCGCGCCATGTACCCATATCCAGCGGCGAAAGCCCAATCGCCAGGAACAGCGCCATCCCCGCCCCGCACATCGCGATCGTCGCGATCGCCCGCAGGTCGGCGATCACCTCGGCGCCGGTACGCCGCGCGTACATCAGGTAGAGCAAGCTCCATTCCAGCCACGAGGCCGCCGAGACCGAAAAGGCCAGCCCTTCGTGCTGGTATCGATCCCACAGGAAGGCGCTCAGCACCAGGTTCAACGCCACCGCCGCGATGGCCAGCATCACAGGCGTCTTCGTATCGCCGAGGGCGTAGAACCCGCGGCTGTGAATCTCGATGCCTGCCTGAGGCACAATCCCGAGGCAGTACCAGCCCAGCGCCGCCGAGGTCACGATGGAGTCGAGCCGTGTGAACTCGCCGCGCTCGAGCAACACGACGGTCGCCGGCTCGCGCAGCATCGCCAGCCCCAGCGCCGCCGGCACCGTCAGGAACATGATCACTTTCAGCACGCGCGAAATCGTGATCCGCAGCGAGTCGAGGTCCTCGTCCGCGACATGGCCCGCGAGGGTGGGAAAAACGGCCGTCGAAAGTGCCATCCCGAAGAGGGCAAGCGGCAATCCCGCTAGCAGCCAGGCATACGTCAGCTGGGAAATGGCGCTCGCGCCGACCTTCGATGCGAAGAACCCGGTGACCACGAAGTTGAACTGCGCCGCAGCCAGCCCGATGACCCGCGGCCCCATCAGCCGCGCGACTTCGTGGACGGCCGCATCACCCCGCCCGAAGCCGAACTGGTACCGCATCCCTTCTCTAAAGAGGCCCGGCACCTGGATGAGCAGGTGCAGCGCCGACCCGACAACCACCCCCACCGCGAGCCCATTCACCCCCCACCGGTCCGAAAGCGCGACCGCCCCGAAGATGATCGCGATGTTGTAGAGCATTGGGCTGAGCGCCGGCAGGAAGAACTGGTGCCGCCCGTTCAGGATTCCCGTGACGATGCCGCTGACGGCGAAGAACAGCGGCGAAAGCAGCATCAACCGCGTGAGTTCGACGGCCTTGTCAGTCAGCTCTTTCTCGCGGCCGATGTCGTCGCCGAGGCCCGGGGCGAGGAGCGGCACCAGCAGCGGGGCGAAGATGAACGCGATGATGCACAGCGCCGCTGTCGCGGCCGTGACGATGTTGAGGATTCGGCTCGCGAGCTGCCAGGCGGCAGCGTCACTCTCGCGCCGCGCGAGCCGGGTGAACACGGGGATAAACGCGCTGCCGAGCGTGGCGCCGGCCAGCACCTGGAAGATCAGGTCGGGGATGCGAAAGGCGATGTTGTAGGCGTCGAGTTCCGGGGCCGACCCGAACGCGTGCGCGATGGCGATCGTCCGCACGATGCCCAGCAACCGGGAACCGATGAATCCAAAAGCAACAATGGCGGCGGCGATGGCCAGCCCGCCGGTCGCGCGCCCGGGTAACGTTTCGCCCGCGGCGGGGCCGGGTTCCGCCATGCAGAAATCCTAGCCGGGGTTCGGGCTACGTTCGCTTGCTGGTTCGAAAACCGGGGCCCGGGACTAGATATCCGCTTCCACGAGCGGCTCTTCCGGGGCGTTCGGCAACGGGGGGAGTTCCCGCGGGCTGCGAATCCCGAAGTGCTCAAGAAATCGCATCGTCGTCCGGTACAGCTTGGGACGACCCGGCCCATCCGCCGTACCCACGTTCTCGATCAGTCCGCGCTGTTCGAGGATCGCCACGAGACGGTCGCTGTTCACGCCGCGGATCGCTTCGATTTCGGCGCGAGTGCACGGCTGCTTGTAGGCGATGATGGTCAGGGCTTCGAGCGCCGCCCGCGTAAGGCGCTGACCGGGGCCGGTCCCCAGCATGTTCTCGATGTAACGCGCGTAGGCCGGGGCGGCGCCCAGTTGGTATCGGTTGCCGTCTTCGAGCAGTCGAAGCCCGCGCGCTTCGTAATCGGCGCTGAGCTGGTTGAGCGCCTTGCGCGCCGCCGCGTCGCTCACGCCTGCCGCTCTCGCCAGGGCCGGGAGAGGTTGCGGCTCTTCGGCGACGAAAAGGAGCGCCTCCAACACCCAGGGCAATTCGCCGGCCTGTGGAGGCGCAATGCTTTCGGCTTCTGTCATACGTTTGAAGGATCCTCGTCGGCTGGGGATACAAACTTGGGCGCCTCGGGTGGGCGGTCCGGGTCGTCCGGGTAGATCGGCCGGTCCGTTACCTGCACGGCTGCTTCGGGCTGCGAAGCGTGCTGGGGGCGCATCTCATTCGCCGGCATGGCTGGCCGGGAGCGGCGGACCCCCACCGGCCGCGCGGCCAGCTCGTCGTAGCTAATCCGGATGACCGGCCGGCGAATCGAAGTCACGCCCACCTGCTCGCGCAGAGTCTCTTCTACCCGCGCGCTGAGCAGCTTCGTCGCATGGGCGATACTGGCACTCGGTTCGATCTGCACGTCGAGGTAGGTATCGACCGCTCCGCCGGAGAGCTTCACCCGCGGCGTCGCCGATTGCACCTCGGAGAGGGATTCCAGTTCGTCTTTGAGCAATGACTCGATCGCCGTGGAGGTTACCTCCACGGTCCCGCCATCCGTCTGGACTATGCGCAAAGCACCTGCGCTGCGCTGCCGCGAAGGCCACACAGCCACGAGTAGAGAAATGATCGCGATCAGCGCGATCCCACCCAGTATCCCGGTGAGGGCGTACTTCGCCCCATCGCTCGCTTCCACAAAAGCCTTGATATTCAGGTCGCTCACGTTCAGGTCGAGTTGTTCGTCCTGGTTCCACGCGAGGGCTGTAATTCCACCGACCGCGGCAAGTAACAGGACGCTGTAGACGACCAGGTAAATTCGTCGCAGCGCGTTCACTCCGCCTCCCTGGGGGCGCTCCCCCATACACCGTCATCGTACACCTCGGACAATTGCGCAGGCGTCACACGATTCAACAGATTGCTCGCATTCATATAAACAGGGATGTAGTTGTCCGTGTGCCCGAACCACATCGAAGCCGAATGTTCCCCCGATTTCGCAGGCCGCTCGGATTCCCAGAGCACCGGCCGGACGGTACCGAGGTGCCTCCGACGGAAGTTCATCGAGAGCCCTCGTCCAAGCTCCAACAGCCTGTTCATGCGTTCACGTTTCACTTCTGGGCTCAGTTGTTCGGGCATTCGCGCCGCGGCGGTCTTGCTTCGCTGTGAATAGGGGAAGCAGTGCAGCCGCGCGAACCCAACCTCGTTACACAGCTCCAGTGTTGCCTCGAAGGCTTCGTCCGTCTCCCCCGGGAACCCGGCAATCACATCCGTGGTGATGGCCACACCGGGCACCGCCGCCTTGATGCGCTCCGCCGCCTCCACGAACTCACGCGCCGAATAGCGACGTCGCATCGCGCCGAGCGTCCGTTCGCTGCCCGATTGAAGGGCGAGGTGGAAGTGCGGCATCAGTCGTGGGTCGGCCCAGAGGGCCAGCAGCTCCGGTGAGATGTCTTGCGGCTGAAGTGAACTGAAGCGCAGTCGCGCCACCTCGGTCCGCTCAAGCACGCCCGAAATCAAGTGGTGAGGATTCAGCGGCGTCTCGAGGTCGCGGCCCCAGGCGCCGAGCTGCGTGCCAGTAATCACAACTTCCTTCGTGCCCGCCTCCACCGCACGGTTCACCTCTTCGGCGACACGCTCGATGGAGCGTGATTCTTCGCGGCCGCGCGTCCGGGGAACGATGCAGAAGGCGCAGACATCGTTGCAGCCTTCCTGGGCCTTAATGAAGGCACGAGTCTGGAGCGCCGCCCGGACCGCTTCGGCCGGGGGCGGTTCGGTCGGCCCGGTTTCAATCCGCCCGGCAACAAACTGAACGAGTTGGTTCTTGTCGCTATCGCGCGTCCCGGTCACAAAGTCCGCGCCCAGCTCGCGGACCGCCTCGTAGCCCGCCGACTGAGGGAAGCAGCCGGTGACGGTCACCGCCGCGCCCGGCGAGAGCCGCCGCACCGCCCGGATCAGTTTTCGCGATTTCGCGTCCGCCACATGCGTCACCGAGCAGGTGTTCAGGACGTACGCATCGGCCTCGCAAACCGAATCGACCACATCGAACCCCGCGACGCGCAAGTCCTGCGCAATCTCGTCGCTATCGGCGATGTTGAGCTTGCAGCCCAGCGTGATTACGGCGGCGAGTGGGCGGCCCATGGCCAACAGGGTATCGTCATTCTCCTTCCCGGACATGGCTTTCGGAATCCAAGGCAGCGGGATGTGGTAGGGTTAGGACAATCACATTTTCGTTTGGGAGTGTCCCTGTTTGGCAAAGAAAGAGGCTATCGAAGTCGAAGGTATCGTGACCCAGCCGCTGCCCGATGCGCAGTTCCGGGTTGAACTGGCGAACGGTCACGTCGTCCTCGCCCACATCAGCGGCAAGATTCGAAAGAACTACATCAAGATTCTCACCGGCGATAGAGTCCTGGTTGAACTCTCGCCGTATGATCTCACGAAGGGTCGGATTACTTACCGGTTCAAGTAAGTCCCGGTATTGGAGGCGCAATATGAGTGACGATGTGAGCCGCGTCCTTCGCGAAGCCCAGGCCGCCGCAAACGGGCGCGCCGATGGCATCATCGAGATGCTTGCCGAGAAGGTTGGCGCTCGTGCCGCCGCCGGTGCCGTTTTCGGTGAACCCGTCGAAAGCGATGGCGTTACCGTCATTCCGGTCGCGAAGGTCCGCTGGGGCTTCGGTGGCGGCTTTGGTCGCGGCATCGAAGAAGGCAGCGAAACTGGCGAGATCGGTGAAGGCTCCGGTGGTGGTGGCGGCGCATTCGCTTCCCCGCTTGGCTTCATCGAAATTCGCGACGGCCGCGCCGAATTCAAGCGCACCCACGACCCGGTTTCCGCGGTGCCGGTCATTCTTGCGGCAGGCGTAAGCGCCTGGCTCTGCCTCCGCGCCATCAAGCGCATCGTTCGCGGCTAGTTCCCGGCCCCCACCTCAGAAACAGAGAAGAGGCCCGACCACTGAGTGGTCGGGCCTCTTTTCGCGCAGGGACCGGGAAGGGGGGTGGTACCTACGCGAGGCGGAAGCGAGCGGTCGCCTGGCTGAGTGCATCGGCGAGGTCGCTCATCTGGTTCGCTGTCGCGGCAAGCTCCTGCGATTGGGCGGAAAGCTCTTCGGTGCTCGCCGAGACTTCCTCTGCCGAGGCCGAGGTCTCCTCGCTGGTGGCCGAGACCTGGACGATGGCCTCGGTCACACGAGTCGTGCCCCGCGCCATCTCGTCTGCGCCACCGGCGGATTCCTTCGCCATGACGGCAATCTGCTCAGCGCTGGCGACGATCCGGTCCGCGCCAACGGCGAGGCTCTGGACTTCGCTTGCGATGTCCTTCATCTGGACCGCGGACTGCTGCACAGAAGCGATGATCTGGTCGAGCGCCGCGCCCGCCTGGGTGGTGATGTTGCGCCCCGCGTCGACATCGGCGACCCCGGCGGCCATCGCTTCGACGGCTTCCTGCGTACCGAGCTGGACCTTCGCGATCAGGTCGGCGATTTCCTTGGTCGAATCGCTCGAGCGTTCCGCCAGCGAGCGGACGTTCTCAGCGACGACGGCGAAGCCGCGGCCCTGTTCGCCGGCCCGGGCCGCTTCGATGGCGGCGTTCAGGGCGAGAAGGTTCGTCTGGGCGGCAATCTCATCGATCGCCTTCACGATGTTGCCGATCTGCTCGCCATATTCGCCGAGCTGATCAACCGTGCGGCTCGCCCGCTGAACGGCCGTGGCGATCGCTTCCATCGAGGTCACGGCCTGGCCGACAGCCTGCTGGCCATCCTGGGCCGCAATGCGCGACTGTTCCGCGGCTTCGGCAACTTCGGTCGAAGCGGTGGCGACGTTCTGGATGCGCGCGCCAATTTCGGCGGCATCGAGCTTGGACTGGCTGGCCGAATCGGCCGAAGAGCTGGCCGTGGCGGCAAGCTGCTGCGAACCTGCAGCCACGCGCTCGATCTCGCGAGCCGATTCCTGGCTGAGGCCAGCGAGGTTCACCGCGCTGCGGGTAACTTCGTCGATGGCCGAAGCGATCTGGCCGGTAGCCCCCGCCATCGCGTCAGATGAGCCGCGAAGGGAGTTTGCCGAGCTCGTGATCGAGGCGGCCTTCTCCTGCACTTCGCCGATGAGGGCAGCGAGACTCTCGCGGGAGCTGTTGTAGCCCTTCATGGTCTCGCTCATCTGCGAGATGACGGTGTTCACGGTGGCGGCGGCAACGCCGACTTCGTCGCCCGAGGGATTCGGGATCTGCTCGGTGACGGGAGTCACAACCTTGGTCAGGTCGCCCTGCGCCATCGCGGTCATGCCGTTGTAAAGCGCGGTCACGTCCTCGGTCTGGAGGCTTCGAAGCTTCTCGACCATGGTGACGAGCGGGCGCTTGATCTGCCGCGCGATGAACACGCCGACGAACAGGCCCAGTGCCACAGCGACGAGCATCGCGATCATTCCGACTTTCGCCGTCGTCGAGGCGGCGCTGACGGTCTTCGCCGATTCAACGTCGGCGAGCTGGCTGAGATGTTCGGCCATCGCTTCAAGGGCGGCCTGGGCGTCGCGGTCCTTGCCACTCATGGCCGCATCGCCAAGCGACGGATCGAAGTTGCCGTTGTTCTTGGCTGCCTCCACGGCGCCCGGGAACGTTTCCATGTAGACCTTGTACCCTGCATCGAAGCGGGCGATCAGATCATTGGCGGAGGCGAACCCCACGGGTTCAGCGCCCGGCTCCACAGGCTCTGCCGGGAAGGCTTCTTCCACATCGTGAGCGGCAACCGCCTCGAGGTCCGCCGCCATGATTTCGCGCTTCGCGGCCACTTCTTTGGCGGCCTCATCGAACTGCGCGCTGTACTTGGCGAGCTTCTCCGGATCGGCGCCGCGCAGGAGGATGTTCTTCGTCTCCTGGTGCTGCAGCTGGAAGGCTGTGCGGAGTTCGGCGGCATGAAGCGCGGCCTTGTTCGCGGCGGCAACGTTGCCGGTGAACTGGTCGTTCGTGCCATCGGCTTTGTACAGGACGAACCCGGTGGCTGCGGTGCTGATCGTGAGCACGACCAGGAATGCAGTCACCAGCTTCGCCTGGATCCCCAGGTTGTTGAAGATGCGCATGCGTGGGACCTTTCGGGCGAAAGAGGTTTAGGCGCGGCTGCCTGGCTCGCCTTCCCAGGGCCGAATCTGTTTTCCTAAATCAATTTTCGGGAATAGATTGGCCCCGGTTGATAGGGGCCTCCCCTACCCTAAAGCGGCTTCAACCTTCATCCTTGGGCGCGCGACCAACGGTGAGGAGCCTGCCTATGCCCGAAGACAACGCGCCATCCCGCGTCGAAGCCCGGTTCATCGAATGGATGGCTGCTCATGGAGCTGATCGCTCTCGCTTCTGGGCCGCCTACAACCTCATCTCAGCGGGCGATCTCCTGGTCGCGCTCTACTCCGAGGCCCTGCACCACTTCCACATCACACGGGACGAATGGCGCATCCTGCTGATGCTCGAGCTTGTCACCGAAAGCGAGCCTCGTCGCCTCGCGGAATCGCTCTGGCTCGGCCGCTCCACCGTCGTGAACGCCGTCACTCGATTGGAAAAGCGCGGCCTCGTGGTCCGCGAACCGGCTTCCAACGACAGGCGCCTCGTGATTGTCCGGATCACTCCCGAGGGACGAGAGCTCATGGAGCAGGGCACGAACGCCGAAGTTGACCGTCTGATGGAACTCTCCTGGGATCTTACGAAAGAAGAGACCGACCTCATCGCCCGGCTCGCGCGAAACGTCTGGATTTCGAACTACACGCGAGTCCCGAAATCCATCCTGAGCTCTCCCCGCGTCGGCGACGCTCAACACTGACGGGCCCAACAAGAGGGGCCGCCTTCCTTTCGAAAGGCGGCCCCTCGAAGGGCTGGAGTCCGAACTACGCCAGCTTGAAGCGCGACGTTGAGACGTTCAGGCCTTCCGCGAGGTTCTTCATCTGGTTTGCCGTTGCGGCGAGCTCTTCGGACTGGGCGGAGAGTTCTTCCGTCGAAGCGGAGACCTCCTGCGCCGAGGCTGACGTCTGCTCGCTCGTCGCCGAAACCTGGACGATGGCCTCCGTCACGCGGCCGGTGCCCTGGGCCATGTCGTTCGCGCCGCTGGCCGATTCCTGCGCCATCGAAGCGATCTGGTCCGCCGAGCGAACGATGCGTTCCGCTCCGCCGGCGAGCCCCTGGACATCGTCCGCGATCTGCTTCATCTGGACTGCGGACTGCTGGACAGAAGCAATGATCGTGCCGAGAGCGGTGCCGGCCTCCGACGTGATTTCGCGACCCTGCTGTACGTCCTGGACGCCTGCGGCCATTGCTTCGACGGCTTCCTGCGTCCCGGACTGCACCTTGGCGATGAGCGCGGCAATCTCCTTGGTCGATTCGCTGGAGCGTTCTGCCAGTGAGCGAACGTTTTCGGCCACCACCGCAAAGCCGCGGCCCTGTTCTCCCGCTCGTGCCGCCTCGATGGCGGCGTTCAGCGCGAGGAGGTTTGTCTGGGCGGCAATCTCGTCAATTGCCTTCACGATGTCGCCGATCTGCTGGCCATACTCACCCAGCTGATCGACGGTCCGGCTCGCGCGTTCAACCGCGGTCGCAATCGATTCCATCGAATTCACGGCCTGGCTGACGGCCTGCTGGCCCTGCTGAGCCGCCGTTCGCGATTCATCGGCGGCGCGGGCAACTTCCTGGGAAGCGGTCGCCACCAACTGTATGCGCTCGCCGATTTCAGCCGCATCGATTTTCGATTGATCGGCGGAATCGGCCGAGCTCGAAGCCGTCGCTGCCAGCTGTTGCGAGCCGGCGGCCAGGCGCTCGACCTCGCGGGCGCTCTCCTGCGAAAGGTTGCTCAGCGAGACCGCGGAGCGAGTCACTTCGTCGATGGCTGTCGCGATCGAGCCCGTCGCGCCCGCCATCTGGTCGCTCGAAGCCCGGAGTGATTCCGCGGCGTCGGTGATCGCTGCCGCACCCTCACGGACGCTGCCGATCATCTCGCGGAGGTTGCCCACCATGCCGTTGAGCGCGTGGCCCAACGCATCCCGCTCTCCTCGCGGCGTGACCGTCGCGGTCAGATCCCCGTTCGAGACGGCGGTCGCGGCCAGGGCCATCTCGCCGAGGTATGTGGTCATCCCGCGGAACGACTCCGCGAGTTCGCCAACTTCGTCACGCGATTTCACGGTCAGCACGACATCGGTTTCGCCACGAGCGATCGCCCGTGCAGCCACCACCGCCTGGCGGATGCCCCGGGAAATCCCGCGCGCCAGCCAGAAGCCGACGCCCGCGCCGAGGAGCACGGCAAGTGCCGCAAGCCCGATGACCATTTTGCGAGCCGAAGCTGTCGACTCGTCGCCCTTCTCTGCGGAGGCTTTCGCAACATCGGCGGTATACGCCTGGAGTTCGGTGATCGAATCGTTCATCGCCGCGATATCGACCGTGAAGGTATCTGCAATCTCAAGAAGCTTCGCGATGTCGCCGGTCTGGAGCGCCTGCGTGTAGGTGTCGGCACCTTCCTTGAACCTGGCGATCTTCTCCGCCGTAGCGGAGTGCAACTGCTTGCCTTCTTCCGTGTGGATGTGCGCCCCAAGTTCGTCGAACTGCGCGTATCCCGCATCGAATGTCGCCTGGACCTGGGTTAGCAATGCGGCTGCCTCGGCCGGGTCTTGCACCAGCGTGATGCGCGCGCCGTCCGCCAGCCCGACATCAATGTTCCGCTTCACGGAATCCATGAGCTGAGTCGCGACTACGCCTTCTTCATAAAGGTTGCGTTCGCGATCCGCCGCCGCTGAAAGCTGGGACACGGAGATAGCTCCGATCACCGCCGCGGGCACAACCGCGATGGCGAACCCCCCGATGAGCTTCTGGGTGAGACCAAATTTCATTCAGTGCGTTCCTTGCAACACAAAGTCTCCGCTTCGCGGCAATCGCGAACGGCGGTGTCACCGTTCGATGGTCGGATCGTTCGTTCGCCGAATCGAATGGGGAGATCCCTGAGTTTCAGCTCCAATGACCGCCAAATCTGTTCACGGCGAGTGATTTCACCACCGAAGTTCAACAGAAATTGGTCTAAAGGCCCGCCCGGCCCTTTCGCGGCCATAGTAGTATGGGTCCGCCGCATTCATTCAGAGCGACAGCTTTGAGGAGCCGGATGAGTTTTGGGCCCCAACCGCCACCAGAAGACCTCGACCAGTTCGCGATCCTCTTCGCGGCAAGTCCCGTCCCGGCGTGGATCGGCGATCTCGAGACTCCCCGTGCCATCGAAGTAAACCAGGCGGCGCTCGATCTCTACGGCTACACCCGCGCTAACTTCCTGGGCCTGGACCTGCACGCACTGGCCGACCCCGAATCGCAGGAAACCACGCCGGCCGGAGATACGGCTGGGGGGGCTGGCGCCGGAGTCCACGCGACCCACCTCACCGCCGGCGGACATCGACTCCAGGTGGAAGTCCATTCCCGGGAGGGTCTGTTCCGCGGTCGGAAAGTGCGGTTCGTGCAGGTCATCGATCGCACGAGCCAAGTCGCGGCCGAGCGCCGGTTCCAGAACCTCTTCGATGATGCCAACGACGCGGTCTTCTCTCTCGACCTCGAAGGCCGGCTCACATCCGTCAATCGCAAAGCGTGTGAGGTCACCGGCTACACCGCCGAGGAACTCATTGGCCGGAACGCTCTCGAACTCGTCGTTGAGGAGTCCCGGGCGGAAGCCTTTAAGGCTCTCTCCGACATTTGGTCCGGGCTGGAAGTCGACGAGATCGTGACTCAGCTCCAGGTCAAGGATGGCCGCCGCATCTGGTTCGAAATTCGCGGCCGGACCATTCGGAACGATGGCCGGATCGAAGGGACCTTTCACATCGCGCGCGACATCACCGAAAGAAGAGAGTCCGAGGAGGCCCGAGCCTGGCTCGAATCCGTGGTCAACTCGTCGCGCGAAGCCATCGTTTCGCGCAACCTCCAGCGCCAGATCACGAGTTGGAACCCGGCGGCCGAGCAACTCTACGGCTACTCGGCGACAGAGGCCCATGGGCAGGGCGAAGACTTCCTTGATGGGGATCCTCAGCCGCTTTTCGATCCGAACGTTGCTCCAGGTGGTGGTGTTTCCGAGATCACCCGGCGCCGCAAAGATGGCAGCATCGTCCACGTCCACCACTCTCGCTTCGTGGTGCGGGACGCGCACGGAGAGCCCATCGGATTCGCGGGAATCAGCTACGACCTCGGCCCCGAACGCGAAGCACAGCGCGCCCTCGCCGAGGCCCAATCCTGGCTGCGTCTGTTCGCGAACGCCGTTCCGGCCGTCATCTGGGCAATCGATGCCGAGGGCACCTTCCAGATGCTCGAAGGGCAAGATCTCCCCACCTACGGCCTGTCTCCTGGGGAGCTCGTTGGCCAATCGATTTTCGAATTCAATGCCGACGCCCCCGACCGGATAGCCGCCATAAGGCGGGCGCTCGCGGGCGAGTCGTTCACGCAGCTGGGCGCGTTCGAAGACCGCACCTACGAAGCTACCTACGTGCCGCTCAAAGACGCCGACGGGAACGTCACCGGCGTTGTCTCGATCATCTTCGATGTCACCCAACGCCAGATCACCCAAGCATCCATGCGCCAGACCGAACGGCTCGAAAGCCTCACCGTCCTGGCGGGGGGCGTCGCCCACGACTTCAACAACCTCCTGGTCGGCATCATGGGGAACGCAAGCCTGGTGCAGATGACGCTGCCCGCGGATTCGGAGGCCCACGATTCGTTGGATGAGATCCTCGAGGCCAGCAACCGCGCGGCGGAGCTCGCCCGCCAGATGCTCGCGTTCTCCGGTCGCAGCCAGATGCGCCGCGAGCCCTGCCGCCTGGACGAGGCGATCAACGAAGTCCTTCTGCGTCTCGGCCCGCAGGGCCGGGCCGTTGCAGCCGACCTCGATCCTTCCGTCCCGCCCGTACTCTGCGATCCCGACCAACTCCGGGTGATCGTCAACGCCCTTGTGGTCAACGCCATCGAAGCCGCCGCCGAGAACGGCGGCCGCGTGACCCTGGGCACTCGCATCGAAGACTGCACCGCCGAACATTTCCAGCGCGCGGTGCTTTCACCGGTGATGCCCGCTGGAACGTATGGCGTGCTCGAAGTCTCG
Organism: Dehalococcoidia bacterium; assembly: GCA_050247055.1. Taxonomy (GTDB): domain Bacteria; phylum Chloroflexota; class Dehalococcoidia; order Tepidiformales; family Tepidiformaceae; genus Amarobacter. The sequence continues at coordinate 577,297 of JBFWUX010000001.1, forward strand.
GATACCGGGCCGGGCATCGCGCCCGAAGTTGTGCAGCGGATTTTCGATCCCTTCTACACCACCAGGTTTACCGGCCGCGGTCTCGGCCTGGCAGCCACTCTCGGCTTAGTTCGGGGCCATCGCGGCGCTATCTTCGTCGACTCCACTCCCGGAGCCGGTTCGAAGTTCACCGTCTACCTTCCCGTCGCTGATTGAAAAGAAAGAGTGTGGCGCCGGGACTTGGGGGATCCCGGCACCACAAGGAGGGGTGCGCGGCCGATAGCCTCTTACCCGCGCCTGCGAATGGCGAACGCGCTGAGCGCAACCGATGCGGCGGCGAATCCGGCCATCACCGATAGGTCTTGCGCGAGGTTTGTATTGGGAAGGTCCGTGAGCGTGGCCCGTACACCGTCCGCCGCGTATGTCGGCGGCGCCAGCCGCGCAATCTGCTGCAACGCATCGGGCAGCTGCGAAGCCGGGAAAATCACCGGCGAGAAGAACAACACGTAGAAGATGATTAGCTGGGTCAATGCGTTCGTGACCTGCGGATTCGATGCGAACACCGCCATCGCCACCCCAACCCCCGCCAGCGACATCACCGTCAGGAACATCACCGCGATGAACTCGGGCCCAAAGGTCAGTCCGATGTCGTAGTGCCAGGCCCCAAACGCGAGTGCGAAGAAGGCACCCGGGAACGAGGTGATGGCCACCACCGTGATCAACGAGAGGAGATACGCCTCCCTGCTGATAGGCATCGTCAGGAAGTATTCAAGCCGCCCATCGTTCTTCGATTGCGAAATCATCTGCGGCAACATCACCAGCCCCGTGGTCACAAATGCCTGCGTGGCGGTGCCCGTTATCAGGAAGAGCGCCGTCGAATCGCTGATGTCCGGAATCAGGTAGCCCATGCCAACCACCAGGCCGAGCGAAAGCGCGATATGAATGACAGCGATCATCAGCGAGTCGTCTCGCATCGAACGCAGCTGCATGGAAGTCAGGTCGATGTATTGGCGAACAGCAGTCATGACACGGCCTCCAGCATCCGCGCGGGTGCGACCACCGCGGTGTAAATGTCGTCCAGGCTCGGCGGCCCGATGCGGAAGTCATGGACGAACCCGGCCTCGCGCGCCGCGCTCAGCCATGCGCTCACCGCGGGCAGGTCTCGTTGTTCGAACAGGTAACGCCCCGGATTCAGTTCTTCCGGCACAAGCGCCGGATGCGGCGTGATTTCGCCCCGCAACACGGTCTCCAAACGAAGCTTGTCCGTCACCAGTGTGCGCAGCGATCCGGGAGTGCCTTCCCGCACGATCTTGCCGCCGTTGATGATCGCCAGGCGGTCGAGGAAGCGTTCCGCCTCCGCGAGATTGTGGGTCACCAGCAGTACCGTCGCGCCCTCCTCGCCGAGCTTCCCGATCGTGTTCCAGAGAATCTGCCGGCGGATGGGGTCGATATCGTTGGTCGGCTCGTCCAGGACCAGCAGCCGTGCGGGTGCGGCGATAGCCGCCGCGAACCCCGCGAGCCTTCGGACGCCGCCCGATGCCGCATGCATCGAGGTCGATGCGAACTCCCCGAGGTCCAGCTGAGCAATGAGCTCGTCGCGCCGTTCGGTGGCCGCGCTCCGGTTCATGCCACGCAGCCGTGCCGAGTACTCGATCAGTTCGCCGACTCGAAGCGACATAAGGTCGAACTGGCCCTGCGGCAGGAACCCGATGTGCTTCCGTGCGAAGCCCGGGTCCGCCACCACGTCGTGGCCGTCGAGCGTAATCGACCCCGATGTTGGCCTGTTCACTCCGAGCAACTGCCGGACGAGAGTCGTCTTCCCGGCGCCATTCGGCCCAAGCAATCCGTAGATCTCTCCCGGGTGGAGCACGAACGAGATCCCGTCGTTTGCGAGCGTCCCGTTGCGGTAGCGCTTCACAAGGTTGGTGACTGTGAGGACCGGCATCGCGCCGGCTTGCAACACCATCGCCTCAGGCCCCGGCCGCGGTGCGGCGTAGCAGGTCTTCAAGCGCATACAGCGCCGTCTCCAGCCGATGCACCCCCGGCTCAACGAGGGATATCACTTGCAGCCCGGCGACGCTTGCGGCGCTCAGTAGCGTGATCGCCTGCAGGTCGAGGTCATCCGCGATCTCGTTGAAGCCCATGGCGGCGAGGAAACCCCCTGCCATGCGTTCCATCATCTCGGATGGCCCGCTCGCCGCGTCCGCGCCTTCACAGGGGTCGGCGGGCCGCGCGCCGATGGCCTGGAGGCCGTTTCGGACCAACATTCCGAGAGGTGAAGCAACCTGAGAAGTCATGAGAATCCCTCCTGGTGCACGCGATAGTAACACCGAACTTAAGAAAATCAAGTAAGCAATTAAGTTTTCTGCACTGACGCTTCGAATTAGCGAAGGTCCCATGTGAAGTGGCTTACATTGGGCTCGCGTGGCGTCGTTAACCCCGGGCTCCATTACGCTTCACCCATGAAGAAGGGCCACCCCGGTTCCGTCTCCGAAGTGGCGCGCTACTTCCTGCGCCTGGGCCTCATCGCTTTCGGCGGGCCCGCTGCCCACATCGCCATCATGCGCCGCGAACTCGTTGGTCAGCGCAAGTGGACCACCGACCAGGAACTCGTGGACATGCTCGGCGTCACGAACCTGATTCCCGGACCGAATTCCACCGAAATGGTCATGCACCTGGGCGCCGAACGCGCAGGTGTCCGCGGGCTCTGGGTGGCCGGGTCGCTGTTTCTGCTCCCTGCCACCGCGATGACCATCACGCTCGCCTGGGCCTACGTCCGCTACGGCTCCACGCCCGCCGGCGAGGGCATCATCCTCGGCGTCCAGCCGTTCATGCTCGCCATCATCGTCCAGGCTATCTGGGGCCTAAAGGGTGCCGCCCTCAAAGGTGTTGAGACCATGGTCCTCGTCGGAGTCGTGGCCTTCGCGGCCGCGGCCGGAGTCGGCGAAGTGCCACTGATCTTCGCCTCGGGCTTTGCGATGCTCGCCATTCACCAGGTCCTTCGGTACGCGACACGCTCAAGCCAGCAATCGCTCGCTCGCCAGGCGGGCGAATCACGCAAAGAGCGCAAAGGCCCATTTCGCGGCAACCATCTCCTTGCTCCGTTGTTTCTCGCCTCGGGGTCGGCCTCCTCACCGTCGCTCTGGGAGCTCTTCCTGGTCTTCCTCAAAATTGGCGCACTCCTCTACGGGAGTGGCTACGTCCTTCTCTCATTCATGCAGACGGAGTTCGTCGACCATCGCGCATGGCTCACGCAGCAGCAGCTCGTCGATGCCATATCCGCCGGGCAGTTCACCCCGGGCCCCGTCTTCAGCACCGCAGGATTCGCCGGCTATCTCATCGATGGTTGGAAGGGCGCGCTCCTTGCAACCGCAGGCATATTCCTGCCGTCGTTTGTCCTGGTGACTGCCACCCACCCGCTGGTCCCCCGTTTGCGCCGCTCACAATGGGCCGCGCCGTTCCTCGATGGCGTCAACGCGGCAGCCGTCGCCCTTATGGCTGTGGTCACCATCCGGCTCGGCCTCGAAGTCCTGGATGGCTGGTACACCGTCGCTCTATTCGTGGTTGGGGCGGTCGTCCTCATTCGCTTTAGCCCCAACAGCGCCTGGTTCGTCCTGGCCGGGATCATTGCGGGTTTGCTGCACACCGCTGTAACGTAAACGCCGGTGTTACGCGGATCGTAAATTTGTGACGCCAAAGCTAGGAAATCGCAGCGACGCCGGTGCACACTCTCCCGGCGAATCTGAGGAGGCTCATCGATGTCCAAGGTTGTGGTAATGGTTGGCACCCGCAAGGGCGCGTTCTCAGTCACCAGCGATACGGCGCGGGACAAATGGGAAATCAAAGGCCCGTTCGTCGGCGGGATCGATGTCAACCACGCGGTTATCGACCAGCGAAACGGCCGCCTTTTCGCGACCGCGAATGACCCCTGGTTCGGGCCTACCGTTCGCTATTCGAACGACCTCGGCGAGACCTGGACGAACGCCAAGGCGAGCCCGCGTTTCGCCGAAGACCCGAAGCCGGCCCCGGGCGATGAATCCACGCCGTGGTTCATGCTCCCCGGCGCCGTGATCGAGCGTTGCTGGCACATCCAGCCCGGCCGCGCGTCCGAGCCGAACGTCATGTACTGCGGCGTCGGGCCGGCCGCCCTCTTCCGCTCCGATGACAACGGAGAGACCTGGCAGGAAAACGCTTCGCTTAGCGCGCACCCCTCCAAGCAATTCTGGAATCCCGGGGCAGGCGGGCTGATCCTGCACTCCGTGGTCCTCGATCCGAAAAACAAGGATCGCATGTGGATCGCCATTTCCGCGGCCGGTGTCTTCCGTACCGATGATGGCGGAGCCACCTGGCATCCGGTCAACGACAACATTCGGGACCCCGCAGCCGCGTTCGATCCGAACATTCCTCTGCGCCCGGAAGTCGGCCAGTGCGTTCACCAGCTCGCCCACGCCGCTGGCGACAACGATCGCTTCTACCTCCAGGGCCATGCTGGCACCTACCGGACTGACAACGGGGGCGACAACTGGACCGAGATCACCGAAGGTCTCCCTTCGGAGTTCGGTCTCGCGATGGCGGCCCACCCCAGCAACGCGGATACGGCGTACGTCGTGCCGCTCCAGGGTGGAGAACTGCGCTGCCCACCGGAGTTCAAACTCTCGGTCTATCGCACGTCCGATGCTGGCAAGACCTGGGACAAGATGACACGTGGCCTCCCCCAGGCACAGGCCTTCATGGGCGTTTATCGCGATTCGCTCTGCACCGACAACCTGCCATCGGCCGGAATCTACATGGGCACGAACACCGGCCAACTGTGGGCGAGCGCTGACGACGGCGAGAACTGGAAACTCATCACTCAAAACCTCCCGCCAGTCTGCTCAGTGGAAGCGGCAGTCCTCGCCTAGGTGTTGAGGGGGTCGTCGCTTCGACGACCCCCTCACTTTTCCCGCAACAGCCTGGCGATCTCCTCCACCACATGGAGATACCGCGTCGTGCCCAGCATGCGTTCCTTGCTCGAGAGGAACGCGGTTGGGTCCAGGCCGCGTTCGCGCACGACCGGGGCCACGGTCAGAAGTTCGCGTGCCGTTGCCTTCGCGACATTGGGTTGAGTTTCGGCTGTGGCGAGGGACTTCTCAGAGAGTGGCGTGCGAAACATCGTCACATACCGGGTGAACTCCTCCGCCGGGAACTTCGAGAAGGGATCGCCCGAGACAAGTTCTTCCAGGAAGACGACACTCCGCACCACCGCCGGAGCGTTCTTCAATCCGAAATCCGTCAGGCGCCGCTCAATCGCCACGGCGGCCGTTTCTTCGTCAACATCCGCATCGAACAGGACATTGCCGGTCTGGAGATACGTCGAGGCCGGTCCTATCTCAGCGCCCGAGACCACGTCGCGCAGCTGGGCCATGGTGATCCGGTTGTGCTTCCCCACATTGATTGCCCGAAGGAACGCCACGTACCGCATGGTTCGGAGTGTAGCCGCTCCGTCTTCAAACCTGCGCCAGTGGTGCGAGCGCACCGAGATATGCAGCGTGGTAGAGAGTCCCTCGGCCCCGACCTTTCGGCAACGCATCGAGCTCCGAGGCGATCCGACGCGCGGCAACAACCCCGTCGACGCACTCAGCTGCCAATGAACCGGGCAAAAGGGGGTCTCAAGTCATGAATCGCGAATCCTTTCCGTTTTGCCGATCATTATGTTGTCTCGCCAGTTCGATCTAATTGATCATCCGAGTAAGCACTCGTCTTTTCCCCGTCACACTGGCTTTCTATACTACTAATCGGTCCTCGAATTGGATCATGCGGGTGAACACATGAAAGTACAGGTCCTCCAGGAAAACCTTCAGCGCGGCCTCTCCATTGTCGGCCGGGCGGTGGCGGCGCGTTCAACGCTGCCGATCACGGCCAACGTTCTGCTCCAGACTGACCGCGGCCGGCTGAAGCTGGCCGCCACCGACCTCGATATCTCGATCTCCGCCTGGATCGGCGCCAAGATCGACGAAGAAGGCGCGACCACAGTCCCTTCGCGCCTCATCGGCGACTTCGTTTCGCAACTCCCGCCCGCGACTGTGTCCATCGAAGTCCCCGGCAATGGCCGCCAGCTTCGTCTCGAATGCGCCCGCAACGATTCGACGATCAACGCGATGGACTCCGAGGACTTCCCCCGCATTCCCGAACTCCGCGACGGCGTCACCCTCACCTTCGACCCCAAGGCCCTCCGTCGGGCCATCGAACGCGTCGAGTTCGGCGCCGCCACCGATGACTCCCGGCCGGTACTCACGGGCGTCCACGTGAAGACCGATGGCACGCGACTCACCCTGGCCTCCGCCGACGGGTTCCGCCTCGCTGTCGCGGATATCACCCTCACCGAATCGCCCAGCGAGTCGGTCGAGGTCATTATTCCGAGCCGAGCCCTCCGGGAACTCTCCCGCCTCGTCGGCGAATCGAACGAGCCCGTCGAAATGCGCATCAACCCCCAGCGCACTCAGGTGCTCTTCGCCATGACGGATGTCGAGATGGTTGCCCAGCTCATCCAGGGCACCTTCCCGAACTACAACCAGCTCATCCCGGCCGAATACAGCACGAAGGTCGTCGTCAACGTCGACGAATTCAAGCGCGAAACCCGCATCGCCGCCATCTTTGCCCGCGACGGGAGCGGTATCATCCGACTCCAGATGGCGCCCGGCGATGGCGCCCAGCCCGGACAGTTGACGATCAGCGCCCGTGCCGACGAAATCGGCAACAACGACGGCCAGGTAGACGCCAAAGTCGAAGGCGACGCCAACAAGATCGCGTTCAACTCCCGCTACCTGCAGGACGTCCTCAACGTCCTCACCGGGTCCGTCTCCCTCGAAATGACCAGCCCCTCATCCCAGGGCGTCTTCCGCCCAGTCGATGAACACGGCAAAGCCGAAGACGGCTACGTCCACGTAGTCATGCCGATGTTTGTTCAATGGTAAATTTGGCGCGGCCGCCGTTCGTCGCTTTCAACCAGGCTGGTGTCTGACGAGTCGTAACCGTGATTCGGGCGGGCGAGGCGTTCGACGTTCGACACTGTCCGAACCGCGAAACCAGCCGATAGTTAGTTTGAAAATAACTCGTAATCTCCAAAATCTGTCCGTTTGGGAGCATCCATGACCAACGGAGAATTTGCCGCGGTCGCGTCCTTTCCGCGATCCAGGATTCCCTACCTGCTGATGCGGGCCAGGCCATTTTCAGTTCCGGCAATTTGCTGGTCGGTCTATTGTCTCCTGTTGTTTCCTTACGTATGGATCCGTTCCGTCGGTGATGAATGGCTCCCGTGGCATAACGGAGCGCATCTCGAATCCGCGATCTTCGGTGGGTCAGCGACCGAGTTGTTGCAGGAGCATATCTATTCCCACGATCTGGTGTGGTTCGACTTCGGCGGCTTCCTTCTCCATCTGACATGGTTCGCCGCTCCACTGGCTGTGTTCGTTTTGATCAACGTTTACGAACGGCACCGTTTTCCAGAATTCCTACTCTGGTCCACGACCATGGCTTACATGAGCACAATTGGCATTTTGCTCCTGCCGCTGACCCCGCCGTGGATGGCTTCCCATCAGGTAACGAGAATCCTGGAACAGCGGCAATTCATTCCGTACACCGGTCTCGACAACAATCCGGTCGCCGCATTCCCAAGCCTGCACGCAGGGCTCCCGATGATGATGGCCCTGTTCCTTCTCATTCGTTGCCCACGGCTTCGCGTGGCAGCCGTTCTGGCGTTTGCGTACAGCTTGGCGATGGGATTCGCGGTGGTCTACCTGGGTGAGCACTGGGTTGTGGACGTCATCGCGGGCTATGCCCTGGCTGGAGCCGTCGCGGTGATTTTCGCTGGCGGTAAGTTCAGCCCAATAAAGTGGGTGCTCCCACCAGCTCTTGTCACCCAAGTAGCAACGATGGGCCAGCGAATCTATCAATCTTCTTGCCCATCACACATTGTGCGGGCGGAGGTCCATATCGCCGACTTAGAATCGGCTCGGGATCCGCTCGCCGCCTGACCCCATCGACACCTTTATTCCTCAAGAATTCGGGCGGGCGGTATTTCGCTCCGAACCCCTCACCCAAACCGCACCGGCAGGTGCGTCGGCCCCGATATGAAGTTCGAGGCCAGCCATGAGGTCTCGCCCGCGCGTTCGATATTGCCCATGCGCGTGAGCACTTCCCGGAACATCACCTCGATTTCGAGCCGGGCGATGTTTGCGCCCAGGCAGAAATGTGCCCCGCCCGAGCCGAAGGCCACGTGCTCCGTGCAGTCCCGGGTGATGTCGAACGTGTCGCCGTCCTGGAACACGTCCTCGTCCGCGTTGGCGGCGCCGTAATACATCAGGAGCTTGTCGCCCTCGCGGATTTTCTGGCCGCGAATCTCCGTGTCGCGCTTCAGCGTCCGGCGCATGTACACCACCGGGCTCACGTAGCGAAGCATTTCCTCCACCGCGTTCGGCAACATCGGATCCAGGTTGTTTCGAAGCCGCTCCATCTGGTCCGGGTGTTCGAGCAACAGGTGCATCCCACCGCCGACCAGGTTCCGCGTCGTATCGCCGCCGGCGTCCATCAGCAGGATGAAGAACGAGACGAAGTCCGGCAGCGTCATGCGTTCGCCATCGACTTCCGCGTGCAGGAGCTGGGTCGAAAGGTCATCGCCGGGGTTGGTCAGTTTCTGCTGCGCCACCTGCGCCGAATACTGGACCATCTTCCCCAGCGTCTCGCCGCGAACTGCCTGTGACACGGCATCCGGCGCCGAATGGATAATCTCGGTCCATTCGTAGAACATCACGCCGTCTTCCAGCGGGATGCCGACCAGGTCCGCGATGACGTAGGAAGGCAATTTCCCGGCGATGTCCTCGACGAAGTCGCACTCCCCGCGGTCGATGACGTCATCGACAATCCGCTTCGCCAGTGCGGCGATCTGTTCGCGTCTCGGCGCGACCGCTCGCGGCGTGAAGCCACTCTTCACCAGGTTCCGATACCGGGTGTGCCCGGGAGGATCCATCATGATCATCATGTTCCCGCCGGCGCCGCCGGCGCCCGGCGCAACATCCGGCATCATGATCGATGGGCTGTTCGAAAACGTCTGGCTGTCCCGCGAAATTGCCCGCACATCTTCGTGACGGGTGATCGCCCAGAAGCCTTTGCCGCCATCGGGCTCTTCGTGCCAGTGAACCGGGTCGTTCTCGCGAAGCCAGCGGTACTGGTCGCGCGGGTGACCCCCAACGAAGGACGAGGAACTCCAGAGATCGATCTTCGGGGCAGCGGGCGCCGTCATGTGTGGCTCCTTGGCGGCAGACTGGCAGAGATCCTACCACCGCGTCGCGTTCGCCATGCGCGAAGCTCGGAAACCGTGCCGGGCGGCCCGACTCCGACCACCCTTTGTGAACGACCCCACAGATAGCTCTTCCCCGGGCCCGATCGTCTTCAGGATTTCTTCATGAATTGCAGTCTGCGGGCTGCAACGTTGGATCACGAGTTGCGCCTGCCAGGAGCCTCGGGACCGAGGACGGTGTTCTTCCACTCCTGCGCGACACGACCAACACCTTCGGAGGACACCTCTTATGAACCGAACCCAGGGGGAGCGCGGGCTCCCGCAAGGCCTGGGGCGGCTCGCCGCGTTAGCGGCAGTCGCCTTGAGTCTCACCTTCGCCGTCGCGCGGCCTTTCGAGGCTGATGCGGCTGCGGCAGTCACGGCAGCCCTCGATCAGGGCACACTCGTTGTTAACGGCACGGGCACGAGCGACGTCATCGTCATTCGGTTGGCTCCAGCGGACCCGAAAACGCTTGAAGTCGATTCCGGCGGCGACGGCATCGCCGAATTCTCCTTCCCGCTCGCCGACGTCAACACGATCCAGGTCTCCGCCAGGGGCGGGAACGACGTCGTCGCTGTGTACCCGGAGGTCGCCATCCCGGCTTCCATCGATGGCGGCGCCGATGACGATGACATCACCGGCGGCTCCGGCAACGACACGATCAACGCCAATACCGGCGACGACACTGTGAACGGCGGCGCGGGCGACGACACCATCGAGGGCAAGACCGGTAAGGATCGGATCTTTGGCGGCCCCGGTAACGACACACTCGCCGGCGGCCCCGGCAACGATGAGCTCTACGGCGAAGCTGGAAACGACCTCGTTATCTGGCGGAACGGCGATGAGACCGACCTTGTCGAAGGCGGCGACGACCTGGACACCGTGGAAGTCAACGGCTCATCGACTGACGAGACGTTCGCAACGACGGCCAACGGCAGCCGCGTGCGTTTCGACCGGATCACGCCCACGCCGTTCTTCCTCGATATCGGTACTTCCGAAAATCTGGTGGTGAAGGCCGGCGGTGGCGCCGATGACTTCAGTGCTACCGGCAACCTCGCGGCTCTCATCGCGATCACGGTCGATGGGGGCGGTGGGAGCGATACCATCCGCGGCAGCAACGGCGCCGATATCCTCATCGGCGGCGATGGAGCTGACTTCATCGATGGCCAGCAGGGTAACGACCTCGTCTTCGGCGGCTCCGGCAACGACACTCTCCAGTGGGATCCCGGCGATGGCAATGATGTGATCGAAGGCCAGGCCGGCTCCGACCGGATGCTGTTCAACGGCAGCGCTGCGAACGAACTCTTCGACCTTTCGCCAAACGGCGCGCGCGTGCGCTTCACCCGCAACGTCGCCAACATCGTGTTGGACCTCAACGAAGTCGAAACGTTCGAACTGAACATGTTCGGCGGCACCGATGTCGCGACGGTGAACCCGCTCGGTGGCACCGGCATGAAGGCGGTGACAGTCAACGCGTCCGGCAATGGTGGCGTCGGCGACGCCCAGGCCGATGTCGTTCATGTCGTGGGCACAAGCGGAAACGATGTCTTCCGCGCCACTCGGACAGCTGATTCCGGGGCTCCCGTCATCACCGGCACTGGCACCACGGTCACGCTCACCGGAGCCGAAGCCGCCTTCGATTCGCTCGAAGCCGTCGGGTTGGAAGGCGACGACCTCCTCATCGTGAATGACAACGCCGGGCTCGATGTTCCGGTCGGGCTTGATGGTGGCGCTGACGTCGACACCGTTCAGGTCAACGGTGGCGCGGCCGGAGAGACCTTCTCAACCGTGGCCAACGGCGCGAGCGTTCGCTTCGATCGCCTGTCCCCGGCGCCCTACGCCTTGAATATGACCAACACCGAAAACCTGCTGGTCAAAGCCAACGATGGCGACGACCACTTCTCGGCCATCGGCGGCCTTGCCCCGCTCATCGCCATCACCGTCAATGGCGGAAACGGGAACGACACTATCCTCGGCAGCAACGGCAACGACGTGCTCATCGGCGGTGCCGACAACGACTTCATCGATGGCCAGCAGGGCAACGATACCGTGTTGGGCAGCGCCGGCGACGACACCTTCCAGTGGGACCCCGGCGACGGCAATGACGTCCTGAATGGTCAGGGCGGCATCGACAAGATGGTGTTCAACGGAAGCAACGCCAACGAGATTTTCGACATCGCGGCCAATGGCGGTCATGTCGTCCTCACCCGTAACATCGCGAACATCGTCCTGGACCTCGACAACATCGAGTCGTTCGACCTGAAGGCGCTCGGCGGTGTCGATACCGTCACCGTCAACAGCCTGAACGGTACGGAACTCGCCACATTGACCATCGAGCTCGCTGCGTTTGGCGGCGTGGGCGATGCCGCGGCGGATAGCGTCGTCGTCTACGGCACTGTGGCCAAGAACGTTGTACTCGTCACTGGCGATGGTGCCGTTGCGACCGTCTCCGGGCTCAAGCCAGTCGTGAACATCACTGGTGCTGAGCCAGCGAATGATCGACTCACGGTGAACGCCCTTGCCGGAAACGACGTAATCGATGCAAGCGGCCTCTCGGCCTCAGCCATCCAGTTCATCGCCTATGGCGGGGAAGGCGACGACCTCCTCACCGGAGGCGCCGGCAACGACACGCTCTTCGGCGAGGATGGCGACGATGTACTGACCGGCGGCCCCGGCCTCGACGTTCTCGATGGCGGGACCGGTAGCAACGTAGTGATCCAGGACTAAGTCCTCCGGTTCACGACCGACGCGGCCGGGCGCGGAGCAGACTCCTTGCTCCGGCCCGGCCCCCTCTCGTCCTGGTACTTGTCACGGGGTTCTTCCTCCCTTCGCCCCTCAGCCCTGAGTGTTAAACTGGCTCGCCGAGGGGGCAGGTTCTGAACTTCACCGCCAGCCAGGTCGACCGCGTTATTCACCGTTTTCGTGACGGCGCGTGGCAGAGCACGCCCGATCACCTTGCCATTGAGGAACCCCTCGAAATCCGCCTCAGCCACACTCTAGACGGCGCGCGTGTCACCGAACCCATGACGATCACCATGCGCACACCCGGGCACGACCGTGAACTCGCGGCAGGTCTTCTTTACGGCGAAGGCATCGTCCATGCCCCGTCAGACATTGAATCAATCGAACACCGCGAAGACGTGACGTCAGAACAGGAGCGCGGCAACACCTTGCAGGTCACGCTTCGTCCGGGCCTCGAAGTCGATCTCGGGCACCAGCGCCGCCACTTCACCACCACCAGCGCCTGCGGCGTCTGCGGCAAGTCTTCGCTCGATGCGCTCGTCCTCGAAGGTTGCCGCCCGCTGAAGTCGGATCCGCAAGTCAGCGCGAAGACCCTGGTTGCTTTGCCCGCCCTTTTGCGCCAGCGACAGTGCGGCTTCGAAGCCACCGGTGGAGTTCACGCTGTCGGCCTCTTTTCCCGCGAGGGCGAACTCCAGGCGCTCGGCGAAGATGTTGGCCGCCACAACGCCTTCGACAAGGTCGTTGGTTCGCAGTTCCTCGCCGATAACCTCGATTCCCTTGCGGCGAGTGTCGTCCTCCTCAGCGGGCGCGCCAGCTACGAGCTCCTGCAGAAAGCCCTCCGCGCGCGCATTCCCGTCGTCGCCGCGGTTGGCGCGCCATCGAGCCTCGCAGTCGAAATCGCCGAGACCTTCAACATCGCGCTCGTTGGCTTCCTCAAGTCAGGTAGTTTCAACGTCTACGCGCGACGGGAGCGGATCGTTGACTGAGCGCGCCAACCACAACACCACCTGGGATGACGTCCAGGCCCGCGTTATCGCCGAATCGATGAAGACGCTGGCGGGCGCCTGCCTGCCAATCCTGCATGAGCTCCAGAACACATTCGGCTACATCCACGAGGAAGCCATCCCCATCGTCGCCGACGTCCTCAACCTCTCGAAAGCCGAAGTGGTCGGGGTCGTGAATTTCTACTCCGACTTCCGCCAGGAACCGCCCGCTGCACACGTCGTGAAGGTCTGCCTTGCCGAATCCTGTCAGTCGATGGGGAGTGCCGCGGTGGTCGAACGCCTCCAGTCCGCGCTTGGCGTTTCCATGGGCGAATCGGCCGCGGACCACCGCGTCGAACTCGCCCCGGTGTATTGCCTGGGCAACTGCGCGCTCTCCCCGGCGATCGTGGTCGATGGGAAGCTTTCCGGGCGCGTCACGCCGGACCGTGCCGCGCAACTCGTCGCGGAGCGCGTGCGATGACCGCGGTCTTCCTGTCGTGGGACTCGGGCGCGCGCTCCGTTGGCGCAGAAGAAGTTGCGGAGGCCATCGCCATTCAGGCCACAGGTAGGGGAGCCCAGGCCAATATCCGCAAGACTGGCTCACGCGGCCTCTACTGGCTCGAACCCATGCTCGAAGTGGAGACATCCTTGGGCCGTATCGCCTACGGACCGGTCAGTCCCGAGGACGTGCCCGGGCTCTTCGACGCAAACTTCCTCGAAGGCGGCGACCACCCGTCGCGCCTGGGGCGTCCCGAGGAGATTCCGTTTCTCGCCCGTCAGCAGCGAGTCACCTTCCGCAACTGTGGGTTGATCGAACCGATTTCCATCGCGGACTACGAAGCCCATGGGGGCTTCGCGGGTCTCCGCAAAGCGCTCGCCATGGACCCCGGTGCCATCACCGAGGCCGTCACCGCCTCCGGCCTTCGTGGCCGCGGCGGAGCCGGCTTCCCCACCGGCATCAAATGGAAGACTGTTCTCGACCTAGCTTCGGACCAGAAGTACATCGTCGCCAACGCCGATGAAGGCGACAGCGGCACCTACGCCGACCGTATGCTCATGGAAGGCGACCCGTTCTCACTTATCGAGGGCATGACCATTGCCGGTCTCGCGACCGGAGCCACCGAAGGTTTCATCTACATCCGCTCCGAATACCCTGACGCCTTCGAGTCGATGAACCAGGCCATCCACACCGCCCGCGAAGAGGGCTACCTCGGCGATTCGGTCCTTGGCTCCGGCAAGTCATTCGATATCAATACCCGCCTCGGCGCCGGGGCCTATATCTGCGGCGAAGAGACGGCGCTACTCGAGAGCCTTGAAGGCAAAAAGGGCGTCATCCGCCCCCGGCCGCCGCTCCCGGCAATCAAGGGTCTCTTCGGCAAGCCCACGGTGGTGAACAACGTCGTCACGCTCGCGACCGTCTCCATGATCCTCGCAGATGGCCCCGAGCACTACGCCTCGCTGGGTACCGGACGTTCGCGCGGCACAGCGGTCATCCAACTGGCAGGTAACGTGGCCCGGCCCGGGCTGATTGAGGTTCCATACGGCATCACCCTTCGCGAGGTCATCTACGACTTCGGCGGTGGCACCGCATCCGGACGCCCGCTCCGCGCGGTGCAATGTGGCGGACCACTCGGCGCGTATTTCCCCGAATCGCTCCTTGATACGCCGATCGATTACGAGGCATTCACCGCGGCCGGCGGCCTTTTGGGCCACGGGGGCATCGTTGTCTTCGATGACACAGTGGATCTTGCCGACCAGGCACGATTCGCGATGGAGTTCTGTGCCATCGAAAGCTGTGGCAAGTGCACCCCCTGCCGCATCGGCTCCACCCGCGGAGTCGAAGTTATCGACCGGATCATCGCCGGCGAGGAGCGCACCGAGAACCTTGTCCTTCTCGACGATCTGCTAGAAGTAATGAAGGATGGATCTCTCTGCGGGCTTGGCGGGCTGATTCCCTATCCGGTCGCCAGCGCCCTGCAACACTTCCCGGAGGACTTTGACGCCGCTCCGCGAGCCGCACGCCAGGAGGCAACACCATGACGCTCGTACAGGAAATCGACTACGGCACGCCCGCCAGCCGCTCAGAAACCAGGGTGACCCTGGAGATTGATGGCAAGACTGTGACCGTGCCGGAAGGCACCTCGGTCATGCGCGCCTCCGTCGAAGCGGGCGTCCGCGTTCCTCGCCTCTGCGCCACCGACAACCTCGAGCCGTTCGGGTCCTGCCGCCTCTGCCTGGTCGAAATCGAAGGCCGCAAGGGAACTCCCGCCTCCTGCACCACGCCGGTTGAGCCCGGCATGAAGGTCACCACCCAGTCGGGCAAGCTCGGCCGCATGCGCCGCAACGTGATGGAGCTCTACATCTCCGATCACCCGCTCGACTGCCTGACCTGCCCCGCGAACGGCAACTGCGAACTCCAGGACATGGCCGGCGCCGTCGGCCTGCGCGAGGTCCGCT
This sequence comes from Dehalococcoidia bacterium, assembly GCA_050247055.1. Taxonomy (GTDB): domain Bacteria; phylum Chloroflexota; class Dehalococcoidia; order Tepidiformales; family Tepidiformaceae; genus Amarobacter. The sequence continues at coordinate 592,772 of JBFWUX010000001.1, forward strand.
ACGGCTACGAAGGCGCCAACCACCTCCACGAAGAGAAGGACGAATCCAATCCGTACTTCACCTTCGATCCCTCGAAGTGCATCGTCTGCTCCCGCTGCGTCCGCGCCTGCGACGAAGTCCAGGGCACCTTCGCGCTCACCGTGAAGGGCCGCGGCTTCGCCTCGAAAATCTCCCCCGGTGACATGCTCTTCCTCGATTCGGAATGCGTCTCCTGCGGGTCATGCGTACAGGCCTGTCCCACCGCTACGCTCACCGAGAAGACCATCATCGAGATGGGCCAGCCGCAGGACAGCGTGGTGACAACCTGCGCCTACTGCGGAGTCGGCTGTGCGTTCAAAGCCGAAATGCAGGGCAACGAAGTCGTCCGCATGATGCCGTTCAAGGATGGCAAAGCGAACAACGGCCACTCCTGTGTGAAAGGCCGCTTCGCCTGGGGCTATACCACCCACCGCGACCGCATCCTCACGCCGATGATCCGCGAAAGGATTACCGACCCCTGGCGCGAAGTCAGCTGGGACGAAGCGATTTCGTACACAGCCAGCGAGTTCAGGCGAATCCAGGCGAAGTACGGCAACGACTCCATCGGCGGCATAACCTCGTCTCGCTGCACCAACGAAGAGACCTTCCTCGTCCAGAAGCTGGTCCGCGCCGGTTTCGGCAACAACAACGTCGACACCTGCGCCCGCGTCTGCCATTCGCCGACCGGCTACGGCCTCAAGACCACCTTCGGCACCTCTGCTGGCACCCAGGACTTTGAATCGGTCGACCAGGCTGACGTCATCCTCGTCATTGGTGCCAACCCCACGGACGCCCATCCCGTCTTCGCCTCGCGTATGAAGCGAAGGTTGCGCGCCGGCGCGGGGCTTATCGTCGTCGACCCGCGACGAATCGACCTCGTGAAGCAGCCCCACGTCCAGGCGAACTACCACCTCGGTCTTCGGCCGGGCACCAACGTCGCAATCATCAACGCAATGGCGCACGTCGTCGTCACCGAGGGCCTCATCGACGAGCAGTTTGTTGCCGAGCGCTGCGACACCGCGAGCTTCAATCGCTGGCGGAGCTTCGTCGCGGAAGAGCGCCACTCCCCCGAGGCCATGGAGGCGATTACGGGCGTGCCCGCGGAGTCGGTCCGCAACGCCGCCCGGCTCTACGCGACCGCGGGTAACGCGGCCATTTACTACGGCCTCGGCGTCACCGAGCACAGCCAGGGCTCGACGATGGTCATGGGCATGGCCAACCTGGCTATGGCCACTGGGAACCTGGGGCGTCCCGGCGTCGGGGTGAACCCGCTCCGCGGCCAGAACAACGTCCAGGGCTCTTGCGATATGGGCTCGTTCCCTCACGAATTCCCGGGCTACCGCCACGTGGCAGATGACAGCGTGCGCAGCATTTTCGAGGAAGTCTGGGGCGTTCACCTCGGCGCCGAACCAGGTCTTCGCATCCCGAACATGCTCGACGCGGCCGTTGATGGCACGTTCAAGGGCCTCTACATCCAGGGCGAAGACATCGTCCAGTCGGACCCGAACACGCGGCATGTGACCGCCGGCCTCGAAGCCATGGAGTGCGTGGTCATCCAAGACCTCTTCCTGAACGAGACGGCCAGTTACGCGCACGTCTTCCTGCCCGGCTCCTCGTTCCTCGAAAAGGACGGCACATTCACCAACGCCGAGCGCCGGATCAGCCGTGTGCGCAAGGCTGTGCCGCCGAAGGCCGGGTTTGCCGACTGGGAAATCACCGTCGCGCTCTCAAAGGCCCTCGGTTACGAGATGAACTACTCGCACCCGTCTGAAATCATGGCCGAAATCGCCCGCACCACGCCCACGTTCGCGGGCGTCACCTACGAGAAGATCGACAAGTTCGGCAGCATCCAGTGGCCATGCAACGACAAAGCTCCGGAGGGTACGCCGGTGATGCATGTCGATGGCTTCGTGCGGGGCAAGGGCCAGTTCATGATGACCGAGTTCGTCGCCACCGATGAGCGCACCACCGACCGCTTCCCGCTGCTGCTCACCACTGGCCGCATCCTCAGCCAGTACAACGTCGGCGCCCAGACCCGGCGTACCCCGAACATCATGTGGATGGACGAAGACGTCCTCGAGATCCACCCGTGGGACGCCGAGAACCGTGGCATCAACGACGGCGACCTCGTCGAACTCGCCAGCCGCGCCGGTGCCACCACGCTCCACGCCCGAATCGCCGACCGCATGCAGCCGGGCGTGGTCTATACCACGTTCCACTTCCCCGGGACCGCGGCGAATGTTGTGACCACCGAGTTCGCCGACTGGGCGACCGAATGTCCCGAGTACAAGGTCACGGCCGTCCAGGTCCGGAAGACAAGCAAGCCCTCCGAATGGCAGGCCAGCTATAACGACTTCCGCGAGGAGACAACCCGGCGGAAGCGGGACCGCTCGGAAAGCCGGGTCTAGCGCGCGAATGGACGACGCGAAGATGGTCCACCGCGCCAACGACATTGCGAAGTTCTGGGAGCCCTATACCCACGACGAGGCCGTTGCCGGCATCGCGGGCCATATCAGCAGCTTCTGGGAACCACGCTTTCGCCGGCAGTTGGTAGAGTACGCGGAAACCGGTGGCGCGGGCCTTCACGAAACCGTGAAAGAGGCGATCCAACTGCTTCAGGCTCGCGCCAAATCCAGCTGACTCAAGGAAGCACCTCTTCGTGACCGAACCCTCGAACGCCGTCCGCCCGATCCTCGATGCGGCGCGCGCCTCTGGCCGCACGCTTCTCTCCTCCACCGATGCCCGCGCCATTTGCGAAGCCTACGGAATCCCTGTCCCCGGCGATGGGCTCGCCACCTCCGCCGATGAGGCCGCCAGCCTTGCCGGCCGGTTCGGGTACCCGGTGGTCTTGAAGATCGCTTCGCAGGACATCGCCCACAAGACCGACGCCGGCGGCGTGCTCGTCGGTCTCGCCGATGAGGCCGCGGTCCGCGCGGGTTACGCAACCATCATCGCGAACGCGAAGGCCTACAAAGCCGATGCCCGCATCGATGGCGTCCAGGTCCAGCAGATGGTGCCGGCCGGGCTCGAGGTGCTCATTGGCGCGGTCACCGATGGCAGCTTCGGGAAACTCGTGGCCTTCGGCATCGGCGGCGTCCTTGTCGAAGTCCTCAGCGACGTCACTTTCCGCCTGGCTCCCACCACGAATGACGAAGCACTCTCGATGCTCTCGTCGATCCGCGCCAGCAAGATGCTCGAAGGCGTGCGCGGCTCCGAGGCCGTCGACAAGAGTGCCCTCGCCTCGATTATCGAAAAGGTCAGCCGCGTCGTCGCCGACTTCCCCGAGATCAGCGAACTCGACCTCAACCCGGTGATCGCGACTGGCAGCGGCGCCGTCGCCGTCGATGCTCGAATCGCCCTCGACTTCGCACCGCGCCAGGCCCACCGCCGCCCGCCGCCGGAAGAAATCGTGCGCGCGATGAACCGGATCATGAAGCCGAATGCCGTCGCGGTGATCGGCGCCTCCGCCGAGGTGGGCAAGATCGGCAACTCCGTGATGAAGAACCTCATCAACGGTGGCTACGAAGGAAAGATCTACCCGATCCACCCGAAGGCCGAAGAGATCGAAGGCATCAAGGTCTTTAAGTCCGTGAAGGACATCGATGGCGATATCGATATGGCCGTCTTCGCCATCCCTGCGGCACTTGTCCCGGGAGCCCTCGTCGAATGCGGCGAAAAAGGCATCCCTGGCGCCGTCCTCATCCCCTCGGGCTTCGCCGAAACCGGTAATGTCGCCGAACAGCAAGAGATCCAGCACATCGGCGAGCAGTACAACATCCGCCTGATGGGTCCGAACATCTACGGCTTCTACTACACGCACAAGAATCTCTGCGCGACGTTCTGTACTGCCTACACCGTCCGGGGGCAGGTTGCCCTTTCGTCGCAGTCGGGCGGCATCGGCATGGCCATCGTCGGTTTCAGCCGCTCGGCCGAGATGGGTGTCTCCGCGATCGTCGGCCTTGGCAACAAGTCCGATATCGACGAAGACGACCTCCTGACCTTCTTCGAACAGGACGACAACACCCAGGTCATCGCCCAGCACTTCGAGGATCTGAAGGACGGCCGCGCCTTCGCCGAAGTCGCGAAGCGCGTCTCAAAGAAGAAGCCCATCATCGCCCTCAAGGCCGGACGGACGCAGGCCGGGGCAAAGGCCGCCTCTTCGCACACGGGCGCCCTCGCTGGGAACGATCGTATCTACGACGACGTCCTGAAGAGCGCGGGCGTCATCCGCGCCTACGCCCTCCGCGACATGCTCGAATACGCGCGCGCCATTCCCGTGCTCCCGACCCCGAAGGGCGAAAACGTCGTCATCATCACTGGCGCCGGCGGCTCGGGAGTCCTGCTGTCCGACGCCTGCGTCGATGGTGGCCTTTCGCTCATGCAGATGCCCGCCGACCTCGATGCCGCCTTCCGCAAGTTCATCCCGCCCTTCGGCGCCGCCGGTAACCCGGTCGACATTACCGGCGGCGAACCCCCGGCCACCTATCGCAACACCATCCAGCTTGCGCTCGAAGACGACCGCATCCACTCCATCGTCCTCGGCTACTGGCACACCATCATCACGCCGCCGATGGTCTTCGCGAACCTCGTCGTCGATGTCGTCGAAGAGATGAAGGCGAAGGGCATCCACAAGCCGGTTGTGGCCTCGCTCGCAGGCGATGTCGAAGTCGAGGAAGCCGCCGATTTCCTCTATCGCCACAACATCCCCGCCTATCCCTACACCACGGAAACGCCGGTCCAGGTGCTCGCGGCGAAATACCGCTGGGCGCGCGCCGCGGGCCTCGTGGGATAGCCGGCGCGGGTGTCTGACCTGAAAAGCTCTCGCGCCGCCGAGTTCCTCCGCCTTCTCGGCGAGAGCTAACACCACGATCTGGTGGCACGGTTGACACCTTTCGTCCCAAAGTGGTTGACTCGGGCCGAAGTTTGATTCTGGCGCTGCGCTCGTTCCGTTTTTCTGCGTGACTTCGTGGGCGTACCGTCCCGGAGGCTCATGCAAAATGTCATTCACCAGGCACTGGCTCTTTCCGTTCGCCCTCCTCGCCACACTCATACTCGCTCTTTCGGTCGCCTGCGGCGGCGATGACGACGACGATGATGCACCGGGCGAGGACACCGGCACCACTCCGAATTCTTCTTCCTCGAACCCAACCTCGAGTTCCAGTAACCCGGCGTTGACGAATGGCGGTTCCCACGCCGGCGATACCGGCCCTGCCGCCGCTGCGGGCACCGGCCGCTTCGAAGTCGGTGGAAAAACCTACGCGCTCACAATCGGCGACTGCACATTCAACAACGACGGCCCCACGAAGGGAACCATCGAGGCTCAGGGCACCAGCGACGACGGAATCGCGTGGGATTTCACCCAGTTCTACCTCAATGACAAGTGGTCCCAAACCAGCATGGAACTCGACTACGACAACGAAGCGCACAAGATCTACGTGATCGCGACGGCCGCGGGCAAGGGTAACGAACCGGCAGGAATCGACGGCAAAAATGTCTCATGGATTGCCCCTTACCGGGACCTCGACGTCGCGGGCAACAAACAGGAGAGCATCGGCGAGGGCAAGCTCAACTTCACCTGCAAGTAGCCGTCCGTGCGGCGGGCTATCCTGCCCGCCACTCCCCGGACTTCCCGCCGCGCTTCTCCAGCAGGCGTACGCCTTCGATGGTCATACCCTTCTCGACGGCCTTGCACATGTCGTAAACGGTAAGGGCCGCGACGGATGCCGCCGTCAGCGCTTCCATTTCGACGCCGGTCTTGCCGGTGGTCTTCACCGTCGCCGTGATTCTCAGGGCGTCATCCCCATCAGGCGCCAGTTCAACGCTCGCGCCCGTGATTGGCAGCGGATGACAGAGCGGGATCAGATCCGGGGTTCGTTTGGATGCCATGATGCCTGCGATCCGCGCGGTCGCCAGCACATCGCCTTTGGGCATCCCCCCGGACTGAATCAAGGCGAGTGTTTCAGGCCTCATGTGCACCACGGCTTCGGCGATGGCGATGCGAGCGGTCTCGGCTTTCTCCGAAACATCCACCATCCTCGCCGCTCCGCTCGAATCGAGATGCGACAGTCCCGACGGGTGTTGGCTCTCAGTTCCCATGGTCCCTCCGCCACATCAGTGTTTCGTAACCCCAGACCAGCGCGTACGCGAATCCTCCGAACAGCAGGCCGCCCGGAATGCCAGCCCACGGCCCGATCCAGGTGTCGCTCGCGATAATCCCGACTCCCATGGCAGGCAAAAAGGTCAAGAACGCGGCTCGGCGCCGCTCGGCCTCGAAATGCCGCCGGATTGGGTGGTTGCGCACGCTCAAAGTGTAACCATTCACGGACTAAGCCATCCCGGCCGCCGATTAACCGCATCTGAAGGCAAGCACCGGCTTCGCTATGGCGAAGCGCCGCCGGCCGCTACCATGCACGGGTGCTGAGCGTCCTCGCATTCCTGCCGTTCCTTTCCATCAACATCGATATCGACCCGGTGATGGCCGATGTCGGGCCCTTCATGTTGACCTGGCACGGGCTGTTTACGGCGGTCGGCATCATCGGCGGGGTCTCACTCTCGGTCTGGCTCGCGAAGAAGGACGGCATCCCGCCCGAAGTCGCTCAGGAAATCGCCCTGGTTGGTGTCCCCTCCGCAATCGTCGGGGCCCGCCTGTTCTACGTGTTCGAGCACTGGGACCGCTTCAGCGGGGACCCCATCAAGATCGTCACAGGCATCACCGAAGGCGGCATCACCCTCTACGGCGGCCTCCTGGGCGGGGTCCTGGGGGGGTTGATCTATGCCCTCTGGCACAAGTGGCCCATCGCCATCGGTCTCGATAACGCTGCCTATGGCCTGATTCTTGGACAGGGCATCGGCCGTATTGGCGACCTCATCAATGGTGAACACCTGGCCGACAAAACGGACCTACCATGGGGCGTGAAGTACCTCAACCCTGGCAGCCCCCAATACCAGTGGTGGCTCGATCATCCCGATCCGGCGAAGCCACTGAAGCCGCTCGACACCTACGCGGTTCACCCGGTCGCAGGCGGATATGAGCTCCTTGGCGACTTCGCCATCCTTGCCATCCTCTTGCTCGTTTGCCGGAGGTTCATTCGCGTCCCCGGCTGGGTTTTCTGCAGTTACGTTGCGATGTACGGCGTTATGCGATTCGGGCTCAGCTACTTCCGCTTCGATGAACAAACCATCGCCAACGTCCCCGTGCCGCAGCTCACCAGCGGCATCCTGATCGGTATCGCTGTCCTCGCTGCCGGCATCCTCTATCGCAAGCCCGGGCCTATCACGCCCGAATACGCGGACCGCGTCTGGGCCGATATGCCACTTCCCGGCGACGAATCGGTCGAATCCCCCGAAGAATCCACCGCCCCGGCCTGATGCCATGCTCGAAGTGACCATCTACCGGAAACCTGCCTGTGGCCTCTGCGATCAGGCCGAAGCCACGCTCGCACGGATTGCGAAGCGGCTCCCCCTGCGCATAACCGAAGTGAACATTGAGTCCGACGCGTCACTGTTTGCTCGCTACGGCGAGCACATCCCGGTAATAGCCGTTGGCGGGCACGAAGTCGCCCGCGCGCCGATCAGCGAAGCCACGCTCGAGGCCACGTTGAAGGAAGTCTCCCTGGCCTAATTCCGCAGCAACGCGAGCAACTCCTCGCCGATTCGCGGAAGATGTCGGCCCTTTCGCTTCACCCGGCCAATCTGGCGTGAAAGGGGCGGCTCCAGCGGGAGTGCGACGACGTCCTTTCGGTCTGCCACGCTCATGCGCGGCGCCAGCGCTATGCCTCCCCCTCCGGATACGAGCGCCAGGATGGCCTGCTGCGACCGTAACTCGAACGTCGAAGTGAGCGAGATCCCTGCGTTGTGGGCCGCTTCTTCAACCATGGCTCGCAGTCCCAGGCCTGGCATCGAAAGCAAGAGGTCGGGCTCCGCGAGCGCTTCGCTCACGGCGACCGATTCTCGACCTGCCCAGCGATGTCCCACACCAACCGCGAGCAGGACTTCCTCGGAGAGCAGGTTCTCGATGTCCAGGCGCGAATCGACCAGTGGCATCACCACGATCGCGAGGTCGAACTCGTCTGCCAGTACGCGGCGGATGGCATCGTCGGTCCCCAGCATCTCTACCACGATGTGGCAGCGGGGGAAGCGGCGCCGCAACTCGGCGAGGGCGCCCGGGAGCAGGTGGTCCGTCACCGTTTCCGTCGCGCACATCCGCAGCGAACCGCCGAGCGACGACTCCGGGCCGGTGATGGCCGCCAGCGCGGCGGCAATCTCGTCGAAGACTCGGTCCGCACAGTTCGCCAGCGCCACCGCGGCATCCGTCGGCACCACCTTCCGGCCCACCCGGTGAAACAGCGGCACTCCAAGCTCTGTCTCCAGCGCCCGAAGCTGCTTCGAGATCGATGGTTGCGCCACAAACTCCGATTCCGCGGCTGCGGTCACGGAACCGGTTCGGACGACGGCGCGCACATAGCGCAGGTGATGCAGTTCCATACATTCCCTCAAGCTATGGAATGAATGGCAATCATATCTTGGATCGACGTTCTGCCGCACGCGATGCTGATATCAGCCCTTTGACGGACGCGCCGCCGACCGTATCTCGCAACCATCTGGGAATGAGAGACTTTGTCACTGGACGCGCACCGCAGAAACCGGAGAACGAAATGTCCAGTGCTACCGAACAGGTGAAACAACAATTCGGCGCGGTCGCCGAGGCCTACGTCAACAGTTCCTTCCACTCGTCCGGCCCGGACCTCGCGCTCCTGGTCGATTCCTGCAACTTCACAGGGAACGAGCTCGTCATCGACCTTGGTTGCGGCCCGGGGCACACCGCCCTGGCCTGCGCCCGCAAGGCTGGCCGAGTCATCGGCATCGATGTCACGCCGGAGATGGTGGTGGCGGCAACCGCCCTGGCGCACCAGCGGTCGCTCGCCAACGTCGAGTTCCGCGTTGGCAACGTCGAACAGCTCCCGTTTGTCTCGGAGAGCGTCGATGTTGTGACCAGCCGGGTCAGTGCCCACCACTACAGCGATGTTTCGAAAGCCCTCGCCGAAGCCTCTCGCGTGCTGAAGCCGGGCGGAGTCATGTTGATATCGGATTCGATCTCCCCCGAAGACCACGCCTTCGACACGTTCTACAACACGTTCGAGTTCCTGCGCGATTCTTCGCACGTCCGCAACTACAAGGGTTCCGAGTGGGTGCGCATGCTCAAGACCGCGGGCTTCGAGCCTGAAGTCCTCGAGCGTTTCCCGCTTGCCCTCGACGGCGCCGACTGGGTGAAGCGCATGCAGACGCCCCCCGAGAAGGTCGCGATGCTCAAGCAGATCATGTTCGAAGCGAATCCGGCCATTCGCGCCGCCTTCGAAATCCGCGACGATCCCTGGGGATTCACCATCCCGATCGGCGTGATTCGAGCGCGGAAGCCCGCCTAACTCGCGAAGCCGCTACGCTCGCGGGGTGACTCAGCCCGAACCCTTCGTCCGCTATGCCGCTCGCGCCGTCCTCGTCGATGAGCGGCAGCGGACGTTGTTGTTTCGGGCTCGAGTGCCTGGGAGCAGCGGCCGCTACATCTGGATCACCCCTGGTGGCGGCATCAACGACGGCGAAGCCGAACCAGATTGCGTCCGCCGGGAGGTCTTCGAGGAGACCGGCCTGCGCGATGCCACCATCGGCCCGTGCGTCTGGCGGCGGGACCACACGTTTCGCTGGGGCGAAGGTTGGCTCCGCCAGGTCGAGACCTACTACCTGGTCAGGACACCGGCTTTCGAAGTCACCACCGAGCATCACGAAGAGCTCGAACGCTCATTCCTCGCGGATCACCGCTGGTTCTCGCTGGAAGAGTTGGTCGCTCACGAAGAGACGCTCGTGCCGGGCAACTTCGCCGCGCTGCTCGGGCCGCTCTTGCGCGGAGATATCCCGGCCGAACCGATCATCGTGGGGATTTGAGGAAGCGCGAAACCTTACCGTCCGCAGAATTCATAGAGCGGCACCGGGTCTTCGAACCCGGGCAGCAGCGTCGGCCCAAATTCCTTGAACTCGCGGTCGGCCATTTCGCTCTGGTCGCGAGCGGCGCCGGTCAACAGGATCTCACCGCCGTGCGCATGGCTCGTGACGCGATTGGCAAGGTACACCGCGATACCAAAGACGTCGTCCTCGGCCTCAATGACCTCGCCGTAGTGAACGCCACAGCGAATCTTCAGCGGGACTTCCGTGGGGTTTCGGCGTGCCACTTCCATCTGGGCTGTCGCCGCGTGCGTTAGCGCATCGTCCACCGAATCAAACGCGAGGAGGAAGCCATCGCCCAGCGATCGGACGACGCGGCCGGAGTTCGGCTTCGCCTCTCGAATTGAGTTCGCGAGGAACTTCAGCAGGTGGTAGGCGCGGGCATCGCCCAGTTGCTTCGTGACGCGCAAGGACCCTGCGACGTCGATGAAAAGGATCGCGCGAGAACTGGGCTTCAGGTCCCAGGGGCTCTCAGCGTGAAGGGATGGACTGGTCAACGTGAGCATCTCCGTGGGTCCGCCGGGCTTGCTCCTCCCTGGCGGCCACAAACCAATCTATTCGCCCAAACCGGTTTCGACTGTGAGTGCATTCACAGTAGCGAAGGACGTTCGGGTTTTCCCTGATGCCGTCTGTGCTTACTGGTCGACCGAATAGGTGATGCCAAGTTTCGCGAGGTAGTCCGGCAGGTCCTTTTCATAGACCTCGCCTCGCCGCGCCGTCTGCAACACCCCGTCCTTATCGATGAAGAACGTGACGGGCACGCCAAGCCCCGTCCGGTAATGGTCCGCCACCTCCCCGGATGAATCGAGAACGGCCGGGTAACTGGCCCCGAATTCATCGAGTATCGAAGTCGCCGCATCACTCTTTTCCAGGTAGTCGACTCCGAGGATCACGAGTTGATCGCCCAGCTTCTCCTGGGCCTTCACGAAAGCGGGGATCTCGCTCTTACATGGCCCACACCAGCTCGCGTACCAGTTCAGAATCACCGCTTTTCCCCGATAGTCCGAAAGCTTGATGATCTTGCCAGGATCTCGCGCATCGACGAGGGCGAAGTCCGGCGCGGGTTCGCCTTCATTCGGACGTTGCGGGTCGATTGGTCCAGTGTTTGGCAACGGGGTCGGGAGATCGAGGTCGCTGAGCTGAATGTCTGGACTATCGTCCCCGCCCGAGACGAAGAGGTATGCTCCCACGCCAATCGCGAGAATGAGCGCCACCGCCAGCGCCAGGTAGCCGAGCATCCCCCCGCTCGACCCGGCCCCGGGCTGTGGTTGTTCTGGCGGCGCTTCGTCCTGCATCTGGTCGATGGTAGCAGGCAACCACGTTCATTCATTGTTAACGCCGTCAGCTACTATTGATAGGTAATGGTTGCGGCAGCTGCGGCGAAATCGAAGGTGCTCATCGTCGAAGACGAAGAGACGTTGCTCTTTACCCTCGCCCACAACCTCAAGCGCGAGGGCTATTCGGTCATCACGGCCAATCGCGGTGACGACGGCCTCAAAGCCGCCCGTGAACAGCACCCCGACCTCATCCTGCTCGATGTCATGCTCCCCGGAATCGATGGCATCCAGGTTTGCCGCTTGCTCCGCCGCGATTCCGATGTCCCGATCATCATGCTCACGGCGCTTGGCGGCGAAGGCGACCGCGTCGCCGGTCTCGATACCGGCGCCGACGATTACATGCCCAAGCCGTTTGGCATGCGTGAGCTCATGGCTCGCGTTCGCGCCCTCCTTCGCCGTTCTGGCCCACGGGCGGCGCCGGACACCGGGCCGAGCCTCGTGATCTCCGGGGACCTTCAACTCGATCGCGAACGCCGGGAAGTTGTCTATCGCGGCAAGGTACTCCGCGTGAAGCCGAAGGAATTTGAACTCCTGTTATTCTTTCTTCAACACCCAGGGAGGGTCTTCTCCCGGGAGCAGATACTCGATGAGGTCTGGGGATACGACTTTTACGGCGGCCCGCGAACGGTGGACGTCCACATTCGCTGGCTGCGCCAGAAAATCGAAACCGATCCAGCGAATCCGGTTCGCCTCAAGACGGTCCGAGGCAGCGGGTATCTCTTCGAAGGCTAAGGCTTCAGCTTCTTTCCAGGGATGGGGCACGTCATGAGGCGTGACCTTGCCTTTCGTGGCGCTTTTCTTGGCCTGTTCGGGGCCGGCGGCGGGGCTATCGTTGGCTTTTTCGCCGCCGATGCCGAGGTTGGCGTCGTCCTTGGCCTCATCCTGGTCATCGCCGGGATCGGCATGATCGTCGGCTTTCTCGCGTTCCGTCGTCCGGCCGCCGCTGTCCGAACCGTCGCCGATGCCGCGGGTAGCCTCGGTGAAGGCGAACTCGCCCTCCGCGTCCCCGATGACAGTGGCCCGGCTGGTGACCTTATCCATGCGTTCAACGTGATGGCCGGACGCATCGAGCATCTCTTCGATAGCGTCGCCGCCGAACACGCGCGCCTCGAGGCCGTCTTCGATGCCTCCAGCGACGGTATGGTCGCCCTCGACCGCGAGGCCCGCGTGAGCTTCCTGAACCCTGCCGCGGTTGAGGTCTTCGGCGTATCCATGGCCCAGGCGGTCGGCCGCCCCCTCATTGAAACCGCCCGGGATTACGAACTCGATGCCCTCGTACGCCGGGCCATCGGCGGAAGGAGCGGCCAGGTTGCTGTCGTGTCGTTCGGCCCCTCACGGCTCTCGCTCCGGGCGGCCGCACTCCCGATTCCCAACGGCGGCGATTGGGCCGTCCTCCTCATGCTCACCGACCTCAGCGAAGTCCAGCGCGTGGACCAGGTCCGGCGTGACTTCCTGGGCAACGTCTCGCACGAACTGCGGACCCCGCTGGCCGCCATTCGCGCGCTCGTCGAGACCCTGGAGGAAGGCGTCGATGCGGAGGACTCGCCGGAGTTCCTCAAGCGCATTCGCCAGCAAACTGAACGGCTCACCACGCTCGTCAACGAACTCCTCGATCTCTCGCGGATCGAGTCCGGCGCCATCAACCTTCACCCGGAACCGATCGAGCTTAAGGCGCTCGTCAGCGAAGCTGCGTCCCTTCTCCGCACCCGTACTGAGCGCGCCCAGGTCAACGTGGTTTGCGAGGGCCCGCCGCTCGAGATTTCGGCCGACAAGCAATCGCTCCTCCGCGTCGTTAGCAACCTGTTGGACAACGCGACCAAATGGAGCCCCTCCGGTTCCACTGTCAGAGTCGGCCTCCGCGATGAAGGCCAGCTTGTCGCCATCTCCGTCACCGACGAAGGCCCGGGGATAGCTGAGCAGGACATCCCTCGCGTCTTCGAACGGTTCTACAAAGGCGAGGCATCCCGCTCCGATGCAGGCGTGGGGCTTGGGCTCGCGATCGTGAAGCACCTCGTGCGCGCCCATGGCGGCACCGCCTCGGTCGAAAGCCCGCCCGGCCATGGCGCCTCTTTTACGGTCAGGCTCCCGAAAGCCTTCGTGGGCCGGGCAGCGGCCACTCCCTGACTGGAAGACAGTTCCCGCGTGAATTTAGCCCCAAGTGGTGCGGTACCGCGGCCGGTTTTGGCCGTATCGTCTTTCAATGGATACTGCCACCCGGACCGAACTCATCCGCCGCTATCGCGAAGGTTATGCCACCGTTGAACAGGCCCTTGCCGGCGCTTCCAACGTTGCGCTCGATCGGGCGGACTCCGAAGGCTGGACCGCCCGCCAGGTCGCCCATCACCTCGCCGATAGCGAGATGACTTCCGCCCTTCGCCTGCGCAAACTCATCGCCGAACAAGCCCCGGTCATCTATGGCTACGATGAGGAAGCCTTCGCCCGCAGCCTGCACTACGATGTCCGCCCAATCGAGGCCTCGCTCCTCGCCTTCCGGGCCGCCCGCGAGTCAACCGCCACACTGCTCGAAGTCCTATCCGAGGACGACTGGTCTCGCAGCGGTTGGCACACGGAGAGCGGGCTGTACACCGTCGAAACCTGGCTCGAAATCTATGCCGCGCACGCCCATGATCACGCCGAACAGATCCGGCGGGCGTTGCGTGTGAGCGGGTGAGAACCCTGGGAAATCCCCTCCCCCACGCCTGCCAGGGCCGGGGACGCCGGCTTAGTCGCGGCGCAGGGCCAGGAGTTCTTTGACCCCGAGATCCTTCACCTCGTAAACGTGTGACGCGATCCCATCGACGATTCCGGGATCGTGGCTCGCGCAAACAATGGTGCCGTCATACTTCTGCAGGGCATCGATGAGCTTGCGGCGAGTCGTCTTATCCAGGTGGTTCGTCGGTTCGTCCAACAACAGGACGTTCGTCGGCTGGATGAGGAACTTCGCCAGTGCCACCCGGCTGCGTTCGCCGCCGGAAAGCACCCGCACCGGCTTAAACACGCTATCGCCGGTGAACAGGAATTGCCCCAGCACCGTGCGCAGCTTTACATCGGGGGCGCCACCTGAAACCGAGCGCACTTCTTCGATGACCGTACGTTCATAGTCGAGCGCTTCGTCCTGGTGCTGGTCGTAGTACCCCGGACGCGCCCGTTCAGCCCATTCAATGGTGCCCTCCGTCGGCGCCAGCAGCCCCGCGGCAAGCCGCAGCAACGTGCTCTTGCCACTGCCGTTCGGGCCCACGAACACCACCTTCTGCCCGCGCTCCACATGCAAGCTCACGTCCACCAGTACGATGTGGTCTCCATAAGCGTGGCTCACGTGTTTCACCATCAGCACGTCGCGCTCGGTGCGGCCGTGGGAAGTCAGCACGAAGTTCACTTCGGCATCCTTCTTTGTGCGATCGATGCGCTCGATCTTGGCCAGCATCTTCTCGCGCGATTGCACCTGCGTGGTCTTGGTTGCCTTGGCCCGGAATCGCTCGATGAAGCGTTCCTGTTTCCCGATTTCGCGTTCCTGGCGGGCCGCCGCCTGGTCCTGCGCCTGGAGCTTGGCCGCCTTCTGCTTCTGGAAGTCGGTGTAATTCCCGGCGTACGCCTCAACCTGGCCATCGCGAAGGTCGAAGATGCGTGTCGCCACTTTGTCCAGGAATTCGCCATCGTGTGTCACGATCAGCAACGCGGCATCCCAGTCCTGTAATTCCTCCGCAAGCCAGGCTCGTGTCCTGGCGTCCAGGTGGTTCGTTGGCTCGTCGAGAATCGCGTTTTCTGGCCGGCGCACCAGCACCTTCGCCAGCGCAATCCGCATCTGCCAGCCTCCGGAGAAGTCCCCGCAGAGCTTGGTCGTCTCTGTCGGCTTGAACCCGAGCCCGTCGAGTACCCGGCCGATGCGGGTTTCGATCCGGTAGCCATCCATTGCCTCGAACTGTTCGAACAGCTGTGCCTGCTTCTCGATGAGGGCATCGAGTTCGCCCTCGCCGCGTTCGATTTGTGCGGCGATCTCTTCCAGCTCGAGTTCCACCGCGCGGGCCTCGGGGAAAGCGTCCCAGAGTTCCTGCAAGAGCGTGTGGTTGTCGGCCAGGCCCGCTTCCTGGCGCAGGTATCCCAGCGATTTGCCCCGGAAGCCTGCCTCGCCGTCATCCGGTTTGTGTTCCCCGGCGAGCAGCCGGAGGATGGTGGACTTTCCGCCCCCGTTGGGGCCGACAAGGCCGGCGTGTTCGCCGTCACCCACGATGAAATTCAGGTCCCGGATGACATCAACGGGCCCGAAGGACTTGGTTACGTGTTCCGCGTACAGCATGAAAAAGAGCTACTTCCCAGAATGTCCCGCCGCGCCGGGCGGAATGGCGAATCCGAGGTAACAGCTGACCCCTGCGGTGAACGACCAGATCAAAGCACCGCTCTCGCGGCGTCGAAATCGTTCGCTGCCAGGCCGGCTCACACCGGCCGTGGTCTGGCGGTTCGTACCCTGGAACGCTGGGTAGTCATAGATCGAGCGTAACAGATCAGAAGTCAGAGGCGAGAGTGACGCATCTCGCCTCGCCGTGCTGACCTATTTGTATTTCGCAATGAACGCCTGGATCCGGTCCCATGCGTCCGCCGAAGCCTCGGCGTGCTCCTTGAAGGATCGGTCGAAAAAGCTGTGCGGTGCGCCTTCATACGTCTTGAACTCGTTCGGCACCCCGGCCTTGTCCAGGGCAGCCTTAAAGGCGTCGGTGTCCGCCTGGGTGATCATCTGGTCGGCGCCCGCCTGCAGCCCGAGGATCGGCGCCTTCATCTCGCCAACGCGCGTCATCGCGGTCGGAATATCCTTCCCTGCATCGGGCGAGACCATCTGCTGAATTACCCGGCTCGGATGGCCATAGAAACCAATGGCGCCCTTTAACCCGTGCCCGGCTGCAGACTGGAACCACGAACTTGAACCGCCAAAGCAGAAGCCGACGGTGAAAATCGAAGTGCAATTCCCGCCCTTCGGCGAGCGCAAGTACGCAACGGCAGCACCCACATCCTGGGAAACCGTCTCCGGCCGCGTTTTCAGAACGTGAGGCATGAATTCGAACGAAGGGTCGTTCCGCTTCGAAACTCCACCAGTGCGGCCGAAGTAATCGATCGTGACCGCATTCATCCCAACTTCCGCGAACCGAAGGGCAAGTTCTTCGTAGAACGTGAACAGCCCGCGCACGTCTGGCATGACTACGATGCCCACTCCGTTCGGCGATTCCGCCCGGGCAACAAATGCCGCGAAATCGGTTCCATCTTTGGATTTGAGGACGATGTCTTCAGAATCAACGGCAGCGCCGGAGATAGCCGGAATGGGTGGCAGGGCATCGTGAGGTACGCACATGGTTGGTTCCTTTCTCGTGGACTGACAAATCGCCAGGCCGTTAGAGGATCACTCCGGAGTCTCGGAGTTCGTTGATCTTGTCCGACGACAGCCCGGCTTCAGCCAGGACGTCGTCGTTGTGCTCGCCCAGCATTGGGCTCGGGAACTGCGCCGCAAGCGGTGATTCCGACATCTGAAAGGGCGGCCCTACGAGCTTCATCCCTCCCAGCAGCGGATGTTCCATCTGCACCTGCAGGCCGTTCTCCATTGTTTGTGGATGGTCGAACAGCTCCTCGATGAAGTGCAGCGGGCCCGCGGGCACACCGTGCTTCTCGAACAGGGCGCTCCACTCCTCGGTTGTCTTCGTCCGGAACAACGCCTCGGCTTCTTTTACGAGCTCCGGCCCCCTCGTTTCCCAGCCTTCCGGCGCCAGCACAAACGTCCCGTCGGCCGTGTTCATGCGCGGGTCCTGCAGCCCGGTCGCCGCGAGGA
This sequence comes from Dehalococcoidia bacterium, assembly GCA_050247055.1. Lineage (GTDB taxonomy): Bacteria > Chloroflexota > Dehalococcoidia > Tepidiformales > Tepidiformaceae > Amarobacter. Next base: position 609,929 of record JBFWUX010000001.1, read on the forward strand.
CTTTAAACCGCAACGACATCGAAAGCGCGCCGAGCGCGATGAATCCGTCGCGCGTCTGGTATACCCGGTAATAGATGTTCCCCGGGGCTGCGGGTCGGAACATCTTGTGGACTTCCACCTGCTCCGTGAACGACTTCATCTCCGCTCGAGCTTCCTTCAAGCCTTCGAGCATTGGCGGGATAATCCCCTCGTCGAACGCGTCGAACCAGGTGAACTGGCTCGTTTGCATCGCCATCGCCGTGCCCATCAGGGTGCAATCGATGCGCTGACCTTTGCCTGTTTTTTCGCGGTAGTACAACGCGGCGCAGATCGAATTCGACATCTGGATCCCGGTCGCGTAGTCGGCGACCGCTGGATACACATAGGTCGGCACGTCTCCATCCATTTTGGCTTCGCCGGCCATCAGCCCGGTTAACGCTTGTACCACGATGTCGTAGCCACCGCGCTTTGCCAGCGGGCCGCGCCGGCCGAAGGCAGTGTTTTCGCAGTAAATGATCTTCGGGTTGATTTTGCTGAGCGTGTCATAGTCGATGTGCAGCGACTCAGCCACGCCCGGCCGGTAGTTGATGAGGACCACGTCCGCGTCCTTCACCAGCTCGTGGATGACCTTTTGCGCCTCTGGCTTCTGCATGTCCATGGCCACGCCGCGCTTGCCGCGGTTAAGGCTCGCATAGGTTCGAGATTCTTTCGGCACGAGCTCGACGAACACTCGCCATGGTTCGCCGCCTATGGGTTCGAACTTCGTTACCTCCGCTCCCATATCGGCGAGGTGCATGCCACAAAACGGTCCCGCAATGATCTGCGTGAACTCGAGAACTTTGACGCCGGAAAGCGGCCCAGATGCCATCAACTACCCCCTCAATCGCCGTATTCTAACGTTGGCGTGAGGGTGCGCCAGTTGGCACCTTAGCCCACCTGCGGAAGCACCAGCACTGGCCGGTTCGTCCCATGGATCACGCGGTCGGTCGTGCTCCCGAGCGTTACCCGCTTGGCAAGGCCCTTCCCGGATGAGGTCAGCACGATGAGCGTTGCGTTTTCGGCCTCCGCCGTCTCCAGCAGCGCCGTCGTCGGGTCTCCCATCTGGATGACCGTCTTTTCGCCGGGCTTCGCGATGTCATGCAGATAGGTTTCGGCTGCCTCCTGCATCGCCGTGCCCACATTCGCCGGGTATGTCGCGAACTCGGCCCCAACGGCGGGTGGCAGGCTGTATGTGCGGACAATCACGATCGGCAGGTGATCCTTGGCCGCGAGTGTCCGCGCCAGGGCGATCGCCCGCTCGGCCTCCTCCGAACCATCGAGGCCCACCAGTAGCGGGGTGCCGTTTTCGCCCGGCACGCGTGGTTCATCCGATCCCGGCTCGATGAGCACCGGCACAGCCGATCCGCGGACGATCTTGTCGGCAACGCTTCCGATCACCATCGCCCGGAATCCACCGCGCCCGCGCGAGCCAAGCGCAATCGCCGAGGCGGTCACCGAAGCGGAGAGGACTTGCTCCGCCGCGGATCCGTAGAGCACTTCGCACTCCACTTTGCCGAGCCCGTGCCGCTCGGCCATCTCGGTCGCGTACCCCTGGAAAGTCTCCGCCGCCTTCGCGCGCTCGTCCGCCGGCATGTCTTCATCCAGCACGTGAATGAACTTCAGCGGCGCCCCCGTGAGCTTCGAATACCAGTTCGCCATCGGAAGCGCGTTTTCCGCAATTTTCGAACCATCCAACGGGATGAGAATGGGCTTGCTCTCTGCCACGTGGGCACCTCGCTACTTTGCTTGTTCCGCAAGCATGAACCATTCCTTCCCATGCCGCGAGCACCTTTGGGCGCGACATTTCGGCCGTTCGGCCCCCAGGGCTTTGTACGAAAGGCCCTATGGCGCTCTGCCCGGCGGCGCGACTCTTGAACCACGACCTAATCAGCAGCTGTCACCAAGGGGGCTACCAGCCGTGTCCAACGAAACGTCACCGAATCCAGAGTCCGTCGCCGGGGAATCCGTCGGAACTTCGATGTTTTCCCGCCGCCGGTTTCTTCGGAAAGCTGGCGTCGTTGGCGCCGCGATCCCGGTTGCCGGCGGGCTTGTAGCCGCCGCCTGTTACAACGACCCAACGGGCGGCCCGATTGAATCGGGGAACGTCCCGGACCAGAACGTGAAGCCCGGTCCGACCGTCGCCACCCAGACCCCTCAAGATCTTTGGGTGAAGATCGATGAGGACCACAAGAAGGGCGTCGTCGATTTCCTCCGCCAGCAAAAGGCCCCGATTACGAAGAGCCGCGGCATGGAAGAACTCGCCCATCGTGTGGAGAACGGCGTCAAAGTCTGGGATCTCACCATCGACAACGTCGACTGGGAAGTCTCTCCCGGTCTCGTCCAAAAGGCCCGCGGTTACAACAACCAGATTCCCGGCCCAACCATCCGCGCCAACGTCGGCGACAAGGTTCGCTTCAACGTCAAAAACAATCTCGAAGAGAGCACAACCATTCACTGGCATGGCCTCTTCGTCCCGAATGTGATGGATGGCGTTCCCTACGTCACCCAGGATCCAATCGAGCCCGGAGCGACTTTCGTGTACGAGTTCACGATTCGCAATCAGGGCTCGCATATGTACCACTCCCACCACAACTCTGCCGACCAGGTGAACCGCGGGCTCCTCGGAGCGTTCATCGTCATGCCCCAGGATCCCAAGGATTACCCGCAGTACGACAAGGAATACATCCTCATCCTCAACGACTCGCTCCTGGGCTTCACGGTCAATGGCAAAAGCTTCCCCGCGACCGATGCCCTCGTCGCGAAGAAGGGTGAACGTGTCCTCATTCGCTGGATGAACGAAGGAATGATGTACCACCCCATGCACCTTCATGGCCAGGTCATGGAAGTCTTCCAGCGCGATGGCTACCCGGTGGAGCCGCCCTATAAATGCGACACCATCGATGTCCCGCCCGGCAACCGCTTCGATTGCATTATCGAGGCAAACGATCCCGGCCTCTGGGCGTTCCACTGCCACGTGCTCTCGCACGCGGAATATGAAGGCGGATTCTTCGGCCTTGTTACCGTCCTCGCCGTGGAGGACGAAACGTTCAAGGTGGCGGACGTACTCGCCACCGTATAGAGCCTCGCCCCCGAGGGCCGGACGTAAAGGGCGCCCGCGGCAGGCGCCCTGGTCCGGTTTCCCGGTGTTACTGCCCCGCGAGCTGGCGAAGGGCGGCGCCGCTCATGCGATACGTGGTCCATTCGTCCATCGGTTGCGCTCCAAGGCTCCGATAGAACCCGATTGATGGTTCGTTCCAGTCCAGCACCGACCACTCGAGCCGGGCGCATCCGCGTTCCACTGCCAGGCGTGCCAGCTCCGAAAGCAGTGCTCGTCCGAAGCCATGGCCCCTGAGTTCCGGCCGCACGAACAGGTCTTCAAGCCAGATGCCCGGTCTGCCTTCCCACGTGCTGAAATTATGGAAGAAGAGCGCGAATCCCGCGCTCGCGCCCTCATCGGTTTCAGCCAGGATCACCTCGGCGTAGCGGCGCGCTCCGAACAGGTATTCCCGCAGCCTCTCCGGCTCGAGTACCACCGCCTCCGGCTCACGTTCGTACTCGGCGAGCGCGCGAATCAACTCGATGATGGTTTCGAGGTCATTCTCCGCAGCCGCCCGCATTGTCATCAGTCCTGAACCAGTTCGACCTTCGAAACAGTCGCGCCCTCGCGGGCGATCTTGGTGACCAGTGAACGCCCCAAGTAGCCCTGGGCCTGCGAGGTTTCGAGCATCGTCGCCGCTACCTCGCGCGCGATCTCTTCCGGGCAAATCGCCGCCACCGAACTGCCGGCCCCGCTCAGCCAAGTCGCATGCGCCCCCGCTTTCCGGGCTGCCGTGAAGATGTCGAATAGCGGTGGGAACAGGCTCGCCCGCTGACGCTGGTGAATGCGGTCGTCCGTGGCTTCAGCAAGTAGATCCATCTTGCCGGCCGCCATAGCCGCCACGAAGAGTGCCGCCCGCCCCGTGTTGTGGATGGTGTCCGCCTTCGAGTACTGGTCGGGAAGGGCCTTGCGCGCCTCCTTCGTCGGCATCGAGTGGTCTGGAATCAGGATCGCCATGGCCGCGTCCTGCGGATAGCGGCTCGGGGCCCTCAGGTAGTGGCCATCCGCGGCCTGCACGCACACCTGCATTCCACCGAAAAGCGCGGGACAGGCGTTGTCACCGTGTCCTTCCAACTCGCTCGCAATGTCGAGGCAGCGCCCCTCATCCATCACCCGGTGCTCGAATTCGTTCACGGCAACTACACCGGCGACTCGCGCCACCGCGCTCGCACCGAGACCACGGCCCAGGGGTATGGACACGTGGTATCGCGCCCGGATCCCTCCCGGTGGCTGCTTTCCCAGCCGCAGATAGGTCTGTCGCACGGCGGTGAGCACCATCTTCTCTCCCACGTCTTCTGTCGGAGGCTGTTCTCGCTCACCGAATGTCACCGTGATCGACGCGAACATGTCGAGCGCGAGGCCCAGGCAGTCGAATCCCGCGCCGAGGTTGGCGCTCGTCGCGGGCACGCGGACGGTGATGGCGGTTGCTTCCATGGATGGGCTCCCCGAGTGCGAAAGAAGCCATGATAAACCCGCACCGCCAACCGGAAACTTGCCAATTGCTTTTAAACGCGCATGCGATCGGCTACCGTCCCACTGTGGTCGATTCTCCAAACCTCCCGGCCGGGGGCGGCTCACTGTCGCACGACGCCGATCTGGAACTTCGGCTGCGCCGGGCCGAGGTCCTCGCGGCCCTTGGGACCCGCGTCCGGTTCGATCGTCCGCTCCCCGAGGTACTCCGTTCCCTGGCCGTGAACATCGTCGAAAACACCGACGCCGTGGCGGCCGGACTCATCCTCATGAATCCCGCGGACTTGTCCGCCATCGCCTTCGGGACCGAAAACCTCCCGGATGGTTACGTCGAGGCCATGGTGCGGGCGCGCCAGCGGTCGCCCGCAGCCACGGCTGAACTCCGGGCTGCGGTCGCCAGGCAGGAATCCTGGACACTCCACAACGCCATCGAGTTCATGCTGTCACGGCCCGAATACGCCGGAATGCACGACCTCATCAGGGGACTTCCGTACTCGACGCTCGTGGCCACGCCGTTTCTTAATCGTCCTGAGACGCTGGGCGTGGTCTATCTCTACTACGCCGGCTCCGATGTCGTGGATGAAGGCGAAGTCACGTTCGCACAAGCCATAGCCCAACACGCCGCTCCGATCATGGACAACGCGTGGCTCCTCGCCGAGGCTAACCGGCGCTCGGATGAGCTTGATGCCCTCTCCCGCGCGGACCAGGCGCTCCACGAGTCACTCCGGCTCGACGACGTCTACCAGTCGATGATCAACCTCGCCGTCGACCTCTTCGGCACGGATCGCAGCATGTTCCTCACCTTCGACGAAGCGGGAAGGCTCCACGCGTTCGCGGCGCGCGGAGTGCCCGAGGACGAACTGGCCCAGCTGCAGGAGATCTACCACCGGCGCGACCGTTCCTATTTCAAGGGCATCACCGAGGCACCCCACATCATGGAGGATGTCCCGAACGATCAGACGATCTCCCCTGAGATCAAGACACTCACACCGTCGGCGAGCACGGTGGACATTCGTGTCTTCGTTGGCGGCGAATTCTTCGGCGTGTTCGTGCTTGGTTATCACAAGCGCCGCACATTCGGTGATGACGACCGCCGTCTCTTTTCGACACTCGCTACCCGTGCTGGCCTTGCCATCCAGAACGCGTTGCTCTTTGAAGAAGCGCAGCGCCGAACGGACGAGTTGGAGGCGCTCTATCGCGCCGACTACGCGCTCCACCAGACGCTTTCGCTCGATGGAGTCCTCGATGCGATGACCACCCTGGCCGTCGACCTTCTCGGCGCAGACTCAAGCCTCGTCGTCAGCTGGCAGGAAGACGACCGTCTGGGTGTCGCCTCGTCGTTCGGAATCCCCGAGGAGGTGCTCGGTCCAGTCGCCGCGCGTTACCGGACGTTCACCCACGAGCACTTCGCCAGCCTGGGACCTCCGTTCAGGGCGGCCCTCGTCGGAGACATCCGCGAGACCACGCAGTTGCCGCCCGAACTTCGCGACGGTCGCCCCGGGAGCTTTGCCGAGATTCCGGTGATGGTTGGCGGCGAGCTCTGGGGGCTATTCGCCATCGGTTGGAACCGCTCCCGAACGTTCAACGATGGGGACCGAAGGCTCTTCGATGCGTTTGCCGCCCGGGCCGGGCTCGCAATCCAGAACGCCCTTCTCTTCGAGCAGGCCCAACACTCCGCCTCAATGGAAGAGCGGCAGCGCATCGCACGCGAACTCCACGATTCGGTCTCCCAGGCGCTCTACGGCATCGGCCTCGGTGCGCGCACAGCTCGCCGCCGTCTCGGAGATGGCGCCGCCAGCGACGTACTCGAACCGATCGAATACATCGTCCAGCTCGCCGAGTCTGGTCTCGCTGAAACCCGTGCCCTCATCTTCGAGCTGGTGCCGGAATCACTGGAACAGCAAGGGCTCGTCCTCGCGCTCGAACGCCAGGCGGCCGCCATCCGTTCTCGCTTCCGCATCGATGTCTCCGCCATCCTCTGCGATGAGCCTGCGCTCGCTCTCCGCTCGAAGGAGGCGCTCTACCGCATCGCCCAGGAATCGCTCCACAACATCGCCAAGCACGCCGAGGCCACGGAAGTCACGCTCTCACTCGCCACCGACGGCTCCAACGTGACGCTCTTCGTGCGCGACAACGGCAAGGGTTTCGATGTTGACGGCGATTTCCCCGGCCACCTCGGCCTTCGCACCATGCGTGAACGCACGGAGAGGATCGGTGGGCGGTACGAGATTGTGAGTGAGCTCGGCGCTGGCACCCTGGTCACCGTTACGGTGCCGCTCCTGGAGTGACGGGTTCGGAGGACATGAAAAAGCGGCCCGGTCCCCAGATCGAGGACTGGCCGCGCGCGAATCCGTGCCGGACGAAGTGCCCTAGGCCTTCAGCCCGATGATCGCCAGCGTAATCAGCAGACCGATGAATGCTCCGCACAGAGCAGACAGATAGCCGATCGTCTTCCACATAGGTCGAACGCCCTCCCCGGGGGATTGCCCCGCCCGGCGACGCAATCCTACCGCGCGCGGAGCGCTCGGGCGAGATGCCCGCCGACCGTTACTATAGGCGAGTGATTTTTCGATTCCCGGCACGCGTTTGCGCGCCGTAATCCTCGCCGCCGGAGACGGTGGCCGCCTCGGCCCGGCAACGTCCGCGATGCCCAAACCGCTGATTCCGGTCTCCGGCCGGCCAATCGTGGGCTACACGCTCGACGCTCTCGCCTCGTCGGGCGTGAGCGACGTCCTTGTGGTTACCGGCTTCTGTGCCGAACAGCTCGAGTCTGGCATCCGCGCGGCGGCTCCCACCGGCATGGGTGTCAGCTTCGTCTTCAACCCGCGGTTTGAGGATGGCGCATCGCTCTCCCTCCGCGCCGCCCGCCAACAATGTGGCGATTCCCCTTTCCTTCTATTGATGGCGGATCACATGCTTTCCGCCGGGATCCTCCAGGGACTCCGGCGTGCCCATCGCCCATCCGGCCCCAGCCTCGTCGGCACCGACGCATCGGCCTGGCCCCCTGACTACGTTGATGAAGCTACCCGAGTGCGGCTCCAACCCGGTGGCCGCCGTGTCACCGCTATCGGCAAACACCTGCAGCCGTGGGACGCGCTCGATACCGGCGCGTTCCTGCTCACGCCCGGCGCATGGGCCGCCGTGGATGCGGCGCCCGAGGACTGCGAGCTTAGCCGCATCTTCAGCGAACTCGTCGGGGCCAATGGCCTGGACGCGGTCGATGTCTCCGGGGCCAGCTGGTACGACATCGATACCGCCGCGGACCTCGAAGCCGCGTCCCGGCTGGTGGCTGCGGGCGGCGCCCGGTGACCTACGACGGCATCGTTTCGCGCTATCTGAACCGGCCGCTGAGCCGCCCGGCTGCCCGCGCGCTGGTCTCGACGCCGGTGACGCCCAACGCGGTGACGGCGTTCACGCTGTTGCTGGCAGTGGCGGCGGGGGCGATGGTGGCGGCCGGGTGGAACATCGCCGGCGGCATCGCCATCCAGGCGGTGAGCGTGGTCGATGGCGTTGATGGCGAGCTCGCCCGGCTCAAGGGCATGGCCACGCGCTTCGGTGGCGTGTTCGATGCCGTGACCGACCGCTACGCCGACGCCATCATGCTCGCCGGGATGACGGTGTTCGCGGTGCGCTTCGAGGACCACACCCGCGCCGAGTTCGTCGGGGCGCTGGCCATCGGGGCAGCCCTCATCGTCAGCTACAGCCGCGCGCGCATCGAGGCCGACCTGCCGGACGTCATCGAGTCGGGCCGGCTCGATTCCATCTTTGGGCTGGCCAGCCGCGACGTGCGGTCGCTGGTGGCGGCGGTAGGGACGGTCGTGGGCCAGTGCTACTGGACGCTGATCATCCTCGCCGCTATCTCAGCGCTGACGATCGCCTGGCGGCTGGCCTATCTGCGGGTGAAGGTGGGCGGGCGGCGCTATCCGGCATAGAGGGAGAAGGGAGAAGGGAGGAGTTCGGGCCGCTACTTTTTTCGTCTTCCGTTTTGCACGATTTAGATTCAGGTATACCAACGCGTTTAGATTCGAGTGTACTGACGGATGATGTCGCGAATGGGGGGAGCCCCTGGTGGGGTTTGTCGGCCCTTGGCGCAGCGGTGGAAACGGCGTTGCATTTCGTAGATCCGACCGTAAAGGGAGGCGCGTGTTCGGCAAGCCGAACCGGGTGCTGGAGGGGCACAGAAGGAGCGAATCACCGGTGCCGCCTCCCTTACGGTCGGATCTACGAGATGCGTGGTGGAGTCGGGGTCTCCCGTCACTTCACGGCCCTCGGCCGGTCGCTGACGCTCTCGGTTCTCTGCATGGTTTGAGCTTTCGGCAACCGTGGTGAACTGCGAACACCCCGCTGGCGTTCGCGCGATACCCGATTACGCTCGGCACTCCGCACTCGGCCCTAGTCCTTCGCCACACCCAGGAAGAGCTTGTGCAGTGAGGGAGTGGGCGTCGCGGTCGGCGTTGCCGTCTTCGTGGGCGTCGGTGTCTTCGTCGGGAAGGTGAACGGGAACGAGGGCGTCGCCGTGGGCGTGCCTCCATCGTACGGCTCGACCGCTGAGGAGAGCCCCTGCGGGCAGACGGTGTTGTCGGCGGCCATGATGATGATCACCCAGCCATCGCCTTCGCCTTCGGATGCGTGCGCGACCCCGATGCAGCGCATCGGCTGGCCATCCACCCACGCGGGCACGCGAATGCCGGCCGCGGAGCCCCACTGTTCGCTTGTCATCAGGACCAGGGCTTCTGAGGCCGAGTCCGTGCCCGTCGCGATCCCGCGCCCGCCGACAGCCACATCCGCGGGGTAGCCGCAGGCAATCGCGCGCTGGGCCAGGTACGTCGCCGTCACGTCGCTGGCCACGATTTCGCCGTCCGCCAGGTCGTGCGCGATGCCGAGCGCGGTCGCGCGGAGCACTGCCGAGCCTTCGAGCGGGTGGGTCGGGTCGGTCCCCGGGACGTACAGGTAGCGCCACGGCGTGTGCAGGTCCGCGAGCTGCTGCTCCTCGGGCTGCCACGCGCGCGTCAGGCAGGCAGGCTTCGGAGCGGCCGAGCCCGCGGCGATCGCCGCAACCCCGAGGATCGCGCTCCCCGTGAGGAGCGTGACCGCGATGGCTGACATAAAGAATGGCACTTTCATAAGAAGCGGAGTTGGCACCCTACCACGCCCGGCGCTTGTGGAGTCAATGCGGGTTTCCCTTAGGTTCGCCGTTCGGGAAAGACCGCCCGATACTCAGCCGATGGCATTCCTCAAAGGCATCGGTCTGCGCGAGGCGGTGGCCCTCGGCGTGCTCGTCATCGGGCTCATCCTTGCCGCTGTCTACTTCAACCCGAAATCCACCAATAACTCGGTCGATCCCCGGACCCCGGAAGCCAGTACCCTCACCCCCGTCGAAACCACCTGGCGAGTCACCTGGATCGAAGGCGACGACTTCGAACACGGCGTCGTCGTCGGCCAGGGTGAACAGCCCGAAATCGACTTCGATTACCCCGCCGGGCCTTACCCGGATGTAAAGGACGACAACTGGGGCCTCGTCGCCACCACTACCATCGAAAACTCCGAAGGCCGCAATTTGCTCTACCTCTCTTATAAGGGAGGAGTCGGCCTCACCATCGACGGCGAAGACCGCGGCATCACCCCCTCCCCCGGCGATGGCAAGATCATCGTCCCCTTCCAACAGGAAGCCGGCGCCACCACCCAGATCGTCCTCCGCCTCCGCGATGCGGGTGGCGAAACCCGTCTCAGCGCCGAAATTCGGAAATAGGGAGAAGGGAGAAGGGAGGAGGGAGAAGTGCACCGCGCAAATCTCCCCTCTCCCGTGCAGCGCAGCGAAACCGGGAGAGGGGCCGGGGGTGAGGGCCGAACTGGGGAACCGCGTCGTAGGGGCGTATTGCAATACGCCCCTACGACCTGACACCTGACACCTCAAACCCCAGACCTCAAACCCCACTCTTTTTGCAAACCACGCGTTAACCCTCATGCACCTTGCCGCGTTCTAAACCTCGTACGGGAGTCTGCCCCTCGGGGTTTGACGTCTCGATCTAGGCGTTTGGAGAGATTGACCCTTGCCGAGTCACTCGATACCTTTCGCAAGACTTTACCTACGCCGGGGCTCTGCGCCCGGGCGGGAGCATGCTGCTCCCGTTGCCACAGGAGGCACATTGGGTTTCTGCCAGTTCCGCCAGTCCACTTCAGTGGCCGGTTTTGCGAAATCGCTCGCTCTACCGGGTTCCTCTGCTTCCCGCGGAGGAACCCGCTCCGAGCGGGCTTTCGGTTCTGAGACTTATTCCGCGAAGGGAGGAACTGCGATCGCGAGTTGACGCTCGGCGCGTGGGCCCGATTGCTTGCAATCGACTCACAGGAGCCGCGACTCACGAAGAACGTACCGATACCCGATTTACACGCATAGAGGGAAAGCCCGGACCCGCCCGGCACAGCGCCAGGGCCAAGGCGGCAGACGAGCGGGCGACCTCGCCAACGTGGATACGGAGAACACTCAGGTGTTCGACGCAGCCACAGAGCCATTGAGACCTCGGTGTCTCCGTGCCTCCGTGGTAAACCCACAAAGCGTTTTGCCCGCAAATCCGGGCGAGTCCGGATCCGGACCATTCGCAAGAATGAGCCGGCACACCCATAACGAAAGGGCCAAATCGGCCCAAAGAACCAGTACAGGCCAACGGGCAGAACGCCCAGGCCAAACTGACTGGAGAGGTAAACTACTTGAGTAAGCAGATTGCTCAGACGGTAGGCGATAAGCGAATTGGATGGCTGCTCGCCATCATCGCCGCCTTCGCGGTCCTGACAGTGCTGGCGACCCAGGTTCGACCGTCGGAAGCGACCGTCACCGGGGCTCAATACAGCGTTGCTGGACCGTATTCTGATAGCGCTTGCACCACACTCGCCACCGATGTGTGGGCTGGTCAGCAGGTTTACTACTGCATTACCAGCGCTGGCGACTCGACTGTCGCAAACCCGCTGCAGGTCACGTTCCAGGACACCACTGGCGTGGACTTCACCGGCGCTATCCTGCCGGTTTCGGGTCCTGTGCCCACCTGCTCGCAGGTCGCCGGCAACACCCAGTGCACGTATACCGGCCTGACCGGTACGTCCACGTTCATTCTTGCGGCCCAGGCCACGCTCTCTTCGACGCAGGCTGCCAACACCGTCACCGTTCAGGTGGACGATGTTGACATCGCCCAGGCGCCGGTGACCGGTGGCTCGGCTGTAAACGTCTATTCGGTCGAAAACGCGTTCGTTAAGGTCGCGACTTCGGGTAACCCTGCCGCGACCGGTGGCAACGCCACGTACACCGTGACGTTCACGAGCCCGGCTGGCGCTCCCACGATCGCCATCGGCGACCTCGACATCAGTGACTCTTACACGGGTCCTGGAACCGTTACGGGTATCGCCATCACGGGTGCCCAGGCGGCGTCGGCCTCTTGTAGCGCCGTTGCGTCGAATGGCTTTACGTGCACCAACACGGTCGCTCTCGTGGCCGGTGACACGTTCACCGTAACCGTGACCGTCGCCGTCCCGGCGAACAACGGAACTTCCACCATCAACACCATCTGCAACACTGCCAGCGCCGTTATCGCCCTCGCGGGCAATGATGCCACTGACAGCGATCAGGCCTGCCTCTCGCAGGTGCAGATCGGCAGCGCGGATCAAGGTCTCGTGCACCTCGATATCGAAGGTGACCCCGAGAGCCTCCGCGACCATGAGAACGACGTGATTGGCTATCGCCACACGGTCTGCGCGCTCAACGACTGGGTCGACAACCTGTGGCCGACCGTTGACGCAAGCGACAGCGACAACTTCCAGATCCAGACGATCAGTGGCACCGCCACGATCGAGGCTCCGGTTATTAGCGCTGGCGTCGACTGTGACGGGGATGGCTTCTCCGACGACTCGACGATCTCCTGGTACTCGGTGAGCACCGGCGAGCAGAACATCATCGTCGTCGATGACGCCGGCAATACCCTCTACGGGTGGAACTCGGGTGGCGGGACGCTTGAGTCCGGCGTGAACACCATTCCGCTCGTGAAGGAATGGAACATCCTCGAGCCGACCGTAATCAGCTCGAGCTCCAGCTCCTACGCGACGAACATTGACGGCACCGCGGTTAGTGGTTCCACGACCTTCAACCCTGCCACCGGCAATTACGAAGGTCAGACCGGCAACTACTACGAGTGGCCGCTCGCTTCGCACACCAACGCCGCTGGCTCGCACGTTTACGTCGCCTACGGCGCTGACGTGACGTTCACGAACGACGACAGCACCTGCGGTTACGTCGTGGTCGATGACACGTACACCCTCGGCGATGGCGAGTCCGTTACCGTGACGTCCATCGGCGTGCCGATCCCGTTCTACTTCATGACGGTCGACGATTCTTCGGACGACTGCACGAGCACGAGCGGTTCGACCACCGTCTACATCCAGGTTGAGTACCCGACCCTCCTCGGCTCGGACAACCCGCCTAACCCGGATGAAGAGAGCCTGACCGTCAACTGGCACGGCACCATCGCTTCGAAGCAGGTCTTCCTGGCGTGGTCGGGCCAGCGCATCATCCTCGAGCACGACTGGCGCCTGCCGGCCGGCGACGTCGATGGTGGCGCCGACGACAACGATCCCGATCCGCTCGGCGAATGTGTCTTCGACGGCTCGGAAGTCCCGGTCATCTACGTCAAGGGCGGCGGCGGCGGTAACTTCCTCCCCACCGACAATGGCGAGATCAACGGTTCCGACCAGATCACCGTCTACATGGACGCCAGTGACGATTCGCAGACCGACGGTGAAGACATCGTTGGCAACGCGAACGGCATGTGCATCAGCCGCGCCCTCTTCGAATACGAAGGCGAAGGCCAGGTTGATATCGAAGCGTTCGTTGACTACGAGCAGCAGGTGTCTGTTGGCCAGACCGCGGTCGCAGAGCTGAACTCGACCAAGGTCGCGTTCGTCATCTACTACATGAAGATCAACACGATCAACGTGTCGCTGGTGACGCAGGTCTCCAAGCCGAGCCACAACAGCTCCGCCGTTCCTGACTACTCCCCGGGCAACCCGTGGGACGCCAGCAAGGACGATGCTGATAACGCCGCCGAGTGGAACGTTTCCAAGGACCTCCTGGTCCGCGGTCGCGTCACCGGTTGGTTCACGAACGAAAACCCGTCCGGCCGCGCGGCTGACACGAGCAACCCGCTCAACGTCCTCCCCGCTGACCGCTGGGTTATGCCGAACGACTGGCCGCTGCTGGCTGGTGGTCCCGCCGATCCGGCCGATGGCACCGATGCCATTGGTACGGCCGAGCAGTTCCGCCCGTACTACGACCTGATGTTCGCCCCGAACAACACCCGCGGCATCAGCCTCGGTAACCCGTGGGGCACGAATGCGACCATCGTCGCTGTCGTTGTCACCGGCACCAACACCGCCACCACGTTCAGCGTCTCCAGCTGTGCTGACCTCCCGGCCGGCGCCGGCATCGTGGTCGGCACCTCCGCCCGGAACGTTGCTTCCTGCGCTGGTGGCCGCCTCACCCTGACCTCGGCACTCGCGGCAACGCCTGCTGCCGGCACGACGGTCTCGATCGTCTCTGGCGCTCCGTTCGAGGGCCCGTACAGCACGATCGACATCATCGGTCTCGCTTCCCAGGGCCTCGGTGGCGCTGCTCTCAGCGACTTCGACCCGAACAACATCCGCGATGCGGCCCTTGACGACGGCGACGTCGACTGGTGGGACGCCCCGATGCCTGTGGCACCGGTCAGCGTTGCCATCCGCGGCACCGGCTTCATCAAGCAGGTCCTCAAGCAGGACGTGTACTACAACGGCGCGGCTTCGTCGACGAACAGCATCGCTGCTCAGACGTTCCCGAACCCGTACTACATCACCGACATCCCGGCGTCCCCGTTCCTCCCGGCAGTTGTTGCTGGCGGCGGGACCCTCTGGGACACCTGGAGCAATGACGGTCCTGGCGGCCTCGGCGACGGCGTCTACGAGTTCTGGGAGCCGGCCGTAATCGGCGCCAACTCGCAGGGCTTCGGGGACTCGCTCTCCAGCGCCCAGGCGAAGGAACTCCAGGCCATCCGCGACGCCTACGGCGACCAGACCATCGCACGCGACCTCGTTGTCTTCAGCGACAACCACGGCGAGTTCATGGTCACCGCTAACGGCGACTTCAAGACCGACCTCACCGCCTGCACGACGAACGTCCTCGCCGGCGGCAAGCACTGCGCACCTGGTGACCACGTTGGTACCGGTACCATCACGGCTACCGTCGACTACCCGGACTTCACCGGTAAGCACTTCCCGGTCCTTTCCAATGCAGCCACCGTCACCTGGACGTGGGGCGGCTACAAGGACGTCACCATCGAGGCCGGCGAGACCGACCAGTTCAAGTACGTTGTCTTCCATGGCATGGACCGCGATGGCTTCTGCTACCCGCTGGCCCCAGGCGTGGAGCTCCTGCACCCGCTGCTCAGCGGTGCTGACAACGACACCTTCAATGGCAACCCTGCCGAAACCGTCGACTTCCTGATCGACTCCGGCGAAGGAATCATCATCGGTTCCGCGCTCAATGGGACGATCAACGACGGCAAGCAGTTCGCCACTGGCGTCAAGACGTTCTCGACCTACGCGAACGACCCGGCGACCACCGGCATCAAGGAATTCCCGCTCAGCTCGCTGGCGGCTTCCGGAGCTACCGATGAGTGCCAGGCCTGGATCAAGGTCTCGAACAGCCTCCTCGGCGTCCTGAACGTCCTCGCGATTGCTCACGACGACGAAGGCAACATCGGGTTCGACAAGATCATCGATCTGACGAACACCACCTCCTACACGCTGAACTTCCGCTGGTCGCTCATCACCTGGGCGGGCGCGGATGCTATCTCCGTGAACGATGCCATTAAGGGCACCGGTACCTCCGGGGCTAACCCTGGTGGCAACGACATCTCGGCGAGCGTGACGGCCATCTACGGCTGGGACGCTGCGGCTCAGCAGTGGCTCGGGTACTTCCCGTCCGGGGTTAACGTCCCTGGCGCGAACGACCTGACCTCGCTGAAGACCGGCCAGGCCTACTGGATCGCCATCACCGGACCGTCGTCCGTCACCTGGACTATCGCGTCCAACGTCAACTAGCTTTCTTCCAGGCTCCGCCTCCTCCCTTCGGGGAGGGGGTGGGCCCGGGAGTCAGCTTCTTGACCTGGTCGTAAGACAGGAATGGAGCACTCAATGACGAAGGTTCTCAAGTTGCTCGGCGGCGGTTCACTTGCTGCGATCCTGGCTCTCGCCATGTTCGTAGTGACCGTCTCGGCAGAATCACCGCCTAGCCCACCGGCCCGCTTCGTTGGATCTGTAAAGGTCGATGGCGCGGCTCCGGCGGCTGGCACAGTCATCGAAGCCCGCATCGGCAGCGCCAGCTGCGGCGCCACCACGGTCTTCATGGCAGGTGGAGAAGCGCGTTACACGCTCGACTCCCCGGCCCTGGATCCCGGCGCCAACCCGAACTGCGGCGTCGATGGCGCTACGGTCACCTTCTACATCGGCGGCAAGAAGGCCAACGAGACCGGTTCGTGGAAGAACTACGAACTCAACACGGTCAACCTGACCTACACCACCCCGACTGTTACGGCGACCCCGAAGCCACCGGTTACCGGTGACTATCAGCCTGCCTCGACGAACAACGAAGCGGCTACCCTGCTGTACGTCGCTCTCGGCCTCGGTGCCATCGCCTTCGGCGTTGGTGGCGCGACCGTTGCACGCCGCAGCCGGTAATCCGGCTCAGCCCGAAAGGCAACCAGAAAGCCCCGCCTCGGCGGGGCTTTTTGTTGCCCCCAACAACCAGCGAGCGCGACATGATCTGTCAGTACACTCGAATCTAAACGGCGGACATACTCGAATCTAAAATGCACCCGCGCGGATCGAAAAAAGTGCGCGGCCAGGGTGGTCCCTGAAAGGCCGGAAAGATGTGCCCCGGGTCTAGATCCGGGAGGGTCTTGTCGGTGCCGCGCCGGCCGCCAGCAGCGCCCGCCCCAGCCGCTCCGCCGAGAACGGCTTCTGCACCAGCCCCGCGATGCGGCGCTTCACATCCGTATCGATATGGGCGTCGGCGGCGTAGCCGGTGCAAACCACCACCGGCAGGTCCGGCCGGATCGCCGTCAGCGCGCGGAAGGTCTCGCTTCCAGTCATGCCCGGCATCACCAGGTCCAGCAGCACCGCCGAGAAGCGGTCGGGCCGCGCCTGCAGGATGGCCACCGCCGTCGAGCCACCGGGCGCCTCCACCACGTTGTAGCCCAGTTCGGCCAGCGTCGCCGTCGTTGTCCTCCGCACCATCGCGTCGTCGTCCACAACGAGGACGAGGTTGCCCTCGCCCGCGCTGAACGCGTCTTCCGCTGCGGTGTCGGCGTTCGCCGCCAGCAGCGGCAGGCTGATGCTGAAGAGCGTGCCCTGGCCGGGCGTGCTCTCGACCGTGATGTCGCCGTGATGGCCCTGTACGATGCCGTAGGTGATGGCCATGCCCAGGCCCGTCCCCGAGCCCGGCGCCTTCGTCGTGTAGAACGGCTCGAAGATGCGCATGCGCGTCTCCTCGTCCATGCCCGGCCCATCGTCTCGTATCTCGATCAGGGCAACCGTGCCTTCCACCCGCAGCGCAACCTCGATCGTTCCGCCTTCGGGCATCGCATCCCGCGCGTTGAGGACGATGTTGGTCAGCGCCTGCTGCAGCTGCCCGGCATCGCCCTCCACCAGGACAGGCGCCTCCGGGATGGACCTGCGCACGGACAGCTTCGAGTGCATGGTCGGCTCTGCGAGTTGGAGCGTGTCCTCAGCAACCGTCCTCAGGTCCACCTTCCCGAACCGCGCGAGTCCCCCGCGCGAGAACGAGAGCAGGCGACCGGTCAGGTCGGCGGCGCGGCGCGCGGCGTCCTCGATAAGGGCGAGGTTCTCGCGCTCCTCGGTGTCGAAGTTCGGCGAGCGCTTAAGCAGCCCGGCGAACCCGAGAATCGTTGTGAGCAGGTTGTTGAAGTCATGGGCCACGGCGCCGGCCATCGCCCCTAGCGAATCCATCTTCTGGCTCTGCATGAGCTGGCGGAGCAAGGCGTTGCGCTCGGAGACGTCCCGCGCGAGGACGAGTACGGCCTGCTTGCCGCCAAACGTCACCATCGAGGCGACAGCATCGACGTCCAGTCGCGTCTCGTCGCGCCGGATGAAGCGCGCGGCACTGAGCCGCAGTTCGCCATCGGCAATCGCCGCGGCGACGGTCTCTCGCAGCTCGTCCGGCCCACCGTCGAAGATGCGGTCGAAGGTGAAGTCGGCGGCCTGTTCCGGGGAATACCCGAGGGCCGCCCACGTGAACGCATTGGCATCGAGCACGCGGAAAGTGCCGGGGTCGAAGAGGAAGATCATCTCGTCGGCCTGGGCGACCAGCGATCGGTACTTCAGTTCGCTTTCGCCGAGGGACTCGAGAGCGGAGGCCTTCTCTAGCGCCAGCGCCAGTGGCCGCGTAAGCGCGCCGAGCAGTTCGGCATCATCACTTGTGAAGCGTCCGGCGCCTTCGCCCCAGAGTGACACCGCGCCACGCACCGTGTCGTGCACCACGATTGGCGCACGGATCGCCGAGTACGCGCCGGCGGACATCAGCTGGCGGTGATGGGCGTTGAGCGCGGCCTCGTTGCGGGAGTCGTGCACGATTTCCGGGGTCGGCTGGCGGAGCATCCGGGCTGTGTGCGCTTCCTCGAGGGCGTATTCAAGCGGGAAGGCTTCACCCATCGGGTAGTCGGTATCCATCGCGAGCACCCGCGCCGTGCGCGTTTCCTGGTCGAATTGCACGGAGAGTGCGTGGGGCGAATCGAAGAGGCTGCGGCATTCCGCGAGGAACCCGCGTGCAAGATGTTCCGGTGTTCCGCCGGCGCTGAGGCGAAGGAGCACGCGGTTCGTGGTTTCGAGCCGTCGCGTGCGAAGGGCCGTCTCGCGCTTGTTCCGGAAGTACTGCGCGGCGACGGCGAGGGGCTGGACAATCTTCGCCAGCTGGCGCGCATCGAATTCATTGAACTTCCCCGGCTGTCGCGAGCCGACGATGACAGTGCCGAGCGGATCGGACGGGGACCCGATAAGTACCTGCATGGCCGAGCGCAGTCCGCTCTCGTTCGCCTGACGCAACACCGGTGAGAGCCCGTCTGCAACGGAGAGGTCCGAGAAGACTCGCAACGCGTGTGCGGAAGCGGTCGATTCCTCCCAGAAGCGCTCGACGGGAATGCGATGGCCCCGCGTCCACGGGACGACGTCTGACTGGAGCGCGACAAGAGTAGCGAACTCGCCGTCGATCGAAGAAATGCTGCAGTGGTCGGCCGCGAACATGTTTTTCAGTGCTTCTGCTACGGGCGCGGCAACAAGGTCAATCGATTCGGCGGGGCCCAGGGCCGCGAGGATATCGAGGACGGCCTGGGTGCGATTGGTCTCTTCGCGCAGTGCGGTGACTGCTCTCGCCCGTTCGAGAACCATGGCCACCGGCGCCGCCACAGCGACAAGGCTGTCGAGTTCTCGCAGGGTCATCGAGGCCGCATCGGTGCTTCCTGCAGCCACCATGCCCACCGTTTCGCCCGCCGCATCCAGGCGCACGCAAACAGCGCTCTTGAACCCCATCCGTTCGGCCGATTCGCGAAGCCAGTCGGGGCCGGTGGCGGGCTCAAGCGCGGTGTAATGGGTGTGTGGATTTTCCCTCACGCCTCGATAGGAACTCGAGCTATCCAGCGGCACCCTCTCGGGGGCGTCCACCCGGCCCTTGATGGCGTCGAATGCGATGCGTACACGCTGACCAGTATCCCGGTCGAAGGCGTAAACGAGGACTGCGTCGGCCCCGAGGTATTCCCGCACCTGTGCGGCGATAAGGCTCGCCACGTCTTCTGGCGCCGAGGAAAGGCTCAGTGCGCTCAACAGCTGCGTGAGTGCATGGACCTTCGCGGACTTGTCGGCCGCCGCCTGAGTGAGCTGGGCGCGTTCGACCACCAGGGCCAGACCGGCGGCGAGTTCTTTGAAGCGCGCCACCTCTTCCTCGCTCCAGCGGCGATGGTCGGGCGCGCTGGCGACGACGGCGCCCCTTGCGGTGCCGGTTGAATCAACCAGGGAAGCACGCATGAGCCCGTTCGCACTGCCCGGGGCCAGCTCCTGAGTCTCCATGGAAAGCCACGCGGTGAGCAACGGGTCGGAGGTCGACGTTCCGGCGGCGCCGATGACGGTCATGTCTCCGTTTTCGAACACTCCCGCGGCGGCAACGGACGCCTCGAAGAGCTTCTGGCACTCCTGCGCGAACGCGCTTCCGGCCTTTTCCATGCCCGGGGAGGCGGCGGCACTGAGGACACGCGTCTTGGCATCGAGGAGCGTTGAGGTTGCTGTCGCCCGGGCCAGGAGGCCAACACGGTCGATGGCGACGGCAACTGAGCGGCAGAGCTCAAGTAGACGGTCGGAATCGGCCGGGCCGTACTTGTTCGGTTTGCAGCTACCGAGAGTGACGATGCCGTGCCGGCCATCGGAGAGCCGGAACGGTGTGCGCATGAGGCTCCGGATGCCGAGGCTGAGCATCCGGGCAGCCGCCGTATTTAGAGCTTCGGCATCCACAAGGTCCGGAAGGCAATCCCCGGCGCCGCGAGCCGTGAGGTCCTTGTAGACGGCCGTGTCACTTTCCGAAAGTTTAAGGCTGAACTCAGGACGCTCCATAACCTTCGAACTGAACCCGAGAACGTTGCGGGCACCGGATTCTAGGTCAATCAGCCCAAATGCAACGTGGTCAGCGGAGAAGAACTCGCGGAGCCGGGAACTGATGAGGTTGCAGGCGCTGGAGATGTCTTCCGCCGAGGAAAGCGATTCGACAAGTTCAGCACCAAGTGCCAAAAGGTCTGTTTGCCGTTCGAGTTCGAGGAGGTGTTCGATCGCGATGAGTCCTCGACGGAGGCGCTCCACGCTGATCTCCAGGACGCGTGCGAGGCGAGCAAGAAAAGATGTCTGGACGGTACTCCAGGACCCGGGCCGTTCTCGTAAGGCTGCGACGCCCAGTCCGAGGCCACCCCACGCCTGCGAGCGGATGGCAGCAGCCATGGAACGGGCGCCCAGGGAATCCCGAAGCCAGCCTTCCAACGGGGATTCCGCCCGTATCGCGAGGTCGGGAACGGCGAAGGCGCCGCTCGTCCGGGCGCGTTCGACAAGCGAGCGATGGTCGCTTGAGAGGATAGCGTCACGGGCCCCTTTCCAGCGCTCACTGGTGAACTCGGCGGAGGGTGCACCGACGAAATCGGGCAATCCGCCGGATGGTGGCTGGATCACGACGATCGCTCCATCCGCGGATAGCGCGCGACGGATCCCTTCGGTGAAGGTCTCGAGCAACTGGGATTCGGTTTCAGCTTCGGCCATCGCCGCGAGGAGTCGCGTCTCTTCTTCGAGCAACCCACGTTCGAGATGTCGCTCTTCCAGGAGGACTGCGGGACGGACGAACCAGGCGATCGCGGCGGCAAGCGTCTGCAATTCGTGGATGTCGCCTTCGCCGAATGCGTGAAGGTTTTGCGAGCCGACGAAAAGGAACCCCAGGGGGGAGCCCGGAATGGAACCTTCGAGGACGGTCCACATGGTGCTGCGAATGCCGGCCGAACAGATCGCTTCCTGTCCGGGGCTGGGATTCTGGACCGTTGCAAGATCGCTCTGGACGGCGAAACCTCGAGCCTTCAACCGTTCGACGAAAGAGGCGTCGGTGAAGGTATCCGAATCTGAAAAGAGACTGGCGACCGAAAGTGGGCCGGCTGTGGGAGCACCCCAGAGTTTGCGGCCGGGGCGGGCAGCATAAACCAGCGCCATGTCCGCGCCGAACCGCTGGAGAAGAATCTCCGCGCTCCGAGCGAGGATGGCATCGAGGTCACGGGTTGCGCCGACTTCCACAAGCGCCGCTCTGGCCGCGTCAGCGTCCAGTGACCGTCCGGCAACGTTCGCCGGAGCGCCCTCCCCCATGTGTTCCCCCTCGGGACTCGGCAGCGTCAGAGAGACGTCCTCCCCGCCGGGACCCGGAATTAGGGGCATCGTAGCGGCGTCTTTACGTGAGCCACATTAGGGACTTCCCGAAGAAACGGGCCTATTCGCGCACTTGTAATGCATATATGTCACGCGCGTGACATAGGCGGTCGCGAGAGTTACTCGACCGCAATCATTTGCAACATCGCCCTCCGAATAGGGAAGAGCGACGGCTGGTTCGGGCCTGGCGTTGGTGTGACTGTGGGCGTTGGCGAAGCGGTGGGCGTGTTCGTCGGTCCGGAAGTCGTGGGAGCCTGCCCGGAATCGTCGACCGTCCCGAAATCCATTGCCCAGTAGCCGCCGGCCTGGCCGATGCCAACAACTTTCCACTGGCTCATGAGCATGTTGGCGTTGTGGCCTGGCGAGGTCTTCCAGAGCGCGAGCGCGTTGAGGCCGCTGAACGAGATGGCGAGATTTTCGCCGGTGTTCTTACTGGGGTACCCGCAGTCGAAAGCCCGCTGGAAGGGGGAGCGGCCGCTCGGTTCGAAGTGATCCCAGTAACCCTTCGTTTTAAGGTCCTCGGCCATGAAGGCGGCCGCCCGGGACAGGTTCGGCGAAACCTTCAGCGGCGCGATTCCGTTGGCCTGGCGATAGGCGTTCAGGGCGTCGAAGAGCTCCTGTTCACCGGCGTCGAAGGCGGCAGAATTCGTATCGCAGTTGGTTAGCGCCGCTGCGTGGTTCGAACCCAGCGCGCCGCCGGCCGCGACAGCAGCGAAGAGGAGCAAGAGGACTCCGGGAATGGCAAGCAGTGTGCGTTGAAGCATTGGAGAAGGGCCGAGAGCCACCGTACCCCTTCATATCTGTTACGGAAAGCAGGGAATTGACGGCCTTTAACTTTCGAACTGATTGTTAAGTTACTCAGCGGCAACCATTTGCATCATCACCCGCTTCACCGGGACGTTCGAAGGCAGCTTGTACTGGGGCGTGAACGGCGCGGGAAGCACGGTTCTGACGGCTCCCGGGACGGTGGGTGCGGCACCGATCACGCCACCGCTTGAGTTCGACGGGGAATTTCCCGAGGAGGAAGGCGCTGCTGTGGGCGGAGCGCCCCCGCCGGTTGAAGGCGGTTGAGTGGTGGCTGGCGGTGGAGGCGGGGGTGGAGCGCCGGAGTCCCACGGCTGGCTTGAATCATCGACCGTGCCGAAATCCACGACCCACATGCGACCGGTCTGCCCAACGCCGATGACGGACCACGCGGAGTTCAGCATGTTCGCGTTATGGCCCGGAGAAGTGAGGAAAAGGTTGAAGGCGCTCGCCGCCGAGCCGGTCATCGCGATGTTTTCGCCGGCGCCGTTGCCGCTGTAGCCGCACTGGAGCACGCGTGCGAATGCGGAGCGTCCGAGAGAATCGGTGTGGCTGAATACGCCCGAGCCGTTGAGGTCTTCGGACATCCAGGCGGCGGCCCGTGAAAGGTTCGGGGAGGCCTTCAAAGCGCCCACGCCGTTGGCCTGGCGGTGGGCGTTGATCAGGTTCATCAGTTCCTGTTCAGTGCCGCTGAGGCTCGATGTTCCAGTGGAGCAGTTCGTCAGCGCGTCCGCGGTGTGCCACCGCGATCCGATCGAGACCATGGCGAGCAGTGCCGCGATGAGGACACTTCCAGCACCTGCCAGGACAATTCGACGGACCATGCAACTCCCGGCCCCCGAGGTGGGCGCCAGGGCCAACCTACTGGCGGCCCCCACTACCCGGAACCTCGAAACGCGCGGGATTGCGGACTGTTTACAGAGAAGTTACTCGCATCTGACTGAATTCACCTGTAACCCCTGCGCCTGGAGGAGCCGGCGAGCACGGCTATGAGCATCCCGAAGATGAATCCGCCGATATGTGCGAAGAACGCGACGCCCTGGTCTGGCGCCGCGGCGTCGGCGATCGTCGCGTAGCCCGCGAGCAGGTTCTGGAGGAACCAGACGCCGATCATGATCCATGCCGGGATGGGCAGAGGGATGAAGATAAGGATGAACAGTGGGATGACCACGCGAATCGTGGCGCCGGGGAACCAGATGAGATAGGCGCCCAACACCCCGGCGACTGCGCCGCTCGCGCCGAGGACGGGCACCACGCTGTTGGGGTCGATGGCGCCCTGGATGAGTGAGGCGACGATCCCCGCCACCAGGTAGAACAGCAAGTACAGCCCATGCCCCAGGCGGTCTTCGATGTTGTCGCCGAAAACCCAGAGGAACAGCATGTTCCCGAGGATGTGAAGCCAGCCGCCGTGCAGGAAGAGCGAGGTGACAATCGCAAAGACCGCCACCCAGCGGTCCCCAGAACTCAAGGGAGACTTTCCGGAGACGGTGTCGAAGAACTCTTTCGGTTGGAACGCCCACTTGCAGATGAAGCGGTCGGCGTCAGTCGGATACGTCGAGAAGCCGTAGCAGATGGAGGTGGTCTGTTCGACGTACTGGCGGGCTTCTTCGCGCCGGCCGACGGGCAGGTTGGCCGGCAGCGTGAGCATATAAATGAAGACGCCGAGGTTCACGAGGATGATCGCGTAGGTCACCCAGGGGGTGGTCGTTCGCCGGTTGCTATCGCCAACCGGGATCATGGGCCTTAGATCCCGGCCAGGTGGGCGGTGTCGTTCATGCTCAGGATATAGGGCCGGCCCTGGCGGACGATCACTTCGGTGAGGCCGCAGTTGGCGATCTCGACGCGAAAGACATGGCTTTCGGGCATATCCAGGAGTGTGGAGATGAGGCAGTTGAGGGCCGTGCCATGGGCGACAACGAGCACCTTCTGGCCTTCGTGGGCCGCGACAATGCGGTCGAAGGCGGCGCGCGTCCGGGCCCGCACTTCGGCCACAGACTCGCCACCCGGTGGGCGCCACGCCGGGTCTTCATGGCGCATCAGCCGGTATTGCGTGCGCCACTTTCTCGCGACATCACCGCCCTTTTCGAGTTCCCACTCTCCGTAGTGCAGTTCGCGCAGGTCCGGGTCTGCGCGGGGAGTGAGCGCTCGCTGGCCGGCGGCGAGGCTGGCTGTGCGGATCGCCCGGGAGAAGTCACTCGTGTAGATGGCGTCCAACTTCACTTTTGCCAGGCGCTGTCCCAGGGCCTGGGCCTGGGCCTCGCCCTTCGGCGTGAGGTCCGTCTCGGAGTGTCCGCAGAAGCGGCCCTCGGTGTTGGTGACGGTCTGGCCATGGCGAGTGAGGAATAGGCGAGTGCTCTTCACCAGTCCCATTCTAGTTGAGGAAGGAGAAGGGAGGAGGGAGAAGGGAGAAGTTCCCCGAGGGGTCGCGTGGTTCTCTCGAATGAGCGTTGTCGCGGATCGGGACGCGCTTACTAGTGTGCGCCTCGGATGCGTCGGGCTCTGGCTTCTCCCTTCTCCCGCGCCCATCTACGCTTGCTTCGTGGATGAACAGCGCATCCCCTTCGTGAAGGTCCAACTGGATGAGAACGACATCTCAGCGGTTGAAGGTGTCTTGCGTAGCGGGTGGCTGACGACAGCGAGCCAGGTGAAGGCGCTGGAGGAAGAGCTCTGCGCGTACACGGGCGCGAAGTTCGTGAACGCCGTGAATTCAGCCACCGCGGCGATGCACCTCTGCCTGGCAGCCTGGGACCTGGGGCCCGGCGATGAAGTCATCACCACGCCCTACACCTTTACAGCTACTGCAAACGTCGTGGTTCATACCGGTGCGACTCCCGTGCTGGTCGATGTGCGGGAAAGCGACGCCAATATCGACGCCGAGCTCATCGAACGCGCGATTACGCCCAGGACCAAGGTCATTCTTCCTGTACACATCGCCGGCGAACCATGCGATATGGACCAGATCATGGACATCGCCCGCCGCCGAGGCATCAAGGTCCTGGAAGATGCCGCCCACGCGATCGGGACCATCTACCGCGGGCGCCAATGCGGCAGCATCAGCGATGCGGCGGCGTTCAGTTTCTACGCCAACAAGACGATGACCACAGGCGAGGGCGGCGCGCTCGCCACGGACGACGAAGAGCTGAGCGCGCGCGTCCGCCGGCTCACCCTCCACGGCATGTCGCGCGATGCGTACAACCGTTACGGCGCCGGTGGCACCTGGCGATACGACATCGAGGAGTTCGGCTTCAAGGACAACCTGACCGATATCGCCGCCGCTCTCGGCCGCAGCCAGCTCGGCCGCCTCGAGCACTTTATCGAGGAGCGTACGAGGGTTGCCCAGCGCTATTTCGCAAACCTGCGAGACGAGCCGGACATCATCCTGCCTGCCTTCACCGAAGAGAACCGGCACCCCTGGCACATCTTCATGATCCGTGTCCGCGAAGCCGCACGCGTGAGCAGGGACGACGTGATCCGGGGTCTGGCCGAGCGAGGAATTGGAACATCGGTGCACTTCATTCCGCTGCATTACCACACGGCGTTTAAGAAGCTGGGAATATGGCAGAAGGGCGATTTCCCCGTTGCCGAACGATTCTTCGAAGGTGAAGTCACGCTGCCGATGTACCCGGAGCTCACGAACGCCGAGGTTGACGACGTCTGCCAGGCGATCCGCGAAATACTGCACGCCTGAATGCCCGTGGCATAATGGCGCCGATTTTGGCCCTAATCCCCGTTCGAGGTTGTGCATGCGTCCGAGGGTTCGTTTCGGGTTGTTCGCGCTGGTCCTGGTACTCCCGGCAATCGCCGTCGCTTGTGGCGGCGATGACGACGACAACGTCAACAAGCAGAAGGTTGAAGTCGAAGACTGGGTCGCTGACATGTGCAAGAAGGCGCAGGACTTTGACGACGCGCAGACCGAGGCGGTGCAGCCCCTCGTTGATGCGGACGAAACTGATCCCGAGGAACTCAAGGCGGCCATCGATAGCCTGGTGCGCAACGCCGGATTCGCGAACGAGGACTTCCTTCGCGATGTCGAACGGATTGGCATCCCCGATATCGATGGTGGCGAGAAAGTCGTCGAGGCCTTCCGTGAGCACCAGAAGGACGAGCAGAAAATCCTCGACAAGTTCCAGTCCGATGTGAATAAGGTCGATCTCGACGAAAAGGATTATGCCGACCAGGTGTACGAAATCCTCGACGATGTTGAAGAGAACGACCTTCGCGACCGCCTCGAGGCCATCGACGAAAACGACGTGGATGATCTGATCGACCTGATCGATGAGAACGAGGACTGCTCGTTCGTGGTGTTCGATTCGTAAGAAACGGTCGCGGGTGGGCGGGTGAGTGCCAGATTTGGCCCAAAAGGGCGAGGGATCCCAGAATGGCTCCCAAACCAACGACGGAGTTATCCCATGCGCCCCGCCGAATTGATTCGCCCCATGCTTCTCTTCGCGGCATTGCCCATTGCAGCGATCGCAATCGGATGCAGCGGCAGCAGTTCGAAGAAGGTCGAGCTCGACGATTGGGTTGCTGACCTGTGTGACGCCGCCGCCGATTTCTCAAATGCCGCCGACGAGGCGAGCAAGCCACTTGATGACGCCGACATCGAGGATACGAAAGAGGCGAAGAAGGCCTTCGCCGAGACCCTGAAGCTCCAGAAGGAAGCTCAGAAAGACTTCCGCAGCGACTTCGACAAGATTGGCCAGCCGGACATCGAAGACGGCGACAAGGTGATGGACGCCTTTCGAGACCAGTTCAAAGCCAACACCGATGCCACCGATGATATTGGCAAGGCGGTCGCGGATATCGACGACGACGAGGATTTTCTCGATGCGTTCTTCGAACTCGCGGATAAGTTCGATACTCCCGACTTCCGCGAGAAACTCAATGACCTCGCGGAAGACTCCGACGACGTCCAGGATCTGATCGACGCGATCGACGACGATCCGGATTGTTCCGACACCATTTTCCAGGACTCGGGCGGGACAGAAGTCGATGCCAGCGCCACGCCGGCAAGCTCCAACGGGCGCACGCCTACAAGTTCGGGCGCAGATGCGCCGAAGACTCAGAACGAGAAGTGGGTGGCCGGCGTTTGTACAGCGTTCGACGACTGGGTGAACAACATCGCCGACGCCAATAACAAGTTCCAGGGTGAACTAAACAAGACGCCGGACGACGGGGCGACGGTGAAAAAGCTGCTGGTCACCTATATGAAGGTTGCCCAGACCGAAACCGAAGACCTGCAATCCAAAGTCTCGAAGCTGAAGGCTCCGGATGTGAAAGATGGCGCTCAGATCCACAAGGTCTTTGTCGAAACGACCGACGACCTGGTCACGGCGTTCGATGACCTGGTGAGCCAGGCGAACAAGATCGACACCTCGACGCCGCAGAAGGCATTGGACGATGTCACGGCGCTCGGGAATTCGGTCGACGATGCGTTCGCGGAAGCAAGCAATGGTTTCGACAAGCTCGACGAATTCGACGCCGGTGAACTGGAGGACCTGTTCGACGCGCGGCCAGAGTGCGCCGGGCTGAACTAGAGGCGGTGCTGGCAGGCGTACACTTCGAGTCCTTTGGCGCGCGGTGCTAGACTCCGCCGAAACCACCAGGGTGGAGTCCGATGACACAGGCCCCCGCTTTCGAAACCGACGCCGAACTCCTGAAGCTCGCGCAGGGGCTTCGCGATGCGCTTGGAGCGCCGGCGCCCGTGGCACTCTCGCGCCGAACCGCCGTTGGCTTTCGCGGAAAGGCGACCCTGTATTACTACCCACCCAAAGACGGCGGCCGGCTGAAGACTCCGCTCGTGTTGTTCCCGTACCTCGGTATCAGCCGACCGTACATTTTCGACCTCCGGCCGGGTGAATCGTTCGCTGAGTTCCTCTACGAAAACGGCGTTCCGTTCTACCTGTGCGATTGGGGAACATTTGGGCCCGAAGACCGCAACATGGGCATGGAGGACGTGATCGGCGACATGATCCCGTCGCTGATTCACCAGGCGGTCCGGCATTCGGGCGCTGAGAGCGTCACCGCCTTCGGGTACTGCATGGGTGTGCCCATGACCTCCTCCGCGATTGCGGCCCAGCCGGGCCTGCCGGTGAAGAACTATCTCGGCATCGTTGGGCCGATCGATTTCTCCGTCGGCGAATTCCCGCGGATGACCGATGACGACAAGTTCGACGTTGATGGCATCCTTGAGACGTTCGACCTGATGCCTGCCGAGTTCATCCGCTCGGGGTTCAAGATGCTGAACCCGCTCGGTGATGTGGTGCAGGCGCAGTCACTCCTTCAGAACGCAACGAATCCACAGTGGCTGGTGGGCTACAAGGCCATGAACCGTTGGGCGAGCGAATGGCTGCCGCTACCGAAGCAGTTCTTCCGGCAGTGGGTGCGAAACTTCTACCAGGGGAACGAGCTGTTCCTCGGGAAATTCCGCGTGAACGGCGAAATCGTGAACCTGCGCGACCTGACGGCGCCGGTGCTGTGCATCGGGGCCACGCGCGATGACATCGTCCCGCCTCAGAGCGCTCGCGCCCTTGTGGATTCGGTCGGAAGCACGGATAAGGAGTTCATGGAGCTGGAAGGCGGGCACATCTCGGTGATCGCCGGGAAACGCGCGCAGCAGCAGGTGTGGCCGGCGATCATGAAGTGGCTCCAGGACCACGATTAACGGTCAGGAAGACTTCTTCTTCTTCCGCGTTTTCGGAGACTTCGACTCGGCGTCCTGCATCGTAACGAGCCGTTGGATCGCGTCATCGATCTTGTCCATGCGCAGCATGATGGTGTGGACCTGGTCCGAAAGCCGTTGGAACTCCGAAAGCGGTACCGCACCAACCGCCTCGATGATTGGGCCGTATGCGTCGCGGGCGGCCTTCGCCATTGCGGCGCGGGCCGCGACGTAGTTCTTTTCCATCTCGGCGGACATCGCCTGGCCCTCGGCTGAACCGGCCATGGATTCGTACACCTGGCCCCAGTTCTTCATGAACTGGTCGCTCATTTGCTTCCACTGGGACATCAGGTCGCCGATTCCGGGTTGCGTCATGCCGCGCAGTATAACGGCACCTTTGCGTTTGGCGGCGGGGCGAGTAGATTCCGCGCACCACCACGAGGGACCTCTGCCATGCCGTTTGTCGAGCTCAGCAACGTTCGCATGTTCTACACCGACGAGGGCGCCGGACCCACGGTGTTGATGGTTCACGGCTGGAGCTGCGATGGCTCGGACTGGTCCTGGCAAACGCCAGCGCTCCTCGCGACGGGCTATCGCTGCGTTGTCCCGGACCTGCGCGGGCATGGGCGATCCTCGGTGCCGGCAAAGGGCTTCGCACCGAAAGATTATGCGGCCGACCTCGCTGAACTGCTCCAGCGTCTTGGGACCGGTCCCGTGGTGGCAATGGGCCATTCCATGGGCGGCGCGACCGTGGTTGCCCTTGCGGTGGAACACCCGGAAGTTGTGCGCGCGATTGTGCCAGTGGACTCGGCCTACGGCATGGCGGAGGGCTCGAGCGAGATGGCGGCACAACTGGGAGCGGCATTCCGGTCGCCGGAAGGGCACGCCGCCGCGCTGCAGTTCGCGAGCAGCACGTTCTATACCCCGGCCACGCCGTCCCACCTGCCTCCCTTCCATGCGCGAAGGATCGCAGCATTCGACCAGGAGGTGATGGCCCAGGCCATTGAAGCGCTGCTCAGCAAGGAATCGTTCGGCGAGAAGTCTCGCAGCGAGCCATACCTCCAGCGTGTCGGGGTGCCGGCCCTGGCGTTTCGCGCCGGCCGCCAGGACCCATCCGCGGTAGCACAGTGGGAGCGCGAGAACTTCCGCCATCCGAAGTCGCGCGGGGTTGGCTGGGAAGGCACAGGGCATTGGCTTCACCAGGAGCGGCCCGCGGAGTTCAACGCCATCCTGCTCGAGTGGCTGGCATCGCTGGACCAGGAGTGAAGGCGGCGAAACGCTTGCGAAATCAAGATGGAGCAGAGTCGATAGCGTGAATGAAGCGGAGTGCGTGATCCGGCAGGCCGTTGAGGGCGACCTCGAAGCCATCAATCGCATCTACAACCTGGAGATCGAGACGGGCCTGGCGACGTGGGACCTTGAGCCGTGGACGCTTGATGAGCGGCGGACGTGGTTCGCCGGGCACGATGCCCTGACGCCGATCCTGGTGGCGGAGGTGGCGGGGGAGATCGCCGGCTTCGCTTACGTGACGCTGATGAGCGCCAAGAAGGGCTGGCGCTTCACGCGCGAGGACACCATCTACATCGACGAGCGCTTTCGTGGCCGGCGGCTCGGCGAAAAGCTGCTCGCAGCGCTGTTGGATGTGTGCCGGGCGCTGGGTGTTCGCCTGGTTGTGGCTTCGATCACCTCGACGAATGAAGCGAGCCTGCGCCTGCACGTGAAGTTCGGATTCACTCCGGTTGGGGAAATGAAGAACGCCGGCCATAAGTTCGGCGCCTGGCACAGCACCACGTACATGCAGGTGGACCTGGGAGAGCCCGCTCCTGACCGTTCCACCTGGTAGCGCCACCGAACCGGTGAATCGCGGATCCTGTGTATAGTTCGCGGCATAAGCGCAGGAGGCCCGAGCGTGGACGTTAGCTGGGAAGAACTTCAGCCCGATTTCAGCCGCATCACCAATCGCATCGTCTGGTGCACCGTCACCACGGTGGATGCGAAGGGGCGTCCGCGCGCACGCATTCTGCACCCGGTATGGGACGGCACAACGGGCTGGATCGCCACCGGGCGCCAGTCGTTCAAAGCCAAGCACCTGGAGCGGAACCCGTATGTCTCGCTGAGTTACTGGGACCAGGAGCACGAACAGGTGTATGCCGAATGCAAGGCGACCTGGGCGGATTCGCAGGAGACCAAAAACGAGGTTTGGGACCTGGTGAAGAACGCGCCGCCACCCGTGGGCTATGACCCCGGACTGTTCTGGCAGCAGGGCCCAACGGACCCGAATTTCGGCGCGCTGCGACTAGATCCGTGGCGCATCGAGGTCTACGGGCTCCGAGACATGATGCAGGGCAAGCCGTCGCGCGTCTGGCGCCCCTGAGCGTTACTTCAGCTTCAGCACCTGGCCGACGAAGATCTGGTTGGCATCGGCGAGGCCGTTGAGTTCCACGAGTGCCTCAACGGTGGTGCCGTACTGCGCGGCAATCTCGCCCAGGGTGTCCCCAGCCACAACGGTGTAGCTATCGGGATTGGTTGCGGCGGTTGGCGTTGCGGAAGTTGTGGTGGTCTTCGCTCCGGCGACATCCTGGGTGGCGGTGTTCGAAGCCGTTGCTTGAGTCGGCGCGGATGTTGGCGTTTCCGAGTCATCGCCGCCCCCGCCTCCGCATGCTGCGAAGCCCAGGACGAACAAGATCGGAATAAAGCGGTACACCCGCGCCCCCTGACTTGGGCGCGAGCGTATGGCATTGCGCGATGCCCTGTAAACCCGCTGGGACTAAAAAGCTGGCAGTTTACCCGGGATTCGTGGAGGGTTCGGCTCGCCACTTGTCGGCCCATGCTGAGATGTTCCCGACAATCCCCTCAAGTTCGCGGCCTTTCTCAGTCAGTTCGTATTCGATGCGCACCGGAACCTCGGGATACACGATCCGGCGGACGATGCCGGCCTGTTCGAGCTCGCGAAGGCGCTCAGAGAGCAGGCGATCAGAGAGACCTGGCACGCGCGCGAGGACTTCGCCGAAGCGGTTTGAGCCGGTGAGCAGCGCACGCACGATCGCGCCGGTCCATCGGCGCCCGATGAGCTCAACCGCGCCCTGGAACACGGGGCAGTAGGCGGAGAACGTGGGGGCTTCAGCCTGGTTGGCGTTCATGCCTATGAGTGTATCACTTCCATTCCGTAGCCCGCTGCTCTATAAGAAGTGCCTTCCCCCGCCCTCTTCAGTTGCATCACGCTACTTACTCGCTCTAGAGTTCTCGGGCACCGATGGAGGGATCGCCATGACAACGCCAGACGCCGAATCCGAACGAATCCGCAGCTACCTTATCGCCCAGGCGAATAAGCTCGCTCTGCCAGACCTCGTTCAGAAGGTTCGAGACGATTCATCGGCGCTCCAGCAGGCGGGCGAAGGGGTGAATCCCGCCCGGTTCAACGAACGCCCGGCTGAAGGCGAATGGTCGGCCGCGGAAGTCTGGACGCACGTGCTGGAGATGAGCGAACACGGCGCCGCCGCCATCACCGGCATCCTCGATACGGGCAGCATTCCGCCGCGGGCACGGGACGAGATTTCCGGGAAGACCCGGGATGGCTTCGACGATACGGCTGCTTATTGGAAGGCCTACCAGGCCATCCGAGAGCCGCTCTACGAGCGCGTATCGAAGGCGAAAGGCGACGAACACCTGGAGGTGAAGATCAACCACCCCATGTTCGGCGATTTCAGCTGGCGCGAGTGGTTGCTCTTCATGCGCGTCCACGACCTCGACCACATGCGCCAACTCCAATCCATCGCCGCCTCACTGTCCTGAACAGGTGCAAAATAGGCCCCCGGTTAACGCCGGGTTATACTCGGCGCAGTGACAGGGCCAGCCGCTCCAGCCATTGTCTTTACCGAAGTCGTGAAGAGCTTCGGGAAGAACATGGTGCTGAAACACATCACAGAAGAAGTCCAGCAGGGCGAAACCGTCGTCATCATCGGCCCGTCCGGGTCGGGGAAGAGCACACTGCTCCGCACCGTGAACCGCCTCGAAACCATCGATTCGGGCAGCGTGGTCGTCAACGGGATCTCGGTCCACGCGAAGGAAACCGATGTGAACGCGCTTCGCTCTCACGTTGGCATGGTCCAGCAGTCGTTCAACCTCTTTCCGCAGATGAGCGTGCTCGACAACATCACGCTCGGGCCGCGCAAAGTCCGCCATGAGTCACGGCGGACGGCAGAAGATCGCGCACGCAGGCTGCTCGAACGCGTGGGTATCCCGGAGAAAGCCGGGTCCTACCCGGCGCAGCTTTCCGGTGGCCAGCAGCAGCGGGTGGCGATCGCGCGTGCGCTCGCGATGGAGCCTGAAGTCATGCTCTTCGACGAGCCGACCAGCGCTCTCGACCCGGAGATGATCAAGGAAGTGCTCGACGTGATGCGCGACCTTGCCAGGGAGGGGATGACCATGCTTGTCGTGAGCCACGAGATGGGTTTCGCGCGCGAGGCGGCCCACCGGGTCTTCTTCATGGACGATGGCCGTGTTGTCGAATCTGGCTCACCGAAAGACGTTTTCGAAACGCCGAAGAATGAGCGCACCCAGCGCTTCCTCGGGCGGATTCTCGTTCACTAACCCTGCGAGCGGCATGGCCCGCTTGCTCCGACCCCGGGGCGACAGGAGCCCCACCAGTGAGGAGGACAAGTTGACCAAGTACACGAAGCTCCTGTTTGTGCTGCTGGCATTGATCAGCACGATGGCGCTCATCGCCGCCTGCGGCGATGACGACGATGACGATGACGACGGCGGCAATACCACGCCGCCACCGACGTTCACCGCCGATTCGACCATGGGCAAAATCGCGGCCGCCAAGAAGATGACCGTCGGCGTGAAGTTCGATCAGCCGGGGTTCGGCCTGAAAGACCCGGCCAGCGGCAAGGTTGATGGCTTCGACGTCGCCATCGCCAAGGAGATCGGCAAGGCACTCGGCCTCAGTGAAGACGAGATCGAGTTCGTCGAGTCCGTCTCGGCTAACCGCATCCCCTTCCTGCAGGAAGACAAAGTCGACATCGTGGTCGCGACCATGACCATCAACGAAGACCGCAAGAAGCAGATCGAGTTCTCGCGCCCGTACTACCTCGCCGGCCAGTCGATCCTCGTGATGAAAGACAACACGACGATCAAGAGCGTGGAAGACCTGAACGGCAAGAAGGTTTGCTCGGTGCAGGGCTCCACTTCCGAAAAGAACGTCCAGGCGAAGGCGCCCCAGGCCGAACTCCTCTCGCTTACGGGCTACGCAGCCTGCGTGAGCTCGATGAAGGACGGTCGCGTTGAAGCCGTCTCCACGGACGACATCATCCTCGCCGGCTTTGCGGCCGCCGATGACAGCCTGAAGCTTGTGGGTGGCCAGTTCACCCAGGAGCCGTACGGCATCGGTATTAAGCAGGGCAAGACCGACATGGTCGAGTTCGTGGATACCCTCCTCGCCAACTGGTTCGAGGACGGCACCTGGGACAAGATCTACAACAAGTACCTCGGTGATGTGGAAGGCCTGCCTTCTGCCGCCGATGCCCGCGCGAAGATCCCCGCCACCAATTAGCCTCACCCCCCGGCCCCCTCTCCATCGTGGATGGAGAGGGGGAGTTCGGCTTCGCCGTGAGTTGCCGCCGACCCTTCGGTGAGACTCGTGAACCGGTAGCCGCGTATCGAGAAACTAGGTTCTGATTTGGGGCTGCAGGCTTTCCTGGTCCTCTGCTACTTCTTCCTGGCGCTGCCCATTTGGGTAGCGCTAGAAGTCGTTGAGGCGCGGCCCGGGAAGCGCCGCCCGGGCTGGCCGGCCGCACTCTGGGTGGTCCGCGCTATCGCCCTGGCGGGCGTTGCCTGGGCGGCATGGGAGATCACCTACGGCGCTCGAAGCTTCTGGGGAGACATCTGGGATCAGCTCCAGGAGCACTACCCGGAACTGCTTCGTGGCTACCGGACGACGATCATCCTGACTCTGCTCTCGTTCGCTCTTTCGATGGTGCTGGGCGCTGTGCTGGCATTGTTGCGGACCGCCGACTTCCGTGTCCTGCGCGTGATCGCCACCGTCTACGTCGAATGGTTTCGGAACACGCCCCTGCTTGTGCAGCTCTTCTTCCTGTTTTTCGCCCTGCCGAAGCTTGATCTTCCGGTCATCGGCCGGCCGGACTGGTTCTTGCTCTCGCCGTTTAAGGCGGGTCTCATCGGCCTGACCATGTACACGGCGGCGTACACCGCCGAAGCGCTGAGAAGCGGCCTCCTTTCCATCGACAAAGGCCAAACCGAGGCGGCTCGCTCGATCGGGCTGAACTACATCCAGACTCGCGTGTACGTGGTCGCGCCGCAGGCACTGCGAGTCGCGGTGCCGTTGCTCACGAGCATCTTCAGCGCGCTCTTCCGCAACAGCGCGCTCGTTTCCGCCATCGGCGTCACCGAACTCCTGCAGACGGCTGACAACATCCAGCAGGACAACTTCCAGACGTTCGAACTGTTCACCCTGGCAGGCGTGCTCTATCTCTCGCTGACCCTGCCGCTGGCCTATGCCTCGAACCGCCTCGAACGCCGTGTCGCGAGGGCTCGCTAATGGACGCACTGTGGAGCAGCTTCCTCGACGTTCTCCCGGGAGACTGGGACCCGTTCAAGTACTGGTATATCTGGCGCTTCCTGCTCCTCGGGCTTCGCGTTAGTGTTGAAATCGCGGTCATCGCCATCCTTCTCAGCCTCGTGGTTGGCATCCTCATGTCCGTCGCGCGGCTCTCGCCTATCCCCATCGTGCGCGTCCTGGGGACGACGTACATCGAGACCTTCCGCGCCACGCCTCTCCTGTTGCTGATGTTCTTCGTGTTCTTCGGGGCGGGCCGCTTCAACACCTCGTGGGCGATGGGCGTGCCCATCCTGGACTGGTTTGTCGATGACCGATCAGGAGACCTGACGCCGCAGGCGTCCGCGATCCTGGCGCTCTCGCTCTACAACAGCGCCGTGGTGGCGGAGATCATGCGTGCGGGCATCCTCTCCATCTCGAAGGGTATTCTCGAAGCCAGCCGCTCGCTGGGGTTGAGTTACATGCAGTCGATGCGCTTCGTGGCCGTGCCGATGGCGCTGCGGCGGATGTCGCCGGGCCTGGTAAGCCAGTTGATCACGCTCTATAAGGACACGTCGCTCGGCGCACTCATCGCGCTCGAAGAACTCCTGCGCAAGGGCAAGCTGCTCTACGAGAACCCGACCTATTCGAATTCGACGGTCGAAATCCTGACCGTGGTGGCGCTGATGTACTTCATCCCGAACTACCTGCTCTCGCTGTACGCAGCGCGCCTTGAAAAGGGCCCGGAGACACGGGCTGATGTTCGGGCGCCGTTCCTCACCGGGGAGGTCGTTTAGGAGGGGTGGCGTGGCACCGGCCGAACGTGCTTGAATGCGGCGCACATTCGGAGGTGCGCTATGTCGTCCGCAGTCGTCCCCCAGCATGCAGAGATCCCCGCCCCCGCAATCGAGGAAGTGAGCAAAGGCATCTACGCCTACATCCAGCTCGATGGCAGCTGGTTTCTCAACAATGCGGGCTGCATCGTCGGGGAAAAGACCGCGACCGTCATCGACTCGACGGGCACCGAAGCGCGCGCTCGCGCCTGGCACGCCGCCATTCGCAACGTGACACAGAAGCCGGTGAATGCACTGATCAACACCCACAGCCACGGCGATCACACCTACGGGAACTTCATGTTCGCGGAGAGCGCCATCATCGCCAGCGAACGCTGCCGGAGGGAGATCATCGCCAGTGGCAACAGCAGCCACGCGCTCTTCCCGATGATCGACTTCGGCGATTGCCCGGTGACACCGCCGACGGTGACGTTCGAGGACAAACTCGCCGTATATGTGGACGACCTCCGTATCGAGCTCATGTTCGTCGGGCCGGCGCACACAACGAACGATATCGTCGCCTGGATCCCGGACCGCAAACTGCTGTTCACCGGCGATGTGATCTTTAACGGCGGGACACCGTTCGCGCTGGCTGGCTCGATTGGTGGTTGGCTGCAGGCCCTGGACCGAATCGAAGCGCTCGGCGCCGAGACGATCGTGCCGGGCCACGGATCGGTAACCGGGCCAGGCGCCATCCGGGACGTTCGCGACTACCTGCTGTTCATCCAGGAGACGGCGAAGCGCGGGATGCATGCGGGCACGCCGCCGCTCGAGCTCGCGAGGTCGCTAGATCTGGGCAAGTTTGAGCCGCTCCACGATAAGGAGCGGCTGGTGCCCAATTTGCACCGGGCCTATTCGGAGCTGCGTGGGGAGCGCTGGGGCGCCGCCCTGGACTTCCGCATGATGTTCAGCGAGATGCTGGAGTACAACGGAAACCAGCCTCTGCGGTGCTTTGCCTAGTTAGCGAAGGGGGAACATTCGGAGGCGATAGTTGTCGGGGTCGATGACCAGCGGGGCGCCATCGTCGAGGGCAAGTTCCCAATTACGGAGTGCCCAGGCGAGGTCCGAGGGCGACTGGTGCGCCCGCGCGTGGCGAGTGCGGACGATCACAACGCTGGGTATCCGAAGTTGTCCTGCCGCAAGAATCTGGCCGAAGTCAAGACTCACCGTGACTCACTGACGCGGAAGCAACGCCTCCACCTGTTCGCAGTGGACGGCTTCGTGGGTCACCATCCCCCAGATCCGCTCCTGAAGGGTGAGCTTCCGTTCGCGCTTTTCGACCCGGACGATAGCGAACCGCTTCCATGCTGCGATTGGGAGCGCATCGAGCCGCGTCACCAGCGCAGAGCGCTGGCGTTCGAAGGCGGCAAGCGATTCGGCGAAAGGAATCTGGTTGTACTGGACCTTTTTCATTCGTGCGCGTGGCGAAACGTGGCGCCAGCTCGGTGTGTCTTCATCCAGGATGCGCGCGATATGTTCCCCGTAGACATCTGCCGCAGCGCGGATGTGCCAGAGGATTTCGTTGGCCGACCAGGCGCCGGCGGTCTCGCCTTTCTGAAGCTCTCCCGGCGAGCGATTCGCCGAAGCAGCCCTGAACCGAATCGGCGTTGCTCTCAGCGCGTCAAGAAGCCCGGGGGGTTCGGCGCTCGAATCCATTCGACGCGGGATGGTATCCGCGCCGGCCATGCCGATACAAGCGGCGACCTCAGTCGGCGCCGATGTGGAAATGGAGGTGCTTCGATTCCAGGTAGCCGCCCACGTTCGTGATGACGTAGGCGCCACCGTAGTCCACGGTGAACTGTGCCGCGACGGCCTTCACCACTTCCAACAGGTTTACGAGAGTCCCGGCATCGCAATCAAAGAGCGAATTGACGTGGTACCGGGGCGTGACCACGGCATGGTGCGGGTAGCGCGGTCTCGTGTGCCAGAAGGCGATCGCGGTCTCGTCTTCGAAGATGCGCTCAAAGCGGACGTTGCCGGTGAGCAACTGGTCGCAGTACCAGTCTCTCATGCAATCGCTGCTTCGATCTCCGCCTCGTCGATATCCGGCCCGACGACCGCGCAATGGAGCTTCTCGCGGGTAATGATCCTTGCTGCGACGGCCTTCACGTCGTCCGCCGTAATTGCCTCGATCTGGGCGACGACATCGTCGATCTCCTCAATGAAGCCCTTGGTGAGGAGCGATTCGCCATGACGCTGGCCGAGGGAGAATGCAGTCTCCAGCGAGAGGCGGAAGCGGCCGATATTGTGGTCCTTCGCCTTACGCAGCTCTTCTCCGGGAACCGTCTGGGTGATGAGCTTTTCCGTCTCTTCCAGGCACACCTTTATGGTTTCGGCAAGTTTGTCGCGGTTCACGCCGGCTGAGATTGTGTAGACGCCGGCGTCCGAGAGGTAGCCGTAGCCGGCGCCGACTGAATACGCCAGGCCCCGGCGTTCGCGGACCTCGCGGAACAGCCGGGAAGACATCCCGCCGCCGAGGACGTCGTTCATGATGCGAATCGCGTAGCGGTCCGGGTCGTCGCGGCCGAACATGGGCAGGCCGAGGTACATGGTGCACTGGTCAATCGCGCGCGAATCCGAAGTGATGCGCGCGCCGGTGATGGACGCGTCGTACGGCGTGACGGTCGGCAGCGGGGCGTCGGTCATGCCGGAGAAGAGCGGGGTTGCGAGGTCCACCACCTGCTGATGCGTGACGTTGCCGGCAACGGAAACGACGATATTCGAGGGCTTGTACCACTGCCCGATGTGTTCGAGGAAGTCCGGGCGCTTCCACGTTGGGATGAGCTCGACGGGGCCGCCGACATCCCAGCCGGGCGGTTGTTCGCCGTAGACGGCCTGGCCGATGAGCCTGCCCGCCCATGCCCCCGGGTTGTCGTGGTTGCGCTTCAGTTCCTGCTGGACCACCGGGCATTCGCGGTCGATCTCTTCCTGGCTGAGAAGGGAATCGAGGAGCATGTCGGCGGCCACATCGAGGGCCGTTTCGAAGCGGTCGAAGGGCACGATGTTCCAGTAGCAGGTGAATTCCTTGTTGGTATAGGCGTTGAGCGTGCCGCCGGCGCCTTCGATCTCCTGGGCAATGAGGATGGCATCCGGCCGCTTCGTGGTGCCCTTGAAGACCATATGCTCAAGGAAATGGGTAATCCCATTGAGCCGCGCCGGTTCGGAGCGCGAGCCTACCCCGACGAAGATGTTGACCGAGGCAGCCTGTGTCGAAGGCATCGGCGTGGTGACGATGCGCAACCCGTTCGCGAGCGATGTAACTTCCCAGTTTTCCACGGCGGCCTCCACGTGAGTGGGGGCGAATCATACGGGAGACCGGAGAACGGTGAAGCGCGACCTACGGCGTCAGCGTAATGGCTCGATGAAGTGGTCACGAGTCGTCCCGGCCTGCCTCAGAATTGATCCGAGTGTGCCGTTGGGGATATCGCTTTTCGGAGGCGGGACGATCACCGCGATTCGGACTCCCGGACTCTCGCGTCGCAGTTTCAGATGGCTTTCGCAGCCTCCAGGGTAGGCCCGAAGGTAGCCACTTCGACACCAAGCGCCTGGGCGAGCCACTGGTCGCCTTCCTGATGAAACACTACCGGAATATCGCGCTTCGGTTTCATGGTCTCAGGATAGCTCTCGCTACTTCAGCCGGGCCGCCACCCGGTCCAGGATAGCCACGGCCACGGCGTATTTGCTCATCAGTGGCAGTTCTTCCGCGCGGCCGTCATCGTGATAGATGGTGACCTGGTTCGTATCCGTGCCGAAGCCGGAACCGGCCGCCCCGACATCGTTCGCGACGATGAAATCGAGGCGCTTCGCCGGCAGTTTCGCTTTCGCGTATTCAGCGACGTTCACCGTCTCGGCGGCGAAGCCGACACGGACGCCGCCCGCTGGCAGCGTCGCGATGATGTCGGGGTTCTTGGTGAGTTCCACGTTCAGGCCGTCTTCGGCGGTCTTCTTCATCTTGTGTTCGCTTGGGTGGGCGGCGCGGTAGTCCGCGGGAGCGGCTGACATAACGATCGCGTCGGAGTCGGCGGTGGCCTGTTCGAGCGCGACCAGCATTTCGGCGACGGTGCGGACATCGACGCGATGGATCCCGTAGGGGGTGTCGAGCGACACGGGGCCCGTGACGAGCGTGACATGCGCGCCGCGGTCGCGGGCTGCCTCGGCGATGGCGAAACCCATCTTCCCGGTCGACCGGTTGCCGATGAAGCGCACGGGGTCGATGGCCTCTTGCGTCCCGCCGGCGCTCACGACGATGTGGCGCCCGGTGAGGTCGCCGCAGCGTTGCCCCAGGAGCGTCCGCAGGGCGCCGACGATCTCCACTGGCTCGGCCAGGCGCCCAAAACCCATCCGCCCG
This sequence comes from Dehalococcoidia bacterium, assembly GCA_050247055.1. Lineage (GTDB taxonomy): Bacteria > Chloroflexota > Dehalococcoidia > Tepidiformales > Tepidiformaceae > Amarobacter. Next base: position 650,741 of record JBFWUX010000001.1, read on the forward strand.
CTTGCGAGCCTGCCCTCGTTCGGACCAACGACTTCGACGCCGCGATTGCGCAGTGTGATCACGTTTTCCTGAGTTGCCGGGTGTTCCCACATCTGGCTGTCCATCGCGGGCGCCATCAGGATTGGCGCGGTGGTGGCCAGCGCCGTGAGCGTCACCATGTCCGGCGTCTGCCCATGAGCGAGATTGGCCAGGCAATCGGCAGTCGCCGGCGCAATAACGAGCGCATCCGCGCGGCGCGAGACTTCCACGTGCGCCTCGGCTTCCGCAGCCGTGAACATATCGACCACGACCGGCCTGCCGGTGAGGGACTGGAACGTGAGTGGCGTAACGAAGCGGGTGGCCGCGGGAGTCATGATGACTTCGACGGTCGCTCCTGCCTGGCGTAGCTTGCTTGCCGTGTCGGCGGCCTTATAGGCGGAGATCGATCCCGTGACGCCCAGGACTACGTGCTTTTTCGAGAGCGGCAGCGGGTTTGGCTCGTCCATCGTGTTACTCGGCGTTCATTTCGTGTATCAGGCGCAGCCCAGTGAGGGTCAGGTCGCCGTTTACCACGTCGATGCAGTCAGTCTCGTCAGCGATGAGACTTGCAAGGCCGCCGGTGGCGATCACTTTTGGATTGCCGGGGAGTTCCTTGCGGAAGCGCCGGACGAGACCTTCGACCAGCCCCACATAGCCGAAGAGGATGCCCGACTGCATGGCGTTGATGGTGTTTTTGCCGATGGCGACCGGCGGGCGCTCGAGTTGCACGCGATAGAGCATGGCGGCGCGGCTGAAGAGCGCCTCGCTGGCGATGCCGATGCCGGGCGCGATCGCCCCGCCGAGGTAATCGCCCTGTTCGTTCACCGCATCGAAAACGGTAGCCGTTCCGAAGTCGACGACGATGACTGGCGCCCCGTAGAGCTTGATGGCTGCGACGGCATCGATGATGCGATCGGCGCCTAGCTGTTTCGGATTGTCATAAAGGATGCGGACACCCGTGCGCAGGCCGTGACCGACAACCATCGGTTCGAGCTTGAAGTACTTCCGGCAGACCTGTTCGAAGGTCGGAATCAGCGGGGGCACGTCGCAGCCGATGATGCAGGCGGAGATGTCGCGGGCTGAAATCTCAGCGGTTTCGAGCAGCGTCATGAGGAGGACGCCGTACTCATCGGGCAGCTTTTCCTGTTCGACGCCGATGCGCCAGGTGTGGGCGATAGTCTCGCCCTGGAAGAGTCCGATGTGGATGCTGGTGTTTCCAATATCGAGCGCGAGCAGCAAGCGCGGTACCGTCCTGACTTCGGGCCATTCAGCTGGTCCCGGTGCCGCGGGTAGGGTACAGGGTTCGGTCAATCGCCGGAAGCGCGATGCGAATCGCTACATCGGAGTGTTTAAACGCGCATGTCGCTGGCCGAGCAGCGGTTGAACGCGGAGGCGCCGAGTCGCAGAGAGATTTCGGTTGTCGTGTGCGCTGGAGGTGGGCTCACAGCGCGTTCGGGCGGTTCCGGGGACAATGGGGGCGCCGTGCGGATCTTCCTTGTGATTGTGGCCGTTCTCCTCATCCTCGGCGGCGGAGCGTGTGCCGCGCCTTCGTTCGTGACGTACCGGGCACTCGATAGCGATGGCTTCATCAGCGGCGGCGGACAGATGACGACAGGCACGGCCGCACTCGCCGTGCATACCGGCGAATTCCGCGAGGTGACAGAGAAAGAAGTCGAGGAGGGCCGCACGGGCGGCAAGGTCTTGCTCCGCATCGCGGCGGAGCGCGCCGATGGCGGCGATGTGCTCGTTGCGGTCGGTTCGGCCGAGGCGGTGCAGGCGCTGGTCACCGGGGGAAGTTACGAGAACGTCAGCGGTCTCGAATTCGGGCCGTTCGACTACCAGGGAGTGGCCCTCGGTGGCCGCCGCGATATCGGCGCGCCGGACCCAGAGTTGTTTGAAGTGGTGGCCTCTGGCCCTGGGCGGCAAGAGGTGACCTGGACCATCGCGCCCGGTGACTGGCGGGCCGTCATCATGAACGCCGATGGCAGCGCTGGAGTTGATGTGGATGTCCGCTTTGGTGCGCGGTTCCCTTATCTGCGCGGGTTCGCGATCGCCGGGATGGTCATTGGCGGAACGATCATTGCCATCGGGCTGCTCTGGCTACTCTTCTTGTTCCGTCCCGGACGTAGCCGCGGAACTCCCGCGGCCGATGTTCACGAACCAGAAGCGGCGACGGGCGACTGACGGCGGCGGTTAAAGCATTTGACGCAGGGCGTACGATGAAGTGAATAGCTTTTCAGTGCGCCGCATTCTTGGAACTGCAGACTAGCAACCTTCTTTTCCCGGCCTGCTCCGTTTGAGAGAGGAAAAGAAGATGAGAGAACCGCGGTCTGGCGACCACGTATTCGATGTTCGTGGGAAACGAATCGGAGCGATACAACAAGTCCGCAGCTGCTGCTTCGAGGTCCAGGACATTCGCATCAGGCCGGCAGCGATTTTCCAGGTCACAGAATTCTCGGTGGAACTCATTTGTGACCGCGACCAACTGGATCGCTACGCATGCAAGGTTCACGGCCCGGAGCGACAGTAGAGCGGTATTTGCCTAGGGCTTGCAGGTCCAGGCGCTCCACGGGTCACCGAAATCGCGCAGGTGGGAGTCGTACACAAGCTTGGCGGCTTTGAGGTTGGTGACCGGGTCGGCCCACATCGAAAAGTCGAGGCCGGCCGCGTCAAACCAGAATGGCAAAATCTGCATCAGCCCGCGGGCGCCGAGGTACTGGGCGTGCGTGTGGTAGCGGCTTTCGCACCAGGCGACCTTTTGTAGGTCTGGGATGACCTCAGGCGCCCAGCCTGCTTCGAGGGCAGCGGCGGCGATCTCATCGCTGGTGAGGTACCGGTCCGGCAGGTCCGGGTTCACTCGCGACGGGGCTTCGGTAGCTGCCGGGGGCGCCGGGGGCGTTGGGATGGGGAGGGCCGCGTCGGCCGTGGTTGGTTCAGGTGTGGGCGCCACGGCTCCCACCGTCGCGACCGGAGTCGCTGCTGGCGCGCTGGCGGCGGAGGCTTCGTCGTCCGGCAGTGGCGCCAGGAGCGCTGCCTCTTCGTCATCTGCCTGGGCAACGGTTTCCACCGTCGGAGGTACCACCGTGATTGTCTGTTCAGCCGGGACGAGGATTTGCTTTGCCGCGGCACTCGGAACGGCCCGCGATTCAACACCCTGGTGGTCTGGTGTAAGGGTCAGCTTGCTGAGGTCGGGAGCGGCGACTGTTGGCGTGCCGGAAAGCAACTGGGCGCCGAGGAAGAACGACACGATGACCATGGCGATTTCGGCGATGCGAACGAGCAGATTCGTCGAGGACTTTTTGTGCGGTTCGTTCCAGCGAGGAGCGTGGGGCCGTTGGGGCGAGAAGCCTTCGGCAGTGGCGAGGAGGCCGGAGGGCGCAGGTTGAACAATGGGCAGGCGCAGCCAGCGGCCGACCATCAGTGTGAGGGCGAACACATAGTCCACCCAGCCTGCCAGCCAGCTCGTGACGCGCTCAGGCTCATCGAGCCGAGGCGCCACGCGGGGGGTTTCCTCGCGTGAGGTTTTCCACATACGTTTAAATGGTTCGTCACCAGGGCGCTCCGGCCGTAGCCGGGTTTGGTCTCGAACCGGTCACCCCGCCAAGAGGTGGCCGTTAGGGTTGCACATCGCCAATTCGTGAGCAATCCACGAATTGCGTTCGGAAGCCCGAAACATTACCCGCATCTCTTGACGCTTATCCCCCGACTCGTTCGGGCCCGAACGTCTAAGATACGAGTCGAAATCCCTCACTTCAGGATGTGGAATGCAACTCCAGGACACCCTCACCAACTCCCGCCGAGAGCTACTCCCGGCGCTCGCCGATGATGGCGTGGTGCGGCTCTATGTCTGTGGAGTCACACCGTATTCAGAGAGCCACGTGGGCCACGCCCTTCACGCGATCGTGTTCGATGTCCTACGGCGGTACCTGGACTGGCGCCAAATTCCGGTTCGGCATGTCCAAAACTTCACCGACATCGATGACAAGCTGATCGAGCGCTCAAACCGCCTTGGCGTGCCGATGCTCGAATTGGCCGAGCAGAACATCGACGATTACCACCGCCAGCTGCGGGCGATGAACGTGCTCCCGGCCCACTTTTACCCGCGGGTAACCGAAGTGGTGCCCCAGATCATCGAATTCATCAATGGCCTGATAGACAAGGGCTTCGCCTACGAAAGCGGCGGCGATGTCTATTACCGCGTACGCCAATTCAGCACCTATGGCGCGCTTTCGAAGCGCGACATCGATGACTTGCTCTCGGGTGCGCGTATCGACCCCACGGAACTGAAGTCCGACCCACTGGACTTTGCCCTCTGGAAGAACGCGAAGCCGGGCGAGCCGAGCTGGGAAAGCCCGTGGGGGCAGGGGCGGCCCGGATGGCACATCGAATGCTCGGCGATGGCACTGAACGCCCTCGGGGAGCAGATCGACATCCACGGCGGCGGCGCGGACCTCATCTTCCCGCACCATACGAACGAGATCGCCCAGACCGAGGCGTACACGGGCAAACCGCCCTTCGCCCGGATATGGATGCATAACGCGCTGCTCCAGCTCAGTGGCGACAAAATGTCGAAATCGCTGGGGAACCTGGTCACCATCGCTGAAGCGCTCGAACGGTACGGGGGTGACGCCCTCCGCATGTTCGTGATTTCCAGCCACTACGGCAGCCCTTCAAGCTACACGGACGAGGCCATGGAAGCGGCACGCTCAGGCGTTGAGCGGCTGAGAAACGCGGCTTTCCGCACTTCGACAGAGGGTGGCGAGGCGCTCGACGCCTCGGCTGCCCGCGAACGGTTCATCGACGCGATGGAAGACGACATGAATACGCCCCAGGCACTCGCTGCGCTGTTCGACCTCACCCGGGACATCAACCGGGCGACGGACGCCGGGGGCGACACTTCGGGGGCCCGCGCCACCCTGCGCGAGCTGGCGGACGTCCTGGGATTCACGCTCGAAGCTGCCTCTGGCGCAACTCAGCAGGCCGCTCCGTTTATTGACCTGCTCGTAGCCCTGCGGACTGAGCTGCGGGCTGCGAAGCAGTGGCAGCTGGCTGATCGCGTCCGCGACGGCCTCCTCGAACTCGGTGTGGAAGTGAAGGATGGGCCCGATGGCACGGTCTGGCAGGCTCGTTAGGCGGCCGGCAGCGTCGGCAGCCATTCAGCGGCGCGCATGTTCGAAAGGCGCATGCGAGACCCTGCGGCGGCGCGCGCCGTGATGTGCCAATCGGCTGGCTGGCCCGCCCGGCGCACGCCCACCACCTGGGCGCCCGTACGTTCGAACGCCCGGAAGATCTCGCCCAGCGGGACGCGCGGTTCGAGGTACATACCGTCGAGCGTTGCTGCCGTCATGCCGGCGAGGCCCTTGCGTTCGAGGTGTGCACCGAATCCCGCGGGGATGTTCGCCGATTCGATAATGAAGCCCCGAGAGAGGCTGCGTGGTTGCGTTTCCATGTCTGACTCCTGTGGTCCGCTCGAAATCAACATGGAAGCTGCGCCATCCGGGGTGACGGGCACGGCCGCCACGTTGGTAAAGAGACGGGCAGGGGACGTAATGCCCGCGTTGGACGGTGGACTCCACTTCACGGGTGGCGCGCACCCGCGCCCAACTACCGCATTCGAAAGGCGCCTGTTCGATTGAAGACGTACGACCTGATAGTGATTGGCAACGGCTCCGCGGGAGACAACATCGCTCGCACGCTCGGGCGGAAGGGCAAGCGCGTGGCGGTAGTGGAGCGCGAACACCTCGGCGGCGAGTGCCTGAACGATGGCTGTGTGCCGAGCAAGGCGCTCATCGATCTTTCGAAAAAGGCAGCCGATTACGAGCTCGGATGGGACGAGATCGTGGCCGCGATCCATAGCACGCAGTTGCTGGTGCGGGGCACCGACCCGAACGGCGGCTTCCGCGCCGACGGCATCGACCTGTATATGGGGGAGGCGAAATTCGATGCGCCGACCCGCGTGCGCGTGGGCGATGACACGCTTTCGGCGCCCGACGTGGTTATCGCGACGGGTACTGGGCCCGGGCTTCCGCCAATCCCGGGCCTGGCGGAGGCCAGGGCCCAGACGAACCGCACCATTTTCGGGATGCCCGCTCAGCCCGAACGCCTCGCAGTGATCGGCGGGGGACCGATCGGGTTGGAGCTCGGCCAGAGCTTCCTGCGCCTCGGCTCACAGGTCACACTCTTCGAATTGGCTCCGAGGATCGCATCCACCGAAGATCCCGAAGTTTCTCTCGAGCTGGCCAAGCTTCTTGAGCGCGAAGGCATGCGCATTGTGGTCTCCGCCGACGTTAAACGGGTCGATCGCACCGAATCCGGGAGCGTTATCGTCACCACTGAGGCGGGCAGGTTCGAATTCGACGACATCCTGGTGGCGGCGGGGCGCAAGCCGCAGGTGCCTGGCGGCCTCGATGCGCTGGGCCTGCGGCTGGACAAGCGGGGCTTCGTCGATATCAGCCCGTGCGGGAAGACCAATCTCGATGGCCTCTGGGCGGCCGGTGATATCACCGGGAAGTTCCAGTTCACGCATTTCGCCAGCTACCAGGCGCACCATATTGGCAAGCACATAGAGAGCGGCACCTGCGAAATGATCCCGGAGACACTTGTCCCCTGGGCGATTTTCACCGAGCCAGAGATCGGCCACGTCGGCATGACCGAGGAGCAGGCACGCGCCACTGGAGCGGAGATTGCCGTGGTGAAACTCGATACAGCGGAGCTGGACTGGTTCAGGACCACTGGGCAGACCGATGGCTTCGTGAAGGTGATAGCGAACGCTGAGACGGGCGTACTCCTGGGTGCGCAATTCATCTGCGCCCGGGGCAGCACCCTCGTTGGCGAGGCCTGCCTGGCCATCCAGCATGAAATGACCGCGAGGGAGGTGGCCTCGACCATCCATCCCTATCCGACAGCATCGGAACTGTTCCGCTGGGCGTGCGCGCGCCTGGTGTGACCAGCGGTGCGGTGTCGATTGTGGAAAAGCTATGAAGATCTGGCTGGCCTTTGGTGGAATTAGGTCTATAGTTAATGAACGATGCCATCCGAATTCGGGCCGAATGCCGACGAAACTGCCAGTTTCCGCGTAGTAGTTGCCCCGGTCCTCGAATTCCAGTTCGGCGTCTTCCTTTTGCGCAGGTCCTGCCTCGATCCCGACAAGCCCGTGCCTGAATGGGTAAACGAGGTCAGCGAAGCAAACCCGGAATTCGTCCGGAAACTGCTCGCCTTCTGGGTTGGCCCCGGCCTCGACCAGGTGAACGGCCGGACGTATCCGGAGTGCGGCGAACTGCTGGTTGCGGGGTGGCACACGAAGCAACTCCTTGCCTCCTCGCCGGAGATGTTTCTCGACGGTCTCGAGGCGACGCTCGCCGATAATATCGCGGTGCCCGCTCTCGCGAGCGAACCTCCGGAAGTCGTTGATCTGATCCGGCGGCGGCTGGACTTCCTCGCTACCCACCCGCAGGAACGGGCGACCTATGTCTCCCTCACCCGCAAGTTCTATGACTTGATGCGACGGCCTTGGGAGCACGGCGGAAGAGCTGCCGCCGAGCGCGCGGCTGAGGACATTCGTGCGGCCGCCCGGCTCGGCACAGACCTTCGTGCGGTACTCGCTGGCAATGGCTTCGTCCACAAGGATGAGTTCCAGGAACAGCTTGCCGCCGCCCGATCGGCGCAACAGCTCGTTGTCGTGCCTCTCGGCCTCGCGGGTGGTGGGAATTTCTTCTGGTCGTTCCCGGATCTGGTGGTTGTCGGTTCCGGGACGGAGAGCGCCGACCTGGAGGCGCGGCGACGGGAACGCGCCGAACGCGTTGCTTCGAAGCTCAAGGTTCTCTCAGACCCGACGCGTGTTGCGATTCTCTTTGAATTGCTCCGACCGGTCTGGCACAGCGCGACCGTCACGGAGCTCGCGAGCCAGTTCGGTCTTTCGCAGCCAACGGTGAGCGTGCATGTGAAGATGCTTCGCGAGGCCGGGCTAGCCCGGCCGGAACGTGACGGCAACCAGGTCCAGTACACATCCAACAACGAAACCATCCAGGCCTACATCGCAGAGGTGCTGGATGACCTTACGGCCCTCTCGCCAGCCGCCGCCACCTCGTCGCGAAACTAACCCAGAAAAGTCATCGCCGGCGCGTTACGGCTGCGCCAGGTCTGCGTTTTCCTGTCACTGAGAACGCATTGGAAGTCGCCCTCCGGGGTCGATGGACATTCAGTGTGTCGCCATCCCCGAGTATCGCGACGAAGACGCGCTTCCCGGTGGTTCGCCTCGGTTAACTTAGGGACAAAACTATTGACATAGGCACTTGCCTATGTTTCTATACACGAACAGAAGCCACGGAGGCATCCGAATGTTCCTTCTCAACGCCTATACGCATGAACGCCTCTCCGAGCTGCGCCAGCAGCAACTGGTGAAAAAGGCCCGGAATCAGCGCCTGCTGAACGAAGCCCAGGGCTTCCCGGTGGAGCGCATCGTTGAAGTCCTTACGAACGTACGCGGTTTGCCATCGAATTCGAGACAACGTGATGCCGCCGGCCGCAATCCCGGCCGCCCAATTTCTACTCCTGAGGGCTAAGGCACTCCGGTAGTGGTTCCCGCACATACGGGGTTCGCCAATTGGCGAACCCCGTATGTGTTTATACGCACCAGCCGCGGCTGTGCGATGCAGGTCACACAACGAGCCCTTGCTCCGCCCAATGGGTGACCCCATCCCCCTCCTCCGCCGGGCCTCAACCAGACTCGAATCCGCTCCAATAGGTTTGTGGCCGGCAAACGGACCACGGAGGAGAAAGAAAGTGATACACCCGCTGCTTCATCCCGCGATCGCCAGCCAGTTGGCCGAGCAACGCGCCAAGGAAATGGCTCGCGAGGCCCATGGCTATCGCGCGGCCGCCAGCATTTCGAGCCCAAACAAGGTCGAGCGATTCTTCATCAAGCGCCGAGAGGGCAAAGTCACCTGGATCGAAACCGTGATGGTCCAGCGCTCGGCATGAACAACGTCCCGCAGAAACACGAGAAGGCCCGCTGAAAAGCGGGCCTTCTGTATTCCGGGTTACCGGGCTGGTGGTGGTTGGCGGAGAGGGGGAGATTCGAACTCCCGGTGACTTGCGCCACACCGCTTTTCGAGAGCGGCACCATCAACCACTCGGACACCTCTCCACTCACGAGTGTACAGGGCGAAGCCGGTTTCGGGCATCCGGGGCAATTGTTGAATTCCCCCCTCAGTTTAGGCGGAAGGTGTCTTCGTCTTCGTCGTCGTCAGCATCGCTGTCGCTGTAGACGCCGGCGGGAGAGCCCCGCCAGACGGTCACGACGAAGTCTTCGCGATACGGGTCGGCGGTCATCACGAGTTGTTCGTCGGCGGCATCGATGAGTTGCTGGATGCGCTCCTCGTTGGCATCGGCAGTGGTGCAGAGGGTGCCGTAGACGTTTGAGCCCTGGTAATGAAGGTCGAAACGGCCCACGATGCCGCCGTCTTCAAGGACCGTGTACGACTCGGAATGCGGCGTGCGGCATTCCCGTTCGAAGCTGATCAAAGTGGTCTCACCTGTCCTCTGCCGATGATGGTCCATTTATAGCTCGTGAGCTCGCGCAGTCCCATGGGGCCGCGAGCATGCATTTTCTGGGTGGAGATGCCGACTTCAGCGCCGAGGCCGAATTGCGCGCCATCGGTGAATTGCGTGCTTGCGTTTACGTAGACGGCGGCCGAATCCACCGCATCCAGGAACTCCATGGCGTTCGAGTAATTCTCCGTGAGTATGGCGTCGCTGTGGTGGCTGCCATACGTCTCGATGTGTTCCACGGCTTCGTCCATCGAATCGACGATGCGGACGCCGACGCGAAGGGCGAGGTGTTCGGTCTTCCACGTCTCTTCGTTCGCGGCTTCCACGTTCGCGGCGCCAGCGCCGGCGAGGACTTCGCGTGCCCGCTCATCGCCGAGGAATGCGACCTTCGAGCCCCAGGACTTCGAAAGCCTTCCAAGGAAGTCCGGTGCGATCTCTCGATGGACCAACAGCGTGTCGACCGCGTTGCAGATGCTGTAGCGCCGCGTTTTGGCGTTATCGACCACAGTGACGGCTTCTTCCACGTCGGCGTCAGCATCGACGTAGATCTGGACGACCGCATCGCCGTGGGCGACGACGGGCATGGTCGCCTTGCGCCGCACGTAATCAATCAATTGCGCGCCACCGCGGGGAACGATGATGTCGACGAGGTCGTTCATCTCGAGAAGTTCATCGACGTGGGCACGGTCAGGATCCGAGATGACCTGGACGGCGTCGCTGGGGATGCCGGTGCCGGCAAGGGCCTTCTGCAGCAGCTTGCCGAGCGCCTCGTTGCTGTGCCGCGCTTCCTTGCCGCCGCGAAGGATGGCGGCGTTGCCGCTTTTCAGGCAGAGCACGGCGATATCGACCGTCACATTCGGGCGGGATTCGTAAATGCAGGCGAGGACGCCGAGCGGTATCCGCCGGCGGCCGATCATCAGGCCATTCGGCAACGTTCGGGCATCGAAGACTTCGCCGACTGGATCCTCGAGCTGCATCACCTTGCGCGTGTCCGCGGCGATGCCTCGCAAGCGTTCCGGGTTGAGTGTCAGGCGCTCGACAAAGTACTCGTCGAGGCCGGCCTCTCGGGCGTTCGCGAGGTCGAGGGCGTTGGCCTCAAGCACCTCGGTCTGATCGGTCTCGAGGAGTTCGGCGATGCGGGCGAGGGCGGCGTTCTTCACCGCGCTCGAAACGCGCGCGAGCGGGCGTGATGCCGCACGCGCGGCAGCGGCCCGGTCTCGAAGGAGCGAAGTCGTCATGGTCATGGCGCCAGTGTAATTCATTCGTAAACCGGGATGCGGTTCGGAGTAGGATTCCGCGCATGGACCTCGCCCGCTTTCTCCAGGACTACACCGATGCCGTCTATCACGCGGCCGATCCCGAAGCCGCCGGGGGTTACATCGCCGACCCGTGCATTCGCCACGAACACGGCCACCAGGTGGTGATGTCGCTGGCCGAAAACAAGGCTCGCATCGCCGGCTTTCTCGCGCAGGCAACGAAACCGAGGTTCAGCAACACCGTCGTGTTGACGGAGGGCGATCTGGTCGCGAGCGCCTACGAATTTTCCTTCGGCCCCGACGACAACCGCACGACGATGTCGGGCATCGAGATCTTCCGGATCCGCGACGGCAAGATCGCGGAGACGTGGAACCCTGCGGCCGGCGAAGGGCCGTGGGGATGAGGCCGAAGCTCATCGCGATCGACCTCGATGGCACGCTGCTGAACTCGCAGGGCCGCGTTTCCGAGAGGACCGGCAAGGCGCTGAAGGCGGCAATCGATGCGGGAATTGTCCTTGCGCCGGCCACCGCGCGCTGGTACCAGGCGGCCGTGCGGCCGTTCGAAGCCCTGGGGCTGAAGGTCGCGGCTATCGCCTCCGCCGGCGCAGACGTCAGGTCGGCTGCGGGCGAGGTGATCGAGCACCGCTTCCTCGATGGAGACTTCGCTTTGTTCATCGCCGACCTCTGCGACCGGGCCGGTTGGACGGCAACGCTCTCGACGCCGGGTCACGCATACCGCCGGGCCAACGAACTCCCGGCGTGGGCGGCGAACGCACCGGAGTGGCTCAAACCCGTGACCACCTTCGCCGGGCCGCACCTGGACCAGGCGCTTTCCGTTCTGGCTGAAGCAGAACCGGGCGATCACCACATGCCCGAACTCGAAGCCTGGGCCGGACGCGTGAGCATCTTCTCCGCGGTCTCGTTCAACGGCGATTCACTTCTGACGATCACGGCACCGGGCGTGGACAAAGGTTCCGCGTTGTTGGCGCTTTGCAGTTCGCTCGGTATTTCGGCGTCGAACGCGGTTGCCATCGGCGACAGCGAAGGCGACATCCCGATGTTCCGCGTGGCCGGGACCGCGGTGGCGATGGCCGGATCGGCGCCCGAGGCGCTGGCCGCGGCGAGCAGAATAACCGCCTCCGCCGACGAGGATGGGGTGGCGGCCTACATCGAATCGATTTTGTGAGTCCTATGGCAGGAGGCGGATGTGACTGGTGAGTTCTCAGTGCTGCGGGATGGCCTGTTCGGCGGGCGCACGGCGTTGGTCACCGGCGCCGGCCGTGGTATGGGCAAGGCGATCGCCCTGCGGTTCGCCACACTCGGCGCGAATATTGTTGCCACGGGCCGCCACATCGAGACCCTCTCAGAGACTGCCGCCGAAGTTGAAGCCCTCGGCGCTTCCTGCCTCGCCCACTCCTGTGACATCCGTGATGTCGAACAGGTCGATGCGCTGATGAAGGCGGCAGTCGAACGGTTCGGCCGCGTGGACTTCCTCATCAACAACGCCGGCGGACAGTTCCCGGCGCGGCCCTCAGCGATTTCGGACCGCGGCTGGCGCTCGGTCGTTGACCTCAACCTGAACGGCACCTGGAACATGCTCAGCCGTGTTGGGCCATTGATGACCGCTCAGAAGTTCGGGGCCGTGGTCAACATCGTCCATGTGTATTCGTTCGACCGCGGCGCGCCAACGTTCATCCACTCCGGGGCCGCGCGAGCCGGAGTGGTGAACCTCACGCGCACGCTCGCCATGTATTGGGCGCGCCACAACGTGACCATCAATGCGCTCGCGCCAGGTTCGATCGCGACCGAGGGCCTGCGTGAGAAGGAGTATGCGCAGATGGATGTTGAGGACTACGAATCCGTCCAGATCCGGGATGTCCCTGCTCACCGCCTCGGCGAGCGCGACGAGATGGCCGAGATCTGCGCGTTCCTTTGTTCTCCCGCCGCGCGCTACATCAACGGTTCGGTGATTACTGCCGATGGAGCGCAAAGCCTGGGCAACTGGTCTGACACCTGGGACATGGAGATTCCCTAGCCGCCATCCCGCAGCGTGACCGTCACCACCTGGCGGTCGATTCCGCCAAGCCGGCGCTTGTAGTCTTCTTCGCCGCGGAGGAAGTCGAACCGCCGGCGGCCCAGGCTGATGGCCTCGCGGATGGCGTACGCCTTGCTCAGCAGTCCGACGGCGAGCTTCGAATGCTCCGGTTCGAAGCCGCTGTTATAGAGGTAAAGGGTCCGGCCATCGTCGAACGAAAGGGTCATGCCCGCGGTAGTCCCGTCGAGCGAGAGCTTTGAAAGCCTCAGTAGTCCGAGCCCGGCGAAGGTGGCGGCCAGGTCCCGAAAGAACGCTTCCATCGTTGGAGTGAGGAATTCAGCTTTATCTGCGCGGCTGCGCCGCATCAGGTCGAAGAGCGCGTCCATCGCGGCGGATACCGGCTCGGGTTCCGTCAGCGATTCGAATGTCACCTTGCCGGCTGCCTCGAGGTTTCGCATCTTGCGGCGAAGTTCGTGCCGGTCGTGCTTTGGGAGCGCGCCAACAAACGTTTCGAAGTCGTCCGGGAGGTCCGTGCCGGGGCAGACAGCCTCAGGGCTCGTCGCTGGGGCCCAGCCGCTGCCGGGCGGAGGATCCTGGAGTGCGACTGCGACCGAAGTGTCCGACGCGAGGCCCCAGAACGTTACTCGGGGCGTCAGGTCTTCGCGAAGCCACTCGAGGATGCCCGCGGCGACCGCGCTTTCCTCGCCGCTGGCGGCGAGCGGTCCAGCATAATCTCGGACGTTGTGGTCACCGAGTTCGCGCGCTTCCTCGCGGTCCATATCCAGTGCGGCGACACCGATTAAGGCTTCCGCACGCCGGATGGCGAGGAATACGGGCGCCGTGTTTTCGCCGAAGTGGCGCAGCCAGACCCGGTGCCACGCCGGATGATGAAACGGCGTGGCATCGAGGGATTCGTTCCAGAGGGCGAGCCATTTGGGTTCGAGGGCGTCGAAGTCCTCGGAAGTGATCAGGGGTGCGTCAGCCACCCGTGGATTTTCGATTGGCGATTCGCGATTGTCGAACCCTTTCGATGCTAACCGGGGGCGCCTTCGTTACCCCCGAGTGCGCGAAGGATCTTGGCGGCGGCTTCCGCGATGGCGACTCGCTCGGTGTCGATAACGAGGCTGAGGGAACGCGACGGCACCACGAGGTGTTGAAAGGCACTCCACACGGCGCGGTTGCTTTCGATAGCGTCGCTCAGGTGCCGTCCCTTGGTTCTCGCGGCCACCCGTTTGAGTGCCTCACTCTCTGAGACGTCCAATCGCACGATGAACGTCCCCCGGCGTTCCTGGCAGAGACGATCCAGGAATTCGCGGTCAGAAAGCCCGGTCGACTCAATGACGGCCGGGGTCTCGGCACCGTCGATGAACTCCAGGATTGCCTGGTGCAGAGAAGCGAGCGCCTCGGCTTTGTTGGCGAGGAATCGCTCGCGAGTTCCCCATGACTCCAGGATCCAGGGTTCCCAGTCTCGCCAGCGAAGGCCGGCACGGCCGAGTTCGTCTCCGATGGTGGACTTCCCGCTTCCCGGCGGACCGAGGAGGACGACGGCGCGACCCATCGTTCGTCGCGAAGCCGGGCTACAGGCTCTTCAGGAAGCCGATGAGCGCCTTGTTCACGTCGTCCGGGCGCTCCTGCTGCACCCAGTGGCCTGCTCCCGGGATGAGGATGAGGTCCTTCAGGTTCGGCACGTTCTGGCGAATCGTGTCCTCCGGCGCGAAGGATCGGACGACGTCTTTTTCGCCAGTGATGAAGAGCGCGGGCACGGTGACCTTCGCCGCCCGCCAGGCGCCCATGAGCTCCCAGTTGCGGTCGAGGTTGCGGTACCAGTTCAGGCCGCCGCGGAAGCCGGTGCGCTTGAATTCGCTGACGAAGTAGGCGAGGTCGGCCTCGGACAGCCACGACGGAAGCGAATCCGGCTCCTGCATGCCATCGAGGAACTTCGTCGTAGCCGCCGGGCGAGGCGTCATCGCGTCCTGGGTCCGGACCACGTCGCCCGAGGCCGAGAACATGAGCATCTTCATCGTCTTCGCGACATCCGCTTCGAGTTCCGCCTCGGCGATCCCGGGCTGCTGGAAGTAGAGGATGTAGAAGAAGTTGTCGCCGAACGCCATCTTCAGCCCGTCTGTTGGCTTGAAGTCCCCACGGGGACCATAGGGCACACTCATACCGACGACGGCCGGGAACCGGTCCGGGCGCAGGAGCGCCGAATTCCACGCCACCGGCGCGCCCCAGTCGTGCCCGACGATGACCGCGGTCTCTTCCTTCAATGCATCGAGCAGGCCAACAATGTCTCCGACCATGTGAAGCTGGGAGTACTGGTCGATGGCCTCCGGCTTGTCGGTCTGTCCGTAGCCGCGCTGGTCGGGGGCAACGGCGTGGTAGCCGGCATCGGCAAGGGCGACGAGCTGGTGGCGCCACGAGTACCACGATTCCGGCCACCCATGACAGAGGACCACGAGCGGGCCACTCCCGGCTTCG
Organism: Dehalococcoidia bacterium; assembly: GCA_050247055.1. GTDB lineage: Bacteria > Chloroflexota > Dehalococcoidia > Tepidiformales > Tepidiformaceae > Amarobacter. The sequence goes on from JBFWUX010000001.1 coordinate 666,077, forward strand.
GCGATGTGCATGTTGATGCCATTGGTCTGGATTGTGCGGTGGGTGATATTGGTCATCGTGCTGTCTCCGTTCGAACGTCGTTCGGAAGTCTGCACGTTTGCAGCGGGGCGCGCCACCATCGGAGTGCCGAGTGCCGAGTGCCGAGTGCCGAGTGCCGAGTGCCGAGTGCCCGGGGGCGCTGGGTGCTCAGAACGTCACTGGTCGCTGAGGGTGGACTGCGGGCGTAGCATTGGCCCAATTCGCCCAGGGAGGCACCACCCCATGTCCGTCATCTCAACCGACGATATCGCTGTTCAGGACCCTAAAGGCTACGATTGGCCGAAGCTGGTCGATGACCTGAACGGGCTGCTTCGCCTGAAGACCACGCCCATCGGTATGAAGATGTTCGCTACCGTCGAGGAGATGGAGGCAGTCCCGCGAATCCGGCGGCCGAAGGACATCCACACCACCGACCAGATCGTCGCTCAGGCGTGCCGGCTCGGTTGGACGGTTGGCATTACGAACGACGACCTTGTGGGAGCCCAGTGCGGGGCGGTCATCGGGCTGAGCCCGCGCGACGAGAGGTGGCTTTCCGGGAAGAACATGGCGGGTGTCTGGTTCGAGACCATCGAAGATTCGGCGGCACACCAGGCAGCGATGGACACGGTGCCGTTCGGGCAGTACCAGGCGATGGCCGTCTCGCCGCTGACTTCCGGACGCCTCGACCCGCCGGACATTTGCCTTATCTACGCCACGCCCGGCCAGATGATCATCCTTATCAATGGTCTCCAGTGGGCCGGGTACAAGAAGTTTGAGTGGAGCGTTGTCGGGGAGTCTGCCTGCGCTGATTCATGGGGGAGGGCGCTCGCGACCGGTGAGCCGAGCCTGGCCATCCCCTGCTTCGCCGAGCGGCGCTACGGCGGCGTGCTGGATGACGAACTGCTGATGGCGCTGCCGCCAAAGTACCTGCCACGCGCAATCGCCGGCATGACCCGGCTCTCATCGAATGGCCTCCGCTACCCGATCCCTCAGTACGGGATCCAGAGCGACGCGCGCGCAGGGCTGGCGGTGAGCTATGGCGGCTGATTGGCCGTTGGCGCTCCGTCGGGCACAGTCAGATTCGTGACTTCGATCGAAGATGAATACGTGCCGGTGCGCTTCGCGGCCAAGTGCGCCTATCTGCAGATGACGATGGGCAGCCACCGGCTGGGTCAGGGGCTGATCAACATCTGCCGCCACATCGTGCGTGATGGGCGCGAGTGCGTCGGGCCGTTTCTCGATGACACGGAAACGACATGCGGCCTCTGGGAGCCGAAGAAGCCCTGACTGCCCCCATCCATCCCGGGGGGCTTGTCGCGGCTGGTAGGCTCTCGCAATGAAGAAGTTCGTGTCGCCGTATCTGGACCTCGCGGCGTTGCGCGATGCGGTTGAGTCCGAACGCCGGCGCCGCAGCCTGGCCTGGCAAGAGGTCGGCAAGCAGCTTGGAATCCCGACGATTCGAAACATGGTGGAGAGCTCGCACATCCAGGCCGACGCGGTCGTCCTTGTGCTCCAGTGGCTTGGGCGGCGTTGCGATGAGTTTGTCGTACGTCCGGGCGGAGGTTCCGCGCCCTGGGCTGGCCGCGAACCACTTCCGGCTCCACCCCCGCTGTTCGCGCGATTCGACACGATCCTGCTCCATGCCGCGCTCGACCGCGTCCGCATGGAACGGGGAATGACGTGGACCGAGGTCGCGGCCGAACTTGGGACGCAGCCCGGCGTTATCGCCCGCTTCACGAAGGGCGGCAGGACGAATGCGCAGCTGATGGTCGCGGCAGCCGAATGGGCAGACGAGCCTGTGGAAGCCTTGCTGCAGCCCTCGCACCAATTCCTCGGACCAGCACGGATGGATGCCCGGGCGAGGGCACGCTGAAGACGCGGCGGGCGACGATCCAGGCCTGATTGCTCATACCTCATCGCTCGTTGCTTAATCCCCCCATGTCAATTCCAGCTGGTTCCGGCGGCGCTGCCGCAACGTACGAAACAGGCGTCCTCGTGGTTGGGGGCGGGATCGCGGGGCTTTCCGCTGCCATCTCGTCTCGTCAGGCCGGGGCCGAGACCATCCTCATTGAGAAGGCGCCGATCGAGGGCCGCGGAGGGAACACTCGTTTCGCCGATGCGCAGATGCGCTTCCCGCACGAGGCGGACGAATACGGTCCGCGCGACTATTCGGTCGACGATATGTTCGAAGACCTCATGCGCATCTCCCGGGGCCGCGCCAACCAGGACCTGATCCGGACGCTCTGCGAAAACGCTCGAGAGACAGCGGAGTGGCTGACCGGCATGGGGCTCGAATGGGAGGCGGGCTACCCGCACACGGCTGGCTACCGGCGCAGCCCGAAGTCCGGGGGCCAGGGGCTCACGGACCTGCTCTACCGGCGCCTCGAAGGGTTCGGCGGGGTAATTGCATATGAAACCGGCGCCGTCGATCTCATTACCCGCCCGGACGGTTCGGTTGCCGGTGTGCGCGCGCGCGGCCCGGAGGGACTCACTGACATCTACGCTACGGGCGGCGTGATCCTCGCCTGCGGCGGCTTCCAGGCGAACGTCGAGATGCGCGTCCGCTATCTCGGGCGCTACGCCGATTCGCTCATCCTTCGTGGCAGCCGCTACAACACGGGCGAAGGGTTGCGTATGGCAATCGAAGCAGGGGCCCAGCCCGCCGGCCAGTGGGGCGACTACCACTCCGCGGTGCTCGATGCGCGTTCGCCAAAGATCGAGTGTGGTGTTACCGCCCTCTACAACTACCAGATGGGCATCTTCATCGACCGGAATGGCAAGCGCTTCCTCGACGAAGGCGAAGACTTCCGCGACCACACCTACGTGAAGTTTTCGAAGTTTATCGTCGAGCAGGCGGGAGGCGAGGCCTGGTGCCTGTTCGACCAGAAGTCGTACCAGCGCGAGGAATTCGCGCGGGCGTGGCGACCGGTTGGGCCGCCAGTGCAGGCCGACACGCTGAAGGAGATGGCCGAGCTCATGGACTTGCCGGCCGAGAACTTCATGGACACGGTGGCGAACTTCAACGCTGCGGTGCAGCCGGGCGAGTACGACCTCGATCGCCTCGATGGCAAGCGCACCGTCGGCATCACTCCGGCGAAGAGCAACTGGGCCCTGCCGATCGACTCGCCGCCATACATCGCCATTCCGGTGACCGGTGGAATCACGTTCACGTTCGGCGGCATCCGCTGCGACACCTCCGCCCGGGTGTTCGATACGCGCGGGCAGATCATGGACGGTCTCTACGCGGCCGGCGAGCCCATGGGCGAAGTGTTCTATTTCAACTATCCCGGCGCCAGTTCGGTGATCCGCGGCGCGGTGTTCGGCAAGATCGCGGGAGCGCACGCCGCGGGCCGGGCACGTGCCTGAGGTATGATTGCCACATGGTTATCTCGACAGCCACGTATGAGCAGGTCGCTCTGGAAGACGGTGACTCCGTTTGGGAATACGTCTGTGGCGCTCTCCGTGAGAAACCCTCCATGACCCAGGCCCACAACGACGTTGCCTTCTACTTGGCGCACTCACTTGCGTCTCAGCTAGACCGTTCTCAGTTCCGCGTGCGTTCGAATGCCGGCCGGATTCGCACCACGGTTGGCAACGCCTACGTGCCGGACGTGATGGTGGTCGCGACCTCCTCGTCACTGTCACAGAAAAGCTCTCGCACGCTGGAAGCATTCGATGAGCCCGTGCCGTTTGTTGCCGAAGTCTGGTCGCCCTCGACTGGCGCCTACGACATCGACGCCAAACTTCCGGAGTATAGGACTCGCGGCGACGCGGTCATCTGGCGAATCCACCCGTATGACAAGACGGTTCAGGCCTGGGAGCGGCAAGCTGATGGTTCGTACATCGAACGCCTCCATCGTTCCGGTTCAGTTCCGATCCCGTCGTTGCCTGGCGTGGCCATCGTCTTGAACGAGATCTTCGAATAGCCCTCACTGTCCGGCGCAGATTTCTTGCCGATTACCAATACATGGCAATGTTCTGGCTCTGGGGAGTTCGCAACCTGTTCGTCGCGCTTGCGGCGGTGACGGCGTTCGCGGGCTACAAAGAAGTCGCCGACTGGTCGATCACGCTGGTTGTGATGCTCGGATTCGCGTTCATCGCCGAAATCGGCAACCGCTTCGGCCGCCGTGCGCTGAACAAGAAGCGCCGCAAGCAGGCGGCAATCGCGGCCCTGCGTTCGGCCTCGGAGTTGCGGGAGCGCATGCGAGGCAGCCACGAGCAGCAGCGCGCCGCGTGAACCTGGCTTTGACGAAACCTTCTCCTAAGGATCGGGGTTTCGCGAGCGGTGTTTGAGTTCACTGTGAGCGTGCGGGGCGATACGATGGTCGTCCGCAGGCCTCGATAGCTCAGTTGGTAGAGCGAGCGATTCGTAATCGCTAGGTCCACGGTTCGAATCCGTGTCGAGGCTCCATTCGGCTTTTCTCACATTCAATCGAACGGGATTTTGCCTTCGAACACGAAGGTTCCGCGGTCGCTTACCTTCCGGTAAGACACCGTGGATGGTGGCATCTTCGCTAATCATTCGCCCCACCGAAATGGTTGACACTGCCAATGCCGACCGGTAGATATGTGCCCGAGGCTATACCTGTGTATAGCGAAGATAGGCCAATCCTATCGCAAGGTCTGTGACGTACAGTCAGCAGCACCCAGAAAAGCAGGGGGAATTCATGGCAGATAACTATTGGGATAACTATTGGCGCGAGCGCAGAAGCCGCCGCCGCTTCCTCGGTGGAGCGGTAGCTGTTGGCGCCGGCGCCAGCGCCCTCGCCCTCGTCGGCTGCGGCGATGACGACGATGACGACAGCGGCGCGAGCCCAACTTCACTCGGAACCGCGACCTCGGCGCCCAACGCAACGGCGACGCCGAACGACCCGCTGGCCGGCGCCAAGAAGGGTGGCACCTACACCACCTACTCCACCGGTGACCCGCCAACCCTGGACCCGTACGGCAACATCAGCTTCCTCACGAAGGGCTGGTCGGCTTACTTCTACAGCCGCCTGTTCATGTACAAGGCGGGCCCTGGCATCGCCTATGGTTCGGTGCGCCCTACCCCGGACGCCGCTGAATCCGCGGAAGCGTCACCGGATGGCCTGAAGTGGACAGTAAAGCTCAAGCCGAACGTGAAGTTCCATGATCTCGCTCCCGTCAACGGCCGCCTGATGACCACGGAGGACATCAAGGCGACGTATGACCGCGCGTCGTCGAAGGAATCCACCAACAAGCCACAGGGCTCGGCACCGATCGACAAGGTCGAATACCCGGACGATAAGACGATTGTCTTCACGCTTTCGAAGCCTTCGGCCATCTTCCTCGATGTCCTCGCCGACTCAAACATCTTCTGGCTCCTGCCGAAGGAAGCGTTCAACGGCGGATTCGATCCCGCCCAGACGGCAATCGGAAGCGGCCCGTGGGTCCTCAAGGACTACACGCCCTCCACGAAAATTTCGGCCCTGCGCCACCCGGCATGGCACATCGGTGCTAAGTCGGGCGCTCCGTTCTTCGATGGTGTCGATACGGCGATCATCCCGGAATACGCCAACCGGCTCGCCCAGTTCCGGGCCGGCAACCTCGATGCCTGCGACATTAACCCGGACGACCTTCCGGATACCCTGAAGCAGATTGCGGGCGCCAAGATCAACGCACGCTCGGGCACTACCCTCAGCTTCACATACTTCGATGCCGACCCGGCATCGCCGTGGAACAAGGATCCCCGCGTCCGCCAGGCAATCTCGATGTCGTACGACCGGGACTCTCTCCTGGAACTGGGTTACAACATCAAGAAGCTTCGCGATGCCGGCCTGAAGGTCGATACCAACTGGCACAACGTCATCCCTTCGGGTGAAACCGCCTGGTGGATTGATCCGCAGGGCACGAAGCAGGGGGAATCGGCCAAGTACTTTAAGTACAATCCGACCGATGCGAAGGCCCTGCTCTCGGCTGCTGGTGCAGAGGGCATCGAAGCGACATTCCAGTACACGGCAAACCGCTACGGCAAGTCGTTCAACGACATCGCCGAGGCCAACATCGCGTACCAGAGCGCGATCGGCATCAAGACGACTACGGATGTCCAGGACTACTCGTCCAAGTACATCACCCAGACGTTCCTCGGCAACTTCAGCGGCATCGCGTTCGGTTACGAAACGCCGTTCCCTGAAGCCGGCTCGTACCTCACTCGATTCTTCACCGATAACCCGACGAACCACAGCAAGGTCAAGGATCCCGAGCTCCAGAAGCTCGCCGAAGACTGCGCCGTCGAGCTCGATGAAGAGAAGCGGAAGGAGATCTTCGCCCAGGCGCAGATCAAGAACGCCGAGAAGATGTGGTACATCCCGAATGTCGCCGGCTCCGGCACGAGCTTTACGGCCGCGCAGCCAAACATCACGAACTACGACACCTACTCCACCAAGGCCTACGGCGGACCAACCGAGGTCTTCCCGTTCTACTGGAAGGCCTAGTTCGGCCCAAGTCCATTCAAAACCCGGGGGCGCAACCGCGCCCCCGGGTTTGCGTCCCCCATCCAACCGGAGCCAGCCGTGCAACGCTACATCATACGTAGACTTCTTCTGATGCTTCCCACGCTTCTTGGCGTCACGTTTGTGGTGTTCGTCATGGTGCGCTCAGTCCCTGGTGACGTTATCGACCAGATTCTTGGCGATTTCGGCGCGGGAGACACGGAAACCAAGGAGGCACTCCTCAAGGAGTACAGCCTCGACGGCAACATTGCGACTCAGTATGTGACCTGGCTCGGGAACATCGTGCAGTTCGATTTCGGCAAGTCGATTATCAGCAACCGCTCGGTGATCAGCGAACTCGAAAACCGGATGCCGGTCACGCTCGAATTGAGCATCCTCGCGATCATCTTCTCGCTGACGATCGCGATTCCCGTCGGGATCATCTCCGCGATCAGACAGGACACGATCATCGACTACGCCTGCCGGAGTTTCGCGATCTCGCTGTTGGCTGTGCCCGGATTCTGGGTGGGGCTCATGCTCATCACCCTCGCCGGCCGCTACTTCACGTGGGGCGTGCCGCCGGCAACCTACATCCCCATCTCCGAAGACCCGATAGGCAACTTCAAGCTGCTCTGGATGCCGTCGCTGATCCTTGGGGCCGGCCTTTCCGGTGGCGTCATGCGGTTCACCCGATCGACGATGCTCGAGGTACTCCGGCAGGATTACGTCCGCACTGCATGGTCGAAGGGTCTTCGCGAGCGGGTGATTATCACGCGGCATGTGATGCGGAATGCGCTCATCCCGGTGGTCACCGTGGTTGGCCTCCAGCTGCCTATCCTCGTCGGCGGCACCGTCATCATCGAAACCGTTTACTCGATTCCTGGCATGGGACGGTACTACATCGCCTCCGTGAATCAGCTGGACTATCCAGTCATCCAGGCCATCAACGTTCTCGTAGCGCTGGTCGTGGTCTTCGCCAACCTGGGCGTCGACCTCATCTACTCGGTGCTCGATCCTCGAATTAGGTACAACTAGATGAGTAGTAGCAGCGACGCGCTCGTACTTGAAGAATTCGCACTGCGCCGCGAGGTCCCGCTCTTCGAGCGGCTGCGAGTCGGGTTGTTCCGGTTCATCCGGCACAAGCCACTCGGCGCCTTCGGCGGGTTCATCGTGATTCTGCTCCTGGTGATGGCCATCTTCCCCGGCCTGTTCACCAACCAGAACCCGAACCCGAACCCTCCTCCGATTCTCGAACGCCTCCAGGGCCCTTCCTCGGCGCACTGGATGGGTACGGACCAGTTCGGGCGTGACGTCTACGCCCGCATCGTCTACGGGGCCCGCACCTCGATCATCATCGGCTTCATGGTTGTCGCGGTGAGCGCCACGCTTGCTTCGCTCATCGGGACGATTTCCGGCTACTTTGGCGGTTGGATCGACATCATTGCGCAGCGCATCGTCGATATCGGCATCGCCTTGCCTGGCCTGATCTTCATCATCCTCGTGGTTACCACGCTGACGCAGTTCCCGCCGCAGTTCATATCCGATTTCCTGGGATTAAACCCCACGGGAGAGGTGGTGTTCCGCATAGCGGTATCGCTTGGCGTGCTTGTTTCGCTGGGTTCATCTCGCGTGATTCGCGGGGCGGCGATTTCGGCGAAGCAAAACGTCTATGTGGAAGCCGCCCGGGTCATCGGCGCCTCCGATGGCCGCATCATGACGAAGCACATCTTCCCGAACGTGTTCGCAGTGGTGCTCATCTCCGCGTCGATCCAGATCGGCGGAGCGATCCTCACTGAATCGGCACTTGCCTTCCTTGGATATGGCGTGCAACCGCCGACGCCAAGCTGGGGACGCATGTTGAACGAGGCCCGGGAGCAGCTCGTTCGCTACCCCCACCTCGCAATCTTCCCCGGGGCGGCGATCTTCCTCGCCGTGTACAGCTTCAACATGTTCGGTGACGCTCTGCGGGACGTCCTCGACCCGCGCCTGAGGGGCTCACGGTAACCGCCGGTTAGCCGTTGTCCCCGAAATTCCGTAAACTAAATCAACGGGCCCCGGTAAGGGGCCCGGAGTGTGTCTGCAATGCCTATTGTCGTCGTGGTCGGCGGGCAGTGGGGAGACGAAGGCAAAGGCCGCATCGTCGACCTCCTCGCCCGGAAAGCCAAAGTTGTCGCTCGTTACAGTGCCGGAAACAATGCCGGCCACACCATCGTGAACGATCGCGGGGAGTTCAAGCTGAACCTCGTCCCCGCTGGAATCTTCTATCCGGAAAAGACCTGCGTCATCGGCAACGGCGTCGCTGTCGATCCGGCCGTGTTGCTGGGCGAAATCGAGGGCCTGCACTCGAAGGGTATCGATACGAGCCGGCTCATCCTGAGCGACCGCGCCCAGCTGATCATGCCGTGGCACGTCGCGCTGGACAGGCTGGATGAGGCCGCTCGCGGTGAAAACGCCATCGGGACCACAGGTAAGGGCGTCGGGCCCTGCTTCATCGATAAGGTGGCCCGTCGAGGCGTGCGCGTCGCGGACTTGCTCCGCGCCGAGGACCTGACTCCCCGGATGAAGAACTCGCTGGACTATGCGAACCGCGTGATTACCGGCGTGTTTGGCGCGGAACCGATCCAGTTCGACGAATGCTACGAGCGTTACCGCGAATACGGCGCCCGGCTTGCCCCGCACATCGCAGATGTCCAGGACATCATCATCGATGCGCACCGTCGCGGTGAGTACGTCCTTCTCGAAGGCGCGCAGGGCTCGCTCCTCGACCTCGACCACGGCACGTATCCATACGTGACTTCGAGCGTGCCGAGCAGCTCAAGCGGAGGCGCCGCCATTGGCGTGGGCATCGGCCCGACCGATATCCAGCGCGTTGTCGGCGTGTTTAAGAGCTACTGCACGCGCGTGGGCAACGGGCCGTTCCCGACGGAACTGTTCGATGAGACGGCGAACACGCTTCGCGACCACGGCAAGGAGTACGGGCGCGGCGAATATGGGACCACCACGGGCCGTCCGCGTCGCATTGGCTGGCTCGATGCGGTGGCCGCGCGCTACAGCGTGCGCTTCAACGGCCTCGCGGCGCTCGCCCTCACCCGGCTCGATGTCCTCGACAATCTGCCGACGATAAAAATCTGCACGGGCTATGAACTCGATGGGAAGATCATCAGCACCTTCCCATCGCGCGAATCAACGCTCGAACGCATCCGCCCGATTTACGAAGAGCTTCCTGGCTGGATGACGCCGACGACCGAGGTCCGGACGTTCGACGACCTCCCCTCGCAGGCGCAGACGTTCATCAAGCGCGTCGAAGAGTTGCTCGAATGCCCGGTCGACCTCATTTCGGTGGGACCGAGCCGCGAGCAGGCCGTTATCGTCAATCCAATCTTCTAAGTGGTGCACCGTCGATATCCGGCCCGACGACCGCGCAATGGAGCTTCTCGCGGGTAATGATCCTTGCTGCGACGGCCTTCACGTCGTCCGCCGTAATTGCCTCGATCTGGGCGACGACATCGTCGATCTCCTCAATGAAGCCCTTGGTGAGGAGCGATTCGCCATGACGCTGGCCGAGGGAGAATGCAGTCTCCAGCGAGAGGCGGAAGCGGCCGATATTGTGGTCCTTCGCCTTACGCAGCTCTTCTCCGGGAACCGTCTGGGTGATGAGCTTTTCCGTCTCTTCCAGGCACACCTTTATGGTTTCGGCAAGTTTGTCGCGGTTCACGCCGGCTGAGATTGTGTAGACGCCGGCGTCCGAGAGGTAGCCGTAGCCGGCGCCGACTGAATACGCCAGGCCCCGGCGTTCGCGGACCTCGCGGAACAGCCGGGAAGACATCCCGCCGCCGAGGACGTCGTTCATGATGCGAATCGCGTAGCGGTCCGGGTCGTCGCGGCCGAACATGGGCAGGCCGAGGTACATGGTGCACTGGTCAATCGCGCGCGAATCCGAAGTGATGCGCGCGCCGGTGATGGACGCGTCGTACGGCGTGACGGTCGGCAGCGGGGCGTCGGTCATGCCGGAGAAGAGCGGGGTTGCGAGGTCCACCACCTGCTGATGCGTGACGTTGCCGGCAACGGAAACGACGATATTCGAGGGCTTGTACCACTGCCCGATGTGTTCGAGGAAGTCCGGGCGCTTCCACGTTGGGATGAGCTCGACGGGGCCGCCGACATCCCAGCCGGGCGGTTGTTCGCCGTAGACGGCCTGGCCGATGAGCCTGCCCGCCCATGCCCCCGGGTTGTCGTGGTTGCGCTTCAGTTCCTGCTGGACCACCGGGCATTCGCGGTCGATCTCTTCCTGGCTGAGAAGGGAATCGAGGAGCATGTCGGCGGCCACATCGAGGGCCGTTTCGAAGCGGTCGAAGGGCACGATGTTCCAGTAGCAGGTGAATTCCTTGTTGGTATAGGCGTTGAGCGTGCCGCCGGCGCCTTCGATCTCCTGGGCAATGAGGATGGCATCCGGCCGCTTCGTGGTGCCCTTGAAGACCATATGCTCAAGGAAATGGGTAATCCCATTGAGCCGCGCCGGTTCGGAGCGCGAGCCTACCCCGACGAAGATGTTGACCGAGGCAGCCTGTGTCGAAGGCATCGGCGTGGTGACGATGCGCAACCCGTTCGCGAGCGATGTAACTTCCCAGTTTTCCACGGCGGCCTCCACGTGAGTGGGGGCGAATCATACGGGAGACCGGAGAACGGTGAAGCGCGACCTACGGCGTCAGCGTAATGGCTCGATGAAGTGGTCACGAGTCGTCCCGGCCTGCCTCAGAATTGATCCGAGTGTGCCGTTGGGGATATCGCTTTTCGGAGGCGGGACGATCACCGCGATTCGGACTCCCGGACTCTCGCGTCGCAGTTTCAGATGGCTTTCGCAGCCTCCAGGGTAGGCCCGAAGGTAGCCACTTCGACACCAAGCGCCTGGGCGAGCCACTGGTCGCCTTCCTGATGAAACACTACCGGAATATCGCGCTTCGGTTTCATGGTCTCAGGATAGCTCTCGCTACTTCAGCCGGGCCGCCACCCGGTCCAGGATAGCCACGGCCACGGCGTATTTGCTCATCAGTGGCAGTTCTTCCGCGCGGCCGTCATCGTGATAGATGGTGACCTGGTTCGTATCCGTGCCGAAGCCGGAACCGGCCGCCCCGACATCGTTCGCGACGATGAAATCGAGGCGCTTCGCCGGCAGTTTCGCTTTCGCGTATTCAGCGACGTTCACCGTCTCGGCGGCGAAGCCGACACGGACGCCGCCCGCTGGCAGCGTCGCGATGATGTCGGGGTTCTTGGTGAGTTCCACGTTCAGGCCGTCTTCGGCGGTCTTCTTCATCTTGTGTTCGCTTGGGTGGGCGGCGCGGTAGTCCGCGGGAGCGGCTGACATAACGATCGCGTCGGAGTCGGCGGTGGCCTGTTCGAGCGCGACCAGCATTTCGGCGACGGTGCGGACATCGACGCGATGGATCCCGTAGGGGGTGTCGAGCGACACGGGGCCCGTGACGAGCGTGACATGCGCGCCGCGGTCGCGGGCTGCCTCGGCGATGGCGAAACCCATCTTCCCGGTCGACCGGTTGCCGATGAAGCGCACGGGGTCGATGGCCTCTTGCGTCCCGCCGGCGCTCACGACGATGTGGCGCCCGGTGAGGTCGCCGCAGCGTTGCCCCAGGAGCGTCCGCAGGGCGCCGACGATCTCCACTGGCTCGGCCAGGCGCCCAAAACCCATCCGCCCGCTTGCGAGCCTGCCCTCGTTCGGACCAACGACTTCGACGCCGCGATTGCGCAGTGTGATCACGTTTTCCTGAGTTGCCGGGTGTTCCCACATCTGGCTGTCCATCGCGGGCGCCATCAGGATTGGCGCGGTGGTGGCCAGCGCCGTGAGCGTCACCATGTCCGGCGTCTGCCCATGAGCGAGATTGGCCAGGCAATCGGCAGTCGCCGGCGCAATAACGAGCGCATCCGCGCGGCGCGAGACTTCCACGTGCGCCTCGGCTTCCGCAGCCGTGAACATATCGACCACGACCGGCCTGCCGGTGAGGGACTGGAACGTGAGTGGCGTAACGAAGCGGGTGGCCGCGGGAGTCATGATGACTTCGACGGTCGCTCCTGCCTGGCGTAGCTTGCTTGCCGTGTCGGCGGCCTTATAGGCGGAGATCGATCCCGTGACGCCCAGGACTACGTGCTTTTTCGAGAGCGGCAGCGGGTTTGGCTCGTCCATCGTGTTACTCGGCGTTCATTTCGTGTATCAGGCGCAGCCCAGTGAGGGTCAGGTCGCCGTTTACCACGTCGATGCAGTCAGTCTCGTCAGCGATGAGACTTGCAAGGCCGCCGGTGGCGATCACTTTTGGATTGCCGGGGAGTTCCTTGCGGAAGCGCCGGACGAGACCTTCGACCAGCCCCACATAGCCGAAGAGGATGCCCGACTGCATGGCGTTGATGGTGTTTTTGCCGATGGCGACCGGCGGGCGCTCGAGTTGCACGCGATAGAGCATGGCGGCGCGGCTGAAGAGCGCCTCGCTGGCGATGCCGATGCCGGGCGCGATCGCCCCGCCGAGGTAATCGCCCTGTTCGTTCACCGCATCGAAAACGGTAGCCGTTCCGAAGTCGACGACGATGACTGGCGCCCCGTAGAGCTTGATGGCTGCGACGGCATCGATGATGCGATCGGCGCCTAGCTGTTTCGGATTGTCATAAAGGATGCGGACACCCGTGCGCAGGCCGTGACCGACAACCATCGGTTCGAGCTTGAAGTACTTCCGGCAGACCTGTTCGAAGGTCGGAATCAGCGGGGGCACGTCGCAGCCGATGATGCAGGCGGAGATGTCGCGGGCTGAAATCTCAGCGGTTTCGAGCAGCGTCATGAGGAGGACGCCGTACTCATCGGGCAGCTTTTCCTGTTCGACGCCGATGCGCCAGGTGTGGGCGATAGTCTCGCCCTGGAAGAGTCCGATGTGGATGCTGGTGTTTCCAATATCGAGCGCGAGCAGCAAGCGCGGTACCGTCCTGACTTCGGGCCATTCAGCTGGTCCCGGTGCCGCGGGTAGGGTACAGGGTTCGGTCAATCGCCGGAAGCGCGATGCGAATCGCTACATCGGAGTGTTTAAACGCGCATGTCGCTGGCCGAGCAGCGGTTGAACGCGGAGGCGCCGAGTCGCAGAGAGATTTCGGTTGTCGTGTGCGCTGGAGGTGGGCTCACAGCGCGTTCGGGCGGTTCCGGGGACAATGGGGGCGCCGTGCGGATCTTCCTTGTGATTGTGGCCGTTCTCCTCATCCTCGGCGGCGGAGCGTGTGCCGCGCCTTCGTTCGTGACGTACCGGGCACTCGATAGCGATGGCTTCATCAGCGGCGGCGGACAGATGACGACAGGCACGGCCGCACTCGCCGTGCATACCGGCGAATTCCGCGAGGTGACAGAGAAAGAAGTCGAGGAGGGCCGCACGGGCGGCAAGGTCTTGCTCCGCATCGCGGCGGAGCGCGCCGATGGCGGCGATGTGCTCGTTGCGGTCGGTTCGGCCGAGGCGGTGCAGGCGCTGGTCACCGGGGGAAGTTACGAGAACGTCAGCGGTCTCGAATTCGGGCCGTTCGACTACCAGGGAGTGGCCCTCGGTGGCCGCCGCGATATCGGCGCGCCGGACCCAGAGTTGTTTGAAGTGGTGGCCTCTGGCCCTGGGCGGCAAGAGGTGACCTGGACCATCGCGCCCGGTGACTGGCGGGCCGTCATCATGAACGCCGATGGCAGCGCTGGAGTTGATGTGGATGTCCGCTTTGGTGCGCGGTTCCCTTATCTGCGCGGGTTCGCGATCGCCGGGATGGTCATTGGCGGAACGATCATTGCCATCGGGCTGCTCTGGCTACTCTTCTTGTTCCGTCCCGGACGTAGCCGCGGAACTCCCGCGGCCGATGTTCACGAACCAGAAGCGGCGACGGGCGACTGACGGCGGCGGTTAAAGCATTTGACGCAGGGCGTACGATGAAGTGAATAGCTTTTCAGTGCGCCGCATTCTTGGAACTGCAGACTAGCAACCTTCTTTTCCCGGCCTGCTCCGTTTGAGAGAGGAAAAGAAGATGAGAGAACCGCGGTCTGGCGACCACGTATTCGATGTTCGTGGGAAACGAATCGGAGCGATACAACAAGTCCGCAGCTGCTGCTTCGAGGTCCAGGACATTCGCATCAGGCCGGCAGCGATTTTCCAGGTCACAGAATTCTCGGTGGAACTCATTTGTGACCGCGACCAACTGGATCGCTACGCATGCAAGGTTCACGGCCCGGAGCGACAGTAGAGCGGTATTTGCCTAGGGCTTGCAGGTCCAGGCGCTCCACGGGTCACCGAAATCGCGCAGGTGGGAGTCGTACACAAGCTTGGCGGCTTTGAGGTTGGTGACCGGGTCGGCCCACATCGAAAAGTCGAGGCCGGCCGCGTCAAACCAGAATGGCAAAATCTGCATCAGCCCGCGGGCGCCGAGGTACTGGGCGTGCGTGTGGTAGCGGCTTTCGCACCAGGCGACCTTTTGTAGGTCTGGGATGACCTCAGGCGCCCAGCCTGCTTCGAGGGCAGCGGCGGCGATCTCATCGCTGGTGAGGTACCGGTCCGGCAGGTCCGGGTTCACTCGCGACGGGGCTTCGGTAGCTGCCGGGGGCGCCGGGGGCGTTGGGATGGGGAGGGCCGCGTCGGCCGTGGTTGGTTCAGGTGTGGGCGCCACGGCTCCCACCGTCGCGACCGGAGTCGCTGCTGGCGCGCTGGCGGCGGAGGCTTCGTCGTCCGGCAGTGGCGCCAGGAGCGCTGCCTCTTCGTCATCTGCCTGGGCAACGGTTTCCACCGTCGGAGGTACCACCGTGATTGTCTGTTCAGCCGGGACGAGGATTTGCTTTGCCGCGGCACTCGGAACGGCCCGCGATTCAACACCCTGGTGGTCTGGTGTAAGGGTCAGCTTGCTGAGGTCGGGAGCGGCGACTGTTGGCGTGCCGGAAAGCAACTGGGCGCCGAGGAAGAACGACACGATGACCATGGCGATTTCGGCGATGCGAACGAGCAGATTCGTCGAGGACTTTTTGTGCGGTTCGTTCCAGCGAGGAGCGTGGGGCCGTTGGGGCGAGAAGCCTTCGGCAGTGGCGAGGAGGCCGGAGGGCGCAGGTTGAACAATGGGCAGGCGCAGCCAGCGGCCGACCATCAGTGTGAGGGCGAACACATAGTCCACCCAGCCTGCCAGCCAGCTCGTGACGCGCTCAGGCTCATCGAGCCGAGGCGCCACGCGGGGGGTTTCCTCGCGTGAGGTTTTCCACATACGTTTAAATGGTTCGTCACCAGGGCGCTCCGGCCGTAGCCGGGTTTGGTCTCGAACCGGTCACCCCGCCAAGAGGTGGCCGTTAGGGTTGCACATCGCCAATTCGTGAGCAATCCACGAATTGCGTTCGGAAGCCCGAAACATTACCCGCATCTCTTGACGCTTATCCCCCGACTCGTTCGGGCCCGAACGTCTAAGATACGAGTCGAAATCCCTCACTTCAGGATGTGGAATGCAACTCCAGGACACCCTCACCAACTCCCGCCGAGAGCTACTCCCGGCGCTCGCCGATGATGGCGTGGTGCGGCTCTATGTCTGTGGAGTCACACCGTATTCAGAGAGCCACGTGGGCCACGCCCTTCACGCGATCGTGTTCGATGTCCTACGGCGGTACCTGGACTGGCGCCAAATTCCGGTTCGGCATGTCCAAAACTTCACCGACATCGATGACAAGCTGATCGAGCGCTCAAACCGCCTTGGCGTGCCGATGCTCGAATTGGCCGAGCAGAACATCGACGATTACCACCGCCAGCTGCGGGCGATGAACGTGCTCCCGGCCCACTTTTACCCGCGGGTAACCGAAGTGGTGCCCCAGATCATCGAATTCATCAATGGCCTGATAGACAAGGGCTTCGCCTACGAAAGCGGCGGCGATGTCTATTACCGCGTACGCCAATTCAGCACCTATGGCGCGCTTTCGAAGCGCGACATCGATGACTTGCTCTCGGGTGCGCGTATCGACCCCACGGAACTGAAGTCCGACCCACTGGACTTTGCCCTCTGGAAGAACGCGAAGCCGGGCGAGCCGAGCTGGGAAAGCCCGTGGGGGCAGGGGCGGCCCGGATGGCACATCGAATGCTCGGCGATGGCACTGAACGCCCTCGGGGAGCAGATCGACATCCACGGCGGCGGCGCGGACCTCATCTTCCCGCACCATACGAACGAGATCGCCCAGACCGAGGCGTACACGGGCAAACCGCCCTTCGCCCGGATATGGATGCATAACGCGCTGCTCCAGCTCAGTGGCGACAAAATGTCGAAATCGCTGGGGAACCTGGTCACCATCGCTGAAGCGCTCGAACGGTACGGGGGTGACGCCCTCCGCATGTTCGTGATTTCCAGCCACTACGGCAGCCCTTCAAGCTACACGGACGAGGCCATGGAAGCGGCACGCTCAGGCGTTGAGCGGCTGAGAAACGCGGCTTTCCGCACTTCGACAGAGGGTGGCGAGGCGCTCGACGCCTCGGCTGCCCGCGAACGGTTCATCGACGCGATGGAAGACGACATGAATACGCCCCAGGCACTCGCTGCGCTGTTCGACCTCACCCGGGACATCAACCGGGCGACGGACGCCGGGGGCGACACTTCGGGGGCCCGCGCCACCCTGCGCGAGCTGGCGGACGTCCTGGGATTCACGCTCGAAGCTGCCTCTGGCGCAACTCAGCAGGCCGCTCCGTTTATTGACCTGCTCGTAGCCCTGCGGACTGAGCTGCGGGCTGCGAAGCAGTGGCAGCTGGCTGATCGCGTCCGCGACGGCCTCCTCGAACTCGGTGTGGAAGTGAAGGATGGGCCCGATGGCACGGTCTGGCAGGCTCGTTAGGCGGCCGGCAGCGTCGGCAGCCATTCAGCGGCGCGCATGTTCGAAAGGCGCATGCGAGACCCTGCGGCGGCGCGCGCCGTGATGTGCCAATCGGCTGGCTGGCCCGCCCGGCGCACGCCCACCACCTGGGCGCCCGTACGTTCGAACGCCCGGAAGATCTCGCCCAGCGGGACGCGCGGTTCGAGGTACATACCGTCGAGCGTTGCTGCCGTCATGCCGGCGAGGCCCTTGCGTTCGAGGTGTGCACCGAATCCCGCGGGGATGTTCGCCGATTCGATAATGAAGCCCCGAGAGAGGCTGCGTGGTTGCGTTTCCATGTCTGACTCCTGTGGTCCGCTCGAAATCAACATGGAAGCTGCGCCATCCGGGGTGACGGGCACGGCCGCCACGTTGGTAAAGAGACGGGCAGGGGACGTAATGCCCGCGTTGGACGGTGGACTCCACTTCACGGGTGGCGCGCACCCGCGCCCAACTACCGCATTCGAAAGGCGCCTGTTCGATTGAAGACGTACGACCTGATAGTGATTGGCAACGGCTCCGCGGGAGACAACATCGCTCGCACGCTCGGGCGGAAGGGCAAGCGCGTGGCGGTAGTGGAGCGCGAACACCTCGGCGGCGAGTGCCTGAACGATGGCTGTGTGCCGAGCAAGGCGCTCATCGATCTTTCGAAAAAGGCAGCCGATTACGAGCTCGGATGGGACGAGATCGTGGCCGCGATCCATAGCACGCAGTTGCTGGTGCGGGGCACCGACCCGAACGGCGGCTTCCGCGCCGACGGCATCGACCTGTATATGGGGGAGGCGAAATTCGATGCGCCGACCCGCGTGCGCGTGGGCGATGACACGCTTTCGGCGCCCGACGTGGTTATCGCGACGGGTACTGGGCCCGGGCTTCCGCCAATCCCGGGCCTGGCGGAGGCCAGGGCCCAGACGAACCGCACCATTTTCGGGATGCCCGCTCAGCCCGAACGCCTCGCAGTGATCGGCGGGGGACCGATCGGGTTGGAGCTCGGCCAGAGCTTCCTGCGCCTCGGCTCACAGGTCACACTCTTCGAATTGGCTCCGAGGATCGCATCCACCGAAGATCCCGAAGTTTCTCTCGAGCTGGCCAAGCTTCTTGAGCGCGAAGGCATGCGCATTGTGGTCTCCGCCGACGTTAAACGGGTCGATCGCACCGAATCCGGGAGCGTTATCGTCACCACTGAGGCGGGCAGGTTCGAATTCGACGACATCCTGGTGGCGGCGGGGCGCAAGCCGCAGGTGCCTGGCGGCCTCGATGCGCTGGGCCTGCGGCTGGACAAGCGGGGCTTCGTCGATATCAGCCCGTGCGGGAAGACCAATCTCGATGGCCTCTGGGCGGCCGGTGATATCACCGGGAAGTTCCAGTTCACGCATTTCGCCAGCTACCAGGCGCACCATATTGGCAAGCACATAGAGAGCGGCACCTGCGAAATGATCCCGGAGACACTTGTCCCCTGGGCGATTTTCACCGAGCCAGAGATCGGCCACGTCGGCATGACCGAGGAGCAGGCACGCGCCACTGGAGCGGAGATTGCCGTGGTGAAACTCGATACAGCGGAGCTGGACTGGTTCAGGACCACTGGGCAGACCGATGGCTTCGTGAAGGTGATAGCGAACGCTGAGACGGGCGTACTCCTGGGTGCGCAATTCATCTGCGCCCGGGGCAGCACCCTCGTTGGCGAGGCCTGCCTGGCCATCCAGCATGAAATGACCGCGAGGGAGGTGGCCTCGACCATCCATCCCTATCCGACAGCATCGGAACTGTTCCGCTGGGCGTGCGCGCGCCTGGTGTGACCAGCGGTGCGGTGTCGATTGTGGAAAAGCTATGAAGATCTGGCTGGCCTTTGGTGGAATTAGGTCTATAGTTAATGAACGATGCCATCCGAATTCGGGCCGAATGCCGACGAAACTGCCAGTTTCCGCGTAGTAGTTGCCCCGGTCCTCGAATTCCAGTTCGGCGTCTTCCTTTTGCGCAGGTCCTGCCTCGATCCCGACAAGCCCGTGCCTGAATGGGTAAACGAGGTCAGCGAAGCAAACCCGGAATTCGTCCGGAAACTGCTCGCCTTCTGGGTTGGCCCCGGCCTCGACCAGGTGAACGGCCGGACGTATCCGGAGTGCGGCGAACTGCTGGTTGCGGGGTGGCACACGAAGCAACTCCTTGCCTCCTCGCCGGAGATGTTTCTCGACGGTCTCGAGGCGACGCTCGCCGATAATATCGCGGTGCCCGCTCTCGCGAGCGAACCTCCGGAAGTCGTTGATCTGATCCGGCGGCGGCTGGACTTCCTCGCTACCCACCCGCAGGAACGGGCGACCTATGTCTCCCTCACCCGCAAGTTCTATGACTTGATGCGACGGCCTTGGGAGCACGGCGGAAGAGCTGCCGCCGAGCGCGCGGCTGAGGACATTCGTGCGGCCGCCCGGCTCGGCACAGACCTTCGTGCGGTACTCGCTGGCAATGGCTTCGTCCACAAGGATGAGTTCCAGGAACAGCTTGCCGCCGCCCGATCGGCGCAACAGCTCGTTGTCGTGCCTCTCGGCCTCGCGGGTGGTGGGAATTTCTTCTGGTCGTTCCCGGATCTGGTGGTTGTCGGTTCCGGGACGGAGAGCGCCGACCTGGAGGCGCGGCGACGGGAACGCGCCGAACGCGTTGCTTCGAAGCTCAAGGTTCTCTCAGACCCGACGCGTGTTGCGATTCTCTTTGAATTGCTCCGACCGGTCTGGCACAGCGCGACCGTCACGGAGCTCGCGAGCCAGTTCGGTCTTTCGCAGCCAACGGTGAGCGTGCATGTGAAGATGCTTCGCGAGGCCGGGCTAGCCCGGCCGGAACGTGACGGCAACCAGGTCCAGTACACATCCAACAACGAAACCATCCAGGCCTACATCGCAGAGGTGCTGGATGACCTTACGGCCCTCTCGCCAGCCGCCGCCACCTCGTCGCGAAACTAACCCAGAAAAGTCATCGCCGGCGCGTTACGGCTGCGCCAGGTCTGCGTTTTCCTGTCACTGAGAACGCATTGGAAGTCGCCCTCCGGGGTCGATGGACATTCAGTGTGTCGCCATCCCCGAGTATCGCGACGAAGACGCGCTTCCCGGTGGTTCGCCTCGGTTAACTTAGGGACAAAACTATTGACATAGGCACTTGCCTATGTTTCTATACACGAACAGAAGCCACGGAGGCATCCGAATGTTCCTTCTCAACGCCTATACGCATGAACGCCTCTCCGAGCTGCGCCAGCAGCAACTGGTGAAAAAGGCCCGGAATCAGCGCCTGCTGAACGAAGCCCAGGGCTTCCCGGTGGAGCGCATCGTTGAAGTCCTTACGAACGTACGCGGTTTGCCATCGAATTCGAGACAACGTGATGCCGCCGGCCGCAATCCCGGCCGCCCAATTTCTACTCCTGAGGGCTAAGGCACTCCGGTAGTGGTTCCCGCACATACGGGGTTCGCCAATTGGCGAACCCCGTATGTGTTTATACGCACCAGCCGCGGCTGTGCGATGCAGGTCACACAACGAGCCCTTGCTCCGCCCAATGGGTGACCCCATCCCCCTCCTCCGCCGGGCCTCAACCAGACTCGAATCCGCTCCAATAGGTTTGTGGCCGGCAAACGGACCACGGAGGAGAAAGAAAGTGATACACCCGCTGCTTCATCCCGCGATCGCCAGCCAGTTGGCCGAGCAACGCGCCAAGGAAATGGCTCGCGAGGCCCATGGCTATCGCGCGGCCGCCAGCATTTCGAGCCCAAACAAGGTCGAGCGATTCTTCATCAAGCGCCGAGAGGGCAAAGTCACCTGGATCGAAACCGTGATGGTCCAGCGCTCGGCATGAACAACGTCCCGCAGAAACACGAGAAGGCCCGCTGAAAAGCGGGCCTTCTGTATTCCGGGTTACCGGGCTGGTGGTGGTTGGCGGAGAGGGGGAGATTCGAACTCCCGGTGACTTGCGCCACACCGCTTTTCGAGAGCGGCACCATCAACCACTCGGACACCTCTCCACTCACGAGTGTACAGGGCGAAGCCGGTTTCGGGCATCCGGGGCAATTGTTGAATTCCCCCCTCAGTTTAGGCGGAAGGTGTCTTCGTCTTCGTCGTCGTCAGCATCGCTGTCGCTGTAGACGCCGGCGGGAGAGCCCCGCCAGACGGTCACGACGAAGTCTTCGCGATACGGGTCGGCGGTCATCACGAGTTGTTCGTCGGCGGCATCGATGAGTTGCTGGATGCGCTCCTCGTTGGCATCGGCAGTGGTGCAGAGGGTGCCGTAGACGTTTGAGCCCTGGTAATGAAGGTCGAAACGGCCCACGATGCCGCCGTCTTCAAGGACCGTGTACGACTCGGAATGCGGCGTGCGGCATTCCCGTTCGAAGCTGATCAAAGTGGTCTCACCTGTCCTCTGCCGATGATGGTCCATTTATAGCTCGTGAGCTCGCGCAGTCCCATGGGGCCGCGAGCATGCATTTTCTGGGTGGAGATGCCGACTTCAGCGCCGAGGCCGAATTGCGCGCCATCGGTGAATTGCGTGCTTGCGTTTACGTAGACGGCGGCCGAATCCACCGCATCCAGGAACTCCATGGCGTTCGAGTAATTCTCCGTGAGTATGGCGTCGCTGTGGTGGCTGCCATACGTCTCGATGTGTTCCACGGCTTCGTCCATCGAATCGACGATGCGGACGCCGACGCGAAGGGCGAGGTGTTCGGTCTTCCACGTCTCTTCGTTCGCGGCTTCCACGTTCGCGGCGCCAGCGCCGGCGAGGACTTCGCGTGCCCGCTCATCGCCGAGGAATGCGACCTTCGAGCCCCAGGACTTCGAAAGCCTTCCAAGGAAGTCCGGTGCGATCTCTCGATGGACCAACAGCGTGTCGACCGCGTTGCAGATGCTGTAGCGCCGCGTTTTGGCGTTATCGACCACAGTGACGGCTTCTTCCACGTCGGCGTCAGCATCGACGTAGATCTGGACGACCGCATCGCCGTGGGCGACGACGGGCATGGTCGCCTTGCGCCGCACGTAATCAATCAATTGCGCGCCACCGCGGGGAACGATGATGTCGACGAGGTCGTTCATCTCGAGAAGTTCATCGACGTGGGCACGGTCAGGATCCGAGATGACCTGGACGGCGTCGCTGGGGATGCCGGTGCCGGCAAGGGCCTTCTGCAGCAGCTTGCCGAGCGCCTCGTTGCTGTGCCGCGCTTCCTTGCCGCCGCGAAGGATGGCGGCGTTGCCGCTTTTCAGGCAGAGCACGGCGATATCGACCGTCACATTCGGGCGGGATTCGTAAATGCAGGCGAGGACGCCGAGCGGTATCCGCCGGCGGCCGATCATCAGGCCATTCGGCAACGTTCGGGCATCGAAGACTTCGCCGACTGGATCCTCGAGCTGCATCACCTTGCGCGTGTCCGCGGCGATGCCTCGCAAGCGTTCCGGGTTGAGTGTCAGGCGCTCGACAAAGTACTCGTCGAGGCCGGCCTCTCGGGCGTTCGCGAGGTCGAGGGCGTTGGCCTCAAGCACCTCGGTCTGATCGGTCTCGAGGAGTTCGGCGATGCGGGCGAGGGCGGCGTTCTTCACCGCGCTCGAAACGCGCGCGAGCGGGCGTGATGCCGCACGCGCGGCAGCGGCCCGGTCTCGAAGGAGCGAAGTCGTCATGGTCATGGCGCCAGTGTAATTCATTCGTAAACCGGGATGCGGTTCGGAGTAGGATTCCGCGCATGGACCTCGCCCGCTTTCTCCAGGACTACACCGATGCCGTCTATCACGCGGCCGATCCCGAAGCCGCCGGGGGTTACATCGCCGACCCGTGCATTCGCCACGAACACGGCCACCAGGTGGTGATGTCGCTGGCCGAAAACAAGGCTCGCATCGCCGGCTTTCTCGCGCAGGCAACGAAACCGAGGTTCAGCAACACCGTCGTGTTGACGGAGGGCGATCTGGTCGCGAGCGCCTACGAATTTTCCTTCGGCCCCGACGACAACCGCACGACGATGTCGGGCATCGAGATCTTCCGGATCCGCGACGGCAAGATCGCGGAGACGTGGAACCCTGCGGCCGGCGAAGGGCCGTGGGGATGAGGCCGAAGCTCATCGCGATCGACCTCGATGGCACGCTGCTGAACTCGCAGGGCCGCGTTTCCGAGAGGACCGGCAAGGCGCTGAAGGCGGCAATCGATGCGGGAATTGTCCTTGCGCCGGCCACCGCGCGCTGGTACCAGGCGGCCGTGCGGCCGTTCGAAGCCCTGGGGCTGAAGGTCGCGGCTATCGCCTCCGCCGGCGCAGACGTCAGGTCGGCTGCGGGCGAGGTGATCGAGCACCGCTTCCTCGATGGAGACTTCGCTTTGTTCATCGCCGACCTCTGCGACCGGGCCGGTTGGACGGCAACGCTCTCGACGCCGGGTCACGCATACCGCCGGGCCAACGAACTCCCGGCGTGGGCGGCGAACGCACCGGAGTGGCTCAAACCCGTGACCACCTTCGCCGGGCCGCACCTGGACCAGGCGCTTTCCGTTCTGGCTGAAGCAGAACCGGGCGATCACCACATGCCCGAACTCGAAGCCTGGGCCGGACGCGTGAGCATCTTCTCCGCGGTCTCGTTCAACGGCGATTCACTTCTGACGATCACGGCACCGGGCGTGGACAAAGGTTCCGCGTTGTTGGCGCTTTGCAGTTCGCTCGGTATTTCGGCGTCGAACGCGGTTGCCATCGGCGACAGCGAAGGCGACATCCCGATGTTCCGCGTGGCCGGGACCGCGGTGGCGATGGCCGGATCGGCGCCCGAGGCGCTGGCCGCGGCGAGCAGAATAACCGCCTCCGCCGACGAGGATGGGGTGGCGGCCTACATCGAATCGATTTTGTGAGTCCTATGGCAGGAGGCGGATGTGACTGGTGAGTTCTCAGTGCTGCGGGATGGCCTGTTCGGCGGGCGCACGGCGTTGGTCACCGGCGCCGGCCGTGGTATGGGCAAGGCGATCGCCCTGCGGTTCGCCACACTCGGCGCGAATATTGTTGCCACGGGCCGCCACATCGAGACCCTCTCAGAGACTGCCGCCGAAGTTGAAGCCCTCGGCGCTTCCTGCCTCGCCCACTCCTGTGACATCCGTGATGTCGAACAGGTCGATGCGCTGATGAAGGCGGCAGTCGAACGGTTCGGCCGCGTGGACTTCCTCATCAACAACGCCGGCGGACAGTTCCCGGCGCGGCCCTCAGCGATTTCGGACCGCGGCTGGCGCTCGGTCGTTGACCTCAACCTGAACGGCACCTGGAACATGCTCAGCCGTGTTGGGCCATTGATGACCGCTCAGAAGTTCGGGGCCGTGGTCAACATCGTCCATGTGTATTCGTTCGACCGCGGCGCGCCAACGTTCATCCACTCCGGGGCCGCGCGAGCCGGAGTGGTGAACCTCACGCGCACGCTCGCCATGTATTGGGCGCGCCACAACGTGACCATCAATGCGCTCGCGCCAGGTTCGATCGCGACCGAGGGCCTGCGTGAGAAGGAGTATGCGCAGATGGATGTTGAGGACTACGAATCCGTCCAGATCCGGGATGTCCCTGCTCACCGCCTCGGCGAGCGCGACGAGATGGCCGAGATCTGCGCGTTCCTTTGTTCTCCCGCCGCGCGCTACATCAACGGTTCGGTGATTACTGCCGATGGAGCGCAAAGCCTGGGCAACTGGTCTGACACCTGGGACATGGAGATTCCCTAGCCGCCATCCCGCAGCGTGACCGTCACCACCTGGCGGTCGATTCCGCCAAGCCGGCGCTTGTAGTCTTCTTCGCCGCGGAGGAAGTCGAACCGCCGGCGGCCCAGGCTGATGGCCTCGCGGATGGCGTACGCCTTGCTCAGCAGTCCGACGGCGAGCTTCGAATGCTCCGGTTCGAAGCCGCTGTTATAGAGGTAAAGGGTCCGGCCATCGTCGAACGAAAGGGTCATGCCCGCGGTAGTCCCGTCGAGCGAGAGCTTTGAAAGCCTCAGTAGTCCGAGCCCGGCGAAGGTGGCGGCCAGGTCCCGAAAGAACGCTTCCATCGTTGGAGTGAGGAATTCAGCTTTATCTGCGCGGCTGCGCCGCATCAGGTCGAAGAGCGCGTCCATCGCGGCGGATACCGGCTCGGGTTCCGTCAGCGATTCGAATGTCACCTTGCCGGCTGCCTCGAGGTTTCGCATCTTGCGGCGAAGTTCGTGCCGGTCGTGCTTTGGGAGCGCGCCAACAAACGTTTCGAAGTCGTCCGGGAGGTCCGTGCCGGGGCAGACAGCCTCAGGGCTCGTCGCTGGGGCCCAGCCGCTGCCGGGCGGAGGATCCTGGAGTGCGACTGCGACCGAAGTGTCCGACGCGAGGCCCCAGAACGTTACTCGGGGCGTCAGGTCTTCGCGAAGCCACTCGAGGATGCCCGCGGCGACCGCGCTTTCCTCGCCGCTGGCGGCGAGCGGTCCAGCATAATCTCGGACGTTGTGGTCACCGAGTTCGCGCGCTTCCTCGCGGTCCATATCCAGTGCGGCGACACCGATTAAGGCTTCCGCACGCCGGATGGCGAGGAATACGGGCGCCGTGTTTTCGCCGAAGTGGCGCAGCCAGACCCGGTGCCACGCCGGATGATGAAACGGCGTGGCATCGAGGGATTCGTTCCAGAGGGCGAGCCATTTGGGTTCGAGGGCGTCGAAGTCCTCGGAAGTGATCAGGGGTGCGTCAGCCACCCGTGGATTTTCGATTGGCGATTCGCGATTGTCGAACCCTTTCGATGCTAACCGGGGGCGCCTTCGTTACCCCCGAGTGCGCGAAGGATCTTGGCGGCGGCTTCCGCGATGGCGACTCGCTCGGTGTCGATAACGAGGCTGAGGGAACGCGACGGCACCACGAGGTGTTGAAAGGCACTCCACACGGCGCGGTTGCTTTCGATAGCGTCGCTCAGGTGCCGTCCCTTGGTTCTCGCGGCCACCCGTTTGAGTGCCTCACTCTCTGAGACGTCCAATCGCACGATGAACGTCCCCCGGCGTTCCTGGCAGAGACGATCCAGGAATTCGCGGTCAGAAAGCCCGGTCGACTCAATGACGGCCGGGGTCTCGGCACCGTCGATGAACTCCAGGATTGCCTGGTGCAGAGAAGCGAGCGCCTCGGCTTTGTTGGCGAGGAATCGCTCGCGAGTTCCCCATGACTCCAGGATCCAGGGTTCCCAGTCTCGCCAGCGAAGGCCGGCACGGCCGAGTTCGTCTCCGATGGTGGACTTCCCGCTTCCCGGCGGACCGAGGAGGACGACGGCGCGACCCATCGTTCGTCGCGAAGCCGGGCTACAGGCTCTTCAGGAAGCCGATGAGCGCCTTGTTCACGTCGTCCGGGCGCTCCTGCTGCACCCAGTGGCCTGCTCCCGGGATGAGGATGAGGTCCTTCAGGTTCGGCACGTTCTGGCGAATCGTGTCCTCCGGCGCGAAGGATCGGACGACGTCTTTTTCGCCAGTGATGAAGAGCGCGGGCACGGTGACCTTCGCCGCCCGCCAGGCGCCCATGAGCTCCCAGTTGCGGTCGAGGTTGCGGTACCAGTTCAGGCCGCCGCGGAAGCCGGTGCGCTTGAATTCGCTGACGAAGTAGGCGAGGTCGGCCTCGGACAGCCACGACGGAAGCGAATCCGGCTCCTGCATGCCATCGAGGAACTTCGTCGTAGCCGCCGGGCGAGGCGTCATCGCGTCCTGGGTCCGGACCACGTCGCCCGAGGCCGAGAACATGAGCATCTTCATCGTCTTCGCGACATCCGCTTCGAGTTCCGCCTCGGCGATCCCGGGCTGCTGGAAGTAGAGGATGTAGAAGAAGTTGTCGCCGAACGCCATCTTCAGCCCGTCTGTTGGCTTGAAGTCCCCACGGGGACCATAGGGCACACTCATACCGACGACGGCCGGGAACCGGTCCGGGCGCAGGAGCGCCGAATTCCACGCCACCGGCGCGCCCCAGTCGTGCCCGACGATGACCGCGGTCTCTTCCTTCAATGCATCGAGCAGGCCAACAATGTCTCCGACCATGTGAAGCTGGGAGTACTGGTCGATGGCCTCCGGCTTGTCGGTCTGTCCGTAGCCGCGCTGGTCGGGGGCAACGGCGTGGTAGCCGGCATCGGCAAGGGCGACGAGCTGGTGGCGCCACGAGTACCACGATTCCGGCCACCCATGACAGAGGACCACGAGCGGGCCACTCCCGGCTTCGGCGATGTGCATGTTGATGCCATTGGTCTGGATTGTGCGGTGGGTGATATTGGTCATCGTGCTGTCTCCGTTCGAACGTCGTTCGGAAGTCTGCACGTTTGCAGCGGGGCGCGCCACCATCGGAGTGCCGAGTGCCGAGTGCCGAGTGCCGAGTGCCGAGTGCCGAGTGCCCGGGGGCGCTGGGTGCTCAGAACGTCACTGGTCGCTGAGGGTGGACTGCGGGCGTAGCATTGGCCCAATTCGCCCAGGGAGGCACCACCCCATGTCCGTCATCTCAACCGACGATATCGCTGTTCAGGACCCTAAAGGCTACGATTGGCCGAAGCTGGTCGATGACCTGAACGGGCTGCTTCGCCTGAAGACCACGCCCATCGGTATGAAGATGTTCGCTACCGTCGAGGAGATGGAGGCAGTCCCGCGAATCCGGCGGCCGAAGGACATCCACACCACCGACCAGATCGTCGCTCAGGCGTGCCGGCTCGGTTGGACGGTTGGCATTACGAACGACGACCTTGTGGGAGCCCAGTGCGGGGCGGTCATCGGGCTGAGCCCGCGCGACGAGAGGTGGCTTTCCGGGAAGAACATGGCGGGTGTCTGGTTCGAGACCATCGAAGATTCGGCGGCACACCAGGCAGCGATGGACACGGTGCCGTTCGGGCAGTACCAGGCGATGGCCGTCTCGCCGCTGACTTCCGGACGCCTCGACCCGCCGGACATTTGCCTTATCTACGCCACGCCCGGCCAGATGATCATCCTTATCAATGGTCTCCAGTGGGCCGGGTACAAGAAGTTTGAGTGGAGCGTTGTCGGGGAGTCTGCCTGCGCTGATTCATGGGGGAGGGCGCTCGCGACCGGTGAGCCGAGCCTGGCCATCCCCTGCTTCGCCGAGCGGCGCTACGGCGGCGTGCTGGATGACGAACTGCTGATGGCGCTGCCGCCAAAGTACCTGCCACGCGCAATCGCCGGCATGACCCGGCTCTCATCGAATGGCCTCCGCTACCCGATCCCTCAGTACGGGATCCAGAGCGACGCGCGCGCAGGGCTGGCGGTGAGCTATGGCGGCTGATTGGCCGTTGGCGCTCCGTCGGGCACAGTCAGATTCGTGACTTCGATCGAAGATGAATACGTGCCGGTGCGCTTCGCGGCCAAGTGCGCCTATCTGCAGATGACGATGGGCAGCCACCGGCTGGGTCAGGGGCTGATCAACATCTGCCGCCACATCGTGCGTGATGGGCGCGAGTGCGTCGGGCCGTTTCTCGATGACACGGAAACGACATGCGGCCTCTGGGAGCCGAAGAAGCCCTGACTGCCCCCATCCATCCCGGGGGGCTTGTCGCGGCTGGTAGGCTCTCGCAATGAAGAAGTTCGTGTCGCCGTATCTGGACCTCGCGGCGTTGCGCGATGCGGTTGAGTCCGAACGCCGGCGCCGCAGCCTGGCCTGGCAAGAGGTCGGCAAGCAGCTTGGAATCCCGACGATTCGAAACATGGTGGAGAGCTCGCACATCCAGGCCGACGCGGTCGTCCTTGTGCTCCAGTGGCTTGGGCGGCGTTGCGATGAGTTTGTCGTACGTCCGGGCGGAGGTTCCGCGCCCTGGGCTGGCCGCGAACCACTTCCGGCTCCACCCCCGCTGTTCGCGCGATTCGACACGATCCTGCTCCATGCCGCGCTCGACCGCGTCCGCATGGAACGGGGAATGACGTGGACCGAGGTCGCGGCCGAACTTGGGACGCAGCCCGGCGTTATCGCCCGCTTCACGAAGGGCGGCAGGACGAATGCGCAGCTGATGGTCGCGGCAGCCGAATGGGCAGACGAGCCTGTGGAAGCCTTGCTGCAGCCCTCGCACCAATTCCTCGGACCAGCACGGATGGATGCCCGGGCGAGGGCACGCTGAAGACGCGGCGGGCGACGATCCAGGCCTGATTGCTCATACCTCATCGCTCGTTGCTTAATCCCCCCATGTCAATTCCAGCTGGTTCCGGCGGCGCTGCCGCAACGTACGAAACAGGCGTCCTCGTGGTTGGGGGCGGGATCGCGGGGCTTTCCGCTGCCATCTCGTCTCGTCAGGCCGGGGCCGAGACCATCCTCATTGAGAAGGCGCCGATCGAGGGCCGCGGAGGGAACACTCGTTTCGCCGATGCGCAGATGCGCTTCCCGCACGAGGCGGACGAATACGGTCCGCGCGACTATTCGGTCGACGATATGTTCGAAGACCTCATGCGCATCTCCCGGGGCCGCGCCAACCAGGACCTGATCCGGACGCTCTGCGAAAACGCTCGAGAGACAGCGGAGTGGCTGACCGGCATGGGGCTCGAATGGGAGGCGGGCTACCCGCACACGGCTGGCTACCGGCGCAGCCCGAAGTCCGGGGGCCAGGGGCTCACGGACCTGCTCTACCGGCGCCTCGAAGGGTTCGGCGGGGTAATTGCATATGAAACCGGCGCCGTCGATCTCATTACCCGCCCGGACGGTTCGGTTGCCGGTGTGCGCGCGCGCGGCCCGGAGGGACTCACTGACATCTACGCTACGGGCGGCGTGATCCTCGCCTGCGGCGGCTTCCAGGCGAACGTCGAGATGCGCGTCCGCTATCTCGGGCGCTACGCCGATTCGCTCATCCTTCGTGGCAGCCGCTACAACACGGGCGAAGGGTTGCGTATGGCAATCGAAGCAGGGGCCCAGCCCGCCGGCCAGTGGGGCGACTACCACTCCGCGGTGCTCGATGCGCGTTCGCCAAAGATCGAGTGTGGTGTTACCGCCCTCTACAACTACCAGATGGGCATCTTCATCGACCGGAATGGCAAGCGCTTCCTCGACGAAGGCGAAGACTTCCGCGACCACACCTACGTGAAGTTTTCGAAGTTTATCGTCGAGCAGGCGGGAGGCGAGGCCTGGTGCCTGTTCGACCAGAAGTCGTACCAGCGCGAGGAATTCGCGCGGGCGTGGCGACCGGTTGGGCCGCCAGTGCAGGCCGACACGCTGAAGGAGATGGCCGAGCTCATGGACTTGCCGGCCGAGAACTTCATGGACACGGTGGCGAACTTCAACGCTGCGGTGCAGCCGGGCGAGTACGACCTCGATCGCCTCGATGGCAAGCGCACCGTCGGCATCACTCCGGCGAAGAGCAACTGGGCCCTGCCGATCGACTCGCCGCCATACATCGCCATTCCGGTGACCGGTGGAATCACGTTCACGTTCGGCGGCATCCGCTGCGACACCTCCGCCCGGGTGTTCGATACGCGCGGGCAGATCATGGACGGTCTCTACGCGGCCGGCGAGCCCATGGGCGAAGTGTTCTATTTCAACTATCCCGGCGCCAGTTCGGTGATCCGCGGCGCGGTGTTCGGCAAGATCGCGGGAGCGCACGCCGCGGGCCGGGCACGTGCCTGAGGTATGATTGCCACATGGTTATCTCGACAGCCACGTATGAGCAGGTCGCTCTGGAAGACGGTGACTCCGTTTGGGAATACGTCTGTGGCGCTCTCCGTGAGAAACCCTCCATGACCCAGGCCCACAACGACGTTGCCTTCTACTTGGCGCACTCACTTGCGTCTCAGCTAGACCGTTCTCAGTTCCGCGTGCGTTCGAATGCCGGCCGGATTCGCACCACGGTTGGCAACGCCTACGTGCCGGACGTGATGGTGGTCGCGACCTCCTCGTCACTGTCACAGAAAAGCTCTCGCACGCTGGAAGCATTCGATGAGCCCGTGCCGTTTGTTGCCGAAGTCTGGTCGCCCTCGACTGGCGCCTACGACATCGACGCCAAACTTCCGGAGTATAGGACTCGCGGCGACGCGGTCATCTGGCGAATCCACCCGTATGACAAGACGGTTCAGGCCTGGGAGCGGCAAGCTGATGGTTCGTACATCGAACGCCTCCATCGTTCCGGTTCAGTTCCGATCCCGTCGTTGCCTGGCGTGGCCATCGTCTTGAACGAGATCTTCGAATAGCCCTCACTGTCCGGCGCAGATTTCTTGCCGATTACCAATACATGGCAATGTTCTGGCTCTGGGGAGTTCGCAACCTGTTCGTCGCGCTTGCGGCGGTGACGGCGTTCGCGGGCTACAAAGAAGTCGCCGACTGGTCGATCACGCTGGTTGTGATGCTCGGATTCGCGTTCATCGCCGAAATCGGCAACCGCTTCGGCCGCCGTGCGCTGAACAAGAAGCGCCGCAAGCAGGCGGCAATCGCGGCCCTGCGTTCGGCCTCGGAGTTGCGGGAGCGCATGCGAGGCAGCCACGAGCAGCAGCGCGCCGCGTGAACCTGGCTTTGACGAAACCTTCTCCTAAGGATCGGGGTTTCGCGAGCGGTGTTTGAGTTCACTGTGAGCGTGCGGGGCGATACGATGGTCGTCCGCAGGCCTCGATAGCTCAGTTGGTAGAGCGAGCGATTCGTAATCGCTAGGTCCACGGTTCGAATCCGTGTCGAGGCTCCATTCGGCTTTTCTCACATTCAATCGAACGGGATTTTGCCTTCGAACACGAAGGTTCCGCGGTCGCTTACCTTCCGGTAAGACACCGTGGATGGTGGCATCTTCGCTAATCATTCGCCCCACCGAAATGGTTGACACTGCCAATGCCGACCGGTAGATATGTGCCCGAGGCTATACCTGTGTATAGCGAAGATAGGCCAATCCTATCGCAAGGTCTGTGACGTACAGTCAGCAGCACCCAGAAAAGCAGGGGGAATTCATGGCAGATAACTATTGGGATAACTATTGGCGCGAGCGCAGAAGCCGCCGCCGCTTCCTCGGTGGAGCGGTAGCTGTTGGCGCCGGCGCCAGCGCCCTCGCCCTCGTCGGCTGCGGCGATGACGACGATGACGACAGCGGCGCGAGCCCAACTTCACTCGGAACCGCGACCTCGGCGCCCAACGCAACGGCGACGCCGAACGACCCGCTGGCCGGCGCCAAGAAGGGTGGCACCTACACCACCTACTCCACCGGTGACCCGCCAACCCTGGACCCGTACGGCAACATCAGCTTCCTCACGAAGGGCTGGTCGGCTTACTTCTACAGCCGCCTGTTCATGTACAAGGCGGGCCCTGGCATCGCCTATGGTTCGGTGCGCCCTACCCCGGACGCCGCTGAATCCGCGGAAGCGTCACCGGATGGCCTGAAGTGGACAGTAAAGCTCAAGCCGAACGTGAAGTTCCATGATCTCGCTCCCGTCAACGGCCGCCTGATGACCACGGAGGACATCAAGGCGACGTATGACCGCGCGTCGTCGAAGGAATCCACCAACAAGCCACAGGGCTCGGCACCGATCGACAAGGTCGAATACCCGGACGATAAGACGATTGTCTTCACGCTTTCGAAGCCTTCGGCCATCTTCCTCGATGTCCTCGCCGACTCAAACATCTTCTGGCTCCTGCCGAAGGAAGCGTTCAACGGCGGATTCGATCCCGCCCAGACGGCAATCGGAAGCGGCCCGTGGGTCCTCAAGGACTACACGCCCTCCACGAAAATTTCGGCCCTGCGCCACCCGGCATGGCACATCGGTGCTAAGTCGGGCGCTCCGTTCTTCGATGGTGTCGATACGGCGATCATCCCGGAATACGCCAACCGGCTCGCCCAGTTCCGGGCCGGCAACCTCGATGCCTGCGACATTAACCCGGACGACCTTCCGGATACCCTGAAGCAGATTGCGGGCGCCAAGATCAACGCACGCTCGGGCACTACCCTCAGCTTCACATACTTCGATGCCGACCCGGCATCGCCGTGGAACAAGGATCCCCGCGTCCGCCAGGCAATCTCGATGTCGTACGACCGGGACTCTCTCCTGGAACTGGGTTACAACATCAAGAAGCTTCGCGATGCCGGCCTGAAGGTCGATACCAACTGGCACAACGTCATCCCTTCGGGTGAAACCGCCTGGTGGATTGATCCGCAGGGCACGAAGCAGGGGGAATCGGCCAAGTACTTTAAGTACAATCCGACCGATGCGAAGGCCCTGCTCTCGGCTGCTGGTGCAGAGGGCATCGAAGCGACATTCCAGTACACGGCAAACCGCTACGGCAAGTCGTTCAACGACATCGCCGAGGCCAACATCGCGTACCAGAGCGCGATCGGCATCAAGACGACTACGGATGTCCAGGACTACTCGTCCAAGTACATCACCCAGACGTTCCTCGGCAACTTCAGCGGCATCGCGTTCGGTTACGAAACGCCGTTCCCTGAAGCCGGCTCGTACCTCACTCGATTCTTCACCGATAACCCGACGAACCACAGCAAGGTCAAGGATCCCGAGCTCCAGAAGCTCGCCGAAGACTGCGCCGTCGAGCTCGATGAAGAGAAGCGGAAGGAGATCTTCGCCCAGGCGCAGATCAAGAACGCCGAGAAGATGTGGTACATCCCGAATGTCGCCGGCTCCGGCACGAGCTTTACGGCCGCGCAGCCAAACATCACGAACTACGACACCTACTCCACCAAGGCCTACGGCGGACCAACCGAGGTCTTCCCGTTCTACTGGAAGGCCTAGTTCGGCCCAAGTCCATTCAAAACCCGGGGGCGCAACCGCGCCCCCGGGTTTGCGTCCCCCATCCAACCGGAGCCAGCCGTGCAACGCTACATCATACGTAGACTTCTTCTGATGCTTCCCACGCTTCTTGGCGTCACGTTTGTGGTGTTCGTCATGGTGCGCTCAGTCCCTGGTGACGTTATCGACCAGATTCTTGGCGATTTCGGCGCGGGAGACACGGAAACCAAGGAGGCACTCCTCAAGGAGTACAGCCTCGACGGCAACATTGCGACTCAGTATGTGACCTGGCTCGGGAACATCGTGCAGTTCGATTTCGGCAAGTCGATTATCAGCAACCGCTCGGTGATCAGCGAACTCGAAAACCGGATGCCGGTCACGCTCGAATTGAGCATCCTCGCGATCATCTTCTCGCTGACGATCGCGATTCCCGTCGGGATCATCTCCGCGATCAGACAGGACACGATCATCGACTACGCCTGCCGGAGTTTCGCGATCTCGCTGTTGGCTGTGCCCGGATTCTGGGTGGGGCTCATGCTCATCACCCTCGCCGGCCGCTACTTCACGTGGGGCGTGCCGCCGGCAACCTACATCCCCATCTCCGAAGACCCGATAGGCAACTTCAAGCTGCTCTGGATGCCGTCGCTGATCCTTGGGGCCGGCCTTTCCGGTGGCGTCATGCGGTTCACCCGATCGACGATGCTCGAGGTACTCCGGCAGGATTACGTCCGCACTGCATGGTCGAAGGGTCTTCGCGAGCGGGTGATTATCACGCGGCATGTGATGCGGAATGCGCTCATCCCGGTGGTCACCGTGGTTGGCCTCCAGCTGCCTATCCTCGTCGGCGGCACCGTCATCATCGAAACCGTTTACTCGATTCCTGGCATGGGACGGTACTACATCGCCTCCGTGAATCAGCTGGACTATCCAGTCATCCAGGCCATCAACGTTCTCGTAGCGCTGGTCGTGGTCTTCGCCAACCTGGGCGTCGACCTCATCTACTCGGTGCTCGATCCTCGAATTAGGTACAACTAGATGAGTAGTAGCAGCGACGCGCTCGTACTTGAAGAATTCGCACTGCGCCGCGAGGTCCCGCTCTTCGAGCGGCTGCGAGTCGGGTTGTTCCGGTTCATCCGGCACAAGCCACTCGGCGCCTTCGGCGGGTTCATCGTGATTCTGCTCCTGGTGATGGCCATCTTCCCCGGCCTGTTCACCAACCAGAACCCGAACCCGAACCCTCCTCCGATTCTCGAACGCCTCCAGGGCCCTTCCTCGGCGCACTGGATGGGTACGGACCAGTTCGGGCGTGACGTCTACGCCCGCATCGTCTACGGGGCCCGCACCTCGATCATCATCGGCTTCATGGTTGTCGCGGTGAGCGCCACGCTTGCTTCGCTCATCGGGACGATTTCCGGCTACTTTGGCGGTTGGATCGACATCATTGCGCAGCGCATCGTCGATATCGGCATCGCCTTGCCTGGCCTGATCTTCATCATCCTCGTGGTTACCACGCTGACGCAGTTCCCGCCGCAGTTCATATCCGATTTCCTGGGATTAAACCCCACGGGAGAGGTGGTGTTCCGCATAGCGGTATCGCTTGGCGTGCTTGTTTCGCTGGGTTCATCTCGCGTGATTCGCGGGGCGGCGATTTCGGCGAAGCAAAACGTCTATGTGGAAGCCGCCCGGGTCATCGGCGCCTCCGATGGCCGCATCATGACGAAGCACATCTTCCCGAACGTGTTCGCAGTGGTGCTCATCTCCGCGTCGATCCAGATCGGCGGAGCGATCCTCACTGAATCGGCACTTGCCTTCCTTGGATATGGCGTGCAACCGCCGACGCCAAGCTGGGGACGCATGTTGAACGAGGCCCGGGAGCAGCTCGTTCGCTACCCCCACCTCGCAATCTTCCCCGGGGCGGCGATCTTCCTCGCCGTGTACAGCTTCAACATGTTCGGTGACGCTCTGCGGGACGTCCTCGACCCGCGCCTGAGGGGCTCACGGTAACCGCCGGTTAGCCGTTGTCCCCGAAATTCCGTAAACTAAATCAACGGGCCCCGGTAAGGGGCCCGGAGTGTGTCTGCAATGCCTATTGTCGTCGTGGTCGGCGGGCAGTGGGGAGACGAAGGCAAAGGCCGCATCGTCGACCTCCTCGCCCGGAAAGCCAAAGTTGTCGCTCGTTACAGTGCCGGAAACAATGCCGGCCACACCATCGTGAACGATCGCGGGGAGTTCAAGCTGAACCTCGTCCCCGCTGGAATCTTCTATCCGGAAAAGACCTGCGTCATCGGCAACGGCGTCGCTGTCGATCCGGCCGTGTTGCTGGGCGAAATCGAGGGCCTGCACTCGAAGGGTATCGATACGAGCCGGCTCATCCTGAGCGACCGCGCCCAGCTGATCATGCCGTGGCACGTCGCGCTGGACAGGCTGGATGAGGCCGCTCGCGGTGAAAACGCCATCGGGACCACAGGTAAGGGCGTCGGGCCCTGCTTCATCGATAAGGTGGCCCGTCGAGGCGTGCGCGTCGCGGACTTGCTCCGCGCCGAGGACCTGACTCCCCGGATGAAGAACTCGCTGGACTATGCGAACCGCGTGATTACCGGCGTGTTTGGCGCGGAACCGATCCAGTTCGACGAATGCTACGAGCGTTACCGCGAATACGGCGCCCGGCTTGCCCCGCACATCGCAGATGTCCAGGACATCATCATCGATGCGCACCGTCGCGGTGAGTACGTCCTTCTCGAAGGCGCGCAGGGCTCGCTCCTCGACCTCGACCACGGCACGTATCCATACGTGACTTCGAGCGTGCCGAGCAGCTCAAGCGGAGGCGCCGCCATTGGCGTGGGCATCGGCCCGACCGATATCCAGCGCGTTGTCGGCGTGTTTAAGAGCTACTGCACGCGCGTGGGCAACGGGCCGTTCCCGACGGAACTGTTCGATGAGACGGCGAACACGCTTCGCGACCACGGCAAGGAGTACGGGCGCGGCGAATATGGGACCACCACGGGCCGTCCGCGTCGCATTGGCTGGCTCGATGCGGTGGCCGCGCGCTACAGCGTGCGCTTCAACGGCCTCGCGGCGCTCGCCCTCACCCGGCTCGATGTCCTCGACAATCTGCCGACGATAAAAATCTGCACGGGCTATGAACTCGATGGGAAGATCATCAGCACCTTCCCATCGCGCGAATCAACGCTCGAACGCATCCGCCCGATTTACGAAGAGCTTCCTGGCTGGATGACGCCGACGACCGAGGTCCGGACGTTCGACGACCTCCCCTCGCAGGCGCAGACGTTCATCAAGCGCGTCGAAGAGTTGCTCGAATGCCCGGTCGACCTCATTTCGGTGGGACCGAGCCGCGAGCAGGCCGTTATCGTCAATCCAATCTTCTAAGTGGTGCACCGTCGCGGCGGTTAGGTGGCTCTCTGAGGGGGCCACTTCCGCCGGTAGGCTCTGCTCATGACCACTGCCGCTGCATCGCCAATCGCTCCCGTCACGCTCGAGGGCGAACACGTTCGCCTCGTTCCGCTCGCCATGGAGCACCTGGGGGCCTTGCTCGAGGCCGCCAGCCAGGATCGCTCGAATTACCAGTGGACGTGGGTCCCTGATAGCCGGGAGGCCATGCAGCGTTACCTTGCCGAAGCGCTCGACCTGGCGAGCCGGAAGGCCGCCGTGCCATTCGCGACAGTCTTGAAAGAGACCGGGCGGGTGATCGGAACGACGAGGTTTGCGAATTTCGAGTACTTCGGCTGGCCTGCCTCGAACCCGCACTTCAAGGGGGAGGCCGTCCCCGACGGGGTGGAAATTGGCTGGACGTGGCTGGCGACTTCGGCACAGCGCACGCGCGCGAACACCGAAGCCAAATGGATGATGCTGCGACACGCCTTCGATACGTGGGGTGTGCGCGTCGTGCGGCTGAACACGGACCGCCGCAATGAGCGGTCGCGGGCGGCTATCGAGCGCATCGGCGGTCGGCTCGACGGCGTCATCCGCGCGAACCGCATGGGCTCCGACGGCAACGTCCGCGACTCGGCCTGCTACTCCATCATCGAAAGCGAATGGCCCGCCGCTGATGCGGCGCTGCGGGCACGACTGGCGCGAGCCTGACGGCGTTTCGTCAACAGCTTCGCGAACCACGGGACGTAGCCACTTTCGTGGGCCGCCGCTGTCGAGATGCGGCAGCGGGAAAGCTCCGCAAGCCGCTCTTCCTGGATGACTTCGGCGAGGTACTCAGTCGACATTTCGCATCTCCCTGGCGATGTTGCTTCCAGCTTTCAGCCCGCGTGTGAACAGCGCGTGTGCATCGGATGAACACGGAATGAACCTGAAGTTGTCGTAACGTTTCGGCCAAGTTTGACTATCGAAGCCGTAAATCACGGCGCTGGCACCACGCGACAACGCTCTCGCACTCGGAAAGTGGTTCTATTCCGAGCGCTGGAATAGCCATAGACTCAGTACCACTCTCGCAGCAACGGTCGCCTGCATTTCCGCGACCAAGGAGCTTTTCGATGTCTGAAACTGGTACCTGGGCGGTCAAAGTCGGGCTCGCGCAGATGTTGAAGGGCGGCGTCATCATGGACGTCGTCACCCCCGAGCATGCCCGCATCGCCGAAGAAGCGGGCGCCTGCGCGGTGATGGCGCTCGAACGCGTCCCTTCCGATATCCGCAAGGACGGCGGCGTCGCCCGCATGAGCGACCCGGAGATGATCGCCGGGATCATTGATGCGGTGACCATCCCGGTGATGGCGAAAGCCCGCATCGGCCACTTCGTCGAGGCCGACGTTCTCCAATCGCTCGGCATTGACTACATCGACGAGTCGGAGGTCCTGACTCCCGCCGATGAGAGCCACCACATCGATAAGCACCAGTACAAGGTGCCGTTCGTGTGCGGCTGCCGGAACCTCGGCGAGGCGCTCCGCCGCATCGGTGAGGGCGCGGCAATGATCCGGACGAAGGGCGAAGCCGGCACCGGCGACATCGTCGAGGCCGTGCGCCACATGCGGACGGTCCAGGATGAGATTCGCCGGATCCGCAACATGGCCGATGACGAGGTATACACAACCGCCAAGGAACTTGGCGCACCGCTGGAACTGGTGATGCAGGTGAAGCGCGAAGGCCGCCTGCCCGTGGTCAATTTCGCTGCCGGTGGCGTGGCGACGCCCGCCGACGCGGCCCTGATGATGCGCCTTGGCGCGGATGGGGTGTTCGTCGGCTCGGGCATCTTCAAGTCCGAAAACCCGCCGCTCGTCGCAAAGGCAATCGTCGAGGCAACCACCCACTACCAGGACGCCGAAGTTATCGCGCGCGTGAGCCGCGGGCTCGGCAAGGCGATGCCAGGTATCAGCGTCTCGTCCCTCCAGGAAAAGGAGCTGCTGGCCACTCGCGGCTGGTAGCAAACCTCCACCCAGGAATTCCGAACGCCCGCGAAGCAATTCGCGGGCGTTTTCCTCTTGCAGCCGGGCTGGGCTTCGCTATAGTGAGTTGCATCAAAGGACTGACTTGCGGAAGTGGGTCAGTAGCCCGGTGAGTACTGTGTTTCGAGCTCCTGTCGCCCCTGGAAAATGGTTCACGCTCGTCGCGACCTGTCTCGGTCTCGGCATGCTGATGATCGACACGTTCATCGTGAACGTTGCTTTCCCCGCCATCGGCCGGGACCTGAAGGCGAGTTTGAGTACGGCCGAATGGACGGTGACGGGCTACGTCCTGATGACGGGCGTGTTCCCAATCGCGGCAGGTCGCCTCGGCGACATCTTCGGCCGCCGGCGCACCTATCTCGCCGGGCTGTGCATGTTCGTGGTGACCTCGGGATTGTGCGGGCTTTCGCAAAACATTGAGCAGCTCGTGGTACTGCGGGTCTTCCAGGGCCTCGGAGCCGCGACCATGATGCCGCTCACGCTCAGCATCATCACGAACGCGTTCCCGGCCGAGCAGCGCGGCCTGGCGATAGGCATCTGGGGCGGGGTCTCAGGGCTCGGGCTCATTGCCGGACCGGTCCTTGGCGGCCTGCTGGTGAACGGCGACCAGTGGCGCTGGATCTTCTTCGTGAACATTCCCGTGGGCGTTGTGGCGCTCGCCATGGCTCTCGCGTATGTGCCGGAATCGCGCGACACCAACGCGCCCCGCTACCTCGACTGGCGTGGCCTGGTGGTTCTTTCCGCTGCCCTCTTCCTCATACTGCTCGGCCTAACCCGCGGAAACGACCAGGGTTGGGCCTCTCCGCAGATCGTTGGGTCGTTCGTGGTGGGCGCTCTCCTGTTGCCGGCTTTTGTGCTGGTGGAGCGCAGAATCCGCTACCCGCTCATCGATCTGACGCTGTTCCGCAGCTGGCCGTTCGTCATGGCCAGCCTGAGCGCCGGGCTGTTCTCGGCGGCAGTCTTCGGTTCGCAGCCATACACCAGCCTCTTCATGCAAAACTACCTCGGGTTCAGCGCGCTCCAGGGCGGGCTGGCGTTTATTCCCGCAACAGCGCTGGTGGCCCTGCTCATGCCGGTCTCAGGGATCCTCGGCCAACGCCTGGGCCACCGGATCCGCCTGATCATCATCGCCGGGTCGGTCTCGGTCGGGATTTCCTTCATCTACCTTCTGCAGCTCGATACTTCGAGCCGATACATCGACGGTCTTCTTCCCGCCTTCATACTGCGCGGGCTTGGCATCGGCCTCGTGATGTCTGCCACCTCATTCGCCGTGGTCAGCGCCATGCCCGTGCAGAAATCCGGGCTGGCTTCGGGGACGCTCACCATGGCGCGGAACATCGGGACGTCGGTTGGAGTCGCCGTCTTCGGAGCGGTGTTCTTGCATTCGATCGACGCCAATCTTGCCACCGATCTCTCGGCGGTTGGCGTCGGGGCCGAGCAGGCGGCGGCCTCCGAGCAAACAGCCCATCACTTCGTCCCGACCGGTTCTGGGGAAGCGCGCGAGGTGAGCGAACAGGCGATCGTGGATGGCTTCGTCTCGCTCGCTGCTGTTGCCCTGGGAATCAGTGTCCTCGCGGCCACGGCTGCCGCCGCTATCCGGTACAGGCGCGTGGTCCCCGCAGTCCTCACGGCGCCCGCCGTGACGGAGACTCCCGGCGCACCCGCGGGTGGCTCCTAGACGCGGGCAGTTTCGAGCCGAACAATGCAGGGGTGTCCAGGACCTCAGACGCGACATCGCAACTCGAACCAGTGCTTGCACTCCTGCGAGAAGTGGGAGGCCAACCGCCGTGGCGCAAGTGCATCGTCACGCCCGCGCGCCAGGCGCGTTCCTTTGTCCCGTGGGACAAGATTACGGCCGAGCCGATCCGGCTGAAGCGGGGACCGATGGTGAAGGTCGCCACGCGCGAGGGACGCAAAGAGACGACTGCCACGCTTTCGGCCGACCAGTGGGGGCGGCGGCTGGATGAGGCGTTGAACGCCGGCCCGTGCCACCTCGATGTGCTCGCGCAGGATCACGACTGGCATGCCCGCAGGGCTCGTTCGGGGCGCTGGCTCGTGACGCGTTCGAAGTCATCGCTTCAGCAGGAGCCTCGAAGTTCAGGCGAGGTCCCGGGGCACGACCGCGTGCGCCGCTACCCACTCGCGCCGAACAACGAACGTGTCCGGGCGCTGTTCATCGAAGCTGGGCTCTACGGGAAAAACGGCCACCTGCTGGGCGAAGCCGCGGGCAAGTACCGCCAGGTGCAGCACTACATCGAGTTGCTGCGGCACCTGCCGGTCTGGGACGAGGAGGCCGTCGTGCGCGTCGTCGATGCGGGATGCGGCAAGGCCTACCTGAGCCTTGCGCTCTGCCTGTGGGCGGAACTGAACGGGGTGCAGGTGCGTCTCGATGGCGTGGATAGCTCGTCCGAGGTCGTCGAAACGGCGGCCCGGATTGCCGGCCGTGCCGGCCTCGATCAGGCGTTTTTCCACACATCTTCGGTCGCCGAATACGCTGAGGCCGGCGCGTCCACGGATGTCCTGTTGAGCTTGCACGCCTGTGACACCGCCACCGACGAAGCGCTCGCTGCCGGCGTGCGCCTTAACGCGCGCGTGATTGTCCTGGTTCCGTGCTGCCACCAGGAACTTTCCGATCAGATGGCGGCGAACGCGAAGGAAGGAACGCTCCCGGCCGCGAACCGCTGGCAGTCGACTCTCCGGAGCGGACTATTGCAGCACCGTCTCGCCGATATCGTGACCGACTCGCTGCGCGCGGACGCTCTCGAGGCGCTCGGCTATCACGTCGATGTCATCGAGTTCGTTTCGCCAGAGGCGACGGCTCGCAATTTGATGATTCGGGCCGTGCGCCGCGAGGAGAAAGGGCCTGCCGAAGCGCCGGCGTTCGAGCGGTACCGGGCACTGGCAGACGAGTGGGCGGTTAAACCAGCCCTGGAAGGGCTGCTTGGCGAGTGCTGGCCGCCTTCCTAGGAGGCGTCCAGGGCTTTCTGGATCTGGGCCACGAGGTCGGCAGGCCTGTACGGCTTCTGGATGAAGCCCGCGAGCGACTTGCCCGCAAACCGTTCTGTCGCGTCTTGCTCGCTATAACCGCTCATGAGGACCACACGGACATCGGGGTTGATGCGTCGCAACTCTCGGAAGGTTTCCTCGCCGTCCATCTTGGGCATGGTCATATCGACGAGTACGAGGTCGATGCCGGGATTCGCCTGGTAGGCCTCGAGGCCGGCGGGGCCGTCTTCCGCCGATAGCACGTTGGCGCCGGCGTGTTCGATGATTCGGCGGGTGACGCTGCGGACTGTTTCGTCGTCATCGACCACGAGGATCCTGCGGCCCGCAATGCCCGCGCCCTGGCTGTCCGCATCCGAAGGTTCGCGCTCGACCACGACGTTGCCGGCCGGGAAGAGGACTTTGAACGTGGTACCGCGGCCCGGTTCGGAATACAGCTTCACCGCGCCGCGGTGGCCGCGGATGATTCCAAGGACGGCCGCAAGCCCGAGCCCGCGGCCGGTGAATTTCGTGGTGAAGAAGGGATCGAAGATGCGTTGCTGGGTCTCCGCATCCATGCCAACCCCGGTATCGGAAACCTCGAGGAAGACGTAGTCCCCTTCGGGAAGATCGCCGTCCATGAAGGTGCCTTCCAGGTAGGCACGGTCGGCATAGAACATTCCGGTGCTGATGGAGATCACGCCGCTACGGTCGCCGATGGCATCCGAGGCGTTGATGATGAGGTTCATGATGACCTGGCGGATCTGGGTCGCGTCTCCCTCGATGGCGGGAAGGTTCGGGCCAAAGCGGTACTTCAGGGTGGCTCCCTTGGCAACCGAAACCTCAAGCAGGTGGGCCATCTCTTCCACCACTTTTGAGAGGTTGAGCGGTTCGACGACGAACTGACCCTTCCCGGAATAGGCAAGCATCTGGCGGGTGAGATCCGCGGCTCTCTGGGCAGCGGTCTCGATGGCCTGGACAGTCTGGCGCGCGGGCGATTCCGGCGGGAGCTCGATGAGGGCGAGGCCTGCGTTCCCGAGGATTGCCACCAGCAGGTTGTTGAAGTCGTGGGCGATGCCCCCTGCAAGCACGCCGAGGCT
The DNA here is from genome assembly GCA_050247055.1 of Dehalococcoidia bacterium. Taxonomy (GTDB): domain Bacteria; phylum Chloroflexota; class Dehalococcoidia; order Tepidiformales; family Tepidiformaceae; genus Amarobacter. The sequence continues at coordinate 709,551 of JBFWUX010000001.1, forward strand.
TTCCAGCTTTTGCGTGTGCTGCATCTGCTGGTCCAGCCGCCGGCGTTCTTCTTCCGCGGCACGGGAAGCAGTCATATCCGTCACTACCGCGAGGACATGCCGCACCACGCCGGTCTCGTCGATTTCGGGAATGAGACGCGTCATGCGGTATTCGCGTTTCGGCCCGTCTTCGCCGAGTACGTAGTCGAACTCGACGGCCTCTCCGGTCTCGATGACCTGCGTGAGGAAGGACTGCCATCGCGCCCCGACGGCCGGAGAGAACTTTAGTTCTGAAATATGCTGACCGACGAGGAGGGCGCGTTCTTGCCCCGCCTGGTCTTCCGCCATGCGGTTTGCGAATTCGATCCGGAGGTCGCGTCCGAAACGGGTGATGTAGTCCGGCGAGTTGTCGACCAGGCTTCGGAACTTCGCTTCGCTTTCAAGCAGACTTTGCTCCGCCAGTCTTCGCTCCGTGATGTCGATGAGGGTAACCAGGGAGACACGACGGCCCCCCAGTTCGATCGGGCTGGCGCTCGTAAGCAAGTAGAGGGGATCGCCATTCTGCTTATGAGCCACGACTTCGAAGTCGGGTGGTACCTCTTCTCCACGGGCACGGGACCGCGCTCGCTCGCGCACAGCGTCAGCGGTCTCGCTATCGGTGAACCTCGATGCGCCACCGGGCAAAGTCAACGACTCCGCCGGGACGCCGAAGATAACTCCGGCTGCCGGATTTGCCTGGAGAACGTTTTCGCCATCGAAAATCACGATGCCAACAGACGTTGCATTCACGACGGCGCGGAAACGCTCTTCACTCTCCCGTACCGATTCCTCCACTCGCTTCCGCTCGTCGACATCGAGCACGATGCCGGTGACGACGCCGTCGTCCGAGGTCAGGTCCCCGATGCCGGCGATCCAGCGATAGGAACCATCGGGCAACTGGATGCGGTATTCGCGGGGAAGCGAACCAGGCGGAATGCCCGTCCGAAGGCGGTCAATGGTCTCTGGCAGGTCATCGGGGTGAAACAGCGCGAGCGCATCGCGCATGGTCGTCGGCATCTGATCCCGGGGACGCTCGTAGATGATGGCCGCCTCTTCCGAGAACTCAATCTCGCCGGTCCTGGGGTTGTACGACCATGTGCCCATGCGCGCGGCCCGCAGCGCGAGGCGCAACCGTTGCTGGCTGGAGTTCAATTCGGATTGCGCGCGTTGTTCCGCGGTCAGGTCCCGGGCGATTCCGGCGATGCCAACGACCGTTCCGGCACTGTCCCGGAGGGGAAAGAGCGTGGTGGAGGCGGTGACGTACCCTCCGGTGGCAGTCGGCCACCGAGTGACAAGGCCCTCAAGGGTTTCGCCGGCAAACGCGCGCTGGCGCAGCTGTTCGCGGTCTCCGGCGCGGTCGGAACCGAACAGAAACTCGGTCGACCTCCCGAGGACGTCTTCGGCGCGGTAGCCGAACAGCTTTTCGGCGCCCGCGTTCCAGGAGGTGATCGTGCCATCGAGCGTCGTGCTCATGATCGCCTCGCTCGCGGAGTCCACAATGCTCGCCAGGCGTGCTTCCGCATCCGCGGCCTGCCTGGACGGGGTGATGTCGCGGGTCACTGCGAGCAGTGATTCCACGGCACCCCGGTCGTCGAACTCGCAAACGATGGATGACTGGAGCACGCGCGCTTCGCCCGCGACGGTCGATTCGCGCTCGACAAGCTGGGGTGAGCGGGTTTCGAGGCAGCGCCGCAGCGCGGCCTCGAAGAGGTCCATCTCTTCGGAATCCGGGTAGCTTTCCTTGGGTGTTAGCCCAAGCAACTCCTCGGGCTTGCGGCCCGAAACGGCAAGGACCGCCGGGTTGACGTAGAGACGTCGGAGGTCGGTATCGAAGCGGATGATCCAGTCTGGGGAGTTCTCGGCGAGGGTGCGAAAGGTTCGCTCGCGGGCGGCGAGCGCCGCCTCGCTGGCTTTGCGGGCGCGTATATCGGTGATGCGGCCGCGGATCAGCGGTGAAGGGTGAGCCGCGATCCTGGAGAGCCGGACTTCGCACGGCATGGAATTCCCCGGGCGGTCCTGGTGCGTCCACTCGAAGACCTGTTCATCGCCGCCGAGGGCCCGCTGAATCACCTCCAGGGCAGCCGCTTCGCTAGTCCGGCCGTCGGGTTGGAATTCGGGACTGATTGAGGCCGGCCCCAACTGGAGGAACTCTTCGCGGGTGTATCCGAACAGTGCCGTAGCGCTGGTGTTGGCATCGACGAAGCGGCCGGTCGTCGAATCGAGGACGACGATTGCGTCGGGCGCCTGTTCGAACAGTGCGCGATAGCGATCGTTGTCGTCCGAAAAAGTGTCGAGGCTGCCCGGTGCGCTCTTGGAATCCACAGTGTTCCCGAAGTGCGGTGACCCGCTGGATAGTCGTTACAACAATACACGCACTGTGAATTCCCCTCAGTCGGGAGAACCCCTACTCCGACCAACGTTCCCAGTGCACCAGTTCGTCGAGCGGGAGCCGCTGGCGCCCGCCGCTCATCGGGTGCTTGAGATCGGGATAGCCCAGGGCCACGACAATGGCGACAGTGTGGCCTTCGGGAAGCCCCAGGCGCTCGGCGGCGCATTCGGGGCGATGCATCGAAGTTGGGCAGCTCGCGAGGCCTTCGTTCCAGGCCGCTACCATCAAGTTCTGGGCCACGCGGCCCGCGTCGAACCCGCTTCCGCCGGGCGCAAGGACAACGGCGACGGCCGCCGCGCACGCCTTAATGTGCGCGGCAAAGTCGCCGCAATCGGCGAGATCATCTTGGGCTTTCTGATCCCGGACCACCACCAGGCGCACGGGCTGCGTGTTCTTCGAACTGCCAGCCATCCTCCCCGCCTGAAGGACACGCGTCAGTACTTCCTCTGCGATCGAATCGGCCGTGTAGTGCCGCGTATCGCGCTTCGTCACAATTGCCTGGAAAGCGTCCACTCGCGGCCCCTCGCAATCCGCCCGGAGACTGTCTGGCGCGCATCCTACAACTTTTGTTTTCGGCGGGGGAAAGGCTCGTTTAGCACGCCACGGAGACGGATTGCGCCGTTTCAGTTCGCTGCGTGCAGATGCGCTTCGTAGTGTCGATGACGACGTGGCCGCTGTCATCGAAACGCACCGCATACCGGTCGAGGTTTGGACCGGCGCCGTTCATGCGCATCCCGGCAATGTCGTAAATCGAGCCCAGGCAGGATTCGAACAGCACCGAGTTGGAACCTGCGGCCTGCGGGCTCTGCTGCCTGGTCAGTTGTTCGGCGGGCTCGCCGAGCGCCGGATCGGTGATCGGGAGGAGGTTCACTCGGCAGCGGTTCGCCTGGTTCGCGCGGTTCGCCGCATCGAGATCGAGTAGCGCGATGAAGCTCCCATCGACCAGCCGGACGAGGAAGACGTTCTCGCTCGAGACGAAGGCGGCGGTGCCTGGCGCGTACGCTTCGGCGGCATCGAGTGCCACTTCGCCCTTGTTCGCGCCCGATTCCAGGAATGCGATGGCGAAGAAGGCGATTCCGACGATGGCCACAACCACAGCGAGAGCGAAGAAGCACCCCAGCAGCACCGGCGGTCGGACCGCTTCGGGTCCGGGATCGAGCTTCACCTCGCTAGCGTATCGAAGCGGCCGCGGGGGCGCTCGTTTCGGCGATGAGGCGGCGCCTGCGGTCCTGGGCTTGTCCTGTGCCACGCTTCAAGGGGGTGACAACCTCCTCCTCGATCGCGTTATCGAAAGACATCTGAGGAACGACGCGATCAATAAGGCCCCAGCGCCGCGCGGCGACGGTGTCGATCGGTTCCCCGGAGATGATCATCGAGGCCGCAACACCGGGAGGGATCAGCCGCGGCAACATCTGCGTTGCGCCGGCGCTCGGGATGTACCCGAGGGAGACCTCCGGCAGGCCGAAGGTGGCGCCTTCGCTAGCGATGCGGATGTCGCAATACAACGGCAGCTCGAGGCCCGCGCCGAAGCAGTGGCCGTGCAGTGCCGCGATGGTAGTGCAACGGTGATGAAGCAGCGCATCCCAGACATCGCGCCTGTGCCGCGCTTCGCGGGAGGCCATCACCGAGGGTGCGGTCCCGAACTCCGATATGTCTGCGCCGGCACTGAAACAGGCCCCTGCGCCGCGAAAGAGGATGACCTGAACCTCGGGGATGTCGCTGCAGGCGCGGAGATGCTCCCAGAGCTCATCGCGCATCGGCATGTTGATGGCGTTGAGCTTCTCGGGGCGGTTCAGCGTGATGGTCGCGACGCCGCGGTCATCGATTTCGAAGAGAACCTGGCCCATGCCGGAAGTCTAACGCCTGCGAAGGATCGGCTCAGGCGCCGGGGATTGCCGGCAACGGCGCCGGCTCGAACTTCGCGAGCACCTCGTACGCTTTCAGGTCCATGATCGCGCTGAGCGAGCGGTTCAACATTTTCGTTGCCAGTTCGAGGCCGCGCTCGTTCGCGAGGTCGATCGAACCGCCGGCTACTACGGGGTACGCGAGGCAAAACATGACCGAGAGACGATAGTCGTCCCAGCAATTCTCGAACGAATAGCCCGTTACGCCGTTGGCTTGCAGGGTGACGTGATACTGGCGCACCAGGTCCTTTTCTATGGCCGCCCGGACTGACGGTTCAACACTCTGGCTCATGAAGTAGGCGATGTCGTAGGGGCCTCTGCCCTTCCCAGAGATCTGCCAATCGATGAGAGTTACCGGGGAGGAGCCGTCCGGGCTTCCCCAGAACACGTTGTCCAGGCGCAGATCTCCGTGGCAGAGGGTTTGCGGTGCGGTCGCGAGCGCGTCCTGGATCGGGTTCATCCGCGGGAGGAGGTCCTGGGCAATCTGTGATTGTTGCGGGGTCACGCTGGTAGAGAACTTCTCCAGGAATGGAGCCAGCGCCTGGGCGTAGGCCAGCGCGGAGAGTTTCATCGTCGGGGCATTGATCTCCGGGATCCAGTCCAGGCTTGCGAGCTTTGGCGAGTTCCACCAGCGGGCGTGGAGCTTCGCGACTTCGGTCACGAGCGTCTTGCATTCCGCTTCCGAGGCGCCAGCAACCTGGTCGCCGAGTTTCAGCGCACCGAGGTCTTCCATGAGGATGATGTATTTCACGGACGCCGGGTCGGCGGCTGTGTAGTAGGAATGTGCTGCGCGCACGCCGGTGGATTTGCACAATTCGTTGTAGAACCGGACCTCCTTCTCGTAGAAGCCCAGCATTTGTGCGACACCCTTGCCGCCTTCGTCGGCGGTTGGGATTTTCGCGATGAGTGTCGCCGGTGCGGTCGGATCGGTGGTGCTGTAGGTCGGTGTAATCCGGCTGAGCTCTCCCAGGATGCCGACGCCCTGGCCGATAGTGACCTTTTGCATGCCGGTGACGCTGCACTGCTTCGCGTGGCCGCCGGCCTGGAGCGCGGCAGTCAGCCAGGCTGGGGTGATTTCGTCCATCGTCGATGGGATGGCGAGTGAGCTCATGAATCCGGACCTCCAGGATGTGTGCGGAGACTACATCTCCGGAGTGGGCGCCGTCGTCGGGTTGCGAAGTTCGACCCAGAACAGCGCGATGGTGAACGCGACTACGGAAATGCCGAGGGCGATCCCGCCGAGGATGGAAAGCACGTCGCGAGCGGTCATCGTCGCGCCGCTGTCGTTGTCGGCAATGATGTCGGCGCCGGCAAAGACGAGCGCGAGGAACAGGAAGAAGGCGCCGGGAACAAGCGCTTTGGCCTGGCCGCGAGCGGTCAGATGCCCGAGGGCGATGCCGCCAATCACCAGCACGGGGATGACGGTCACCAGCCACTCGCGGTGGTTGTGCCAGCTGTCACGGACGGAAAACAGGACGGCGGTGAGCCCGACGGCGAGCACGAGCCCTGCAAGGAAGCCGGCCCAATACTTCAGCAATCCGCCACGAGAGGTCTCGGGCTTCGCCGGGCGCGTGGTCCGATCATGAATAAAGGAACTCTTCTCTGGTTCAACGGGGGCGGGAATGCTCAGGTTCGCCATAACCCGCGAATTGTGGAATTTCCCATGCTTTGGGGCAATTCGAGCACCGGTGTGGCGGGTACCTGCGAACGCGTTGGGGGCGTAGCCTAAGTCTCGTGGACGATCTGATAACCGAGATTGCACTCGACGGGGGACTTGATTCCATCCGGGCGCTGCTCGATGACGCCGTGGAGGGGTCGAGCCGCGTCGTCGTCATCGACGCTACCCGGGCCGGCGAACCCTCGGGGCGACTGACCGCGTCGGAACTGCGGCACCTCACACTGTTTGAGTTGCCCGTGGTGTTCGCCTTTGAGGGCGATATAACGACGGCGCTCGCCGATGTGGCCCTCACGTCGGATATCCGGGTCTGTTCGGCGGCGGCTTCGCTAATAGGGCCGCTCGCAGGCAATGCGCGTGCCCGGACGCTTTGCGATGAGGCCAGAGCGCTCGACCTCTTCATCGGCAGGCGAGCGCTCCCCGCCGCGGAGCTGCTCGCAGCAGGTCTCGTCTCATCCGTAACCGAAAACGGGTATGCTCTGGAGGAGGCAAGGCGTCTCGCCGGGGTCATTGCGAGCCGGGGGCCGATCGCCACGCGTTTGGCCAAGGAAGGCATCTGGCGGGGCCTTCCCCAGCCAATCGACCAGGCGCTGCGCTTCGAGACCGATTTGACCTTGCTCCTCCAGACAACGAAAGATCGGGCCGAGGGGGTTCGAGCGTTTCTTGAGAAGAGAACTCCGAAATTCACAGGTGAGTGACAAATGATCGTAATGCTGGAAGAGCCAGAAGCCTGGTCGCTGATGATGCTCGTCAGCGCTGTGGCGGTTGACAACGCCGAAATCTCGGAGGAGGGCAAGGAGGCCATCCGCCGCTGGCGCTCTGATCGCTCCGAAGGTTCCCCCGGGCTCGGGAAGCTGACGGAAGACTTGAACAAGGCGCTCAATGCACACATCGATTCCAAGTTCCTTCGGCGTGTGAAGAGCAAGGGCCGATACGAGACGGTGAAGCAGTAATGGACGTTCGATTTACCGACGACGAAGTCGCCGAAAGCCTGACCATCATCGTCAACCGTATCGCCGATGAAGCGGGCCTTTCTGATAAGGACCGCGCGATGCTCAAGCGCTGGCGCACATCGAAGATGAAGCTCGGCTCGGATGACCTGCTCGAGATGACCGAAAAGGCCAACGAAGACTTCGCGAAGATGTTCGAGCGCCGTGGCCGGAGCCAGATTCAGAAGCACGACTGGAACGAATAGCCAGGAGCGCTCGCCGAGTGTGGCGTAGATCGCTTGTGGACTGTTAGCAAACGTGTGAGCATCCCCCGGCAATCTGGGGGATGTCTCATGTCCGACGATGTCTTCGTGCTCGATCCAAAGGATGCGGGCCGGCTCTGGCTCCGCGATATCATCCACACGCCGCGCGCCCTGCCGCCGCTTCCGGGTGACCTCTTCGCCGAGCTGAGCGCCCACCAGCCGATGGGGCTGGACTACATTTCGATCCGGGGCTACGCCTATGGTTCGCCGCGGTCGATGAGTACGCCAACGGCGCCTCCGCCGCTGCCACCCGGGGAAGCGCTCAAGAACTGGGAAAGCCGCTACCTCCCCCAGACTCAGCGGATGTATGAGCGGTTCCGCGATGCCGACTACGACGCCATGGAGTCCGCGGAGATCATCGCGTTCTTCAAGGCGCTGGTGACCCCGACAGCCGAGGCCTTCGCCGATACGATCGTATCGGCGATGGAGGCCAGCCCCGATGCCGAACGCCTCGCCGTACTCCTCGATGGCAAACTCGGACCGGAAGGCGAATTGCTGTCTGCCCGCATTCTTCACGGTTCCGAATCCCAGACGCGGTCCCTCGGCACAGAAGTGCAGGGACTCGCGGAAGCGGCACGTCGAACGCCCGGGGTAGAGACCGCTCTCCTCGAGCGCGATTTCGCGGTCGTCGCCGCCAGCGATGCGGAGCCGTGGGCCTCGGTCCTGGCGAGCTTTCTGAAGGAACACGAAGACGAGATCGCTCTCTGGAGTGAAATTCACGAACCCGCATGGAACGAAGACCCGACTCCGCTCCTCAAGCTGGTGGCTGCGACACTGGCAGCCTCCGGGCAGGAACGGACCAACAACGGCGCCGACGCCATCGCGACGGTCCGCTCGAAGTTGAAGCCCGAGGATGTCACTGAGTTCGAGGCCGCCCTCGCGCTGAGCCGCGACTACGTGCCGATCATCGAGCATAGGGCGCGGTGGCAACTGAAGCTCTTCGGCGGCGTCCGACGGCTTTTCGTCGCGCTCGGAGAGAAGCTGGTGGCGATGGGCGTCGCGGATGCTCCCGCCGATGTCTTCTTCCTGCGATACAGCGAACTCGAGCCCGCGGCGCGCGGCGAGATCGATCTCAGAGCAATCGTGCCCGGCCGCCGGGCCGAGTGGCAGGAGAACCTGAAACTCGCCCCGCCGATGACGCTCGGCCTGCCCATCACGTACGAGATGGTCGGCATGGCGAGCCCCATGCTCCGTCGCGTGTTCGGTGCGGTGGCCGTTAACCCGGCAACGGCCACTGTCGTGAGTGGCATCGCCGCGAACGCGGGCGTGGTTCGCGGCCGGGCGCGCGTCGTCGGGGGGCTCGCAGAGGCGGAGGACCTCGTGCCTGGCGACATCCTGGTCTGTCCTTCGACTTCACCGCCGTGGACACCGTATTTCGCGGTCGTCTCGGCTGTTGTCACCGATGCTGGTGGGGTGCTTTCGCACGCCGCTATCGAAGCCCGCGAATACGGCATTCCGGCGGTCGTCGGCACGCGTGAGGGCACGCGCCGCATCCCCGAGGGCGCGATGATCACGGTCGACGGTTCTGCCGGCACGGTCACCATCGAAGGCTAAGCACGGTCGAGTACAATGCTCGCCTATGGCTGATATCCGGGTTCTGGTCTCTGGTTCGGGGCGCATGGGGCGCGAAGTTGCGGCTGCGGTTCTTGCCGAGGACGGGATGGCGCCGATCGGGTTCGTTGATGGTCTCGCCGAGCCGGGAGCGCTCGATGGCCTGCCGCTGTTCGACGACGCTGGAAAGGCCTGCGACGAACTGAAGCCGGACGTGGTCATCGATTTCACGAACGCAGCCTGGACGCCGACGCTGGCGAAGGCATGCATCGCCAAAGGCGTTCGGCTGGTGGTCGGCACCACCGGGCTCAGCGACGACTTTCTCAACTGGCTGGAGAGTGAAACGGCGGCCAGCAAGACCGGCGCCGTGGTGGCGGCGAACTTCGCCATCGGCGCGGTGTTGATGATGTACTTCGCCCGGATCGCCGCCCCCTACTTCGAACACGCCGAAATCATCGAATTGCACCACGACGCGAAGATCGACTCCCCGAGCGGCACGGCCAAGAAGACGGCCGAGCTGATGCGGGCTTCGCGTGAGAAGGACTTTTCCCACCCCGATTCTGAAATCGAGCCGCTTGTTGGCGCCCGCGGCGCAGAGTTCGGCGGTGTCGCGCTTCACTCCGTGCGCTTGCGCGGGCTGGTCGCGCACCAGGAGGTCATCTTCGGCGGCCTCGGCCAGACACTGACGATCCGCCACGACACGACCGGCCGCGATTCGTTCATGCCCGGCGTTATCATGGCCACGCGCGAGGTGATGAAGCTCGACCACCTCGTGGTTGGCCTCGACGCGCTCTTCGGGCTGAGCTAGGTCCGGCGATGGCCATCCGGGCGGTGTTGTTCGACCTCGATGGCACGCTCTGGACGATGGGCGGTGCCGCCGCCAACGCGGACTTCGACTGGTCGGGTGTTACGGCCATTCAAGCAGATGCTCTCGGTCCGCAATTCGAGCGCCTGGGTTTCGACTGCGACCCGGGTGGCTTTGTCACGCGATTCTTTGCCGAACTCAACGCCACGCTGAGCCCGCCGACGGCCGACTTCAGCGAGCCTTCGTGGTTCCCGGTGCTCGAGCGCGTCCTCGCAAAACTCGGCTGTCACTGCGAGCGATGGGACGCGGAAGTCATTCTCGACACGCTGAACGCGGTGCCGTTTAGCGAATTTGGTATCACGGCCTTTCCCGATGCTGCGCCGGTCCTGACCGCACTTTCGAACGGCGGATTCAAGCTCGGCGCCGTCACTAACAATCCGAAGCCGCCGCATGTTCTGGGCAATCTCGCCCGAGACCTTGGATTGCCGGACGTCTTCGACGTGATCGTTTCATCATGGGAGCTTGGCTGGCGGAAGCCCCACCGTGCCCCGTTCGAGACTGCCTTGCGAGCTCTCCAGGTCGATGCCTCTGAGGCCCTCCACGTCGGCGATTCTTTGGAGAACGACATCGCCCCTGCACTGGAATTGGGGATGTCCGCCGTTTTGCGCCGGAATGGACGTTCGGCAGCCAGGGGCACCCACCGCGAAGTAGATTCTCTCCTCGAACTACTCCCAATTTTGACAACGGCCGGCGGGCTATAATTGCCTCATGGCAATCGGCCAACCGCGCGGCTCACGCGCCCGGCCCCCAACACGCCCACGCTGGCAATCGAAGTACCACGGCGTCCGTATGACGCCTGAGCAGTTCCTGGCGCTGCCGGAGGAGAAGCCATACCTGGAGTATGTCGACGGGATGGTGGTTCAGAAGCCTATGCCAACCTCAGAACACGCTCTCCTCGTCATGGAGCTCGGGCTGCACATGGGGCTTTATCGCCGTGAGCATGGTGGCGCTGTGGGCGCTGAAGCACGCGCGGCTCTCGGCGACTTACCGAGCTATCGCTTGCCGGACGTTTCGTACTGGGCGCCCGACAACAAGGTGGCAGACGACAAGCTGCCGTCGGTTGCAATCGAAATCCGTTCGCGCTCGCAAACGCTGGAAGAACTGCGGGAGAAGTGCCGCGTCTTTCGCCGCTCGGGAGTCGAGGCATGCTGGCTCATCGACCCGGTGTCCAGGACAGCCGAGTTGTTCGAGGGCAAGCGCGATGGCGTTTCGGCCAGTCATCTGACGGCCGCATGCATGCCGGGGTTTGACCTCTCGGTGGCCGAACTGTTCGCCGCGCTGGACCAGCAAAACGCCTAGCGGCGGCTCAGATACGCCCGCACGAGGTGCAACTCCTCGTAGGTGATGCGATCGCCAAGGAGTTCTTTCAGCGGGCCGATCGAGCCAATCCGCTGGCCCTCAGTCGCCTCACGTACCAGTTCCACCTTTTCGAAATCGACAAGCCCATCGAGGTCCGTGATGGTCTCGTTGAGGATGAGTTGCGCCAGGTGGTTCGCGATAGTCGACGGTGCGAGGGCGCGGGCACGCGCCATCGTCCGGACGTCGCGGATGCCGTCCTGGTAGAGCGAGAGCGTTTCTCGGAGTGATGGCGTGAGCTTGGTGCCGTTGCCGGCATGGGTGTCGCGCGAATAGAGCGTCTTGCGTTCCGGCACCGGCGCGCTCGCGGCCTTGATCACTGAGAGGAAGGCCTCGCCGTAGCGTTCGAACTTCACCTGGCCCACGCCGCTGACGGCGAGCATCTCGACCCGGTTGCGCGGGCGCTTTTGTGCCATATCGCGCAGGCTGGCATCGCTGAAGACCACGAACGGTGGGACTCCGTCGCGATCCGCAATGGCTTTGCGCGTTTCCCGCAGCTCGCGGAAGAGGCCGTCTTCGCTCGCAGCAATGGCTTCGTCATGGGTTTCGGGGCCACTCGCGCAGGGGCCGCAGTTTCCACAGGCCGGCTCATGCACGGCATCGCCGAAGTAGTCGAGGATGCGCGCCCGTAGGCAGGTACGGGAGCGCGCGTAGTTCTCCATCGCATCGAGCTTCTGGAACGAATGCTCGCGATGGGCTTCGAGGCCGGCCGTGTCGATTTCGGCCTCGCCGTTCGGTCGTGTCGCCCAGACGGAGTATCCGGCCTTGCCCGCCAATCCTGATTCGACCAGCGACTGAATCGCGGCGTTGATGCCGGGTTCATCGTCAGTCTTCATCACATCGCGGACATGGACGCGTTCACCGCTGAAGCGTGTGAGGTCCTGGTAGACCTCCACCACGCGCGAGGCTTCCGGATGCGACATCTCAATGAAGAATTCGCGCAGGCCCCGGTCGCGGGTGGCGTAGTAGAGGGTGCAGGTCGCCGGGTCGCCGTCGCGACCTGCGCGGCCGGCTTCCTGGTAGTAGGACTCAAGCGAATCGGGCATGTCGTGATGAATGACCGCGCGGACGTCGGGTTTATCAATGCCCATCCCGAATGCGTTCGTCGCGACGATGACGCGCAGCGTGTCACGCGCGAATGCATTCTGGATGCGTTTGCGATCGTCGTCCGCCATGCCCGCGTGGTAGCGAGCGCATTTGATGCCTGCGCGCTGCAACGAGTCGGTGACTTCCTCGACGCGCTTACGAGTGCCGCAATAGACGATCGCCGATTCGTCCTTGAGTCCTCGCAATTGCGAGGCAATGCCCTCGAACTTTTCCTTCAGGGTTGAGACCTTCACGACCTGGAAGTGGAGATTGGGCCGGTCGAAGCCAGCGACGTGGACGATAGGGTCGTGGAGGTCGAGCCGCTGGACAATGTCGTCCCGAACGCGCGGGTCGGCTGTCGCAGTCAGCGCGACAACGGGCGGCGAACCGATGCGGTCACGGACGCTGCCGAGGTCGCGATAGCTGGGGCGGAAGTCGTGGCCCCACTGGGAGATGCAGTGCGCTTCGTCTACGGCGAGGAGCGCGATCGGCAGGCCACGGAGCGCTGCCATGAACCCGGCGGCGCCGAAGCGTTCGGGGGCCACGTAGAGGAGGCGGAGGTTGCCTGCGGCGGCCTCGGCAAGCACCTGGCGCTGTTCTTCGACCGGAATGGTGGAGTTAATCGCGGCGGCGGGCACTCCCATGGCCGCCATGGCGTCGACCTGGTCTTTCATCAGTGCAAGTAGCGGCGAGACCACAAGGGTGAGCCCGTCTTTTCGCAGGAGCGCAGGGACCTGGTAGCAAACGCTCTTACCGCCGCCGGTCGGCATCACTGCCAGCGTGTCTCGCCCGGAAAGCACCGCGCCAATGACTTCGCTCTGTCCCGGCCGGAACTCGGCATAGCCGAAAACGTCGCGCAAGACCTTCTGCGCTGACGCCAGGGTGTTGGAGGAAACAGACGGTTCGAGGACGGGAAGCGGCATGGTACCCACGGCCGGAGCTTAGAACATCTGTGCGAGAGATGGAAGCGCTACCCTTATGCACTCGCGCGTACGATCCATAAGGGCAGAATCTTCGTTAATGGCTCGACCTTTCTTGAAGTGGGCCGGTGGCAAAGCGAAGCTCGCGCCGCGCATCGTCGCGGTGATGCCTCCTTCGGTCTCGGGTTACGTGGAGCCGTTTGCCGGTGCCGCGGCGGTGTTTTTCACGATCGAAAACGAGCGCCGAAAAGTCCGGGCGACACTGAACGACGCGAACTCCGAGCTCATCGAAACGTTTACGGTCCTGCGCGACGAGCGCGACGCGTTGCTTGACGGCCTTGAGGCGCTTTCCGATTCGTACCACCTGCTCGAAGCGACCGGGCGCCGCGACCTCTTCTACGAAGTACGGGCCTCAAGCCCCAGGACTCCCGTCGGCCGCGCGGCTCGCTTTATCTTCCTCAACAAGACCTGCTACAACGGCCTCTTCCGCGTGAACGCAGGAGGCGGCTTCAACGTTCCCCACGGGCGCTACAGGAGCCCTCGCATCCTTGATAGTGAACTGCTGACTGCTTGCTCCGCCGCACTGCAACATGCCGAATTGCGCTCAGAAGACTTCGTGGAAACTTGCGCTGCCGCGCGACATGGCGACTTCGTCTATCTTGACCCGCCCTACCACCCGCTCAGTTCCACGGCGAACTTCACTGGCTACACCCGCGCCGATTTTGGCCGCGCGGACCAGGAGCGTCTGCGTGACGCGTTCGAAGATCTCTCCCGCCGTGGCGTTGCGGCGATGCTTTCGAACTCTGACCACGAATACGTCCGGGGGCTGTACGGGGGGCTGGGCTACCGAATCGAGACGGTCACGATGTCGCGGGCTATCAACTCGCGCGGAACCGGCCGACAGCCCATTGGCGAACTGCTCATCGACAACTTCGAACGGGTTGGTCTTCGCTCCAGCGAATCCTGAGACCCTACCGCCGCTGGCGGAAGCGCATGCCCATGGGCATGGCCTCGGGGTGTGGCGCCGGGTCCTCCCAGGCTTCGGATGCGGGCCGCACGAACATCCGCCGCACCATCACGCCTATCAGCCGGAACAGTTCGGCGAGGCCAAGGCCGGGCTTGATCGCGAGGCCCGCCATCTTCTGCATGCCCTTTGCCCGGCGCGTGGACTTCTCGTTCATCCGCCGGTAGGCGGTCTGAAGTCCTTTCCGGCGCCGTTCTTCGGGCTTTGCGCTGCTTTCGATGGAGTTCAGGGCCAGGTCGAGCTCCAGCGAATGGCCGTCCTGCTCGAGCAGCCATTTGTCGCGGGTCGAATCCGGGAGGTCGAGGAGCGAGGTATCGATCTCGGTGAAGGTCTTGCTCTCGGCCTTGATGCGTTCATAACCCTCGACGTAGGCCTTCATCATGCGCCCGCCCTTCAGGTGCACCGTGTGCAGGCGGATGCCCTTCGGCAGGTACGGCACTTCGTACGATTCGCAGTCGGATATCAGCAGGATCTCGGTTGGCGGGGCTTCGCCGAGGTGTTCGAGCGTGTTGTAGCTGTCGAGTGCGCGGATGTCGCCGATGGCTGTGTCCAACGCCGCCTTGATGTCGGTGCTCCCATCAGGGGTGACGCGGAGCACGCGGTCAGCAAGCTCGGCGAACTCCTCGCTCGATTTGCAATCGGTGCGGTGGTGGACAGTGTTGCCGAAGGTCCGAAGGAAGATCTGCGCGCCCTCCTCGACCGCGATGAGGAAATAGGAGAGCAACAGCGCTTTGGCGAAGATCTCCTTGTTGTTGTCGCGCATCGAATTCGAGACATCGAGCAGCGCGTAGACCTTCTGTCGTTTCTTGCGAGTCATCCCGCCGGTGGGCACGCGCACTTGGACGACCTCGTCATACTCCTGCTCGGCAGGCCCGGTCTCGATGTTGTAGAGCCCGTTGATACCGCCGCTGATCAGCCTGAAATCGAACAGTTCCTGCGAGATGCCACGCAGCATCATGTCGGGCAGGGTTACGTGCGGGAAGTCGGTCAACTGGTGCAGAGGCTGCACGTTCGTGTCGCCGGTGACCGGGTAGACCACGCGCTTCTTGCGTTCGATGTGAATCTGCGTGCTGTAGATGGCCTCCGCGGGCGAGACGAGCGAGTCGAGGTCGTCCGGAATTTCGATCCCGGGGAGCGGCCGATGAAGGAGGATGTTCCGCGCGATCTCGAGGATGCGCAGCCACTGCGGCGGCATCGTGTCCGTGGTGGCGTGCAGGAGGTCGAGGATCCGCCACGAGCGGTAGAGCGCTGCGAGTTCGGCCTTTAGCGTGCCGGGAGTTGGCGGCTCGGCGACTTCAGGCACTGGCGCTGTGCTCCAGGATCTCTTCGAGGATCTCCTCGCGAAGCTCGTTTACGCGCGGGTTCACGATGTTCCGGCTGCGCAGGGCATCGACGAAGGTGTCGTAGTTCACCTCGTGCCAGCTGCCCTTGCCGATGAGGGCGAGGAAGATGCGCGCGATACGGCCATGGGCCGGCTGCGATTCGAGCGGCGTGCCGTGGGTGAACCAGCCGAACGTCTGGGCGATGGTGGTCAGTTCGTTGACGGTCTGAAGGTCGATCGCGGTGAACGATGCGAGGGTCGTGTGGATTGCCTCGGTGAAGATGTCCTGGGACGGGTCTGGAATCGAGCGGTCATTGCCGGGGATTGTCGTGAGCACGTAGCGGAGCGCGTAGAGGTCGTCGGCAGTGACGTGTCCTCGGTGATTCAGCATCGCCGAGGCGTTGAGCACGTCGCGGCAGGCAGCTTTCGTGCGCGGACTGACATAACCGTCTGCCGGGTGATGCGCACCATCGCGCGATTGCGAACGCAGGTGGGAGTCCTGCAGGCGCATGTACGTCTCGATGAGCTCGTTCTTGAGGAAGAGGATGTCGTGCGAGGCTTCGATCGTCCGGGTGGCATGCTCGCCCTGCACGATGTCGGCCAGTTCGCGCAGCATGTGCAGTGGGATCGGGTGCTCCGGTGGCCGCGGGTGCCCGTGATGGCGCCCGTAGGCGAGGTCGATGCGAATGTCGTTGAGCGTGTCGCCGTGCGGGTCGATCGACGCCTTGAACATGAAGCGGTCGAGAATGGGCTCCGAGATGGCCGAGTATTTCAGGTGGTTCGTCATCGCCAGGGCGGTGTGGAGCTGTGCGTTCTCCTGCTGTTCGCCCTGCTGGAATCGCCGCTCGTTGAGGATCCCGAGGAGCGCCTCCAGGACCATGTCGTTCGCGTTCATGAACTCGTCGAGGTAAGCGAAATCTGCCGTCACGAGCGAATGCGAGGTGTCGTGCCAGAGCTTGCCTTCGTGGAACAGCTTGAGGTCGAGCCCGCCGAGGATGGTCTCGACGCGGGTGCCCTGGGTGAATTGGGCCTTGAAGGTCGTACCTTCGAAGTGGCCGAAGACCGTCTCGCCGTAGAGCGATTTCCCCGTGCCCGCCCGCGAGATGAGCAGTTGATGGCGGCGCGAAATCAGAGCGAGCGCGGTCTGCTGCAGGAGTTGCATCCGGCCCGGTACCGCATCCGCCACATCGAGGAGCGCAGCCTTGAAGACTTCGACAATCTGCGGGACCTCGAGGTCGCCGCCTTTGTAATCGAAGGGCCGTCCATCGGCGGGTGTTAGAAGGTGGTGGGCGTCTCTCATAAGCCGCGAGTTGTTGTCCCTCGCGCCCGGGCGACCCATCCCCTGCCGTTCCGGGAGCGTCGAACCGATAGCGGTGATTCGTGCATTCTATCTATTCCGGCGCGTCAAACGATAGGGGCAACCTTCGCGCGGGGAGGTACACTCCGCTCACAGGAGGGACAGGTAATGGATTCGCAGCTGGCTACCACGCTCATCGAACAGTCACCAGACGCCGTGATTTTCGCCGGTACCGATGGGGTCATCGGCGCCTGGAACGCGGAAGCGGAACGAGTCTTCGGCCACTCGGCTTCGGAGGCCCTTGGACAGACACTCGACCTCATCATCCCGGAGCAGTTCCGCGATGCGCACTGGACCGGCTACGACCGCGCCCTCGGCGATAAGGTGACGAAATACAAGGGCCAGGCGCTGACCACGCGTGCGACGCGCAAGGGCGGCGAAACGATCTATGTCGACCTCGGGTTCGCCATTGTCCTGAATGACGCCGGCGAGGCCATTGGCGCCCTTGCCACGGCGCGCGACGTCACCGAGCGCTTCAACCGTGACCGGGAAATGCGCCGCGAGCTGCGCGAGCTGAAAGCGGCTGCGAAGCCCTAGAGCGCTACTTCGCCTTCGGCTTGATCGATTTCTGTCCGCCGCCGGGCGCCGCGCTGCGCGCGCTGCCTTTTACCGGTGGCGGTCCGCCAGCGCCCTTGAACCCGGAATTGGCGTTCTTCTTACTGGTCGGCTTTGTCTTCGCCACGGTGAGGCCCCTTGGGGTGATGAATGGATACGATCATAACTCTCGCCGGGATGAAGTGCGGGGACTTATCCCTCGCCTGTACCTACCTGCAGCGGCGGCAACCTGAAGGCGTTTTGCAGCCGCGGATAGAGCGTACCGAAGGCGCCGGCGCCGACAAGCGTCCCGGCGAGCGCGGCGAGTGCGTAGATCTTGCCTTCGCCGATGTTCACGAGGATGGGGCCGGGGCACATGCCGGTGATTGACCAGCCGATGCCGAAGAGGATCCCGCCGTAGAGGTTGCCCCGGTGGCCCGGCTTGCGGTCAAACCGGATCGGCTCGCCGCTGGCGGACTTGCCGTGGCGCTTGAGCAGGTAGAGCCCCGGCGCGGTGACCACCACGGCCGTCCCGATGATGCCGTACAGCTGGAACTCTTCGAAAAGGAACATGCCTTGGATGTAGTTGTAGTCGGCGGCACCTGAGCGGCTGAGAACCAGGCCAAAGACCGTCCCCAGGGCGAGATAGAAGAGCAGCCAGAGACTGGAACGGTTCACAGGATCACCCGGTAGATGAGATTAGTGGTGACGATCCCAGCAGCCATGAAGCTGACCGTCGAGACGATGCTCGGGAGCTCGAAGTTCGACATGCCGAAGATGCCGTGGCCGCTCGTGCATCCACCCGCCAGCCGCGTCCCGAAGCCGATAAAGAGCCCGCCCGCGAACATCCAGATGAGCTTTCCACCGTTCCCCCAGCCGATATCGGAATCGAAGACGCCGAGCGCCCAGGTGGTCTCCCACCCTCCGGCGAGGACTGCCGAGAGCACGCCACCGAGGACCAGCCCGCTGAGCAGCGGCAGCCTCCAGTTGTTCGACGAGGTGAGCGCCTCGCGCGTGAAGTACGGCGTATGGACCACCAGCGAGCAGATGTTTTCGAAACCGGTCGAGACGCCGAGCCGCCGGTTGCCGATGAACAGGAGCGTAAGTGTGATGACGCCGATGGCGGCGCCCCCGAGCGCCCAGTGAATCGGCGCTTCGTCGGTGAGAATGAGGTGCATGCGGACTCGCTTTCGCTAAGGTTGTGGCCGCGACGGCCGCGCTTGAGAATCGAAATGGCGAAGCTGTGGACTTCGCGGAAAAGGTTACGACGATGACAGGTGAACAGGTACTGCTGGAGCGGAACGGACGCGTGGCCGAGATCATTCTCAACCGTCCCGAGCGCAAGAACGCGATTAACGGGCCGCTCGCGCTCCGGCTCCAGGCGGCAATCGATGAATGCTCGGCGGACGCCGGCATCGGCGCGATCCTCATCCGCGGATCATCGGGCGTCTTCTGCTCGGGCCTCGACCTGAAGGAGTTCAACGCCGACCCGCCACCCGACTGGTTGGCCGGATTCCAGGCGGCCTGGCGCGGGGTCCACGAGCGCCTCTACGCCTGCGACAAGGCCATCGTCGTCGCGCTCGATGCGTACGCCATCAACGCCGGCTCGGCGCTCGCGCTTTCAGCCGACTTCATCGTCGCGGGCGAGACGGCCTTTCTCCAGGTTGGCGAAGTGCGCCAGGGCCGGCCGGCGCCGATGAACCTCGCATGGCTGCGGATGCGCTACGGCGATGGCATGGCGCGGCGGATCATGCTCCTCGGGAGGCGTATCCCCGGCCCGGAACTGCTCCAGCTTGGCATCGCCCACGAAGTCGTCCCCGATGTCGATGTGCTCTCGTCGAGCCGCGCGCTGGCGGCGGAACTTTCAGAGATCTCCGGGATTGCCGGCACGAAGCAGGTCTTCCGGCTGACGGACCTCCCGGGCCGGCCGAACGACTGGTTCGAAGAAGCGGCGAACGCCGCTCGCGCCGTCGGCCGTGCCAGCGGCCCGATCCCCAGCCTCAAGACGTAGGACAGGCGATGGACCACGCGGACCATGTGAACCTCATCCGGGGAGGGGTCACCGGTTCAGTCTGGGCTGACCTTGGCGCAGGTTCGGGCGCGTTCACGCTCGCGCTCGCGGATGTGCTTGAGCCAGCCGCGGAAATTCATGCTGTGGACCGGGACGCAAGAGCCCTGCGTACCAACCAGCGCGAAATGGGTGCCCGCTTCCCGAACGCGAGCGTCCGCTACTACGAGGCCGATTTCACGAAGCCGCTCGAACTCCCGGCCCTCGACGGTATCGTGATGGCGAACTCGCTCCACTTTCAGCGGGACGCGGCGACGGTTCTGGCGCACGTCAAGCGGTTCCTCGCACCGGGCGGCCGGATAGTGGTCGTTGAGTACAACATCGAGCGTGGGAACTACGCCGTGCCGTACCCCGTGCCGTTCTCGCGGTGGCAGACGCTCGCGTCCGCGGCCGGGTTCGGCCGCACTGAACTCATGGTGCGCCGCCCCAGCCGGACGTTCGCGGAAATCTACTCAGCCATGAGCGGGTGATGCCTTAGAGCGCCCGGAACCAGCGCCGCCCTTCGATGCGAACGACATCGCCCCAGCCGGGTTCCGGAAAGTGCTCGGCCGCAACTTTCCAGCCTTCGTCCTCGATCCGCTGGACCAGTCCGACGCGAGTTTCGATCGCGAGTTGCTGATCGGCATCAGCGCCGAACAGACGGTCGGGCTCAGTGACGAACATCGGGCTATTCAGCACGTCCCCGGCGATGACCATGCCTTCGCCCCGCGACTGCATCAGCAGGCTCATGTGGCCCGGCGTGTGGCCCGGAGTCCGAAGCGCGGTCAGGCCGGGCGTGAATTCAGTTTCGCCGGCGAGCAATTCGAGGACGCCCGCATCCTGGAGCGGCTGCAAGAAACGGCGGAAGTACGGAGGGATCGTTTCCCGGCCGCCAAAGTGGTCCCAATCTCGCCGCGAAAGCAAATAGCGCGCGTTGGGAAAACGCGGCCGACCGTTCTCCTCGTCGTACGTCCATCCGACGTGGTCGGGGTGGGCATGGCTAAGGAAGACGATGTCGAAATCGGCGAAGGCGAGGCCGGCCTTGGCCAGGGCGTTTGGCATCATGCCTTGCATGTTCCCGTAGCGCGGATAGGGGCCGACGCCGACGCCGCAGTCGACAAGGATTCGTTGGCCATCTGCTTCGATGCAGTAGCAATTGTTGTGGATGCGCCAACGGTGGTCTTCGCCGTGGAAGCCTGTGGGAAACGCGTGATGGTATTCGGCCCAGTCGATGGGTGGGTCCGGCGGTGGCTCCTGTGGAACGGGCCAACCGGGAATATCGGCATACCCGTCGGGCAGCGCAATGACCTTGAGGGCGCCAATGTGCATCGTCGCGGGAGCGGGCGTAGACACCGCGGGATACTGTCAGGAACTGCCGCAATCTGCCAGCCATAGCATGTGACTTCCCTCATAGTCCGAATACCCCGGTTCGGGTGAACTCTCGGCGGGGCGTTTCGGGACGCTGTGTAAGATTCTGTTGGCTGGCCTGTCTAACCGTTGAAGCCTGTGGCTCGACGGCTCGCAGGCAGGCTCGGGGATTCCCCGACCGGTTACCGCGGCCGCGGTAGAGGGGTGGCATGGAACAACTGCCAGATTCCAGCCTGATAGAACTCGCCAAAGGCGGAGACCAATCCGCCTTTGCGGAGCTCTATACCCGCTACTTCGACCCGGTGTATGACTTCGTCGCGCGCATGACGCGCAACCGCGACGAAGCGGCGGACATCGCCCAGGACACCTTCCTGAAGGCGATGAACGCGCTCGGTGGGCTGCAGAAGGGCGCTAGCTTCAAGAGCTGGATCTTCACCATCGCGCGCAATACCGCGCTCAACCGGCTGGAGAAAAACTCCCGGACACGTCCGCTCACCTTCGAGAGCGAGGACGGCGAAGAGGTTGGTTTCGATGTCATCGATTCCGACCGCTTCGCCGACCCCGAAGAGGCCGCGCAGGCAAGCGCGGTCGCCTCGCTCGTGTGGGAAGCGGCCGCCGGGCTCGACCCCAAGCAACTCTCGCTGCTCGATCTGCACCTGCGCCAGGGGCTGGATAGCGGCGAGATCGCGGATGTCCTGGGTGTCACGAAGAACAACGGATACGTGATGCTCAACCGTCTGAAGAAGGCCGTCGAAGATTCAATCGGAGCCTTCATCATGTTCAAAGACGGGCGTCAGTATTGCGACGACCTGGATTCACTCATCCGCGCGGCGGACGTCCAGGGCATGTCGCCGGAGACTCGCAAGGTTATCGATGGGCACCTGGCGCAATGCCCCAACTGCGAGGAACGCAAGAAGAAGCTGGCTCCGCTCGCTGCGTTCGCTGCCTTCGGCGCAATCGGGGCGCCGATGGGCGCGAAGGCGCACATCCTCGAAGGGCTCATGCAGCAGTGGCCGGGCCCGGCAACGCCCGGCGCCGGGGGCGATTCTGGAGGGAGCTCTGGTGGTCCCGGTGGTGGTGCGGGCGGCGGGGCTGCGGCTGGCTCCGGTGGCTCGGGCGGCGGTTTCGGGGGGATCTTCGGGAAGACGAAGGTTCTCGTCCCGACCCTTGGCGGGCTGGCTGCGTTGCTCTTCGGCGCGCTCTTCGTGCCCCAGAGCCCGCTGGCGCTGATCAAAGATGGCGGCTCGACAACCCCGGTTGCTCCCGAGGCGACGACGGATTCCGGGGCGCCAACGCCCCCACCGAACTCGAACGCTGGTGCCCCGACATCCACGCCCACGGCGGCGAAAACGCCCTCGACCACGCCGGGCACGCCGACACCTTCGCCTGTGGGCACGAGCGCCGCGCAGGGCGGGGCAACTTCCACCCCGACACCGGTACCGGCGAAAACCACAACACCGGTCCCGACGCCGGGCAAGGGGACGCCGACCTTCACGCCTTCGCCGACGGCTACGCGGACGAACACTCCAACGCTCACGCCGACGAAGACCAACACGCCAACGATCACCCCGACCCCGGTGACGCCAACCCCGACGGTGTGTGTCCCCACGCTTTCATCGACGGTTTCGCAAATCAACATCGCGCCGGGCGGCACAGGCCGGTTCACCGTCCAGAACGGGACAGGCTGCGCAACGATCTTCAACGTCCAGCCCAGCGTCGCCTGGCTCGATGTTTCCGGGGGCGGCGCCATCGGCGCGCTCACCTCGAGCACGGTCGTGGTCACTGTGAACCGGAGCCTTCCCACCTCACCCGGCACGTACACAGGCCAGGTGCTTGTGGCCTGGAGCGGCGGGTCGTTCCCGATGCTTGTCACGGTCGAACGCCAGGCTCCACCGAACCCGCCGCCGGTGATCACGAGCCCCATCGGCAGTTGCTCCGGCAGCACGAGCAGTCTTTTCGAAGCGAACGTGACGGATGACGGGACTGTTGCCAGCGTGGCTGTGACCTACCTCAACGTGAACGGCGCATCTCGCACCGTGACGCTTTCGCAGGCGGGCGGCAGCCACTATGTCGGCAGCGGCGGGGATGCACGCGGCGGCAGTAACTACCAGGTCGTTGCCAAGGACACTCTTGGCGCAAGCTCTTCGTTGAGCTTCACGCCGGGCAGTTCATGCCTGAATTAACGGGGCGCGTGGCGGGCGCGGGAGACGTTCGGTAGACTTCGAACCCACAACACCGGTCGGTCCATACACCCGCGGAGGTACGCATGCCTGATTTCCCTTCTGTCGAGTGGTTTAAGCAAGCAGGAGACCTCTTGAACAAGTCCGATAGCTTCAAGCGGCTTGGCACGTGTGACACTCAGATGGGCGTCCAGGTCGGCGATCGCTATTTTCAGGTGGACTTCGAAGCCTTCGAAGTTACGGGGGCATCGGAGATTGATGCGGGGAAGGCCGATGAGCTGGACTTCTACCTCGTGCAATCGCCAGAAGCATGGAAGGCGATGCTCGACGACATCAAGGCGAACGGCCATGCCACTCACGAGTTCACGCTGAACTCGCTCGACCTGCGCAGCGACCAGGAACTCGCGATCGGCAAAGACTACAACCGCCGTGACGCGTTCTACCGGTTCAACCAGACGCTTCAGGACTACTTCGATATGTCTGCGCAAATGGAAACGACCTATCCGGCGGGTGTCGCCGGATAGCAAACAGACTCACCCAAAACAAAAAACGGGGAGGCCATCATGGCCTCCCCGTTTGCCGTTGGGTTTTGCGCGGCGGCTACGCTGCGGCGCTCACCCTGGCCGGGGCGATGTTCACGTTGCTGGCGAAGAAGTTCGTCGGGTCGTAGCGGCGCTTGATTTCCGCGAGCCGCTTCATCGTCTGGACGGGGTAAGCCTCGCCCAGGCGCTCTTCAGCATCGTCCTGGAGGAAGTTCGAGTAGACGCCGGTGCGGGTGTCCTTGATCGAATCCCATGCGGCATCGACCCAGTTGAAGTTCGCTTCGTCGTCGCTGGCTTCGTCCCAGACGTCGATGATGGCGACCATGAAGTTGGCAGCGCGATGGGCGAAGGCTGTCGCCTCAACCGGGACGCTCGACATCTGTCCGCCCCCGAGCGGCCGGAGTTGGAAGAACGCCATCGGCGAGGGGGTCTTGGGTTCGTGCTCCAGGATGGAGTCCACAAACGTCTCATCGAGCGAATCGAAGAAGCCCATGCGCACCTTCTCGCGACGAGGCGCCTCGGCAACACGCATGTACTCGTAGATTGCCGGGTACGGCATTGGGCCTACGAGATCGGCGATCGGCTCGGCGAGTGCCCGCAGCGGGGCCATCGCCTTTTCACCATCTTCTACGCTGCCAACGAAGATCGGGAAGACCGCGAGGATCACCTGGCCGATCACTTCCTCCGGGAGGAAGGGCATGGGCGGGGCATGCATGACCATCGAGATCGAGGTCAGGCCTTCCGGCGCCTGGAGCGACAGCTCGGCGTACTTCGTGATGACTTCCGTCGTTGCCGGGAGGGCGAGCAGTCCGCCATAGACGGTGCCGGCTTCCACGAGGTGATACTGAAAACCGGTGACGACACCGAAGTTCCCTCCGCCACCACGCAGTGCCCAGAAGAGGTCTTCGTTTTCGGTGGCGCTGGCCTGAACGATCTGGCCCTCGGCCGTCACAAGCTCGACGGCGAGGAGGTTATCGATGGTGAGGCCGTACTTCCGGGTGAGGAAGCCGACGCCGCCACCGAGCGTGATCCCGCCGAGACCGACGGATGCGGCATCGCCGAATGGGGTGGCGAGCCCGTACTGGTGGGCCGCATCGGCGTATTCCCCAGCGGTGGCGCCAGGCTGGGCCCAGGCCGTTCGCGCGTCGGCATCGATGCGAATTTCCTTGAACTCGGTCATGTCGATAACGAGGCCGCCATCGATGATGGCCTGGCCGTTGAGGCCGTGGCCGCCGGCGCGAACGCTGATGGGCAGACCGTAGCGGCGGGCGAAGTTAATGCTCCGGCTCACGTCCGCGGCATCGCGCACTGTCACGAAGACGGCCGGCTTCCGATCGGCGAGGAGTTGATGCACGTGGCGTGCGGCTTCGTAGCCTTCGTCACCCGGCAAAATGATTTCGCCCTTGATGCGAAGTCGGAACGCGGTCCACGCGTCCGGCGTGACCCCGTAATGAATCAGTTGAGTTGCTCCCACGGTGTGTGTTCTCCCTGTTGATTTGCGCCGTGTTGCTCCCTGGCGCTCATCGAACGTAGAGGGTTCCTCGTGCGGCGGAATTCCGCCGAAAGGCCGAGACCGAGAACCAGTGGGCGGAGAGAGCGTGGCGCGCTTCACACAGGAGCAGTCGCGATTGATGGCATCACTCGAATAGGCTGAATCTCATGGAAACACAGCCACTTTCAGTCGAGATCCTTTTGACTTTTGAAGACTTTCAGCGCTGGGCGATGGAGCGAGTCCTTGCGGCTGCCCACGCCGCCGGGAGCGCAGCGAATGCCGCCTCAATCCCGGGGAGCAACGGTGGCGGGACCGTCCACGGACTCCTCGGCCACATGGTTGACGCCGACATTCACTGGTTGAACCGGTGGACCGGGAACGAGCGTTCGAAACTCCAGATGCCCGGCGCCTGGGCCACGATTGCCGAGGTCGAAGCGGCCTGGCGGGCCGACCTCCCGCGCCGCGAAGCGTTCTTCAAAACCCTGGACGAGGGCGCTCTGCGGAAGGAGTTCGGGTACTACCGGGGCGACCTGCCGAACCGCTACAGCAACGTGATGTGGCAAGCGATCCTCCACGCTCAGAACCACACCACGCACCACCGGGCGGAAGTCTGCGCGCTGCTGACAACGGCAGGCTTCGCGCCCGAGAGCACCGATCTGCTGGACTACCTGCGGCGGTGATTGTCCTTCCGGAATACGGCGACCGGTGAGAACGATTTCCCGCGTGGGCCGTTTCCGAACTTCGCCGCTGAATCGTCGGTGTCGCGCGGGCCGCACTGACCCTTGTCGTGATCGGCGTTGTTGTGGCCGTCGCTGACGCAGTCGCCCTGATTGCGGAACGTGCGTGCTTCGAAACCGCGGCAACCGTCGTGCTTGCAATCAACCGCGCCGGTGCCCCCGTCGGAGTCCTCGGGCGGAGTTGGGTCATCGGCGGGCGGCGTTGGCGGGTCATCCTGCGGCGGCGGTGTTGGATCCGGCGCCGGATCGTTGGTGCTGTTGAAATTGAGCCGCCCGGCCCACGAGGTGAGCGTGCCGGTGTTGCATCCGCCCACGACGCCCGTGGCATGAACCTGGATCTCGTGGGGACCGTAGCTCACCGGCCCCAGGTCGATCGGGCCGGTAGTCCCAAAGGGAATGAGCACCGGCGATGTGTACACAGTCACACCATCAACGACGAAGGTCACTGAGTAATCACCGCATCCTCGGTAGTCGCTCTGGAATTCGAGAATGAGCACCGAACTGGTTGTGACGGACTGGCTGTAGAACTGGTCGCATTCCTGCCCGGTGGAGGTGCAGGTCACGGAAAAGGGGATGCTGCTGCCTATGTTGGCGGCGCTGGCGAAGCCCAGGCCGGTCACCAGGGCGGTGCTCGCTCCGCAAAGCGCGAGCACGGACGACAAGAACCATCGACGTTTCATGTTGGGGGCCTTTCGTGAAACGTCCTCCCTGTTGTGACCTTCGACCGGCCCCGGGAGTCTATCGAGGCCCGGAAACGTAAAGACCACTCCATCGACTCCGTGGATGGCCGTGAGTGACCGTTGCTGCGTATCTGTCACCGTTTGGTCGCTAGCTGGCTTTCCAGTTTCGGAAGGCGCTTAAAAGCGCTTCTTTGGCTTCGGGATTGATGTTCGGCTCTATCGAGGTCTTTTGAGCCCGGCCCACAGAGCCCAGGAGTGCAGTCGATTCGAAGAGAACTGGTAGAATGTCGTCATGGTTATGCAGCGGACGATGACGATCTCTGAGTTCCTTGCGCTTCCTGAAAGCAAGCCCGGACTTGAATACTTCAATGGGCGGGTGATTCAAAAGCCAGTGACGAACGCCGACCACATCAAGATCGTCTGGCGGCTCTCGGCCGCGTTTCATGACTACGCCAGCGTCCATGGTGGCCGAGGGGGCCCTGAAGGCAGCGTCGCCATCACATCCGATCACGCTGAACCAGACGTGCTCCTGCCAGACTTTGCCTTTTGGGCTGAGGGCAAGGAGATGGGCTCGTACCCGCTTTCGGTACCAACCATCGCGGTTGAAGTTCGATCACCGTCTCAGACGATGGCCGCGCAACGAGGCAAATGCGAATTCTATGTGGCTCACGGAGTAGACGAAGCGTGGCTGTTCGATCCAGAGTCCAGGAGCGTTGAGATCTTCGGGCCGGAGGGGGCGCGGGGAACCTTGAGCGGAGACGAAACGATTACTTCTCGAACGTTGCCTGGTTTTAAGGCAGAACTGGCGCCATTGTTCGACTGATCCTGCTTCAGCTGGCTTTCCAGTTTCGGAAGGCGCTTAAAAGCGCTTCTTTGGCTTCGGGACTGATGTCTTCTTCCGAAAGACGCCCGGTCGCCGAGATGGTTTGCCGGAATTGGCTCATGTAGCGAGAGCAGCCGGGACACGCGCCGAGGTGCGCCTCGAAGCGCTGCCGATCGCCGGTGGGAAGAGCGCCTTCGAGATAGTCCGTGACGAGTTGCACGACTTCGCGGCAGGCAAGGCCCGGCCGGGCCGCCCACGGAAGCTTGCGGTACCAGTCGCGCAGACTCACGACCTCAACCCTTTCCCTCTGGGCCGCCAGAGGCGTCGAAGTAGGTTTCGAGCGCGCGCCGGACGCGAGATCTTGCCCGGTGTAGCAGCACCCGTTGATTGGTCTCGGAGATGCCTAGCGCGTTACAGACTTCCGCCGAGGTGAAGCCCAGCACGTCCCGCAGCCGGATGACTTCACGCTGGTTGGCGGGGAGCGATTCGATGGTTGCGTGGATGAGCGCCTGGCATTCGGCGCCCTCGAGCTTCTCCTCGGGTGAATCGCCCCAGCCGTTGGGGGCCAGCAGCCAGTGACCCTCCCGCGCAAATCGGTCCGGGTCGACGGCGGCTTCGTCGTCACCTGGGTCGTCGAAGACCGACGAGAAGGCCTGGCTCCGCTGTTCGCGCGCGCCTCGTGTCTTGGCGATGTTCGTGAGGATGCGAAAGATCCAGGTCTTCAGGCTGGAGCGCCCCTCGAATCTGCCAATGCCGTTGAGCACACCGAGCCATGCTTCCTGTGCCACTTCTTCCGCGACCGCGTACGACGGGACGTATGCCGTTGCGAGTCGGACCATGGCGCCGTGGTAGCGCTCGACAAGCGCCGTGAACGCCTGTTCGTCGCCGGCGCGCAGGGCGGCGAGCGCTGTTGTGTCTTCGGGAGCCGGCGGCGGTTCGAGGACCTCGGTCATCTGCAGGCGAACGGTATCACGGCGACATGCCCGTGCCGAGAGGATCGCCACTCCTCGTATACTTGTCCGATGGCAGACAAGCCGGTGGTGCTGGAGCTGTTGGGCCGCGAAGTGACTATTTCGAACCCCAACAAGGTTTACTTTCCGAAAGCGGGCTACACGAAGCTCGACATCGTGAACTATTTCCTGGCGGTCGCTGATGGGGCGCTCGTTGGGGTTCGCAACCGGCCGATGGTGCTCAAGCGATTCGTCAACGGCGCCGAGGAAGAGCCGTTCTTCCAGAAACGCGCTCCGGCCAACCTGCCGCCTGGCATCGAAACCGCGCACGTCACCTTCCCGAGCGGTCGTTCGGCCGACCTCTGCGTGGTGGACGACGTTGCAGACCTCGCATGGGTGATCAACCTGGGCTGCCTCGACCTTAACCCGTGGCACGTGCGCGCGAACGATGTTGACCACCCCGATGAGTGGCGCATCGACCTCGACCCGACCCCCGAGGCCACTTTCCACCACGTCCGAGAACTGGCGATGCACTGCAAAGCATTGCTCGATGAGCTCGGGTACGTCGGCTATCCCAAGACCTCCGGCAGCCGGGGCATCCACGTGAACATCCGCATCGAACCAAAGTGGACGTTCACGGAGGTCCGCCGTTGCGCGCTGGCCTTTGGGCGCGAGCTCGAAAAACGCGTTCCCGCGCTCGCAACCACCAAGTGGTGGAAGGAAGAACGTCACGGCGTCTTCATCGACTACAACCAGAATGCCCGCGACAGGACGGTGGCTTCGGCCTATTCCGTACGGCCGACGCCGAACGCGCAGGTCTCGTGCCCGCTGGACTGGGACGAGGTGCCGAACGTCGAACTCGCAGACTTCACCATCGAGACCGTCCCCAAGCGCTACTCCGAAAGAGGCGACCCGGGCGCAGGCATCGACGACAAGGCTTTCTCCCTTGAACCGTTGTTGAAGCTGATCGAACAGCACGAAGCGGAGGGCCTTGGCGATGCGCCCTATCCGCCGCACTACCCCAAAGCCGAAGGCGAACCGCCGCGAGTGCAGCCGAGCAAGCGGCGGATGAACAAAGGAGCGGGAGATGGCGCCCAGGGCTCCCGCTGGAGGCGCCCTCGCAAGGGCGAAACGCAGTGACCGAAGAGGTCATACGTCCCGCGCGGGCGGTGGAAGTCGGATTGCTTTCGGATCTCGCGCTGCGCTCGAAGGGCTACTGGGGCTACGACGCGGACTTCCTGGAAGCCTGCCGCGAGGAGCTCACGGTAGCGCCGGGTGACATTGAGCCGCGCCGTGTCACGGTTTTCGAACGCGACGGCACGGTGCTCGGTTTCTACGGACTCGACGGGGAAGCCCCGGACGGCGAACTCTGGTGGTTGTTCGTCGACCCGTCCGCCATTGGCACTGGTGCCGGCAAAGCGCTCTGGACTCACGCCAGGCGAACGGCCCTCCGCCTGAAGTGGGAACGAATGCGCACCGAAGCCGACCCCGGCGCCGAGGCCTTCTACCTCGCGATGGGCGCGAGGCGCATCGGCGAAGTATCTTCGCAGTCGATCCCGGGGCGAGTTTTGCCGCTTCTGGAGTACGAGTTGGGCAAAGAACCGCTCACACTCGCGGTTTAAGAGCTTGGCTGATCCAGTTGGTGATTGCTTCTACTGCCGTTGAAATGTCGCCAGTCGAAGAAAATTTCATGCTTATTGCTCGACGAGCCAAACGCGCGTCATTCATCGCCTCAGCGATTCGGCCGTCGCTCCAACCGCGTGCCTGAAGGCGATCGGCGAGGACTTCGTCGGGACAATCGAGGATTCCGATCGACCATTCTTTCCCTGGTCCGCCCTGTTCCAATTCCGCAGGGAGCAGAGGTCCGAGAAGGAGTAGCGGAACGCCGGATTCCGTAACCATCGCGGCGATTCGCATCCAGGCTTCGTTATAGCGCGCCCAGTAATGTGCGCCCTCTGCAGACGCGATCGGTATACCCAGCACTTTCCCGTCGGTGTCGAGCAACTGGTCCATGTCTGCGACGACGACGCGTCCTCCAAGTGCCGCCCTGAGGGGATTTACCAGGCTGGATTTGCCGGAACCAGGAACTCCGCACAGGTACCAGCTAAAGCGTCCCGGCGTCGCGCTCAATCCCCAACTACCACATTCCACTCCCTCACTCTCCAGCCGGTGACCAGGCCGCTCTTCACGTAGGGGTCGGCCGCAACGAAGGCTTGGGCGGCCTCGCGCGTGCGGAAGATCAGGGCCGCTCCATCAACCGGGTCCGTATAGGCGCCCGCGAGGACCATTTGGCCCTCCGCATGTGATTTGGATGCGAGTCCGAGGTGCTCCTCGCGAAAGGGCGCTCGCCGTTCGATGGCGTTCTCGCCGTAGTCATAGAACAGGATGTACATCATTTGAGTTCCGAGTTCCGAGTTCCGAGTGTAGCGCGGAAGCCCTCATAACTCTCCGTAGCGCCAGAGGTTCCAGAGATTGTCGGCCATTCGCGCCGCGTTGCGTTCCGTGCCCACTCGGTGGCGGGCGAAATACTGGAGCACGTTCGCGATGTCGCGCTGCAGCAGCCGCTTTGCGTTTGTGTTCTGGCGCGGGTCGATGGCCTGCGGGAAGTCGATGATTCGCAACTGCCCTTCGTGGTAGAGGATGTTGAACGCCGAAAGGTCGCCGTGGACGACGTTCTCGCGCATGAGAAGTTCGATGTTCCAGAGGGCGCGCTCGAATAGTTCGGCCGCTTCGGCGGGTTCGATGTCCGCGTACTGGAGCTGCGGCGAATCGCCGTTTTCGCCGCCGAGGAACTCCATGAGGATTGCCTTTTCGGTGCAGGCGTAGGGGGCGGGGACATCGGCGCCCGCGTAGTTGAGGCTGCTCAGTAACTCGAACTCGTGGTCCACCCAGAACGCGAGCTGCGCCTCCTTTCCGAAGCGGGTGTGCTTCGCGACGGCGCGCCGGACCTGGCCCGGGCCAAAGTCGCGGCCTTCTTCGTAGATGGCAGCACGCTGGAACGAGCGGTGGCCGGTCGAGTGATAGACCTTCGCGGCGGCGAACGGTGTATCGAGCGACCGGTGCGACCGGCAGCGATAGACGGTGGCCTCCTTGCCGCTCTTTGCGACATTGAGGACTTCCGTGATGAGCCCCTCATCGAGGAACTCCTGGATGGCGCGCATGTCGGCAGCGTCGGTTTCGCGGCTGCTAAAGCGAGCGGCAGCATCGGATTCGGGGTCGGACAATCGGTTCTCCATGGGGGCAACGCGCACCACCGTGGGTGCACAAGAAAGCCGCCTCTTCAGGCGGCCCGTTGAGGTTTCCCCAGGAGGAACCGGAGTTAGCGAAGGCCAGCCGAGAGGCGCGTGGATACGGTGAAGACAGTTGTTGCACTCATCGGTCGGGCACCTCTCTCGTTTATTGCTGGCACTATGTGGCCGCGGAAGGCCACTCGTCAATCACTGGATGTTGAGCGTGATGATGTTGTTCGAGCCGCCGGGCACGTAGCACTTCACTTTCGCCGCGCCGGCTTCGTCCGGGGCGTTGTAGTTGATCGAACGCGTCTTGCCCGAAGGAACGAGGATCTCCTCGAGCTTCGTACCTTCGATGCCTTCGAGCTCCTTGTCTTTGCTGCCTTCGTTCTTCACCTCGAACTTCACCTTTTCGCCGGCGGCGAGGTCGATTGATTCGGGGGTGCACAGATCGTCGGTCTGCGTGATCTGGATGACCCTGCGGTCGGCATCGTCGCCGCCGCAGGCGGCAAGCAGGATGAAAGCGCCGGCGACGGCGCCGAAAAGGGGAAGCGTGCGGTACATGGGGGCTACCTTTCGGGAGCGAGTCTGGTCTCGGCGTTTTGGGCCGAAGTCGAGGTACGAGGCTTACCGCCCAGCGGCAGGAAGAGGAACGCGCTGAGCGCGGCCAACAGATACGTCCAGTACAGGCCGATCTGCAGCGTTGATGGTGCGGAGTCGTAACCGAACAGCGCGTTCAGGAACTTGCCGAGGTCTGAGGTGATTGAGATGAACGACTCGGTGTCCCACGGGCGAGAACCGAGGTCCGTGATGATGGCGGCTTCGTAGAGCTTCACCACCGAAGAGGCGAGCATGCCGGCCGCGAGGACGATGATGAGCACGCCCGAGACCTGGAAGAACAGCTTCATCGGGAACTTCGTTGTGCCCGCGTAGATGGCGACGCCAATGGCTGCCGCGACCGCGAAACCGAGGACGCCGCCGAGCACGTATTCCGTGCCGCCCGACTGGCTCGAGCCTGCGAACAGGAAGAGGACGGTCTCCAAGCCTTCACGCCCGACTGACGTCGCAGCGAGCAGGACGAGCGCGGTCATCGAGCCCTTGCCGAGGGCTGAATCAACCTGGCGCTTTAAATCCGCGGAGATGCCGCGTGCCTGCTTCTTCATCCAGAGGGCCATGCCAGTGAGGACGATGACCGCGAAGATCATCGCGAAGCCTTCGAAGGCTTCGACCAGGCGCTTGTCCATCTCTTTGGAGGCGATTTCGAGGCCGATGCCGATGGCGATGCAGACCGTTGCGGCCACCGCGACGCCCACCCAGATGGCCTTGAAGTGTTGCTTCTGATCGACTGAGCGGAGGTAGCCGAGAAGGATGGCCACGATGAGGGCCATCTCGACGCCTTCGCGCAATGTAACAAGGAAGGAAAAACCCACGGCGAACGCCCTGTGCAAGTTGTGACATTAGGTTCGCCTAATTTACTAGCGTAGTCAAGCCACCCTCTTGACGGGTGGGGCCACCACGTCGTCCGGCATGCCGGGGGAAAGAAGAACAACACGAAGGGCACGAAGGACACGACGGGTTTCGAGGAGCTCTGTCCCGTTTTGAAGTCTTTGTGTTCTTCGTGCCCTTAGCGTTAGTTCGGGGCCCTAATTCTTGGCGTGGAACACCGACATGAGTTCGTAGGGGGCAGCGGCTTCGAACTGGTCGAACTTGCAGTCCTCTGGCGGCTTGTCGTGGCGCCAGCGCTTGAAGGTGGAGGCGTGGCGGAAGCGCGGTCCCTGGAGGTAGTCGAAGGTGACTTCGCAGACCAATTCCGGGCGCAGTTTCACGTAGCTCTGGTCCTTGCCCGATGACCAGCGGCTGACGGCGCCGGGCGCGCGCCCCTTGCCGAAGCCCTCGTCCTCCTGCTCGGTGACGTACGGTTCGAGGAAGCCGACAAGGTCGCGCTTCTCCTGGGCGCTGAAGCTGCTTGTGTGCCCGACGAACTGGAAGACGCCGTCATCCGAGTAGAGCCCGAGCAGCAGCGAACCGACCGACTTGCCTTCTTCGCCCTTGTTCCAGCGGTAGCCGCCGACGACGCAGTCCGCAGTGCGCAGGTGTTTGATCTTCTGCATCACGCGTTTGCCAGGCTGGTATGTGTCGCTCGTGCGCTTGGCGATGACGCCGTCGAAGCCGGCGCCTTCGAAGCGGTCGAACCAGTCTCGCGCGATTTCGGCGCTATCGGTGCAGGGCGTGATGTAGGCAGGAGGCTTCGCTTGCTCGAAGAACTTTTCGAGGCGGGCGCGGCGTTCGCCGAAGGGCGTCTTCTTCATGTCGTCGCCGCCTTCGCCGAGCATATCGAAGGCGACGAAGGCGGCCGGGGTTTGTTCGGCGAGCATGCGGACGCGCGACTCGGCCGGGTGGATGCGGAGCTGGAGGCTTTCGAATTCGAGGCCGTTTTCACCCATGATGACCACTTCGCCATCGAGGACACAGGCGCCGGGCAGTGCCGTCCGCAGCGATTCGACCAGCTCGGGGAAGTAACGTCCGAGGGGCTTGAGGTCGCGCGATTGGAGGTAAGGCGGGTTCGAACCATCGAACGTGACTACGCAGCGAAAGCCATCCCACTTCGGCTCATAGAGCCAGCCATCGCCGTCCGGGATCTCCGGCGTGAGCTTGGCGAGCATCGGGGCGATGGGTTCGTGGTCAGGCACGCGGGGATTGTCGATTGTTGGTTTGGGATTGTCGATTCAGGGGTAGGGTTAAGCCTTGCGGGGTGCCCTTTTCCGGGTGCCGACGATCTTGCCAATGCCGGCCCCAATGCCGCCGAGAACGGCGGCAGCGAACGGAATGAGCAGCGCCACCCCGGCCCCGCCGAACGCGGAAAGCACGACCCCCGCCACTACGGCGAGGGTCGCACCGATCACAAAGCCCATCATTGTTGGCGACATGGGTTAATTATAGGTGCCCCGCCACCATAGGTGTTGCAGCCTCGGAAACTGTTCATATGTCAGCGAACTGTTCTCCGACCTGCATTGCCCAAACGAACCGATTCGGTTTCTCATGTACGGCCATGCATCATAGAACGCAAACGGGCTTGGAGGGCTAGCCGCGTACGCACTGTTGGCCCACGACTCAGATTCCGTACCAGAGAGAGCATAGTGGTCCTCGACATTGGATTGAAGTGACCATGAGTTCCATGTCTGCTGCTGAATCCACTCGTCGTAGATACTAACCGAACTCCCTGAGAAACCGGACCAAGTATGGAGGTCGTGAGTAAATAGCGGGAAATTGCCGATGTCATACTGCGTTACCTTGCTCCAGCACTTTCCGCCGTTGGAAATAATCAAGTACGTTTGGCTCCAGGTTGCTGGCGGATACGAATTTCCTGTTGGCAATAAATCCGCGACGACCGAACTAGAATCTAGCGTTGGGACAGCAGGCGGAAGACTTTCCGATTGCGGCGCTGGCAACCCGTTTTCCAACACGGGTGCCTTGGAACCTTTCGGTGAACTGCCTTCAGGCGCGGGGTAGGTTCCAACGTCTTTTGGAGGCCGAGTGTCGTCTCCTGAATCCGCGGACACAGAGGCTGCTCCTAGCGCGAAGGCGAAAGCAGCGAACGGTAACAGTAGTCTTATTTTGTTCTTTGTTCCCATTCCTTAATATTGGCAAATAGCTCGTCGAGCACGAGCGTCGCTGTATCGAACACTGAATTTCGTTCCATACCCGTAAGTGTCAGATAGGCCAGGGCGTGACGGCTCATCTGAAGACAAACAACCATTGAACGAACAATGGTCGGTTCTGCTCGGTATACGATGCGATAGGCTTGGCACCTCCGGTTGT
Organism: Dehalococcoidia bacterium; assembly: GCA_050247055.1. Lineage (GTDB taxonomy): Bacteria > Chloroflexota > Dehalococcoidia > Tepidiformales > Tepidiformaceae > Amarobacter. The sequence continues at coordinate 744,671 of JBFWUX010000001.1, forward strand.
CGGTGTTGCCGGTTGGTTCTTGTGTCGCTTCGAACTCCCACAGTTGGTCCGACGTTAACTGGCCTTTAACCGTCTCGAAGACCGTTGGCAACGCGGAACGCGGAAGTTCCGAAGACGTGGCGTGGACTGTAGCCAGTCCTTCCTGTGCTTCTGCTTCAATTCGCATCGCGTAACCTTCGAGCCAGCCCGCTTTCCGAAGGAGGCTCGTGAGCGGCGACGCCTTCGACATGTCGATCGCATTCTCCGCGAGAGGCAAAGTCGAGACTTGGTATTCGGCCGGTACACGTTTGCCGAGTTGCGCAGTGTCTTCGAACGAGTAGCTGGGCGCCCAGCTCGGTTCTGTTCTTGTGCAAGCCATAAACGAGGCTGCGGAAAGCATCAAGACGCCACCAAGCAAGGTCGCCGCCAAATGAATGCCTTGAAGGACGAACTCTCCTGAACTTTTGTTGAAGATGAAGTGCCTCCGCTAAGCTGAAATCGGCGCGCAGCTAACGTATTGGCGGTGGGGTGCGACCCACAATCCCTCTCTTCGGCTACCCCCAAACGGCGGGGGTCATGCTGAATCCTCGCCCTGATGAATCCACCACGCGGTCAGGGCGACGCGGTTCGTTACACCGGCCTTATGGCAGGCGTTCGCCACGTACTCCTTCACGGTGCTCGGAGCGAGGCCAGTTTCGAGGGCAATCTCCTTGTTCGTCTTCCCCTCCGCCACAAACGCAACCACCTCGCGTTCCCTTGGGCTCAGATCCTGATGCATCGCTCATCCCTCCAACCCCGCTCGGGGGGGGTATGATGTTATAGCACGATCGGAATGGCGGTTTTTATCGCTGTCTTGCAAAATCGTTGCAGGATCACGAGTGCCTCCCTACCGGCGTTTCCTTCGACGTAAGCTGCCAGAAACGGTATACTTTGACTAGCGATTTCGGCTTTGTGGCTTCGCACGGAGTAGACGTTTGACGATCGAGCCAACCTCGAATATCCGCCCTGTCCAGATAGAAAACGAGATGCGCACGAGCTATCTCGATTACGCGATGAGCGTCATCGTCTCGCGTGCGCTGCCGGACGTCCGCGACGGCCTGAAACCGGTCCAGCGACGAATTCTCTGGGGCATGTACGAGGGCGGCTCGCGCGCCAACACCGGCTATAAGAAGTCGGCCGCAACCGTCGGCGATGTGATGGGGAAGTACCACCCCCACGGCGACCAGGCGGTTTACGACACGATGGTCCGCATGGCGCAGGATTTCTCGCTGCGCTACCCGCTCATCGATGGCCAGGGCAACTTCGGCTCCGTCGATGGCGACCCGCCGGCGGCCATGCGCTACACCGAATCGCGCCTTTCGCTCATTGCCGAAGAACTCCTCGCCGATATCGACCAGAACACGGTCGATTTCGAACCGAACTATGACGGCCGCCACGAACAGCCGAGCATCCTCCCGGCGCGCGTGCCGAACCTGTTGCTGAACGGTTCGAGCGGCATCGCCGTCGGCATGGCGACGAACATCCCGCCCCATAACTTCAACGAGCTGGCCGATGCCATCTCTCTCCTTATTGATCAGCCGGGCTCATCGCTCGATGACCTGTTGGACATCGTGAAAGGCCCGGACTTCCCGACGCACGGCATCGCCCTCGTCGGCGCCGACCGCGCCGAGCTACGCCGCGCCTATGGCGAAGGCCACGGCCGCGTCGTCATGCATGCCCGCACCACGATCGAAGAGAGCAACCGCGGCCGCACCAGCATTGTGGTCACCGAGCTGCCCTACCAGGTGAACAAGGCGCTGCTCGTCGAGAAGATCGCCGACCTCGTGCGCGACAAGAAGATCGACGGCATCGCCGACCTCCGCGACGAGTCGGATCGCACCGGCATGCGCATCGTGATCGACCTCAAGAAGGAGGGCTCGGTCACCCAGATCAAGAACCTGCTCTTCAAGCACACGGCCATGCGCTCCAGCTTCTCGATGAACATGATGGCCATCGTCGATGGCGCCCCGCGCCGGCTCGGCCTGAAGCGCGCGCTTGAACTGTTCATCGACCACCGCCGCGAAGTCATCCGCCGCCGCACCGAGTACCAGCTCGAAAAGGCCCGCGAACGCGAGCACGTGCTGCAGGGCCTCCTCCGCGCAATTGAACTGCTCGACGCGGTCATCGCGACCATCCGTGCTTCGGAATCTGCTGCCAACGCCCTCGACCTCCTGCAGGGCACCGGGCTCGTGGTCGCCGAGCGGCTGCCGAACAACGCGCCGGCCGCGCTGCGTTCGCTTACCCGCGAGAACCCGTTCACGTTCTCCGAAATCCAGGCGCGGGCCATCCTCGATATGCAGCTGCGCCGCCTGGCGGCCCTCGAGCGCAACGCGCTCCTCGCCGAATACGAGGAGCTGATCAAGAAGATCGCCGAACTCGAAGACCTCCTCGCGAACCCGCGCAAGATCGACTTCGTCATCCGCGACGATATCCAGGACCTGAAGAAGAAGTATGGCGACGATCGCCGCACGGAAATCGTCGAAGCCGACCCCGAGGACTTCCGCGAGGAAGACCTGATCGCGCACCAGGACAGCGTCATCACGCTCAGCATTCGCAACTACATCAAGCGCATGCCGCTCGATGAGTTCCGGGCGCAGAAGCGCGGCGGCCAGGGCGCGCGCGGCGCACCCACCCGCGAAGAAGACGCAGTGATGAAGCTCGTCGTCTGCGATACGCACGACAACCTGCTGTTCTTCACCGACAAGGGGAAGGTCTACCACCTGCGCGCGTACGACGTGCCTGATACGAAGAAGCAGGCGAAGGGCCTGCCGATCGTCAACCTCATTGAGATGGACACGACCGATCGGGTCACGGCCATCCTCGTGGTCCGTGATTACGAGCGCGACTTCATCCTTTTGGCCACGCGCCAGGGCGAGATCAAGAAAACGCTGCTCAAGGACTTCGAAGAAGTGCGCCGCAACGGAAAGATTGCGATGAATCTGGAGACGGGCGACCAGCTCATCCAGGCGCGGCTCGCCACCAACGAGACGCACGTGATCCTCGTTTCGAGCGCCGGGCAGGCGATTCGTTTCAAGATCGATGACCTCCGTACGGCCAGCCGCACCAGCGGGGGCGTCCGCGGCATGCGCCTGCCCAAGGACGGCTACGTGGTCGGCGTCGAAACGCTGGATGATGGCGAGCAACTGCTCATCATCTCGGAGCGCGGCTTTGGCAAGCGGACGCGCCTCGACGAGTACCCGGTGCAGGGCCGCGGCGGCCAGGGCGTGAAGACGCTCAACATCACCGACCGCACCGGGAACGTCGCTGCCTGCCGCGTCGTCGAACCCGGCCAGGAGGTGATGCTCGTGACCGTCGATGGCATCGTCGTCCGCACGAAGGTCGATTCGATCAGCCTCATCGGCCGGAACACGCAGGGCGTCACCGTGATGCGCGTCGGTGAAGGCGACCAGGTCGCCAGCATCGCCACCTTCACGATGTCCGGTCCCATCGAAACGCGAGATGTCGGCGAAGTGAGCGCGAACGGCAACGGCCACTCGAGCGAACAGGTGCTGAACGAAACGATCCCGCTGGAGATAGACGAGTCCGAGGACGACGAGGATTAGGCCCGCTCTAACGGAACCGAATGCAGTTAGGCTCGTCCACGATGGTCCTGTGGGACATCGAAAGCGGCCCGAAGGCACCCGTTAGTCGGCGCCAAGGAGGGACACGATCAAGTCATCTCCATTGGGAGGCTTAGATCGTGTCCCACGCAATTGGCTTCGGAAGAGTTCATGGAGCTTCGGGCCCGCGTGCTCGGCCCGTAGAAGTCAGCATCCAGCTTGGCTGGTTCGCCGCGATCGGTGCGGTCGCGTTCGTCGTTCCGTTCGTCTTCTCATCAATACTCGAATTCCAGCACGACGCCTACTACCTGACCTACTTCGCGGTGGTCCTGGCGGTGCTTGGCGCCTACGTTGTTGCAAATGAGATCGACCTGGTCGAATTCATCCAGCGGGGCTGGAAGCTCAGCCTTGTTGTTGGCGCTGCCGCCACGGCTTTCGTAGTCTGGAGCGTGCTCGCGAGACTGGACTCCACACCCCACCCGCACGGCATCTACTTTGCCTTCGAAATTGCCTGGCGGGGCCTTGCCTATGGGGTGGTCGATGCACTCCTGTTGAGCGCCTTCCCGGGGCTTATCGCCTGGCGAGTGATGCATGGAGACCTGGCCGGGCTGCGCCGCCGCGTGGCGTACGGGGCGCTGACCCTGGCGCTGGTGATGACCATCACCGCTGTGTACCACCTCGGGTACGAAGACCTCCGCAACGCCGATGGCATTCGCAACCCGGAGATCGGCAACACGGTGATCTCGTTGCCGGTCATCATTTCGGCTAATCCCATCGGTTCATTGGTGGCGCACACGTCGATGCACGTCGCAGCAGTGACGCACGCCTACGAGAGCAAAGATCGGCTGCCGCCGCAGACGTTCGTCGACTGAAACAGCTTGCCGCGTCTCCGAAAGCCGCCGCGAGAATCTCGCGGCGGTGTTGCTGTTTCAGGACACAGGCTGGCTTTAGGCTGATGGGCCCATGGGAATCCTTCTCGGGCTTGCGGCGGCCGTTTCCTGGGGGACCTCGGACTTCCTCGGCGGGCGGTTCAGCACGAAGTACCCGGCCTTCACCGTCGGGCTGGCTTCGCACAGCACCAGCCTGCTGATGATGCTCGGGCTGATCGCGGTCGTGCGACCGGAGTTCCAGGTTGAGCCCCTCACGTGGGGATTGGCGGCCGGGCTCTTCACCAGCTTCGGGGGAGTCTCCCTTTACAAGGGACTGGCTTCGGCCGATGCGGCCGTGGTGGCGCCACTTTCGGGGTGCGGAGCAATCGTACCGGTCGTGTTTGCGTTCGTCAGCGGTGATGCCCCGAGCGGGCTGCAGACGTTCGGCATTGTCCTCGCGCTCGCCGGCGCCGTGCTGGTTTCGTTGCCGCAAAACGGCGTCCGGTTCACGTCGTCGCACCATCTCCAGCCGGTGCTACTGGGCCTGGGGGCTGCGGTGGGTTTCGGTCTCTTCTTCGTGCTGGTGGACCAGGGCACAACGACGGACGGCAGCGCACTGCTCGTGCTCGCGGCCGCCCGCAGCGGCGGTGTGATCTTCACTTCCACGGCCGGCGCCCTCACCGGCACGCTCCGCTGGCCGCGCGGAGACGTGCTCAAGCTGGCGTCGGTGGGAGGAATCGATATCTCGGCCAACGCCAGCTATGCCTTCGCGACCACGCGAGGGAACGTGGCTGTCGCTTCGGTGCTGGCTTCGCTCTACCCACTGCAGACGCTAGTCCTGGCGCGAACGTTCACGGACGAGCGCTTCACCTTGATCCGTATTGCCGGCGCGGCGCTCGCGCTCGCCGGCGTGGCCGCGATCGCCTCGGCTTGACGACCTTCGGGAAAGGACGAGACTGCGCCCGGTAACAACGCCGAAACTTCGCGTTGTTAGGGTGCAGGGTGATGAACGGCCTGATGCGCGAATACGATCCGGGTGTTGGCTACGATGAGATGTTCGAGGCCCCCGGCGTGCCGCGCCCTCATTGCCGGGCCGTGTTCGAAGCGCTCGAGGGGCTCACCACCCAGGACCTCGCCGAGGCCCGCCAGCGCGCCGATCTGGCGTTCGTGAACCTGGGCATCACCTTCACCGTCTATAGCGAATCGGAAGGCATCGAGCGCATCTTCCCGTTCGATCTTGTCCCGCGGGTGATTTCGAGCACCGAATGGTCGAAGGTCGAGAACGGCTTGAAGCAGCGCGTTCTCGCGCTGAACGCCTTCCTGCAGGATGTCTATAACGAAGGGCGCATCATCGATGCCGGCCTGATCCCAGCCGAGGCGGTCTATTCGTCGCCGAACTACCGGACGGAAGTGCGCGGCTTCACGCCGCCGAACGGCGCATGGATCCACATCAGCGGTATCGACCTCGTCCGCGATGCCGACGGCACCATGTACGTGCTCGAGGACAACGCACGGACACCGAGTGGTGTTTCCTACGTCCTCCAGAATCGTCAGATCAGCACTCGCGTTTTGCCTCGCCTCTTCAGTCGCTCCGACGTGTGTCCGGTGAACGACTACGCGAACCGGCTGCATATGGCCGTGCGCTCCTGCTTCGGGCCCGACCCCGCGGTTGTACTCACGCCCGGCATGTACAACTCGGCTTACTTCGAGCACTCGTTCCTGGCCAAGCAGATGGGCGTGCAGCTCGTGGAGGGCCGCGATCTCGCCGTTCGGGGCGGGCGCATCGTCATGCGCACGACGCGTGGGCCCATCCCTGTCGGTGCGATCTACCGCCGCATCGATGACGAGTACCTGGACCCGTTGAATTTCGACCCGGATTCGCAACTTGGCGTCCCCGGTCTGCTCGACCTCTACCGCTCGGGTGGCACGTGCCTCGTGAACGCTATCGGCACTGGAGTTGCCGATGACAAGTCGATCTACCCGTACGTGCCTGACATGATCCGGTACTACCTGGGCGAAGAGCCGATCCTCGCGAACGTGCCAACGTACCGGACGGCCGAGGAAAAGGACCGCGAGTATGTCCTTGCCCACCTTCGGGACCTCGTCGTGAAGCCGACGAATGCCTCCGGCGGCTACGGAGTGGTCATCGGCCCGACTTCGAGCGAAGAGACGCTGAACGCTACGCGTATGGCGATCGAATCCGATCCGGAAGGCTTCGTGGCCCAGCCGCTCATCCGGCTTTCCACAAGCCCGACGGTGATCAACGGCGAGTTCGTGCCGCGACGAATCGACTTGCGGCCGTTTGTCATCTTCGATGGCCGCGAGCCCTGGGTGCTTCCGGGCGGGCTCACCCGGGTTGCGCTCAAGGAAGGCTCGTTCATTGTGAACTCGTCGCAGGGCGGCGGCAGCAAAGACACGTGGGTGTTGAGTTAGATGGCGCTGCTGAGTCGTCTTGCTGAATCGCTTTTTTGGCTGGGCCGCTATGTTGAGCGCGCCGAGAACACGGCGCGCCTGCTCGATGTTACGTACCACGGACGCCTGGAGCCGGGGACGATGGAACTCGCCGGCGCGACGAACACCTGGGAAGCGCTCATTCATACACTTGGCTTTTCCGACCTGTTCGCCGAACTCCACCCCGAAACCACTGAGCAAAGCGTGATCGATTTCCTCACCGTCGAGAAGCGGAATCCGTCGTCGATCGTCTCGTCTCTCACAGCCGCGCGCGAGAACGCGCGGGGCTGCCGCGATCAGCTCTCGAGCGAGACCTGGGTGGCGATTAACCGGCTGCACCACGCGACCGCCGGACGAAACCTGCACCTCATCCTGGCCGATGGCCTCTACGACTTCTGCGATGCCATCCGCCAGGGGGCGCAGACGTTCCATGGCACAGCAGAAAACACGTCGCTTCACGATGAAGGCTGGTTCTGGTTGCGCAGCGGGGTGCTCATCGAACGCGCTGACATGGTGACCCGCATCGTCGATTCGAAATACCATGTGCTCATGAGCACCGCCGAGGAAGTGGGTGGCCCCCTCGACCGCTACCAATGGGGGGCGGTGTTGCGGAGCGTTTCGGGCTACGAAGCGTTCCGTCGTACCCACCCGGAGGGCATCGAGGCTCCGGCGGTGGTCGGCTTCATGATCCTGGATTTGCAGTTCCCACGGTCGCTGCGAGCATCGATCGTGGCGCTAAGGGATGTGCTCGACCAGGCGACCGAGGGAGCGGAGCCGCGCCTTCGCAACCCCACCATGCGGCAGGTCACCGCGCTCCAGAACCGGCTCCAGTTCGAGACGGTCGATTCCCTCATTGGCGGGGGCCTGCACGAATCGCTCGCCCTGACCCAGGAGTCCCTGGCCGAGATAAGCATGTCGGTCACCGAGGCGTTCTTCAGGGTTGCCGCCAGTGCGGCTTAAGGTCCGCTACGAAACGCGGTACGACTACAACCCGCCGGTCCGGGACGGGATAACCGCCCTCCGCCTGCGACCCGTCTCGCGGCCGGGCCTCACCGTCATCGAAAGCTCGCTCGTCGCCTCGCCCGGGCTCATCTCGGCCTCGCACGTCGACGGCTGGGGGACGGCCGTGGACATCGTCGAGTGTCCGGGCACGCACGATGCGATCGAGTTCACCCTCGATGCCATCGTTGAAACCTTCGCCCCGGAGAAAGCTGAGAAGCTTTCGTCCTTCCAGAACATCCGCTACCTCGAAGAGACCTCGCGGGTGCGCTTCGGCGCTATCGAGTCGTTGGGCTGGGGCCTGGTCGAGTCGAGCTGGACAGCGGTCGAATCGGTCCTCGCCTGGATTCCTCAGCGGTTCGTGTACGAAGTGGGCGCCACCGATGCTGCCACGCCGATCGAAACGGTCATCCGCCAGGGCGCGGGCGTCTGCCAGGACTTCGCCCACATCTTCCTCTCGATCCTGCGGTGCTGGGGCTATCACGCCCGGTACGTGAGCGGATACTTCTTCAACACAACGCCCGATGCCGAATCGATCTCTGCCGAGGCGATGCACGCCTGGGTGGAGGCCTACCGCCCGGAGTTCGGCTGGGTCGGGCTTGATGCGACAACCGGCGCCTACGCCGACGACCGCTACGTGGTCGTGGGCTACGGCCGTGATTACGACGATGTCCGGCCGATCCGCGGAGTGATACGGGGTGGCGCGACTGCCCAGACCCACTTCGCCCGCCTGCAGATGATCCAGCAGCAGCAATAGCCGCTCGACCGGGGCGGCCCGAAAGCCCCACAATCTCTCCGCCCAAAGGAGAGAGCCGCAATGCCCACCATCGAAACCGTCCTTGGCCCGATCGATGCCTCAAAGCTCGGAGCCACGCTCAGCCACGAACATGTCCTCGTCGGCATGGGCGAAGACATCGCTCACTACCCCTGGCGGTACGACATGGAGGCCACCCGCCGCCAGTCGATCCGCGAGCTCTCGGAGGCGAAGGCCGGCGGCATCGATTCGATGATCGACCTCACCACGCCCGATCTCGGCCGAGACGTGGAGTTCATCCGCGATGTCGCGCAGGCATCGGGCATGAATGTCATCGTTGCGACCGGGATCTGGCGGGACGTGCCACGCTCGTTCTGGAACCGTGACATCGATGAGATCGCCGACATCTTCGTCCACGAGATCGAGGTTGGCATCGGCAATACGAACATCAAGGCCGGCGCAATCAAAGTCGCGAACGACATGGGCGGCGTGACCCCCGAGGCTGAGCGCGTGCTCCGTGGCGCCGCTCGCGCCTGCAAGCGCACCGGCTGCCCGATCTCCACACACCAGTGGGCGCCGGAAGAAGTTGGGCGCCGCCAGGTGGAGGTCTTCGAAGAAGAAGGAGCGCCGATGGACCGCATCGCCATCGGCCACAGTGCCGATAGCACCGACGCCGACTACCTGGTGGAACTCCTCAACCACGGGGTGTACCTCTCCATGGATCGCTACCCTGGCGCACCGGGGCGGCCCAACTGGGAGCAGCGCAACACCACCGTGAAGGCCCTCATCGACCGGGGCTGGGCGCAAAAGCTGATGCTTGGTCACGACTACGCGCCTGCCGCCGTGGTGAAAGGCGCACAGGCCCCGGCGCCCAGCGGCCCGACTCGCTACCTGTTCTGCACGACCGTCGCGGCCCCGGCCCTGGTGGCCGGTGGCGTCCCCCAGGAAACGATCGAGCTGATGTTTCGAGATGTCCCGCGGCGGTTCCTGACGGGAGTGGAATAAGAATTGAGTCGCAAAGGAGCAAAGGAACGAAAGTCCTTTGAGAAAGGGCCCATCGAAGACTACTTTGCTGCCTGGTTCCTTTGCGTCCTGCCGGTCACGGTGTTTGTACTTCGGGGTAGTACCTGCGCTCGCCGAGGGCTTCGACGGCCTTCCAGAACTCCGGGCCCATGGATTTGCCCTGCTCTTCCAGGTCCCACGCCTGGCGGCGATAGGCCCAGCTTTCGGGATGAAGTCGAATCGCTTGGTCGAACTGAGCGCGGGCCCGATCGGGCCGTCCGATTTGCCAGAGATGTTCGCCGAGCCGGAAGTGTGCCCGCGCCAGCGCCTGCTCCGGAGTCACGCCGGAGAGCCGCCGCCGGACCTCCACAGGTTCTAACGACCAGGGCGAAGCAGCTCCATTCCGCGCCCAGTCCCGGAGACCATCGAGATAGGTCGTTCGCGTCGCGCGCAGATTCGCGACTTCTTCGGGCGGCATCTTGCCGGTGGCTCGGTCCATACGCCGAAATGCGTCGCTTGAGCCCGCCGGCTCCGGTGGCCGCACGATCACCCCGTGCTCGTCGATCCAGCAGGCCGTGGGCACATTAAGCATCCCGTACAACTCCGCCACCACGTGCTGGCGGTCGATCAGGCAGGGGTACGTTGGCTTCGCGGCCTCGATGTACTGCAGCGCTGCATCAACGCCGCGGCTTTCGAAGGCGACGGAGAGCACCTGGAAGTTGGTCTCAGACAGTTCGGCCTGGAGTGCCTGCCACACGGGCAGGTCATGCCGGCATCCTCACCAGGATGCCCACGAGACCAGGAAGACCTTCTTCCCGCGGTAGTCCGTGAGCTGGTGCTCGCCGCCGAGGTGGTCGGGGAGGGTGAAGTTCGGTGCTTCGAGCGTATCCAGCGCCAGGCGCCGGTACTCGGCCGATTCACCCACGCACCAGGTGTCGGTTTCCTCGTCGCGGGCGACGGGCATCGAAAGGTACCCGGCGAGCGCGCCGAATCCAAACCATTCGCCGTGCACGAAGTCTTCGCGGCGATCCGATGGGAGCGGCACGCAAATGTCACCGAGGCAGGCGCCTTCGGGCTTCAACTCCCAGCCGGTGGATTCGGCCAGTGCGGACAGGGGCACCCACAGGCCACCGGCCGGGCCACCTTCCGCGATAGACGAGACGCGATCGCCGACGAGGAGCGTCTGCACGGCCGAAAGCATAGTCGATTAGTCAGCGTATCGGTCGATGTTGATCCTGCGCTGTTGGGCTCGGTTCAGGACTCCTCTTTCACGATCTGGACGATTCTCCCCAAGTTTCCCAGCCGTTCCTCCAGGGTTGAACCATCTGGCTGGACGCGGATCGTGTTCACGCCGGCATCGCGATGTGCCCGTACCCGCGCCCGGACCATGGCCTCGGTGCCGATCAGGTTGGTCTGGAGAACCATTTCATCCGGGACGAGCGCAGTCGCTTCGTCGCGCTTGCCTTCGAGCCACAATTTCTGGACAGCCACCGCTTCATCCGCGTAGCCGGCGCGGCGGTAAGCGGCGTTGTAGAAGTTGTGCTGGCGCGAACCCATCGCGCCGAGCGTGAAGGCAAGCCCCGGCCGGCGCGGCGCGATCAGCCTGTCGATGTCGTCGCCAAATGCGACCACGCCTGCCGCCGCCTGGATATCGACATCCGCGAGCGTCCGCCCGGCCCTTTCGGCGCCCTTGCGCATGTGGTCGAGGAAGACATCGGCGTGCTCGGGCATAAACGAGGTGCCGATCCAGCCGTCCGCGATCTCGCCGGTCAGTTCGAGCGATTTCGGGCTCAGAGTCGCGAGATAGATCGGGAACTGCATCGGCGGCGCCGAAGTCTTGAGCGCCTTGCCTTCGCCGCCTGGTAGAGGCAATTCGTAGTAGTCACCTTTGTAGGCGACCCGCTCCCCGCGGGAGGCCATGCGGATGATGTTCACTGCATCACGGATGCGCGGGAGCGTGTGGGCGAACCGCACGCCGTGCCAGCCTTCGACCACCTGCGGGCCACTGGCGCCGAGGCCCAGGGTAAACCGGCCCCCGGACATCGAGTTCAGGGCCATCGCGGTCATTGTCATCATCGCGGGCGAACGCGAGCCGAGCTGGAGGATGCCGGTGCCAAGGCGGATTGTCTTCGTCATCGCGGCGAGGTAGCCGATGGGCGTGGCCGCGTCGAACCCCCACGTCTCGGCGGTCCAGACCGAATCGACGCCGAGCTTCTCCGCCTCCTGGACGAACTGGGCAGAGCGCTCCCAATCGGGACCGCCACCGAAACTGATGCCAACCTTCATAGAAAAGACTCCCGGCCAAAATGTATGGCCGGGAGTCTAGCGGGTTTCATGGTGCTACGCACTCAGGGAACGGAAGGTTAGCCCCAGCGCGGCTGTTCGCCCAGGTCGATGCCGAGCGTGATTTTGCCGACGATTTCGGGTGCGAGCACCGAGTTCGCCGGGTGGAAGCCGCCGCAGCGGACGTCGCGATAGAGGCGTTCGAGTTCGCTGCCCTTAAACATGCCGCTCCCTCCGGAGATCGCCATGGCCCGGTCAACGATATCCTTGGCAGCCTCGACGGCGACATGCTTCGCCGAAACGAGCTTAGCCGGCCAGTTGCCGCCGTGGTCCACGCCACGAGACCACTCATCGGCGATGCGCTGAACGAGGGCCTGGGCGGCGTCGTACCTGAACGCCATCTCAGCCACCTGGTGCTGCACTTCCGGGTGGTAGGCGAACGACCGCGAGAGCCCGAGCGACTTCTTGCGATGGGCAGTCTCGACGGCGAGGTCCATGGCTCGCTTTGCGATCGCGGTATAGATGCTCGCGCAGGTCGGTTCGAACCAGGCGAAGACGCCGAGCACGAAGAGGTCGGCGCTGCCGGCCGGCAACTTGCGGGCGATGTACTTATCCGGGACGAACGCGCCATCCAGGATGGTGTCGTCGCTGCGGGTGGCCCGCATGCCGAGCGTGTCCCAGGTTTCCTTGATGGTGTAACCGGTAGTGTCGCGCGGCATAAAGGCGTGGATGATCTCCGGCGCTTCGGGATTGCTGGTGTCCATGCCGTGGACCCCGAGGCGGGTCCAGACCGGGGTCAGGCTGCTGAAGATCTTGTGGCCGTTGTATTTGTAGCCGCCGTCGACCCTGGTCGCGCTCGTGGTCGAAAGGAACAATGGGAGGTCGTTGCCGGCTTCGCCGTGGCCGGCGGCGAAGATTTCTCCGGCGGCAGCCTCACGCAGTAGCCACTCGAGCGATGAGTCGCCCATCTTGCGCATATCGGCGGCGAGGCCGGTCCAGTAGATGTGCATGTTCGTGGCGAGCGCTGTGGCCGGCGCCCGGTAGGCGAGCCGAGCCTGCTGCTTGCAGACTTCGGCGAGGGAATAGCCAAGGCCGCCCAGGTCCTCCGGGATGGCCATCTTCAGGTAGCCGCTGTTACGAAGCTCCTCGAAGTCTTCAACAAAGAAGGTGTTTTCAGCGTCGTACTTCGCGGCGCGCTCGCCGAACCGGCCGATCATGTCTTCGGTGAGGACTTCTCGAGTCATGGTTGCTGTCATACGTGGTGGGGCTCCTTCTGTTGGGGATGGGGATCACCGTAGCACTCAGAAATGAGTTTGCAAGCGTGTAACGTTGTTTTAGAGAGCTGAAGGTTGTATGTGAAAGTGAGCTGTGTCACACTGGCGAGGCGAGATGGCGGACTCAACCAGACAGCATCGACCGTGGTTCGAAGGCGCTTCGGATCCCGCATCACCGGCCAGGTTTCTCGAAGAAATGGGGTTGGCGGCTGATGCCGAGGCGCGCCGACTCGGAAGTCCTACCGTCACTGTAGACCTGTCGTTTCTCGTCTTTTTGCGACGTTTCTCACGTTTCGGCTATTTTCGCTTCGGGCCCCTGGCAATCGATGTCGATCTGATCCAGGACATCGTCGAACGCGGCCTCCCCCGCGGTCCGCAGGCCGGCCATTCGGCCTTGAGCGACGATATGGTCCGCTTCACGCAGGCTGTCATCGGCGAGGTCCAGCGCAGCGGTCGCCGGAGAGTCGATGAACTCCACTACTTGCTCGCGTTTATGCGCTGGCCCGAAGGTCTGCCCGCCCGCGTGTTTGGCGAGCTCGGAGTAAGTCCGGAGGAAGTCGAACAGTTCGCCCGCGGTCCAGAGTTGCCTCAGGGAGACCCGGAAAAGCTGTACTCGCCGGAAGAGGCGGCCGAATACCTTGGCGTACATGTCCAGACAGTCCGTTCCTGGATTCGTTCGGGCCGGCTGAAAGCGAGCCGCCTGGCTGGTCAACGGGCACTCCGCATCCGCGCGAGCGCCCTTGTCTCTGTCCTTGAACCGATCGATCCAAAAGAGGCATAACGGGCCACTTGTATTCGTGATCTAGAATCACGACATTGTGAGAAACAGGTAAGACCAATGGCCCTCTATCGCATTCGAAGAGACCTGGGCGAGAAAACGGTGGAAGAGATCGATGCGGCCGCACTGCGCGCCATCGTCTGTGCGCCGCAGTTTCCGGGCGTGAAATGGCATCGCTCCTTCTGGGATAGGGATGCGGGCCGCCTCGACTGCTTCTACGAGGCGAACTCTATCGCGGACCTTGAAGAGCACTCCCGCGTTTCGCGAATACCGTGTGATGAAGTTCGTGAAGTCACCGAAATACTCCCCGAAACGTACGTTCACGGCTAGCGTTTTCGGAGAAGTTGGGCGGGGAGAACCGCTTCCTCACCTTTGCGCCCCCGGCTGGCCCCCCTTCCGCCACCCGGACTCCCGGTTGGTCCTGCCGTGCCACAGAACTGACACCTTTCGCGTGGACGAGCGGCGTCGAATCTGGAACTAGCAGGGATGCCGGGAACCCAGATTTGTCCGGCGGAGATCGCGATGGTTTCGCGATCACAGGGAGGGATGTTATGGGACGTCATTTGCCCGGATTTGCCCAGCTGGCGAACCTGAAGATCGCCACAAAGCTTGGCCTCATCGTCGTGGTCCTCGCGATCCCGATTTGTGCGCTGGTCTTCGTCCAGTACCAGGATCAGCAGGATGCCACCAGCCAGGCGAACTCCGAATCCGACGGTCTCGACTACGTCGCCGCGGTGATGCCGTTCATGACCGAAGTCCAATCACACCGCGCGCTCGTCGAACGCGTGCTCGGTGGTGAAGAGGGTGCCCGCGCGAATATGGAGCGCTCCGCGGCCGCCGCCGATGCCGCGCTCGAGCAAGTCAACGAGTTCGACAAATCTTCGGGCAACCGATTCAAAACGAGCGACCTTGTTGCATTCCTGAACGCTGAATGGCCGAAGGCGCGCGAAGCCAGCGGTAGCAGCATCGATTCGAACAATCTGCACAATGCCGTTATCGAACAGGGCGTCTTCCCGCTCATCTCCACAGTCGCGACTGAATCCGGGCTGGTCCTCGACCCGGACCTCGATACCCGGAACGTGATTGTTGCGCTGACAGAAACGCTTCCGCGCATGACCGAGGCGATCTCGCTGATGCGCAGCCAGGGCGCCGGCGCGCTTGCCGCACGCCAGAACCTGCCGGCCCGCGAAGATACGAAGGAGTTCCTCGCGAGCCAATCGGCCCTTGCCACCTTCCAGGCGGAGCAGCTGAGCCGCCAGCTCGAAACGGCAATGGCCAACAACGCACGCTTCGAAACTGACCTGAGGCCGATTATGGCCCGGTCCACCCAGGCGCGGACCACGTTCATCGATAACACGCGCACCACGATTATGGACTCCGATGCGCTGCCGCAGGCGGGCGCCGAAGGCTACTTCCTCCTCGGCGGCAGCGCGGTGGAACTTTCGAACGACCTGCTGACCTCGGCCCAGAACGCTCTCCAGGCCGAGTTCGATGACCGAGCGGCCCAGGCCCGCTCCGACTTCCTGATGTTCGGTTCCACTGCGATGATCGGCATCGTCCTTGCCCTTGGCCTAGCGCTCTTCATCTCGGCCACCATTACGCGGCCCATGACGCACCTCGCGGAAGTGGCCGACCGCATGAGCCTCGGCGAACTCGATGTCGATATCGATGTCTCAGGCGACAACGAGATCGGCCAGCTCGCCGAATCGCTGCGACGCATGCAGTCCAGTCTCCGCTCGGCAATCGAACGCCTGCGCCAGCGGCGATCAGCGGCGGCATAAGGCCGCTTGAAAGGTGGAGGACAGGGTGAACAGCACGATTCCACGAGACCTGGCCGGGAGGATCGCCTCAACGGCCGCCGCCATCGAAGGAGTGCGTTCCGCGATCGTTTGCGGTGAGGATGGGTCGGTTCTTGGTTCCGCGAGGGTGGAGGAACCGGCCCGCGAGGCCGCCCTTGCCAGCTTCGTTGCCGTCCGTGCGGAATCGCTCCCTGTTGACGGCGACCTCCGCGGCATGGGCAAGCAGCTCGCCGGAAGCAACTTCAACCATATGACGATCGTCGGGCCCCGCGGAGAGTCCGCGCTCTACAACCTGGTGCCGGGCACCTACCTTTCGGTGCGAGTCGCGCCGGGCAGGTCCGCAACGACGGCAGGCCCACTCTCTGAACTGGTGAAGCGCGTTGCCGCCCTCCATGTGTCGACGATGAGGAGTTCATAGCCATGATGTTCCCGAAAGACCGCACGCTTTACGCGAATCTGAACACGTCGTTCACGTCGTTCGACGCACTGATTGGCGACCTCCAGGGGCGCAAGCTCACCGGATACGTCGAGGTTTCCGCCCCGGGTTACACCGGGACGCTTCTCCTCTCCGAAGGCGAAGTTGTCGGTGCACAGGAGATTTCGGGTGGTAACCGCCAGGTCGGTCCGGCAGCTACGCGCAGCGTGATGGAACGCGCCACCGAGAAGGACGGCCTCATCAACGTTTACTCGGCATTCCCGGATGTCGTCCTGCTGCTGCACCGGCTCATGGATTCGCGGCCGCTCTATCGCGACCTTACCAGCGCGTTCACGAGCCTCGACCGACTGATTTCCAAGCTCCGCAGCGATGGGCTGACCGGCTATGTCGAAGTCCACATCGCCGAAGGTGGCGCCGCGGGCATCATCTATCTCGCCGGGGGCGAGCCTGTCGAAAGTGTGTTCTCTTCGGGCCAGGAGATGATCAATGGCCAGGAGGCGTTGAACGCAATTGTGCAGGCGGTGAACCTGGCCGGCGGCACGTTCAACGTCTTTGTCGAAGCGAACAATGAGCCTGTCGCGGGCGTCCCTGCGCAAACACCGGCGCAAGAGGGCTATCGCGCGGAGATCATTGCCTTCTGGGAAGAGGTGCTCTCGCTGGCCGAGGCTGCTGCCGATGGCTTCTCCAAGCCCGGGCGCTTCCTCACGTCGTTCAAAGAGGTGCTCGTCTCCCGAGCTGTCACCTATCCGTTCCTCGATCCGTTCGCTGCGGAGTTCTCCTACGCCGGCGGGCATATCTCGTTCGACCAGCCACTGCCCGATGATTTCAATAAGGCCCTCGGCGATTGCCTGAGCGAGACCGTTTCGAAACTGGCTTTCCAGTTGAAGCGTGCCGACCTCGAGTCGAAGGTCCGGGGGCAGCTGGCCGGGATCAGCGAGAAGCACTCGGTGGTGGTCGACCGCTTTGGGCTCCTCAACGACGTCCAGGAATTCGTTGCCTGAGCTGAGAGGTCAACGTGGAGAAGGAACTCGAGCAGATTGGCGCAGTCCCCGGTGTCGGAGGTTCATTCCTCTGCGACAACAAGGGCGACGTCATCGTGAGTTCCGATCCGGCCGTGCTGGCCACGGTGACGATGAACACAATCGGCCGCGAAGTTGCCCGGGCGTTCGTCGCCCTGGACGCTGCCGACCAGGGAGCGGAACGAATCGAATTCGTCTACGACTCGTGGAGGCTGCTTGCGCGGGATATCGGCGACGGCGTCCTCTTTGTGGTCTGCCAGCCGGAGGTTGATATGGCCATGGTTCGGATGACGGTCGATGTAGCTATTGCAGGCTGGCGCAGCGATGCGAACGCGCAGAAGCGAATCCAGCAGCGCCGGGCCGAACGCGCAGCCCTCGTGAATCGCGCGGCCCTCGACCAGGATTCGTGGTCATCGTGGACGGTATTGAATTCGAGGGGACAGCCCTCGATGGGCTAAGGGGAGGTCAAGATGTCCGAAGCACTCACCGGGAGCCTGGCACAGCTACCGCTCGTGGACCTGCTGAAAATGCTGGCGGCGGGTGGTCAATCCGGCCATCTCGAACTCAGCTCCGGTCTCGATCATGGCGACCTCTACCTCGTGCAGGGCGAACTTGTCCACGCCGAATGCGAAATGATCGTCGGCGAGGCGGCGTTCGGGAAGCTTGCCAGTTGGCCCAACGGCCAATTCCGATTCGAGCCGCAGGTTCCGCCACCGGGCCGCAGCATCGAAAAGACGCTGGATAAGTTGCTCGCTGATTCGGCGCGTGCCGCAAGCGAACGCGAGATGGTGCGGCGCGTGGTCCCCAACATGAACGTGACGCCCTACCTTGCGCGAAAGGCGCCGGGGCCGACCGTGACCATTGCCGCGGCGGACTGGGAAATCGTTGCGCTCGTAGATGGCAAACGGACGGCCGACGAGATTGCGCACGAATGCCTCATCGAGGACATCGACCTCGCGAAGACGCTCTACCGGCTCAAGCTGGACGGGATCCTTGAACTCTCGGCCGCGCAGGTTGCGGCGGCGCCCGCGAAAGCCCTGGCCGGCCCAGGGTTCTTCAAGGCACTGACCACTGCCGTCGCCGCCGCTATGGGACCGCTCGCGGAGATCATTATCGACGATGCCGTCGACGATCTCGGCTTCACGCGCGAAAACTTCCCGCGTGAAGGTGTCGCCAGCCTGGCCGAGCGCATCAGTGGCGAAATCCGAGAGCCGGAAAAGCGCGTCCGCTTCCAGCAGACCATGCTCCAGATGCTCCGGGGCGCACAGCAAGCTGCGTAGCGTCGCTCGTTGCTCATAGCTCACGGAGGCCAGCTACACTGTTCGCATGCCCGAATTCATCGTGGTCGGCGGCGGGGGAAACCCGCGCAGCAACGAAGGCAAGCTGGTCGCGTTTATCGTGCGCTGGCTCATCACTGCAGCAGCCGTGTGGGTGGCCGCCCAGATAGTCAGTGGGATTCACCTGGAAGGCTGGAAGAGCACGCTCTTCGTGGCACTGATCCTCGGGCTGCTCAATGCCTACCTGAAGCCGTTGCTGGTGCTCGGCACGCTCCCGGCACTTGTGATGACGCTTGGCATCTTCCTGATCTTCATCAACACCGCGCTGCTTGCGCTTACCGCCTGGTTCTCCGGGAAGTTCGACGCCATCCATTTCGATATCGATAGCTTCTGGTCGGCGTTCTTCGGCGCGATCATTATCAGCATCGTGAGCTTCTTCATCAGCCTGGTGGTGAAACCGGGAAAGATCGCGCGCTCGGTGGCGCGTTAGCGCAGGCCGGCGAGTGCCATCAGCTCTTCGGCGAGTTGCTTTCCCAACCCGCCGGCTGTTTCTGCCGGCCCCGCCATCTTCGAACGAATGATGCGACCGTCCGTTGCGATCAACGCGTTCAGCTTGAGCGTGCTCCCGAAGTGTTCCGCGTAGGCGGCCGCCGGAAAACTGCATCCTCCATCGATCGTCGCAAGGAACATGCGCTCGGCGGTCACGGTCTGGCGAAGTACCGGGTCGTCGATCGCGGCGAGCAGTGCGCGCGTTTCCGCGTCATCCGTCCGGCACTCGATCGCAAGCGCGCCCTGCGCTGGCGAAGGAAGCATTTCCTCGAACCCAAAGACGTGGTCGGCGCGACTTTCGACCCCAAGGCGCCGAAGTCCGGCCAGTGCGAGGACTGCCGCATCGTATTCGCCAGCCTCTACTTTCGCGACGCGGGTATCGACATTCCCGCGGATAGGGCGGACCTCGACGTCCGGTCTCAGTTCGCGGACCTGGGCCGTTCGCCGGGGCGAACTCGTGCCGACGATGGCGCCTGCCGGCAGCCCTCGTAGGCTGGCGTGATTCCGGCTTACCAGCGCATCGCGCGGATCTTCGCGCAATGGGACCGCGGCGATGATGAGCCCGTCCGGGCGCTTCGTCGGCAGGTCCTTGTAGCTGTGCACCGCGATGTCGGCGTCATCGAGGATGAGTGCGTCCTGCACGGCCGAGGTGAACCACCCGGCCTGCGTGCCTTCAGGCAGGGGGGTCGACTGATCCTGGTCTCCGGCTGTCGCGACGATGACGAACTCAACCTCAAGGCCGGGATGCGCCAGGCGGAGCCTTTCCCCGGCCAGCTCGGCCTGGACCTGGGCAAGCTTGCTGCCCCGGGTCGCCAATCGCAGGACACTCATGCGCTGGCCGCCTCTCGTAGAGCTTCGTGCGCCGCGCGCACGGTGGCATCGATTTCGTTCTCATTGTGGGCGGCCGAGACGAACCAGGTCTCGAACTGCGACGGCGGCAGGAGCACGCCACGCTTCAGCATGGCCGCGTGGAAACGCGAGAACGCAGCGGTGTCGGCCTCCGTGGCTTCGGTGTAGTCCGTTGGCACAGTCTCCCGGAAAAAGAGCGTGAACGCCGATCCGCGACGCGCCACCGACGCCTTAATTTCGGCCCTCCGAATTGCCGCGACGATGCCGTTTTCCAGGTGCCGCCCGAGTTCTTCGAGGCGGGCGTATGGCGTGCCCGAGGCCAGCGAATCGAGCATCGCGACTCCCGCGGCCATTACGAGCGGGTTGCCGCTGAGCGTTCCCGCCTGGTAGACCGGGCCGGATGGCGCCAGGAGGTCCATGACCTCCGCTCGCCCACCCAGTGCTCCCACCGGCAGCCCGCCGCCGATGACCTTGCCCAGGCAGACGAGATCGGCGGCGGGGAGCAGTCCACTCAATCCATAGCGGAAGCGGAACCCAGTGATCACCTCGTCGGCGATGAGCTGCGCCCCATGGCGTTGAGGCACTGAGTTCAGTGCTTCCAGGAAGGCTGCCGTCGGCTCGATGAGCCCCATGTTTCCGGCTACGGACTCAACGATGACGGCGGCGGTTTCGTTGCCGTGTTGTTCGAACCACTCGCTGAGGGCGCCGGGGTCGTTGTAGGGCAGCACCGCCGTCATCGCCGCGATCTGCGGCGGCACACCCGCGGAATCGCTCAGTCCGAGGGTGGCAACGCCGCTCCCCGCCTTCACGAGTAGCCCATCGCTGTGGCCGTGGTAGCCCCCATCGAACTTGACCAGCACGGGACGATTCGTGGCCGCGCGGGCCAGCCGGATTGCGGTCATCGTCGCTTCCGTCCCGGAGTTCACGAAGCGTATGCGCTCGAGGCCCGTGGCTTCCTGCACTCGTCGGCCCAGTTCGACTTCCCCCGGCGTGAGGGCGCCGAAGGCGGTGCCTTCGCCGGCCGACCGGCGGATGGCATCAACCACTGGCGCGGGCGCGTGCCCGAGGATGAGGGGCCCGAACGCGCCGATGTAATCGACATAGCGGTTGCCTTCAGCATCGAAGACGAACGGCCCTTCGCCTCGTGCAATGGGCACCGGCGTGCCGCCCACGGAACGGAATGAACGCACGGGACTATTCACCCCGCCGGGAAACAGGCTTCGTGCATCAGCGATGACTTCGTCGTTGCTCATCGTTTGTTCGCCATCTCCTGGAGGTAGCGTTCGCGCAGCTCGTTCCCCGGTTCTTCGAACGCCGCCCACGCAATCGCGGTGCTCACGGGTGAACGGGACGGGGGATCAGCCTCCCACAGCGCAGCCTCGCGGCAAAATGCCACAAGCACGCTGCACGGTTCCGGGCAGGGAATGTCACCATCTCCGCAGGGGGCCCAGTCCCAGACCGGCCGCCGCACGCATTCGCCGCAAATGGTGGCTACGGCCTGTTCGCGTCCCTGTGGAGAAAGTGCGGAACTGCTTTCATACCGCCCGCTCTGGCGCAAAAGCACCTCATCCAGCCCGACGACCCTGAGCGCGCGTTCGGCGAGCTGGCGCTGATGGATGAGCGCGAGAGGGTAGACCGTTTCGACCGCATCTTCCGCGGAAAGTTCGGGGCCCAAACGAACTCGCCAGCCCGTGGGCAAGGTCCTGGCCCCGGAGAGCGGTCGGTATCGTCCGAGATCATCTGCGCGGATGTGTGCGAACAGTGCCTTCCGGTTCCCGCCAACTTCCAGGGTATCCGCTCCCGGCACGCCAACGGCGTCCTCCGAAACCTCCAACTGGCCCACCAGGTGAGTCATTCCGGCTGCCCTACTGCAAGCCGGGCGATCACGTCGGCAACCGCCGGATGCGTCCCGACGGGTCCGGTATAGCGCACGATGCGACCGCCTTTGCGGGTCTGGGCGCCCTCCAGCGAGAGGTCCGATGGGATGGTCTGTCCTACGTGCCAGCCGTCGGCGATGAAAAGTGGGACGACCACGACCGTCTGCGACTTGAATATGGAGAGCATCTCCAGCATGCCCGGTGCCTGATCCAGGAAGACAGCACCGGCTTCGGCGAAGCGTCCCGTGCAGGCGACGCGGTTCGCCATCGCGAAGATGTTTTTCTCGGACTCGGAATCGCGCCGGGTTCCGTGACCGAGCACCGCGATCGCGTCGGCCGATGTGGCGCCCGCCTCAAGCGCGCGCTCCACGATGACATCGGCGAGGGCCGGATCGGCGCCGACTGGCCCTGTGTAGCGGATGCGTTGATTGCCGCGGCGCGTGGTTGGCCCATCGAGCCGCATTTCGCGCGGGATGACGGTTTTCGTGAAGTACCCGTTCGAGATGAACACAGGCACAACCACCACATCGGGGTCTTCGCACCCGTCGAGCATCCGGGAAAGCGAGGGCTCTTCTTTCCAGAAGCCGGTGAGGACGGCATCGAACATGCCGCGCCGACGGAGTTCCGAAGCATGGGTGTGAATCGGCGCGCTCGAGTTGCCGTTCAGGTGAGAACCGTGGCCAACGAGCGCCAGTGTGGTCATTGCGGCTGTTGCCGCTTCCTGGCGAGGCGTTCCTCGCGTTCGACGCGGGCGACGTGCACCATCCCACCCCACCGTGGCCCGAGTGCGCCGATGATTCGCTCGCGAATGAACTTTGCAAGTTCGGGCGATGCGCCCCCGGTGGAGACAGCGACCTTTAGCTCGCCATCCTGGATTGTCGCGGGGGTGAAGAACGTGCTCTCGGCCTGGCGGTCGGCGACCAGCACGGGGATGTTCTCTGCGCGCGAAAGCCGGCCAATTTCCTGGTTCACGGCGCGGTCGTCGGTGCAGGCCATCACCAGTGCCCAGCGCGGAACGCCGGGGATGTCGCCTGGCTGGAAGGCGCGTTCGTGGATTGTAACGAACGGCAGATTGTGAATGCGTTCCCGGATTTCGGGTGCCACCACAGTGATTGGGAATTCGCCCTGCGAGATGACGCTCGCCTTCCGTTCGGCGACCTTCCCGCCACCGACGATGAGCACCGGGCCTGCCTCGGGCCGCAATTCAATCATCATGCTCATGTCAGTGCCTCCACCACGGACGCCGCCAACGCTTCTATCGATGGCTCCCGCGCGATTACATCGACGCGGCCGAAGGCGACCTCAACCGACGCTCCGGCGCGTTCGCCAATTGCACACAGCCTCACCGATGGTGACAAGGGAGCCTCGCCGAGCGCGAGCCGGAGGAACTTCGCGGATGATGCACTCGCGAACGTGATTGCGTCTGCGGCCAACACGCGCCCCGCGACTTCCGGCTCGAGCTTTAGTGGGACTGTCTCGTAAACGCGGACCTTTTCGATATGCGCGCCACGCGCCCGAAGAGCGTCGCCCAGCCGGTCATCGCTCAGCGAACCCGCCGGAATCAGGATCCGCGCACCATGCACGCGCGGCAGCTCCGCCGCGAGCGTCTCGGCGTTGGCGACCGACGGTGAAAAGTCGGCAAGCACACCGTGGCGCTCCGCCGCGGCGGCCGTGGCCGCTCCGACAGTGGCAATCTTTGTCGTGCTCAGCGCGCGGGCGTCTTTTCCCCCGGAAAGCAGTGCTTCGAAGAACGAATCCACCCCGTTCTGGCTCGAGAACACGATCCAGTCCCAGCGTGATGCGACCCGTTCATCCGTAACAAGGTCTTCCGCGGAATGCTTGATTTCGAGCACCGGCGCCTCAATCACGTCGGCCCCGAGCGTTTCGAGCGTGGCCCGGAGTTGGCTCGCCTGGGCGCGAGTCCGCGTGACCACGACCGATTTGCCGGCGAGGGGCCCCGCGGCCCGCCACGACAGCCGGTCCGCCAGCGCTGCAACTCTACCCACGACCGTGATCAGCGGCGTCGGCAGCCCCTCGCTTTGGACGGCATCTGCGATGGTTCCCAGCGTCGCCCGAATGGAGCGCTGGTTCGGCAACGTCCCGTTCGAGATCGACGCGGCGGGAGTCTGTGGGTCTTTGCCGGCCGCGATCAGTTTCTCGGTGACCGATGCGAGTGTCGCGGCCCCCATCAGGATCACGACCGTATCGATGCCGGCAAGTGCGCTCCAATCATGATCCTCATCAGAATTGCTGCCGGTGATCACCGCCAGGCTGCGGGCGCTGCCGCGATGCGTCACAGGGATCCCTGCGTACGCCGGGACTGCCACCGCCGACGTCACTCCCGGGATGATGCTGAATTCGATGCCCGCTTCTTTGCAGGCCAGCGCTTCTTCGCCGCCACGCCCGAAAACAAACGGGTCGCCGCCCTTCAGACGGACGACCCGGTTTCCGTTTCGCGCTTCTTCGATGAGGAGCGCATTGATGTCTTCCTGGGTCGTCGAATGCGCTCCCGCGCGTTTGCCCACGCCGATCAGACGGGTGTCCGGGCGGCAATGCTGGAGCACCCCGGGCGAGAGCAGGGCGTCGTAGAGCACAACGTCGGCGTGTGCGAGCGCATTGACCGCGGCAAGTGTCAGGAGGCCGGGGTCGCCGGGGCCGGCGCCGGCGAGCGTCACGTGACCGTTCGTGGCTGGCATACCCGTTGATTGTGACACGGCTGGCGGTCTTTTACGCCCGGCTTTTCGCCCGAACGGAACTCCCTATACTTCTGCGGATGCAAAACGACGTGCCTGCTGGAATCAAATACGACGCGGTGAGCCGCTTTTTCGCCGAGAACGTACCCGGCGGAGATGCGCCGCTGACGTTCTCGTTGATCAGCGGCGGCCGTTCGAACCTCACCTACAAGGTCGAATCGAAGAATGGCACCTGGGTGCTGCGCCGCCCGCCGCTCGGGCATGTGCTGCCCACCGCGCACGACATGGCACGGGAGTTCCGGGTGCTCTCGGGCGTCGCGAAGGTGGACTACCCCGCGCCGAAACCCATCGCGCTCTGCGAGGACGGATCCGTCAATGACTACCCGTTCTACGTGATGGAGTACCGCGAAGGCGTGATCATCGCGGAGGACATCCCAGAGGGGTACGCGGACACCGAAGAGCGCCGGACGAAGATAAGCAAGGCGCTGGTGAAGACGCTCGTGCAGCTTCATGCCATCGACTACAACGCCGTCGGGCTAGGCGATTTCGGCCGCCCCGAGGGTTACCTCGAGCGCCAGGTGCGGCGCTGGGGCGAACAGTGGGAACGCTCTGAAACGCGCCCGCTCGCCGAAGTGAATGAATTGATTCGTCGCCTGAAGGCAGCCATCCCGGCGCCGCAGGTGCCGACCATCGTCCACGGCGATTACCGCCTCGGGAACATGATGCTCGACAAGGACGACCCCGAGCGGGTGGTGGCCGTGCTCGACTGGGAGATGTGCACCCTCGGCGACCCCCTCTCGGACCTGGGGTACACGCTGGGTTACTGGGGCGAGGCCGGCGACTCCGAAAGCCAGATCGCGGCCCGGCCCACGAGTTCAGTGACGGCTCAGCCGGGCTTCTACACCCGCCAGCAGGTCATCGACGAGTACGGCCGCCTCAGCGGCCGGGATGTCTCGCAGATCGAGTTCTACCAGGTGCTGGCGTACTACAAGCTCGGCGTCATTACTGAGGGTATCCATGCCCGATTCCTGGCCGGCGAGACAGTCGGGGAGGGATTCGAAGGCTACGGCGAACGGACCGAAAACCTCATGCGCTTCGCCATGGAGATCGCGGATAGAGCCGCGGACCCACGGCTCCGGGGCATTGGGATCTAAACTGGCGATTCGCCTGTCACAGCTCGTCAACACTCGGATCACGCGCCGTGGAACCTCGGAGCAGGAAATCGCTGATGTCATCGCTCGCGGCCTCCCTGACTCCGCGACCCGGAATCGCGAGGCGAAATCCCTGGTCTATCCATTCGGTCGTAGATGGGGAACGAAGTCCTACGAACAGAAGAAAGTGCGGGTCATCTATGTCGAAGAAGGCGACGACATCTTGGTGATCAACCTGTACGTTTATTACGGAAGCTGGCAATGAGACTCACTTACGATGCGCCCAACGATTTGCTCTATATCGCCTTTGACGATTCATCGAGCGCTGTGCGCAACGAGGACGCGGCGGATGGTGTGGTCCTCGATATCACGGAAGACGGGCACATCGCGGGAATCGAAATTATCGACGCGTCCAAGGTGCTCGATCTGAGAAAACTCCTTCCGATTGAGTTCTCTGCGCCCGCGACCGCGTAGCCGCGGATGCGGCGGTCAACCGGTCCAAATCCCTAGTGTTGCCCGTGGACCAGGCTGAGGAACTCCGCTCTCGTCACTGCTGACTGCTTGAAGTCACCGCGCATTGCGCTGGTGACCATTCGGCTTCCCGGCTTCTTCACTCCCCGCATGGTCATGCACAGGTGCTCGGCTTCGATGACCACCGCCACTCCGTCTGGTTTGAGCACTTCCATGATGGCTTCGGCGATCTGGCTGGTGAGCTGTTCCTGTATCTGCGGCCGGCGGGCGTACCCTTCGACAACGCGTGCGAGCTTGCTGATGCCGACCACACGCCCATCCGGGATGTAACCCACGTGCGCCTCGCCGTGGAACGGCAGGAAATGGTGCTCGCACATCGAATAAAACGGGATGTTGCGGAGGACCACCATCTCATCGTGGGCGACCTGGAAGACGACTTTCAGGTAGTCCCGGGGGTCCGTCCAGAGGCCGCCGAAGACCTCGCCGTACATCTCGGAGATGCGGCGGGGGGTGTCCAGCAGGCCTTCACGTTGGGGATCGTCGCCGATCGCGGCAAGCATTTCGACGACGGCTGCTTTGATTCGGGCCTGGTCCGGCCCGTTCGATGTTTCCAAAAAGAACTCTCCGGGAACGATCGTACCAGCCGCGGGCGGTCTGCGTTGGAACCGGTGGGTTACGCGCGCGCAGCGTCGAATTTGCGCACCAGCGGCCTCGGCGCCTGGATCCGCCACGCCCGCACCAGCAGGTCTTCCAGCTGTTCGACTTCGATTGCCGGGAGCCGGACCAGAACCGCCGGGAAGCCGTTGTAGTGCGGCTCCGTGAAGAACACCGACGGCATCGTGCTGATGAGCGCCTGTTTCTCTTCCTCCCCGTTGACGCGGACCGCGACAACGTCCGGGCGGGCGGTACGCGCCTTCTTCGGCCCGTGCCGCTCCATCCAAACCCAGGCGAGGCCCTTCTCTTTTCCTTTGTTCAACACTGCGAACGCGAAACGATCCGTGCCTTCGATGGTTTCGGGGAGGCGCGAGCAAATGCGGCGCACGTCCTCCTGGCTGGCCACGCGTTACCGCGCCAGGATCCCGCGCGTGAGCGCGACGAGCTCGCCGGCGGTTTCGGGCTTGTCCTCTTCGCCGGCCCAGTTCGCGATGCCCAGCATCGCCAGCATGGTGGTACCCAGCAGCATCCGAACGGTTGCATCGAGCGGGAGGTCTCGGAATTCACCGGCTGCGATGCCGTTCCGGAGGATTTCCCGGAAGCCCGCGTGCAACCATTCGGCCTGCGCCTCGTCGATTGGGCGATTGCGCATCCCTACCGAGAAGGCGGCTGTGAGAATGATCCGGTTGTTCTTCAGGTAGTTTGCGAACGCCTCGATCGCACGAGTCGCCCGGTCCATGTTCGAGGTGTGTTCATCGATGCTGGCGAAGTAGCGTTCGAGCGCTTCGTCCCGCTCCGCTTGCAATACCTCCCGCAAGATTTCTTCTTTCGATGCGAAGTAGCCGTAGAGGGTCCCCACCCCGGTGTCGGCCATCTCGGCGATGTTCTGGATGGCTGTGTCTTCGTAACCGCGTTCGTGGAACAGGCGGCTGGCGGCGGAAATGATGGAGGCGCGTGTTCTGGCTTTCCGCCGTTCGAGACGGCCCGGCGCGGGAGCTGCGATGGTAGTCATTAACCCCTTCTCGAATGGACACAACTACAGGTTCTT
This sequence comes from Dehalococcoidia bacterium, assembly GCA_050247055.1. Lineage (GTDB taxonomy): Bacteria > Chloroflexota > Dehalococcoidia > Tepidiformales > Tepidiformaceae > Amarobacter. The sequence goes on from JBFWUX010000001.1 coordinate 772,482, forward strand.
ATTCGAACCTTAGCGCGTTGCGCTCGAAATCGAACGAACTCTAGCAAATGCTCGGGTACGGAGTCGAATCGACCGCTCTGAAACCCGGACGCGGTAGGCTGGATCCATGCGGGGACTCTGCGCGCTGGCTCTCGCGTTCTTGCTGGTCGCATGCGGCGGCCACGCGATGTCCCCTGAACCCCTATCACCGGTCGCGACCTCAGAGCCCACGATCGAGGTCAGCGCCCGCATCGCCGAGGTTGGCGCGTGCTTCTCCCGGGGCCCCGGCGACTACATCGAGTCCATCCAGCGCGAAGAAGGCGAACGCAGCTTCCGCATCCACGCACCCATGGGCTATGACGGCACGGCAAACCTGCCGCTCGTGTTCAACTTCCACGGACAGTCGCGGACGGCCCTCGAACAGGACGTCTACAGCAATCTCCCGGCCGTGGCCGACGAACACGGATTCTTCGTTGTGAGCCCCGAGGGCGGCTTGGCCCAGTGGAATATCGTCGGCGTTTACGCTGAGGACGGCATCGATGATGTCGGCGCCGTCGCCGAAATCCTGGACAGAGTGGAATCCGAGTTCTGCATCGATTCGCAGCGCGTATTCGCGACCGGCATGTCCAACGGCGGCCAGATGGCTTCGCAAGTGGGCTGCTTCCTCTCCGACCGCTTCGCCGGGATAGCGCCCGTGGCAGGACTTGAGTTCCAGGACTGTGTCGGCTCGCCGATGGCCGTGATCACCTTCCACGGCACTGATGACTACAACGTGCCTTATGACGCCATCCCCGGGAACGTCGCGGCCTGGGTCTCGTACAACGGCTGCCCGGTGATGCCGGAGAGCGACCGCATCGGCGAATCAGTCCTGCGGGAGGCGTACTTCGGCTGCGAGGGCCAGCCGGTCGTCTTCTACACGATCGAAGGCGGCGGACACACCTGGCCCGGGGCCGAAGACAACGCGGGTGGCGTTGGCGTTACCAACCACGAAATCAACGCGAGCGAGCTGATCTGGGAGTTCTTCAAGAACGTGCGGAAGGGGGAGTAGTCAGGTTCCCGAACGCTTCCACTGCTCGCGTTCGCTGGCTTCGGGCTCAATACGAATTCCAGCGGCTCTGAACTGACGTTGCCACTCCTTCCGAGCGCGGCGCCCGTCGGCGCCACCCACGTGGGCCGACCCTATCGACTTGCGATTCGCCGCCACGAAGTGCCACACCTGCGTCCCGAAACGCACGGTGAATCTCAAGCTGAACCATTCGAATTCCGCCACGGTGACTTCAGAAAGCGGCACGGAGACACTCGGCCGGCCGTGCGGCGTGAACGTGAGGGCCTGGTCCTTCAGGCTGAGCCGCCCCCAGACGTGCTCCTCCATGTTCTCGACGCGAGCGGCGTAGCTCTCGTACGCCCCAATTGGCGGCTTTCGGTCGGGACGCACGAGCGAGTAAAGCAGCGCAGCAACCAACCCTACCGGCACGCTGCCAAAGACAAGCCAAAACAAGACTTCACTGAAGTTCATTCGCCCAACCCGCCCAATTGCCTCTCAGATTCACTATCGGCAGCGTGGTATGTCCAAATCACGCTTTCTGCCGACGCGGCACCACTTTCCTCTTTTCTCTTTTCTCCTTCCTCTCTCCCACCCATACTTGCCCAATGCCCAGAAACCACATCGCCGCCCGCACCAGCGTCTTCAACGAATCCGTGATCCGCGAGATGACGCGGCTGGCGATGCTCCACGGCGCGATGAACCTCGCCCAGGGCTATCCCGATTTCCCGGCACCCGACTTCATCAAGCAGGCCGCGATCGATTGCATCAACGCCGATATCAACCAGTACGCGATCACCTGGGGCTCCCCGCGGCTGCGCAAGGCCATCGCCGATAAGACGAAGCGCTTCTACGGCCTCGACCTCGACCCGGACCGCGAGATCACGGTTACCTGCGGCGCCACGGAAGCAATGATGTGCGCCATGCTCGCGGTGGTGGAGCCCGGTGACGAAGTCATCGTCTTCGAGCCGTTCTACGAGAACTACGTGCCTGATGCCGCGATGAGCGGTGCGAAACTGGTCTTCGTCACTCTCCGCGGAGAGAACTTCGACTTCGACCCGGCCGAACTCCGCGCGGCCTTCACGCCGAATACCCGTGCGATCATCGTGAACACGCCGAACAACCCCAGCGGCAAGGTCTTCACCCGCGCCGAACTCCAGCAGATAGCCGGGCTCTGCCAGGAGTTCGACACCCTCTGCATTACCGACGAGATCTACGAGCACATCCTCTACGACCACCACGAGCACGTCTCGATGGCGACGCTCCCGGGGATGTATGACCGCACAATTACCATCAGCGGGCTTTCGAAGACGTTCAGCGTTACCGGCTGGAGGCTCGGCTATATGCTGGCTCCTTCAAACCTGAGCAACGCCCTGCGCAAGGTGCACGACTTCCTCACTGTGGGAGCGCCGGCGCCGCTGCAGGAAGCGGCCGCCATTGCGATCGAGCAGGCTGACGACTACTACCCCGAACTGCGCGGCATGTACGGCCACAAGCGCGGCATCTTGCTCAACGCCCTCCGCGAATCCGGCTTCCACTGCCATCAGCCCCAGGGCGCCTATTACATCATGGCCGACTTCTCGGACCTCAAGTTCGAAGGCGACGACACCGCGTTTGCCCATCACCTGATCGAGAAAGTTGGCGTCGCGCCCGTTCCGGGTTCTAGCTTCTACGAGGGCGAGGCCGGCAACCGGATGGTGCGGTTCACGTTCTCGAAGTCCGAAGAGACCCTGGTGGAGGCCGCGCGTCGCCTGGCGGCGATGTAGGCCTGAGTTGAAAGTGCTGAGGACTGAGGACTGAGTGATCTACCACATCACCACAAGTGCGGCGTGGGAGGCCGCCAGTGGATCAGGAGTGTACGCGGGCGATTCGCTGGCAAGCGAAGGATTCATCCACTGCTCCACCGCGGACCAGGTTGCCGGGGTCGCGAACGCCATCTTCCGCGGGGTGGAGGGGCTGGTGGTCCTGCACATCGAAGAAACCCGGCTGGCGTCGCCAGTGAAATACGAGAACCTCGAAGGCGGCGAGGAGCTCTTCCCTCACGTCTACGGGCCGATCAATGTGGATGCGGTCGCGCAGGTGACGCGACTGGCGGCCGGGCCGAATGGCGAGTTCGCGTTCGGGTGAGGGCCGGCCTTTACGAATTGAGTGCAGACTGTTCCCCGTTCCCGCCCTACCCTTCGATCTATGACACGAAGCACGCTTCCCCGCCTGTTCCTCGTGGCTGCGCTCCCCGCCACCCTCCTACTCGCCGCCGCCTGTGGAGGCGATGACGACGACGCCACGACGACGCAGACTTCGGCCGCATCGCCATCCTCTACGCAGACGACGCCACCCGAAAAGACGGCGACCAAGAACGCATCGCCCACCTCAGGAGCCATTGTTTTGACCAACCCGACAACCACGCCGAGCGGCCTGAAGTACGAAGACGAAGTCATCGGCACCGGGCCGAGCCCGAAGAATGGCCAGATGGTGACCGTGCACTACACGGGCCAATTCACCGACGGCAAGGTGTTCGATAGCTCCATCGGCGGGCAGCCCATTACCTTCGTGCTTGGCGAAGGCAACGTAATCAAAGGCTGGGACGAAGGGTTGCTGACCATGAAAGTCGGCGGCAAGCGCAAGCTCGAGATCCCGCCGGAACTTGGTTACGGCTCCCGCGGATACCAGATCATCCCCGGTGGCGCCACGCTGCTTTTCGAAGTGGAGCTTGTGGCCGTTAAGTAAGCGACTCGCGCCCTCCCGCAAGAATCGATTGGATGTCGTCGAGCATCTTCCGCTCCGAGGCAGAGACTTTGTGGTGCCCGATGAACCCGCCCGCCGCGTTTGCGACGGAGGCTGCGCGGCGCAGGATGGCGTCGCGGAAGTCCTGGCGGTGTTCGCTTTCAACGTTCGCCAGTACGCCGCGCACGAACTCGTTCCAGGTGCGCTCGAGCGTCTCGGGCGGTTTGTGATCGAGCCATAGGTCGAGCAAGGCATATTCGGTGCTGCCGGGTGCGACGCCGCTCGTTTCTGCCCGGGCGAGCACCATCTTCCGCTCCTCCGGGTCCATTTTCCCGTCGGCCCACGCCACCAGGACCAGGGGCGCCAGGGCGACGGCGGCGATCGTCGCCTCGGTCACTCCGGCAGCCATGAGCACCCGCACGAGTTCTGCGCTATCCACCCCCAATGCCGCGACCATTTCGTCGCGCTCAAGTCCTCCCGAGTGGGAGGCCTGGAGCTTCGCCACAAGTTCCGCGTTCTGCTTGCGGAAGAATTCTTCTTCCAGGGCCTTCCCAAGTGCAGCCAGCTGACCGTCGTTCAATCGAACCCCCAGAACCGCCGCTCTTCGGCTCCAAATCTGCCACGCGCGAACCTAACGAAAACCTAACGGAAAGGCACCGGCGCTCTCAGCAGTTTCCCAGAATGTTCACATTATCCTCTTATCTAGCCGTTCTACGGTGATAACCAGTTCGGTCCACTCAACCAAAACTTCCGTGGCCGGACAGGAAGAGACAGCTGTGAAAAGTCAAAAGCTTCTGTCGCTCGGCGTTGCTGCGGTCGCCGTTGCGTCCATTGGGGCGGGAAGCCTCATCTTCACTGGCGGGAGCGACAATTCCGCCTCGGCACTCGGCCTGACTGACACCCAGGTGCAGACCATCGCACAGAACGTCGCCGCCACTCCCCAGGAAGAGCGCGACGCCTACCTCCAGAAGATTGCCGACAACCTCGGCGTCGATCTCGCGAAGCTGAAGGAAGCCATCGGCAAGGCCAACGTCGATACCCTCGATGAGAAGGTCGCCGACGGGACGATTCCGCAGGACAAGGCCGATTCCATCCGCGACAAGATCGCGACCGGCGACAACTTCTTCATCGGCGGCCGGGGACCCGGTGGTCCTGGCCACGGCGAATTCGGCCGCGGCGGCTTCGGCGGCCCGGGGTTCGGAATGGCCCAGGCCGATGTCGCAGGGTTCCTCGGCATCGACGAAGCGACTCTTCGCACCGAACTCCAGACCAAGTCACTGGCGACTGTCGCCACGGAACACGGGAAGACCGTGGACGAGTTGAAGGCCTTCCTGACCTCCAGCGCCCAAACCATGCTGTCTGATGCCGTCGCGGCGGGAAAGATGACGCAGGCACAGGCGGATGCCGCTCTCTCCGAACTGCAGTCGCGGCTCGACGAAGAGATCAATGAGGTTCATGCCGCCGGCGAAATCGGCCCTCGCGGCATGCATCCGGACTTCGATGATGACGACGGCGCACCCACGGCCCCTTCGGCGGCCCCGGCCCAGTAGCTCCCTCCGCTAGGCCGGACGCCGATCCCCCTGAAGAATGGGGCTCCCTTTACGGGGAGCCCCATTCTTATGCCCGAAACGTGGGCTTATTCGCGTATTCACCTTAGCCGATCGGGATTTTCCCTATTGACGTTTTAGAACAAGTGTTCTAATTTGTTCTCATCCCGTACAGGAATACTTCGATGCGTGTCCTCTCACTCTTCTTTCCCCGCCTCGGCATCCAGCTCGCCCGGAGCGCCACCCCTTCGCTCGCAGGCCGGCCGCTCGGGCTGCTCGCCGGCGAAGGCGATGGCGCCCTTCTCGCCGCCGTATCGGTCGAAGCAACCGCTGACGGCGTCGAGGCCGGCATGACTGCCCTCCAGGCCCGCCAGCGTTGCCCCGGGATCGCGCTCGAACGGGACAATGCGCGCGAGTGCCTCGAACAGCTCGAAGCTGTCGCTTCTATTCTCCGTACGCGTACGACAAGTAATGTCGCGATTGTGTCGCGAAACAGCGTGGCGCTGTCGCTTTCGGGTCTCGAAGTCCGATTCGCGAACGAAGAGGCCGCTGCATCTGCGATTTCCGCTCTCGCTCGTTCGTGGTCTGGTCTCGATGTCCGCGCGGGCATCGCGAGCACGCTCGCGCGGGCTGAATGCGCCGCCCGCAAGGCCCGGCGCTACCCGCAGATCGAGCCCGACGCGGGCGTGACGCAGTTCGAACTTCCTCGCTACGAGCCGGTCACAGGCCGGTACGCCTGGGAAACTCCAGCGAGTGGCCCCGAAGTCGTTTCGCGGATCAACCGGCTTCTCGGCACGATGCAACCCGTCATCGAATCCGCGGGCCGAAGCTTTCGGAACATCCGCATCGAAGTCGAACATGGCCCGTATCGCTCGGCGATGGTCCTCAAGGGGAGCCAGCCGCTTCATCGCGCCGCTGAAGCGAGCGAACTCGTTCGCAGCCGAATCGCCGAACTCGCGCTCGCGGGCACAACGGCGATCTCCGTGACCCTGGACGCCATCGGGCCGTCAGTCTCGGTCGAGCCGTGGCGCGCCACTGTCGCGACGGTCCACCAACTCTCTGGACCCGCGGTACCGGTGCAGCGCCGGCTTCTCCGCGCGAGTTAACGCACCTCGACGGTTACTTCGAAGGTCTTCTCCGCCGGGTTGGCCGGCTCGAACGAGCGCCGGTATTCCATCTTCAGCGTCGATGTGCCGGGTGCCGTGGTTTTGAACGTGAAGACTTGTGTGCCTCCCGCTCCTACCACTGGTGTCGTGGAACCGGCGGGGACGTACTTCGGCTCTCCGTCGAGTTCGAGATTCGTGGGTTCGGGAGATACGATTGCCCAGGAATACCCGGTCGTCGGGTTCGAGGCTAACGCGACAATCACCGTTCCGTCGTTCGCAATGACAACGTTCGTCCCATTGTCCGCTTCGGTAAGTTGCAGTTCTGCCGGAGGGGTCTGGTCGTCGTTTTCGTCATCATCGCCGCAAGCCACTGGGGCGAATCCGATGGTCGCGATGGCGAGACCGAAGACCGACCATTTCACAATGTTCATACCGCACCTCTCTGGTCGATGCTGGTTCGGGATGGCGCGCGGCTGAAGTGCCGAATGGGTTGCAATCATTGGCCTTTCGGCCGGGCGTCGTAGCGACGGCTAACACCCTAGTTGAGCGACCGAGTGTTTCCTGCGCCCAGCCCTTCAATAACTGCCTGGGCCACCGCGCGGCCGAGCAGAAGATGGAGTTCGGGCGTCTTGTGCACGTCGTCCGTGAATAGCCGGTCGCGATCCGCGGTTGGAGCAGGCATGAGCGGCATTGGATCCACGACGGCGAACCGGCGCCGGACCGCTTCCTCGCGCATTGCCCGCCTGAAGTGATCCACGGCTGCGGCCAGCTTCGGACGGCGCCGCGCCGCCGGCGAGGGTAGCGCCGGTGCAAGCACCACGACCACATGGGCATCTTCGAGACGGGCGAGCGTCGCGAACGTTTCGATGTAGCCGCGGGCCACAGCTTCAGGACTGGTCACCGGCGCCTGGCCGATGACTTTTCGAACCAAACGGTGTCCGGCCTGATTCATTGATCGCTTCCATCCGGGAGGTTGCCTCCGGAGCGTTCGACGGTCGACAGCCTTCACGGTGTTCTTGAAGGCGTCGCCAACACGGTTGCCGAACACCTTCCGCACGCGATTGTCAGCCGAGTAAATCGTGAATCCAACCTTGGTCGTCGATATGACGACTGCGTCGAAGGGGCCTCCCTCCAGGATCTTCGCAAGGTATTCAGCTGTCCCCGAGCCCCATGAATAGAAGCGAACGTGCGTCGTTTCCGGGACCTGGCCAACCTGTTCTTCGATCTCTCGCGAGATTCGATTGCCCCACGCGATCGACGGGTCTTTAAGCGCCGCGCCGATGCTGTCGCTTTCGCCGAGGATCAGAAGCCGCACGCATACAGTTTGCGCGCACTCGCAACGCAGTGGTAGCCATAATGGTAGCGTGCAGCCACAACAGATCTGGACCTGTGAGGCCTGCGGACGCGAGTTCGGCAAGCGTCAGTCGCACGTTTGCGCCCCGGCGGTTTCGGTCGATGCCTACTATGCAGACCGTCCGCCCGTTGAGCGAGAGATCTTCGAGGTCGTCCGCGCCCATCTCCAGGAGCTCGGGCCACTGATTGTTGAGCCCGTCGGCATCGGCATCCTCTTCAAGCTGAAGCGCACATTCGCCGAATTGCGGCCGCGCACGAAGTGGGTTGCCCTCGGCTTTGGCCTCAACCGCCAGCTCGCGCACCAGCGCATCACGCGGACCACGAAGATGGGCGCATCTCGCGGCTGGTACGGAACCAACCTCCAGCGGCCCGAGGACTTCGACGAACAGGTACGGGCCTGGCTCACGGAAAGCTACGTGGAGTACGCCGGCTAACGGCTACGCATGCCCCATGTGCCGGGCTTGCTACACTGGAAAACCACTCTCACGCGAGTGGACACTTTCCGCGAAGGACCCGAAATGACTACGCAAACGCCAGGCTCGCTCTTACCCCCTGCCTACGAGCCGGCGAGCGTAGAAGACCGCGTCTACAAGATGTGGGAAGAAGCAGGGCACTTCCAGCCGAGGATCGACCTCGACCGCGAGCCCTATACCATCGTCATGCCCCCGCCGAACGTCACCGGCGAACTGCACCTGGGCCACGGGCTCGAGGATTCGATCACCGATGCGCTGGTGCGCTGGCATCGCATGCAGGGCGACCCCACGCTCTGGCTCCCCGGCGAAGACCACGCTGGCATCGCCACCCAGAACGTGATCGAGCGCGAACTGGCGAAGGAAGGGCTCACCCGCCACGACCTCGGCCGCGAAGCGTTCGTCGAGCGCACCTGGATGTGGGTGCGAAAGTATCGCAGCCGCATCGCCGACCAGCACCGGAAGCTCGGCGCCAGCGCCGACTGGTCGCGCAACACGTTCACGCTGGACCCGGGCATAGTGAAAGCGGTCCGCACGACCTTTGTGAACCTTTATAAGCAGGGGCTCATCTACCGCGGCCTCCGCATGATCAACTGGTGCCCCCGCTGCGAGACGGCGTTGAGCGACCTCGAAGTCGACTACGTCGAGATGCCAGCGAAGCTCTATTTCATCCGCTACCCGATTGTCGGCGAGGGCGGCATGCCCCTGCCCGACTACGTGACGGTCGCGACGACCCGTCCCGAGACGATGGTTGGCGACACAGGCGTCGCCGTGAACCCGAACGACGAGCGCTACGAAGAGAAAATCGGGCGGATGCTCATGCTGCCCATCATCGGGCGCGAAATCCCCGTGGTCGCGGACGACGCCGTGAAGCCCGAATTCGGCACTGGTGCGGTGAAAGTTACCCCGGGCCACGACCCGAACGACTGGGAGATCGGCCAGCGCCACGACCTCCCGGTGATCGTCGCCATCGACCTCAAGGGCAACATGAACGACGAAGCCGGACCCTATGCCGGCATGACCGTCGACGATGCCCGCGCCGCGATTCTCCGCGACCTGGAAGACGAAGGTTTTATCGACCACATCGAGGATTACGTCCACAGCGTCGGCGTCTGCAGCCGCTGCAAGACCGTGGTCCAACCGCTTCCGAGCGAGCAGTGGTGGCTCGATGTGACCAAGGAGTACGAGGGCAACCATTCCCTCGCCGGCGACGCGATTCGCGCTGTGACCGAAGGCCGCATCGGCATCGTCCCGCAGCGCTTCGAGAAGGTGTACCTGAACTGGATGGAGAACATCCGTGACTGGTGCATCAGCCGCCAGCTGTGGTGGGGCCACCAGATCCCGGTCTGGTATTGCGAAAACAAGCACGTCATCTGCCAGGTCGAGGACCCGTCGGCATGCCCCGAGTGTGGGGCATCGGTGCGGCAGGACGAGGATGTCCTCGACACGTGGTTTTCATCGGGGCTTGCGCCGCATGCCGACCTCGGCTGGCCCGATGACACCGAAGACCTGCGCTACTTCTATCCCACCGCCGACATGCAGATGGGCTACGACATCATGTTCTTCTGGTGCGCCCGGATGATCATGTTCGGGCTCTACAACATGCGGCACCTCGGCGAAGAACGCTCGATGCCGTTCCGCAACGTGCTCTTCCACGGCCTGATCCGCGACGCCAACGGCGACAAGATGACGAAGTCACGCGGCAACGTGGTCGACCCCCTCGTTTCCGCGTCTACGTACGGAACCGACGCCTTCCGTTTCGCGGTCCTCACGGGCGCGAGCATGGGGGCAGACCAGAAGTACACCGATGAGCGCCTGGCGGCCGCGCGCAACTTCGCGAACAAGCTCTGGAATTCCGCCCGCTTCGTCCTGATGAAGGTTGGCGACCGGGAAGTAAAGCGCCCCCACCCAATGGACCGCGATATGTTCGCGCTCGAAGACCGCTGGATCATGTCGCGGCTCGAGCAGCTCGAAATCGACGTCGATTCGCTGATGAAGGCGTACCAGCTCGGCGAATGCGCCCGCCAGATTGAGGACTTCCTCCGCGGAGAGTTCTGCGACTGGTACATCGAAATGGTGAAGCCGCGCCTGAACGACGGCGACGAACGGCCGCTGAAAGTGCTCGCGCACGTCCTCGACCACGGCCTGCGGATGCTCCACCCGTTCATGCCGTTCGTGACCGAGGAACTCTGGCAGGCCCTGCGCGAGCACATCGACGACGATATGGCCAGCCAGCTGATCGTCGCCTGGTTCCCGAAGAGTGGCGCGAACTGGAAGGACGCCGAGGCAGAATCGGCCATCGAGCACGTCGTCGAGGTCAACCGCACGATTCGCAACATCCGAGCGGAGAAGAAGCTCGAAGCGGGCGCGCGGCCGAAGGTCGTGCTGCGCGCCGATGGCTACGGCCCCGCCTTGCGAGAAACCGCCGCCGCAACCAACTTCACTTCGCGTGTGGACCTCGAAATCCTCGACCTCGCGGGGGGAGTCCCGGCGGGTGAATGGGGCTTCGGCCGAGTCGCCGATACCGAGGTGGCCGTCGCCCTGCCGCAGGTCGATGCAGCTGTCGAACGGACCCGCCTCGAAAAGGAACTCGCAGAAGCGAGCGCCCACGCGGAACGGCTGGAGAAGCAACTCGCAAACGGGACCTTCCGTTCCAAGGCGCCCGCGCATGTCATCCGGGGAATGGAGAGCACGCTGGGTGAGACGAAGGACAAGGTCGCGGGTCTGCGGGAGCGCCTGGCGAGTCTTTGAATGCCAAAGGTTCGGGAAGCGATTCGACTTATCGAGAAGGACGGCTGGGAGTTTGCTGCGAACGCGCGGCTGCCACCGTCAATACTCGCATCCTGTCAAACCGGGCCTGGTCACAGAGCCGGGACACCCTGGTAATGACCTCCCTCCTGGAACGTGGGGTAGCATAATGAAACAAGCTGGTCTGAAGTGAGGTTGCCCTACGTGAAATACGCGGTCGTATTCGAAGCCGCCGAACGAAACTTTGCTGCCTACGTGCCTGACCTGCCTGGTTGTGTCTCCACTGGCAAGACTCGAGCCGAAGTCGAAGAAAACATCAAAGAGGCGATCGAGTTTCACCTGGAAGGGTTGAAGATTTCGGGCCAGCCTATTCCGGCCCCGACGGCATGGGTCGAGACTATTGAACTTCCGCCGGTAGCCTGACTCGCTGCGTGCATCCGTCCTGTATCGTTCGGCCCATGAATTTCATCGGCACCGGCCGGGGCCTGGCCACTCGCTCACCTTCGTGGGCTGCAAACGGGATGGTCTGCTGTTCGCAACCGCTCGCAGCCGGCGCAGGCATCGAAATGCTCAAGGCCGGCGGCAGCGCAGTCGACGCCGCAATTGCTACCAACGCCTGCCTCGGGCTGATGGAGCCGACCGCCTGCGGTCTCGGCGGTGATCTCTTCGCAATCGTCTGGGATCCTGGGCTTGGGAAGCTCGAAGGGCTCAACGCCAGCGGCCGTGCGCCGCTGGCGACAGGTATCGACAAAATTCCGCCCGATGCCGACGGGACGATTCCGCTGCACTCGCCCTACGCCTGGTCGACGCCGGGTGCGGTTGAAGGCTGGTTCGCGCTCCATGAGCGTTGGGGCCGGTTGCCCCTCGAACGAGTGCTTGCGCCAGCTGTTCGCTACGCCGAGGACGGTTTCCCGCTCTCGCCGGTCATCGCCAACGAGTGGTACTGGGGCTGCGAATCCCACAAGGAGAACCCCGGCTTCGCGGATGTCTTCATGCCCCAGGGACGTGCGCCGAGGGATGGGGAACTCTTCCGCAACCAGGCGCTTGCACGGACTCTGCGCGATGTCGCGGCGCACGGCCGCTCCTTCACGCGCACCGGCCGTTTCGCCGAGGCGATCGTCGCCTATTCCCGGGCAAACGGCGGCTTCTTCGCGATGGAGGACTTCGCCGCGAACGAGCCCACCTGGGTGGGACCGGTTTCGACAAACTATCGCGGCTACGATGTCTGGGAACTGCCTCCGAACACGCAGGGCATCGCGGCTCTCCAGATGTTGAACATGCTGGAAGGCTTCGACCTTGCCGCCATGGGCCGGGAGTCCGCCGACTTCTGGCATGTGATGGTCGAGGCCAAGAAGCTCGCCTATGCCGACCGAGCCCGCCATTACACCGACCCGGCGTTCGCGGCCGTGCCCGTGGCCGAGCTGATTTCGAAGGACTACGCGGACGTGCGCCGCGGCCGTATCGATAAGGATCGCGCGTCGCGAGAGGTTGGACACGGCGATCCGGTCGTGCTTAACCGTAAGGAGACGACCTACCTCTGCACGGCCGACCGTGACGGCATGATGGTTTCGCTCATCCAGAGCAACTACAAGGGCTTCGGTTCAGGCTACGCGGTGCCCGGTTTGGGAATCGGCCTCCAGAACCGCGGCAACATGTTCGCGCTCGACCCTGATCACCCGAACCGCCTCGAACCCGGCAAGCGGCCGTTCCAGACAATTATCCCGGCTTTCCTGACGAAGGATGGCGTACCACTCATGCCGTTCGGGCTCATGGGTGGCGACATGCAACCACAGGGGCACGCCCAGGTCATCGTGAACCTGGTGGACTTCGGCATGAATCTCCAGGAAGCGGGCGATGCGGTCCGCTTCCGCCACGCGGGCTCAAGCGAGCCCACCGGCACACTCATGAGGGACGGTGGCAGCCTGCGAATTGAGCGGGGCCCCGCGCCGGAGATCCTGGAGGACCTTGAGCGCCGGGGCCACACGCTCGAGCGCCAACCAACCGGCGAATATGGCGGCTACCAGGCAATCTGGCGCGCCCCCGAGTCGGGCGTCTACTGCGGCGCCACCGAGAGCCGCAAGGACGGGGTGGCCCTGGGGTATTGAGGCCACTCGCCGCTGATATACTGGAAACATGTCGACCGCGACCAGGCTCAATTACACTCCCGAAGACCTGCTTTCGATGCCGGACCGGGGCCGATACGAATTGGTTGATGGGCAACTGCAGGAGCGGCACATGCGTTTCGAATCCAGCATGATCGCGCTCGTCATCAATGCGCGGCTTGTTGCCCATGTCCTCGCGAACAGACTTGGTTGGGTCGCACAGAGTGACGGCGGATTGCAGATTTTCGCGAACTCGCCAACGAAAGTTCGATTCGCGGATGGCGCATTCATCTCTCGCGCGAGAGCGCCGCAGCGTCCCGGTGACGGCCATCTCCGGATAGCCCCGGACCTCGTCCTCGAAGTCGTCTCTCCCAACGACGTTGCCGGCGAGGTCGATGTGAAAGTGGCTGAGTACCTGGAAGCTGGCGTCCGGCTCATCTGGGTGGTTTACCCGGAGACCAAAGCCGTGCATATCTTCCGCCCAGGGGGCCAGGACTCGCGCGTCACCGCTGGCGGGACTCTTTCAGGCGAGGATGTCGTCCCCGGATTCGAACTCCCCGTATCCGACATCTTTGATTTCTAGCGGACGCTTCGGAAGCAGGTGCGAACTTCGTCCACGTAGGTGGTGGGCTGTTCGAATGCGGCAAAGTGCCCGCCCTTCTTCAGTTCGTTCCAGTGGATGATCTTGTCGAAGCTCTTTTCGGCCCAGCGGCGTGAGGCACGGAAGATTTCCCGTGGAAAGATGCTGCAGCCAACCGGCACCTGGATAGCTGCGCCCCGGCGACGGTTGAAGCTTTCCCAGTAGAGGCGCGCCGAGGACGCCCCCGCGCCGGGAAGCCAGTAAAACATGATGTTGTCGATGAGCTCGTCGCGGGTGAGGACGTTTTCCGGGTGGCCGTCGCTGTCGGTCCACGCCCAGAACTTCTCCAGGATCCACGCCGCCAGACCCGCCGGCGAATCAACCAGTCCGTAGCCGACCGTCTGTGGCCGCGTGCTCTGTTCCTTCGAGTACCCCGAGTCCCAATCCTGGTAGTACTGCAACCCTTCGATCGCGCTCTTCTCGAGGTCGGTCAGGTCGTTCATGGTCTCCGGATCGGGCCGCACGCCAGTGACCATGTTGAGGTGGATGGCGATGCAGCCTGCAGGGTCGCGCGCACCGATCGAACTCGTGACCGCCGCGCCCCAGTCGCCACCGGCCGCGAAGTAGCGGTCGTAGCCGAGCCGGCGCATGAGCACGCCCCACGCGTCGGCAATGTGCTCGACACCCCAACCAGTCTCCTTTGGCTTACCCGAATACCCGTAGCCCGGAAGTGCGGGGCAGACAACGTGGAAGGCATCGGCCGGGTTGCCGCCGTGCTTCGCCGGGTCAGTCAGGGGCCCGATGACCTTGTGGAACTCGACGATCGAACCGGGCCAGCCGTGCGTGATGACGAGCGGCTTCGCATTCGGCTCGGGTGACTTCACATGGATGAATTGGATGTCGACGCCGTCGATTTCGGTCTGGAACTGGGGGAATTGGTTCAGGCGCTGCTCGGTGGCGCGCCAGTCGTACTTCTCGGCCCAGTACTCGCAGAACTCCTGCACGTACGAAAGCGGCACGCCCTGAGTCCAATCGTCCACTGGCTCACGCTCCGGCCAGCGCGTGGCCCTCAGCCTTCGCTTCAGGTCGTCGAGTTGCTCGTCACTGGCGTGGATAGTGAAGGGTCGGATGCTGTCGTCGGGCATGTGGCTTCCTCCGGGTGTGCGAGCCACTGTGCATTAGGTGGTGAATTGAGGGCAACTAATAGCCTACTTTCGCGGTCGTTCCCCATAGTCCCCGAACGGGCCGTCCCGGCGCCGGATGGTCTCGCGGAAGCCGAATTCACCGAAGTTCTCGCGCCAGCGGAGGGCCTCCTCCGTGTGGCGGGTGACGCCATCGAAGAACGTGCCGAGCATTTGCGTCGTGCGCAGGCCCATGTTTTCGAACGCCTGGTTGATGAGCATTTTGTTCAGCGCGAGCTGGTTCGCGGGGATGTTGGCGTAGCGCTTGCAGTACGCCTCCGTCGCCTCCGAAAGCTGATGCTTCGGGAAGACCTTGGAGACGAGGCCGATGCGGTGAGCCGTCGCGGCATCGATCTGATCGCCCGAAAGCAGGAACTCCTTCGCGTGCTCGAGGCCCACGCGGTAGACCCACATCATCGTTGTGGGCGTGCCGTACACCCGGCTCGGCGGGTAGCCGATGATCGCGTCTTCGGCCATGAAAATCAGGTCGGCGCAGAGGATGAGGTCGGTGCCGCCGCCGAGCGCGTAGCCGTGGAGTTGCGCGACAACCGGTTTCGGGCACTCCCAGAGTTTCATGAAGCGGCGCATGTTGTGGCCCATGAACGCGTAGTCCCGGACAGGGTCCCATGCCCCCGGCCGCGCATCGACCGGCTTCGCACCGTAGCGTGGACGCTGGCGTCCGCCGCCCCGGTCGTTCGCGCCCGGATTGAGGTCATAGCCGGCGGTGAAGGTCGGTCCAGCGCCGCGGATGATGATCGATGAGACATCCGGAGATGCCGTGGCTTCGTCAATCCCGTCGGCGATGCCCTGGATGACCGCGTCGGTCAGCGTGTTCATCTTTTCAGGGCGATTGAGGGTGATGATGCCGAGCGAATCGCGCTCTTCGTAGAGGACGACCGGTTCATCGGGCATTCGAATGCCTCCATCGGAGATTCCGCCGAACGATACCGCTCCCGGGTTGCGAATGCCTAACAATGCCTCGGAAGCGAGCGGTTTCGGCCTTGCAAGGCCCGGCTCGATCAGGCCTACTGGGGGAGCATGCAGCAATCCGGCCTGATCCTTGCCAACCGGGCCTACCTCGATCACGAGTCGCCCCGGTGGGCCGATTCGCCGTCCTCTTCAGGAAAGGGCGGCCTTCTCGCCGCGCTCCGTCCGGTCATCGAACCGTGGGACGGCGAGCGCGGCACGACCTGGATCGGCGCCGGACTCGGCCGTTATGACCGCGAATGGACTGACGACCGTGGCTTCGAACTCATCGACACGCCCCGGGGCCCGCTGCGCCACCGCCGGCTGTACTTCGGCGAGAGCACCTGGCACGGGCACTATGCCGAAGTCGCGAACAGCTTTCTCTGGCCGCTCTACCATCTCGTGCGCCACGACCTCCCGAAGCTGACCGGTTATTACCCGATTCCTGCAGCGCCCGCGAAGAACGACTGGGAGGCCTATACCAGGGTCAACCGGGCGTTCGCTTCCGCGGCCGCGGAAGAGTCGCGCGCGGACTGGGCCTGGGTCCACGACTACCAGCTCTCGCTCGTGCCGGCGATGCTGCGCGGAAGCGGTTTCACCGGCCGCATTGGCTATTTCCTGCACACGCCCTTCCCGGATGTGACCGTCGCGGCGCCGTACCTCACTGGCTCGGCAAGTGGCGCCATCCGAGCGGTGATCGAGGGCATGCTCGGGTCCGACCTGATCGGCTTCCAGACCTCCGCCGATGTCGAACGGTTCCAGCGTGCTGCGACCACTCTCTGCGGCGGCGCCGTCACCGATGGCGGGCTTTCGTACGATGGCCGATCCATCGACACGCGGGCGTTCCCGGTTGGCATTGATCCGGACGATGTCTACGAGGTGGCGAAACGCGTTCCGGTGCCGGCGCGAGTTCGCTCGGCGCGCGAAAGCGGGCTGCCGCTGGTCGTCGGTCTCGAGCGCGGTGATTTCACCAAGGGCATTCCCGAGCGGATGGCGGCGATGACTCGCGCGTTTGAACGGGGCGCGAAATTCGCCTACCTGGGTATCGCGGCGCCCACGCGCGAGGGCGTCCGTGCGTACGAGTCGCTTGAAGCGGCCATCGAAGTCACCGCGAGCGAAGCACGCGAGGCGGCCCGCGCGGCCGGGGGCACGCTCACCCATGTGCGCGCGAACGTGGGCTGGGACGATGTGGTCGCGCTCCAGCGCGAAGCAGATGTCGTGTTCACGTCCTCGCTGGCCGATGGTCAGAACCTCGTGCCGCTGCAGGCGGCCATCGCCCAGTCCGTGCGCCCGGCGGACGAGCGGGCCGTCATTATCACCGGGCAGGATGCCGGCGCGGCCAGCACGTTTGCCGAGTTCTCAGAAGAAGGCCTCGTAGCCGTCGATCCGCTTGATGCGGAAGCGATGGTCGCAGTGCTTTGCGATGCGCTCGCCGGACGCCCGGGCCGAGTGAGCGACCGATTTGTCGAAGAAGTCCGCCGGCGCGATGCTCTTTCATGGGCAACCGGCTTCCTGGAGTCCCTGGAGGAACGATGCTGAATCTTGACGCCATCGAGCAATACCGCGCCGTGGCGACGGCGCGCGGGCCGCTGCTAGTCGCCACCGACCTCGATGGCACCCTGGCGCCAATCGTCGCGAATGCGAGCGAAGCACGTGTGCCTGCCGTTACGCTCGGCGTCCTTGATCGCATCGCCCAGGCGGCGAAGGTCGCCGTCATCACGGGGCGAGACCTCAACACCGCGCGGCGCATGGTCCCCATCGACGAAGTCGTCGTCGTCGGAAGTCACGGTCTCGAAGCGTCGTTCGATGACCCGCTCATCCCCGGGGTCGATCGCGTGGCCCTGAGCGCCGCCCTCGAACAGATCGAGCAGCGAGTCATCTCCGCCTGCCCGAGCTCGTTCCTCCACATCGAACGCAAGGCGATTTCCACGGCCTTCCACTTCCGCACCGCGCCCGACCTCGAACCGGCACTGAGGGGCGCGCTCTCGCAGCTGCCGGAGGGTCTACGCCTTCGTGAAGGCCGGCGGGTGCTCGAAGTTGTCCCCGATGCCCGCGGCGGCAAGGATGCCGCGCTTACGGCGCTCGTGCGCCAGTTCAAGGCCAGGGCCGTCCTGGTCATGGGCGATGATGAAACAGACGTGGCCATGTTCAAGGCGGCCCTGGCCCTCGCGAAGTCCGATGGCCTCCACGTTCTCCTCGTTGGCGTGTCCGGCGGCAAGGAAACGCCCGCGGACATCGCCGAACTGGCCGACGTGCTCGTACGCTCGACCGAAGAGGCTCTCGAGGGACTTGAGACGGTCGCCCGTGCGCTGGGTGTATAACAATTCTCCCCAATTTGTTGACTCGCTGATTCGCATCGTCGTATAACGCACACCGGCCTCGGAATTCACCCGTGTGGGCGGTGAGCACGGGCAAACGAAACCGGGGGCGCCCTGCGGCGCCCCCGGCTGTTCTTTCTCCCCAACGCTTCAAGTCAGGAAACGAGCGTCCCCAGCACGCGCTCAACGTGTTCGAGCGGGCCCTGCGGCAGTGAGATGCTCGGGAGATCGACACCGAGCTGGCGACGTTCCTCGATGCCTGCGGCAACCGTCTCCAAATCGCCCCAGATCGCTGTCTCTTCAAGCATGCGGTCGCCCATGGCGGCCATGAGCTCCGGGTTGGTGCCGAAAGGCGGTGGCTTGTGCGTCTCGCCCACCTTGCGCATCGCGGCCACTTCTTCGCCGAAGCCGTTGCGAGTCAGCATCTGGTGGTAGAAGTCGCCCATGTTCGTGACATACCAGGAAATGGGACCCGCGGCCTGCATCTTGGCCTTCTGTTCGTCGGGATTGATGACGACGGTCAGCGAAGCCACGCACTCCACCGCGTCGCCGGGGCGGCCGGCGGCTTTCGACGCTTCGGCGATAGCTTTCTTGCCATCCATGAACTTGGACTTCGGCCAATAGATCGGCATCCAGCCATCGGCCACGGTAGCCAGCGACTGCATGCTCTTCGGCGAAATGGACGCGACATAAATCGGGATGTGCTTGCGCGGCGGCTCGAACAGCAGGCGGAAGCCGCGCTGCAGCTTGAAAATCTCGCCGTCGTAAAACACTTTCTCGCCGCTCACCATCATGTTGATGATTTCGATGTATTCCTTGGTCCGCTGGATCGGCTTCGAGAACTTTTCGCCATGCCAGTGCTCGATCACCCGGTCGCCGGAGGTGCCGAGGCCAAGGATGACGCGGCCACCGGAGAGCTCGTCTAGCGTCGCAGCCGTCATGGCGAGCACGCCGGGAGAGCGCCCGAAGACCGGGGCGATCCCGGTGCCGAGCTTGATCTTGCTGGTGGCGAGGGCAATCTGGGTAAGCAACGAGAACTGGTCCCGGCCCCAGGTTTCCGCCGTGAAGATGGCTTCAACGCCGACTTCTTCGGCCACTTTGATTCGGCTGATCAGTTCTTTGTTCTGTTCCGGACTGCCAGTGAATCCGACAGACACCGCAAGCCGCCTGGGCATTGCGTCACCCCGCGAAATGAGATTCGTCCGTTGCGTGAAAGGACGGTCGCCAGACTAGCAGGGCGTGGGTGGCGCGGCAACGCGAAAGCTCAATCAGTCGGGCGCCCCTCACCCTGTGCGGACGGGGCACCAGCGGCGGCTAACAATCTCGGCAAAGCGCTGCCACTCTTCGTCGGTCATTCGCGCACCGCTCCCGGCGGAGAAACGAGCGCCGCCGGGAAGGCCCACCTCCCGTGTGGGCCCGTCTTTCATGCGGAGGCGAAGGACGTAGTACCGCCCCATGTTCGCGTGCGGCCCAGGCTCGAGGCGGTCGGCCCCAAAACTGCGCGTCGTACGCTGGACCTCCTGCATCAGGGGAAGCCAGTGCAGCTGGCGGCCACTCCATGTTTCCACGTGCAGTCCGCCATCGTTGTCGATGGCGAGATGGAACCTGGAACGCTGGAACCGCAACCATTCGTCGTAAGCGAAGACGCCCGCAAGACCGATGAGACCGATTACTATCCAGCCGCGCCCGAAAACCGATGCGACAAACGCTATCAACACGACGATCAGAGCCACAAGGAGCGCGACCCCGAGATATCCGCGGAGATTTCGTTTTGCCGGGACCGGGGTGAATTCGTAAACAACCGGGGGCGACGTCATTTGGCCGGCGAGACAGGAACGAGGCTTGCCCGCGCACCCTCTTCGCCGTGCGCATGGAAATCACACGGGTGGGCCAGCACCGAGCTAAGGAGCATCCGGGGGAGCTCTTTGAGGATGTAGTCCGCCTTCAACGGACCATCCGGTGTGCGCCAGATGAAGTTGCCGTTCACCGCAAACATGATCGTGTAGCGAAGGAACCGCGGGTCGCGGTCGAGGAAGACGCCTGAGGCGATTCCCT
Organism: Dehalococcoidia bacterium; assembly: GCA_050247055.1. GTDB lineage: Bacteria > Chloroflexota > Dehalococcoidia > Tepidiformales > Tepidiformaceae > Amarobacter. The sequence goes on from JBFWUX010000001.1 coordinate 792,653, forward strand.
GGCGGAGGATCTCGGTCAGCAGGTGGACGTAGCCTCTGTCGGCCGCCTTGATCCGGGCCCGCGACTCTGGCGAAAGGCCCTTTGGACGTCCGGTGGCGAGCGTGCTGCGGTTGAGCGGCTCCATGCCTACCTCTACCAGGTCTTCGATCGCGGCGAACAGGGCCTGCTCTGGAGGAAGTTGGCGAGCCACAATTGCTTCGAGCCGCTCAGTGGCTCGCGCGACGGCTTCGACCACGATCTCGGCGTACAGGTCTTCCTTGCTGCGGAACTGGTAGTAGATGACCGCGCGGCTGGTGCCCATATGGGTCGCCACGTCTTCGAGCGTCGTCGCAGCGTAGCCCTTGTCGATGATGACTTCAGCCATCGCGGTCATAATTTCGCGACGGCGCGCCTGCATGCGTTCCGGGTCCTGCACGCGGTAGCCGCGCAGCCCAACTTCGTCCGTCATGATCCTGTTGCTGTCCTCCGCTGCGCTTCTTGACAAGAGTAGCACGCCAATCTAGATTCCGCGCTTCTGAATAAACACTGTTGTTTAAGCGTGGACGGAGACGCGGACAGCGGGCCGAGTTCAGAAACCTGCACGGCGCCGAAACCTCGGCCGAACCGCGCAGCCCCCTTGGTCGCGATCCCGCTGGGAATGCGGGAAGCCACCGCCACCACCGGCGATGGCTTCCCGGGTTCCCGGAGGGGTTTCGAATTCCTGGGCGATGGGGCAAAGACCCGGTCATGGTGTGGCTCCGTGGCCGGGCTTCGCCCGGGAAAGCAACGTGCCGGTACGTGCCGCAGCAGAACCGCTCGACAGCTGCCGAACGTACAAATCTTCGGAGGCATTGTAGGTGTCAATAGCAACTATTGACGCTGGAGCAATGGCAAGCGTATACCGGGCAACAATCCGAATGGTGCTCGGAAAACGGAGGGGTACTTCGCATGGAACGAGACAATTATTGGACTCGACGGATCGCCCGTCGCCGGATGCTTGGGGGCGCCGGCACGGTAGCACTGGGAGCCAGCGCCTGGGCGCTTGCGGGCTGTGGCGATGACGATGATGACGACGACGGTGGTGGGATTCCAACTGCGACTACCGGCGCCGGCGTAAACCCCGGTACGGAGACTCCGCCAACGCCTACCGCGGCCGGCGAAGTCATCAACAAAGACGGCACCTACAACGCGCGCCAGGGCGCCATCTTCGCGTCCATAAACCCCTACTCCGGCCTTGATAGCGGCCTGACGTGGGGGTTCACTATTTTCGACCACCTCTGGTACACGCCGCTCGATACGGGCATTCGCGAAAACTTCCTGGCCTCCAGCATCGAACAGCAGGATGGCACGCACTTCACCGTGAAGCTGCAGGACTCGGTGTTCCACGACAAGGCGCCGATCAACGGCCGTGCGGTGAAAGCCTCCGACGTGAAGGCGAGCCTCGAATCAGCTGCCAAGCAGACGAAGATCTCGAACAGTTCCTGGTGGTCGCTCATCTTCGACCACATCGAGACCCCGGATGACAAGACGGTGAACTTCGTCCTCAAGGCAGTGGACGCCTGGGGCTTTAGCTCGACCAACGGCGGCAGCCCGATAGCCAGTTCCATCATCCCCGAAGAGATTGCGAAGGATCCTTCCTCCATGGACAAGGATCTCATCGGCAGCGGCCGCTTCCAGTTCGTGAGCCACGAAAACGGCGCAAACTTCAAGCTCAAGCGTTTCGACAAGTGGCGAGTGAGCGGCGAACCATATCTCGCGAACTACAACTTCAAACTGATCCAGGAACAGGCTGCCGCTCTCGCCGCCTTCTCGGCAAAGGAAATCGATTCCGTTGCCCTCACCAACAAGCTCGAGCGCGACGACCTCGAGAAGAAGCACGGGAAGGACATCAATATCGATTCCGTGCAATCCCGTGCGGTCTGGATGGTGCAGACCCGCGCCGATGGCCAGTTCGCCGACCCGCGGGTCCGCCAGGCCATTTCGCTGGCGCTTGATAGGAAGCAGTTGATTTCGCTGTTCGCGCTCGAAGAGGGCAATAACGCCGGCACGGTCCCACCGGCGTTCGGCGAATCGCTCCCGGCCGAAGAAGTAGACAAGACCTACGGCAAGACCGATGTCGCTGAGGCGAAGAAGCTTCTCGCGGCCACCACCTTCGATACCTCGAAGGAATACGACCTCAAGTACATCGTCCCGGGCGACACCTACCAGCAGTTCGCGACGATCGTGAAGTCGCAGCTCGAAGCCAACCTCGGTCTGAAGATCAAGCTCGTGGGCGAAGACTTTGGTAAGTGGCTTGCCCAGTCGCTCTACGGGTCCGACTACAACGGCTTCATCACCTACCCGACGCTCGAATACGACGACCCGAGTTCGTACATCGGCAACGTCGGCAAGCAGATCGGCGGACGCCCGAACTGGGCTGCCTGGATGGACGACGAACTGGATGCACTGCTCCAGAAACAGAAGACCATCCTCGATGACAAGGAGCGCCGCGCCGCGGTGCAGGACCTGCAACGAAAGGCCTACGAGAAGGCGACCCCCTACATCCCCACAATTGTGCGAATCACCAACACCGCAACCTGGGGCTACGTGAAGGGCCGCGTTGTCGGACGAGGAAGCTACGGCCTCTTCAACGGCAAGCTCTACGTCGACAAGAGCTGACGCGGTATGCGCCAGTACGCCATGCGGAGGATGGCCTACCTTCCACTCATTGTGGTGGTGGTCTCGTTGATCACGTTTTTCACGTTGCGGCTTCCGTTCGCAACTGATCCCGTGACCTACTACACCAACCAGAACACCACGGTTGAACAGGAACAGGCCATCCGCGCTGAACTCGGGCTCGATAAGCCCGTTGTGGAGCAGTTCTTCATCTGGGCCGGGAACGTGTTACGGGGAAACCTCGGTGACACGTTCCGGAGCGGCCAGCCTGTGTGGCCCGAAATCCAACGCCGCTGGCCGGTCAACCTCGAAATTCTGCTGCTCTCGGTGGGCTTCAGTACCATCTTCGGCATCAGCTTTGGCGTCATAACGGCCGTCAGACAGAACACGATCGTGGATTACATCTTCCGGGTGTTCGCGGTGTTCGGTCAGTCCATCCCGGATTTCTTCCTGCTGATCCTGCTGATCGTGCTGCCCTCGATCTGGTGGAACTACTCGCCACCGGTTGGCGGCCATGTATCGATATTCTCGGACCCCTGGACGAACCTGCGGCTCTACTTGCCGCCGACGCTGCTGCTTGGCGTCGGTGGCGCCGCGAGCATGATGCGCCTGACCCGGTCAACACTTCTCGAGGTTTTCCGGCAGGACTATATGCGTACGGCCCGGGCGAAAGGGCTGGCTGGCCGAGATGTCGTGCTCGCCCACGGGCTGCGCAACGCGCTCATCCCGATCGTCACCCTGCTGGGAGCCCATGTGACGGCGCTCTTTTTTGGCTCGCTCATCCTCGAACAGGTCTTCTCGATCAACGGTCTCGGGCAGTTCTTCCTGGTGTCAGCGGTCACTGGAGACTTCCCGGTCGTCCAGTTCCTGGTTCTCTATAGCGCGTGCGTGATTGTGATGATGAACTTGCTCATCGACCTCTCCTACGCGCTTATCGATCCCCGGGTGAAATACTCCTGATGGCCACGCAAACCGCTACCCCAAGCAGCAGCATGGAATGGGTCTACCTCGGCACGCGACCGAGTTGGATCAGGCGCATGGGCAGGCTCGCGCGGCAACATCCGACCGGCGTTTTCGGGCTCATCGTTCTCGTCGGATTCGTCGTGCTTGGACTCTTCGGTAGTCGGATCGCGCCGTACGGGCCGGAACAGCTCGCTGTGGGCCCCTCGCTTGAGGGGCCATCGGCGTCTCATCCATTCGGGACCAACCAGCTCGGCCAGGATGTGTTTAGCCGGGTGATGGCTGGCGCGCGGATTTCGTTCATCATCTCTTTCTGGGCCGTTTTCCTTGGCGCCGGCACGGGCGCATTCCTTGGCATCCTCGGTGGATTCTTTGGGCGCTGGGTTGACTACCTTGTTCAGCGCTCCGGCGAAGCCTTCGCAGCCTTCCCCGGGCTCGTGCTCTTCCTCATGCTACGGACCGCGTTCGGGCCGAACTTGAAGACCATCATCATCTCGATCGCGATCGGCGCCCTGTTTGGTGGGAACCGCGTGTTGCGCGGTCAGACGATCATCGAGAGCAGACAGGTGTACGTCGAAGCAGCACGCGCGATCGGGTGTTCCGAGTGGCGAATCTTCATCCGTCACGTGGTCCCGAACTTGCTTCCTCTTGTGGTCGTGATCATGAGTGGCGCCCTTGGGGCGGCGATCCTCGCGGAATCGGCCCTCGCCTTCCTCGGCCTTGGTCCGGAAGAACCTTCGTGGGGCCGCGACATGTCGGGCTCGAACCTCGGCCTCGCCCGGACCGGGAATTGGCACGTTGTCGTCTTCCCGGGTATTGCCATCAGCCTGGTGGTGCTCGGCGCGAACCTGCTCGGCGATTCGCTGCGAGATATCTGGGACCCGCGCCTCAGGAAGTAGCGGTCGTCGCGGAGTTCGGGTGCGAGGGGAAGACGCGGTTCCGCAGGGCCATCAGTATCGCGCTGACGACGATGACCAGGGCCGGCGCCACGGGGAATTCCCAGGCGGCGAAGCTTCGGTCGTTCGCGGCCCAGAGCGCGCCCAGCGTCAGCCCGGTCCCGATCAGGAATCCGAGGACCAGCGTCTTCCGTGCCGCCGAAACGCTGCCGAAAAGCTCGCCCGAAAGCAGTAATGCGATCGCAGGAAACCCGGTGGCTGTGATGAAGATGAGCGCCACTGCGATCGCGAACAGCCAACCCTGGTCGGTCGCGCCCCCGACAATGTGCAGGGCGAACGCGGCAGCGAAAAGGACGAACGCGGCAACCAGGCCAAACAACGAACGGGTCATAACCGAAGGGTAACAGTGCCCCCGGCGTTACGCAGTCGGCGCGGCCACTACCTTCACCGATTCGCTCTTGCGCTTGAGCCCGGCCGCTTCGGTCGCCATGTTTGTCATGATCACGCCCTTGATGAACGGCTTGAACATCCACACGAGCGGCCCTTTGACTTCGATCGTGAGCGTAACTTGGCTGCGCTCGCCGCGCGGTTCGATCCAGTGCCCGCCGACCGTGGTGGCGCCGCGCACTTTAGTTACCCAGTCGAACCCGCGTCCGGGCTCCCACTTCGAAACCGTCCACCTGGAAGTGGGTGTGCCTTTCGCATCCACCACCGCGGTGCTGCCGAGGCCAAAGTCCGGGCGTACCTCATCGACCGAAACAATGGACGACGTCCATTCCGGCCACTTCGCGACATCTGACATCACTGGCCAGACGCTTTCCGCGGGCGCATCAACCTCGATCGTTGTTTCCCAACGAGCCATTTCGTCACCTCCGGCAATTCATACCATCCAGCGTGTGCGCCCGGATGGGCGATTGGTATCCGCCTTTGGACTGAGGAGCCCCCGTTCTTGGCCGCGAGTGTGCGGCAGGTCACACTGTGCGCTGCATGGCTGAGTATCAGGTCGCCCAGTACAACATCGCCTGGATAAGGGCCCCGCTCGATTCGCCGGAAATGGCGGATTTCACGGACAACATCGCGGAAATCAACGCGCTTGCCGAACAGGCGCCGGGATTCGTTTGGCGCCACCAGACCGAAGAAGGCGACTCCACCTCGATTCGCATCCGCGATGACGACCGGATCATCATCAATTTCAGCGTCTGGGCCGATGTTGAATCGCTTTTCCAGTTCGCGTATTACAGCAACCACGCCGCCTACTACCGGCGGCGGCTGGAGTGGTTCACGCACGAAGACGATCCCTTCGCGGTGCTCTGGTGGGTGCCGGCCAGCCATGAGCCGACCGTGGAAGAGGCCGAACAGAAACTGGCCGACCTCAAGGTCTCGGGTCCAACGCCCGAGGCATTCACATTTAAGAAGCGCTTCCCGGCGCCCCATCCGTAACCACGTAGCCGAGCTGGGCCTGGATCCGGCCCAGCGACCGGCGCAGTTTGTCGAGCCTTCGAAGATGTTCGAACCGCTCGCGGTGGTGGAACGGGTCGGCGTGGGCGAGGAGCGCGGCGTGTTTCAGCCGGGCTTCGTCGTACATTTCAGCGTCCTTTCTCAGGCAGGCGCCATCGCCTGCATTTCGGCCATTCGTTGCGAAAAGAGCTTCCCGGTGGTCATGCCGCCTTCAACCGGCACGGTGATCCCGGTTACGAAGCTCGAAGCGTCGCTCGCAAGCCAGAGGGCCGCATTCGCGATGTCCTTCGCATCTCCCGAGCGTGGGATTGGTTGCGCTTTGGCGAACCCCATCTGGAGCATGGGAATGAGCGATTCCGCTGCCTCCTGGGTCATGCCGCCCACCCGGCCGAAGATGGCGGTGGGGATGGCGCCAGGGGCGATCGCGTTCACGCGGATGTTGTCTTCGCCGACTTCGTTGGCGATGACCCTGGTCATGTGGATGACCGCCGCCTTGGATGCCGAGTAGAGCGTTCCGCCGTAGCCGACGCCGAGGCCGGCGACGCTCGCGGTGTTGATGATGCTGCCGGATTTCTGCTGCTTCATGATGGGAACTGCGTGCTTCATCCCGAAGGCGACCCCGCCGAGCAGAACGTCGATGACGTCGTGGAACATCTCCGGGGTGAGGTCTTCGATGAGGCCTTCCATGTGCCCCTTTCCGGCGTTGTTGAACATGATGTCGAGGCGCCCGAACTTCTCGACAGCGTGATTCACGGCCGCACCGATCTGTTTCTCGTTCGTCACGTCGGTGTGCTGGTAGCTGGAGTTCGGTCCGAGTTCTTCGACCATCTTCGCGCCACGTTCGTCCTGGATGTCCGCCATCACGACTTTCGCGCCCTCGGCGATGAAGAGCCGCGCGGTCGCCGCGCCGATGCCGCTAGCTGCGCCGGTAACCACCGCAACCTTGCCCTCGAGTTGTCCTGTCACTGCTCTGCCTCCAACTGAACTCTGATCGGGGCCGCGTCCCTGCGGCCGTGTTCATGACTGTTTGCGCACCGCTCCGAGGAACATCTCGGTGACTTCTTCGATCTGGTGCTCGACATCGAGGTCCGGTTCGATGGCGAGTTGGCCAGCGAATGCGTCCATCGCTGCCCGGAGCATCACCGCCAGGACCCGGGAGTCGTGCTTCCGGAACTCGCCCGTGTTCTGGCCCCAATCGAAAAGGGCGGCGGTTCCCGCCACCATCGGTTCAGCGTCTTCGGGCTTGTACACCAGTTCGCCGGACGGAGTCCGGAAGTTCTGGATGATCTCCCCCATCACCTTCGTCGCTTGCCGGTTGCGATCGATGTAGCCGATGTTGTGGCGAATGTAGAGGCGCAACATTTCCGTGGGTGTCGTCGCCTTCTGAACGTCCGCCATCATCTCTTCGTGTCCCGTGAGATAGAACGCTTCCACGGCGGCCCGGACGAGGTCGTCCTTCGACGGGAAGTAGTAGCCGATCACGCCTTTGCTGATTCCGGCTCGCTTCGCGATCTGCGCCAGGGAAGCATTTGCAAATCCGAGTTCGGCGATCACTTCGATTGTGGCATCGATGATCTGCGCCTTGCGCGCGGCTTCGATGAAGCTGGGCTGTTCTCGTACAGATGGACTATTTTTCGTACGCACGGTCAAATTATAGATCGTTCGTTCGAACAAGGCAAGAGTTTTCGTTCGGGCTACTTGCAGACGACCCCGCGTGCGTTACCGTTCAACGCAGTGAGGATGTCTTGGCCGGAGTAACGCTCGCTATCGCCGCTGCCACGGATACGGGCCTGATGCGGAAGCACAACGAGGACTCGTTGCTCGTCAGGGAACTTGGCGATGCAACGCTGCTTTGCGTGGCGGACGGGCTCGGAGGGCACGCTCGCGGCGAGTGGGCGAGCGCTCGCGCCGTCGAGGTTTTCGCCGATGCGGTGGCCGTAAATCTTGAGTCGTTCCATCCGGATGAGGCGATGAGCCGCGCGGCCGCCGCCGCCAATTCGGCCGTGAACGAAGAATCCGCCGCGCTTGAGGCCCGGGGCGCCGCCACGACACTCGTGGCCGCGCTGGTTGTCGGGTCGGAGGCCTGGTGGCTCAATGTGGGCGACAGCCGGTTTTACGCGGTCACGCGGGGTGAATTCCGCCAGGTCAGCAATGACCACTCGTGGGTGGCTGATCGCGTTCGCGAAGGCACCATCAGCGCCGAGACCGCCCGCGCCCACTGGAAACGCAACGTTGTCACGAAGACCATCGGTTTCGAACCTCTGGTCGTTCCCGATCTGGGGCGGCTAGATGTCGCCGCGGGAGACTGCCTCTTGCTCTGCAGCGATGGGCTGTTCGGCCCGGTGGAAGACAAGGAAATCGCCGGCGTGCTCGATGAATTCTCGACGGATGACGCCGCGAACAGGCTCATCGAGCTCGCGAACCATGCGGGCGGCCCCGACAACATCACGGTCATCGTCGCAAGGGTGGAAGGCTAGCTACCAGGCAACTAGCCGGCGATTGTCTGCGGCTGGCGAAGCTCAAGGTGCATGGGCGTGCCTGGCTCGCGCCGGAAGATGTAGGTCTTCACCTGCCAGCGGCCGTTCTGGAAGCGGATGAATCGCTGCAGCGGTTCGCGCTGTTTCGGAGTGACTCGCCAGAGGGCGTCGGCGATTTCGCGATCGAAGTTCCAACGCGTCTCGATCGGCTCAAAGCCGAGGGCCTGGTAGGCCCGGTGCGCGTGTTCGTTGAACGCGTTCGCCGTGAGGATGAAGCTTGGCCGCGGAAATTCTTTTTCAAGCCATTGCATGAGCACGGCCAGCATCCTTCGGCATATCCCGCGTCCCTCGTGCTCGGGCGGAACGTGGACGGCGAAGATGTACGTCCCGGCAAGGTCTCGCAGGTTCACTGACGCCCTGCCTACTGCGACACCGTTTTCGACGGCGACAAAGTGCCGGTGCGGGCCATCGGAACGACAGTTTGTTACCGCGGCGGCGCGCTTCGCAGGGTCGTTCAGGTGGCCCAAATCGAAGGCGTGGTAGGGGAAGCCGCGCACAGACCACGTCGCCATCTGTTCCGCCAACCCGGCGTCCCATGGTCGCAAGGTCAGTCCTTCACCTTCGAGTACCGGGTACTTCGCCTCCGCCATCGGCGTAAGTATAAGCCTCGCGACAGCGGGCGTTGGGCAGTGAACGGACGCCGTGATGATTTCTCCCGGGGCGGCCGGATGCACCGACAGGGGCGCCGGTCTACGCTTGACTCGTGTTCGAACGGCCGGTGTTAATTGTCTTTCACGGTGGCACTGGCAATGGGCCGGCCGAGCGAGTGATGGCCAACGCCCGCGTCGCGGCCGCAACGAACACCGCTCGTTCTGCACTCGCCGCCGGGTTCGAGGCCGTCATCGTCGCGACCGATTCGCCCGAGTCGTTCTCTCGTGATGTCCCTGGGATGCTCGTCGACGCCGACACGGCCGCAGGCCCGTTCGATTTCGCGGCGCGGTTGCGCGGGGTTGTCTCGCACTACGGCCTCGAGCGTCCGGCGACCATGGGCTCCGGCTCAGTGCCACTCCTCGGCGTGGATGAGTTCCGCCTGGTGGTCGAACAGCTGGACGCCCGCGATCCCCGGTTCGTCACGAACAACTTCTTCTCCGCAGACCTCACCGCCTGGACGCCGGGGAGCGCCATCGAATCGTGTACGAATCTCTTCCGCGACAACCTCCTCCCCCGTCGCCTCCGGGATGATGCTGGCCTCGCCTCTGTCGTTCTGCCCCGGACGACGGCGACGCAATTCGACCTCGATACCCCGGCCGACCTTGCCGTCCTCTCGCTGGCCGAAGGCCTACCGCCGGAGCTCTCTGCGGCGGCTAACCCGGCCATTTCGGTGGCTGATCGTTATCGCGCGTTCATGCCGCTCCTCTGCGATCGCTCGCGCCAGGTGGTGGTGGCCGGGCGCGTTGGCGGCAGCCAGGCGTGGCAGTACCTCGAACGCGAAACCGCTTGCCGTGTCCGTCTCTTCGCGGAGGAGCGCGGCCTCGCCACCGCTCCAGACGGCTACCGCGCCCGGAGCCTGCTCGGATTCCTCATCGAAGAGGTGGGTCCAGAGCGGTTCTTCCAGCGTTTGGCCGAACTCGGCGACGGCGCGGTCATTGACACACGCGTAATCGAGGCGCACCTCGGCGTGGTCCCGTCTCGCGAGGACCGCTTCCAGAGTGACCTTCTCGCCTGGGAAGCGATCGAAGAGCCCTTCCTTCGCCACTTCACGAAGGCCGCGTCCGAGGCTCCTATTCCGATCCTCCTCGGAGGCCACTCGCTCGTGTCCGGAGGCCTTATGGCGTTGAACGACATCGCGTGGCTTGAAAACGACCGCCGCCTGGGCATTTGACCCGCGTGGGCAGGTCAGTACCCGGAGCGCTAGCGAGAGTGGCACAATGCCCCGGCCTAGACCACGGAGCTGCCCTGATGAACGCCTACGAACGCATCGACCATGCCATCGACGAAGCGAGCGACAGCCTTCGCGCCATCAGCCTCGACATTCACTCGCATCCGGAACTGAACTTCGAGGAGTACCACGCTCACGAAGTCCTGACCGACTACCTCGACGGGCAGGGTTTCGAAATCGTTCGCGGCGCGTACACCATGCCGACCGCGTTCAAGGCGGTCGCCGGCAATGGCGGTCCAACAGTCGCGGTGCTCTCGGAATACGACGCCCTCCCCGGCATCGGACACGCCTGCGGCCACAACCTCATTGCCATCGCGGGCATCGGAGCGGGAATTGGCCTGCGCGCCGGACTCGAAGGGAGGACGGGCACGCTGGTCATCCTCGGGAGCCCGGCGGAAGAGGGTGGAGCGGGCAAGCAGATCCTGATCGAACAGGGCGCCTTCGATGGAGTCGACGCGGCCCTGATGGCACACCCTTCGCCCATGGACAATGCGACCCCGAAGGTGCAGGCGCTGCAGCAACTGCGGGTCGAATACTTCGGCAAGAACGCTCACGCCGCAGCCATGCCCTGGATGGGCGTGAACGCCCTGGATGCGCTCGTGCAGGGCTACAACGCCATCTCCATGCTTCGCCAGCAGATGAAGCCAACCGACCGCGTCCACGGGGTCTTCACGCACGCCGGCCTGAAGCCGAACATCATCCCCGACTACACGGCGGCCGAGTATTATGTGCGCTCCGCGACGATGGCCGAGCTCTCGGAGCTGAAGCCGAAAGTGCAGGCCTGCCTCGAATCGGCGGCTACGGCCACCGGCTGCCGGGTTGAAGTGCACTGGGAAGGCAAGCCCTACACGGACCTCATTTCGAGCAATCCGCTTGCGGAGCGGTACTCGGTGCACATGGCTGACCTCGGCCACCCGGTCCCGAGCCTTCCCTGGGTCGGCGCCAGCACCGACATGGGCAATGTCAGTTACGTGGTGCCCACCATTCACCCAATGTTCGGTATCCCCTGCGACCCGATGAACGCCAACCACACGGCTCCCTTTACCGAAGCGGCCGCCACCTCCGAAGGTCACGAGCGCACGATTCGCGTGGCGAAGGCCATGGCCCGGGCCGCCTACGACCTCATCCAGAGCCCCGAACTGCTCGCGAAGGTCCAAGCCGATTTCGCCGGCCAGGTCCCGGACCCGGGCGACCCACTCAAGCGGTGACACTTTCGGGAAGTCTGGGTGCCGCCGCTGCCATCTGCCGCTGGGCGCTGTAGGCTTGTCCGAACATGAGTGACGCGAGACAGCACAGCGACGCGAACCGCGACCCCGCGGCTACAACCGTGCATCGCGCGAGCGAACCGCGGGCGCGTACGGACGGCGCCCTCTTCGATGAGGATGCGTTCGCGGCCCGGCTGGGGACGGTTGCGCTTGCCGGCGCGGATCAAACGCTGCCGCCGCCGAACCTCACCCAACGAACGTTCGCGTCCCTTCAGCGATTTGCAGGTAATCGCGCCGTGGCCCGGCTCGTTGCTCCGTCTTCGAGCCTGCAACGCGCGGTCTATAAGGAGGGCGGTAAGGGAGCGGTCGCCATTCCCGCAGCCGCCAGGACAATCAAGGCCTGGGTCACCAAGCCGAGCGTCCAGCCTGGAGGCCGAAACCACATCGCCGACGTCCAGAATCGCGGGTTTCCGGGGTTCAAGAAGGGCAAGGAAGAGTTCGCGGGCGGCCGCACCTTCAACAACAACGCGCAGCCTGACGGTAACAAGCTTCCCTACTCGGGTGGCCAGACCTACCAGGAGTGGGACATCACGCCCTGCGTACTTGGCCAGAACCGAGGTGGCGAGCGCATCATTACCGGGAGCGACGGCAAGGCGTACTACACCGGCGACCACTACGCGAACTTCACGGAGTTCTAACAACGGCGGGCGGGAGGCTCTTCGATGGTTACCGTTGAGATTGATCTGACAGGCGTGAGCGGTATGCCTTCGCTCCACCATGAGTTCGCCCGCGCGATGGGCTTTCCCGATTTCTACGGGAACAACATGAACGCCTGGGAAGATTGCATGGGCGACCTCTCCGCACCGGGACAACCCGGGATGACGCGCATCGAAGTGCCGCGCGGCGAGGACCTCGTTTTGTTGCTCAAAGGCGCCAGAGACCTCCGCGAGCGCGCACCCGATGTCCTGGGCGCGTTGTTCGATTCCACCGCGAACGTGAACCGCGTGAAAGCGAAGATCAAGGGAGCTACCCGCCTCCTGCTGCTCCCGCTCTAACTCCGCCGTGAGCTTTCGCTTTCTGGGGGCTTGCCAAAGCATAATGGTAGGGTTATATAAGGGAAAGTGAATACGTTTGCGGCCCTCGCCGATCCAACCCGGGAAGGAATCGTGGAGGCGATCGCCTCCCGCCCACGGACCGTGAACGAAATCGTCGAATTGTTTGCGATGAGTCAGCCCGCCATTTCTCGACATCTCAGGGTGTTGCGAGAAGCGGGCCTCGTCCGGGCCGTTCCAGAAGGACAGACGCGCGTCTATCACCTTAACTCGGCACCGCTGCAGGAGATTGACCGCTGGCTCGACCGCTACCGGCGGTTCTGGGCTGGAAAGCTCGACGCGCTCGAACAGCACATGGAGGAAATCCCGTGACCGACCTCGGAACTATCACGAAAAGCTACACCGTGCGATATGAGCGCACATCCAGGCACTCCGCCGAGCGCCTGTGGCGCGCTATCACCGACCCCGCCGAGGTCACGAAGTGGATGCAGTATCCCGCCCGGATCGACCTTCGCGTAGGGGGCGCCTACTACGTCGATTACGCGAAAACGAACGAGGGCTGCCTTGACGGCATCATCGTCGCCATCGAGCCCGCCCGGCTGCTTCGCTATGCCTGGGGCACCACGATCGTCGAGTGGAGTATCGAGTCCCTGGAGTCCGGCTGCGCCCATACCTTCAGCCAGTTTGGGCTCCCCGACCGTGGGCCGGGGGAAGAAGGATTGGTGGCCGGGTGGCACGCATGGTTGGATGACATCGAAAAGTACCTGGACGGTTTGGCGCTCCTGGATGACCGCAGCGACTGGTCGAAATTGTGCAAGCGATACTTCCCGGTCCTTGCCGAGACGTTCGGTTGGCCCGAGGCCGCGAAGGGCTGAGTCACGGCAGCCTTCTTGCTCTGCGCGGGCGTAGAATGACAGAATCAGGTCATTAGCCACAGCCTAAGGAATTCCCTCGTGACAGCAGTTACTGATTCGCCCCGAACACTCGATGCCGTAGTCGTCGGAGCCGGATTCGCCGGCCTCTACCAGCTTCTCCGCCTCCGCCGGGATGGATTCTCGGCCCAGGTCATCGAGGCCGGCGACGGCGTCGGCGGCACCTGGTACTGGAACCGCTATCCCGGCGCCCGCTGCGACATCGAAAGCATGGAATACCAGTACGGCTTCGACCCGGAGCTGCCCCTCGAATGGAACTGGTCGGAGCGCTATGCGACCCAGCCGGAGATCCTCCAGTACGTCAACCATGTTGCCGACAAGTTCGACCTGCGCCGCGACATCAAGTTCAACACGCGAGTGACCTCCGCCCATTTCGACGAGAAGTCAAACCGCTGGCTGATCAAGACCGACGCCGGCGATAGCTACTCGGCCAAGTACTGCATCATGGCGACCGGATGCCTCTCGTCCTTCCGCGTCCCTGAATTCCCGGGACTCGACACTTTCAAGGGCGACTGGTACCACACCGGCGCCTGGCCGCACGAAGGGGTGGATTTCGCCGGCAAGACGGTCGGCATCATCGGCACCGGTTCGTCCGGCATCCAGTCCATTCCGCAGATCGCGAAGCAGGCGAAGCACCTCACTGTCTTCCAGCGCACCGCCAACTTCAGCGTCCCGGCCCACAACGGCCCCATCGATGCGGAGTACAAGCAACGGCTCCTGAAGGACTACCCGGCGTTCCGGCAGACCGCCCGCGCTTCGGCTTCGGGCATCGTCCGCGAAGCGCCACCGGAAAAATCGGCCCTCGCCGTCTCGCCCGAAGAGCGGGAGCGCGAGTTCCAGGCACGTTGGGACATCGGCGGGTTCGCCATCGGTGGAGCGTTCATCGACCTGCTGATTAACGCCGATGCGAACGAACTGGCCGCAGACTTCGTACGCCACAAGATTCGCGAGACCGTCAAAGACCCGGCGACCGCCGAACTGCTCTGTCCGAAGGACTACCCATTTGCCACAAAGCGCCTCTGCGTCGACACGGAGTACTTCGAAACCTACAACCGCGACAACGTGAAGCTCGTCGATGTGAAGAACAACCCGGTCACTTCCATCACTGAGAGCGGGCTCAAGCTCGCCAATGGCACTGAATACAACTTCGACGTGATCGTGTTCGCGACCGGGTTCGATGCGATGACTGGCGCGCTCAGCAAGATCGACATCCGTGGGCGCGATGGCCTCAAGCTCACAGACAAGTGGGAGCATGGGCCTCGAACTTATCTCGGGCTCCAGTCGGCGGGATTCCCGAACCTCTTCACCATCACCGGCCCGGGCAGCCCGTCCGTGCTTACAAACATGATCGTTTCCATCGAGCAGCATGTGGACTGGATTACCGATTGCCTGGAGTACCTCCGCGAGCATGAAGTGGCCACCATCGAGGCGACGAAAGAAGCCGAGGATCAGTGGGTCGAGCACGTGAACCAGGTTGCCGACCTGACGCTCTACCCGCGCGCGAACTCGTGGTACATCGGCGCCAACGTGCCCGGTAAGCCGCGAGTCTTCATGCCGTACATCGGCGGGCTGAATCTCTACTCGCAGAAGTGCGAACAGGTTGCAGAGAACGACTATGAAGGCTTCGCCCTCGATGCCAGGGAGCCGGCGGCAGCGCGATAGCTAGCGCAGCTTCCACTGGTCGCGAATCAGTGGGACGAGGTGCGCCGCGAAGCGCTCATGCGCTTCAGCCGTGATGTGGACGCCGTCGGGGTGGAACTGATCCTCCCGGCGGCCGCCCTCGGCGATGATTGGCTCGAGCTCGCCCCAGTAGAGCCTTCGCTCTTCCACCAGCGCCTTGATGCGGAGTTCGACTGAGACAATTGTCGCGGACATTCCCGGCATCCGTTCGCGCAGGTCATCGCTGAAATGGTGGTCGGCGAACACAAGGACCTGGAGGTTTTCGCGGGCGGCGAGGTCCCGAATGACCCGGCTCAGGATTTCGCAATGTTCGTTCGGAGTAAGAAGCGTACCGGTGCCGATCACGCGCCGGGCCACTCGGCGACCGCGGTGATTCGTTGGTTGGGACTCTGAAGGCCTTCGCTCGACGTGATTGACGGTGAATCGCTCGAGCCGCCGATAGAGTTCGCCGGCGCGGCGACCGAACCGGCGCTCCACTCCGAACTGGACGGTGCTGAACGCGCACCAGTAGGTCGCCAGCGTCAGGATGACGAAATCCGGCTGGGCTTCGTCGACCAACGACCGGGCGTACTCAACTGCACCTCCGCGGTAGGCCGCGAACTTCCAGCTGTCGACGATCACTTCTTCGCCGAGTTCGGCTTCGAGCCGGGGGCCGATCAGGTCAACCCAGGGCTTCTCGCCGGGCGCGAGTTTCTGGCCGCTGGTATCGCTGTTGCCGAGGACTGAGATTCGCACCACGACCGGAAGCTAGCACGAGCGGCACGCTTCGGTCTCGCGCCAAACCCGCCCCTCTTGCCGCCACTTTCCTGAACGGCTGACAGGTCTCCTGACACGATGCTGTCAGTTGCAATCTCATATCGAGATCGGCCACTGACAATATGGTGTCAGTACCAGAGAGTTACGCTGACATTGGCTGCTGAAACAGCCGCCAGCGCAGCCTACTGGCCGAACCGGCCCCGAAAGGAATCCCGATGGAACTCGACGGCAACCTCATCGTCAATCTCAACAGCGAACATCCCGAAGCACTCGTGGCATTCTACCGCGACAAGATCGGTCTCAAGCCGAACCCCATGATGGGCGAATCGGCCCTGATGGCGGCCAGCACGCCATTCATCATCGATGGTCACAGCGAAGTAAAAGGCAAGGCGAAGGAACCGCCTCGGACCATCTTCAATTTCGCTGTAGACGACGTGCACAAGCAGAAAGCACGGCTCGAAGCGGCCGGCGTCGAGTTCCTCGGCCCGCCTTCGAACGACGTCATTTCGTTCGCTACCTTCATCGACCCTGACGGCAACTACGGCCAGGTCTTTAGCATGGCCGGCGCACCCGCCGGAATTGAAATGTTCGTTCTGACTCGCTCCAGCGAGGACGTGGATCGCCTCCGCACCTTCTTTCGCGATGTCGTCGGCCTCAACGACGACTTCCCGGAGATGGGGAACCCGTTCATGGCGGGCGAGACCTCCGTCTACGTGAGCCCGCACAGCGAAGTGCACGGCCAGACGCAAGAGCCTCCGCGCGTGCTGCTGAATTTCCCGGTGAGTGACCTTGCCGCCGAACAGAAGCGGCTCGAAGCCCAGGGTGTGAAATTCATCCGCACTGCCGGCAAAGAACCCTGGGGCGGTGTCATCAGTACATTCATCGACCCCGATGGCAACTACATGCAGCTGATGGAATACAAGGGCTAGTTTCGACGTTCTCGCGCCGGGTAGGGAAACCCCAACCCGGCGCCGTTTAGACTGGCGACATGCCATACAAGCCCACGGGACGGCCGACGGGCAGGCCTCGTCACCCCGAGCCGCTCACTCCCGCCGAACAGCGGGTGCTCCGCCACTTGCGCCACGGCAAGACGAACGCCGAGATCGCCGACGAACTCGATGTCTCGCCGGACGCCGTGAAATACCACGTCTCCAACATGCTCGGGAAGCTCGAACTTGAGAGCCGCGAGCAACTGGCGGCCTGGCGTGAACCCTCGGGACTACGTCGAACATGGAGCGGCCTGGGGGGAGTGGGATGGAAACTCGCCACGGTCGCCGGCGCAGCAGTCGTCGCCGTGGGCATCGCCGCGGGTGGCTGGCTCGTTCTGAACGGCGGCGATTCTGAAGCCGACGAGACCGTAGATCTCAGCGCACTCGCGACCGGCGTGCTGACCGTCGGAATAGACGGCCAGCCAGCTGATGGTCCCTCCATGAACCCGTCGATCTCCGACGACGGCCGCTACGTTGCCTTCGAGTCCGAAGCCACGAACCTGGTGAAGGACGACACGAACGGCGTGAGCGACATTTTTGTGATCGACCGGGTCGACGGTTCCGTCATTCGGGTTTCAGTGGCTCCCGGCGGCGGTGAAGCGAACGGGCCATCGCACAGGCCTACCATTTCTGGCGATGGAAAGTGGGTGGCGTTCGATTCGGAGGCAAGCAACCTCGTAGGCGATGACCACAACGGAGAAGTTGATCGAGTTCTGGCTCTCCTACCGGACGAGCTCAAGCCGTTGGTGACATCGAATGGTCCGTACGACTGGGGCCCGAGCCTGATCGGTGGAAGCGACGTCTTCGTTGCGCAAATCGCATCGCGAACGGTCGAACTGGTCTCAGTTTCGTCCGCCGGCGTTCGCGGTGACCTGGGCTCCTACTGGCCATCAATCTCTCGTGACGGGCGTTACGTGGCATTCGAGTCGGTGGCTCCGAGCTTGCTAGGTGGTCCCGCGCACCCGTCCCCAGCGGTGGGAGTGAACCCGTTCCTCGCGAGCGATGTCTTTCTCCGTGACCGGACGGAACAGACCACGACGCTCGTTTCACACGCGCCAGCGGACGAGGCGCCAGGCACGGCAAGCGGCCGGGCGGTGGTCTCGTCTGACGGCTCAGCGGTCGCGTTTACGTCTGTTCGCACAGATTTGGCGGGCGAGGCCGGGTTTCAGGCCCGTGCTGGCTACGTTTGGAAGCGCACGACCGGGGAGTTACTGCGCATCCCCAACCCGCCGGCCCCGGCTGACAGCGATGGGTATCTGTTTGTCACCGAGATCGGACATCCTGCAATCACGAAAGGCGGGGCACTTATTGCGTACTCCTTTTCTGCGTCGGCGTCGAAGCGGCCGAACCCTGAAGGCATCGACGTGTCAGGGATATTCGTCTACCGATCTGGAGACTCTCTTCCAACGGTGGTTCCCGGTACCGAAGGCATAGGCCAATCCAGCCTGGCGGTCTCGTTCACCGAGGACGAGAGAATGCTTGTCTTTCAAGATGTCGAAAACCAACAACACTCCGCCCGTGAGCTCGATCTCAGCACTGGGACAACCCGGAGTCTGTCTTCTGGCTCGTCGGCGCCCTTTCAACCGGTGGTCTCCGGAGACGGGAAATGGATTGCAGCGCTGCAGGACGACGGTGGACGCAGCCAAAACGGTGTGCCCGTCTTTCAAGTGATCGTCTTTCCGCGATAGAAACACGACACGTTTTGTCGCGTTCGCCCGCTATCCATAACCTGTGGACTCCGTACAGGAACTATCAAGGATTGCCCCACGCGACGATAACGAATGGAGCGGCTATCCTAATTCGTCTACGGTGCCCCCGGGATCGCACCGGGCGGGCACTCACCCCGCCGACTGTCCCGCCGGGGCCATCCCTATTTTGGAGTCCAGGTCATGAAAGTCGTCTTTTTCGAAGACGTTGAAGGCACCGCGATGGTCGGCGAGGTGAAGGAAGTGAAGAACGGCTTCGCCCGTAACTTCCTGCTGCCCCGCGGCGTTGCTGGCACCACGTCCAAGGACAATCTCCAGCGCGCCAACTCCCTCGCCCAGAAGGAAGCCCGCCGCCAGGAGAAGCTCGACCTCGAGGCCAAGGGTGTCTCCAGCAAGCTCGACGGCTACACCGTGACCATCGAGGCGCGAGTCGGCGAGACCGGCCACCTCTTCGGTTCGGTCACCAACCGCGACATCGCCGAGAAGCTGACCAGCTACGCCGGCCAGGAGATCGATTCGAAGATCGTCCTCCTGGCGGAGCCGATTCGCGAAATCGGCGCCCGCCAGGTGTCGGTGAAGTTCACTCGTAACGTGTCCTCGGAGATCACGGTAGACGTCGTCCCGGACGAGGCATCAAAGCCGGTCGTCGAGAAGTTCCTCGCCGAGAAGGCCGCCCAGGAAGAGGCCGATGCCAAACTCGCCGCCGAGGCGAAGGCTCGCGCCGACGCGAAGGCTGCTGAAGAAGCGGCGATGGGCGGTTCGGAAGAAGCCGAAGCCGACGCTGAAGAATCCACCGAAGAATAGCCAGGGAAGGAGGAAGACAGGGACCGAGGCCACGATTCGCCCGGAGCGTTAGCTCCCCCGGTTTCCTCCGCACCCTATGACCCTCGCGCCACTCGAACGTCTACCCCCGCATGACATCGAGGCAGAGGAGGCTGTCATTGCCTCCCTCATGGTCGATCCCCAGGCCATGCTCGCCGTCCAGGGAATCATCAAGGCCCAGGATTTCTTCCGCGAGAAGAATGGCTGGGTCTATGACGCCTGCGTCGCCCTCTGGAACCGCGACGAGGTGGTCAACCAGATCACCGTTGCCCACGAACTCGCGACCAAGGACCGCCTCGAAGATGTCGGCGGACAGACCTTCCTGGCCGATGTCATCCGTCGCCTCCCTACCTCGCTCGGCGCCGAGTTCTACGCGCGCATCGTCAAGCGCGATTCGATGTACCGGGGATTGATTCACGCCGCCACCGGCATCCTCCAGATGGCGTACGAAGCGCCAGCCGAAATCGATGATGTCTTCTCGAAGTCCGAGGGCCTGCTCCAGCGCATCCGCGGCGGCGAAAACTTCCGCGATTTCGTCCACATCCGCCAGCTGCTCGACGCCTACCTCGACCAGGATCCGGATGAGATCGAGCGCATCGAGCTCTCGGCCATCCGCACCGGCTTCAGCGACCTCGACACGCTCCTCAGCGGCCTCAAGCGCTCTGACCTCGTGATCGTCGGCGCCCGCCCGAGCGTTGGTAAGTCGAGTTTCGCGCTCGGCATCGCTCGCAATGCCGCCATCGAACAGCGCGCGAACGTCGCCTTTTTCTCGCTTGAAATGTCCTCAGAGCAGCTGGCCATTCGCTTGCTCTCGGGCGAATCCGGAGTCGATAGCAGCCGCCTTCGCCTCGGGCAGAACACGCAGATCGAAGAGCGCCGCGTCGTCAATGCCGCCGGCCGGCTCTCCGAGGCGAATATCTGGTTCGACGACTCGCCCATGCTGACCGCGGCCGAATTGCGCGCCAAGGCACGGCGCCTTGCGGGCGAAGCCAAGCAGCTCGACCTCATCGTCATCGACTATCTCCAGCTCATGCAGGGCGAAAGCCAGACCGGTCGCGAAAACCGCGTGCAGGAAATCAGCTACATCTCGCGCACACTGAAGGGCCTCGCACGCGAACTCGACGTCCCCATCGTCGCTCTCGCACAGCTTTCTCGCGCGATCGAAAACCGCCACCCGCGCACGCCGATGCTTTCCGACCTCCGAGATTCGGGCTCCATCGAGCAGGACGCCGACATCGTGATGTTCCTCAGCCGCGAGGAGCTCTACGTGACGCCTGAGCAATGGGCCGAGCAGCACCCGGACCTCCCCGAGAGCGCCTACCCCAAGGGCGTCGCCCAGGTCAGCGTGGCGAAGCACCGCAACGGTCCGACGGGGACGGTGGAACTCCGCTTCCGCGAACGTTTGGCCAAGTTCGAAGACTGGGTCCTCCGCACCGATGACCTCCCGGAATGATGGCTTGCCGACGCGCCTGTGCTCCCCTCTCCCAGGCCTGGGAGAGGGCCGGGGGTGAGGGATGACCGATTTCACCGGCTTCCCCGGGATCGGCAAAGCCACCGCGATCCCCAACCTCTTTTTCTCGGCCGTGCTTCCCCGCCTCGAAACGCCGGGAGCGCTTCTGGCGTACCTCTGGGTGTGTCGCATTGCCCAGGAACAGCGCGCCGAACAACGATGCGCCTCCGCGGATGACATCTGGCAGCAGCCCGCCGCCCGCCAGAGCTTCGAACTCATTGGAGGCGGCCGCGAGGGGCTCGAAACCGGCCTCGATGCCTGCGTGAAGCTGCGTGCACTTCTTGGCGTGCGCATTCGCGGCGCGGGTGTGAACTGCGCTGTCTACTTCCCCAACGACCCGTCGTCTCGGCGGACCATCGCGCGCGCCCGCGCCGGTGAGATAAACCTTCGACCAGAAACCTCGGTCGTGCCGATCGAGCCGAAGGAACAGCGGCCCGGCATTTTCCGGCTCTATGAAGAACACATTGGTACGATCACGCCAATGGTTGGCGATAGGCTCGTCGAGGCCGAAGACCTTTATCCCGCGGAATGGATCGTCGATGCCTTCCGCGAGGCAGCGGAACTGAACGCGCGCAACTGGCGCTACATCGAAAAGATCCTGAAGAACTGGGCCGAGGAGGGCCGTCCCAATGAAACGCCTGGGCGAGATTCTCTCGAAGACCGTAAACGTCGATACCTCGGAGGGGCTCTCAGACCTGGAAATTGAGGCGGCCGAAGCAGAAGCATCGAAAGTCTGCCCGGTGTGCAAAGGCGCGGGCTTCGTCCGTCGCTCGCTGCCGGTGGATCACCCGCGCTTCGGCAAGGCCGAACCGTGCGCCTGCGTGATGAACGAAGACGAGCACGTGCGCCGCAACCGCCTTGAGCGCATGAGCAACCTGGGCGCGCTCACCCGCTTCACGTTCGAGAGCCTTGTACCGACCGGGCGCACGGGAGAAAGCGGCTGGTTCGAAACCGCATACAAAGTCGCACGCGCATACGCCGCCGAGCCTTCCGGCTGGCTGGTCTTCACCGGTTCCTCGGGCAGTGGCAAGACGCACCTCGCCGCTGCCATTGCGAACGACCGCATCAGCGCGGGCGAGCCCGTGCTCTTCATGGTCGTGCCCGACCTGCTCGACCACCTTCGCGCCAGCTTCGAGCCCGAAGACGACGACATGGGCTTTGAACAACTCTTCGACCAGGTGCGAAACACGCCCCTCCTCATCCTCGATGATGTGGATACCGGTGGCGGAACGGCCTGGGCCCGCGAGAAGCTCCTCCAGGTGGTAAACCACCGCTACAACGCCAGCCTCCCGACCGTCTTTACCACCACCACTCGCCCGCAGCAGCTCGATGAACGTTTCGCGACACGTCTCTGCGATGAGGGCATGTCGCGTGTCCTCGTCCTTGATGCGGAGGTGCGCGGAGGCTACAGCCAGGTCGGTGGGATGACGCGCGAACGTTTCGCCGAGCACCAGTTTCGCAACTTCGACCTGCGCGCTCCAGGGCTTCACCCCGAGGAGCGCGAGTCGCTCGAGTCCGCGTTCCGCGCGGCCATGGCGTACGCCGAGGATCCCAGAGGCTGGTTTGTGCTCCAGGGCGCGAACGGCTGCGGCAAGACACACCTCGCGGCGGCCATCGCCAATCGAGCGCTCGCGAACGGCCAGGGCGTGTTCTTCGCTGTAGTGCCGGACTTGCTGGATTACCTCCGCGCTTCATTTGCGCCGGGGAAGGAAGCGCCCTACGACGAGATCTTCGATCGCGTCCGCAATGTCGATCTGCTGGTCCTCGATGACCTCGGGGCGCAGGCTACGACTCAATGGGCGCAGGAGAAGCTCTACCAGGTGGTGAACTATCGCCACGTTGCCGGGCTGCCCACCGTGGTGACGTCGGACCAGTCGCTGGACGCGCTGCAGGAGGCCCACCCGCGCATCGTTTCGCGCATCGCCGACCCGCACGCCGGCACGATTGTCACCGTCCTTGCGCCCCATTACCGCCTGGGCCGCCAACCGGAGCCTCCCCCGAGCCGCGGCGGGTACTCGCGTCGGCGCTGATTTCCACAACGTCGAGAATGCTTAGGATCGCCGCGTGACTATGCTCCGGGCCATCGGACTGCTGCTGCTTTCGGGGTTAGTGGCGGCGGCCGGCATCGTGATGCTCGTGGTCAAGATCAATTCAGGCATCGTGAACTCCGAGATCGATTCACGCTCCTACAACGCCGGCATCGGTGATAACGCCGCCACGCCCACTGGTTCGTTCCCTTCCTACGGCGGCAATGCAAACGCCACGCTCACCGCGGTCATCCGCGATGCCACCGCGTTCTCTGCCGGGACCGTCGTGAGAAAAACCGCCACCCCTAACGCGACTGCGGTCGAAGTCGTAGGCATCGGTGAACCAATCGCTCTGAACGGCAGCCGGTACACCGTCATCAAGGCGCTGGACCCGGAGCCGGAGGGGCTTTTCAAGGCCGCGGCGGGCAACCGGCGCGTTGCTATCCAGGTGCGCCAGGAAGCCATCTCTGCCCGCGAAACGTTCAACTTCACGTCGTTCAAGATCCTCGACGCAGCAGGCAACGAGTACTCGTGGGCCATCACGAACCAGGAGCCTTCGTTCGGCACCGGGGCCATTGCCGCCGGCGAATCCCACGAAGGTTGGCTGAGCTTCCAATTGCCAGCCGACGCAAAACTCGACCTCTTCGAAGTCGCCCCCATTGGCCGGCCCTCCATCCCCATCGTGAAACTTCCCTAGGCCACTGGCCCCATAGAAACCGCGGAATTGGTTCGGGACACGCTTCCGATCCTCCGCCAAAGCTAGGATCAAAGTTGTGGGCGTCCAGGAGGCATTCGCGTGTCGAATTCACAGGCCGAAAAGGCGAAGCGGTTCAAGGAACTCCACGAGGGGCCCGGCTCATTCGTCATCCCCAACCCGTGGGATGGCGCGACCGCCCGCATCCTCGAGGCGCTTGGTTACCCTGCGCTCGCCACTTCGAGCGGCGCCTGCGCCGCCACTTTCGGCCGTCGCGATGGCAAGATCACCCGCGACGAGGCCATGGCCCACTCCCGGCTCATCGTGGAATCGACCAGCCTCCCCGTTTCTGCCGACCTCGAGAAGGGCTTCGGCGACGACCCGAAGACAGTCCACGAGACCATCCGCGTGGCAGCTGAAGTCGGACTGGTTGGCGCGTCAATTGAAGATTCGACGCGCAACCCCGATGCACCGCTTTACGACTTCGAGCTCGCCGTTGCGCGCGTGGCCGCCGCCGCCGAGGCCGCCCGCGCCCAGCCGTTCCCCTTCATGCTGGTGGCGCGTGCCCAGAACTTCGTAGGCGGCAAGCCGGACCTCGAAGACACGATCAAGCGCCTGCAGGCCTTCGAAAAGGTCGGCGCCGACGTGCTCTTTGCGCCCGGACTTCCCGACCTCGATTCCATTCGCACGGTCTGCAGGGCGGTGACGAAGCCGGTGAACTTCATGGTGGGGATTCCCAATCGCTCGTTCACGGTCGCCGACCTCACTGCGGCCGGCGTGAAGCGGATCAGCCTCTCGACCGCGCTTCACCGGGCCGCGATGGACGGCTTCGTGAAAGCGGCGAAGGAGACGCTCGAACAGGGGACGTTTGGCTATGTCGAAGCGTCGATCTCCTCACGGGACCTCGGCGCCTACCTCGAAGGCTAGCCGGAGCGCTTCGAAACCCAGGCGCGCAGAGCCGCCTCAGTGCTATCGAAGGCGATCTCGTCCCACGGGATCTCGTGGGGCGCGAACCAGGCGATTTCGGTGGTTTCCTCCCCAACCGCGGCTTCGCCGATGGCCTCGGCCTCGTACACGATGACGACAACTCCCGGTTCGACGCGCGTAAACACGCCGAGTAGTTCGAGGTTCTTCACCTCAAGTTGGAGTTCTTCGCGGGTTTCCCGGACCGCGGCCTCTTCGGCGGTTTCTCCAAGGTCCATGTATCCGCCGGGGAAGACCCAGAACCCGCGTCGAGGTTCGATATCGCGCCGCCCCAGGATGGTCTTCCCGTCGGCCCGGACCGGGATCGTACCCGCGACCGGCCGCGGGTTCAGGTAGTGAACGAACCCACAGTCGATGCACACCATCCGTCGCTTGGTATCGCCCTCAGGGACGGCCGTGGTCAGCCGCTCACCGCAGTGCATGCAATAGCGGCTGAACGAGTGCGGGTGGGTGGGCATGGCTTGGCTAACCCTCTCGCATTCCGGCGGGCGCTTGCTGCATCCCGAGCGATTCCGGGCCCTCGATCCATGCCTCGCCGTCTTCCCAGACTTCTTTCTTCCACACGGGCACTCGCTTCTTGATTTCGTTCACCAGCCAGTGTCCCGCTTCGAAGGATTCGGCCCTGTGCCCACAGGCGACCGCGATGAGGAGGCTCGTCTCGCCAATCTCCAGGCGCCCGGTGCGATGGAGCACAGCGCAATCCTCAAGTTCGAACCGGTCCTTTGCTTCCTGGGCGATTTCGCGCATGACGCGTTCCGCCATTGCGGGATAGGCGTCGTACTCCAGGTAGTCGACGTTCCGGCCAAGGTTGTTGTTGCGGACCACGCCAAGGAAGACGTTGACCGCCCCGCTCGCCGGTGTGCGTACGGCTTCAATCGCCTCGTCGGGCCTGAGGACATCAGTGGTTACGCGAATCAGCATGTCGTCAGCCTCCTGAGACCGGCGGGATAAGGGCAAGGGTCGAACCGGGCGGGACCATCTCCCACTCTTTCACGTACTCCTCATTGAGCGCGTAAAGGAGGGTGGGGACCGAATCCGTCAGCTGTGGGAATCGTTCCACCAGGCGGTCGCGAATGCTCGCCACCGTATCCCCTTCGCGCACCGGCAACGATAGCCGGCGCGTCCCCGCTTTTTCGGCGACGGATGCGAACAGCAGAACAGTGACTTCCACGATCCCATTGTAACCAGCAAAAGGCGGATCTCATCGCTACACTCCAGCCGTGCTTCGCCGCGCCCTCCAGGCCACTGTTGACTTGCTGTATCCCCTGCGGTGCGCCGGCTGCGGGCGATTCGGCATGGTCATCTGCCCCGAGTGCATCGCCGGACTGAAGCGGGCGACAGGCGAGGGGCGCTGCCAGTTTTGCGCGGCCGAGTGGGACGGGGGCGATAACTGCCCACGCTGCATGCATCTCCACGAACTGGAAGGTATTCGAGCCGCCTTCGAAATGACCGGCAGCGCGCGAAATCTCGTGCATGCCCTGAAGTACCGCTATTACCGCGCGGTCGCCCCGACGATGGGCGCGTTTATGGCGCCGCTTGCCGATGGTCTCGACATCGACTCTTTCTTTGCTGTGCCTCTCCACAAGTCTCGCAGGAAGGAACGCGGCTTCAACCAGGCAGAACTCCTGATGAAGCACGCCGGCTGGTCACCGGCTCCCGGCCTCGTTCGCGTTCGCAAGACGAGCCGCCAGGTCGGCCAGCACCTCGGAGAGCGCCGCTCGAATGTCGCTGGTGCATTCGTCTATTCCAGGCCCCGCCTCGACGGCCGGACTGTCTGTCTTGTGGACGATGTCGTCACCACCGGAGCCACCGCGCTCGAATGCGCGCGTGTCCTGAAGGATGCCGGCGCGAAGGCGGTCTGGGTTGTGGCCTTCGCCCGTGCCAGCTACAGGTTCGGCGCCGACGAACCGATCGATGACTAGCGGATCACGCTTGCGGGAGGGGGGTTCACCGCGGGTTCATCGCGTCTTTACGCCTCGGAAGCCTACAATTGCCGAATCCGTTCGGATTCCGGAGCAGCATTTTGGCCGCAGGCGCCATCCGTTTTTCGCCCCAGACCGCCATGGTCGCAGAGACCCTGGGCCGGGTGCGCACAGAAGTCCACCGGGTCATCGTCGGGCAAGAGACGCTGATCGACCGTCTGCTGGTGGGGATGCTCTGTCACGGCCACATCCTCGTCGAGGGGGTACCGGGTCTCGCCAAGACGCTGACTGTTTCGACGCTCGCACGGGCCGTCGATCTTAAGTTCGTCCGCGTACAGTTCACGCCCGACCTCCTCCCCGCCGACCTCATGGGCACGGAAATCTTCAACCAGGCCTCGGGCGAATTCACCATCCGCCGCGGCCCGATTTTCGCGAACATCGTGCTCGCCGACGAGGTGAACCGCGCGCCCGCGAAGGTCCAATCGGCCCTTCTCGAAGCAATGCAGGAGCGACAGGTCTCCATCGGAGGCGACACGATGCCCCTGGACGAACCATTCCTCGTGATGGCCACGCAGAACCCGATCGAGCAGGAAGGCACCTACCCGCTTCCGGAGGCCCAGCTCGACCGCTTCTTGCTCAAGGTGAAGGTGGACTACCCCACACGGCAGGAGGAACGCCAGATCCTGGAAATGGGGCTTACGCCTTCAGCTCCGGCCGTGAAGGTAGTTGCCCACGCCAGCGACCTTGCGGCAGCCCGCGCCGCCGTCCACGAAGTCGCCATCGACGATGCGCTCAAGGACTACATTGTTCAGTTGGTTTACGCGACGCGCCGGCCCGCCGCCTATCGCCTGCCGGAACTGGCCTCGCTCATCGGCTTCGGGGCCTCGCCGCGAGCGAGCATCTCGCTGGCGCAGGCAGCGCGGGCCCATGCATTCCTCGAAGGTCGCGCCTACACCACGCCCGACGACGTGAAGGCGCTCGCCCACGACGTCCTTCGCCACCGCATCGTTACCACCTACGAGGCCGAGGCCGAAGAGCTTTCCACCGACGACATCATCGACCGCGTCCTCGAGGGCGTTGACGTCCCCTGAGGTCCGGAGGCACGGATGAGGTTGTTCTTCCGCCGTCGGCCGAAGCAATCGCCCTCGCCGCTGCTCGGCCGCGATGGCGGTCCAGGCGCCCTCCCTCCCGAAATGCTCGCGCGCATCCGTGCCATCGAAATCAAAGCCCGCCGCCTCGTGAACGACCTCTTCCTCGGCGAGTACAAGGCGGTCTTCCGCGGCCGCGGAATCGAATTCGATGAACTCCGCCCGTACCTGCCCGGGGACGATGTCCGCTCCATCGACTGGAAGGCGTACGCACGGACCGGTTCGCCACTGATTCGCCGCTACCGCGAAGACCGAGACCTCACCGTGCTCTTCGTGGTTGATGTGAGCGGGTCGCAGCGTGCGGGGGCCGGCGCTCAGACCAAGGCCGATCTCGCTGCCGAGATTTGCGCTGTCCTGGCGCTCGCGGCCATCCGAAATAAGGACCGCGTTGGGCTTTTGCTCTTCGCCGGGAGGCCCGAACGCTACGTGCGCCCTTCGGGCGGCGCCACGCACGTCCTGCGCGTCGTCCGCGAGATGCTCTGGGCTAACCCAACCACCCGCGGCACGGATATCGGCGCCGCGCTGGAGTACCTCACGAGCGTGCAACGCCGCCGCGCAACCGTGTTCCTCGTCTCTGATTTCCTGGCCGAAGTGGATCAACGCCAACTGCGCGCGGCCGCCCGCCGCCACGACATCATCGCCATTCGTGTTCGCGAGCCCATCGACGAGGAAATGCCCGATGCCGGCATGGTCACCATCCGCGACAGCGAATCGGGCCGGCCCATCGAGGTGGATTCCGGCGCCAGGTCCATTCGCGAGGCATACGCGGCCCATGTCATCGAACTCGATCTGGAGCGCCGCCTGGCCTTCGGTTCGGTTGGCATCGATGAAATCCCTGTGATGGTCGGGACCGACTACGTCCCCGCGCTCCTCCGGTTCTTCAAACGGCGTTCAGTCGGTGCGGCATGAAATTCATCCTCAGCGTGCTTGCGATGGCTTTCGCGGTCGCTCTGCTTTCACCCTCTACCGCGATTGCCGATAACTCGGTCCAGCTTTCGAAAGCCACGGCCATCATCGGTGAACACCTCGGCATGGAGATCCGGCTGAGTACTCCGGCCGATGCGACGGTCGAGCTCACGCCCGGGACGCCTTCCTGGGCGGATGTCGAACTCGTCAGCGTTGAAGAATTGACGCGTGTGGCTCAAGGCTCGGAAGCCTCCTGGTTCATCCGGGCCACGGTCGCTCCGTTCTCTCCCGGGGAGATAGCCTTCGCCCCGTCCGTCGCTATCGTCCGCGGTTCCGAGGCCACGCAGCTCGAACTTCCGGCCACTCGGCTCGGCGTTTCTCCGACTCTGCCGGCCGATGCAGAACTCGAACTTAGCCCGCTGCCGCCACCGGTGGAGGTTGCGGGCGCCGAATCGGTGCTCCTTCGCCCAGCGATCGTCGTGGGAGCATTGCTGGCGGCGTCGCTCGTTGCGCTGGCGATCTGGTTCCTCGGCCGGCAGTCGATCCGGTTCTTCCGCAAGCCGGCGTTTGAGGCACCAGCCGAACTCGTGCCGGCCACCCTCGATGGCGCCGAAGTCCTTTTGAATGCCGATCCGGTCGGCGCCTACCGTCTCATGTCGGCAGTGGTGAAATCTGAACTCGCGCGCCG
The DNA here is from genome assembly GCA_050247055.1 of Dehalococcoidia bacterium. Lineage (GTDB taxonomy): Bacteria > Chloroflexota > Dehalococcoidia > Tepidiformales > Tepidiformaceae > Amarobacter. Next base: position 822,038 of record JBFWUX010000001.1, read on the forward strand.
CTATGGCGTTCGGGCGACTGCGCTCACCTCCACGGAATTGCGTCGCAAGCTCGAGGAAGGCGCGGACCGCTGGGAAGCGCGACTCGTCGGTGGGCTGCTCGAAGAGTGCGACTCGGTGATTTACGCCGGTTACCGCCCCGCCCCCGAACGCCGCCAGGCCGACCTGACCATGGCCCGCGAAATCGTTGAGGTAGCGGACTAATGGAATTTGCGACTCCCCTGGCCCTGCTCCTCGCGTTCCTTGCCCTGCCGGTCGCATTCCTCGCGCGCCGCAAGCCCTCGGGCTACGTCGTGCCGTCCACCGGCCCCGTTACGGCCATGCGTCCCACATGGAAGCTCCGGGCCGCGCGATTACTGCCAATCCTTCGCATCCTCGCTGTCGTCGCCCTCGCAATCGCCGTCGCCGGCCCAAGAGAAGGCGACGCGGACACGGTTGTCCCCGGAGAGGGCGTCGACATCGCTCTCGCCCTTGATGTCTCCAGCTCGATGGATCTGGCCTTTGCTCCCGGCAAGACGCGGTTGCAGGCGACCCGCGAAGTCGTGCGCGAATTCATCAAATCGCGTACCGATGACCGCATCGGGCTGGTCGTCTTCCGGGATGAGGCGCTCGCGCTCTCGCCGCCGAGCCTCGATTACGAGGCTCTCGACCAGATGGTTGCCGATCTCGACAGCAGCCTGCTTCCGACGGATGGGACGGGCATTGGTGTTGGCCTTGGCTCAGCCCTGAACATGCTCCAGGACTCCGTCGCCGCGAGCCGGGTCGTGGTTCTGCTCACCGACGGCGAACAAAACGCCGACTCCATCTCACCGGAGCGCGCCGCCGACCTCGCCGCGGCCTTGAAGATCCGGATCTATACGATCGGAATCGTTCCGGCCCTCGGGCAAGGGAACTTTCGAGGGATCGATGAAGGCCTCTTGAAGGCCATCGCGGAACGGACGGATGCGGCCTATTTCGAGGCATCGAGCCCAGAACAACTCGAGGCCGTCTACCAGGAAATTAGTTCCCTGGAACGCAGCCGCATTGGGCGAGAGTCGTTCGAGAGCTTCACGGAATGGGCGCCGCTGTGCGCGACAGTCGCAGCCGGTCTCATTGCGCTCGAGCTTGTCCTCCGCGGCACGCTCCTGCGGAGGTCGCCGGCGTGAGCGAATTCGAATTTCAGAGCCCCTGGATTCTCTTGCTGGCGCTGGTGGTCCCTGTAGGGCTGGCCATCTGGTGGCGCGGGACACGGAAGGCGGCGAACCGGGCACGGCAGCTTTCTCGGGTGCCCGCCGCGTCGCCGCCCTATCTCGCCGCCATCTTGTTTTCCCTGGCCGCATTCGCCGCCATCGCTGCCGCCGCGCAGCCGCGCTGGGGCACACACACGAGTCGCATCCCGCGATCCGGCGCCGACCTCGTGGTGGTCATCGATGTCTCGAAATCGATGGATGCCCGTGACGTGGCACCGAGCCGGCTCGAAGCCGCGAAGTCCTCGGTCGATAACGTCCTCAATCGCCTCGGCGGGGACCGCTTTGGACTGGTGGTCTTTGGCGGAGACGCGCGTGTTCGCTTCCCGCTGACCACGGACTTCGCTGCCGCCCGCCAGGTCGTCGACGGCCTGGAAACGGGCACCGTCTTCGTCGATGGCGGAACAAGCGCAGGCCTGGGGCTGCAGCAGGCTTTGTCCGTCCTCGGAGACGAGCCGGACACCGGCAAAGTCATCCTTCTCCTCACCGATGGCGATGACCTGGGCAGTGATCCAGCTTCCACAGCCGAACGGATCCGGCAGTCTGGCGCCGACCTGCTCATCGCCGGTGTTGGGACCACGCAGGGTGCGACCATCCCCGTGTTCGACCTCGAAACCAAGACTGAGCATACGAAGCTCGATGCTGACGGCGTCCCCATCGTCACCTCGCTCCAGGAGCCGTTCCTGCGGGCGCTCGCCGTGGCCAGCGGCGGTCGCTACCTCGGTTCGGACCTCTCCATCGTTGCCGGAGCAGTCGATGGGCGGCTTCGCGCCCTCGAACGCTCCCGCATCGATGAGCGGCCCACGGTCCTGCCAGTCGAGCGCTACCAGTACTTCGCCGCCGCCGCTCTCGTGCTCCTGGTCCTTGGCGCGCTTGCCGAACGCTTCGCGCGATTTGCAGCGAAGGCGCCGCTGGTGCTCGCAGCGCTGGCATTGCTCATCTCCGGGTGCGCGACTGAAAGCTACAAGGCAAACGAAGCAGGGCGCGATGCGATGGCCAGAGGAGACTTCGATGCGGCCGTGGAGAAGTTCACCGAAGCGCAGGTAAACAGGCCCGATGATCCCGAAATCTCCCTCAATCTTGCCGCGGCCTACGCCGCCGCGGGCCAGCAGAACGAAGCTATCGCCGCTGCCCGCCGGGCCATCCCGTCCAACGATCCAGAAGTGCGCGCGCGCGCTTACAGCACCATCGGCCATCAACAGTTCGACCTCGAACGTCTGCCGGAATCGCTCGACGCATTCCGGCGCGCGCTCCTCGATAACCCGAAAGACGACGACATCCGCCACGATTACGAAGTGGTCCTCCGGCTCCTCTTTCCTTCAGTGCCGGCGACGCCCTCTCCGACCCCGACCCCCACGCCAACGGGCCAAACCGGTGAGACGCCGGGCGCCGGGGCCTCGCCATCAACCGCCGCGAGTGGCACCCCGGACGAAGGAGGCACGGGTCAGGGCACCCCGGTGCCGGGTCAGGGCTCCGGGACCCCGACGCCGGGCGCAGGTTCTGGCTCCGCCACCGCGGAACCTGGCACTCCCGGAAACCTTGACCAGATCAACGACCAGATCGCGACCATCGACTCCACCATCACTCGATTGCTCCAGGAATCTGGCGAGACTCCGACGCCACAGCAGGCGCTGGAAATCCTTCGTCTCCTCGCCGAGCGAGCGGACCTCGCAAGTAAACGCGACTCGCTCCAGGGCGGCGGTGGCCCGCGCGACTACTGACGTGCGGAGTACACTGCGTTCATGCGCGCTGTCTTCGTGATGATTAAGACCGAGCCCGGCCACGCCACCGACGTGGCCAACAGCATCTCCGAGGTCGAATCGTTCTCCGAGTGCTACAGCATCACCGGACAGTACGACCTCCTCGCCAAGCTCTACATCGAGGATGTTGACGGCCTCGGCCGCCTCATCGAACGCGAGATTCACTCGATCCCGCACATTCGCGACACGTTCACGATCCTCACATTTGAGGCATTCGGCGCAAGGTAACCGCCATGGAATCCGCTCCGTCTCTCGCGGAAATTGTTCGTCACTGGGTGTTCGACCCGTTCTGGCTGGTCGTGATCATCGGCCTTGCCGCCATCTATGCGAGAGCATTCCGAACGAGCCGCCGGGGCACGTTTGCCCACCCTTGCTATCGGCTAACGCTTTTTATGGCCGGCGTGGCGGTCGTTGGGCTGGCGACGCTCTCGCCGGTGGCGCATTACAGCGAGGGGTTGCTCTGGGTCGATTTCACCGGCTTCCTGATGCTCACGATGATCGCCCCGCCGCTCATGCTCATGGGCGCACCGCTCACCCTCGCGTTTCGCGTCTCCGGCAAGTCACGGCGGAAAACGCTCAGGCGCTTCTATCGCAGCCGTCCGGTGGCCATCCTTACCTTCCCGGTGGCGACCTGGCTCCTGTTCGCGGTAATGACGTACCTCTGGCAGTTCACTTCGCTTACGGATATTTCCGCCACAAACGCCCCGCTCCGTGTGCTCCAGCAGTCCACGCTGTTGTTGGTCGGCGTTCTCTTCTGGACTCCCGCGCTCGCCGCGGACCCGCTTCGCTGGCGTCTGCCATATCCGCTGCGGTCCCTTTACGTCTTCGTGGAGATGACTCACAAAGGCCTTTTCGGCGGGATGTTCCTCAGCATGAACACGGCCATGCACACCGACTTCGCGTCTCGCGCGCCGGCCTGGGCGCCGGCGGCCCTCACCGATCAACGCATCGCGATCCTCATCCTCTGGATCGGCGGCAACATGATTTTCCTGGTCGCGCTCACGGGCCTCGTCCTGCGCTGGGTGAGCTACGAACAGCGAAACCAGCGCAGGACCGATCTTCGTCTCGCGCTTCAGGCCGAGGCCAAACGCAAGCGTCGCGCCGCCCTGGACCAGGTCTTCACCCGCAGCATCTGATACCGGGCTAGCGGTAGTTTCCGAACTTGAGCTCGATGCCGTAGTCCTGGGCTTTCAGGTCCTTCATCACGAGTTGCAGTTCGTCGCGGCTCGGGGCGCTCACCCTTACGGCATCTCCCTGGACCTGCGCCTGGGCCTTCTTGTATTTCTGGTCCTTCACGAAGCGGACGATTTTCTTTGCGATGTCCTGTTCGATCCCCTGGACCAGGTTCACGTCCTGGCGAATTGTCCCCTGGGCGGCCTTCTGGGGCGTCTCACGGATCATGTTCTTCACTGGCACGTTCCGCGCGATCATGCGGCCGCTCAGCACCTGCCACATGGCTTCGAGCTTGTAGTCGTCGGCGGCGTGCAACCCGATCTTCGTCTGTCCGTGCTCGTAATCGATCTCGGCGGTCACGTTCTTGAAGTCGAACCGTGTGGAAATCTCTTTCCTCGCCTGGTTTACCGCGTTCGCCACTTCCTGGAGGTCGCACCCGGTGGTGATGTCGAAGGATTCGTCTTTGGCCATGGGAATAGGTTACCCCGAGCGGATGCCCCACTGTAGAGGCTGGCGAGGGCCGATTCCGCGGACGGAGCACTTAGCACCTCGGCTCGATAGACTCGCGGCGTGCGCCGCCCCGATGTTCTCAGCTGGGATGTCCGCCTCGACGAGTGGCTGTTCACCGTAGCTCTTGGGCTCGCGGTCGGCCTCTGCCTGGTTGGGCTGTGGGAATTTCGCCAACGACGATTCCGCGCCGCGGCCGTCTTTGAGGTCGCAGGACTTGCCGTTGGCGCAACGGTTGGACTGGGTGTCCTCGACGCCAGCCCCGTCGAATGGGTTCACTTCCAGCTCAAACCGTTTGCTTCCACCGCCGTCGAAGGCGGTGCCCTCGCCGGCGGCCTCGTGCTGGGCGCCGCACTCGTCTGCGTGGTTGCGATGGGACTTGCGAGGTCGCGGTCGAAGCTTCCGCTGGCTGGAGTTGGTGTCCCGATAGTTTTCGCTGGAGTCGCGGCGCTTGGACTGCTCTGGGGGATCAACGCCTACAACACGCGCAACGACGAACGCAGACATCCAATTGGGATGTTACGACCACCGGAGGTCGCGGCCACGAAACTCATCGAGGGCCTCGTCCTCCCCACCGGCATCGCAGTCGCGCAGAACGGGGATCTGGCGGTCGTGGAACTCGAAGGCAACCTGCATCTCTACAAACCCGCCGGCGACGCGTTCGAAGAGAAATTCACGGCCCCTCTCCCAGTCGCCGAGGACGCCCAGGGCTTCCACGTCATATTCCACCCGGATTACCCGGCCACACCGATCCTCTACGTCACCGGTGACAACGACACGCCCAATGGTCCGGTACTGCAGGTCATCCGCTTCGACGTCAGCACGGCTGATGGTGCGCCAGAGACGCTCATCCCCGACCTTCCCGTGGGACGCAGGGACATCGAAGGCGTTCACTACGGCTCGGCGCTTGCCATTTGCGGTGACAGCTTCTTCGTCAGCACAGCCGACACCGAACCCTCCCCGCTGCATCACTTGAGTATTCGCGACCCGCGCTCGTATCGCGCGGGCGTGCAGTCGCTCGATACCGGCATCGGGAAGATTTTGCGATGGAAGCTCGATGGAATCGATCTGGTCGCCGATGGCCTCGCAGGGACGAAGTTCCCGATCTATGCATTCGGTTTCCGCAACCCATTTGGCATGACCTGTGACACGGAGACCGGGTTTCCGTTCGTCGCCGACAACGGTGCGGGCTTCGGACACGACCAGTTGCGGCTGGTTACCCCGGGCATGAACGCCGAGTGGCCCCTGAGCGACGAACGGAACGCCCTGGCCGACCCGCTCTATGACACGGGGGTCACCAGGACCGCTCCCACCGGCGTCATCGTTCGGACCACGGAGACGGGCCGCGAGGCCGTCTGGTCGGCATTCAACGCCCAGGCCGTTTACGCCATCGGCTTCGATTCATCCGGGAAAGCCACAGGCAAACTGCGACTTCTGCGTGAAGTAGAGGGCGGCGCCTTCGCGATTGCTTCGGATTCTCGAGGATGCGTCTACTTCAGTGATCCGTTGTCCATCTGGCGCCTCGATGACGGCCGTTGCGACCGTTAGACTGTTCCCAGCAGAAGGCAAAGGCAGGCCGGGTCCATGACCGATCAGGAACGCGCAAAACAACTCCGCGAGGAGTACGACGAGGCAGTTGTCCAGGAAGGCAAGGAGCTCGCCGGCCCGTTCATGACTGTGTCCGGCCGACCGATTGATCGCCTCTACGACGCCACGGACGTCGAAGGCATCGATTACGAGCGCGACATCAACCTTCCCGGGAACTACCCGTTCACGCGCGGCGTGCACCGCACCGGCTATCGCGGAAAGCCGTGGACCATCCGAATGTTCAGCGGCTTCGGCTCAGTCGAAGAGACCAACCAGCGCTACAAGGACCTGCTCGCCACCGGAAACAACGGCCTCAGCATTGCCTTCGACATGCCGACGCTGATGGGCTACGACCATGATGAGCCGTGGGCCGAAGGCGAGTTCGGAAGCTGCGGCGTCGCCGTCGATTCGCTCAGCGACATGGAGATTCTACTCAGCGACCTGCCGCTTGAGCGCATCACCACCTCGATGACCATCAACAGCCCGGCGCCGGTGGTCTGGGCGCTGTTCATCACCGCCGCCGAAAAGCGCGGGGTGCCGCGCGCGAAACTGGCGGGCACACTCCAGAACGACATCCTCAAGGAATACATCGCCCAGAACGAGTTCATCTACCCGCCCGACCACTCCATGCGTTTGGTCACCGACACGATCGAGTTCGCATCGAAAGAGATGCCGCTCTGGAATCCCGTGAGTGTCAGCGGCTACCACATCCGCGAGGCCGGCTCGACCGCTGCCCAAGAGCTCGCGTTCACCCTCGCCGACGGCATCGAGTATGTGAAATGGGCGCTTGCCCGTGGCCTCGACATCGATTCGTTCGCGCCGCGCATCAGCTTCTTCTTCAACAGCCACAACGACTTCTTCGAAGAGGTTGCCAAGTTCCGTGCTGCCCGCCGAATCTGGGCACGCCAGATGCGCGAGGTCTTCGGGGCGAAGAACCAGCGGTCGTGGCTCATGCGCTTCCATACGCAGACCGCCGGCGTTTCGCTGACAGAACAGCAGCCTGAGGTGAACCTCGTCCGGGTCGCCATCCAGGCGCTCGCGGCCGTGATGGGCGGCACCCAATCGCTCCACACCGACGCCATGGACGAAGCGATGGCCCTCCCTAGCGACAAGGCTGCCCGACTCGCTGTCCGCACCCAGCAGGTCATCCTCCATGAAAGTGGTGTGGTGAACACCGTCGATCCGCTAGGCGGCAGCTACTTCGTTGAAAAACTGACCACGGAAATGGAAGCCGAGGTCCTCAAGTACTTCGAACAGATCGATGCGCTTGGCGGTGTCATCCCGGCCATCGAAACCGGCTTCTTCCAGAAAGAAATCGCCGACGCGTCTTCGCGCTACCAGTTCGAGGTCGATACGCGCGACCGCATCGTTGTGGGTGTGAACGAATATGTCTCCGATGAGAAGCCGGAGATCCCAATCCTCAAGTTCGATCCGGAGGGCGAGCGCCGCCACCTGGCCCGGCTCAAGCAACACAAGGCGAACCGGGATCAGGCTGCCCATGCCGCTGCTCTCGCCGCCCTCGAACAGGCGAGCGCCGACCCGAAAGCGAACACGATGCCGTTCATCATCGCGGCCGTGAATGCGGGTGCCACGGTCGGCGAAGTCTGCAACATGTGGCGCCGCGTCTACGGCGAATACAAAGAGCAGGTCGTCGTCTAGGGCTCAGTGCGAGGGCAGTGCCTCGCACCTACCATTGCCAACACAAACCGAGCAACTCCGCGGTAGCTGCGAGGGACTGCCCTCGCAGATTACGCACGGTGCCCCTGGCGTCGTTTGGGTCTCTGGCGCCCGAAGGAACTAGCCTCACGCAACGGCGGCCGCCTCCGCCACCGGGAACTCCGGCGCCGGCACGTAGGCACGCCGCCAGAGCAGGTAGAGCGGCGGGAACATCAGGCCGAAGTAAATAGCCACGAACGCGAACGCCGCCTGCAACGACACTTCATCAGTGATGAAGCCGATCACCGGCTCGAAGAAGGCCACCTGCGCGCTCATGACCAGGGAGGCGACACTCAGCACGGTCGCACGCGTTTCGCTCGGCGTGTGCTGGTTGAGGTACGTGTCGATCGTCGGGCGCATCGTGCCGCGAAGGATTGCCGGCACCGCGAACAGGAAGAAGATCCCCACCCGGTCGATCGTCGAAAGCCCCACGAATGCAAGCACCATCGCACAGCAAGCGACGGCGAATATCGCCGGCGTGCCTGTTTTGGCCGCGACCCGATGGGCGAAGATGGCGGCGAGCACGGCCGCGACCTGCAGTGGCGCCTGGAGCACGCCGAACAATCCCGTGCGTACGTCGTGCTCGATGAGGAACGGCTGGATGAGGATGACCGGCGCGAACGCGGCCATCATGATCGTCGAACCAAGGAGCACCGTGAAGCGGACCTGCGGCGTATGCCAGGCGAAGCTGAATCCGCGCTTCAGGTTATCCAGGTAGCCTGGCCGGTCGTGTTCGACGTGCGGTTCGATCATGGAGAGCGCCACGACCATTGCGAAGAGCGGCCCCACAAAGCTGATCTGCACCGTGAACGCCAGGCTGGTGAAGGTCGCGAGGAAGCCGCCGAGGATGATGCCCGTCGTCGCGGCCGTGATCGACGTGGCAAATCCGCGGCCGACGGCCCTCGAGAACCGGCTTTCGACGCCGCCCTGTTTGAACGAGTCGTAGAGCAGGGCCTGGTCCGCGCCGCTGCGGCAGGCCATCGCCACTGCCCAGAGCATGTAGTCGGCAAAGAGCATCCAGTAGTTGGTGGTAAAACCGAATCCGGCGATGGTCAGCGCGTAAACCGCCGCGCCGATGGCGAGGACGCGGCTGTGGCCAATACGGTCGGCGAGTGCTCCGAACGGCGCCTCGAGAGCGGCCACCATCAGCCAGAAGGGCATGTCCATCAGGAAGATGTAGCGCAGCTCGAAATGGCGGATCACCGTCAGGTACTTGATCCAGATCGCCATCCAGAACCCGAACTCCATCAGGAACGAGAAGGCATAGAACAGGCGCTCATTTCGGCGCGCGGCGGCAGCGAGATCTCGGGGCACGATGCGCAAGGCTACTCGAACGCGGCCTTCCGCGAATCACTCCATCGGCGGAGACGCCAAAATGGCCGGAGCATTGCGCGCCGGCCATTGAAAGAGGCTGATGGAGGGGCTACGGGATCTGGTACAGGATCGAGAAGATACCAGCGCCGATGATGCTGCTGTCGCCTGAGAAGGCGACGATGCTCAGCACGAGCACCATCACGGAAAGCCCGGCGGTGTTGGCGATGACCACCTGCGTGGAATCGGCATTGGTGACGGCCTGAACCGCGTAGATCGACATCACGAAGAGCAGTGCGATCGGAACGAGGGCGAAGACCGGGTAGAGGACCGGGATGAACATGAACAGCGAGAGCGCCAGCGGCACCGCCGCATAACCCATCGTCCGGATAAGCGATTGCAGGTCGGCGGAGGCCTTGTAGATCTGAACCAGGATCACATACGCGATCAACACCCAGACGAAGTAGAGCGCCGCCAGGAACAGTCCGCCGAGGATGAAGGTGTTCAGCCACACCTTATCGGGGCCGTAATCGAAGTTGAACTCCCAGAACAGGGTTGCGCCGAGTCCCGCGAGGAGGGCGCTGATTCCCGCCACAATCATGGCCGGGATCAGCTCGTTCACGTCGTCGCGCACTTCGTCGAACACACTGGTGTCCAGCCGCGCGAGACGGAGAACCTTGTTGAGAATCAGGTTGGGATCCATGTTGCCTCCATGAGGTACTGGCTCGAACGGGTCAGCGCGCTTACCTGGTAAAGCTGCCAATCGGCCGGTCGCGCGAACTATAGCACGACTACATGTTGTCGAGGAGTGTTATCCGATTAATGGAATAAGCAAGTGCTCGTTTTAGAGCGGCTGCTTGCCCGGCACCCCGGCGCGGCGAGGGTACACCGAACCCGTCATGGCTGTCTTTTCGAACACCGCGACGCGTGCCGAATCGCTCACTTCGGGCCGCATCTGCCAAGTCCCGAGATGCCGGCAGCTCAGCTTCTCCATCGCTCGGGCGGCATGTTCGAGTTCGCCTGCCAGGCCGCTGCCCTTCGGCAAGGCTACCAGTCCCCCGACCGCCGCGAAGGGCGCCGTGTACTCGAGCAACTCGGCCAGCTTCGCCACGGCCCGTGCCGTAACCAACGGGGCAGCATCACGCAGGGGACCCTTCCCGGCGTCTTCGGCGCGCTGCGGATGCACCCGCACGTTCGAAAGCCCGAGGTCGCTCGCCATCGCTTCGAGCAATCGGGCGCGTTTCTGCAGCGGCTCCACCAGGTGAAATGTCGTTCCCGGTGTGATGCAGGCCATCACCAGTCCGGGGAACCCACCGCCGCTGCCTACATCAACGGCTGTCGCCGGCATCGAGCCGGATGCTTCCACTGCGATGCGCCAGGTTTCGAGGGATTCGGCGTAGTGACGCTGGATGGCGTCCGCCGGGGCGACGCTGGTTACGCGGGTGTGTTCTTCCGCCGCGACAATCAGTTCGAGGTGCCTGCGAAGGAGCGGCAGCCAGCGGGCTGGCTCCGGAAGCATCGGGAACAGCCCGGGAAGTTCATCCCACTCCATCCTCAGGGAAACCCCGAAGGCACGTTCACCGGATCGATGATACATTCTGATCATGACGAATGAAGCGCAGGGTGCGACGGTCGCGCAAATCACCCTGGGTGAAGCTCTCGACGAATACCTCACCTCCCTCAAACCCGTGCTGAGGCACGAATACGAACAGTACGTCCGCAAGTACGTCGAGCATGCGGACCCCACGACCCCTTGTTCTTCCCTCTCTGGAAGCCGGGTCGAAAGCTACGCTGAAACGCAAATTCGGAGCGCCGATCCGAATGCGCAACGCCGCGTGGCCGCGCTCAAAGCGTTCTTCCAGTTCCTCAAGAAAAAGAACTACTGCGCCGCGAACTACGGCATCAACGTCCGCGTTCGCCGCACCGGTGGCCGGGCCGGCGCCAGTGCCGTCCGGATCGAAGAAGCACCGATCGAAATGACGGCCGACGGCCTCGAAGCGCTCAAGCAGGAGCTCGCGGATCTCGAGGCGAAAGTCCCCGATCTCGTAAAGTCGATCGCGCTCGCTCGCTCCGATGGCGACCTTCGCGAAAACGCGCCCTACCATGCCGCCCGGGAAGCACTCGCCTTCACTAACGACCGCAAGCAGCGCATCGAAACATCGCTCAAGCGCGCCGTGGTGGTTGATGCCTCCGGCAGGGACGAAGACCTTGCCGCGCTCGGCTCGATGGTCACCGTGACGTACCTGGAAAAGAACCGCCAGGAGACCTACCAGCTCGTCAGCTCCCGCGAGGCAAATGCGCGCGAACGGCGTATTTCGGTGGAGTCACCGGTGGGCAGAGTGTTGCTTGGTCACCGCGTCGGCGATGAGGTCCAGGTGGATGCCCCGCAGGGATCAATGCGCTACCGCATTGATAGTGTCTCCCAGACCACGTAGGGCTTTCCCGAATCTATTGAGCAATTGGCCGTACGCTGTCGTAAATGAATACGACAGTGTGGCGCGCCATGAGGTTTCGCCGCCGCTGATCGCGGGAACCCTGCGGATCTCCCAAGGGTATTCCCCGATGGGGCGTGGAGATCATTGACCGCCATACTCCTTCCGACAGGAGGACATGGTCATGCTGGTTATCGGGAATGTGAAGTGCTTGCACTGCGGGTTCGAAAACGGCCGTTGGGTCGGCCAGAAGGGCGCCCTTCTCACTGTCAGCGGTCTCCGCGGCCACGAAATCGCACCTGACGAAGACCCCTCCGCGCTCGTCAACTGTAAGCGCTGCGCCGGTCCGGTCTTCTTGGATGATGCGAGCCCCGTTGTGAACAGCTATCGGCTCCGCCGCATCCGCCGTCTTCGGGAACAGATCGCCGCGCTCGATGCGCATCGCGCCGCCTGATCGCTTCCCTTCTTTGTAAGAAAGAAACGCCCGGCCCCGAGGCCGGGCGTTTTGCGTCCTGGCACTAGCAGCAATCGTCCTTGTAGCCGCAGGTGCGGCAGACGGCGAGCCGAGAGCCTTTGATATCGACAAGGATGCCGCCACAGCGAACGCAGATCTGGATCGGGATTGGTTTGTCGGGCACGCGCAGATTGAGCCACCGAATGCGCCAGCGGTCAACAAAGAAGAGCTAAAACGCTTGACACCTTTATCATTTACCGCAAAGATCCGATGAGACTGCGGGCCTCGGCGCCGCGCTCTATTGTTCGTCGTCACAGAGTCGCGCACCCCGCCTCTCTTGTTCGGAAGGCCCCCGGATCACCCGGGGGCCTTCGGCTTTCCAGGGACGGGGACGTATCTTTCCCAATCTTTGTGCATTCTTTCACGAACGCCCTTTGCAGCGGCCCCTAAACGGGAGACACTGGGATCACCAGTCAACGAGGGACATCAGTGCCAGTTCGCAAATCGTTCGTGTCTATGTTCGGGGTGGCGCTCTTCGCGCTGATGCTGCTTGCCAGCGCATGTAGTTCCGGCGGCAGCGACGCCACCGGTATCGCCGAAGGCGTCGAGGGCGTCCCCGATGGCGCCCCGTTCATCGACCAGGACAACATCAAGTTCAACCCGAAGTCGCTCACCGTGACTGCCGGAGAAACGATCTATTTCAAGAACAGCGAAACCACGCCGCATACCGTCACCATCGATGGCACGAACGAATCCGGGACGATGAGCCGCGACGATATCTTCACGTGGGCCCCGCCCGGCCCCGGCACGTACAAGATCACCTGCGAATTCCACCCACAGATGAAGTCGACGATTACTGTCGAATAGCTACGGCGACTTCAGCGCTGTCTCGGGGGCGAGGCGCACCACCACGTCCGCGCCGTCGGGAATGACCCCTTCGGGATTGAGCAACTGCAGGTCGAAAAGCTCATAAAGCTTTTGGGCGGTGTAGGTCTTGCCAGTCACATCAAAGATTCCCGGGTTCCCGGCATCGTCAGTGGCTAGCAACTTCAGGTATGCAGGTGGAATGCCGTATTCGACCAGGTGCTTCTCCGCCGCCTTCGCCGCGGTTTCCTCGCCTTTGCTGAACTGGATCACAATCGATGGATTCTCGTCTCGTGCTTCCGGGTCCGCGAAGAAGTGGTCGATGATGTCGTACACCTTGTCATCGTTGCGCAGCAGGATGAGCTGCCCATCTTCGGAAATGCCGCCGTACATCGCCGGCCCGAGCGAGAACGTCTCGATGTGCGAGAGGTCCATCTGCTTCGCCAGCAGCGCGAAACCAGGCACCAGCGCGTTGTCGATGTCGGTGCGGAAGGCGTGCCGATAGGCGTCCCAGAGCTCCGGGATCTTCGCGATGTAGCCAAGGCTTACCGACTTATTGGCCACCGCCTGGATCACCAATTGTTGCCGCTCGATGCGTTTCAGGTCGCCATCGACGCGTACACGCGAGTAGCCCAGCGCTTGCTGCCCATCCATGTGCTGCAGGCCAGCCTTCACCGTCCGGTCCGGGAACGGATCCAATTCGTCGTTCACGAGGTCGGCGATATCCTCGGGGACGTTGATGTCGATGCCGCCGATCGCGTCGATCAGTTCGACGAAGCCCACCCAGTCGATGACGACATAATACGAAATATCGATGTTGAAGTTCTTCTCCACGGCGGCGACCGACGCCGCCGGGCCGCCCCCCGGGTACTTGTAGAACTGACCGTAGCTGTAGGCGGCGTTGATTTTGTTCTGCGCCCAGACGCCAATCGTGTCGCCGTAGGGAATGTCGGCCCACGTGTCGCGCGGGATGGCGAGCAATTGCAGGCGCCCGGCGTGCTTGTCGATGCTTGCCACGAACATCGTGTCGGCCCGGTAGGAAGCGTCGACTGGTTCATTCGGGCGCCGGTCCAGCCCAAGGACCAGGATGTTCAGGCGGTCGCTCGGCCGCCACGGTTCGGGTGCCGCCGTGGAGACCCCGGGAAGGGTGACGTCGATCGAGACGTTTGTACCGGGGATCGATGCGGAGACCGCGGGGAAGTCCAGTTCATTGCCGGGGAAGAGGTAATCATCTATCTGCTGGTAGGTGATCAGCGAGACGTAGACGGCCGCGAGTGCCGCGCCAATAATGGCGGCCACCCAACGGGTGCGCCGCGAAATGCGTATGCTCATGGGCGCGCGGTTGAACAATTTGCGCAACCGTAGAATCGGCCCTCGCGCACCGTCAAGGAGAATGTAAAGCCTCCATGTCGCGCCGCCTGATCCTTCGCAATGGCGTGGTTGCGCTGCCTTCGGGCCCGACCCGCGCCGACGTCCTCTGCCAGGACGGCCAGATCGTGGCGATCGGCAACGGGCTGAACGCGGGTGACGCGGAGACTATCAACGTGGCGGGCCTGACGATTGGGCCCGGTTTCATCGATGTCCACGTCCATGGCGGCGGTGGGCACTCGTTTTTCACCCACGATGCGCAGCGAATTCGCGACTACGCGGCGTGGGCGCCCCGCAACGGAGTCACTTCGTTCCTGGTCAGCACGGTTGGCCGCGATGCCGAAGACACCGAAACGATCTTCTCCATTCTCCGCCCGCTCGTGAACGCAACGGCGGGGGCGGAGGTGCTCGGTTTCCACATGGAGGGCCCGTTCATCAATCCGCTCCGCCACGGTGCGTTTCCCGAAGGGATGCTGCGCCCGCCTGTTCGCGAAGAGTTCCTGCGCTTCCAGGAGGCCGCCGGCGGCCACATCCGCCAGGTGACCATGGCCCCCGAGCTGCCGCTCGCCCTCGACCTCGCCGGCGCCATCAGCGCCAGCGGCGCCATCCCGGCGATGGGCCACACCGATGCAACTTCAGTACAGTGCCGTGCTGGATTCGATTCCGGCATCCGTCACGTTACCCACCTCTTCAACGCGATGCGGCCGGTTCACCAGCGCGAGGGCGGTCCCATTGTTTGCTCGCTGCTCGAAGACCAGGTGACCTGCGAGCTCATTTGCGATGGCGCCCACGTCGATCCCGGTCCGCTGCTCATGGCCTACCGCATCCTCGGGCCACATCGCACGGTTGTCGTCACCGATAACCTTCACCTCGCAGGTTTGGACAAAGAAAGCGGCAACTTCGCCGGCGAGGAGGTCACCGTCTCGGGAGGCAAGGCGGCGAAGGCCGACGGCACCATCGTCGGCAGCGTTGAGACCATGGATCAGCACTTCCGCAACACCATGCGGTTCCTCGGCATCAGCATTTCGACTGCGTTCCGGCTCTGTTCCACGAACCCCGCGCGCGTGGCGGGCGCCTCGAATCGAAAGGGGCAGATCGAACGCGGCATGGACGCAGATCTCGTCGTGGTCGATGGTGACTTGCAGGTGCGGATGACCATCTGCCGCGGCGAAGTCGCCTTCGACCGCCGCGCAGAGCGCTAGCCTGTCAGGCCGGAAGCCGCCGCTTCATCCAGCACCCAGGTGACCCGCGTCGACCGGCGCGAAAGGCTCGCGGGCACCTGTCCCGTGGCGGGTCCGTCGATGGCGGCGGCCACGATGTTCGCCTTGGTGAGGCCGTTCGCCATGATGATCACCGCGCCGGCGCCGAAGAGTTCCCGCAAGCCCAGCGTCAGCCCCCAGGTTGGCGTCTCATCACCCCAGCAAGCCCGTGCGCTTTGGCGAGAGACCTCGGTGAGTTCCACTCGTCGAACCGAGTTCTCCAGCGTGCTGCCCGGCTCGTTGAAGGCAACGTGGCCGTTCAGCCCGATGCCGAGCAGCGCGATATCGAGCCCGCCGGCGCTGCCGACCGCGCCCCTCATCCGCTGAATTTCGGCGTCGATGTCCTGCGCCTCGGGATCGAATTGTTCGACGTCCGGCGCGCCAGGAATCGCAACCCAGTACTGCTGGAAGAAGCTCCGGTTGGAACAGGGGTGGCTCTTCGGCCCGCCGTACTCGTCGATAGCAAACGGCCGCCAGCCCAAGACCGAGAAACTTCCAGCCGCCGCGGCCATGGCCATCTCCTGGTAGAGCGCTATCGGAGTGTTGCCGGTCGGAAGGCCAATCGCGATCTTCGGCCTCCCCCCGGCCGCTTCCTGAAGCGCGTCGAGACACGCTCGCCCGAAGCCGCGGGCTGGCACGATTCGAATGTCTATCACCTGTCCGCGGCCTCCGCGAGAATCCGCCGCAACTCTCGCATCGAGTGCGGCATTCGCGGGCCATACCACCAGAGCAGCTTCCCATCGATGACCTTCGCCAGCGCAATTTCGCCGTACAGCGCTGCGTGGCCGGCGTCGAACGGGAACGGTTCGTCCGGCAGGAGGATCAGCTCCGGCTGAAGCGCCCGAAGCTCGTCCATCGTCACCTCGGGGTAACGTGGACGGCCCGCCAGCACGTTCACTCCGCCGCACGCTTCGAGCATCGAGTGTCCGTAGCTCTCCGAACCGAGACCCATCTTCGGGTTGTGCCAGACGCCCACGTAGACGCGTACCGGGATGGCCCTCGAAGGTTCGCGCAGAACTGTTTCGATCTCGACGGCCAGTGCGTTCGTGGCTTCATGCTCTCCGATCGATAATCCAATCTCGCGAATACAAGCGATCGCCTCACCGACCGAGTTTGGGTCGGTCACCAGCACGCTCAGGCCAGCCTGTTCCAGCGCTTCGATGTCTTCCCGGCGGTTCTCTTCCTTGTTCGCGATGACCAAATCCGGCCTCAGCGCGAGGATCTTCTCGATGTCGGGATTCTTTGTGCCGCCAATCGCCGGCACGTCCTGGGTAAGGGCAGCAGGCTCGGTGCAGAACTTCGTTCGCCCCACGAGCCGGTCACGGGCGCCGAGGGCAACCAACAGTTCGGTCCAGCTGGGGACGAGCGAAACGATGCGAGTGGGCGCCACCTGTTCAGCGTAGCGTCCCAAACGCAACGAAGCCTCCCGGAAGCGGGAGGCTTCGTTGCTGGAGAGGAGGGAATCTCTTTAGTACGGAGGTGTTCCGAGCGTTACCTCAATGCTCTGCTTCTGGCCGTCGCGGTAGAACTCGATGGTCACCTTGTCGCCCGCGCTGTTCTTGATGAGCGCCACTGTGAGGTCGCTCTCACTGGCGATCGGGGTGTTGCCCAGGCGAATGATCACGTCGCCCGCGCGAAGGCCGGCCAGCCCCACCGGGTCGCTCGGGGAAACGCTTCCGACCACGAGGCCACCCTGGTCTTCGGGGATGTTGAGTTCCTTGGCCTTGGCCGGGCGCAGGGCGTCGAAGTTGCTGATGCCGAGGAATCCGCGATTGACCTGGCCGTCTGCAATGAGCTGTTCCGAGACTGCCTTTGCCACGTCGGACCCAACCGCGAAGCCGATGCCCATGGCGACCCCACCGGTCGACTCATCCGGCGCCAGCGCCGTGTTAATGCCCACAACTTCACCGAACATGTTCAAAAGCGGACCGCCGCTGTTGCCGTGGTTAATCGCGGCGTCCGTCTGGATAGCTCCGTAGATTTGAGGAGCCGCGGAGCCTTCGTCGATCACGCGGTTCTTCTGGCTGACGATTCCGCGCGTCACCGTGAACGAGGGCCCTTCACCTTGCTGAAGGTCGAGCGCATAGCCGATGGCTACCACGTCTTGCCCGATGAGCACGTTGTCCAGGTCGGCGAACTGCAGCGCCTTCATCCCGGTCTTGTCGATCTTGATGACCGCGAGATCGGAGCGTGGGTCCGTCCCGACCACCGTTGCCGGCACCACCGAACCATCACTCAGCGTGACCCGGATCGTGTTCGAGACACGTCCTGTGTTCGAAAGCACCACGTGGTTGTTGGTCAGGATGTAACCATCGGACTGGATGACGAACCCGGTTCCGACGCCGCTGTTCGTCTCGATGCGGACCACCGCGGGCTCAGCGAGCTTGACCACGTCGGCAGTCGAAAGCTCGTTGGTCGGCTTGTTGATCGAGGTTGGCTGTGTTGCCTGGACAGTTGCAGAACCGCTCGTGGTCGGTGACTGTGTATCAGTGCTCACTGTACCTGCGGGGGAGGAAGAACATGCGACCCCTGCGAGCAGCACGAGTCCCGCTACTCCAGCTGCAAAGGGGCGAATAAAGCGGCGCATTTTTGTGGTGTCTCCAGTCGTGGTACATCCAGTGTCGATGACTTCCACGTAGCCACCGGTAAATGACAAGGAGCCTTTTGTTACGAATGGTAAAGACGATGGTTCAGCCCAATGTCTCATGTATCATTCCCATTTGAGACGCCTATGAGTGTGCAAGGGAATCCGGACAGCTCTGGTATACGTAATGTTGGAAGGACGGTGGAGTTCACCCGTCCCGCGGAAGGCGATATCGCCAGCCGCGTTGATTGGCCGGATGAGGCGCTCATGCACGCAATCGCAAACCAGGACGAAAGCGCCTTCAGTGTCCTCTACGACCGGTATATCGACCTGGTCTACTCGGCCTCGTTCCGCGTGCTCGGCGATGCAGGCCTTGCCGAAGACACATCCCAGGATGTCTTTGTGCGGCTCTGGCGCCGGCCCGGAACCTTCGTCGCCGAACGCGGACGCTTCCTCAGCTGGCTCATGAGCGTTACTCGCAATCGTGCAGTCGATGAATTGCGCGCGCGCGGCCGCCGCCGCAAGCGCGAGGGCAACTCGTTCGGCGAGCCCGATGAAGGCGCCGAGCCCATGTTCAGCGTCGACCAGATCGATCCCGAAGCTTCGGCGGAGTTACACGAGGAACAACTCGTGGTCCGCAGGGCGCTTATGGAATTGCCGGCGGACCAAAAATTGGCGCTCGAACTTTCGTACTTCGGCGGGTTCACGCAGCAGGAGATTGCGGCGCAGCTGCACGAACCGCTCGGGACCGTGAAAACACGCATTCGCCTGGGAATGCAGAAACTGCGCCGTGCAATTGAGGCGAAGGACCAGGGATAGGTAGATGCCCGGCGAGCACATTTCACAAGAACAGGCGGATGAATACGCCATCGGTTCGTTAGAACCTCCCCTGGAGCGCACGATCGCGCTGCACCTGGCGGAGTGCGCCGCCTGCCGCGATATCGCCCGGGACTCCGAGCGGCTGGTGGCCACCTACGCCATGACCTCTCCGCAGCGCCAGGCGCCGCCGCGCCTGAAGAACAAGGTATTCCTCGCCGCTGGCATCCGTCGCCCCAGCCCCTTGCGGCGCGCGTTCAACACGGGACGTGCACTCGCCGGCATTGCCGCCGTCTTCGTGGCCATCGCCGCGTTCA
Source organism: Dehalococcoidia bacterium (assembly GCA_050247055.1). Lineage (GTDB taxonomy): Bacteria > Chloroflexota > Dehalococcoidia > Tepidiformales > Tepidiformaceae > Amarobacter. The sequence goes on from JBFWUX010000001.1 coordinate 841,410, forward strand.
CCGGCATGGTGTGGATGCGCGGCCAGCTCGATGATCTCCGCCAGGACGACGAGCGGCTCCAGGCCAAGATCCAGACCGCGCTCTCGCAAGAAGTCGAAATCGCGGCCCTCACGCAAAAGCTTGATGACCAGCAGAAAGAAGCTGAACGCCTTTCCGTCGCCGCCACCGGCGACCAGGAGCTCATCGTCGCGCTGCTCTCAAACAACACCAAGATCGCCGACGTCCTCCCCGCGGAAGGTGGTCTCAACTCGATCGGCCGGCTCGTCTGGGACGACGACCAGAAGCGGGTCTGGTTCGTCGCCAGCGACCTTCCACAGCGCCCACCTGGCGAGACCTACCAGCTTTGGGCCAACTCCGGCGGCAAGTACTTCTCGCTTGGTACCTTCGAATCGGATGCCGATGGGTTCGCCCGCTACCAGACGGTCATACCCGGGGGCATTGCCTCGTATGATGTCGTCCTCGTTACGATCGAGCGCGCCGGCGGCAGCCCGACGCTCGAAGGACCGACCGTCTTCTTCGTCCAGGACCTTTCGAAGCTGAAGGACTGACCGGCAGTCCACAGGGGTAGTTGCGAGGCACTGCCCTCGCAATACGAGGCGCCGGGCTGAGTGCCTGCCACGCATCTACCACTGTCCCGCCATGCTGCGAACCCCGGCGGCGTCGTAGGCCAGCGCGCTTACTCCCGCTCGGCGCGCGCGCTCCATCGTGTCCGCGCCACCGATGAGGATTGCTTTCGCCCAGACCTCGGCCAGCCAGCAAGCCTCCGCGCGCGCGCTCACCTGCACATAACCCGAATCCGAAGGCATGCCCGTACCCGGGTCGATCAGGTGGTGCGCCTCGCCGCCTTCCGCCGTCGGCCAACGGCGCTTGCGCGTGGTCGAGGTCGCGATAGCGCCCGTGAGGCGGCCTTCCCACGCTTTTGTCCCGTCGGGGGCGGAGATATCCATCAGCCAGCCGATGCCGCCTCCATCGCTCCCGATGCAGCGAATATCGCCGCCCGCGTTGACGAAGGCAGAGCTGCCATCGCTCGCGAGGCTCTCCGCAGCCAGGTCGGCCGACCATCCTTTCACGATGCCTCCCAGGTCAAGTTGTCCCGCCAGGAGCTCGACCCGAAGCCCATCGACTCGGAGGACCTTCGACGGATCCGGCACTCGCTGCGATTCGAGAACCCCGCCCGGTTGGATGTCGTCGAACGAGCGGTCATACCCCGCACGCGACAAGGCCGGCAGCACCATCGGGTTGAAGTAGCCGCCAGTGATCTGGTGGGCGTCGATCGACATTGTGACCACCCTCGCCAGCCAGCCGTCTTCGATGACTTCGCCGCGGTTGAGGCGCATAAGGAGGCTGTTTTCGCGAAAGCGGGAGAATCGCTGTTCCTGCTGTTCGAAAAGCAGCTTCGCGCCTATGAAGGCGCCCGGCGGAGCGGGCACCGGGCTCTCGATGAACAGGTCGATGTCCGTGTTCATCGCCCGGAAGGCTTCATGGGATTCCAACCGCGGCTCCTTCACCGTCTCCACCGTTCGCGCTACGGTGCAGGTGTGACACAGAGCATACCGCCAGAAATCGCCGATCGGCCCCTCTTCATCCTGAACCCCAATTCCGGGGGAGGGCGCACCCGCAAGCGCATCGGCACCATCATCGATGCCATTGAACGCGCCGGGCTCGCGGCGGATGTGGTCTTCACGACCCACAGCGGCCACGGCACCGAGTTGGCCGAAGAAGCCGTCGCCGCCGGGCGGAAGTTCCTCGTCGCCTGTGGCGGCGATGGCACCGTGTACGAAGTCGCAAACGGCATCCTCGGCCGCGGTGCGGGCAAAACCGTCCGCCTCGGGACGATCGGCCTCGGCACGGGCAAGGACGTTGCCAAGAGCCTCGGTATCGCCCGCGGAAGCCTCGCCCTTAAGGCCATCGTCGAGGGCAAAGAGCGCCCGGTCGACGTCGGAAAGGTCACATCCCGCGGTGAAGATGGCAACGACCAGGTTCGGTACTTCCTCCTCGAGGCGTCCGCGGGCTGGGTCCCCGAAATCTCGCAGTCCACACCACGCTGGCTGAAGCGCCTCGGCGATACGGCTCCATATCTCGTCATGACCGGCGTGAAGATGGTCGGGCGCATGGGCCGCCAGTTCACGCTTTCCATCGATGGCACGACCTTCGACGGCCGCTACAACTCGGTCAGTGTGCACAACATGGAGCTCTGGGGCGGCGACCTCGTCGCGGCCCCCGGTGCCGCGCCCGATGACGGCCTGCTTGATGTCATTCGCTGGGGCGACATGGGCCGCAGGACCGTCCTCAAGGCGGTCGACGGCCAACGGAAGGGCGGCACCCACCTCGATATCCAGGGAATCGATCGCCACCCGGCGAAAGTCGTCGAGCTCTCATCGCCGAAGCGCACGCTGCTTGACCTCGACGGCGAACACGGCGGCTACTTGCCCGCGAAGATCGAAGTCATACCGGGCGCCCTGCGGTTTGTCGCGCCGCCTGCCTAAACAGGTTCCAGCCGCCGGTGCGGCTCCGCTGGCAATTCCACTTCGATCGAATCACCCGGCCGGACTTCGCCACCGGCCAGCACAATCGCCATCACGCCCGCGAGCCGCACAAGGCCGCCGTCTTCGTCGCGGTCGAGGCACGCCTTCATCAGTCCGTCCTGGAACGCGTCCAGCTGCAGGCATGGGTTCCGCAGTCCCGTCACCTCGATAACTGCGTCGCCGATGGCGAGCCTCGCCCCTGTCGGCAGACCAAGCAGGTCCAGTCCTGCTGTTGTGATGTTCTCGCCCATCTCGCCCGGCGCGACGCGAAACCCCTGAGCCAGCAGGTCGCGGTGAAGTTCCTGGTGGATCAGGTGTACCTGGCGGAGGTTTGGTTTCGTCGGGTCCCGCGCGACGCGCGAGCGGTGCTTCACCGTCACGCCGTTGTGGGCGTCCCCTTCGACACCCAGGCCCGTCACCAGCCGAATCGCCGGCACGGCCGGCTTGCTGAACGTGTGATCGGCGCTGCGGTGGACCGCAACGACGCACGCCCTGGCGTCCGGTTCGGATAAGGTCACGAAACAAGCCTAATCGACCGGTTCGCGGTCGTGAATGTGAACGGCCGCTGATACACTTCCTTCGCACAGAGCAAACAACTTCAGAAGGAACTGAATTATGCGTGAAGTAGTCATCGTCGATGCCATCCGGACGCCCCTGGGCCGCCGTGGCGGCGTCCTCTCCCAAAACCACCCGGTCGAGTCATCGGCCCTCCTCCTCAAGGAGCTCCAGAAGCGCAACAACATGGACCCGGATGTCGTCGACGATGTCATTTACGGCTGCGTAAGCGAAGTCGGCGCACAATCGACGAATCTCGCCCGCAATGTCGTCCTCACCGCCGGGTGGCCGTATTCGATTCCCGGTGTGACCCTCGACCGGCAGTGCTCTTCGAGCCAGCAGGCGGTCCACTTCGCCGCCAACCAGATTGGCTCCGGTGCCCACGACGTTGTGGTTGCCGGTGGTACCGAATGGATGTCACAGATCCCGCTCGGCTCCAACGTGGGCCAGAACATGGGCTTTCCGTTCACGAAGTCGATGCAGGAGCAGTACGACCTCACTTCGCAAGGCCTCTCGGCGGAGCGAATCGCTGAGAAGTGGGGCATCAGCCGCGAAGAAGCTGACGAGTTTGCTGTCGAAAGCCAGATGAAGGCCGCCCAGGCCCAGAAGGAAGGCCGCTTCAAGAGCGAAATGATTCCGGTAGCCGGCAAGAAGAAGAACAAGAAGGCCGACGGCACGGAAGAGTGGGTGGACGCCACCATCGACTTCGATGAAGGTATCCGCCCCACGACCACCGTCGAAGGCCTCGCCGCTCTGAAGCCGAGCTTCAAGGAAAACGGCGTCCACCACGCCGGCAACTCCAGCCAGATCACAGATGGCTCCGCCGCTGTGCTTCTTACTCATCCGGATCGCGCGAAGGAAATGGGCTGGAAGCCTCGCGCACGCATCGTCTCCCAGGCGGTCGTCGGCACCGACCCGGAGCTCATGCTCACGGGGCCGATCACCGCGACGCCGATGGCCCTTCAGCGGGCCGGCCTGACCATGCGCGACATTGACCTGGTTGAAATCAACGAGGCCTTCGCCAGCGTGGTCCTCTCGTGGAAGCGCGAAATGAACGCCGACATGAGCAAGGTGAACGTCAACGGCGGCGCTATCGCCCTCGGCCATCCAACCGGCTGCACGGGCGCCCGCCTCTTCGCCACTATCGTGAACGAGCTCGAGCGCACCGGAGGGCGCTATGGCCTCATCACCATGTGCGTTGGCGGTGGTATCGGCACCGCGACCGTGGTCGAGCGCCTGAACTAGGCAGATTTGTCGAACGAACCGCGAGGCGGGCCTGAATGGGCCCGCCTCGTTCTGCACGCCCGAGCTACGCTGGCTTGAAGCCGATCGCCTGGCACCAGAAGCGCGCTGCGAACGCCCCCGGATTTCGGCCCCATGCGCGCCATGCTTCGCTGATTGCGAGCATCTCTTTGCGCGTCGAGACACCGATCGCTTCCGCGAAGGCGATGAACGGCTCTTCGGCGAACCGGCGCGCCGTCGCTTCACCATTCCACGCTACGATTTGCGGCGCGCCGTCGGCGCCACCCACGACGGAAGCCACAACATTCGTGTAGCCCGATTCAACCAGGAGTGCTCGCAGGCGTTTGCCGATGCGGGCATCTCCCTCCGGCCTGACCCCGGCCATGATGTCGTGTGAACGTGTCAGGAGCGGATCGTCGGGCCAATGGAGTGCCCCGTCGAAATCGGCGTCGCCAATGCCTATCACGCCGCCCGGCTTGAGGAGGCGGAGCATCTCGCGTAGGACATTTTCCGGGTCTCCGATGTGTTGGAGGACGGCGTGCATGAAGACGGCATCGAACGTGCCGTCTTCGAAGGGCAGCGCGCGAAGGTCGTGCTGTTCGAAGGAGACGTTTTCGGCGCGCTGTTCAGCCTTGAGTTCTCGCGCTTTGGCGAGTGACCTCGGGCTGAGATCCACACCCGTGACGTGGCCCGGAGCTACCGCGGCAGCCAACCCCAGCGTGATCGATCCGACCCCGCAGCCGGCGTCGAGCAACGCCATACCGGACTTGAGATGCGGAAGGAAGAACGCGGCGTTTCTCGCCGCGGTCCGACGTCCGTGGGCAGGGGCATGCGAACCCCACACCCACTCTTCATAGTTCGCGCGCGCAGTCGCGACCGCGACGCTATCAATGCCATGAGACAACTTGAAACCTCCCGGGTTTCGGAAAACGAGCCTGCAGGCTCAATCGCTCCGGGCCGGGAGAAGGACGCTCGCTTAGCGCGCGAACTCGCGGCCGGAGGAGGGAATGTGGTGTCGTTCAGTTTGCATAGCCACCTCCGCTGGATTTGTTGGGCGCAGTATACCGCTACGCCCACCGGGTAGGTGCGAGGCACTGCCCTCGCACAATGAAATCTGCCCGGACACTCCGTTACGGCAGGTCCAACCAGGATCCAACCCAGGGCCACTCTCCTGGCTCGTCCACCAACCCCGCGTCCAGCGCGTTTCGGCAGACATATTCCACGCATGCTCCCAACTCTTCTTCCGACCGCAGTCGGTAGTCGTAGAACCGAGCTTGCCAGATAGAATCCCGACCATGGAGGGGTCGCAGCGCGTCTGTCGAAAAGGCCTTGAAGTCCCGCACCCAGTCAGTGATTGGTTTCTTACGCGGTGAGACGACGAGATGGAGGTGGTCCGGCATAAGGGTGGCGCAAAGCAGCCGCACGGACGGCCGCTCGAGTTCGTTGCACACAATATTCCACAATCCATCGGCGACGGAGAGCGCTTCGAACGGACGCGTGACCGCCGTGGCATGGATGACGACATGAAAAGACCGCCTCGGCGTTGGCGTACGCATCTTCGGGGAGCCGGATGGGCTTGCGGGGCATCGGCGGAAGTTTAGGCGAATTCTGCGAGGGCAGTGCCTCGCAGCTACAGCGAATAACTCCCTCGTTCGCGCAGCCACGAATGGTAGGTGCGAGGCACTGCCCTCGCACGGTTCATCCAGTGCCTAATTCACCCCGCCCGGGTCTCCCGGCCGCAATGGGTTCGTGAATTCGATTCCGGCATTCATCAGATCGCCCGAAAGGTCTTCGCCCTTGGGTTTCGTGCCATCGTGCACCCACGTCACCAGGTCCTCGAACGCCGTCGTCAGTTCGTCGGCGCTGAACTTGCAGTGGCCGCCAGAGCGAATCGCGCGCTGCACCAGCAGGTCGCTCTTGCCGGATTTCGCAACGGCGGCCGCGTAGTCGCGCTCCATCGTGATCGGCACGAACAGGTCGCCTGTCCCGTGCAGGGTCAGCAGCGGCACGCTGATGTCTCCCGTTGTGAGTACCGCGTCCGGATGCGTTTCCGCGTTCCGGCTGGCCGGATCGCTCGCATAACGGGTGATGCCACTGTTGATCTCCGCGTCGGTCAGCCCCAGGCCGGGATCGATGTGGTAGACCACTTCCGCGTTAGTCGCCGCTTTGTTCACGAGGAACTTCCGCTCGGGGTCGAGCAGCGCCAGCCCGAAGTTCACGGTGTACTGCTCAACGAAGCCTTCGTTGAAGAACGGACGCGGACCGCCGGTCAGGTTCTTGATAATCGAGGCGAATTGCAGGCCTTTCTCGGTCGGTGTTGTCGGTGCGCCAAGTTCGCGCGGTACATCCGAAAGGAACACGCCGGCAAGGTTCGCGCCGGGCTCGCCGATCGGGAAATGCACCCCCGAGGTGAACTCCGCGGCGGCGACCCACGAGGCCAGGTAGTCGATCTGGCCGATGCCCATGAGCGCGCCGCAGAGCGAAAGCCCCCCGTCGTAGGCTGGTGCCTGGTTCTCGAGCGCGAGCGCCACCACGTTGCCGCCCATCGAAGCCCCCACGATGTACGTCTCCTTCGGTGCCCCAAACTCGTCTATGAACTTCTGCTTCAACGCGAGCGTGTCATCGGCCCCGATGCCCGGCACGTAACCATTCTCCGAATACGAACTGGCGCCCCACGCGAAGCCATTGCTGATCAGGTACTTGCGCAGCGATGAGGGTGGCGTTTGCACGGAGACTTCGGTGCCGAAACCGGCGAAACCATGCGCGTAGAGCACCAGTTCGCCGTTCCAGTTGTCGGGCATTTCGATTGCGTACGACGCCCCATCGATGACGCCGAAGGAGGTCTTTGCGCCCTCGAGCGCCGCGAAGTCGGGCACCTTCGCCGTGGTGGCAACGCCGGCAGAAGTGCCGAGCTTCTTCGGTGCCGAGGAGGTCGTGGGTGCCGAAGAGGGAGAGGCGGCCGTGGTCGGCGCCCCAGCAGTGGAAGTTGCTTCGGCCGTCGTCGTTGCCTCGGGAGCGAGCGTGGCGGTCGAGGAACCGCCGCCGCACGCCGCGAATGCCAGGACAAGGAAGAAGGCCGCCCCGAACCAGAGTCTTCGAATCACCCGGCCAGTGTACGACTACGTGCGGTCAAGCCCCGGTGTGGCGGAACGCCGGGCGCTCGAGATATTGCTTCAGGCTCATGTTGTTCTGGTCCCGTCCCGAGAGCACCGGGTCGTCGAAAGGCCAATCAATGCCCACGTCCGGGTCGTTCCAGGCGATGCCGCCTTCAGACGAAGGCGTGTACAGGCCTGTGCACTTGTACTGCACTTCCGCGAACTCACTCAGCGTCGCGAAGCCGTGCCCGAAGCCGTCCGGCACCCAGATCTGGCGCATATTCTCTGCCGTCAGTTCGGCGCCGACCCACTCACCGAAGGTGGGCGAGCCAACCCGCAGGTCGATGGCGACATCAAGAATCGCTCCCGCGGTGCAGCGCACAAGCTTACCCATCGGCGCCGTCATGTCCTGGTAGTGCATGCCGCGAAGAACCTTGCGCGCGGAGCGCGAATGGTTGTCCTGCACGAAAGCGTCGGGGAGCCCGTGTTCGCGGAATCGCTCCGCGTGCCACGCTTCGATGAAGAACCCGCGCTCATCGCGGAAGAAGTCCGTATCGATGAGGACAACGCCGTCCAGTTTTGTCTTGGTGACGGTGATATCCACGATTACTCCTCGATCGGCTCGAAGATGTTCTGCATCGCCTGGTAGGCGGGGCGCACCTGCTCGAGTAACTCCATCCAGGCGATGTTGTAGTAGCGCGGGTGGCCGAGTTGCTCCACGGGAGTCTTTCCGAACTCGTCGACGAGCGCATTCACGGCCATTGCCGGCGTGGTCTCCAGTTTCAGGTCCAGCCGGTCGCGCAGCTTGTCGCCCGAGCAGCGGTAGTTCCGGACGATCCTGGGGAGAGGCCCGTCTTCCAGCGCAACGGGCTGCCCGAGTTTCACCAGCGCATTCGCGACCACTTCTGCGAGTTCGCGGACCTGGTAGTTGGAGCCGACGGCGTTGAACGTTTCGCCGGCTACCAGTTCGCTCGGCGCCTCGAGACAAGCGACGTGCGCCTCGGCGAGGTCGTTCACGCTGATCAGCGGACGCCACATGCGCCCCCCGCCGTGCAAGATGAGCCGCTGGCGGACCAGCGCGTCTTTCACGAAGGCGTTCACCACCAGGTCGAAGCGCATGCGCGGGCTCGAGCCGAAGACTGTCGCCTGGCGCAGGATCACCGGCTCGAAGTCCTCGCCGGCGTGCCGCAGGAGCGACTCTTCCGAGTAGTGCTTCGAGGTGGCATACGCGCCGCGCGGCGCGAGGGCCGCGTTCTCATCGAGCAGGGTCTCGTCATCTTCGGCGCCGTCGTAGAGTGAGCACGAGCTTCCGAACACCAGGCGCTTGACGCCGGAATCCCGGCAGAGCATCGCTATGGAATCCGTGGCAACGGCGTTCATCTGCCAGTTCGCTTCGGGGCTGAATTCGGCCGTCGGGTCGTTGGAAAAGCCGGCGAGATGATCCACTGCGTCGATCCCGGCGAACACGCCCTCTGGAAGCTGGCGAACGTCAGCATTCACGAGTTCGACGCCGGGCTGGCCGGCGTAGTGCGGGAGCCCCCAGAACATGCGGTCCACCACGCGGACCTCGTGTCCGCGTTCGAGGAGTTTCGGTACGAGGACGCTCCCGATGTACCCCGCTCCACCCGTCACAAGAATGCGCACTGGCGCCACCTCGGCCCGAAAGCGTTTCGCCGGATGGTACGGAATGAGGGGCTAGAGCGGAATCCCGTGCTTTTCGTGCATGTAGCGCGCGAGACCTTCGCGCCAGTTGCGCATTGGCGGCGCAACGGTTGTGCCGAGCACCGAATACATCGGCCGCTTCACCGGCCCGCCGAACTCTTCGGTGGTGACCGCCGTCAGGTCGGGTGAGACGCCTGCGAGGCGGAAGATCTCCGCGGCGAAGGCATGCCAGCTGCAACCCTCGGCCGCGGCGAGGTGAACCACGCCGGCCGCACCGCCGCGCACCAGGGGCAGCAGTGCCTCTGCGATCTCGGCGGTGTTCGTCGGCGAAGTCGTCTGGTCGCCCACCACGCGGATCGGGTTGTCTTCGCGCGCCAGCCTCAGCATGGTCTCGACGAAGTTGCCGCCTTTGCCCGCCGAGCCGGCCAGCCCATAGAGCCCGGAAACGCGCGCCACCAGGTGCTTCGGGTTCGCGATCCGCACCACGTCTTCGGTCGCTATCTTCGCGGCGCCGTACATGTTCAGGGCATGGCGGGCGTCTGCTTCCAGGTACGGCGTTGTCTTAGTGCCATCGAAAACGTAGTCCGTGCTGATCTGCACGATGGTCGCCCCGGCCTCGGCAGCAGCGGCGGCAACGTTGTAGCCGCCTTCGATGTTTACCTCGAAGCACGTCTTCGGCTCAGATTCGCACACGGGGAGGTTGTGGAAGGCGGTCGTGTTGATTACGACATCCGGCCGCTGCTTCTTCACGATGCGAGCGATCTTCTTCGCATCAGTGACATCGCCGTCGATGCGCCGGGCGGGGATGAGGACGATGTCCCGGTTGGGCTCCCAGAGCCGGACGATATCCGAACCGAGCTGGCCGTTTGCGCCAAAGACGAGGACTCTCATGGTTCGGTGATGCTACGGGGAAGCGGCTCAGCGGGCGAGAGATGCGCTTTCAAAACCGGCAAGAGGAAGGGCCCCGGAGGTGGAGCGGACACCTCGACAGGACCCTTGAGTTCCATAGTATTCCGGAGCGCAAGACCTTTCATTGCCGCCAGGTAAAAGGTCAAGCAAGAAAGGTGTTGGAGGCTCCTACAGCCCCGAACAACCCGGCAGCACAAAGTAGGCGATCAGCAGCCCAACGCCGAAGAGCATCTGCTTCATTAGCGAGTAATTCGGCTGTGGGTGGCGCGTTCCGCAGGCCGTCCCCACAATCGCAACCGTGCCCGAAGACCCTTACGCTGCAGACGCCGCCTTCTACGACGCCATCCATGGCGGCTACCGCGACGACACCGGCCTCTGGCTTTCGTTTGCCGGCCGCACCGACCGTCCCGTCCTCGAAGTTGGCACCGGCACCGGCCGCATCGCGCTGGAACTGGCCCGCGCAGGGCACGAAGTTACGGGAATCGACCCGTCCCCGTCGATGCTCGCCCGAGCGCGTGCCAGGGCCGAGGCGGACGCGCTCGATGTCACCTTCATCGAAGGGCGTACCAGCGAGCTAGCGCTCGAAAAGGACCACTATGGGCTCATCCTCCTGCCGCTTGATGTCTTCCTCTATTGCGAAGACGGCGAGGAGCAGGTCGAGTTGCTCAGCTGCCTAGGCCAGTCGCTCGTCTTCAACGGGTTGCTGGCCATAGATGTTCCCGGACCGGCTGCCTCGTTGGACCCCGATTCGAATGGCCATCAGATCCTGGTCTTTTCCGGTGAAACGGAGGATGGCGCGCAGTTCGACTGCTTTCACCTCCACGCAGACGACCTCGCGACGCAGACCCGCCACCTGCGCGTGACCTACGAGTCCGTCGACGAATCCGGTCTCGTCAGACGGCGAACCAGCGAGCACCTCCTCCGATACGTTTACCGGTTCGAACTCGAATACCTGCTCGATAGAGCCGGACTGGTGCTGGGCGATGTCTACGGCGACTATGAGCTTGGACCGCTCACAAACGAAAGCGAGCGCATGGTTGTGATGGCGCGCAGGAGAGACGGATGACAGCAAGAATCGTTCTCGACGCGATGGGCGGCGACAACGCTCCAGGCGAGATCGTCGCCGGTGCCCTGATGGCGGCCGGCGGCCTCGATGTCGACCTGACGCTCGTTGGGCGCCGTGCGGCCATCGAAGCCGAACTCCAGGGTGCGAACTCCAAGAACCTCCGCATTATCGATGCGCCAGACCTGATCGAGATGCACGAGCACCCCACCGAAGCGATCAAGTCCAAGCCCGAAAGCTCCATCAATGTCGGCCTGCGCATGGTGAAGAACGGCGACGCCGATGCGTTTGTCACTGCCGGAAATACTGGAGCAACCATGGCCGGCGCACTTCTCACCTTGGGCCGCATTAAGGGCATCGGCCGGCCGGCCCTGGCGACGATTTTCCCGACTGGCGAGGGCCGCCTCACCATGCTCCTCGATGTCGGCGCCAATGCCGATTGCCGTCCCATCCACCTGGTGCAGTTCGCGTACATGGGCGCGGCCTACATGGAGCGGATGTTCAAGACGGCCAATCCCGTCGTCGGGCTGCTCTCCATCGGTGAAGAAGACTCGAAAGGCAACCAGCTCACCATTGAAGTCAACGAAGCTTTGCGGGCGAGCCGCCTGAACTTCATGGGCAACGTCGAAGGCAAGGACCTCACGAAGGGCGTTTGCGACGTGGCAGTGATGGATGGCTTCACCGGCAACGTCGTCCTCAAGACGGCCGAAGGCATGGCCGAACTGCTCCTCGGCGAAATTCGCAAGGCGGTGGAACTCACGCCGTGGAACCGCGCCGCCGGACTCGTCCTCATGTCCGAATTGCGGAAGGTGAAGCGTCGCCTCGACTACGCGGAATACGGCGGCGCGCAACTCATCGGCGTCGATGGCATCGTTGTCATCGGCCATGGGCGTTCGAACGGCCGGGCCATCTTCAGTGCCATCCGCGCCGCTCGCGACGCCGTCGAAAACAAGGTCATCGAAACGCTTCACGGCATCGCCCAGGAGATTCCTGCGCGGACCACGCTCGTCGGTTCCGCTTCGGCGGAACCCGGCAGCGCCGACGATTAGCCTCGCCCGGCGCTACACTCGCAGCTGTGACAACCGACCTTGTACAAGCGCTCCGCGCGGTAGTGGGTGAGGCCCATGTCCTCACCGAAGCCGACATGCGCGCGACCTACGAGACGGACTGGACGCGCCGCTACCATGGTGAGTCGCTCGCGGTTGTTCGCCCAGGCTCCGCTGAAGAGGTCAGCCGGGTCTTGCAGATTTGTGGGCAGGTCCGTGCCGCGGTCGTGCCGCAGGGCGGCAACACCGGGCTCGTGGGCGGCGGCGTCCCTCGTGGCGGCGAAGTCGTCCTTTCGCTCACGCGTCTCAATGCCATTGCCGACTTCGACACAACTTCCGGCGAGATCACGGTGGAAGCCGGAGCGACGCTCGCCGCGCTCCAGCAGCAGATACGCCCCGAAGGCTGGGCCTTCGGCGTCGATCTCGCCTCACGCGATAGCGCCACCATCGGCGGGATGGTGGGGACGAACGCGGGTGGCATCCGCGTCATCCGCTACGGTTCGATGCGACGGCAGATGCTCGGCTTCGAAGCGGTCCTGGCCGATGGCAGCATCGTTCGACGGTTGCCCGGCCTCGTGAAGGACAACACCGGCTACGACCTCGGCCAGTTGCTCGCCGGAAGTGAAGGCACCCTCGCCGTTGTAACGGCGGTGCGCCTGAAACTCGTTCCGCAACTCCAACAGCGAACCGTGGCGCTCCTCGGGGTGCCCGATCTCGCCGCGGCGCTCGGAGTGGTCGCCGCCGTCCGCGCCGCGATGCCCTCGCTCGAAGCTGCTGAAGCTTTCTTCGCCGAGGGCGTCGATCTGGTTTGCGCGCACGCCGGGGTGCCGCTCCCGTTTGGCAAGCACCCTGGCTGCTACGTGCTGGTGGAAACCGCTGCCCGTCGCGATGACTCTGCCGAACTGGCCGAGGTGCTCTCGGAGTGCCCGGGCGTCGAGCATTCCGCCCTTGCAACTGATGCCGCCGGACGCGAACGCCTGTGGGCCTACCGCGAACGTCACACCGAGGCCATCAACGCCGAGGGCATCCCGCACAAGCTGGATGTCACGCTGCCGCTCTCGAACCTCCCCGAGTTCGAGAGACGCGTCCGCGATGCCATCCACGCCGTCCGGCCGAGCGCGCGCCCGATACTCTTCGGCCACGCCGGCGATGGCAATCTCCACGTGAACATCCTCGGACTCGAACCCGAGGACGAGGTCGCCGATGATGCCGTCCTTCGCCTGGTGGCCGAACTGGGTGGCAGCATCAGCGCGGAACATGGCATCGGCATCGCCAAGTTGCCATGGCTCGAACTCACGCGGTCCAAAGCCGACATCGCGGCGATGCGGGCAATCAAGCGCGCGCTCGACCCGCGGGGCATCCTCAATCCCGGGGTCATCCTCCCGCCGGAATGAACTTCCTTCGGATGGTCTCGCGCACGGCGGCTTTCGCACCTTCAAGGTCGTCGATTGCGACCTCGGTTCTCGGTTCGGCGAACACAAAGACGCACTTCGCGACAGGCCGTTTGAGAGCCTCTTCCAGCACGATCGCGTACGCGGCGCCCTGCAACCGGTAGCGTTCCATTGCAATCGCGATCTGCGACATACCTCGTACGGAGTCGGTCTTGTAGTCGACCACCACGAGTCCTTCTGGCGATTCGTAGAGCAGGTCGATGAAGCCTTCGATGACGGTGCCTTCGAAGGAGGTGCCCACGTACAGTTCGCGGTAGAGCTTTCCCGAAGTCAGCGCCGACTTGACGGCGTCCGATGTCCGGCAACTCTCAACCAGCCGCGCGATGTGGTCCGCTTCGTCGGCGATGCCTTCAGCGACCGCTTGCGTGGTTGAGATCTCACGCAGCCCGGCGCCGGACGCCAGATCGATCGTCTGGAGTACGGCATGCACGGCGCGACCGACAGATGTGCCCGCCCGGCCTTTTCTCCATGGCTGGTCATCGATGTGCGGGTCCGGCTCAGCTTCTTCGTCGGCTTCGCCCTCATCGTGGGCGATGGTGGTCGCGGCCAGCACGCGGGCCGCTCCGAGCCGCTTGATGCGCTCCGCCCGGTCCGAAATCCAGGCGTTCCGGTTGGCTTCAGTTTGTTCTTCGATTCCCTCGGCCGGGATGCCTCCCCCGATCGGCAGGCCGGGCAGCAGCGTCTCCCATCCCGGATATCGAGGACGCATCGCGTTCAAACATTCGGCCACCGAGCACTTCTGCTCCTTGTGGCGTATCAGGTGATCCTTCGCCTGTGCGTGGTAGAGGCTAACGACCAGCCGCTCTTTCGCACGCGTAGCGGCGACGTAGAACAGGCGGTCGCGCTCAAGCCAGGACTGTTCGCGATCCGCCTGGCGCACGGTTTCGAAATCCGGCGTCTCAAAGTGGGTGCCTTCACGCCCGATGCGCACCGCCACGGATTCCAGACCGCGCTCGGCTTTCGTCCAGGCGACTTTCGGAGCCGTGAAACGCGGTTCGATCCCGAGGCCGGCGAGGATGACGATGGGGAACTCCAGCCCCTTTGCCGCGTGCACTGTCAGGATCTTCACGGCGTCGTCGTCGGGTTCGTTCGCCACCGCCTCCGCGATGAGCGTGCGTTCCTGCGCCTGGGTGCGAAGCCAGTGAACGAACTGCCGCAGCGAGGTAACCGTCCCCGAGTCGCCGAGCGATCTCGCCTGTTCGGCGACGAATCGCAACCGCCTCCAGGATTCCCGCGGCCGCGGGCTGGCCACCGAAACTTCAAGCATCTTGCGTCCCGCAATAACACTCTCAACGAGCGCCCCGATGCCCAATGACCAGCGAGCCGCGTGGAAGTGGTTCAGCGACTCCATTCCACTCCGGACTGATTCCGGAGTTTCGGCAGGCGCAGGGCGTGTGTAGTCCCAGTTGCCGCCGGCGAGCGAATGTTGGAGCAACTCGCCATCCTTCACGGCGAACGCCGGCGAGCGCAGTGCGGCCACCACCGCCACGTCGTCTGTTGGGTCATCGATCGCTGCGAGGATGTTCGTCAGGTCTCGGATCTCCTGCGCAGCGAAGAGCAGTGAGCGGCTTTCAATTCGCGTCGGCACATCGGCACGGGCCAGGGCCGCTTCGATGGCGGGAGAATTCGTGCGCGTTGGGAGCAGGATGGCGATGTCCGAGAAGCGCGTCGCCTTAATCTTTTTGTCGTCCCGGCCGAGCCAGTTTTCCCGGGCGGCGGCAAGCACCGTGGCCGCGATTGCCTCCGCTTCCATGCGGCGCACATCGGAAGCGCGCAGGCCGTTCTTCCCGGTGACCACCGCTTCACCCAGCAGTTGCACCGACGGGGACTTCCCCGTTTCGCGGCCCGGTTCGAGCGGGATCCAGTCGGCCTGGCGCGCGTCAATTCCGAACTCCTCGAAGAGGTTGCCCGAGGCTTCGTTCACCCACTCGATGATCCCCGGCCGGCATCGAAAGTTCTTGCGCAGCGTCAGCCGCCGCGCCGAAAACGCGCCCCGCGCCCGCTTGAACAGTTCGATGTCCGCCCGCCGGAACCGATAGATCGATTGCTTCGGGTCGCCGACGAAGAACAGGCGGCCCGCTTCCGCGCTGGCGTTGCGCCAGTCTTTCGTGTGCGTTCCGCTTGCGAGCAGGGCAGCCAGTTCCACCTGGATAGGGTCGGTGTCCTGGAACTCGTCGATCAGTACGCGACGGAATCGGCGATGCATCGCCATCCGGACCTCTTCGTTGTCGCGCAGAAGGTTACGGGCCAGAACCAGGAGGTCGTGGAACTCCAGTTCACCTGCCGCCCTGCGCTCAGCCGCCGAGGCGATCACGAAGTCGCGGACCTTCGGAAGCAGCTGGCACAGAACCCAACTACGCGTCCCATCCAGTATCGATTTGCGGGCTGCCTCGGCCTCGGCCATGGCCGCGCGGACATTATCGACGTCGTCCCAGTTCCCCTTTTGTCCCAGTCCACGTCCGAAGGACTTTCCCGAGGTCGAAGTGGTGATCGAAGGCATCCGTGCGAGCAATCTGAGCAGATCGACCTCCGCGGTCTCACGCTCTTCGCGCGTCTCCGCCGCATCGAGGCGCGCTCCGATTTGCGGCAGCGCTTCGATGAAAGCCACCATGGAGTCCAGCCGTCGGGTCAGGCTGTCATTCACTCCCGGTCGGCGTGCCGCAATCACTTCTGAGATGGGCCCAAAGACAGCGTCCGGGTCGAGCACCGGCTCGTCCGCCTCCGGCAGCACGATCTCCTCCACTCGCTCCCAGTTCTCATTGAAGATGTCCGCCACGTCCTGCAGGTCTCGCAGGCGGAGGCCAACCGTCAGGCCGCGCAGCAGCGCTCGCTCCAACTCGGGAGACTCGAGCAACTCATCCCGGAAGCGATTCCATCGCTCACGGAACGCGAGTGTCGCCTGTACGTCGTCGCGGAGCGACAGCCGCGGCGGCAGCCCGGCTTCGAGCGGATACAGCGAGAGGATCCGCATCGCGAAGCTGTGCAGCGTCTGGATAGCCGCTGAATCGAGGCCGTCGAGGGCCGCCACAATCCGCTGTCGGAGCTGGGGATCGCGCTCCTTGTTCTCTGACTGTTCCAGCCGCTTGCGGACGCGTTCGGAAAGTTCCGCCGCGGCCTTTTCAGTAAATGTGATCGCGGCGATTTCCGAGACTGGCACTCCTTCGCCGATGAGCGCGAGGATGCGGGAGACGAGCGCGGTAGTTTTCCCTGTCCCGGCCCCGGCCTCCACGAAGAGCGTTTCGCTCGTCGCCGTCCGGATCTCGATGCGTGCCTCTTCGTCGGTTTGTTCAGGCATCGTCGTCTCCGGGGATGTCGCCGCTCGCAAGCCCGGCGAAGTTGCGAAGGCCCGGGTCGTTCTTTACGGCATTCCAGTTTTCGATGCGGTTGGCCGAAGGGCAGACGCTGTCGTAGGGGCAGTAGCGGCAGTTCGCCCAGCTCACGCCCGTCGAACGCCAGTCATCTTCGCCGGGCACAGCCGGAAAGAATCCCGAACGCATGGTTTCCACCAGGGTGCTCACGATGCCGCCGAACGCCTCGTACGTCTTCTCGTCGAGCACCATCGTCTTACGCTCGAAGCTGGCCGATTCGGTAATAAACCAGTAACTCGCCCGCACCGGCGCCTGCGATTGATCCTTGAATGCGAGCGCGTAGACCGGGAGCTGAAGGAACTTGCCCCCGGCGAAGACGTTGTCGCCGGTCAGTTCTTTATACGAACGCGTACTGCCGGTCTTGTAATCGACAATCGCCAGCTCGCCATTGGGGCCAACATCCACGCGGTCCGCCAACCCCCTGAACGAGACGACTTCACCACTTGCGAGCGTCAATTGCGCGGGCGGCCCAACCACAGGTCGTGCGGGGGTGGCGTCCATCCCAAAGGCCGCTTCAGCTTGCTTGAAGTGGAACTGGTTCATCCGTCGCTCGCCGATCTCTTCCTCGAGCAGGAGGTCGAGGTCGCGGAGCAGCCGCGCTTGCTCGGCCCGCCACGTGAGCGTCTTCCCCGTTACTCCCCGCCGTTCCGCGTCATCGAAGCATGCTCGCGTGATGGCGCGGAGCTGTCCGCGTTCCTCCTCGCTCCAGTCCGCAACTGGGTCCGGGCGTTCCGCTGTCGCTTCGAAGAACCGCTGCAGGATTTCGTGAACGATCTGCCCGATAACCGCCGGCTCAATAGTGATCACATCCTCCGGGCGTTCAACCTCTCCCACGTGCAGGACGTGGCCGAGGAAGTACCGGAACGGGCACTTCGCAAACGTCTCGAGGGCAGTCGGCGAGATTGGCTTTTGAGCCCCCGGGACTGGCGCAAGGCCAGCCGGGACATGGCCGCTCCAGTCGTCGAGGCGGCCGTCGCCCTGGCGCAGGCGCGACCGTTTCGCGATCACTCCCTCGGCGAGCGCGTTCCAACCGCCGGCCCGTTGCAAGAGGAAGTGTCGATCAAGCCGGCCACGGTGGAGGATCAGGCTTGCAAGGTCCCACTCCTGGAGCGAAGCACGCGCCTCTCCGTTGCGCAGCGCCGATTCGAACGAGTGAACCACCCGGAACCAATTGGGCGGGTTCGTCAGCCGCGATTCGAGTTCGGTTGCGTAAATCTCTTCGCCGGACAGTTCCGTAGCTGCTCTCAACAGCCAGCGCGATGGCTGCGTCGAACGCTGCGCTCGAAGGTCGCCTCGCGGATGGCTCAGGATCCGAGTCTCTCCGGAAAGGAGGGTTGCCAGGTAGGCCCGCCGCTGGTCGGTCGGCAGGCGCCCGCCAGGGGGCAATTGGCCGCCCGCCACGTTTCGCTCTTCCGTGGTCAGAATTGGGTCGTCCCGCGATGCCGAGGGAAGAACGCCCTCGACCATCCCAAGGACCATGACCGCGTCGAACTCCATCTCCGCAGCCAGCGTCATCGGCCCGGTGAAGATACCATCGCCGAGCTTGCCCACCCGGCCGAAGGGTGCCCCGAGCAACTCCTCCAGAGCGGCCGCGAATTCCCCGCGGCCGATCACGGGGTCGAGTTCCGGGTCGAGCCCGGCGCTGCCCGCTTCGATGGCCTCAAGCAGGCGTTTCACCTGTTCGCGGGCTTCAAGCTGCGATTCCTGATCAATTCCGCGTTCAGGAAGGTACGCATCGAGCCAACCGAGCGCCTTTCGCGCGTGAGCTCCCGATCGTGCTCGTTCGTCGCTGCCGAGTTCGGCCTGCAGGCGACTAACGAAGTCCTTCAACGAACGTGCCCACTCCGCATCCTTACTCGCCGATTCTTCTCCTTCACGCGCAAACATCCGGGCCCGCTGTTCCACCGAGGCCGCGTGGAGTTCCAGCCTGCTCGTCCACTGCTCCGGCCCCTTGACGATTCCCGCATCGCGGCTGATCTCGTCCCAGCGGTGGCTTGGCGCCTCGCTCGCTCCATCAAAAATCGGCGCCGAGGTGAGCCAGTCCATGACGACCTCGCGCGCGTAGCCAGGGTCGCCGCTCCCGGATGAGGCCGCGATTTTCGGCAGACCGAGCAACGTCCGTCCCGGCACGGTCTGGGCGAGGGTCTGGTTCGGCGGTCCGTTATGGGGAATCTCTGCCGAGGTCAGCGCGTCGTCGAGGAGGCCGGCGTAGGTTTCGCGCGACTCGAAGGTGATGGCGATGCGATGGAGGGGCACTCCTTCGGCGGTCATCGCCATCGCCTGGCGCATCGCCTCCCGAACCTCTTCCTCGGGATCGGTGGCAGAAACGATTCTTGCCGCCTGCGGCAACTGCACCGGCATGCGCCGGATCGCCCCGCCACTTGGGAGCCGAGCCGCGAGCGCCTCAGTCACCATATCGACCGCCGAATCACCGGTCAGCCCCAGGACCGCGTGTACACGTTCTGTCCCAACAGCCCGCAGCAGCCGTTCGAGTGCCGGGGCCAGTTTCCGCGGCAGGTACAGCACAAGAGCACCGGTCTCCCAAGCGGCCCCGGGGTTCGAAACGAGGTTGTCCGTCGCTGCATCCATGAGGTCGATTTCGTCGAAGAATCCGGCGCTTAACCGGCGGAAGCGGTCGAACAAACGAATCACATCAGCCGCTCGCCGGCTCGTCCGTGCAATCCGCTCGCGGCTCGCATCCGAGGTCTCGCGGAGTTCGGCGAACACCCGTTGCAGTTCCCGGGTGGTGGACGGGTGCCCCGCGACCTCTGCGAAGACACCGGGCCGCTCGCGCAACGCCGCGCGCACAGCTTGAAGGCGGATCCAGGGCGTAAGTGGGCGCTTCCCTTTCGCCGAAAGTGCGGGCGCCCCCAGCAGTTCAGCCAGCCGCGCCGCCACCATGAAGTGCACGTTCACGATGGGCGTTGTCGCCGCCAGCGCGCGCCGCACCGAAAGCCCGGCGTAGTTCGAAGGGACGATGACCGTCACCGGCGCGAGTGGATCCTCCCGCTTGGCGGCGGCAACCTGCTCCGCCAAGGCCTCTCGGGCTGCTTTGCCATACGGGACGAGGTCTATCACGCGCGCGTTCTCATCTCTTTCGCGAACACCAATGGGCTCGTGGCACGGATTGTGCACATCACCGCGACAGGTGGCGACGACTTGCCAGACGATACTGTTTTCATGGTGTCACCGCACGCATGTTCTGCTAACCTGCTCAATCACATGGTCCGGTTCTTCCACACCTCCGATTGGCAGCTGGGCATGACCCGCCACTTCCTCAGCCCGGAGGCTCAATCCCGCTTTACCGACGCCCGGCTCCAGGCCATTCGCACTATCGGTGAGCAAGCGCGCCAGCGCGACGCCAGCTTTGCGCTCGTCACTGGAGATGTCTTCGAATCGAACATGGTCGAACGCCAGCTCGTGCTTCGTGCACTTCAGGCGATGAAGGAAGCAGCGGTCCAGTTCTATCTCCTTCCCGGCAATCACGATCCCCTGAGCGCTGGCTCTGTTTACCTCTCCCATGTCTTCACCGCCAATTGCCCAGAAAACGTCACCATCCTCGATGGCACGCCAGTCGAAGCCGAACCGGGCGTCACGATCGTCAACGCGCCGTGGCGCTCGAAGAAGGTGACCGACGATCCGATCGCTGCGGCCCTTGCCGAGGCAGCGGATCTTCCGGGGATTAAGATTGTCGCCGGCCACGGCCGCTTCGAAATCTTTGCACCTGACGCCGAGCAACCCGAACTCATCCGCCTTGCGCCGGCCGAAGCCGCCATCGCTTCCGGCGCCGTGCAATACATCGCGCTCGGCGACCGCCATTCGCGTACCGCCGTCGGTGCGACTGGTCGCATCTGGTACTCGGGCGCGCCCGAGCCCACCGAGTACCGCGAGACCGATCCCGGCCTCGCCCTCGCCGTCACACTCGACGGGGACTCCATCGACGTGGAATCGGTGAAGGTCGCCACCTGGCGCTTCACCGAGCAGATGTCGACCGTGAACGACAGCTCCGATGTCGCCCGCCTGCGGACCTGGCTCGATGGCCTGCCGACCAAGGAGCGGATCATCCTGAACCTCGGGCTCGAAGGTACGGTGACGCTCTCTGTCATGGCCGAACTGGAAGAGACGATCGAGCACTTCCGGCCCATGTTCGCGGCAATCGAACAGCGCGCCAGCGATAACGACCTGCTCGTCGTCCCGTCGGATAACGACTTTTCGAGTCTTGGGCTCTCCGGCTTCGCGGCCTCGGCCGCGCGAGACCTCGCGGCGATGGTCCATACCGACCAGGCCACGGAGGCCGGCGACGCCCTCCGTCTGCTCCATCGCCTGGCGCGAGGCGCCGCATGAGGTTCAACAGCGTCACGATCCGCGACTACAAGGCCATTCGCTCGGTAACCATCCGCCCGCGCGAGACCGGAGTCACCATCGTCGAAGGCGAAAACGAGGTCGGCAAATCGAGCATCGCCGAAGCGCTCTGGCTCATCTTCGATCAAAATGACGATTCTTCGAGCCAGCTGGTGAAGAGTCTGAAACCGGTCGGCCGGGATGCAGCCACGGAAATCGAAGTCGAAGTCTCGACCGGGGACTATCGCTTCCGCTACTTCAAGCGGTTCCATCGCGGCCCGCGTACCGAACTGGAAGTGTTCGAGCCGCGCGGGGAGATGCTTTCCGGCCGCGAAGCCCACAACCGTGCCCGCCAGATTCTCGATCAGACGATCGACCGGGCACTGTGGGAAGCGCTACGCCTGCAGCAGGGCGCCAGCCTGGAACCCCTTGCCGCCGGTGATCACCAGTCGTTGCTCAGCGCACTCGACGTAGCTGCCGGGGAGATCCTCGGTGGCGACCGCGAACAGACGCTCTTCGATCGCATTAGGGACGAGTACGAACGCTACTTCACCGGCTCGGGCCGGGAACGCTCGTCGGCTGACAGCGTCAACGCACCGCGACTTCGCCGCGACCGCGACGACGCGCAGGCGGAAGTCGACCGGCTTGAGAGCCGGATTACCGAACTTGAAGACCGTGCCATCCGCCACTCCTCCATGACGGAGGAGCTCGCTCGCCTCGAAGGTCAGCAGAAAACTGCGGCAGCTCGTGGCGCCGAACTTTCGGAACGGGCGGAACGCCGCAGAGAGCTCGCCATGGCAGTGGAAGCGGCTTCCGGCCGAGTTCGCGTCCTTGAAGGCGCCGTTCGCGAATTCACCTCCGCACTGAAGGCGAGAGCCGACGCGGAGGCCGCATTAGCCGACCGGATCGCCGCCCGCGATGAGTCGCGCGATGCGCTCGCCGCAAACGAAGGGCCGCTCGCGGAGGCGGCCGCCGCGGTCGAGTCGGCCGAAGCCGCCGTGACCGAAGCCGTCGTAGCGCTCCAGTCGGCGCGCGAGGCAGAAGGCCGCGCCGAGTCGCTCGTCCGCCTCGCGGAACGCGAACTCCAGGCGCAGCAGATGACCGAACGCCTGGAACGCATCGATCGGCACGAGCCGGAGATGCGGGAACTCATCGCGTGGCTCAACCAGTGCAAAGTCGACCAGCGAGCGCTTCAGGAGATCGATCGCGCCGAGAAAGAACTCGCGCGCGTTGAAGCGCTGCGGGATGCTGAAGGTGCTTCCGTTGAAGTCACCGTTGCGGACGCGACCAGGATCTCCATTGATGGTCGCGAGACCGAGGTAACCCCGGAGCGGCCCCTCCGCGGCAAAGTCCCCGGCGAAACCACCCTCGCCATGCGCGATGGCGTGGTCGTGCGGGTTCGTGCCGGCCAGCAGGCTCGTGAGCTGGCAACCCAGTACACGCGCGCCAGCCAGGCGTTAAAGCAATTGCTCGCGGAGCGGGGCGTCGATTCAGCCCAGGCTGCTCGCGACATCTTCCACGAGCGTGGCCAGAAAGAAGAACGCCGCCGGTCTCTCGCTGAACAGATCAGAAGTGACCTCCGCGACCTCTCTGCCGCCGACCTCCGGGATAAGCTGAGCCGCGAACGTGCCGCGCTCGATGACATTCGAGCCCGGGCCGGCACGGAAGTTCCCGCCACACTCGATGAGGCGAAGTCGCGTGCTTCGGCCGCAACCGCCGCCAGGACTGCCGCCGAACAGGCGGAGAGGTCGGCCGTTCAGCAGCACTCCGCCGCGAAGGCACGGTTGGATGAATTGGATCGAACCGCCCTCCGCAATTCCGAGCGGTTGACCTCGATCGAAGAGGAGATCGCCCGGGGCCGGGCCGAGCTTGAACGCCTCGCTGCGGCGGCCGCGCCCGAAGAGACCGAGCGCCGGCTGCGCGAGACCGAAGCCGCACTCGAATCCGAACGCAAGGAACTTGCAGCAGCAGAGGAACTGTTGACGCACGAGGGGGATGTTTCAGCCGCCCTCGCGGAAGCGCGTGGCGAACTCGAACAGCTCGATCGGAGGATTGGCGCCCTGAACCTCGAGCGGGCATCGATCGCCGGGGTGCTCGAGGATGCCGGCGCCGACGGTCTGCATGGCCAACTGGTCGAGGCTCGACAAAGGCTGTCCATCGCTGAAGCCGAACTGGAGGCGTTCATGCGTCGCGCCGCGGCCGCAAGGGTTCTCTTCGAGGCGATGCGCCAGCGTCGTGACGAAGCTCGCGAAAACTACTCGGAGCCGCTTCGTCGCCAGATCGAATCACTGGGCAGGCTCGTGCTCGGCGAAACGTTGCGCATCGAGCTCTCTGAGGACCTGCGCATCGCCCGGGTCGCGCGCCACGGTGTGGACCTCGAAGTCGCGCAACTAAGCATTGGGCTGCGCGAACAGCTTGCCGTTCTCACACGGCTTGCCTGCGCCTCGCTCGTCAGCGAAACCGGTGGTGCTCCGGTGGTCCTCGATGACATCTTCGGCTGGGCCGACCCCGCACGGCTCGAACGTCTCGGGCCGGTACTCGCAGCTGCCGCCAGGGAAACGCAGGTGCTCGTGTTCACCTGCAGCCCCAACCGGTTCACCTCGGTGCTTCCGGCGCGCGTCATCAGCCTGCCCGCCGGCACGGTCACCGAACGCGACGAAAATGCCAACGAGGTTCGCCCGGTCGCTTCGCCGATTGCGCGTCACACGCCAGCTCCGCGCCAAACGCAGAATCCCGCACCGGCGCCCCAGGCCGCCTTCGACCTGTTCGCCGAGCCCGAACCGGCCCACCGGAATTAGTAGGGACGTACTTCTCGGGCGAAGTCGCGTCCGCCGCGAACCGTCACGCGCATGATGCTGCCAAAGCGCGAGTCGTCCTCGATGAGTTCGACCACGCCCGCCGCGATGTCCTCCGGCATCAGGATCCCGCCGACCATCCGGCCCATCTCTTCGACATGCTCATCGCCGTTCCGGCGCACGAGCGGCGTATCGGTGAACGACGGACAGATCGCGTTCACGCGGATGTTCGACTCCGCCGCGAGGTATCCCAGCGACCGCGAGAAGTTCACCACCCCCGCTTTCGCGGCTGCGTACACCGGCGAACCTGGCATCGGCAGCAACCCGCCCATCGAGGCTGTGTTGATGATCACGCCCGGTTTGCCCGCTCGCCGCATCTCCCGCACCGCGATGCGGGTAGCGTCGATGACCGCCGTGAGGTCGATTTCCACCACTTTCGCCCAATCGCCGGGATCGTCCGCGAACAGGTCTTCGCCGCCGATGCCCGCGTTGTTGAAGGCGATATCGAAGCGCCCGAAGTGCTCCACGGCGCACGCGAACGCTGCCGCGAGGTCCTCGGTCTTCGTTACATCGCAATGGCGGAAGATCGCCATACCACCCCTGGCGCCGGCCAGGTCCACGGTCTTCAGCCCGCCCGCTTCGTCAACATCCGCCACAACCACCTTCGCTCCGCGCTCGGCAAGTGCCAGTACTGCCGCCCGACCGATACCCGATCCGCCGCCGCTCACAACAGCGACTTTTCCTTCAATCTCCATGATCAATCCTCCGTTGCGGGCGGTTGGCCCGGTTGAAATTGGTCGAATCCGAATTCGGCTTCGTACGTCGCCATGATTTCGCGGATGGTGCCGCCTTTGTCCTCGATATAGGCATCGATGTCATACGGATGGCGCTCGGCCGCGCCTCGTTTCGCCGCAGCATACCGCTCCCGCAGGTCTGGGCGCGCCCGGACCATGTCCCGAAGAGTCATGTGGTCATGAACCCCAGGCGAGTCCAGCGAACATACGTACAGGTGGTGCCGATAGCTGCCCTCGGGCGCGGCGAATGATTCCCGTCCCGGTATCTCGAGGTTTCCTCGGTGCGTGTACCCGCTCGCCTCCAACAGATCCCGAACAACGGGAAACACGACACGGGAGGAGATCAAAACATCGATGTCGAGGATTGGCTTGGCGGCGAGCCCCGGAACGCTGGTGCTGCCCACATGTTCGATGGCGATGCAATTCGTCCCGAGGATAGGCAAGAGCCGTTGGCGAATCCGTTCGAATTCGACAGGCCATTCTGGGTCATACGGGACGACTTCAATCTTTTGCACGGTCGAGCATTTTACCGCTCCGCCGGTACGTTGCCGGGATCGACAGAGCGCTGCCGGAGACCAACAATTCGCGCATGCCGATCTTCGCCGTTGGGGACAAGGTCCCGCGCATCCATCCGTCCGCTTTCATCGCGCCGACTGCCAGCATCGTCGGCGACGTCACGATCCATGAAAACGCCTCGGTGTGGTACGGCGCGGTGGTCCGCGGTGATACCAGCTACGCGGTCATTCATCGCGGCGCGAACGTCCAGGATGGGGCAGTTGTCCACGGACGCGCGGACCTTCCTTCGATCATCGAGGAAGAAGCGTCGGTCGCCCACAACTGCGTCATTCACGGCGCCACTATCGGCCGGCAAGCGCTCATCGGGAATGGCGCCCAGGTGCTCGATGGCGCGAAAGTCGGCGCCGGCTCGCTTATCGCCGCTGGCTCGGTGGTCCTCGGCGATACCGAGATCCCGCCGGGCGTCCTCGCCGCGGGCACGCCCGCAGTGGTGAAGCGGAGCATTGCCGGCACCGCCTCGGAGGAGTGGGTCACCGGCAATCCTGGTCGCTATGCCATGCTCGCTGTCCTTCATCGAGAAGGCGTGCGCGAACTCGCGCGTGATTCCGTCCAGGCGCCCTGATCAAGGGGCGCGCAGCGTTCGGGAGGTTACAGGATGGCGGGTTCCCCGGGATTTGCCTTCGGCGTTATCGGTATCAACCACGGCCACATCTCCGAACAGGTGCAGGTGATGGTTGCCGCGGGTTGCGGCTTGAAGTCATTTCACGCAAAAGAAGACGACCTCGCCGCAGCCTTCGCGAAGCGCTTTCCCGAAGCCGCCCGCGCCCCCGATGAGCGAGCCATCTTGGAAGACGACGAAATCAAGCTGGTGGTCGGTGCCGGCATTCTCGCGGAGCGCGCGCCGATGGCCGTTCGTGCGATGCGTCACGGCAAGGACGTCATGCTCGATAAGCCTGGTGCAACCTCGCTCGAACAGCTTGCCGAACTGCGGCGCGTGCAGGCAGAGACCGGGCGCATTTACTCGATTCTCTATTCCGAACACTACACCCAGCGCTCGACCATTGCCGCGGGCGAGATGGTGAAGGCCGGCGCGATCGGCCGCGTGATGCAAACCATCGGCCTCGGACCGCATCGCATCGGGAACTACCGCCGCCCCGACTGGTTCTGGAGCAAGCAACTCACCGGCGGCATCCTCTGCGACATTGGCTCCCACCAGGCTGAACAGTTCCTCTTCTTCACCGGGTCGGACTCGGCCGAGGTCGTTTCGAGCCAGATCGCCAACTTCGACCACCCCGGTGTGCCCGAGTTCGAAGATTTCGGCCAGATGCTCCTCGTCTCCGGGCACGCAACCGGCTTTATCCGCGTCGATTGGTTCACCCAGGACGGGCTCCCGACGTGGGGCGATGGACGGCTCTTCATTCTCGGCACCGAAGGCACAATCGAACTACGGAAGTACGTCGACATCGCCGGTCGCGAGGGCGGCGACCACCTGTTCCTCGTGGACAAACACGGCACCCGCCACGTCGATTGTTCTCAGACGAAAATTTCCTACGGCGAACAGCTCCGCGACGACGTCCTGAACCGCACCGAGACGGCTATGCCGCAAAGTCACTGTTTCCTGGCGATGGAAATCGCTCTGCGCGCCGAAGCGCAGGCAACGCGAATCGGTGGCGCACGACCGGGGCACGCTTCATGACGAAGACGCTGAAGGTCGCGATCGTCGGCGCCGGCATTGGCGCCAGTCACATCGCCGCATACCAGAGCCTGGGCGACCGCTTCAGCGTCGAGGCGCTCTGCGACATCGACACGGCGCGCGCAGAAAAGGTTGCCGGCCGGCTGGCTGTGCCTCGCATCGTCGAAAGCTTCGAGCGACTGCTTACATCCGGCCTCGACCTGGACATCATCGACATCTGCACACCGTCATCGCTGCACTTCGCCCAGGCCGTCGCCGCCGTGCGTGCAGGCTTCCACGTCGTCGTGGAGAAGCCGTTCGCCTCCTCGCTGGCGGAGGCCGACGCCCTGGCCGAACTGGAAGCGCAGTCCGACCGCCGCGTGTGCCCGATCTTTCAATACCGTTTTTCGGATGGCATCACGCAGTTGCTGCACTTGAAGGAGCGCGGGCTGGTAGCGAAGTGCTATTCCACTACCGTCGAAACACACTGGCGGCGATTACCGGACTACTACGACAACCCGTGGCGCGGCCGCTGGGCCACTGAACTCGGTGGCTGCCTCACAACGCACGCCATCCACGCACACGACATCCTCACCTACGTCCTCGGGCCTATTGCGAGCGTGTTCGCGAAGACACGAACACTGGTGAACCAGATCGAGACCGAAGATTGCGCGGCCATCGTCCTCGAGATGGCCGACGGTTCTTTGGCGACGCTCTCGGTGACGCTCGGCTCTGAGGAAGAGATCTCTCGCTTTCGCTTCTATTTCGACGGACTGACCGTGGAGAGCAACCACAGCCCATACAACCCCGGCACCGCGCCCTGGCGCTTCATCTGCGCAGATCCCGAGCGGCAAAAGGTCATCGATGCGGCAGTCGCGGAAGCACCGACCGGGCCTGAGCAAAATGCCGGCCAGTTCATCCGCCTCCATCATGCGCTCACCGAAGGCGGGCCGCTTCCGGTCACGATCGCGGACGCCCGGCGCTCGCTGGAACTGCTCACGGCCGCCTATTACTCAAGCCGAACCGGCCAGGAAGTCCGACTCCCGCTCAGTCGCGACCACGAGCTCTACGGCGGCTGGCTGGCACCCCGGTAACGTCCCGTCAGAGTCGAGTGCGGAAGCACTCGCTTGATTGGCGCAGGCGAATGTCAAAACCCAGGGCAAGCCGACGGCACCCGCACAAGTTCAACATCGTGCACGCCAGGCGGGACCCCCGGTCTCAGCTCTGACTTAGCCGAACGCCGCGGCCAACGCCAGGGCGAGGCCCATGGTTACCAACAGAATTGCGACGAACGCGATGGTCGCCTTCTGGCTGCTCGTCAGCCCTTCCTCGTCTTCCTCGTCGATGACGTTATGGCCTTCATCGTTCTCGCGAAGGAGTTCTCGCGCCGTAGCAGCCCGTCCCGCTGGGACCAGGATCCCCCAGGTGCCGGCCATCAGGAAGGCACCCGAGTGGTAATGGGTGTCGTGGCCCTGGATGCGCACGCGCACGCCCTCCGCTTCCAGCCGCCCCGCGACAATCCTGGCCACCGCTTCGGAATCGCCCTGCCAGACCTGTGTCCAGCTTCGCGATTTCCGTTCGAGCCGAGTTACGACGGCCATCGCGCTTACGCAGACACCATCGCGTCGAGCCGGTGCTTTCGCAGTTCGGCCATGACTTTTGCCCCGATCGTCTCGTCCGGTTCGACCACCGGCAGCCGCGGCATGCCAATTTCGAAGCCCAGCTGGCGAAGGATGTAGCGAATGGTGCTCGGGCTGCCGTTCGCGAAGCAGGCATCGGTCACCTTGCAAAGCGGCCGATGGATGGCGGCCGCCTCAGCGATGCGTCCTTCCTGGATCAGGCGGAACATGGTCTGTTGCTGTGAGGCGACAATGTGCGAGGTGACGCTCACCGCCCCCCATGCGCCCATGCACCAGAGGTGGAAGTTGTCGTTGTCGTTGCCGCTCCAGATCTTGAAGTCCGGAGCCGCTTCAATGACGGCGGCGGAGTGCGCGAGGTCGCCGTTGGCTTCCTTGTCGCCGACGATGTTCGGGACCTCGGCGCAGCGAAGCAGCGTTTCCGTGGTCATGTTCACGCCGGTCCGGCCAGGAACGTTGTAGACAATCACGGGCAGCGTCGTGCTTTCGGCGATAGCCCGGAAGTGCTGAAAAATGCCTTCCTGCGGCGGCTTCAAGTAATACGGGACGACGGCGAGGATCGCATCGGCTCCCGCCCGCTGCGCTTCCTTCGAAAGATGGATCGAATGGCGTGTGTCGTTCGTGCCCGCTCCCGCGACCACCGTCGCGGAATCGCCCAGCTCCTGCTTCACCTCTGCCCAGAGCCGATACTTCTCTTCGTCCGTAAGCAACGGGGATTCCCCGGTTGTCCCCACGAGCACGACGCCGTCGTTTCCAGAACGCACGAGGTGCGCTGCGAGCCGTCGCGCGTGTGCGTAATCGACGACCCCGTCCGGGGTGTAGGGAGTGACCATCGCGGTCAGCAATCGTCCGAGTTCGGGCATGGGTGAAGCTCCTCGGTGAAGTGAATCGTTATTGTCGATTTTTGCGCATGGATTGTCGATTCCGAATTTGGCTCGACTCGCGTTCGGAACCGGATGTCAACGACGAGCCGACGCCAAAACGGCCCCGGCGAATTCGCCGGGGCCGGGAAACCGCTCGAACCTTCGGACGAACTACTGCCCGCCCGCCGGGAGTCGCCGCTCGCCCATCGCCGGCCTGTGCGGCCGGCCTTCGTTCACCAGCTTTTCGATGGCCGCGGCTGTGCGCTCCTTCGCCGTATCCACCTTGTCCTCGGGAATCTTGCCGTCGGCTGCCGCCCTATCGATAAACGTGTTGGCGTTCTCGGTCAGCGTATCGATAACTTCCTGGGTCTGGTCGCCGGCGATGCCGGCGATCGTCTGTCCGGAAGCCAGCTCTTGGCGTAGCGTCGCCACATCGGTGCCGAGCACGTCGGCCACGCTTTGGAGGGCATGCCGGCCAACGGCCAGGATCTTCCCGTGATGAGTGCCGTCACCCGCGTGGGCGCCCGGCACTGCAGCGAGGATGCGGTCGGCAAGGGCGGGGGCGCCGGCCTCAATCTTGTCCGCCTGTTCCTGGGTGATTCGGCCGTTCGCGACAACTTCGTCGAGCTTCTCGCTCAGCTTGTCGAGGGCGCTGGTCTTCGCCTGCTCAGCCGAAATATCGCCGTACGTGTCGATGATCTGGCCGAGCGTCATGCCTGCGTCTGCGCCTTGTTCCACCTCGTCTCGAGTGACACCGGAATCAGCGAGTAAGTTCTTCACTCCGACCGCGATCGGGTGGGCCGGGTGTCCTGCCTGATCGCTGGCCGGTGGCGGCGAATCCGGCTCATCCGCGAAAGCGACGCTGCCGACTCCGATAACTCCAACCGCGACGATGCTCGCAAGCCCAACGGATGCAAGGCGGCTGCTTTTCAATGAAAAGGCCATGAGATTTCTCCTTCAGTGTGCCGGGCTGGTGTGGCTGGCCCGGTCAGTGAAGGTATGGAGCGAGCGGTTGAAAAGGTGCCGTGTGCTTCGCCTGCATGCTTTACGCGTGCTTTTCGATCCAGCGGCCCTTGAATAGCAGCAAATCGCCGCTCCTCACCGAAACCCGCGCGGGTGAGGTCGCAATCTCGTTGTGGATGCCGCGTGGCCCGAACGGCAGCGTGAAGTCCGCAAGTTGCCATCGCAGTCCTTGAGTCGTCACGCCGGTGCATTCGCCAAGGGCCACAAGAGACACGACGGTTCCGGCAGGCGCTTCAATTGTGGTTGACCCGTCCACGAGGCTCACCTCGAACATCTCGTCGTGGACGCGGATCGCCGCGGCGCCCCTGTTCGTCACTAGCACGGAGAGGTTCGCGAGCGCATGGTCCGAGCGCCCGCCGCTCGCCCCCAGGATCTCGATTGCTGTGATCCCCTGTGCCAGCGCGAATGCCACTGCCTTCTCCAGGTCGGTGATGTCCAGCCGGGATACGCGGTGGAAGCGGTCCGACGGGACCGCCTTTCGAATCGCGTCATCGACTGAATCGAGGTCGCCGATGACGGCGTCTGGCACAAGCCCACAGGCGAGCGCATGACGGGCGCCACCGTCGGCCGCAAAGACCAGGTCATCCGGTTGGTGGACCTGCTCCACAAGTTCAGCGGAAGGAGCCTCGCCGTTCGCGAAAATCAGAGCTCGCACGCATCAAGTAAACGCGAACCACGTCCCACGCGCGACGCTACTCCACCGTGAAGGTGAGTTTCATCCCCTGTTGGAAGTGATCGACGGTGCTTCCTGCCTCGCCCGGGGCGATGAGGCACGCCAGCAGGTACTCGCCGGGCTCCAGGTCGAGCGTGACATCGCCACCCTTGCCCGGGTCGATGTCTTCGACCTCGCCGAGGTTTTCGAAGTTGTCCGGCCCGTTGACCTTCAGGACCGCCAACTCATGGACATCCTTAGCCTCCGTGTTTTCGGCGGTGAACTTGATCTTGCCTGCCTTCACGGTCGTCGTGCTGGCCTCGACCTTGAAGCTCGAAAGCGAGACATCAACCGTGCTGTCAGGCTCTTTGTCATCGCTACCGCAACCAGCCAGGGCGAGCCCCGTGGCTGTGATGGCGCCGAGAGCGAAAAGGGGGAGTCGATAGTTCATGAGAGGTGCTCCAGTACGAAAGAATTCGTATAAACAAGGAATAGAGATTAGGTTTAACTAATTGTTGCCAACAGGCAACACATACGGACAGCCCCGCTGGGCGAAGGACATTCGTCGCCTTGTACGGACCAGGCATGGATGCTAATGTTGCAGAAGCAACTAACTAGAGGTAAGTAATGCCCACAATCCCGCCGAGCCACCGCGACATCCTGGAAGGGCCGAACTTCGCCCATATAGCCACGCTCATGAAGGACGGTTCGCCACAGGTGACCCCGGTCTGGATAGACCTTGATGGAGACACGATTGTCTTCAACACCGCCGACGGACGGGCAAAGGCCCGAAACCTGGACCGCGACGGCCGCGTCGCCGTGGCAGCGTTCGACCAGAAGAACCCCTATCGCTACATACAGATTCGCGGCGTCGTCGAAAAGAAGGTCTACGAAGGCGCCGATGCCCACATCGACAAGATGTCCAGGAAGTACACCGGGGCAGACGTCTACGCAGGGCATACGGACGCAGAAACACGAGTCATGTATCGGATTCGGCCGGAGCACGTCCAAACGATGGGATGATTTCCGAAGCGCGTTCGGAAATTCGTTACAAGCCTCCGCTGCGTGGCTATACTGCTGGCGAAGCAGCTAGCCCCGGAGGCTCCCAATGTCCGCAGCATTCGCCGAACAGGTTCGAGCGACACCCTCGCAGCGCGAGCCCGCCTATCGCCCGGCCGTCCTCATTGATGACGCGGAGAAAGCAGAGCTCGCCCAAAAACTCGGTGATGCCTCCAACTATGACCTCGGCCTGCTGCGCGAAATGATTGCCCAGGCGCCGGCGAACATTGAGTTCCGGAAGGCCCTGGTCAGCGGAATCGTCAGCGCGGAATACGCGGGCATCGATGCCTTCAGCCGCAAGGTCTGCGAGTGGCAGCAATGGCCCGTGCCGTGGGAATTGATCACGGCCATGGCCCGGCAGACCTGGGACGAGGTCCGGCATGCCCAGCTGGGCACCGAACTCCTGAAAAGCTACGGCGGCGAGATCGGCGAGTACCCGGACACCCTTGCTGGATCGCCTCCCAGCGAGGCAAATAATGCCGTGGCTCAGAGCGTCGGCGCAGCGGGTGGCAACCAGGCCGCCAACGTCATGCGCGACCCCATCATCAGCCTCTCGGTCACGAATGTGGCCCTCGAAGGCGCCGCTCTCGACCTCTTCAAGGGCACCAGCGACCTCGGCCGCCGCGTCAACGACGACCTGATGGAACTCGTCTATGACTACAACTGGGCCGACGAAGTCACCCACACCGCAATTGGCGACTACTTCGTGAAGGCGCTCTGCGATGGCAACCCGGCTGAGGAAGCGCGCGCTCTCCGCGCGCACGCGATGTTCGAAGGCATGCGCGAGCGCCTCAGCGGCACCCAGTCGGCCGAAATCCGCGAGTTCTTCGCAGAGGAAGTAGAACGCGGCACCGCGGCGCTCAGCGGTTCGGGGCAGTAGGTGGCCGTAACCATTCTCCTCGAGCCGTGCATCAATTGCGGCCTCTGCCGCAAAGCCTGCCCCACCGAAACCATCCACTTCTTCACCACGGGCAAGCGCACCCACGTCGTCGACCCCGCCGGTTGCATCGATTGCGACATCTGCATCCCGATCTGCCCGGAAAAGTGCATCGTTCGCGACGAGACATACGTCCACGAACCGGACGTTCTCGCGGCCGCCAAGGTTCGCGCGCGCGATTGGGCGAAACGCCAGAACGGGCTCCGCCAGCGCGTGAAAGAGCGCGCCGCCCGCGCTATCGCCGCGGTGAACTGAGGAGCCCGATGCCCGAACTCGCAATTGACCCGCGCACCATCGGTGGAGCCTTCAACGTCGAAGAGAACGCCCGCCGCATCATCAATTACCGCTTCGCCGAAAACGTCTGCATGACCACCGAAGGCGGATGGGCCTCATCGACGCCGGCAATCAAGCTCAAGTTCGCTCTCGGCGAACACTGCTACCACGATTCCATCCACTCGTTCTGGCTCGGTCAGCGCCTTCCCGAACTGCGCCAGACCGAGAAAATGGACTTCGAAACCCCGCCGACTCTCCGCACCAGCTACCTCGCCGAACCGCCGAACGAAGCGTTCCTCAAGTTCTGCGAAGCGATGCAACTTCAGCAGGACCAGCTGCTGCGAATCGTCGGCCTCTACCGCGTGATGAAAACTCACCTTGCCGTCTACTACCGCCACCATCGCCAGGTCACTGACCAGGTGAGCGACGCGCCCACGGTCCGGATCCTCAACCACATCCTCCTCGAAGAAGAGGAGCACATACGATGGGGCCAGGCGGTCTACGAAGAGTTCGCCGACGCGCCCGAGAAGCGTCGAGCCGCCCTCGAATGGCAGATGGACCTGGAAGACTTGCTGGTCCGCAGTGGCGGGGTGACCGGCGGGCGGTAAGGGTTGCGAGCAGATTTCTTCCGACCGGAGTAGGCTCCGCGCATCATCCGGAGGACTCCCCACATGGAATTTCGCGATACCCCCGAAGAAGCCGCATTTCGGACCGAAGTCCGGGGCTTCATCCAATCGGCACTGCCGAGCAACCTGAAGAACGTCTCCGCCTTCGAAGAACCGGACGAGGAGGAACAGCGCCAGGCGCTGCGCGATTGGCGCCTCGCGGTCGGCAAGAAGGGCTGGACCGCCCCTCACTGGCCGAAGGAGTACGGCGGCGCCGGCATGTCCGTCACCGAGCAGTTCGTCTACAGCGAAGAGATGGCGAATGCGCGCGCCCCACAGGTCGGCGGCTCGGGCGTCGCCATGCTCGGCCCGGTGCTCATCCGCTACGGCACCGAAGAACAGCAGAAAGAACACCTCCCGCGCATCACCTCCGGCGAGGTGCAGTGGTGCCAGGGCTATAGCGAACCCGGCTCCGGCTCGGACCTCGCTTCGCTCCAGACTCGCGCCATCCGCGATGGCGACGACTTCGTCATCAACGGCCAGAAGATCTGGACCTCCGGCGCCCACCGCGCCGACTGGATGTTCCTCCTCGCCCGCACCGATCCGGACGCCCCGAAGCACCGTGGCATCTCGATGCTCCTGATGGACATGAAGAGCCCCGGCGTCAGCGTCCAACCACTCATCACCATGGGCGGCGACCACGTCTTCAACCAGGAGTTCTTCGATAACGTCCGTGTGCCGGCGAAGAACATCGTCGGCGAAGAGAACCGCGGCTGGTACGTCGGCGCGGCCCTTCTCGACTTCGAACGCAGCAACATCGCGGGCGCCATCGGCCACAAGCACTTCGTCAATGACATTGTTGCGCTGGCGAAGTCCGCACCCGCCGGGTCGCCCATCGCTAGCCGCCTCAAGCGCGTCCGCACCGAGCTCGCCGATCGCGCCCTCGAAGCCGAGATCGCGCGGTTGATCTCCTACCGCCTCATCACCATCCAGAAGCGGGGTGGGGTGCCGAACTACGAAGCCTCGATGAACAAGAACTACGGCGCCGAGCTTGGTCAGCGCATCGCCACCACCGGCATGCACCTGCTCGGCATGATGGGCGGACTGAACCACAACTCGCCGAAGGCCCTGCTCAAGGGCCGCATCAACCACGCCTACCTGACGACGGTCGCGAGCACGATCGCCGCGGGCACCAGCGAGGTGAACCGCAACGTCATCGCCACCCGGGGCCTTGGCCTGCCCCGCAGCTAAGGTGCGCTTGAGCGCCATCGAACGGAGCCCGCGCCGCCCGGCGCGGGCGAAGCTCTACCTACCCGCTGGAGTTGCCCTGTGCCCGGACCTCTCGCTGGCCTGACCATCCTCGACCTTACCGAATACGTCTGCGGACCTTACGCGACCAAGCTGCTCGCCGATTTCGGCGCCGACGTCATCAAGGTCGAACGCCCCGGGGGCGACCCGGCGCGCAAGCTCGGCCCGTTTCCGGGCAATCAGCCGCACCCGGAGAAGAGTGGCACCTTCTTCTACTTCAACACCAACAAGCGATCGATCGAGCTCGACCTTGCCTCGCCCGACGGAAAGCAGACCTTCTTCGAGCTGCTCGATCGCGCCGACGCTGTCGTCGAAAGTTTCCGCCCGGGCCGCCTCGAAGAACTCGGCATCGGCTGGGACGAAATCCACGTGCGCCGGCCTGATATCCCGCTCATATCCATCTCCAACTTCGGCCAGGACAGCCCCTATCGCGACTACGTCGGCACAGAGCTGACGCTTTTCGCCTTTGCCGGCGAGATGTACACGATGGGTGTCATCGAACGCGAACCCGTGACCATGTACGGCACGGCATCGCTCGTGGAATCGGGTTCGGCGGCGGCGTCGGCAACCTTCGCGGCAATCTTCGCGAGCAAGAAGCAGGGCATCGGCCAGCGCGTCGACTTCTCCATCGCCGATAGCCACTTCCTCGGCGCTGACCGCCGGCATGTCGGCGCCATCGCCTTCGAATTCTCCGGCCGCCGCACGAAGCGCGCCTCACGCACGGCGCGCGCCGCCCTCGCGGGCGTCTACCCGTGCGCCGATGGCTGGGTCGAATTCTCGGCGGCCTCGAACCGCATGGACCGATTCTCCGACATGCTCGGCAACCCCGAATGGTTGCAGGACCCGAAGTGGAAGAACCGCGCCACCCTTCTCGACCCGGACAATGTCGCGGAACTCGAGGCCTATTTCTTCGCGTGGCTGAGCGAACACACCAAGCGCGAAATCTGGGAGTCCGCCCGCAGGGCGAAGGTGCTCTGCGGCCCACTCTTCGATGTAGCCGAGATCAGTGCCGATGCACACTTCCGCGACCGCGGCTTCTGGGCCACGGCCAACCACCCGGAACTCGGTGAAGTCACCTTCCCCGGACGCCCCTTCATCATGCCGAAATCGCCCTGGGAGTTGCGCCGCCCTGCTCCGCTGCTGAACCAGCATGAGGCGGAGATCCGCGCCGAACTGGCCAACACCGCGGCGAAGACTCCGACGCCGCGACGCTCGAACCCACGTCTCCCGCTCGATGGCATCCGCGTCATCGACCTCTGCGTGGTCTGGGCAGGCCCGTTTTCGACATTGCTG
Source organism: Dehalococcoidia bacterium (assembly GCA_050247055.1). Lineage (GTDB taxonomy): Bacteria > Chloroflexota > Dehalococcoidia > Tepidiformales > Tepidiformaceae > Amarobacter. Next base: position 878,094 of record JBFWUX010000001.1, read on the forward strand.
CTCGCGGACCTCGGAGCAGAAGTCCTGAAGGCCGAAAACAGCCACGTAATGCAGCCGATGACCCGAGGAACCCTCGCTCGGCCCTCGAAGGAACTCGCAGCGCTCCTTCCGCCGGCCGCCGGCGGCTATCCGAACAACGATCCCGGGCCGCGCCCCTGGAATTACAACCCGACCTTCGTCCAGATGTTCCGCAACAAGAAGAGCTTCACCGTGGATCTCCGAACCGAAGAGGGCCGCGACATTTTCGGCCGGGTCGTCGCCCAGTCGGATGTCGTCATCGAGAACAATGCCACGGAGACCATGGAGGGCCTCGGCATCACCTACGAGTGGCTGAAGACCTACAACCCGAAGATCATCATGGTCCGCATCCCGGCCTATGGCTCAACCGGCCCCTATAACCAGGCCCGGGCGCTCGGCGTGCATCTCGAAAGCGTCCTCGGCCACACCCTCCTGCGCGGATACCGAGACGCCGACCCCTCGGAGAACTCCGCCATCTTCTCCGGCGACTACCTGGCCGGGGCGCAGGCCTCGCTCGCCGCGATGATGGCGATCTGGCACCGCGACAAGACCGGTGAAGGGCAACTCGTCGAGATCGGCCAGGCCGAAAACGCCTCCGCCATGCTCGCACAGGCCTTCATGGAGTACGCCATCAACGGCACGATCCCCGAGCGTCGCGGCAACCGCTCGCTGTACGACTTCGCACCCACCGGGGTCTACCCGTGCCGGCCCGCCGGCAGCGCGGAAGACCAGGGTGACCGGTGGATCGCCCTCTCGATCCTTTCCGACCGCCAGTGGCGTTCGCTCTGCGAGCTCATGGGCAACCCGGCGTGGGCGACCAACCCTGCGTTCGCGACGAACGCAGGCCGCCTCGCCGCCCACGACGAAATCGATGCCCACCTCGCTCTCTGGACAGTCGGGTTCGATGACTACGAGCTCTTTCACTTGCTTCAGAAAGCGGGCATCCCAGGGGCGCCGGTGCTGGAAAGCTCGCGCATCTACGACGACGCCCACGTCCAGCAGCGCGGACTCTACCAGTCGCAGATGCTCTTCGATGGCCTGGGCCCGTTCCGCTTTGCCACGCCGTTCATTCGGCTTTCCGAAACGCCCACAGGCGTGCGCCAGCCTCCGGTCGCCCTCGGCGAACACAACGACTACGTCTATCGCGAGTTACTCGGCGTGGACGAGGCCGAGTACTACCGGCTGGTCGCGGCCGGCCACATTTCCATGGACTTCGACGAGACCATCCCCTGATTGCGCGTTAAACGAGTCTCAGTCGCATCCCACCGATCATGATCACGTCATCGTCCCGGAGCAGTCCGCGGTCCTTCGCCGCGGCACGGGCCGCATCGGCATTGGTCGCCTTGAGGTCGATCCCGCCCAGTCCTTCGGGGCGCCCATCGGTTGCCTCGACGAAACGGATGACTCCGTTGTCCACCTGAATCACGGAATTGCCGGCGGCGTCTTTCGTCACCGGGTCCTGGATGATTTCGCTCCAGCGTTCGGCCAGCTTCGCCGGCTCGGGGGACTGGATCTCGGCGGCGACGATCGCGCTCACCCGGTCGGTGCGAATGAAGTCCTGCCACGGCCCTCGGATCGCGTGGGTCCAACCCGGGTACTTTTCGTCGGGTTTTTCGTGCCAGTCAATTTCGAGGAACGAACCGCCGGTGTCCTGCGGATGGAGTTGCATCAGGCACGATGTCTCCGTATCGCGCGCGGCCACGACGCGGATGCCAAGTTCTTTCATCCGCGCCTTGCGAGGCGCGTGGTCGTCGCACTGCGTGATGACCATGTAACCGCCGTCACCGCCGCGCCGAGCGTGGTACCGCCCGCCCGCAGTGTTCTCGCGCACCATCGAACACAGCTCGATGAATTGCGTCCCCACGGGCAGCAGCCGGTTCTGCAACCCGTACGCCGGCGGCAGGTGTTCGTCGATGAACGCCACTTCCAGCCCGAAGACCGCATTGAGGTCCGCCACCACCTTGTCGACGTCTTCAACGATGAATGCGATTTGTCGCAAACGAAGCCACATGCGCTATCGCCCCTTGAATTCTGGTTCGCGCTTCTCGACGAAGGCTCGGAAGGCTGCTCGCGAGTCCTCCGATGCGCCCGTGCGCTGGTGCCGCTCGGTTTCGATGCGGATGTACTCCCGCAGGCTGATGTTCTCAGCCGCCAGGAAGTTCTGCTTCATCGCCCGCAGGGCGAGTGGAGCCGACTTTGCCAGGCGCGTCACCACCGCCGCTACTTCCGCCCGGAACGTCTCGTCCGGGAAGGTCTTCGAGACGAATCCGATGCGTTCGGCTTCGGTAGCGCTGAACTTCCCGTGGAGGAACATCAACTCGCGGGCCTTGCTCGATCCGAGGATGCGCGCCAGGAACCACGGCGCGGCCATGTCGCCGGAGATTCCGACGCCGAGAAACGCTGAATTGAAGTTCGCGCTTTCGGCCGCGTAACGAAGGTCGCAGGCCGCGGCCCATCCGAGTCCTGCCCCGGCGCAGGCGCCGTTCACAGCCGCCACGGTTACCTGCGGAAGTTCATGCAGCATCGCCGTGAGCTGGAACGTCTCGGGACTGAGTGGCTCCTCGCGTTCGCCCGAACTGTAGTGCCCAAGGTCGGCGCCAGGGCAGAAGCCCTTGCCAGTCCCCGTAAGTACAACCACACGAGTGCTGTGGTCTGCGGGCAGTCCGAGGAGCACCGAGTAGAGCTCTCGCATCATCTGGTTGGTGATGCCGTTGAGCCGCTCGGGCCGATTGAGCGCGAGGATGCCGATGCCATCGCTCGATTCGTAGGTAATCGTTTCGTAGTCGGACACTGTCGTCCTCCTCTCTTCGCGTGCGGCGGATTCTATCCCTCTCGCGCTGGTTGGCGAGCCCGCCATGTGCACCGCGCCCGATCTCGCTACGCTGTCGCCACTGCACACGGAGTGAACACCTTGGACTACAGCGAACTTGAGAAACTCTTCGCCACCCAGCGCGCGATTCGCCACTTCGGTGGCCGCCCGGTCGATGACTCGACCATCGAACAGGTGCTCTCCGCCGCCACACGCGCGCCGAGCGCCAGGAACATCCAGCCCTGGCGGTTCATCGTCATCCGCGACCCGGGCACCAAGGGCAAACTCGGCAAAATCTTCGATGAGCTCGGCGCCCAGTTCTACGGCGCCGGCGCGCCCGACCGGACGCCGTGGGAGGAAGTCCCGGTGCTCATCGCGATTACCTCGGAGTACGCCTTTGGTACAGCCGAATCCGGAATCGCCGCCCTCGGCGCGTCCATCTATCCGGCGGTCCAGAACCTGCTCCTCGCGGCGAACGCGCTCGGCCTCGGTTCGGTGCTGACCACGCGCTGGAAGGCCCGCGAAGGCGAAGTTCGGCCCCTGCTCGGCTTGCCGGAAACAATGGCCGTGCACGCCATCGTTCCCCTCGGATACCCCACTCGCCGGTACGGCAAGAATGCGCGCAAGCCGGTCGCCGAAGTGACCTCGCAGGAGCGGTTCGGAGAGCCCTGGGCTTAGTGGGGATTCGCCTTCAGTTTTCTGATGCAACTAGCTCGACTTCGCCGTACACTTCCGCGCCATGACCGAAGCCATGCCGGAAGTACTGCCAGCACCAGCAACCGGCGCAAGCAATGTCCTCGAGGGTTCGCGCAACCCCTTCGCCGTGCTTGGCTTTCGCTTCTGGTTCCTCGCCTCGGTATTCGCCGGGAGTGGCGTCGGCATCCAGTCGGTCACCGTCCCGCTTTTCATCCGCGACCGCGTGAGTGAAGGCCACCGCGCTCCGGCGATTGCCCTCGCGCTTATCTGCCAGACGCTCCCCGGCGCTTCGCTCACGCTCTTCGGCGGCGTGGTCGCCGACCGCATCGAACGCCGTCGAATCCTCGTGCGCACCTACCTGGTGGCAGCCGCCATCTCGCTCATTTACGTGGCGCTTTCGGGCGCCGATGTGAGCGTCATCTGGCCGGTGTTCATCCTCTCGGCGATCGTCGGCAGCGCCGGCGCGTTCACGAATCCGGCGCGCCAGAGCATGATGCCGCAGCTCTTGAGCCAGTCGCAGCTTCAGAACGGCGCCATCTTCGGGACCATGGCCTTCATGGCCACGCTCCAGTTTCTCGGACCTTCGATGGGTGGGGTGCTCGCCGACGGGCCGGGACTCACATTCGCCTTCGGGGCGGAGGTGGCCATGCTCGGGGCAGCCGCTCTCCTATTTAGCCTCATCGCCACCGATGCCCCCGTGCCCACCGGTAAGAGCGTATTCCGCGACCTGCTCGAGGGGCTCAAGTACGTCAATACCAACCGGCCCCTGCTCGGTATCCTGGCGCTCGGCACGGTGCCGGGCATGCTGTTGATTGGCCCGTTCCAGGTGACGGTGGTTCTCATCGTGAATGACGTTTTTCACGAATCGGACAAGTTCGTCGGCTTTTTCTGGGGTTCGCTTGGCGGCGGCATCGTCATCGGGTCGATCTTGATGAGCATGCTCCGGCTACGACGGCGCGGATTCCTGCTGTGTAGTTCGGTGTTTCTCGGCGGATTCTTCTGGATGTTTTACGGCCTTGCCCCGAATGTCCCGCTGGCGATGCTCGCGATGTTTGTCGCGGGCATCTTCGGCCCGGCTATCTTCATCAATTTCGCCGTTGCCCTCCTCCAGGAGAACACCGAACGCAACATGATGGGCCGCGTGATGAGCCTGTACGGGCTGTCATTCGTCGCGAGCACGCCGATCGGCCACGCACAGACCGCATTGCAGGTCTGGCTCTGGGGGCCGCAGTCCACTGTCGTCGTCAGCGCCGTCATTGCGCTCGGCATCGGCATAGTCGCGATGCTGTTCCTGAAGCCGGTCACGCGCCTGCCTTAGCGCTTCGGCGCCATTTCCACCATGGCCTGGTGGATTAACTCCCGCTGTTTCTTCGGGTCCGGTTCGAACGTGAACCAACTCAGAAAGGCTGTGTCTACGCCGGCGTCCAGGTAGCGCTGCACGTGTGCGTTCCGCTCCTCGGCCGTCCCGTGAACTATCAGGTCGTCGACCACCTGTTCCGGCGTGTTCGCGACCGCGCCTTTCCGGTCACCGGCATCCCACGCCTCCCACATCCCGGCGAGGATCTCGCTGCGTCCCAGCCACTGGTGAAACGACTTGTAGACCGGCACGTTCAGGTAGGCGTTGATGTGCCGGCGCCGCATCACATCCGCCTCCGGGCTGGGCGGGTCGATGTTCACCATCAGCCGGGCGGTAATCTCAATCGAATTCGGGTCGCGTCCGGCCTTCTCCGCCGCCTCGCGTACAACCGCCACAGATTTCTTCACATCCTCGGCCGAAAGCCAGTTGATGATCGCGCCGTCGCCAAATTCGCCGGCGACTTTCAGCATGCCCTCGCGCAGCGCTGCCACGTGTATCTTCGGGGGAATCGCCGGGGGCACCGAAAGCCGGAAGCCGTTCACCTGGAACGTCTCGCCTTCGAAGACCACGCGTTCGCCCGCCAGCGCCTTTCGCAGGAACTGCACCATCTCCCTCACGCGCGTGGCCGGCTTGCTGAACTTCCCGCTGTTCCACATCTCTACGATGGGCTGCGATCCAGAGCCGATGCCGAATTCGAAACGCCCCGGCGCGAGGTCGGCGATGCTGGCCGCGGATTGCGCAAGGGTGGCCGGCCCGCGGGTATAGACGTTAGCGATTGCGGTCCCGAGCCGCATGTTCGAAGACACGGCCATTGTGGCCAGCGGCGCGAAGCAGTCTTCTCCGTCGACTTCGTAGGACCACGCATCGGTATAGCCGAGCGCTTCAGCTTCCTTCGCGATTTCGACGTGTTCCAGGAGCGTGAAGCCGTAGTGCGGCACCGAGAGCGCGAGGCGTTTTTGCATCCGCCTACTCTCCCATGATCCGGTGCATCCGGTCGACGAGCACCGGCACGTACCACTTGAAATCGGCGCTGGCCGGGTTCGAAGCTGTCTTCTCGAGATAATGCATGTAGAGGCCCTCGAGAATGATCGCCAGCTTGTAGACCGCGAGGACGTGGTAAAACGCGAAGTTCTTCATCGATTTGCCGCTCTTCGCCTCGTACAGAGCGGCCATCTCGTCCACCGTGGGGAAGCCTTCGGCCGTTGTCAGAGCCGGGCCCTCGGCGCGGCGCCGCGTTCCGGGTGGGTCCCCCGGGTCGCCCCACGTCGAAAGCAGCCAGCCCAGGTCAGCCAGCGGGTCGCCAATAGTCGCCATCTCCCAGTCGAAGATAGCGATGAGTTCCGGCTTGTCTTTCCGGTACATCACGTTGTCGAGCTTGTAATCGCCGTGGACTACCGAGACGCCGCCTGATTCCGGGATGCGCGTCTTCAGCCATTCAGTCGCTGAATCGAGTCCGGGGAGCGGCCTCGTGCGCGGCTGCGTCAGTTCCCATTGCTTGCTCCAGCGCTCAACCTGGCGAGGCAAGTACTGGTCGCCCTTGCCCGTCAGCCCGGCGGCCTGCCAATCGACGGCGTGCAACTCCACCAGTGCGGCGACGATCTCTTCCGCCACCTTCCGACGACCAGTGGGATCGTTGTACGCCGCGGGTACTTCCAGCCGGATAACCACGCCCTCGGCGCGCTCCATGAGATAGAAGGGCGCGCCGATGACGCTCGTGTCTTCGCACGAAACGACAGGCCGAGGAACCCGGGCCTTCCCATGAAGCGCCGAAAGGTAGCGATACTCACGAACCACGTCGTGCGCCGTGGGCAGCAGCGGACCGCGCGGTGGCCGCCGAAGCACCCACCGTTGATCGCCACATGTCACGTAAAAGGTCTCGTTCGAAAAGCCGGCCACGTGCTTTTGGACTTCCAGTGGCGCGCTCGCCCCGGGCACGTTTGCGTGCACAAATCGTTCCAGCGCTGGGACGTCGATCAGTTCGGCGAGGGCAGCATCGGCCATGGCATCAATCCTCGGAATCGTGGAATTGTTCGGTCGCACCGAACAACCTGCAGAGTCTTGCCCGCCGCCGATAAGGCGTCAACCGCGAGGGATTCCGAAACGAACGCTAGTTGTCGTCGCGCTGGCCGCGAAGGAACTCTTCCACGTCCAGGACGAGGTCTTCGCCTCTGGGCAGTTCAGGTTGTGGCTCGGACTGGATCCCGGCATCCATCGCCTGCTCCAGTTGGCCTACATACTCCTGCACCTCGGGGTTGCCGCTGAGCGCCGTGTTCACTTCGTCGACGAACCGTTCGCCCGCCGAATCCAGTTCCGAAAGGTCCCACTCCATCCCAACGATCGACTCCAGGCGCCGTAGCAACGCCGCTGTGGCGAGCGGGTTCTGCGACGTCGTAATGTAGTGCGGCACGTTCGCCCAGAGGCTCGCGCCCGGCAAATCAACCGCGCGCAGCGCATCGTGCAGCACGCCGACAATGCCTGTCGGGCCCTCGTATCGCGAAGGCTGCAGATCCAGCTCATCCGAAAGCTTCGGGTCCATCGAGCTACCGGTTACTCGAATCGGGCGACTGTGCGGAACATCTGCAAGCAGGGCCCCGAGTGAGACCACCATGTCTGCGCCGACATCCTTGAAGAGTTCGGCATGCGCGCTCGTGAACGTCCGCCAGCGAAGCGCGGGTTCGGTACCGATGTAGACCACAATGTCGTGCGGGCCTGTGGGATTTCGCGCGTAAAAGAAGTCGTTCGCCGGCCAGTTCAACTCACGGTCTCCGCGTGCCGTGATTCGCACCGTCGGCCGGGCCTCCTTGAAATCGTAGAACGGCTCGGCGTCGATGGTCGCGAATTTCCGCGCACCTAGCCTCCTCACGATGAAACGGGCCGCGTTCGTCGCAGCGGAGGCCGCATCGTTCCAACCGGAGAAGGCGCAAACCGCGATCGGGGACTTTAGCCCGGGCTTTGTCTCGACGTTGAGGAAGTCCACCCGAAGAGGATAGCAAGGAGCGGGAAGGCTGTCAGAGAGGCCCTAGAAGAGTGACCACCGGCAGTAGATTCGCGGTCCTTCGTTGTATCATCAGAACATATGAGCGACCGCGCTACGGTCCTTCACGTCGACCTCGACGCCTTCTACGTGTCGATGGAGCTTTTGCGACACCCGGAACTGGTTGGCATGCCGGTCGTCGTCGCCGGTGGCCTTGGAAACCGCGGCGTCGTGAACACCGCCAGTTACGAAGCTCGCAAGTTCGGCGTCCGTTCCGCGATGCCCGTCAGCCAGGCCCGGCGTCTCTGCCCGAAAGCCATCTTCCTCGAGTCCGATTACTCTTACTACAGCAAGGCCTCGAAGCAATTTCACGCCATCCTGCGAGACTACTCTCCGCTCGTGGAACCCGCCGGCGCCGATGAGGCCTACCTCGATCTCCACGGAACCGAGCACCTCTTCGGTTCGCCGCCCGAGGTCGCAGCGACCATCAAGCGGCGCGTGCGCGAGGAAATCGGCATCACTGCCTCCATCGGGGTTTCGGTGAACAAGCTGGTTTCCAAGGTCGCCAGCGACGCGGGAAAGCCGAACGGCCTTGTCGTCGTCGCGGAGGGCACCGAAGCCGAGTTTTTCGCGCCGCGGCCGATTCGCGAACTTCCGATGGTCGGCCGCAAGACCGCCGAAGCGCTGACGGCCCTTGGCATCCACACCATCGGTGATATCGCCCGCATGCCCGAAAGCGCGCTCGTGGCAAAGTTCGGCAAGCACGGCGCCGAACTCCACTCCCGTGCCCTGGGCATCTACGAGGCACCGGTCGTCTCCGGCCGCGGCGAGGCGAAATCCATCTCACGGGATATCACGTTCGACACCGATGAGCCGGACGGAGCCCGTCTCCGGGCCGTCCTGCGTTCGCAGGCCGAACGAATCTCCCATGAACTCGCGAACAGCGGCAAGGCCGCTCGGACGGTCAGTCTGCGTCTGCGCTTCCCACCATTCGAAACGCTCTCCCGCTCGTTCACTCCCCAGGTCGCCGTCGATCTCGCGGACGACATTTTCCTCCACGGCGCGGCGCTCTTCGAGAAGGCATGGGACGAAAACGAGCGCAGGCCGGTGCGGCTCATCGGCCTCGGCGTACACAACATCGTGGAGCGTGCCCGCCAGCTCCGCCTGGGGGAAACGCTCGAAGCCGACCGGCTGCAGGGCGCTGTTGAATCCATCCGCGACCGCTTCGGGGATCTGTCGGTGCGCAGAGCCAACGAGCTGAGCAGCCCCTACCGGCACCACGGCCCCGACTACATCCCACCGTTCACGGCCCCGAAGTACGAAGACATCGAAAATGCGTGAGTTTGCTGCGCTCGCGTAACCTTTTGCCCGTTCAGGCAGATATACCGTGCGATGGGTCGCCCATGGATGACGTACCGATGGCGCTCGTGAACCCCCGCGTGGGGCATTTCGAGACGCTCTCCGCATCGCGGGAACGTTCGCTGGTTCAGCGCGCCCGCGAAATGGATGAATCGGCCTGGGACGAACTCTATGCGCTCCACTACGGCGCCATCCGCCGCTACGCTGAGTTCCGCGTGGCCGATGCGTCGGTGGCCGATGACATCGCCGCCGAAGTCTTCCTCGAAGCCGTCCGGGGCATCGCGAAGTACCGATACCGCGGCATCGCCTTTCGCGCCTGGCTCTATCGCATCGCGCATAACCTGACGGCCGATGTGCGCAAGCGTCTCGCCACGCGCAGCGATTGCGAATCGCCGGACCCCGAAGCACTTCACTCTGTTTCCCAGTCCGACTTTGCACCGGGCCTCGAACGCCGCCGTGATATCCAGGCGGCAGTCGCTCTGCTCACCGACGAGCAGCAGCAGGTGGTCATCCTCCGCTTCTTCGAAGGGCTTTCCCTCGCGGAAACCGCCGAGGCAACCGGCCGGAACAGTGGCGCGATCAAGTCCCTCCAGCACCGCGCCCTCGAACGGCTCCGCCTGATCCTGGGAGAGGCCCCATGATCTCTCGCCTTTTCCAGTCGTCAGCCGATGCCGAACTTGAAGCGGCAATGAACGGGGCTCTTCCGGCTCACGAAAACCTGGAGCCTCTCGTCGAGCTCGCGGCCGAGCTCCGTGAGTTCGGCATCGATACACCACAGCCTCGCATCTCACCGGCCCGCCGCGAAGAATTCTTGATGGCTGTCCGTGCCGAGGCCGCGCGCGAACGAAGCCGCCGCCCGGCGGCTCGCATTAAGGGCGCGACGATGTCTATCGCCGCTGTCGCCGGCGCAGGTCTGGTTGTTGCTGGCGCCGCGAGCGGGTCCAACCCGGCTGCTCTCGTGGTGGACGCCGCCCGTGATCTTCCCGGCATCCCCCAACACGTCGCTCCACCGGCCGAGACCTCTATAGAAGGTGAGGTGGTCGCCACGCGGGATGACGGTCGCACCCTCGAAGTCCGTTCGGGAGATGCCACCGTCGTCGTCGAAGCTCCAAAGGAGTCGCGCGATGTCACCTCCGCCGGCACGCCGGTCCCGGCAGCAGCCATCGCCGAAGGCGACAACATCCGGGTTACCTCGAAGCGCGCAGCGGACTCCGGCGGCGTAATCACGGCGAAGAAGATCGAAGTGCTACCTGCCGATTCGGCCTCCGCGGCGCCCGGCCCTAAGCCCACCATTTCCACGAACTCGGGCGCTGCCGCGGCCCCTACGAAGGATGTCCGGCCCGCCGTCTCAACGGGGGCTGTCGAAACGCCGGTTGATGCGGCCGCGCTCAAGCCGACAGCAACTCCTACGCCGCACCTGGATGCGAAAACTCCTTCGGTTGCGGCGAATCTGGATGTTCGCAGCGCGACGGTATCGCCAACCATCACGAAGACCGCGACTCCCACTCCGCCGCCGACCAAAACTCCCACACCTCGCCCGAAAACGGTTACACCGGCGCCGTCAGATAGTGCGGCGGCGGAATTCAACACGAAGAAGTAGTCGCGGGACACCGGTGACCCGCGACCGTAGCGGCGCCGGGTACAACCCGATACAATCCTGACCAACTTTGGTGAGGTTTGGAAGCATGCCTGGTGAACCCGCACGCCAGACGTGGCTGACTCTCGGCGCCGCCAGCGAACAGCTCGGGGTCAGCGAATCCACGATTCGCCGCTGGGCCGATGCCGGCGAAATCCGTTCGTACCGCACAAACGGCGGCCACCGGCGCATCCTCGAAGAAGACCTTCGCGCCATCATCGCGAACGCCGGCGCCTCAGCCGCGCACCGTGACACCGATCGTATCAGCGACATCGCATTGGGCCGGGTGAAGCGGAAGATCACCCATGGTCGTCGCGGCCATAGCCTGGACCACTTCCAGACCATGAGCCCCGATGCCATCGACCGTCTCCGTCTGCTCGGCCGCCAGGTGGTCGATCTCTTTGCCCGGTACATCGCCTCGGATTCGAAGAAGGAACGCTTTAGTGAGGATGCCCGCACAATCGGCCGCGAGTACGGCCGCTCGCTGGTCACGGAAAAGATCGGCCTGACTTCTGCCGTAGCCACGTTCAACTCGATGCGTCGCTCACTCGAGGAGACGGCTTCGCAGATCGCCGTCGAGGCCGGCCTCTCGACCGAAGAAGCTGTCGAAGCCGTGGAGGACACGCTCGAGCTGGCCGACGACATCCTGGAGGGTATGGCCTCGGTGTACGAGACCTCCGGGGTCTAACGTTTCAGCGAAAGGCAGCAAGAAACCCGCTCCAGGATCTGGAGCGGGTTTCTGATTTTGCCTTAGCGCGTTCTCGCAGTCAGGCGAGTTTTACCAGCGGTTGCCGCCGCGGCCACCGCCGCCTCCGCCGAAGCCGCCAGATCGCTGCTGCGGCTGGAAGCAATCGCGGCAGTAAACCGGGCGGTCACCGCGCGGCTGGAACGGAACCTGGGCCTCCTTGCCGCAGGTGGCGCAAGTGGCGCTGAACATCTCGCGGCGCGGGCCGCCAAATCCTCCGCCACCGCCTCCGCCATAGCTTCCGCCACCGCCATCCGCACGGCGGGCGCTGCGGCAATTCGGGCACCGGCGGGGCTCATTCGTGAAGCCCTTGGACTGGTGGAATTCCTGCTCACCAGCGGTGAACGTGAAAGGGTTTCCGCAATCGGAACAGGTCAGGGTTTTGTCGTTGTAAGGCAATCGACGACCTCCAAGAAAGTAGCGGTCCGTCGATTCATCGGGCAGGTATGCGAGGCTCAAGAAGAGCAGTAGAAGCTTAGGAACCACACTAAGCGTAGCCTAGTTTGGTCAAAACAACACGCGATTTCGGGAAAATCTCCGGTGGCTCGCATGTCACCTTTCTGGCTCCGATGCCTTTTGGGCCAGTCCCCTTCGCGCCATAAGAACCGGTCGAGCCTGAATTGATCGCCCGTGGCCGCTGTCTGTCGCGGCCGCCGGGCGTACCATCACTGCGTGGCAGCCACTCCCATCCCATCGCTCCGGTTCGAAAAGGAAGCCTGGAACGCTGGCGCCGCATGGGTCGCGGGCGTGGATGAAGTCGGCTGTGGACCGATCGCCGGTCCAGTCGCCGCCGGGGTTGTCGCGCTGCCGGCCGGCAAGCGTTTCCGCTGGTATTCACAGGTCCGCGATTCCAAGGTTCTCCCCGAACGCACCCGCGACGAGCTCTCCGCCAAGATCCGCGCCGCCGTCCCCTTCGCGATCGGCTGGGCTTCGGTCGAGGAGATCGACCGGATTGGCATCCTTCCCGCCCGCCGGCTGTGCATGCTGCGCGCGTTTGAGCAGCTGTCCATCACGCCCGATGCCATCATCAGCGACGCCCTCAGCCTGCCTCTGCCGAATGTCCGCGCAGTCATCGATGGCGACGCCCTGAGCGTGGCCGTGGCCGCGGCGTCGATCGTCGCCAAGGTTGAACGGGACGCGCTCATGAAGCGGCTTTGCGACGAGTACCCCGGCTACAAGTTCTGCCAGCACAAGGGCTATTCAACACCCGAACATAAACGCCTGCTCCGCGAGCTCGGCCCAAGCCCCATCCACCGCATCAGCTACGCGCCCGTCGCCCAGTATTCGTTCAATTGGTGACTTCTCGCCGGCAACTGGGCGATTTCGGCGAGCGGGTTGCAGCCCATCGCCTCGAATCCATGGGCATGCGAATCCTCGACCGCAACGTCCGCGTCGGCCGGATTGAAATCGACCTGATCGCAACAGATGGCGACGATTTCGTCTTTGTCGAAGTTCGGACGCGCCGCGCGAAGGTCGACATGGCGGCCGAGTCACTCGATCCCGCGAAGTTGCGCCGCATGTGGCACGCGGCGCTCGGCTATTGCGAAGCCAGGGCCATCCCGCTTGAGCGCGCCCGCATCGACGTCGTTGCTATCGACCTGGATCACGGGGGCCATGAACGCCGCATCGAGCACTACCGCGGCATCGAAATTCCCGAATCTTTCGACGACGGCTAACGAGCACGCTTCGAATAACCCCACGACGCGTCGCCACAGGAAACCTCGGCCCTGTAAGCTCGAAGATGCGGGCGCGTCGCTCGACATTCCATTTTCGAGTGCCACATGCGGGAAGTCGCTGAACTGAACGGAGACGGGATCGCCTCGGAACTGCGCGATGCGATTCACGCAATCAACGAAGCCCTTGGCTCGCCGATAGGTTTCCGGCCCGTGGACTGGTCGCTTGAGAAGCGCGAATCAGGGACCGCGGCGATCGATGAAGGCATGGAACTCACGCGCGAACTTGGCGCGGCGATGAAGTATCCGACCGTCACGCAGACCGTCAGCCCGAACCAGCTCATGCGCGACCGTCTCGGGCTTTCCGTTATCCATCGCCCCTGCCGCAGTTACCCCGGCGTTTCAACCAACTACACCGGCAACATCGACCTCCACGTGGTGCGGGTCGCCACCGGTGGTACCTATGAAGACGCCGGGATGAACATCGGCTATCACTCGGCCGTCTCCATCCGCGTGATGGAACGGACGCCCGTCGAGCACGCAGCGCACTTCGCATTCCGCCTCGCGGAACGGGGCCGCCACAACGTCGTTTCCACCAGCAAGTACACCATCCAACGCGCCGCCGACGGCCTCTTCGAAGACGTCATCGCCGAGGTGGCGAAGGAATACCGGAATACCACCCACACGAAGGAACTCTTCGATTCGCTCCTGGCCAAGCTGATCATCAAGCCCGAGCGATTCCACGTCATCGTCACCCCCAACGAGTACGGCGACTTCCTCAGCGACATGGTCTATGGCCTGATCGGTTCGATCGGCCTCGGCGCAAGCGCCTCTTACGCCTTCACCCCGAGCCATCAGCCGAGCATCGGCATCTTCGACCCCGCCGGCGGCACAGCCCCGGACATCGCAGGCAAGGGCATCGCGAACCCGAGCGGCGCCATCGAAGCGTTTGGCTACCTGCTCGAATACTGCGGACACTTCGATATGGGCAGCCGCCTCATCAACGCCGTCCACGATTGCATTGGCAGCAACGAAAAGACCGGCGACCTCGGCGGCAAGCTCAACACGATGGAGTTCACCAAGGCGGTGGTTGCCCGGACGGTAGCCCAGTAGGCCGATCCTGGAGCGCGGCTGCTGGAAATTGGCCGTTGCCTCGCCCCTCCGGCCCCTGCAACACTCGATCGACGGAGGGAGCAGGGCAAATGACAACCATCGCCTCGTTGGAGCAACTCGCCGAGATCTATGGCGAGCCAGTCGAGTCTTCGATCACCAAGGAAACGACTCACCTCACTCCCGAATACCGCGCCATAATCGCCGCGGCGCCGTTCATGGCCTTCGCCACCAGCGGCCCAGAGGGCCTGGACTGTTCGCCTCGCGGCGATGGCCCGGGCTTCGTGCGCGTCCTCGATGATTCAACGCTCGTCTTTCCGGACCGGCGCGGGAACAACCGCACGGATTCCCTCCGGAACATCATCCGCGATCCCCGCGTCGCGATGCTCTTCCTTATCCCCGGTGTCGGTATCACTCTCCGCATCAACGGCGAAGCCCACCTCTCAATTGATCCAGGACTTCTGGCGTCATTCGCCGTCGGCGAAGCCCTCCCCCGTTGCGCGGTCGTTGTCAACATCAAGGCGGTGTACTTCCAGTGCCCAAAGGCCATCATCCGCTCCGAACTGTGGAACCCGGAGAGCCACGTCGATCCCGCCTCGCTGCCCAGCGCCGGCGACATCCTCGCGGCACTGAGCGATAGCCGTCTGGGCGGTAAGGAATACGACCAGGCCTACCCCGAACGCGCGAAAGCCACGCTCTGGTAGCCCTCGTCCTCATCGACACGTCTGAACCTCCTCTTTCCAATTGGGTGTAACGCGCGTCACCTTTGCCAGACTCTTCCGCCATGAAGAACCTGTTGTCTCGCGTCCCCTGGTTCGTCGGCATGCCCGTGTTCGTTGGCGCGGTTGTGGTGGCCGCGTTCGTCTCGAACTACCTTGGCGCCGACTACTTCAAGCGCACCCGGCTCGATGAGGCCAACCCGCTCGCCCTGGCCGAGGCCGGAGAGCCGGACGCGAAAGCAGCGCAGCAGGGCCTCGTCGTCGCTCGCGGCACGTTCCGCGACGGCGAACCGGGCCACCACGGCGAAGGTACCGCCCAGGTCATTCAGGATTCGACAGGCAACCTGCTCCTCCGATTGGAGGCGTTTTCGGTTACGAACGGCCCAGATTTGTTCGTCGTCCTCAGTTCGGAGCCGGACAAGTATGAAGCTTCCGGTGCGCTCGATCTCGGTGGATTGAAGGCGACCGACGGCAATTTCAACTACGAAATCCCGGCGGGGACGCCCCTGAACGACTTCAAGAGCGTAATCATCTGGTGCCGCCAGTTCGATGTGACGTTCGCAGTCGCGGCACTCGAAGTGGATTCGGGTCTCGCTGCGGACTCCATCGCAACCGTCAGCCCGGCTTCCGGCGCCGCCACTCCGGCCGCGCAGGCGGCAACGCCCGCCGCGACGCCGCCCGGCCCGAAAGTCGTCGCCTCCGGAACTTTCAAGGATGGGGCGCCCGGGCATCACGGCTCGGGAACGGTCACGCTCGGCTTCGATGCCGCCGGGAAGGCGTTCCTAGTGTTCGAGGACTTTTCGGTCACGAACGGCCCGGACCTTCATGTGATCCTCGGCAACTCGCCCGGCGGCAGCGGCGAGGGCCTGGACCTCGGTGAACTCAAGGCAACTGATGGCAACTTCAGCTACGCGGTCCCCGATGGCGCCGACCTCTCGCAGTACACCAGTGTCACCATCTGGTGCGCATCGTTCCCCACGGTGTTCGCCGTGGCCACCCTGGGAGCATGAACATGGAAACCACAGCATCGAATCCCGTTGCCGGCGCTTTCGCCGGAATCCCGACCCAAACCGTTCGCGCTGCCTCGATTGCCGGTCGTCTTTTCGGCGCAGGCCTCCTGATCGCCGTCGCATTCGAACAGTCCTATGACCCGACGCAGGTGTTCACCGTCAGCCTTGCCGCCATGGTGGTCGCCACACTGGTTCCCCTGCCGGGCTGGTGGGGCGACATCGTCGCGGCATTTGGCGCGGGCCTGGTTTTCTTCGCGGGCACCGTGCTCACGCACCTCGCCCCCGGACTTGGGATGCTCGCGATGGGTTTGCTCTCAGGCCTCGCCGCGTTCGCACTTGCCCATCGAAGTGGGCGCGATGCCGTTCTCCCGGCTTTCGCGTTCGTCGCGGCGGTGGCTGTCACCGCTGTGCTCCAGGTCTTCCTTGTTTTCAATGTGGAATAGCCCCGCCAGATATCCCGGTTTCGTGCGCGGCCCTACGCTATGCGCGTGAAGGTCCTCTTCCTTGGCAACAGTTCCGATACAGGCGGGTGGGTGGACCAGTCCGCGAGCAGAGTCAGCATCATGAGCGAGCGCCTCGGGGCCGAATTCGGCGAACAACCCGAATTCGTGGTCAAGAACTGCTGGCCGAACGAGCGCATGGTCTCACTTGTCGAACGCTGGATGGAAGAAACCCAGCCTGACTACGTCGTCCTCAATATTGCGTCGTATTCGTTCACCTACGAATCAACGCCGCTGAAGGTGCGACGAGTCTTCGGCAAGCTCGGACAACCGGTTGGCGATGCCGGCATGCGGCTCTCACAGAGCCGTCGCTGGACGAACAACGTTGCCTTCCGGACCATGCGACGGATTGGCCAGGCCACCTTCGGGGGTGACACGCACGTCTCGACCGAAGACGCCGCCGCTCGCTACTCCGAAGTCATCCGGCTCATCCTCCGCAAGGAAGGCGTCCTGCTCGCGGTGAAGGGACCCGTTGGGCGTGGCCATCCAGGCCTGACGAAGCGCCAGGCAAAGCGTCACGAAGCGCGCCGCCAATTCGTGCATCAGCGCCTCCGCCAGCTCACCACGCAGTTGAGAGTCCCGTATTTCGGCGTCGATGACCCGTGGTGGAAGACACATAAGCGACCTCGAAACACCAGGGTGGGCGATGGCGTGCACGCGAACGAAGCCGGCCACGTCATCCTGGCGGACGATTACTACCCGTTCATCCGGGACACGTGGGCCGTCCACATCGCCGCGGTCGATCCGGCAACTGCAGCCATTGCCGCCGATTGACGTGAGTGTTCTTGCGCCTAGCATTGCCTCACTTCAGCGAGGTGGGGCTATGTACAAGATGATCTTCGGTGCGAAGCGAAAAGCCGGCATGTCGCGCGAGGACTTCGCCGCCTACTGGCTCGGCCCTCATGCCGATAAGGCGCGCAAGGTGCCCGGCGTCGCCCGCTATGTCATCAACATCGCTCCGGACCTTTCTGGAAGCGGTCGTGAGATGGCCTACGACGGCTTCGCCGAGGCGTGGTTCGCCAATGCGGAAGACATGCGCGCCTCCGGCCGATCGCCGGAGATTCGAGAGGTCCTCGCCGACGAGCCAAACCTTTTCGACCTTTCGACTCGCTTCAGCTTGATCGTCGAAGAGAACGTGATCATCGAGTAGCGGCTACTGCTGCACGAGTACGATTCGTTGCCCCTCAGGATCGTCGATCCATGCCAGCGTGGGCGGGCGTCCTCCCGGATCGAACGCCTCGCGGACCACCTTCCCACCGAGTTCCCTGCACTTCGCCAGCGAGGCCGCGAGGCTCAACACCTGGATGTAAAGCGTCACGCCCGTCCTTTCGCCCTGGCGGATGTGGCCCGTGATCGGCTCCGGCGCGCCGATGCCCTCACCGATGTTTCGAATAACGCCCGTGCCGATGTCCCAGTTGAACATCCTGGAATAGAACTCCGACATCTTCTCGGGATCCCTGGCCTGGATTTCCCAGTGCACCACCGGCCGCGACCAGTCCTCTGCCATGTTCTGCCCCCTCGATTGAATCGTTTGCCGCTATTCGGCGCCCATCACCCGGATGGCTTCGCGCTGAACCATCGCCATCGTCAGGTCGCCTCGAGTCTTCTCCAGGATCCCGCGCGTCTGATCGGTGGTGCGGCGAAGCCCGCCGGTCATCGCGTCGGGAAAGTCTATCGTGACGAGGACCGAGTAGATGTCGTCCATTCCCTGGAGGATCTCTTCGCATCCGTCGTACTCACCTCGCCGAAGCCGGTCGAGCACCATTCGTCGCATCTCGCCGACCGCCTCCGCGATGCCGTTGAGGTACGCCGGGTACTCCACCCCCAGGTCTTCAGGCGAAGGAATGCTGCCGCCGCTGAGCAGTGCCAGCGTGGTCCGCGCTTCGGCGTACTCCTTTTGCGCATCGTGCAGGAACCCGGCGTAGTAGACATCGGCGTGTCCCTCGAGCGCCGCGACGGCGGCATCGCGCACGCTTTTTGCCTCGTCGAGTTGCGTCGCTGCTGCCTCGAACTGCCCCCGATGGACCGCCCGGATGCTGTTCGCGCTCATCCGGATGATGGCCCGGCTGGCCGTCAGCGCCTGCTCCCTCGCCGCATTCTTGGCCGAAAAGTGTTCGAGGATGCGCGGGATGATCGTTTCCAACGGCGACGTGTCACTCATCGCCGTGGATTGTCGATTGGCGCCCACCGATTGTCGAATAGCCCATCGTCCCGACGCCCTCGTTGCTCATCGCTCATTGCTTCCTCTACAGTCGCGGCGCAGACCAACGAGGGAGCCACAACCATGGCCATCACGGCAGCCGACGAGTATCTGATCCACCAGACGCCCCACACCTTCGACCGCGTCGCCACCAGCGATCGCAACTTCTATGACCGCTACTTCTTCAACGGGTATCGCCGCGACGGCGAGGTCTACTTCGCCGCGGCCATGGGAATCTACCCGAACCTCGGCATCATCGACGCGGCATTCTCGGTCGTGCAGGGCGGCAAACAGCAGTACTTCGTCCGTGCCTCGCGCCTGCTCGGCAGCGACCGCATGGACACGCGTGTTGGCCCCATCTCGGTCCAGGTCGTCGAACCTCTACGAAAAGTCCGCATAAAGGTCGCGAAGAACAAATGGGGCATCAGCGCCGACCTGCTCTTCGACGCGCGTTCCCTGCCAAACGAAGAACCCCACTTCTTCCGCCTCGCGCGCAATGTCCCCGCGATGGACTACACCCGCATGACCCAGCACGGAGCGTGGTCAGGCAAACTTTCCTGCAACGGTACGAGCTACGACCTCTCCCAGGACACCTGGTGGGGTAGCCGCGACCATTCCTGGGGCATCCGTAACGTCGGCGGCCGCGATCCACGAGGAGCGCCATCGACCGAGGCCCCGCAGTTCTTCTGGAACTGGGCGCCACTGAACTTCGAAGACATGTGCACGCTCTTCACGGCCTCCGAATACTCCGACGGCACCCGATGGCACGAGTCCGGCGTCGTGCTGAAGCCCTACCCGGCCGCCTCCGAGGAGGAAGCGGTAGCCATCGATCACAACCTGAAGTTTGCCAAGGGCACCCGCTGGATCGATTCAGGCAGCCAGATTTCACTGACACCGGCGAAGGGCAAACCCATCGAGATCGAATTCAAGCCGATGTACTCGTTCCTCATGAAGGGGATCGGCTACGGAGAACCGAAGTGGGGCCACGGCATGTGGGTCGGCCCCGACGAAGTCGATGGCGGCATGTACGACCTCTCGGCAGAGAACCCCATGGCCAACCTCCACGTCCAGCAGGTCAGCCAGGTCTCAGCCGGCCGCAAGAAGGGCATCGGCATCTACGAGATCATCGTGATGGGCCCGCTCCAGAAGTACGGCTTCAAAGAGCTGATGGACCCGGCGAAATGACATCACACGAAGAACGCGGAGGGCACGAAGACGTCGAAGTGCATTTCTAACTCTTTGTGTTCTTCGTGACCTTCGCGTTAGAGATCCTTGACCGGGTCCGGTAGATCCCCGTCCCGCGCTGCGTCGATCATCTCGCGTGCGCCGTCGGGGAGGTCCATACCGTACTCGTCGAACTTCTTCTCGACCCACGTGCCGATCTGGCGCGGGTCGCGATAGGCGTCGGGGTTGCCGGATTCGGAAGGGTCGCCGTACTTCTCCATGATGTCGGCGCGCGTGTATGAACGCCCGAACTTGGACATCATCCGGCTGGTTTTCTTGCTCCCGCAGTGCTCGCACGGCGCGACCACCTCGGTATCGACTTTGCGGGTGAAGAAGTTGGTCACCTTGCCGCAATCGGCGCAGCGAAACTCGTAAATGGGCATGGAACCATTTTGGTCGGCGCGGGCCAGGATTGTCGATTAGTTCACCTGGCGCGTCTTGCCTTCCCAGTACGGCTTCCGCAACTCCGTCTTGAGGATCTTGCCCGGTCCCGACTTCGGCAGCGGGTCCTTCTGGAACACCACCTTCTTCGGGCACTTATATCCGGCGATCAGCCCGCGGCAGTGCTCGATCATCTCGCCCTCGCTCGGGTTCGAATTCTCCTTGGGTACAACGATGGCGAGCACGGCTTCGCCCCAGCGCTCATCCGGGATGCCGAGGACCGCCGCCTCGAGCACGTCAGGGTGCTCGTAGAGCGCATTCTCGACTTCGGCGCAGTACACGTTCTCGCCGCCCGAAACGATCATGTCCTTCGCCCGGTCGACGATGAAGATGAAGTTCTCCTCGTCGATGGTCGCGAGGTCCCCGGTGTGCATGTAGCCGCCTTTGAGCGCCTCCGCGGTCTCCTTGGGTCGCTTCCAGTACCCGTTCATGACGTTCGGCCCGGCCGCGATGATTTCGCCGACCTGGCCCGGCTTCACATCTTTGCCCGTGGTCTGGTCCACCACGCGAACCTCGACCCCTGAGATCTCCCGGCCGCAACTCGCGAGCCGCTTCACTCGGCTCTCCTCTCCTTCGTAGAAGGTCCAGTCGAGCTGCATCGCGGTCAGCAGTGGCGATGTCTCCGTCATGCCGTAGGCCTGGCAAAGCTTTGCGCCGAGCGCGTTCTTCGCCGCCACCAGCCTGTCGACCGGCATCGGGGAAGCGCCGTAGAGCATCAGATCGAGGCTGCTCGTGTCGAAGTTCGCCAGCCCCGGGAAGTTCACAAGAAAGTTGATCATGGTCGGCACGAGGATCGTCTTTGTGATGCGCTGCTTCTCTATGGTTTCGAGGCACAACTGCGGCGAAAACGCGGGGTTGAACACGTGCGTGCCGCCCACCATGGTGAACGCGTAGCAGGCCCAGGCGTCCGCCAGGTGGAACATCGGCGCCACGTGCAGCCAGATGTCGCGCTCCGCGAAACCGAAGGTCATCACCGCGTGCTGCGCGTTCGAAACGACTGCCCGCTGGCTCAGCATTACACCCTTCGGGAGGCCGGTTGTGCCGCCGGTGTAGCACAGGTTCAGCATGTCGGTTTCCGCCCAATCGCGCGCCACCCCTTCGAGCGGCTGGTTGTCCTTGATCAGCGCTTCATAATCGATGCCGCCGGCCACCTCGGCGTTCATCGCGATGACGTGCTTGATGCCCGGCGTCTTCTCCTTGAACTGCTCCCACAGCGCCACGTATTCCGGCCCGAGGAAGATCGCCTTCACCTCACCGTCGTTGAGGATGAACTCGAGTTCGTGTGCGGCCAGCCGGATGTTTAGTGGCGCCAGCGGCATGCCCGCAACGCTGCAGACGAAGTACGTCTCGAAGTAGCGGTGCGAATTGTTCGCGAGGATCGCGATATGGTCGCCCGGCTTCAGCCCCAGCTTCAGCAGCCCCGATGCAAGACGCCGGATGCGCTCGCCAGTCTGGGCGTAGGTGTACTCCGTGTCACCATCGATGCAGGCCGTCTTCGACGGGAAAAGCTTGACCGCATGGTTCAAAACGTCGTGCAAAAGCATTGGGCAATCCTCGGTTTCGTGTGGCCGAAGGATTATCAACGTCTTGGCGAAGGGTGTCGACCGAGTACCGCCGAAGCCGCAAAGGAACCGAGGAACAGAGTCCGCAAGCGGTACTGACGGTTGTTGTCTTCCTAGCCTTTCGTTACCTAGTTCCGTGAGGGCTAAACCGTCACCGCCAGCGCCGATTCCGCGCGGGCACTCTCGACCTCCCCGGGTAACAGCTCGAGGACTGCATCGATCTCGACCTCGGTCGTCTTTTCGCCCAACGAGAACCGGATGCTCCCGACCGCTCGCCGGATGGGGACGCCCATCGCCATCAACACATGGCTCGGTTCCCATGTCGAGTTTGAACACGCGCTCCCCGAACTCACCGCTATCCCGCGTTCATCGAGCCGTCGCACGAGCACGTCGCTTTCCACGCCATCGAACGAGATGTTCAGGTTGTTCGGCACGCAGTTTTCCTGGCAGCCGTTCACCTGCGAACCCGAGACGCTCACAAGAATCCCGTCGCGAAGCCGGTCCCGGAGAGCCCGCACGCGCGCGGATCGCTGTTCGAAGCCTGACGATGCCACCTTCAGGGCGGCGGCGGCGCCCACGATCCCCGCCACATTTTCGGTGCCCGCGCGCTTCTGCATCTCCTGGCCGCCGCCGTGAAGCAGGGGCCGGAACGGCGTGGCCCGCTTGAGATAGAGCACGCCAGTCCCTTTGGGCCCGCCGAACTTGTGCGCCGAAAGGCTCAGGGCATCCACCCCGAGCGCGTGCACGTCGATGTCGAGCCACGCTGGCGCCTGCACTGCGTCGGTGTGCAGGGCCACCCGGTGCCCGGCGTCTGCGGCGAACTCGCGCAGCACTCCCGCCACCTCGGCGATCGGCTGCACGGTGCCCACTTCGTTGTTCGCGAGCATCACGCTTGCCAGCACGGTGCCGGGCCGCAGCGCCCGCGTGAACTCCGGGATGCTGATTCGCCCGCTCGCGTCACAACCGAGCGTCGTCACTTCGAATCCAAGCTCTTCCAACTGCTGGGCAACGTGCAGGCCGGCGTGGTGTTCGATGGCCGTCGTGATGACGTGGTTGCCCGCGCCCGCCCGGTGCATCGCATACGCAATTCCGAACGTGGCAGCGTTGATGCTCTCGGTTCCCCCGCTCGTGAACAGGATCTCGGATGGCCGCGCTTTCAGGCACTCCGCGACTGTCTGCCGCGCCTCGTCCACAGCGGCCTGCGCATCACGCCCGATGGCATAGAGCCCGCTCGGGTTCCCGAAGCGCCCATCGAGGAACGGGAGCATCGCCTCGCGCGCTTCCGACCGAAGCGGTGAAGTCGCGGCGTAGTCGAGGTAAATCACGTTTCGATTGTTGATTGGCCGATGGCGATTGTCGACCTCGCCCGCTACGCTTCGATCCCGTGCCAGACCAATCACTCCTCACCGATGAAGTCCTTGCGCTCATTGGCCGCGAGACCGTGTCCGGCTCCGTGGATGTCACTCTTCGCGGCTGGCGGCACGCGGTTGAGGTCTATACGGGCCGCGTGCCCGATGAGACGCCGGCCGCCGGTGACCCGGTTTCCGGCTACGCCATCGCCGGCCTCGAAACGGACTACGAGGCCACCGAACTCCCGCCGTTGCTGCCCAACTCGATCCTGATCGCCAACCAGTGGGAGTTCGAACGCCCCCTGCGCATGGGCGAGAAACTCCAGGCCTCGTATCGCCTCGTCGATATCAACGAGCGCTTCGGCGGCCGATTCGGCTACTCCATCGATTTTCGTGCAGAGGTCGTCTACCGCGATACCGATGGCAACATCGTCGCCCGAAGTGGTCGGACGATGACCCAGTTCGACCCGACCGAGGCGAAGGCTCGCGATGCCGCCGAATCCGGTAGGGCCGCGAAATGACGGTCGACATCGGCACCGTCAAGGAAGGTGACGAACTTCCGGTGCTGCACTTCCAGCCCACGCTGGGAGTCGTCATTCGCCATTGCGCGCTTCAGTGGACGTTTCCTCCGTTCTTCTATGACGAGGCGGCCGCGAAGGCAATCGGAATGCCCGGAACAATCGTTCCCGGACCGTTCAAGGTCGGTTTGTTGTATCGCGCTATCGACGAATGGCTCGGTACCGCGGGCTGGGTTCGCCAGGTGCGGGCCGCCCATCGCCGGCCGGATCCGACGAACGATCCGCTCGATATTGCCGGACGTGTCGCCCGCGTCTACGAAGAAGAGGGCAAGCGCCGGGCAGACCTCGAACTCGCCATCATCAACCAGGCAGGGGAGCCGAGCGTGCGCGGCTTCGGCGTCGTCGAGTTCTATTAACCTCGAACTAGCCCCAGCCGAACTCCACATACCGCTCCCCGTCCATCCACGCCCCGATCGCCCGCCTAACGTACGGCACCACATTCGCAGGCAGTCCGCCCGTAGGCGCCCACCGAAGTTCGTCGCACCTGTCTGGCTCGCAATTCCGTGGCTCCCCATCCCAGACGCGCGCGATCACGAAGAAGTCGATGCGCTCCGACTCCGCCCGTCGATGCATCACAAGCGCATGACTGAGATTCGACGGCTGGAGGTCGACACCCACTTCCTCCAGGGCCTCGCGGACCGCCGCGCTGGTTACCGTCTCACCGCCGTCGAGGTGCCCCGCCGGCACGCTGAAGTTGCCGTCCTCATAGCCCGTGTTGGCGCGCCGCAACAGAAGGATCGAGTCGTTTCGCATGAAGAACAGGTGCACGGCAACAGCCGCTCTGAAGCGCTCTCTGGTCACGGCGCCGGGGTCGGCGTCACTGCCGGGCCGCCGATTGATTTGATGTGGTCGTTGAACAGGTCGATGCCCTCATCGAACGTTTGTGGCAGGAATGCGAGCACCGTGGGGGCCGAATCGATAAGCCGTGTGGCAACCGGCGAGCCATCGACCGTGCCGCGAAGGTCGGGGTTCGGGAACGTGACCAGCGCGACGAGTAGCGCCTGCGCGATGAACACCGCCTTCAGAAACCCGAAGGCGCCCCCGGCGAGCCGGTCCAGGATGCCCAGGTTCAGGATCTCGGCGGTGCGCTTCAGGAGATGGGCCGCCACCTGTCCGCCGATAATCACCCCGATCATGATCGCCACAAAAGAGAACAGGGCGGCAAGGTCTTCGTTCCGGACGATCGGCTCGACTTTCGGGAACATGTTGTCGTAGAAGATGCCGGCAACCGGGATCGCCAGGATCACAGCAGCGATGGACACCAGCTCCCGGATGAAGCCGTTGCGATACCCGCTGTACGTTGAAAAGCCAATCGCCGCGATCAGCACAAGGTCGAGCCAGTTCACTTCCCGTCAGTGTGCGCACCGGATCGCAAGGTACAACCCGTTGTTTCTTGTTTGGGCATGGGCGCTACCATGCTGGAATGCAACAGCAGCTGATGGAAATCCTCGTGTGCCCCATGTGCAAGGGGGACCTCGAACTCAAGATCGAAAAGGAAGATTCCGGCGAAATCATCACCGGCACGATTACCTGTAAGTCTTGCCGCGAGCGCTATCCCATCGAAGACGGCATCCCGAACATGCTCCCTCCGGACCAGCGGGGCTAGGTCCATTTTGGATTTGCGATTTCGGATTTCGGATCGCCGGCGATGACCGAATTTCAAGGCGAAATGCCCCATGAGCCGGCGCCACCCGAACCGCGCCAACTGCTGCCGGCGATGCCGCTGCTGTTGCGGGGCCTCGCGCTCGCCGCGTTGATGGTCACGAGCCTGTGGTTCGCCATCGAGGCGCTGAAGAAGAGTGTCCTGCTGTTCCCGTTCAGCCTGATCTTCGCCCTTACTGGCTCGCTGGCGGGCTGGGCAGCGGCGATCTACCTCACGGGCGGTGAGAAGCACGCCGACCACCCCTTCATCTGAGCCCATTCGCGCACGTGGACAAACAAAGAGCCCCTCGAAACTTCGAGGGGCTCTTGTCTAGCCGGGGAGAGGGCGCCGGCCGGTCTGTCGGTTAGTTCTGGGAAGGCTCACTCGCGCCTTCAATGACGCCCTGCGGCGTGATCTTGATGGAGCGCGCGCGGGCCTCCGGCTTCTTCGGGATCGAGAGCTTTAGGAGCCCGTTCTCGAAGGTCGCCTGGGCCTTCTCCGGCTCTACGGTCGGAGGGAGGCGGAGCTGTCGCTGGAAGCTGCCGGAGCGGATTTCGCGCCGGATGTAAGTCTCGTCCTTGGATTCCTCTTCGCGGTTAAATTCGCCGCGAATCGTGAGGACGTCCTCATCGACCGAAATCTCGACATCCTTCGGGTCTACGCCGGGTACGGCCGCCTTAATGACGAAGGTGTCGCCGTTTTCAACGACATCGAGGCTGAGGGACGTGTTGCCGAGGTCTTCGCTCGCGCGGAATGGGAGACGGTTGAACGGCTGCTCGAACAGCCGGTCCATCACGTTCCGCATCGCTGCGAAGTCAGCCGACGGGTCCCAACGGGTGAGAGTGTTTGCCATGGTTGTTGGTTCCTCCTGGAGGGGTTGTGTTGGTGTGCACGGCCATAATGCCATTGCATGCCAGCGTTGGCAAGTAGTCTGATACAATCTATATCAAGTCTTGTGTAAACGAATTGTTAGGCAGGCTGCCTATGATGTATAGTTAGCAGGCAATGGCACGCGATTACTACGAAGCACTGGGCGTCCCCCGCACAGCCGAGGACAAGGAAATCCGCTCGGCCTACCGCAAGCTCGCCCGCAAATACCATCCCGACGTCAATCCGAACGACAAGTCGGCCGAGGCGCGCTTCAAGGAAGTGAATACCGCCCACGAAGTCCTCTCGGACCCTGACAAGCGCAAGAAGTACGACAAATACGGCGATCGCTGGGAGATGGCCGACCAGATTGAAGAGGCGAACCGCCGTGGTGGCGTAGGCGGCGGATTCCGCGCCGCGCCCGGCGCCGACGGCTTTGGCGATTTCGGGAGCATCTTCGATACCTTCTTCCGCCGTGAACGCAGCGGACCGCGCGGAGCCACTGGCAACCGCCGCGGCCAGGATATCGAGACGCCCGTCGACATCAGCCTGGAAGAGGCTTTCCACGGCACCACCCGAACCGTGAACCTGCAATCGCCCGAGCCCTGCAAGACGTGTGGCGGCAGCGGCGAAGTCGCGGGCGCCATTTGCCACACCTGCGAGGGCATGGGCACCATCACCCGGCCGCGCCGGCTCGAGGTCCGAATCCCGGCCGGCGTGAAGACCGGTTCTCGCGTTCGCGTGGCGGGCGAGGGCCGGCCCGGCGCGGGCAAGGGCTCCCCGGGCGACCTCTACCTGGTCACGACGGTCCTGCAGCATCCGAAATTCGAACGAAAAGGCGATGACCTCATCACCGAGATTGATGTGCCACTGCTCGATGCGGTGCTCGGCGGTGAAGTAACGGTCCCGACGCTTTCGGGTCGTGTCGCCCTCCGTATTCCCGAACTGACCCAGAACGGGCGACAGATTCGGCTCACCGGCAAAGGCATGCCGGTCCTGGGAAGCGCGGAAAAGCACGGCGACCTGTTCGCCCGCGTCCGTGTCCACCTGCCAGAAGAACTTTCGGCCGAAGAGCGCCAGCACTTCGAATCGATGCGCAAAGCCCGTTCGGCCACCACTGCCAAGCCTTAATAAGGAGGTGACGCATGGCAAGAATCCGCCGCGATAACAGCGATGACGGCGTGGCTGACGACGAGCAACCAATCTACGTCATCTCCATCGCTGCCCGGCTGGTGGGAATGCACCAGCAAACGCTCCGCTATTACGAACGCGCCGGGCTCGTCGAGCCCAAGCGAACGAATGGCAACATCCGAATGTATTCCAACAGCGACATCGAGAAGATCCGGACGGCACAGCGCCTTATCGATGAACTCGGAGTCAATCTCGCAGGCGTCGACATCATCCTTCGTATGAACGAACAGATCGTCGCCCTGCAAGAAGAACTTTCAAAAACCCGCGCCGAACTCGACAAGATCCGGTCGACAAGGCTTCCAGCGCCCTATCGGAGGTAGGCGTGATTCCCCGAATGCTCAACTACCAAAAGCCCGCTGAGCAAATCCAACACGTGCTCCGACTGAAAAGCTTGTTGGGCGGCGAGCCGGTTGTCGCCAAACTGAGTGATGATCATCCTCTAGCGGCTGGTTTCCACGCATCCAACAAGTCCTTGAGAGGCGGTCTGCTCGGCGAACATCAGCGAGAACACATCGCGATTCTTGGGTCGCGCGCAGAGACACTCTTTCGCTACTCGGCTGATTGGTTGCCCCACGAGGGTCGACTCATAAAGAAGCTCTTGAAGGCCGAAGAATGCCGGGCGGTGTTGTTCGAGCTCGACGTAGAACGGCACATACTACGCAGATCGACCCGCGAACGTGCCTGGACATCGTTCTTGGACAATCTTCCGGATTGGACAGCATCCGGGCCCGATTGTCTTGTCGAGTGCAAGCTGGCCCGGAACACAAGCAAAGTCGCGAACTATCAGTCTCTCTTGGCCACCGCCGCGACGCAGCACCCAAACCCGGACCGTCCGCTCATGGTTGCGATTGGATTCGACGGTGTCCTGCCGGACGACGTCGTCGCCAGCCTTGCCGGAGATGGAAGACGGTATTTGCCGTGGATGACGCGACACACGAACGTTGCGGGAGTCTTAGTCTTCGGGAGAACCGGAGGGATCCGGCAAGGCAGCGGGCTGCTCGGTGTTCGCGGAACCCTCCACGACGAACAGCGAATCGTCGAGATTCGAAATCACAACTCCGAACCGAAATTGCCACCGGACTTTCGGTTTGGCTCCGGCCCGGAGACGTACCGCGTAACCCTGCCCGGCCCCATGCGGTCGATGAGAGACCGCGCCTAGTTCAAGGAGAAACCAACCATGATGCGACAAGACCGGTTCACCGAGCAGGCCCAACAGGTGCTTGCGAACTCGCAAGAAATCGTGCGCCAGAAGCGCAATAGCCAGTGGAGCGTCTCCCACGTGCTTGCGGCGCTGGTCACCCTTAACGGTGGCCTCGCCGAGCAGGTGCTGCAGAAGCTCAACGTCGATATCAACCGGCTGCGGCAGCGCGTCGGGAAGCAGGTCGAAGACCTGCCAACCCTTGCCTACGACGTGGTCCAGATTTACACGACCCCCGAAGTCGTCCGCATGCTCGAAGTTGCCAATTCGGAAGCTGAACGTCTGAAGGACGACTACGTCGGCGTCGAGCACCTGCTCATCGCGATCGCAGACAACGAGGAGAGCGGCTCCACGAAGCTCCTCGCCGAATTCGGCGTGAACAAGGAGAGCATCTATCGCGCCCTCCAGGACATTCGCGGCAAGCAGCGCGTGACGAGCCAGACAGCCGAAAGCCGCTACCAGTCACTCGAAAAGTATTCGACCGACCTGACCCAGCTGGCGAAGGACGGCAAACTCGACCCTGTCATCGGCCGCGACATCGAAGTGCGGCGTGTCATGCAGATCCTCAACCGGCGCACCAAGAACAACCCGGTCATCATCGGTGAGGCCGGCGTCGGCAAGACGGCCATCGTCGAAGGGCTCGCCCAGAAAATGGTCGCCGGCGATGTGCCGGATAACCTCCAGGACAAGCGCGTGCTCGCCCTCGATATGGGCGCGCTCGTCGCCGGCTCCAAGTTCCGGGGCGAGTTCGAAGAACGGCTCAAGGCCGTCATGGACGAGGTGAAGCAGTCCGAGGGCGAAATCATCCTCTTCATCGATGAGCTCCACACAGTGATGGGTGCAGGAGGCGCGGAAGGCGCCATTGATGCCTCGAACCTCATGAAGCCGGCCCTCGCCCGCGGCGAACTCCACGCCATCGGCGCGACCACCCTCGACGAATACCGGAAGCATATCGAGAAGGACCCTGCCCTCGAGCGGCGGTTCGCCCCGGTCTACGTCGAAGAGCCGACGGTCGAAGACACGATCGCCATCCTCAAGGGACTGAAACCCCGCTACGAAGCACACCACAAGGTGGAAATCACCGACGATGCGATCGAGGCGGCGGCGCGGCTTTCCAGCCGCTATGTCACCGAACGGCACCTGCCGGACAAGGCCATCGACCTCATCGATGAGGCCGCGAGCAAGCACGTCATCGATGCCCAGTCGATGCCGGATAACATCCGCGACCTTCAGCAGCGCCTCGAAGCGCTCTCGTTCGAGACTGAAGCGGCGGTCCAAAAGGAAGACTACGAAGGCGCCGCCCGTATCAAGCAGCAGATCATCCAGCTCCAGGATGAGTACAACGAGCGCAAGGCCGAGTGGGTGAAGGAACACCCTGAACTCGATAAGCGCGTCACCGCCGAGGACATCGCTCGCCTCGTCGGCCAGATGACCGGCATCCCGGTCTCGCGGCTCGAGGAGACTGAGCAGGACAAGCTCCTCAAGATGGAGGACTACCTCCACGAGCGCGTGATCGGCCAGGACCGCGCCATCGTCGCCGTCTCTGATGCGATTCGCCGCGCCCGCGCGGGCCTGAAGGACCCGACGCGACCGATTGGCTCGTTCATCTTCCTCGGCCCCACCGGTGTCGGTAAGACGGAACTCGCGAAGACGTTGGCCGAGTACCTCTTCGACGATGAGGATGCGATGGTCCGCATCGACATGTCGGAGTACCAGGAACGGCACACGGTCAGCCGCCTCATCGGCGCGCCTCCCGGATACGTCGGCTACGACGAGGGGGGTTCGCTCACCGAAGCCGTCCGCCGGCGGCCGTACCGGGTCATCCTCTTCGACGAGATCGAAAAGGCTCACCCGGATGTGTTTAACACGTTGCTCCAGGTCCTCGACGACGGCCGCCTGACCGATGGCCAGGGCCGCACCGTCGACTTCCGGAATACCGTGATCGTGATGACGAGCAACCTCGGCACCGGGGCTCAGGAACGCGCGACCTTCGGATTCACTCAGCGCGCCGACGGCACTCCCGACCACGAGAATCTCCAGGGCTCAATCGAAAAGGCCCTGCGGGAGTTCTTCCGGCCGGAGTTCCTCAACCGCATCGATGAAATTGTCATTTTCGAACCGCTCACCCCGGCTGAACTCGATAAGATCGTCACCATCCTCGCGGCAGAGGTCCAGGAACGGCTGGCCGAACGAGGCATCGAATTCGAGCTGACGGAAGCCGCCAAAAAGGAACTCGCCCGCGAAGGCTACGATCCATCGTTCGGGGCCCGGCCGCTACGCCGGACGCTCCAGCGCCGGGTCGAAAATGAACTCGCAAAGCGCGTCCTCAGCGGCGAATTCCACTCCGGCGAAAAGGTCATCGTCGACTTTGCCGGTGGCGCCTTCGAATTTCGTGCGGAGCCCGGCTCCACGCCACCGAAGTCCGAGACACAGGCCCACGGCGACGACGGAGTCGTTGAGGGCGAAGTCGTAAACGTCGGCTAAACCGCTGCCATCCCTCAACCAGCAGGCCCGCGCTCTTGTGAGTGCGGGCCTGTTTCGCGCATCGGCCGAAGTGTCGCGCTAATAGGCGTCCCGGCGGTTGGCTATTCGAGTGACGGTCATGGTGCCTTGAGTGCGTAGAAAAATGATTCGCCAATCGCCAACACGTAACCGCCACTGATTTGACTGACCCTCGAGTTTCTTGACGTCGCCGCTGGCATGGCGCCCAAAGCCTTTTACGGCGATGAGGATTCGAAGGGGCAGTCGTCTATCCCCTGTGCGCCGGCCCGGAATAGCTCTTCAACGGCGGAATGAGCCCAGAAGACCTCGTATTTCACCCGGCAAGACGCGCACCTGAGCTGGCGAGTCCGCGAATCACGGATTCGACCGCGATTGAGTCTGCAGACGTAAAGGGTTCGTCGTCAGGCGGTGCGGACTCCAATTTCCGATCGAATTCGTCGATCGGAAGGGATCCCAATTCGTCAGCCAGAGCGAGCGCATCTTCCAGCCGATCTTCGGCGACGAGCGCCTGGAGTCTGGCATGCAAAGCTTCGTTCACCACGAATGCAGCATACGCGATTGACTCCGAGGCCTCTTCTAGCTCAGCCCCAGCCTCACGAACTGGTCGTCCGGCGCCTCCAACGAAATCAGCGCCTGGCGAAGTTTGTCCGCCATCTCTCGTTCCAGCGGCCTGCCCGAGAGGTTCTCTTCTTCATTCGGGTCCTGCTCGGGTCGGTATAGGTAGTTGCCGGTGAAGCGCGTGGCGGCCCAGTGCGGGAGCATGTCGCCCGGCTGAAACGGCTGGCGGATCACCGGCACCTTCGTCCCCGGCATCCGGTCGAGGTACGCCCGTTCGTCCGGCTTTGGCAGGTTGGGCGGCGGGTTCGGGATGTGCACCGGCATCGTCGACCAGCGGTTGCTCCACATCGAAATCGGGAAGTTCCCGTTCTCCGGGGCCCGTGCATACTTTGCCTCGTCGTCGACCAGGTGCACTTCGCGGCCCCACACGCCCAACAGCGCCCATTCGCGGATGGCCTTCGCCTCACCCGTGAGCAGTGGGATCAGCGATTTCCCGTGCGTCCGGTGTTCCGGTATCACTCCGAACAGGTCACACAGCGTCGCAAAGATGTCGACGCTCGTGGTGAGCGCATTGCTCACGCCGGCTTCAACGCCGGGCCAGCGCACCATGAGCGGGATGTGTCCAAGGGGCTCGTACACGGGTACAGCCGGCTTGCCCCAGATGTCTCGTTCGCCGAGGTAATGGCCATGGTCGGTGCAGATGATGACCGCGGTGTCATCCAGCGTCCCGTTCCGCTCCAGTGCTTCCATCACCTTGCCGAACCAGTGATCGATCATCGTCAGCTTGCCGCCGTACTGGGCGCGCACCTGGAACGCCTGCCGTTCGGTGAGCACGCCCTTGCGCTGTGCGGCCGCGTGGTAGGGCGGCCAGATCAGGTGCGCCCCCTCCCACGTGTCGTCGTAGAGGCTGGCGTAAGGATCCGGTGCGTCGAATGGCTCATGTGGGTCGAATTCGTCGACGAACAGGAAGAACCGGTCATGCTGGCCGGCGTTGTCGTCGACCCACTTCGCGGCCGCTGCCATGGTTTTGGGGCCGGGGAAGTCCGCCTCTTCGCGGAAGTAGCCGCGAGAGTTGTCGTAGGGCATCCAGCCACGCCCGAACCCTGGAGCGCCCATCCATGTCGGGTCGGGTCGTGTCTTCCAGAGGTCGCCTTCGTGCCCGCGCTGGTAATCCCAGGCGCTGAAATCCGTGTGGTAGTTTTCGCCGCCCATCTCGAACAGGTGCGGGTGGTCCGAAATCAGCTGCGAGGTGACGCCTGCCCGGTGCAGGTGCCGGGTAATGGCGTCTTCCCAGATTTCGATCGAGCCCCACGGCCGCCAGAGGAAGTCCAGCGCGCCGCAAAGGATGTCGTGCCGCGCCGGCATACACGGCAGCGAACCCGCGTAGTGCTTCTCAAAGCGAATAGAGTTGGCCGCGAACGCATCGAGGTTCGGCGTGGCAAACTCCTTGCCGCCGTACGCGCCGAGCATGTGGCGGTTCAGGCTATCGAGCAGGATGACCACTGCGTTCTTCGGGAGGGCTGGGGCTGGCTTCGGTTCGGCGTCCATGCCGGGAAGTCTACGGCTTTGTGATTCCGAATTTCTGCACGGCTGTCCCGGCGACCGTCCGCTTCGAGGTGGTACCCTCAGAAGTGGAGGTATTGAAATGACTGCCATCGATCGGGCCGCGACTGGAGCCGACATCGAACAGTATTTGCGCAACCTTGGGAGCGCCGACGGAACCACGCGGCACGCGGCCCGCGTCGCACTCGTCACCGCCGGTGCGTCCACCGTACCGGGACTTATCGAGGCGCTCCGGTCCCAGAATTCCGAGGCTCGTTGGGAGGCCGCGAAGGCTCTCGGTGAACTTCGCGACCCTTCAGCGGCGCCCGCCCTGGTTGATGCACTCACGGATGACCGCCCCGGTGTTCGCTGGCTCGCCGCCGAAGCGCTCAGCCAGATGGGCCGCTCATCGCTCGATGCACTGCTTCACGGGCTTGTGCAGCACTCAGAGTCGGCCTGGTTCCGCGAAGGTGCCCACCACGTGCTTCAGGTGCTTGCCAAAGGCGACCTCAGGGAAGTCCTGGCCCCTTTGCTGAGGGCGCTCGATAGCGTCGAGCCGAACATCGGTGTCCTGGTGCCTGCTCACAATCTGCTCAAGATTATCGGGCGGGGCTAACGAGTTGGCGTTCTCGCTCCGGCGAGGAATTGGTCAACCAGGGCTTCGGTGAACGGGAGCGTCAGCGGCTCCTTGCTCACGAGACGCCGGTAGAACACAGGCCCAACCAGCATCGAGATCGCCACGTTCACATCGAGGTCGGCCCGCAGTTCGCCCGATACTTTGCCCGCCCGGATGACCTCACGGCCATTCTCCATGCGCACCAGCAGGAAGTCGTGAACCAGCTGCCGAAGTTCCGGGTCGCGGTCACTCGCTTCGATGAGCGCCGAGACCGCCGGCGCCCACTCCGATTCCGTAAGCGCGCGCGTCAGGTTCCAGAGCGTCCGCCGCAATTGCGATTCGATCGAACCCTCTGGTTTGACCGGTACCACAGGCGCGAAAAGGCTTTCGAACGCGTCGAACACTAACTGCGACCGGGACTTCCAGTGGCGGTAGATCGTTGTCTTCGCGACTCGCGAACGTTCCGAGATTCCCTCAATCGTCACTCCGGCCGAGCCCGATTCGATGAGCAAATCCGCCGTCGCCCGCAGGATGGCCGCACGCGATCGCGCCACGCGCGGATCGATTTGCGATTCACTGGTCTTCTCCGGGGCATCGACCGTCATTCACACCTACCCTCTCGACAACTTACGCTACGCTACGGTATCGTATCGCAACTCTGCAAATCCATTCTCCAGGAACCAACCGAATGACCTCTGTGCTCAGCCCCAAAGACATCGACCTCAACAACCTCGAACTCTTCAAGGAGGAGAAGGCCCACGAACTCCTGAAGCTCCTCCGCACTGAGGACCCGGTTCACTGGAACGAGGGCACCGAGCGCAACAACGGTTTCTGGTCGATCACCCGCTACGAAGACATTCTCTTCGTCTCGCGCCATCCGGAGATTTTCAGTTCGGCGCGCGGCATCGCCGGCCCGGGCCTTCGCCCCGAATTCATCGAACAAATGATGGCACGCCCGCCGCCAGCGCGGCCCAGAACTCGGGCAACGTCTCAATCATCACCATGGATCCCCCGCGCCATTTAAAGATGCGCCGCCTGGTGAACAAGGGGTTCACCCCGCGCGCGGTCAACGCAATGGAAGCCACCATCCGCCAGATCACGAACGACATCCTCGACGAGATCGCGAGCAAGGGTGAGTGCGACTTCGTCACGGACGTCGCCGCCCAGCTCCCGCTCGCCGTCATCTGCGGCATGGCCGGCCTGGAAAAGAAAGACTGGCCGATGATGTTCGAACTGACGAACAGCGTCCTAGGCTCGAGCGACCCGGAATACCAGACCGACGTGCCGGAAGAGCAGCGCGGTTCCCCCGAAGCCGCCGCCCAGACCGGCGCCATGGGCCGCATGAAGATGATCCAGTACTTCGCCCAGGTCCTCGCCGACCGCCGCGCGAACCCGCGCGAAGGCGACCTCATCAGCATCCTCCTCGAAGCCGAGGTCGAAGGGGAAAAGCTCACCGAGGGCGACATCCTCGCCTTCTGCTTCCTCCTCATCCTCGCCGGCAACGAGACCACCCGGAACGCTATCTCCGGCGGCCTCCAGGCGCTCTGCCAGAACCCGGACCAGAAGGCGAAACTCCTCAACGACATGACGCTGATCGATTCCGCCGTGGAGGAAATCTGCCGGTGGACCTCGCCGCTCCACCACATGTCCCGCTACGTCACGCAGGACGTGGAAGTCGGTGGCAAGCAGATCAAGCAAGGGGAGCGCGTGCTCATGTGGTACCTCTCCGCCAACCGAGACGAATCGATGTTCAAGGACCCGTACAGGTTCGATATCGAGCGGACCCCCAACGAGCACCTCGCATTCGGCATTGGCGAACACTTCTGCCTGGGCGCCGGTTTCGCCCGCAAGGAGCTCAAAGTCATGTTCGAAGAGCTCTTCCGCCGCCTGCCGGATATCGAACTGGCCGGCGAGCCGGAGCGGCTGCGCTCGAACTTCATCAACGGCATCAAGCACATGCCGGTGAGGTTCACGCCCGAGGCAAAATAGCGCCCGCGTGGCGAACTGTTAGCCAATTGTGATGCGGCGTTGCCTGCCGTTATGTGTCTGATCCTGCCGGTGCCCGAACCTGAAGGGCATGCGCCGTGTCCTCTCGCTCGCCGTTGGCTTCGTGCTCCTCGGGGTGGCCTGTACTCCAGGTCTCGCCGAATCATCACCCACCGGCTCGACAAGCGCCGAACCGACGTTCGCCGCTCCGACCCCCACACCGGACACCATGGTCGGCCGCGCCGAAGGCATTGTCGGCCCCCGTTTCAGGGGAACTGGCTACATCGAATCAATCGTCCAGATCCAGTACGCCGATCAATGGATCCGGCTGATCATGAACCGTGACACCTTCACCCTCGGCGACCTGGAAGCGTTCTCGAAAATGTGCCGCGCCCTGACCGAACTCATCGGGGCCGATGGCGCCCAGGGACAGGTAGTTGGTGTCCAGGCGGTCACGGCCGACGGCACGCTCGTGGTCGTTGGCACCGCCCCCGGCGAGCCTTGCGCTCCGCCGGCGTAGCCAGAGCCTGCAACGCGCCTCGCCTGTAGGATGCCCCCCGATGGCAAGAGAACAGCGTCCGCCCATGGGCTTCCAGGCACTCATGGGCCTCGATATCTACGAACGCGGCGAAGGCTATAGCCGTGCCCGCGTCCAGCTCACCGCCGACCACATGAACCCGCACGGTGTTTGCCATGGCGGCGTCCTCTATACCATGGCCGACACAAGCATGGGCGGCGCCCTCTATTCGAAGCTCGCCGAACACGAGTCCTGCGCGACGATCGAAATCAAAATGGTCTACATGGCTACGGCCCGCGAAGGGGCCCTGGTCGAATGCGAAACACGCCTGGTAAACAAGGGCCGGCGCGTCGCCGTCCTCGAATCCGATGTCCGCGTCGGCGAACGGTTGATTGCGAAGGCGCTAGGCACCTTCGCAATTTTCGAAGCCTGATTCACGCCTGCGGCTGGGGCTTACGGAATAGTCCCTCCTGGGCCACACTCGCGATCCGAACCCCCGCCCGGTTGTACATCCCCGCGAAGATGACTGCCCGCGCCGAATGGCCCGCGGGGCTTTCGCTCGTGTAGAGCACCCAGTCATCGAACCGCGGGGCGCGGTGGAACCACATCGCGTGGTCCAGGCTCGCCGTCGCTCCGCCGGGCATCCATACGCCGTAGTGATGCGCGACTGTCGCGACCAGCCCGCTGTCGCTCAGGTACGCGAGTGCCGCCGCGTGCAGAACCGGATCCTCAGGCAGCTCGCCGATCATCTTGCCCCAGACCATGCGCGCCGGCAGTCGCCCGGTCCCGTCCTTCTCCGTCGTCGGCTGGGTCGCTGCCCGGAGGTCGATGGGGTTGTTCCAGCGCCGCGCCATCCGCGAGGTCATCGCGGCCGCCGCCTCGGCGAATCGCGGCTCGGCGATTGTCTGCCACCATGGCTGGCAGTCCTCCGGGGGAGGCGCGGCGGGCATCGGCGCCTGGTGCGAAATCCCGTCCTCCGGCGCCGCAAAGCTGACCGATGTCTCGAAGATCGTGTGTCCGCCCTGGTGCGCCGTCACGCGGCGTGTCAGGAAGTTGCGGCCCTCGCGAATGCGTTCCACCGAATAGTCGATCGGCTCCTTCGATTGCCCCGCACGGAGGAAGTAGGCGTGCAGCGAATGGACGTTCCCGAAGCTCACCGTCTTGGCCGCAGCCACGAGCGACTGCGCCAGCACGAGCCCGCCGAAGAGCCGGCCCTCCTGCTGGTCGACGTCGCCACGGAAGTTGTCGTAGTCGGTCGGGCGGACGTCGACCTGTCGGACCCAGTCGGCCATCGCCTCCTGGGGTGTGAGCTGCGGTTCTGGTTGTGTCATACGTCCAAGATTACGAACTCCAACCCTCCCAGTCCCGTACACTCGATCGCGTGTTCGAGTTCGCCGAGATCAACGGCCACCGGCTTCGCTATCGGCTGCAGGGCGCAGGCCCGCTCGTCGTCTTCGGACACGGGCTCATGGGCAACATCGAACAGGTCACCCCGCCGGGCGTCGACCTCGAAGCTGTCCATCGGCGGGTCCGGCTGTTGACCTACGACGCCCGCGGTCATGGGCAATCGCTAGGCCCCGAAGACCATCTCCAGTACACCTGGGAAACGCTCGGCCGCGACATGTCGGCGTTCATCGACCACGCCGGCGAAACCTCCGCCATCATCGGTGGAGCGAGCATGGGAGCCGCCACCGCCCTCTGGATGGCGGTCGAACAACCGGAGCGCGTGAAGGCGCTCGCCATTCTCATGCCTCCGCCGCTGGGCGGCCCGGAATTCCAGCGGCCCGACGAGAAGAACGCCATCGCCTTTCTGGACATGCTTTCGATGGCAATCCAGGCCGCTGGCATCGAACAGACGCTCGCCTTCGCGAAGAGCATGCCCGGGTTCGCGGCCACTCCGGAAGAGGCCGAGGAGCGAGCGAACTGGCTGCGCTCCCAGAACCCGCTGACGCTCATGTACGCCATTCGCGGGCTGGTCCAATCGCAGTTCCACCACCCCGACGACTACTCGCGAATCACCGCGCCGACCATCGTCGTGGCCCACGGCGGAGACGGCCTTCACCCGGTCCGTGCCGCGGAACTGCTCGCCGAGAAGATCCCCAACGCCGAACTCGTCGTCTCGCCCACACCCGGCTACTGGCAGGAGAATCCGGGAGAGTTCCTCGGGCTGATGATGGGCTGGCTGGAGCGGCTCGAGAAGGATCAGGACAAGGCAGTGAGACGGTGAGCGCCGCGGGTCCCTAGGAGGTCTCGCTGGCTTGCCTGCACAGTCAGCAGCATGAAGCCAGTCATCGGCGAAGTCGCTGCGTCTCGCGATGCCCAACTCGAATCTCAAGCTCGGCCCCTGCTGCGCCAACACAGGTGGCAGAACCAATGCAGGAACGACGCAGTGCTAACGCAGAACACGACGCAACCGCAACGCAGAACCAACGCAGAATCACGCAGAAAACACGCGAATTTGGATTTTCAGCGGAGATCTTCCGTCGGACCGGGTGGGGAAATCCGGTTGCCGAGGGTCTAAGGTGGCGGCATGGGGCGGAAGAAGCACCCGGAACCACTGACGCCGGCCGAGCGGCGCGTGCTCGAAGAAGTCCGCACCGGCGCGACGAACGCCGAGATAGCGGTGCGCCTCGGACTGTCTATCAACACCGTGAAGTACCACGTGGCCAACATGCTCTCGAAGCTGGAAGCGGAGGACCGTAAGGAACTCGCGGCGTGGTCGGGGAGCGGAGGACATTCGTGGCGGCGGTTCGGTCTGTGGATTAGTGCGGGGGTGCTCGGGGTCGGTGCGGTGGTTGGGGTCGCGGCGTTCTTCGCGACCCGCGATTCGAGTGCGCCGGAACAGCAGGCGTTCGTCGCGGCGCTCCTGAACAATGCAGAAGGTCAGGCGACAACGCTTGTTGTACGGGAGTGGCCCAACGATTCGACCGTGACACTCATCGACGGCGCGCAGCGAACCGCGATTGGGCCGGCCTGGTCGCCAGATGGCCAGTACCTCGCATGGCTCGAACTCGACACGAACTCGTACGAATCTAAGGGCGTCATCTGGCAGCGAACGAGCCAGAAGCGCGTGGAATTTCCACTACCGTTGGAAACGTTCATCGCGTTCGCGTGGTCCCCGGACTCAAAACTGCTTGCGAGTCTTGGCGAACAGTTCCAACTCTGGCGCCCAGACGGGACGGCCGTGTTCGCCGGTGAACGCCAGGACCCGGGTAGCCGACGCGTAGGTTCGCGAACAAGGGGCGCGTGGTCACCGGATGGAAACATGCTCGCGTTTGCCCTCAACGACCGACTCACGGTCTACGACCGTTCTGCCAACGCTGAGCGGAGCTTCACATCGGAGGAACTTTCGCTGCCGCTCTCGCTCGAGTTCGTAGGAATTTACGGTTGGCTGAACAACCATGAGCTTGGCGCAATCGATGCCCGTGGTATGCAGGCATGGAACATCGATGCTGTTGCCGGCTCAGCGTCAGAGAACTCCGACTTCAGGGCGGTGGAAGATGCGCTTGACGTTGAGTTTCCAGTGGAAATGTATGAACAGTTTCCCGGCGCCTCGCGCACCCGGGTCGATTTCACCGCGGACGCCCGCGGCTACTTCGGCGCCTGGGTCG
This sequence comes from Dehalococcoidia bacterium, assembly GCA_050247055.1. Lineage (GTDB taxonomy): Bacteria > Chloroflexota > Dehalococcoidia > Tepidiformales > Tepidiformaceae > Amarobacter. The sequence continues at coordinate 918,284 of JBFWUX010000001.1, forward strand.
ACCGCTCGCACCTCTCCGAAACAGGGCTGGTCATCCGATCCGGCGACCGGGATATCTCAATCGACCTTAGAAGCATCGATCAGAGCCTGCAGAACGTGGACGTCGTGCTCGTGGGCGCCTGGCCGGAGAAGTGATGACCCGGCGGGTGGGGAAATCGGGGTTCGGGGGCGTTAAGGTGGCGGCATGGGGCGGAAGAAGCACCCGGAACCACTGACGCCGGCCGAGCAGCGCGTGCTCGAAGAAGTCCGTACCGGCGCCACCAACGCCGAGATCGCGATGCGGCTCGGCCTGTCGATCAACACGGTGAAATACCACGTCGCGAACATGCTCTCGAAGCTCGAGGCGGAGGACCGTAAGGATCTGGCGGCGTGGTCGGGAGATACTCGGCGGAAGCGACTCTGGCTGGTGCTGTCGTTGGGCGGCGCCGGCGCACTCGGGGCGATCGCCGTGGTACTGCTCGCTTTGCATTTAGCCGGCGGCTCGCAGTCCCGCCAGATCCTCGTCGCTGAACCTATTCTCAGCGACACCGACACTGACTTTCACAAGGGAAGCCTGGTCATAACCGAGCTGCTTTCGGGAGAGACTCACGAGATTCGGAGTGCCGGCGATTCGTCGTATCAGCGTCCGAAGTGGTCTCCTGACGGCGAGCGGCTGATCGCCTTCGAGTTCGGCGGCGCTGTCTATCGAATATGGGACAACCGCGCGAACCAGATTGCGCGGATGGACCAGCTCAGGGGGTTTCCGCGATTCAGCTGGGCTCCAGATTCTTCCCGTGTCCTGGTCACTTCGTCCAGCTTCGTTGGCGCATTCGATCGGGATGGAGTCCAGGTTGCCAGCATGGAAATACCGGACCAACGTATTTCCGACCGCACGGGCGACTCCTCCTGGGGCCCGGTCTGGTCAGCGGATTCGGCGTACTACGCCTACATGTGGAACGGCACGCTCGTCATCGGGGGCGCACATGGCGATCCGAGGACCTTCGCCGTGGAGGACCTGTTCCCCGGCATCCCCACCGACCGATTCCTTCCGCTCGGATGGCACTCCAACTCGGAATTGGAAGTCATCATCGCCAATGGGCCAAACGGCTTCGATGGTTACTACATCGACGTGCGTCAGCCCAACCTGGTAGCGGGCGCTTCTCATCCGGTAAATACACCGGCGCCAAACGCCACACCGCCACCCCTCCCCGAGGGGACTGACCGAATCCGTGCGGCCAACCCCGATCGGGAACTGATGGCCGCCAGCACGACCGCCGACGGTCGCGGCACATACTTTAGTCTCGACGACCCGAACAACCGCTTGAACCGACCCCGTTCGTTGCTTGTCGTGGTCGCCGACGGACAGGATTTCAAGCGCTCCCTGGACAGGAAGGACTCATTTAACGTCGTGCCCGCATCAATTGATGTCGTGTTGGTGGGCGACTGGCCCCAACCGTAGCCGCGCACCCTGCCCTTGGCCGCGTGGCCCTTCGCGTTCAGAATGGCGGCCTCAACACCGGAGGCAGATTCATGACCCTGGCGATACAGTGCGGCACCCTCATCGATGGCAGCGGCAGCGACCCGGTCCGCAACGCGGTGGTTGTGGTCGATGGCAACATCATCTCCGATGTACGGACCGACGGGCAGTTGCCGCGTGGCGCGGATGTCATCGACGCCTCGGGCCTCACCGTCATGCCGGGCATGATCGATTGCCACGTCCACCTCACCTCCAACCCGCCGAAGACCATGGAGCAGCGGCTCGCAACGCCGTTCAGCCTCACCGTCGCGGAGGCGCTGACGAACGCGCGCAAGACCCTCGATGCGGGCTTTACGAGTGTGCGAGATGCCGGTGGCACGCCCCGAGGCGTGAAGATGGCCATCGAGCAGGGCCTCTTTCCGGGCCCGCGCATGCGCATCGCGGTCAGTGCCATCAGCCAGACCGGCGGCCACGGCGACTCCACCATGGTCAACGGCGTCCGCATTCGTGTGCCCAACGCCGAACTCCCGGAAAACCTTGTCGATGGTCCGGACAGCGCACGTAAGACCACGCGCGAAATCCTTCGCGCCGGCGCCGACCAGATCAAGATCATGACCAGTGGCGGCGTCATGTCGCCGAACGACGAACCCGGCGCTACCGGCATGACGCGCGAGGAGATCGCCGCCGTCGTCTACGAAGCCCACGCCGCGCACAAGACGGTCATGTCGCACGCCCAGGCGACGCAGGGCATCCTCAATGCCGTCCTCGAAGGCGTCGAATCCATCGAGCACGGCATCTACCTTGATGAGCAAACCGTGGCCGAGATGAAGGCGCGAAGCACCTTCCTTGTCGCCACCCTCGTCGCGCCCGTGTGGGTGCTGCGGCTCGCCGAACAGAACCCGGGCTCCATCCCCACGTACGCGGTCCGCAAATCCAAGGAAGTGATTAAGGCGCACCAGGCGAGCTTCCGTTACGCCTTCGAACAGGGCGTCCGTATCGCCATGGGCACCGACATGGGCGTCGGCCCGCACGGACCAAACGCGGAAGAACTCGAGCTCATGGTCCAACACGGCGGCATGACGCCGATGCAGGCCATCGTCGCCACGACCTCCACCGCCGCCCAGTGCGCGCGCCTCGACAAGGTCACCGGCTCGATCACTCCCGGCCTCCACGCCGACCTCATCGCCATCGAGGGAGACCCGCTCGCCGACATCAAGGTCCTGCAGGATGCGTCGAAGCTGAAGCTAATCATGAAAGACGGCGCCGCCCACAAGAACGAGACGGGCGGGTAAGTCAGCGAAACTAGTTCTCCCCTCCCCCAAGCCTGGGAGAGGGGTCGGGGGTGAGGGTCTCTGCCCAATTCTTCGCCAGTCGTTTGAGCAGATCGTCGGCCTTCTCCATCGCCTTATCGGGCTCCGGCTCCAGGCTAGAAATGGTCCTGAGATCCATTTCGCCAGCCGTCTCGCCGCTGCCTGCGAAGACCACGAATGGCTTCCCGGCCTCCCGCGCCGCGTCAATGATCCTGCCGGTGACCTTCCCCTGGAGAGACTGGCCGTCGAACCGCCCTTCGCCGGTGACCACCAGGTCGGCTGCGGCAAGTCGTTCGTGGAAGCCGGTGGTCTCGGCAACGAGGTCGAAACCGCTCTGGATCTTCGCCCCGAGGAACGCAACAAGCCCCGCCGCCAGCCCGCCGGCCGCGCCCGCTCCGGGCAGGTTCGCAATGTCGACGCCAAAGTGTCGCCTGACCACCTGCGCATAACGGAAGAGCGCGGCTTCGAGTTGGTCCACCTGTTCGGGGTTCGCGCCCTTTTGTGGCGCGTACACGCGTGCCGCGCCATTCGGGCCACAGAGTGGGTTTGAAACGTCGGTGGCGACGAGCACTTCAATGCCTTCGAGCGAAGCCGGCAACTGCCAGTCGATCCGTTCGAGGTCAGCGAGGGCCGCGCCGCCGCGCCGGAGCTCGTTCCCGGCCATGTCGTAGAACCTGGCGCCAAGTGCGGCAGCCATGCCCGCGCCGCCATCGTTGGTGGCGCTGCCCCCAACACCGATGACCATCCGCTTCGGCTCCGCGATTGCCGCATCGAGAATGAGCTCGCCCACGCCGAAGGTGTCGGCGTGGAGCGGGTCGAGTTCCGTCTGCTTCACGTGCAGCAGACCGTTGGCCTGCGCCGCCTCGATCACGATGTCGCCGTTCGCGCGAAGCCGCAGGTATCGTCCCAGCACCTTCCGTCCCAGGGCGTCCTGGACGACGGTTGCCATCGTGTCCGCCTTCACCGCGCGGCGGATAGCGTCCAGCAGTCCCGGCCCGCCATCGGACATAGGGAGCGAATCCAGCTTCCAGTCCGGGTGGGCGGCACGGATGCCCGAGGCAATCGCGGCCGCCGCCTCATCCGCGCCCAGGCTGCCTTTGAACTCCTGCGGGGCGATCAGGACGCGCATGTCAAAGGCCGCCCCCGTAGATTCGCCATACCGCCAGGAGGATTACCGCGATCACGTAAGCCCATCCGAGCTTGAGCAAGAACCGTAGCCGTGCGCGCGAACGCTGGTCCCGGAAGACCACCGCCATGAATACGGTGACCACCAGGAACACGACGAGCCCGAAGAGCAGGAGTTTCATGGTCGTTCACCCGGGCACGGCGATTCGGCTGCGAGAGTGGCGTGCAGGGTTATGCGTCGCCCGTGACGGTGCGCTTCGTGAATCGCCACGCGCCATCCTGTCCCTTTGCCAGCTCATCGTTGTAGATCGCGGTGGTAAGGACGCTGGCAGGTGGCTGTTCACCCGGGGTGAGCCGATAGAGCGCGAGGTAGCAGGTGCCGGTTGCCTTTCCGGAATCTCCTTCCACCACCAGGTTATTGGTCCAATGGCGGGCCTTCATCCGGGAGCCGAATGCGGAGGCGAAGCCGGAGAGCTGTTCGGTCCCGGTGAACGTGCCGGTGGCGGAGCTGAACACGCCGTCGGGGCTGAACGTGGCGGCCCAGCCGGCGCCATTCCCGGAATCGATCGCGTGGTTGTATTTCGCGTAGAGCTGCTGAATCGCGAGCTGATCCTCGACCGAGAGTCCCATTCCCCATCTCCTGTTCTCGTGGGCGGGGCCGCCCTTGGACGGCTCACTTACCCTGGTTGCCGTACGATATGGCAATCTCGCCACAAGGACACCACCCATGGCATTTCGCGCATCCGCGCTTGCTTTCCTGGCGGCGGCGCTGCTGCTAACCGCCTGCGACCAGGGCCGGGACTACCCGACCAATCTCGGCGACGGCGATTACAACCTTCAGGCGATGGCACTGACCCAGGCTGATCTGCCCACGGGGTTCACACAGAGCGATGGCTTTGAGTTCACCTCCGATGAGTGGGCCCAGCTTTACGACACGGATGACACGGATGCGACCGTCCGCCAGCTGGAAGCCCAGGGCTGGATTCGCAACTGGGTGACGGAAGCGGTGCCAGACGGCTTCGGCCGGGTGCTGAATATTCGCTCTATTTCCACGCTCTACGCCGATGAAGCCGCCGCGAAAGAATCCACGGAGAAGTTCGCCTGCGGTCTGCCGGTTTCGCTGAGCGTTCCCCTCGAGCCGTTCATTGTTTCGAAGATCGGCGAACAAACGAACGGCTTCTTCGTCGATGAGGATATCGACTCTGCCGGCACGAAACTCACTTACACGACGGTCTGCTTCCGCACGGGCCGGATCGTCCACGTGGTTCAGGAGGGTAGCCTCCCAGGACTCGAGGACATCGCTGACTCGCTGCGGACTGCGGACGTGATGTTGAAGCACGTGAACGCGGCCTACGACAACCCGGTCAAGGCGGACAATGGCGGTTAGATTGCCCGCTGGCGGATGACGTAGATCGTCCGGCCCTTCGCACAAAGGTTCCCGTCGCCGTCGAGAATGGCGACCTCCGTGACTGCGAGCGTTTTGCCCTTTCGCAGCACGGCCGCTTCAGCAATCACTTGCGCCCCCAGGGCCGGCCGCAGGTACGTGATGTTGAGGTCGGCCGTCCCGGCTGGCTTATCCGATTCGCTGAACGACGGGAACATCGCCTCGAGCATCGCGATATCTACCAGCGCCGCCAACAGGCCGCCGTGGACGCTCCCGCCAATGCCTCCGAGTGTGAGCTGGCTTGTCGCCATCGAGACTCGAGCGAAGCCAGGACGGGCTTCATCGAGCGTAAGCCCGAGTTGCCGGTAGAGCGGGAGCGCGTTGAAGCGCTCCTGTTGCTGATGGAAGTTCTGTCCGGGAGGTCTTGTCACCAGGCGGCGCCGCTCGGCTTCGGAGAGCCCGCAGGGGCGCTGGCGTAGTCCTGGAACGGGCTATCCCGCCAGTCCAGGGCTGCCTTCAGGCCTTTTTCCCGGGCGATGCTCCCGAAGGTGGTACCACCGGGGCGCGCACGGCCAAGCTCCTGGATGTCGCCGCCGACCTGCATCGAGGTGCGCATGCCCATGATTTCGTAGACGCGGTTCACCTGCCGTTTGGTCATCTGCAGCATCGGGCCATCGACGTTCGCGATGCGCTCGGCGAACGCTTCGGTTGCGGCGCAAAGCTGGTCGACCGGCACGGCGCGGTTCGCCCAGCCGATCTCGACGGCCTCGGCCCCGGTCACGCTATCGCCGGTGTAAAGCAGTTCGCGGACCTTTTTCTGATGCATGTGCCAGGGGTGGTAGATGATGTCGACCGGCGTCATGGCGCGCACCGGTGGGTAGCCGATGATGGCGTCTTCAGCGACGAACATCAGGTCGCACATCGTGGCGAGTTCGGTCCCGCCCGCGAGGCAATAGCCATGGACCTGGGCGATGACTGGCTTTGTGCACTCCCAGATCTGCCAGTAACCGCTGAGCAGGTGTTGAGGCCACTGGCCCTGCCCCGGATGAATCGGGCCAACCGCCGGCAGCCCGCTGCGCTTTTCTACGTAGTCTCGGTCGTCCTGTGTCTGGGAAATGCCGCTGAGGTCGTACCCGGCGCTGAACGCCCGCCCGGACCCGCGGATGATGACGACGCGCACATCCGGGTCCAGTTCGAAGTCCTTGAGAGCGTCGAACAGTTCGGCCCGAAGGTTGTGGCTGAGCGCGTTCATCTTCTCCGGCCGGTTGAGCTGAATGATGCCGTGGCGGTCGGTCTTGAGCGTTAGGATGTCGTGGTAGTCCTTCATAGCGCGCCGATTCTGCGCGGTCTCAGGCCACCTTGTCGAACGGCCCTCTGCCGCGTGGTTGCGACTTTCGCCTGATATCCAGTTTCACAAACGCCATCGAGCCTTCCATGTGGATTTCCGGCAGGTACTTCGATTCTCGGAACAAGCTGAGCATCATGGTGTTCTCACAGAGGACGACAGCAGTGAGTCTCCTGAATCCCCTGGTGCGCGCGTGGTCGGCGAGGCGATCCAGCAGAATGGCGCCAATTCCCAATCCCTGCATCTGGTCCTCAACCACGAAGGCGACTTCGGCGGAATGGGCGGACTCCCACTCATAGCGGCCCACGGCGTGGATTGCATCATCGCCCGGCAGGCTGATAACAAAAGCGCAGCGCCGCTTGAAATCGACGTTGCAGAGCCGTTTGGCGAACTCTGGTGAAAGGTGACGTAACGGCGAGAAAAAACGAAGGCGAGTGGTGTTCACTGAGAGCCGCTCGTGGAACTCGACCAGGCGGCCGCAATCCTCCGGCGAGATCGGACGGACTCGGCAGACGCGTCCGTCTCGGAGGGTGGCTTCGCGCTCGTTGGGAATCGGAGGCTTCACTCGTTCAGTATGAGGCACTTTGGCGCTTCCAACCGTCAGGGTATCTGCGAATTGCAGATAGCTATCGCCCCGGATTGTCCGGACTATTGATGGCGACTCAGAGCTTCCGCTTCCAGTAATCGAGGATCACGTTGAAACGGTCTACGCGGTGGCTGGGCCGCCCACTCCGTGACAGTTCGTGATCCTCATCCGGGAAGCGGACGAACTCGACATCCTTCCGTCGCTGTTTCAACACTACGAAGAGCTGCTCGGCCTGTGAGATCGGGCAGCGTAAGTCCACCTCGGAGTGGAGAATCAGCACTGGTGTCTCGATGTGTTTGGCATAGGTCAGCGGTGATTGTCGAAGCACGGCATCGAGGTTCTCCTGGATGGTCGCATCCGGGCCCAGGTACTGGCGGTTAAAGGTGCCGCCGATGTCACTGGCGCCCTGCATCGAATACCAATCGTTCACGGCGCGCTCGCTGATCGCTGCCTTGAAGCGGTTGCTGTGCCCGATGATCCAGCTGGTCATGAACCCGCCGTACGAACCCCCCATTACGCCGAGGCGTTCGCGGTCGGCCCAGGGTGCGCGTTCAAGCGCAGCGTCGAACGCCGCCATCACGTCGCGATAGTCGGGCCCGCCCATGTCTCCGACCACGGCGCGAGAGAATCCCGCGTCCTGGCCCGAACTGCCGCGCGGATTGCAGAACACCACGCCATAGCCAGCGCCTGTGTAGACCTGGAACTCATCAAAGAACGTCTCGCCGTACTGTCCGAACGGGCCACCATGGACATTCAGGATGAGCGGGTAGCTCTTCTCTTCCTCGAAGCCGTGAGGCTTCATCAGCCAGCAGTCGATCTCCGTTCCTGAGTCGGTTTGGACCACGAACTTCTCGGCGAGGCCAAATTCGACCTCAGCGCGAAAGGCCGCATTGCAGTCGGTTAGTTGTGTTGACGAGCCGGTCTCGAGGTTGACGACGGACAGTTCGGCCGGCGCTTGCTGCTTGCTGGCAACAACCGCGGCGCGAACACCGGCGGCATCGACCGAGTACCAGGATGCGATTGAGCGCTCGTCGGTTACGCGGCGCCCATCGCTGGTGCCGCCACCGATCCACGGCGCGGCTTCACCACGGTCCGCAGCAAGCGTGAGGATCCCTCCTCCAGGCAACCATCTGGGTTGCGCGACTGCTCCAGGAAGACCGCCAGCGCCCATCTCCCGGTCGAGCCCGCCAGAGGCATCCATTTCACCGGAGCCGTCCGGCCCGATCGTCTTCAGCGCCCCATTCGAGGGCCAGTCAGGGTGATGAATGTGAGCAATCTTCGTCCCGTCGGGCGACCACGAGGGTGCTCCGCGCGCGCCCAGTGTCTCCGTGACCTGCCGTGCCTCGCCGCCGGTGCTCGGGACGGTCCAGATGTCGCTCGAGCTATCGAAGTCACGGTCGGCGTGGCGCGCCGAGACGAAGGCGAGGGTTGCGCCATTGGGCGACCAGGCCGGCTGCGTGTCGTCCCAGTCGCCGTCGGTCATCTGTTGGCACTCCTTCGAGCCGACATCGACCACGAAGATGTGTCGCCGCTGATCGTAGGTGAACCCCTGGCCGTTGATCCGGTACTTCATCGACGAGATCCGGCGGTATGGCTTCGCCTTCTTGGGATCCGGGTCGGGCGGCGTACCGGTCTTCGCGCTGAAGGCGATCCGCGTCCCATCCGGTGACCAGGTGGGGACGCCTGCACCGAGCGGCATCTTCGTCAGCAGGTGTGATTCACCGCCGGAGGCCGGCATCAACGCCAGCTGGGGTTTCTCTTCCCCGCGCTCGGAAACGAAGGCGAGCATTGAGCCGTCTGGCGACCAGCGAGGCGAGGTGTCGCGTTTGGCGCCTGCCGTGAACTGGCGAGGTTCGCCGCCGACGGTATCGACCACCCAGATCGCGGACTTGTAGCCGTCGGTTTCACGGTCGAGTGTCGTCACGACGAAGGCGACTCGCTGCCCGTCGGGTGAAATGTCGGCTTCGCCGAGCCATTTGATCGCGTAAATGTCGTCTGGGGTCATCGCGCGCATCGGGTCACTCCGGAGCGAGAGGTGCGGGCATTGTGGCCGAAGCGCCGAAGGAGTTACAGCACCGGAGGTGCGGTACCATCCTTGAGCATGCGGTGGTTGTGCCTCCTGGTGCTGTTCTTGCTCCCGCTCGCGGCCTGCCGGGACCGCGGCGATTCGGACTCCAACGTGGAGACTTCTGCGTCCTCTGCCACGTCGGGCGCGGCTTCATCTGCCAGCGTTGCCCCGCATCTTTCTGAGACTGCCATCCCGATCGTCACCCCCACGGGCCCCGCCGCAAACGGCGTCGCCCCGGCCGGATCAACGCCAGTGCCCGGCGTCACACCCGTCGACTACTCGGCTGATGCAAACTGGCTGTGTCGCGGGACGGTCGACGATCTCTGTAGCCAGTCACGAACCGTTGAAGTTCTCTCTGCCGGGCTGCACGCCGAGGAAAGGACTACGGTCGCGGCCGCCGAAACAACGGTCGATTGCTTCTACGTCTACCCGACCGTCAGCACCGATTCAGGCGTGAACTCGGACCTTGAGCCTGGCGCGGCGGAACGGGGGGTGATTATCGCTCAGGCAGCGCCATTCTCCAGCGCCTGTCGTGTGTTCGCGCCGCTCTATCGCCAGCTCACGATCACGGCGCTGACCTCCGGGAAGTTCGGCGATGCCACCGGCGTCGCCACCGCGTACGGCGATGTCGTCGCGGCGTGGGAGTACTACCTCGCCCACGACAACAATGGCCGCCGTGTAGTACTCATCGGCCATTCCCAGGGCGCGACCGTGTTGAAGCGACTCATCCAGGATCACATTGACTCCGACGCTGCCGTTCGCGGTCACCTTGCGGCCGCCTTCCTCCTCGGTACAGCCGTCAGTGTTCCGTCTGGCAGCGACGTCGGCGGGGATTTCCAGAACATCCCGGCGTGCGGTTCTGCAACGCAAATGGGCTGCGTTATCGCCTATTCGACGTTCAACGAAGCGTCACCGCCACCACCGCTGAGCCTCTTCGGGCGGGTTGCCGGTGTTCGCAACGAAGCCCTCTGCGTGGACCCGGCCGAACTGACCGGAGGTGGCCTTTCGACATGGCTGACAAGCCTGACGTTCAGGGCGTCAGCACGAACAGGACACGCCGCAGGGATCTCGACCAGCGCCGACTACATCGAGTATTCGGGGCTCATTTCGTCGCGGTGCGTGCATGAAGGTAACTTCACCTACCTGGCCGTTGGGCTCAATGCGGAGGGCGACGCGTGGGGAGTCTCGGTACCGCCTTACATCACGGGCGAGGTTTGGGGTCTCCACAACCTCGATGTTTCGATCTCGGTGGGAAACCTGGTACGGCTGGTGCGGGGCTATAAGTGAGCGCGCCTAACCCATCGACAGCGCGAGATTGATCATCGCGCGGACGCTGTAGCCGGCAGCGCCTTTCGCCACCCAGCCGCGATCGGCGGGCATGTTGTCGACACCTGCAATGTCCATGTGCACCCAGGGCGTATCGCCGACAAATGGTTCGAGGAACTTCGCCCCGACGATTGTGCCGGCGCCGCGAGTGCCGGTGTTTTTGCAGTCAGCGACGTCACTCTTGATGAGCTCGTCGTACTCCTTAAACATCGGTAGGCGCCACGTCTTTTCGCCGGCCGCGGAAGCTGCAGTTTCCAGCTTCGAGCAAAATTCGTCGTTGTTCGTCATCAGGCCGTAGGCAACGTCTCCCAAGGCCGTCGTGACGGCCCCGGTGAGGGTCGCCACGTCCACAATGTGCGTTGCATTCAGCTCCTTCGCCCAGCAGAGGCCGTCGGCCAGCACGAGCCTGCCTTCGGCGTCGGTGTTGATGATTTCGATCGTGCGGCCGTTCATCGCGGTGACCACGTCGCCGGGCTTGGTGGCGCTGCCACCGGGCATGTTCTCGGTGCATGGTGCAATGGCGACAACGTTGACCTTCGGCTTGAGCGCTGCGATTGCGCTGATGGCGGCGATCACTGATGCGGCCCCGGTCATGTCGGCCTTCATCGCTTCCATGTTCGCAGCGGGCTTAATGCTGATGCCGCCGGTATCGAAGGTGATGCCCTTGCCCACCAGTGCGAGGTCGTAGCCCGCGCCTTTCCGCCCGTTGTACGAGAGGCGAATCATCTTCGGCGGCTCGATGCTGCCCTTCGCAACCGAAAGGAAGGAGCCCATGCCTTTCTTTTCGGCATCGGCGCGCTCGAGGACTTCCATCTCCAGCTTCGACTTCTTCGCGACTTCGGCGGCACGGGTGGCGAGGTCGGTTGGGGTTAGGTGGTTCGATGGCTCGTTCGAAAGGTCGCGGGCGAGGTTTGTTGCCTCGGCCATGATTACCCCGCGAGATGCGCCCGCCTTCATCTCCTTCGCCTTCGCTCCGTCGGATTCGACGAGGACGACCTTCGTGATCTCCGCGCGATCTTCTTCGGCCTTCTTGTGCCGAAGGAAGCGGTAGTTCCCCAACAGGGCGCCTTCTGCGATCGCTTGCGCCGAAGCAGCCGGGTCCAGCCCGCCAATGCCTGCACCGTGAGCAATTGTCGCGATGGTCTTGATGTTCGGTTTTCGCAGCGCGCGCATCAGATTCGCGGAGATGTTGCGGACGGCATCCAGGTCGAAGTCTTTCGACTTACCGAGCCCAACCACCACGACGCGCGGGGACTTCAGCTTGCCGAACGTGTGGATGGTGGTCATCTCGCCGGATTTGCCCCTGATGTCGCCCTGGGCGATGAGCTTCGAGATCGCCCCATCAAGGGCTTTGTCCACCGCGCCGGTTGCTCCGCCGGGGGAAGTGACGCCTTCAAAGAGATTTACGACGATCGCGTCGGCGTCGCTGGCTGTGATATCGCCACTGGTTACCTGGAAGTCCACTCTTCGCCCCCTGCCGCGGAAGATCGGTTTGTTGTGAATGAGGAGTTTATCCGCGGGGTGGATCGGGCGGCAAAGATTACGGCCCACGGCTGCGTTACGCTTGGACAATGCAGGCGGCTGTTGCGGATCGGCGGAACGCGTTACGTAGCCTCTGGGACTTCAGTGGGCGCGTTGGCATCCAAGAAGTCGTCGTTGTGGTGGTTTCGTTCCTGATCTATTTCGTGATCCGTGGGGCGGTCGTCGACCGCGCCGGCGAGGCGGTGGTCCGATCCATCCACCTGATAGAACTCGAGCAACGGTTGCACCTCTATCACGAACTGGAGATGCAATCGTGGATTTTGGACCACTACTGGCTCATCAAGCTGATGAACTGGGTTTACTTCTGGGGCCATATGCCGCTCGTCATTGCCGTAGCGGTCTGGCTCTACGTGTGGCATCGAAAGGCCTACTTCGTCACGCGAAACGCCTTCCTCGCATCCGGAGCCATCGGTGTAGTGATCTACTGGTTGTTCCCGGTTGCCCCGCCACGGCTCATCCCGTTCGCCGGCTTCATCGATACGATGGCCGCCTTTGATCGGGTGGGCTACAACGCACAGGAAGCGAAGGCCTTCGTGAACCCATACGCGGCAGTTCCAAGCCTGCACTTTGGCTGGTCGTTGTTGCTCGCGGTCATCGTGGCGTGGGTTTCGCGGCGCCCGGCGGCCTACCTCTTTGCGGTGGCATGGCCGGTGGCGATGTTCCTTGCGGTGGTCATGACCGGAAACCATTTCATCCTCGATGCAGTTGCGGGCGCCATCGTCTCCTTCGCCGGGCTTGGTATCTCCCTTGCGATATCCCACTACCTCCACTGGCCCGACCTGCAAACGCAACCGGGCACTGGGACCGGGGAACGAGTAACCGGGGTACCAGAGAATATGGCATGAGTTCGGGCCTCGCCTGCCTGCGAGTACCCTGCCGCTAACTCCTCCTCCAAGTAATTGCTAGCCCACGTGATCGGTATCCTCTATACTCCGTTTCGGTGGCACGGAGGCGTTCGCGTGACTGAGACTGCAACCTACCGATCCGAGCTCACCGCGCGGCTCCGCGCCGTGACGGACGACATCGCCTGGGTGGTGCGGGGCACCTCCGACGAGCAAGCGCATTACAAGCCCGCCGACTACGAATGGTCGCTTCACGAACACCTCTCGCACCTCCGCGACATGGAGCAGGAGGTCTACCTTCCCCTCCTCCGGTGGGCGACTGTGCCCGAGATGCTGGACCCTCTTGATTACAGCCGGAAGGACTGGCACAACACCCGGTACCACCCACTGGAAGACCTGTCGTCGATCGTCTCGGACATCCAGCGCATCCGCGACGAGGAACTCGCCATCTTCCGAACGATGAACGACATCACCTGGACCAAGTTCCGGAACGATACGCGCTGGGGTCCGCTAACTTGCCAGTGGATCGCTGAATTGATGTACCGGCATGCGCTCGACCACATCCAGGGGATGGTCGCGTTGAAGCAGGACCTCAACCTTGCGACACTTCAGCCACCGCCTATTGTTGTTGGCGGATATATCGGCGGAAGGACCTGATCGCAAATGCGGCTGCGAAGCATTCTCTCCATCCCGGCCGGCGGCGCCGGGCTCACTGAAGCCCTCGAAACCCAGGCCGATGGCGTGTTGCTCACGCTCGCCGATGACATTCTCCCGGTGGCGGACCTTCGCGCGGCAGCCATCGAGGCGACCAGGAAAGCGACGGACGCGGGCAAGACGGTGCTTATCGCCGTCAATCATCCACGGACCAGGATGCTTCGAGACGACATCGAGGCAGTGCTGACGCCGCAGGTGAAAGCACTGGTGCTTCACCACGCCACGGAGCCCCAGGATGTCCGCGATACGGCTGTCCTGTTGCGCGAGTTCGAACTGAAACGGGACATCGAGCCGGGCGATACCGAGATCTTCCCGGTGATCGATACGGCCAGGGGCCTGGTCCGCTCCGGGGATATTGCGGCCGCCGCACCGCGTGTCGGTGGGCTCGTCTTCCACTCCCGCAACTACGCCCACGACGTTGGGGCGCGCGATGAGCAGCGCGGCGACCGCCTCTCGTATGCCCGCGGCCAGGTAGTCGCAGTTTCACGCGCCATCGGCGGACAACCGCTCGTAGTGGCCGATGGCCTCGAGTCGCAATACCTCTCGCAATACGGTTTCGCGGGCGTCATCCTTCGCCAGACGCGTAACGTACCCGCGGCGAACGCGGCGTTTACGCCGTACGACGAAATCAGGAATCAGCATCAGCAAGCACTGGAGAGGTTCGAGCAAGCTCGCATCGCCGGCGCAGTGGTGGCCCGGCACGGCGACCGACTAGTCGATTCGGCTGCAGCCCGGCGAGCTCGCCGCATGGTCGAGTAGTTAGCCCGCCGAAACGGTGTGGCGGCTCCAGAGTTTCAGCGTTTCGCGGACCTTGTCGACGGTCGCGTTATCGATCGTGGCGTCGCTGAAAACGCAGTCGTTCAGGTGTTTTTCTAGCACAAGGATGCTTGCGCTCTCAAGGCCGCTGCGGGCGGCGAGCAACTGCGTCAGCACGTCCTCGCAACAGCGGCCGTCTTCGAGCATGTTGCGAAGGCCGCGCACCTGCCCTTCGATTCGCGCGAGCCGGTCGAGGAGTTTCTTGGTCTCGTCCTGGTTCATGGTTTTGCAACCCTCCGGGTATTGACGAGTATACCCCATGGGGGTATCATTTGACTACATCGCAGAGCCCCGGTTTAGCAGGGTCTCGAAAGGAAACAAACGAATGTCCGATGTCCGCGAAACCACCGACGCAACCTGGGATGCCGATGTCCTGAAGTCCGATCTTCCGGTTCTCATCGACTTTTGGGCGCCGTGGTGCGGTCCTTGCCGCATGGTAGCTCCCATCGTTCAGGAACTGAGTGAGGAATACGCCGGCAAGATTAACTTCTTCAAGATGAATACCGACGAAAACCCGACGGTGCCAAGCAAGTTCGGCATCCGCAGCATCCCATCGCTCCTGATCTTCCAGGGTGGCGAGCTCAAGGGTACGGTCGTTGGCTTCCGCCCGAAGAACGACCTCAAGAAGCGAATCGACGAAGCACTCGTCTGAAGCGCTTCATAAACCAGCACCTAAGAAAGGCCGGGGCTTCCCGGCCTTTCGCATCTCACCGGGAGCGAGGGAGGCTTGCTAGATGAAGAGCTACGAAATTGCAATCATCGGCGGGGGCGGCGCCGGGCTTTCCGCTGCCGTTTACGCGGCACGGTCCCGTCGCTCCACCGTGGTCTTCGAGGGCAGTGTCACTGGCGGCCAGATCGCTACGACCGACGCGGTCGAAAACTACCCCGGATTTCCGGAGGGCGTGAACGGGTTTGACCTCGCTCAAAACATGCTTCGCCAGGCTGAGAAGTTCGGCGCGACCGTGGAATACGAAAAGATCGAGAATCTGAAGCAGGCGGAGGACGGCTCTTTCGTCCTCACATCCGCTTCGGGTACATATAACGCGAAAGCCGTGATCATTGCCGCCGGTGCCGACTACAACAAGCTCGGCGTGCCGGGCGAGAAGGAGTTTATCGGCAGAGGAGTGAGCTACTGCGCCACATGCGATGCCGCGTTCTTCGCCGGAAAGGATGTGATCGTTGTGGGCGGCGGCGATTCGGCATTGGACGAAGGACTGTTCACCGCGCGGTACGCGAAGAGCGTTGCCATCGTCCACCGGCGAAATGAGCTACGCGCCGGGGCTATCCTCCAGGAGCGCGCCCGTGCTGAACCGAAGATCAGTTTCATATGGGACACGATCGTGGAGCGGATCGAAGGCACCGATGGCGTTGAAACGGTGGCCCTGAAGAACGTGAAGACCGGCGAAACGACCATCCGATCGACTGCCGCGGTCTTCATCTTTATCGGCCAGGTTCCAGATAGTCACTTGCTCAAGGGTCTTGTCGAACTGGACCGTGGCGGACACGCGATTGTTGACCTGGAAATGCGAACTTCGGTGCCGGGACTGTTCGTCGCGGGCGATGTCCGGACCAAGGCCGCGCGCCAGCTCATCACCGCGGCTGGAGATGGCGCGACCGCCGCGATCGCGGCCGAGCACTACCTGGCTGAACTGGACTAAGTCTTCGCGAACTCCTTCGGCTCGCGCACGAAAAACAGGCATGCGATGCCGGCAAGGCAGACGACGATCCCGATGACCACGTAAACGGAGTTGATGCCCGAAACGCCGGTGACATAACCGCCACCGAGAGGCCCGAGCATAAGCGCCAGTGATTGCATGCTCGCCGCCATTCCGAAGGTGCTGCCGTGTTTCCCTTCGGGAGCACTCGCCGCGATCAGCGTGCTCGTCCCGGGGACCATAGCGCCCTGGAAGAGCCCAACCGCACCAAGCAGAAGAGCGAAGCTGACCAGACCGCCTGCGAGTGCGACAGTCGGGTACAGGGCTCCGGTCATGATCGCTGCCCCGGCGACGGTGTTCCGATAGCCGAATCGCTGCCCGAGCGGCGCCACGGAGAGCGCGGCAATCGTACTCGTCAGCCCAATCACGCTGAAGACGATGCCGGTCGCCGCTTCTTCCTTCAGGTCACCGGTGTAACCGGGCACGCTGAGATGCACGTGCTCGTCGGTCGAGAAGTTATCGATGCTGATCGGCATCACGGGCCGCACGAACGTCGTGCTCAGCCAGAGACAGAAAAGGAGACCAAGGATCCAGACAATCTGGCGTTCGGAGATCACTTCGCGGAGGTTGTCGAAGAGGCTCCCGCTCGGGGCCCTGATTTTCATGCCGTCTTCCAAAGCTTCTTCGATAGGCTCTTCGCGCACGAAGAAAACCACGAGGGTGGCCGCCAACAGGTAGAGGGCCCCGCAGAAGACAAACGACTCTCGGATGCCGAGACTCGCGGCGACGAACCCGCCCATGGCCGGACCGAGCATGTTCGCCAGGAACTGTCCGGTCTGCAGCACGCCAAGCGCGTAACCGACCTTCACGCGCGGGGTGGTCGAAGCCACCAGTGCCGCGGCGGCGCCCATGGTCCCCGCAAACGCGCCCATTAAGAATCGCAGCGCCACCAGCTGCCACACCGACTGCACGAGGCCCATAATCAGGATGACGATGCCTGCCCCGACGAGCGCCCGGATGAACATCGGTTTGCGGCCATAGCGGTCTGCAAGCGAACCCCAAATCGGCGCGGTGATGGTCAGTGAGAGACCCGTCGCACTTGCCGTGAGGCTGGTGTAGAAGGCGATCTTCGATTCGCCAGAGACTCCCAGTTCGTCCTTGATGTAGAACGGGATGAACGGGAAGACGAAGCCGGCGCCCACGAGCCCGACGAATACTCCGAACCAAACAAAGACGAGGTTCTGCTTCCAGCGAGAGTCGGCGGGCGAAATGCGCGCAATGGCGGTCATTGGGCGCGTTGGCCGGGGACGGGCACGTCAGGAGGCAAAGCAATCATGGGCGTGTCCGTTCTGGAATACGAGTCAATCTTCCCATCCGGTGCGCGTTGGCGCATGGACGGGTGACTCATTCGCCCCGCATCTCTCGAATCTGTTGAGCGTGATCATCCGAATGGTTGGCCCCGCGAATGATGAGTTCGCCGACGGTCAGTCGTGAGCCATCCGGCAGGATTCCCGCGCGCTCCCACGAATTGAAATCGAGCTGGCGCAGGATCTCGATCGTCGTAAAACGCAGCTGATCAAACAGGGCAATCGCGGCCTCCGGGCTGCGCCAGAGATAGTGGAGTTTTCGCTTCCACATGGCCTCATCGAACGTGAACACAGGCGGCTCCTCGCCCGCGAGGATCATGCGAATTCGCGTCGCGCGAACCAGTTCGGCATCGCTCAGGTGCACGAGGATGTCTCGGACGGACCAGCCTTCTGCGTTCGGGCGCGAAAGCG
The DNA here is from genome assembly GCA_050247055.1 of Dehalococcoidia bacterium. Taxonomy (GTDB): domain Bacteria; phylum Chloroflexota; class Dehalococcoidia; order Tepidiformales; family Tepidiformaceae; genus Amarobacter. The sequence goes on from JBFWUX010000001.1 coordinate 936,230, forward strand.
TCCCAGCATCGGCTGCGTAGATTGCCTTGCGCACGACGGCGGCGCCCATGGTGAAGCGCTCCAGCGGTTCGACGATGTTTTCGGGCAGTTTGACCATCGGTTCAGACTCTACAACAAGCTCGAGAGCCAATCTCGCCAGATCGGCAGGTCACGATTAGCACTCGATTTGCTACACTGCTAATTCGATGGCGACAGAACAACGCGACTACTACGAAGTGCTCGGCGTCGACCGGAACGCGGACGCGCAGACGCTGAAGCGCGCCTATCGCAAGCTCGCGATGGACTACCACCCGGACCGCAACCCCTCGGCCGATGCCGCCGAGAAGTTCAAGGAAATCAACCAGGCCTACGAGGTCCTGACCGACGACCAGAAGCGCGCCGCCTACGACCGCTTCGGTCATGCGGGCGTCGATGGCGCCGGTGCGGCCGGCGGGTTCGACGGCTTCACCCATTTCGATGGCTTTGGAGACGTGTTCGATGCCTTCTTCGGCGGCGGACGCCGCGGTGGTGGCAGGCGTCGCGGCCCTGGTCGCGGGGCAGACCTGCGGTACAACCTCCGCATCACGTTCGAAGAAGCGGTCTTCGGCACCGAGAAAGAGATCGAATTCCAGCGCCAGGAACGTTGTTCGCGCTGCGCCGGCAAGGGCGCCGAACCGGGAACGGACCTGGAGACGTGTCCCGAATGCAACGGCGCAGGCGAAATTCGGCGGTCGCAGCAGAGCATTTTCGGCCAGTTCGTAAATGTCTCGGCGTGCGGCCGTTGTGGCGGCGAAGGCCGCATCGTCCCGAACCCTTGCACCGAATGCCGCGGCACGGGCCGCACGCGCCAGCCGCGCAAGATCGTGGTGAAGGTGCCTGCCGGGGTCGATGATGGCGCCCAGATCCGGATCACAAACGAAGGCGAAGCCGGTCCGCGCGGCGGCGACGCAGGCAACCTGTACGTGGTCCTCGCCGTTTCCCCGCACGAACACTTCCAGCGCGTCGAAGACCACATCGTCCTCGAACTCCCGGTGAACCTCGCTCAGGCCTCGCTCGGGGCCGACCTTTCCATCCCCACGCTCGATGGGGAGATGGAACTCGAGATTCCCGCGGGTACCCAGAGCGGCGAGGACTTCGTCATCCGCGGCAAGGGTGTACCGCATCTCCGCGGTGGAGGGCGCGGCGACATGGTCGTTCGGGTCACGGTCGTCGTTCCCGAGACGCTCACCGACCGCCAGCGCGAACTGCTCGAAGAACTTGCGTCCACCATGGGCACCCCGACCCTGCCGAAGCATCACAAGGGCTTCTTCGAGCGAATCCGCGACGCCATGGCCGGCTAGTTTCCACTGTGACCGACCAGCCCCAGTCATCAAACGGTTCACTCTGGTTCGAGATCACCGCACAGACTCCTCCGGCGCTTGTCGAGGAGGTCTCCGCGCTCATGATCGATGTGGCTCCCGGAGGGCTAACGGTCGAGCAGCCGATTGACATTCTGGGTCCGGAGATGGGATTCCGCGTACGCGGCGGCGAGCCAATCCTCGTGCGGGCGTACGTTCCGAGTTCGGAGCTCGGGGCCGTACTGGTAAACGACCTCCGGCTGGCAATGGAGGCCTATCCCTCGGTCCAGCTCACCGCGAAGCCCATCTACGAACAGGACTGGGCTGTCTCGTGGCGAGAGTTCTTCGGCGTCGTTGAGACTGGCGGCCGGATCGTCATCATCCCCACCTGGATCGAACACGAAGTCAAACCGGGACAGATTCCTGTGCGGCTCGACCCAGGGCAGGCGTTCGGTACCGGCCACCACGAAACGACACGCCTCTGCCTGACCGCCCTTGATGGTCTCGCCAGGCCGGGAATCGGCATGCTGGATGTCGGCACTGGCTCGGGGGTGCTTTCGATCGCCGCGGCGAAGCTCGGCGTCGAGCGCATTGTCGCCATTGACATCGACCCTATCGCCGCCGAAATCGCCCGCCGGAATTGCGATTCGAACCAAGCCAGCGGCGGCATCGAAATCTCAGCGGGCGTGCTGACGCCCGGGCACGCCGGCCATTACGAACTCGTTGTGTCAAACATCAGCACTCCGGCCAACACCGCCCTCGCAGAGTCGTTCGGCGCCGTGGTGAAGCCCGGAGGGGACCTTATCCTGTCCGGTATCCTCGCAGTCGACGCACCATCAGTGATCGGCGCGATGGAGAAGTTCGGGTTTAAGCGCCTCTCGATGACCGAAGAGCGCGACTGGTGCTGCATCCATCTGAGGAAGACCTAATCGACACTCGATTCGGATGAGCCGACAATCCGGCCATGCCTTCGAATCTCGAACTCTGCGACCAATTGTTTTCGGCGATCAGGCGTGCGGATATCGAGGCCGTGCGCGGCATTTACGCGCCGGACGCCGTTATCTGGCACAACAACGATGGAGTCGAAGAAGACCCGGACCGCAACCTGCGGGTCCTCAGCTGGGTCGCGCGCAACATTAAGGATCTGCGCTACGAGGAGATTCGACGGCAGGAAACGTCGACGGGCTTCGTCCAGCAGCACGTCCTCCTCGGGATTGCCCCGAACGGCACCGCGCTTGAAATCCCCGCCTGCATCGTGTGCGAAGTGAAGGACGGACGCATCACACGTCTCGACGAATATCTTGATTCCGCGCACACCGCACCGTTGAGGTCCTGACCATGGGCAAGGGCGCGCGACTGCGAGAGCTCATGGAGCAGGGCACCGTCACGGCTCCGTTCGTCTTCGATGGCGTCCAGGCAAAACTGGCGCAGGCGGCTGGCTTCTATGCCGTCTACATGACCGGCTTCGGCACGGCAGCTTCGCACGGGCTTCCCGATATGGGGCTGATCGGCCTTGGTGAAATGTCCGCGAACGCAGCACTCATCGCGGGGGCGGTTGATGTCCCGGTGATCGCCGACGCCGACACTGGTTACGGCAACGAATCCAACATCGCCCGTACTGTGGCGCTCTACGAGCGCGCGGGAGTGGGTGCACTCCACATCGAAGACCAGGAGTGGCCAAAACGCTGCGGTTTTCTCGAAGGCAAACGAGTCATCCCGATGGACGAGATGGTCCTCAAGGTGAAAGCGGCGGTGTCGGCGCGCTCGGACAGCTCCACGGTGATCATCGCGCGCAGCGACGCATTCCAGCCGAACGGCTGGGACGACGCAATCCGCAGGCTGCGAGCCTATCGCGCCGCGGGCGCGGATGTTGTGTTTATGGACGGACTGAAGACGCGCCAACACATCGAGCGGGCGGCGGCAGATCTTGCCGGCATCCCGCAACTGCTCAACTCCTGGCTGATCACTCCGGAAGAGGCGAACCAACTGGGCTTCGCCATTTACATCCACCTGGGCGTGATGCTGCGCCATTTCAGCGATTTCCGCCGGTCCCTGGAAGAGTTGCGGGATTCGGGAAGCGTGCAGGTAGCGCGCGAGGACCTCTCGGTCGAGCCGATAACTCGCCTGCTCAGCGGCGATTAACGAAAATTTCGTTTTCTTAACCGCATACGGGCCATACTCCGCGGCGAACGGAGGATCTCCATGGCACGCGAATCCGGCTACCAGCCTTTTCCGAATCAGGAATGGCGCAACACCCTCCAATCATCCGTCGAGATTGGCCTGGCCACGCGGCTGCTCCAGCTGCCCAAAGGGGGCCGGGTCCTTGAAGTCGGGTGTGGCCGCGGTGTCGCGCTCGGTCCACTTTCCCGCGTTTGCGAACCGGCATCTCTCACGGCACTGGATATCGACAAGGAACTTCTCGAGGTGGCCAGGCGGCTGGCTGCTGAAGGCGGGATAGAGGTGTCGTTGGTGCACGGCGATGTGCGCCACATGCCGTTTGCTGACGATTCATTTGACCTCGTAGTCGATTTCGGAACGTGCTACCACGTCGCAGGGAGACAAGCAGCGGTCGAGGAGGTGGAGCGGGTGCTCGCTCCCGGGGGATTGTTCTTCTACGAGTCGCCCCTGAGCCAGGCAATCGCCCATCCATCGAGGACCACCTGGCGGCGTCTTCCATGGCGTGGCACCTGCCTGCGGCCGATCGCGCGGGCGGGGCTCTGGTCGGCGCGGGTGAAGCTCTCGCAGCCGGCATGAACGGGCGCGCCCGGACCGCCGCGGAGCTGGCCTCGGTTTCGGCTGCGGCCGCTCTGTTTCTCGGAATGTACCTTTCGACCATAGGCCTCGGCGAAGCGGTGGCACGCGGCGACTTCGGGCCACCCGCCCCACAGATGATCGAGCGCGCGGATGAGTTCGGGGTTCTCTGGCGTCACGGACAGACCGGGTGGCCGATCTACGTTCCAGGCTTTTTCGTTTCGGCTTTCGCGGTCGCGCCGTCGATACGCCATCGCAAAACGAGCGCGCTCGCGATAACGGGTGCAGGTCTCGTCTCGGGTTGGCTGGTTGCGGCAACGCTCGCGCCACTTTGCGCAAGATTTGTCGCAGCCGACTTTGCTGGTCGAAACGACCTCCCTGCTCCCGCAGCGGTCTCGGTGGTGAGTCCCCTGATGGGCTATCCAGCGGCGATTACCTTCATGGCGTGGACGACGCTCGTTCTTAGCTTCGGTTTTGCGTTGAAGGCGAGGCACTGGCGATTGTTCGTCCCGGCGTTCGCGCTTTATGCGGTGGTCGCAGGGATTCGCGGTTCCTTCGCCTTCGGCGAGCTTGCGCGCACGTGGTTCGCCGAATCACTCGCGGGCGACGAGGTGGCCATCGCGTCGCTGGTCGTTGCGGCGTCCGGAGGGGCCTTGCTGGCCGTTTACTTCGCATCTCTCTCTGCTAGTGAGCCGTCCCCGAGCAAAACACGGCGCAATGGGCCTTCTACCCCCTAGCCATCCGCTCTGTTACGTTCACGGGTACCCTTTAGGACTGAGATATGGGTGAACTGGGGAGCCTGCTTACCCGCACGCGAGAAGCGCGCGGTCTGACGCTCGAAGACGCCGAACGCGACACACGAATCTCTCGACGGTACCTCCAGGCTCTAGAAGCCGAACAATTCGAGGTAATACCGGCGCCTGTCTATGCCCGCGGCTTCCTTCGTTCTTACTCGCAGTACCTCGGGCTCGATCCGCAGGAAGCGCTCGCGATGTTCCCGCGGGAGGACGATCCTGAGTACCAGAGGGCGGCCGACGCCAACGCTCCCGCTCCCCGGGCGAGCAAGGAGTCGCCGGTCAGCCCCGTATCTGCCGCCCGGCCGACATGGCGGAGCGCTCCCCCGCCTCAGCAAGAGCCATTGCAGCCGTTCGATCGGCAAACGGAGGAAGACCGCCGGGCCACGCTCCGGCCAACGCCGTTGACCCGGCCGGCGAAAAACCGCGCGCCCGCGCCTTCACCAAAGGACGACCCGTCGTGGGAGCCGGTCATCGGCATTGACATCGGTGTCCCCACACCGGCGAATCGCATCAAGAGCGATCCTGCCGCCCAAACCCGCTCGCTGGTGGTTGCGATCGTTGCCATCGGCGTCATCCTCGGAGCGGTACTGGTCGCCATCCTCATCTCCAACCTCGGCGGGGGTGAATCGCCTCCCCCCGGCACCGGCATCGATGCCACGAAATCCGCCGGGACCGAACCAGCAGCCACAACGGACTCAACGGCCACCGTGGCCGGGGCTGCTGCGCCAGGTGTCGTTCCGACCCTGATCGGGCTGACCGAAGCGGAGGCGACTCAACTGCTCAATAGCTCGGGCTACCTCATTCGCGAACTGCGTGAGAAGAGTTCCGCGCCGAAGGGCACTGTCTTCGATCAGGAACCAGCCGCAGGGACCGAACGTGCCCAGGGCCAGACGGTCACCATTGCCATAAGTGACGGGCAGTAATGGCAGTTCCGAAGACCTATCACCTTGTGACATTGGGTTGCCCGAAGAACGACGTCGATAGCGAGCACCTCGAACGCCTGCTTACCGGTGGCGAACTCCTCCCGGTGCTGGAGCCCGAATCAGCCGATGCCATCATCGTGAATACCTGCGGGTTCATCGAACAGAGCCAGGAACAATCGATGGAGGCCGTCCGTGAGCTTACGGCGGGCAAACGTGATGGCCAGACACTCATCGTGGCCGGGTGCATGACTCAGCTCTATGGCCGCAAGGTCCGCGAAGAGAACCCCGCCATCGACCACGTCTTCGGCGTTGGCCAGTGGCAGGACGTTGCCCGCCTGTTAAGCGTTGATGTCGACGCGATTCACGACATTCCAGAGAGCAACGTGAAGGTCACGGGCCCTTCGGCGTACCTCAAGATCTCCGATGGCTGCGATGCTCCCTGCACCTTCTGCGTGATCCCCAAGATCAAAGGGGGCCTGCGTTCGGCACCGGCGGGGATGCTGGTGAAAGAGGCACAGCGCCTGGTGTCTGCCGGCGCAAAAGAACTCGTCATCGTCGGCCAGGACACAACGGCCTGGGGCGAAGACCTCGGGATGCCGGTCGCCAGCGGGCTTCCGGGCTTGCTCGAAATGCTCGCGGACGCCGTACCGGACACCTGGCTGCGCCTGATGTACGCCTACCCGAGCCGGGTATCGCCGAAGCTCATCGAGACGATGGCGCGTCTCGACAATGTCATCCCGTACCTCGATGTCCCCCTGCAACACGGGAGCGAGGCCGTGCTTCGACGCATGAAGCGCCCGAGCAACGTGGACAAGGTCCACCGCTTCATCGAAGACCTGCGGGCGGCAATGCCCGACCTGGTGCTGCGCACCTCGTTCATCGCCGGCTTTCCTGGCGAGACTGAAGCGGAATTCCAGGAACTTCTCGATTTCGCGAAAGCCATCCGATTCGATCATGCCGGCTGCTTCACGTATTCGCTCCAACAGTGGACCGGCGCGTTCGACATGACCGATCAGGTGGTCGAAGAGGTGAAGTACGAACGTCGCGACCGTTTCATGCGTCAGCAGCAGAAGATCGCTTCGAAGCAGGCGCGCCGGTTCGTCGGCAAAGACCTCGAACTGCTGGTCGAAGGGGTTGGCGAGGATGAAGATGGCGAGCCGGTGGTGGCCGGGCGAACTTACCGCGAAGCTCCCGAAGTTGATGGCCTTGTCTTCGCCCGAGGGCGCGCCGAAGCGGGGGCTCGCGTCCGCGTTCACATCGATGAAACCGCTGATTACGATTTGTTCGGGACCGTCACCCGTTAGTTGCTTTCGGAATCGGGCACGGACAGCGTAAGCTACCAGCCAACATGCGTTCCTCCCGGTCTTTCGCTCCGCCCGCCCGTAAGTCCGCCCCGGCGAAGGCCGTATCCGCGCCCAAGGCGCAGAAGTCGCAAGGCACGGCGGGCATGGCCGTCGCCAACGACAACATGACCAGCCTGCTCGATCTCCAGCGGCTGATTGGCAACCGGAGCGTGCAGGCCGTTGTAACCCGCCCATCCGCACCCCGTCCCCCGCGCGCGCCATCGATTCAACGGCTCTGGACACCAGAAGAATTCAAGGCGCAAACCGAGGCTGGATTCCTCTCAGGTCGTGGCAAGACGATGAAGCAGCTGGACAAGCTGCTGACCGAGTACCACGAGCTACGCAAGAAGGGCATGCACCTTCAGCCGGGGGCGACGCAGGATCGGGCCATCAACATCCTTCACGAAATCCGCGAAGACGTGAACCTCTGGATGGATACCCACGAGGGAGACAAATCGCGGAGCCGCAAGCGCGTGCCAGGCATGTCGAAACTCTTCATCGAAGCCGGCAAAGAACTTGCTGAACTCACCAAGATCCGCGACGCCTCGCGGGAATTCATGGGCCAGGACCAAAAGCCCGTCGAGCGCACAGAGAACACCTTCAAGACCCAGATGGAGGGCGATGTCACCTCCGTCCTCTCCAAGATCGGCCCGATCATCGGTGCCGCGGCTCCCTCGAGTGGGGATTCGGCGGAAATCGAGATTGAGGTGAAGGTGCCGATTGAGCCCTCTGGTGTCGGGTATCTCGGCTTCCGCTTCAAAGCCTCGGTTGAACGCCTGAAGAAAGAGGCGCTGAAAGTCGGCTTCGAGGTGGCGGTCACCGGCGGCGCGAACATCCCGAACATCGTCGAAGTCGGCGGCGAACTTGGCATGTACATTGAGGCTCAGGGCGCTACGCCGGCAAAGGCGATGGAACTGGTTTCGTACGGCATGTATCGACGAATCCGCGAGTCCCGCGTTATCCCCAACGAAGTCGCGAACTTCATCTGGGGAGGCAGCGGATCGAGCGTGGGTTGGAAGCGCGCCGAGAAGTGGGCCGCGAAGGTAGAGAAAGAGAACTTCAAGGATAAGTCGCTCAATCTTGGTGGGACCGGCGATTCGGACGAAGAGGACGCCTACGTGGAGACCGGCGGCCTGGCCGGCGCCAAGGCCAAGGGCGGAGTCGGCGGGGTTGTCGATCTCGAAGGCAGCATCGGCTACAAGTCGGGCAAGAAGTACGACTACGATTCCGTAAAGAACCGGAAGTCGGCCGGGTTGGGGAAGGCCTCGAAGCTGCCAACCATGCGCGGACAAACCGAGGTGATTGGCGAAAGCACACACCACCTCGAGCTCGCATTTTCGGCCACTGGCGGCCCCTTCGGTGGAGGCATCAAGGTCTCCGTCGATTGGGCCTCGGGGGGCAAGGGAACAAGGGCGACGCTCCAATCGATTACGGTCGCGCTCAACGCCTCTGCGACGATTCCAATGAACGAGCTGGTGGCGAAAGGTGTTGGCGGCTACATCCCGCCGCTGGCTTCAAACCTCGCCATGGCCATCCGCAAGGCCGTCCAGGGTGCTGCGAACGAAAAGTCGACCACCTCGCAGGATGTCGGATCGATCCTCTCGGCCGGGGAAAACGGAGCGACCTCGATCCTCCAGATTTCCCAGGTGCCGCAGACGGCATGGGTACCGAAGTTCGAAGCTGGCGCTCCGCCCGATACGTTCTCGGCTCCGGCGTCACTCAACCTGACCCTCACCGGCGGCTACGACTTCTCCAAGAACGAATTCAAGTTCGAAGCCAAGCTCGAATACGTCAAAGGCATCGAAGTGAATGTGGGCGTCTTCGCCATGAAGGTGAAGCAGGGTCAGAAGCTGGTCCGTGTGTTCTACGATGGCGGCAAGTGGGGCGTCGACTAGCACCCGGGAGATTCAGTGCCACAAAAGACAAGCCATTGGGAACTCGAAGGTGACCTCGAGTTCTCCACGCCGGATTCTGGTTCGCTCGTCGTGCGCGGGACCGATCTCGCTGTAGATCGGAGTGATGGTTCGCCCACGGAGGTGCGCCTCACCTTCACCGTCTCCGCCGAAGACTACAGTCGCATCGAACGCAACGCGCTGTTCCATCTCGGCCCTCACCTTCGCGGGCCGGGCGCCGAACGGTTTCGCCCCGAAGGTGAGGTGCAGATTGAAGCCCGGCTCGACGGGGCGCTCATGCCTGGCTTCGCTCTTCTGGGCGACGACATCCTCGTGACTGGGCCAGCCTTCGCCGCCCTGGCGAAGGGCTCTCCGCTACTCGAAAGCGAGAGCTGGTTTGCGCTTCACGTCACCGTCGAGGTGATGCGTGATGCCGAAGGCGGTAGCCTCCGCGAGGGTTTCAGCACGCTCCATGCGGCTGGCGATGATTTCCTCTCGCTGCCCATGCTCGCAATCGCCGCCGCCGCGCTCGAAGAGCGCGAGATGGACTGGCAGGAGACATCTGATGACGAAGTCATCCGTACGGATGTGCCAGGTGAGAATGGCGTATGGGCGTGCTTCATCATCGCCCGCCAGAAGGACAGCCGTTGCACCGTCTATTCGCAGGCTCCGTGGGAAACTCCGGAAGACCAGCGTATGGCCATGGCGGAACTGGTCACGCGCATCAACTTCGGCCTGCCGATGGGTAACTTCGAACTCGACTTTGGCGATGGCGAAGTGCGATTCAAGACCAGCATCGATGTCAGCGGAACGCATCTCAGCCCGGAACTTTTCGATGACCTCTTCGAACCGAATGTCGCTACCATGGACCTCTACCTGCCCGCGCTGGAGGCAGTCCGAGACGGCCGCATGACGGCCGAGGCCGCCGTTGCCATGGTCGAGGATTAGCCCATGTCTGACCGGGATGGCCCACGTAAACCGTCCTTCTCGCCCGGGAGTGGCGACGTAGCACAATCGAAACACAATGCAGGTATCTTCGATCCACGGCGGGGAGCGCCCGCCCCGGAAGAGGTTGGGATGAGTGAATCGGCTGACTACGTAATCTCCGCGTGCCGCGAGAACGACGTTAAGTTCATCCGTCTCTGGTTCACGGACATCGTCGGCGCGCTGAAGAGCTTCGCGATCACCGTGGAGGAGCTCGAAAAGGCGCTTGAAGAAGGCATGGGCTTCGACGGTTCGAGCATCGAGGGGTTCGCCCGAATCGACGAGTCGGACATGGTCGCGCGCCCTGACCCAGCCACCTTCCAGCTCGTCCCCTGGCGCCCCAAGGAATCGGGTGTCGCCAGGATGTTCTGCGACATCTACCATCCCGATGGCACGCCGTTCGAGGGAGACCCGCGCTTTGTTCTCAAGCGCCAGTTGAAGCGCGCCGCCGACCTGGGCTACACCTTCTACGTCAGCCCCGAAATGGAGTACTTCTACTTCAAGGATTCCGCCGGCCGCGAGCCGCTCGACCGCGGGGGGTATTTCGATCAGATCTCTGATGCCGGCAGCGATCTCCGGCGTGAAACCGTCCTCACGCTCGAAGCCATGGGTATCGAGGTTGAGTACAGCCATCACGAGGTGGCGCCGAGCCAACACGAGATCGCGCTGCGCTACACCGACGCGCTCACGATGGCGGACGCGGCAATGACCTACCGGCTCGTGGTCAAGGAGATTGCGCTCTCCAACGGCGTCTACGCGACCTTCATGCCCAAGCCACTCGCGGATCAGAACGGTAGCGGCATGCATGTCCACCAGTCGCTCTTCAAGGGAGAGCGCAACGCATTTTTCGATCCCGCTGACGAATACCACCTGAGCGCCATCGCGCGCGGCTACATCGCCGGCCTGCTGCACAACTCGCGCTCGCTGACGCTCGTGACCAACCAGTGGGTGAACAGCTACAAGCGGCTGCTGCCCGGCTTCGAGGCTCCGGTCTACATGAGCTGGGCACGCCGCAATCGCAGCGACCTCATTCGTATTCCCGAGTACAAGCCGGGTCGTGAAACCCATACCCGCATCGAGTACCGCTCGCCGGACCCTGCCTGCAATCCGTACCTGGCGTACGCGGTGATGCTTGCCGCCGGGCTCGACGGGATCGAGAACGAGCGGCAACTGCCGGCGCCGGTCGAAGAGAACGTCTTCGATATGACTTCCGCCGACCGCGCAGCCCGTGGCATCGAGACGCTTCCCGGGAGCCTGATTGAAGCGATCGAGACCGCTGAGGCGTCGCCGTTCTTGCGCTCCGCTTTGGGTGACCATACCTACGAATCGCTCATCCAGAACAAACGGATCGAATGGGAACGGTACCGGCGGCATATCAGCGATTTCGAAATCGCCGAATACCTCCCGATTCTCTAGTTCGGCTGCTGGCAGCGCCTCCTCCGTCCGGGTAGCATTCGCCTATGCCCTTCTATGAATTTGCGTGCGTGAAGTGCGGATCGCGTGATGAAGTGTTTGCCCGGAGCATCTCGACTCCTGTTGTGCCGCCCAAGTGCAAGGCGGCCGGCCGGGAAAAAGGCCACGAGATGCGCCGCATCATGAGCAAGGTAATCCGTCAGAAGACGCTCTCGGACCAGCTTGCGGATGCCGAGGCGAAGTACGGCAAGGAAGTCGACGACGTCCTCGGTGCCAGTCCCGATGTCGGAAAGCTTGCTCGCCGGTATGAATCGCTGGCCAAAGACCTGCCGCCCGAGTAGATCCGCTCTCTCTGCCCCGACCACCTTTCGAATCCCCCGGAGGCCCACCATGTCTGACACCGTTCTTTTCGAGACCCGCGGCGCGGTTGGCGTCATGATCCTGAACCGCCCCGAAGCGCTGAACGCGATGAACCCGGAGATGTTGGACACGATGTTCCGCGTGGCTCAGAAAGCGGCTGATGACCCGGCCGTGCGCGCGGTGGTAATTACCGGAAACGGCCGGGCGTTTTCTGCCGGCGGAGACGTGAAGGCCATGGCCAGCGGGCCCTCCGAGTCGTCGGGCGGCCAAACGATCGCGAGCAGTGTCGATGTCCTTCGCCAGCAGGAAGAAATCTCGCGACTGCTCGCAGAGATGCCCAAACCAACGATCTGTGCGGTCAACGGTGTCGCCGCAGGCGCCGGCATGAGTGTCGCCCTCGCGGCCGACCTTCGTATCGCAAGCGACCAAGCGCGATTCACCACCGCCTTCGCGAAGGTGGGGTTTAGCGGCGACTTCGGCGGCACCTGGTTCCTGCAGCGGCTGGTTGGGCCGCTCAAGGCCAAGGAACTCTACTTCTTGAGCGACGTGATTTCGGCGCAGGACGCGCTGGGTCTCGGTCTCGTTTCTAAAGTTGTCCCCCACGATTCGCTGATGGAAGAGACCATGGCCCTCGCTGAGCGCCTGGCCGCCGGTCCGACCCTCGCTTACGGCCGAATCAAGGACAACTTTTCGTTCGGTTCGACCAACACTCTCTCGGATACGCTTCAGCGAGAAGCCGAGAACATGACCGCCAGCGGCAAAACCGCTGACCACAAGAACGCCGCGAAGGCATTCGTGGAAAAGCGGACGCCGGTCTTCGAAGGCCGGTAAGCCGTGGCCGATCCGGGTGCCGGGCGCTCCGTTAGACTTGCCTGAATGACTTCCAGAACCGCTCGCTTGCCGGTCGCAACTCGACTCCTCCCTCGCCGCTGGTTCTACGGCTGGTATATCGCCGTCGCCTGCGCGGCACTGATGTTCGTCGGGGTGGGGGTTGGGTATTACGGGCTTCCGATCTTCTTGAAGCCGCTGAAAGAGGAACACGGCTGGAGCACCACCCAGGTCAGCTGGGCACCGGCTATCTATTTCTGCGTTTCGGGCCTGACCTCAGCCTTCGTCGGGCCTTATATCGACAAATACGGCCCCACGAAGTTCATGCTCATTGGCACCGTCGTGAACGGCATCAGCGCCGCCTTCATCGGGCTGGTCAACGAGCTCTGGCAGCTCTATTTCGTCTACTTCGTGTTCGCCATTGCCTTCGGAATGTCGAGCGGAATCGCTGTCAATGCCATCATGACCCGCTGGTTCGTGCGAAGGCGGGCGCTTGCGATGAGCATCTCATCGACTGGAGTGTCCCTCGGCGGTGTCGTCCTCGCGCCGGTGGCAAGCGTGCTCGTCGAGGCGGGCGGTCTCGAACTCGCGACGCCAATCCTCGGCCTTCTCGTGCTCATTGTGGCTCTTCCCGTAATCGTTGCGGTTATCGCGTGGGATCCGGGCGATATGGACCTCTTCCCAGATGGCGACGCTCAACCGCCAGACCGGGCCGCTCCAGTGAGGAAAGGCATGGCTGCTCAGTACCGCACCTGGTCGCGTCCAGAGGCTATGCGAACGGTGGGGTTCTGGGCTGTCTTCATCGCATTCCTCCTGGTGCTCGTCGCCCAGACCGGCTATGTCATCCACCAGGTGAGCTTTCTCGAAGAGCGCCTCGGATCCCGCAATGAGGCCGCGTTCACTCTGAGCGTGACCGCATTCGGCAGCATCGTCGCGAGGCTCATCGTCGGAATCTTCGCTGACGGCATCGACCGGCGGCTGCTCACGGTCGTGCTCTTCGTGGTCCAGGCGACGTCGATCCTGCTCATCATCCATACCGACAACATCGCCGCGACCTGGATTCTCACGCTGATCTTTGGTCTGACCATTGGGAACATCTACATGATGCAGTCGCTTATCGTAGGCGAGCTGTTTGGCATGGTTTCGTTTGGCGCGATCTTCGGGCTCATTTCGCTTGCCGGGCAGGCGGGCAGTGGCATTGGTCCAATTGGTGTCGGCATCATCCATGACCAGACCGACGGCTACACAATTCCGTTCACGATCACAGCGGCCCTTACGTACCTGGCGGCGGTGGCGGTGTTGTTCGCGCGTCCGGCGAAGGATGCCCAGGCTGCGGGCTCGCAAATGACGGAAGTCAGCGCCGCCGGTGGCGAATAGGTTCGCGGGTTGACTGGCCCCGTGGAGGAGACAATCCTTCGGCGGCCGCAAATTTGCCGCACTGGAGCACGCTTTGCAGCCCACTTCTCACGCTGACCTCATCTTCCACGGCGGTCTGATCCTCACGATGGAGCCGGGCAACCCGCGGCCAGAAGCCGTCGCGGTCGCGGGCGGCGCGGTCCTCGCAGTTGGTTCGAAGGAGAGTGTGTTTGGGACCACCCGGGGTCCCGCGACTCGGATCATCGACCTCGATGGACGCGCTCTCCTTCCGGGCTTTATCGACGGTCACGGACACATCGCCAACCTCGCTTCCAGCCTTGGCGCGGCGAACCTCTCGGCGCCACCGGTAGGAGAGGTAGAGGACATCAAATCGCTCCTCGAAACGCTTCGGCGTTTTATTCGCGAGCGCAACATTCCGCCTGGGAACTGGGTTTCGGGCCGTGGCTATGACCCCGCCTTTCTCAAGGAAGGGCGCCACCCGTCTCGCGACGACCTCGATCGCGTCTCGGAAGAGCACCCCATCCACATCGGTCACGTGTCGGGCCACCTCTGCTCCGCCAACAGCCTGGCACTTGCGATTGCAGGCATTGGCCCCGAGACTGCCCCGCCGCCCGGCGGTGTGATTCGCCACCAGCCGGGCCGCCTCGAACCCGATGGCGTGCTCGAAGAAAGCGCGATGGGTCTGCTCACGCCGCACATTCCTCTCCCGACGGACGAACAGCGCCTCGCCGACCTCGAAGAGGCGCAGCGCATCTATGCAGCGTCGGGGATCACTACCGCGCAGGAAGGCGCGATGTTCCCCGCGCAGCAACAGCTGCTTGAACGCGCGGCAGAGGAGGGGCGCCTGTTCATTGATGTTGCGGGTTACGCCTTCTGGGCGCAGGCGCGCGTAATGCTCGAAGGTCGAGATATCGGCAAGTACCACGGTCGTTACAAGAACGCCGGAATGAAACTCATGCTCGACGGTTCGCCGCAAGGGAAAACAGCATGGCTGACGAAGCCGTACCACATTGTTCCTGAGGGCCAGCCGGCCGACTACTGCGGTTACCCTTCGATGCCGGATGAACAGGCTGCCGGCCTGGTCGACCGGGCATACGCGAATGGCTGGCCGGTGATTTCGCACTGCAACGGCGATGCCTCGGCCGACCAGCTCATCGCGGCCGTGCGTGCCGCAACGCAGGCTCACCCTGGAGCAGATCGCCGGACCGTCATGATCCATGCGCAAACCGTCCGAGAAGACCAGTTGGACGCGATGGTTGAACTCGGGATGCTTCCCTCGTTCTTCGTGTCCCACGTGTACTACTGGGGCGACTTTCACCGCGACTCGGTATTGGGCCCTGAACGAGCGGCCCGTATCAGTCCTTTGCGTTCCGCGCAGCTCCGGGGGCTCCGCTTCAACCTCCACAACGACTCACCGGTGGTCCCGCCCGACATCCTCCGCCTTGTTTGGTGCGCGGTAGCCCGGCGCACGCGTTCGAACCAGGTGCTCGGCGCCGAACAGGCAATCAGCGTCGAAGACGCACTGCGAGCGGTCACGATCGACGCGGCCTACGCGCATTTCGAAGAAGACCGAAAGGGTTCGATCACTCCCGGCAAACTCGCCGACCTCGTCGTCCTCGGCGCGGATCCAACCACGGTTCCGCTGGAAGACATCCCGTCGATTGAAGTGCGGGCTACGCTGAAGGAAGGCGCGGCGATCCACGGCCAGCTGTGAGCTGACCGTGATAAACTGTCTAGACAGTCTAGACAGGACATACCGAAGTGATCGCGCCCAGTTCGAAATGGCAACTCCAGGAAGCGAAGAACAAGCTCAGCGAGGTGGTTCGCCGTGCACGGGAGGAAGGCCCGCAGACGATTACTGTCAGGGGCGAGGACGCGGTGGTGGTAATGGATGCGGAAGGTTTCAGCCAGTACGAATCAGCGAAGCGTCCCAAGGAGTCTCTTTACGAGTTTATGCAACGGTGGGCGGACCGTATGAACCCGGTCGAACTGGATATCCGGCCCAGATCCGTTGAGCCGTCGCTGCGCGCCAGCGCCTTTCCGGGTGATGAACGGGAGTGAGTGGATTCATCCTGGACACGAACGTAATTTCGGCGACGCGGCTTCCAGGTCGGAATCCGGAGCCAATGCGCTGGCTGCAGCGGCATCAAGGTGACCAACTCTGGCTGAGCGTGTTCACCCTTGGGGAGATTCAGCAAGGGATTGTCCGTGCTTCCGACGCTCATTCGAAGGAACTCCTGGCACAGTGGCTCGCCGAGATCCGTCTCATCTACCGCGAGTGGATTATTCCGTTCGGCGAAGGCGAGGCAACCCTGTGGGGATCGATCGTTGCTCGACTTGAGATGGCGGGAAGGAATACATCGCTCGTCGACTCCATGATTGCCGCCACGGCCCTCTTCCACGAGGCCACGGTCGTTACCAGGAATGTGCGTGACTTCGCGCCGTTCGACGTACCGGTCGTTGATCCGTGTGGGAAGACGAAAACGGGGCCTGACGGCCCCGTTCCGGTCTGTGCCCAATGGCGCACCTAGTTCTCGGGAGTGAACCGTACCGGCAGGTGCTTAATCCCGCCGATGAACGTCGAGCGCAGCCGCTGGACGGGGCCGTTCAGCTCGATGTCTGGGAATCTTCGGAACATCTCCTCGTAGAGGACTTTCAGTTCGAGCTTGGCGAACCCAGCGCCGAGACAGAAGTGTTCGCCGATCCCGAAGGCGAGGTGGTCATTCGGGCTCCGGGTGATGTCGAACACATCGCTGTTCGGGAAAACGGCTTCGTCCCGGTTCACCGATGGATACCACATCACAACCCGCTCGCCAGCCTTGATCTTCTGGTCGCCGATCTGCGTGTCCTCGAGAGTGTTACGGGCCATGTGCATGACCGGCGAAACCCATCGCAGGATTTCTTCGATTGCGCCCGGGAGGAGGGACATGTCGTTGAGCAGTTTCGCCTTCTGATCCGGATGTTCGCAGAGGGTCAACAGGCCGCCCGACATGCCGTTCCTGGTGGTTTCGTTGCCCGCGAGGATGAGCAGGAAGCAGAACCAGAGGATGTCCTCGTCGGTGAGCTTCTCACCCTCGACTTCCGAATCGGTGAGGATGCTGATCATGTCGTCGGTGGGTGAGATGCGCCGGGCCTGCAGCGCCTGGGCGTAGTAGCCAAACATCTGCATCGTGCCCATGTTGCCGGTGATGTTCGCCGCTTCCGCGGTGCCGCGCTGATCTTCGGGTACGTCGGTCTGGTACTCCGGATCCCCAGGGCCGAGCACCTTGTTGGTCAACTGGAACATCAAGGCCCAGTCTTCCTCGGGTACACCCAGCATTTTGCAGATGACGGCGAGCGGGATATTGCAGGCGACATCGATCACGAAGTCGCTTTCGCCCTTCTTGGCGATGCTGTCGAGGAGGGTGTTCGTGGTCTCGCGGATCTTCGGTTCCCAGAGGGCCACCGCGCGAGGGGTGAACGCCTTGTTCACCAGCCGGCGCATTTTCACGTGGCGGGGCGGGTCCATCGTGATCAGCATTTTCCCGTTGCCGGCCGCGGCCGCGGTCATCTCATCCTCGTTCACCGGGAAGAACGAGACGATGCCCTTTTCCGAAGAGAAGATTTGCGGATTGCGAGAGACCTGGAGCACGTCGGCGTAGCGGACCAAGTTCCACCAGCCCACCGATTGTTCGGTTGCTGGTGTCCAACTGATGGGGTCGTGCTTCCTGAGAAGTTTGAATGCCTCGTGGGAGCGGCCCTGCTCAAACAGGATCTCATCGCCCAGGTTTATTGTTTCGAGCGTCAACGGAGCGGCTGCTTCAGTTGTCACGGGTCCATCTCCTGTTTGAGTTGCGAGTGGCGGATTGTTTACCGCTCGGTCGATAGACTACGTCAACTAAGAGTATCAGCGCCACCCCCAAATTGAATCGTGGTTCACTATGGCCAGATTCGAATCAGTAAAGCGCCTCCAATAATTTACCTTCGCTTGGGCCCGTCTCCGGCACCTTTGGAACACCTTCGAAACAACCAACCGAAAGAGGCAACCACCTTGGAACAAACACCACCGCCCGCAAGCCAGGAGGTTTCCGACGCCCGAGCCACGCTCGAATCGGCGATGTTCGAAATCAAGCGCGTCATCGTCGGCCAGGAAGAGATGCTCGAGCGCGTCTTCGTAGCGCTTCTTTCCAGCGGGCACCTTCTCATCGAAGGGGTCCCCGGGCTAGCGAAGACCCTCACCGTGAAGACGATTGCGGAAGTCCTGGGCGGCACTTTCCAGCGCATCCAGTTCACCCCGGACCTCGTCCCGGCCGACCTCGTGGGTACACGCATCTACCGGCCAGACCATGGCACGTTCGAAACGGAGCGGGGCCCGGTCTTCTGTAACCTCCTGCTGGCGGACGAAATCAACCGCGCGCCGGCGAAGGTGCAGTCGGCCCTCCTCGAAGTGATGCAGGAGCGCCAGGTCACCATCGGGCTCGATACGTTCGCCGTGCCTCAGCCATTCCTCGTAATGGCGACGCAGAACCCGATCGAGTCCGAAGGCACGTATCCACTGCCCGAGGCCCAGGTCGACCGCTTCATGATGAAAGTCCTTGTCGACTATCCCATTCCATCGGAGGAGATGGTAGTGGTTCAGCGATCACTCCAACGGCAGGAGCCGGTCCAGCAGGTGCTGCCGATCGAGCAGCTGAAGCGTTACCAGGAGCTGGCCGCAAACATCTACGTCGATCGCGCCGTGGCGGAATACGCAATCGCTCTCGCGGGCTCGACTCGTCAACCCGCGAAATATGGGATCGCCCAGCATGGCCCGCACATCGCGTACGGTTCGAGCCCTCGCGGGAGCATCAACCTCGTACATGCGGGGCGGGCGCTTGCTCTGTTGCGCGGCCGGCGGTACGTGCTCCCCACCGACGTTCACGACCTGGCAAAGGATGTCCTCCGTCATCGCATCGTCCTCACCTACCAGGCGCTCGCCGACGGTGTATCAGCCGATACCATCCTTGATGCCGCGATTCGAGCCGTCCCGCAGCCGCGGATCGAACTCGCGCAGGAGTTGAGCGCTTGAGCTCGCCAAACCTCCACCTCGTGCGGAGCCCGGACAAACCGGGCCCGGGACCAATGCCCGACGCGATCCTGCGCGCCCTGGATATCACCATCGGCCGGCGCATGAACGGGTTGCTCTCGGGCGACTATCGTTCGAAGGCCCTGGGCCTTGGTACTGAACTGGCCCAGGTCCGCGAATACCAGCCGGGAGACGATGTCCGCCAGATCGACTGGAACGTCACGGCCCGGACCACCGTCCCTCACGTCCGCGTCCAGGTTGCCGACCGCGTGCTTACTACCTGGTTGATGCTTGATACGTCTCCTTCGATGGGCTTCGGCACAGCGGACCGTCGCAAGTACGACGTGGCCGAAGGCGTGGCCATCGCCGTCGGCCAGATTTCGACCCGGCATGGCAACGCCCTCGGAATCGTGAGTTTTGGCGGCGCCGAAAGCCGCACCATCCCTCCGGGGCAGGGACGCAAGGGCATGCTGGGGCTGCTGAACGTTCTCCGCCAGGAACCGGATTCGGTTGGCTCCGGCCCAACCTCCCTCGGCGCGGCGATTCATTCCCTCAACCGCATTGCCGGCCACTCCCGACTCATCGTGATCGCATCCGACTTTCGAGGCCCGCGGGACTGGCCGGATGCGCTGGTTGAGCTCTGCGGCCGCCACGCCGTGCTAGCTGTGGAGATCTGCGATCCCCGTGAACAGGAACTCCCGGATGTCGGCGAACTGTTCCTGGTCGACCCCGAAACGGGCCGCCAGCTCCGGGTAGACACACGATCGAAGAAGCTGCGCGACCGGTTCGCAGCTGCAGCTGAAGCCGAACGGGCCGAGGTGGCAGGTCTGTTGTCCCGCGCAGGCGCCCAGCACGTGACGCTTTCGACGAAAGGCGACTGGTTGCGCACCCTGGCCGGCTTCCTCAATGCGAAAGGACTGCCACGATGAGTTTCGCCTGGCCCCTGGCGCTCCTCAGTCTGATCCTCATTCCGCTTGCGGTGGCGCTCTACATCCTCGCCCAAACCCGCCGGCCGAAGTACGCCGCGCGCTTCACTAATCTCGACCTTCTCGCGAATGTCGTCGATAAGACGCCGGGCTGGCGCAGGCATATTCCAGCCATGCTGGGACTGCTCGCGCTCGCGGCGCTGTTGTTGGGCGTTGCGCGGCCGCAGCTGGATCACAAAGTCCCGAAACAAGAAGCCACCGTTGTGCTCGTCACCGACATCTCTGGCTCGATGACGGCGACCGACATTGAACCGACGCGGATGGCGGCGGCCCAACAGGCCGGTCACACGCTCGTGAAAGAACTGCCGAAGGGATTCCGTATCGCGCTCGTTACGTTCTCTTCGGGGGTGCGAACGGTCGTTCCTCCCACT
The DNA here is from genome assembly GCA_050247055.1 of Dehalococcoidia bacterium. GTDB lineage: Bacteria > Chloroflexota > Dehalococcoidia > Tepidiformales > Tepidiformaceae > Amarobacter. Next base: position 956,615 of record JBFWUX010000001.1, read on the forward strand.
GACGAGAAAGAAGTCGTCGATGCCGCGCTCGATCAGCTCCAGCCGGTCGGGGGGACAGCGATGGGCGACGGGATCCTCGAAGGGATAGCCGCCTCGCAGCTGAATGACATCCCCGAGGCCCAGGTAACTGGCGGTTCTTCAAACGGAGCCAAGCCCGAGAACCCGCCAGTGATTATGGTCTTGCTTTCTGACGGCGCGAACACACTTGGCCGCACCGACCCGATTGCCGCGGCGCAGCAGGCGGAAGAGCAGGGCATCCCGATTTTCGCTGTTGCCCTCGGCACCCAGGACGGCGTCGCGACAGTGACGGACAACCAGGGCCGCGAGCGCACCCTCCGAGTTCCCCCGGACGAAGAAACGCTGAAGGAGATCGCTGACATGACGGGTGGAGCCTTCTTCTCCGCGCCTTCATCGAGCGATCTGCAATCCATCTACGAAGACCTCGGCTCGAAGATTGGCTTCGATGTCGAAACCACCGAGATCACCTCTGGCTTCGCGGCGGCAGCGGCGCTCCTGCTGATGGCAGCGGGCGGGCTCAGCCTCCTCTGGTTCAACCGCTTCCCGTAGGCAGAGAAGGGTTATGTGGAGCGCCGAGTCGATGTAGACTCGGCGCTCGGACATGAGAGCGGGACGCATTTTCCTCGGCGTAGTCGCAACAGGTTTGGCGTTGTTTGTTGCGGCAGATATCGCCGACCGCACGCTGAGCGACACGATCACCGTGCAAAATGACCTCAACGGCGACGTGAATCTTTTGTCGTGCGCAAGCTTAGGCACGGTTCACGTTGGTGAATCGGCTAGCCTGGCCCCAGCTTCCCCGTGTCTCGTTCGGACCACAGCCGGATGGTATGAGGGGTGTCTGGTGTTCGAAGAAGGCGATTTCGGCGGCGGCCCGGTTCGTGTTTCTCAGCTGCGCAGCGATCTTTCACAACGGGATTGCGTCGATTACCGGTCGTATTCGAGTCATAAGTGGTGGCACAAAGTTCTTCCGTAGGCCATTCGCGTTAGACTCCGCCGAAATCACCGGCGGAGTCTTCGTCTTGTCCGAAAGCATCCTGATTAAGAACGCCACGCTCTTCGATGGCACGGGCGCGACCGCCGCGCCCGCCACCAGCATCCTTATCCGGGACGGGCGAGTCGCGGCGGTCGCGCCAACCAGCCAGTTAACTAGCGCGGAAGGCGCGGCTGACATCGACGCGACCGGCAAGTTCGTCATTCCCGGCCTGATCGACATGCACATCCATGTCGAACTCTGCGGGGGCCGGGAGGGTCTCCCGATCTGGCTTGGCGCCGGCGTAACGACCATTCGCGACGTTGGCGGTTCGCCTGAGGGCATGCTGCCCCTCCGTGACGAAGTGGCGGCCGGCAAGCAGGTCGGCCCGCGTATCTACTCCTACGGGCCGCTGCTGGACGGGGTACCGAGCATCTTCGGCGCGCGCCCGTTGAGTGGTGGAGGTCCGGGCGACCTCACGTGGGTCATTGATGATGCGGCCAAAGCCGAAGCCGCCGTCGACGACTTGCTGGCCCGCGGTGTTGACGGATTCAAGCTCTATGCGGGTCTTCGTCCCGATCTGGTCAAGACGTTCATCAACCGGGTGGGCGGACGCGTTCCCGTAACCGGACACCTCTCCCGCACGTGGGCCTCGGAGGCGATCGAAGCGGGGATCAACTGCCTCGAACACGTGTATGCCACGATCTACCAGGATGTGGTTCCCCCGGAGCACCGCCACCCACGCGAGGAGGGCAACGGCTTTATCCCGAACTACTGGATGTGGCTGAACACCGGCTGGGCGGCGGTAGACCTCAAGGCTGATTACGTTCGGCGATTTGTTGAGCTGCTGACAAGCCGAGGCGTCGCGCTCAGCCCGACCACTGTGCTGGTCACGGGCGGCATGTCGACGCGCGATGCCCTCGAAGAACCGGGAATGAAGTACACCCCAAAGGCGATGGCCGAACGGCGCCAACAGCAGATGGCCGCGATGCAACAGATGCGCGAGGCCGCCGAAAAGGCCGGCAAGCCACTCCCGCCTGTCACCCCGCCCGACTTCGAGGTTGGGCGCCGCTCACTCGATAACCAGCTTGCTTTCCTGAAGATGGTCCTGGATGCAGGTGGCCGGGTTGTTCCGAGCACCGACACGGGCGCCGCGCCGAACCAGGTGCCCGGCTTCTCGCTCCACCGGGAACTCGCCCTGTTTGCCGAAGCTGGAATCCCGAACGGGCGTGTCATCGAGCTCGCGACGCGGGTGGCCGCCGAAGTCCTCCGCCAGCAGGACGATATCGGTACGGTCAGCCAGGGCAAACGCGCCGATCTCCTCGTCCTAACCGCCGATCCACTGATCAACATCAACAACACGCGGACCATCGAGACCGTCATCAAGGATGGCAACCGGTACGCGCCCCAGCCGCTGCTGGATAGCGCCTTGGCCTGAGCCCGACAAAACGAGAGCCCTCCCAGGAAGACCTGGAAGGGCTCGAGTTGAGGCGCCACTGCTGAGGCTATTCATCCTCTTCCTGGCGCCGGCGCCTGAGGGCGAAGGCCAGGGCGACTGCGCCGCCGCCGAATCCGAGTGCCGTCAGCGCGAACCCTACTCCAGTGACGGGAGTGACGAGGTTCGAGTCGCCGGTGTTTCCGGTGTCCGGGGCTGCGGGCGGCGTCGTCGGGACCTCGCCCGCGCCGCCGGGAGCGCCCTGGCTCGGCGTATCGTTATCGCTCGGGATCGGCACTGACCGGTCGTCGGAGTCGTCGTTGGTCTGGGGGTTGTCCTGAGGTTCGTCGGTTGGCTGATCCTGTGGGTCTCCTTGCGGATCGTCGTCCGGCTCGTCCTGGGGCTGGTCGCCGGGTTCATCCTGCGGCTGATCTTCCGGATCGTCCTGCGGGACATCCGTGGGCGTGGGGGTCGGGGTGGGCGGGTTAACGGTTGGATTCACGAGAATGCCAGGCGTGGGGGTCGGGGTCGGCGGATTGACCGTCGGGTTCACGAGGATGCCAGGCGTCGGAGTTGGAGTCGGCGGCTTGACCGTCGGGTTCACGAGAACACCGCCGATATCGAGACCCGGCTTTACGACTGTAGTTCTGCCGTAGTAGGCGTTATCGAAGTAGACGGATGTTGTTTTGGTGATCGCGGATCCGTACGGGACGGGTTCCTTGATTGCGCTCACACGGACGCGGACCGAATGCGCACCGTTCGGCACAACCTGGCTGAAGGCCATTGGCACCCAATGCCCGCGGTCGGCGTCGAGCTTGCCGATCTCCTCGTATTCGCCTCCGGAGACACTGCTGCCGTTGCAGCTGTTGCCACCGTAGTAATGGAGCTGGAGCGCCGCGCCGGTGTTCGCGGGCGCGAACTTCGAAACATAGGTCTCGACGCTGGCGGTGTAGCTCTTGCCGGCTTCGATGCCGGTGACGCAGTACCAGGCGCCGTAGTACGAGTTGCCGTTGCCGGTGTAGGTGTTCTGGACCTTGAGATAGCCGTTCTGCGCGACGGGATTGCCGCCGTAGTTGTCCCAGCCATTGGCGTTGGAAGTGAACTGACCGTTCGTGATCAGGTTCGCGCCCAGCGCAGACGCGCCGAGCATGCTTGCAGCGGGTATGGCCGCCGCCGCGCTGAGGACGAATAACTTGAGCTTGTTCATGGTTCTGCTCCCAATTTCTGAAGTTGCTTCCTCCTTCAGACCGGTGGGAGCCGAGAACCTTACAACGCGTCTTAACCTTCTGGCGTGTACTTCACCGGGAGATGCTTAATCCCGTTGATGAAGTTCGAGCGCAGGCGCTCGGGCGGGCCCGACATCTCGATGTCCGGGAACCTGCGGAAGAGTTCTTCGAACATCACGCGGAGTTCCTTGCGCGCGAAGCCGGAGCCGAGACAGAAGTGCTCGCCGATGCCAAAGGCCAGGTGGTCGTTCGGCGTGCGAGTGATATCGAACGTGTATGGGTCCGAGAAGATGTCCTCGTCGCGGTTCACCGAGCCATACCACATGATGAGCCGGTCGCCCTCTTTCAGCGTCTTCCCTCGAATCTCCACGTCGGCAGTGACGGTTCGCGCCATGTGATGGACCGGCGAGACCCATCGCAGGATCTCTTCGATGGCGCCGTCCAGGAGGCTCGGGTCGTTGAGAAGCTTCGCCTTTTCTTCGGGATGCTCGCAGAGCGCCTGAAGCCCGCCGGAAATGGCGTTCCGGGTTGTCTCGTTCCCCGCGACGATAAGCAGGAAGCAGAACTGCAAGAGGTCCATTTCCGTGAGCTTTTCGCCGTCGATCTCAGATTCGAGCAGGAGAGAAATGAGGTCGTTCTCACGCGGGTTCTCTCGTCGTTCGGCCAGCTTTTGCTGAAAGTAGGCGAACATCGTCCCGAAACCGGTCATCGCCGTCTGGCGGGCCGCTGCACCTGTGCCACGTTCCGCCTCGGGGATGTCCGTCTGGTATTCCGGGTCACCGGAGCCGAGGACCTTGTTTGTCAGCTCGAACATGAGCGGCCAGTCCTTTTGGTCGAGACCCATCATCCCGCAGATGACGGCGAGGGGGAGCTGGCTCGCGACCTCGAGGACGAAGTCGCACTCGCTGCGGCCGGCGATCCTATCCAGGATTTCATTGGTGATGCGGCGAATTTCTGGTTCGAGTGCGTTGACCGCCCGCGGCGTGAAGCCCTTGTTGATAAGGAGACGCATCTTGACGTGGCGCGGTGGGTCCATCGTGATGATGCTCGCGCCACCTCCCGTGGATTGAGCGGCCGCGGCGGGATCGTTCTGCATCATCTCCGCAAGCGCCTCGGGCCGGATGCCGGGCCCCGCAATACCCTTGCTCGAAATGAAGAGTTCGGGGTTGCGCGAAATGAAGCGCACATCCTCGGCCTTGGTGATAGCCCAGTAGCCATTGGTCCGCTCGTCGCCGGGGTTCCAGTGGACCGGGTCTTCGTTACGGAGGACGCGGAGCGCTTCGTGGAAGCGTGCCTCCAGGAACATCTCAGCGTCGTTCAGGTTGATAGTGGCGAGTTCGGCCGGCGCAGTCATGGGGAATCCTCGAATCAGTCGCGATATCTGTGCTGGATGCTCAGCTATTTGACCCAGGCGATGGCCTGGCGGGGGCAGAGGCGAATGGCGCGGCCGACTTTCTCTTCCAGCTCCTTCGGCACTTCGTCGACGAGGACGACGCTGACATCGTCGTCGCCGAGCTTGAAGACTTCGGGGGCGGCCATTTCGCACTTTCCGTGGCCTTCGCACATATCCGCGTCAACTTTGACTTTCATGGGAACCGTTACTCCGAGTGGGAACTCGACGGCTGTCCGCCGGTGGTGGCAGAAGGATACATCGTTTACCGCTCGGTAGGGAAAGGGGGAAGGGTGGGTGGCCTTCGCCCGGGCATCACCAACCGTGGGTGGCGACAGGCGTTTGTGCCTCCCCGTTTCGCGGTCTCTCCGTCTCTTTTTTGCGGCTTACAACGCGGGTGCCGGCAAGAAAATCATGAAACGTACGGCGACGTGCGTTGCTGAACGCCACGAGCGAGTCCAGTGCGGAGGCAAGCACCAGTGCGAATGCGCCAAGCACGAAGGCGTAGACGAGCGCGAGTATCGCGAGAAAGAGCCCTCCCAGCCCGTCGGTTGAATCGTCAGACCAATAATCGACCAGCCAGTTCAGGGAGAGCAGGAACGCTCCAATCCCCACAAGTCCGAGCGGCACAATTTCGACCAGCCATCGCCAGAGGCTTCGCCATATCGAGATCGGCCCGCCCGCGTGGTGAACCACGGCGATGCCAAGAATTACTTTACCCAGCGTTTGGCCATATACCCATTGCGTAACGACGGGATAGGCCACCGCAACCATAACCCACGCGATAAGCTGAACTTCGTCAGGTGAGACGGCTCCGAATGCAATGAGGATCGCAGCGCAGCCAACGAAGTCGAGCGTCCGGGCAGCGAGCCGGCGCCACGCTGGCGCTGTTTCCAAGTCGGTCGCCACCAAAAGACTTGCCGCCGGTACTTCGTCTTCCGGTCCGCGAACGAGACTGACCGATGTTCCCGCGACCAAATCGTGAAGAGATCGCGAGTCCCGACGACTCAGCATCACCGTTAGGTCAGTTACGAAGGCGATAAGCCAGGACCAGTAGCCGGCGACGAAAATACCGCCAAGCGCCAACACAACTAGGGCTGGACTTGGTGAGAATTTCACGAGACCTATGAGCACGACAAAGTTAGCGACCGTAGCCAATACCGGAGCGGCGAACTCGAAGAGACTGCGCAAGATGCATCGGTAGAGTCCGGGTCGCTCGCCGTTGGCGCGGTACATTCTTAGGCCTAACAGGCGCTTCCCAACGGTGGCGCCAAACAGCCAGTGGGCCAGGGTTTGATAGAGGAAGAATGAGGCCAAAGGCCCGAGGATCACCCAGTCATCGAGCGAAACGAGCCAAAGGCCTACGCCGACAAGCGCCGCCAACCCGACGTCGACCAACTTCGCGGCGACGCGCCGCCGAGCCTGAGAGATGCGAACCTGCATCAGCGAGTTGGAAGTCATTTCTTCCTCTTGATACAAGAATCGACGAACCGGTGCCGAGGCGCAGGATTGCTCCCACCTGCCGCCTACTTTGCTAGAATCGCCGGGCACTCTCGAATGCCCGGAGGCCCCCCGTGGAAGTACCCCTGCTCGTCAACGATTTCCTGCGTCGCGCAGCCAAGCTCTACCCGAACAAAGAAGCCATCATCGATGGCGACCAGCGCTTCACCTACCGGGAGTACCAGCAGCGCTGCAACCAGCTCGGCCATGCGCTCATCGCGCTTGGCATCAAGCCCGGCGACCGGGTGTGCATCCTCAGCCCGAACTCTCACTACTTCATGGAGAGCTACTACGGCGTCACCCAGATCGGCGCCATCCTCGTCCCGCTGAACTATCGCCTGGTGGCGAGCGACCACGAGTACATCATCAATCACGCCGGTGTGAAGGCCGTCCTCGTCGACTATGAGTACACGAAGGTCATGGACGGCATTCGACCGAACCTGAAGACGGTCGAGCACTGGATCGCGGCCGACCCGCGTCCCGGCCACGAGACTCCAAGCGGCTGGACCGACTGGGACGACCTCGTCGGCAAGCAGCCAACGACGATGACCCCGCATGTTGACCAGGACGAAAACGACGTCACGTCGATCAACTACACGTCCGGCACCACCGCCCGCCCCAAGGGCGTGATGCTCACGCATCGCAACGTCTACATCAACGCCTACAACTTCATCGCCCACCTGCGTATCCAGCACGAAGACCGCGAGATGTGGACGCTCCCGATGTTCCACGCCAACGGTTGGGGCGGTCCGTTCGCCATCACGGCGATGGGCGCAACCCACGTTGTCCTTCGCGCCGTGGTCGGCGCCGACATCTACCAAATGATCCAGGACGAGAAGATTACCTTCGCGTGCATGGCGCCGGCGGTGCTGAGCACCATCCTCAACTTCCCCGACAAAGCGAAATACGAGGTCACGACTCGGCCGCGTTTCGTGGTGGCCGGCGCTCCGCCACCAGCAGCGTTCATCGAACGGCTGGAGAAGGAACTGGGCTGGGAGTTCATCCAGATTTATGGGCTCACCGAGACCGCTCCGATCCTCACCGTGTCCACGCCGGACTATCAGAACGCCGACGGATCGGACTTCCAGCGCCGTTCGCGCGCGGGTGTCGAAGCCATCGGCGTCGACATCCAGGTGCTCGACGACGATGGCAAGCCGGTGCCGATGGATAACACGACCGTTGGCGAAGTCTGCGCCCGTTCGAACGTCGTCCTGAAGGGGTATTGGGAGCAGCCGGAGGAGACCGCCAGGGCCATTTACGACGGTTACTTCCACTCCGGCGACCTCGGCGTCTGGGACGAGTTCGGCAACGTGAACATTGTCGACCGCAAGAAGGACGTCATCATTTCCGGTGGCGAGAACATCTCTTCGCCCGAAGTCGAAGCCGCGCTTTACCTGCACCCTGCGGTGCTCGAAGTTGCAGTCATCGGTGTGCCAAGTGAGAAGTGGGGCGAAACACCGAAGGCGCTGATCGTACTCCGCGAAGGAATGACCGCGACCGAGGACGAGATCATCTCCTTCAGCCGCCAGCACCTGGCACACTTCCGCTGCCCGACCTCGGTGGATTTCGTCGAGACGCTGCCGCGCACGGTCACCGGCAAGCTGCAGAAGTTCCTCATCCGGGAGCAGTACTGGAAGGGCGTGGAGCGCCGGGTGAACTGAGGCGAGGTCCTCGATGTCCGACGCAACACGCTGGCGGCAACCGACTGCGTACGAACGCGAGCTCATCGACACCATCCTGGCTGGCGACTTCCCCGGAAGCGAGACGCTGAGCGCTCAGATCGGAAGCTCGGGGGTCGCGGATGACTGCGGATGCGGGTGCATGAGCCTCGCATTCGAAGTTCCGGACGGAGTTCCCGTGTTCTCCGAGACATGGCAGCAGGAATTCCCAGCGGTGGACGACGCCGGTGGCAGTCATTCGATCTTCCTGCATGCGTCCGAAGACGGTTTCGTGCATTGTCTGGACCACGTGCGGTGGGACGAAAACCTCCCTGGACGGCCACGGATCGAGTCGCTCCGCGTTTGTGACCGCGTCCCAATTGGCGATGACCATTGGAGCGTCGTCCCGCACCCGCTCACCATCGTTGAAGAACATAAGAGCCGTGGCTAGCCTGCCGTCAGACCGCCCACACGCCAACACCCTTCACTGGCCACAACTTTCCGGACCGGCAGCAACACTGGAAGGGCGTCGAGCGTCAGGTGAACTTAGGCTGGCGCGTCCCGATGCGCATCGTTCCGGAGCAAGCGAGTTGTGCTCTCTTTTTGCCTGTACGGGCGCGGAAGCACGCCTGCGGTATCCTGAAGGCTCACTTCAGAACAAGGATCAACAAACATGGCCGTCGTTTCGTATTTTCCCATCTCCCTCCCCCCCGAGGCCCGCGAAGGGTTCGAAAAGACCTGGATGACCCGGGTCGGAGCGGTCGATACTTTCCCGGGGTTCATTTCCACCGAGCTCCTGGCGCTCCCGGACCGGGGCGAGTACGTCGTGCTCACACGATTCGCCGATGAGAAGTCCTTCGAGGCCTGGATCACTTCCGATAATTTCACGGCCGGCCACCGCGGCGAGAGCTATGCCAGCTACAAAGACAATCCGTTCCTCAAGAGCCACAAGCTGTACGAGGTTCTCGGCTAACGCCTGAGTGAAGTAGCTCACAGTTCTGGGAACTTTTTGGTGCGCTTCAGCGTTTTAACGATTGGTAGCACGCGGACACAGCGACGGCGACGAGCGGATGTGGCGGACACTGGTCCTCGTACGCGTGGATTGATCCACGCGTGCGGGCTCCGTGGCCCCAAGTTCGCTGTCCCTTCCCTCCTGATAGGCTTCGAACAATGACCGAACCTGCCCGGATCCAGACCTGTTGGGGCCCTGGCGACGCCCTTATGGCCGCCTATCACGACACCGAATGGGCGGTTCCCTGCCACGACGACCATGAACTGTTCGAACGCCTCATGCTCGAAGGATTCCAGGCCGGCCTGAGTTGGTCGACTATCCTCAACAAGCGTGAAAACTTTCGGCGAGCGTTCGAAGGTTGGGACCCGGCGACCGTCGCAGAGTTCGACGACACGAAGGTCGAATCACTGCTCCAGGACACCGGCATCGTCCGTAACAGGCTCAAGGTCATGGGCGCGATTCGCAATGCGCGTGCCTTCCTGGAAATCCAGGACGAGCACGGCTCGTTCAGTGACTACATCTGGAGGTTCACTGGCGGCCGGCCGCTGGACCGGCCTGCGCCGACTTCGTGGAAGGATGTCCCTGCAAAGACGGGGGAGTCGGATGCAATGTCGCGGGCGCTGCAGAAGGCTGGCTTCACGTTCGTCGGCTCCACCATTTGCTACGCGTTCATGCAGAGCGTGGGCATGGTGAATGACCACCTCGCCGGGTGTCCGGCGCGCAATGCGGTGCCGTTCGAGCCCTCCCACAGTAGCGAGAAGGCTCGCCAGGCCTCGTTCTAGTTCACAGGGAACGGCAACTCGAAGAGCTTGTCATCGACAGAGGTCTTCACGTCTTTGGCGGTCATTTTGAGCCCGCCGCCCGTTTCGAAGGCAAGCATGATGCTGTCCTTGCTATCGATGCAGTAGGTTGACTTCGAAGTTGGGTCCGTGGGGTCTGTAGTTTCGAAGCAACGAGCCGAACGACCTGCAATGGTGCGCTTATCGACTTCCGTCACATTCTTTCCGGAGGTTGCATCCTCGAGTGACTTCTGGATGTCGAGTCCCGCGGCCGGGCCCTCTGAGCCGTTGTCCTTCGAGCAGCTCCCGCCGATACCGAAGTCGGTGCAGACATAGGTGTCGGTTCCATCGGCAATCACCGAAAGCTTGATATTACCCGCGGCGCCCGCAGCCGTGATCGCGACAATTGCGGCGAACTTTGGCGGCTTGTTGGCGTAGGTGGCGGTGCCGTTCTGAACCTGGCCGTTTAATGAGAGCTCGACATCGTAGGTGACCTGGTAGCTTTTCTTCAGCGCGTCGCCAGCGAGCTTCTGGAAGTCAGACAACGCCGAATTGGATGCCGAAGTGGCGCCCGCTTTCGGGGTCTGGGCAGCGGTCGTAGGTTGCTCCGAGGCCTTCGTCGCATCCGACGGTGAGGTAGAGGTCGTGGTTGCCTGGGTGCCGTTGTCGTCACCGCTCGAGTTGTCGTCGTCATCACCACCGCAGGCTCCGAGCAGGAGCACCCCAACGAGAGAAAGTGAAAGCAGGTAACGAAGTTTCAAACACCAACCTCCTGGATTGAAATCCAATGTCGGTTGTCCATCACATTGCGGCAATGCCCGCGCCCCCAAAACGAACGCCAACGTAAAATCGCGGTTATGAGCCAACCAGAAGACGTCCAACCACTCATCGATTCCGGAATGACCCGGCAAATGGCTGCGTACCGTTCTGCCATCGCTGACGGCATGCCCCGAGTGGGCTGGAAAATCGGCATTAACGATCCCGCCGCGCAGCAGCGCATGGGCCTTACCGAGACGATCGTTGGCTGGCTCGATGGCCGGCGCGTATTTCGCGAGGGCGAACCCTACGCCGCGCCGGTCGGCGCGACACCCCGGATTGAAGCCGAAGTTGCGGTGCGGATGGCTGCTGATGTCCCCCGGGGGGCTTCGTTCGATGAGGCTCGCGCCGCCATCGATTCAGTCGCGCCGGTGATCGAGTTCGTGAACGGGGCGAAACCTATCGTGCCGCTCGACGAGATGCTGGCGCACGACATCCTCCACGATGGCGTGCTCTTCGGACAGGACGCGCCACTTGAAACGGCGCTGGGTCTCGTCGCGGAAGGTTTCCCCGCAGTTCACCAGAACGGCGAGTTGATTCGCGCGGGACTCGCGGGGAGGTATCCGGATGACCTCGCGGAAATCGTTGCGCATACCGCTGACGTCCTGGGCGAGTACGGCGAAACGCTTCGCGCAGGCGACCGCATTATTTGTGGTTCGTACATCGATCCCTTCCCCGTGGCTTCCGGTGACAGCGTCGAAGCCGACTTCGGTCCCCTGGGAAAGCTGTCGTTTTCGTTGGCTTGACCCGCGAAAGTGGCGGGCCCGGGCGGCTTATGGCCTAATGCGCGAACCACGTCTCGGAGTCGTTCATGTCCACACCCACCAGCTCCCAATCGATCGCCGATAGCGCCGTAAACAGCGCGGTGCAATCGCTGATCGAACGGCAAGTCGCTGAAGGCCGGCAGGTCGGCGTACAGGTCTGCGCGTACAGGGATGGTGAGCCGGTGGTCGATGCCTGGGCCGGTACCATGGGGCCAGCCGACTCGCGTCCAATCCAGCCCGACTCATTGGTCCTTAGCTTCTCGGTCACCAAGGGAGTCACTGGCCTAGCGGTGCACATCCTCGCAGAGAAGGGCCTGATCGATTACGACGCGCCTGTCTCGAAGTACTGGCCCGGCTTCACCGGGTACGGAAAAGAGAAGCTGTCGGTGGCCCAGGCACTCACGCACCAGGGAGGACTTCACGCCATGCCATCGGGCCCGTTCCAGAAGGCGTGGATCACGGATTGGGACGCGGCTGTGAAGCGGTTGGAAGAACAAGTTCCTGCCTACGAGCCGGGCACGGCGACCGGCTATCACGCGGTGACGCACGGCTGGATCGCCGGTCAGATCGTGCAGGGTGCGAGTGGCCGGCATATCAAGGATGTTATTCGGGAGGAGATTGCCGAACCGCTGGGCATGGCCGATTCGATGTTCGTCGGCATTCCCGATGGGCTTGAGGATCGGCTCACGACGCTGGAGATTGCTGTACTCGGCGAAGGCGCTCCACTTCCCGAAGATGCCGACATGTTCAAGGCCATGCCCAAGGACCAATGGCAGTACTTCAACGACATGGACATTCGGAAGGCATGTTTGCCTTCGGGCAACGGCCATTTCACCGCCCGCGCACTTGCGAAGATGTACTCCGCTCTCGCTACCGATGGTTCGGTCGATGGCGTGCGGCTGGTAAGGCCGGACCGCATCCAGCACATGAATCGCCTGGTCACCGATGACATCGATCGCGTATTGCTTTCGCCCGTCCGCAAGGCGATCGGGTTCTTCCTCGGGGGTGAAACCAATGGTGTTGTCGGCGCAATGGGGCGGCGCCAAACAGCGTTCGGCCATCCCGGCGCAGGCGGCTCCAACGCCTTCTGCGACCCCGAAGCGGGCCTCAGCGTCGCAATCCTCATGAACAAAATGGCGTTCGGCGCTCCCGGCACCGTCGGCGTCGGCGAGGAGATCGCCAACCTGATCCGGAAGGAGCTCGGGGTCGAATAGCCCGATACCCGAATCGAGTTCGGTTCGGGTATGGTTAGCCGCACACGAAACATCCGGAGTTCTCCATGACAACGACTGAGACCGCTCTGAACGAGACGGTCCATCAGCTACTCCTCGACCAGATCAAGCGCCAGACGCAACTCGGGACGCAAGTTGCTGCTTACAAGGACGGCGAACTGATCGTTGACGCGTGGGCAGGAGAGATGGGACCGGAAGATGCTCGCCCGGTGCAGGCCGACTCGCTCTTCCTCAGCTTCTCGACGACCAAGGGTGTCGCGGCCACTGCCCTCCATATCCTCGCCGACCGCGGAGTCATCGACTATGACGCGCCGGTCGCAAAGTACTGGCCGGAGTTCGCGGCCAACGGCAAGGGCAACGTCACCGTTGCCCAGGCGATGAGCCACCAGGCCGGACTGCATGCCGCACCGCCGAATGACGTGTCGCTGGATTGGGACCGTGCGATCGACTTCATCGCGAACGGCGTCCCCGCCTGGGAGCCGGGGACTGCCACCGGATACCACGCGCCCATACGCGTGGGTCGTGGGCGGAATCGTCCAGGGAGCGACGGGGAAGCACATCAAGGATGTCATCCAGGAGCTCATTGCTCGGCCGCTCGGCGTTGAGGGCCAGATGTATGTGGGCATCCCGGACGGCATCGAAGATCGGCTGACCACACTCCAGACGCCTGCACCGCCGGCGCCGGGCACGCCAAACCCGATGGACGCACTACCCAGGGATCACGACTTCTTCAAGGCCATGCCCCGCGAAAACCAGCTCGACTTCAACTCTATGGAAGTTCGCAAGGCGTGCATTCCCGCGGCAAACGGCCACTTCACCGCCCGGGCCCTCGCGAAGATGTATGGCGCGCTCGCGAACGGAGGCGAAATCGATGGGGTCCGCCTCGTTTCGCCCGAACGTATTGGACTTATGAGCACGGTCCAGGTCGAGAGCCCCGACCGGGTGCTGTTTATCCCGCTCGCCAAGAGTATCGGCTTCTTCAACGGAGGAGCGATTATGGGTCAGCACGGAGCGACCGGCCCCCGCCGCACGGCGTTCGGGCATCCAGGCGCCGGTGGTTCGATCGCATTCGCTGACCCGGAGGTCGGGCTCTCAATTGCCGTCACCATCAACAAGATGTCGAGCACGCTGACCGCCGAAGGCCCGACGTTTGAAATCTGCGAGCTCATCCGCAAAGAACTCGGGGTCAACGGCTAGCCCCTTACTCCAGCCGATACCCGACGCCGGGAACCGTGACGATCACAGAGTCAGCAGCGCCCTGGGCGGCGATCCGCTTGCGGATCCGGCTGACCAGGTTGTGGAGCATGTATACGTCCCATTGCCCAGCACCCCATACGGCGTCTCCGACGGCGGTGCGCTCGACGACGTTGGGCGAACGCATCTCGAGCAAATCCAGCAGGGCGTATTCGTGAAGGCTGAGCGAATCGAGCACCAGCGAGCCGTCGACATGGAACTGGCGCGGACCGCGGTCGAGCATCGTTCGGGTCACTTTCGTGGCGGTTGCGGAGGCCGCTGTCAGCGTCTCTTCGCTCAGCGATGTCGACAACGAGAGCACAAACGGCCCGATTTCGATGACTGCGGGATCGGTCAAGGTCGTGGTCCCGGCAATGGGTTCGCCGTTAGCGTTGGTGCCGTTCCGGCTCTCCAGGTCCTCTACGAGGAACAGCCCTCCGTCCAGCAGCGCGAACCGGGCGTGCCGCCGCGAGACTAGCGGGTGGGCGAGCAGCACGGCATTGATGGGATCCCTCCCTGCGGTCGCGGTGCCGTGAGCTTCGACCGCCAGGCGAAATGTAGTGCCTGGCTGTGTCGCAACCACATAGAACCGTCCCGAATCGCTCGCCACGGGAGCGATTCTAGCGGTTTCGGTGACTTGGCCCGCGGTGTCTGCGTATCCTTGGCCTGGGAACGGATGGGAGTCAGTGCCGGAAAACCTTATCTCAGACCGCTACTCGATTGTCCGCGAGATCGGTCGCGGCGCTTCGGCCACGGTCTTTCTTGCGCATGACCGGACGCTTGATCGAGACATCGCCATTAAGATCGTCGCCCCGGCGCTCGCCAATGATGAAAGCTTCGTGGATCGCTTTATGCGAGAAGCGCGCCTGTCTGCTGGTCTCAGCCACCCCAACATCGTCACCGTCCACGACGTCGGTGAAACCGATGACGGCCGTCCGTTTATCGCGATGGCGCTCGTTGCAGGCGCGAGTCTTGAGGAGATCATCAAGAACCACGCTCCTCTGCCGGTTTCTGAAGCTTCGCGAATCCTCACCGAACTCGGGAGCGCACTCGACTACCTGCACGGCCAGGGTTTGATCCACCGAGATGTGAAACCCAGCAATATCATGATCGAAGACTCCGGCAGGGTGATGCTTTCGGATTTCGGCATCGCCTACGCGCGGGAATCCGCCCGCTACACCATGACCGGCGTCCTGCTTGGGACGCCCCGTTACATGGCTCCGGAGCAGATGCTCGGGGAGGAGCCGGCGCCCCAGACGGATGTTTACGCCATGGGCGTCATCGCGTTCGAGATGCTGGCAGGCGCCCCGCCGTTCGAAGGCACCGGCACAGGCCTCATGTACAAGATCGTCCACGAACCGCCGCCGTTGGTGACCTCGAAAGCTCCGGACATTCCTGCAGGAATCGAAGCTGCCATTGTCCGTGCACTACAGAAGGACCCGCAACAGCGTTGGTCCAGCCCCGGAGAATTCGCGGCCGCGGTGGCTTCGCCCGATGCCAACGCCACGATGGCGGGGCCGGCGATGGCCCCCTTCCCGGCCCCGGCTCCCCCGGAGATCCCGCCCCCGACGGACATCGAGGCTGCGACGGAACCCGAGCCGGTCTCAGAACCCGAGACCGCTGTGCCTCCGCCCTCCTTCCCCGGTGATTCAGGACCGAGCGGCGGTGGCGGTGGGAAGAAGAAAGCTATCGCTGGCCTTGCCGGCGCCGGGTTGATCGGGGCACTTGTCGCCGGGTATTGCCTGGCCGCGGGTGGCGCCAACCCGAAAGCCGACTCCGATGGAGAGCGCAGCCCTACGAGCGCAGCCACGACCAGCACGGCTGTGAGCGGCACATCGACGCCAAACACGTCTCAGACTGTGGCCGGTGGTGCCTCAGGAAGTCCGTCCCAAACGCCTCCGACGACTAACGTCCCGACAGTCGTTGCCACAGCGACATCGGTACCTTCCGGCGTCACACAACCGCCACCCCCACCCCCACCCCCGGCTGCAACTTCGACCTCGATTCCCGTTGCGACCTCAACTTTTACTCCTCAACCGACGTCTACCAAGACGTTGAGGCCGACGAATACGCCGACACCGACCGGCACCGCGACGCCAACGAATACTCCCACGCCGCCACCCACCGCTACACCCACAACGGCGCCGCCAAACGCCCCGTCGAACGTGACCCTTAACGGCAACACCCTCACCTGGAACGACAACTCCAACAACGAGAGCGGATTCAAGATCTACTGGCGCACCACCGGCTTGAACGACAACATCGTTCACGTCACGAACGACAAAGCGGTCGGGCCCAACACGACGAGCACGTCCGTGGACACCATCTACTACACGTTCGACCAGTACGATTTCCGGCGCGGAGTCTCTGCCTACAACGCAGCCGGAGAGTCCGCAATCGCCTGGACGCCATGACGCCAAAGGGGCCGCCCATTTGGGCGGCCCCTTCGTACTGGTGGAGTGGTGGTCAGTCCTGGTAAATGCAGCCGTCGCCCTTTTGCGAAGGGGAGCAGATACCGGTGTCGTATTCGATGACCTGCTTCGTCCATTCAACTCCGGCGAAGCCGCTATCGGAGTAGAAGGAGCAAATCGTAGCTGAAGCGCTGAATGCGGCGCGGGTGCTACAGGTGATCTTGAGGTCGATGCGGTAGAGCTGGCCGGGGTCGAGCTTGAGGGGGACGTTGATTGAGCGCGAGTCTTCAATCTTGAGTGTGTCAACGCCCTGGATCGCCGCGAGGCTGAGTTCTTTCGAGAGCACCGTGTACGGCATGTTCGGCACCGCTTTGATGACTTTTCCGGTCGACTTGTCGATCTCGTTGACCACGACCTGAATTTCGACTCCTGTGGCGACGTTCGCGCCGACTACCGCCGCCAGCGAGCCTTTCCAGCGAAGGTCCATCAGCAGGTTCGCGTTCGACCGCTGAGCCACGAAGGTGTTGTAGACAGATGCTGATGCCACTGGCGACTCGCCGGTTCCGAGCGGACCCACGCCGGCGAGGGCCATGGCCCGTCCACGGATGCAGGTCGGTCCTGGGCAGCCCTTGTACTCGTTGTTCCAGGAGGCTTCGAGCCGGCGGAACGGAAGGGTTGTTTTGGCGTTCCTGCTGACGGTGCCGCCCTCGGCGCGGAAGATGTCGTGGAATTTCGGGCTGGTGATAGTGGGGACGGTTGGGGTGGCAGTGGGCGGCACAGGTGTCGCGGTTGGCGGGACCGACGTGGCTGTCGGAGGGACTGCCGTCCCGGATGGAGGCTGCTGAGTTGGCTGCGGAGCGGGCGGCTCCGTCTGAGTTGGCGGAGGAGGAGTGCCGCCGCCATCAACCGGCGAAGGCGTCGTGGCTGGTTCCGTCGGTGTGGTCACCACCGGCGCAGCGGGGCCGTTCGACCCGCCGCCGATCGCCGTGGCTACCACGAAGCCGAACGACAATGCGCCGAAGGCTACGCCGGCGAGTCCGAGGATGATGGGCAAGCGGTTCGAGCGCTGCTGGGGCGGAGAAGAGATTTCTGCCGTGTAGTCGTTGTAGTCCACTGTGTTGCTCCGGTTCGGTGTTGAAGCAACTCTCTGATTTTGGGTTCGACGTGGTTACATCGCGGTTCTATCGCCGGTCTATCACCGTGGGAGCCGTGGAAGCAGCGGTGCCCTTCGGCCTACTATTGGCACGTGACCCAATACAAAGCTGTCCTCTTCGACATCGGCGGGGTGCTGACGCATTCCCCGGTTACCCGCATCAAGCGGTACTGCGCCGAGTACGGCATCTCCGACGAGGTGCGCACCGCCATCTTTGGCCCCGAAGACGGGCCGTGGTCCCGCTTTGAGCGAAGCGAACTCACGCGCGACACATTCGCCGACGAGTTCGACCGCCACATCTCGGTGTGCGGAACCAGCGCAACTGGCCGCGAGTTCATGACCTGGTTCTTCCAGGGATTCGGCGAACGTCCGGAGATGGTCGGTGTTGTGCGCCACCTGCGCGGGAAAGTGAAGCTCGGCGCCATCACCAACAACGTCTCTCGGGATGAACCCGCCCAGACGCGTACTTCAGGAATCGACCTGCCCAGCCTCTTCGAGGTCGTGGTCGAATCCGCCATCGTGGGTTACCGGAAGCCCCAACCGGAAATCTTCCACATTGCCTGCCAACAGCTCTCGATTACTCCACCGGAGGCAATCTTCCTCGATGACCTTGGAGCGAACCTGAAAGGTGCGCGTTCTCTTGGTATGCACACGATAAAGGTGGATGACACGCTGAGTGCGCTCGATGAGTTGGAGGCGGCACTCGGGTTCCCACTGCCTCGGTAGTTTACGAACTCGATATGCGGTTCGACTCCGAATCCCGTACGCTTTCGCTCGTACGAACCCGAGTGGAGGCCGAACTTCGTGGAACAATGGGAAACTGAACTCGTAGAACAGGTCCGCACCTTGAGCCGTGGGAAGTTTGCTGAACGCTCCGGGCGGACCGACGCGGAGGGCCGGTTTCCGCGCGAGAACGTCGATGAGCTGCTCGCCCTCCGCGTGCCGGCGATGGCGCTTTCAAAGGATGTCGGCGGGCTCGACATAAGCGTTGAGGCGCAGATGCGCATCATGGAGGAAGTCGCCTATGGCGATGGCTCCACCGCGGTCGCGCTCAATATGCACGCGATCGTCGCCGGGTTCCTGCAGTCATTGCCTCCATTCCCGCGGCGCGATGCCGTGCTGGACGACATGGGCAAGAACGGTGCGCTCATCTGCGGGCCGGGTTCGGTGCCTTCTGGAGGCCTCGATAACCGCCAGGCCGGGTTCAAGGCTGTCGAGGATGGCGATTTCCTCGTCCTCACCGGCAAGGCTGGCTTCGCTTCGATGAGCGAGGGCGCGAAGTATGCGCTGATCGGCGCCACCATCGACCGCGGCGAAGGCAACGAGCCTGATGTCGCCCTGACGGTCCCGGAACTCGCGACGCCCGGGATCAACAACATGCACAACTGGAACGCCATGGGCCTCCGCGGCACGGCCAGTCACGACATCGTCATTGATGGCGCGCGCATCCCGAAGTCGGAGGCGCTGGTCATCCCGTCTGCCATGCTTCGCGTGGTCCTCCAGGCCCAGGCGCAGGTCATCGATGTCCAGTCGCAACTCCGGGCGCGCGGCGCGCTCGGCATCCTTGGCATCTGGCTCGGTCTTGCGCAGGCGGCGTTCGACTTCACGATCGATTACGTGAAGGAGCGCCACGGCTACCTCGCCGGCCCCACCTCGGCTGTCGGTGGGACGAACGGCTTCCGTTCCGAACAGCCGTGGGCGCAGTTCGGCATCGGCAACATGGAACACTGGCTCGAAACGGGCCGCATCGTGCTCTACGACACGGTCCGACGGCTTGAAACCCCGTTCGATTCGCCCCAGGCGTTCACGCGCCAGCTTGTCCGGACGGTGTATCACCTGCGGCGGATGAGCGAGGAAGTCTCGCAGGGGGCCATGAAGGTCTGTGGCGCTCACGCCTACGTGAAGAACCGTCCCATGGAACGCATCTTCCGCGACATGGTCGGCGGCAACGTGATGGCGTGGAAGACCGATGAGCTCATGCACTCGCTCGGCCTTTCGGCGCTCGGACAGCCGATCAGTTTCGTGGGTCCCGCGGGGACGTGAATCTCGTCACTTGACAACCAGGCGTGGGCTGTCGATATTCACAGTAATGCTGACGAACGTCTTCGGCCTCCTTCTTACCTGACGGCGAGCTCCCCGTGCTGCTCGCCGATACCTCCTGTGCACACCGCCCAGGGGGTTTTTTTTCGACGAAAAGCAGCGTTCGATCGCAAACCACCAACGGAGTTGAACACCCATGCCTCCCGAACCAATTAAGTACAAGCCCATGCCGTTTCACAAGTACGTCCCGTTCCGGCCATTGCCATTGCGGCTGGCGGAACGCGAATGGCCGAACCGGCAGATCGAAAAGGCCCCACTCTGGTGTTCGGTGGACCTTCGCGATGGCAACCAGGCGCTCATCGATCCCATGGACCCCGGCCGCAAGCGTCGGATGTTCGACGCCCTGGTGCTAATGGGTTTCAAGGAGATCGAAGTTAGCTTCCCGGCGGCTTCACAGCCGGACTACGATTTCGTGCGCCAACTCATTGAGGAAGACGCGATCCCCGACGACGTCACTATCCAGGTGCTGGTGCAGTGCCGGCCGGAGCTGATTGAGCGCACGTACGAGTGCCTCGAGGGTGTGAAGCGGGCTATCGTCCATTTCTACAATTCGACCTCGGTGCTGCAGCGCCGCGTGGTCTTCCAGCAGGAGAAGCCGGGCATCACCAAGATCGCGACCGATGCCGCCGAACTCTGCCGCAAGCTGGAGAAGCAGCTGCCCGGTTCGGACATCCGCTACGAGTATTCGCCCGAGTCTTACACGGGGACGGAAGTGGAGTATGCGCTGGAGATCTGCAACGCCGTCTCCGAGATCATCCAGCCGACGCCCGAGAAGCGGTTGATCATGAACCTGCCCGCAACGGTCGAGATGTACACGCCGAACATCTACGGCGACACGATCGAGTGGTTCCTCCACAACCTGCCGAACCGCGATTCCATTTGCCTCTCGCTCCACCCGCACAACGACCGCGGCACGGCGGTGGCAGCTGCCGAGTTCGGCGTGATGGCGGGCGCCGACCGGGTGGAAGGCACGCTCTTCGGGCAGGGCGAGCGCACCGGCAACGTCGATCTCATCACCCTCGCGCTGAACCTCTTCAGCCAGGGCGTCGACCCGGAACTGGACATCAGCGATATCGACGCGCTTCGCCGCGTGGCCGAGTACTGCAACCGCATGCCCGTGCATGCCCGCCACCCGTACGCGGGGGACCTCGTCTACACCTCGTTCTCGGGTTCCCACCAGGACGCGATTAAGAAAGGCTTCGAGGCTCTCGGTCCCGAATACAGCGTCTGGGAGGTGCCCTACTTGCCCATCGACCCCAAGCATGTGGGGCGCTCGTACGAAGCCGTCATCCGCGTGAACAGCCAGTCCGGCAAGGGCGGCGTCGCCTACATCATGAAGACCGAACACGGGTTCGACCTTCCTCGGCGGCTGCAGATCGAGTTTTCGAAGACCATCCAGGCGATCACCGAGGACTCCGGCACCGAAGTCTCGTCAGCTGCCATCTGGGAAGCGTTCTCCAACGAATACCTCCCGGCGTTGCCGCGCATCGAATTGCTTTCGCAAGAGATGTCGACCTCTGGCGGATTGACGAAGGTTTCCGCACAGGTCCGCGTCGAAGGCGATGTCCGGTCGGTTTCGGGAGAGGGCAATGGGCCCATCGCCGCCTTCGTGCAGGCGATTCAACGAGACCTGGGCCTCGCGATCGAGGTGCTCGACTACTCGGAGCACGCAATCACGGCGGGAGCCGATTCGCAGGCTGTCGCCTACGTCGAAGCCCGCAGTCCGGAAGGCGTCTCCTGGGGTGTCGGGATGGATTCCAACATCCTGGTCGCCTCGCTGAAGGCCGTGACATGCGCCGCCAGTCGCCTCTCCTTCGAAGCGTAAGCCGGGAGTTCGGGGCCAGTTTGAACACCAAAAAGGGGAAGGCCCGATGGAGCGGACATCGGGCCTTCGCGGCCAGTGCGTGGAGCGTACTGGCGAGTATGGCGAAGGTTCACGAGCGGAATGAGACCTTCGCGCCGAACGCAGGCTAGAAACGCCAGGTCAAAACGTCAACCGAACATGACGAAATCTTTGCATTCGAATGGAACTTCCGTAGGCTGGAGGCCGTGCAAGAACAGGAGCTGATCGAACGAGTCGCGGGCTGGCTGCGGGAATCGCGCTATACAGTCGTGCTCACCGGAGCGGGCATCAGCACGGAATCCGGCATTCCCGACTTCCGCGGGCCGCAGGGCGTCTGGACGCGTGATCCGGAAGCGGAGAAGCGCGCCACTATCCAGCACTACATGGCCAACCGCGATGCCCGTGTCGCAAGCTGGCAGAACCGCCGGAACAGCCCATTAATGGCCGCGCAACCCAACGCCGGCCACCTTGCGCTCGCCGACCTCGAGCGCAAAGGCCATGTCCAGGCGTTGATAACTCAGAACGTCGATAGCCTGCACCTCAAAGCCGGCACCTCAATCGAAAAGCTTATCGAGATCCACGGCACCGTCCGCGACTTCGTCTGCATGGGATGTGGCGAACGCGGCGCAATCGAGCGAGTAATGGCCCGCGTGGAAGCCGGCGAAGACGACCCGCCCTGCCGCACCTGCGGAGGGATTCTCAAGACGGCGACCATTTCTTTTGGCCAGAACCTGGTCGCCGAGGATCTCGAACGCGCGCAGGAAGTCTCGTCCGTGTGTGATGTCTTCCTGGCGATCGGCACGTCACTCACGGTCACGCCGGTCGCTTATCTACCACGCTACGCTCTCCAGGCCGGTGCGAAGCTCGCTATCCTGACGGCGCAGGAAACGCCCTACGACCAGCTCGCCGGCGCCGTCCTCAACGGGCAAATCGGCGATATCCTCCCGCGAATCGTTGAACTCGTATGAGCCTCTCGCCATCTGAAGTCGACGACCTGCTGAAGCGCTGCACGAACGTGCTGCCCGGTCACGGCCCTCGGAGGACCATCGCCGAGAGTATGCGCGAGGTTGCCGACTGGCTGGTGGGGAACGAACAGGCTGACGTGTACGGCAAGGGCGACTACCTCCAGGCCTTCGAAGCTGAGGTTGCCGAGATGTTCGGGAAGCCGGCCGCAGTTTTCATGCCCTCCGGGACGATGGCGCAGCAGGTAGCGCTCCGCATCTGGTGCGACCGCAACGGCCGAAACACCGTGGCCATGCACCCGACGGCGCATCTCGAATTCGCCGAACATCTCGCCTACCAGTACCTGCATAGGCTGCATCGCCTGCAATTCGGCGGTCCGGAGTTCATCAGCCATCGCATGCTCACCATCGAGGACTTCCAGGCGTTGGGCGGAACGCCGGGAGCTGTGTTGCTTGAACTCCCTTACCGGCCGCTTGGCGGGCAACTCCCGCCTTGGGACGACCTCGAAGCCACTCGCGCCTGGGCAACCGAACGTGGCGTGGCGTTGCACCTCGATGGTGCTCGCATCTGGCAGTGCCGGGGCTACTACGACAAGACGTATGCAGACATCGGTGCGCTCTTCGACTCGATCTACGTCTCGTTCTACAAAGAGCTCGGCGCGTTTAGCGGTGCGATGCTCCTGGGGCCGGAAGACTTCATCCAGGAGGCGCGCGTCTGGCAGCGCCGGCATGGCGGGAACCTCTTCACGCTTGCGCCTTTCGTTGCGTCCGCCCGGATGGGCCTCGCGAACACGCTGCCCCGTCTCGAAGACTGGGTGCGAAAAGCTCGCGAGATCGGCGGCATCATGGCGACCATCCAGGGAGTCCGCATCAACCCGGACCCGGTCCAGGTCAACTTCTTCCAGGTCTATTTCGAAGGCGAGAGAGACGCCCTGGTCGATCGACACCATCTACTCGCCGGCGAGACGGGGACGTTCCTGTTCCGGGACCTCCGCGAGAGCGGGGTGCCGGGCCTGGCGACTACCGAGCTGCACATGTTCGAGAACGCGATGAACTTCGATGCTCATCAACTTGCGCCATTTCTCGAACGGCTGATGGATGTGTGACGCCGGCGCAAGTTTGATAGCATCCGGCGGCAACCTTTGCCCCGGAGCACCTCCATGGTCACCGCCGAACCCACACTCTCCGTCGAAGAACTCGGACTCGACCCCACCCGTCTCGGATATGTCGATAGCCATCTGAGCCGCTATGTGGACCAGGGAAAGCTCGCCGGGACGCTCATATTGATCGCGCGCCATGGGGAGATCGCGCATTTCAAAGCCACTGGTCTCGCCGACAGGGAGCGCAACGCTCTGATGAAGGAAGACACCATCTTCCGCATCTACTCCATGTCGAAGCCGATCACCGCCGTGGCACTTATGCAGTTGTTCGAACGCGGCCTGCTCCAGATCGACGATCCGGTCGAAAAGTACATTCCAGAGTGGGCCGGGCTCCAGGTTTATTCGACAGGCACCTACCCCAACTTTCAGACGAAACGCACTGACCGTCCGATGACGGTCCGTGACCTGCTTTCGCATCAGAGCGGTCTCACCTACGGCTTCCTTTCCCGCACGAACGTCGATGCCGCGTACCGAGAGCTGAAGATCGACGAGGGTGGCAAAGACCGGAGCCTGAAGTGCATGGTTGGCGAACTGGCGAAGCTGCCGCTCGAGTTCTCACCTGGCTCTGCCTGGAACTATTCGGTCGGAATCGACATCTGCGGCTACCTCGTCGAGGTCATCTCTGGACAGCGATTTGATGACTACCTTCGGACGAACATCTTTGAACCGCTTGGCATGGAAGACACTGCATTCCATGTCCCGGCCGCGAAGCAGTCCCGTTTCGCAGCCAACTACAGCGTCAATCCGGGCGGCGCTCTCAGCCTGACGACTGTGGATGCATCCAAAGGCATCCAGCTCGCGGACGACCCGATGACGAGCGACTACCTGAAGCCGCCGACCTACCTCAGCGGCGGCGGTGGCCTCGTCTCCACGGCGATGGATTACTTCAAATTCGCACAGGCCCTTTGCAACGATGGCGAACTCCTCGGCGAGCGAATCATCGGGCGCAAGACGCTCGAACTCATGATCAGCAACCACCTCCCCGGCGGCACCGATCTCATGCACCACGCGCGCGGTCAGTGGGCAGAAACCACCTTCAGCGGCATCGGGTTCGGACTCGGCGTCTCGGTTACGCTCGATCCTTCGATGGCCCAACTGCCGGGTACGCCTGGAGAGTTCGCATGGGGAGGCGCCGCCAGCACTGCTTTCTGGGTCGATCCTATCGAGGAACTGGTTGTTGTATTCATGACGCAACTCATGCCCTCGAGCTACTACAACATCCGCCGTGAACTGCGGACGTTGGTCTACGGCGCGCTAACCGACTGAGGGGCCAACTGGAAACGTTCGCGCCACAACGCTGACTCGTAGCTGCCCGCCGGCGTCGTTGCCAGCTCGCCCGCCAGCTTTCCGGTGGCTATTGAGAACTTGAACCCGTGTCCCGAGCAAGGCGAAGCCAGCACGATGCTCGCATGCTTCGGGTGGCGGTCGATGAGGAAGTCGTTGTCTGGCGATTCGGTGTAGCGGCAGGTCACAACATCCGCGGGTTCGGGACGGATCCCCCGAAACATCGTCGCGACTGTTTCGTTCAGTTGCGTGAGCGCAGCTTCGTCGATCTTCCCCGGCGGATCATTGGGATCGATATCGTCGTTCATCTCGATGGCGACCTTGATAAATCCCGGCCGTTCGCAGATTGGAAATCCGTAAAAGCCTCTCCTGCCATGCGCGATGTAGATCGGGCAACGGCCGACTGACCACAGCGACGGGTCTTCGACCGGGTAGTAGACCACCTGCTGATGCGTCACACGCAGTCCCGCTTCGATTCCGAGAGAGCCCAACAGGCGGGGACCCCACGGTCCGGCAGCGATAATCACCGAGCGCGTTTCGACCGACTCTTGGCTCCCGGCCTGGTCGAATGCCACTATTGTCTTGCGCAGGCCCGGTTCGATCGCCGTGACGCGCGCTCCCTCCACAAGGCGCGCGCCATGGGCTATCGCTTGCGCGGCAAGAGCACGTACACAACGGTCCGCGTTCAGGATTCCCGCACCGCTCTGCCACAAAACCGCCCAGTCGTCCGGCAGGGTGAACTGGGGCACATACTGCCGTGCGTCTTCGCCCTCGAGCCAGATCGAGCCGAACCCGGCCTCCTCGAGCGATTGCCTGCAGGCGGCAAGGGCCTGGCTCGAAGCATGGCCGAGGTCGATACCACCGGTCATGGTCAGCAGGTTGGCGCCGGACTCGCGCTCCAATTCTCGCCACATCGCAAATGCCTCGGGCGCGAGCGAAGCGTAGTCCGCTGAGAAGTAGGAATGGCGGATGATGCGGCTTTCACCGTGGCTACTTCCGCGGTTGTGCCCAAGCTGGAACTGTTCGAGCAACAGCACTCGCCGCCCGCCGCGCGCCAGGTGGTACGCGGCGGCCGAACCCACAGCCCCGGCGCCAACTACCACCACGTCGAAGGTCTCCACCATATCGCGGCAGTCTACGCGAACCTTCCGTGCGCCCGCCGACTTCCCCGGAACGCGCGAGCCGCTACTGTTCGCCTTCATGGGCTTTCAGGATCTCAATCCCCAGGAAATCGAGCTCGTCCTCGACAAGGAACGAGTGATCCGCATCGCTTTTTCAGCCGATGGTGAACAGTTCCTCGTGCCGGTGTTTTTCGTCTTCCACGATGGCGACCTCTGCGGGCTGACCACGCCAGGCCGGAAGACGCGCCTGGGCGAGGCCAATCCGCAAGTGTCCTTCCAGGTGGACAGCACTTACGTCACGGGGCCATGGGAGTGGGCGAGCGTTAGCGGGCAGGGAAGCTTTTCACGAGTCGTCGATCCGAAAGAGTTCGGACCGTTTGCCGCAATGCTCAGTGAGAAGCTGACCGATTCGCCTGAATGGGCGGCGAAGATGCTCCAGGATCGATTCGCGCGCCTCGGCATTTATGCGTGGCGGATAAAGATCGCAGAGATCTCGGGCCGGGCCCACGGGCCGGACTAGCAGCGGTCGATCGCGTCTTCTGACGACCAGCTAAGCATTTCCTCAAGTTTCGCGCCCCGCGGCAGCTGTGGTACTGACCATTCCGGATTCGGACGCCAGTCCTTCAATGAGTCGATGAACGGCCATTTGTTCCCAGAGATTGCTTCGAGCGAGTCATTCGCGGTGCGTCTTACTCGCTTAGCGTGTCTCTTGGAGAAAAGTCCGAACGCGATCGATCGTTCGAATTCGTCTTCGTCTTTCCAATGCCAGGTGCCGTCAGGCGCCACCACGATGTCGAGTTGCAGGTCCCGAATATCGAACCCCCACCGCGTCCGCCATAGGGGTTCCTGTAAGTTCACGTACCATCCCATGAAGTCCCACGACGGACTCCACCGTACCCACGTTGCCCGCCATTCGCCCGGCACGATCAAAAACAGCGTGTGCCAGCGGTCCCACCGACTCGAAATGAGCTCCCAGTCGCCGGGGCCCCACGGCTTGGGCAGTCCCGGCTTGAGCCCTTTGGACATGAGCGTGCTCGTTCCGGCCGCCATATAGAGCGAGATGAGCGATTCCGAATCCTCTACGACCGTGACGGGTTTCACATCGCAAATGACTGGCGGACCAGTGTTTCCGCTGTCGTCCACATGCGGTCCGCGATACAGGACATGTTGCCCGGGACGGAACGGCGGTGCGGCCATGTGCCAATGCTACCCGGCCTCGGCCGGCTGGGCGCTCACGACTTCGGCGAGGGGAGGAAGATCGCGGATTCCGCGGCTGAGTGTGCCGACAACCGCCGCGACCATCGAGGCGGCGCCAACAACGACGATTGTCGTCCGCACCGAGAACGAATCGAGCAGCAGGCCCGCAACCAGCGGACCCAGTGGCATGGCGATGACCGCGATGTTCGAAGCCGCCGTGGTCACTCGCGAAGTCAACCGGTCGGGGGTAATGGCGTAGCGGTAGCTGGCCAGGGCCGCGTCGGTGTTCGGGAAGCAGAACGCCTGGCAGGCGAGCGCAACCCCGAGGACGACTGCATTTGGCCAGATGAGAAACGAGATCAGTCCGAAAGCCGCCCAGAACTCCGCGAGCAAAATCGCGCGCAGCGAGAGGACGCGCCGAATGAGCGGGGAGGCAACTGAGCCCGCGAGCGTGGTCGCTCCGACGAGGGCAACAAGCAAGCCGATGGCGCCGCTCGAATAACCCTCGCGACGGGCCAGGACGATCACCGCGAACTGACCACCGCTGAAGGTGAAGTTGCTCGCGGCCGTCATCAGGGCGGACATGCGAAGGAAGGGCACGTTCCAGAGGAAACGAAGACCTTCAACAAGGTCAGTCTTCATCCCGGTGCGCTCGGTCGCCCGTTCTTCTTGAAACGGCGTGCGCATGAGCGTTATCGAGAGCATCGAGAACCCGTAGCTGATGACGTCGCCAAGGAACGGAAGGATCCGTGCGACCGCGTACAGGGCGCCTCCGAGCGGCGGAGCGCCGAGTCGAACAACTGAAGCTCGCGTCTGTTCGATGCTTGCAGCGGCTGGCAGTTGCAGTCGCGGGACCACGGCGCGAAACGCTCCGCTGTAGGCGGCGCCGAACACCACGGAAGCGGCTCCGTCGATGAAACCGACGGCCAGCATCTGCCAGAAGGTTGGCTCGCCAATCGCGATCGCGAGGACGATTGAGCCGAGCGCCATGGCGCTGACGAGGTCCGAGATGATCATGAGGCGGCGGCGATTCGTGCGGTCCGCCAGCACTCCCGCCAGTGTGCTAAAGAGCAAGTACGGCGCGAGTCTGGCGGCCTGCACGATGCCGGCCTGGGCTGGGGAGTGCGTGATTCCGAGCACCAGCAGGGGATAGGCGATTGCCGACATCCCGGACCCGGTCTTCGAAAGCAACTGTCCCGATTGCAGCAGGATGAAGTCGCGGTTCCGCCCGATTGGCGCGGCGTTCATGCGCTCAGGGTTGTCCGGCCGGCCGTCCATTGGCGATAGAGTGCGCTGTAGTACCCGTTTTTGGCCACCAATTCCGAGTGATTCCCGTCTTCGACGATGTGTCCGTGGTCAACGACAAGTACGCGATCCGCGTGTTCGGCGGTACTCAGCCGGTGCGCGATAACCACACTCGTACGGCCGCGAAGCAGTCGGCGCAGGGCTTCTTCCACCTGCTCCTCGGTTGCCGGGTCGAGGGACGAGGTGGCCTCATCGAGAATCAGTACTGGTGGGTTCGCAACGAATGCACGAGCGATGGATATCAGCTGCTTCTCTCCGGCCGAAAGCCTCGACCCCCTGAAGCTCACCATCGTTTGGTAGCCGTTCGGCAGTGAGAGCACGAACTCGTGGATGCCCAGCGTCTTGCAGGCGTTTTCGACATCTTCTTTCGAAGCGTCTGGCCGGCCGAAGAGGATGTTGTCCCGGATGGAGCCGGTGAAGAGGAAGCCCTCCTGTGGAACCATTGTCACGCTCCGGCGGAGGTCTTCATTGGCAAGTTGGCGAAGGTCCACGCCGTCGATCTTCGCGGTGCCGGATGTTGGGTCGTAAAACCGCGTGATTAACTTTGCCAGCGTTGATTTGCCAGCACCCGTTGGGCCGACGAGGACGATGTGCTGGCCGGGCTCGATTGCCAGGTTGATATCCGAGAGTACGGGCCGGGCCGGATCGTAGCCAAATGTGACGTTGTCCAGGGCGATGCGGCCCTCGAGGGCGCCATTAACGCGGACCGGGTGCTCGGCTTCGGGGACATCGGGCTCGACAGCGAGGATGCCGAAGATCTTGTTCAGCGCGGCACCAGCAGCCTGCACCATGTCGAAGACCTGTGACAGGTTCTGAATCGGCTGAAAGATGAACTCGAGGTAGAAGACGAAGGCGGTGACGGTGCCGATCGTCACCGAGTCGCCCGCGACCTGCCGGCCGCCAAAATAGAGGATGACGCCGATCCCGACGGCGCTCAGCCACTCGACGAAGGGGAAGTATAACGCCGAGATGCGGACGGTGTTGACGTTCGCCCAGAAGTTGCGCTCGTTGATAGCACCGAAGCGCTCCATGTTGTGCTGTTCGCGCGCGAAGGCCTGGACCACGCGGAGGCCCGAGAAGCTTTCCTGCATGTGGATCATGACGTCGGCGATTCGCTCGCGCACCGAGCCGTAGGCCTTCTGTGAATAGCTGCGGAAGATAACCGTCGCGATGATCAGCGGCGGCAGGATCGCGGCCGTTGCCAGCGAGAGGTTCCAGCTCAGCCAGAGCAGGATTGCCGTCGCCCCGGCTAGCGTGAGCAGCGACTGCACGACGATGAGGAATCCGTTGTTCAGCACGTCGTTTACGGTGGCAACATCGGAGGTCATTCGCGCCACGAGCCGGCCCGCGTTTTCGCGTCCGAAGAAGGCGAGCGACATGCGCTGGAAGTGGGCGAACAGCCGGAGCCGGAGTTCGCGCAGGAAGTCCTGGCCGATTTTGTTCACCAGGTAGGTGCTCAGCCCCTGGAACACGTAAACCAGCACGAGGAGACCGAAGAAGATGGCCCCCGCGAGGACGAGCGCGCTCTTGTCGCCGTCGCCGGGACCGGTTCCGACACCACTATCGAGCGCGTACTGGATGACGAGGGGCTTGGCGAGGCTTGCCCCTGTGAACAGCACGATCGAGATGACCGCGACCAGCATCGCCGGCCAGCGGGGGGCAAGCATACGCAGCGCGCCCGCCATGCCGTTCACTTTCGGGGTGGAGTCGAATTCCGTTGACTCGGCGCTCACGAAGCCACCGCCTCTAGCTGCCCGAGAACTTCCCGGTAACGTGCCGAACGACGCAGCAGGTCCGCGTGTGTGCCCATGGCCGCCACTCGTCCTTCATCCACCAGGACCACTTGATCGGCCAGCGAGATGGTGGACAGGCGATGCGAAATGATGAGAGTTGTTCGCCCTTCCATCACCTCGCGGAGAGCAGTCCGGATCTCCTCTTCCATGCGGGCGTCCACGCTCGATGTGGCGTCATCCAGGATGAGGATGCGCGGCTCCATCAGGATTGCGCGCGCAATCGCCAGCCTTTGGCGCTGTCCGCCGGAAAGCGAGAACCCCTGCTCGCCGACGATCGTGTCGTACCCATCCGCGAGTTCGGTGATGAAGTCGTGGGCGTGGGCGAGCCGCGCGGCGCGTTCGATCTGCTCGTCCGATGCGTCGATGCGTCCATAGGCGATGTTGTTCCTCACGGTATCCGAGAAGAGGAAGGTGTCTTCAAACACGATGCCGATCCCGCGCCGAAGTTCTTTCAGCCGAAGATCACGGATGTCGGCGCCGTCGATAACGATCCGGCCGTTTTCCGGCTCGTAAAAGCGTGGCAACAGGCGAGCCACCGTGGACTTGCCGCTCCCGGTGGCGCCGACCAGCGCGACGGAAGCGCCCGCGGGCACGTTCAACTGGAAGTTCTGCAGCACTGGCCGATGTTCCTGGTAGCCGAAGGTGACATCATCGAAGGTGATTTCGCCGGTACCCTGGGGCAGGTGGTGCGCGTGATGGGCTTCGGTGATGGTCGGCTCTTCCTTGAGGACGCTCCAGACGCGTGCGGCAGAGACGAATGCGCGCTGTCCTGAGGCGATCATTTCGCCGAGACTCTGGACCGGCCAGACGAGCATGTTGAGGAACTGAAGCGAGGCCACGAGCTGGCCGGTAGTCATATTGCCGTTGAGCGCCAGCCAACCTCCATAGCCAAGAACAACGAGCTGACCGAGCCCCGGCAGGAAATAGAACAGCGGTCCATACACTGTGCGGAGCCGCACCACATCCATCGAGTCACGGTGAATGTCGTCGGCGACGGATTTAAGCTTCGAGATCTCGTGCTTCTCCCGGCCGAAGGCTCGCACCAGTCGCGAGCCAGCGATGTTCTCTTCGACCACGCTCGCGAGCCCGGCAAGATCGTGCTGGACACGTTCGGTGCCGGGTTCGAGACGGTTGAAGAACCGCACGCTCAGCCAGAGGACAAAGGGATAGACCGCCATCGCGAGCGAGGCCAGGGGAATGCTCGTCCGCAGCAACAGGAAGAACGAACCGAAGGCCATGAGCAAGTAGGCCGAGTTAATCGGAATGTTGACCAGGAATGCCTGCACTTCGTGAAGGTCGGCGCTGCCGCGGGACATCAGTTGCCCGGTGGCCGTGCGGTCGTGGTAATCGAACGAGAGCCGGTTGACGCGGTCGTAGAGCTCCATACGAAGGTCGGCCTCCACGCGATAGCTCGCGCGCATGGCCCAGTAGCGGCGCAGGCCGGCGAAGGTCGCCTGGAAGGCGACGACGATCGCGAGGGCGATCACCAGCCGGATGAGCAGGCCGTGGTCCTGTTTCACGATTGCGTGGTCGATCGCGTAGCCCGTGAGAAGCGGCACGACGAGACGCAAGAGCCCCCAGCTCAGCCCGGCGCCGAATGCGACGGCGAGGAGCGCCCATTTATCCCGCAACTGGCGCAGGATGAGATTCCTGCCGGCTCGCAGGTCTAAGTGATCGTCGGACAAACCGATAGCCCTCCCGGAAGGCAGGCGGGGCGAAAAGGACAGGCGGCGGCTTAGCTCGCACGACCTGGATACATAGTTGTAACGCGCATCGGGGATTCAGGTTAACCCGGCGGTCCGCCGTTCTTCACCGTGCCTTCTCAATCCAGGGTCGCACATGGGGGCTATAAACCCTGTACTATCCGTCCGCCACAAGCGCGCCTCATTCCTCAGGAGGGACAGTTTCCGTGAAAGCAGCCATTTTCCATGGGCCTCATCAGCCGCTGACCATCGAACAAATCGACATCGACAAGCCGAAGGGCCACGAGGTCCTTGTCCGCACGATGGCAACGGGTGTCTGCCATAGCGACCTCCACTTCGTCGATGGGCTCTATCCGCTCCCGGCGCCTGCCGTGCTCGGCCACGAACCAGCCGGCATCGTCGAAGCGGTTGGCGATCAGGTCAGTTATGTGCAGCCCGGTGACCACGTGATCTGCTGCCTCTCGGTGTTTTGCGGCCAGTGCGAAAACTGCATCAGCGGCCGCCCGAACCTGTGCCGGGCTCCAGAACTCCGCCGCGCACCAAACGAGACGCCCCGTCTTTCGTGGAAGGGCACCCCGGTGGGCCAGTTTGCCAACCTGGGCAGCTACGCCGAGCAGATGCTCCTGCACGAGCATGCAGTAGTGAAGGTCCGCAAGGACGTTCCGTTCGGAGCACTCGCCCTGATCGGTTGCGGTGTCACGACCGGCGTCGGCGCGGTGCTCAATACCGCCCGCATCGAGGCTGGCTCTTCGGTCGCCGTGTTTGGTTGCGGCGGCGTCGGCCTCGCGGCCATCCAGGGCGCCCGTATCGGCGGCGCACGCATGATCATCGCGGTCGACACCGTCGAATCGAAGCTTGCAAAGGCGAAGGAACTCGGCGCCACTCACGTCGTCGATGCCTCATCGCACGACCCGGTCCAGGCCATTCGCGAGATCTCCGGCGGGGGTGGAGTCGAGTACTCGTTCGAAGCCATCGGCAACAAGCGGGCCGCAGAGCAGAGTTTCGAATGCATCGATCGAGGAGGGACCGCGACCATCATCGGCATGATCCCGGTCGGCCAGAAAGTCGAGCTCGATGGCCCTGCCTTCCTCGGCGAAAAGCGCATCCAGGGCTCGAGCATGGGCTCGAACCGCTTCCGCAAGGATATGCCCCGCTACATCGACTTCTATCTGCAGGGCCGGCTGAAGCTCGATGAGATGATTAGCCGGACCGGGCGTCTTGAAGATGTGAACGAGGCCTTCCGCGCGATGAAGGCAGGCGAGGTGGCACGCACGGTCCTCTCCTTCGAAAACTAGCTCGGCCATTTCACACCTGGAATGCACGGAGGGCGCCGGTCGTGCTCTCTGTGCATTCGCATTCTCGCCGCAAGAAGGAAGGTGTCCCTCTGAACCGAATTGAAATCGAAACCAAACTGAACTCCGACCGCGCGTGGCTGCTTCAGACGCTTTCCGGCATGAGCGAAAAAGAACTCTACGCCCCGCGCACCCCGAGCGAGCACGACCCATCGAAGACCTGGTCGTACGCCGACCATTTCATCCACACGACTCTGATCGAGCGTAACTGGAACGACATGTTCCGCCGCCACCTTTCCGGACAGCCGGGAATGGCGAAACGGGTGAACAAGGACGGGCAGCCTCAGTCCCGTGAAGAGATCATGGCCGGTATACACAACTGGACCGAGGATTGGGCCGAGGAGCACCGGGGAAAGTCGCTCGACGAACTCGTTCGGCTCGGCCTTGAGACTCGGAGCGAAACGTTGAAGTACCTCAGCGAGCTAACCCAGGAGCAGCTGGATTCCAAAATTCCGGGCGCGCCGTGGGCCGATGGCACGGTCGGTGGGATCATGGCTGCGAACGCGGACCATGGCCGCTTGCACTTTAAGTACGCGAAAGAAGGGACGCTGACGACCTAGGTCAGCCGACCCAGACCTCGTTGCCGATGGCGTTGGGCAGCGGGCCTTCGAGGGTGAACCGCCGAATCTCCGTGCGTTCGGCCGGGAGGAAGCAATGCGCGCACGCCTTCGGCCGCGGCAGCTCGACAGGCACGAGTACGCGATGCGCTCCGTGTTCGTCGCAAATCAATTCAAACTCGATGACTTCAATGTGCATGCTGTCCTCCCCTCGCCTATGAATACTTCGATAGCATAGACCTATACGCAGGAAACAACAGGCGCATTAGGACAAATCTTTGTGAACGTTTGGACGCGGATTGGTTTCGGCATCTTGACGTCGGTGGCGGGAAGTCGTCCTAAAGACGGTGTCGAGGCCGCCGGCGTTCGCGCAGAATAGAAGCGGATGGGCCGCGATCCAGATTCCAGCATCCTCAGTGGAGACCGGGCCGGGCTCACGGTCGGACTGCTCATGGCGATCACAATCGTCGCCTTCGAAGCGCTCGCCGTGGGCACCGTTATTCCTCGTGCTGAGGAGGACCTCGGCCACCTGGAACTTTACGGCTGGGTATTTAGCGGGTTTCTCCTGGCGAGCGTTGTCGGTATCGCGTGGTCCGGCGAGCAGGCCGACCGGCACGGCCCTGGGCGGCCGCTCGCAATCGGCATGGCGCTCTTTGCCCTCGGACTCACCATTGCCGGGCTAGCGCCGACGATGCACGTGCTTGTCCTTGGGAGAGTAATCCAGGGACTGGGCGGGGGATCGTTGCCAGCGGTTGTGTATGTCGTCATCGGGCGCGGTTATCCAGAGTCGCTCAGACCCCGGATGCTGGCGATGCTTGCGACGGCCTGGGTGGTCCCCGGCTTCATCGGGCCCGCAATCGGCGGTGCGGTGGCTGAATGGATCAGCTGGCGGGCCACCTTCCTGATGATCGTGCCGCTGCTTCCGTTCGCGGCGTTGCTAACGTTGCCCGCACTCTTCCGGCTTGGGCCGCCGCCTCCATCCGATAGGGCGCCGTCCCGCTTGCCGACGGCGCTCACGCTCACTTTCGGCGCCGGACTTGCACTTGCGGGTGTGGCGACGGGGAGCCTCCTTTTTGGTGCGCCTCTCGTCGTGGTTGGTGTCGTGATCGGCTTTCCGGCGCTCCGGAAGCTGCTCCCGGAAGGCACGCTCCGGGCTCGACCTGGCGTCCCAGCGGCGATCGGAGGGAACGGGTTCCTCAACATGGCCTTTTTCAGCGCCGACGCGTTCATCCCCTACATGCTCACTACCCACCGGGGTTATTCGACGTTGGTGGCGGGCCTTGCCCTCACCAGCGCAACAATCAGCTGGACTGCGGGCTCGTGGATCCAGGAGCGTCTCGCGAGCCGAACAACTCGCGCTGCGCGCGCCGGGGTTGGCTCCGCGATCCTCACGGTCGGTGTCGCGGCGACGACGATTGCACTCATCGATGCCGTCCCGGGTGGCGTTGTCGCCATCACATGGGCGATTGCTGGACTGGGTATCGGCATCACCTACCCGACATTCTCTCTCGAGATGCTGGCTGGCACGCCTCCCGGCCGCGAGGGCGAAGTCTCCTCTGCGATGAAATTGACCGAGACGCTTTCCGCAGCAGCCGGAGTCGGGGTGGCCGGAGGTATCGTCGCTGCGGGCGAAGCAGGCGGTTGGGAAGGCCCAGCAATTGCGGGAGTGTTCTTCCTCGCCGCTGCTGCCGGAGTGCTGACGATGCTGATCGCGTCACGGCTATCGCACGAAGTCGGCCGAACCGCCGAGTCGTCGCAGCCGCAGGCGAATGCCGGACAGCAGCCAGCCGAAGCCGCGCGTTAGTTTCGGCGCTGTCGATAGGCTCTTTCGCGGTATACACTCCGGCTGAAGGTGAGGAGGGCCACGTGAGCACTCAAGAGGTCTATCTCTACGGACACCTGCTTGGAGTCTTTCTCTTGCTGGCAGCCGCCGGCATCAGCACCGCCTCCGGGATCATGGTCGCTCGCGTGACTGCTGCGAACGTGGCCCTCACTCTGTTGAAGCTCATGCGCTTTTCTGAGTATGTCGTCACTTCTGCCGGTGCCGTGCTCATCATCGTGTTCGGTATTTTGCTCGTGAACGAAGCCGACTTCTCTATGGGCGACCCATGGATCTCGGCGGCTTTCACGCTCCTGATCATCGTTCTCGGCATCGATCACGGGCTGCTGATGCCGCGCGCGAAAAAGGCCGCCGAAATGGCCGAGGCCCTGGGCGATGGCCCCGTCAGTAAGGAGTTGAGCGACCACCTGAACAATCCGGTCACAATTGCTGCGGGTGCGCTGCTCGATATCTCGTTCCTGATCTTCCTCTGGTTGATGATCGCCAAGCCCGGGGCGTAACGGGCTCGGCGACAGCGCGGAAGCGTTGCAAAGTTATTGCAATTTGACGAAGAGTCTTGCGGTTAATCATTTTTTTTTTTAAATAAAATGCGCTCTCGTCCGGAGACGCCGTTAGGCGACGGAATATGATGCCGTCGTTTTGAACCGCGTCATGGAGTGGAGGTACATCGTCATGCCCATAGCTATAAACCGGCCGCTGGCGGGCATCCTCGTAGCTGCCGCCGGCGGGGCGCTCGTGCTCGCTGCCCTTGCCCTCTGGCCCTCGGGAAGCGGTCCGGAACAGGCACGCGCGCAGGCGGACCCCCAGGCGGAAGCCGCTTCAGATGGACACATCAGTTGGGAGGAGTACGAGTCGGCAGTCTGGCGCGCATTCGAGTGTATCGAAGACGCCGGGTTCGAGCCGATGGCAGAGCCGCATCTCAACGCTGCCGGTACAAACCTCGCCTATGCGTTCTTCGCGAACGACGGAGCCGGTGGCGGAAAGGCTGTGCTTTCGTGCCAGGAAGACAACTCGATGTACGTCGAGCAGCTCTGGGCGCACCAGAACCAACCGTCGGCCGAGACCCGGGCGGTCGCGGAGGCGGCCATGGATGAGTGCCTCGTGACCGGCGGTTACGATGCGGCAGAGGTGTCGGCGGCGGAGTTCTTCTCCGCTTTCGAAGGCCGGGACGATGGCGGCACGTACTTTGAGTGCCTCCGCCAGGTTTCCATCGATTACCGGGTGGGCTGGTGGGCCGGGGACT
Organism: Dehalococcoidia bacterium; assembly: GCA_050247055.1. Taxonomy (GTDB): domain Bacteria; phylum Chloroflexota; class Dehalococcoidia; order Tepidiformales; family Tepidiformaceae; genus Amarobacter. The sequence goes on from JBFWUX010000001.1 coordinate 993,672, forward strand.
GAGCCACTCCATGCATGTGACCATGAAGAAGGCCCGCATTATCGCGGGCCTTCTCGTTGTCTCGGGAGATGCATCAGGGCCTAAACGAAGAGCGGATCTTCCGCCATCTTCGCGAGTCCCGGGTTGAAGGCCGGGAGGCGGTCGATTCCCATTTCGTCCATCAGCGAGATGTAGTCCATGTTCTGCTTCTGGCGCATCTTCCGAAGCGTCTCGACGCCGACCGAGACCTTTTCCAGTCCATCTGCGTAGAGAACTACGAGCGCCTCGCGGTCGGCGTGGCTATGGCGGATTTCGTTTGAAAGGGCCGCTTCGCCGCGACCGAGCCACGCGAGGACGTTTTCGCGTCCGCGCGGATGGTGCTGCATGTACCACATCATGTGGCGCTTGCCGTATTCCAGGTGGCGTTTCGAATCGCGCGCCATCAGGTCGAACAGCTTGGCATCGAGGTCGGTCTTCGCGAAGTCGCGGTTCGCTTCGAAGAGGCTGAGTTCGTAGGACTTGTAGACCACGTCGAGGCAGACCAGCATCTCGGTGAGCTTCAACGAGCCATAGAAGCCACGGTAGAGCGTGCCGAGGGGCGCCTGGCCGAGGCCGCCGCCGTTGGCGAGCGCGCGCTTGCGGAGCGCCTCCACCTTGTGGCCGGCGTCGTAAACCTGGGTGCCGAGAAAGAGCATCACATCGTGAAAGCCGTAGCTGATCGGCTCGAACCACTTGGCGATGATCTTCTGCTCCACGAGGCCGTGGGAGCTGTAGGTGGTGCAGAGCTGGCACATCGCCCGCTCGATTTCTTCCGGGAGTTCCTTCAGGCCGTTGGCCCAGTCGAGGTCGGTGGCCGGGATCCACCGGTCGCGGATGGCGTCTTCGTAGAGGACATCGACGCCTTCGGCCCAGACTTCGGACTTCTCAAAGATGGTGTAGCTGCCGGGCAGGTAGCTCTCGTAGTTGGGGTGCGAGCCGCGCGGGGCGTCGTTGTCGTACGGCCACAGGTCCGGGACCTGGCCGTAGGTGCCGATGTTGATGCGGTCGAGGGTGAGGCCCTCCGGTCCCGGTTCGGCCTTCACGCCGCGCTCCGAGCGGGTACGGATGAAGTTGAACGTGATGCGGCTCATCTGCTCGGGGTTTGCATCCACCTTATCGACGAAGGCCGCGACGCGGTCCGCCGGGAGCTTCATGTAGGCCAAGTTCGAGACGGTTGCGTCCTTGAGGGCCGAAGCCTCGATGCGCGTGAGCAGTTCTTCGGGCCAGCCGAGCATTTGGCCGCGTGTCTTCGTGGTGTCTTTAAGTTCCATACCTGTGGTGGCTCCTGTGGCGGATGCAACTACCGCCCCATGAGGGGCGGCAGAAGAAAGTCGTTGCGGCGGTTGTTATTTCACCGGGTCGAGGAATTCGCGCATGCCGGCGGCCATCCGCTCGCGGCGGTCGCCGAGGCCGATGACCTCGAGGCGGTGCATGTACTCATTGATCTGGCGCTTGCGCATGATCATGAGCTTCATGAAGCCTTCATCCATGTTTTCCACGCCGCCCCCGGCGAGGATGGCGAGCGCTTCACCGGTGGTCGGGTTGGTAGTGAGGCTGGCCTGCTGGCTCTGGCCGAGCGCGCCTTCCTGGATGTCCAGGTAGTGGTGCAGCTCTTCCTTGCGCCACGGCTCGGTGTCCATGACGTACTTCAGGTGCGTCACGCCGAACGCCAGGTGGCGGCTTTCGTCCTGGGCGGCGAGGCGGAAGATCTTCTTCTCGGCGTCGTTCTGCGAAATCAGCTCGCCCATGCGGAAGAGCGTCTGCACGAAGCCTTCGCCCACAAGGTGGAGGAGTGCGGTCATCTCGGTGAAGTCATCGACCGAGAGGAGGTTGATGGCGCCGAAGCCCGCATCGACCATGCCACCGCCGTTTGAGAGGGCGCGCTTGCGGAAGACGTCGAGGTGGCGGCTTTCGTCCATGATCTGCGTGCCGAGGAACAGCTGGGACTCGAAGTGGTCCGGGTGTACCTGTTCCATGAAGCGGCCCGGAAGATCGCCGGCGATGAACTCGACCTGGGTGAGGAAGGTGCAGAGCGTGCACATGGCCCATTCGATGTCGTCCGGGAGTGGCTTAAGGGTGTCCCACGGGATATCGCGGGCGCTGCTCCACTGGCGCTGCTGGGCCTCTTCGTACAGGAGCATCGCGCTTTCGGACCAGACATCGCCCTTGGACTTGTACTGGCGGGCGTGTCGCGGCGAGCGGATGTCTGGTGCAGCGCCGCGCGGTCCGAAGACCGAAATGCCAGCTTCCGCCTTGCCTTCGACGCCGTACGTGAGAGCGTTGACGTCTTCGAGCGTCAAGCCCCGGCGGCCCGCCTGGATCTTCATACCCTGTTCGGTATCGAGGTTCAGCCAGTCGAAATTGAGGCCTGGAGCCTCGACGAAGGTTGGGGAAGAAGCCATGACACACTCCAGCTAGCCCGGGGCAACGGGCGCGATAGGCACACTATATACGATCGATAGCGAGATGCGAACGTAATTCGAGTGAATGTTCATTCAGAAATTGCGGAACAATTTGTCCCCTGTCTCCTGCCTTTTCCCTCCGATACCCTCTCGAATGTGGAGTTCGAGATCCCTGAACACGTGGCGATTCGGCGCCGGGATGGCCGTACCGAAGTCCTGCTCCATCGGGCGATGGCCGTCGTCGGCCCGGAGAAGATCGAAATCAAGAACGCGCGCGCCACGGTTGTGCTCCCGCTCATCGGCCTTGGGATCGCGATCTTCCTCGGTTGGATTCTTGTGGCGAAGGGCTTCACCCTCCCGCTCTGGCTCCTGGTGACCATTCTGCTGGCCTGCATGATCATCGTGCCGTTTTCCGTGATGAGCCTGATCAGTTCGCTCGTCGGGGCCGATGTTGTGGTCGATGCGCGAAAGGGCTCGGCCACCTGGCAGCAGGGCTACCTGGGTATGGGCATCGGTACGAAGGAACTCGTCCCCTTCGAGAAAATCGACCACCTCGAGGTCACGGTCGAAGGCAACGAAGCGGACCGCTGGCGCGACCAGGAAGACGACCTTCGCCAGTTCGCTCTCGTCCTCGTGAAGCAAAGCGGTAAACGGCTGACACTTTCGCAGGTACCGGTGCCGGCCTACGGCCAGGCAGACGGCATGGATCGAACTCTCGCCGTGGGACAGGCAGTCGCCAAACTGGTAGGTTCGACGGTGACGATTCCCGAAGGCTGGGAGCTTGTGGAAATCGACACCCAAACCGGCGACGCGGTCCCGAAGCCCGCAGCGCCTAAAGGAAGAAAACGTGGACGCCGCCGCTAGCCTCTTAAAAGACGCAAAGACCATCGCTGTGGTCGGCCTCGACTCTCGGACGCAACGCGAGGCCTACCGGATCGCCGTTTACCTCCAGCGTGTCGGCTACAGGATCATCCCGGTCCACCGTGGGCGCTTCCCGGCGGAAGAGGTCCTTGGCGAGAAGGCCTACGAGAAACTCACGGACATCCCGGAGCCGATCGATCTCGCCGACCTGTTCGTCCGCTCGGAAGAAACGGACCCCGTGATCGACGATGCGATCGCTGCCGGCGCCAAAGGCGTCTGGCTCCAGAGTGGGATTTTCAACGATTTGGGCATCGAACGCGCCCAGGCGGCGGGCCTCGTCGCCACGCAGAACCGCTGCACGATGGTGGTCCATCGGAACGAGCTAGCCTGAGGGCTCCCTCTTAACTTAACGCGTTGCCAGGCGTCCCAGCGCCCAGGCAGCCCGCTCCACGCTCGGATAGACCGCGATCCCTCGCGTCGCGAAGTCGTCGCGGACTTCGTCGACGATCGCCCGGTGCTCGCGGTTGTTGGTTTCGGTCGCACCGAGGACGACAGCCACCGGTTTGGCTGAATTTTCGCAGATCTGGGCGAGCCGGTTACACGCATGCTTCAGGCGCTCGCCCGCATCGGGCCGCCCGAAGAACCAGTCCTCACCAACGTTTGCGATGGCGAGGTCGTAGGCGTCGCTCTCCACCATGAGTTCGAGTAAGCCGTTCGACGAAAGGCCGGACCCGGCGAGGATCGACTGGTCGACCGGGTTACCGACCCAGTCCGCCAACTGCGGCGCCTTGGCGCGGACCTTCTCGCGCACGTCTTCCGGGAGCGGGACCACGGTGAAGCCGTTTTCCTCCGCGGCGTCTGCGGATTGGACGCTTCGACCGCCGCCGCCGCCAACGATGGCGATGTTCGTGCCGGTCGATTTCGGAAGCATGGCAGCGCCGAGCATGAGGTCCAGCAGTTGTTCCTGGTTTCGCGCTTCCAGCGCTCCGGCCTGTTTGAGGACCGTGCTCCAGAGTTCGGCCGCTCCCGCGAGCGCGGCCGTGTGCGATGCCGCGGAACGCGCGCCGGCCTTTGTGCGACCGGCCTTGTGGATGATTACCGGTTTCTTCGCCGCCGCGGCCGCGAGTCCTTCGTAGAAACCTCGACCGTCCGGGACGCCCTCCACGTACGCGCCGATGACCGTCGTATCGGGGTCATCCGCCATGTAACGCAGCATCTCGCCCGGCGTCACATCGAGGCCGTTGCCGTAGTTGGCGACCTTCCCGAACTTCATCCCGCGGGCATTGCCGCGGGTGATGACCTCGACGGCGTTGTTCCCGCTCTGGCTCAGGAAGGCGACTGTCCCGGCGACCGCTGGCAAGTCTGGTCGAAACGAAAGGCCGCCGCCCGGGTGATACAGGCCCATCCCGTTGGGTCCGAGAATGCGCACGCCTTTCTCTGTGGCAGACCGTTCGATCTGCTTCTCGAGGTCCGCCGCCTCGTGGTCGCCTGTCTCGCTAAAGCGTCCGGTAAACAGGTGGAGGAACCTCACGCCCTTCTCGCCGCACTGCTCCACGAGGTCCAGCACCGCCCCCGCCGGCAGGCAGGAAATAACGAGGTCGACGCTTCCGGGCACTTCTCGCAATGATGGATATGCCTTCAGGCCGTCGACTTCGTCGGCGCTCCGGTTCAGAGGGTAGATGGGTCCGCCGAAGCCCATCCGCTTTATGGCCTCGACGTAGTCGTGGCCAGGGCTATCGACATTCGTCGAAGCGCCCGCGATGGCGACGGAGCGCGGCGAGAACATCAAGTCGAGGTCTGGGGTTGTTGCGAAACGTGGCACGCGGGGGATTCTACGCTACCAGCCGCGCGGGATACTTCGTCGCTACACGCCCCGTTTGTCGCCCCAAATGAGGATGTGCAGGCGGGAACTGAAGCGGTAGCCACGCTCCGTGCAGAGTTCGGCGAGCCAGGGGCTGCGCGCGTTCAGTGCTGCGGCGGTCGTCCCTTCCGGCATCAGGACGATGCGTTCAGCCGGGATCTCAAACTTGTCCCGCAGGGCTTCCATTTCTTCTAGGTCGTTTTCGTTGACCACGACGAACTTGAAGAACGCGTTTGGCAACCTCGCGAATGTCCGCAAAGAGTCTCCTGGGAGCCGCTTGAGCCCCTCGTTCCCGGAATTGCGGAGCTTTGGCGACACGTTCCACTGGTCGATGTGTTCCGTGAGGTCGCCGGGCGCGATGGTGCCGTTGGTTTCGATTTCGATGCGGAGCCCTTCCGCCTTGAGGGCAGTTACCAGTGGAAGCAACTGGCGCTTCTGGATCAGCGGCTCGCCGCCGGTGATCACGACGTTTCGCGGCGTACGCGAAAGCACTTCCACGCCGATGGTTTCCGCTTCCATTTCGAGGATCTGCCCAGCCTTGTCGAAGCGTTCCCAATCCCAGGTGTAGGCGGTATCGCACCAGGAGCAGCGCAGGTTGCAGGTACTCAGCCGCACGAACGTGCTCGGCAGCCCGGCGGAAACGCCCTCGCCCTGGATCGAAGAGAAGATCTCGGGAGCGCCATCTGCCATCCGCGATACGAGAAGAACGGCCTTGGATGCCGGACTCATCTGCGGATGGCCAGCGCCGGGTCGGCCACACCTGCCGCGGCGAACCCCCCGGCGCGGAGGACGCACGAATCGCAAACGCCGCACGGCCATTCGAGGCCGGCGTAGCAACTCCAGGTCAGTTCGAGTGGTGCGCCGAGCTCCGTCCCATAGCGCACGATCTCGGCCTTCGACATCCGGATAATCGGTGCTTGAATGTGGATAGGAACCTTGTATGCGGTGCCTACTTTGCTGCCCAGGCGGATGACCTCGGTGATGGCGTCATAGAATTCGGGCCGGCAGTCGGGGTAGCCGGAGTAGTCGATGGCGTTCGCGCCGACGTAGATGGCGCCTTCGAGCGTCGTTGGGTCGGCGCCTTCGGTCTCGATGCGATCCAGGAGCCAGCTTTCCAGGGCTGCCGCGGCGAGTGTCACGAAGAACGTGTTCCGGAGCGGGACGTAGGTGTTCGGGATGTCTTCAGACATGCGCGACTCGTCCCGGTTTTCGGGCAAGGAGTGCTGTTCGCTCGTGAGCGACGAGAACGAGGCCAGGTTTGCATAAAAGGCGGCATCTACTTCGAGCAGCTGAATCCCGAGGCGGTCGGCAACGGCTCGCGCAGAGCGAAGCTCCCGCAAATGACGCTGGCCGTAGCCGATGCTGAGCGCCCGCACGTCATGGCCCTCGCGCACGGCGTGCGTCGCCACGGTTGTGGAATCCAAGCCCCCAGAGAGCAGCACGATAGCTTGCATGCTCAGACAGTAGCAGGCCGGGATATTGCTGGGCAGCTCGGAAAGGCGAACGAACTCGGACGCAAACGCGGTATCCTGTTAGCGGAGGCCTAATGGAACCGTTCACGGCAGTGTTTACGCAGGACGGCGAGTGGGTCATCGGATGGATCGAAGAAATCCCCGGTGCGGTCGCACAGGAACGGACCATCGAAGAGGCGCGCGTGAGCCTTCGAGCGGCACTCGTCGATGTTCTCGAAGCGAATCGGGAACTTGCCCGAGAGACCGCTGGTGATCATGAACTCCATCGCGAACCAATGACCGTGACCGGGTGAGCCGGAGAGACTTGATTCGCCACCTCACGAGGAGCGGGTGCGAGTACCTCCGAGAGGGAGGCAATCACACCGTTTACGTGAATCGAGAGAACCGGCGCTCTGCCGCAATTCCAAGGCACAACGAAATTTCGGACGTTCTTGTACGAGTAATCTGCCGCGAGCTCGGTGTTCCCCGGCCCTAGCCTCCCTAGGTGCCGGCGCCTTCGCGGGCCTTACGCACGGCGTCCATCGCCGCCTTCATCTCCGGGGGAAGCTCCTTGCCGGCATCGGTGAACGCCTTGGCCTGGGCTGCGCCGGTGTGCGCGAACACCTGGTTCATCCGGGTCTCGATCCAGTCGCGGTTGTCTTCGAGGACGTCAATCTGGCCCTGGAATCGCGGCGCGACGTATCGAGCCCAGAGTTCATAGCTCCGGAGCGTCTTCTCGGTGCTGGTCCATTCGTGCGCGAGCCCGAGGATGCCGCCGATGCCGCCCGAACGCTCCTGGATCTTCTTCACTGCGGCAATCGCATCGTCGGGCGTGCCGACGATGACGCCGTCGCGTGCCATCGCGCCCTCGATGTCGGGGGCACCACCCGCGAATGGCGGCGGCGCGGCCTTCTCCGCGACTACCAGCCGGTCGCCGACGTACGCCTGGCGCTTGTAGCCTTCGCGAACGTCGTTCATCGCCTCTTCTTTCGAGTCGGCGAGGTGGATCGGGATGACAACCTTCCAATCGGCGCGCGAAATCGGCTTGCCCGAGTCCGCGGAAGCCTCCTCCGCCCAGCCCCAGGTTCGCTCGAACGCATCGTTGCTCACGCCGGCTACCGAAAGCAGCCCAATGCCGTGCTTGCCCGCCGCCACCGGACCTGAAGGCGTGAAGCTGGCGGCCACGGCCACGTGCGGGTGGGGGTCGGTGTAGTTGGCCATCTGCAGGCGACCGTCGCGCAGGGTGAACCAGTCGGTCTCCATGGTGAGCGGTTCCCGCGAACGCAGGAGATGCATGACTGCTTCGAGCGATTCTCCCATGCGGCGGCGCTGGTCCACCGGATCGATTCCCATCATGTAGGCGTCCGAGGTGAGTACCCCAGGGCCACAGCCCAGCATGGCGCGGCCTTCCGTCATGTGGTCGAGTTGCAGGACGCGGTCAGCGACCATGAGGGGATGGTGGTACGGAAGTGAAGTGACGCCGCTCCCAAGCTTGATGCGCCGCGTCCTGGCCGCTGCTGCCGCAATGAAGATGAACGGGTCGGCGATGAGTTCACGTGCGTAACTGTGATGCTCGCCAATCCAGACTTCGTCGTAGCCCAGGTCGTCGAGGTGCTCGATGAGGTGCATGTCGCGCCGAAGCGCAAGCGTAGGGTTCTCGCCGACTCGATGGAACGGCGCCATGAAGATCCCGAACTTCATGCGGTGTGGTTGATACATCGAACCCCTCCTCGCCTCACGCGAACGTCATTCGCCGAATCATACCGATGCCGATCCGCCTTGGCGAAAGCGCCTATTTCTTGCCCTCGCGCAGCATCTCAAGTGCCTTTTCAATCCGGCGCTGGCGCGTCTCGGACGTCTTCGCCCCTTCGATCGCGAGGACGTGTCGCAACCTATGGCTGTAGGCGAGTGAATCGAAAAATTGTTTTGCCGTCGCGTCCTTGTTCAGGGCAGCCTGGAAGTCGGCGGGCACATCCACGGTACGCGGCACCGTATCCAGCTCAAGCGAAACCGTTACGGTGTCACCGGCCGCGACTCCGGCGCCATCGCGATGTTCCGCGCTCAGAGGGAGCATGAATTTGCCGCCCATCGAAGCAACCGAGCTTCGGTACGAGTAGGCGCCAATGGTCACCGTCACGGCTGGCTTCTTGCCTGAGCCCAGCGCATCGACGACCTCAGCGGGCACTTCGATGCCTGTTGCTGTTTTGCCATTGAGAAGCACGACGGCTTTGAAGGAATGACTCTTGCTCAAGTCCGGTCTCCGCACTTTGGTGCGCCCATGCTACTAAATGCCGCTACCGTGCCAGCACTGCCGCTTCCCAGGCTTCCTTACCGAATTCGCCCGGGGGCTCCGAATGCTCTCGGCCGCTCGAATGACGCTCGCGAGCGGCATCGTAAACATCGGCGATGTGCAGGCCGACGGTGCTCCAGCGGAAGCGCTCGACCGAGCGCTCGGCCGCACGACTGAAGTTGGTCCGAAGCTCCGGGTTCTCGAGGAGGACTTCGAGTTTCTCGGCGAACGGCCCCGGGCAGCGCCACGGGATTAGATAGCCGGTCACGCCATCGATGACCGTCGATACAAGGCCCCCGACGCGCGACGCCACAACTGGTGTGCCGCAGGCCATCGCTTCCACAGCAACGAGCCCGAAGCTCTCGTAGTAGCTCGGCACGACGCAGACATCCGCCGCCGAGTAGTACCACGGCAGCGCGTCGTGCGGGACCGCTCCTTCGAAGCGAATATTCGCGCTGATGCCAGCCGCTGCCGCCTGAGCCTCGAGTTCGGCTCGCATGCCGGCCGCGCGCTCGTCGCCACCGACGATTAGCAGTGTGAAGTCCCGTGATTCAAGCTCAGCGACCGCGTCGATGAGGATTTCGACGCCTTTCAGTTTCTCCAGACGACCTACCCAGAGCAGGACCGGCGCCTTCTGCGAAAGCGAAAGGCGCTCTCGTGCCACAGCCCGATCGCGCGGTTGGAAGATGTCGAGGTCGATGCCGCAGGGGACGGTGTGCATGCGGTCCGGATCGGCGCCGTAGTAGCGCTCGAGCAGCAGCCGTTCATGGCTGCTGGCCGTGACGATCGCGGTGGCGCGGCGGGCAATGGTGCGTTCGTGCCGGATGCGGAGGTTCGGCTCTTCCTCGCCGAAACGGGCCCGGTTCTTCACCTCGCCGAGGGTGTGGAACATCACGACATGCGGGACATCGAGTTCGCGCGCCAGCAGCGTGCCGGCCCAGCCGCTCTGCCAGTAATGCGAATGGATGACGTCGTAGCCGCCGGGCTGTGCATCCGCGAACTTCCGCATGTTTCGGTGGAAGTCCGGCAGATAGTGGACGATTTCTTCTTTCTCGATCGGCTGGGCGGGCCCGGCCTCGATGCGGACGAGGCGCAAATTCGGAGCGATCTCTTCGATCCGGGGCAGTTCACCGTCCAGTCGGGTGAAGATGTCGACTTCATAGCCAAGGCGCGCGAGCTCGCGCGAGAGTTCGAGGACGTACACGTTCATGCCGCCCGTTTCACGCCCGCCGAGAGGGGCCAACGGACTCGTGTGAGCCGAAACCTGGGCTATGCGCATGTTGCCTGTTCTGTCTCCACTGGCGGACCCGCGTTACACGGGGCCTTCCATTGTGCGGTATTCGCCGAAAGCTTGCGTGACCCCGCTTACCCTGGCTTTGTCGCCTTCAGTGAGTACATCAGTGGGCAAAGGTCGCGCTGCTCATCCGGAAGCCGCCAGGCCGTGCGGCGCCGGTGCCGGGTGTCTCCTGCGACACCTTCACCTGGGACCATCCACGGGAGCCCCTGCCAGGCCATCTCGCGATGCTCGTGGAGGAAATCGATCCGCAGACCGGCGTCGATCAACGCGGTCACGATTTCGCCGATGCCGTGGTTCCATTCGAAGTTCTTCGTGTTCTTCAGCGGCGGGCCGTCCGTGTAGGTGTACTCCCCTTCGTATTCGCTTGGTGTTCCACGTTCGAAGTACGGTTCCGTGATTACCAATTGGTGGTCTTCGCGGTCGCTATCGAGGTCAAGAGCCCAGAGCACGGGGTGGCCTTCGTAGATGTAGAAGAAGCCGCCGGGCTTTACGAAATGCGCCACGATTCGGGCCCACTCACGGATGTCGTGGAGCCAGCACAGGGCACCGATCCCCGTGTAGACCACGTCGAACTGCCCGTTCACCGCCTCCCGTGCGTCATAAAGGTTGGCCTGGACGAATGTCGCGTCATTAATCCCGATGCGCGTTGCCAGTTCACGCGCCTGCAGGACTGCAGGTTCGGAGAAGTCCAGCCCCGTGACTGTGGCCCCGAGGCGCGCCCAGTTCAGCGTATCCATGCCGAAGTGGCACTGGAGATGGAGGAGCGTCTTGCCCGCGACATCGCCGACCTCGTCCATCTCGACCGGATAGAGCGACTTCTCGCCGCGCAGGAAGCCCGCCATGTCGTAGCCCTCGGACGCGACATGAATGGCCACAGACTCATCCCACCGGGCCTGGTTCACGTCATAAAACTCTGAGTTTTCCTGGTTGCTCATCGGACCTCCCGGAACATCACGCCCAATGTCTCGTACTATTATCGCGATGAAGCCGTTTCGCGTTGCGCTCTGCCAGGTCCGTGCACACGACATCGAAGATGCCGAGGCTAACCTCCAGAATCTGCTCCGTGCTCTCGATGAGGCCGGCGAAACTGGCGCGCAGCTCGTGGGGCTTCCGGAGAGCTCTTACCCGGCGTACTACCTTCGCGATACCAATCCCTACGCCCGTAGCGGTGTGCGCCCGTTCAAGGAGGTGTGTGCACTCATCGGGGAGAAGGCAAAGACGTACGGTTACTGGCTGGCAGCGGGAATTGCCGCCCCGGGCAGCAATGAAAAGCTGACGAACAGCGCACTCGTCTTCGGCCCGGACGGCGCCCCACACGGTCAGTTCGACAAGAGTTTCCTCTGGCATTTCGATAGCACCTGGTTCACGCCGGGTTCGGAGTTCCCCGTGTGGGACATGGGCTTCGCGACGGTCGGGATCTTGATTTGCGCCGACGGCCGAATGCCCGAAATCGCCCGTTCGCTGACGCTGAACGGCGCCGAAGTCATCCTTGACCTCACGGCCTGGGTTTCGGCGGCCCGCGAGACATCGCAGCTCTCGAACCCTCAGTGCGAGTACTTCATGCCGGTCCGCGCCGCCGAGAACGGCGTGTGGGTCGCCGCCGCGGACAAGTGGGGAATTGAGGCTGGCTCAATCGTCTACGCCGGCCGATCGATGGTCATCAACCCCGCCGGAGAAACCGTCGCCCTTGCGCCGAGTGACTCCGAGACCGTCCTCGCCCACGACCTTGTCCCGATGAACGCTGACCTCGTGCCGAGGCGCCCCGCGCTTTATAGGACGCTGACTCGCGAGACTTCGTCGCTCCCCATCGCCAATGTGCTCGCAGAACCGCTTGTTCCGGCGCAGTTGGTCCACGGTGTCTCCGTTGTTCCGTCCAATGGCGCATTCGATGCTGGCCGGCTGGTGGCGGCGTACCGCGAACTTCGCGCACAGGAAGCCGAACTGGTTGTTTTCGGCGGCGAAGACGGGCCGGAAGGCTGGCAGGTGGAACTGCCGACGCTCGAGGCCGCTGTGAAGGACCTGGGCGGCGCCATGGTCGTCGGTGTCACCACAACCGGGTGTTCCATCCATCAATCGACTGTGCTCATTACTTCGGATGCAACCACCGAGCACGTCGCCACTCACGGTCGCGGCATCCAACTCGGCGAATCTCCCTCGCCCGTGTTCCCTACTCCGGCCGGCAACGTCGGCTTGATGTGTGGAGACGAAGGTCTCGTCCCGGAAGTTGCTCGCGGGCTGATGCTCGCCGGCGCCGACATCCTTGCCTGGCCGGTCTTCCTCGACCACCCGATGCTCGAACGCGTGGTCCGAACTCGAGCTGACGAAAACCGTGTCTACGTTGCAGCGGCATGGCACGATGGCGGCTTGGTTGCAGCACCAACGGGCGCGGTGGCGACCATCGTCCCACGCGGATCGGGGGTGGCGATGAGTGCGCAGGTGAACAAGGCGCTTTCGCGTGCGAAGGAGATGGCGCCGGGCACGAACGTTGTTACGAACCGCCAGCCGGCAACGTACGGTGCGCTCGTCCGCTAGCGAAATTCTTGCGCGAGCGAGAGCACGTTTTCGATGTACTGGTAGGTATCGTCGAACATCCCGTAGGTCTCGATGCTTTTCCAGCCCTGGTAGTAGAAGGCGAGCGCGAGTTCCACGTCCCAGTTCGCCTGCACCAGAAGGTTCGCGAAGACTGCCGTACCGAGGCGCACATTGTCCGCCGTGCTCGTGCGCCAGCCGGTGGCGTCCGGCGCCAGGTACTCAAGGGCCCATTCTGCCGTTGGTTCCATCAACTGCATGACGCCCACCGCACCGACGTGACTCGTCATCGATTGGTTCCAACCACTCTCAAGCCAGGCCAGCCCGAGGATGATCGATGGCTCAACGCCGAACTCATCGGCGGCGCTGCGGAGCAGTTGTTCGGTCTCGACCCGGCTTACTGGTGGCGGCGCGTAATGGGACATCGAAAGCGAGAGCTCCTGGCCCTCATAGATGTAGTTGGCATCGAAGATGCCGTTTAGCTGCAGCAGGTCTTCGAGCGAGACACCGTAGCTGTCGGCGATCGAAGAGAGCGTCTCCCCAGCCGACACCAGGTGGATGCGAGCGTCCGGCGGAGCGCCTGCGGGGCCTCCATCGCCGACGGACAATTCCTGCCCGACGTAGATGTAGTCGGGATTGGAGATACCGTTCGCGGACGCGAGCTCTTCGAGCGACAGCCCATAGGTATCGGCGATTGCCGAGAGCGTGTCGCCCTCCTCCACGATGTGGGTCCGGGCGTAGACGAGCGTGATCGGCAGCGCCGCGATCACAACCAGCGCAGCCAATAGGCCGCGCCGCAAAGTTACTCGCGTCGCCACCGGATGCGGGGTGTCCGGTAGCATGGCCGTTGATATTCGCCGATCATTATCGTCAAGCGCAACTGATCGTCAGGGCGCGGGAAACAACAGCGTCGCCGTGCACCCATCCGGAGTGGATACCAGTTCCACAAACCCATGGTGCATCGACATGATTCCCGAAGCCGCGGCGAGGCCAAGACCGCGCCCGGCGAATTTGGTGGTCACGAACGGTTCGAACAGCCGCGGCTTAACTTCCTCGGGTAGTCCGTTGCCGTGGTCGCGGACGATGATGGCCAGGTAGTTGCCCGCGGCTGGCCGGGACGGCGAATAGAATCCATCGGAGCCTGGAACAAAGGCGATTCGCTCGGTGCGGACCACGACGGGACCTCCAGCCTCCAGCCCATTTCGAATGATGCTTGCAACCGCCTGGCGGATCGCGGTGGCGTCGGCGAGGAGAGGCGGCAACGCCGAGTCCAACTCGATTGTGATATTTGCGCGGGCGGCCAATTCGAACGTCTCAAGCGTCGCGACCACTGCATCGGAAAGGTTTAGCGACGCACGGGCATGTCGTTCTCTGCCGCTCAATGCCAGCAAATCGCGGACCGTTGCGGTCGCTCCTGAGGCGGCGTGAACGATTTCTTGCAGACTCTCGGTGGTGTCGATGGGCAATCCCTTCGGCAGCCCGGCAAGGTATGCGTTCCCGAGAATCGTGGAGAGAGAATTGTTGATCTTGTGCGCGACGCCAGAAGCCAGCGACTGGTAGGCATCGGCGGTGCGCGCGCGAGAGATAGCCGCCTCGGCGTGGCGCTGCTCGGTCACATCCTGGAACGTTATGACCACGCCGGAGATCGCGCCGCTGTCATCGCGCAGCGGTTCCGAGTTCACGTTCAGCCATCGAAGCGAGCCCGAGGCGTGGTGGACGCCCATCCTCACATCGCGACAGGGCTCTCCGGTCGAGAGAGTCACGACGGCCGGGTGTCGTTCGGGCGGAAACTCAGCACCGTTTTCGTCTATAGCCTGCCACCGGGGATCGAACGAGGTCAGGCCCAGGAGCTGGTCCTCGCTCAAGCCGAGAATGCGTTGTGCCGCCGCATTCGCCGCGCCAATCGTCCCGTCGGCGTATTGCATGACCACTCCGACCGGCAAGGTCGCCACGAGCGTGCGATAGCGCTCCTCGCTCTCCCGAAGTACGGCTTCGGCCTGGCGGTCCGCGGTGATGTCCCGAGTGGTGTAACTCCTGCCGATGAGATTCCCATCCTCGCTGAACAGGGGCATGGACCTGACTTCGACGATCGTTCCGCCACGAAGTTGAGCTTCACAACTCGTCTCAATCTCGGGGTCAGCGGAGATCTCTTCCGACATTCGGTCGAACGAGGTTGCATCGAAAAGTCGCGAACGGCGCTTGGTGGCCCGCTCGTCGAGGGGCAGTTTCAAGTCGGTCCGGTCGAGCTCCCAGAGCTCGAGGTGGCGGTCATTCGCGTAGATCGTCCAGCCGGCCCTGTTGATAACAAGCTTGCCATCGGGTGAATCATCGAAGTGCGCCCGCAGGACCTGGGCCATGCGCGCGTTGTCGAGCGATTCGTCGTTCGGCGTGACACCGATGTAGGCGCGTCGTTCGCCGCTTCCAATGCCCACTTCGATTGTCCAGTAGCGTACCGGGACGAGGCGCCCCTCGAGCTTCAGCGTGGTCTCGCCCGAGGTGAAGCCGTGTTCCATTCGTTGATGGCGAATCTGGAGGTTCTCACGCGCGCCTCCCTCCAGAAACGTGCCGACCGGCGTGGCCCGCAGGACCTCAAGTGGGAGCTTAAGCAGCCGCAACAAGGGCGGGTTGGCCGCAATCACATTGCCGATGCCGTCCGTGACCAGCATCGCCTCTGCGGTGTGAGCAAAAAGGAGCTCCATCCTGTTGTAGAGGCGGAGCTCGAGTCGTTCCTCGGGAGTCAACGCATCAGTTGGCATACGTCCCGCCGGTGAAGTCTGACATTCTATTCCGCCAAATAGAAATCGAAGTTAGCGGCGAAGGCAAGCGGTGCGTATACGGGAAAGCCCTTATTCGAAGGCGACCGACCGGGGCTCAAGGGGTTGATACGTGTAATCGAAGCAATCTCACTCGAAATCGCTTAGAACTTCATTACTTCTTCGCAGGTCTCTGAGTAGGCTGCTCGGCAATCCGGTCATCGAGCCGGTGGTTCCCTCGCCTGCTTCCTCGGGCGTCAACATCGGGGAAGCAGGCTGAAAAGAACTGAGGAGCCATAGTATAGCCGAATGAATCGCGGGCAGGCGTGGCAATGAAGCCAGGTGTCCTCATCGTGGAAGACGATGCGAAGACGGCTGAGCTCATCCGGTTGTATCTCGACCGCGATGGCTATCCGGTTACAGTCGCGCGCAACGGACGAGAAGGCATCGAGCTCGCCCGCCGCAACGACCTCGGCATCATCCTCCTCGATGTGATGATGCCTGAACTCGACGGTCTCGAAGTTTGTCGGATCCTCCGTGAAGAATCCGATGTCGGCATCATCCTCGTCACAGCTCGCACCGATGAAGCCGATACGCTCCGGGCACTCGATCTGGGCGCCGACGACTACGTGACCAAGCCTTTTCGGCCTCGAGAACTTGTGGCCCGCGTGCGCGCCGTGCTGCGTCGGAAGGGCACCAACGAAGTTGCGGAGGACTGTGAACTGGCCTTCGGCCAGCTGGTGATCGACGGTCGCCGGCACGAGGTCCGGATAGACGGCCGGAATGCCCGGGTCACTCGCAAGGAATTTCAGCTTCTACTCGCCATGGCAAGGGAGCCGGGAAAGGCCTTCACCCGGCTGGAGCTCCTGGAGACTGCCTTTGGGTACAACTACGAAGGCCTGGAGCGGACCATCGACGCGCACATCCGCAACCTTCGGAAGAAAATAGAACGCGATGCTGAGCGTCCGGCGTTCATCGAAACCGTCTACGGCGTCGGTTACCGCTTCGCCGAGTACCGGGATGACTCGTAGCCTGCGCAACCGCCTGCTTTTTGTGATGGTGGCCATCCCCGTGTTGGCCCTGGTCTCCGTCGCGATCGCCGTCAGAGTCTCGAGCGACAGCAACATCGATAGCCGCCTGAGTTTCGAAATTGTCCCGGTCCGTCGCGTTGGGGGCGGGCTTACCAATCCCGACGATGATCCCGCGGTGATGCCCGTCTTCGAAACCAAGATAGACCTCAGCAGCAGCCAACCGGTGACTTTCGTCGATACGGGCACGGGGGAACAGTTCACCATCCAGGCCGACCGTGGATTCGTTGATGCATTCGAGAAGGACCGCCAGGATGCGATCTCCAGCATCAATCGGCAGGTCACGATCGCGGCAGTGGGCGTGGCAGTGGTCGCCCTGGCCGTTTCCGTCTGGCTTTCGCGGCGCATCGTCCATCCGGTTGAAAAACTGACGACCGCAGCGAAACGCCTGGAGTCGGGCGACCTCAGTCAGCGTGTGCAGGTGCATTCGACCGACGAAATTGGTGCGCTTGGCCACGCGTTCAACGCGATGGCCCAGAGCATCGAACGCGGCCAGAATCTTCGCCGCCAAATGACCAGTGATGTCGCCCACGAGCTGCGGACACCGCTCAATAACATCTCGGGCTACCTCGATGCGATCGCCGACGGCGTGGTCGCTCCGGATCGATCGGTGATTAGCTCGCTTCAGGAGGAGGCGAACCTGCTGGTGAGCCTCGTGAACGACCTGGAACAGCTTTCGCTCGCCGACGCAGGCCGGCAGCTTCTCCGGCGAGAGCGCATCGCGATGGATGACCTCGCGGCCCGAATCGTTGCAGGGGTTACCCCGAGGGCCAAATCCGCAGGCATTGCAATTGAAACGAACCTTGCGCACGTGCCGGCAATCGAAGGCGATGCCAGCCGCCTCGGCCAGGTAATCCGAAACCTGCTAGAGAACGCAATCACGCACACGCCCGGTGGGGGGCAGATATCGGTAGCGTTGAGTTCCACGGAGCGGTCCGTTTCCCTGGCGATACGCGATACAGGCCCGGGGATCGATCCGGAGCACCTCCCGTTCATCTTCGAGCGCTTCTACCGTGCGGATCCATCCCGGGCACGTGCTACCGGCGGGGCGGGCCTGGGCCTGGCAATTGTTCGCCAACTGGTAGAGGTCCATGGGGGCAACGTCACCGCAGAGAATGCCGAAGGCGGTGGCACGCGATTCACGGTCGATCTTCCGATCCCGCAGACGATGCCGGCCAGCTTTGGAGCCATGTCGAAATCGCCATTTCCCCGCCCTTCCTAGCAGAATCCTCACGGGAACATCACTGGAAACTGACACCTAAAAAGCCACATTTCCGCTAGTTCTTCATAATTTGTTCATTAGTTCTTCGAAGGAACTGCAATGTGTTTTCACTCCTGTGCAGTACTGTTGAAGATTGCGTTCTGGCAAACGATTTGTCACGTTAACCCCGTTGACTACGACCGATCGGTAGTCGAATTTACCGGCGGGCAACTGCTAGAGGAGGGAATGTCTCTTATGCCTGCACGGAAATCGCGATGGTTCTTGATGTTTCTCGCGCTTCTTTCCATCGCACTGATCGCTGTCGCTTGCGGCGACGATGATGACGACGACGGAGGAGATACTGGTGCCAGTGCCACCAGCACGCCGAAGAAGGGCGGAGAAATCACCATCGTTTACCCAGAACCGGAAAGCTTCGACCCACACTACTCAGCCTTCGCGCAGGACATTGGCGTCCAGCGCATGGTGTGGCGCGGCCTCTACCGGCTTAACGGCGAGAACAAGGCCGAACCGGAAATGGCCGCTTCGCTTCCCACCATTTCCAGCGATGGCAAGACCTACACCGTCAAGCTCAAATCCGGGCTCAAATGGTCCGACGACACGCGGCTCCTGGCGAAGGATTTTGTCGCCGGGATCCAGCGAACCTGCGATCCCGACAATGCGGGGCTCTACAAGGACACCATCGGTAACATCGTTGGCTGCGACGAGTTCTACGAGGCCGCCGACAAGTCCACGGATGAGAAAGCGAAGCTGCGCGACGCGGTGGGCGTGAAAGCGATGGATGACACCACGCTCGAATTCCACCTGGAGAACCCGCAACCGACGTTCACGCTCATCCTTTCGCTATGGATGACGTTCCCCTCACCCTCGCACATCGTGAAGACGAGTGGCGAAGCATGGCCGGATATCACGGCTCTCGCCTACAACGGCCCGTACAAGCTCATCGAATACAAGGCGAAGGACCAGGCGGTGCTGGTTCGCAACGACAACTACGCGGGGCCAACCGCCAACATCGATAAGATCACCATGAAGTACATCGACAAGCTCGATGTCGCTGAGAACGCCTATCGCGCGAACCAGGTCGACATCACCCGAGTCAACCTGACGAACCTCACCGCGGTGAAGGCCGATCCCGACCTCGGTAAAGAGTTCATCCAGGTCCCGGGCGTCACCACTCGCGCCGTTCACATGAACCTAACGCACAAGCCGCTCGATAACGAGAAGGTCCGGCTCGCGCTCTCCCAGGCGACCGATCGCGATACCCTGAACAAGGTCGCATTCCAGGGCGCGTACATCCCCAGCACCACCTGGATGCCGCCGGCAGTGGTGGGCGGGGGCGTCACCGAGGAATCTTTCGCTAAGACTGTTGGTTACAATCCGGACCAGGCGAAGAAGACACTGGCTGACGCAGGGTACGCCGACGGCAAGGGCTTCCCGGTCCTGACGATCACGGTGAATGACGTGCCCGATCGCCGCGCCACCGCCGAGTTCCTGAAGGAACAGTGGAAGAAAATCCTCAACATCGATATCAACATCGAAGTGGTGGATTCGAAGACGCGGGCTTCCAAGTTCACAAGCGAAGACTACGACCTCTTCCCCGGCGGCTGGACGCAGGACTATCCGGACCCGGAGAACTGGGTCGCCGGCCTCTTCACAACGGGTGGCGCCAACAATCACTACGGCATTTCGAACGCGGAACTCGATGACCTGTTCCAGAAGGCATCGTTCAACACCAACGATGAAGAGCGCCGCACCCAGTACCGGAAAATCAACGAGCTCCTAAGCGAATCTCCGTTGCTGGTTGGTCCCGTGCTCTACCAGGAGAGCTTCAACTACATCGTGAAGTCGAAGCTCCATGGCCCGAAGGAGAACGCCGGCCCGCTCGACGCATTCCTCTGCGGCGACTGGAACGTCGAGGCCTGGTACCTCGACAACTAGCTGAACTTCGCCCCGGCAGGGCCGGTGGTCCGACGCCGCCGGCCCTGCGCCAATTCGGGGGAGATGCTTCGTGGCTTCTTACATCCTCCGCAGGCTCCTTGTCCTGGTGCCGCTGCTCTGGGCAATCGCGACGATCACCTTTTTCCTGATGCACGCGGTGCCCGGCGGGCCGTTCGACAATGAAAAGCCCTTGCCGCCTTCAACCGTCGCCGCGCTCGAACGCAAGTACAACCTCGATGGCTCGCTCACGGACCAGTACTTGAGCTATATGCGCAACCTCGTGACCGGAGATCTCGGCCTCTCGTTTCGGCAGGACCGCCCGGTCAGTGAAGTCATCGGAGAGGGACTGCCCGAAACCATGCAACTGGGCCTCTGCGCGTTCGCCTTCGCGCTCACTCTTGGGCTAACGCTGGGAGTGCTTTCGGGCGTGAAGCAAAACGGTCCACTCGATTACCTCGGGGTGTTCGTTGCGACGGCGGGGGCGGCTGTGCCGAACTTCGTGCTGTCGGTATTCCTCGTGCTGTTCTTTGCGCTCAGGCTCGGCTGGTTCGATGTCATCGGCTGGGAGTTCGGAAACCCGCGCCAGATGGTGCTGCCGATTGTCGCCCTGGGGATGTATCCGGCGGCGTTCATCGCGCGCATCACCAGGGCGTCGATGCTCGATGTGCTCCGGCAGGACTACATCCGCACTGCGCGGGCCAAGGGCGTGCAGGAGCTGCGGATCGTCATGCGGCACGCCGTCCGCAACGCGATGGTGCCCGTATTGACGGTTCTCGGGCCTATCCTCGCGAGCCTCATCGTGGGCTCGTTTGTGATTGAGCAGTACTTCGCGATTCCGGGTGTCGGGCGCGCCTTCGTCGAGGCCGTAGGCAACCGCGATTACGGGATCATCATGGGGATGACACTGCTCTACGCCGCGGTCATCGCCATCTTGAATCTCGTTGTCGATGTCGGATACGCGGTGGTCAACCCGAGGATCCGCTACTAATGGCCGCTTCGAATGAGGCGCAGGTCATCGACGCGACCACTTTCGGTCCCGGTCAAAGACAAATCGGGCTCTGGGGACTGGCCTTCCAACGGATGCGCCGGAACCGCGTGGCACTGGTCGCGGCTGTCGTCCTCGGTTCGGTCATCATCTTTTCGACACTGGCTGGAACCGTTGACGCGGTCGCCCGCTACCGGCCCTCGGAGCAGCAATTCACTGAAATCCTGACGGGGCCGACCCCAAGCCACTGGCTTGGCACGGACAACCTCGGGCGTGACACGTGGTCGCGAGTGTGGGCCGGGACGCGGATCTCTCTGAAAATCGGAATTGGCACGCAGATCGTGGTACTGGCCATCGGGATATCCATCGGGGCGGGAGCGGCCCTCGGGGGTAGGCTCACCGACAACATCCTGATGCGGTTCACCGACCTGATGTACGCATTCCCGGACTTGCTCGCGATCATCCTGATGCGGGCCGTTCTCTCGCAGCGCGAATGGCCGATCATCGGCACGGGGGACCCGCAGATCCCGGGTATGCCCGGTTCCTTGCTCCAGGTGGTGCTGGCGATTTCGTTCGTCAGCTGGGTCACGCTGGCGCGGCTCGTCCGCGGGCAGATGCTCGCGCTTCGCGATGCCGATTACATCCTGGCGGCTGAATCCATGGGGGCGAGCACTCGCCGAATTGTTTTCAGCCACATGCTCCCGAACACGCTCGGGCCGGTGATCGTCGCGGTGACGTTCGGGGTCCCCACGGCCATTTTCGCGGAGGCTTTCCTCGGGTTTATCGGTTTCGGACTGCCGCCGCCAACGGCAAGCCTGGGGACGCTTGTCGCCGAAGGTCAGAGCTTTGTGCGCGTCAACCAGTGGATGATCATCGTTCCTTCGGTGGCCATCGCCATCCTCATGCTCTGCTTCACGTTCCTTGGCGATGGTCTGCGGGACGCGCTCGACCCTCGGACGCGCCGCTAGTCCACCTGCACCGAAAGGATAATGCGGGTGCCCTTCCCGGGCTGGCTCTCCACATCCAGCGAGCCGCCGATGGCCCGGGCCCGCTCGCGCATGGACTTGAGCCCGAGATGGCCGGGGAACTCGCCGCTCGGGTCGAAGCCCTGTCCGTTGTCGGACACTTCAAGCTGAAGCAGGTGTTCCTGGAAGCTGAGCCGCACATCGACTCGCGTCGCCCGTGCGTGCTTCACGGTGTTGTGCATTGATTCCTGGGCGATTCGATAGAGTGCCTCTTTAACGTCGAGTGAGACCTCCGGTTCATCGCAGAGTTCGGCGGTCACCCTCGTGTTGTAGCGTGCCTGCGTCGAGGCTACCTGCCGGCCGATTGCCGCGACCAGCCCCTCCTGCGCAATCGATTCGGGCCGGAGCTCGAAAATTAGGGCGCGCATTTCGGTGAGGCCGGCTTCGGCGAGGGAAAGCACATAATCCAGCGGTTCGACGATATTTGCCGGCCCGTCATCGCCGATACGGCGGCGGGCGGTGCGGGCGCCGAGAGCGATGCCGTACAGAGCCTGGGAAACCGAATCGTGAAGCTCCCGCGCGAGCCGCTGACGTTCTTCCAATGCCGCAGCAGAGGAAGCCCGCTGGTAGAGCCGGGAGTTCTCGATGACGAGGCCGGTCTGGTCGGCGACCGCTTCCACGAAGGCGCGCTCCTCATCGCTGGGCGCTGCCCCGGCTGGATATCCGAGGGTGAGCACACCGAGCGCCTGGCCGCCGTAAATGATGGGTGTGATCAGCGTGGACTCCCAGGTGGCGTTCTCCATGAACTGCCGGGCCCCGGCGTAACGGGGGTCGTCGATGACGGCCTCGCGAAAGCTTTCCTGGTAACTGGCCTGCTTTTCCGCCATTGCACGCAGGCTGGGGACGCCCGCGCCATTGCGGTAGGCCACCTCCATCGCCTCGGCGAAGCCTTCGGGGAGACCAGCGGTGCCAATCATCTGCATACCGCCATCGGGGCCTTCCGCCAGTGTCACAGACCCGGCAACGGCCGAGGTCGCGCGGACGATGTGTTCCGCCATTTTCGTCATCAACTCGTTAAGGGAGACTTCGAGTGAGAAGCTCGAGGCGATCAGCGTCAACGCTTCAAGCTGGCGTACGCGAGTTTCGGACTGGGCGAAGAGCGTGGCATTTTCGATGGCCGTCGCTGCCTGGCGCGCCATCGCCGCAAGCAAACCGATTTCGCGCTGATCCGGCGTTTCATGGGACCGGTAATAGGTCTCAAGCGTGCCGAGGTCGCGGTCGCCATAGCGCATCGGCACGATCACGATCGTGTCCCACTCGGCCTCTGCGATTTCGTTTCGCAGTCCCGCGTAGGCGGGTTCGGTTTCAATCGACTCCCGCACGCCCAGGATTACCATCGGCTCGTGCGTTGAAAGAACCCTGAGATTCGGGCGCGGCGCGCCCTGCCGGATTCCTTCTTCAATAGCTGCGAAGAATCCCTTCGGCAGCCCATATTCGCCGCCAAGGGTCAGACCGCCGTCCGTGGCGATAGTGCTCACGCTCGCGGCCACGGCGTTTGTCGATTCGACTACGCGCTGCGCCAGCGAGTTCAGCGTGGTTTCGAGAGACTTTTCCAGTTCGAGCGTGGTCGCGATGCGCGAGAGGGCGGTCATTTCCTGAGCTCGCCTTTCGGTTTCAGTGAAGAGCCGTGAGTTTTCGATGGCGATTGCCGCCTGGTTAGCAATGGCCATGGCGAGGTTGGCGTCTCGTTCTGTGAACCGGCCTTCGAGGTCTGACGAAACGCTGACGATCCCGAGGAAGCGTCCCTTGTGGACCATCGGCAGGGCCATCCACGAGACGATGCGTGGGAATTCCGTCTCGAGGGCGTCGCCAACGAACCAGCGGAAGTCCCGGGCGAAGGAGCTCTCGCCTCGAACGTTCTCGACCACCATCGGTTCGCCCTCGAGCAGGTTCGAGAACGAATTGCGGAGCCGGTCGGCGGCGAATCGTCTCTGGCGGCTCGAAGTCGCATCGCCCTCCGCTCGCGAGCCTCGCACGTACTGGGTTACGAGTTCGCTGCCCTGCAGGGTCATCACGGAGCCGCCCCTGAAGGGGACCACTTCCGCAAGCTGATCGAGGACGAGAGCGAACAGCTCGCGAGTGTCGAGCGTTGATGCCACCGCGTTGGAGACATCCAGCAGCAGCGCGAGTTCGCGTGTGCGCTCCTCTACCCGCTGTTCCAGACGCTGCTGCTGTTCGACTTCTTCGGTAATATCGCGGACCACCGTGAGCAGGTGTGGCTCGCCAAAGTAAATCGCCCTGGTAGAGAACACGCTGGAAAGAAAGGTGGTGCCGTCTTTGCGCATGCTCACTGCCCGTGCGCGAGCTTGCTGGCCCCCGGAGACGCTAGCAACGAATTCTCGTCGCGACTTCGCAGACGCTTCAGTTGCCAGGGCGGAGGCCGTGAGTTGCCGCAGCTCTTCCAACGAGTATCCATACATTTCTTGCGCGGCAAGGTTCGCATCGACGATCCGGTCCTGTTCGTCGGTGATGAAGATGGCGTCGCTCACAGATTGAAAAATCTGGCGTGCGCTCTCTTCGCGTTCAGCAAGGGCGCGGGCAGTCTGTTCACGCTCGGCGATCTCCCGGACAAGCGCATCGTTGCGCGTCCGCACTTCCTGGATCATCCGGTTGAACGAGACGGCGAGGTCGCCGAGTTCGTCTTTTGACCTGACGGGAATGGAGGCGTTGAAGTTCCCGGCGGCCACCGCTCGCGTACCCGAGACGAGCGTCTCGATCGGTACCAGGAGAATTCGCCGGTTGAGCCAGGCAGTACTGCCCAGGGCCAGCAGGAAGAGCAGAACCATCACCAGGATGATGAAGCCGAGGGTCCGGTTCCCTTCCGACGTGATCGAGTCGGTTACGCTGTTCGCTTCGACCGTCATTTCATCGACAGGGGCCACCAGTGCGAGGCTGCCGCCCACTGTCTCCATTGGCGCGTAAGCGACGAACATCTCGCGTCCGTTGAGTTCGAAACGCGCATTGCCGGAGCGACCTTTGACCATCTCATCGACGGCAGCGCGAAAGGCAGGGTTCGCGCCCTCGGCGGCAAGTTTCGTGAGGGTGTCGTAGTCGAAGGTCCTGAGGAAATTGCCTTCAGCATCGATATAGAAGGAAAAGCCGCCGGTAGTCGGCTGGATGTTTTGGACCTGCTCTTTCAGCTTCACGAGCGAAACATCGACGCCGATGACTCCGCGGTAGCCGGTGTCGTCGTAGATCGGGGTGTAGGCAGTGAGGACATCGCCCTGACCGGATTGGTCCTCGTATGGAGATGTCCAGATCGTCTTCTTCAGCGGGTTGTTCGCTGGCGAGACGGAAGCGTGCAGGTTGGCCAGGTCCTCGGCGTTCACGGTGCCATGGAGCACGGTTTCCGTGGTGACCACGGGTGGGTAGTAACGCATCAGGCCTTCGGCCGAGATGTAGTAGATGGCAATCGGGCGGAAGGCGTCTTCGATGAGTTGGTCCTGGTAGTCGGTGAACAGCGATTCAAAGAAGTCGGAAAGCGCGGCGGATTCAGTCGCTTCCCTGGCGAGTTGCCCCTCAAAGTCCTTGCCGGGGAGGATGAACAGGTCGGTCTTCCGGGTCGGGTTGGGGTCGTACAGCATGCCGTTCGGCCCTGTCGCGAACGCCGAAGGATCGAGGGGCGCTGCATCTTCGCCTCGAAGCCGTAGGTATGAGCCCGCCTGGTGGCCCCATTCCGCCGCGGGAGCGAGTTGCAGTTCACCGATGTACGCCTGCTGGCTGCTGAGCGTTTGCAGCGTGGTTACGCCCTCTTGTTCGAGGCCCTCCCTGCTTTGCGCTGCGGCGTTGTCCTGCGAGCGGTTGAAGCCGACGAGCACAAGCACCGCTGTCGCCGTGCCCAGCAGCAGCATGAAAACCAATAGCGAAAGATTGAGCTTGTGCCCGAGACGAAGGGAGACGCGCGACATTCCTGGGTACCTGCCGGCGCTATTCGAGCGGGCCGAGGCCGATTTGGCGGGCGTAGAGCGCCGCCTGCGTTCGGCTCTGCACCCCGAGCTTTACGAGGATGCTCGAAACGTGGGTCTTCACGGTGTTCTCGCCGATGTACAACGCGAGGGCGATTTCCTTGTTCGCCTTCCCCTGCGCGAGCAGCCTGAGCACGTCGGTCTCACGTTCGGTCAGGGTTTCGGGGCTTTCCGGGGCGCGCACTTCGCGCACAAGCCTGGCCGCCGCCTGGGGCGAGAGCTGCACCTGGCCATTGGCAGCCGCCTTGATTGCGCGCGTCAGTTCCTCGGCCTGCGTGTCCTTTAAGAGATAGCCGATCGCGCCAGCGCGGACTGCACCGACGACCGAGGCGTCTTCGAGAACGGAGGTGAGCGCGATGACTTCGGTATCGGGCAGTTCGCGGCGGATATGTCCGATCGCGGTAATCCCATCCATCACCGGCATGAGGAGATCCATCAGGACCACGTCCGGTTTGTGCTGCTTGGCGAGTGCCAGTGCCTCGGCCCCGTTTTGCGCCTCCGCGATGACCTCGAAGTCCGCGTCGTCTTCGAGGAACATCTTCAAGCCCTGGCGGACGACGGCATGGTCATCCGCAATGACAATTCGAATCGGCATTGGGCCTCCCGGGGACGACTCAAGCAGCTCTCGGTGCGCGTCCTCGAACTATATCACCGCGCGGGGCTCGAACCTTCCTCCTCCTTTCGAACGAGATTCGCTCCCCCGAAGTGATTCACGGCAACCGCCCTCGGGGATGACGCCGCGTCGCAGGTGTTTCCCTACCGTGGGAAGCGTGATGGAAACACCAATTCGCCTGCTCCTCGTGGATGACGAAGCACGAGTTCGCCAGGGACTGCTGATGTGTATGTCTGGCGAACCGGATTTCGATGTTATCGGCGAGGCCCAGGAAGGTGGAGAGGCCATCTCCCTTGTCTCGGAGCTTCGGCCCGATGTGGTCGTCATGGACGTACGCATGCATGGCGTCGATGGCATCGAAGCGACCAGGCAACTCGCAGCCCTCGAACCGGCCACGAAAGTGGTGGTCCTTTCTCTGCAGGACGACGCGCGCACGCGCCACGAGGCTCTCGCCTCGGGTGCTTCCGCGTTTGTTGGTAAGCAGGAAGGTATTGCCCGGCTCTTCGAGGTCATCCGTTCCGCCGCCGGCAAAGCGGCGTCCTGAACTCACCAATTCACTGCGCATCAATGGAGAGGAACCCCCGATGCAAAACGAGATCGTCATTAACACCGTTGGAACGGCAGCCCCAATCGCCCCATCGAAGGAGCACCCAGTGACAGCACCCCAGGTCGTGACCAGGCCCCGCGCCGCGGTCGCGCCGATTATCGAAATCGACAATGTCGTGAAGACCTACGACTCCGGCTCGCAGCAAGTGCGGGCGCTCAAGGGCGTCTCGCTCAACGTTCATAAAGGCGAAATGGTCGCCATCATGGGCCCTTCTGGCTGCGGCAAGACGACGCTACTTAACTGTGCTTCCGGCCTCGATGTCGTTGACGGCGGCAAGATCAGCATCGCTGGTTCGAACCTGGCCGATCTCTCAGACAAGACCCGAACCACGTTCCGAGCCCGCAACATGGGCTTCGTCTTCCAGACCTACAACCTCCTTCCCGTCCTCTCATCGGTCGAAAATGTTGAGCTTCCGCTCATCGTTTCCGGCGTGAATCCGCGGGAAGCTCGCAAGCGCGCCCTTGAAGCGCTAGAGGTTGTCGGTCTGCGGGGTCTTGCGAACAATCGCCCTTCGCAGCTCAGCGGCGGTCAGCGCCAGCGCGTGACCATCGCTCGCTCGTTGGTGAACGAACCGGAGATCGTCTGGGCCGATGAGCCGACGGGTGCCCTCGATTCGAAAACCGCCTCCGACATCATGAGCCTCATGGAAAAGCTCAACCGGGAGAAGGGCCTGACCTTCGTCATCGTCACGCACGATCCAGGCGTCGGGGCACGCTGCAACCGCGTCGTCCGCATGAGCGACGGCAACATCGTCTCGGAGGAGGCGGCCAAGTGAATGAACTCTTCGGGCTCCCGATAACTACCCTGGCTATCATCCTGGGGAGCCTCCTCGGCGTTTCGGTTTTCACCGTCGTCGGCGTGGGCTTCACCAACCGGACGATGTTCAAGTTCGGCCTCCGCAACATCCCGCGCCGTGGCCTCCAATCGCTTCTCGTGATCGTGGGCCTGGCCCTCGGCACGCTTATCACCACGGCGGCCTTCGTTACTGGCGATACCATCGACCAGTCACTGACGGCCGACACCTATCAGCTCTTTGGTCACAACGACCTCGATATCACCTGGAACGGCGAACGCATTTTCTTCCGCGATGCTGGGGTCCCCGTGGTCGGCGAGGCTCCCTACGCCAACGGCGCGGCAGTCGATGCTCTCGAATCGGAATTCCAATCGGACCGGGACATCGATGCCTTCCTGCCCTACCTCACGATTCCTGCTCCGGTCACGAATCTGCGTACCGCCGATGCAAAGCCTTCGGTCCAGCTCACGGGCGTGGACTTCGAACGCCTGGCTCGCGCCGGCGGCCTGACGCTGACGGACGGCGAATCCGCCAATCCTTCCATGCTTGGCCCTGATGGTGTCTTTCTGAACGAACAGGCCGCCGAAGACCTCCAGGCGAAGGTCGGCGACACGCTCACCGTCACCAGCAAAGGCGAGGACGTCACCGTCCGCGTCGTTGGCATCCTGCGCAACGAGCTCTCTTCCGGGAACTACGGAATGAGCTTCTCAAGCGTTCCTGGCGGGCTCGTCCTGCCGATCGAACGCCTCCGTGAAATGAACGGCCTTACGAACAACGAGATCAGCTCGCTGACGGTCGCTCTCCACGGCGATCGTGCGGAAGTTGAAGCACTTGCCGATCCGGTCGCGGAACGCATCCAGGCCTACCTCGACAACGACGGTTCGGCCCTCTTTGCTTCGGCAGTCGCTCAGACGGGCACGCCGACCGAACTCTTCACCATGAAGAAGGACGCGCTGGAGATCTCCGAGCTCCAGGGCAACCTTTTCACCACCTTCTTCCTCGTCCTCGGCCTCTTCTCGATGGCTGCCGGCGTCATGCTCATCTTCATGATCTTCGTGATGCTTGCGGCGGAACGCCGCGCCGAGATGGGAATGGCACGTGCCGTTGGCGCCCAGCGCGGTCACCTCGTCCGCTCGTTCCTCGTCGAAGGCATGGCTTACTCGCTCCTTGCCGGCATCATCGGTGTGGGCGCGGGCGTTCTCTCCTCCTGGCTGCTGGTCGATGTCCTGTTGAAGGCTGTTGGCGGCGACTACTTCTCCCTCGTTTCGATGGAAATTCGCCCGACAGCCCTCGTCATCGGCTACAGCCTCGGCGTCGTCCTCACCTTCGTCACGGTCATCTTCGCCTCGCTGAAGGCGAGTCACGTGAACATCGTCGCCGCCATCCGCCAGCTGCCCGACGCCTCAAAGCGGGAGAGCCGCCGCAAGACGCGGTGGGGCTGGGTCATCGCCGGCGTACCTGCCATGGTCGTCCCGCCGCTCGGCATCTGGTTCTTCTTCCGGAAGGGCCTGGGTCTGCCATGGGGCTGGCTGGTCGGCCCGATCGGAGTGTTGTTCGGCGGACTGTTCATGCTCACGGGCAAATCATCCGAGGTCCTCTTCTTCTTCTCGCTTGGCATCTCGCTGGTTCCGCTTTCCCTCGCGGCAATTGCTCGCCAGCTGCGCGTCCCGAACCGACCGCTCTGGACAGTTGTGGGCGCGGTCCTCGCAGGTTATTGGCTGATGCCGGCGAGCGTGCACGAACGCCTCTTCGGGAAGTTCAACAGTGATATTGAGATGTTCGTGATCAGCGGCGTCATGATCGTCATCGCCTTCACTCTGATGATCGTGTTCAACGCTCGCCTGTTAACCTCGCTCTTCAACAACACCGGCGAAGGCTCTCGCGCCTACATGGTGGCCGTGCTCACTGGTCTCGCCGCGGTGGGACTGGGCATCACCGGGTTCGCCATACGCGATACGGGCGATGGCCTCGGCGAACTGGTCTACCTGGCCGCAGGCCTCCTCGTCCCGGTTGCCCTGACGGCGGCCGCGGCGGCCCGGTTCCCGGCGCTCGCACCCGCGCTCAAGATGGCGATCGCTTATCCGCTGGCGAACCGTTTCCGCACCGGGATGACCATCGCGATGTTCTCGCTCATCGTCTTCTCCCTGACTGTCTTCAGCGTCCTCCTGGCCAACTTCGATGCAGCCTTCCTCGGCGGCGATGCGAAGGCCAATATGGATGTGGTCACCACCGCCAGCGGTACGAGCACCGTCCGGGACGTCCCGGCAGCTCTCGCCGAGGCAGGCAGCCCGGTGGCCAGTGACATCGCTGGCGCCGGCCGAACAACGCTCGCCGATTCCGCCCAGCTGGTATCGCAGCCTGGGGAGGACAACGACGGCATCTACCCGGTCATTGGCGCCGATGATGGATTCTTCTCCAGCCTCGGTACCACGCTCGATGCTTACGCCAACGGCTACGACAGCGAAGCGGCGGTGATGGAAGCCGTGCGGACGAACCCGAACCTCGCCCTCGTCGATTCGTCGCTGGTGGGAATCCAGTTCAACGAATCCTATGACTGGACGCTGGAGGGCGTGACCATCACCGACAGCCGCTTCGACGCGGTGGAAGTCACCGTCACCGACCCCAAATCCGGCAATACCACCACCCTGACGGTAGTCGGCGTCCTTCGGTCGCAGCTGCCGGCAACCACCATCGGCGGCATCTTCATCGATGAGCAGGCCTACCGCTCGCTCATCGGCGAGCCCCAGTACCGACGCGGCTACTTCCGCCTGAACGACGGCGTCGATGCAGCCCAGGCCGTCCGCGGCATCGAATCCGCACTCGCCGTTCAGGGAGTCGAAGCCGACTCAGTCGACCAGATCTTCGAAGACATGTCCGCCACCAACGCGGCCTTCAACCGCATGTTCCAGGCCTTCATGGCCCTCGGACTCTTCGTCGGCATCGCTGGTCTCGGAGTCATCGCCTTCCGGTCGGTGGTGGAACGCCGCCAGCAGATCGGTATGCTGCGGGCGATCGGCTATCAGCGCGGGATTGTCACCCTCACCTTCCTCCTCGAATCGAGCTTCATCGCCGTGATGGGCATCCTCTCGGGAGTGGTTGGCGGGGCCATCCTGGGCCGCAACCTTCTCACATCGCCGGACTTCACCGAGGGCGCCGAAATCCACTTCGCGATGCCCTGGGCCGAAATCCTCCTGGTTATCTCCGCTTCGTTCATCTTCTCGCTGATGATGACGTGGTGGCCGAGCAAGGGCGCGAGCCGCGTCCCGGTTGCGGAGGCTCTCCGCTACGAGTAGTCGCTGAATCCTTGCACCAACAAGAAGGGGCTCCCCGTTCGGGGGGCCCCTCCTGTTCGTCCCGGCCCGGCCTTAGAGATGGCTGTGGAAGAACTCGATGATGTACGTCGTGAGCTCATTCGCGCCCGGGTTCGGCGTCCCTCCCGTTGGGACAAATGCATGCCCGGCGTTTTCCACGCGGACGAATGTCGCATCGATTCCCGCGTCCTCGAGCGCAGAGTAGAAGATTTCTGACTGTGAGATCGGCACGACCGGGTCTTCTTCGCCATGGAGCAGGAGGAATGCCGCGTCGCCGCTATCGACGTAGTTCACGGCGCTGGCCATCCAGAGGGTGTTCGATTCTTCGTCTTCATAGGTGTCGGTTCCGAACACCTGGACGTGGGCGGCGTTGTGGTCGCTCATGTTGGGATCACTGAAATCGCTCGCGCCGTACATGTCGACCACGGCGGTCACCTCGCTCGAGTACCTCTCGTATCCGCCCACTTCGTCGAAGTCGCCTTCTTCGGCGGTGCCCAGTACGTTGACCAACTGGCCGCCTGCGCTGCCACCGATGGCGCCGATGCGATCTGCATCGATGCCGTACGTCGCTGCGTTCGCGCGGATGTTCCGAAGGGCGCATTGCACGTCTTCGATTTGCGCCGGAAATTCGTACTCAGGCGCCAGGCGGTAATCCACCGCGAAGACCACATACCCCTGCGAAACCAGCGCCGGAATGTAACGGGCGCCTTCGCCTTCGTTTCGGCTGCCGGTGGTCCAGCCGCCGCCATGGACGTAGACGATCGCGGGATCGTTCGAGTCGGTGGTGTGGCCCGCCGGGTAGTAGATGTCCATCAACAGTTCGACACCATCGACGGGTTCGCAAAAGGTCACGGTGTCGTCAGGGGTGAGCGTCGTTGGCCGGCCGCCGCCCGGCAGCGTTCCACTGTTCGGTTTCCCGCCCGGCGTTGACGCCGCGGGGGTTGCGGCAACTGG
Organism: Dehalococcoidia bacterium; assembly: GCA_050247055.1. GTDB lineage: Bacteria > Chloroflexota > Dehalococcoidia > Tepidiformales > Tepidiformaceae > Amarobacter. The sequence goes on from JBFWUX010000001.1 coordinate 1,025,632, forward strand.
AGTTCCAGCGGGCGGGAAGCCGCGCGATGCATCGGCGGCGCCGCCAAACGCGCATGCGGCCATGGCCACGCTTCCCACCAGTGTGCTCATCATTGCAATCGCTCTCTTGTTCATTTGCTTGCTCCTTTTTCCAGCACGAGCGCTGGGTCTGCCGTGCCAATGGCGTTACCCGCACCAGAGGTGACTCGGGCCGGTTAAGCCGCGTGAAGGGTTGTTGGAAACCTGTTTAGAGAGGTGCCCGACCTTCGCTGACTGCCGCTTCATGGCTGCTCGTGGTTCAATACGGCCTCAACCTCACCACGGGACGGCGCGCGCATGGATTTCGAACTCTCTGAAGAAAACAAGCTCATCAAGGACACGGCCCGGCGCATCGCGCGGGAAGTAGTCGCCCCGCGCGCCAAGGAACTCGATGAGACTGGCGAGTATCCCCACGATTACTTCGACGCCTTTAAGAAGGCGGGCCTGCTTGGCATGGCCATCCCTGAGTCGATGGGCGGAACTGGCAACGGCATCCTTCCGCTCTGTCTTGCCATCGAAGAGGTGGCAAAGTACGAATGCGGCGCCGGCCTCATGCTCGTCCTCAGTGGCCTCCCCACCCGGCCGATCATGTTCGGGGGCACGGCCGAGCAGCAGCAGAAGTGGCTCCCGGCGCTCTCCGTTGGCGATCGCAAGGCCGCGTTCTGCCTGACCGAACCTGACCATGGGTCTGATGCGGCTGCCCTGGAAACCCGCGCTACCCGCGACGGTGACGACTATGTCCTGAACGGGAACAAGGTCTATATCTCTGGCGGCACAGTGGCAGACCAGTTGACTGTCTTCGCGCGCACCGGAGGACCCGGCGCGAAGGGCATCAGCGCCTTCGTGGTGGATGCTCATGCTCCCGGCGTCCGTATCGACCGGACAGACGACAAGATGGGCGTGAAGTCTGTCCCGACCGCGCACTTCAGCTTCTTAGATGTGCGTGTGCCCGCCGAGAACTTGCTCGGCGGGGTCGAGGGCCAGGGATTCAACCACGCCATGCTCACCCTGAACAGCATGCGACCCACGGTCGGGGCGCGAGGCGTCGGGCTGGCGGAAGGCGCGGCCGGCTACGCCATGGAATGGGCTCGCGAGCGCAAGGCGTTCGGCAATTCCGTCATCGATTTTGAAGCGATCCAGTTCATGTTCGCCGACATGGCCATCCAGATTGAGGCCGCTCGCAACCTCGTCTACAAAGCGGCTTGGCTCGTCGATCAGGGCAAATTCATGAAGGAACATGCCCACAACCTGTCGATCGCGAAGGCCCACGCCACCGAGATGGCGAATAAGGTCGCGTTCGATGCCCTACAGGTGCTTGGCGCGCAGGGGTACATGAAGGACCACCCGCTCGAGCGCCACTACCGCGACGCCCGCCAGCTCATGATCGTTGAGGGCACAAGCCAGGTGCAGCGAGTGGTGATCAGCCGCGCGATGATCGACCGGGCGCTGGTGTACGGCTAGGATGTGAACCCCGGTTCATCACGGGACAACCCGATCGTCAGGCCGACGGCCCGGGTCCTGCTCATCGACCCGTTGGACCGAACCTTGCTATTTACAGCAAAGGAGCCGGACGAAGAGACAGGTCTGCCGTTCTGGTTCCCGCCCGGCGGCGGTCTTGAACCGGGTGAAACGCATGAGGAAGCCGCGGCCCGGGAGCTCATGGAGGAGACCGGTCTCTTCGTTCCACTCGGACCTTGCATCTGGACGCGCCGATGGGTAGGGACGCTCGGAGAGCGCTGGTTTGATGTGCTCGAGCGATTCTACGTCGCGCGCACGGAACCCGAGTCTCGAATCACGGTGGATTCCTGGACCGAACTTGAGTTGCAGGAACTCAAAGGCTATCGCTGGTGGTCCCTTGCTGAGATACAAGCGTCGGCAGACCTCTTCGTCCCTCGCGAACTGCCGCAGCTGTACCCCGCTGTTCTGGCCGGTGAACTGCCGGATTAGCCGTTCGGGGTGGACTGAGCGTTGACTCGCCCGTTTCGCCGTCTCAAGTCTCTGGTGTTCCCCGCCGTGCTTGTCGGGATCGGGATGGTCATCCTTCTGACCCTTACTGGCATCATCGCCGAGCCTGAAACGGTCATCGAGCACATTGTCCGGTTCGTCCTTCGCAAGTGATCGGCCGTCCGTCCGGAGATCGAAACGCCCCAGACGCGCACAACCAGTAGGATGACGCTCGTGGCACAACTCGCTTCGAATACCGATACCGCCGCGGCGGTGTTCGAAGGTCGCGAGGCCGCTTCTCAGAAGTATCTCAAGGTTTCTCTGGCTATCGGTTCGGGCGCTTTCCTTGCGAGCTTCGCCATGAATTTCTGGTGGCCATTCCTGCCGCTCTACCTCCAGGATATTGGGGCGACGAGCGACGCGAATGCGTTGTTCTGGGTAGGTATCGCTACGTCCGTCCAGGGTGTAGCGAGGCTGGTTACCGGTCCTGTCTGGGGCGTGCTCTCCGACCGGTACGGGCGCAAGCTCATGTTTATCCGCGCCCTGTTCGCCGCAACCATCACCACAGCGATTGCGGCCGTGGCGCACGCACCATGGGTCATCGTTGTCTCGCTTTCCATGCAGGGGCTGTTTTCCGGGTTCATCCCGGCGGCGATCGCCCTTACCAGCGTTACCGTTCCGGATGAGCGGCTTGATAAGGCGCTGGGCGTGGTGACAGCCGGCCAGTACCTGGGCAGTACGCTCGGACCGGCTTGTGGCGCCGGCCTGGCCATTCTGTTCGGGTTTCGCGGAGCCATTCTTGCCAGCGCCGTGCTTCCAACCCTGGCAGCGATCTGGATCATCATCGCCATTCCCCGTGACAAGGTGGAAGCGCGAGCTGTCCGACTGAAGGACTCGGGACAGCGGCGATTTCGGTTGTCGATGGGCTGGGTGTCAGGTTTCAGCCGCACCTTCTGGATTGCCGTGCTCCTCTATTTCGGGCTGTTCGCCCTGAACCAGCTGATTCGCGTTGCGACCCCGATCGCTTTGAAAGACATCGCCGGAGAGGACCGCGCGAGCACGCTCTCTGGCATCGCCTTCACGGCCGCAGGCGCGGGAAGCGTTATCGGAGTTCTCGTCGTCGCCCGTCTGCTCGGGCTCTGGACCGGCCTTCGTGGGACCCTGGTCGCGCTCACATTGTTGTCGGCCGCTGCTGCTCCGGCGCTGGCGGTAGGTGGCAACGAGTGGTACTTCGTTGCCGGACTGTTGGTCTTTGCTGTTGCCAATGGGGCTTCCATGCCCGCAACCAACACGCTCATCGCTTCTACCGTCCCTCCCGCCCGCCGTGGAACTGCCTTCGGTCTCGCGAGTTCGGCCCAGGCGTTCGCGTTTATGGTTGGCCCAATGAGCGCTGCATACTTCGCCTCGACGTCGCTTGCCGTGGGCTTCGTCGTCTGCGGCGCGCTCTTCGTAGCGCTTGCCATTGTCGTCGGTCTGTTCTCGAAGCCGCAGGCCGGGGTTGTCGCACCTGTATGATGCTCGGCGTGCCCAAACCTCCGCCGAATTCGAAACGCCCGGTGCCGCTGGGCCGACGCATTGCCGTGTATGGCCCCTCGGGCTCGGGAAAGTCCACGTTGAGCCGCGAAATCGCCGATCGCTTTGGATTGCCGCTCCTGGAACTTGATGCGATGTTTCACGCGTACCCCAACTGGGTGGACCTCACCCAGGAGGAGTTTCGCCAGCGGGTCTCGGAGTTTCTTGCCCAACACCCCGCCGAGTGGGTCATCGAAGGCAACTACTCGTTCGTCCGCGATCTCGTTCTTCCTCATGCCGAGACGGCCATCTGGCTCCGTCTCCCCTGGCGGACCGTTTATCGGCGGCTGGCGTGGCGAACGGTCTCACGCTCGTTCTTGCACGCCGAGCTCTGGAACGGCAACCGCGAAACGCTTCGCCAGACCTTCCTAACTGGCGATTCGATGCTTATCTGGGGAATCAAGGCGTTTCGACGACAGAATCGAAGCCTGCATGAATCGCTTGTCCAGAACCGTCCGGATGCAAGGGTCTATGTCCTTCGCACGCCGGGGCAGGTTCGGTACCTCCGCGACCACGCGGCTCTTGCCGCAGCCGAAAGCGCTACCATGCGCGGACAACCCGAAGCTGGAGGCTGAACCCGATGGAGAACGTCCGCGATGGTGACCTGGAAATTGTGATGGCGGGGCCGACCGGCTATGGGAACAACGTCTACGTTGTGATCGATCGTTCGACTGGCGAAGCGGCCTTCGTCGATGCTCCGGGCGAACCCGATGTGAACGCGGCTGCGGCTGAAGGCGCCGGCGTGAAGCCATCGAAGATCCTGCTTACCCACGGACACTTCGATCACACTCCCGCCGTTGACGCGTTGAAGGAGAAGTACGGAGCGAAGCTCTTTGCCAATGGCATCGAGTCCGGGCTCAAGGAGGGCCAGCTCGATGCCGCCGTGGAGCATGGCGACGAAGTGAAGGTCGGTAACCTGAAATTCCGCGTGCTCAGCGTCCCGGGACACACGCCGGGAAGCACCACTTACGTGTGCGGGAAGCACGCATTTGTGGGCGACACGCTGTTTCCCGGGGGTCCGGGGCGCTCCAAAGACAACGAAGCCCTAATGCAGGAGATCGAATCCATCAAGCGCGAGCTTTACGCCTTGTCGGATGACACCACTATCTGGCCGGGACACGGTGCCATAACCACCATCGGTGAAAGCAAGAAGGAGTACGCGGTCTTCGCTTCGAAGTCGCATGCGAAGGACCTTTGCGGCGATGTGAACTGGCTTGAGTCCTAGGCGCGGGGAGTCCTCTTACTCTGGCGGCTGCCAGACCGGGTTGTAGCAGGCCACCTCGTGAGTCCCGCCTTCCGGCTGTGCAAGCGTCGGCGCCACACTCTGGCGGCAGACGTTCATCACCTTCGAGCATCGTGGGATGTAGGGGCAGCGCTGCGCCGGTTCCACCATCTCGGGCGGGTGGCCGGGGATCTGGCGAAGATGCGAATGGGCGCCGTCCACACGGGGGAGCGTGCTCAGCAACGCATGGGTGTACGGGTGAAGTGGTGTCTTTAGCATCTCTCGCACGGGACCTCGTTCAACCACTCGCCCCGCATACATCACAGCGACTTCGTCCGCCATCTGCGCCACGACGCCGAAGTCGTGCGTGATCAGAAGGATCGCAGTGCCCCGTTCTTTCCGCAGTTGGTCGAGCTGGTGCAGGATCTGCGCCTGCACGGTGACATCCAGCGCGCTCGTCGGCTCATCGGCAATGATCACTTCGGGGTTGAGGGCTGTCGCAATCCCGATCATCACCCGCTGGCACATGCCGCCTGAGAGTTGAAATGGATAGGATTTGGCAATTCGCTCCGGGTCGGTGAGACCAACTTCCCGCAGGATCTGGACCGCCCTCGCCCTGGCTTCCTTCTTGCTGATTTCGAGGTGGCTGGTCAACATCTCAGCCACCTGGCTCCCAACATCAAGCACCGGATTGAGCCCGGCGACGGGGTCCTGGAAGATCATCGCGATCCTACGTCCGCGCAGGGGCCGAAGCTGGCGTTCCTCCAGAGTTAGAAGGTTTTGGCCCTCGAACTCGACTTCCCCGGAGAGAACATCTGCTTCGCTCGGGAGGAGCCGAAGCACCGACATTGCGACTGTCGACTTCCCCGAACCGCTTTCCCCGACGATCGTCAGAATTTCACCGCGGCGCAGCTCAAAGCCAACGTCTTCCGTGGCATGCACGACCGAATCCCGCGTTCGGTAGCGGATCGAAAGGTCGCGAACGCTGACGATCGTTTCGTTCATGCCAAAACCGGGAAGTTCTGCTCTGCCCCGCTCCACCGCCTCTCCTTGTGTCAGGAGATACTAATCGCTCGGGCGGAATGAAGAGATAAACCGGCCCTGGATCTCGACGTTATCGGCCGAGGTATAGATCGGTTGCATCGTGCTGTTGGCTGGCTGCAGGCGGACCTTGCTGCCTTCGTGGTAGATGCGCTTCAGCGTCACCTCGCCACGATCTTTCAGCCAGACGGCGACTTTCTCGCCGTCGGCGGCCGCCCGCGTAGGTTCGAGGAAGACGATGTCCCCATCGTCGATGAGGTCTTCAATCATCGAAGTACCCTTCACCCGGAGGGCGAAGACGTTGCTCTTTCCACGGACCATGTCCTCGGTGACAGCGACGGTGTCTTCGTTGTCATTGCCCCATCGCTCGGACGACGGCACCGGGATGGGCTGCCCCGCGGCGATCGCACCAAGAACAGGGATCTCCACGATCCTCGCGCGCCGGCCCCCGCGCGCCCCAAGCACTTCGATTCCGCGCGATACTTCGCGGTCGCGGCGGATCATGCCCTTCTCTTCGAGCTTTCGGAGGTTGTAATCGACCACCGAGGTGCTGCTGATCCCGCATCCTTCCTGGATGTCGCGAATACTTGGCGGATAGTCCTTGTCTTCGATGAAGGAACGGAGGAACTCGAGGATCTGGTCTTGCTTGGTGGAGAGTTCTTTCATTGGGGCAGCCTCTTCGAACGCATGTTCGTAGCCGAACTTTAGCAACGGCCCGCCTTTATCGTCAATCGTGTTCGGAACACGCTTCGCTGGTTGCGACCCCAACTGTGGTGCGCAACGATGGTTTGCCGATGACCGATTCTGCTCTTGTGATCGCCGCGCACCCGGACGATGGAGACTTTGGGGCTGCGGGCTATTCATCCCAGTTGGCGGCCAGCGGCTGGGACGTGTATTTCCTGATTTGTACCAACGGCGCCAAGGGCACCGAAGACCGGACGATGCCCCGCCAACGCCTAATCTCGCTTCGGCGTGAGGAACAGCGCGAAGCCTGCCGCCGAATGGGCGTGAAGGATGTCTTTTTCCTCGACCACGAGGATGGCGAATTGGTCTACGACCGAATCCTCCTTGAGGAAATCGTTCGTTATATCCGGGTCTTGCGGCCACACACCGTCATAACTCATGACCCGACGGACATCATCATCCGCGATAGCTTCATCAATCACCCGGACCATCGGGCAGCGGGGACGGCGGCCCTCGATGCCGTCTATCCCACCGCCCGGGATCACCTCAACTTCCCCGAGCACCTCGCCGAAGGACTGGAGCCCCACAAGGTCCGCGAAGTGTTGCTCTGGAACTCGAATCAGCCGAACTTTGACGTGGACATTGCGCCCCAGCTGGAGATGAAGATCCTGGCGCTCTCGGCGCACGTCTCGCAATTCGGCAAACAGCAGGACTTCGAGGAATTCTCCCGAGAACGCTGGAAGTCGGAGGACGGTCGCTATCTCGAACGATTCCGCCGCCTGGTCCTCCAGTTTTGAAGCGGATCCTCTGGCTCTCCAACAGCGAAGATCTCCGGCGCGAAGTCCCGGAGGCGAATCGCTCATGGAGCCTGGCAGCGCGGTTGCTCGAGGAAGCAGTCGCAGAGGAAGTGACTGTGGAGCCGCGCGCCATCTGGCCGAGCCCGGAACTCCCCGGAATCCTCGACCGGTGGCTGCAACGCTATGAGCCGGACATTGTGGTCTTTAAGGTGAACGCCTACTGGTACCTCTACAAGAGCGTGCCACTCCGCATCCGCCGGCGCTTTGGCATGCTTGGCGGTTCCATCGCCTCGGGAGGCGAACGCATCGGCGGTATCCCGTGGGTCACGCGGCAACCGCCATATCATTGGATTCGGGCCGGGTTGCTCAAGACGGTCGGCGGCGACACCCACTTTTCTCCCGACTACATCGCGGACCTCACGGAGGAATGCGCGTTGCGGATTCTTCGCGATGAGAATCGCAGGCTCATTGTGAACACGACGCTCGATCACTGGACTTCAAACCCCAGACTGCAGGCCGCGGTTCATCGCCGCCTGAAGCGTTTCTGCGGTTCGGTACATGCGGGCTACGTTGGCGCCGACATCGAGCACGATCCCCCTCCGCCCAACCTCTATGCTGGCGGCGATCGGCTGCACACCGATGCCGCCGGGCACGAGTGGCAGTCTCGGATCCTGGCTCAAGCGCTCATCGCCGAGATTCGACGCGGGGGCTAGTTCTGCCGGGTCAGAATGGCCCAATCGGCCATGGAAAACGGCAGGCGGCTTGCGGCGGTTCCAAGCGCCACCACCATGAACGGCTGGCTCGTGGGTTGTTTCGCGCCGTCCTTGTCTTCGATCGTCAAAGCGAATGCTCCGAAAGCGGACACATCTCCGGGTGCCGCCAGCCACACTCCGCCTTGAGCGTCGGAAAAGTGATCGGAGGGCACGGCATTGCCGTCCTGGATGAACCATGCCTGGTATGCCTTGCCCTCCGGGAGCGACGGGAGGTTGTCCAACCACGCGAAGGCTGAACTGGTCCCGGGCGCATACACCAGGGCTGCGCTCACGCCGTCCTGTTCCGCCGCTTCTCGCCGGGCGCTGCCCTCGGCAACGGCTTCAACGAGCGTTCGCTGCCGGGCGTGTTCGTCCTTAATTGATGCATCGCTGCTCCCAAAAAGCAGTGCTCCCGCGAACCCGCCAACGACAACGAGCATTGCCGCTGCCGCGGCGATCGCCGTCAGCTGTTGCCATCGTTGCCAGCCCGCGCGGGGGCGCAGGGGGCGCGGCTCGCTGGCGATCCGCTGCATCAGTTCCTCACGGACTCCAGGACCTGGCTCGGCCTCTTCCATGGCGAACGGCAGCAACCGCGCTGCACCGACCATTGTTTCGTATTCGGCCCGGCACGTGGCACACGTCTCCAGGTGCTCGCGAATTCCGGGCGCGTCATCCTCAGCCAGTACGCCGAGGGCCAGTTCGGGCAGGTATTCCAGGGGATGCAGGTCTTCAGTCAACGTTCGCTATCCCCCTTTCCTGGAGAACTCCGCCAAGTTTAAGCAGACCGAGTCGCAAGCGGCTCCTCACTGTTGGCGAGGGGACATCCAGGATGCGCCCGACCTCCTGGCTCGTGAGCCCGTGGAAATACACCAATTCAATCGCGCTGCGCTGTTCGCTCGTCAGTGATCCGAGGGCGCCGCGCACTTGCTCGCCGAGGAGTTCTCGCTCCGCGGCGACGTCGGTGCGATCGGGCGAGGCGACTTCGAATGCGTCGTCGAACGATGGCATTTCAGGAACGCGCCTTCTTCGCCTTCGGATTTCATCAATGCAGAGGTTTCGTGTGATGGAAAGGATCCAGCTTGCGACGCCCGCCCGAGAGCGGTCGTATCTCGCTGCGTTCCGCCAGACCCGGACGAATGTTTCCTGTACCGCCTCTTCAGCATCCTGTTCCGCCCCCAGAATGCGAAGCGAAAAGGCGAAGCATTGCCGGTGAAAACGGTCGTAGAGCACCCCGAGGGCGTCCTCCTTCCCGGAGGCGACGAGCGCAACAAGGTCGAAGTCATCGGCAAGCCGATAGTCACTCACGGAAAGAAGATACGTCGCTGGAACCCAAGGTGATCACTCAACGCCGGCAGTTATCCAGCGACGAGGTGCTCCAGGAGATCCTGCCCCTCGATCATTTCGCGCCCGCGGCGGGCGAGGGCGCTGATGGTGCCCTTGTCACGGCCGCTCAGCAGCGAGCCGATGCGTGGGAGGCTGTAGCCGCGCGCCTGGAGCCCGGCGGCCGCCACTGCTCGTGCCTCCGACAGGCGAGGGCTTCGAGCCCGTCCAACAAGATCGTCGCAGGCAACGCCGAAGTACTGCGCCACTCGTTCGAGCAATAGCTGCTCACCGCCGGCGGTTGCGCCCTTTTCCAGTACCGCCACGCCGGCGAGCGACGCATCGAGTGTCCGTGGATCGAGTTGTTGAGCACGCTCGAGGCCCAGAGCTGCGTTCACGCAACCGAGAAGAATGCGGACAGAGGGAGCGTTGACTCCACTCAGGCGGTCGATCGCCCAGCCCGGCAGGCCGCCGCGCTTCTTCCGGGCCACAGCCTCGATGAAGGCCCGCCGCTCGCTCCAATCGAACGGCTCCATGCGGGTGATGATGCCGGCGGCGAGACGGGATTCGAGACGCTCCAGGAGGCCGAGTTCGAATGGGTGACGCTCCGAGGCCACCACCACGTGTCCTCCGGCGTTTGTTACAGCGTCGATGGTCCAAACGAGCTCGTCCTGGGTTGCCTTCTTTCCGGCGATCGACTGGAGATCGTCGATGATGAGGAGTTGAACCTGGCGGACTTCGGCCTGGAACTCTTCCGCGCGCTTCGCTCGCATCGCGCCGAGGAATCGGTTGGTGAACTCCTCGGCGCTCAGGCAGGCAACGTTCCGGCCGAGGTCCCGGGCTCGGCATGCGAGTGCGTGGAGCAGGTGCGTTTTCCCGAGTCCCGGTGATCCGAAAAGGACTACCGGGCTGGCAACGAGATCGCTTGGTTCGACAAGTGCGGCGCAGGCCTGTAGCGCGAGCCGGTTTCCATCCGTGGCGAGATAGTCTTCGAATGTGAACGCGCAATTCACCGTCCCGATGACTGACCCGGCTGAACGCCGTGACGGAGGTTCCGCGGCCGGCTCGACCAGCTTCTGTTCGCTCGATTCACCGCTCGCCACAAAGGTGACTTGCACCTCGCCGCCGAAAGCCTGGGCTGCGGCTCGCTCCACCACGGTGCGCATCCGCCGGTCCAGCCAGTCGCAGGCCATTGCCGAGCGTGCTTCCACCACCAGGCCGTGTCCATCGAACGAACGGGCGCGCGTTGGCGCCAGCCAGGTGGTGAAGTTGTGCGGGTTGAGTTCGAGTTCGAGGCGCCCAAGGACACCCTGCCAGGCGCGGAGGAGTTCGCGAGAATCGAGCCGGGCACGGTCTTCCATCAGGGCGCGCACTCCTTTCTCCCAATGCCGATGGGCGTTTCGAACTGACTCAAATGCGAGGTGGAAACACGATGGCCAGAGGCCCGATCCGGGGGCCGTCACGGAAGGTGTCCCGGAAAACGTAGGGCGTAAGTTAGTCCGCGCCCCCGGCTGGTTCAACGCTGTTATGTACTTGTGCTGGCCCTTCACACGCAGTTTTCACGCCCGGTTCGGCTTATGTGGGAAAGCCCGTTCGGCCCAGCAAGCGCCCTAAGAATCAACCGCCATCGCAGGTATTTACCCTGCGACGGCTCGTCATTCACGGGACCTTCGTTGCACGCGAGCGAGAAACATTGACGTGCGCGTTAACGTTGTTAGACTAGGCTCACAAGATGTCCGAAAGCACCGCCACCGAACGATTCCTACAGATTGGCGAAGCGGCCGAACGCGCGAGTCTCACGCAGCGCACGCTGCGCTATTACGAGGAGAAAGGCCTGCTCGACCCGCCAACGCGGATGGATGGCGGGTTCCGGCTCTATTCCCCGGACGACATGGAACGGATCGATCGGATCCGGCAACTCAAGGAACTCCTTGGGTTCTCGCTCGCTGAAATCAAGGAGATGCTCGAGGCCGAAGACGTTCGTCTCCAGATCCGGGCTGGCTGGCGGAAAGATGCCGACGCCCTGGAGAAGGCCGGGAAGGCGCGAATCGCCCACGAGGCTACCCTCCAGCAGATCGCTTTGATCGACCAGAAGATGGAGAAGATGTCCTCCATGCGCGAAGAACTCGCCGAACGGGCCCGCAAGTACGAAGACCTCCTCCACCGCCTCGCCGAACTGCCCGAGCCCGAACCAGCCACCACCGGCTGATTCCGATTCGCTACACTGGATCTGTGGTACTAACTGACGCGTTCCAGCGCCCGCTGCGCGACCTTCGCATTTCCGTAACCGACCGCTGCAACTTCCGCTGCACCTATTGCATGCCGCGCGAAGTTTTCGGTCCGGGATACCAGTTCCTCAATCGCACCGAGTTGCTGACCTACGAGGAGATCACGCGCCTCGCTACCATCTTCGTGGCCCATGGCGTAGAGAAGATTCGGATTACCGGTGGAGAGCCACTGGTTCGCCGCGACCTGCACACCCTCATCGCCGAACTCAACGAGATCCCGGGGCTGAAGGACCTGACCCTCACGACCAATGGGTCGCTGCTTCGAGCCCAGGCGCAGAAGCTGAAAGACGCCGGACTAAAGCGCGTGACCGTATCGCTCGATTCCCTGGACGACACGGTGTTCCAGGCGATGAACGATTCCGGCGTGCCGGTTTCGGTGGTTCTCGACGGCATCGAGGCGGCACGTGAAGCCGGGCTCGACCCCATCAAGGTGAACGCCGTCGTCAAACGCGGCACGAATGATCACACCCTCGTCGACCTCGCTCGACACTTTAAGGGGACTGGCGTCATCGTGCGGTTCATCGAATTCATGGATGTCGGCGCAACCAACGGCTGGCAGCTTGAGCATGTGGTGCCTGCAAAGGAACTCGTCGAACGCATCAACGCAGAGCTGCCAATCGAGCCGGCGGAGGCGAACTACCGTGGCGAGGTCGCTCGCCGCTGGCGATACAAGGATGGCTCGGGCGAAATCGGTGTGATTACCTCGATTTCCGAACCGTTCTGTGGCGATTGCACTCGCGCTCGGCTCTCGCCGGAGGGTGAGTTGTACACCTGTCTGTTCGGTGTCCGCGGGCATGACTTCCGCTCGCTGCTCCGTTCCGGTGCTTCTGATGAAGAGATTGGGGCGTTCCTCGCCTCGGTCTGGCGCATTCGAGACGACCGATACTCGGAACTGAGGACTGCAGAAACGGCCCTTCTTCCCAAGGTGGAGATGTCTCACATCGGCGGCTGAACGTGACGAAGCGCGTGAGGCGGGCGTAGTCTTTGGGCCAATTCCGCGCGGGAGAACCTCAGAATGACCACTGCTGCCAACTCCAACATTTCCATAGCCGATGGCGTCATCAGCGGGCCCATTCGCCGCTCAATCAACAACTCGAAGAACGCCAAGGGCAGCATCCACGATGACGCAACCGCCTCGAAGCTCGGCTTCCGTGGCGGTACTGTCGCCGGTTCAATCCACAACGAGCTCTTCCCGCCGCTGTTGCTTGAAGCGTTCGGGCAGCGCTGGTTCGAGCGCGGCACGCTGTCCATGTACTACATGAATGCAACCACCGACCGCGAGGCGGTACGTGCTTCCCTAAGGCAGCCGCCGGCCGGCGTGGCCGATGCCCAGGTCGAGGCGTGGGCGACTCGCGAAGACGGCATGCAGGTGGCCCAGGGGACGGCATCGGTCGGTGACCCCGGTGTCTCAACCGCCTTGCTCGCTCGCCCGCTTGATCGGTTTGAAACCGGCGACCTTCGCCTTCTCAAGGGAGTCGAACCAGGTCGCAAGTTCGAACCTGTTCAGGTTTCGATCACGCTCGAACAGCAGCAGGAGCGGATGAAGATCGTCACCGAGCCACTCGATTGGTTCGTCTCGGATTCGCCGTGGGGTAAGCCGATCGCGATGCTAGCGCCTATGGTGCGCCTCCTCTACGCGAAGAGCGTCGCCTCGCTTCGCGGCCCAATCGGGACGGCCGTCGGCCTGTTCGGCGCGATTGAACTTCGCAACATCAACGGGCCGGTGCTCGTTGATACCGAATACACATGCACCGGCGAGGTCATTGCTGTTGGGCAAAGCCCGAAGACCGAGTACACGTGGTTCGAAACCGGCCTCGACGATGATTCGGGAAAGCGCATCGCCGAAATGCGAATGCTCCTCCGCTGGATGAAGGCGTCCAGCCCGCTCTACGCCGGCGAGGGGCAGTGATCTTTTCGGTGGCTGGCCCAGCAGACAGTCCTGGTACCCCTTCAACCCGTGGGTGAACCATCGGCCTGGCCGAAGTCCGTTCTGCTCGTGCAGCCTCGGGGCCCCGGCCCCGCAATGTGGCGCAGCATGGGGCGCTACACCGAGCGACTCATCGCGCTGATTGAACCCATCGCCTCCGTAAGGGCGATTTCCGCCTCGCACCTCAACATGCCGGCGCCCTTTCGGCCGATGTTCCCCCGTTACCGCCGGTTTCCTTCGCTGCCGCGGCACTGGGATGCTCCACTGGACCTTGTCCATTTCACCGATGTCTATGTGGCTCCGCATGTTCGGCGTTTTGATTGCGCCCGGGTGGCGACTCTGCACGACATGATGCCCCATCAGTTTCGGAAGAGATGGCCACCTGATGCATTTCTCGCCCAGGCCCTCTTTCGAAGGTCACGGCGAGCGCTTTTTGATGCGGACGTAATCGTGGTGCCGTCCATCGCCACGGGGGAAGCTCTCACGGAGGTTGCGCCGTCGCTCAAGCGCCGCATCCGGGTGGTCCCGGTTCCGCTTCCCGACCATATCGATGTTGCGCCGGCAGTTCGGCGAGCGGACGGCATTATTCTCAGTGTTGGCACGACGGCCTACTACAAGAACATCCCGCTCATGTTGCATGCTCTTGCCGAACCGGCCCTTTCGGGCGCCCGCCTGGTCCGAATCGGCGAGCGTCTCCGCCCCGCTGACCGGGACCTTGCGCGTCGGCTTGGGGTGGATCACCGGATAGAAGAGCGGGGATTTGTGGACGAGGCGAAATTGCTCAGCGCTTTCCAGACTTCAACCGTCCTCCTCCAACCGAGCCTCGGCGAGGGATTCGGGATGCCCGTTGCCGAGGCAATGGCCGCTGGTCTCCCGGTGGTTGTCAGCGATGGTGGAGCCCTTCCGGAAGTTGTGGGAAATGCAGGCCGCGTTGTGGCGCTGCGGTCCAAATTGCATACGGATGCGATTGACCCTGTTGATTCCCGGAACGTGGCCGCCGCTGTCGCGGAGGTCATCGAAAGTCCGGGGCTCCGGACCGCGATGAGTGCGGCCGGGCTGCAGGAGGCGGAACGCTTCAGGCTGCCCGCCGTCCGCGAGCAGTTGTTTGCTGCCTACGCAGCTGCCCGCGAGATCGCTATCGCTCGAACCGAGGCTTGAGCGCGATCGCGCCAGGCATCGTGAGCCGGAGCAATAGCTCTCTCCATTGCGGCCCTCGCAAGAACAGCATCTCCAGGATGTCAACGGCTTCCGCTTCGTGACCGAGCTTCATCAACGTATCCACAGCGAACCAGAACGTTTGCTCATCGGATGGATACAACCTCGAGGCTTCCTTGTAGACAGCCATCGCGGTCTCGAGCGGTGTCTCGTCGGAGATCTGCTGCGATAACATCCGTCCAGCGAGCCGGATGTTGATCAGGTTGCGGAGTTCCTCCAGGGGGGCGCGGCTGTCGTCTATGCGAAGGTCCCACGTCGAGGAAAGCTCCCCCGGCTCACGGACGAGGATCGCTGCCGATTGACTTCCGCGGATATCACCGCCAGCGCCCTGTCCAGCATCGAGGGCGGCCATGATGCGGGCGGCGAGGGGTCCTCTTGCTGTCGTGAAGGCTTCTGCCATGGCTTCGGGAACGCCCTCCGAGGTCATCATGTTCGCCTGCGTGGAGAAGCCTTGACCGATGACGTGGCTGGCGAATGGAATGCAATCGCTGCCCGTGTGCACCGCGGCAACGCCCGTGACGTCGATTATCGCGACCTGGCGTCGCTTCTTCAGGTTGTCGCCCGCGATGATGGCAGAGAGCGCCCGTTCCGCGTTGAGTCCCGTCTCCAACAATGCCAATCCCTGTGGGCCGAAATTGATGTTCGCGAATGACTGCGTCGCTACGGCCCCAACCCCGAACTTCACCCACGGGACAATCGCGCCGACTGCCGGCTGGTGTGTTTGCACCCCGACGCCCAGGGCGCCGGTCTCTGAATCTTGGGCGACGATCGAATAGGTCATGGCAGCCTCCTGTTCGGCGGGAGACTACCACGGTGCCTTTGCCATTCGTTAGCGCGCGCGAAGTTCGCGTATGCCAAAGCCTACCGCGACCAGCGTTGCCCCAATGAGCACGCCGAGCCCGCTGAAAAGTAATGAGTCGCGAGTCGATGTCCCGGCGGATACATCCTTCGTTGCAAGGGCTCCTGCGGGCGTTTCCGGCGGGGTATCCAGGGGCACTCGTGCAGAGACGTTGGCCGAGTCGCCAGCGTCGGTCCGCACACCGTCCCCGACGACGATCGTTCCGATCATCCCGTTATGGACGAAGCAGTAGTAGGGGTAGGTTCCGGGTCTGTCGAACGTGTATTCGATAGTCTGGCCCTGTTTCAGCTCGTTGTAGTTTCCCCATTCGATGGTGGCGCCGGCGACGCTGTGGGGCTCGGTGCTCTGATTCGTCCATGTGACGTTCGTCCCGGGCTCGACGCGGAGAACGGTGGGCACGAAGCAGGTCCCTTCCATTTGGACCGCGTCACCGGATGCCTCGGTAGACGCGAAACCACGGCATCCACCGCCGGCGACGGCAACATCTGGGGCCAGTCCACTTGCCACTACTCCCATAAGTGCCGCCAGAACCGTGAGAGCGTGCCGCCGTGTCATGAAGTACATTCGGCCCTCCTGTCTCGCGCAGAGTACATCGGACCGGAAAACAATTGTTAACGGGAAGTCACTCGTCGCTCGAGAATCGTTCCCAGACGGCTTGCTTGCTGATTTCGAGGGCAGCCCCGATACGGGCCCAACTCACTCCCCGCCCGCGCAAGATCCGTACGTGTCCCGCCACCGCGGCTTCGGTTGCTTTGATGGCGGCGGCGTGCGGGGCGAGCATCGCGAGGACTTGCTCGTCGCTCAGACTGCCCCAGTCGAGAAAGGGCGCTGCTCGCCCGAATCCTCCAGGATGCTGTTGCACAGGCTTACACAACTGTCGCAGATGTAGCCGTTCGCTCCGGCGATGAGCTTCTTCACGTCGTCGGCGCTTAGCAGGCAGAACGAACAATGCAGGTGAGAGTACTTCGAAGATGCGGCCATCCTGGCTCCTCCAAGGTCAAGGATCGCCTGACGATAGTCAGCAAACATTCCGTCGTCAAGGCTTTCCTGACGCCATGCCGCCAAACCACTCCCGCGTCGCCTCAACGCCTCTGGCATAGCCAGGAGTCACCGCCACAAAATCGGTCACTCCGGCGTCCGCGAACCGTTTCAGTCCGCGCTCCAGCTCCTCTTCCCCGCCGATCAGTGCGACATCGGCTGGCTGCGCAGCGCCGCCACGGTCCAGGGTCGACCGATACGACGGTATTCCGCCGTAAACCTGGAATGTCGAGTTCACAGTCTCACGCCCCTGTGCCACGTCTTGTGTGAGCAAGACTGGGACCATCGCGACGATGCGCGGCGCAGGCTTCCCTGCCGCTTTCGCCGCAGCGGACATGGTGGGAACCGCGACATCGTGCAGGTATTCCACTCCGCCCATCCAGGTCACGGTGCCATCGGCCATGCGTCCGCACAGCTTCAGCATTTGCGGCCCGAGGGCGGCGACGACCACTGGTGGCGCCTTCACCCCGGGCAGACCGGCCTGGAAGTTGTTGATCCGGAACTCCTCGCCCTCAAAGCGCACGGCCTCGCCGCGGAGTGCGGGGTTCAGCACCGAAAGGTACTCGCGCATGTGCTGGACCGGCTTCGAATAATCGAGCCCAAGCACGCCTTCGATGGTGAACCGGTGGCTCAGGCCAATGCCGAGCGCGAGCCGGTCGTTTGTTGCGTCCTGCACACTCAAGGCCTGCAAGGCGAGCGCAGTGGGGTGCCGGGGGTACGTGGGCACGACGGCGGTCCCCAGTTCGATCGAACCGGTCTCGGTGCCGGCCAGCGCAAGGCACGTCAGCGCATCGACGGTACTGACCTGAGGCAACCAGGCCGAGGCGAAACCCTCTGATTCTGCCCTTGCCGCGCGCTCGACGATTTTGCGCACTCCGGCGGCATCGCCCGGCATGGAAAGCATGGTGCCAATTCGCATGGTGGATCTCCTTGTCGGACCGAATCGCTCGACCTGGTCGTGTCTCAGCTGTGGTTCGGTCCAATCTTACGCCGCAGCGAACTTCCCGAATTCGGACCGTTCGCCCCAGTGGCGCTGGGTCGAACGTCCCTCCCGAGGTCTTGAACACCGGTTCACACTAAAGGCTAGAGAACAACGACTTCCGGCGCCTTCGGCGGTTCGGCCGGAAGCCAACTGTGGAGGTTGAAGTCATGGCAATCGAGACGCCCGTAGCATCCGATCTTGGGAAGATCATGGACCTGATGCCGTATGGCCTGTACATCGTCGGCAGCCGCGCCGGCGACCGTGAACTGAACGGCATGATGGCTGACTGGGTGATGCAGGTCTCGTTCAAGCCGAGAATGCTGGGCATCGGCTTTGAAAACGATGCACACACCCTTGCGAATATCCGCGAGGATGGATGGTTCACGGTGAACTTCATTCCCGCGAACGACGAAGGGCTGCACCTGGCAGCGAAGTTCGCGCAGCCGTACAACGGGAACAAGATTCTCGGGAGGACCGAGGGCGAGAAGGCCGTCGTGCATCACAAGATGGATGCCATTCCCCACGCCATCGCACCACACGGTTCTCCCGTTTTGAACGGCGCCATGGCCTGGCTCGAATGCCGGGCCGACCAGTTCGTCTCCGCAGGCGACCACACCATCGTCGTCGGTGAAGTCACGGGTGGGCACCTCGTGGAGGACTCGGAGCCTATCTCCTCCACCTACACCGGCTGGACATATAGCGGCTAATTCCGCTGGCGCGAAGGGCTCCTCAGCTTCGCCGCTGGCGGTTTCGAAACAGGGCGTTCCCTCTGCGGAACGCCCTGTTGGCCGTGTGAACCCCGACAAAAACGAAGGCGCCCTCTCGGGCGCCTCGTTGCTTAAGACCTACGACCGTGGACCGACAGCCGGACCTACTGGCCGCCGCCTCCGACCGCCACGGGCAGCCGGATTTCGCCTTTCTCCTGGACGATGGGAGCGGCGCGATCCTCGGCGGGCATCATCTTCGGATACCACTTATCTTCGAAGTCGTTGAATTTGTCGCGCAGGTGGGGCGCAACGCGCTCGGCGAACATCTGGGTGTTGTACATCGCGACTTCGCGCGGCATCGAGCCCATCTGGAGCAGGAGCATCAGGTGCCCGATACGGAGGTTGTCGGCGAGCTCGTTGAGCTTGGCAATAACCTTGTCCGGCGGGCCGGCGACAACGTAGCCCTGTTCCACCAGGCCTTCCCAGGTCAGCTTCGCCTTGGCGTTTTGCTGGGCCTGTTCGAACTGGCTCTTGATGCCCGCCTTCACCGTGCGGAGCGTCCGGTAGCCCGGTGCGTCCGCGAAGCCTGGGTAGACGTGCAGGCAGCGATTGTAGAAGTAGTCGATGTGCGGCCAGTAGAGCTCTTTGGCTTCGGCTTCCGTCTCGGCGACGCAGACAACCTGCGCGAAGCCCGCGTGGTACGGGTTCGGCTCGATGCCCTTATCGGTCATGCGCTTCCAGAAGCCATCCATAATTGTCTGGGCGCGCTTATACCCCGAGTAGGAGAGGTACGAGTAGAGGTAGCCCATGTCGGCGCACCATTCCCAGGTCTCAATCGAACCACCGCCGGGGATCCAGATCGGGGGGTTCGGCTGCTGCAGGGGGCGCGGCCAGGGGTTCATGTAGCGGATCTGGTTGTACTTGCCGTTGAAGTGCGTGACGCCTTTTTCGTGCCATGCCTGCATGATCATGTCGTGCGCTTCGTAGTAGCGGTCGCGAAGTTGCGCGCCCGGCACGCCATAAGCGTAGTTCGTGTCCATGCTGGTGCCCACGGGGAAACCGGCGACAAGCCGGCCACCACTGAGGATGTCGAGCATCGCGAACTCTTCGGCCACGCGGATCGGCGGGTTATAGAGAGCGATGGAGTTGCCCATCACCACAATCGCCGCGTTCTTCGTCCGCCGCGTGAGCGTCGCCGCCATGATGTTGGGGCTCGGCATCATGCCGTAGGCGTTCGAGTGGTGCTCGTTTACGCAGATTCCGTCGTAGCCCATCTTCTCCGCGAACTCGAGCTCATCGAGGTACTCGTTGTAGACCTCGTTACACCGTTCCGGGTTGAACAGGTTGTAATCGACATCGACCCAGACGGATCGGTTCTTCTGCTGAAAATCGTCCGGGAGATCCGGCCAGGGCATCAGGTGGAACCAGTGGAATTTCAAGGTGCATTCCCCTTATCTGGCGGTGGCGGAGTACTTCGCGCCTGCCTAACGGTGGGGAGGAGTATAGACGAATTGAATGGCGACGGTTAGTCCGCGTGCTGCTGGCGAAAGGGTGACGTAACGACCGCCTGATACCATTGGACCCGGTGGACGAGTTCTCTCTCCTCACCTCCATTGCTATCGCCCTTGGTCTCGCTCTCGGTGGCGGCGTGTTCGCCCGCCTTATCGGGCTGTCGCCAATCGTGGGCTACCTTGCCGCGGGCGTCATCATCTCGCCCTTTACCCCCGGCTATGACGCCGATCTCGACGCCATTCGCGAACTGGCGGAGCTTGGCGTCATCTTCCTGATGTTCGGCGTTGGCCTGCATTTCAGTCTCGCCGACCTTCTTCGCGTCCGGACGATCGCCATTCCCGGCGCCATCATTCAGGTGACGGCGGCGACGGCACTGGGTTCCGGGATTGGACTTGCGTTCGGCATGGGCGGCCGCGAAGCGCTCGCGCTGGGCCTCGCGATGAGCATTGCCAGCACCGTCGTCCTCATCCGTTCCCTCGAAGACCGCGGATTGATGAACACGACCCACGGACGTGTGGTCGTGGGCTGGCTTATCGCGCAGGACCTCCTGACAGTCCTGATCCTGGCCATCCTGCCAACACTCGAACCGGGTTCCAATGGTGAACTCTGGCGCGAAATCGGGTGGGCGATCATCCGGGCCGCCGTCTTCGTCAGCATCATGCTTATCGTTGGCGCCCGGCTGGTACCGAAAATCCTTTCGCTCATCGCGCACACGGGCAGCCGCGAACTCTTCATCCTTGCTTTTGTGGCCGGTGCGCTGGGCATCGCGACGAGCGCCGCTGCCTTCGGCCTGTCGGTGGCGCTGGGCGCGTTCATCGCCGGGGTCGTGGTCTCTGAATCCGAAACGAGCCACCAGGTGGCGGCCGACGTCGTCCCGCTGCGAGACGCCTTCGCCGTGCTTTTCTTCGTTTCAGTCGGCATGCTCCTGGACCCGCAAGAGGTCGCCGACCACCTGGACCTGTTCATCGTGGTAACGCTGGCTGTGCTCTTCGCGAACGCCGCTATCGCCTTCGTGACTGCCGGAGTCTTCCCCTACTCCGGACGCACCGCGCTTACGGTTGGCGCCGGCCTCGCGCAACTCGGCGAATTCTCGTTCATCATCGCGGACGAAAGCTTCAGCATCGGCCTGATGGACCTGGGGACGTACAACGTCATCCTTGCGGCTGCGGCCGCCTCGATCTGTGTGAACCCACTGGCGTTCGCCAGTCTGCCGAGGCTCGAAAGAGCCCTTCGCCGGTTGGGGCCGATATGGCGATTTATCGACCGCCAGGGCGAGATCCCGGCCCCGCCGCTGCCCCGGAGCGGACATGTGGTCATCATCGGCTACGGCCGGGTGGGAGAGCTGGTGGGCCACGCCATGAGCCAGGTAGAGGTGCCGTTCGCGGTCATCGAAGCCGACCTTGCCCGCGTGCGCAGGCTCACCGGGGCGGGCATTCCCGCCATCTGGGGAGACGCCGGCCGTCATGAAGTCCTCGACCGGATCAACTTGCCGACCGCGCGCGCCGTGGTCATTGCTGTCCCCGACGAAAGCACGGCGATTGTTGCCACCGCGGCAGCGCGCGAGCGCAATCCGGCCGTCCCGATACTCGTCCGCGCGCGCACCGGAGGGGAAATCGGCACGTTCCGCACGCTCGGGGCGAACGAAGTCGTGGTTCCCGAGTACGAAGGGGGCCTCGAGCTCATGCGCCAGGCGCTCATCGCCATCGGCAACGATGCCGAGGAGGCCCTCCACCTCAGCCACGCCATGCGGGACATCCACTACCAGGCCGCCGAGCACGGGTAGGCCGCCGCTTTCCCTGCCCCTGGCTTCCCCGTAACCTCCCCTGCACAGCAGGAGGGCGCCCGTGGAAGTTGGCATCGGTATCGACGCAAGCCTTGTCTTGAGCTTTGAAGAACAACGAACGCTCGTCCAAGAAGCCGCGAAACTCGGATACAAGAGTGCATGGACGCCCAGCGGGCCGCCGTTTCGCGATGGGTTCCAGGTTTGTGCCCAGTGGCACAACGCCACGAAGGAGGTCGTCCCGGGTGGACTGCCCACCGGCATTGCCGTCATTCCCGCACCCCTTTGGACGGTTCCGTCGCTGGTCCAGCAGGCAGGCACGCTCGCTGCCCTCACGAGCGGCCAGTTCACGCTTGGGCTGGGCACCGGCGGCATCTATGGCAGCGAGTACCAAAAGACCTACGGCCTGCCCGCGTGGCCGGTCGTGCGGATGATGCGCGAATACCTCACTGCACTGCGCGGCCTGCTGGCCGGCGAAACGGTCACGCTGGAAGGCACTTCCGTGAACCTCCACGGCCTGCAAATGGCTGCTCGTCCGATGAAGGCTCCGCTCTTCACCGCTGCGCTCGGCCCCCAGATGCTGCGCCTGGGCGGCGAACTTGCGGACGGTATCAGCCTCAACTGGACGGCTCCTTCGATGCGGGCCTGGTGTCGTGAGGAAGTGGCGAAAGGGGCTGCGCGCGCCAATCGCGATGTCTCCTCGGTGGCCATCACCGAATACATCCGGGTGTGCATCGATGAGGACGAGGAGGCCGCGCGAAACGCATTCGTCCGGGCGTTCATGGGCTATGCGCTTTCGCGTCCGGGCGCCGCGAAGACCAGCGGTTACCGGGGCCACTTCGCGCGCATGGGGTTCGATGAAGTCCTGAACGGGATCGAAGCGCGTCGCGATGACGGCGCCGCTGAAACGGAGCTCGTCGACATGTTCCCGCCCGAGTTCCTGCGCGAAGTCGGCTACTACGGGAATGCGGCCGGCGCCCCGGCCGCACTTAAGCGCCTCTCCGAGGGACTCGACCTCGCGATCGTCCGCATCGTCGGTGTCCGCCCGGGCATGGATGCTGCTCGCGCAGTCATGAACGCCTGCGCCCCTGCATAGTTCGAACCGCAAAGGAGCCATCGCGCATGAAAGCTGCCGTCTACTACGAAACCGGGAAGCCTTCGGTCTTCAAGTACGAAGACATCCCCGACCCGCACTGCCGTCCGGGTGGCGTGATCGTCGAAATCAAGGCGATCGGCATCCAGGGCGGGGACACCTTGAACCGCCTCGGTGGGATGATGGCATCGAAGCCGCATGTCGTCGGATACCAGGCCTCCGGCGTCATCCGCGAAGTTGGAGACCGCGTGACCGACCGCAAGGTTGGCGACCGCGTGGTCGCGACGATGGCCTTTGGCTCGCACGCCGAATTGGCGTCGGTTCCGGCGGGGTCGACGTACCTCGTGCCGGATCAGCTGGATCTCGAACTGGCGGCCGGCGTGCCGATAGAGTTCGGGACCGCCGCAGACTGCCTCTTCGAATTCGGCCACCTGCAGGCTGGTGAAACGGTGCTGGTCCAGGCCGGCGGTGGTGGAGTAGGGCTCGCCGCAATCCAGCTGGCGAAGCGAGCGGGCGCAACCGTGCTCGCCACCGCCTCGACCGACGACAAGCTGGCAAGGCTGAAAGACTTTGGGTTGGACCATGGCATCAACTACCGGACCTCGGACTTCGTCGCGAAGACCATGGAGATCACGGGCGGTCGCGGCGCCGACCTCATCGTTGATTCAGTCGGCGGCAAAACGCTGGAGGGCAGTGTCGCAGCACTCGCCTACCGCGGCCGGATCAGCTGGGTGGGCAACGCCGGGCGCGAAGGTCCCGCAAATCTGGGTGGCCTCGGGCAGAAGAACGCCAGCGTCACTGGTGTCTACCTTGGCGCCGAAATGACGGTGAACGCTGCCCGCTGTCGCCCGATGATTGAAGGCCTCCTCTCCGATGTCGCCAAAGGCGAACTGAAAGTGGTCGTCGACCGGAAGTTCCCGCTGAGCGACGCCGCCGGCGCGCACGAGTACATCGAGGGCCGGGGGTCGTTTGGGCGGGTGCTGCTTATTCCGTAGGCTCGCCGGAAGGCCGTATTCTCGATTCGACGTACCAACTCAGCAGGAAGCAAAGGCCGGCGGCCACCACGAGCGTGAAGCCGGAGGGCGGGAGCGTGAAACCGCGCCGGAGCAGCCCGATGGTGACAAGCACGGTGGCTGCCGCAACCAGGTACCACCCGCTTGCGGGATAGCCGAAGTGTCGGCGATGCCTCGGCGCGAGGACCGTTTGCCAGGCCGCGGCAATCGCCACGCCGAGGATGGCGAGCCGTGCGAACCAGAGTGTCGCGCCGGCCGTTACCGAAAGATCGAGCGCTTGCAGGCGGCCCGCGAAGCCGACGAGTGTGAAACCGGTGAAGTCAGTCGCGGCGAAAGGTCCCGGCCCGGTCGCCCAGGGCAGGAAGAAGCCGGCAAACGCCAATGGTCCGGCGCCGAGCCGCACGAGTGCGACACGGCGCCACCATTCTGCGCTGCGGTTATTCCTCGACGGTGAGGATGCCGGAGAGGCGTGCGACGCCGCGTTCATCAACGACATTGATGATAAGCCCCGAAAGCGCGCGTTCGAAGTCGTCGAGTTCGGCGGGAACGCCGCCTTCGGCGAGCCGAAGCAGGGTCGCCATATTGAAGTAGCCGTAGGTGCCCAGCGCGGTCGGCATCTGATCCACGGCTTCGTTGTAGCGGCGAAGGCTTGAAAGCGGTGGTTCCTGGTTTTCCAGCACCTTGCGGACCGCTGTCTCGGTTCCGAGCAACAGATTGCCATCGATGAACGCGTAGGCGCTGGTGTTGCCATCCTCATCGACGAACGAGACGACATCGTGTCCGTTCACCGAGTTCGTCTTTGGTTTGCCGACCGCGGTCGCATCAACCATGGATTCCAGGAGAGATGCCGCCTGGTCCTGATCGACCTCCGCAATGACGAGGCCCTCCGCATTTTCATCGGATCCATCCGGGAACCAGAAAACTGCGGCGGTTTCGCCAGTGAACAGCTTGATGATGTCTTCCATGCTGCCGATGCCGAGTTCTTGGCCGGCCTTCCGCATGGCCTCGTCGAGGCTGTCGTATTCGCCTTCCTCGCGAATCGCCTGGTCGATTTGGTCGCGTGCGGCGTCAGTGATCCGCTCCCACGTACCGGCGATATCGACCGTGCTGAAGAACACCGCCGCATCGGCTGGTGCGTATTTGATGAGCTTGGAATCACGCGGCGCGAGCATCGGCGCGACGGTGCCAGGACTCCCGAGCGAAGCGGCCTGGAACTCGAAGCCATCCTTCTTGGCCCCAATCTCCCACGCCGCCGGCTGGAAGACGAGGTCTCCCGTACCCGAACTGTCCAGGGCTGACTTCACCACCGGATCGTCCAGGATGAAGTCTCCGAGGAGGTTCTGGGCGCTGAGATAGACGAAGCCGAGGAAGTTGCCGGTGAGCTCATCGCGAAGCTTCTGGAACTCATCGACGCTTGCCAGCGATTTCGCATCGCCGTTATGGACATCGATCACGGCTTTCATGCTGTCTTCATCGAAGGCGACCACGAGGTGGTCGCCGATGATGGCCACGAAGCCGCCTTGAGCGTCGTAATACTTCGTCCCGCCGTAAGTCGAGTCGTCGCCGAGTCCCGCCTGCTCATCGATAACGTCGAGCGCCTTCTTCGCATCCTTGCATCGAAGGATGACAGCGCCCTGGGCCGAGATGTCGTCGATTGAGATGCCTCGCACGAAGACGGCAGCGTCGCCGCCAAGGAACGGCGCAACATCATCTTCCCAGTCGAGCCCGGCTTCATCGGCGCCGTTTTTCAGCTCGTCTTCGGGGTCATCCTGGCCGAGTCGTTCCGCCAGTTGGAACGCGTTTACCCATTGGCTGGAAGTGAGGTCGGTGTTCAGCGCGAAATACACGCCCGCGTCATCCGGCACCAGCCCCGCGGAAGTCAGGTTGACTTCGCTCGCCTTGCCGGAGGTGAAGAGAATCGCACCGCCCACAAGAGCGCCGATAGCGACGAGACCCGCGGTGATCGCGAGACCGAGTGATTTTTGAGACACGCCGTCCCCCATCCGTTCGTTACTGATAACTATCGGCGGGATCAAGGCTACAGCGCATGATCTTCGTCACTCTTCGCGGCGTCCCTTCCTGGCTGCCAAACGGTACGATTGCGTCATGCAATACGATCCGGGTGCGCAATCGTTGTTTCGCAGGGTGCTTGCGGTGCTTTCGTTGCGCTGTCCGCGCTGTTGCGAAGGGCTGGTCTGGCGTGCGCCATTCCGGATGCACGAACGGTGCCCGGTCTGTGCCCTCCAGTTCGAACGTGAACCCGGTTATTTCACCGGCGCGATGTACGCCAGCTACATGATTGGCATCGGACTCACTCTCCCGGTCTGGATGACGCTGCTTCTCGGCGGCGCTGGTTTGGGGGTCACGCTGGCAGTCGCTATCGGGATGATCATCTGTCTCGCCCCGGTTTCCTTTCACTATTCCCGGGTCGCCTGGATGCACGTGGACTGCTACTTCAACCCGAAGACGTTCGAAGCGGACCCCGGCGCCTGACGGCTGTGGTCACCCGTCCCGTAGACTCGTGGCTGCATGATCACAACCATTCGCGCCGCCACCGACCAAGACGCCGCGACCCTGGCGGCTCTCTACGGGCGAAGCGGGCTGGACAACGCGCCTGATACCCCGGCGAAAATCGAAATCATGATCCAGACGGGAAACGCATTCCTCGTAGCGACGGACGGTAGGCAACTACTGGGTGCGGTGCGATTTCATGATGACGAAGGCATCGGTTGGTTCGACCTGTTGGTTTCCGGTCGCCCATGGGCTGGCGCCGAACTCGTTCGCGCGGTCCAACGCAGGTGCCAGGACCGTGGCATTCGCCTGGTGCGGGTTCGCTGCCGAGATGAGCGCATGCTTGAGGACTACTTCGGTCGGCTCGGTTACCTGCCAATCGGGCGCTCTCTGGACGAAGTGGGCCATCCCCAGCTGCTGCTTGAACGCAGGCTACCCCTTCTCACAGTCCGCGAACAACGCCGCGCGGACGCGAAGGCTATTGGAGAGCTGACTGGAGAAGACCACTGGGTATTCGAGCAGGGCGCCCGGCCCGGAGCCTTCGTCGCCTCGGATGGCGACACAGTCATTGGGTTCATCCAGGTGGCCGATGCCGGTGGCGGGATTGCCGCGTTCACGGTGCCGCGGCTGGAACCAGCCCATCGCGGGCGGAATATCGAAGTGTGGATGGTTTCGCGTGCTTCGACATATGCCGAGACGAACGGCTTCCACACCGCCGAAATGCCCGCCGATCCTTCGCTCGATGAGGTCCGCAAAGGACTCGAGGATGCGTTCTGGCTACGCGAGCACGATCGTTGGCGTCGCATTTTCTTCACCCCGAAGTCATCCGAAGACGACGATTGGGACGACTAGAGGGCCGCGACGAACGCGTTGATCGCCTCCGCCCCACGTTTCGGATCCTGGCACATCCACCAGTGGCCGAGGCCATCGAGGACAGCCACTTTGGCACCGGCGCGCTCGGCTGAGCGCCGCGCGAGAACCTCGCCACCGGTGTAGTGGTCTTCAGTTGCGATGATAACGAGGCCCGGCCTGGCCTTCGCCTTATCAAAGGCCTTGCCCCATTCGGACATCATGGGCTGCGCCGCGGAACGGTAGAGCGCGAGGATGCATTTTGCCATGTCGCTGTTGACCGCCGCGGCGACGTTCGCGGCGGCGGCCTTCGTCATTCCGAGGCTCTCGAACTGCTGAGCCCGCGCCTCGGCGGGCGCACCAGCCATCCCCTCAACCGCGGCCTCGCCGGCGCCGGGCGTTTGCCATACCTGGGCCATGTCGTGCCACACGTATTCGGGATCAAAGGCTCCAGCGATGTCCGTCGTCCAGGACCGGATGAGTTCCGGCCGCTCGGTCGCGATGCGCGCGACGTGTCCTCCACCCCAGTCGTGTCCGACAAGATCGATTGGCCCGGGAATCTTCTTCAGCTCGTCTACGAGCCAGTCGCGGTATTCGTCGGCGGTGGCGCCAAAGCCTTCGGGAACGGGCGCACCGAACCCGGGAGGGGAAAGCGCTATGACGTCGTCCGTCGCCAGGTGCTTTCGCATCTCATCCCAGATGGCGGCGGTTTCAGGATTTCCGTGGACAAGGACGATCGTCATGGCTAGCTCCTCTTCGTAGCGAGGGAGCATAGTGAACGACCGTTCAGTTGTCGATTAGCGGTTTGATTTCTGACCGCGGTGGAGCCAGGTGGCGCCGGACAGGTTTCGAACTTCCTGGGCGCGGGCAAGTTCGGCACGCAGCCAATCGCGCTCTTCCCGAAGGTCTTTGATGTGGTCGCGCAAAGCCGCAACGAGGAGATCCATCTCGGTGACCCGCGCGACGGCCCGTTCACGGACAAGACGAATCTCGGTCGCGATTTCGCCGTGGTCACGGGTCGGGACGGTAATCACCGGTGACTCTCGCCGCTCGGCAGCTCGCCAGGCCGCTCGAGCTTCGGCGGCGCCCACTGGCGCAGGAATTCGCGTTCATGGCGCAGATCGCCGAGGTTTCCGTGGAGCGCGGCGATGACTTCTTCGAGGGTTTGCAGCCGGCTTGTTCGCGCCGCCTCAGAGAGCTGGAGTTCCTGGAGGCGAGCCTGCATCTGGCGATGGCGCTGCTGAACCTTGCGCTGCTGCTTGCGGAGTCGCTTGTTCTCCGCCTCTGATGACATAACTGCACGAACGAGCACCGCGGGAGGGAGCGTGAGCGCCGTTTCAGGGTTCCTGGCAACGGACTTCGGGTCGACTTCCAGCATCTCGTCGTGCTCTTTGGCGAGGGCAGCGAGCGTCTCCTGGAGGGCCGAAACCTCGGTCCGCACCTGCCGCACGAGGCGCTCTGCGCGTGCATCGGACGAGGTCATCTGGCCACGGAGCCGTATTTCGCCCGCTCGCGGGCGCGTCCGGAGGAGTTCGTCCCAACTACCGCTGTGCGGATCGATCCCGGAAGCAGATGGTGGGAAGGGTATCGGATCGGGCGCGGTGGCTTCGCTCACCGGCTGCGCCGAGAGTTCTGCATCCTGCTGTCGTCGTAGTGGGAATCGCACCGGGGCCCCCGTTCACCTGTCCTCTACTTGAATATACGCCCGGTTTTTCCATGTCAGTAGGGGCAGTTCGGCGGCCCGAACGTCAATATTTGCCGCAGTCAGTCCTTTGCCACTTCAGGCCCGAATGCGCGATACGGCCGGTTGCCCGGCGGTGTGGGCGTTGGTGTTGGTTCGGGAGCGACACCATAGAGCGCGATCACGCCATTGATGTCGTCTGGCTGGGGCTCGGTGAAATCGTCTGCATCGACGCCGGCGCACATCACTTTGCCAGGGCACGCCGACGGTTCGGTGTGGTCCAGTCCGAGCGCGTGCCCAAATTCGTGAAGCGCCAACGCCTGGAGCTGGTTCGCGCTATAGGCGGCCAAGGGCTCGAAGATGATGTCTATCTCTTCGATGGCGAAGTAGGGCGTTCCGGGAACGAGCGAAGGTCCTCGCCAGTGACACGAATAACCGAGGAAGCCACCCACGATGTGGCCCCATCCCACCACGTTTTTGCCGTCCTTCCCGTACTGGCTGACATCGCCATTGCAACCGGTCGCGGTAGTTGTCGCCCCCAGGTAGTCGAAGTGGAACCCGGAACCGCCGGCGTTGTTCCATCCGGCGGCACCTTCCTGGATCGCCTGGAGTGCATCGGCTGCCGGCATGGACGGCGTGACGCCGTCGGCGTTGTAGAACCAGGAGGCCGAGGGCTGCTGCCAGCGCACCGGAGTAGGGAAGAGCTTGAATGCTGCGGTTACTTCGCCGGGTCGAACCTCCACCGCGCCCGGGAACCGGGCCAACATCGCGGCCTTGCCTTCGGCCTCTCGCTCCGCCATATCGCCGCCGTCATCGACGGCGTAGAGGTGGATCTCTCCGTTCGACCAGCCATCCGGGCCGGGAACTGCGATCTCCATCGAGTAGTCGACTACGGCTGGACCGGTGTCATCCGCTGCGGCGCTGCCTCGAAACGGAGCGACGAGGCAGAGGATTCCGAAAACGGAGACAACCAGTACCGCAGGGCGAAGGATCATCCTCCGGAGTGTGACACCCGGCCCCAACTGCTGCCACCGCCGGGAGATGCGGTACAGTTCCCGCGTGCCGTACGACATGTTCGAAGGGAAAAAGGTTCGCCTTCGCGGTGTCCGCCCCGGCGACTGGGAGCAATTCATTGAGTGGGACCGCGATAGCGACGCGAGCCGCTACGGATGGCAGGTCTGGCAACCGTACGGAGAAGACGCCGCGAAAGAGTTCGCCGAGAACGAATCCAAGAAGAAATCCACCGACGGTAATTTTCGCCTGGTCATTGAGACGCTGGAAGGTGTGGCGACCGGGAGCATCAACACGCGAGTAGATGCTCGCAGGTTCAGTTTCGAATACGGCATAGCCCTCGCCCGCGAGAACTGGGGCCACGGGTACGCGGAGGAAGCCATCCAGCTCGTGTGCCGGTTCATGTTCGGCGAACTCCGATTGCACAAGGTCCAGGCCTGGGTCTATGGGTTTAACAGGCGCTCACAATCGATGCATGAGAAGTTCGGCATGGTGTTGGAAGGGACGCTCCGCGAGGGCCACTTCACCGACGGCCGGTTCTGGGATGTCCTGGTCTACGGCATGACGGCCGAGGAGTATTTCGCACGTTACGGTGCCTTCTGGGGCGACCTCGGCGATGGTTCGTAGCACGCACGAATTCACTGGCCATTTCGATCCTGGAGAGGCCCGTGCTCACCCGTATTACTACGTCCCGTTCGAAGTACCAGCTCGATGTCAGCGGATAGAGGTTGCGTACCACTTCGCGCCCGTTGCGTCGGATACAACTGAGGCCACCGTCGATATAGGCCTGTTCGACATCCGGGGCACAGAGCCGTTCACGGGCGGGTTTCGCGGCTGGAGCGGCAGCGCCCGCCGGAGTTTCTTCCTCGAACGCGGGGCAGCAACACCCGGATATATCGTCGGTCCACTGCCTGCGGGTAAGTGGTCTGTCGTGCTCGGCGGCTACGAGATTCCGGATGGCGGCGTCCGCTGGTGGCTTACCGTCGCGATCGATCACGGAACGGCACGCCGTGTTCGACCGGCTTCCCGGCCATCCATCCAGCGACCTCACGCGAACAACACACGTCCCGGCTGGTATCGCGGCGATTTCCATTCCCACACCAATCACTCCGATGGCGACAACACCATCGAGGAGATGGCGCGCTTTGCCAGGAAACGCGGCCTGGACTTTCTCGCGATCACCGACCACAACACGATAAGTCACATCCCGGTCATCGATGCCTGGTACGAGGCTCCGGTCCTGCTCGTACCTGGCGAAGAGGTCACTACCTATAGCGGCCACGCGAACGTTTGGGGCCTTCGTGAGTGGGTCGATTTTCGGGCCGTCACGGATGCCGAAATCCATGCGATCTGGAAGTTCGTCGAGTCGAGGGGCAACCCGTTTTCGATTAACCATCCGAAGAAGGTCGGACCGCCATGGCTCTTCTCCGATGCGAACTTCGCGGTCCGCGAGGTGTGGCAGGCGCCCTGGGGCTGGTACAACTGGGAATCCGTGGGGGCATGGGATGAGCAGCTCGCGAATGGCCGCCACATCGTGCCCGTCGGTGGCAGCGATGCCCACAGCGCCCCGCCCGCTCCCGCTCGCCATCCGCACGACATCGGCGAACCCACGACCTGGGTCGACTGTGAAGGCGGGCTCAATGAGCAGGCGGTCCTCAACGCCGTTACGTCGGGCCGAACGGCAATCTCCGATTCGCCTCGGGGCCCCCTGCTCACCTTGGCCCGCGACACCGAAGGATTCGTCACGGCCCGATTCGAACGCGCACGGGGCACGACGCTCGAGTTCATTGCGGATGGCGAGCGGCCGCTCCGGCTTCCGGTCGATCAAGCGGGCGGTGAGTTCGTGCTCCCCGAGACCGTGTCATTTCAGAAGTATGTTCGTGCGGAACTTCGCGTGCCCGATGGCCGCGGCCGCGAGGCGGTACGCGCGCTTTCGGCGCCGATCTACAACTAGCCACACCTCGGCCGGAGAGGTTGTCGGGAAATGTGTCCAAATCACCGCTCGTATATCCTTCCTGGCGCACCTTGAAAATCCTGCGCCTCACCAACAGCAGCGACATCCACCCCGGCGTGACGCCCGAACAGCGCTCTCCCGCGGTATGTGAGCGCGTGATCTCCGAAGCGCTGGGCGAACCGGTGGAAACCGTCGTGAAGACTATGTGGCCCACACCCGCATTTTCCGGCGTGCTAGGGCGATGGCTCGAACAGTACGAACCGGATGTTGTCTTCATTCGCCTGTCGTCATTCTGGGTAGCGTACGAATCCGTCCCGCTCCGCATTCAACGGAAGCTGGGCCGCGCCGGGACGCCGATCGCCGCCGCTGGCCTCAGGCTCGGTGACCGCCCATGGCTTGTCGAGCGAGGCGTCTACAAAGGCGGCCGCAAACTGGTGGTGCGCACTATCGGCGGGGATACGCACTTCACGCCCGCGGAAGTCGGCGCGGTTTTCGATGCTGTGTTCCGGAACATCGCCGCGAAGGAGTCGATCCTGCCCGTGGTCCGCGGAACGAACCTTTTGCTGAACAGCGCCGGTACGAAGAGCGGCATGCAACGGACGAAGCAACGCGTCGCCGCGCTCAACCATGAAACTGAGGCGGCCTGTATCCGGCATCACGTGACCTTCTTTCCCGAGCCGCCGGCTGAAGCGCTCTCCGATTCCCGCCTCGGCGATGAACTCCACGATTCGCCCGAGGCTCACGAGCGCCTTGGTATCGATGACGCAAACGCGATCCTGGAGGCGTGGCGAGCCTGGAAAGGTCCCTAGTGGCGCTTTCAGTTGAACCCAGCGAACTTTGACCTGTCTGCTACCATTGGAGATGAGACCCGCAAGGTGCGGAAAACAGGAGACCCATTCCCTTGGCTTTTGCCGACAAACAAATCGCCTGCCGAGACTGCGGCACGAACTTCGTGTTCACCGCCGGAGAGCAGGAGTTCTATGCCAACAAGGGCTTGATGAACGAGCCCACTCGCTGCCAGTCGTGCCGTTCCGCACGACGAACCAGCCAGAGCACCCTCGAACAGAACGACGGCTACGTCCGCTATGGCAACTTCGCCAGCTTTGGCGGCAAGACGCCGCGCCAGATGCATCCCGCATCCTGCGCGGATTGCGGCCAGATGACCGAAGTCCCGTTTGTGCCCCGGGGCGAACGGCCCGTGTATTGCAGCAACTGCTACAGCAAGATTAAGCCTCGCGAGGAAGTTCCGCAGTAGCGGCAACGATGAGCGAGACGCGGCACCGCCAGCTTTCGCGCATCTATAACTGTCCCATCGAATCCGACGAGGATGCCCGGGCAGCCATTAACGGCGACCCGGGCATTCTTGCAGCAGCCCTCTTTGACGAGGCCGTCGCGAGTGACGATGTCACCAGCATCGAAACCGCGAAGACCTACCTCGAGGACCGACTTAAGTTCCTTGGCCCGG
Source organism: Dehalococcoidia bacterium (assembly GCA_050247055.1). Taxonomy (GTDB): domain Bacteria; phylum Chloroflexota; class Dehalococcoidia; order Tepidiformales; family Tepidiformaceae; genus Amarobacter. The sequence goes on from JBFWUX010000001.1 coordinate 1,058,867, forward strand.
CAACCTCCGGCGCCGCCGATTCAATCCGAAGGTCGTTTGATGAGCGGGTCAGTGCTTGGGCATGACTGACAACTCCTTTGCTCGACTCGTGAATTCGAACGTATCATCAGGTTAAGGCCCGGGGGTAAGCGCATGCGATTCGTTCTAGTTGTCATCTCTGCTGCGATTGTCCTCGGCCTGGGCATCCTTGCTGTGAACGGCATTCTCAGCTACTGGAACAACGACTTTATCTCCGGTGGCGCCTTCCCCGATGCGTGGACAGGCCCTGATAGCTGGAGCGAGTGGCGCGACATCGTCATTGTCTTCACGGCGTTCTTCTGGCTGCTGGCGGGCGTGCTCTCGGTTGCCCTGATCATCGCGTTACTCATCCTTGTCGCTCTCATTCGGAAGGTGATGAAGGAGAACGCGGCCCCCGCAATCGATTCGCTACGCGCGTCGCTCGACAACATCAAGGGCACAACGGAATTCGCCGGCGAGACGGTCGCCTCCCCGATCATCCGCGTGTACTCGGTGGTTAAGGGGGTCCGCACCGGAGTGTCCGCGGTTACGGACCTGCCCGGATTCATCAAGAAGCGGCGCAAAGGCAAGAAATGACCACCCCCGATCCTCAAGAACCCATTGCCCCGGAAATGGCGCTCGAAGTCTTCGACGATGAAGAACCACGCGAGAACCCAATCGTTGGCTGGGCGAAAGCCATCGCCTTCGGCATCGGCGATACCGCGAAGGGCATGCTCGAAGAAGGGCGTCGCGGCGCCCGCGAGGCCATGGAAGAGAGCTGGGACCGGTTCGATCAGAAGACGAAGCACCGTCGCGACAAGTAGTGGTCGGTCGAATCCAGAGACCCGAAAGTCGAAGCCTGATACCGTAGATCAGTCCGCCGGGAGAGGTGCTGGAGTGGACGATCAGGCACGCCTGGAAAGCGTGTGTAGTGCAAGCTACCGTGGGTTCGAATCCCACCCTCTCCGCCACAATTGAATCTCACGAATCTCGCACGACCGGATGGCTCAGTCCGCGGCTCGTTGGAGCTGCCATGCGGCGAGCAGAGCGTCTTCGATAGCCATTTCGGATCCGGCAAGGCTGGCAACGACCATCATATGCCTGGCAAAACGCCCGGGCGCGCTGAATGTGTCGGGGAACTGCTGCATTACGAAATCGCGATAATCGAAATCCGCCCGGATCACGACATGCGAGTCATCGAACTGACGGGCCACCAGGCGGCCGTGGTAGCGCCACTTGGCCAAACCACCTGAGGCCGTTCGGCGGATGCCGGCGAGTTTGCCGAGGAAACCGTCCAGTTCGTCGAGTTGCACGCGGCTAGTCTCGCGACGCGCCGGAAGGGCGTCCACACGCGAAGTAAGCGACTTCGAGTCCGGGGGCTTCGGCTTGTGGTAAGTTAGCCGCCCACTTCGCCCATCGCAAAAGGAGTCATTGATGCCGTCACTCGTCGATTCACTTATGGAACAACTCCAGAACAAGGGAACAGTCGACCAGATCGCCGGCAGGCTCGGTGTGCCAGCAGACAAGGCCAATTCCGCTGTGAACGCTGCGATCCCGGCCATCCTCGCCGGCCTCGCGAAGAACACGGAAAAGCCAGACGGCGCGGCCGCACTTTCCGGTGCTCTCGAAAAGGACCACGACGGCGCCGTGCTTGAAGACGACAGCTATTTTGATTCCTACCAGGATAAGAAGGGCGACAACATCCTCGGCCACGTGTTCGGCGACAAGAAACCGGCCGTGCAATCGCAAGTGTCAGCGCTCGGTGGGCTTGACCTCGCGCAGGGCGGCGAATTGATGAAGATGCTCGCGCCGCTCGTCATGGGTTACCTGGGCAAGCAGAAGTCCAGCGGCGGCCTCGATGTCAGCAGTCTCTCGCAGATCCTCGGAGGTGGCGGGAGTTCGAGTGGCGGTGGCGGATTCCAGTTGCCGGGCGGCCTCGGTGATATCCTCGGAGGGCTCTCCAGCGCCTCTGCCGGCGGTTCGAGCGGCAAGGCGAAGTCCGGCGGACTCGGGGGCATCCTCGGAGGACTGTTCGGCAAGAAGAAGTAGCTCGACCGCTATACTGGCCATATGGCAATCCGGCAGCCCCGGCCACAACGTCAGGATTTCCCGGCATCGAAATATCACGGGCGGCGCATGAGCGAAGCGGAGTACCTCGCTCTGCCTGAAGAAAAGCCATACCTCGAATACGTCGATGGGGTGGTGCTTCAGAAGCCTATGCCGAACCGAGCACATGTATTGCTAATTGAGGAACTGATCTACGCGATCGGCGTTTACCGGCGACGCTACGGTGGTTCGTCGGGCCCCGAAGGGCGAGTACGGTTGCCCGATGGTGGCGGATTCCGGATACCGGATGCGGCCTACTGGGCGAAATCGCGTCCTCACGAGGACGACAGCATTCCCTCGCTCGTGGTCGAAGTTCGATCTCCCGGCCAGGCGATGGCCGAGCTGCGGCGCAAGTGCCGAGCCTTTCGCGAGAATGGTGTCGAGGCCTGTTGGCTGGTGGACCCGGCGTCGCGCACGGTGGAAGTGTTCGAAGGCGACCGCGACGGCGAACGGCTTGCGAGGGACGCTTCTCTGGAGACATCCGTAATGCCCGGCTTCAGCCTCCCGCTTGAGAACCTCTTCGCCGTGCTGGACTGATCAGGGTGCGGCGCACTCGCGAGTTTCCTGACGTATCATCCCGAATCACATTCGGTATTGGGGTGAGCAGTCATGAAAGACCTGGCAGGTAAGGTCGCAGTCGTCACCGGCTCGGCAAGTGGTATGGGATTCGCCTTTGCCAATCGGTTCGCGGAGGAGGGGATGTCCATCGTCCTTGCCGACATCGAGGCAGAACCGCTGGCGATGGCTGAGGCAGCCGTGAAGGCGAAAGGCGCGAAGGTGCTCGCGGTCCGCACCAACGTCCTCCAGGACGGCGATGTCGAGAAGCTCGCCGATGCCACCTTCAAGACGTTCGGAAACGTCCACATCCTCTGCAACAACGCGGGTGTCGCCGGGGGCGCGGGCAAGCCCGTGTGGGAAGCCCCACAAGAGGACTGGGACTGGGTCTTTGGTGTCAACTTCAATGGCGTCCTGCGCGGCATCCGGGCATTCGTCCCTCGGATGATCGAGAACGGCGAGGAGGGCCACATCGTGAACACGGCCTCGGTCGCCGGGCTCCTCACCGGGGCCGACCCATATTCGGTCTCAAAACACGGCGTCGTCTGCCTCACCGAAGGGCTCTACAAGAACTTCAAGATGCTCAACCTGAAGCTCTCCGCTTCGGTGCTCTGCCCTGGCTGGGTGAAGACGAACATTCTCGATGCAAGCCGAAACCGCCCGGAGGAGCTCGGCAAGTCCGCCGATATCTCTCAACTCGGACCGGAGGCGGCGCAGCGGCAGACGATGGTCCGCGGGATGATCGAGAACGGCTTCGCACCGGAGGAAGTGGCCCAGCAGGTCCTGGATGCAGCGTTGAGCGATACCTTCTACATCATCCCGGCGCAGGACTACATGCTCGCCTCAATCAAGGCCCGCTTCGACCAGATCATCAACAAGCAAAACCCAACCACAGGTTTGTTCTAAGCCACAAAGAGGAAGGAGGCGCCCCCGGCTGGCGCCCTTCCGAACCACATCCCGCGGAGTCGAGCGCGGGCCAATCACGGTAAGCCACGTTGCCCCATGGAGACCGTTGCCGGGCCAGCGGACTCTGCCGGACTATGGTTAACACTCGGATCCGCAATCACCGCCTCGGAAGCTCAACCATGACCGGCTGGCCTGCCTCGATCACCACATACTCGCCCGGAGCCACCTGCGCGATGCCTGTTGGATGGTCGAAAGACCGGACTTGCTCGCCGGCGCACAACATGTCTCCCCCACTTTCGACGTCTTCCCATTCGAGGGTGCAGAGGAACTCCTCGTTTCCCGAATTCGCGAAACGGTTGAGCGCGACCGCGACGACCGGGCTCCCGCGTGGCTGTTCGGGTAGCGGCGCGTCTCGGCCGAGGTCGAAGATGCCGATGCCGCCTCCGAACAGACCAAACGCGACGTGCCGGAAACGGTTGCCGAGAAACGCGTAGTCGAGCCCGGTGGGTACGCCCTCCGGCTGTCCCGAATCTTGCGGCCAGAACACTCCCAGCACGGTCACCTGTCCATTGGCCGAGACATGCAGGACATCGTTGGCCGCCGCGTCGCTCACCACCCATCCATCGGCGCCGTCGGAAACGATGTCGAACGGGTTACTCTCAACGGCCCGGCCGTCCGGATTGTTCGTTCGTTCGAACGCTTTCAGGTCCACAACCAAACCGTTGGTGCATTGCATGGTCCCGAAACCGGACCGCGGCCCATCGCCGACGACCACGCAGCTCACGCCCGCGGCGTTGGTCGCGGCGCCACTCGGCCCCGCGAGATCGCTGTGCGCCTGCCCGCTGTTCCGTGTTGAGGGTAGATTGGACATCAGGACTTCCTGGGCTTCGCCCCGCCGCACAGCCACGACGCGACCATCATCCTTGCCAGTCCCAAGGTCGGCGATGATCAGTCGCCCATCGGGCGCGACATGCACCGACCGGGCCTTGTCGAAATGGCCGAACGCGTTCGAGTCATCGCCGAGCCAGCCGAGGAGCATGCCAAGGGCTGCCCCAAGCGCACCTGCGACAAGTACGACCGCGATCGGGAACCAGGCCGGAAACCGCATGTGCAGACTCTACGCCCGCGAGGGATTACTTCCCGATGAACGTCGGCGTGCGCTTCTCCATGAACGCCTGGCGTGCTTCCTTCGCGTCCTGGCTCGCGAATGCCTTGCCGATGCTCACCAGTTCGAGGCGCGTCTGCGCTTCGAGATCGACGGCGGTGGTGGCCTTGACCACGGTGCGCTTCGTCATTCGCATGGTGATCGGTGAAACCACCTTGCAGAGCGTCTGGCAGTATTCGGTGAGGCGGGTGTCCCACTTGTCGTCGTCGACGACTTCGCCGACAAGACCGAGGCGTAGGGCTTCTTCGGCGTCTACGGTCTTGCTTTCGAGCAGGAAGCGCATCGCCTGCTCATAGCCAATGGCCTGTGAGAGCGTGAAGGTCATGCCTCCATCGGGCGAGCCACCGATGCGCGGGTAGCCGGCGAGAATGCGAGCGCTGCGCTTCATCAGGCGAATGTCCGTCGCGAGCGCTAGCGAAAGGCCCGCGCCCACTGCTACGCCGTTGAGCCCGCCGATGATCGGCTTCTCGCACCCTTCACGGAGCGTGAGCAGGAAGCGTGAGACCCAGCCCAGGTCGTCTAGCTGTGCCGTCATGGCGGATTGCGGCGTGAACGTCTCCGAACCGCGCAGGTCGAGGCCGGAACAGAACGAGTCGCCGCTGCCGGTCAAACAGATGACCCAGACGTTGTCGTCTTTCGTCGCTTCTTCGATTGCACCAAGCACGCCCCAGGCAAGCTCCTGGGAGACTGCGTTCTTCACTTCGGGACGGTTCAAGCGAATGGTTCGGACATGGCCTTCATCCGAGACCAGGACAACATCAGACACGTGGCTACTCCAGGGCGCAGATAGCGCAGTCCGCGCAGTATAGAGCAAGTTGCACGATGCTACTGAGCCACGACGGTGGCGTTCATGAATCCTTTGAGCGTTACCTGCCCGGGGATCTGCAAGAGTAGCCCGATCGGGATCCCCGCCACGAAGGAGCCGGTGGCACCCGGCTGCAGGACGGCTGCCTCGCCGGCCGCTTGAAAGGGGACCGTCGGCTCGGTACCGGTCGTCACGAAGGCGACGTTGCCCTGCCCGTCATACGCCACGATGACCGTGTCCATTTCTCGGAGTGCCTCGCTGCCCGTGTTGGTTACCTGTGCGCGAAGCTGTTCGAGCGTTGTGGAATATGGGATGACCTGCGTCTTGGGATCTGGTGGACCGACCTGGAACGGGTACGGCCCCGTGATGGCGAAGGTTGCTTCGACGACCGGTGCAGATGTTGTCTCGTACGAGGTCACTTCTGCGGAAATGGTTCCTCCGGTATCCGTCACCCCGGCGTAGAACACCTGGAACGGACCAACCCCGCCAGGAGGGATGACCCGTACGAGCGACACAGTCTCTTTCGTCATCGCAGTGCCGTTGTGTTCGAGCGTTAAAGCCACCTCGACAGAGGTGATGTTCGCGCCGGTGTTATTCACTACCTCGCCCGAGACGACAAGCCCGCCATCGATTCGCTGGCTGAGATGTTCCGCAGCCACGGATCCCGTCTCCGTCGCTACCGATGGAGCGTCGTCTGCGGCCATCGCCGGGACGAACGCGTGGAACGGCAAGTCAGGGGCGACGGCTGTCGCCGCGTCCGCATTCTGGTTCGTCGCGAGTGCGGCGGAACAGATTACCAGCACAGCAATTCCAAGCATGGCTCGCATCCGGCTATCGTCGGGGCCCTGGCTGGGGAATCGCTGGGAGCGCGCTGAGAATCGGAACGTCTATCTCGGGATCGCGGCCTCGGGCACGGAATCGTATTCCGGCAGGTACGGCTTCACATCAAGCACTGGCGTGCCGTCGATCGCGTCGAGCCCACGCACGCCAACCACGGTGCCGTCACGCCCAAGCAATTCCACCACCGACACCCCAAGGTGATTCGGACGAAGCTGGCTGCGCGTCGCGAAGATCCCATAGGCATTCCCGCTCGCAAGGGTTAACGTCTCGGGCTTTTCGAGTGCGTCGGCGGCGACGTCGAGGTAGGTCACGACGATCAGGTGACTGTAGCCTTCGATACCGGCAAGCCTGGCTTCATGTTCCGGGAGGAACTCCAGCCTGCTCTCGACCTTCTCCCAGCCGTGCGGTCGCGGTTTCACAACGTCATTGCGGACGTAGCCCACCGTGCCCAGTAGTACCTCAGCCGGCGGCTCCGGCCGGACCCAGTCATCTTCTTTCTTGCGACGCCAGAACGGCACCTACTGGCCCCGCAGCGTCGCCGGGTCAACGCCGAACGCGCCGGCCAGCCGCTCGCCGAACTCGGAGAACTGCCGCCCCGCGGTCAGGCCACCATCGACCGTGATCGCCTGCCCCGTGACATAGCTCGCCTCGGGGCTTGCAAGCCACAGGGCGGTGTTCGCGATGTCTTCCGGGATGCCTGAGCGCCCCATCGGCGCCCAACTCGAAAGGGCCGCATCGAGCTTCGGGAGCATTGCGTCCTTCAACTCGCCGGGGATGCCCAGCGAGTTGGTGAAGATGTGCGTCATGATGATCCCCGGGCAGATGGCGTTGACCCGGATGTTGAATGGCGCCAGTTCCACCGCGAGGCACCGGCTCATGTGGGCGACCGCCGCCTTGGCCGCGCTGTAAACCACTGGCCCGAACCCCGCCTGCAAACCTGCGATGCTCGCCGTGTTGATGATCACTCCGCTCCCTTGCGCCTTCATTTGCCGTGTGGCGTGTTTCGCGCCGAGGAACACGCCACGCAGGAGGACCGCCATCGTTGTGTCGTAGCCGGCCATGTCCAGGTCCTCGATCGGACCGCCCACGCCACCGAAGCCGGCGTTGTTGAACATCACATCGAGTCGCCCCCAGCGTTCAACTGCGTGGTTCACGGCCGCGGCGACATCCTCTTCACTGCTGACATCCGTACGAACGTACGCCGAATTTGGGCCGAGCTCCTCGGCGAGGGCGCCTCCGCGTTCGTCCTGGACGTCCGCGATGACCACACGCGCACCCTCGGCGATGTACTTGCGGGCGGTCCCTTCGCCAATCCCGCTCGCCGCGCCGGTGATGACTGCAACCTGGTCCTGAAGTCGTGGCAAAGTTCGGGCTCCTCGAAAGATTCAGCGTGTGGCAAGTCTACGAGGAGGGCTGGCGTTGCGCCCGTCCACGCCGTGTCCACCGAGCCAACACTCTCGCCGCCTGCGCCGGTATCGTCATGCGTCGTTTTCTGGAACAAGAAGAATTTTCTGGGGGCGGCTCATGATTCGCCAGAGACTGTTCGTACTTCCCTTGCTGCTTGTGGTCGGCGTGTTTGCCTCGAGTTGTCTGTTTGGCGCGCGTTCGCCGCTGTCGAACATCGAAGGCGCCACGGGCAAGGCGCTCGATGCGGATTCGGTTCAATTCGAGATTTCCACCACGCTCGATGGCCTCAACGAAGCCGACGCGACCAATTTTCAATTCGAGGCGCGGGGCGGCGTGGACAGAACGGCGGATGAGAGCTTCTTCGCGGTCGATCTCATGGGTTCGCCCCTCGAAATGCGCCGATTCGGCGACATCACGTACACACGCGTTGGCTCCGGGGGCTGGTTCAAGTTTGAAGATGGGGCCGAGGACGACTTCGCAGACCTCTTCATGCCATTCTTCGATCCGTACGAGCTCCTCAAAGACCTCGGTGTTGACCCCGCGGACGTGAAGGATGAGGGGCCGGAAGATGTTCGAGGCGAGCAGGCAGAGCGGTTCAGCCTCACCATCGAGTCCCGGGACATCGATGAAGACGTCGTCGAATCATTCGTCCAGTTCGACAGGGAGTCGCACATCGATTTCTGGATCGGTGAGAACGGCCTCCCGGTCAGAATCTCTCTCCGTTCGACCGGTGATAGTGCAGATTTCGATGCGAATCCGGGAACCGAAGTCACGATAACAGTCACGATCGAACTCTTTGGATACGGTGAGCCTCTCGGAATCGAACGACCATCGGACGATGAAATCGAGGATTTTGACTTTACCGGCGCCTTCGGCGGCGCGACGGGAGACCCGTTCGAAGGTGCTGAGTGCTACGGCGACCGCCTGGAAGAGTGCCTGGCCGTGAATCCGGAAGTCGATGCCATGGCGCAGGATCCCGCCGCCTGCCAGGGTATCGACATCCGGGTGTGTTTCGTCGCCGTTGGCTACGTCCGCGCAGACGTGATGCAAGCGATTGTGGATTTCCACAAACAGACGGCGGACATCGACGTCGTAATCCTGCCCTCGGTGCCGATCCCGCCGGACAAGATTGATTGGGACGCATCGCAAATCCAGGCGGCGGATGCATTCAACCTTATGGAGGCTGCGTATCCCATTGAGGCTCTCGATCGAAGTTCGTTCATTGCTGTCACCGGTATCGATATGCGCTCCGAGGACTTTGGCTGGCTATTCGGGGTCCGGTACTCGAAGGGGTGGTTCGGGCACAACCACGGTACCTTTTCATATTTCCGGATGGCAGAAGTTCCCCCGTACGATGGCGAACCGCTCACGGATGAATTGCTGCATCTTCGCGTCGCTAAATACGCCGCGCGGTATACGGCGCTCCTTCACCTCAACTACGAGACCGGGAACGACATCAACTATCTGAATTACAGCGACATGTACGGCTTCAGCGACCTTGACTCGATGGGCACGAAATGGCCCGAGGGCCCGGCTCCCTGCGACGGCATCCGTGATGTCATTTGTGTGATCCCGGACGGTGACTATGGTGACGAACGGTTCGGCGAAGACGTCCGCATAGCGACCGATCGGATCCGAGCGGAGTACGGGGTACCCATCGAGTTCCGAGCGCCGCAGACCTTCACTTACACACCCACCAAGCCAGACTGGGGATTCGAGTTCGCTGAGTATCTCCAGGGTTTTCGGCAGGTGACGTACAACTACGGGCTTCAACTTATTGGCGTGACGGATGACCCGCTCGGGCCGGGCGAGAGCGTTCAGGGGATCGTGGACCGTGGTTGGCCCGACTTGAACCTGAGCGTAGTTTCGGGTGCCGGCGCGGGAACTCCGGGCACGGCGGCCCACCAGGAACGAATCTACAGGCTCCTGGTCCGGGGACTCCTTCAGGCTCGGTTTGGCATGGGTCTGAACGATGACCCGGCCAGTCTGCTCTACCGGGGCATTGCGACCGCGGCCGACCTGGACGGCAAGACCATCCCACCGATTCCGAAGTAGCCGTTACTGGTTCCCCGGGATCTTGAACTGCGCGACCCGAGCCTCAGACGCCTGCTGCCGCTCGGACCACAGCCGGCCGGTGGTGATGCCGCCATCGACGACCAGCGCATGGCCAGTCACGAAGCTGGCTTCGTCGCTCGCCAGCCAGGCGGCAGCGTTCGCGATGTCTTCCGGCAGTCCCGCGCGCCTGATCGGCTGGCCCTGCGCCAGCCGCACTTTCATCAGCTCAACGGTCATGTCGGCCTGTTCGGCCGAAAGTCCCATCCCCTTGCCAAAGATCGGCGTGGCGATTCCGCCGGGGCAAATGGCATTAACGCGCACTCCGCTTTCGCCCAGCTCGTTCGCCACGGACCTGGTGAGGTGGATAACCGCGGCTTTTGCCGCGCTGTAGACGTGTGGCCCGAAGCCGATGCCCACGCCCGCCACGCTCGATGTCGAAATAATCGAGCCGCTGCCCTGCTCTTTCATCACCCGGCCGGCGTGCTTCATGCCGAGGACCACTCCCCGCAAGAGCACCGCCATCGTCGCGTCGTAGGCCGCCATGTCCGTGTCGACAATCGAACCTGAGACGCCGCCGAAGCCGGCGTTGTTGAACATCACGTCGAGGCGTCCCCACTTCTGCACCGCGTGCGCGACGGCTGCCCTCACCTCTTCCTCGTGGGCGACGTCGGTGTGGTAATAGCTCGCATTGGGGCCGAGTTCTTCTGCGAGCTTTTCGCCGCGCGCATCCTGCACGTCCGAAACCACAACGCGCGCGCCGCTTGCGATGAACTTCCGCACCGCGCCCTCACCGATGCCGCTCGCTCCCCCGGTGATTACAGCGATCTTGCCCTCGAGTTGTGCCATGTTCGCCTCTCCTACTGCTGCCGCATCGCGGCTCGAAGTTCACCCGCCGCGTCGACCACCTGGTCGTTTTGAAGCTCATAGACCACCTTGTGCAACGTTCCCGTGAACACAAAAGGCGCCTCGAAGTCTCCCACCGAAGGCTTCGGTGCGCGCCCGATTTCGAGCCCGATGAACGATGTCTGGGCGCGATACGTCTGCGGGAGGGCGATAGTCCCGCACGCCTTCCCATTGATGAAGAGCGTCCCTTCCCCCGCGAACTCGCCGGTCTTTCGCATTTCGTAGCGCAGTTCGCACGAGCCCGTCGGCACAGGGATATCGCTTCGAATGAGGAAATGGTTGTTCACGAAGTTGTAGTCGTGGAACAGGTGCCCATCCTTCACGTACATGGCGTAGCCACCGCACCAGTCGCCCTGGGCGACGAGCGCCCCTTCCGCGCCGCCCTCGGGAATCTCCACCTGTGCGGTGATCGAATACGATCGGTTGCGCAGGTCCGGTGCGGCCGCGCGAGGAATGCGTCCCGATCCTGGACGCAGTTCCCAGTGGTTCCGGCTCGCGACGCTGTACGGGTTGCGCGAGATAAATCGGGCGTTCGTGTCGTTCAGCGGCAGGACCTTGTTCGCCCCGGCATCGGCCCACCAGCGCCCGATCATCTCCTGCAGTTTCTCTGGCTGTTCCTGGCTCAGATCATGGACTTCGTTGAAGTCCTTCTCCAGGTCGTAGAGCTCCCATTCGTCCGCCTCGAACGGCGTTCCCTGGCGGTGCCAGGTCACGGCTTTCCAGCCGTCGCGCCAGATGCCGCGGTGGCCGAGCATTTCGAAGTACTGGCTGCCTTTTCGGCTGGGGCTGTCGGAGTCGTCGAAGCTGTAGACGAGGCTCGTTCCCTCGACTGGCTGCTGGGCGACTCCGTTGATTTCCGCTGGAGGCTGGATGCCGACAGCTTCCAGCACCGTCGGCGTGATGTCCGAAACGTGGTGGAACTGGCGCCGAATCGCTCCCCCATTCGAAATGCGCTTCGGCCAGTGGACGATTAACGGGTCGCGCACGCCGCCGCCATGGGTGTTCTGCTTGTAGCGCTTGAGCGGGGTGTTGCCTGCCATCGCCCAGCCCAGCGGGTAGTTGTTGTTCAGGTGTCCCTGTCCGATCTCGTCGATGTGTTCGAGGTTCTGCTCGAGGTTGTCGCGCACGCCGTTGAAATATCGCAGCGCGTTCACGGTCCCGAATGGCGAACCTTCCTGGCTGGCGCCGTTGTCAGAGATGAGGGCGATGAACGTGTTCTCGAGCTGGCCGGTTTCCGAGAGATACGCCAACAGTCGCCCGATCTGGGCATCGGCGTGTTCGAGCATCCCCGCGAAAGCCGCCTGCAGCCGGATCGCCAGCCGTTTCTGGTCATCGGAGAGTTCATCCCAGGCCTTCACGCCCGGATTGCGCTCGGGCAACTCCGTCGTGGCAGGCACGATGCCCATGGACTTCTGGCGCGCCAGCCGATCGGCCCGGGTCGCGTCCCACCCTTTCTCAAAGACCGGCACGTATTTCTCGATGAGCTCCGCCGGAGCGTGGTGAGGCGCATGCGTCGCGCCAAAGCACATGTACAGGAAGAAAGGCTTATCCGGTGTGACCGACTTCTGTTCGCGGATGAAGCCGATCGACTGATCGACGATGTCCGCCGAGAGGTGATAGTCCGGTTCATCCGGCGACTCGATGTGGTGGTTGTCGCGCGTGAGCTCAGGGTGCCATTGGTTCGTTTCGCCTTCGAGGAAGCCGTAATAGCGGTCGAAGCCTCGCTGCAGCGGCCACTGATCGTACGGGCCCGACGGCGAAGTCTCGAACGTTGGAGTCAGATGCCACTTGCCGGTGGCGAAGGTGTTGTAGCCTTCGCCGCGCAGCATTTCTGCGATGGTGCCGGCGCTTTTCGCGATGCGCCCGCGCATGCCGGGATAGCCGAAGTCCCAGTCAGCAAGGCCGCCCATGCCGACCGAGTGATGATTGCGCCCGGTGAGCAGCGAAGCCCGAGTAGGCGAGCAAAGCGCAGTCGTGTGGAAATTTGTGTAGCGGAGCCCGCCGGCCGCCAGCGCGTCGATGTTTGGCGTCTCGATTTCCGATCCATAGCAGCGAAAATCCGAGAAGCCGAGGTCATCGAAGACGATGTAGACGATGTTCGGCGCGCCTTCTGGAGCGGTCGGTGGTTGAGGCCACCAAGGCGTCGATTCCGCTACAGTCGGTCCTACCCGCCCACCGAAAAACTGTTCTGGCATGCTCTTTCTCCGCGCGGCGAGGCAAGCCGCTCGCGAACGATAAACCACCCCGCGGATGGGCGCTTCAGGCGTCCATAGCGCAGCGAAATCCCATGTGCCCGGTTGTGCTCGAAGGCGTGTTCGAACTCCGCGCGCTCACGCGATACCGGTTGCAGTAGCTCTCGTGGCAGAGATAGCTCCCGCCGCGAATCACGCGTTCGGTTCCGACGGCCGGCCCCCTGGGATCAACCAGCGGCGCGCCAGAGTGCCTCGGGGTGAACCAGTCGGCGCACCACTCCCATGCATTTCCGCACATGTTGAACAGGCCGTACGCGTTCGGCGCGAACGCGTTCACTGGCGCAGTCCCGTAGTGGCCGTCGTCCAGCGTGTTGGAGGAGGGGAATGTCCCCTGCCAGACGTTCATTCGGTGCCCGTCGGCGGGGACCAATTCGTCTCCCCACGGAAAGCTCGCTTGATGGAGCCCGCCACGAGCGGCGAACTCCCACTCGGTTTCCGTCGGCAGGCGGCATCCCGACCACTGGCAGTACGCCTGCGCGTCGTTCCACGAGACATGCACCACTGGATGGTCTGCGCGTTCGGACAGATCCGAGCCTGGTCCCTCCGGCATCCGCCACGAAGCACCCTCGACTGCCCGCCACCAGGGGGCTGCCTGCACCCCGCGCGTCCGCGGGAAGTCATCCGGCAGCAGCCCGGCAAACACGAAACTCCACCCAGCGGCTTCCGCCTCAGTGACGTAGCCGGTGTCCCTTACGAACGTCCCGAACTGCTGATTGGTGGTCGCGAAAGCGTCGATTCGGAATGGCTTAAGCGTCACCAGCCGGGCTGGCGCTTCGCCATCCGACGGTTCGCCTTCGTCTGCGTCCGAACCCATCGTGAACGTTCCGCCGGAGAGTGTGACCAGGGTGTTCGAAGTCTCCCCGCGAGCCTCGATTCGGTTGATCTCCGCCCCGGTCCGGCCGTCCGCCGAAGGAGAACAGCATGCGCATTCTTCGGTCATCGCGAGAGCGTATCAGGCGGCGGGCGGGGTCACACGATAGATGGCGCCGGTGTTCCAATCGCCGATCAGAAGCGTGCCGTCCGACGAGGCCAGCACGGCAACCGGGGCCTGGATGCCCCGGACAAAGTCCTCCGGGCTCCCCGTGTACCCGCCCTTGCCGTCCGGGTGAAGATGAATTCTCAGGATCTTGCCGGTCGACCACTCGGCGACGTATGCCCACGCCTCGTTCGAGCTATCCCGGAGGACGGCAAGGTCGCTGACTGCCGCATGGTCGTCCAATTCCGCGACAGGCTCCGGGACGCCATCGCACTGGGCTCCGCCCTGCCCGTAACAGTCCGGGAAGCCCCAGTCATCGCCGTCATAGATCACAGCCAGCCAATCGCCCGGCGTTGCATCACCCAGGTCGTCTCGCTGATTCATCGAAGCCAGCAGGTCCGAAGTGCCCGGAACATACGCCAGCCCAACGGGAGCGCGGATGCCGCTGGCTTCTACACGCACATCGCTTCCATCCGGCAGGAACGAGACAACGGCGGCGGCCCATTCCGAATCCGGGTCGCAATGGTCGCAGGAGGCCGATATCCCCACACGTAGCCTGCCGTCCGGTCCTTGCACGAGCGCTCCGAGGACACCACTGCCCGGGAACTTGACCAGGTTCGCCTGGTTCGCGAACGAAGTGCCATCGAACCCGCTGAATACAGTGATCCCGTCCGCCGAAGACACGTAGAGGGCGTCGTCCAGCCAGAGCAATCCCATCGGTGTATGGAGACCCGTCGCTACCCGGGTGGCAGAGCCGTCGTCGGCAACGCGATACATGGCGTCATCGCCGCTGTCGATGTACGCGGCCGTCGCGAACCAGATGGCACCATCGGAATCTTCGGCGAGCGCCGAGATGTTCGCGGCGCCCGAGGAAATCTTTGCGGCGCTGGTTCCGGACGGTGCGGTCAGGCCGGCGCCGATGGATTCGGGCTTGGTCGTTGCACCTCCGTCCGAGCCGCATCCAGCGCTTAGTGCCAAAACCAGCAGCGCGAGGACGAAGAGCCGGAGGCCCCGGATGCGAATGCGAGGTGTGAAACGCTGCATTGGTGTTCTCAACAGTGGAATGACGCGGGGTGGTGGCGCCACCACCCCGCGAATGGCCCGCGGTTGGTGAGGGCGGCTAGTAGAGGGCGCTCCCGGCCTGCGGGGCGGCGCGCATCGGCCGGAACCGCGTCTGGGTGGTGGCGCCGCTCGTATCCGAGCTGTCGCTCGAGTCGCTGCCACCCATCCCCGGGCAGCCATTTGCCATGTCGCCGGGTGCGTGGGTTGGTGGCGTTGGCGCGTCGGGCGCCGGCGTCGTGTCGGTGGACCCGTCGTTCGGCGTGGGCGTTGGCTCGCCGGACTGCGCAAAAGCGATTGAGCCGCCATAGACGGCCGCAATTGCGAAGGGCGCTGCCCCGGCGAGCAGGATCTTTCTCGGAAGGAATGCCATTCCTGCCTCCTTGGTTGGTTCGACAAGCGCTTGTCGTAACCAGAGGCTATTGGCGAAAAAGGAAAGATTCGGTGTTTTCTAAGAGTGACATTTGAATCCCGGGAAAATTCTCTGCATCTCCGCTGCCCACTTTGTGCAACCCTGAGAATTGCCTGAGAAAGGTGCGTGAAATAGTGCAGAGTTCGATGTGAATTAGTTGCGCCACATGGCCGGTTCACTGCCTTCGACAATCGCGTCACCACCGGAAAAGCCCATCGGCGCGCCATCGGCCCGCCAGCAGGCCGCGCCCTCGTACATCCCATCCGCCCGTTTCATGATGCCGTTCATTCCGCCGGCGACCTTCAGCGGAGTCTCCAGTGTGTGACCGCGTGATTCGAGGCCCGATTTGAGCGCCGGGAGGTTCGAGAATCCGCGTTCGATCTCCAGCACCGGCCCGCGGTCCCACATCCGCGGGGCTTCGAATGCTTCTTGAAGCGTCATCCCGTGATCGATGACGTTGGAGATGCCCTGCGCCACCGAACCGAAAATCTTCAGGCCACCCGGGCAGCCAAGGGTCATGAATGGCGCGCCGTCCTTCAACACGATGCATGGAGACATCGATGAGAGGACCCGCTTGCCGGGGGCGATGGAGTTTGTGCGGCCCGGATTCGGGTCCATTAACTCCATGCAGTCGTTCAGGAGCATGCCCGTTCCCGGCACGGTGACCTTCGAACCGAACCCCATGTGCAGCGTGTTCGTGGTCGCGACGATGTTCCCTTCGTCGTCCATGGCGCAACAGTGCGTGGTCGACTCGACCAGCGAGGCCGGCCGTACGCCCGCGCCGTACTGCTTGCTGCGCGCGAGGTCGAGATCCCTCCGGCGTTCGTTCGCGTACTCCTTCGAAGTCAACCAGGAGACCGGCACCGCGGTTGATGCCGGGTCGGCGACGTACTCGGTGCGGTCGGCGAAGGCCAGTTTCATCACCTCGGCCCAGAGGTGCACGGTTTCGAGCGAGCCGAAACCCATTCCATGAAGGTCGAAGCCCTCGAACAGGTTGAACATCTGGATGATGTGCAACGGACCGGAAGATGGAGGCGGGGGCCCGATGATCTCATGGCCGCGATACGCCCCGCGGACCGGCTCGCGCTCGTAAATCTGGTAGTTCTCGATGTCGTCCATCGTGATCAGGCCGCCGTTTGCAGCCATATCGGCGGCAATCGTCTGGCCCAGCCGCCCGTGGTAGAGGTAATCCGGCCCGTGCTCGGCAATCGCCGCGAGTGTCTTCGCGTAGTCGGTTCGCACAATCCTGTCGCCAACGTTCGGAACCGTTCCGTTTGGCAGGAATACGTCCGCGGTCGCCGGGAATCTGCGAATGTTGGCCTCCTGCATCGCCGTAATGGCGCGCAGGTAAGGGCTCACCCGGAAGCCGCCACGGGCGAACCTGATGGCCGGCTCCATCACCTCACCCAGGCTCAGTCGCCCATACTTCTTGATTGCCGTCGCCCAGCCAAGAAGCGTGCCACCGGTCGCGACCGAAAGATGTCCGACTTCGTTTAGTTCGCCTTCAACCTTGTGGTCGATTCGACCGGGGACCGGCCGGAACATGTCAGCCGTGGCTCGGCCGGGGACTGTCACATAGTTGTCGATGACGGTGCATGTCCCATCGGCCATGCGGATGTTCACGAATCCGGCACCAAAGATCGTGACCATCATCGGTTCGACCACCGTCAGGGCGAACATCGTCCCAATCGCCGCGTCCACTGCGTTCCCGCCCTTCACCAGCATTTCGTTCCCGGCCAGCGAAGCGAGTGGGTGGTTCGAGGTCACCATCCCTTTCGAAGCGATCGCGGGTTGTTTGATGGTCATGCCAGCGTTCTACGCGGTCCCGGCGTCGATGGGAAGTTCCTGGCTTGGCCTTTCTCTCTTTACCAATGGGTGGAGACACGGTGCCCTCGCCGCATTCATGATCCACGCATGGCTCGCATCCGACCGTCCGACCTCAGCGAAACCCAGCGCAAGATCCTGACCTTTCTTTCCGCCGGCCGCAGCAATCCACAAATCGCCGGGGAACTGGGCATCGCCAGGGAGACGGTGAAGTGGAACGTGAGCCAGCTGCTGTCACTCCTGGCACTCGACAATCGCCAGGAATTGGCGGAGTGGTACCGGCACCAACACAGGGCGCCGACCAAAACCCGGACGCGAGGTGACGAAATGACTGGCCCTATGTTCAGCAAAACGGGAGGGGAGACGTTCTCCGCTGCCGGCGAAACTTTGGCCGTCCAGGAGTGGCGCGGCAGCGCGCCCGGCGAACTCCACGTGCACCATTCCGCGGACATCGCATGGCACATCATCGAAGGGTCGCTTAGTTTCCGATTCGCCGACAGCGTCCGCAGCCTTTCGGCTGGCGAAACGGTGTTCATCCCGGCCGGCACAGCCCATACGTACGGAGAGGGCATGGACAGCCGCTACCTAGTAATTGCGCCGCCGCGGCTGTTCGAACTCTTCGAAGCTCTTCGCACAGCACGTTCCCGTCGTCCTTTTACGGATTGGGGCAACGGACCGGACCGTGAAATCTACCGCCGCTACGACTCCGAGCTGCTCGAATAGGACCGCCGTTCCCCTTTCCCGCTCTCACGCCTCAACGTCTTGGCTCCTCTCCTCTCACCTTCTTTCGTTCTTTCCCCTACCATCCCCCCATGCCCGGCATCGACGCCCACACGCATCTCTTCGCGCCAGGCCAACTCCTCGGTCGAGAACAGATCGCCGGGGGCGATCGTACGTTTAGGGAGATGTACGCCAATCCGGAAGCGAAAATGGTGGTCGCCCGCCAGCTGCTGGAAGCGCTGGATGAAGCCGAGCTGGATGCGGCCGTCGCCGCCGGCTTCGCTTTTTCCCACGAACCAGATCTGCTGGAGCAGAACGAATACCTGATGGAAGCCGCCCGCGTCTCGGGCGGGCGCATCATTCCGCTGGCGACCATCAACCCGGAGCTTCCCGGCTGGGAACGCGTCGCTCAGCACGCCATCGATCTCGGGGCGCGAGGGTTCGGGGAACTACGCCCCCACAACCAGGGATGGGACCCGCTCGGGGAGCAGTCGCGACGGCTCTGCAATCTCGCTCGAGACGCCAATCTCGTGCTCCTCTGGCACTGTAGTGAACCCGTGGGCCACCAGTACCCGGGCAAAGCCGGGGGCATTTCTCCGGTCGAGCTTGTGACGCTCGCGACGGAGTTTTCGGGCCTGCAGATGATCGCCGCTCACCTGGGCGCGGGCGCTGCGTTCTATCTCCAAATGCCGGAAGTAAGGGCTGCCATAGATTCCGTCTATTTCGATACTGCGGCGGCTCCGCTGCTGTATGATGACAAAAGTGTCTCGCGCCTCGTCGACCTCGCCGGTCCCGAACGCGTGCTCTTTGGCTCTGATTACCCACTGCTTTCGCCCCGGCGCCAGATACAACGCCTCGCCGCGCAGTTGCCGGGCCCGGTGCTGGAAGCAGTGTCTGGCGGCAACGCCCGGAGACTGTTTTCGGAAAACGGCAACTAAATGACTGAATCGGTTCAGGACCACGTGCGACTCTTTGTGGCCTGCGAAGTCCCAGAAGACATCCGAGAAACCATCGGAGAAGTCATCGAGAGTCTCAAAGAAAAGAGCGGCAACGCCGTTCGTTGGATCCGCCCTGACGGCGTCCACGTCACCCTCAAGTTCCTCGGCGAAGTCCCGACAAAGAAACTTCCGGCGGTGAAACTCGCCATCCAGGAAGCGGTCGTCGGCCACTCTCCTTTCGAACTCGAGTTCTCGAACATCGGTACGTTCGGGGGCCGCGAAGGCCTTCGCCTGATGTGGGCCGGCATCGCCGGCGATGTCTTGCGGCTCGAAGCCCTCGTCCGGGCAGTCAACGCGGCCCTTGCCGTTGTTGGCTTCGAACCGGAACGTCGGCCGTTCCGGCCTCACCTAACACTCGGCCGCGTCCGCGACGAAATTTCGACGCGCCATCGCGCCGAAATCGAAGTCGCCGTTGGCAAGACGGAAGTCCCGCAGGTGAGCTGGCGGACGGCGCAGGTCTCGCTGATGCGGAGCCGTATCACCGCCCAGGGCGCGATGTACGAAGTCCTCGCGACCTTCCCATTGCGGGTCACCCAGTCCAACAACTAATCTTTGCCGACATAAATGACGGGCAGCGAAGACTCTTCGGTTCGACGTCTGCTCGTGTTGGCGGCTAGCGGCGCTTTTGGCTCCGGCCTCACCGGCCCCGAAGCAAAGGTCTGGCCCGAAATTCTTCGGGATCGGATGTCCGAGCGGCTCGGTCCCGTAGAGATGCGCCTCACGCGTTACTACGTTCATGCTGGAATGCCGTGGGAGATCCTTGAGAGCGAGCTCAGCAAAGGCCCGTTTGAGTTCATCGTCCTTCAGTGCACCTCGGTGATGGCTACTCAGAAGACGGTGGCGAATCGTGTGACCAATTTGTTGGGAAAGTCGGCCGGGGCATGGACCGAGGCCAAGGTTCGGAACATCGATCGAAAGACGCTCCGCGGCGGTCCGGTTCGCGAACGAATGAACCGAATTGGCCACCAGACCGCGCGGCGCGTCATCGGAACCGCTCCATCGATCGGAATCGACGAGCTTATCTCCCGCTACCTTCGCGCAATCGACCGCGTGGCAATGGCAGAGACAGCCGATATCGCGGTCATCGGCACCGGGTTCGCTTCGAAAGCGGCACGAGACAACAACCCGGAAGTTGAACGAATGAAGTTGAAGTTCAACGGGACGCTTGAGCGGGCCGCTCGCCAAAAGCACCTCCACTGGATTGATTCCGTCGCGGTCACCGAGGCGAGTGACGATCCTGAAGCAACGTTCAGTGACCCGGTCCACAAGGGGCAGCAGTGGCACGACGGCCTGGCGCACGCCGTGGCGACGGCATTCTTGAAGATCTGACCCGGGCCTACCAGTCGTCCCAGTCGTAGTTGCGGCTTGGGCGTTGCGCACGCTGGATGAGCAGGTCGGGGTCATCGAGCTCGTGCGGACTAATGCGACGGCCGACCAGCGCCTCGACTCGTTCGTAAAACATGTGCTCTGGCACTGATCGATTGGCAAGTAGCCAGCGCTCAAGCTCCTCGATCCGCGTAGTCATCGAAAGCTCTGAAGCGTCGGGCGCCTCTTCGAGAAAGCGGACGCAATACACGCATCCGCGTTCGTCCTGGATGGGCACAAGGTGGATGTCACATTCTCGTGCGGTCCGCGCCATCACCATGGTCGAATTGTAGTCCGCGACAGCAAGCGAATTCACCGCACTTTTCTTCCGCCTTGCCTCGCTGCGTTCGACAAGCGTCCTCCGTCGCTCGAAAATCGCAGGCTATGAGTAAGAAGGCCAAGGACAAGAAAAAGAGCAAGGAGCAGCCCGCGACTGTCGCAGGCGAGGCGCGCAGCGCGCCGTTGATGGGCTCGGCCCAGCAGGAGGCGCCGCCACCGATCGAGGGCCCCGCGCGGGCCATGGTGATCATGGCGCACCCGGATGACGCCGAATTTCTCTGTTCCGGCACCGTCGCGAAGTGGTGCAAAGAGGGCTGGGACGTCTACTACGTGCTGGTGACCGGCGGCGACAAGGGCACGCACGACCTGACGATGCATCCGGAGAAGCTCGCCGCGATTCGCGAAGAAGAACAGCGCCAGGCGTGCCGCGTTCTCGGCGTCAAAGAGTGCATCTTCCTTGGGTACCCGGATGGCTTCACGAGTGAAAGCGCCGAACTGCGCGGCCAGATCGTTCGCTTGCTCCGCACCTACCGACCGGACGTGGTGATCACCTGGGATGCGTTCCGTGGCACCTTCAACCACCGCGACCATCGCAACGTCGGCCAGGCAACGATGGACGCCATCTACCCGATCGTGCGCGACCGCCTGTTCTACCAGGGCCACGAAGAAGAGGGCCTTGAATCACACCAGGTGAACGAAGTCCTGCTTGCGGGGGCGGCGGATGCCGATTACGCCGTCGATATCACCGAGGTCTGGGAGACGAAGGTCGCGGCGATTCTCTGCCACACCAGCCAGATTGGTGAGCGGACGAAGGAGACTTTCGCGAAGGAACGCGCTGAGCGCGAAAAACGCGAGCCTGGCAAACCAATCGAAGAGCGATTCCGCCGCTGGAGCATCCGCCGCCCGCCGCGACAGACGAAGCCCGAAGACGAAAAGAAGGACGAGGCGGTCTCGGCCAAGGCGAAGCCACAACACGCAGCCTGAACAGATCAGCGACCTAGTTTTTGGCCCCGGAGCAAGACTTCTACCCGGTGGATGTGTTGTTGCTGGTGCTTGAGGTGCCGGCCAATCGCTCGGCGTATCTCCGGCGTGTCGGTTTCGGCGATAACCCGGGTCATGCCGTGAAGCGATTGCCAGGCGCTCAGCACTGCTCTGATCGGTACGTCTCCGTGGCCGCCAACCATCTTCGATTCTCGGATGTCGGCCATCGTGTAGGGCGGCAACTCCGGTGAGATCCATTCCGTCCCGCCCGGTATGAATCGCCCAAGATGAACTTGTTCGGCGAAGACCATGTGCCGCACGTTCTCCACACACGACCAGGTGCCGTTCGGTGGGCGGCGCCTGAGCAACGCGTCGTTCTGGTCCGCGACCATCGCCCGGAGCCGAGTTTGCGCCTTCTCGACGGACGACATCAGTTCTCCGGATGAAGGCCATTCCTCCACGGCGCGAATCTAACACATTCAGGTTGCAGTGCTACGTCACACGCTCACACCGTCCCCGATTCCGGCGTAGGATTCGCGCCACAAGTTTCACGGCGCCATCGCTGTTACGAAGGGATCCGCATGTCTTACGAAAGCCTCATTTACGACAAGCAAGACCATATCGCCACGGTCACGCTCAACCGGCCCGAACGCCTGAACGCGCTCGATAGCGTCCTCCGGCCCGAGATTCTCGCGGTCTGCCAGGAAATGAAGGGCGATGACGACGTTTGGGCAGTCATCGTCACGGGAGCGGGGCGCGGTTTCTGCTCGGGTGCGGACATCAGCGGACCGCGCCCCGATGGCGCGGCTCAGACCCCGCCCCAGAACACCCTGCTCGACGAATTCGGTTGGGTGGGCGATCAGGCAATGGCGCTCTACAACCTGGACAAGCCCACTATCGCCGCGATGAACGGCGTTTGCGCCGGGGCCGGAATGAGCCTCGCCCTTTCCTGCGACCTGCGCGTGGGCTCTGAGAATGCCCGCTTCCGCAGCGTGTTTCTCGAGCGCAATCTTTCTCCGGACTCGGGAATGAGCTGGTTCCTCACCCGCATCGTCGGCTACAGCCGCGCAATCGACCTGATCCTCACGAGCCGAGATGTCGGCGCCGAAGAGGCGTACCGCATGGGCCTCCTGGACCGCCTGGTTCCCCACGCGAATTTGATGGAGGAATCACTGGCTCTCGCGCATCAGATCACCCAGTGGCCGCCCGTCGCCGTCCGCGCCGCCAAGCGGGTGACGCAGCAAAACCTGAACAAACACCTGGAGGACGGCCTCCGCAACGAGATGGTCCATCTCAGCTATGGCCGAAAGGCAACGAACGATGCCCGCGAGTCGTTCGTTGCCCGCCAGGAGAAGCGCAAGCCTCAGTACACCGGAAGTTAGAGCGGCTGGCGTTCCTTCGACCAATGACCATATTGGGGTGAGTGGTGTTTTCGAAGTTACTGGTCGCGAACCGCGGCGAAATCGCGGTCCGCATCATCCGAACCGCCCGCGAAATGGGCATCCGAACCGTCGCGGTCTATTCCGCCGATGATGCGCTCGCGCCGCACGTTCGGCTGGCCGACGAAGCAGTCGCGCTCGTTGGCGAAGGCGCCCCGCCCTACTTGGACATCGCAGGAGTCGTTGATGTCGCGGTAAAGCACGGATGCGAAGCCCTGCATCCCGGCTACGGCCTCCTCAGCGAGAACGCAGCGTTCGCGGAAGCCTGCCACGAGGCCGGCGTCGTGTTCGTTGGGCCGCCGCTCGAATCGCTCCGGATGATGGGCGACAAGGTGCACGCGCGTGCCGCCGCGGCGGCCGCCGGGCTGCCCATCCTGCGCGGGGAGCCAGTGAACGCCATTGAAGATGCGGCCGCGTTCTTCGCCAGTCTCACGCCCGGCAACACGATGCTCCTGAAGGCGGTTGCCGGAGGCGGCGGACGTGGTCTGCGGGTCATCCAGGAGCCCGCGGACATCGAGAAGGCGTTCCCCCGCGCCGAGTCGGAAGCCCGGGCGTCGTTCGGCGATGGCCGCCTCTACGCCGAGCAGTTTGTCCCCCGTGCCCGCCATATCGAGGTCCAGATCCTGGGGGACTCCAGCGGCGATGTGGTCCACCTTGGTGAACGCGACTGCAGTCTCCAGCGGCGCCACCAGAAGATCCTCGAGATCGCGCCCGCCCCGGCCTTTCCCGCAGGACTGCGCGAACGCATCACTTCGGCGGCGGTTACGCTGGCGAAATCAGTCGGCTATCAGAACGCGGGCACGGTCGAATTCCTTGTAGATTCGAGCCAGCCGCTGACCGGTGACTCACCGTTCTATTTCATTGAAGCCAACGCTCGCCTCCAGGTAGAGCACACCATCACCGAAGAAGTCATGGGCCTCGACCTCGTCCGCGCCCAATTGGAAATTGCCGGGGGAACGTCGCTGGAGTCGCTTGGCATCGCTTCCGGCGTCACGCCGAGAGGTTTCGCCATCCAGGCACGCGTGAATATGGAGACGATGCAGCCGGACGGCTCCGTTCGCCCTGCCGGTGGCGCGCTCAGCCGCTTCGACCCGCCGGGCGGGCCTGGTGTGCGAGTCGATACCTTCGGCTACACCGGATTCCAGCCAAGTAACCGCTTCGATTCGCTGCTGGCGAAGGTCATCGGCAGCACCCACTTGAACGACATCACTGTCGCGGCCACGCGCACGGCCCGCGCGCTCGCCGAGTTCCGTATCGAAGGCACGAAAACGAACGCGCCTTTCCTGCGCGCCCTGCTCGAAAACTCGGTGCTCGCCACCGGTGACATCTACACGCGCTTCATCGATGACCATGCTGGCGAGGTTCTCGCATCCATTGTTGAGCCAGAGCCCGCCGTCGCAGCGGAAGGGAAATCTGGCCTGGCAGGCGTGAAGCTTGAGACAAAAGACCCGCTCGCGGTGCTTACCTACGGCCAGTCCGAAGGCCGTGGCGCGCGCAAGGGCCCCGCTATTGCCGAGGTTGCCGCGGATGGCACGGTGAAAGTCGCTTCTCCCCTGCCGGGAACAATCGTCAGTGTCTCCGTTGTCGTCGGCGATGCCGTTCGGGCGGGCCAAACGGTCGCGATCATGGAATCCATGAAGATGGAGCACGAGATCAAGGCCGAGAAGAGTGGCGTCGTCCAGCGAGTTGCCGTCTCGCCCGGCGACACGATCGTCGAAGGCCTTACGCTCCTCGTTCTTGAGGAATCCGACATCGAAGCCGGCGTGACCGAAACGGAAGAAGCGGTCGACCTCGACTACATCCGCCCGGACCTCGAACTGGTACTTGAGCGGCGAGCACTGACGCGCGACGAGAAGCGCCCTGATGCGGTCGCCCGGCGCCGCAAGACCGGTCAGCAAACCACTCGCGAGAACATCGAGCACCTGGTCGATCCGGGGACGTTCGTTGAATATGGCCCGCTTGTCCTGGCGGCTCAGCGGTCCCGGCGCTCCGAAGAGGAACTGATCGTCAAGAGTCCGGCCGACGGGATGGTCACCGGCGTCGGCAGCGTGAACGGCGACCTCTTCGATGACCCGGCGGCACGCTGCGCGATCATGGCCTACGACTACACGGTTTTCGCGGGCACCCAGGGTGCCCAGAACCACCGCAAGACCGATCGCATGATTGGCGTCGCGGAAAGCGGCAGGATGCCGATGATCCTTTTCGCGGAAGGCGGCGGTGGCCGCCCGGGCGATACCGACCGCGTTGGTTCCAGCCAGACCTCGACTTTCGCGCGCTTCGCCCAGCTCAGCGGTCTCGTGCCGATGGTTGGCATCACCTCCGGGCGGTGTTTTGCCGGTAACGCGTCCCTGCTCGGCTGTTGCGACGTCATCATCGCGACGGAAGGCTCGAACATCGGCATGGGCGGCCCGGCCATGATCGAAGGTGGCGGCCTCGGCGTGTACGCGCCGGAAGACATCGGTACGATGGATATCCAGGTCGCCAATGGTGTCGTCGACCTCCTCGTGAAAGACGAAACCGAGGCCGTCGAAATTGCGAAGAAGTACCTCTCGTACTTCCAGGGGCCGATCAAGGAGTGGACGGCGCCGGACCAGCGCTTGATGCGCCGGATCATCCCGGAGAATCGGCTCCGCGTGTACGACGTCCGCAAGGTCATCGAAACGCTCTCCGACGAAGGCTGGGTGCTCGAACTTCGCCCGAAGTTCGGTCTGGGTTCGGTTACTTCGCTCATCCGCGTCGAGGGCCGGCCCGTTGGCGTGATTGCCAACAATCCCGCGCACCTCGGCGGCGCCATCGACTCGGATGCCGCCGACAAGGCGGCGCGCTTCATGCAGCTTTGCGATGCCTTCGACATTCCGCTTCTCTACCTCTGTGATACGCCCGGCATCATGGTCGGTCCGGAGATCGAGAAGACCGCCCTCGTCCGCCATTCAAGCCGGATGTTCCTCATCGGCGCGAACCTGGCGGTGCCTTTCTTCACCGTCATCCTTCGCAAGGCATATGGCCTCGGCGCCATCGCCATGGCCGGCGGTTCCTACAAGGTGCCGATGTTCTCGGTCTCCTGGCCGACGGGCGAATTCGGCGGCATGGGGCTTGAAGGCTCAGTGAAGCTCGGGTTCCGTGAAGTCCTCGCCGCGATCGAAGACCCTGAGGAACGTCGCCAGAAGTACGAGGACATGGTTGCCCGCGCCTACGAGAATGGGAAGGCGCTCAACAACGCCAGCGGCTTCGGCATCGACGATGCAATCGACCCGGCGGAGACGCGCTACTGGCTGGCCAACCTGCTCGCAAGCATCCGGCCACCGGCGCCGCGCGAAGGCAAGAAGAGAAGCTCTATCGACGCCTGGTAGGCGGTACGCCGTACCAGCCCGACGGCGTGCCGTAAGGTGTGTTCACCATCATCGCTTCTATCCAGCGGATCTTTAGGCCTTCGCTGATTTTGAACAACTCGAACAGGAGTGTGCTCCGCGGTGTTCGCGCGTGCGGCGGCATCTCGCGCATGGCACCATCCACCTCAATCGTCGTATCGCCGCGCACGTCGAGGAACGCGATCCCGAGCACCAACCCGCGTTCGGTATCGATGAGCGGGAAACGCCGCTCCCGTACGTGTCTGATATACGCAAAGAACTTCTGGTCGATTTGTTCCCGGATGTTGAGGTTCCCCATTCGGGGCTGGCTCGTCGTTTGTACGCCGTTTTCGATCCGCTGGCACTCGGGATGGAAGTCGACATACTGCGTGTGGTCGTCCTCGAGGGCGGAAAAGTAACGATTCGCCACGATCATTAGCCAGTGGCGTGAGGGCGCAGATGAACCGCTGTTGCGCTCTTCGAAGATGGGATTGGGACTTACCAGCGCATCCGGGTTTAAAACGGATGCTTCACCCTTCCGTGCCACGATCGTCTCGATCTCCGATATCTCTCCGGCGTCCACAGCCAGCCGAGCCGCGAAGCATCCCTTCTCTGCGGCTTCATCGAACGTCGCGAACACACCGACCTGTCCCGCCCCTGAATCGGCGAAGACCTGGCGGAAGCCGATGTCCGTCACTGAGCGCCAGAGACCTTCGCCGATGGCCGTGTCCAGGCAGTTTTCCGTGAATCGGCAATCTGCAGCCAGAGGCAGTCGAGATGGGTCGCGGGCTGCCAGCGCATCGAAGAACGCGTGTCCGGTCTTTATCAGGTGCTCGTAGGCTGGATAAGTCACGGTCTGGAACTATACGTTGGCCCGCTTTGGGCGAGTTCGGGGCTATACTCCCCGGCACTATGGAATTCCGTTTCACACCCGAGCAGGAAAGTTTCCGGACCGAGGTTCGGGACTTCATCAAGACCGAATGGCCGAAGGCCCGAGAAGGCGAGTCTTTCACAAAGAAATTGGCGGCCAAGGGCTGGCTCACCATGTCCTGGCCGAAGGAGCATGGCGGCCAGGGCACCGACCACATGCGCCAGCTCGTCTACAACGAAGAGATGGCCTACAACCGCGCTCCCGGCCAGACCATGGGCACGGACCGCGTCGGCCCGACCATCATCCTCTTCGGCACCGACGAGCAGAAGAAGGAATACCTCCCCCGGATCATCAAGGACGAGATCACCTGGTGCCAGGGGTTCAGCGAACCCGGCTCCGGCTCGGACCTCGCCAGCCTCCAGACGCGAGCCATCCGCGATGGCGACCACTACGTCATCAACGGCCAGAAAATCTGGACGTCGAACGCCCAGAACGCCGATTACATCATCCTGCTCGCGCGCACTGAACCGGATGCGCCGAAGCACCGCGGGATCACGTACTTCCTCGTCGACATGAAGTCGCCGGGAATCAACGTACGCCCACTCATGCAGATGACCGGCCAGGCGGGCTTCAACGAAGTCTTCTTCGATGACGTCCGTGTTCCCACAAGCGCGGTCGTCGGCGAGGTGAACCGCGGCTGGTACGTCTCGACCGCCACGCTCGACTTCGAACGGTCTGGCATCGGACGCGTAATCGGCGGCCTGAAGACGTACGAGGAGATCGTCCAGTACGCGAGGACCACTCCGGCTCGCGAAGCTGGCGGCGCTACGCTCTGGGACGACCGGGTCACCCGCCTCGCGCTTGCCGATATCGGCTTGAGCTTCCGGGTTGGGCGCCTGCTCAGCTACCGCGTCGCCTGGATGCAGAGCCAGGGCATGGTCCCGAACTACGAAGCATCAATGGCGAAGACGCTCGGCACCGAACTGCACCAGCGCATGGCCCGCACGGCGATGAACACGCTCGGGATGCCCGGCCAACTGATGAGCGGGCCGAACGCGCCTATGCGCGGGCTGGGCGGGAACACATATCTCTCCACCGTGTCGCTGACAATTGCCGCCGGCACGTCCGAGATCAACCGCAACATCATCGCGCAGCGCGGGCTCGGGCTGCCGCGCGGCTAGGGCGACTGTAGAATTCCGCGCACACGTAACGCATACGAAGGACTGACCATGACTCTCGTAACCACCACCTACGGAAAGCTGGAGGGCCTGCAGAAGGACCATCACCAGGCGTTCCTCGGCATTCCCTTCGCGGCTCCCCCCACCGGCGATCGCCGCTTCAAAGCTCCCGAGCCGCCGGCTTCCTGGACTGGCACTCGGGAAGCGAAGGCGTGGGGGAACGCCGCTCGCCAGACGGGTCACCCGATCCCGGGCTTCGCCGCCAGCGGCCCGCAGGATGAGGACTGCCTCTACCTCAATGTCTTCACGCCCGTAGCTGATGGCGGTAGGCGCCCGGTGCTCTTCTGGATTCATGGCGGCGGTTACACGCATGGCACCGCGGCGGAGCTGCTCTACGATGGCGGTCCGCTTGTCACACGCGGCGATGTGGTGGTTGTGACCATCAACTATCGCCTCGGCGCGTTCGGCTTCCTCCATCTCGACGATGACCTGCCGGGCCAGGATTTGCGAGCGAACTGCGGCCAACTCGACATGATCGCGGCCCTCCAGTGGACCCGCGACAACATCGCCTCATTCGGCGGCGATCCCGGCAATATCACGATCTTTGGCGAGTCGGCCGGCGCCGCAGCCGTCGGGACGTTGCTGGCGATGCCCGGAGCGCAGGGCCTGTTCCACAAAGCGATCCTCCAGAGCGGCAGCGGCCGCGCAGGCGACCGTGCGAGCGGTCAGCGAATCGCCAACACGTTCTTCGAAGAACTCGGCATCACGTCAGATCCGAGCCAGATCCGAACCATCGATGCCGACAAGATCCTGGAGGCTCAGACCGCAGTTAGCGCGAAACTTGGCCGTGCCGCCGGGCCGATCTTCGGCCCCATCGTTGATGGCGTCTCATTGCACAAGCGCCCGTACGACGCGATCCATGATGGCGATGCGGCCGACATTCCCATCGTCATCGGGACGAATCGCGACGAAACAAAGCTCTTCGCGGCCACGATGCGCCGGGAAGAGATGACTGACGAAGCGCTCGCGAAAGCGGTAGCGGCTGCTCTGCCCAAAGCGTCACCAGAATCCATTCAGTCGCTGATCGGAACCTATCGACAGTCTCGCGGTGCGAAGTGCTTGCCCACCAGCAACCTCGATATCATCGACGCCGTGCAGACCGATAGCGGTATGCGCGCGAGCGCCAACCGGACTGCGCTGGCCCAGCAGAAGCGCCAGCCGGCAACCTTCAACTACCTTTTCACCTATGCGTCGCCCGCGCGTGGCGGTTCACTCGGCGCATGCCACGCGCTGGAAATGCCATTCGTCTTTGGGACGACGAAAGCGCCAACCCAGGACCGATTCGCCGGCGTCGGGCCGGATGTCGACCGTCTCTCGGAGAACATGATGGATGCCTGGCTGAGCTTCGCGAAGACGGGTAGGCCCGGCCATGAGGGCATCGGCAACTGGCCGGCCTACACAGCGGAGACGCGTCCGACGATGGTCTTCGACCGCCAGTCAGGCGTCGAGAACGACCCGTTCTCGGAAGAACGCCAGGCCATCGAGCAACTCATCTCGTGACCGACTCTCTTCAGCCAAACGGCGTCCTTAAGGGCGTGAAAGTCCTCGATTTCAGCGAGTACATCGCGGGGCCGCTGGCCGGTGAAATGCTCGCCGACCTCGGTGCGGATGTGACCAAGGTCGAACCACCGCACGGCGACTTCTGGCGCCACACGGCGCCTGTCGCCCCGAACGAGAGTCGCGGTTTCATGGGGGTCAATAAGGGCAAGCGCAGCATCTCGTTAGATCTCAAGAACCCCGGCGCAAAAGAGGTGCTGCACCGGGCCGTCCGCTCGGCGGATGTCCTGCTCGCGAACTACCGGCCGGGCGTCGCGAAACGGCTCGGTATGGACTACGCCACCCTCTCGGAGATCAACCCGCGCCTGATCTATTGCGAAAACACCGCTTTTGGCTCGAAGGGCCCGTATAAGGATCGCCCGGGCTTCGACCTCGTCTCCCAGGCGATGACGGGCATCATGTCGTTCGAAGGCGCCGGGGGCCTCCCCCACCCGATCATCACCAGTTCACCGACCGACCTGGCGGCGGGCATGTTCATGGCTTATTCCGTTGCTGCTGCGCTCTATCACCGCGAACTCACGGGCAAGGGCCAGTACATCGAAACCAGCCTGTTCGGCGCAGGCCTCTTCGTCCAATACAGGCCCATGTTCGCGATCGAGAAGTTCGACCGGGAGGCGCGAGAGCAACTCCTCCACGACATCCGTGAGGCCCGCGCACAGGGCAAACGGGCCGACGAAGTCACCGCCGAACGCCGTTCTCGCCCTGACGCGCTCCGCAAGAGCAACCCGTACTACAAGATCTACGAGACGTCTGACGGCTACATCGCCCTCGCCTGCCTGAACAATCGCCTGCGTCGTGCGGCCTGCCGCGTCCTCGGAGTCGAGGACCCTCGCCTTGAGGGCGATGCCTTTAACGTGGAGAACCTCGGCCCGGACGAGACAATCGTCCTGAGCGAGCTGATTGGCGCCATCTTCTCCGGCCGCAGCACCGACGAATGGGTCGAACTTTTCGATGCCGCCGGAGTTCCGAGCGGCCCGGTGAAGATGACTGCGGAACTCTTCGACGATCCGCAGGTCAAGGCTGAAGGCTTCCTCGTCGACCTCGAACACCCAACGCTCGGGACCGTCAAAATGGCGAATAGCCCGGTCCGCATGAGTGCCGGCGAGACTGGCACTCGGCGTTCTTCGCCGGCTCTGGGACAGCACACGCGCGAATTCCTGGGCGAGCTGGGCTTTGGACCTGATGAAATCAGAAACCTGGAGGCGGAAGGCGTAGTCCGGAGCTGGAAGACCTAACTCGGCCTACGCAGCCAGCTCCTCCTCGCACTTCTCCAACTGGCCGGTCTTCGCCAGCCACGCGACGAAGGCTGTGACGCAGTCCGGATCGAGCTGCGTCCCGGCGACCCGTTGCAGCTCCGCGACGGCTTCGCGCCACGGACGCATCGGCCGGTAGACGCGAGACGATGTGAGCGCGTCAAACGTGTCGGCGACCGCGACAATGCGTGCTTCGAGCGGGATTTCGTCGCCCGAGAGTCCGTCGGGATAACCGCCACCGCCGAACCGCTCGTGGTGCGCCCGCACAACTTTCGCGACGCGCTTCAGCACCCTCGAGGAGTTCGCGATGTGCGCGCCGCGCTCGGCGTGGTGCTTCATGGTTTCGAACTCTTCCGCCGTGAGCCGGCCGGGCTTCAACAGGACCGCATCGGGGACGGTAATCTTGCCGACGTCATGGATGCGACCGGCAATCACGCAAACCTCGATCTGCTCCTCGTCGAGGCCCAGCTCGTTGGCGATAGCCTCAACGTATTCAGCCACCCGACCCATGTGATGGCGGGTGTACGAATCCTTGGCCTCTACGGCCGCTTCGAGTGCCTCGAGTTCTTCGGCTTGCCCTGTGGTTACCTGGTCCAGAGAGTCGCGAAGTTCGAGTGCCCGGGAGAATACGATGAGCGATTTCGCGCGGACGGCCTCGATCGCCCAGCCGGTGATGAGCGTGCAGAAGGCGACGAGCAGGAGCGAATGATAAAGCCACCAGCTCAAGTGCCAGAGCTGCCCGTAGTACGTGGAAATCTGAGCTTCTGCCAGGAACGCAAGCGCGCACACCATGGCGATTTGGCCGGGCAACTCGGTGAGCCGCCATGCCCGCCAGTAGCGCCAGGCGGCGAACACGAGGAGGGTCACCGTTGTGGTCGCCAGGATCGTGTCCCAGGGCTTCGTTCGTGGGACAAAGTCCCACATCTCAGGGCGCCACATCATCGAAAAGAGGTAACCAAACAACAGAACCAGTGCACCGACAAGGATTTCGGTGGGGTGGCTCTGCACGAAGCGCGACCCGGGCCAGTTCTTTGGAGCAACGCTAAGGGCGATGAAGATCGCTCCCACCGTCTGGCTCAGCCCGGCGGAAATCACGACCGCGTACGGGTAATCGGTGCCATCGACGATGAAGCCGGGCGTCCCGAGACCATGTGTCGCAAAGATCAGTGCGATGGCGATGAATCCCAGGGCGAGGTATACGGTGCGGGTGCTGCGGACGCTCTGCACCGAAAGCGCCAGGGCCGTGCCAATGCAGCCCGAAAGCAAGGAGGCGACCGAAACGATCCAGAAATGCCCCGTCGGATGCATCGCGACCGGGTCCCAGTTCGGGACCGTCCGCATTGCGGCGAACGCGACAAGCGGCGAAAGCACGAAACTCGCCATTAGCCAGTGAGAAGGTCGCGCCACCATGCCCTCCGGGTTTCCTTGAATGCATAGTCGTCATCCCGGAGGTACTTCTGAAGCAATTAGGTTGCCAATCCTTAACCCCCTGGAATCGCCGTGACCTCCAGGCGCTGAAAACCACGGAGCTGATAATTCGGCGCCCGATGGCCCACGACTACGCGGAATGGCCCGTAGTGCTGGAGGAACTTTGCGATCGCGATCCGAAGTTCGAGCCGTGCCAGCGGCGCACCCAGGCAGAAATGAATGCCATATCCGAACGAGAGATGCCGGTTGTCGCTGCGCTGAAGATTGAGGGTATCCGGTTCCGCGAATCGCTGCGGATCGCGGTTGGCGGCCCCAACCATGGCGTGGACCTGCTGCCCTGCTTTGATGGTCCGTGCACCAAGTTTGATATCGGTCCTGGCCCAGCGGGCAACGAAGTGGGTGCTGCTGTCGTAGCGGAGGAGTTCTTCGACGGCGTTCTCAACGGCAGCCGGGTCCTCGCGGAGCCACTCCTGGGCATCCCTCTGCGACGCGAGGGCCGCGATCGCGTTCCCGAGCGCCATCGAGGTCGGCCCGTTCCCGGCGAGTGAGATGTGGATGAGCATCATCATCATCTCTTCCGGGCGCATCGTCTCGTCGTCGCAGGCAGCCGCCAGGACCGAGACGACATCTCCATCGCTCGGCTGTTTGCGCTCGGCGAGGTCCGCGAGGTATTCGAACATGTCGCGGTGGGCTCGCGTCGCGGCCTCGATCACGCCGGCGATCGCAGCGCCTTCGGCCCTCGCCCGCATAAGCGAGAGTGACCAGGTTCGGAACTGCGCGAAATCCTCGCGGGGGATGCCGAGGTGGTGAAGTATGGTGCTCACCGCCATCGGCTCAGCGAAACGGGAGACCACGTCGAACGGCACTCCGGCGGGGATGTCTTCCAGGATCGCGTCAACAGACGCTTCGATTGTTGCGCGCATCGATTCGATCACGCGAGGAGCGAAGCCGCGATTCACGATCGCCCGCAGGCGGGTGTGCTCTGGCGGATCCGAGTTTCCCATGATCTCCGTTTGCCCCAGAGGGGCGTGGGCCCGCTTCGCCAGCACTTCGGCGGCGATCGAACTGCCTGTGGCTGTCGGGTCCGAAGAGTAGGAGTCATCGTCCTGCAGCACGGCCAGGCAATCGGCATAGCGGGTTACCACCCAGGCGTCGAGGTCGTTCGAGCGATGCACGGGCTCCTGCTCGCGCAAACGGTGGAGGACAGGGTAGGGGTCGTCCAGGTAGCCGGGACGGAAGGGATTGAAGAAAACCACCCTGAAAGTCTACGGCGGCAGGACACTCGCGCACTTCAGGAATTCAGAAAACGCGAACCGCCGAATAAGGGTTCTCCGCATCGTGGTGTTGGGGCTTCGCGCGATAGGGTTGGAGCGTGCACCGAAAGCCTCCGCCGCAGCAGCAGGGCATGGACCTGAATCAGCTGCTTCAGAAGCTGAAAAAGCCCCAATTCGCGCTTCCGGGTGCGATAGTCGTGGGGATGTTGGCGCTGGCGTTCGGGATCCAGCCGGGTACTCCCGGCAAAGCGGCCGACATCTCAACCGTGGCCATCGAACGTCCCGACGCCACGGTCCCTGCAGATGCGGCTTCCCCGACAGCCACCACGCCACCTGCATCTCCTTCGATCGAGGCCACGCCAGTCGCATCGAAGACTGCCGTTACCCAGACAAGCCAGGGATCGACCACTCCCACCTCAGACGTCGCTGGCGTCCGCTCCACTCCAGAAGCCACGCCGACCTACGATCAGGCGCTGCAACAGACGCCAACGCAGTGCGGATCGATCAAGGAGACAACCACCCCGGTCTCGGTTGAGCAGTCGATATCCGGCCTCTCGGTGAAAGCCACCAAGGTCGCGGTTTATCCAATCGACTACTTCCGCTGCATCCTGATGGCTACCGGCGGATCCGAGGCGTACAGTTTGGCCTCTTCCATTCTCAAGGCAAGTGAACAGGGCCAGACACATATCGTCCTTGTCGATCTCTGGATGGCGAATGCATCCAAGCAGTTCGGTCAGATTAACGTTCGCAACGCGACTGTCGCCGCTGCCGGCCAAACTTTCAGCGTGCTCGCCACACTCGGGGGGCGCTCCGAAGTCGTCGTATCGTCAGGCCAGGGGCGAAACCTCAGCCTGGTTGTTGCCATCAAGAACACCATCGGGGAAACGACCGGGCCGGTTACGCTCGTGATCGATGGTCCCTTGCTTGCCGGCACACAGGTTCCCGGGAAGTATCAGCTCTTTCTACCCACCCCTTAGGCTGCACTTCCCCTAATTCGGCCGCTGCGCAATGCTTCCGGCATGGCTACCTACGACGAAATCCAGCTGGGCGATTCCGCCTCCTTCACGAAGACCATCAGCGAGTCCGATGTCTACCTCTTTGCCGGCATCACCGGGGACCTGAATCCCGCGCACATGGACGCTGTCTCCGCTGCCCAGGGCATGTTCAAACAGCGCATTGCGCACGGCATGCTCACCGGTTCGTTCATTTCAACCGTGGTCGGCATGCAGCTCCCCGGGCCGGGTACGATCTATGTTGGCCAGGAGCTTTCGTTTCGGGCGCCCGTGTTCTTTGGTGACACGATCACTGCACGCGTCGAGTGCATCGAAAAGCTCGAGCCCAGGAAATGGGTGAAATTCAAGACGACCGTCACGAACCAGGATGGAAAGCTCGTGGTCGACGGCGCGGCGACGGTCATTCCGCCTCCGGCCTGATCCTATGCGCTTTGGCGGCGTTGTCCGGACTGTTCCGCCCGGTCGGCGTCGTGGTCTTCCATGATCGCGCGCATGTGTCGCAGCATGGTCTCCGAGAGACGCGCTGACCGTTCACTTTCGATCCAGGCTTCCGCGTCGGCGGCGCGCGTGAACACACCGAGTTCTTCGCCAATGCGTGCGAACCGGGCGAATCGGCGCGCGACCGGCAGTTGTTCCGAAGTGCAGAGCATCGCGATTCGCTGACCGGAGTTCAGCCGCGCGGTGAAACTCGCGGCAATGACCGAGAGACTGCCGTGCGGGAGGCCGTCTTCTACTTCGCGAAGATCGCAAATCGCGCGGGAGAGGTTTCCGGCTTCGGCCAGCACGAACGCCTGCGAGACCGCGCGCAGGGCTTCTTCGGTACTCACGCTTCCGGTGAACACCGCCTCCAACACTTCCACATCCGCCTGTACTCGGATCGAATACATCACAAAACCTCGTGATCAGCATTGATCCGAAGCGTGCGCAGCGGCAGTAGGTAATCTCCTTATTCGGACCAGGCTCAGCCCGCAGCCTCAAATCGTGCCGGCGGCGTCACCTGTGCGGGCCGCAGGACCGAGAACGTGCAGCGGCCATCGACGAGGATACTCAGCCGCTCGGCGACGCCCGCGACGTGATCGGAGGGCGCCCGAGGCACGATCAGAATGCTTCCATTGTTCCAGGCAACGTCGTCGTATCCGCGTGAGAACCGCTTGAGCAGCCACCCGAGTTCGAACAGTTCGGTGCCGGGCAGCGGCTTGCATTCGACGACCGTCCGGTCGAGCTTCCGAACATCGATCCGGGGGAGACAGGTCTCGGAGTCCCAGGAGATCTGGTCTCCACGGGAAGCGTGGGAGAGCGCCGCGGTGAGCTGTTGCGGCGTTGTCGGGATCGTTGCCCAGCAGCGGGCCCCCGCCTCGAGCGCCTGTTCCAGGTCGCGGCGGGCGCGGAGCCCTGCGAGCACCACCGCCGTCAGGTCGAGTCCTTTTCGCTCGCGGATCTTGTGCACCGCATGGCCGGTGGCAGTAGCCTGGGTGATCAACAGGTCCGCTGGTTCAGTAGTCAATTCCATGCCCATGGCCCGACAGGTCTCAGCAGTCAGGGCGCGGGTGGTGTTGTCTTCGATATCCAGGTGCACCTTGAGCCCGCGCAGGTTGGGATGCGGCCAGTTGCCGTACGGACCGTCGATGTCGCGGTCGCCCGTACCGCGGACGGTGCGGCCATCGCTTGCGAGGGCGGTCAGCCACGCCTCGCAACCGGTGCAGGCGAAAATCTCCACTCGCTCGCCCCGGGGTGAAATCCACGCCAGCTTTGCCGCCCGCGTCGCCGGCATTTCGCAACAGATCTGGCACTGGTCTTCGAAGACAAGCTTGCGGCTGCCCGAACTGGGTCCGCCAAGCACTCGATGCGAGCCATCCGGCGTCCGGGCAGCGGCTGCAAGGCCCCCCAGCCACTCGGCGCAGCTTTCGCAGAGCGGAAGCGTCGAACCGGTCCGGTTCCCATCGGGACGCCAGTTCCGGTACATGCGCATGGGCCGGATGTCGAACTCCCATTCGGCGGCGACCTCGCGCCCACAGCACGGACATCCGATTTGTTTCATGTATGGGAATCATCGGGAGAATCCCGCATCGTCTTGAGGGTCAGAGAATTTCGACGTCGGCCACGAGCGCAAAGTGGTCGCTGGGGTACATCGTTGCATCGTCCGGGGCCGGTTGGTTTGCCGCCACCCGGGCGGACTTCACCCTTATCCGGCCCATGCACCAGATGTAGTCGAGGCAGTTTGGGTCGCCCTCGGTGTCCATTGTCGGCGCCTGGATTCCCGAGGGCCACGTCACCGCCGGTTCGGCGCCATGCGCTTCGAGCATCGCCGACCGATACTCGGCCCTGGTCATCACACCGTATGCCGGCTCGAAGGGCGGGGTGTTGAAGTCCCCGACTATTACGGAGGCGTCGGCGGCCGGCGCGCTGGCCATCCAGTCGACAATCGCGGTCGCCTGTTCTACTCGCACCTCGGGCTCTTCTGGCTTGTGGTGGAGGTGGGTATTGGCGAACCAAATTGTCCGGCCTTCGGAGACGAGCAGGATGCGGTGAGCCGAGCGGCCGGTGCTCAGGCGAAGTTCCTCGTGGGCCTGCGTATCGTTTCGCGCGCAAAGAATGGCGTTGCCGAAGTTCGGGTTGGACTCGTGGCGGGAGACGAAGCTGCGGTAGTGTCGCTCGGCCAACTGACTCGAAAGGAAGTCATCCTGTCGCGGCGGACTGAATACAACTTCCTGCAGACCAACGATGTCGGCGTTCAGTTCGGCGAAGGCCTTGCCGAGCAGTGGCTTCCGCTCAGCGTAGCGGTCGTTGATGTTCCGGATGTTGAAGGTTGCCAGTCTCAGTTCCACAGGTTCTAGTCCAAAGCGCCGGCGCTGCGAAGCGTCGAGACAATGCGCGTGCCGGCTTCAGCCGGGGCGTCGCCTTCGAATGTCATGATTGCGACACCGTTGATGTAAGGCGTGGCGATGAGTTGCTCGATGGTCGCCTGGAACGCGCCCCACGCAAGTTCCTGGTCGCCAACCGCGAGGACTTCGCGCAACGAATCCGGCAGCCGGATGCCCAGGCGCTCTTCGATGCGTTCGCCGGCTTCCATTGTCAGCAGGGGCATGGCCATCGCGATGATCTGTGTACCTTGCGCCGCTCGCTCGATGTCCATGGCAAAGGGCTCAGTCACTGCGGCATCGAAGACCGGCTGTGTCTGTACGTACGATGCACCGGCGGCGAGTTTTGGGAGAAGGTTTCGCAGCACCGCCTCCCGGTCCCGGCCGTACTGGTTCAGCGTGGCGCCGACCAGAGCCGAGGGCAGCGTATCGCGCGTCATGGCGATGGCTTCCTTGATCGTCGGCGAATCAACCTGCTCGGAGCCCGCGTGGTCGCCGAGGATGCAGAGCACCTGTGAGATGCCCCCCGCCGCCGCTCGCTCCAGGTCAGTGGAGAGATCCTCTCGCGATCGGCCCCGGGTGACGAGGTGCCAGGCCGGCTCGATACCTTCCAACTTCAGCAGGAGCGAGGCATCCAGGCTCGACTGGCGGCCGGGCCGCTGGATGACGTTGATCGCCTGGGGGTGACCCTCCAGCAACCGGGCGCGCCGAAGCAGCACCTTTGGCAGCGGCCTTTGCGGCGGAAGGATCTCGAGCGCCACGGCGAAATGGCCATCTTCGAGACGTCGGCGGAATCGCATCCGACTAGCGTGGTATCCCGCTCCGTTGACGTCTACCACCGGGCCCGCTCGTCTCACAAACACATAACCCTCTCTCATCGCGCTAAGCTCCCCGGTGGAATCTGCGAAGCCATGCCAGAGACAGTCATACGGAAACAGAGAGTCGATCGCCTGGTCGCATACCTCTGCGATGGGGTGGCAGCCCTGCCAGGCCACTCACTGGAGAGTGAACTTGGCGACTGGCTTGGCGCATCTCCACGCTTCCTGGCCTTCGCGGATGCCCACCGCGACAAGATTCGGAAGAAGCTCCGTGTCTCCACGGAGCCCGGCGTTCGTGGTGATGTCCGTGCGGAGCTTCAAACCGCTTTCCTCCTGCTCGCCGACCGACGCTTCGAACTCGGATTAGAGCCGTATGGCCGGGATCGCCGCGGGCCGGACTTCGCAGTCGCATTCCGGGCGAGCCACCATTTCAACCTTGAGGTCACTCGCCCCCGCAGGGGGAGCGACGATCGGAGCGCCGCGGCCGCAATCGGGAACGCCCTTCTCGCGAAGCTCCACCAACTCCCCGGTGAAGCGTCAAACGCGCTGCTCGTGGCCACGGGTCTCGCGGAATCGCCTGAGGAGGTTGGCGCCGCAATACGCAACCTCAAGCACCGCGCCGACCGCCGCGACGAGGAGTTCTTCGAACGTCGCCACATCTCTCCCAGCGACTTCCAACGGTTGTACCGCAGGCTCGCGCTGTTGCTCGTCGGGAGCTCGAGCGGGACTGGGGTGCATGCCTGGGCGAACCCGGAAGCACGCCGGGCACTGCCGGAGGGCGCGGCCGCTGCATGCGTGGCTTCGCTCGCGCAAGCCCGGTGGGCGGATTGAATCAGCGGCGGATGACGCTCTCGCCGAGGAGCCGCTCGCGGGCTTCCGCAACCACGTACAGCGAGCCGGTAATGCAAATCAGGTCATCTTCTTTCGCGTGAGACAACGCCGTATCGATGGCGTCGGCTACCGAATCCTCCGCCACAGCAGCGGGGCCGAGGAAGCCGACTTCCTGGACCATCGCGTAGGGGTCCATCGCCCTCGGATTTTCGAACCGGGTACAGATGATGAGCTCCGCAAGCTTCGCCAGCTTGAACCCAATCTCGCGGACATCCTTATCCCGGTTGCATCCGAGAATGAGGAAGCAGCGCCGCCACTCGAAGTAATCGCGCAACGCCGTTGCCAGCGCTTCCGCGCTTTCGCCGTTGTGGGCGCCGTCCGCGACGATGAGTGGTTTCTGACCCACTACTTCAAGGCGCCCCGGGACCCGGGTGAAGGCGATGCCATCGACGATAGCCTGCTCAGACAGCGCGTAGCCCCTCGCACGGATCGCTTCGGCGGCGGCAACGGCAGTTGCGGCATTTTGCACCAGGTGTGCGCCAAGCATTGGGGTACGCATTTCCCGCTCGCCGTTCGGCCCGATCAGCCGGAAGGATTGTCCGAAAGGAAACTTCTCCTTGAGTTCATACTGATAGGAGGCGGCCACATCCACGAGCCTCGCGCCAACGTCGTTGCATCGTTCGGCAACCACTTCGAGAACCGCCGGGTCCTGCTGCGGCGCGAGAATGGCTGTCGTCCCCGCCTTGATGATCCCGGACTTGTCTTTCGCAATTTCGGCGCAGGTGTTGCCGAGGATCGCGGTGTGTTCGAGCGAAATCGGAGTGATGACAGCGATCTCGGGCGGTTCGATTACGTTCGTCACGTCGAATGTGCCGCCCAGCCCGACTTCGACCACCTGCCAGTCCACGCGTGGCAACTGGGCGCGCACCAGCCAAAAAAACAGGGCGGTGAGCACTCCGAATGTGCTGACATCTCCGTGCACGCTTTCCCGTTCCTCTTCGACCGCTGCCCTGATTGCGTCGAGGCCGGCGGCGAATTCCTCCGGCGAAATAGCCTCGCCGTCGATGGCGATCCGTTCGGTGAACGAATGCAAATGGGGACTGGTGTAGAGACCGGTGGAATAGCCGCCGCGCTGGAGTATCCCCGCGATCATCGCCGCCGTGGTGCCTTTACCTTTCGAACCGGTTACGTGGACGGTTGGCCGGCCGACATGTGGATCGTTCAGCCGCGACAGCAGCGAGCGCATCGAGGCGAGGTTCATCGTGGGGTTGGCCGATGCCTGGAACCCTCGCTCCATATCGTTAAGCGAGAGCAGGAACTCTAACGCGTCCGAATACTCCACGCGTCGATTGTAAGCGCCGAAGCCTTCTGCGGCCTGTTCGACATTCGAGTGTTACCCCCGGAAAATGCGCCGCAATGGTGCCACTCGTCGAACAGTTCGAACCTTGGTTGAACCGCCTGGAGGGCTTTCGGGAGTCGCGCGTTCTCTCCATCCAGCCTGTGGACGGCGGCGCATCGAACATAACGTGTAAGGTCGACCTGCTCGGCCGGGGACCAAAGGCGGTCTGCCTGCGCCTGCAGCGTCAGCGGGGTATTTTCGAGCCCTACGACGTGGTTCGCGAAGGGCGGGTTATCAAAGCGCTACACGGCTCCGCGATCCCCGTTCCGAAAGTCCTCGGTTCGGAAAGTAGCAACGCGCCCCTGGGGGCACCGTTCATCGTGATGGAATGGGTCGATGCACCCCACATGGGCGTCGCCCCGAGCCCAAGCTTCGCCGCTTTCACGCGCGCGGTGGCCGAAATTCATGCGCTCGACTGGCGTGGCCTCGGGCTCGAGCTGCTCGGAGTGCCTTCGAGCCCCGCGGAAGGCATTCGCGGCGAACTCGACGCCATCGCCAATCGCATGCCCGCGTTCGGCTGCGAGAACGATCCCATCCTTGTCCATGCGCTCGGCCGCCTCAGGAAGACGATCCCCGATACCGGTCGGCTCGCGCTCTGCCAGGGAGACATCAATATCTTCAACTACCTCTTCCTCGGCGAAGAAGTGGTCGCGGTGGTCGATTGGGAGCAGGCCCGAATCTCCGACCCTCGAAGCGACGTTGGACAACTCGTCTCGCTCTCGCACCTCAAGGGTGCACCCTTCGGGCCCGCCGAATCGCAACCGTTCGTCCAGTCCTACGGGGTGGCCGCAGGCAAGTCGCTTTCGGGAATGGCGTTCTTCCGGGCGCGCTGGCTGTTCGAACTTGGCGTCATCTACCACGGCTGGCGGCGCTTCAACAACAGCTCGCCCTGGTATGAGTGGGACCACCTGGCCGGGCTGCTGGAGCAATCGCTCGCCGAGTTGGCCTGATGGACTGGCGAGACAAGCTCGCGGCCTACCTCTCGCGGCAGCTTTCCAGCGCCGATACCGTCGAAGTGATCAATGTCCGGGGGATGCCGGCCGGCGCCAGTAACGACACCGTCAGCTTCGACGCCCGTGTCAGTTGCGGTGGCGAGACCGTCATCCTACCGCTGGTCCTCCGTCCCGAGCGACCCGACGGCATTCTCGCCCCGTACGACGTCAATCGTCAGTTCCGCGTCATGCGCGCGCTCGGGCGTACAGATGTCCCGGTACCGGCGGTCGCCTGGTACGAGCCCGACGCAGACGTGATCGGGGCGCCATTTTACATCATGCAGCGCATTCTCGGGGAAACACTCCCGCTTTTCTGGTACGGCCACTCGGAACGGCTTGATGTCGCTGCGGCTGCTCTCGCCCAGATCCATGCCGTCGATTGGCGGGCCGCTGGCCTCGAGTTTCTCCTGCCGGCGGAAACGACGAATTCTTCGCTTGATGCAGTCCTCGGAGCGTGGCGAATGCGTGCCGAACGGCTCCGCATCTCGCGGGCACCCCTGCTGATATCGCTCGGTGAATGGCTTCGCGCGAACGAACCCGCCGATGCGCGAATGGCGCTCCTCCACGGAGACCCCAACCCGGGCAACTACCTCTTCCGGGGCGACACGCTTGTCGGCGTGCTGGACTGGGAAGTCGCCGCCATCGGCGATCCGCGCGCCGACCTCGGTTTTTACTCGGCCCTGCACACCATCTTCGGGGGAATGCCCGGTCCGAAGGGCGAGACGCTACTCTCCGCCGCGTACGAACGAGCGACGGGTTCTCCACTGCACAATCTTGAGTACTACGAGGCGACAGGCCTCTACCGCATGGCCGTGGTCATGGCCGGGTGGGCCGGGCGGTTCACCGGCATGGCAAGCGGCTACACCATGGACGCTATCGCGCGGCGGCTGGCTGTACTCCTCGGCCCGCGATGGGAAGGGTGAACACGAAGGTCGTCCCGCTGCCCGTTTCGCTGGTCGCCCAGATCTCACCGCCGTGGGCGCGGACAATCTCTCGCGAAATCGCCAGCCCCAGCCCGTAGCCTTTGCGCGAGGTGCCGTTCTGGTTGTCTCCTCGGTAGAAGCGTTCGAACAGGTGGGGCAGATCGTTCACCGGGATGCCCGGCCCTGTGTCCGCCACGGTGATCTGCAACGTGCCCGGTTGAAGATCCCGGCAGGCTACCTTCACTGCGCCACCTTCTGGCGTGTGACGGAAGGCATTGTCGAGGAGGTTGTTCATCACCTGCTCGAGCCGGTCGAAGTCTCCGCGTACGTGGGCCCGGCCGTTGATGGCCACGTCCAGGTTCACGCCGGATTCCTCGCTCCGCAGCGCGAACACCTCGCCTACGTGTTCGAACAGTTCGTGCAGGTCGATGTCTTCTTGCTGCATCAGCACCTGGCCGCTTTCAATGCGCGAAAGGTCCAGGAGTTCCTGGACCAGGCGGAGCACCCGGTTCGATTCGTCGCTGATGATCTTCGCCGAACGCTCGATACCGACCTGGTCGTCGATCGTCCCGTCGAGCATCGCCTCGCTGAATCCCCGGATCGATGTCAGTGGCGTCTTCAGTTCGTGCGAGATGTTCGCGAGGAAGTCCCTCAGCGTCTGCTGCGAGCGCTGCACCTCTTCGGTCATCCGGTTGAAGTTCGCCGCGAGGTCGCGTACTTCGCGCGGGCCGGTTGCCGGCACTCGCTGGCGGTAGTTCCCGCGAGCCACACTCCGGGCTGCGCGCGCGATATTGCGCAATGGGGCGGCAACGCTCTGGCTGAGCGCAAAACCCAGTACGAGCGCCGCGGCGACGCCTATGAGCCCGGAGAAGACGAGCCGCGGGAACAGGTCTCCAACGATTTCGCCGAGGCTCGCCGCTGGCCGCGCCACGATGATCGCCGATGCGTCGGTACCTTCGAGCGCTTCAAGCGCGTCCGCGCTCAGGGGGATGCTGACGCAGAGGATGTCGGGTCCGTCCGGACGGTCGAGACGGCAGCGACGCGGGTCGGTCATCGGATCGTCGGACTGCTGTTCGGTGAGGTCGCGCACCACCGAGCCATCGAGGTTCGTTGAGCTCGTGGCGAAGCCAGGTAGGACGCGCCCGGTCGCATCGATGATGGCGACGGTCGTTTCCCTGCTCACGGTGCCGGTTGCGCTGTTGTTGAAGAAGGCGTTGAGGTCTGCCAGTAGCTTCTTGCCGCGGTCGTCGCCCGTTTCAGCGCCGGGAGTCGGATCGCCGGAGGGCACGGTGTTTGCGTCCGCGAGCTGAAGTTGCAGACCGGCCTGGGAGTTGACCAGGCGGCCCATGTCTTCGAGGTTTCCGTAGGAGATAGAGTCCCGGTACTCGCCGAGCTGCAGCAACAGACTGAGAGCGGCGAGACCGAGCGTGACCGCGATGACAAAGAAGTAAGTGACGAGGAGCCGAATCTGCAGGCTACTCACTGGGCACGCTCATCGAAAGAGACGCTAAAACAGAGGGCTGGCGAACACGCCTACCCTCGGCTCCGAGAATCCACGAAATCCGCGCGAACGTGCGTGCACCTCCCCGTCGCGGGGGCTAAACGGGCACCTCAATCAACTTGTACCCCACCCCCCGCAGGGTCTCTATCTGTACATTCGCATGATTCAGCTTTGAACGCAGATGCTGCACGTGCACGTCCACCGTGCGTGTTTCCCCGGCAAAGTCA
Source organism: Dehalococcoidia bacterium (assembly GCA_050247055.1). GTDB lineage: Bacteria > Chloroflexota > Dehalococcoidia > Tepidiformales > Tepidiformaceae > Amarobacter. The sequence continues at coordinate 1,103,441 of JBFWUX010000001.1, forward strand.
TAACCCCACACCGAACCAAGCAATTGGTCGCGGGTGAGGGCGATTCCCGGGTTTTCTACGAAAGCCAGGAGCAGGTCGAACTCCTTGGTCCGCAGCGTGAGTTCGTCGCCATCCACGCGCACTTCGCGGCGCGCCTTGTCCACGGAGAGGTTCGAAACCGAAATCGCGGTTTGCGGTTTCCTGCCGCCTTCCACCCGGTGGAGGATGCGCTTCACGCGAGCGACCAGTTCGCGCGGGTTGAACGGCTTGGTCATGTAATCGTCGGCGCCCAATTCCAGGCCGACGATCTTATCGACGTCTTCGCTCCGGGCGGTGAGCATCAGGATCGGTACGTCGCTCTCTCGCCGGAGTTCGCGGCAAACTTCGAAACCGTCCATTCCGGGCATCATCACATCGAGTACAACGAGCTGGGGCTGTGATTGCTCGAACTTCGCGATCGCCTCCACGCCGTTGGTAGCGTGCTCAACAGCGAAGCCCTCTTTTTCGAGGTACATCGCGTTCAGATCTCGGATGTTCGCTTCGTCATCGACGAGGAGAATCTTCTGCACCGGTTAGTCCTCTCGTTGGGTAGCCAGCGGTTCAATCAGTATGCGCCGAGGGCTCCGGGCCGGCCACCCGACGTTGCGGGGTGCAACGCCGGGACGGGGTTGGCGAGCCTGGAGCCCTCGACCACCAGAGGGTGGGCCTGCGGTCGAGGCCGTCATCCAGCCCGCAGTTAACGATATGTTCGACGCCTTCGAATATGGCGTCATGGGCCGATTGCAAACTGCATGTAAAACGTCGGCAATCCGAAAAGCGGGGTTTCCGGCGCCGTTAATCCGCGGTTAAAGGTCCGACCATAGCCTGCGGCTGAAGCAATTCAACCACAAGAATCTTCAACTCAGGGGTAGGAACGAAAGATATGCTTCGACTCTTCACGAAAGGGAAATGGGCGTACCTGTTTGTCGCGCTCATTTCCATCGTCTCACTCGTCGCCGTAGCTTGCGGCGGTGATGACGACGATGACGACACTTCGCCCACGGCGACTACCGCTCCCGGCGGCACGACCGCGCCGACCACCGCCGGCAGCATTCCCGCCAACGTGGGCAAGGATGACAAGGCCCAGCTAACCGGCGCGGGCGCGACGTTCCCGGCTCCCATCTACCAGGCCTGGTTCGACGACTATAACAAGAACGTCGCGAAGGGCGTCCAGATTAACTACCAGAGCATCGGCTCCGGTGGTGGCATCCAGCAGTTCACGGAGAAGACCGTCGACTTCGGCGCGTCCGATGCTCCGATGAGCGACGACGAGCTCTCGAAGGCTCCCGATGCGCAGCACATCCCGATGGTCCTCGGCTCAGTAGTCGTGACCTACAACCTGAGCGGAGTCTCCGCCCCGCTGAAGTTCGACGGTGACACCATCGCCAAGATCTACCTCGGCGAAATCAAGAAGTGGGACGACGCCGCAATCAAGGCCCTGAATCCCGGGGTCAGCCTCCCGAGCGCCGACATCCAGGTCGCATACCGTTCCGACGGTTCCGGTACCAGCTACGTTTGGACCGACTATCTGACTCACGTCAGCGCGGACTGGAAGTCCAAGGTCGGCACGAGCAAGAACCCGCAGTGGCCAGTTGGCCAGGGCGGCAAAGGCAACGAAGGCGTCACGAACCTCGTGAAGCAGACGCCGAACGCGATCGGCTATGTCGAACTGAACTACGCCATCGCCAACAAGCTTCCCTACGCCGACATGAAGAACAAAGCTGGCAAGTTCGTCACACCGTCGATTGCATCGACCAGCGCTGCGGCCGCAGGCGTGACGCTCCCGGCGGACTACCGGGTCTCGATCGTGGACGCCGATGGCGATGCGACGTATCCCATCGCGAGCTTCACCTATCTCCTGGTCTACAAGACCTCGGGCAAGTGCTCCCAGCAGACGCCGCTTGCGAACTACCTCTGGTGGGTCTTCCACGATCCGGCCGCAGCCAAGACCGCGGGGGAGCTCAACTACGCCCCCATCCCGGAAAAGGTTGTCCCGAACATCGAGACCACCATCAAGAGCCTCAAGTGCGATGATGGTTCGAAGGCCAGCCTGAGCGGCGGATAAACTGCGACAAGCTGGCGTGCGGTGATACCGCTCAAGCTTTAGCATCCAAGCGTATCTGCGGCGCCGGGCCCGTCCTCAGAAAACGGGCCCGGCGTGCAATTTCCAGACCCGCCGTTACAAGACGAGGCAGAAGCGATGGCACTCTCGACTAAGGCCCTGATGCGCCCGAAGACACTCCACAACCGGCTGAAGCCCGGGGACTGGACGTTCGCCACGGTCACTGCTGCGGCGGCCCTGCTGGTGATTGCCGTTATCGCCGGATTGTTCTACGAGCTCATCGAACGTTCGTTGCCTTCAATCAGGGAGTTCGGGCTCCCGTTCATCTGGGAAACCACCTGGAACCCGCCAGCGGAAGTATTCGGTGCCGGCGTGTTCATCGTCGGAACGCTCATCACGTCCGTTGTCGCGTTGATTGCCGCCACGGCTATCGCCGTCCTGGTGGCGCTCTATCTGGTAGAAATCGCGCCGCCGTATTTGAGCCGCCCCATCTCGTACATGGTTGAACTGTTGGCGGCGATTCCAAGCGTTGTGTACGGGCTCTGGGGCATCTTCGTCATGGGTATCTTCATCCGTGACCACTTCGGCCCGTTCGTGACGGACTATTTCGGTTGGGTTCCATACGTCGATGGGACGCCTTTGATCACCGGATTGCTCTCGGCCTGCGTTATCCTCACGGTGATGATTCTCCCTACCGTGATGGCGGTCTCGCGCGACGTTATCGCCGCCGTGCCGAGAAGCCAGCGCGAAGGCATCCTGGCCCTCGGCGCAACCCGCTGGGAAGCGATGCGAATCGCCATTCTTCCTTACGCCCGCTCCGGCATTATGGGCGCTTCGATCCTTGGTCTGGCCCGCGCCGTGGGAGAGACGCTCGCGGTCACCCTGGTGATCGGCAACCGCGTCGAAATCCCCGATAACATCTTCGCTCCCACGTACACGATGGCCAGCGTCATCGCGAACCAGTTCACCGAGGTCGAAAACTCGATGCACCGTTCGGCATTGCTGGAAGTCGCGCTGCTTCTTCTCGTGATTACCTTCCTGATCAACGTCGTGGCAAGGCTCCTGGTCTGGAGAGTGACCAACGGTCAGAAGGCGGTGGTGCAGGAATGATGGACGCGCAGGCAACACTATTCGACCGGTCGCTGAGCCTCTACCGGCGCCGCAAAGTGATCGACCGCATCATGACCGGCGCGATGATGTTCGCGGCGGCCCTCGCGGTAATCCCTCTCGTCCTCATCCTGGTTTACTTGATCAAGGAAGGGGCTCCCGGTCTCAACCTCGATCTGTTCACAGAGGAACCCAACCGCCCCGGCCTGGCAGGCGGGGGATGGCATAACTCGATCGTCGGGAGCACCATCATGGTCGGCCTGGGGCTGGCCATGGGCGTTCCGGTCGCGGTGCTTACCGGTATGTTCCTGGCCGAGTACGGCCAGAACCGCGTGGGATTCGTGATCCGGTTCCTCGTCGAGGTTATGGCCGGGATTCCTTCGATCACCGTGGGGCTGTTCATTTACGGCCTGATTGTTCTCAGACAGGGCCATTTCTCCGGGTTTGCCGGTGGTGTGGCGCTCGCGATTATTCTCGTGCCCACCGTCGCGCGAATCACGGAGGAAATGCTCTTGCTGGTTCCCCGTTCGGTTCGAGAAGCGAGCTATGCGCTTGGAGCTCCGCGCTGGAAGACTGTCTTCAGGGTGATCCTGCCGACCGCTCTCCCCGGGATAGCTACCGGGGTCATGCTTGGTCTTTCGCGAATTGCCGGTGAAGCCGCGCCACTGCTGTTCACGGCCCTCGGCAACCAGTTCTATACAACCAACATCGAATCCGCCATGGACGCGGTCCCGCTGCGGATCTTCGTCTATGCGGTGGGGCCCTATGACTACTGGCACGATCAGGCCTGGGCAATGAGCCTGGTACTCGTGGCCGTAGTGCTTGTAATCAGTCTTGGAGTCCGGGCATTCTTCGGATCTCGGGTTACCGTTCGGCAGTAGGAGATTGCAAATGACGGACCTTCAAACCAAGCAGGAGACTCACGAGAACGTGCCAAACCCGACGACCGACGCGATCTCCGCTCAAGCGCCCAGCACCAGCAAGCTCGGAGACCGTGAAATAGCGATCACGGTCCGTGATCTCAACGCTTACTACGGTTCGAAGCACGCGGTGACTGACATTTCGATGGACATCCCGAAGTGCTCTGTCACCGCGCTCATCGGTCCTTCGGGCTGTGGCAAGAGCACCTATATTCGGACGCTCAACCGCATGCACGAGATTATCCAGGGTGCCCGCGTCGAAGGCACGGTGCTCCTCGAAGGGCAGGACATCTACGCTTCCGGGGTCGATCCGGCCCGCGTCCGCCAGCGAATAGGCATGGTCTTCCAAAAGCCCAATCCGTTCCCAACGATGTCGATTGCCGAAAACGTAGCCGCCGGCCTGCGGTTTCTCGGCGTGCGCTCGAAGAGTGAGATTGCGGACCGCGTAGAGAACTCACTCAAGCTTGCGGCCCTCTGGGATGAGGTGAAGGACGACCTGAAGAAGCCGGGCATGGCTCTTTCGGGTGGCCAGCAGCAGCGGCTGTGCATCGCGCGCACCATCGCCGTGGAACCGCAGGTAGTGCTGATGGACGAGCCGTGTTCCGCGCTCGATCCCATCGCAACATTGAAAATCGAAGACCTCATGCGCTCACTGGCCCAGAAGTTCACGATCGTCATCGTGACGCACAACATGCAGCAAGCAGCTCGGGTCTCCGATCAGACGGCCTTCATGCTCACTGATGAAAAAGTCACGGGCCAACTGATAGAATACGGGCCAACTCAGGAACTCTTCACCAATCCGCAGGACAAGCGCACCGAAGACTATATCAGCGGTCGATTCGGCTAAGCTCAGAGGAAGGCAAGGGACACTCGGATGGCTCGTGACCTGTTCAACGCCGAGCTTCGCCAGGTCCAGGACGACGTCCTCGTTCTGGGGTCGATGACCGAAAAGGCCGTCATGGACGCGATGGAATCGCTCCGTGACGGGGACACTGCGTGGTCGCGCAAAATCGTCGAAGAAGATGAGCGGATCAACGCGAAACGCTTCGAAATCGAAGACCGGACGATGTTTGTCATCGCCTCGCAGCAGCCGCTGGCGACGGACTTGCGCTCGCTTGCCAGCGTCCTCTACATCATCACGGACCTGGAACGCATTGCCGACCACGCCGAAGGAATTGCCAAGATCAACCTGATGCTTGGGGATGAGCCGCTTCCGCGGAAGCTCGGCTACCTCCCCGGGATGTCGGACCGCGCCGTCTCGATGCTTCGGAACAGCCTGAAGGCGTTTATCGAACACGATGTCGATCTTGCCCGCCAGATCTGCGATGCCGATGACGAAGTCGATCGCCTCCAGGACAGCGTTTACGACGATTGCATCAAGGGCATGCTCGCCGATCCATCCACCGTCCAGCGCAACACGTATCTCATCTGGTGCGCCCACAACCTCGAGCGAATCGCCGACCGGTGCACCAATATTTGCGAGCGTGTGATCTTCACTTCGACGGGGCACATGAAGGAGATCAACGTCTCCAAATACTGAGCCCGGAGCGTTCGCGCGTAGGTCCGGCTCTGGTACGCTGTTCTTCCGCGTGGCGGGCGTAGCGTAGTGGTTAACGCGTCTGGTTGTGGCCCAGAAGATCGCGGGTTCGAACCCCGCCGCTCGCCCCATTTGGCAAACAGCAAAGAAGCCGCCTCTCCCAAAGGCGGCTTCTCTGCGTCCAACGAGCTCCCTGCCGGGCTCAGTCCCTGGCGAGAACCGGCAGGAACCGTTTGTACTTCTCGGCGCCGCCGCCCAGGAATCCACTGCTGACCGAATAACTCCCACCCGCCGAGGTGCCCGCCACCACCTGGCCGATGGCGCCCTGTTCGGTGTAATCGCTACCGGTGCTGGTGCCTCCCCCGGCCAGTGCGCGCCACGAAAGGTCGTACATCCCTCCGGACGTCTGGGCGAGGACGGCTGCGCCCAGCGTCAGTCCGGCGATTCCCGCGGCCGCAAACGCAATGCCACGCGAGCGAATGGTCATCGCTGAATCACCAGCACGTTCATTTGGAGTCCGTCGGTGAAGTCAACGCCCCCGGAGGCGGTGGTATAGACCGACCACTTGTCGGCGGCCTCCTCGCATGCATCGGAGTCGTAGACGACCGCAATGGAACTATCCAGCGTGTTGAAGCCGTTGCCTGTCGGGTCCACGAGCGTCACGAACACCAGCGCGCTCGAGTCGCCGTCGGTCAGCGGGTTGGTGAGAATTGTGATGGTGTCATCGGCGGGGCAGGTATTCTGGCCGCCCCCCGCAATATCAACCGTGTGGACGAAGGCAGAAGGCGTCGAGCCCGAAACCTTCACCGGTCCATCGACTTCGATGCCGGTCTCGCCGCTGAAGTAGCCGCCGGTGCCATTCGCACCGACCGCGAATCCGCGCACGGCTACGCCGTCCACGTAGGTCGATTCACCCTGGACACCGGCGCCTCCGCCGGAGTTCGTGCCGAGGACGCCAGGATACTCGTCAGCTTCGGTGCTCGTCCGGTTTCCGGCGACGGCGATTCCCGTCCCGGACTGGGTCACGGTGAAGAGGCCGGTCGTCGAGGCTGGCGCCCCGGCCGACGAGCCCGTCGCCGCGAACGGTACCGCGATGCCGGCGGCCGCCTTCGCGAAGAGGGCGTACGGGGTCGGGCTTATGGGCTGCCGCGGGGAAAGCACAGTGAAGGTTCCCGCACTGGCACCCGGGCGCACGGAAATCTCGACCCACCGCGCATCCCCATTAAACGCTGCGTTACCGAAGTCCAGTTCAACCGAGAAGAGCCCGTTCGTGACGTTCACGTCTTCTTTGGTCTGCGTGGATCCCACGGCGGCGCCGGCGGTCTCTGCGTCATACAGGATGAATCGAAGGTCGTATGTGCCGTTGGCGGGGCTTCCCGCGTCGGTCAACCGTCCCTGGTAGGTGAAGCCGCTCCCGAGTGCCGTGACATCCTGCACGGCCTGGCCGGCCGGCTCTCCGGAATCGTCTCCGAGTGCCGTTGCCACGGGGATCAGGGCAATGATCCCGAGCCCGGCTGCAACTGTTGCGAGGAATCTATTCCTTTGCATCCGCACACCTCCTGACCCACGCAACGCGGGCAGGCCAAAGTATAGCTCAACTGCACAAGCGTTTGCACATTTCCTGCCAACGGGGTGATCGCCGTGTTAACAACGATCCATTGACCCTGCCCAACCCCGGACGTACGTTCACGAACGTGCGCAACCCCGCGTGCCAACAACCTTATGAACGAAGGGCCCTCCTGTGCCTGAAGACGTCGCTGCCCGCGAAGTCCTCGACGATGCGCGCGCACTCGCTGCCTCAGGCGAATGGGCGAAACTTGTCGCGCTCGTAACATCCCTTCACCCCGCCGACCTCGCCGAACTCGTCCTGGACCTGGACGAAAACGAGCGTCGCGACCTGCTTGGCCGTCTCCCTTCCGATGTCGTTGGACAACTCTTCGAATTCGTTGAAGACGATGAACTCCGTGACCTGATCCGCGGGGTCGGCATCGAGGACCTCCCGGCGGTGCTTGAGGAAGTCGATGACGACATCGTCGCCGATGTCATCCAGCAGCTTGAACCCGAAGAGCAGGTCGAAACGCTGGCGGCACTCGATCGTGGCGACGAAGTCGCCGAGCTGATGCAGTACGGCGACGAATCCGCCGGCGGTCTGATGAGCCGTGGCTTTGTCGCTCTTAACGAAGGCATCAGCGTTCAACAGGCCATCGACTACCTTCGTGTGCTTCGCCCATCCGCCGACCGGGCTTATTACCTGTACGTGCTCGACGACGAAGGCAGGCTGCAGGGAGTCGTCTCAATCCGCGACCTTCTCGTTTCAGCGCCACGGACCACTCTCGGAGAAATCACCCAGCGCGATGTCCACGCCGTTACCACCGGCACCGACCAGGAAGAGGCGGCGCGCATCCTCCAGCGCTACAACCTGTTGGCGATTCCTGTCGTCGATGAGGATGGCCGGCTCGAAGGCATCATGACGGCCGACGACCTCATCGATGTCCTCCAGGAAGAGGCCACAGAGGACATGTACCGCATGGCCGGCGTTGGTGATGACGAGCGCGTGTTCAGCCCGGTTCGGACCAGCGTGCGCCGGCGCCTCCCGTGGATGATGGCCAACCTGATCACTGCTTTTGTCGCCGCTGCGGTTGTAGGGCTGTTCAACAACGCGCTCAGCAAAGCCGCTGTTCTCGCCTACTTTATGCCCGTCGTCGCCGGGATGGGCGGGAACGCGGGTACTCAGACGGCGACGATTGCCGTACGGAGCATCGCCCTCGGCGACCTCGATGTCTCCGACCTCTTCCGCGCATGTCGCAAAGAGATTCTCGTGGCGATGGCGAACGGCATCGCGATCGGGCTGGCGGCAGGGCTGGGCGCCTACGTCTGGCAGCAGAACGAGGCCCTATCGCTGGTTCTCGGGATCGCCATCTTCCTGAATATCTGTGCCGCCACGCTCGGCGGCGTGCTCATCCCACTCGGGCTTAAGTCGATCAACGTCGATCCAGCGCTCGCCGCGAACATCTTCGTGACGACGGTCACGGATGTTATGGGCTTCGTGTTCTTCCTGGGAATCGCTTCGCTCGCCATCAACCAGATCCAGTAATCCTCGCCGCCGAGTACCGTTCCAGAGCAACTTTGCGCTCCGCCGCGTGATCGACAATCGGCGTCGGATAGTCGCGACCGATCACGCAGTTCGCTGCCTTCTGCTCCTCAACTGACATCCGGTGAGGCTCGTGAATCCGGCCGTCGGAGACTCCGCGCAGTTCGGGCACCCACCGCCGAATGTACGCGCCGTCGGGATCAAAGCGCCTGGATTGGAGATACGGGTTGAAGATTCGGAAATACGGCTGGGGGTCCGTCCCGGTCGAAGCTGCCCATTGCCAGCCGCCGTTGTTGTTCGCCACGTCACCGTCAACCAGGTGATGCATGAAGTGCGACTGGCCCACGCGCCAGTCGGTGTGGAGGTCTTTCGTGAGAAACGAAGCCACAATCATTCGGGCGCGGTTGTGCATGAACCCTGTTTCCAGCAATTGGCGCATGGCGGCATCAACCACCGGGAAGCCGGTCCTGCCATCCTTCCAGCGCTCGACACGATCCTGATTGCTATCCCAGTCCAGTGACGCAAACTCGGTTCGAAATGGCTCATCGCGGATGCCGGGGTTGTGCCAGAGGACATGGTGATAGAACTCGCGCCAGGCCACCTCGGAGATGAACTTGTCGGCCCCGGCCGCTGCCCTGTCGATTCTGGCGATTACCTGGACCGGGGAAAGCGTGCCGAACTTGAGATCCTGGCTCACGCGGGAAGTGCCCTCGCGGTCCAACCTGTCCCGCACACTCGCGTAGGGCGAGACGTTCTTCGCCCACGCGGCGAGGCGTTCTAGCGCCCGCTGCTCGCCGCCATGGAGACGCTCGGAGGCCGTTCCTTTCGCGGCAACAAGAGAGGCCGGGACCTGCCCGGCTCCTAACGCCGACGGGCCAGGCATCAATTCCGGTGCCGAGATGGGCGCCCTGCGGGGCACGCCCAACCACCTGCGAAAGAATGGCCCGAATACCGAATAGGGCCGGCCTTCAGCGGTCAGGACTGCTTCAGGCTCATGGACAAGGGTCCCCGGGTGAAGGTGGAGTCCAACCCCAGCGGCCCGCAGTTCGATGGCGACCGCCTCATCCCGGTGCCGTGCGTAGGGCGTGTAGTCCCGGCTGGCAAACACGGCGTCGGCGCGACACTCGGCAGCGAAGGCGGGCACAACCTCGCGCGGATCGCCACGACGAAAGTGCAGCCGGTTGCCACGCGCGCGTAGCCCGCGGTCGAGCGCTTCGAGACACTCCAACAAGAAGGCGTTGCGGTTGGGAGAGCTCCATCGACCACCAAGCAGGCGATCATCGAACGCAAAGAGCGGCGCCACTGGCCCGGCCTTCACCGCGGCATCGAGTGCCGGAAGATCCGTGAGCCGCAAGTCTCTTCGAAACCAGAGGACTGAAGTCACACGAGCCATTGTGCAGGCGAACTGCGCGTTGGGCCGTCAGCAAGCTTGTCTCGCGTCGGGTCCCGAGAGATGCTGAATTTATGAAGATCGTTGACCTCGACACTGCCGTCGCGACGATTCAGAGCGGGGACCGCGTCTATGTCCACGGCGGCTCTGCTACTCCTCATGTCCTTATCGATGGGATGGTTGTTCTCCGCCCTGACCTCCGCAACGTCGAGGTCACGCATATGCACACAAATGGCCCCGCCCCCTATTGCGAGCCCGGAATGGAAGCCCGATTCCGGCACAACGCCCTCTTCATTGGCCCGAACGTGCGGCGTGCCGTGCAGGAAGGTCTGGCGGACTACACGCCCATCTTCCTGAGCGAGATTCCGTCGCTCTTCGGACCTGGGGGGACTCTGCCGTTGGATGTCGCTCTCATTCATGTGGCCCCGCCCGATGAATTTGGACGCTTCTCGCTCGGGGTTTCAGTCGACTGTGCGCTTGCGGCCGCGAAGTATGCCAAAACCGTGATCGCCCAGATCAATCCGCAGATGCCGTGGACCCATGGACACACGCTCATGGAGAGCGACATCGATCTGGCGATTGAAGTTGATCAACCGCTCCCGGAAAGTGTTCGGGGCCCGTCGTCGCCTGAAGCTCCGGCTATCGGAGAACTCGTGGCGGGGTTGATTGAGGATGGTGCAACACTCCAGATGGGCATCGGCGATATCCCGGCGGCAGTCCTCGCCGCCTTGATGAATCACCGCGACCTCGGCGTTCACACGGAGATGTTCACCGAGGCGTTGTTGCCGCTCATGAAGAGTGGAGTGGTGAACGGGATCCGCAAGAATCTGAACCGGGGCAACGCCGTGAGTGCCTTCGCAACCGGGACGAGAGACCTGTACGACTATCTGAACCACAACGAGCGAGTCGTGTTCCGGCCCGTGGACTACACCAACGATGTCGAAGTCATCGCGGCGCACGATCGAATGGTGGCAATCAACTCCGCCTTGAGCGTTGATCTCACCGGTCAGGTGGTTTCGGACTCAATTGGTTCGCGTTTCTATAGTGGTATTGGCGGCCAGGTGGACTTCATTCGCGGTGCGGCCCGATCTCGAGGCGGCGTGCCGATCATCGCGATGCCTTCGACCGCGAAGAGCGGCCAGATATCTCGCATCTGCCCAGAACTGCCGCCGGCTTCGGGAGTAGTCACCACCCGCGGCGACGTGCACTGGGTGGTAACCGAATTCGGGGCGCGCAATCTGCACGGCCGGACGATCCGCGAGCGCGCGACTATGTTGATTGAGATCGCCCATCCAGGTTTCCGCGCCCACCTCCAGGAGGAGGCCGGCAAGCTGGGCTACCTGGGACGGCGGCCCGCTTAAGCGCGGAACACTCCGCCGTCTTCGTCGTCTGGTTCATCGAAGCCCGGCGCGCTCGATCCCTGGAGCGCGGCGATCAGGTCAGCCGCATCCTGCGGGCTTATCTTGCCCTGCTCGAGCATCTGGAGGACCCGCATCTCCTCGGCTTCCCGCCTCCGCGAGACGCTCCCGCTGCGCGACGGTCGCTGGGGCTTCGCCTGCCCCGCCGGCGCGGCCGGTTTCTGGCCCTGGCCGGCGTTCACGTCGCGGGCTTTGACGATGCATTCGCCAATCCCCGAGTTCAGCCGCAGGCTCGTAGCCGCGCCCGCCGGGGCACTGGGGTATTCGATGCGCGACTTTCCAATCCCGCTTGAGGTATTAATGTGGATCGCCCCGCCTTCGGGGAACCGGACTTCCGCGCGACCGATGCCGACATCGACTTTGTATTCGCCCGAGTCGAGCTCCGCGATATCGAGGAGCACGTCGCCGGTGCCCGAATCGCACCGGGCGAGGCCGGAGTGAGAGAGGACCGACATCTTGCCGGCGCCCAGGTTCACGTCGAGTGAGCCGCGCGTGAGGATGCACTGCACCATCCCCGCCCCAACGTGAATGCGGAGGTCATCAGCGGCGATCGCCTGGACTTCGGTCTCCCCGTAGCCGTTGTCGATTTTCACCTGTTTGAAGGCTCGTTCGTCCAGGCGGACAACTGTTGCTGCGCCCTGCCGCCGGCGGAACAGCCAGCCCTTGCTCAACTTCACATCGATGGATAGCTTTGAGCCTTCCTGGTGGACGTGAATTTCGGGCGTGTTCTTGTTGCTAATGGATGTCACGCCCGGCGTCTCGCCCTCTTTGCAGGCCCGGACCGTGAGCTTCCCCGCGGTTTGATCGATCTGTACGGATTCAATGCCTTCGAGACCGATCGCATGCTCCGAGCGGACCCCCGGAGTCGACTCGATGTCATCGGAGTGGAACGGGCGTGATTCGGAGCGATGCCCTCTGGTTCGGCGACTCTGTTCCCGTGCTTCGTCTCGAAGCCGGCGGGCTTCGTCGCGGGCGCGGCGCGCTTCGTCACGGAGCCGGTCCGACTCCTCGCGTGCCGTCTTGCGAATGCGGTCCGCTTCTTCGCGGGCCCGTTGTGCTTCGGCCAGCGCGGCCTGGATTTCGTCGTTTGTATCAGCCATTGTTGGAACCTGTCGTCGAGGATCGCGGTCCTCGGTCGTTCTGCCAGAGATCCCACTCGAAGCCCCGCGTGAACCACGGGCCAGAGCCGATTGGGAACCAGGCGAGTATCAATGCGCCAAATGCGAGCGGCGCCCAAGCTGGCCCGCCCAGTACCACCGCGACTCCCGTGAGGTTCCACCAGGCCAGTGCCGGTACGCCTCGCAGTAGCTGTTTTCGCGTGTTGGCGAGCGCTATCGTGCAGCAGAACGCGATCACAACCATCCATGCGACCCCGCCGCCCTGTGCTCCGACTGCAGCCGCTGCCGCCAACCAGGGTGCGGCGATGGCAAGGCCGAGCAGCCACGCGTTCTTCCGCATCGAGCCGAAAACCACCGCCGCTGTCGTGAACAGGGCAAAGAGCGCGGGCCACGCGGCGGCGTCATCAACCGCCGCAATCACAGCCGTGCCCGCCCAGATTCCCGTGATGGCCACCAGGCGTGAGAGCCCGAGGCGGCGCCACGCGTTGGCGCCAATCAACATGGTGGTCAGCGAGGCAAAGATGAGGATGGGCCATGCGCCGGAGCGGACAGCGACCGCCGTGCCCGCGGCGACCCAGACGGCGATTGTAGCCAGCGTTGCGCTGGCCTTCAGCGTGAGCCGTTCCTGCCACCGCCATTCGTGTCGAATGCGTCGCCGTTCTCGAGTGTGGTGACGGCGCCACGCGGCGCGGCCGTTGGCTATTGCGGCCGCCTCTTCTGTGAAGTGCCTCGCCTCGTCCCTCAGGCGCTCCGCCTCGCGTTCAGCTTCGGCGCGTATCCGGCGAGCTTCATCTTCGGCCTCGCGGGCGGCGGCCAGGGCGGCCTGGACGTCTTTCTCGTTAGCCATCTCGCGACCCCAATGCCCGGAGTTGCTCCGCAGCATCCGCGGCGCTCAGCCGGCCCGCGGCCAGGTCATCGAGCACTCGCTGGCGGCGCTCGGCATCTCGCGGGTCTTCTCCGGCCTCGAAGCCGAGTGCGATCAGCACCTCATTCAGGCGACCGACAACCGTCGGGTACGAGATCCCGAGCTCTTCTTCAACGTCTTTAATTTTGCCGCGCGCCCGCAAGAAGGTTTCTACAAAGGCGAGCTGTTCGCGGTTCAATTTCGCCAGTGGCCCTGCATCGAAGCGTCCATCGACGCCTACTCCGCACGATGGGCACTCCAGCCGACGGACAACCAGTGCGCTTTCGCAGCTGGGGCAAGCACCCACGAATCGGGCCATTCTTCTTCCTCCTGCCTATCGCGCCGAATTCAGGCGCGGAAGGCGATCTTCGACGACGGTGGCATTGGTCCCGCGGGCCCAGCTCTCGATCGTCGCTGCGGCCCGGCGAACACCAGCCGCCATGACGCCGATGATAGAGGCCGCGAACGATCCATTCCCGTACCGCAGCCTGGCGGCCGCACGGCGTCGATCCGCGATGAAGTGAGCGCTGTAGTCTTCGATGAGTTTCATATTCAGGTCCATTTTCGTTCCTCCTCCGGCCCGCTTGTGGTCGGTTTCAACCTGATGTAGGGATAATCGGCTATGCGATGATGAAAGTCAATAGTAAACTTAAGAAAATTAAGTATCACTTTGCAAAACGCAGAATTTTGCCGTCGTGCGCTTCCGCGTCGGTGTCCCACAACCGCACCACCATCCCGTACCATTGCGCCTGTGTCGCACCCCTACACGCTCGTTGACCACGATGGGACGCTCCTCGCCTGGGCCGACGCATGGCCGGGTATTCTTTGCGGCGCGGCAAACCGAGAGGTCTTGGAAGTGGCCCTCCCGAAGGCTGCCGCCGACTATCGATCCTGGCTTAACCGCCACGGAATCGAAGGCCCGGCCGCGGGGCCATGGACGGTCTCGAATGAAGTTCCTTCCGCGGGCGGGCTGACAGGCGGCGACCCAATCTACCTATCGGATCGCCAGACCCTCTCGGCCTCCGAGTTCGAACGCTTTCTGGAACACGTCCGTGCGGCACAGGCGGACCTTCGCGATACAGCGAACATGCCGGACGTGCTGCTTGATTGGATACCGCCTGCCGTCACAGTCCAACGCATCGACCCATGGGCGCCCGACCCTCGATCCGCGCGCGGAATCCTCGTCCACGCGTTGCAGCTCGAGGTGTTTTATCGCGAGGGCCTTCGCGATGGCCCCGCCGCAGGCATTTTCGAACGAGTGCGAACAGCCGAAGTAGAACACTCCGCGACGGTCGAGATTCTGCGCGCCGCCGCTCTCTCCGACCCTGACCAGGTGTACCGCCCCCAGCGAATCCAGCGTCCAAATGCGGCACCGGAACCTGCTGGCGAGTGGACGATCCGGAAGGTGATCAGGAGGCTCATTTCGCACGACCGGCAGCACGCGGCCGAAATCACCGAGCGACGAATCTCGTCCCAGTCTGGCGGCTCGGGTCGGGCCCCATCAACGTAGGGCTGACACGATCTGCTCCGGTGCGCCTTCGCGGCTCACGGAGAGCGCCCGCAAGGATCGGTCCTTCCAACCGATGCCCATGTTCGCTGCCATCGCCCGGAGACTCTCTCCTACGACGGAACCGGCGACATCTCCGTATGCGGACCCGTCGACCACGAATACAACGGCGCCGCCCCCACCGCGTTCGATGACCTTCGAAAATGCCATGGCTGCCACGAGCGGCGCGGTCACGCCTCCTGCCGCAAACTCGTCCCACTCGTCTTTCGAAAGCTCGTCGAATTCAACCCGGGGTGTGGGCCCTGGCGCGATGACTACGGCGTCGCACCGCCCGAGCCGGTCCGCTACTTCCGCTGCAAACGCCGCGGCGGCGGTGGGGTCGGTTGCGTCCAGTACGGAGTTCATCTGCTCCCGCCCAATCGCCCAGACTTCGTTCGCGATCGATGCGGTCGCAAATTCCTCTTTCTGTGCACCAGAGATGGTGCCGATCGCGATATCGGCCCCGGCTTCGGCTAACGCGACCGCAATAGCCCTGTCGTCGCCGCTGCCACGGCAAAGCATCGCCACCACTCGTCCGTCCAGCGAGGTCGTCAATTGAAGAGCACCAGGACCATGGGAACCAGCAACGAAGCGACGACCAGGAGCGCAATCCCGGCGCCAATGGCGTTCCAGTTCCTTGTCTTCATCCGGCCTGAGTAGTACTTCTCTTCCCAGGATCCGTCCATCAGATCGCGATCGCGTTCGTCGGGGCCGAGGTCTGGGCCGCCATCCTCGTTTTCGTCGAAGTCGTCTTCATCCAGTATCTGGAAACCCATGAGGCGAGTTTAACGCACGATTTTCACTCGTTCGCCGTCGTCGTCCTTGTCCCAGAGGTCCCATTCCATGCCGCGCGGGAACTGAAAGCCGCCGATTCCGAACGAAAGCGTGGTGAGTAGGAACGCCAAGACACTCACCCAGGCGAGCCCGGCACCGAAAGCGATCACCAGGATGGCGGTTGCGCCCCACCACACCATGGCCGCGATGCCTCGCGAGAACGAGTGGTGACTGTTCGCCACCGAGCCGGCCGTGAGAAAGGCGAAGATACACATCCAGGCGGCGTCCGGGCCTTCGTCCAGGACAGAAATCCCAACCGCAAGCCAGGCGACCGCGATTCCTGCCCCCAGAAGCCACGCGCTCCGCGACATTGTGCTGAATACCACCGCGCCCGTCGTAAGAAAGGCGAAAATGCTCACCCAGGTCGCGTCGCTGGTGCTGCCGGCGGCGAATGCGACTCCTGCCCATGTCCCCGTTATCGCCAGGAGGCGCGAAATCCCGAGCCGGCGCCACGCGGAAACTCCAACCGCGCCCGTCGCCAGGAACGTGAAAATCAACAGCCACCAGCTATCCGGCTCGATCGCAACCGCGACCACACTGGCAATCCAGATCGCCAGTATCGAAAGCACTGAAGTGGCCTTGATAGTCACACGAGCCTTCCGTCGGCGTCTCGAATTTCAGGGCCGTTCACTCGCGCGCGGCCATCGCCGAACTTCGCGTCGCGCCAGTTCAAGGCGGCCTTCAGTCCCTCCTCGCTGGCCCGTCGGCCGAACTCCCGCACGCTCGGAGCCAGGTGGGCTCGGGCATCGTTCTCCGAACCAAACCGCTGCATAGTCCGCGCGCCCATTAGTTCCAGAGCGATGTTCACGATGCGCTTGTTCGCCGAAAGCAACTCCGTATCGATCATTACCATCCGATCGACAAGACCTTCGACCTCGGACTCCAGGTTTGCCGCCGGCACCGACTTCAATACGAGGCCGATCTGCTGCGCCTCGGCGCCAGTCACCGTGTCCCCGGTGAGGAAGAGCCGCTTCGCCCACTGCGGACCACAGTGATAGACCCACATCTGGTTCGGTAGTGAGCCCATCGCGCGGGCGGGTGGGAATCCGATAGTCGCGTCATCTGCCGCGATGATGATGTCGCAGAGGAGCGCGACGTCAGTTCCCCCCGCCAGGCAATAGCCATGTACCTGGGCGATGACCGGCTTGTGCATGTCGAAGATCGCCATCCGAAGTCGCTGGGCACGCTCAAGTTGCCACGCGTCGTCGTCGAACGATGCCCGACCGCGGTAGACTGCGGTATAACCATCCTGGGTGGCCGTCTCAGGCGGACCAACTTCGCCGGGCCGGCGCCGCGACATCGGCGTCAGGTCGTAACCGGCGCTGAACGCTCGTCCGTTGCCGCGGAGGATCACCGCGTGCACGTTCTGGTCGTTGTCAGCGTCCCAGAGTGCTTCGTTCAACTCAGTCTGGAGTTCGAACGAGAGCGCGTTGAGCTTCTCGGGCCGGTTGAGCGTGATCCGGGCACGCCCGTTCTCAACTTCATAGATGATCGTGTTGTAGTCGGCCATGGCGCGTCCCTCCTTACTGGCGCGCGCATTCTAACAACCGGAAATTCGAAGTCGAGGACACCTCGGAGCCGAAGAGGGGGAGGGAAATTCGCGGCGCGCCTTCTTACAATCCTGCAATGGCGCGAACGGGCCGTCCCCCCGCCGATGATGTGCTCACACCCAGCGAATGGCAGGTGGTGCACATGGTCCGGCACGGGATGACAAACCGGCGGATCGCAATCCAGCGGGGGACGAGCCTGGATGCGGTCAAGTTCCATCTCGAAAACATTCGAGAGAAGCTCGACCTCCCCAACCGTCGCGCCATCCGCACCTGGGACGGGATCCCTCGACACCATCTCCTTGGGAGCGAACCGATGACAACACCAACAAGCGTCGCCCTCGGCCCCATCGGCCAGATTGCCCACACGGTAAAGTCGCTCGAGCCCACCGTGACCTTTTTCCGCGACACGCTTGGAATGACACACCTCTTCACGGCGGGAGAGCTCGCGTTTTTTGATTGCGGAGGCACACGCCTGATGGTCGATGCGCTTCCCGAAGCGCAGGGGAACGGAAATTCCATCCTCTATTTCTCAGTCGGCGACATTCACGGGAATGTGGCCACGCTGAAATCGAAGGGCGTCGCGTTCGAAGGCGAGCCCCACAAGATCTTCACCCACCCGGATGGCACCGAAGAATGGATGGCGTTCTTCCATGATCCGGAGTCGAACATGATGGCCCTGATGAGCCAGGTGAAGCCCTGACCAGGTCGAGTCACCGACCTCTCGACTGTGTTATGCTCGTTACCAGAGTTGATGGTGACCGAGAGCCCTCTGAACGCTCCCATACGTCTGTCGTACTGTTCGTTTGTCACCTGCACTCGATTGAACAAGACTTCCGCCCGGTCAGCGCGCCTTTGAGGGCTCGGCGCAGCGGCCAGTTCGGCGCTCACTGATGCGCCACCGAAAGGACCCTGAGCCCCCTGCTGTCATTTCTCACCCGTAGGCGAAAGGGCGGAGCCGAAGAGGCTGCCGCTCCATCCACCATTGCCCACGCGCTTTCCCCAGCCGCGACTCCTTCGCGGCCCGCGCAGCACGTAGAGCACGTCCACCACGAAACGGCGCCTCACCCCGCCGCCCATGATCCCCTGCCGAAGCGCAACCGACGCAGCCGCGGCCGTCGGGGGCGCGGCACGGGCGAACACACAACCACAACCTCGCCAACCACGGCCGCCAGGCTGCCGGCGGCGAAAGTTCCCGTCTCCGAGTCTTTCGCCCGCCTCGGAGTCGGGCAGACCGCCCTCGATGCCATCGCCGCCCTCGGATACAGCGATCCCACCCCGATCCAGGAAGCGGCCCTCCCGCGCCTCCTCGATGGCGAAGACCTGATCGGCCTCGCCCAAACAGGGACGGGCAAAACCATCGCCTTCGGAATACCCCTCGCCAGATCCATCGATCCCGCGCGCAACGAGGTCCAGGCGGTGGTGATGGTCCCCACTCGCGAACTCGCTAACCAGGTCAAGGATGTCATCACGCACCTTGGCCTTTTTTATGGCTTCACCACGGTCGGTCTCGTCGGCGGAAGCCGCGTCCGCTCCGATATCCTCGCCCTCGAACGCGGTGGCCACGTCATCGTGGGTACACCGGGTCGCGTCATCGATCACTTGAAGCGTGGAACGCTCCGGCTGGAAGGCGTCCACTTCGTGGTTCTGGATGAGGCCGACGCGATGCTCGACATTGGCTTCGCCCGCGACATCGACTACATCCTTCGCACCGTCCCGAAGCAGCGCCAGACGGCTCTCTTCAGCGCGACGATGCCAACAAGCATCGCGCGCCTGACGTACCGCCACATGCGCAAGGCCGAGACCATCGAGATCGAGCCTGAACAGCGCACTGCGGCCGGCGTCCGGCAGCTCTACTGCGAAGTGTCCGAGCGCGAAAAGTTCCTCGCGCTGCGTTTCATCTTCGAAACGCAGGGCCTCGGGCGTACGCTGGTCTTCCGGAACACGAAGATCGGCGTCGACCGGCTCACCGATCAGCTCGTAGCGGCCGGCGTCCATGCGCGCGCCATCCACGGCGACCTTCGCCAGGGCCAACGAGATCGCGTGATGCAGGACTTCCGCTCCGGCGACCTCGAATTCCTCGTGGCAACCAACGTTGCCGCCCGCGGTCTCGACATTCCCGACATCGAAAACGTCATTAATTACGACGTTCCCCAGAACGCGGAGGAGTACATCCACCGCATTGGGCGCACGGCGCGAGCCGGCAAAGAGGGCGCTTCTTACACGTTCGTCGGTGAGTGGGACCTCGATTTCTGGGATGTCATCCGCGACGAAGTCGGTGACGAGAACCTTGAGTACCTCAAGCTCCCGTCGCGCTGGGATTAGCCCGGACTTCCCCGTTTCCAAATAAGTGCCGGGCCATTGGCCCGGCACTTCTCTTGTGTGACCCCTGCCACAGAACACGGTGGGAATCCGGCGGTCTCCAGACTTTCTCCAGATTGCCTCCAAGCTTTGCGCCGCTGCCATTCCTAGCGTTGTTCGTACCAACGGAGCCGCAAGGCCCGCAGAAGGGTACGAACATGAACGATGAAAGCTACGACATCATCACCGTCGGCGGTGGCCTTGTTGGCGCCGCTACCGCCGCGGTGATGGCTCGCGCGGGCGCGCGAGTCCTTGTTCTTGAGCGCGAGACCGTCTTCCGGGACCGTGTCCGCGGCGAGTGGATCGCTCCGTGGGGAATCGCCGAGGCCCGCCACCTGGGCCTGCTCGATGTCCTCGCCAGCGCCGGTGCCCACGAACTCCCCGCGCTCGCCGGACGATCGCTGAAGGCGCGTCCAGTTACCGCACCCAACGGCGACGTGCCGCTCACCTTCGCCCATCACCAAATGCAGGAGGCTGTCCTTCAACATGCGACGACCTCTGGGGCGACGGTTGTCCGTGGAGCAACGGTCACCAGGGTCGAAGATGGACAGGTGGGGACACTCGAATTCAATCGTGGTGGCATTCTTCATTCGGCCACAGCCCGCCTTATTGTCGGCGCCGATGGGCGCTCCTCTCTCGTGCGGCGTGCCCTCGGCCGCGAGCCGCAGGTCCATCGCGCCTCCCGTCTGCTTGCCGGCGTACGGGTCCGCGGCATCGTGGGCGATCCCGCAATCGGCTATTTCATCATCCGCGAAGACGCCGGCGGCCTGGTTGCGCTCTTCCCCCAGGGAAACGGCTTCGGTCGTGCCTACGTCTTCCGCGAGGGCCTTGAGGCCTCAGCCTTCAGCGGGCCCGGGGGCTTTCACAACTTCGTCGCGGCCTCGGTCGAACTCGGGGTGCCAGCCGAGGAGTTCGCGAATGCGAGTCCCGTCGGCCCGCTCGCGGCCTTCGTTGCCGATGATTCATGGATCGAACATCCTGCCGGGGACTCGCTCGTCCTTGTCGGTGATGCCGCCGGCATTAGCGACCCGACCTGGGGCATGGGCATGTCGTTGGCCCTCAGGGACGCGCACCTCCTGACGGAGGCCCTGCTTGGCGCTTCTGGCTGGACTAACGCGATTCATCGGTTCGCGGAACAGCACGACCGCGATTACGGCACAGTTGTCACCGCCGAGAACTGGCAGAGCGACCTGCAGCTCCAAAACAACCCGGAGGCAAATCGTCGCCGCAAGCACGCGATGCGCCTCTGGTCGAAAGAGTCCGACCGTATGGTAGACCTGCCGGGCCTTGGGCCGCGGGTGGACATCTCGGAAGCCGCGCGCCGGCGGTTCTATGGCGAAGACGTTAGTTTCGAAGTGACCGAACGCGCCGCGGCATGAGCTTGGGTGTCTCCGTTGCCGTCCCCGAACGCAAGGAGGGCAACGGAGCTCCATCTCGACAACCTTACCGAGGGACGTGAGAATCTGTTCATGTATCGCGCCCTGTTTGAACGGTTCAGCGCCGAATGCGTCGGCCAAATCTGGCGCGGAGAGGCGCTGACGCCAGAGGCCGCGTCTGCATTTAGCGCGTACCTCGAAGCGCGTGAAGCCTCGCCGCGCCGCCTCCTCGGGCGGTACGCCGGCCCCGATCCAAGCACCGACACGGTAACTGGGCGTTGCGGCATCCGGCCATTGCTTCGGTAGCGCCACCTGCCCCGTCCCACTAATCGGTCGAGGCTTCGGCACACGCGGGAACTTTCTCGCTTCACCCGGCGTTTCTTCAGACAGCGTATCCTCGCGCTGAGAGCGAACTGTGCAGGAGCTGGTCACACCCGAAACCCTCGACGAACTGGACCGCCGCGTTTACGACCTCGCGATCCAGCACATCCCGCTCGCCGAAATCGCCGTCCGGCTTGGCGTGCCGGTACCGCAGGCCGACGAAAAACTCCAGCGTCTCTACTCTCGCCTGCGCGTCACGAACCGCGACGAACTCCGCGCCCTCGCCGAAAACCCGCGCGTCCAGCCACCGGACGAACCCGACGACGAGTACGTAATCGGCGCGGAGGGCGAATACATCATCGGCGCCGAAACCGAAGCGGTCGGCGGCCATCGCTTCACCCGCCGAGCAGTATTGACGGCGGGCGCCATCGCGGGAGTTCTCGGGCTTAGCGGCGCTGCCGCGCTCGTGGTGAGCAGGAAGGGCGCGAAGGCGCCGGAAGTCGCGTCGCCGGGGCTCGAGGAGCCATCGGTCGAGGGGAATGGCTCCCTTTCTATCACTCCCGTTTTTTCTCTCGATGGTCCGTTCGTCAACTCTCGAACCTGGACCCCCGGATCGGAGATCGACTGGAAACACGGCATCTTCTTCATGTCCGCCGAGATCGGCTTCGTCACCGGTTATCAGTTCATCCGTCCGGTTGGCGGTCTCTACCCGTGGGAAAACTATCGTGTGTTCGGCGATGGCCGGTTTATCACCGCGCAAAATGGCTCAGGCGAATCAATTCTCTTTGATCGCATGTCGCCCGATGTCGGCTGGACCTGGCGATCGAACGAAATCGAATTGCATGCCGCGTACGCTGCGAATCTGCCGGCGGTCGCGCTTTTCTCGGCAAGAACAGATGGGAACGAACTTCGTCTGCACTTCGTTCGCCTCGCGTCCGCTGAGATTGAAACGGTCGCCAACGCCAGCGTTCCGTTCGACCGACCTGATTTCGTGGCCGTGGCGGCCAAAGCAGACCGTGCGGCGGTGTTCGATGGCCTCACACACGACCCATCGATCCAGGTATTCCACCTCCCTTCGGGCGAATTGCTTAACTCTGTAAGCCTGCTTGGCGCGAACCCGGGCAAGGAGCCAGTCATCGGGGAGCGCTTTATTTCCTGGGTGGAGGGGGTGGACCCCGACGTACAGCAAGGTGCACAGGGATTCTTTCTCGCGCAATGGGAAACACAACCGAATGGCCGTGGCGACGACCCGTATAACCATTTTGCCTGGAGGCTCAATCGATCGGGACAGCCGCTTACGGCTATCTCGCCCCAGCCTGCCCTGACCATTTATGCCCCGAACGGCACCTGGGCGCTCACTGAAGCCGAGTGGGCACCCGACTTCGGCGCTGTTCCGTCTGAGTGGCCCTACCTGGAGGTGTCACACGGACTCGTCTCAGCGCCGGCTTACCGCGTCCGTTCGGCGTCCATCCGCTACGGCGGCACCGGCGGACAACATCGCTGGCTCGCAAGTATGAGTGGATTTGTGGCCGCCGTCCGCGCTGGTGGCTTCGGCGAGTATGGCTACGCAATTGTTGGCGGTGGCGAAACTCCCATCGAGTATCTTCCTTCTCCCCCGTGGACGTTCCCCGAGTACAGCGATGGAAGTGGCTGGGAGTTTGGGCCCGCCCCGTCGCCGTACGACGCCGGGCTGCTGTCGTATTCAGGCGTACACATCTACAACCGGCGCACGGGAAAATGGTGGAGCGCGAAAATCGCACCCGGCCCGGCGCTTGGCGACATCGACCCCTGGTCCGCCGGGCCGAACGAATCTGTATTCGCTCTCCCAGGCCCGTTTCGCGATGATTCGCCGGAGCCGCTGTTTCTCTCACCTCGGCTCGAATTACCGCCATTCGACGATTCGTTGGATTTTCGCGTGGAAGTGGACCCCGACGGCCTGAACCTTCGAGAGAAGCCCGGCTACGACGCGCGAGTTCTCGCGTTGTTGCGCGACGGTGACCTGCTAACACTTGAATCCGTTGAAGAATCGAACGCTGTCGCGGTCTTCCGTGCCAACAAGGAAACCTGGCTGCACGTGCGCACGAAAACGGGGACTGTCGGGTGGGTCAACTCCTACTGGCTTGCGTGGGCTTAATGCCCCTCGCCCGCCACGCAGGAGTCGGGAGTGAGGTCTTACACCACGCCGTTGCGCAACACCCCCGCGCCAGTCACCTCGACCTCCACGCTATCGCCGGTCTTCAGCTCGGGCGGCGAACCCGGGGTGCCGGTGTAGATGATGTCGCCCGGGAGGAGTGTCATTACGGCGCTCACGTAGCGGACGATTTCTGGGATGTCACGGATCAGTTCGTTCGCGCCGCCGCGCTGCACCTCCGTGCCGTTCACGCGCGTGATGACCTCGAGGTCGCCGTAGTCGATGCCCGTCACGATCGTCGGTCCGAAGATCCCGAAGGTGTCGCTTCCTTTTGCCCGCCACCATTGCCCGTCGGAGCGCTGCCAGACGCGCGCGGAGACGTCGTTCCCGGCGGTGTAGCCGAAGATCCCAGCGAGCGATTCTTCGCGGCTCGCGTTCTTCAGCTTCTTGCCGATGACGATCACGATTTCACCCTCGGGATCCACCCGCCCACATTCGGCCGGCAGGATGATGTCGTCGCCGGGCCCGGAGATGCTTGAGAGTGGCTTGAAGAACAGCGTCGGCGGGTCCGGAGCCTCGCGGCCTTGAAGGTGGCTCGAATAGTTCAGACCCACGCACACTATGGAGCGAGGTTCGGTCGGCGGCAGCAGGCGCACCGCCTCCATCGAAAGCCGCTCCCCTGTAGCGTTGGCCGCGTCCCAGAAGGGCTCCTCGATCACGCGAATAGAATCCCCTTCGACCTGGCCCGCCCCGGTCGATCCGTCTTTCCGTTCGAAGCGCACGTAATTCGCCATGCGTCACCCCAGCGATGATTGTCGGGCGAGTCTACTGGACAGGGCGGGTACCGTCGTTTCCAATTCGGGCATCCCTCCCCTCGGAGTGTTCGATGCCCGGAAAGATGACCCGCGACGAAGTCAACGCTTTTCTCGATAGCCGCCCGGGGTGGATCGCCCTGACCACGGTGAGTAAGAGCGGCCACCCGCACACGGTCCCGATCGGCTACTTCCGCATGGGCAACGATATCTACATCGGTTGCCGTGCGAATACCCAGAAATTGAAGAACATCGAACGCAACCCGAAGGTCTCACTCATGCTCGAAAGCGGCGGCACGATGCATGACATCAAGGGCATCTGCATCCAGGGAGAAGCCGACGTGGTGCTTGATCCCGGCGCCCAGCTGCCGCTCCTCCGCGAATCGATGCGCCAGCGTGGCACGCCCGAACTGCAACTCCCAACCGAGGCCCGTTCCGGCGCCGCTTACATCCGCGTCACGCCAACGAAGATCATCTCGTGGGACTACTCAAAGCCGTAGAGCTACCACTCGTTCCAGTGCGTGATCTCCGCCACCGGCGGCCGCTTCGCGGGCTGAAAGTCCGTGCCCTTCGTGTACGCCACCGGCACCAGGCCCACCTGGAGAATGTTCTCCGGGATGCCCAGCAACTCCGCCGTCTCCCTCTCGTGAACAAGGTGAAGCGTGGTCAGGACGCTCCCCAGTCCTCGCGAACGCAGCGCCAATTGGAAGCTCCAGACCGCCGGGAAGATCGATCCCATCGCGCTGACGATGTTCAGCAGCGGCGCTCCCTCCGGTGGGCGGCCCTGGACGCAGGGAATCACGAAAACAGGAGCGCGTTCCAGGTTCTGCGCCAGGAACTCCGCCGAGTCGTATACGCGAACCGTCTGGTCGTCGCCTTTGCTCCTGGCGCGCTCGGCCGAAGAACTGAGGTAGACGTTCGAAGTCTTGCGGTAGAGGTCGGCAATCGCCTTCTTTTTCACCGGGTCGTCCACCACCATCCAGCGCCAGGTCTGGCTGTTTGATGCCGTCGGCGCCTGGATGGCGAGTTCCAGGCACTCGTTGATCACCTCGCGTGGCACCGGCCGGTCGAAATCCATCCGCTTTCGCACCGCCCGCGTGGTGCTCAGCAGCGCGTCCGTCATCTCCAGGTCGAAATCCATAGCAACTCCGTTCCGAACGGTTCATACTCCCGGAACCGTGGAGATAGTAGATCGAACCGACCAGAACTACTTCCAGAGCTGGCGCCTTATCGGACGTTCTGGCCCGGGCGCTGTCTACGAAGAAGGGGGCGTGCTGGCCGTCGCCAGCGGTATCCCCGTGACATGGTTCAACCTGCTGCTCGTGACGCGGCCGCTCGCGAATCCCCCGGAGCAGCTTAGGAAGGCGATCGAATTCTTCGATCAGCGTGGTATTCAGTTCGTCGCACGCATTCGCGAAGGACTCGATATCGCCAGTGAAACGGCCCTTGAGAAACTGGGTCTCGCGTACAGTGACATCGTTCCTGGGATGGCTTCTACGGCGATGGACGCCCCTGCGCCACCGCCGGAATTGAGGATCGAAACGGTCTCAAAGGGCCGCACCCACAATGACTATCTCGACGTCATCTCTCGCGGCTTTGGGTTCCCGTTGGAGATGGCCCGGGCGATCGTCGGACCACTCGCCCTTCTCGACCCGGAGATGGAGAGCTTCGTCGGCTACGTGGGCGAGGCAGCGGTCGCAACATCGAGCATGGTGTTCGGGGGTCAGGTCGCCGGCGTGTACAACGTCGCGACGCATCCGGACTATCGCCGGCGAGGCTACGGCGAGGCGCTCACGTGGCGGGCCGTGAGCCGGGGCGCCGAACTGGGCTGCGACATGGCCGCCCTCCAGGCCTCCGACATGGGCCGGCCCATCTACGAGCGCATGGGCTTCCGCCTCGTCTCGCCGTACAAAACCTTCCACCGGCCTCGCGTTTAGTTCGAGCTATCTTGCGAGCAGACGTTCGAGGGCGGCCGCAAGTTCGGCCGTGGAATGCACGACCTCATCGGGAACCTCAGCGATGGATCGGGGCTGCTGCTCGATGTGGCGGCCGGTGCGAAACAACACCGTGCCCATCCCGAGCACCCGTGCCGGAAAGATGTCGTTGTCGATCCTGTCCCCAACCATGATGCATTCATCAGGCTCGACTTCGAGGTCTTCGCAGGCGCGAAGAAACAATCGCGTGTCGGGTTTGCGGAAGCCGTGGTGGCCGCTCACCTCGCGATGGCTGAAGTACTGCCCCAGCCCGAAGCCGTCCAGTTGCACGATGACGCTTGCTGGCTGATTGGCAGCCAGTCCGAGCCGCATTCCGCGCTCGTGAAGGCCGTGAATAACCTCATCGATGCCCGGCCGCAATTCGATCCCGGCGCGCCGCTGCTGGCGTTCCGAGGCGTAGCCGGCGAATGCGGCCAACGCATTGCGCGTTCGCTGTTCGTCGCCGCGGCAGAGCTTCCACAGCATCGCTCCGTACGCGTCCGGCGCGAACGCATGGATCGCCCAGTCGCTCGCCGCCTGGAACGACTCGTCGCTGACGTGCACGCCGACATCAAGGAGTGCACGCCGCAGGTATTCATCGACAAGCTTCTCGTGCTGAATTTCGGTGTCGAGTGGACCGCCGACATCGAACAGGACCGCCCGAAAGGTCACAGCGTGATCGCTTCGGCCGGCACCGGGCCGCCGTCCACAACTGCGTCCAGCCAGCGCACACCGTCTGTCCCGTAGTCCAGCGGATCGACTCGGTCGAGGTTGCGCCGGCGGTATTCGCTCGCGACCAGCAACTTTCGATACCCGGCACCGCTTGCGATTTGGGCATCGGCTTCACCGAGCAACAGCACGCTGCAGACCAGCGCCGCGATCCGGTCGCACATCGCGGCCATCCTCGGCTCGCGCTCATCTGGTGTGGCCGTCAGCAAGCTGTCGAAGCGCGCCGAAGTTTCCAGCAGCCGGTCGCGAATCCGCTCACCGTGCGCGCGGGCGGCGGGAGAAGTCAGCGAATCGATCCGGGCTTCCAAGTCGCGGAAAAGTGCATCGTGTGCGCGCTGCCGTTCAGCGGCACGTGCGACGTCAAGTGCGACAACGTTTTCGGCGCCTTCCCAGATGCTCCCCAGGTGGGCGTCGCGCAGAAGCCTCCCGTTTACCCACTCCTCGATATAGCCGTTGCCGCCGCGGACATTCATCGCCATTCCGGCCGTCGTTCGCGCCCGGCGACAGTTCGCGTACTTAATGAGCGGCGTCACGATTCGCACGAGTAGTTCGTGAAACTCTGAACCGGAGTCCGCTTCGTCAAGGCACCGCGCCGCGTAGAGGACGATGGAGAGCGCGGCCTCGGTGTCCAGCGTCATCTCGAAGATCTGTTCGCGGAGCAGCGGTAGTTCGAACATCGCCTTGCCGAAGGCGGACCGCCCCCGAGCATGCGTCACCGATTCGAGCAGCGAACGGCGCATGATTCCTGCTGCGCGCATGCCATTCGAGAGCCGAGAGACGTTGATCATCTCGGCCATCTGCGAGAACCCCTTGCCGATGTCCCCCACCACGTAGCCGAAGGCGCCATCGAATTCGTATTCGCCCGTGGGCATTGACTTAGAACCGAGTTTGTCTTTGAGCCGGCGGATCGCGTAGCGATTGCGGGAGCCATCGGGTAGAAGCTTTGGCACCAGGAACATACCGAGCCCGCGCGTTCCCCCGGCAGCTCCTTCGGGGCGTGCCAGGGTGAGGTGGATGTCCGCCCCCGCGTTCGAACAGAACCACTTTTCTCCGGTGAGACGCCACTCGCCATTGACCTGGCGTGCGACACACTCGTTCGCGCCAACATCACTTCCACCCGTGCGCTCGGTGAGCAGTTGCGCCGATTGTGCGAGCGATTCGAAGTTCGTGTTGGTGAGCCCGGGCAGGTAGCGATCCCGCAGTTCGTCTGGCCCAAACTGGGCAACAACGCGCGCCGCGGAGTCGGTCATCGAAACCGGGCAGAAGAGCCCGAATTCTCCCTGGACAAACACGTACGAGAGCGCGAATTTCACGACGTGCGGGATCCGGCCCGGCCACCCCATTACGCCTTCACGATGCGACATGGCCGCAAACCCGAACTTCTCGAACGCGAGCTTCTGCATCTCAATGAAGGCCGGGTGGTAGTCAATCTCGTCGATCCGGTGCCCTTCTTCATCGAATGGCCGTAGCTCCGGCGGGTGCTGATCAGCCAGCGCGGCGAACCGATCCAACTCGTCCCCGGCGCAGCGGCCAACCTCCTTCAGCAGTGGCACCGCCCGGGCAACGTCGTTCGGAGCCGCGTAGCTCCTGAGTGAGTGCAGCAGGTTGTGGTCTTCTTCGAAGAAGTTGAGGCCGCGAGTAGTCGGCATCCCAGAGTTGGGCGGTAGGTTCGGCATGGCACGATTCTACCGGTACCACCAGCGCTGGTACCCTTCAATCTCGTGGACGACGCTGAAACCGTGCGCAGTGACTTCAGCCAACGCTACGGGGGGCCGCCCGCGGTGGTCTTCCGGGCGCCCGGACGGGTCAATCTGATTGGCGAACACACGGATTATTGCGGGCTGCCAGTCCTTCCGATTGCTATCAACCGATCTACCTTCGTTGCCGCCGCGCCAACCAACGACAGTGTTGTTCGGGCCTTCTCGTCCGCCTTCAACGTTCCGGCCGAGTTATCCCGAAATGCCCTGGCACATCAATCCGAGCCCTGGCACGAATACCTGGCCGGCGTCCTCCGCGAACTCGCTGAAGTGGCACCCGGACTGGGCGCGAACCTCTACTTCGAAAGCGACTTGCCAACCACTGGCGGCTTGAGTTCTTCGAGCGCGTTCTCGGTCGGCGCCATTGCCGCGCTTTCCGCTGCCTGGACGTCCCCTCGCACGCCGGCGCAAGTCGCCGAGCTCGCGACCACCGCCGAACGCCGCGTTGGTGTCGAGACCGGCGGCATGGATCAACTGGTCATCACGCAGGGCAAGGCGGGTTACGCCCTTCGCATCGACTTCCTTCCGCTGGCAACACGGCTCGTCCCAATCCCGGCTGAACTTTCGCTTGTTGTTGCCTATTCAGGCCAGGAAGCGCCGAAAGGCGGCGCCATGCGCGACGCATACAACGAGCGCGTCGTAGGCACGCGCATCGCGGCGCTCATGCTCGCCGACAAGCTTGGCGTCGAGCTCGAAGGAACCCCGCTCCTCGGCAGCGTCGCCGAAATCGACGCTGCCCCGGTAATGGTCGATGAACTGCCGGTGCAAATGGCTCCCCGCGCAGCAGCAAACACCGTCGAGTCTGACGTAGACCGACTCGTGCAGTTCGCGACCAGCCACTTCGACTCGGCCCAGAAAGTGCCGGTTCGCCGCCTCGCGCAGCACGTCCTCGCCGAAGCGGAGCGCGTGGACGAAGCAGAGGGGGCGCTTATCGCCGGAGACCTCAAACGCTTCGGTCAGCTCCTGAACGAGTCACACGACAGCCTGCGAAACAACTACCAGTGCAGCACTCCGGCGCTCGACAAAGTAGCCGCGGCGATGCGGAAAGCCGGAGCATTCGGAGCGCGCCTGACCGGAGCAGGATTTGGCGGTTACGCGGTCGCTGCTTGCCCGCCCGAAGCGGTTGAGGCCGTCATCACAGCTGCGGTGGCCGCTACCGGAGGCCCCGCCTTCCAGGTTGTCGCTTCGGACGGCCTCGAATCGCTATGAGCGCCGTCACGCAGGCGGTTCTTCTCGCTGCGGGCCGTGGTACTCGTCTTGGGGCACTGACGGACGCGTTCCCGAAGGCCATGCTCGAGGTCGGCGACCAGCCCATCATTCATCGTATAATTGGCGGCCTCGCCGAGGCTGGCGTCACCGACCTGGCGATTGTTACGGGCCATTGCGCTGAAGTCCTTGAAGCCGGGACTGGCCATGGCGACCGCTGGGGTGTGCGCATTCGCTACGTCCGCCAGTCCACCCCCGAAGGCACCGCGCGCGCATTGTCGCTGGCTCGTCCAACTCTTGGATCCGGGCCGTTCTTCGTTGGCTGGGGTGACATCCTGGTCGAGCCTGCCAATTACGCGAAGGTCCTTGACGCCGCGAAGGATGCGGCCGCGGTACTGGCCGTGAACGAGGTGGACGATCCGTACGCCGGCGGGGCCGTATACGCCGATGCGAACTGGCGTGTCTCGCGAATCATCGAAAAGCCACCGCGCGGGACCTCAACCACCCACTTGAACAACGCTGGTCTCTTCGTCTTGCCCGACTCCATCTGGCCGTTCGTCGAAGGTCTCCAACCATCGACGCGCGGCGAATTCGAACTTCCCCAGGCTATCGCGGTCTTCGTTGCCGCCGGGAACTTAATGACCGCCGTCCCCATCACCGGCCCCTGGTTCGATGTGGGCACCCGGGAGAACCTCGCTGCCGCGAGGCATTACTTCGCCCCCACGCCGCCGCCGGCCTAGCCGCAACTCGCAACTCGCAACTCAGGTACCCTTGACGCTGCATGCTGAACCTCCCCTGGGATCTCTGGCTCAACCCGCTCGATTCGGCTCCCGGGATTGGCCTCGAAACCGACTACGACCCCGCTACGGCGCGTCTCCAGATCACAGTGGTCAACCGAGGGTTGGAGCCGGTCGCGCCCGGGGCGGTGGGACTCACTGCCGAGTTGGAATCCGGCGCCAATGGCAACTGGGCGTGGCTTCACGGCCGGTATATGCAGACCGACGCGCTCGTCCGGAACTTCGGCGAAGCCGCGCCCGAAGGCTACGACGGCCGTTTTTTGCGCGAATCTGAAGATCGCCGAGCCTACGTCTCCCGCGAAGTCGGGACCATCTCAATCCTCTCGCAGCAGCCGCCCGTGCTGCTCGCGGGTTCACTCCGTGGCGACCGCTTCTTCTTCGACATCGAATACCTGCTGAACCAGGAGGAAACGCGAATCGAAGGACTTATCCTGCGCTTCGACCTGGAGGGAACAGTCATCGAACCGGGCGGCAGGCTCAAGCTGCCTCCCATACTGCTTCTCGCCGGCGCAGACGCTCGTGACCTCATCGAACGCTACGCCGATGAGGCCGCTGCGGAGATGTGGGCACGCGTTCCGGACCACGTGCCGACCGGCTGGTGCAGCTGGTATTACTTTTATAACAAGGTCAGCGAGGCGGATGTCGCCGCGAACCTCGCTGACATGGTGCGAGAGAACCATCCAACCGAGTACGTCCAGATCGATGATGGCTTCCAGTTGCACACGGGCGACTGGCTCACGCCCAACGAAAAGTTCCCGTCGGGGATGAAGCACCTCGCCGATCAGATCCGGGCAGCCGGCTACAAACCGGGACTCTGGCTCGCTCCGTTCGTCCTTAACGAAGACTCGACGGCACTTCGCGAGCACCCGGACATGGTGCTGAAAGATGGCACTGGAGCGACGGTCTTCGTCCAGACGTGGCTCGGCCGCTGCGCAGTCCTCGACTGCACGAATCCGGAAGCGGAAGCGTGGCTTCGAAATGTCATTCGTACCGTTGTTGGCGAGTGGGGCTACGAATACCTCAAGCTCGATGCGCTCACCTTCGCTGCTCAACCGGGAACGACGGTCGGCTATTTCGCTCCGGGCACGACCGCCCCCGCCAACGTCCGACGCGGCCTCGAAATCATCCGTGACGAGGCTGCAGATTCCACGTTCATCCTCGGGTGCACCTGCCATTTCGCCCCCGCGATTGGGCTGGTTGATGCGATGCGCGTCGGCCCCGACGTGAAGGAAATCTGGGCAAGCGGACCGACCCCGTCGGTCAAACACGCAATGCGCCTCACTCTCCAGCGAAACTGGATGCACATGCGCTGGTGGGCGAACGACCCCGACTGCCTCATCGTCCGTGACACCGACACGTCGCTGGACGAAGCGGAGACTCGCTTCCTCGCCACGGGAATAGCCCTCAGTGGCGGAATGGTCGTCGCCAGCGACGACCTCCCGAAGCTCTCGCCTCAGCGGCGAGAGATGGCGCTGGCGCTTTTTCCTTCGCCTGGAATCGCCTCGCGCCCGCTCGATCCGGCCGATGGTCCGGTGCCACGCATCTGGCGAGCCGAACTCGGCGAAGGCCGGGCGCTCATCGGCGTGCTCAACTGGGACGACAAAGCTGAGTGGATTCCATGGGCGGAAATCCTGAAGCCCGGCGAGGTCGCCTTCGATGTCTGGAATGCCCGCCTGCTCCCTATGGGCGACGTCTACCTTCGTCCGCATGAAGGCAGCCTCTGGCAGGTTTCCGGCTCCGGGGCTACACCGCGTGTCGTGGGCGATTCAGGCAGCCTCACTCACCGTGACCTCTTCGTCCGCCAGGTCTCGGGTCGCCTCCAGGTGCGAAATGACTCGGCGCGAGCGCGTGTGGTCGCCATCCAGCATCGCGGGCAAACCTGGGAAGTCGATCTCGCGCCGGGTGAGATGCGCTGGTTCGACTGATCCTGGAGTAGGCTGAGTCATCTTTCGCCGAGGCTCTCTCATGCCGCCACTCTCCAGGTCCGAACGCGACGAATTCCTCCAGCAGCCGGGTATCCTCTGCCGGATTGCCACGATTCAGCCCGGCGGCGCGCCCCACGTCACGCCGATCTGGTTCATGTGCGAAGAAGGCGCCATTTACATCACGCCGCGTGCAGAATCAGCCTGGCTTGGCCACATTCGCGCCGACCCTCGGGTGGCGCTGACCATCGACGACCAGCTCGCGCCGTACCGGAAGGTGACTGTGGAAGGCGCCGCCGAATTGCTCCACGATCTCGGCGACGACGACACCTGGCGCGACCTCTACCGCCGCATCGCCCGCCGGTATGTCGCTCCAGAAGGCGCGGAACACTACGTCCAGGAGACGATCGACCAGCCCCGCGCCTTGCTCCGCATCCCCCTCGCCGGTTCGAAGGTGCGCACCTGGCGTATGCCGGTGGCCGGCGAGCCATACACCGGCATCTGGCATCGGCGCTACTACGTCGCGGGCTCGAACATGGCCGCGAAAGCGGACAACGTCTGAGGAACTACGGAAGCCAGCGGTACTCGCGCAGGCGGATCTTGCCCTCGAGGCTGAACCGGACTCCCTCGGCCTCGAGCCTTTCGCGCTGGAGGTCTGCTGCCATACCCCTGGTCCCAAGGCTGATGCCGCCAGACGCGTTGACGACCCGCCACCAGGGCACAGCGCTCGCGGGCGAAAGGTTGTGCAGCGCGTAACCGACTGCACGCGAGGCAGCCGGAGCCCCCAATTCCAGCGCGATCTGCCCATAGGTAACAACACGGCCCTCCGGGACCATCGCGACGAACTCGTACACCCGGTCGTAAAAGGTTTCCTTCGTTGATAGCTCTTGCGTACCGGCCACGGCGTACATCCTCCAACGGCCAACGGCCAACGGCCAACGGCCAACGGCCAACGGCCTGTATGATCTCCGTTCACAATGACCACACCCGAAGAAGTCCTGCCCCTCACCGGCATTCGTGTCATCACCACCGGCCAGATCATCGCCGGCCCATTCTGTTCCACCCTGTTTGCCGAGTTCGGCGCCGAAGTCATCAAGATCGAACCACCCGTCACGGGCGAATCGAACCGCGGCAGCGTTGCCTTCGCCCAGGACAACCGCGGCCAGAAAGCCATCACCCTCGACATCACGAAACCAGAGGGCGCGGCGGTGTTCCGCCAACTCGCCGATACGTCCGATGTGCTCATCGACAACAATCGCCCGGGTGCGCTGGAGAAGTGGGGATTCGCACCGGACGCTTTGCGCCAGACGAATCCTGGCCTCGTCGTCGTCCGAATCAGCGGCTACGGCCAGACTGGCCCCTACAAGGATCGCGCAGGTTTCGACAGGGTAGCGCTCGCCTTCGCCGGGATAACCGGTCTCACGGGCTATGCCGACCGGCCACCGGTGCGTCCCGGCTATTTCGTCGCCGACTACGGAGCAGGGATGTTCGCCGCCTTTGGGGCGATGCTCGCCCTCCGCGCGCGGGACCTCACTGGCGTGGGACAGGATGTCGACATGGCGCTATACGAAGCCGTCTGGCGCATGAGCGGCGCACATATCGCGAACTACGGTCTTCAGGGCTACGGCCGAGAACGCTCCGGCAACTACTTCCCGGGCGTCGTGCCTGCTGAGCAATTCGAGACGTCTGATGGCCACTTCCTCGTCATCAATGCCACAACCCAGCGGTCGTTCGTCAAACTCTGTGACGCGATTGGCCAGCCTGAACTGGTCAAAGACGAGCGATTCACACCGCGAAATAACCTGGGCAAGAACCACGCGGCCATCCACGCCATTCTCGCTGAGTGGGTGGCGGCCCACACCCTGGAGGAGTGCCAGGACACGCTCGACCGCTTCGGCGTCCCGGCGACCAAGGTCTATCTCATGGAAGATATCGCGGCCGACCCCCACTTCCACGACCGCGGACAGGTGCTCTCCATTGAGTCGGCCGATTACGGGCACACGCTCCAGCCGGGAGTGGTTCCGGTGTTGACCGGGACACCCGGACGCGTCAGCTCTCGCGCGCCGCTTCTGGGCGAACATAACGACGAAGTGTTCCGTGAACTGCTGGGCCTCACTCCCGCGAAAATCGCGGAGCTGGCTTCGAAGGGCCTGGTTTGAACATGCCGGCGTGCCTGCTCTGCGACTGGGCGGCAGCAGACCGGGAGTTCTCTCGCGTCCAGGTCTGGGACGATCAACTCTGGCGCCTGACCACGAGTCTCGTCGCGCCGGTGGCCGGGTTCTCGTATCTCGAACCCAAACGCCACATCCCGCATATCACCGAACTCGATGGTCCAGAGGCAGAGGCGCTGGGACGGGTTCTTGCCCGCGTGACGGCAGCTCTCAAACTCGCCACCGGTTCCGAACTCGTCTACGTCAATGTGTTTGGCGAGCGTGTCGCTCATCTTCACTTCAATCTTGCACCGCACACGAACGGTGATGCCCTGACCGGAGGCCCAGGCATGTTGCGGCCCGGCGCTGTGGGCCCCGAGAGAGCAACGCTTGAGGCGACCGCCGGCCGAATCCATGCTGCTCTCTCGGAAGCTTCGAGCCGCTGACCTCCCAGACGAGACTCAAGGCGCGGACTCTGCTCTAATCGGCCCCGAGTTTTCTTGGGGGAAAGGAAATGACCGAAACGCCCGCAGCGAAAGAGAGCGTCATCGGGCCCCGCGTTGGCGCCGCAATCATCGACATCATCATCGTCGCGGTCCTCTTCTTCCTGATGTCCGCTCTTTTCGGTGATTCCAGTAGCGACACATCGAATGGAGCCTCGTTTTCGGCGAATCTTAGCGGGCTCCCGTTTGTGTTCTTCTCAATCATCGTCTACGCCTATTACACCGCTACCGAGTTTTACCTCGGCGCCACGCTGGGCAAGAAAATTGTCGGTCTGAAAGTCGTAGCCGATTCCGGCGAGCTCACCCTTGGCGCTGCCGCCCTGCGCAACGTCCTTCGCATCGTGGATGGCTTGCCGTTCTTCTACCTGGTTGGGTTTATCTGCGCCGTCTCTCGCCCGGACCACAAGCGCGTGGGCGATATCGTCGCCAAGACCAGCGTCGTGCGCGCCTAGTTGTTGCTCTTCGTCCCCGCCAGTTCCGCGACTCGCCGATAGAGGAATTCGAGTGTCTTTTCCGTGTGCTCGATGACCACATCGTTGACGTACGACCCGTGGCCGGCATCGAACCATTCCGTGACGATCTCCTTGCCGAGTTCGCGCATCTTCTCTTCGTAGGCCTCGTACTGGCGCTTCGGGCATCGCGTGTCGTTCGCACCCTGGAATACCAACAGCGGGGTGTCCACATTCGAGGCGTAAGTGATCGGCGAAGCGCTCCGCGTCGCTTCGGGCACCTGCTCGGGAGTACCGCCGAAGATCGAGGCCTGGTAGCGGCGCAATGTCTCCGCCTGGTCTTCGTACATCAGACCCCAATCGGCGATCGCGATCCCGGCGATGCCGCCGGCCCAGAGCCCTGGCGCCTTCCCGACCGTCTGCAACGTGAGGTACCCGCCGTAGGACCATCCAGTCAGGAATACCTGCCCGGGATCCGCGATGCCGGCATCGACGAGCCACTTCCGGGCGGCAACCACGTCATCGACCTCGCGATTTCCGAGATCGCCGATAATGCAACGCTCGAACTCGCGCCCGAACGTCACCGAACCCCGGTAGTTCAGGAAGAACACCGGGAACCCATGGTCAAGCAACGCCTGGTAGCGCGGATAGTTCATCTCGATGGTCACCGCGGTCGGCCCGCCGTGCATTTCGATGACGCACGGCCCTGGTTGACCAGTGTGGTCCTTCGGCAAAGCAAGCCAGCCCTGGATCATCGAGCCTCCGGACGAAGAGAACGAGACGGATTTCCAGGCCACACCCGGCTCAACAGGCTCACTCTCGAGGAGTACCCGCACCTGTTCGCCGCTGTCCCGGTTCAGTTCAACTACGGTCGTGGGGCGTTCGGGACTGTTGAGTGTTGCGACGATGGCGTTCTTCCAGAACGTAGCGCCCTGCAGTGTCCCGCCGGGGTGGACGAGTTCGCGCAGTTCCTCGGTCTCGAGGTCGTAGACAAACAGCCGGATTCGCGCGTGCCACGTCTGCATGACCAGCAGGAATCGCTCATCGTCCGACCAATCGACCGCCGCCACTTCGCCGGCAAGGTCGATTGGCAGGTCGATGCGCCGTCCGCTGTCCATGTCATAGATGTAGGGCCGGTTCACCCCAGAAGCGTCGGACGCGCCCAGGAACCGGTGGGACTTTCGCGCCCATCGTCCCGGCGTGTTCGATCCGCCTTCTTCGAAGATGCGGGCGGCAATCTCTCCCGAGTCCAGGTCGACGACAACGATCTCGGCATCGGTGTTTCCCGACCGTTCCATGTTGGCCATCGAGGCGTAGCGCCCATCGGAAGAGAGAATCGGCCCATGCGTGAGGGCGTAGCTGCGAAACGCTTCGTGCCATTCGCCGATAGCTCCATCGGCGGCCATCGGTGCGTGCCGAAGGACGAAGCCATCACGGGTCGCGCCGATAAAGGCAATCCGTGAGCCGTCGAAACTCGTCGGGATCATGCTCAGTGCATACGGTTCGAGCCCGGGAGTGATGTCCTCCGGTTCGCCGCCTTCCAAGGGTACGCGAACGATATGACCGATTTCGTTCCCGCGATCGTCTTGCAAGTAGTAGATGTACCGGCCGTCCGGTGAGAGGCGCGCCCCAGGGCGGCCGCGCTCGACGAATGTCAGTTGGCGAAGCTCTCCCGTCTCTGGTTCCCACGCATAGACCTGTTGAACACCCGACTGATTCGTCACGGCAATGCCGCGTTCGGGGTTGGCGGGAGCCAACGAGCATGAGGTCACGCGCCATGCCCGGATTCGCTTCTTCCACGGCGCGTCTTCCGAAATGTCCAGTGGCTTCAGCACGCAGTCACCTCCCGCATGGGGAGCGAGTCTACAACAGCCCCGAAAAGCGAAAACCGCCGCCACCCGTGGGATGGTGGCGGCGGCAAATAGTCTCCTGGCCTCGGGGAGAGGTCCGAACCAGGAAGAGACGGAGAAAGGCTAGGCAGCTGCCGAGATGCGGTGTTCTTCGTTGGTGATGAAGTCACCGTCGCTCAGCCAGTTTTTGAATTCCTTGGTGGCCCCGCAGGTTTTGCAGGTGCCAACGCTAATCTGGCCGTTCGGCTCATCGATCCGCCAGCGATGGAAGTGCTGTTCGGTTGTGGTGGCCGCCGGAGTTGCGGTGGTGGTGGCGTTAGCCATTGGTGGTGACCATCCTTTCCGTTGGTTGACTCGGCAACGGCCGCTCAACTACGCTTGTTTTCGGAAACCTCTGGTACTAGCGTTAGGCTAGTCCTAGGTCGTAGCGGAATAATAGCATCAGGCGCTATCGTGTCAATAGTTTTGGCACTAGCTTTTGATAGGAATCTTAACTAGCTCAAAATAAGGGGAGCCCGCCCATGGCCCAGCGCACCGAAGCCGACGCATCCAGGAAGACCTATAACCTTCCCTGTGTCATCGCACAGACCCTGGATGTCCTCGGAGATCGCTGGACCCTTCTTATCCTTCGCGACCTTATGGCCGGCCTCCAACGCTACAACGACATCCTCGAGAGCTGCTCGGGCATGTCTCCCAACGTCCTGTCCGATCGCCTGAAGCGCCTCGAGGCCGCGG
This sequence comes from Dehalococcoidia bacterium, assembly GCA_050247055.1. GTDB lineage: Bacteria > Chloroflexota > Dehalococcoidia > Tepidiformales > Tepidiformaceae > Amarobacter. The sequence continues at coordinate 1,142,005 of JBFWUX010000001.1, forward strand.
GACTCGTGCATCGTGACTACTTCAAGGAACTTCCGCCCCGCGTTGAATACACACTAACCGACAAAGGATGGGCCGTACGGCCCATCCTTTTGTCGTTGCTGGACTGGGGCCGCCGCTATGTCGAGCCCATCACCGAAGACCAGATCGGCGACACCGTCTCCCACGATTTCGCCATGCGTGTCATCCCCACGTTTTCCTTCAAGCCCGAAAACGCCGCCGACCTCGCGGCCCGCATGACTGTCGAGATCTCCGACTGTTCCGATTGCAACACCTGGACCCTCGACATCCACGACGGCCACCTCCATCCCCGCCGTAACGGCGCCCCCGATGCTGAACTTCATCTCAAGACAAACACCCAGGGTTTCTTCAAGTTCATTCGCGGCGAAGAACCCGCCGAAGCCGTTGGCGAATTGAGCGGTTCGCCCGAAATGGCCCTCAGCATTCAGTCATGTTTCCGGACGCACTAGGCTTGGACTCGCCATAACGGTAACCAAACCGTGAATCGTGAATCGTGAATCTCCGATCACCCTCTCTGCGAATCGCCCCAGCCGCACCCCAGCCCTATCCTTAGCTCCGATGCCGACCACACTTGCACCAGTTTCCATTGCCGAGCTCACGGAAGTGGCGAAGCGCATTCGCGCCCACATCGTTGAGATGGTCTACCAGGCCCAGAGTGGCCACCCCGGGGGTTCGCTTTCGTCCGTCGAACTCGGCGTTTCCCTCTTCTGGAACCATCTCCGCTGCAATCCGGAGCGGCCCGATTGGCCTGGACGAGACCGCTTCATCCTATCCAAGGGCCACGCGACGCCGCTTCTCTATAGCACCCTCGCCGAGCGCGGCTACTTCAGCACCGAGTTGCTCTCCAAGTTCCGCACGCTCGGTAGCCCACTGCAGGGACATCCTTCGATGGGTGCCGCGCCCGGTGTCGAGATGTCGAGCGGCTCCCTGGGGCAGGGACTTTCGTTCGCTATCGGCCATGCGCTCTCGGGCCGCCTTGATAATCTCGACTTCCGCAACTGGGTCCTTATGGGTGACGGCGAGCTCAACGAGGGCCAGGTCTGGGAAGCTGCCCAGGCGGTCGTCCACTTCGGCCTCGGCGACCGCATCATCGCCATGGTCGACCGCAACGGCATCCAGAACGACGGGTTTGGCGACAAGATCATGAAGATCGATCCTCCCGCGATGTGGAAGGGTTTCGGCTGGCATGTGATCGAGTGCGATGGGCATGACATGGCCGCCGTCGACCAGGCGCTCACCGAAGCCGAACGCCCGCACGACAGGCCACGCGTCATCGTCGCGCACACGGTAAAGGGCCGCGGAGTGAGTTTCATGGAGAACAATCCCGGATTCCACGGCAAAGCGCCGACCAGGGACCAGCTCGACCAGGCACTCGCCGAGATTGCGAAGGGCCTGAATTGACGGCCGCCCCGCCCGCCGCCGCCACCCGCGAGGCCTACCCGGTCGCCCTTGCCGAGCTCGTCGAGCAGGGAGTGGACGTGGTCGCACTCGATGCCGACCTCTCCGCCTCCACCATGGGCTACCAGTTCGGTGACAAGTACCCGGACCGATGGCATACGGTGGGCATCGCAGAAGCGAACATGGTCGGCATCGCCGCCGGCTATGCTGCCGCCGGAAAGACGGCCTTCATCGCCAGCTTTGCCTCATTTCTCCCCGGCCGCTGTTTCGACCAGTTGCGGACTTCCGTGGCTCAGCCCCGCGGTGGCCTGAACGTAAAGTGTGTCGCGAGCCATGGCGGAATCACCGTGGGTGAAGACGGCGCCAGCGCCCAGGCGATCGAGGACCTCGCGCTGGTGACCTCGCTCATCCCCTTCGATGTCATCGTCCCGGCCGACTTCGAATCGGCTCGGCAGGCGATCGTGGCGGCAGGAAAGACGTTGCGTCCTTCGTATGTGCGGACGGGCCGTCCCAAGGTGGAGGCCGTCTACGATTCCACCCTCCGCTTCGAAATCGGCAAGGCGAACATCCTTCGCCCGGGAAACGACGTGACGATCGTCGCCTGCGGAATCCTCGTTGGGATCGCGCTGGAAGCTTCGGCCCACCTCTCGAACGAAGGCATCTCGGCTCGCATAATCGACATGGCCACCATCAAGCCGATCGACAGAGATGCCGTCCTCGCTGCGGCCCGCGAGACTGGAGCGATCGTCACCGCCGAGGAACATCAGACCCACGGTGGTCTCGGTACTGCGGTGGCACGAGTCCTCGCCGAGTTACTTCCCACACCCATCTCCTTCGTTGGCGTCGATCGGTACGGCACCAGCGGTAAATGGGATGAGCTGCTCGGCTACTTCGAATTGACGCCGGCCCGGCTCGCCGCGGCAGCGAAGGATGTCATCGCTCGCAAACGCTAACCCCCGAGCATGTTCGCCATCTCGCCACTGGCCATCGCGAGGGTCATCTCGTACACCGGTCCCGCCGCTTCATCGCGCTTCGACTGATACCCGCCGAGTGCCTCCTCCGGGGTCGCGGTCCCGGCGAACACCTGGTCCAGCGCCGACGAGAGCAGGCCTGCATCGCGGAATGCATCGGTGATGCCAAATCCGGTCACCGGGTCCTTCATGTAACCGGCGTCTCCCACGAGCGCCCATCCCGGTCCCCAGGGCCTGCGAAAGAAGTTCGGGACGTCGGCCGTGCCCATCCAGCGTTCTTCACGCCTGGCGGCACGCACGCGCTTCGCGAACTCCGGGGAGCCATCGACGATATTGAAGAACCCCGACTCGATGTCCTTGCGGTACTCGGGGAAGTTCGCCTTGCCCGTTCCGGCCGCGATGCAGACCTGGTTGTTGTTCGTCGGGAAAGCGAGCACCCCACCCCGGTCGGAAACGTGCACCTCAGCCGCGTCCATTGGCAGGCCCGAAAAGTACGAATAGTAGCCTCCGGTTAGCGCTTCCCGTTCGCGGTACTTCGGTGCCCGGACGGTGTCCGCCACCAGCGAATGGTGGCCTTCGGCGCCGACGACGTAACGTGCCGATTCTTCCACCGGCATTTCATCGCGCCCATGACCACGAATTCCAGTTACGCGGTCGCCGTCCATCAGCACTTCATCCACTTTGAACGCGGTACGTACTTCGGCGCCGGCGTCTTTCGCAGCGTCCACCAGAATGGCATCAAGAAGGTATCGCCGCGGGCAGAACGCGATCCCATCCTGGGGCGGCATTGGCAAACGCACGCCGCCAACATGCACTCTGAACTCGGTGATTGGCGGCGCGCCGGTCGAGACAACCCGATCGAGCAGGCCCCATTCCTCAAGCGCGTTTACCCCGGGCGGCTGGATGTAGTGGGTCGAGAGCTTGTCGCTCGGAAACGTGGCTTTGTCGAGGAGGAGGACTTTGTAGCCCGCCCGCGCCAGCAGCATGGCCGTTGGGGAGCCAGCGCAGCGCGCGCCGATCACAATCGCGTCGTACATGAGGACACCTTCTTCGTGAGTTTGTCGTCCCCAACACGACGCGGTGGAGAGTAACAGAAGCGCTTTGACGTCCGTCAATGGCGCGGATCTGAAAAATCTTGTCAAGTGACTGGCGGCGCATATCTCCTCCCGGCGAGGCTGCGGCCGTCCGAGTAGAATCCCGCCCACAGCAACCCGGAGGGATTAAGACATGGCAACCATCAACCGTGACGGCGTGAACATCTACTACGAAGACCATGGCACCGGCCCGGCCGTGCTTCTGAGCCACGGCTACAGTGCAACGAGCCGAATGTGGCAAGGACAGGTCGAAGCCCTCAAGGACAGGTACCGGGTCATCACATGGGACATGCGCGGCCACGGACAGAGCGATAGCCCGGAGGATGCCTCGAAATACTCCGAGGCTGCCACAGTCGATGACATGGCCGCGATCCTCGATCATCTTGGCCTGGAATCGGCCGTCATCGGTGGGCTCTCGCTCGGTGGGTACATGTCCCTCGCGTTCAATCTCGCCCACCCGAAGATGGTCCGTGCCCTCATGTTGTTCGACACCGGTCCGGGCTATAAGAACCCGGTCGCCCGCGAGGGATGGAACGAAACGGCCCAGAAGCGCGCGGCGAACTTCGAGAAGAACGGGCTCGACGCACTCGGCGCCAGCGCTGAGGTGCGCGTTTCGCAACATCGTTCGGCCCAGGGATTGGCAAACGCCGCCCGCGGCATGCTCGCCCAGTTCGATTCACGCGTCATCGAATCGTTGCCGGAGATCAAGGTCCCTACTCTCGTGCTCGTCGGCGAGAACGACACGCCCTTCCTGGGTGGCACCGAATACATGGTCAACAAGATCCCCAATTCGACCCGCGTGATGATCGCCGATGCGGGCCACGCCTCGAATATCGACCAGCCGGCCGCCTTCAACGAAGCCGTCGAGGCGTTCCTCAAGAAGCTCTGACGCGAACACTCGGTGGTTCTCACAACGGGCGTTTTCCGCAAAGGCCTTAAGTTTGACATCTAATCGTTAGATATCTAACCTAATACTCATGCCTCCCCCAATCCAGGAACCGCTCGGCCTTCACCTCAGTCGAATCGCTCGACAACTTCAACGAGCATTCGATGACGCACTCGCGGAGACAGGCGGCTCGTTGCCGACGTGGGTCGTGTTGGCCAGCCTGAAGGGAGTGCAGCACGCCATGCAACGCGATCTCGCTGCGCGCGCGGGTATCGAACCGGCCACCCTAACCCATCATCTCAACCGCCTGGAGGCGGCGGGATTCGTTCGGCGCACGCGTTCCTCGGGCAACCGCCGCATTCAGACCGTTGAACTCACGGAAGAAGGCGATGCCCTCTTCGCGAGAATGCTCCGCGCCGTGATCGCCTTCGATTCCCGGCTTCGCGAAGGCCTGACCACGCAGGAGGTCGAGGTCTTCCGCGCCGCCCTCGACCAGCTCGCCAACAACGTCGCCGCGATTGCGGCAGCCAACTGACTTCCCTGGAGGACCAAATGTCCCTCGCTCCACCCGCGGCTCGTCCCGCTATGCGTCGAACCACAACAGCTGGCTTCCGGCTCCGGGGACGCACCTACAAAGCCGTACTCACAGCCCACATCCTCACTTCGGTCGGCTGGTTTGGCGCCGCCATCGTCGTTGCCGTACTCGTCTTCTGGGCCGGGACCACATCCGACAAGGTCCTGGCGACATCGATTTATCGCGTCCTGGCAAACCTTCCGCGCGTTTCCATTCCCCTCGGAATCGCGGCTGCCCTCACCGGCGGCGTCCTCAGCGTTGGCACCACGTGGGGGCTGTTCAAGAACTGGTGGGTCATCGCCAAGATTCTCATCACCATCGCTGTCGTCGTAACCGATGCGGTCGTCATTTCCCACGTTGCACGGGATGCGCTTGCCTCAGGCGTCGCCGACCGCGCGCTTTATGATGGTAGCATCGCCCACGTGGTTGCCCTTACCGTCGCCACGGTGATCTCCGTGTTTAAGCCGAAGGGTAAGACACCCTGGCAGGCAGTCTGACGCTCGCTACTTCGGCGCTATCTGCTTGAGCGCCGAAATCACTTCCGGAACGTGCTCCTTCACCCGGAAGTCATGCCGGATCGCGGCACGGATGACCCCCTGCTTGTCGATGACATAGGTCATCCTTGGGGTCATCCACGGGATCAATCCGACGGCTTCGTACATGCGATGGACTTGTTTGCCGGGGTCCGCGAGTAGCCGAAAGGGCAACTCATGCTTCTCTTTGAACGAGGTGTGCGAATCCTCGTCATCGCTGCTCACACCGACGATGATCGCGTCGTACTGCGAAATCTCTGAGTAGTTGTCCCGGAAGTTGCACGCCTGGGCGGTGCAACCCGGTGTGAAGTCCTTCGGGTAGAAGTAGAGGACGATGTTCTTCTCGCCGCGGAACTTTGCCAGTTCGAAGGTTGAACCGTCATCGAGCCTTCCCGTGAAATCGGGCGCCCGGGTGCCAGTCTTGAGCATGAGAGCCTCCGTCGCTCTTGAGTGTACGTGGGTCGATGCCCTGACGATCACCAGGCTATGGAAGCAGAGTGAAGGCATCCACATGCCTGGGGCGGATGGCCGCAAAGTGGCGACGGTCGAGCGTCAGGACGGTGACGACTCCTACCCGCTCGGCAAGTGCCACGATGGATGCATCAACCGCTCCGAGAGGAAAGTCCCGGTACTTCTGAATGAGCTCGGCTATCCTGTCCCAGTCCTCCAGAGTTGGGTTCTCGACTTCCTCGTCCCGAAGGGACTCTATGAAACCGAACTCGGTTTCAGGTCCAAGATCCCGATTTACGAGGTGCGACACTTCGGCGATGCAGAGGACTGGGATGAGCAGGTTGTACTCGGCTCGGGACAGCAATGCGCGACATCTGGCATGTGATGGGTCGCCCACGTTAATCGAGGCAAAAATGACGCTGGTATCGAGAATCGCATAAGGCATGTCAGTCTCGGCCGAAGGTCTTGGATAGCTCTTCGTCGATGTCCTCCGCGCTATACGGCAGCCGTTTGTCGGCTAGCCCGACGAATCCCGGTAGCCGATTTCGGCGTTTCTCCAGTTCAGACTCCACCTTTTCGCGCACAACCTGAGAAAGGCTCAACCCACGGCGATGCGCCTCAGCACACAGCGCATCGTTTAACTCGTCCGGCAGCGATATGGTGATGCGCTTCATACGCGCATACTACCATACTCGGGCCAATCCTATCCGCTCCCGCTAGAATCACTCGCACCCCTCTTCTCGGAGCGAACCCATGGCACGTGAAACGCGAATGTTCGGCCTCTGGCCGAGCCCCATCTCTTCATCCGCGCTCGCGGCCGGCATTCGCCTCGGTGAGCCATGCTGGGACACCGACGGCCAAACGCTCGCCTGGATCGAAGGCCGCTCCGATAAGGGAGTCATCGTCGTCCAGGGTGCGGATGACCGTTCTACGCGCGACCTTACATCCGACATCTCTGTCCGGGCTTTCGTTGGCTATGGCGGCGGCGATTTCACCCTCTCCCATGGCAACGCCTACTTCGTCGGGCAAGCCGACCAGCGCATTTACCGCCAGCCACTTACCGGCGGGACTGCGAGACCAATCACCCCCGCCTTCGGCGCAGCTTCTTCGCCGGTGGTCTCGCCCGATGGCCGATGGCTGGCCTACCTCCACACGTATGAGGAAACCGACTCGATCGCCGTCGTCGATGCCCAGGGCAGGCACTGGCCCCAGCGACTGGCCGAAGGCCGCGACTTCTACATGCAGCCGGCGTGGCACCCGGCCGGCGACCGTCTCTCGTGGGTCGAGTGGGACCACCCCAACATGCCGTGGGACGGCACAGAACTGCGCGTCTCGAAACTCGCGTTCCCCGAGGATGGGTTGCCCGTGGTCGCAAGCTCCGAGATCGTGGCCGGCGACTCGAAGACATCCATCTTCCAGGGGACCTTCACGAAGGACGGCGCCTCAATTCTGTACGTCTCCGACCATTCCGGCTGGGGGCACATCTATCGCCGCGAGCTTGCCACCGGAGCGACGAAGCAACTTACCGACGGCTACTTCGAGCACGGCACTCCGGCGTGGAACTACGGGATGAAGACCTTCGCCCAGACCGCCTCCGGCGACGTCATCGGCGTCCGCCAGCGAGCGGGCTTCGGCACACTGGTGAGCATTTCGCCCGAGGGCCTCGTCAAGGAATTGGGAGAGCTTCACCAGGGGTATTCCGTCTTCCAGGGAATCTGCGCGGCGCCCAACAACGACAAGGTCGCCCTTGTCGCGAGCGGAGGGAAGCAGCCTTCGCGTGTCGTCGTCTTCGACCTCGCCGGAGCCCAGCCGAAGCATTCGGTTCGCCGTCGCAGCGACACCGAAACCGTGCCGGCCGCGGCACTCTCTGAACCACAGCCGGTTTCGTGGACTTCGTTCGATGGCGAACAGGCCCATGGCCTTTATTACCCGCCTGCGAGCGAATCGTTCGAAGGCACCGGCGCGCCCCCAATGATCCTGCTCATCCACGGCGGGCCCACCAGCCAGGTGGTGGCGGGCTGGGCGCCGAACGCGCAGTACTTCGCTACGCGCGGCTACGCCGTCCTCCAGCCGAACTACCGCGGCAGCACCGGATATGGCCGCGAATACATGCTCAAGCTCCGCGAGAAATGGGGCATCTACGACGTTCAGGATGCGAAATTCGGAGCGGAGGCCATGGCCGAACGCGGACTCGCCGACCCGTCGCGTCTCGTCATCATGGGTGGCAGTGCCGGTGGTTACACCGTGCTCCAGTCGCTGGTCGAGTTGCAGGGGTTCTACAAGGCTGGCATTTGCATGTTCGGCGTCGCGAATATGTTCACCCTCGCCGCCGACACCCATAAGTTCGAAGCCCGTTACCTCGATTCGATGCTCGGCCCACTCCCCGAAGCCGCCGCTGTCTACCGCGAACGCTCGCCCATCTTCCACGCGGACAAAATCGTCGATCCCATCGCCGTATTCCAGGGCGAAATCGATCGCGTTGTTCCGCGAGAGCAGAGCGACAGCATCGTCGCTTCACTCAAGGCCCGCGGGGTCAGCCACGAGTATCACCTCTACCCCGGCGAAGGCCACGGCTGGCGCAAGCAAGAGACGATCGACGCCTTTTACAAGTCGGTCGAATCCTTCCTGAAGACGCACGTCCTGTTCGCCTGAGCCTGCTGGTTCCCGGGGGGCCGTTCCTGGGATTCGGATTGCAGTGATTGCTTTTCGGGTTGCGACGCTAAATTGCGCCGTGTTATGGTTCCGCGTCTTCAGGAACATGCCCGTTGATTCCCGCATCGCCGCCGCGTGGACCGCTTCGGGCCACGGAGGATCACGTGGGAATTACGAAGGACGACGTCGCGGTTGCTGTTCAAGCGTGGATCGCAGCCATCAACGAACCGGACATCGCGGCAATCTGCGCGATGGATGCGACTGGCCATGGTTTCGGCTACCGCACTTCCGCTCCGCGCGACATGTCGTCGACTTCGATAGACAAATATCGCGAGTTCATGCGCGGTTTCTACGACCGCCACAAGGGCATCGTCACGACCCTCGAAGAACTGCGAACGGCTGTTGACGGTGATATCGGCCTCGCCTGGGGTGTCTATACCGAGGAGTTCCAGCTTCCGGAGCGGCCACCAGAACGAGCAAGAGTCCGCTTCTCCCAATCCATGCGGCGCGACGCTGACGGCAACTGGCGATTCCTCCTCTTTCACCGTGACATCCAACCATTCGCGGACGACGGGCGGTATCCGCTAGAGCTGAACACTCGAGAATGTGCGCAGGAAGTTCGCCAGTTCTTCCACCGCTTCGTCGAAGCTGAGAACGCCGGCGACCTCGAAGCACTCGCGGCGATGCTCGCACCCGACGTCGAAGTTTGGCTGAATGGCGACCTCGTTCGCACTGGCAGCGAAGCCCAGTTGGAAGCGACGCGAGCGAACCTTGCTGCCTTTCCCGACTGGCGCCGGGAGGTCGAGTCGATTTCAGTCGAGGCGAATCTCGGCGCGCTCCGATGGAAGGGATCCGGCACCCACAAAGGACCGTTCGCAGGAGTCCCGGCGACGGGCCGGCGCATCACCCTCTCTGGCACCAGCTGGGCCGAAATTGAGCACGCCGTCGCGAAGCGCATCTGGATCGACATGGACATGGCCGGGCCGTTGGCGCAGATGAGGAAGGAACGATGAGTGATCATCCGACGACCGTCGCCCCGCCTTCGAACTGGGCCAGGCTTCTCGGCGAATTGTTCGCCCTGAATGCGTTCTGCCCGGCGTTCGGAGTCGAGGTCGCTGTCGCGGAACCGGAGCGAGTCATCCTGCGCACCGCCGGGCAAACGGCGCTTTGCCGACAAAACACAGGCCAGTGGGTCGGGGAGGTGCTCGAACTGCTGGCGTCTCTAGCTTCAGGCGCCCTCCTCACCAGCCCCGGAGAAGCGCCCGGCACTTTCGTCGCCCCGTACGGAGCCACCGTCCGCTCGACCTACCACCTTAGGCCTTCGGATAGCGCGTGGGTCGAAGCAGAAGCGTCGTGGGTGCGCCGCGGACGCACCCAGGCGGTCGTCGAAACCGTCGTCAGAGACGCCGAAGGCCGCGAGCTCGTGCGCGTGATCAGTCAACACGCGGCTGTCCCGGAGCCGCTTGCCTACTCGCTGGAAGACCTGCGGAAGGCATCGATGGAGTCGAGGGCATGAACGTTTACACCCGGGAAGCTACCAGCGACCTCGCCCTCAGGAGCAAGTCATGACTGACAGTTCGCCGGCCGAAGTCCTTCGACGATTCTTCGATGGGTACAACGCCCACAACAGCGCAGCCGTTTCCAGGGCCGTGAGCCCAGACATCGAGTTTGCTCGCCCCGGCCAAAGCCTGGTCGGCCGGGACAGCTTGCTTGCCGCATATAAGTGGGATTGGGCCGACTTTCCGGATTGCCGCCTCGAAGTAACAACGATGTTCTCGGGTAGCGCGTCCGCCGCGGCCGAGGCGTCCTGGATAGCGACGAACTCCGGTTCGCTGCACCTGCCCGATGGAACCGTCGCCCCGCCGACCGGCCGGGCTGTGACGTTGCCATGTGCGGCCGTCGGCCACGTAGAAGACGGTGTTCTGACCTCACTTCGGCTCCATTGGGACAACGCAGATCTGTTCCAGCAGCTTGGATTGGCATGAAAGGGAGGTCCAATGAACACGATCACTACCCGAACGGTCGCCGCCGAACAGCTGCGCCGCTACCTCGCGGCCGTTCCCGGAGCACCGTCGTGGGACAGTTTCATGGAGATCTGGGCTCCAGATGTCCGGTGGGAGATGCCGGCGTCCCCTGGCGCGCCAGGCCGCCGAGGAAGTGACCGCGAAGGTTTGGAACAGGAAGTCCTCGGAGTGTTCCAACTTTTCCGCGATCAGGGAATGGTCGCCTTTGAGGAGTTAGTTGACGGCGACCGAGTTGCTGTCCGCTCGCGATGGTGGGCAACGGTGAACGTCGATTTGCCGGGCATGCCCGCCGGCACGAAGGTCTGGAACGACTTCGTGGACTTCTTCACCGTCCGAGATGGACGGATCGCCCGGTACACCGCCGTCGGCGGGCCGATCCTCGTCGGCACTCCGCCGAGTGGAGGAATAAACAAATGAACCTCGAACAGGCCCGCGCCTACGCTCAGCGCCACGAAGATGTCTACAACAACGACTTCGAGCACTACCACGACCTCTACGCCGATGACTTCTCGGCGTACCGCCCCGTGAACGGCGTCACACACGACCGCGTGGCCATGTACGAGCTCGAGAAGCGCGCCACGGTCGCTTGCCCCGACCGAAAAACAAAGGTCACTCGAGTCTTCGCCGGCGACGACGATTGGTTCGGCATCGAGGAACTCTGGCAGGGCACCAACACGGGCGGCGATGAACGTTTTGGTCCGGCCGGAGCGAAGCTCGCCGTCCACGCCTTCTCCATGTATCAGATCCGCGACGGCAAATTCGCGCGCGCCATCGCCTGGACGGGGCGTCCACCCAGGGAAGTCTTTCCCGCGATCGTAGACAGGTAGGAGATTGCAATGACCGAAGCTGAAAACATTGCTGTCGCCAACCTTGCCCTTGAGTTCGTCAACAATCGCGAGTTCCATCGTGTCGCCGAAGTCCTCCTCCCGACATTCGTCCGCCACGACCTGGTGGGCGCCTACCCAGAGGTCTCGGGCGCCAACGTCACCGATTTCCTCGCCTCGCTCATCGCCGGCGCCCCCGACCTGAGCATCAAGTCGGAAGACATCATCGCGGCCGGCGACAAAGTCGTGGTGCGTGGCACGCTCGAAGGGACCCACCAGGGCGAACTCTTCGGGCAGCCGCCGACCGGCAAGCCGTTCTCGGTCAACGTCATCAACATCTACCGCTTCGAAGACGGGAAGATCGCCGAAACCTGGCAGCTCCAGGACATCGCCGGCTTTACCAGGCAAATCGGAGCCTGAAAGGAGGGCCAAATGTCCGAGAAGTACGTCATGGGGAGCCCACAGTGGCTCGCCGCACTCCACGCCTGCATGCTGGCGCTTCGTCCCGCTGTCACGCTCAGTCAGGACATAACACTGTGCGAGGTGTACCGAAACGTGCCGGCTTCGATCCAGAGCGACAACGGCACTGTCGCGTTCACGGCGCGGTTTCGCAAGGACTCGAACGAAGTCGACTTCGAGGCCCGCGAAGCCAGCGACGCCACCGTTAAGCTCAGGTGGGAGTACGACGCCGTTCTCCCGGTCGGCCGGCTCGTGGTCGGCAACGACCCGAAACGCGCCGAGCAAATGATGGCGTTGTTCAACTCGGCCATGGCAGCTGGCAAGGCAAGCATCGAAGGCGAAATGCCCCCGGAGATGATGAGTTCGCCGGTGCACGACATGATTGCAAGCCTGACCGCCTAGCGTTCCGCGTGGTCGAGCTACGCGTACAGCCGCTCCCACAGCTCCCGCTCCTTCGGCCGCGGGTCCTCCACGAGCTTGCTCTCGTTGTTGATGAGCATCGTCTTGCGCTTCGAGGCGGAATAAGGCTCCCAGCGGGGAAGACCGCCCGCGTTGGGGTCGCCGGTGCGGGCGAATGCAGCCCAGGTCGCGCTGACCTTTGCCGCCAGCGCCTGCGCTTCGGGCGTGCCTCGCGTTAGCCCGGACCATGCCGGGCCGGTGACGTTGTCGAACACGAACGGTATCTCCAGCGCATGCGGTGTCTTCATCTTCCCCCAGCGAGCCGGCGATTCCCATTCGAATGTGTAGGCGTACGCGGGTGCGCCGCCCAGTGCCGACTTTCGTTCGGCCAACCGGATCGAGTCGATCGGGTAGCGAAGGAATCCCGTGTGGATCGCGATGTACAGGTCCGAAGGCGTCGCGTCCGGATACAGTTCGCGCATCTCGGCGAGAACTTCCGGCGCGCGCTCCCGCAGCAGACGCGTCGTCCGTTTCTCGAGCCCATCCTGGTCGAGTTCGAACACCTCTTTGTCATTCGCGAGGAACAGCGTCGCTTCTGTCCGGTTGAACCCCACTACGACCGGGATGTCCGCCGTAATAGCTGGCGCCCCCGGTGTGAAGGGGTGCGACGGCAGGCTCGGCGTCCCTGCCGTCGGCCGGAACCCACCCCGGGCGTTCGAACCGGGCATTTTCGCGGTTGCCGCGAACTGCGCCGCCATGAACTTGTCGAGCGGCACCTGCTGGAGTGCCTCGAGCTGCGAAGGCTTCAGCTCAAGTTCGGCCAGCAGCGTCTCGGCCAGTTGAGTCGCGTACTCGCGCTCGTTCACGCGCAACTCGGGACCGCTCTGGATGATCGCACGGTGGAAGAGTCCCTTTGCCGGGGACATCGCAAGGATTGAGGAGGTCTTCCGGCCGCCGCCGGATTCACCGAACACCGTCACGTTCCCGGCGTCGCCGCCGAAACCCGCGATGTTGTCGCGCACCCACCCCAGCGCCGCGACGATGTCCAGTAGCCCGACGTTTCCCGAATCCGCGAATTCCGGGCCGCCCAGATCGCCGAGATGCAGGAAACCCAGGGCGCCAAGCCGGTGGTTGATGGTCACGACCACCACGTCGCCGCGCCGCGCCAGGTTCGATCCATCATACGAAGCGCCACCCGATCCGCTGACAAATCCACCGCCATGGCACCAGAACATGACCGGCCGCCTCGCCCCGTCGAGCCCCGGCGTGAACACGTTCAGGACAAGGCAGTCTTCGCTTTCGGTGCCGTCAGCCAGGTCGATCGCCGTCGCTCCCATCCGGGAACCACCGCTCCGCTGCGGCGCGATGGGGCCAAACGCGATCGACTCTCGGACGCCGCTCCACGCCTCTGTCGGGCGTGGCGGCATGAACCGGTTAGCGCCCGCAGTGGAAGCAGCATAGGGAATCCCGCGGAAGGCATGGATGCCGTCGTTGAACTCGCCTCGGACCGAGCCGCTGGCGGTCTGGACGGTGGTGTTGGTTTCGGTGGAAGTCATGGGGCCCTCGGTCGCCGAAGTTCGGCTGTGCGGCGAGATAGTACCAACTCAGGCCACGGTCGTGACCAAAATGGCGAACCCCCGATTAGAATCATGGCGATGACTGCGGGGAATTCACGTGGCTCAAGCGCTCATCCGAGCTACCGCATCGTTCCTCACGATCCGGATTGGATCGCGACGGCCGCCGAGGAGTGCGCACTCATCGCGAAGACGTTGAAAATCCCGGAGGAGAACATCGAACACATCGGCAGCACCGCCGTGTCCGGACTCGGCGCCAAGCCCATCATCGATGTCATGGTAGGAGTCGAATCCGAGGTGAAGTACATGGATTACGTCCCTCTGCTTGCTAGGCTCGGCTACGAACATCGCGGCGAAACGGTGCCCGGCACGCTCTACAACCGGAAGCAGGGGCCTCCGCGAATGAATGCCCACCTGTGTGTGTTCGAAGGCCAGTTCTGGGTCGATAAGCTAGTCTTCCGCGACTACCTGCGCCGTCATCCGGCCACCGCGCAGGCGTACGAGCGTCTGAAACGCCAGATCCTTGTCGAGGTCGGCCAGGACCCGCCCGCCTACAATGCCGCCAAGGAATCGTTCATCGTCGCCGTCCTCGCGGAAGCGCGACGGTTGCTAGCGGAGTAGCCCCTCCACCGCGCGTCCGAACTCCACCGGATCCTTTGTATCGATCGAGACCGAATGGATGTCCACGCCAGCGGCTTCCTGTTCCTCGATCCGCCGTCTGCAAGTGTCCACGTCGCCGGCCACACCGAATTCCTGCAGGAACTCCGGGCTGAGGGCGGCTGCGCCGGCTTCCGACCCTTGCTCATTGAAGACTCTCCGCACTCGGGCGACTTCGTCCGTGAAGCCGAGTCGCGAGAGATGGTTGTAGTAGAAGTCGCCCATTCGAGCGATGTAATAGGCCGTCATTGGGCGGCCGGCGTCGACGGCTTTCGGGTTCGCGCTCACCGTTACGCCTCCGGGCGATTTCACTTCGATCTTCGTGCCGTCGCGTCCCGCCGCCGTCGCCCAGCGGCGGAACTGGTCAATTTCATCCTTCAGCGCCGTTTTCGGGATCCAGACCGGCATCCAGCCATCGGCAATCTCGGCCGTCTGCTTCGTGCTCTTCTGGTTCAGCGAAGCGATGAAGATCGGGATGTGCGGCCGAACTGGCGTCATCCTCAGCGTGAAACCACGGTCCATCCTGAACCACTTGCCATCGTATACGAGCTTCTCGCCGCGGAGCAGCATGTTGATGATGTCCACGGTCTCGCGGATGCGGGCGAAGGCTGGCTGGAAGCGCATGCCGTGAAAGTGTTCGATGACATTCGCGCTCGACGCGCCGAGGCCGATGATCGCCCGGCCGCCACTCCATTCGTCCAGCGTCGCAAAGTGCTGGGCCAGGGCGCCCGGCGTCCGCGAATAGACGTTGACGATGCCTGTCGCCAGCTTGATGCGCTCGGTCTTCTCCGCGATCGAAATGAGAAGCGAGAACGCATCGTGGGACCAGCCTTCCGGCACCCAGAACGAGTCGATACCCGATTCATCGGCAATCTTCGCGAGGGCGATCGCGTCTTCTCTCTTCATGTCGAACTGCCAGGTAACACCAACTGCCAGGCGCCGGGTCATCGTGTTCCTCCACTGCGAATTTGCGAGTGTTCGCTTACTCGCGCCAAACCATCGCATTTCGCGCGGCTACCTGCTCGCGCATGCTTTTTTCCGCCCAGCGTTCAAGGAATTTTGCGCCCACCACGCCTTTCGCGGCCTGCCAGCTCAACGGCGCCACCGGCGCCTCGCCGCGATCGCGGACGGCCGTGAGGAACCCGGTGGAATCGCCCAGATCGAAACGCTCAAGGACCTCTCCGGCCAGCCAGCCAGATCCCCCGCGAAACACCGGATCACCAAACCGCGTGGTTTCGAAATCAAGACCGTGCAGCTTTTCGCGGTCCCGCCCGCTGTGGAGCCCGAGCGGCTCCAGCAATTTGGCCTGGGCCTCGGAAAGCACAGTCACCGCAAGCGTGCCCGATGCGGCGACCAGGCCAGTCGTGTAGTTCGTGTTCGAAAGGACCACAAGCAGCCGAGGACGCTCGGGAACGATTGATGCGCCGAACACTGAGACGCAGATCTGGGCATTCGGCCCGCGGTCGCCGTGGCTGCCGATGGCACACAACGGCGACCAGAAGTGGGAAAGGACACTGGCGATCGGTTCGGCCATAGCCGAACTGTAAACCGTCTGTAACTCTTGCCGTAACCCGGTACTTCCCGTTCGACCGTTACCGCGAAGCGCAGCAACAATCGGCCTATGCAGATGCAAGACTGCCTCTTCTGTCGTATGTCCCGTGGCGAAGTCCCGGTGGAGTTCGTGGCTCAGAACGAGCACGCGTTCGCAATTCGCGATATCAATCCTCGCGCGCCCATCCACTGTCTCGTTATTCCACGGGAGCACGTTGATAGTGCTCGCGAGTTCGAGTGGAACCACACCGAACTGCTGGCGGGGATCTTCATCCTTGCGAAGGACGTGGCTCGGGTCGAAGGGGTCTGGGAGAGCGGCTACCGATTGGCGTTCAACGTCGGGGATGCGGCCGGGATGACCATTCACCACTTGCATCTCCATTTGCTTGGCGGTAGGCCCCTCGGCCCCGAGGGTTAAGTGCCGCCCTCTCTGCGAAAGCAGATAGCCCTGATCCAGGCCGAATTCGAATCGCGGCCCGAAGGACTCGTCCGCCATGTCGAGCGCGTTCTCGTCGAAGCGCTCGATCTCGCGCAGCGGTATGACCTCGATCCGTTGCGTGTGGAGCTCGCGACGTGGGGGCATGATCTCTTCCGTGCGTTTCCACCGCCAGAACAGCTCCGCCTCGCTATCGAAGCAGGCCTACCGATCGAGGCTGCCGATCGGGCCGATCCGGTCCTGCTCCATGGTCCTATCGCCGCGACAACGCTGCGCGAAAGGTTCAGCGTCACCGATGACGAAGCCCTCGCGGCCGTGCGCGACCACACGCTCGGCAGCCCGAAGATGCCAATAATTGCCAAGGTCGTCTTGCTGGCGGACAAGTTCGAAAAGCGGAAGCGTGACCGCACGCCGGTGATGAAAGAGATCCGTCGCCTCGCCTGGCGCGACCTGGATCTTGCACTGCTCTGCTGGGCCGATTGGAAGTGGGTTCAGGAAGTCGAACACGGGTGGCTTAGCCACCCCCAACATTGGACAGCCCGAACCGAGTGGGTCCGCGAGCATCATGCGGAACTCGCGCTCCCACCGCGCGACGCGGAAGAATCGTCGCCGAGCGAACCTAAGGAATGATGAGCTCCTGGCCGATAGCCAGGGTCGTGCAGTCATCCTCAGTCATGTTGTTCGCATCCAGCAGCTCTTGCAGGGTGACGCCGTTGTCCTGGGCGATGGTCCCGCAGAAGTCACCTGCCTTGACGATGTAGGTCTTTGAACCGGAGCCCGGAGTGCCCGTGGCAGGAGTCTTCGAGGCTGCGGCGGTCTGGCTGCCAGTCGGCGTCTGGCTCGTGCCTGGAGTCTGCGTGGTATTGGCGCCTGGCGTCTGGCCGGCGCCGCCGGCCTGGGCCGTGCGGGTCTTATCCACTGCTGCCGAGGTCGCTACCGAATCGCCGGGCGAGATACCACCGTTGTTGCCGTCGTCTGTCAGGTTCTGAATGGCGAATGCGATGGCGATGACGACGATGGCCAGGGCGAAAAGGCCAATGGTCATCACCGGCATGCTGATCCCGCCCGAACGCGGTCGGGGGCCAAGTGCGCCGGTACTCGGGCGCTTCTGCCGTGGCTCTGTCTGTGAACGGGGGCGTTGCCCCGGCCGCGGGCCCCTGACAGGCGTCTCACTTCCCGATGCAGCACTTGAGGCCGCGGCCCCAGCCGCAACGCCGGCCGCACCGGCGGCGGCCGCCGGCGGCCGCTGTTGGGTCTGGGGCACGCCTTCGCCAAGGTAGACCGGGCAGGTCACATGGTTCGCCCCCAGGCAATGCTTGTCCTGGTGCGGTGTGGCGATGCGTGTTGGGTTCGGAAGTCGATAGCAGCGATGTGCTTCTGTCGCGTAGGTCGCGTGGGAATCGGCGTCGTCAGCGAGGCCGAGATACGGGCATACGGCCGAGTATTCTTCCTGGGTCACACTTGCTCCTGTCCCGCGGGCGCTCCTACCACCAACTCCATGGTATCAGCCAACAGCGAACAGGGAACATTGCCAAAGGTAGCTTCGAATCGAAGGCCATCCGTCCATGGCCTTCGACCACTTGTTGGGGGTGGGGCGCCCCACGGATGGGACGCCCCTGCGACGGGGAGGACAATGTCGCTTGGCGAACCTTTGGTCAGGAGGCCGCCTATCCTTACTAACGGACGCTCAGTTCGCTGGCCTAGGGCTCGCGCCCGGACGGTTCGGTGTCGAATTGGTGCGGCGCGACATAGCTCCGAAATAGAACTCGAATCAATTACCAAAATGCTGTCGCAACCGCGGTGCCAGGATTCCACGATCTGCGACCTCCACCCGCTCCAGGCCGAGCCAACGCGCCACCTGTTTCAGTTCCTTTGCCAGGGCCGAAGCCGTTTTCGCGGCGGGCGCCCCACGCTCGAGGTGCGCCGCCTGGACCTGCAGGCTGTTCGCCTGGCGGTTGGCCTTCAGATCGACTCTCGCCACAAGGAGGCCCTCATTCATAAAGGGAAGCACGTAGTACCCGTGCAGGCGCTTCGCGGCCGGAGTGTAAATCTCGATGCGGTAGAAAAAGTCGAATAGGCGCTCGGTCCGATCCCTGTCCCAGATGAGGTTATCGAACGGATTGAGGATGGCGCGGGGCCGAAGTTCAGGCGTCTCGGTGATTCGAGTGTCGAGATAGGCGGCGTCCTTCCAACCTTCCACAGTCACAGCCCGCGCTTCTCCCGAGTCGACCAACTCCATTATCCGGGGACGGATGTCAGCGACCTTCAGCCGGTAGTAGTCCGCAAGGTCTCGCGCCGTGGCGACGCCCAGTGAGCGGAGCGAATTGCGAACCCACTGCCGGTGCGCCTCGTCTCGCGATGGCCCGCCCTCCAGCAGTTCCGTCGGAAACACTCGTTCCGCCAGGTCGTATACCCGGGCAAAGTTGCGCCGTTCCTTCACGGCGAGCCGGCCAAACGCAAACTGGTACTCCAGGCCGATTTTGGCGTCGCTCCATTCCCACCAGCCCTTCGCGCCGCCGGCACCGTTGGTCTCCATCTCGCCCGTCACAACTGGACCGCTCGCGCGGACTTGTTCGAGCACGCTGTCGAAGTACGCAAGCCGCTGTGGCGATGGCGTTCGTCGCCCCCAATGTCGGCCGGTAGCAAGCTGGTGATGAAAGAGTGGGTAGTCGGCCGTGGGAATGAAACTTGCGACGTGAGCCCACTGTTCGAACAGGTATCGGTCGCGGTAGACGAGCTCGTCGAGCATTTCGCGTCGGTAGGGCCCGAGGCGTGAGAAGAATGGCATGTAGTGTGCCCGCACCAACACATTGACAGAATCAATCTGGATGAGCCGCAACCGGTCGATGATGCCGCGCATGTCTTCGGGGCCCGGCTTTTTCGGCTTCGGTTCGCCAAAACCCTGCGCCGCAAGAGCGATCCGGCGGGCTTCATCTTTGGAAATGGCATCCACGCGGCGCATCTTACGGGCTGCCCTGGCGCTCGGGCGCGGGGTGATCCCGAAGTTGACACCACTTATTGCTGTGATACTCTTCTCATTCGGCGCTTATTGACTGGCGAACTTTTCGAGTTTGCGCAGGTCGCGAAGCTGAGTGCTTGAAGACGGTCCGGGACGAACGATTGCCCCGGGCGCTGTTCACGAACAGGCTTTTCGGCCTGTTTTCGTGCCCAGAACCAGAAGGCCTTTCTCGGCCATAACCCGCGGTTTGATTACAGGCCGCCCGAATTTGCCCAAAGCAGGGGAGCAGCAATGCCGACCATTAACCAGCTTGTCCGCAAGGGACGCACGCCAAAGTCAAAGAAGTCTGGCGCGCCCGCCCTGCTCTTCAGCTTCAACTCGCACTCGAACCGCCTGAAGAAAGTCGATGGCAAGTCGGGCTCTCCGCAGAAGCGCGGTGTTTGCACCCAGGTGCGAACGCAAACCCCGAAGAAGCCGAACTCGGCCCTCCGCAAGGTTGCCCGCGTCCGCCTCTCCAACGGCATCGAAGTCACCGCCTACATCCCGGGCGAAGGCCACAGCCTCCAGGAACACTCCGTCGTCCTCGTCCGCGGTGGCCGCGTGAAGGACCTCCCGGGTGTCCGCTACCACATCGTCCGGGGCGCGCTCGACGCGACCGGCGTGAACAACCGCAAGCAGGGCCGTTCCAAGTACGGCACCCGCAAAAACGCCACGGCCGCGGGCCGCAAGAAATAGGCCCAGGCAGGAGTTCTGTTCCATGGCTCGACGTAACCGCCCTGAAAAGCGCCCAACGCCTCCGGATGCGCGCTTCAATTCGCCGAATGTGCAGGTCCTGATCAACAAGGTCATGACTCGCGGCAAAAAAAGCACTGCCGAGCGCGTCGTCTACGGCGCGTTTGATCGCATCCAGACCACCACCGGCCGCGACCCCCTCGATGTTTTCCAGCAGGCGGTCCGCAACACCACGCCGGTGCTCGAGGTGAAGCCTCGCCGCGTCGGTGGCGCTACCTACCAGGTCCCTGTCGAGATCCGCGCCGATAGGCGCCTCGCGCTTTCCATGCGCTGGCTCCTGACCTCCGCTCGCAACCGCAACGGCCGCTCCATGTCCGAAAAGCTCGCTTCCGAGTTCATGGATGCCGCGAACAACACCGGCGCCGCCATCAAGCGCCGCGACGACACCCACCGTATGGCCGAGGCGAACCGCGCCTTCGTCCATTACCGGTGGTAGGCGAAAGGCTGCTTTAGTACTCATGCCGCGCACAATTGACCTCGAGCGCATTCGGAACATCGGAATCATTGCCCACATCGACGCGGGCAAGACGACCGTTTCCGAGCGCGTGCTCTTCTACACCGGCCGTACCTACAAGATCGGCGAAGTGCACGAAGGCGCAGCGACGATGGACTGGATGGAGCAGGAGCGCGAACGCGGGATCACCATCACTTCCGCAGCCACCTCCTGTGAATGGAACGACCACCACTTCAATCTGATCGATACCCCCGGCCACGTGGACTTCACCGCCGAAGTCGAACGCAACCTGCGCGTCCTGGACGGCGGCGTTGTCGTTTTCGACTCCGTCGCCGGCGTGGAGCCGCAGACGGAGACGGTGTGGCGCCAGGCCGACCGCTACGGCGTGCCGCGCATCGCCTTTGTCAACAAAATGGACCGCACCGGCGCCGATTTCTGGCGCACCATCGACATGATGGTCGATCGCCTCGGCGGCAACCCGATCCCCATCCAGATCCCGGTCGGCGCAGAGGCTGAATTCGATGGCTGTATCGATGTCGTCGAGATGTGCTGGTGGTGGTTCGGCGGCGAAAAGGGTGACAAGCCGGAGCGCCGCGATATCCCGGCCAACCTCCAGGCCGAAGCGGAAAAGGCGCGCGAACGCCTCGTCGAAGGCATCGGCAACGTCGATGACCAGATCGCTATCAGCTACCTCGAAGGCCACGAGATCGGTACCCACGAGCTTAAGACCGCAATCCGCCGCGCGACCCTCGCGAACCTCGCTGTCCCCGTACTTTGCGGCTCCGCCCTCAAGAACAAGGGCGTCCAGCTCATGCTCGATGCGGTGGTGGATTACCTCCCCAGCCCGATCGACATTCCACCGGTCACCGGCATCGATCCCAAGCACGGTGGCGAAGTCCAGCGCGGCGTCTCGGACGACGAGCCCCTCAGTGCCATCGCCTTCAAGATTGTGACCGACCCATTCGTCGGCCGACTCGCCTACGTCCGCGTTTACAGCGGTGTCATGAAGGCCGGCGAGAGCGTCTACAACTCCACAAAGGATGAGCGCGAGCGCATCGGCCGCCTCCTTCTCATGCACGCGAACCAGCGCGAAGAGATCCAGGAGATTGGCACCGGCGGAATCGCCGCCGTCGTCGGGCTGAAGCAGACGTTCACCGGCGACACGCTCTGCGTTCAGGACAACCCCGTCATCCTTGAAAACATCACCTTCCCCGAGCCTGTCATCCGCGTCGCTCTCGAACCGAAGAGCAAGGAAGACCAGGATAAGCTCGGCATCTCTCTCAGCAAGATGGCTGAGGAAGATCCCACCTTCCACTGGACATTCGACGAAGAAGCCGGCCAGACCCTCATATCGGGCATGGGCGAGCTTCACCTCGAAGTCATCGTCGACCGCATGAAGCGCGAACACAAAGTGGAAGCGAACGTCGGTCGCCCACAGGTGAGCTACCGCGAAGCGATCACGCAGAAGGCTCGCGCCGAGGGCCGCTTCGTCCGCCAGAGCGGTGGTCGCGGGCAATACGGTGTTGTCGAACTCGAGGTCGAACCGCTCGAGCGCGGCCAGGGCTACGTCTTCGAAAACAAGATCGTCGGTGGCGCGGTGCCGAAGGAATACATCCCGGCGGTCGGCCAGGGCGCCAAGGAGGCGCTGCAGGGCGGAATTCTCGCCGGCTACCCGGTACTCGACGTGAAAGTCAGCCTCATCGATGGCAGTTTCCATGCTGTCGACTCTTCGGAAATGGCGTTCAAGAACGCCGGCTCCATTGGTGTGAAGGAAGCCGCCCGCAAGGCCGGCATCGTCATTCTCGAACCGATCATGAAGGTCGAAGTGCGCTGCCCCGAGGATTACTTCGGGTCGGTCGTTGGCGACATCAACTCCCGGCGCGGAATCATCATGGGCTCGGAATCGATGGGGAAGACCCAGATCGTCCATGCCATGGTCCCGCTCGCCGAGACGTTCGGCTACTCGACAGACTTGCGCTCCATTTCCCAGGGCCGCGCGAGTTACAGCATGGAATTCGATCACTACGAAGAAGTTCCGAAAACCGTCGCCGCCCAGCTCACCAAGCAGGCGTCGTAACCCACTACTGAAGTCAGGCTCCAACCGAGGAAAGGAATCCATCAATGGCGAAGGCGAAATTTGAGAGGACAAAGCCGCACGTAAACGTCGGGACGATTGGTCACGTGGACCATGGGAAGACGACGTTGACGGCTGCGATCACGAAGGTGCTGGCGCTGAAGGGCGAAGCGGAATACCGGGCGTTCGATTCGATCGACAACGCGCCGGAAGAGCGCGCTCGCGGCATCACCATCGCCATCGCCCACGTGGAGTACGAGACCGACAAGCGGCACTACGCCCACGTCGACTGCCCGGGCCATGCCGACTACATCAAGAACATGATCACCGGCGCCGCCCAGATGGACGGTGGCATCCTCGTGGTCGCCGCCCCGGATGGCCCGATGCCGCAGACGCGCGAGCACATCCTCCTGGCCCGCCAGGTGGAAGTCCCCGCCCTCGTCGTCTTCCTCAACAAGGTGGACATGATGGAGGACGAAGAGCTCCTCGAACTGGTCGAGCTCGAGCTCCGCGAACTGCTCTCCAGCCAGGAATTCCCGGGCGACGATATCCCGATCATCCGCGGTTCCGGCCTCAAGGCCCTCGAGTCCACCTCGACCGACCCGAACGCGCCGGAATACAAGTGCATCATCGACCTGATGGACGCCGTCGACTCCTACATCCCGACGCCTGAGCGCCCGCTGGACAAGCCCTTCCTCATGCCGGTGGAAGACGTCTTCGGGATCAAGGGCCGCGGTACCGTGGTCACCGGCCGCGTCGAACGCGGCGTGGTGAAGGTCGGCGAGGAAATCGAGATCATCGGCATCGTCGAGACGCGCAAGACCACGGTCACCGGCGTCGAGATGTTCAAGAAGCTGCTCGATGAAGGCCAGGCCGGCGACAACGTCGGTTGCCTGCTGCGCGGCATTGAGCGCGAGGACGTGCAGCGCGGGCAGGTGCTCGCGAAGCCGGGCTCGATCAAGCCGCACACCAAGATGGAAGCCCAGGTGTACGTCCTCTCCAAGGAAGAAGGCGGGCGCCACACGCCGTTCTTCAACGGCTACCGGCCCCAGTTCTACGTCCGCACCACGGACGTGACAGGCGCCATCGCCCTGCCGGAAGGCGTGGAGATGGTGATGCCGGGCGATAACGTCACGATGACGATCGAGCTCATCCAGCCCGTCGCCATCGAAGAAGGCCTCCGCTTCGCCATCCGCGAAGGCGGACGCACCGTCGGCGCCGGCGTCGTCACCAAGATTCTCGCTTAGGCGATTCCGGTAACCGAGGGAAACGCACATGGCTCGTCAACAGATCAGGATCAAACTCAAGGCGTATGATCATCGCCTCCTGGACCAGTCGGCTCGGCAGATTGTCGAAGCGGCCGAACGGACCGGGGCGGCGGTGGCCGGCCCTGTGCCGCTCCCGACCTCGATCGATAAGTACACGGTGCTGAAGGGCCCGCACATCCACAAGGATGCCCGCGAGCAATTCGAAATCCGGACCCACAAGCGGCTCATCGACATCATGGAGCCGACTTCCAAGACGGTAGACACGCTCATGCGGCTGCAACTGCCCAGTGGCGTCGACATCGAGATCAAGCTGTAGCCATGACCATTAACGGACTCCTCGGCCGCAAACTCGGCACTACCCAGGTGTTCGACGACAAGGGACGCCTCCGCGGCGTTACCGCCGTCGAAGTTGGCCCCTGCTTCGTGACCGATATTCGCACCACGGAAAAGCACGGCTATTCTGCGGCGCAGATCGGTTTCCACGATGACAAGCGCCTCAACAAGCCGGAAACCGGCCACCTGAAGGCTGCCGGCAACCTCAAGCTCCGCCACCTCGCCGAATTCAAGACTGATGGCGACCTCGCCCTCGGCGATCAATTCGGCGCTGAAGTCTTCGAGACTGGCGAATACGTCGATGTCACCAGCAAGTCCAAGGGTCGCGGTTTCCAGGGTGGCGTTCGGCGCCACAACTTCAGCGGCGGCCCCAAGACGCACGGCCAGAGCGACCGCCATCGCGCCCCCGGCTCCATTGGTTCGGGTACCACTCCCGGCCGAGTGTTCAAGGGCACGCGCATGGCCGGGCACATGGGCGACGTCCGGACGACTGTCCGGAATCTCCAGGTGGTCTCGAAGAACGAAGAGAAGAACGTCATTTTCGTCGCTGGCTCCGTGCCCGGCGCCACTGGCGCGCTCGTCCGCATCCGTAAAGCAAAGAAGGTATCGAAATGAAGCTGAAGGTTTTCGATACCGCCGGTAAGGAACTCCGCGAAATCGATGCCGCCGATGAAGTCTTCGGCATCGAACCGAACCGCGCCGTCCTCCACCAGGCATACGTTACCCAGATGGGGAACCGCCGGGCCGGCAATGCCCACACGCAGACACGCGGCGAAGTTCGCGGCTCGACAGTGAAGATTCGCAAGCAGAAGGGCCTCGGCCGTTCTCGCCAGGGCACCATTCGCGCCTCTCACCACGTTGGTGGTGGTGTGGCATTTGGTCCGCGTCATCACAGCTTCGCAAAGTCGATGCCGCGCGCCATGGGCCGTCTCGCCATCCGCTCGGCGCTCTCCAGCCATGCCGGCGCCGGTTCGCTCGTCGTCGTCGATGGGCTGAGCACCCCGGATGCTAAGACCCGCTCGATGCAGAACATGCTCGATGCCCTCGGCATCGAACGCCGCGCGCTCGTGGTTACCGGCTCGTTCGTGCCGGAAGTCACCCGCGCCGCCCGCAACATCGATATTGCCAGGGCAGTGCCCGCGGCCAACCTGAACGTTGTCGACCTCGTCAACGCACATCGCCTGGTGATGTCCGAAGACGCCGTTCGCGCCTGCGAAGCCCTCTGGGGCGGCGCGAATGTGAAGCCGCATCGCGGCCGCGGGAAGGAGGCCGCAGTCTAATGCCGAAGGAACTCCATCCCTACGCCGTCCTCCTGCGGCCCATCATCACTGAGAAGACGACCGTGCTTACCGGCGCCGACAAATACGTCTTCGAAGTCGATCTTCGCGCCAATAAGAACCAGATCCGCGAAGCCGTCCAGATCGCCTTCAACGTCCGCGTTTCCGAAGTGAACACGATGGTGATGAAGGGCAAGCCGAAGCGTTTCGGCCGCAAAGTCACCAACCGCCCCGACTGGAAGAAGGCCATTGTGACCCTGGTTCCAGGCGACAAGATTGAACTCTTCGAGGGGATTTAGGCATGCCGATTAAGCAGTACAAGCCAACCTCCCCGGGTCGCCGCAACGCGAGTTCGCAGACCTATACGGAGATCACGAAAAAGCGCCCGGAAAAGTCGCTGACCGAGTCTCTCAAGAAGAAGTCGGCGGGGCGCAACAACCAGGGCCGCATCACCATTCGCCATCGCGGCGGCGGGAGCCGGCGTCTCTATCGAATCATCGATTGGAAGCGCAATAAGCCCGGCGTACCGGCGAAGGTTACTGCCATTGAGTACGACCCGAACCGCACGGCCCGGATCGCACTCCTCCAGTACCAGGACGGCGCGAAGCGCTACATCCTCGCTCCCAACGGCCTCACGGTTGGCGCAATCGTCACCAGTGGTCCGGATGCGGAGATTCGCGTGGGCAACTCGCTTCCGCTGGCGAACATGCCAACCGGTACGCAGGTGCACAACATCGAGCTCACCCCCGGCCGCGGCGGCCAGATGGTCCGCAGCGCCGGAGTTAGCGCCCAGTTGATGGCGAAGGAAGGCGAGTACGCCCTCCTCCGCCTTCCCAGTGGCGAAATGCGCCGCGTCCGCATCGAATGCGTCGCCACGGTTGGCCAGGTCAGCAACGTTGAGCACTCGCTCATCAAGCTCGGCAAGGCCGGTCGCACCCGACATCGTGGCCGCCGTCCACAGGTTCGCGGTGCCGTGATGAACCCTCGGGACCATCCACACGGCGGTGGCGAAGGCCGCGCCCCGGTTGGTATGCCGGGCCCGAAAACCCCATGGGGCAAGCCGACTCTCGGCTACCGCACCCGCAACAACAAGCGCACGGACCGTCTCATCGTCCGTCGCCGGACCTAGGAGGAGTAGGACATGTCACGTTCTACCAAGAAGGGCCCCTACATCCATCCTTCACTGGAAAAGAAGGTCATGGCGATGCGTGGAGCGTCCAACCGCTCTGTGATCAAGACCTGGTCGCGCGCATCCACCATCCTTCCGGAAATGCTCGGGCTCACGATCGCTGTCCACGATGGCCGCCGCCATGTGCCGGTATTCGTTACCGAAAACATGGTCGGTCACAAGCTCGGCGAATTTGCCCTCACTCGGACTTTCCGCGGGCACGTCGCCAAGAGCGACCGCCAGAGCAAGGTGAGGCGCTAACCGATGGAAGTACGAGCTAGTTGCCAGGGCATGGGCGCGTCACCGCGCAAAGTGCGCCTCATCCTCGATCGCCTTCCGGGCCTCTCCGTCGACCAGGCGCTGGCGCTCCTGCGCTATGTGCAATCGCCCCACGCGCGCACCGTTTCGAAGGTGGTCCTTTCGGCCGCTTCGAACGCCGAGAACAACTTCGACCTCGATGTCGATGGCATGGTCATCAAGCGCGCATTCGCAGATGACGGTCCAACCCAGAGGCGCTTCCGTCCCCGCTCGCGCGGTCGCGTCAGCCCGATCCTGAAGCGCTCGAGCCACATCACGATCATCCTCGACGAGCGGGAGGCGTAAATGGGACAGAAAGTACATCCGCATGGCTTCCGCCTCGGCGTCATCTATGACTGGGAATCCAAGTGGTTCGCAGAGAAGGATTACACTCAGCGCCTCCACCAGGACCTGGACCTTCGCGAATATGTCTTGAAGGAACTCCCGGATGCGGCCATCAGCCGCGTCGAAATCGACCGCAATGCGAACCTCGTGACGGTGACCATCCACACCGCC
Organism: Dehalococcoidia bacterium; assembly: GCA_050247055.1. GTDB lineage: Bacteria > Chloroflexota > Dehalococcoidia > Tepidiformales > Tepidiformaceae > Amarobacter. The sequence continues at coordinate 1,169,643 of JBFWUX010000001.1, forward strand.
AAGCCGGGTATCGTCATCGGCCGGGGCGGCGCCAAGGTTGAAGAGCTTCGCAACTCGCTCGAACGCTTCACCGGCGGCCGGGTGCGCGTGAACATCCAGGAAATCCGGACGCCGGAACTGGATGCCTACCTGGTTGCCCGTTCGGTCGCCGACCAGCTCGAACGACGTGTCGCCTTCCGTCGCGCGATCAAACAGTCGGTCCAGCGGACCATGCAGCGCGGCGCCCTCGGTTGCCGCGTGGCCATCGCCGGCCGCCTCGGCGGTTCCGAAATGTCCCGCCGGGAGGATGAAACGCAGGGCCGCGTGCCGCGTCACACCCTCCGCGCGGATATCGACTATGGACTCGCGGAAGCGCACACCACGTTCGGCCGCATCGGCGTGAAGTGCTGGATCTACAAGGGCGAAATCCTCCCCGAGCGTGGCGTGCCGCAGATCGAGGAAGAGATTCCCGAACCAGTCGCTCCGGCAGCCCCGGCTCCGCGCGTAGAGGAAGAGGGACCGGCGCACACCGCCATTTCCATGGAGCAGCAGGCAGCGGCCCGCGGTTCCGATGAGGAGGAGAGCTAATGCTTCAGCCTCGTCGCGTAAAGCACCGCAAGCAGCACCGCGGACGCCGCTCCGGCCATGCCGCCACGGGCAACTTCGTAGCCTTCGGCGAGTACGGCCTGCAAGCGCAGGGTGCGGCCTGGATCGATTCCCGCCACATCGAAAGCGCCCGCCGCGCCATGACTCACGAAATGAAGCGCGGTGGAAAGGTCTGGATCCGCATCTTCCCGGACAAGCCGGTGACGGCGAAGCCGGCCGAAACCCGCATGGGCTCCGGCAAGGGCGCCCCGGACCGCTGGGTCGCGGTCGTGAAGCCAGACCGCATCATGTTTGAAATCGCCGGCGTGCCCGAGCCAGTCGCCCGCGAAGCACTGCGCCTCGCCGCCCACAAACTGCCGGTCCCGACCAAGGTCGTTGTCCGGGAGGAGGCCGTCATTTAATGGCACGCCAGAAAGCGGAGGACCTCCGCCGACTCGACGATTCGAAGCTGGACCACGAGATCAACGAGGCGTATCGCGCCATGTTCACGCTCCGCTTCCAGCACGCCAGCCGCCAGCTCGAGAACTATCGCGAGCTGCGCAACGCGCGCCGCAAGATTGCCCGCCTTCGCACCGTGAAGCGCGAGCGCCAGATCGAAGCCATCCTGGGTGAGGAGTAGCCATGGGAGCCCAACGTGTCATCCAGGGCACCGTCGTTAGCGACAAAATGCAGAAGACCGTCGTCGTCTCGGTCGAGCGCAAGAAGAAGCACCGTCTCTACCACAAGGTTGTGACGGTGACCGAGCGATTCAAGGCGCATGACGAAAACGACAGCTGCAAGCTCGGCGATATCGTCCGCATCGAAGAGGCTCGCCCGATGTCGAAGGACAAGCGCTGGCGTGTCATCGAAATCCTCGTCCGCGGCGACGTCGCGGATGTCGCCCCGTCCACCATCGGCCGTGAACTCGAAAAAGAAACGCAGCTTGCGCCGAAGGCGGAGGTGCAGGCGTGATTCAGCAAGAATCCCGGCTCAAGGTGGCCGATAACTCCGGCGCGCGGTCGCTCCTCTGCATCCGCGTGCTCGGGGGTACGCGCCGCCGCTATGCCCGCCCCGGCGACATCATCGTTGCCAGCGTGAAGGTGGCGCAGCCGAACTCCAACGTGAAGAAGGGCGATGTCGTTAAGGCAGTCGTTGTTCGTGTCACCAAGGAATACGGCCGCCAGGATGGTTCCTACATCCGCTTCGATGAGAACGCCGCGGTGCTCCTCGCATCCGATGGCGAAAACCCGCGCGGCACGCGCATCTTCGGGCCGGTTGCTCGCGAACTTCGCGACCGCAACTTCATGAAGATCGTGTCTCTCGCTCCGGAGGTGCTGTAATGCCAGCCAAGATCAAGCGTGGCGATAAGGTCGTCGTGCTTGCCGGCAAGGACCGGGGCAAGCAGGGCACCGTGCGCGCCATCATCAACAAGGACAACCGCGTCCTCGTCGAAGGCGTCAACATCATCAAGCGCCACCAGCGCGCCCGGCAGCAAGGCCAGGCGTCGCAGATCATCGAGCGCGAAGCCCCAATCCACATCAGCAACGTCATGCTGATCGACCCCAACGATAGCCAGCCGACGCGCGTCACTTTCCGGCGCCGCGAGGATGGCTCATGGGTTCGCGTCGGCAAGCGCAGCGGAGAGGACATCGAATAATGCCCCCCCGATTGAAAGAGACCTACCAGAAGGAAGTCGCCGGCGCGCTGAAGGATCACTTCAAGTACGCCAACGTGATGCAGATCCCGCGGATCACCAAAATCACGGTGAACATCGGCCTGGGCGAAGCCCTCACCGATGCGAACGCGCTGGATAAGGCTGCCGATGAGATCGGGATCATCACTGGCCAGAAGCCGGTGATCACCCGCGCCAAGCGCTCCATCGCGAACTTCCGCCTGCGCGAAGGCAACGCCATCGGCGTTGCCACCACGCTTCGTGGGGACCGCATGTGGGAGTTCCTGGACCGTCTCGTAAGCGCGGCTTTGCCCCGCATCCGTGACTTCCAGGGGCTGAACCCGAACGCCTTCGATGGCCGCGGCAACTTCAGCCTGGGCCTTCGCGAGCAACTCATCTTCCCCGAGATCGACTACGACCGTGTCGATAAGGTCCGGGGTCTCCAGGTCACGATCGTGACCACCGCCCGCACCGACGAAGAAGGCCGCAAGCTCCTCGAGCTCATGGGCCTCCCATTCAGGAAGAACTGAGGAAGCGCTTATGGCATCGAAAGGCATCGTCCTGCGCGACCAGCGCCGCCGCGAACTTCATGCGAAGTACGCCGCGCGCCGCGCCGAACTCAAAGAGCAGCTCCGCCACTCCTGGGACAATCCCCAGGAAGTGATGCGCATCCAGAAGGAGCTCATGAAGCTCCCGCTTAACTCCAGCCCCACGCGGCTTCACAACCGCGACATGATCACCGGGCGACCGAAGGCGTACATCCGCAAGTTCGGCCTCTCCCGCATCACCTTCCGCGAAATGGCCCACAAGGGCTTCCTTCCAGGCGTCACCAAATCCAGCTGGTAAGTGCCACCCGGGCAAACTGCTAGAGGGGAAGAACGAATGAGTCTTAGTGATCCCATCGCCGACATGCTGACCCGAATCCGGAACGCGTCTTCCGCGCGCCACGATTCCGTGCTCATGCCGGCCTCCAAAATCAAGGTTGCAATCGCCGGAGTCCTGAAAGAAGAAGGCTTCATCAAGGACTACTCGGTCGCGCTTGAAGAAGGCAAGGCCCAGGCCAACCTTAAGGTTGACCTCAGCTACGGCGGTGGCCGCCGGCAGCCCGTGCTCAACGGTCTGCAGCGCGTCAGCAAGCCGGGCCTGCGTGTCTACGTCCAGCGCCGCGAAGTCCCCCGTGTTTACGGCGGACTCGGCATGGCCATTCTTTCGACGCCCAAGGGCGTCATGTCGGGGCAGGAGGCCCGCCGCAACGAAGTTGGCGGCGAGGTCATCTGCTACGTGTGGTAGGGGGTACGCAATGTCGCGCATCGGCCGTCAGCCAGTAACCGTCCCCGCCAACGTCACCGTCACCGTGAACGACGATAACTTCGTGGTGGTGAAGGGCCCCAAGGGAGAACTCTCCCGGCAGTTTCCGAAGACCATCACCCTCAACCGTGATGAAGGCGTGATCAATGTCACTCGTCCGAACGACGAGGGACAGCAGCGCGCCCTCCACGGGCTTTCGCGCTCGCTCTTGAACAACATGGTCACCGGTGTCACCACCGGCTATGTGAAGACGCTCGAAGTCCAGGGAGTTGGCTATCGCGCGCAACTCCAGGGCTCCAGCCTCCAGCTTGCGCTCGGCTTCTCGCACCCGGTCGTCGTCGCCCCGCCGGAAGGTATCTCGTTCACCGTTGAAGGCCCTCGGGTGAACATCGAGGGGATCGATAAGGAACGCGTCGGCCAGGTTGCGGCCAACATTCGCAAGCTGCGTCCGCCGGAGCCCTATAAGGGCAAAGGCATTCGTTACTCTGGCGAGCGCATTCGCCGTAAGGCCGGTAAGGCCGGGAAGGTGGGCAAATAATGGCCAAGGCAACATCTGTCCTCGCTCGTTCACGCCGCCATGCCCGCGTCCGCAAGTCGGTTTCGGGCACAGGCGAACGCCCGCGCCTGAACGTCTTCCGCAGCTCACAGCACATCTATGCCCAGGTCATCGATGACTTGAAGGGCCATACGCTCGCCGCCGCCAGCGATGCCGACAAAGTGCTCGCGAAGGACTTGAAGGGCAAAAGCAAGAGTGAGCGCGCCGCCATCGTCGGCAAAGCCGTCGCGGAGCGCGCGAAAGCCAACGGAGTCTCCCTGGTCGTCTTCGACCGCGGCGGCTACAAGTATCACGGTCGCGTCCAGGCTCTCGCCGATGCCGCTCGCGAAGCAGGATTGGGGTTCTAAATGGGCAGTAACCGTTTCGAACGAGGTGACCGCGGCTCCCGCGACCGGGATCGCGATGGCGGAGATGAACTGACCGAAAAGGTCATCTACATCAACCGCGTCGCGAAGGTTGTCAAAGGTGGCCGTCGTTTCAGCTTCAGCGCTCTCGTCGTGGTCGGCGATGGCAACGGCAGCGTTGGCGTCGGTATCGGCAAAGCGAACGAAGTGCCGGAAGCCATCCGCAAAGGCTCCAGCCAGGCTCGCCGCGGCATGATCAAGATCCCGATGAAGGGCGGCACCATCGCTCATCCGGTCTGGGTCCGCTTCAACGCGGCCCGGGTGATGATGAAGCCGGCCAGCCACGGTACCGGCGTAATCGCCGGGGGCGCCGTCCGCGCCATCATGGAAGCGGCTGGCGTTACCGATGTCCTCGCGAAGACGTTCGGCAGTCGTAACCCGGTGAACGTTTCGCGCGCCGCCATTGAAGGCCTTTCCACGCTCCAGGATCCTGCCGGCGCCAAGCAGCGCCGCCTCGCGATCGCTCGAGGGGATTCCTAATGGCGAAGATGACCGTCGTTTGGCGCAAGAGCGCCATCGGCTACAACCAGGACCAGAAGGACACGATTCGCCGGCTCGGGTTGCGCCGGCTCAATCAGTCTCTTGAAATCGAAGACACCCCCACCCACCGGGGCATGGTGAACAAGGTCCAGCACCTTGTCGAAATCCAGGAAGGCAGCGGGAAATGAGTATCGGCGCCGAAGAGCTTCGCCCTCCGCGGGGCGCAACGCACTCCAAGAAGCGTGTGGGCCGCGGCAACGGCAGCGGCCAGGGTACCTACGCCGGCAAGGGCCTGAAGGGTCAGAGTTCCCGCTCGGGTAAGAAGCTGCCGTACGACGCGTTCGAAGGCGGCCAGTTCCCTTCGTCCCGGAAGTTCCATGTTCTCCGTGGCTTCAACAACAAGTGGCGGGTGCCCTTCCAGCCGATCAATGTCGCCAGCCTCGACAAGTTCGATGCAGGCGCCACGGTGAACCCGGAAAGCCTCCGCGATGCGGGGCTCCTCAAGCATCTCAACGAACCCGTGAAGATCCTCGGGAACGGTGAAATCACCAAGAAGCTCTCTGTCAGCGCCCATCGCTTCAGCGAATCGGCGAAGGCCAAGATCGAAGCCGCCGGCGGCACCTGCACGCTGATCGCTGGCGAGAGCGACGAAACGAAGGACAGCTAACAATGACTGCACAGCCCGCCCAGCGGCCCCGCCTGCTCCAGGCAATGGTCGACGCCTTCCGCCAGGAAGACGTGCGGAAGAAGCTGCTCTTCACGCTGGCGATGCTCGTCATCTTCCGGTTCGTGGCTCACGTCCCTATCCCGAACGTGGACCGCGACGCGCTCTCCCAGGCGTTCGAAGGGAATGCCCTGCTCGACTTCTTGAGCATCTTTTCAGGTGGCGCGCTTCAGAACTTGAGCGTCGCCGCCCTCGGTGTGTATCCGTACATCACCGCGTCGATCATCATTCAGATCCTCACGCCCCTCGTGCCCCAGTTCCGGGCGCTTTCGGAAGAAGGCGAACAGGGCCGGCGCCGCCTGCAGGTGTATACCCACTGGCTTGCGGTGCCGATGGCGTTCGTGCAGGGCTACGGACAGCTGGTCTTCATTAATAGCCAGGGCGGCAGCCCGGTCGTCAGTGACTTCGGTATCACGAGTCACCCGATGGGTACGATGGCGACGCTACTCACACTCGCTGCCGGTACCATGTTCCTGGTCTGGCTTGGCGAGCTCATCACCGAAAACGGCATCGGCAACGGTGTTTCCGTGATCATCTTTGGCGGCATCGTCGCTCGCCTGCCCAGCCTCATCCCGAACATCAGCACCCAGTCGATCATCGCGATCGTGGGCTTCACGGGCTTTGCACTCGGGCTTATCTACCTGGTGGTCTTCTTCCAGGAAGCGCAACGCCGGGTGCCGGTCCAGTATGCCCGCTCCGCTTTCCGCGGCGGTCGGATGTATCGCCAACAGGGTCAGAGCCACATCCCTCTGCGCGTAAACATGGCCGGGATGATCCCGCTCATCTTCGCCTTCTCGATAATGATCCTCCCACCAATCCTCGCGTCGTACTTCACCGACGCCGGCGGCTGGGTTGAGTCTGTGGCCGACTTCTTCGTTACGCAGTTCCAGGGCGGCCGCGGTGGCGGCGGAACCGGATGGTACTGGGCAATCCTATTCATCATGGTTGTTGGGTTCACCTTCTTCTACACGATGGTGCAATATCAGCAGCAACAGATTGCGAAGAACTTGCAGCGCCAGGGCGCATTCATTCCCGGCATCCGTCCGGGCGCCCCAACCGAGGCCTACCTGATTCGCGTCGTCACGCGGATCACCTGGGGGGGCGCGTTCTTCCTCGGCTTCGTAGCAATTCTTCCGTTCTTCATCGGTCTGCTGACCGACGTCCGTGCCCTCACCGTCTCAACAACTGGCTTCCTCATCGTTGTCGCAGTCGTGCTCGACACGATGAAACAGCTCGAAGCCCAACTGTTGATGCGCAACTACGAAGGATTCATTCGCTAACGTGTACATCGTTCTTCTTGGCCCTCCTGGTGCCGGCAAAGGCACGCAAGCGCAGCGCATTGCCGCCGCCACGAAGCTCCTGCATATCTCCACCGGCGATATGTTCCGCGAGAACGTGAAGAACGAGACGCCGCTCGGCAAGCTCGCTAACGAGTACATGTCGAAGGGCGACCTCGTGCCGGATGAGGTCACCATCAAGATGCTCATCGAGCGCATCTCGCGGGATGACGCCAGGGCTGGCGCCATGTTCGATGGCTTTCCGCGCAATGTCGTCCAGGCGGCCGCGCTCGATAAGGCGCTTGCCCAGCAGAAGGCAAAAGTCGATTTCGCGCTCCTGATCTCTGTTCGCGATGAAGAGCTCATGAGCCGCCTCGGTGGCCGCTGGATCTGCCGCAATTGCGGCCGCCTCTACCACGAGAAGAACGATCCTCCCAAGGTTGCAGGTGTTTGCGACGCCTGCGGCGGCGAGCTTTACCAGCGTGAGGACGACCGCCCGGAAGTGGTCGCTTCCCGTCTTGAGAAGCAGAAGCCTCCGGTAGCGCTTATCGATCATTACCGCAGCGCGGGCGTCCTCAAGGAGATCGATGGCGAACAGTCGCTCGATGCGGTGACCGCGGCCTTGCTGGAGGCTATCCGCTAGGCATGGTCATCAAACTCAAGTCCGACGATGAAATCGCGGTGATGCGTGAGGCTGGCCGGATCGTGGCCAACACCCTCGCGGGCCTCCGCGACATGATTCAGCCGGGGCTCAACGTGATGGAACTCGAAAAGTTCGTGCGCGAGGAGTTCAAACGAGTTGGCGCGAAGGAGACCTTCCTCAACTACGCCCCCGGCGGGAAATCGGGCTACCCATCGAACATATGCGTGAGCATCAACGAGCAGTTGGTGCACGGCATCCCGAAGAATCGTGTGCTCCAGGAGGGCGACATCGTCACCCTTGATCTTGGTGCCACGTACAAAGGGTATGTCGGCGATTCGGCAATAACGGTCCCGGTTGGTAAAGTAAATCCAATCGCGGAAAAGCTAATCGAGGTGACCGAGGCCGCCCTCTGGGCAGGCATTAAGGCTGCGAAGCCCGGAGTTCACCTCAACGATGTCCGTGGCGCGATTGAAGACACGATCAAGAAGAGCGGGTTTTCGATCGTCAAAGGCTACGGTGGACATGGCGTGGGGCGCGATATGCACGAAGATCCCCACGTCGAGAACTTCCGTCAGCGGTTCAAGGGACCAATGCTCCAGCCGGGCCTCGTGCTCGCCCTGGAGCCGATGGTCAACGCTGGCGGGCCAGACGTGTTTGAAGGGCCGGACGGCTGGACTGTAAGCACGAAAGACGGTAGCTTATGCTGTCATTTCGAGCATACCATAGCCATACGGGCGGGAGGTGAGGCCGAAGTCCTCACGCTCCCGTAGTTCCATCTCTGCGAAGCGAGGGTGCATGGCCAAAAAAGAGGCAATACAAGTGGAAGGAAAAGTGACTGAGCCGCTGCCGAACAACATGTTCAAGGTGGAGCTCGATAACGGTCATGAAGTGCTCGCCCATATCGGCGCAGACATCCGCATCCAGTTCGTAAAGCTTCTTCCTGGTGACCGCGTCCTCGTAGAGCTCTCGCCCTACGACCTTTCCCGCGGGCGGATCACCTACCGCTTCAAGTAGGCCGGCCCTGCCGCCATCAAAGGAAAACGATGAAAGTTCGAGCATCAGTCAAGCCACGTTGCGATAAGTGCAAGGTCATCCGCCGGCACGGTCGCGTCATGGTGATTTGCGAAAATCCAAAGCACAAGCAGCGGCAGGGGTAAGGCCATGGCACGTATCGCCGGAATCGATATTCCCAACGATAAGCGAGTAGAAGTAGGTCTCACTTACGTCTACGGCATCGGGCCGACTCGCGCGGCGGCCATCCTCGCCGATACGGGCATCAGCCCGGATATCCGCGGCCGCGACCTGACGGACGACCATGTGCTCCGCATCCGCGAGTTCATCGACAAGCACTACATCGTCGAAGGCGACCTTCGCCGCGAAGTGCGCCAGAACATCGCTCGCCTCATCGAAATCAACTGCTACCGAGGCCAGCGCCACCGCCGGAACCTCCCGGTTCACGGCCAGCGCACTCGCACCAACGCCCGCCAGAAGCGGGGAGCTCGCAAGACCGTCGCCGGCAAGAAGCGCGCAGGAAAGAAGTAGGAGAGGGACCCACACATGGCAGATGCAAAACGTGGAGCCGGGGACAAGACGCGCCGCCTGAAACGGCGCGAACGGAAGTCCGTGCCGCGCGGACGCGCCTACATCAAGAGCACGTTCAACAACACCCTGGTCACCCTCACCGATCCCAATGGGAACGTGATCGCCTGGGCCAGCTCCGGCGGTTCGGGCTTCAAGGGCTCCCGTAAGGGCACCCCGTTCGCGGCCCAGCTCGCCGGCGAAAACGCGGCCCGCCGCGCCATGGAACACGGCCTCCAGTCCGTTGAGGTCTACGTCCGTGGCGCCGGAAGCGGCCGCGAAGCCGCCATCCGCTCGCTCCAGGCAACCGGCCTCACGGTTACTGCCATCCGCGATGTCACCCCAATCCCACACAACGGCTGCCGCGCTCCCAAGCGGCGCCGCGTATAGGAGCCGATTCAGCCAATGGCACGTTACACCGGCCCAGTTTGCCGCCTCTGCCGCCGTCACGGCGAAAAGCTCTTCCTGAAGGGCGACCGTTGCTTCACGCCCAAGTGCAGCTTCGACCGCCGCCCCAACCCGCCAGGACCGCGGCCGGCTCGCCGCCGCAAGGTCTCGGACCGCGGCCTCCAGCTTCGCGAAAAGCAGCGCGCGCGCGTCACCTACGGCGTGCTTGAAAAGCAGTTCGTGCGCTACTACAAGGAAGCCATCCGCAGCACCGGCGTCTCCGGTGAAAACCTCGTCCGGCTCCTTGAGACCCGGCTCGACAACGTCGTCTACCGCCTCGGGCTTGCCGATTCGCGGAACCAGGCTCGCCAGATCGTCCGCCACGGCCTCATCGCCGTGAATGGCCATAAGCTCGATATCCCGTCCGCCCACCTTAAGGAGGGCGACTCCGTGTCCTTCACGCCCCGCGGTATTCGCAGCGAGTACTACAAGATCGTCACCGAAACCATGAAGTCCAAGAATCCGCCCACGTGGCTCTCGCTCGATGTCGCCAATCTCTCGGGTAAGGTCACCGCACCCCCGATCGTGGCCCACGGCGAGACTCACCAGTTCAACGAAAACGTCATCATCGAGTACTACTCGCGCTAACCCCGCGCCAGTACCTGCGAGAGTAGAGGACAACAAGGAATATGATGGATTCCCTCGAGTTGATCGGCCAGGCGACGGAAAACGTCGTCCCGCAGCTCACCGTCGATGAAGAGACCGAGAAGTATGCTCGGCTCATCGCCGAGCCCCTTGAATCGGGCTACGGCATCACCCTCGGCAACGCACTTCGCCGCGTGCTTCTCAGCTCGCTCGAAGGCGCCGCCATTACTTCGGTACGCATTGAACAGGTCCAGCACGAGTTCTCCACGATCGCCGGTCTCCAGGAAGACACCACCGAGTTCCTCCTGAACGCGAAGGAGATCCGCATCCGCGCGCTGAGCAACCGCTCCGGCACGCTCGCGCTCGACATCGAAGGCCCGTGCGAAGTCACCGCGGGTGACCTGCAGGTGCCTGCCGACTTCGAAATCGTGAACCCGGAACTCCACCTCGCCACCATTGACGTCCCCAAGGCTCGCCTGAACGTCGAATTCCACGCCGAACTCGGTAAGGGCTACGTCCCCGCCGGTTCCGTCGAAGGCCTGCCCATCGGCGTCATCCCGGTGGATGCAATCTTCACCCCCGTCCGCAAGGTGAACTACCGCGTCGAGAAGACCCGCGTCGGCCAGTCGACCAACTACGACCGCCTCATCCTCGAACTGTGGACTGACGGTACGATCAGCCCGATCGACGCCGTCGGCCAGAGCGCCGACATCCTGATGGACCAGTTCGCGCTCTTCAGCCAGATGGGCCGGCCCGAGTACACGATGCCGCACGGCGGCACCGTTTCCGTGGGCAGCCCCTCCGTCGGCGGCCTGCTCATGGCCCCGGACCGCTACAACACCCCGATCGAAGACCTTGCCCTGTCAGTGCGCGCCTACAACTGTCTCAAGCGCAGCGGCCTCATGACCGTCGGCCAGGTCCTCGAGAAGACCGAGGACGAACTCCTCGCCCTCCGGAACTTCGGCCGCAAGTCCTACGATGAGCTCCGGGATCGCCTGATTGAACTCGGCTACGTCGATGGCACCGCGGAAGGCCTCGTGCCCATCGTCGATTCACCGGCTGCTCCATCAGCGTCCGCCGCTCGGCCGGCCCCGCGTCCCGTTGGCCGCTCGACTTCGGTCATCATGGACGACGAGGACGAAGAAGAAGAAAACCTGAGCGCCCTCGGTAAGGCGTTGAAGGAAGCACTCCTGAAAGACGGGAGCGCCGAAGATCTCATCGGCGCCGACGACGAGGACTAACCACAATGCGACATCGCGTAGCCGGCCGCCATCTTGGCCGAGACACCGCCCATCGGCTCTCGCTCTACCGCAACCTGGTCACCGACTTGCTGCGGTATGAGCGCATCACAACCACGGAAGCGAAGGCCAAAGAAATCCGCCCCCTGGCCGAGCGCATCATCACGCTCGGCCGCCGCGGTGACCTCCACGCCCGCCGCCAGGCGATGCGTTTCGTTTTCGATCCGTCCGTGGTGAAGAAGGTCTTCGACGACATCGGGCCGCGAATGGCGACTCGCCCCGGCGGGTACCTTCGGATCACCGGGATGGAGCCGCGCAAGGGCGACGGCGCAAAGATGGCCGTCATTGAACTAGTAGACTTTGTCGATGCTCCGCCGACTCCGCGCCCGCAGCGCGTGACCGCCGCCCCGACGGCACCGGCGCCTCGCGCTGCCGTTGCCGAAGCTCCGGCCGTGCCCGCAGCTGCCGAAGAAGAAGCAGCGGAAGCCATCGACGAGGCACTTGCCGAAGTCGAGGAAACCGTCGCCGAGGCCGAAGAGTCCGCCGAAGCCGCCGTTGAAGAAGCAGCCGAAGCTTCCGTTGAGGAAGCTGCGACTGAAGAGACAACCGCCGAAGACGACGAAGGCAAGTCGGAGGCATAGCCCACGTGTCCGCGACTCGATTCGCGGCCACGGTTAGTTACGACGGCACAGCGTTCGCCGGGTCGCAGATCCAGCCAAACGCCAGGACCGTCCAGCAAGAGCTGGAAACCGCGGCTGCGGTGCTCTTCGGGAGCCCCACCCGCGTTGAAATGGCCGGACGAACCGATTCGGGAGTCCACGCCATTGGCCAGGTCGCTGCTTTCACCGCGGAAACGCGGCATGCGGCGGCAACCGTCAGGAAGGCGCTCAACGCCAACCTGCCGGTGGATGTATCGGTCCGCGCCGTGCGCGAAGTGCCTGCAGGGTTCGACCCGCGGCGCTGGGCGCGCAGGCGCTGGTACCGGTACACCATCGCAAACGGCGAATCGCGCGAGCCGCTTTCGCGCCGCACCGCCTGGTATATCGAGGGCAACCTCGATCTCCCGGAGATGCAGGCAGGAGCGGCAGCGCTGGCCGGGAGGAAGGACTTCAGTGCCTTCTCCGGGCCACTCGAACCGGAGCGCACCCCGGTGCGCACCGTGTTCACCGCGGGATGGAGCTGTGAAGACAGCAGCATCCTGTTCGATATCGAGGCAGACGCGTTTCTGCCCCAGATGGTCCGCCGCATTGTCGGCAGTCTCATCCGGGTTGGGCGCGGAACCGCAACAGTGGAGGAAATCGTCCGCCTGCTCGAACAGGCAGCACCAGGTTCGATGGCTCAGGTAGCCCCGGCCCATGGTCTCTGCCTTCAGCGCGTGTGGTACGACGAGGGATACATCGAATGAACACGACAGTTCGAATCAAGCAGTCGGAAATCTACAAGGACTGGCACGTCGTCGATGCGGCTGGCCGCCCGCTGGGCCGTGTGGCAACCGAAGTCGCCACGCTGCTCAAGGGCAAGCACAAGCCCACCTACGAGCGCCACCTTGATGACGGCGACTTTGTCATCGTGATCAATGCTTCGCAGGTGCGAGTATCCGGCCAGAAAGACCAGCAGATCACGTACTACCGTCACTCCGGCTATCCCGGCGGCCTTAAGTCACGCACCTACATGCAGATGATGGAGAAGTTCCCGGAGCGCGTCCTCGAACAGGCGATCTGGGGCATGCTGCCCAAGGGTCCCCTCGGGAAGCAGATGTTCCGCCACCTGAAGGTCTACAAGCACGCGAATCACCCGCATCAGTCGCAGATCGCGAGCACCCAGGCCGCACAGGCCGCGCGTAAGGCAGCCCAGGCCGAACTTGCGACTACGGAACGAAAGGTCGCGCGCCTGCGCCCACTTTCCGTGCCGCAGGTTACCGAAGCCCCGACCGAACCGAAGGCGAAGAAGGTGACCGCTGCCTCCGCTGCTGCTCGCGCGGCCAAGTCTCGCGTTCGAGGCACCGCCCCGGCCGCACCTGCCGAAGTGGAGGAGACGCCAACGCCCGTCGTGGAGGCTCCCGTGACGGAAGCCCCAACCGCCGAAGCTCCCGCTGCCGAGGCTCCAAAGCGTGCCCCTCGCCGCAAAGCAGCCGAAACGGCCGCCGAGGCTCCGGCGACGACTGAAGAAGCTGAGAAGCCCAAGCGTGCCCCGCGCCGCAAGGCCGCCGAAGCCACCGCTGAGGCCTCGACCGAAGAAACGCCCAAGCCCGCGCGCCGTCGCGCCGCGGCGAAGTCCGAAGGGACCGAGGAGTAACCCATGGCAGACCAATACTTCTATGGCACCGGCCGCCGCAAGACCTCCGTCGCCCGCGTTCGCCTCTACCCGGGCAATGGCGCAGTGGTCGTAAACGGCAAGCCGTTCGAGGAAGTCTTCTCGCGCGATTCGCATCGCGCGGAGATTCTTTCTCCGCTCACTCGGCTTGGCCGCGAGGGCCGCTTCAGCGCCCAGGTAAAGTGTGAGGGCGGCGGGATCAGCGGGTGGGCCGGCGCCATCCAGATGGGCATCGCCCGCGCACTCGTCGCCAGCGACGAAAGCGTGAAGCCGGCACTCAAGCGCCCCGAAAACTTGCTCACGCGTGACCCCCGCATGAAGGAACGCAAGAAGGCTGGTCTCAAGCGAGCCCGCAAGGCCCCGCAGTTCACCAAGCGCTAGGTTGCACTCTCGCTCCGAACATCAAGCAGGCCCCACAACTTGTGGGGCCTGCTTTCGTTGCAATCCGGAGCAGGATCAGGCAGTCACTGCTATTGCCGCGTCATCGCTTTCGGTGTTGCGCGACGTGAATGGGTATTTCATCTGACCGAAGAAGCCATCGGGAATGGTCTCGCCTGCCACGCCGAATTCTGTCGGCTGGATGCCCCTGGGCAGGTAGAGCGTCCCGAAAATCCGGTCGGTGATCGGGAACAGGCCGGAGAAGTTCTTGTTCATCCCCTGCTCCTCCGAAGTGTGATGCCATCGGTGGAACGTGGGGCTTGCGATGACGTGGCGAAGGGGACCGAACGTCCAGGAAACGTTCGCGTGCAGCATGATGGCGTAGAGCGTCAGTACCGGAATGTACGTCGCGAATGCAACCGGGCTGAATCCGAGAAAGAGCAGCGGCACGGCGATGGCCACGTTGCTCGCGACATCGTTAATGGGGTGCACGCGTGCCGAAGAGAGCCAGTCCAGGTTCTGCGATGAGTGATGGATCGAGTGGAATCGCCACAGTGTGCCCACCGTGTGGAAGATCCGGTGCTGCCAGTAGCCCAGCAGGTCGCCAATGACCAGCACGCCGGCCAACTGCACCAGCACCGGCAGGTCAGTGACCCATGTGTCGCGTGGGCTGATGCCGCGCAACTGTTCGCGTGAGATCGGCGACATTGCGATCGTCGCCACCGACATGATCGAGACAAAGACGATCACGCCCGAAAGGAGTTTTCCGAACGTCGGCTGCCAGGCGAACCACGCGATATCGGTCCGCCAGCCGTTGCGAAAGCGCTCCTGCCCGCGAATCGATGGCCAGAAACGCTCGACAACCCCAAAGACCGCTCCCAGTACGGCCAATCCGATAACGGCGCCGATGAATCCTCCAAGCAAGATCATGTTCGATGGTCCTTTCTGGCCCTCGACCAGGTGGTGTTCGCAATCATTCCGCTTTCGTTTCACGAAACTGTCACAGTTTCGGTTGCGTTCGGAATACCCGGCCGCGACGATGCCGGTATGCACAGAGTGCTCGTGGTCGAAGACGAGCCGGACCTCTACGACCTCCTCGTCGAACAACTGACGCGAGCCGGCTACGCGACGGTTCAAGCGTTCGATGGACGGGAGGCCGTCGAACGCGTCGCCCGCGGAGGCATCGACCTTGTCCTCCTCGACTGGATGCTGCCGGTGATAGACGGGCTCGCGGCGCTTGCTGAAATCCGAAAGTTCAGCCTGGTCCCGGTCCTCATGCTGACGGCCCGGGGCCAGGACATCGATATCGTCAACGGCCTCGAAGCTGGTGCGGACGACTACCTCGCCAAGCCGGCGCACAGCCGGGTCCTCCGCGCGCGCGTTGCCGCCCTCCTTCGGCGCTCTGGCGAAAAGACGGGGCCCGGTGCGCCGGACGGACGGCAACTGGCGCCCGAGACAATCGCTCACGCCGGATTCCTTGTGGATCGGCTCGCGCGCACCGCGAGCTTCCGTGGAGATGTTCTCGATCTGACGCCAACCGAGTTCGACCTGGTCGAACTCCTCTGCCTCAACCCCGGCCGCGCCTTCAGCCGCGACTATCTGCTCGAACACATCTGGCACGAAGCGGGTGACGTTGGCCCCCGAACTGTCGATACGCATGTACAGCGGCTTCGAAAGAAGCTCGGAGATGGCGACGAGACCATCCAGACTGTCTGGGGCATGGGCTACCGCGTGAAGGCGGGCTGAGGGCAGTGCTTTCCTGGATCCATCGGAAACTGCGCTGGACGCGTTTCCTCCTGCTCTGGCCCACGGCCCGAGCCTATAAGCGCCGCGCTAATCGCAGCCTGCGCTGGCGGCTCGCCGGCTACAACCTTGCCACGCTCATCGCCGGCCTCGCGACAGCTTTGATCCTTGTTGGAGCGTTGGCCGCTGTCGCTGCTCGGGCTCGCAACTGGGCCGAAGAGGAACCGGCTGAAGATGCCAGGGCGCTCGCCGAATTCCTCGTGGCCTCTGGCGCTGTCGCGCCCGGTAAGCCCTTGACCAACGATTCGCTCGAGCTCGTCCCGCGGGTCCTCAGTGGGGCCTTGCCGCTCTATCGCGAACCGCGCCCGGACCAGTTCGATGTCCGTCCCGAACGCTATCTGCTCGGTTGGTCCAGCGTGGCCGTCCTCGCCGAAGGGCTTCCGCCCGATGGCCGACCCCGCGACGAGGCCGCGCTCCGCGTCATTGCCATGGCCGAATCCGGATCGACTGATCTTCGGGCTAATAGCGAGTTGCGTGACTTCGCGGGAGCGGAGGGCGTGGGCGCCTACCCTATCATCGACGCGTCCGGGACCCATCGCGGAATCGTCGTCGTCGAAAAGCGCGAGATCCAGGCGCCCCGGGGATGGGCTGTCTTGCGCGCCGAAATCCGCCCGGTCGTCACGAGCGTCTGGGTCGGTTCCATCGTTGCCGCCATCCCGGGTCTGATGGTGGCGGCGTTCCTCGCCGTCGCGGCAGCACGCTCCATCGGGGGACGTGTGGAAGATGTATCGGAAGCCGCGAAAGCGCTCGCGGACGGCAATCTCGACCAACGTGTCCCGGTCCGCGGAGAGGATGAAGTGGCCTCGCTTGGCCGCAGTTTCAACACCATGGCGGAACGCCTCGAAAGCGCGATGTCGTCGCTCTCAGATGAACGTGCCCGCGCGGTCTCACTGCTCGATGCCAATCGCCAGCTCGTGGCGAACGTCTCCCACGAATTGCGCACGCCCGTTGCCCTCATTCGCGGACAGATGGAGGCTCTTGCAGAGGAATTGTCCGCCAACCCACGAGTCGAGATGGCGCTGCGAGAGACGGGGCGCCTCGAATCCCTGGTCACCGACCTCTTCGAACTGGCGAGCGCCGATGCCGGAGCCCTGCGTCTGCAGATTACGTCGATCGACCTGGCGCGCCTCGCCCGCGAGGCGATCGAACCCCTGGTGGACGTCGCTCAGCGCGAGGGTCAGGTCCTGGTCACTCTCGGCGATTTCCCCAACGTTAAGGCGTTAGCCGATCCTGGCCGCCTCACGCGCGTCCTCCAGAACCTCGTCCGCAACGCGATCCGCCACGTGCAGCCCGGTGGCCTCGTCCGCATCAGCGGAGAGTCGGCCGATTCCGCGGTATTGGTTCACGTGAGCGACACGGGTCCCGGAATTGCAGCGGATGACCTGCCGCATGTGTTCGAACGCTTTTACCGCGGCGAAGCCTCTCGCAACCGTGAGAGCGGCGGTGCCGGGTTAGGCCTCTCGATGGCGAGAGAACTGGTGGAGGCGATGGGTGGCACCATCGTGGTCACCTCAACGCCCGGTGAAGGCGCGACCTTCACCGTTTCCTTGCCTCTCGCTGCCGGGTAGGTCACTCGTCCGTCACGGTCCCGTCACCGAGCGGTCGCCCGCCTCGGCGCCCATTCCGGCCGATCTTCACGGCAGGGAGATTCGATGAACACCGGCATGCTCGTCCTTGTAGGCGGTGTGGTTGGCGCTGGCGTGCTCTTTTACACGAGCTCAAGCGGTGGCGCGGCGCGTCCGGAACTAACCCCCACGCCTGCTGCCCAGGAAACGCAGGAATTGGCCCATTCTGGCAAGACTCCCAAGCCGAGCCCAACGGCCGTTCCTGAAACGCCCGATCCGAGCGCCACTCCCACGCCACCGCGACTGACGCTCGCCCAGGTCTTCGCGCTCCCACGTCCCGCCATTCCAACACCGGCCGGAAGCGCTGCCGGAGGGAATCCGTCCTGGGTCCCGCCCACGGCGCAGCCAACCTCGTCTTCACCCTTGCCAACGGGCACGCCAACGCCAACGACTACCCTTGCCGTGCCGCCATCGGAGGCTCCATCGACGCCGACGCCGATACCGGCGACGCCCACGCCGACGCCTCCCCCGTACCAGGACCCATGGTCGATTCCCACTCCTCCTCCCTTACCGCCCTATCCAGATGCGGGCCTCGAACCGCATCCCCCGGGCGAATAGCTTTCGCCCTGCTTCGGATTCCTTCTTGTGTTACGGTCGCGGCCGGGGAGGGACCGAAATGGCCGCTGAATACAAGAAGCCCGGAATCATGGTCCGAGTCATGAACGGAGCGCTGGGGCTTGCCGTGAAACTGGGCATGAGCCCTCAGGGCGCGAACCTCCTGACAGTGCGCGGCCGCAAGTCTGGCAAGAACATGACAACACCGGTGAACCCGATGATGTTCGAGGGCGCCCAGTACCTGGTTTCTCCGCGCGGCAACACGCACTGGGCCCGGAACATTCGTGCATCGCACGAAGGAACGTTACGTCTCGGCCGGAAGAAGCGTCCCATTCGGATCCTCGAAGAACTTGCCGACGATGCGAAGCCACCGATCCTCCTCGCCTACCTCGATCGCTGGGCCGGCGTTACGAAGGACCACTTCGGTATCCCCTGGCCGAACCCATCCGAGGCTGATATCACCCGCGTCTGCGCTCGAACACCGATGTTCAAGTTCGAGCACGCGTAGTCATTTCACGCTGACCGCGAGCCTGCTGTAAGAACTTCCGCGTTGGCCTGTCTTATCCCCGGGACACATTCCCGGGAGAAAGACAATGAAGACGCAACTCACTCGACTTACTGTGATGGCCGCCCTTTCCGTTTCCGCCTTTGTATCGGTCGTTCCGTTCGCCACCTCCGCCCGCGCACTCTCGACGGGCGACCTTGCCGACTGGCAGTCAAACTACGGCGCGACTTCCAACTCGGCTGATGGCGATGGTGATGTCGATGGCCGCGACTTCCTTATCTGGCAGCGTGGTGGCACCCCGACTACCGCAAGCAATGATTTCCTGATCTGGCAGCGCCACTACGGCAACTAGAAATTCAGGTCGTTGCCTGCAAATGACCGGTCGGCGCGAGCCCTCCTACTCCAGTGAAACGACTTCGGTTTCCTCGCCGTACCAGATGGGAGAATTCGCAAGGTCGATGAAGTTGCGTTCGTCGTCCAGCAGTTCTCGCGCTGCCTGGCTCGCCGTTTCGTTACGAATCCCGGTGCCGAGCGATTCGTACCAGAGTTCGGCGATGCCATCGAATGGCTCCGGGGAGCCGTTGTTGCGGGCGTGCAGCGAGCGGTCCTGGAGAGTGCGCACCTGCACATACCGCCTGATACCGAGGATTTCGGCGCGCTCCTTCACGAGCGGGGCATGCTTTGTTCGCCAATACTCGGAGAACTCTTCCCAGGTCATCCCCGGCTTTCGCCGAAGGCAATAAGTCAGCTTGATCACGGGGTGCCTTCGGCCAAGGTGTGGACGCGGATGGTTGGGGTTCGGAACGGGACGAACTCCGTGAGCACTCCGTGGACATCCTGGGGATAAAAGAAGGCAGCGCCCGCCTTTGGGCCGAGGTCCACGCGTCGCAGGCCCTGGTCGGTGAGCCGCTTCGCTTCCTCTTCGACGTTGTCGACCGCGTAGCCGATGTGGTGGAGGCCCGGCCCGCGCTTCGCCATGAACTTCGCTGCCCCGGAAGTGCTGTCCTGAGGCACGATGATTTCGATCACCGTGTCGCCTTCGCCGACCTGGAGGAAATAGTTCATGGTTCGCTCCGGCGCGAAATACGAGCCGGTCTCTCCGGCGCCCTTCCATTCCGCGATCGGAAACCCGAGTTTGCCAAGGAGCACGTCGCGCGCTTGTTCCCATGACGGGGATACGAGCCCAATGTGGTCGATGCGTCGAATCATGAAGTCCCTCCAGCTAGTAGCGGGAGCGTAGCCAAGCGCGGCCTTCGCGTCGACCGGGTTTCCAGCGGGCCTCGGACGCTTTAGGCTCCCTCATGCCACCGAGGAGGTCTGAGACGATGCCATCAACACCCGCCCGCGCCCACGTCATTTGCGGCGGATTTCCACCAGGCAAAGCCGCCGGCCACGACCACGATTACGCGCGCCTCCGCCTCCTCGAATTCCTGGATGAACAGGGCATCCAGGCATCAACCGCGAACGACTACGTGGATATCGAACGCTGGCTTCCCATCAGCCGGCTGCTCATCACCTACGTCGCCGGGCCTTACCCGGCGCCGGACCAGGACAAAGCGATTCGCGCCTGGATCAACGAAGGCGGCAAGTGGCTGGGCCTTCACGGCACCACTGGCGGAAAAGCCGTCCGCATCGATGACGGTGGCCGCCGCCGCGCGATGGCTCGCCTCGAACACCACGAAACACTTGGCGGCTTCTTCCTGAACCACCCGCCCGTACGAAAGTTCCAGGTGAAAGTCCACAACTCGAACGACCGCCTCACCGATGGCATGCCCGAAACATTCGAGACGATCGACGAGCCCTACATGGTCGAATCAAGCGATCCCAATGCGCGCGTGCTCCTGACGGCGGAACTTGGGCCCGATAACTCGCCTCCCGGCTTCGGCTTTCAGTACGAATCGGATACGGCACTGCTCCCCGACGGCAAGACCCGCGTGATGGGTTACACCCGCGATGTCGGCCAGGGAGGCGTCACCTACGTGGCCCTCGGTCATTGCCACACGCCGGCAACCAACAGCCAGCCCTTCGTCGACAAGTCAGTCGATCCCGAGGGCAAAACGCCGCCCGTCATCCGCACCACCTGGGAGACCGACGCCTACAAGACGCTGCTCCGCAACAGCATCACCTGGGGCATGGGCGGCTAGCGGCTCCGTCAACCCAACCATGGCTCCCCTCTCCCAGGTCTGGGAGAGGGGCCGAGGGTGAGGGCTTAGCCGTTCTCTGCCGGCTTGGGGTTCTTCACGCCAGCACCCAGCGTGCTCTGGAACACCTTCTCCAGTGAATCGATGTCCCAGCCGCCCTGGTGGTAGATGGTCCGCTCGCGGGTCGGGAGGCTCATGATGCTGATCTCGTCGCCGCCGATGATGAAGTCACGGCCGTTGATGTTGGCCGCGGCATCGGTGCAGAGATAAACGACGAGGGGGGCAATCAGTTCCGGCGCCATCGCCGAGATGCCGGTCAGCGCCTGTTCCGCCGAACTCTCGGCCTTCGGGGCGGCCGCAGCCGCGCCGGCAGCCTGGGCGGCCATCTGCTGGCGACGGATGCGGGCTGCCTCCATCTCCGGGCTCAGCGTGAGCCTCGTGGCGGCGCGCGGCCGGAGGGCGTTCGCAGTTACGCCATACTTGCCGAGGTCGAGGGCCAGCGTTCGGGTGAGGCCGGTGATGCCTTCCTTCGCAGCCGAATAGTTCGCTTGGCCCAGATTGCCGAGGCCCGATTCCGACGACGTATTGATGATCCGGCCGCCGCGCTGCTGCCGCATCACGATCGAGGCAAACCGCGTGATGGTGAAATGACCCTTCAGATGCACCGCGATGACCGCATCCCACTCCTCTTCCGTCATGTTGAAGATGATCCGGTCGCGGAGGATGCCGGCATTGTTCACGAGGATGTCGAGGCGTCCCCAGGTGTCCATCGCCTGCTTCACGATCGCTTCGCCATCCGCCATCGAAACCACGTTCCCGTAGTTCGGCAGCGCGTCGCCGCCCATCTTTTTGATTTCGGCAACCACCTGGTCGGCGGGCGAAGCATCGGCGCCTTCGCCACCTGTGCTCCCGCCGAAGTCGTTCACGATGACCCGGGCGCCTTCCTGCGCGAGGGCGAGGGCCTCGCCTCGCCCGATGCCGCGTCCCGCTCCTGTGACGATGGCGACCTTACCTTCGAGCCTTCCGGCCATAGTTCATTTCTCCTGTGTGGCTGTGATGAATCCGGACCTCCGGACAAACGCTGGCAATCTACCATCCTCGAGGGGCGCTGTCTCACGAGTACTTAGCCGTGGGCTAACATTGATGCGTGCCCCGCCTCCTTGCCTTCATTCCCCATCCGGACGACGAGTCGTACAGCTTCGGCGGCACCATCGCTCTAGCGTCGCAAGCGGGCTGGGATTGCTTCGTCGAATGTGCCAGCTTCGGCGAGAAGGGCAAGCGTCACGATGGCGGGCCCGCGCGCCCAAACGATGTCGCCGAGGCGCGTGAGCGCGAACTGGTGGCCTCCTGCGAGGTCCTGGGGGCTCACCCTCCGCGCTTCTGGGGGCTTCCCGACGGCGAGATGCGCCTCCATCGGGGCGAGCAGGCGCGAATCCGGTTGCTCGTCGCCGAGTTGCGACCGTCCCTCGTGCTCGCGCTCGGCGCTGACGGTGCCTACGGCCACCCGGACCACGTCGCGCTCTATCGCTGGGTTTCCGAGGCCTGGGGATCGCTCGGTCCCCAGTTGAAGCCGGCGCTGCTCTACGCGGCTTTCCCAAAAGGGCTCTTCCTGCCCCAATGGGCGAAAGTCGGCAAGAAGCTCGGCGACCCGCCCGATCCTCCGGCCACGGCGATAGGCAGACACTCGTTCGACTACGAAGTTCCCATCGCGGCAGTCCGCGAAACGAAGCTCGCGGCGGTCACCGCGCACCACAGCCAGCTTCCCGGGGGCGACCCGGAGGCGATTTTCCCTCCCGGAATTCTGCGAGAACTCCTGGATGTCGAACGCTTCACCGACGCGGCGGGCGGCGCCGATCCTGCCCTGCGTGAGCAACTCGCTGCTCTCTCCGGGCACTGACTGTCGGGCTCACGCTCATCGGCCCCCGAAAAGTCCGACACGATGATTCTTGGCTCCGAACTTCGGGTAGGCGCTTTCGGCGCTGGACCCGCAGTCATAAGGTGGTTGCATGGCCACCCAACGACTTCTTCCGGTACGCCTGCTCATGCCCGCATTTCTTGTCGCTCTGATTGCCCTTGCCATCGCGCCTGGACGTGTTTCTGCGGAGCCGCTGCTCGAAGTCCATCCGCCGCGAACGCATTGTGCCGTCCCGCTCATGGTCGAAGGTTCCGGGCTCCCGCCGAACAAGGCGGTCTCCCTCGAACTCACTTTCGAAGGTTCCCGCACTGGTGATGTGGGCGGAGTCTCCACCGGTGATGACGGCCACTTTAGCCTGCCGGTTCCGTTCGCTCTCTTCGAAGGCTGCGCCCGTGATGGCAATGCCACGGCGGCGCTTCTCCTGGATGGCGAGCAAACCGGCGTCAGCGTCGATTTCGAGGTGGTTGGGCCGCTGGCGCCACCCTCGCCACCCGCTTCGGGAGACACTCCCGCGGCTGGTCCAGGAAATCGAAGAGCGATCGGCGCCGGCGTCGCCCTCATCATGCTGAGCGCGGGTTTAGGGCTGCCTTGCCTTGGACGACGGCGTACCCGTCCTACTTCCGGTTGAACCGGTTGCCGGCGATGTCCACGCCTTCTGTCATGATGCACTCGACTGCGTCGGCGGCGAGTTCAACCGCCTCGTCGAGGATTCGCTTGTCTTCGCCGTGAGGCACGCCAAGCACCCAGGGCGAGACGTGCACGGTCTCCCACGTTGGTTCTCCATTGATGTGCGGGCGGCCGATGCCGACGCGTATCCGGATGAACTCAAGCCCGGCCGCCTGCCCGATGCTCTTCAGGCCGTTGTGACCGCCGTGTCCTCCGCCTGCCCGAATTCGCAGGGCGCCTGCGTTCAGGTCCAGCTCGTCATAAAGCACGATGGTGTGCTGGATGTCGCAGCCCGTCCACTGCAGGGCTTGCGAGACGGCCCGCCCGCTGAGGTTCACGAACGTCTTGGGTTTCACCAGCGCGATCTTCTGACCCTGTAGCTCACCCACGCCAATGTGCATCAGGCTGCCGGTGGCTTTCGGCTGCGTTTTGGCGCGCTTCGCCAGGGTATTGATCACCCAGAAGCCGACGTTGTGGCGGGTGCGCGCGTACTGCTCGCCGGGATTTCCCAGACCTACGACCAGCCAATCAGCCGCGAAGCGCGTTCCACCACCGCCGCCGAGGAGTTTTCGAAAAGCCATGAATGAGATGGTCGCAGAGCGCGGCGATCCGAACACCTCCGGCGCCGCGGCGAAATTGGCTAACCGGTGAACGCCTGGATGGTCAGGATTACGGCAGGCCGCACGATGATTAGCGCCCAGGCCACCCCCAGGTACGAGGCCGCATCGCTCAGCGGCGAACGCCCCGTGCCCGGTATGATCCAGATCCCGGTGACTGGCGCATCCTCTTCCGAGTCGTTCGAATCCGCCAGCGCCGCGATGAGCGCGTGTGTGGCCCGCGCAAACGCCCACCAGGCCGCCACCAGCGTCACTGCGATGCCAGCCGTGATGATCAACGCCGTGGCGGCAACCAGCTTCTGATTCGGGTCGTACTGTCCGTTGTTTTGGTTGAACACGGCAAAGAAGCCGACGTCGTACGGGCTCGAAAGCACACGCTGGGATGCCCATGATGTGACGAGGAGCGCTATCAAGGCCGCGCCCCAGATTCCGCCACCCAGCCAGCGTGTGTCTCGCAATGCTGCCGCGCTTGCCGGCAAAAGGCCGTCGTTCGAATTCGGGCTGTCGCTCAAAAGCCGCTCACCTCGTCCGGTAATGACACCGATGCTACTCCCAGTGGCAGACCGTGTGAATCCTCGTCCCGTCGGCTACCATCCGGCCCGATGGTCGATCTGTTCCTTGGCAACAGTTACGAAGCGCTGCTGTTTGTCATCGCAATAATCGCGGCCATTCCATACGGCATCTACATCGGGCTGAAGAAGCTCGGCTCCCGCATCACTGGAGGTAAGAGCGATGGCGACTCGCGAACAGGTCGATGAGCTGAAGTCCAAGATGGCTGAACAGCGCGCGGAACTCTTGGCCGCCGCGCGCTCGCTCTCGCCCGCCGATGCCCTTCGCGTCCCGAAAGATGCCGAGGGCGAGGAGCAATGGACCGCGCTCGAACAACTCGCCCACCTCTGGGAGATGGAGCGCTCCTACGACTCCTGGGTCCTTCGCGCTCTGCACGAAGACAACCCGGAACTGGCGGGCTCGCTCTCCGAACCGGTGGTCATCCCGATAGAAGAAGCCAACAATCACACCATCGACGAGTTGATCGACTGCCTCGTTCGCGAACGCCTGTATACCTCGGGCATGATCGATGCCATCCGTCTGGACGACTTCGAACGCACCGCCGTCAGCCCGATCTTTGGCCAGCTCACGGTGATGCAGTGGCTGCGCTCTTTCTACCGCCACGATCGCCAGCATTCGGCCCAGATCGAGGGTCGCAAAAGCGACTACCAGCCGAACTTCAAGGGCAAAGAGCCGAACCAGCGCAAGGCTCGCATCGAACTGGCGGCCCGCCGCAACGCCTGAAAATCTCAGTTTGCGGTTCGCGAACCGTAACGCCCGGGCGCTCAGAAGATTGCAATGTGTTTGCGAGCGATTTGTCCCCGATTTACTCGCTGTCGCTAGTTTCTCACCTGCGTCCCGGGAGGCAGACGATGCAGACACGTGTGGCTGCGACGGCGACCGCTGTCGCTACACCCTCGACCTACACGCCAACAGTAGCTTGTGAGGTCCGCGAGGCTCTGCCCGGGTCGGCGCCGATGGTCCTTGTCGTCGGGGCGTCTCGTAATGAACTGCGGACCCTCGCCGGCCCGGCTTCGCGGCTCGCCATAGCGCGCGGAGCCAGGTTGGCGATGCTGTTCCTTCCCACGTCCGCGTCAGGGCGGCCCCGTCGAGGAGCAACCAGCTGGCTGCAATCGCTCGCCGGCGAATACAACGCCGAGAGTGTTGCTCTCTGCCCCGAACGAGGCCGACCGGCCACGCTCAAAGCCGCGCTCAAAAACCTCGACATCGGCCTTGTGGTAGCTGCCGGCGACTCGTTCGCGGTTCGCGAACTTGGCGAATGTGCCGGGATTGAAACACTTGTCATTCATCGCAACCACGAGATCTCCAGGAGCCGCCGCGTGCTGGCTGTTGTCGAAACCGCGAACCGTGCCAGGCTCACCGTTGCCGCGGCTGAAGGTGTGGTCGGCGGAGATGAAGGCCGAGACGGCGAGGTGGTGGTGCTCCGAGTGGTTCCCACCGGTGCGTCTCAGGAGGATCGGGATGCAATCCGCGCCCGCACAGAAGCTGCGCTACCGCCTCCGTCCCAGGGTATTCGCCGCATTGTTCGGGTCGTCGGCGCTCGCTCGCTCGAAGCTGCCACCCTGGGGGCGTTGCGCCACGAGGAATTCGATGTGCTCGCCCTCTCCACAGCCCAGGAACATCTGGCATCTGGACGTAGCACCACCGCTCGCCTGGCAGAACGCGTCGATATCCCGGTGATTGTGGCTGCGCGGCCGGCGCCAGCGCTCGACCGGCGCCTGGGAGACCTCGGCAAGGCCGTCTTCCGATTGCTTCCCAGCCTCACCGAAGCCGAGCGGATGCGGACCTATAGCGGCATGCGTCGTTCGGCCCGCGGTGGACCCGACTTCACCTTCCTCATCATTGTTGCGACCGCCATCGCGGGGCTGGGCCTCTGTGCCAACAGCGCCACGGTGATTATTGGAGCAATGCTCGTCGCGCCGCTCATGACCCCGATCATGGGCCTTGGCATGGGCGTCTCCGTCGGCGACGCGCGGCTCGTTCGCATTTCTGCACAGTCCATCATGCGCGGAGTCGTCACGGTCCTGGCTGTCGGCGTGACACTCGGCTTTCTCATACCCGTGGGCTCGCTCACGGGGGAGATGGTCGCTCGCACCCATCCGGCGCCGCTGGATGTGGCGGTCGCACTCGCCTCCGGGGCGGGCGGCGCCTATGCCCTGTGCCGTCGCGGAGCGGCGAGCGCGCTTCCCGGAGTCGCGATCGCCGTGTCGCTTGTCCCTCCGCTCACCACGTCGGGCATTGCCGCCGCGGCGGGCCAGGAGCAGGCCGCAGCGGGAGCGAGCCTCCTCTTTCTGCTCAACCTCACCGCAGTTTCTTTCGCCTCTACGGTTGTGTTTCTCTGGCTCGGCTTCCGGCCGCACGCCGATCGCATCGGGCGATTGCGGCTTTTCGCAAGGGGCTTTGGCGGTCTCTCGCTCCTCCTGCTTTCCGCCGCCCTGCCAGTGATATGGCTGAATTGGCACGCCAACTCGAGTCCGTCGCTCGAATCCCGAGTGGGCCAGGCCCTCACTGCCGCCGTCGAACAATCCCCCGGCACGGAACTGCGCTCGTTCCAGGTAGCGACTGATGCCGCCGGCGAAACCTCTGTCCGTCTTCAGGTGGGCGCGAGCAGGCCCCTGGAACAATCGGCACTCACGCGACTGCAGGACGCAGCTTCACAAGCGGCCGGCCGCCGCGTTGGGCTCACTCTCGACTTTTTCGAGACCACACACCTGCCGGCTGAACAATTCGCCGTGAAGCGTGATCCCTAGTTCCCGAATGCTTCTGTAACCCCTCCGATGAGTCTGCGTGCAGGCCGTCTCGGGTTGACTTGCGCCGGTAAGCGAGTGGTATGGTCGTACTAACGTTTCCGTAAGAGTCAGGGTCGTTTTCACGGCCCTTTGGCGCAGTTCCGGAGTAGGTCTCAGATTCAAACGCAAGAGCGACCAGCCATCAGGTCCGAGGCGATCGCGTCCGTCGCCGTCGCTGCCCCACCTTCTACAAAGCGAAAGCGGGGCCTTCCTCGTACATTCGTCTCCTTCGAAAACTCTGTCTTCCGCTGGTACTTCGGCGCCATGGTGGGCTGGATGGCGGCCGCCAATATGCAGCTCCTCGTCCGTGGTTACCTGGTCTACGAACTCACGGGCTCGTACGCAAAGCTCGGCGTGATTGGTCTCGCCAGTGGCTTCCCCATGCTCCTTTTTGCCCCCTGGGGAGGCGTCATCGCCGACCGCGCGCCCCGCAAAACCGTGCTCCAGGTTGGTCAGTCCTTCAGCATGCTCATTGCCATCGGTGTGGCAATCATGCTCTTCGCCGGAGTGCTTCGATTCGAACACCTGTTTATCGCCTCGCTCCTCCAGGGCACGGTGATGGCGATGATGATGCCCTCTCGCCAGGCGATGCTGCCCGAAGTCGTCGGCATCGACGGCCTGCAGAATGCGGTCCCGCTGAATGCGGCCGGAATGAACATCATGCGAATGATGGGCCCCGCGCTCGGGGGCACGCTCATCGTCGTGCTTAGCCCCGGCTGGGTGTATGCGGTGATGGCCGGGCTCTATCTCAGCGCCGTCCTACTGCTGTTCAAAGTTCACATCACCCCGCTGGAGCCGGGAAAGATCCGGGAGAAGTCCAGGGCGAGCGGCATTAGCGACCTCATCGAGGGCGCGAAATACGCCGTTCGGGACCGTGTCATTTTCGTGCTCCTTGTCATGAGCTTCTTTACGTCGTTGCTCGCCATGCCCTACCTCCAGATGCTGCCGGGTTACGTCTCTGATGTCTTCGATGGGAATGCGGTCGCGTTGGGCACCATGACCGGTGCGAGCGGAGCCGGGGCCCTGGTTGGGGCCCTCGTGCTCGCCTCGGTGGACCTCCGACGGCGAGGACTGGTATTGATTCTTGGCGCCGGATTCCTTGGCGGCGCCTTGCTTCTCTTCACGCTGACGCCGGTGTTCTGGCTGGCGGCGGCCTTCATGATGCTCGTTGGCCTCGGCACGGCCATCCGCCAGGCGCTCGCCCAGGTGCTTCTACAGACTTACGTGGAGGATGACTACCGCGGCCGCGTCATGGCGCTCTACATGACCCAGTTCAGCCTGATGCAGTTCGGCACGTTCTTCGTCGGACTCTATTCCGATGTCCTCGGCGTTCGCTTCGCAATAGGGTCGCTCGGGCTCAGCCTCGTACTCGTGGCCGCCGTCCTCATTGTTGTGATGCCGCGCCTTCGCCGGTTGGACTGAGAAAATCGGTGATTCTCAGGCGCTCAATTTGGCGGCGCGGTCCCCCGGCAGCGGGTCGAGCTTCGTTGGGATGATTCCGCGCTTTCCGCAACGCTCACATTCTCGAACCCGAACCGCTTTGGCCGCGAGATTCACAAAGTAGCGCCATCGATGTTCACAGTACCTGGTTTGGGTTTCCATGTTCTGAGTATTCGCGTCCAATATGAACAATTCGTTACTGCGCCGTGAACGATGCGTTGTGACGCCAGGAATAGTCCATGCATTGCCTCAGCCACGGGCGCTCGCGGTCGCCGCGATTTTCCTGAGACCGTCTCCAAGTGCACGGCGGATATCCTCCGGTTCCCGTTCGAGCAGTTTGGCGATCGATGGAACGCTCATGCCGCCCCCGTTGGCCAGTTCCAACGCATGCCGTTCGAGTGGCTCAAGAGAGGACAGTAGGAATGGCCCCCGCGTGGCTTCGAAGCTGGTGCCGGCAGGCGGACGGTCGGGTGCCTCCGGCGCGATACGTTCGTCCCCGAGCGAGTCATCCTCTGTCATCCGCCAGCCCCATTCCGCCGCGCACGATACAGGTGAGCGCATTCCCATGGCAGCATCCGGTCATCACGTTGCCGCCCCGGCGAATCCGTGCCTATAGTTACCCGCTTCAAGCCATGCTAATTGATCTCCACAGCCACACTTGGCCCCGCTCCCACGATAGCGTCCTCAATCCTGATGACCTGATCACTCGTGCGAAGTCCGCCGGCCTCGACGCTATCGTCTTTACCGAACACGACACGGTTTGGGACTTTAAGTCGATCGAAGAACTCCGGGCGAAACACAACTTCCTCGTGCTTGCCGGTGTCGAAATCAGTACTGATGACGGCCACATCCTCGCCTTTGGGATCGATAAGTACGTCTTCGGTATGCACCGCTCCCGTGAGCTCGCCAGCTATGTCGAAAAGTCGAATGGGGCCATGGTGGCGGCTCACCCTTACCGGCGCCAGATGCCGTGGTTCAGCCGCAACGAAGAGGAATATCGTGCCGCGCTGGAGAAGGCGTCGCGCAACCCGGCTTACCAGTACGTCCAGGGCCTGGAGGAGATCAACGGGCGCGGCAGCGACAAAGAGAACGAGTTTTCCCAACGCCTCTGCGAACTGATGGACCTCAAGGGCACTGGCGGCACCGATTCGCATGCGATCAGCGATGTCGGCAAATGCGCCACGTACTTCGAACGCGAAATTCACGATGAAGCGGAACTCATCGCTGAAATCAAGGCTGGGAACTTCTACGCCGTGGACCTGCGATCCGGGAAGCCGGTCGCGACTCGCTCCGCTGCCACGGACGCCTAGCCGTCATTCCTGAAATAGCGGACCCGGCCTCGGCTTCACACTCAGGGAACCCGATAGTAGGATGTGAGGGCCGGAGCGGCCTTTACGAACGCCCTTGGAGAAGAGGAGCCAACCGAACTCATGACCTACGTCATTACTACCCCGTGTATCGATGTTCAGGACCAGGCCTGCGTCGAAGTTTGCCCCGTCGACTGCATTCATTTCGATGAAGGCAAGGACCGCATGCTCTACATCAATCCCGATGAGTGCATCGACTGCGGCGCCTGCGAGCCGGCCTGCCCGGTGACCGCGATCTTCGCCGAGGACGACGTCCCTGGCGATCAGGCGGCATTCACCGAAATCAACGTCCTCTGGTATAGCGACAAGGACGATGCTCGTTCCAAGGTCGCGGCAATCAGCCCCGCCTAGGGCCACTTCTCCAGCGACACTCGAAAGCCGCCGACGAGGCGGCTTTCCTTCGTCCCGGGGCCGATGGCCGGCATTAGTTTTTGCCATTCCGAACTTGACCGTGCGGTTTTCCCGGCTAGATTGGAAACGTTGCGCTACGTATTGAGCGTGGCGCGGAGGATCCGCTTTTCATGGCTGAACGAGTTGTAATCCAGGCTGAGCCGCGAACCGTGCTCGGCAAGAAAGTCGCCCGCCTTCGCCGCGAAGGCCGCCTGCCGGGGAACGTTTACGGCAAAGGCATCGATTCCAAGGCCGTCGATATCGACGCCCGCGAATTTTCTCGCACCATCCGCGGAGCTGGCCTTCGCGCGATGATCAATCTCGAGGTCAAGGGCGAATCCGCCCCGCGCTATGTGGTGCTTCGCGGCATCGAACGCAAGGGCGGCACCGGCGATCCGATCCACGTGGACTTTCTCCAGGTCGATCCGAACCAGCCGATCCAGGCGAACGTGCCGCTCCGCTTCGAAGGCGACGCACCGGCCGTCCGTGATCTCGCGGGCACGCTGCTCACCATCGTGGATATGGTCGCCGTCCGCTGTAAGCCGCTCGACATCCCCGATAGCTTCTCGGTCGATCTGAGCCCGCTGACCAGCTTCGATGTCTCCCTGACCGTTGCCGATGTTACGGCGCCGGCGGGCGTGGAAATCGTGACCGATCCTTCGGTCGTCATCGCCACCGTCAATGCCCCGCGCATCCGCTCCAGCGCTGCCGAGGAAGAAGAGGAAGGCGAGGGCGAAGGCGGCGAGGCCGGCGAAGAAGCTCCGGGCGACGACGAAGCTGCCTCCGAGGAGTAATTTCCCTTCGTGACCGATTACACCTACCCGGCCGACGCAGCGGAGGCCGGGCTTCGGTTTTTTCTCGGCTGGTTCGGCCCACATTACGCGCGTAGTACCGCACTCTCTTCCGCCGAGTCCGATGGAGCGTTGCTTACCGCCGAAGTTAGCGTTGGCCGCAAGTGGACGATGTCCGTGGCGGTCCTCAACACCCTCGCCGCCGATGTTAGCCTCGAGTGGGAAGCGGCCCGCTCGGCGATCGAAAGGCGCCTCGACACGGAGGGCCAGTCGCTTGCGCTTTGGGCGCCGCGTGGCGCGAAACTTCCTTCGCAGGAACCCGCTCTCAGCCAGCTCGTCCTCTCCATCGCCGAAGCCAGGACCATCGAAGACGGCCGCAAGGAAGTTCGCCGGCCGGTCAGCCTCTATCTTCGTCGCGTCGGCACGACAGGGTCAGTGATCACCATCCTCGGGGGCCTTGCCGGCCACTGGGCACAGTTCACGAACCGCGTTCCTGGCACCTACCAGCTGAATTCGGCCGAACTCCTCCGGCTGCCCGCTTCGCAGGAAGAGCGCGATCAGCTTGCCGAACGCATCGTCAACGAAGCAGCCCAGCCTGAAATCGATGAAAGCCAGGTGGTTCCAGCGGTTGATGCGTGGACGGCCAATGACCTCGGTTCCGGTCAGTCGTGTGTGCTCGGCACGCCTGCCGCGGAGGACGAGGCCTGGAGCGCGTCGCTGCGCCGAAACCTGCGCAAGCTGCTCAAACAGGCCGAACCCAACCTCCGTAAACCTGCCGACGCTCGGGCTCTTGTCGTCCTCGGCGCGGCAACGTACGCGGATGAAGAGAAGCTCTCCTGGTCGCTCCGAGGCATGGATCCGACGCTCTATGCCGGCTACGACATCCTGGCGGTTGTCGCCGATGGAGTGCTCAAGACCGTCCTCCAGCCCCAGCGCCAGACACTTCCCTGGGACGCCCCACTGGGGTAATGGCGTTTAGGCGACTAACGCCGGTGCAACGAGACCTCGGCTAACATGGCCCTGCACAACACTCCGGGAGTTCCCATGGCAATAACTCGTGTTGGATTCATCGGCCTCGGCATCATGGGTGCGCCTATGGCGGCCAACCTGCTCAAGGCAGGGTTCGAAGTCACAGTCTGGAACCGCAGTCCCTCCAGGACTAACCCGCTCGTTAAGGCCGGAGCGAAGGGTGCCGAATCCCCGGCGAGCGTCGCCGCCGCCTCCGAAGTCACGCTCAGCTGCGTCACCAACTCGGGCGATGTCGAGGAAGTCGCTGTTGGACCCGAGGGCGTTATTCACGGCGCCACGCCGGGCTCGGTGTATATCGATTGCTCCACCATCGCGCCGGAAACGGCACGCAAGGTCGCAGAACTGCTCGGTCGAAACCAGATCTCGATGCTCGACGCGCCGATTTCCGGCGGCGATGTCGGTGCGAAAGCCGGCACGCTGGCAATCATGGTCGGGGGCGAAGCGGCCGTTTTCGAGCGTTGCCGGCCAGTGTTTGAAGCCATGGGGAAGACCATCGTCCATGTCGGTCCGTCCGGTGCCGGCCAGGTGGTGAAGCTCTGCAACCAGGTGGCCGGCGGCCTGAACCTCCTTGCCTGCGCCGAGGCCATCAACCTCGCGCGCCGATCGGATGTCGACCCGGCGAAGATGCTGGAGGTGGTAAGCGCCGGCGCCGCAGGATCGTGGATGATGTCGAACCTTGCACCGCGCGCCGTGAATCGCGATTACGCGCCCGGCTTTATGGTCGACCTGATGCAGAAGGACCTCCGCCTCGTCCTCGATGCGGCCTTCCAGACGCACACTCCCCTGCCCGGCAGCGCGCTCGTGTCCCAGCTCTTCCAGGCGATCCAGGCAGAGGGCCGCGGGACCGATGGCACCCAGGCCATCGTCGACGCTATCGAAAAGCTCGCCCGCTAACCGGCAACCGTCGCCGGGATGCGCACGGAGAACGACGCCCCGTTCGGCTCGACGCGGTTCACGGCAACGGAACCGTCATGCGCCTCCACGATCGCCTTCACGATCGCCAGGCCGAGTCCTGAACCGCCGTCTTTTCGGTCCCGGCCGGCGGCCGCCCGGTAGAACGGTTCAAACACGTGCGGACGGTCTTCATCTCGGATGCCAGGGCCGCCATCACGCACTTCCAGGAGCGCCGAGGCGTCTTCCGACTTCACGTGCACCGAGATCGGTGCTTCGTGTGGAGTGTGCGTGAGCGCATTGGTCACGAGGTTGCTCACTACCTGGTACAACCGGTGAGAGTCGCCTGTAACCACCACTTCGTCGTCGTGTTCGAACTCGATCGTTCGGTCAGGCTGCCGCTGGCGCGCATCTTCCACCACGTCGGCTGCGATATCCCCAAGATCGACAGGCTCCAGCGCGAGCGGCCGGGCGCCGTCGAACCTGGCCAGCAGCAGCAAGTCCTCAACGATGTCGGTCATGCGCTCTGATTGCTGGGAGATGCGGCGCATCACCGTCTCAAGGTCCTGGGGTCGCCCGCTGGCGCCGCGGCCGAAAAGTTCGGCGTACCCGCGGATCGAAGTCAGCGGCGTCCGCAGTTCGTGGGAAGCGTCAGCCAGGAAACGGCGCAACTGCGCTTCGGAGCGATCCCGGCGGGCGAATGCCTCCTCCAGGTCGTCGAGCATCTCGTTCATCGCGGCGCCAAGCCGCCCGATCTCGGTGTTTGGGTTTTCCACCGGCATGCGTTGGGTCATGTCTCCCGCCGCGATGTTCCCCGCTGTCGTGGCGAAATGGTCGAGAGGCTTCAGTCCGACCTTCACGAGCAGGAAGGCGAGTCCTCCCATCAGCACGAGCACTCCGAGCGTGACGCCCCCTCCGATGAGGCGAAGCCGATCCATCGTCTTGTCGTACTCGGTCATCGGGACTGCGACCAGCAAGGTGGCGCCACGGTCGTCGGCAGTGCTTACACTCACGCGAAAGTTCTGCGAAGAGTCGATCGCATTGACGGTTATGAGCTTCGTCCCCGATTCACCGGTCAGGTCCACAGGGAGGTCGGGGATAGGGTAACTCTCGCCGAACCCGAAGGTCGTCGCCCGCGGCTCGCCATCGGCGAAGCGCACTTCGGCATAGGTGCCCGGGGGCAGGCTGGCGGTGAAGTCCTCCGGCACTCCGCGGACAGGGCCGCCGCCGCGGATGACGCTGCCCGGTCCGGTCTTGCCGTCGGTTACCCCGCCATCGCCGGTCACGAATACGGGCGCCCTGGTGATGCCGCCGAAGCGATCTTCCACGAGCAATCGCGTTACCGCCGGCCCGTTCGCCGCTTCCACCTGTTCATCCAGCCGCGCCAGCATGAACGACTGCACCGAGTAATACGTGGCGACCTCGGCCACGCCGAGCCCGACAGCCACGACCACCATCAGGCCCACGATCAGCCGGACGCGGATGGAGAAACGCTTCATTCCCTCGCCATTCTCAACGAGTACCCGAAGCCCCGGACCGTGTGGATCAGAGGCGAGCCCTCCGCATCGATTTTTCGGCGCAGGTAGCTGACATAGGTCTCCACGATGCGAGCATCGCCATCGAAGTCGTAGTTCCAGACGTGGTCGATGATCTGTTCCTTGGAAAGCACTCTGCGCGCGTTCAGCAGCAGGTAGCGGAGGAGTTTGAACTCGGTGGGTGTGAGGTCGACATGCCGATTGCCGCGCCGGACCTCCATCGTTTCGGTGTCCATCTCGAGGTCTGCGAACCGGAGTTCCTCGCCTCCCGCCCGCTGGGCACGGCGAAGTGCCACCCGCACCCTGGCGATCAGTTCCGCAAGGCTGAAGGGCTTGCAGATGTAATCGTCTGCGCCAAGGGTGAGCCCGTGAACACGTTCTTCCGGGGTGTCGCGGGCCGTGAGGAACAGCACGGGCACGCGGAGGTCTTCGGCTGTCATGCGGCGGATCACCTCGAAGCCATCGATGTCACCAAGCATTACGTCGAGGATCACCACGTCTGGCTGGTAACTACGCACCTGCGCGAGCGCCTCGCGGCCACCGCCAGCGGTGGCCACCTCGAACCCCTCGTAGCGAAGCGCCGTCGCGAGCAGTTCAGTGATCGCTTCCTCGTCATCGACAACGAGTATCTTGCTGGCCACGTCGGTGATTCGCGGTGTTGCGGTTTCTGTCGGCGCACTCATCGAGACACCCTCATCCAAATCTGAAGATCCAGCCTGACAGAGGTTTATTGAACGAAGCTTAGAACTTGCTGAGAAATGGCTGGGTGAATTCCGAAGTCTCCTCGGCAGTGCCAAAGTCTGCACCGACTCTCGGTGAATTCTCAGGAAGCTCTCAGGATCGAGCAGTGCAATTGCCCGGTGCGTGGCCTTCTACCCTCGCCACGCACCGGAGGAACCATGTCTGAACTATCGCCGCCGTTCAGTAGCGAATTCGAAAACGAATCGTCCTGGTTCCGGCGCAAGCTCAGCTACCTCGTTGCATTTGTGGTCGTGGCAGCGGCGGCCGGTGGCGCGTACTGGTATTTCAATCGCGACTCCACGCCGGCGGCAGTCGCACCCCAGCAACAGACTGCCACCGTGACCACCGGTAACCTGGTGAGCAAGCTCAGCACCACGGGCACTGCGGCTGCGTCGCTCACCTCGAAGCTCACCTTCGGAGCTGCCGCGAAAGTCGCGAGTGTCAACGTCACGGTGGGCCAGAAGGTAGCCGCCGGTGACGTGCTCGGGACACTCGAATCAGCCGATCTCCAGTCCAAGCTCAACTCGGCCCAACTGGCACTGACCAATGCCCAGCTCAAGTATGCCGAGTTCCTCGAGCCTCCCACCGCCAGCGAACTGGCGAGCGCTCAGTCCGCGATCTCGAGCGCCCAAACCCAGCTCGCCAATGCCGAGGAGAACCTGAGGAAGGCGCAGCCCGGCGCCGATACGGATGCAATCACAGCCGCGGACAATACCGTGGCCCAGGCGCAGCAAAGCCTCACGAGCGCCCAGAATTCGGTTCAGAGCTCGTGGATTTCGTTGATTTCCGCGCAGCGCAATTACTGCACCGCCGACAACCACCTCGTCCAGGCGTGCTATGAGTCCGATCTCCCGCTCAGCCAGGCCAAGGTCGATTCGCTCATCGCCGAGATCCGAACACCCGCGACCAGTGCGGTTGGTTCGGCCGCGCAGTCATTCATCTCAGCGAACAACTCCTACAACAACGCGCTGACAAGCGTGACCAACGCCCAGAAGACGCTCGACTCGGCCAACGAAAAGCGACAGGCGCTCGATGAGCCACCCTCGGCCCTCACGCTTCAGCAGTTGAATTCGGCGATCCAATCGGCAAACGCATCTCTGCTCTCGGCCCAGCAGAAGTACGACGATCTCGTCAAGGGTCCGACGGCAGCCGACGTTGCCAGCCAACAACAGTCCGTGGCATCCGCCCAGTCGGCCTACGACACGGCGAAAACAGCTCTCGATGCCGCCGTTTTGAAAGCCCCCTACGCGGGCACCATCACTGCCGTCGGCGTGGCCGTCGGCGATAACGTGAGTGCAGCCACCCAGGCCTTCACGCTCACGAACACCGAAAGCATCGTGGTGAACCTTTCCGTCCAGGAAACCGACTTTGTCGGTCTGGAAGCGGGCCAATACGGTACTGCAACCTTCGAGGCCCTCCCCGATCACACCTACATCGTCAAGATCGTTTCCGTGAACCCCACACCCACGACCACCCAGGGAATCGTCAGCTACCAGGTCGAGGCCGTCATTCTCTCCGCGGCGGACCTCCAGGACACGACCACCCAACAAGCCGCGCTTCGCGCCTACACAACTTTGAATACGAGCACTACGGGCTTCGGCGCGCGCGGTGGTGCGGGGCCAAATGCGGGTGGCACGCCAGGTGCCGGTGGCCGTTTCGGCAACGGCGCAAACGCACAGGGAACGCCGGGGGCCGGTGCCCCCTCCGCGATTCAGACCGCTCGGGCGGGCGGCGGATTCCCGGGCGCCGAACGCACCCCGGTGGCCGGTGCTCAGGCTGGCCAGGCTCCCGGTGGCAACGCTCCCGGTGGCGAAGCACAGGGCGGAGGGCAATTCCTTCAGACGCTGCTCAATGCTCCGCTGCCGACGCCCGGCATGAACGCGACTGTCGTCATTCTTAAGAGCGTCGCTGAAAACGTGGTCCTTGTCCCGAACAATGCGATTCGGACGGCAGGTACCCTGAAGACGGTCACCGTGAAGAACGCCGACGGCACAACGGAGACACGTCCCGTTCAGACCGGCGCAACGGACGGAACGAACACCATTGTCACTTCCGGCCTCTCCGCCGATGACGTGGTCGTCCTCAGCACGTCAACGGCCGTTACCACCGGTGGAAACAACACCACGACCAACCGCGGCGAGTTCGCACCCGGGTTCATCATCGGTGGCGGCCCTCAATCCCAGGGAGGAAACAACGGCAGCGGGGCCACGGGCGGTGTCAGGTGATTCGGTTGGAGGACCTGAACCGGTATTACCGCACGGGCAACGAAGTCGTCCGCGCTCTCGATGGCGTCAACCTCGAGATACAACGCGGCGAGTTCATGGCCATCATGGGCGCATCCGGTTCGGGCAAGAGCACGATGATGAACGTGCTGGGTTGCCTCGATCGGCCCACGGGCGGGCGGTACACCTTTGAAGGCCACGATGTCGGCAGGATGAGCGACGACACGCGAACGCGCCTTCGCGCCAGCGTGTTCGGGTTCGTGTTCCAGCAGTACAACCTCCTTCCCCGCATGAACGCCGTGGAACAGGTGGAACTTCCTCTGGTCTACCGCAACGTGAAGAACCGGCGGGCACACGCGAAGCACGCCCTGGCCATGGTTGGGCTCGCCGATCGCATGAATCACAAGCCCACCATGATGTCCGGTGGTCAGCAGCAGCGCGTGGCGATTGCCCGCGCGCTCGTGGTGAATCCGCGCGTCATCCTCGCCGACGAACCGACCGGCGCCCTTGATACGCGTACCGGCGAAGAAGTGATGGTGCTCCTCGAGAACCTCGTCCGCGATCACGGGATCACCGTCATCATCGTCACCCACGAACAATCGGTCGCCGAACACACCGATCGCATCGTCCGCATGCGCGATGGCCAGATCGTCGAGGACACGCGGCGCGCCGTGAGGGCAGTCTCATGAGCTGGCTCGATGCGCTTCGCGTGGCATTTCGCGCAATCGTTGCTAATGGCCTGCGCAGCCTGCTTACTACCCTCGGCATGGTCATCGGTGTTGGTTCGGTCATCGTCCTGATCGCCGTGGGGCAGGGTGCGCAGAAGGGCGTGCAGGACCAGATCCGCGGACTTGGGAAGGACCTCATCTTCATCCAGCCGGCGGCGACAGGCGGCGCGAGCAACGGTGGGGCCCGTGGCGCTGCCGGAGGCGGACAAACTCTCACCACGGCTGATTCCGATGCTCTCGCGAACTCCGGGATTGTCGGCCTGCAGGGAGTCGCCCCGCAGATCAGCGCGGTCGCCCAGGTCATCACTGTCGATGGAAACCAGCAGGTGACCGTCATCGGCACGACACCGTCGTACTCGGAAGTCCGCGGCGTATCGGTCGCGGAAGGAAGCTTCATCTCCGACGCGGACGTCTCCAGCAAAGCCACGACCGTCGTCCTCGGTGCTGAGATTGCGAACACGCTCTTTCCCGACGGCGGAGCGGTCGGCCAGCAGATCCGGCTATCGGTTGGTCCGGCCAACATCAACTTCACTGTGGCCGGCGTCATGGAACACAAGGGCGGCTCCGGCGGCGGCGAAGCCGATGCCTACGTCTACATCCCCGTGACCACCATCCAATCCCGGATAGGCTTCAACCGGGCCGCCTCAGGCTCGGTCGTCGTGAATCAGATCAATGTCCAGGCTGCGCCCAACGCCAACCAGGACCGGCTCATAGCGGATATCACCGCCTTGCTGCTGCAGCAGCACAACGCCACGACGGCGGACTTCACCGTGAAGAGCCAGGAGGATCTCCTTGGCGCTTCAACTCAGGTTAGCCGGACTCTTTCAATTCTCCTCGGGAGTATCGCCGGCATCTCTCTCGTCGTCGGTGGCATCGGCGTGATGAACATCATGCTCGTGAGCGTTACGGAGCGGACCCGCGAGATTGGCATTCGCCGCGCCGTCGGCGCCCGGGCGCGGGACATCGTCACCCAGTTCGTTACCGAGGCGCTGGCTCTTTGCATCGGTGGGGGCCTGCTTGGAATTGCGATTGGCGTCGGCATCGCCCTCGGCATCGATGGCAGGACGATCGCCGACCAGGACATGGCGACCGTCATCCAGCCATGGAGCATCGCCGTGGCGTTCGGTGTTGCCGCGGGCATCGGTGCGCTTAGCGGCAGTTACCCGGCGTTCCGCGCGAGCCGCCTCGACCCTATCCAGGCGCTCCGTACCGAATAGCCGTCACGTCTTGTCGTGACCAGTGCTACCTTCGCGAGAGATGCGATTCTGGATTGCCCTGTTCGTCGCAACCTTGGCGCTCGCTGCCTGCACAGCGGCGCCAACGGCGACTCATGAGACTGCGAACCTACCGGAAGGCGTTGTTTGCCAGTGGGCGAAAGTCGTCCGCGTGACCGATGGAGATACCATCCGTGTCGACATCACTGATGGGTCCAGGAACCAGCCGGTACGTTACATCGGTGTGGATACTCCCGAAACAGTGCATCCGACGCTCGGGGTACAGCCGTTTGGTCCCGAGGCGAGCGCGCGGAACAAGGAACTCGTGGCCAACAAACAGGTCTGCCTGGAGAAGGACGTCTCAGAAACCGACCGCTACGACCGCTTGCTTCGCTACGTATGGTTGCCCGATGGGCGCATGGTCGACGAGGTGCTCGTTGCCGAAGGGCTTGCCACCGTTGACACGTTCCCGCCCGACGTGAAGTACGTCGAGCGTTTCATCGCCGCTCAGCAGACCGCGCGAGCGAGTCGCCGGGGGATGTGGGCGGATGAAGCGGACTAGACAGTGAGCGGCTTGTTGAGTCCTTCGCCTCGGTACCATGCCTGGGCGGATTCATAGCCCACAAAGGTCGAATCGAGCGCTTCCTGTGCCGCATGGGCGTACTTCGACACCGAATCGAATCGTGCATCCCACTGCGCTACGCCGGCCCACGCCCTCGCGAACAATGCGGAGCCGTCTTCGCGGCGGGCATACGGGTTCGAACCCACGGCCGTTCGCACTCGTTCGGAGAACTGCGCGGCGCCTTCAGCTCGCGCCTCAACGAGCAAAACAGCAAAGACCTGGGTCGAAACACGCGCAACGATATCGGACGTTCGCGCGGCTTTGAGCAGCGTCTTCGCCACGAACGACGCTGGAGAGGGCAGCGGCCCCGCAGCCGCCTTCTCGGCGACTCCTACTTCAAACAGCACCAGTGCGCTGGTCGAGCCGTAGCGCAGCCCGCGGGCAATCTCCTTCTCGATCGCCTCTTCGAAGCGAGACGCGGTCATTAACCCTGTCTCGGGGTCCGTTTCGAACTCCTCAACTGGCGCCGAATTCGGTTCGAGCTTCGACTGTTTTCGTTTCCCGAACATCTGCTCCCCTAGGCCACGGACGGCCCGTCAGACTCCTCGTGAAGGCGAAGGACGGAGATCATCGGCCGCACCGCCTTGTAATCGTTCAGTTGTTGCTCTGCTGCGGCGAAGAGGTCCGCCGGTTCGCAATTCACACCCGTTGCGACCCCGAACGTCAGCGTCACGGGAATCTGATCCGACCAGTCGTCTGCGTTCAGGCGCTCGATTTCGTGGGCGATTCGCCGCGCAATCAGGCGCCCAAGTTGCAGGTCGCCGTCCGGCACAACCACGCCGAAATCGTCGCCACCGATGCGGGCGGCCGTATCCGAACCGCGAATGCACCGCGCAACGCCATGCGCCGCCCGTCGGATCATGTCGTCGCCGACTTCGTGGCCATGCACTTCGTTCACGATCCTCGTGCCACAGATATCCACCAGGATCACAGTGACAGGTCGCTCATCTTCCTTCGCCTGCTCACAGGCATCGCGCAGGCGCTCATCGAACGCGTGGCGGTTGTAGAGACCGGTCAGGTGGTCCGTTCGGGCTTCCCGCTCGAGCCAGCGGACCATCGTGTCGCGCCGGCGAAGGCTGCGGTTTTCGTCGTAGGCCCCCTCGAGCCGCAGCGCGAGCTGCTCGCCGTCTTCCAGGTGGGCCTTGCTGATGAAATCGTGCGCCCCCAGCTTCAACGCCGGCAAAGCTTCGCGCTCATTCTCGCCGTTGGTGAGAAGCACGACTGCGACATCGTTCCTGCGATCACGCAGCTGGCGAGCCAGGTCATTACCTTCGGAGGTCCAGGTTGCCGAATCCACCAGAGCCACATCGAACATGCCATCGGCGAGCATTTCGCAGGCCTCATCCGAGGTACGAGCCGTATGCGTGACGAAGTCGCCATTGGCGCTGAGGAGTTCACGCACGCGTCGCACGTCGTTGACGTTCGAGTCCACGACGAGCACGCGCAGAATACGCTTCCGCTCGGTCGGTGCGATGGCTGGCATCACCATTGGTTCCCTCTACTCCAACTTCAGTATCGGCAGCCACACTTCATAACTGGAGGGTTGCCGCCCTGTAATTTCTGAGAAATCTTGCGGCCACCCGAAACCAACTCGGCGCCTGCCGTACGCTTGGCCGATGCATTTGCCCGATCCACTGCGCGTATCGCGCCTCATCGAAGATGCGGCAGCTGCCGAAATCGTTCCTCGCTTTCGCCACCTCGCCGCCGGAGACGTTCGCGAAAAATCTCCAGGGGAAGTTGTAACCGCCGCCGATGAGGCTGCGGAGAGCCGGCTGGAGGACGAACTTCTGAGATTGCTTCCCGGCTCCGTTGTCGTTGGCGAAGAGTCGGCAGCTGCAAATCCTGCTCGCCTCGAACTGCTCCGTGCCGACAGGCCGACCTGGGTCATCGACCCACTCGACGGCACAGCCAACTTCGCGGCCGGCATTCCCCTGTTTGGCTCAATGGTCTGCCTGGTCCAATCCGGTGAGACCCTCGCCGCGTGGATTCACCTGCCCGTCGAGGGC
The DNA here is from genome assembly GCA_050247055.1 of Dehalococcoidia bacterium. Taxonomy (GTDB): domain Bacteria; phylum Chloroflexota; class Dehalococcoidia; order Tepidiformales; family Tepidiformaceae; genus Amarobacter. Next base: position 1,211,972 of record JBFWUX010000001.1, read on the forward strand.
AGGACGCTCGTCGCAGAGCGCGGCGGCGGAGCGTGGATGGACCGGCAGCGGCTCACCGTTCACAGGGCCACGCCGCCCTACAACGCCTCCATCAGCACCAAGTTTTTTCCTTCGCCACAAAAGGAGCGGATCGAGTCAGCACTCGATCAGTTTGCCGTTCATGAAAGCTCTCACTGCGCGGCAGTCGCCTACAGGCAATTAGTCACCGGAGATCTCGATGTAGCGCTCTACTACCGCCTTATGCCGTGGGATCACGCGCCCGGCGTCCTCATTCATCAAGAGGCCGGCGGCTATTCCGCACGCCTGAACGGCGAACCGTATTCGCCGCTCGTGCATTCCGAAGGTCTCCTTGTCGCACCGGACCAGGACGCCTGGCACAAAGTGATGGAGACCATAGGCGAACGACGCGCGATCTGATGGGGGAGGCGGACCGAGACAATGCTCCAGAATTACCCGAAGAGTGGTCCCCCGGGATCCAGCACGTTCCCATCGAGCGCGATTACTGCAGGACGCTCCTCGCAATAGCCCTCGTTTTCGCACTTATCGAACGTGAACGCGCCGCGTTTCTTGTCGAAGTGGATGGACCAGGTGCCCCGCACGGGGCTTCCCGGACCGGCTTCGTTTTCGGCGGTCAGAATGGCGATAAGGGCGGCGATTTCTTCTCGTCCCATGGTTCTGGATCAGTCCTGTATGTAAGTCGGGCGGGCTACTTGCCACCAGCGAGCGTTGGGAGTGCTGCCGGCTGGCGTTCGAGCCGTCGATTCAAGCTTACATGAATCAGCGCCGTCGCCACCGTCGTCGCCATCACCAGGGCTCCCATCAGGAAGAGCGTCTGGCGCTCGCCGACCGCATCGGCGAACAGGCCGAACGGAAAGCCGATAAGGCCCTGCAGTCCCCACGCCATCATCGTCAGCGACATCACGCGCCCGTAATAGTCGCGCTCGGAGTTCTGCATGATGAGGGAGTTGTTCAGCAACTGAAAGACGCTTGCTCCCGAGCCCGCCACGAACATCGTGACCATCGCATGCCAGAAGCTCCCCACCACCGAGGTCAGTGCCAGCGAACTTCCGAGTACCAGGCCGCCCGCAAGCATCATCTTCCATGCGTGCGGCCCCGAAGCCTTGCTCGCGATGAGAAGCGTCACCACCAATCCCGAAAGGGCCCCGGCGAAGAAAAGCAGACCCATGTCTTTCGCGTCATGGCCCAGTTCGTTTTCGAGGAGGCCCGGCAACACAACCTGGTAGGAAAACCCGAACATGATCACACCCATGAACGAGACGACCAGCAATAGCAGGCGTGGGCGGCTCACGATATGCGTGAATCCGAGCTTGAAGTCGTTCATGATCGACTTGCCGTCTTCCGGCGGCCGGGACTTCGTGGGCTTGAGGAGACTCAACGTGAAAATCACGAAGGCGAACATTCCCGCCATCGTCAGGTAGGTCCCGCCCGTCCCGATAAACGAGATGGCGACGAGCGCCGCGACGACGAGCGGGCCCACGACGCGCGTGAGCGTCATGCCCATCTGCTGCATGGCGATGGCATTGCCGATTTCCGGCCCCTGCACGATTTCTCCGATCCACGCCTGGCGGGCCGGCCCGATGAACGAGAACACCGCCCCCATGACAAACGTGGAGACCGCGAGCAGGGGAATCGTGATCGTGTCCGTCACGATCATCACGCCAACGATCAGGAAGTCCACTCCGATAATCGATTGGCCGATGAGCACCAGTTTCCGCTTCGATACCCGGTCGGCGATCACGCCTCCGAACGGCGCGATGCCAATCGTTGCGATGCCCATCCCCAGCGCCACAACACCGACCGCGCCGTTCTTACCCGTCAGGTCGAAGGCGACGATCGACTGAACGATCATGGACATCATGAACGCCAGGAACGCGATGGTGCTGCCAATCCAGAGCATCCGGTACTGCTGGTCACGCAGTGATTCGAAAGTGCTATCGAACCATCTCGAAAACATCCCGGTCATCGTACTGGCCCAGTGGTGACATTGCGAGCACCAATTCAGCCAGGTACGAGCCGCCGCTCTTAGACGAAACCGCGCAGCAGGATGGCTTTCGCGACACGCTCCAACGAAATGTCAAAGGCCGCCTGCCGCGGAGTCGTGCCGTCTTTCTGGGATTTCTCGAAAAGCTCCGCGAACGTTGTGACCATCTTTCGCTCAAGTTCGGCAAGGACCCGCTCAAGCGGCCAGCGGAACTGCTGGATGTTCTGAGTCCACTCGAAGTACGAGACTGTCACACCCCCGGCGTTCACCATCACGTCCGGCAGGACGGTGATTCCCCGGCTGTTGAGGATTTCGTCCGCGTTCGGAGTCACCGGGTGGTTTGCCGCTTCGATGACAACGCGCGACCGGATGTTTGGAGCGTTCACCTTCGTGATGACTTCGCCCAGCGCCGCGGGCACAAGGTAATCGCACTCCAATTCGAGCAGATCGTCATTTGTGATCGGTTCCGCCGGTTCAAACCCGGCGACGCTTCCAGAAACGGCGAACCACCTGTCCAGCGCCGCGATATCAATCCCGTCGGGGTTGTAGATCCCGCCCTTGATGTCACTCACACCGATGATGGTGAACCCCATCTCGTGCGCGATCCGGGCGGTCCAAGAGCCCACGTTTCCGTACCCCTGGATAACTACCTTCAGGTCGCTCGGCGAAGTCTTCTCGGTGTTTGCGTATTCGCGCATGGACACGGCGACGCCACGTCCGGTCGCCTGGTCGCGTCCGTAGCTGCCGCCCAATTCAACAGGCTTTCCTGTGACGATGCCGGGCGTGTAACCGTAACGCTGGCCGTAGGCGTCCATCATCCAGGCCATGGTCTGCGCGTTGGTGCCCATGTCTGGCGCCGGGATATCACGGCTGATCCCCAGCACCATGCCGATATGCTGCGTGTAGGTCCGCGTCAACCGATTCAGCTCGGTGTCGCTCATCCGGTTGGGGTCGCACATCACGCCGCCCTTCGCCCCTCCGAATGGAAGGTCCATCAGGGCGCACTTGTATGTCATCAGCATCGCCAACGCCCGCACTTCATCGATATCGGCTTTCGGATGGAAGCGCACGCCGCCCTTATAGGGGCCTCGGGCGCCATTGTGCTGCACCCGGTACCCCTCGAAGATGTGCAGCTTCCGGTCATCCATCCGCACCGGGATCTCGGCTCGCACCTCTCGCCAGGACATCCTTAGCAGGTCCACGACTTCGGAGTTCACCCTCAGCCGTTCGGCCGATTCGTAAACCGACTTCAAAACCGATTCAGATGGAGAAATGACGGGAGGTGCTTCGCTGGTCGTGGTCATGTGCAACGCTCCGAAAGAGGTCTCCATCCACCTTACAACCACCGCTGGAACATTCGAGAACCTGCACTGAGACTGGTCGCCGTGGGAAAAGTCTTCGTTACTCGCGCCGTCCCCGGCCGCGCCATCGAACTCCTTGCCGCTGCCGGCCACGAAGCGGATGTCTGGCCCGATGATCTGCCCCCTCCGCCCGAAGTCCTGGCTGCCAAGCTCACCGAATCGGACGGGGCCCTCACCACGGTGGTCGACCGCATCTCTCCGCAGGTGCTCGATGCATCCCCGCGGCTGAAGGTCGTTGCCAATATGGCCGTGGGTTACGACAACATCGACCCGGCCGAAGCGGCCAGCCGCGGCGTGTGGGTGACGAATACCCCCGGCGTGCTCGCCGAAACCACCGCCGATATGGCTTTCGCCCTCCTCATGGCGGCGGCCCGCAACGTCGTGGCAAGCGACCGTGATACGCGCGACGGCGGATGGAAAACCTGGTCGCCATCTGGCTTCCTCGGCCAGGACGTTTACGGCGCTACCCTCGGGATAGTTGGCTTTGGAGAGATCGGTGAAGCCATGGCGCGTCGCGCTCGTGGGTTCGAAATGCATGTGCTGTATGCGAGCCGCACGCGCAAATCCGAAGCAGAGTCCCGGCTCGGCTGCATCTTCGGCTCTCTTGCGGAAATCCTGCCGCAGTGCGATTTCGTTTCCGTCCACACCCCGCTGAACGCCGAAACTCGGCGCCTCTTTGGCCGCCCCGAATTCGAACTGATGAAGTCCACCGCGCTATTCGTGAACACGGCACGCGGGGGTGTCGTCGATCAGGACGCTCTGATCGATGCGCTCCGCGATGGACAAATCGCCGGCGCCGCGCTCGATGTCACCGATCCCGAACCGTTGCCTCTCGACAACGCGCTTTACGCCTTCCCGAACGTCGTCATCACGCCGCACATTGCCAGCGCCAGTCTCGCAACGCGCTCAAAAATGGCCGATATGGCCGCGGCGAACATCATCGAAGTTCTTGCGGGCCGGCCGCCGGTGAACCCCGTCAATCGCCTGGACGCCTAGGCGGCGTCGGTCTTTCGTGCTCCTGAACGCGGCCAAACTTGACACATAACGCTGCGGCACAGAAAAAGGTGGATACGATCTGCGCACTTGTCGCGCGCGCGTCCTAACTTCCCGGAGTGAACCCTTTGAGCAAGTCATCCAAACCTGCTGGCAACCTGTGGCTTGCCGAAGAGCTGTGGAAGCTCGACGCCATCGGCTTCGGCGATTTCACCCTGGGGCGCACCGCCGTCCACTCACCGATCTATGTGAACCTCCGTCGCCTCATCAGCAACCCGAAGGCGCTGGCCCGCTGCGCTCGCATCATCAAAGGTGAACTCGAAGCCTTGATGTCGATGCGCAATCCGCACGTCCAGCCGTTCACCCTTGTCGCGGGTGTGCCGTTCGGCGGCCTCCACGTTGCGACCGCGTTCTCGCTGAGCGTGAACACCCCGATGATCTACATCCACCCGCCTTCCACCGATAAGGCCGACGTCATCGAGGGGATCTACGTCCGCGGCCAGAGCTGTCTCATCATTGACGACCTCATTACCGGGGGCGGCAGCATCCTTCAGACCGCGACAACGTTGAGCGAGGCCGGGCTGGTTGTCCGCGATGCAGTCACGCTGATCGACCGCCAGGAAGGCGGACGCCAGGCCCTCAAGAACGCCGGCATCAACCTCGTCGGGATCCTGACGATGGAACAGATCGCGAACTACCTCATGGCTGCCGGTCACATCGAAGAAGACCAGTATCGACGCACCATGACCTACCTCGAGTCCCGCAGCGGCTGATTCAGCCGGTTCTCATGACCCGTTCCGAAACACGTTCGACATCTCGGTGAGAGAAAATCTCGACGCCGTGCACGTCCGTCCAGCAACCGAAGCCGATCTTCCGGCTATCAATGCGATCTACAACTTTTACGTTGGGACATCACCGGCCACCTTCGACCTTGAACCGATGACGGAGCGATGGCGTCAGGACTGGTTCGCGGCGCGCGCCGGCAACGGCTTTCCCGTTCTCGTGGCCGACCTCGATGGCGAGGTCGCGGGCTGGTGTTGCCTTTCGCCATGGAGCCCCAAGAAGGCCTACCAGAAGACCGTCGACGAATCGATTTACATTGCCGACGCCTACCGCGGCCGTGGAGTGGGGAAGGCGCTTCTGGGCGCCATCCTCGAGGAGGCGAAGGCTCTCGGCTTCCACGTGGTGATGGCGGGCATTGTTGGCTGCCAGGAGCCAAGCCTTGCGCTTCACCGGAGCCTCGGTTTCGTGGAGGCCGGGCGCTACGAACACATGGGCTACAAGCTCGACAGTTGGCACGACGTGCACTGGTACCAGCGCCACCTCTGGCAGTCCGAATAGGCGTATCGTTCCGAGTCGTGCCGGATACCGAACTCTGTTTCCTCGATGCTGTTTCCCTCGCGGATCGCCTCAAGCGAAAGGAGGTCTCGGCTCGCGAAGTGGTGGCCGCCCATCTTTCGCAAATCGAGCGCGTGAACCCGAACGTGAACGCCATCGTCACGCTGGTTGCAGAGCAGGCGATGGCCGAAGCCACAAAAGCCGACGAGCGTCTCGCTCGTGGCGAACAGGTCGGAATCCTCCACGGCCTCCCGGTCGCGCACAAGGACCTGCACGAAACAAAGGGCGTTCGTACCACCTACGGATCGCCCATCTACGCGGATTTCGTCCCGGACTTCGACTGCACCACGGTCCAGCGGCTTAAGGCGGCGGGCGCAATCACCCTGGGCAAGACAAACACCCCGGAGTTCGGCCTGGGCTCGCAAACGTTCAATCCCGTGTTCGGTGCCACCCGCAATCCATACGACGTGACCAGGACTTGCGGCGGCAGTTCGGGCGGCGCCGCGGTCGCGCTCGCCTGCGGCATGGTGCCCATCGCGGATGGCTCGGACATGGGGGGCTCGCTTCGCAACCCGGCGAACTTCAACAACGTCGTCGGCTTCCGCACCTCTCCGGGGCGCGTCCCCGGGAAGCCGGGCTCGTGGTCCAACCTCAGCGTCGATGGCCCCATGGCCCGCACGGTCGGCGACGTTGCGCTGATGTTGGCCGCAATCGCCGGCGACGACCCGGCCTCGCCCATCAGCATCACTCAGTCACCCGACCGCTTTCTTGCGAATCTCGACAGGGATTTCCGTGGCACCAGGATCGCGCTGAGCAACGATTTCGGTGGCCTTCCTGTCGACCCTCACATCCAGGCGGCCATCGAATCGACCCGATCTGTCTTCGCCGGCCTCGGCTGCGTGATCGAAGACGCCTGCCCCGACCTTTCCGAAGCCTACGAAGCGTTCCAGGCCTTCCGCGCTGTGAACCTGGTCGAGACCCGTGGCCAACTGCTCGAAACGCACCGCGACCAGCTGAAGGACACGGCCATCTGGAACATTGAAAAGGGCCTCGCCCTTACTGGCGCAGAAGTCGCAAACGCCGGCCGGCTCAGGACAAGGGTCTTTAACACGATGAAGGCGTTCATGGACCGTTATGAATTCCTCATCGTGCCCGTGAACCAGGTGCCCCCGTTCTCTGTCGATGTGCCGTACCCGATTTCAATCAACGGCGTGCCAATGGAGACGTACATCGACTGGATGAAGTCCTGCTTCTACATCACGGTCACAGGCCATCCCGCGATTTCCGTGCCCTGCGGGTTCACACCAGAGGGCCTTCCCGTCGGCGTCCAGATCGTCGGCCGCTACCGCGACGAATTCGGTGTCCTCCAGCTCGCCAAGGCGTTCGAACGCGAAACCCAGTTCTGCCGTCAACGGCCCGCAATAGCTTTAGCCTGACGGGCCTGCTTCAGGTTCATATGCTCTTCCGCATCGTGATTCCACCCGGGAGCTTCATTCCCATCGAAGACCGCCCGGAAGAGCTCCACGTCCCGCTGAGCGGGCCGCTCGACGAGCTCACACTGAAACTCTTCTCATTCACGTTCAGTTTCAGCCCGCCCGGCAGCGCGAACGTCCGCCGCGCGGTTGTCCTCCGCGTTGCCCGCCTTGTCCGAGTGGTCACCCGCCGTTTGACGGTCTGGGTGGTCGAGCGCTTTGCCGCCGGACGTGCAACGCTGCGCTTCTTCGCCGTCTTCGTGGTTGTCGCCACTGGCTGTACCTCGCTAAGCAGCCCGGATAATAGCTGACCAAGCCGCCGTAACGAGAGGAAAGTTCGCTGACCCTGTAGCCCGCTCACGCGCTGCCGACCGTGAATACGACAACATGTTCGGATCGCAATTTGCAAGGATCATCGATCTCCTAACGCTGGGCCTAGCGATTCTTGTTGGCGCGCTTTGCGGTGCCATCGTCGCGCACGGCAGTCTTGAAGTGAGTGCTTCGGCCGTAGTTGGAGCCGTATGTGGAGCCATCGTGGCGATCCCGATTTGGTGGTTCGGCGAAAAGAACATCGCGATGTGGCGGAACGACAATTGAAATTCTCCTTCTTCGAGAGTGCGAACCGACCCCAGCGATGAACAAACGGCGGATTTGTCGTTCCCATCCGTTTATTGGAAACCTCTCATGCAGTTCTAATCTCGCTATGCTCCGATAGATGGCGAAGATGAAGATTCTCCTGGTTGAAGATGAAGCTCGTCTCGCAACCGCCGTTCGCCGTGTGCTTGATGACGAGGGCTACGCAACCGACTGGTCCGCGGACGGCGCCGATGGCCTGGCGCGCGCCGAAAAAGGCGAATACGACGTCATCCTCCTCGACGTCATGCTCCCCTCGTACGACGGGTACGAGATCGCACGACGCCTTCGTTCCGATGGCTCAACCGTGCCCATCCTCATGCTCACGGCCCGTGACGGCATCCAGGACCGTGTCCGGGGCCTCGATTCCGGCGCCGATGACTACCTGGTGAAACCGTTCGCTCTCGCTGAGCTACTCGCCCGTGTGCGCGCCCTCAGCCGCCGCGCCCGGATGGCAGGGGAATCTGCTGAGACCGCGGTACTGACGGTCGGGGATCTCGAACTCGACCTTCGCTCGCGCGATGCCCGTCGCGGGCCCCGCCGGATCGAACTGACCGCCCGCGAGTTCGCTCTCCTTGAGACGCTCATGCGCCATCCCAGCCAGGTCATGACCCGCTCGCAACTGCTCGATGCCGTCTGGAGCTACGACGCCATTACCGAGTCAAACGTCGTCGATATCTACATCCATTACCTGCGCAACAAGATTGATAAGGGCTTCGATAACAAGCTCATTCGGACAGTTCGTGGCACCGGCTACGCGATCAGGAACGACTGATGTTCACCCGCGCCCGCTTTGTCCTCGCCACCTGGTTTTCTGTTGCCCTGCTTGTCACTTTGGGCGCCATTGGCTCCGCTGCATACATCCTCATTCGCAACGACATCGACAACGAGATTAACGACAGCCTCGATGCAACTCGGCTGGTCGTTGAACAACCCCAGCAAACTCCCGATCGGAACAGCGACGGGCGATCGCCCCGAAATCCTACCGGCAACGGGAACAACGTCAGCAACTCGGGGAGTGACGATGATGATTACGATCGTCTCCCGCCCGGTGTCCCGGCCGATGTTTTCCTCATCTACACCGACGCATCCGGCACTGTCTATGGCAACCCGCGCTCGATCGATATCGACGAAGTCGATTTTGCCAAACTCACCGCAGCCGCCGATGGCGAACGCGTCACCACCGATGTCCATTCCGACGGCTCCCATTTCCGCCTGCTGACCGAACAACTCGGGACCTCCGGCATCTGGATTCATATCGGCCGCTCGCTCGAAGCCCGGGATCGCCAGTTGCGCACGCTCACCACTGTGTTTCTCGTTGGTGGCCTCGGAGGTCTCGTCGCTGCCGCGGCCGGGGGACTCTGGCTCGCGGGAGTCGCGCTTCGCCCGATTCGCGTCTCGTACGAGCGCCAGCAGCGTTTCGTGTCGGATGCGTCCCACGAGCTCCGGACACCGCTCGCAGTCCTTCGCGCCAACAGCGAACTCCTCCAGCGCCATCCGGAGGACACCATCGCCCGCAACATGGAGCAGGTGGATGCAATCACCGAAGAAGCGGAGTCGATGACGAAACTCGTTGAGGATCTCCTGTTGCTCGCCCGCGCCGACGAGGGTGCGGCCAACCTCGCCCACGACCCGGTCGCTCTCGGCGCCCTCGTCGAAGAGCTCGGGCGCAAGATGGAGCCGCTCGCAGGCGAACGCCAGATTCTCCTTCGGGTCGATGCCGAACCGGTTGAAGTCGACGGCGATCGGGCTCGACTGAGGCAATTGGGCACCATCCTTCTCGACAATGCCCTCAAATACACGCAGCCCGGCGGCCGGGTTGATTTGAAATGTACCCAGTCCGGCAAGTGGGTCGAACTCTCAGTCGCCGATACCGGGCCCGGCATCCCCACCGAGGAGCAGTCCAAGATCTTCGACCGCTTCGTCCGCGCCGATAGTGCCCGCACCCGCGCTACCGGTGGCGCCGGCCTTGGCCTGGCTATCGCCAAATGGATCGCCGAGGCGCACGGGGGCCGTATTTCGGTCGAGTCCGAACCGGGCAACGGCGCCAAATTCACCGTTCGGTTGCCGGCCCTCGGCTAGCGATGAGCAACTACGCGAGCGCCGCTTCCTCTCCCTCTGCGAACGGGGCGTATGCGGGAAAGTCCACCTCGTAGGCCCGCTCCGGGTTCTTGCGCACCCGCTTGTCGAGCCGCGTGACGTCCTCCCCAACCAGGATCCGCCACCGCCCGGCCTTCACCCCGTCGAGGATGATGCTTGCCGCCTTCGCCGCCGTAGTCGGCGCCATCGTCTCAAAGCGCTTGAGCATAGCCTTCTGGGCTTCCAGCAGCGCCGGCTCGTTCATGTCCATCGCGCCGGGCATCCCCATTGCTGCGAACCGCTGCCGCATTTGCGATTTCTCAGCCTCCGAAAGCGGCACGTTGTCGCCAAGCAAGACGCGTCGTGAATTCAACCCGATGGGCGTACCCACCCCTCCGGGCATCACGATGTGCGCCTTCAGGTGTGGTGCGTTGTTGCGGAAGTCGGTGATCAGTGCCTCGGTGAAGCCCTTCACGGCGAACTTCGCTGCGCTGTAGGCGGTGTGCGTCACGTTCGGCATCAGGGCCGCCCAGAAGCCGTTCGCGCTCGAGGTGTTTACGACAGCGCCCTCGTCCGCCTTCAGCAGCATGGCCATGAACGCGCGGCATCCGTAGTACACGCCGTACCAGCAGATGTTGAACACGCGATCCCATTCTTCTCGCGGAGCATTGATGAAGCTGGCGCCGCCGCCGATCCCGGCGTTGTTGAACAGCAGATTGATCCTGTCGGTTTCATGATCCCGCGCGACCTCTGAGGCGAAGCGCATCATCGCTGCTTCGTCCGCCACATCGGCGACATGCGTTGTGAGACGTACCCCGGCCGGCAGTCCGTCCGCTTCGAGGATTCGCTTCGTCTCGGCCATGTTGTCGGCGAGCACGTCGCAGATGGCTACGCTCGCGCCTTCCGCTACTAGCTGCCGAGCAAGCTCCCGACCCATGCCGGTTCCGCCCCCGGTAATTGCCGCCAGTCTGCCCTTGAAGTCCTGCATCTCGATCCCCCTCCACGTTTCGCGCAGCATAGAACGCACCCGGGATACTTAGCGACACGCGAACTTCCTTTGGCTACACTCGGCGCCACAGGAAACGAGGGAGGTCAGCCATGGATCGAGAGGGTTACTACGTCATCGACGGCGATTCGCATGTGCTAGAACCGCCGGACCTCTGGGACGAATATCTGGAAAACGAGTTCCGCCCCCGCGCCATTCGCATCACCCGCAGCATCTCCGGCCGCGACGGAGAATCACGTGGCATTCGACCGATGATGCCGCCCTCCGGCGCCCAGGCGACGAGCGAAGACCTCCGCAACCTTCCCGAGATGGCACTGGAACTCAAAGCCCGCATGGCAGCCGATGAGCATCTCATCATCGACCGCCAGGTCATCATGAGTGGTGGTCTCTCGGGCCTTGGCGGCGTGGATACAAACCGCGCCGAGCTCCCGTACATGACCTACCTCGACTCTGCCCCGCTCGCCAGCTTCGACACGGCCGAACGGATCAAGATGTTCGATGAGAAGGGCATCGAAGGCGGCGTCGTCTTCCCAACCATTGGCATTCTCTGGGACACGCCCGACCCGAAGCTCGCGGATGCCTACTGCCGCGCCTACAACCGCTGGTGCGAAGACTTTCGGGGCGAATACGGCGACCGTATCTTCCCCATGGCCCATGTCGCCATGCACGACCCGGAGATGGCACACGCCGAACTCAAGCGCTGCCTCAAGGCGGGCTTCCGCGGCATGTTCGTCGCGCCCGAGCCGGTGAACGGGCGCAGTCCCGCTCATCCTGAATTCGACCCGCTCTGGCACGAACTAGAAGACGCCGGCCTGCCGGCGTGCCTGCACGTCATCGTCCGCTTCAATCGCATCCTCGAAAATCCAACCCGCCACCACAGCCTGCTCGTTGAGCCCAGCCGCACCTTCGGGTTCGCCATGGGGGCGACCTACCAGGTCATCCCGGCGATGGCATCGCTCATCCTCACCGGGCATTTCGACCGCTTCCCGAAGCTCAAGCTGCTTTGTGTCGAAGCCGGCGCCGGCTGGGCGCCCTACATTGCCCACCGCCTGGACGAGAAGTACGAGATGTTCGGCTACGCCGAGAAGACGAAGCTCGAACCAAGCGAGTACATGAAAAAGAACGTCTACTACGTTGTGGAACCGCGTGAGGAGAACATCGATTCCTGCATGGACATCATCGGCGAAGACCAGTTCCTCTGGGGCTCCGACTACCCGCACGTCGATTCCAGCGCGGATTCCCTCGACCAGATCTTCGCCAGCACTCTGCCCCTCAACGACTCTCGCCGCCGCAAAGTGCTCGGCGAAAACGCCCGCGCGCTCTACCACCTCTAACGCTAATTCGCTCCGATACTTGGAATTTCCCGCAGGGGCGCTACACTTCGCCCGCCAACTTCGGAGGTGGTATGGAGATCTCCGGCGAACATCAGTTCAAGTCGCCTCGCGAAGCCGTCTGGGAGGCGCTGCTCGACCCGAAGGCACTCCAGGCTTCAATGCCGGGCTGTGAGAAGTTCGAAGAGGTCGGCCCGAAGTCGTACGACCTCACCATCAAGGTTGGCATCGCCGCGATCAAAGGCACGTACTCCGGCAACGTCCAGGTGAAGGACCCGGTGGAGAACGAAAGCTATACGCTCGTGGTCCACGGCACCGGCAAGCCCGGCAGCGTCCAGGGCGATGCCAGGCTCGTGCTCTCGGATGCAGCGGGCGGCACTCTCGTGAAATACACCGGCGATGTCAAAGCGCAGGGCGCCATCGCCCGCCTCGGTAGCCGCCTCCTCGGCGGCGCGGCAAAACTGATGATTGGCCAGTTCATGAAGGCCATGGAAAAGCAGGTCGAAGGGCGTACCTAATACGGCGCGAAGCACCATCACCCAACGGAGGGGCCACGAGTGGCAGAAGAGCTTTCGGTCAGTATCAACGTCAACGGAGTGAACCGGGAGGCTGAAGTTGCTCCCCGCACGCTTCTCGTCCACTTCCTCCGCGAGCAGCTCGGGCTTACGGGTACACACATCGGCTGCGACACCACCCAGTGCGGCGCCTGCACCGTCCTTGTCGATGGCAAGAGCGCCAAGTCCTGCACCATCTTCGCTGCCCAGGCCGATGGGTCCGCTGTCACCACCATCGAGGGTGTCGGCGCCGGCGGTGAACTGCACCCGGTGCAGGAAGGCTTCTGGGAGGAGCACGGCCTCCAATGTGGCTACTGCACCCCGGGCATGATCATGTCCGGCATCAACCTCCTCAACGAGAACAAGAACCCCACCGAAGACGAGATCCGTCACGGCATCGAAGGCAACTTCTGCCGCTGCACCGGCTACCAGCACATCGTCAACGCCATTAAGTACGCGGCGAAGAAGGGCTAGGGACATGGCTGTTGTAACACCCAAAATGATCGGCACTCGCGTCAAACGCCGCGAGGATCCACGCCTTATCCAGGGCAAGGCCACCTACGTCGACGACATCAAGCTGCCGGGCATGCTCCACCTTGCTTTCAGGCGTAGCGACGTCGCTCACGGCGTCATCAAGAACATCGACGTCTCCGCGGCGGCTGCCATGCCGGGCGTCGAGCTTGTCATCACCGGCGCCGAACTCAAGCAGTTCCTTCCGCCGATGCCGATTGGTACGCCATTCCCATCTCCCGACCACTATTCGGTCGCCGTCGATCGCGTCCGCTACCAGGGCGAACCCATCGCCGTGGTTGTGGCTTCGGACCGTTACCTTGCCCGCGATGCCGCCGACGCAGTCGTCGTAGACATCGATCCGCTCCCCGCCGTCATCGACCCCGAGGCCGCAATGACTGGCAAGCCGACAATCATCCACGAAGGCTTCGATAACAACCTGGCCGTCCCCTACGTTCCGGGAGGCACCGGATTCGACGCCGTCGCCGGCACGGTCGACAACACGGCCGTCGATAAGGCCTTCGCCGAAGCTGACTTCACCATTTCGCAGCGGATGATGAACCACCGCCTCGCCCCCACCGCCATGGAGCCCCGTGGCGTGGTCGCCCATTACGAACCGGGCAAGGACTTCCTCACTATCTGGAGCTCCACCCAGAATCCGCACATCCTGAAGACGTTCATCGCGGCCCTCACCGGCACGCCGGATAACCAGGTCCGCGCGATCGCTCCGGAAGTAGGCGGCGGCTTCGGCTGCAAGATCAACATCTATGGCGAGGACTACGTTGCCGCTGCGCTCTCGAAGAAGCTCGGCAAGCCCCTGAAGTGGATCGAGGATCGCTCCGAAGCCTTCCAGGCCACCATTCACGGGCGCGACATCCTCGCCTACGTTGATATCTGTGGAAAGAACGACGGCAAGGTCACTGGCCTGAAGATCAAGCTCATCGCCGATATTGGCGCCTACAACATGATCCTCACCGCAGCCATCCCGACGCTCACCATGCTCATGTTGAACGGCACTTACGACATCCCGGCCATTCGCGCCGAACTGACCGAGGTGTTCACGAACAAGATGCCGACCGACGCCTACCGCGGAGCGGGCCGGCCTGAAGGCACGTACTTCGTCGAGCGTGCCATGGACATGGTGGCCAGGCACCTGGGCATGGACCCGGCCGAAGTGAAGCGCAAGAACTTCATCAAACCTGACCAGTTCCCCTTCGCCACCCAGATGGGCGCCATCTACGACTCTGGCGACTACGAGAAAGCGCTCGACCTCGCTCTCAACAATGCCAACTGGGAGGGCCTCAAGGCCGAGCGTGACCGCGCCCGCACCGAAGGCCGTATTGTCGGTCTCGGTCTCGCGTTCTACGTCGAGGTCTGCGGCCTCGGGCCGTCAGCCTCGCTGCCCACGGGCGGCTGGGAGTACTCCAGCGTCACCGTCGAACGGAGTGGCAAGATCACAGCGACCACCGGCGCCTCGCCGCACGGCCAGGGCAACGAGACCACCTTCTCGCAGATGCTCGCAGATCAGTTCGGCATACCGATGAACGATGTGACCATCCTCCACGGCGATACCGGTGTCGTGAAGCAGGGCATCGGCACGTTCGGCAGCCGCTCGCAGGCTGTCGGTGGCACCGCTCTGATGAATGCAGGCGAGAAGGTCAAAGACAAGATGGCCAAGTTCGCCGCCGCGATGATGAACCCCAACGAAGAGATGAATGTCGAGGACATGGTCTTCGAAGGCGGACGAATCTTCGCCAAAGGCTCGCCGGGCAATTCGGTGGGCTTCTCCGATGTTGCCGCCTTCGCATATGTCCCCGTTCCGCTGCCCGCCGGCCTCGACCCAGGTCTCTCGGACCAGGCGTTCTGGGAGCCGGCGAACAACACGTACCCGTTTGGCGCCCACATCTCCATGCTTGAAATCGACCGCGAAACGGGCGAGCCGAAGCTCCTCAAGATGGTCGCCGTCGATGACTGCGGCACCGTGGTGAACCCCCTCATCGTCGAAGGCCAGGTCCACGGTGGTCTCGCCCAGGGCATCGGCCAGGCAATGATCGAGGAGGTCGTTTACGACGAAGACGGCCAGCTCATCACCGGTTCGTTCATGGACTACGCCATCCCGAGGGCCACGGACTTCCCGTGGTTCGAACTCGACAAGACGGTCACCCCGACCCCGGTTAACCCACTTGGTGCCAAGGGCGTCGGCGAAGCCGGCACGCTCGGCTCCACGCCCTGCATCGTCAACGCCGCTGTCGACGCGCTGAGTGAGTTCGGCGTCAAGCACATCGACATGATGCTTCGTCCCGAAAAACTCTGGCGCATCATCAACGAGGGGGCACAGTCATGATCCCGACCGAATTCGATTACAAGCGTGCCTCTTCGCTCGATGAGGCAATCTCGCTCATCCAGGCATCCAACGGTGAGGGCAAATTCCTCGCCGGAGGTCACAGCCTCATCCCATTGATGAAGCTCCGTCTCAGTGAACCCGGTCTGCTCGTCGATATCTCTCGCATCGAACAGCTCAAGGGCATCAGCGAAAAGGACGGCAAGATCCAGATCGGCGCCGCCACCACCCACGCCGATGTCGCCGCATCCGACCTCATCAAGCGCCTCTGCCCGGTCGTATCAGAATGCGCCGGCGAAATCGGCGACCCCCAGGTCCGCAACCGCGGCACACTAGGCGGTTCGCTCGCCCACTCCGATCCTGCGGCCGACTACCCGGCCGTGATGGTTGCGCTCGATGCCGAGATCCACGTCAAGGGCCCCAGCGCGTGGCGCGCCGTCAAAGCCGGCGATTTCTTCCAGGGCATGTTCACTGTCGACCTCGCCGAAGATGAAATCATCGCTGGCGTCCAGTTCGCTTCAGCGAAGAACGCCGCGTACGCCAAGCTTCACCAGCGAGCGTCTCACTACGCCATCGTCGGTGTCGCCGCGGTCCTCGAAATGGACGGCCGCACCTGCAAGTCCGCGCGTATCGGCCTCACCGGCGCCTCAACCCACGCGCAGCGCCTCAGCAACGTCGAAGCCGCTCTCGCAGGTAAGGAACTCACGCAGGCGAACATCGATGCCGCCGCCGCAGTCGCTGCTGAAGGTCTCGAAGACGTCAACAGCGACATCCACGCCTCGGAGGCATACCGAAAGGCGATGGTGAAGGTCTTCACCCGTCGCGCAATCGAACGCGCCGCCAATCGCTAGTGAAACCATTTAGCCCCCCTTCTCCCACGCCTGGGAGAAGGGGGCGGGATGAGGGTGAACGGCCGCGATGACACGGTCTGTGCTAAGCTGCCCCAAGCTTTTCAACGCCCAGCTGCCGGCTCACCGCAGCCACATTTGTCCACTTCAACAGCACCCTGGCATCCATACGATCCGACCTGGCTCGTCGAACTCGCGAAACTCCGCTGCGCGCACAAGCCGTGGCTCCAGAAAGCGCTCGCCGAGTGCACCGCGGCTCAAGCCCGTACTTGCTGCGCGCCCAAAGTCTGCGGCTACTACTTTGTCGATGCGCGAAACCCCAACGAATCAGGCAGTCCGTGGCAGCGCAAGGAAACCATTCATCTTGGCTTCACCGATCGAGGCTGGGTCATCGTGAGAGTTCTAACTGGGCGCCGCATTGGAGGTTTCACATGGGAGTAGCGCTTCGTGCGCTGCCTGCGACTTCACCCTATTTTGCGAACGCCTCCCCTTCTCTCATGCTTGGGAGAAGGGGCTGGGGTTGAGGGATAGGAGTACCATCCACCCACTTCAACCCCGAGGTGCCAACATGCTCCGCCAGGAAGACTACGAAACCATCCAGATCGAACGCGAAGGCAGCGTCGCCATCCTGCGCCTCAACCGCCCCGAACGGCTGAACGCCGTGAACGGCGCAATGCATTCGGAGTTGATGCAGGTCTTTCTCGATGTCCAGGCCGACACTTCAGTTCGCGCCGCCGTCCTCACCGGCGCGGGACGCGCCTTCTGTGCGGGCGGCGATTTCGGCGGCGGCGCGAACATGGCCAGCAAGAGCGGCCTTTCGATGATGCAGGAGGCCCGCCGCATCGTGGATAACCTCCTCGACTGCGAAAAGCCAGTTGTCTCCGCGGTCAACGGTGCGGCTGCGGGGCTCGGAGCCACGGTCGCCCTGCTCTGCGATGTCGTCGTGGCCTCCCGCAACGCCCGCATCGGAGACCCCCACGTGAAGATGGGCATCACCGCCGGTGACGGCGGCGCCGTCATCTGGCCGCTCCTCATGGGAGTCAATCGCGCCAAGTACATGCTCATGTCCGGCGACCTGATGGGCGCCGAGGAAGCCTTCGCCATGGGCCTTGTGAACAAGGTCGTCGATGAGGGCGAAGCCTTCCCGGAAGCCATGGCGATCGCTCAGAAGCTCGCGGCCGGCGCTCCCTACGCCGTCCAGACTTCGAAGACCGCCGTGAACAAGTTCATCAAGGCGGTTTCGAACCTGGTCCTGCCCTACTCCCTCGCCGTCGAGGAAGTCTCCATGCGCACCGCCGACCACCGCGAGGCCGTCGCCGCCTTCCAGGAAAAGCGCGAAGCGAAGTTCACTGGCGCCTAGGAGCGGCGTTTGCGGTGTTCCCTCCCACCTTCACGCACGCGTAAAGTTCCCCTGCTAGAATCCGCCACCATTACTGCCGCGGAGTAGCTCATGCCAGGAACAACCGACCAATACGAGGGGATGATTGCCGAAACCATCACCATCGCCGGCCACAATGGCGACCCGATTCACGCCTATTACGCTCGTCCGCTTGGCGATGGCCCATTTCCGGGCGTCGTCTGGCTCCACCACTTCCCCGGATGGGACGAATGGTCCAAGGAAGCCGCTCGAAAGCTGGTCTACCACGGCTACGCGGTCATCGAACCCGACCTCTACTGCCGCGTTGATCACGGGCAGCCCGAAGACGTCGCCGCTAAGGTTCGCGCCAACGGCGGCGTGCCGGACCCACAGGTAGTGGGTGATAGTGCCGCCTGCCGCGACTTTCTTCGCTCGCAGGCGAATGCCAACGGCAAGGTTGGGGTAGTCGGCACCTGCTCTGGCGGCCGTCACGCCGTCCTCGCCGCCTCTTGCTCGCCCGGATTCAATGCGGTTATCGATCTCTGGGGTGGCGGCGTCGTCGCGAAGCCCGAGGACGCCACGGAGATGCGCCCGGTTGCTCCGATCGAGTACACAAAAGATCTCGATTGCCCGATGCTCGGCCTCTTCGGCAACGACGATCGCGCGCCGTCCGCGGAGCAGGTCGATATCCACGAAGCCGAACTCAAGAAGCATGGCAAGACCTACGAATTCCATCGCTACGACGGCGCCGGACACGGCTTCTTCTACCATCACGCGCCACAGGCCTACCGCGCGGAAGCCGCCGTAGACGGCTGGAAAAAGGTCCTCGAATTCTTCAACCGGCAACTGGGGAACTAACCATGTGCACAAATATCGTCGAACGCGCCCCACTCTCCGGTAGCGGCAAGGGCCGCGAGGGCTGGTTCAAGCTCGCCGAAGTCTCAGTCAGTTATGACCATCCCTTCGATGTGCCACTCGAGCACGCCGTCAACATCGACTTCACGAACGAATCCGCCGGGGTCGGCGCCAGAGTCGCTGTGGAACTCACGCTCGATTCCGCGAAGGAGTTGGTGAAGGTACTTTCGATGGCGCTCGAACGTGCCGAAGAGTATGAACACGCCGGCGTGAGTTGACTCCAATGCGTGAATTCGCGGTCTAAGGGAAATCCTGAGATTTCTGCGGTAAATACCCGTCAACTTCTACGAGGCGCGTGCCGATAACCACGAGGAACGCACACTGACGAGGCCACAGCCGCGGTGGCCTCGTTTGGTATTGAGGTGAGAGGGTGGTTACTGCGCAGTCGCTCGAAAGTCTGATGGAGTCTCCGCGCCTCCCAACCATCCCCGCTGTCGCGGTGCAAATCGTTGGGCTGGTGCAGCGTCCGGATATCGATATCGATATCCTCACGAACACCATCGCCCAGGATCCAGCCCTCTCGGCGCGCGTCCTCAAGACAGCCAACTCGGGCTTCTACGGACGTCCACGCTCGGTGAGCCGCCTCCGCGACGCGGTGATTGTCCTCGGCCTCCGGAGCGTGAAGACGCTCGCGCTGGGCTTCTCCCTCGTTGGCAACATGCGCAAACAGTCGGGCGTGAGTATGAACCACACCCTGGTCTGGCAGCGCAGCCTCCTCACCGCCACAGCCGCCCGCGCCGTCGCGACGAGGGCCGGATACGCCTGCAGCGACGAAGCCTTCCTCGGTGGCCTGCTCCACCTCATCGGCGTCATCGCTCTCGACCAGGCCCTGGGCGAAGACTACCGTCGGATCTGTGTTGCCTCCGGCAACGACCTCACGAGGCTTCGCAGCATCGAACGGAACAAGTTCGGGTTCGACCACGCCGAAGCCGGCGCTGCCCTCGCCGAGAAGTGGAACCTTCCCGAGGCGCTCGTCAACGCCATCCGCATGTTCCCCAAGCCCGATAACGCCGACCGCGACTTCCGCGAAATCGTCCGCTGCGTGGCCACCGGCGAAGCCGCCGCCGACCTTGTCCTCAGCGAAGACCCGTCTTCGGCCCTCATCCGGTTCCGCTGGGACTGCGAGCAGCTCTTCGGAATCGACAACGAAGGCGCCGACGAGATCGTCGCGAAGTTCATGGCTGACGCAGATGTCTTGAGTTCTATGCTCGATGTCCCTGGGGTTGCGGCCACTTCCGAAGAAGTGCTCGCCCGTGCGCAGGAGGCGCTTCTCCAACTCACCCTTGAATCGGAACGGGAGAACGTCCAACTCCATGCGGAACGCGAACGCCTGTCAGTCGAAGCCTCGACCGATGCGCTCACCGGCCTCGCGAACCGCCGTCACCTCGAGGAATACCTCGGCGAGCACTTCCGCATCTCCAGCCGATACGGCACTCCGCTCAGCGTCGTGATGTTTGATATCGATCGCTTCAAGGGCGTGAATGACCAGTACGGCCACCAGGCTGGCGACCAGGTTCTCCGCGAGATTGGCGGCATCCTCCAGGACACCATGCGCGATGCGGATCTTTGCGCCCGTTATGGAGGCGAGGAGTTCGTCGTCATCCTCCCGGCTACCCCCATCGATGGCGCCATCGAGTCCGCGGAGCGCGTCCGCGCGGCGGTCGAAAAGCACGTGCTGATTGCCGGCGGAACCAGGCTGAAAGTGACAATCAGCGCCGGCGTAAGCACCTATCGCAGTGGCGAACAGCCCGGCCCCGAGTGGCTGCTGAAAGAAGCGGATGTCTCGCTCTACGAGGCGAAGAGCGCCGGCCGGAACCAGGTCCGTGCCTACGAAGTCGTTGAAGCCGCATCGCCCTGGAGCCTGACCGCGTAGCCCTGGCCGCGGCCCGCGAACACAATCCGCAGTTCGGCGTAGACTCCTCCGGCGGCCGCCTTGCCGCCAGGGGAATTTGCATGGCCAATCGCTTCGATCTCACAGGCAAAGTCGCACTTGTTACTGGAGGCAGCCGTGGACTCGGCCGCTCGATGGTGCTCGCCTTCGCGGAAGCCGGAGCGGATGTCGTCATCGCCAGCCGCAAGCTCGATTCCTGTGAGGAGACAGCGGCCGAGGTTCGCATGCGCTATGGCCGCCGGGCCCTTCCCGTTGCCTGTCACGTTGCCGATTGGCAGCAGGTCGAACAGCTCGCCGAACGAGCCTACGCGGAATTCGGCAAGGTCGATGTCCTGGTCAACAACGCGGGCATGTCCCCTATTTACGACCAGGTCAAGAACGTGACCGAGGACCTCTACGACAAAGTCCTTGGCGTAAACCTCAAGGGGCCGTTCCGCCTGAGCGCTGTTGTCGGCAGCCGTATGGCCGAAGGCGACGGTGGTTCGATCATCATGGTTTCGAGCACAGCTTCTCTCCACCCCGGCGCGAACGTTATCCCCTACGCCGCCGCCAAGGCCGGGGTAAATGCGATGACGGTCGGTTTCGCCAGGCACTTCGCCCCGAAGGTGCGCGTCAACTGCATCATCCCCGGCCCGTTCCTCACCGACATTTCGAAGGCATGGGACATGGAGGATTTCAACAAAAGGGCGGCCACAACGATCCCCCTCCAGCGCGGCGGCGAACCAGACGAAATCGTCGGCGCGGCCCTCTACTTCGCGACCGATGCCTCCAGCTACACCACTGGCTCGACGCTCACAGTTGCGGGTGGCAGCGGAATTTAACTCCCGGATATGGACCTTCCGTCGTGGGATTCTCGCTACCGGTCGCCGGCCGTCCTTCGCGCCGAATGCGACGCCATGCGCGAATCCATCTCGGAAGCCATCCTCACCGTTCTTGGCGAATCCGAAGTCATCGGGATCTACAGCCACGGGTCCAGCCTTAAGCCATGGGCCACGCCTATCGACTACGTACCGGAGCTATCGGATGTCGATGTCCAGATCGTCCTGCGCGATCCCGCGACGTTGGACGAGGACCTGGCTCGAACATTCGCGGTCCAGGCCGAGTACGAACGCCTCTTTGCCGCCCGCGTTCCGGCACCGCTCCATGTCCCGCGGCCCCAGATCATGGTCATCAACCGCGAACTCGGAAACCCCGAGTTTCTCAGCGGTCCGCCGGGCACGGCCGTCACACTCTTCGGGCAACCATTCGAGAAAGTTCGCCCTCAGCCGGACCACACCTTTGTCGCAGCGGTCGACGGGAAAACGCTCCGGAATGACGCCCACGACCGCTGGATAGCAGGCCTTCCCGCTCACCTGATCGACCGTCCGGCGAAATTTCTCTGGCAACCGCTCCGGGACATGTCGTGGCGCATTTCGCCCCTCGCCCCACGGGTTCTGAGCGTTCTTGGCGCAGGCTTCGAAGAAGCGTGGGGCCAAAATCGTTCCGGTCTGTTTTCGAGCCTACGCAACCACGGCCAGCCGGAATTCGCCGAGACCTACGCCCGCTTCTACCTCGAAGGCTGGGCGTTCTTCCAGTCGAACTACACCGACGCTGATTCCGCCCGTCGTGGTCTCCTCGCCGGCCTTGCAGCGCTCCGTCAGGCGAAAGACATCGCGGGTCGAAGCACGGCCGGCTGAGTCGCACGTTCAGTCAGAGGAATACAACTCCGTCCCGGTTCGATAGACTTCGTCGGCTGAAACAAAAGGAGTCCACCCCATGGCCATCGATTTTGAAATTCCCGCCGAGGCGAAAGAGATCCGCGAAAAGGTTCGCAAGTGGGTTCACGACGAGTGCATCCCCGCCGAGAAAGAGCTCGAAACCCGCCCCTACAAGGAAGTCCTGAACGAACTCCGCGCGAAGGCCCGCGCCCAGGGCCTCTGGTGCCCGTTCATCCCGAAGGAGTGGGGCGGCATGGGCCTCGGCCCGCTGGCCAACGCCCTCGTCCAGATGGAACTCGGCGAGAGCCATCTCGGCGCCCTCTCGATGAACAGCCAGGGCCCGGATGACGCTACTATGCTCACCCTGCTCGCCCACGGCACCGATTTCCAGAAAGAGAAGTTCCTCAAGCCGCTTCTCAATGGCGACAAGCGCGTCTGCTATTCGATGACTGAAAAGGCCGCGGGCGCCGACGCCACCGGCATGCGCACGAAGGCCGTTCGAGACGGCGACAACTGGGTGCTGAACGGTGAGAAGTGGTTCAGCAGCGCTGCCAGCGCCGCTGACATCGCGGTCGTCATGGCACGCACCGACGAGAACGCTCCCCGGCATCAGCAGTTCAGCACGTTCATCGTCGAACTACCGAACCCCGGCTACCAGATCATTCGCGACATCAAGACCATGGCGATCGAGGGCCCGCTAAGCCACGTCATGGGCGGCGGCCACGCCGAGATCAAGATCGATAACCTCGTCGTCCCGCACGAGAACCTGCTTGGCGGCATCGGCCAGGGCTTCAACATGGGCCAGCACCGGCTCGCCTACGGCCGTCTCCGCCACGGCATGCACAACGTCGCGATGGCGCAGCGGGCTCTGGACATGGCCACCGCTCACGTTATCGAGCGCGAGACCTTCGGCAAGCACCTTTCCGAGCGCCAGGGTGTCCAGTGGATGCTCGCCGATTGCGCGAGCCAGCTCTACATCGCTCGCCTCATGCTCATGCACATCGCGTACAAGGCCGAAAAGGGCATGGACCTTCGCCAGGAAAACGGCATCGCCAAGGTCTACCTCGCGAACATGGTGCACAAGGTGGTCGATACGGCTATCCAGTTGCACGGCGCGCTCGGCTACTCCCAGGACACGCCGCTCGCCCGCTGGTACACCGGCATCCGCTCGCAGCGCCTTGTTGACGGCCCGGACGAAGTGCATCGCTGGACCACCGGCCGGAACGTCATCAAGGCCTACCAGCGCGACGGCACCACCGCCTCCGCCTGCGGCGGCGACTTGCTCTAGGATCTCTCCCACGAGTCTCATACTCCCCTCTCCCAAGTCTGGGAGAGGGGGCGGGGGTGAGGCTAAATGAAAAAGCCCAGCCCTAACTGACCTTTGATCCCGTTGATCTCCCCCAGGTGCATGAACCCGTGGGTCATCACCACCTGGCGATACATCCGCCATTTCGGCATCTCACCCAATGGCTTCACCATCTGCATCTCGTCGAATTTCGCCATCGGCACCGTCTTCAAGAAGTCGAGCGCGCTCACGCGGACATCTGCCAGGTAGTCCCGAATCGCGGCGATGTCGAACCTCATCGCACGCGCGGTCTCCAGGTCCATGCCCGTGCCCTGGTCCACCTTGGGAAGACCCATCCGGTCCGCGTAGCCCTTCTCAATCCAGATCGGCGGCTTCCGGTCCTGCATGACGAAGTTCGAGATGTTGTCGGTCGTCCGGATCACATGCCATGCGTTGAAGCCGATGCTCACGGTCTTCCCGGCCGGGAGAAAGTTCGTTTGCTCGTCGGTTAGGTCTTTGATGGCCGTTTCCAGCCATTCCGTCATCTGATCGACGCCATCGACCAGGATGTCGCGTCCTTCCATTGCTTTGGCTTACCTCCGTGATGTGCGCCCGGAGTCTAGCCATCGATGCCAGTTTCTTCAAACAACGCTCGCTGCCGGTTAATCCACGGAGAGCGTCGGCACCACGCCGCGGCGCACTCGGTCCGCGTGAGCGACCAGGCCATAGAGCGTCGCCATCGCCGGCACCGCCATGCCCAACTCCCTCGCGCGTCGCACCGGGTTGCCGAGTATCGCCTCGACCTCGAGTTCGTTCCCGTGGCGGTAGTCGATCACCATGCTCGTGCGGTAGTCACCCATGGTCTCGGTGAGGCTGAACATGCGGGTTACGACTTCTTCCTCATCGAGGCGAGCACCCGAATCGTGCGCCGCAAGGTCAGCGTTCCCTGCGGTAACCACCTCGCGCATCGCGACTTCTGCAATCCGCCGAAGTTCCGGGTCGCCCAGAATTGTCTGTGTCCCGATGCCACCCCCCGCGACACTCAGGCCGTTGAACGGCACATTCCAGCAAAGTTTCTCCCAGCGGGCGTAGCGAAGATTCGGCGCCACAACCGTTTCGATATTGCCGCTGCGAAGCAGCGCATCCAGCTCGGCGTTCTGGTCCGCATCATCGAGCGCATGTCCCAGCGAGACCCGCCCGTACTCCAGGTGGTGGATCAGGCCTGGCTCGCCGCGATTGATGCAGACGAACGCCATGCCTCCGAAGATCCGCTCGGCGCCGAACCATTCCGCGAAGCGCTCTTCCACCCCGAGCCCATTCATTAGTGCCAGGACTCTCGTGTCTTGCCCCATGCAGGGCGCCACCAACGCTTGCGCCCAATCGAGCGCGGTCGCCTTCAGCGAACACACCACCCAGTCGACCTCGCCGATCTCTTCGGGCGAGGAGGCACAGGTCACATCGGGAAGATGAAAATCACCCAGGGGGCTGAAGATTCGCAGTCCTTTCGCCCGGACAGCCTCAAGGTCTCGCCGGAACAGGAAACGGACGTCGTGCCCGGCCTGGGCGAGTCGCCCGCCGTAATACGCGCCCACAGCGCCTGCGCCAATAACTGCAATCTTCGCCACGCCGGGATTTTGGAATTTCAGCCGCTTGTTTGTCGAACCGGCCCGTAACTTTTCCGCGTCGGCGCGAGATAAGCCGGGTGAAATAACAATGCGGCCGGATGCGTAGGGGCATCTCGGCCGCGGGTCGCAGGGCTTGCCAACCCGTGCTTCGCAGAGTGTACCAGCACTGTAAAGCACCCATGCCCGCGTCCCGGGAGGGCCGCGAATCCCGGCGCCAAATCAGCTGCATCAATCTCTTCGTCCACACACCATCACCCACCACAGGGAGGAACCTGTATGCGCAAAATCTTCGCTGGCGCCGCAATGTTTTCGGTCATCGGGGCTGTTCTCTTCGGCGGCGCATTTGCCTGGCGAACCTCCGATTCGGCCCGCGGCGCCGCCCTCGTCGGCGAGAACGGTTTCGAAATCTCGTACCAGCCCGTCTGCGATGGAGTTGCCGACTCCTACCTCGACGATTCGGAACCAACCGACGAATCCATCGACATTGCTCCGGTGCTCTGCCACACCATCATCGGCCCCAACGGCTCGAACACCGAAGTCGGCCGCGGCGCCAGCAAGAATGAAGGCGATTTCACGCTCGCCGTCGTCGGTGGCGACGTCAAGATCCGCCGCCTCCACAACGCCACCAACGACTGCTCCGTGAATGACTTCTCGGGGAGCGTCCGCCTGCTTTCACCCGGCGAGGTCATCCCTCCGGGCGGCGAGGGCGGCAAGTTCGTCGCTTTCGTCGGCGTGAACGATGGTGCGCCGGCGAGTTGCCAGGGCGAACTGGTGTACTACCGCGTCATCATCTACGCCGAAAACCCGGATCCGTCCGTCGATCCGTCCATCGCGAGCGCTCGCTAGGCTCCCGGCTCACGCCGTCGCCCCTGGGACTCCCGGGGGCGACGCATCACCACGAAAGGGATCGAACGTGACAACGGCCGCAATTCCGCTTTCGCGCCCGGCGCGACTCAACTACCTGCGCGGCGCGAGCCTCGGCTTGCTCGGCATCGCTCTCGGACTCACGTTTGGCGCCCTCCTGGTCGCCATTCTTGCCACGCGGGTGTTCGACTACGAACTCCTCACCGTCCGCAGCGGCAGCATGGAGCCCACGATCTCGCGCGGTGACCTCATTGTTGTGAAGCCGGTTGCCATCAGGGATGTCAAAGAAGGCGACATCATTCTCTTCTCCTCGGGCGGCGATAGAATTCCCACGGTCCATCGGGTTGCCGGCATCAACGAAGTCGAGCTTCGAATCGCCAACCCCGCCACAGGTTCGGTCGATGTCCAGACCAGCTACCGCCTCGTCACTCGCGGCGACGCGAATCCTGAGCCCGACCTCGCGGAGGTGACGAGCGACCAGCTCGTTGGCGAAGTCTGGTTCACGGTGCCCGGTGGCGGTTCCGTCACCGGGCTGCCGCTGCAGTACATCCTGCTCGGGGTGGCCGGGATGTCGCTCATTGCGTGGGGCGTTTGGGAACTGCGATTGCGCCGGCGGAGGGGTTCACGATGAACGTTGCTGCCCTTTGCGCAGTTACAGCCTTCGGCATACTCGGCGCCTCGGTCGCCATCGCGGCTGAACCCGATGACTCGGTTCACTGGAACATCCAGTCCATGGCTGGAGGTGCTGTTGTCGTAAGCTCGATTCGCACCGCGCCCGCGTCGCCTACCCCTGACTCTGTTTCAACCCGGGCCCCCTCCGTGGCCGTCGTCCCGGTGGCGCCGTCGGAGGCGGCCACGGCCTCAACCGCTCCCGAACGTCCATCGCCTCGAACGGCAGCTTTGACGCCTACGGCTGGCCCGGCGACTCCCGCCGTTCAAAACGCGGTCTCACCCACGGTTGCTGCAAAACCTTCGTTGGACGCTACTTCTCCAGCGATTACGAAAGCCAGCGTTGGCTCCGCCGGCCCGGTTACTAACACAAAACCCGCTCCATCGACGTCTTCGACACCGACCGCCGGGAAGGATCGGCCGCGCTTCGATTCCACGGCCGGGCGCTGAGACTTACAGAGCCTGGACCGCCTCGCGAATCTTGGCGGCCGCTTCGATGACGGCTTCCGGCGACTCCTGCACGGGAATCAGGTTGATGTGCTTCGCACCTGCCTCCACGAATGGGCCGAGGTACTCCGCGATCTGATCGGCGCTTCCGAACGGGGTGTACCGCTCGAACCGCTCGAAGGGCAGCTTGTACGTGCCTTCCATTCCCTTCGCAACGAGCGCCCTGGCCTCGTCCCGGGAAACGGAAACGCTCGTCCAGTACTGCATCCCGAGTTCGATCTCCGACGGATCGCGGCCTGCAGCAATGGCAGCCTCGGCAATTCGCTCCCCCGCCTGCTTGAATCGCTCTGGCGAGAGCCAGATTCCGGTATACCCGTCCCCAAGGCGGCCGGCCCTGCGCAATGCGGCATCGCTGCGGCCCCCGACGAAGATCGGCACCGGGCGAAACGGTTTCGGATAGAGCGTCACGTCATCGAGCTGGAAGTGCTTCCCGGCAAAAGTGACGTGGTCCTCGGTCCAGAGGCGCTTGAGGATCTGCATCGCTTCGTTCGTCCGCGCACCTCGTGTCGAAGGGTCGACTCCCGAAGACCAGAATTCATGCGGGTCCTCGCCCCCTACGCCAATGCCAAGAACAAAGCGGCCCATGCTCAACTGGTCGAGCTGAGCGACCTGCAGCGCCACCGGCACCGGGTGCCGCAGTGGTAACAGGTACACGCCTGTCTTCAGTTCGATGCTCTGTGTTACAGCTGCCGCGGCGGTCAGGGTGATCAGTCCGTCGTTGCCGTAGCCGTAGAAGGTCACATGGTCACCCGCGATGATGCCGTCGAGGCCTACGTTCTCCGCGAGACGTGCGGCGTCCAGAACCATCTCGCCGGTGGTGCCCAAGCGGATGTCCCAGGACCGGAGCATCACCGAAACGGAAGGTGCGCTGGCCATCATTGCCTCCTGTGCGAGATGCAAAACCCCTCGCCCCCGGCATCATACCCACGAGGTCTTTGCGGATGCTCCTTTCGCTGTTCACTGCGCTCTGAGATAGTCGCCGTACAAACGGAACCGCGAGGGAAAGATGACACAGGGTCAGCCGCGCACGCCGATGGTCTTCGACCGGGCATTCCTCACCGGCGTCGAAGACGTCACCGAACTGATCTTCGTCCGCCACGGCGAGCAACACATTCCGGACCCACGCTCCGGGCCTGTTGGCGACACCATCGACCCACCCCTCAGCGAGCGCGGCGAACAACAGGCGAAGGTGGTGGGAGAACGTCTCTCCGTGGACCGAATCGATGCTGTCTACGCGAGCCCCCTCAAACGGGCGCTTGAGACCGGCCGCCAGGTCGCTCGCCACCACCGACTCGAACCAATCGTCCTCGATGACCTGCGTGAAGTAGAAATCTTCCGGGAGATCCCGGCGGACCGCTCGGCCGCCGACTTCCTGGGCCAGGGACTCCTTCTTGGCATGCGCGAACGAATGCTCCGCGAGCGCAAATGGGATGTCTATCCCTACTCGGAATCCAGTTTCGAATTCCGCAAGCGCACGGTGAACGCAGTCGAATCCATCATCGCCATGAATGAAGGAAAGCGTGTTGTAATCGCCTGCCACGGCGGCGTTATCAACTCGTACATCGGCCACATCATCGGCGTGGACTACGACATGTTCTTCCGGCCCGCTCACTGCTCCATCCACATCGTCTTCTCAGGCCACGGGGTACGCGCCCTACAGTCCCTGAATGATGTCCACCACCTCCGCACGAAGGAATGGACGCTCGTCAGCCATTAGTCGATCGCCTGCGCGCTAGTAATGAAGCGCGCGTGGCAGTTCCTTCGCTTCTTTCACCCAGTTCGCTACATCCCCCGCTGAGGGCAGGCGGTCCACCAGGATGTGGTCTTCGTTCACCTCGACGAGCTTCGCGTAGAGGTTTTCCGCGTTCCGCTGTGCGAGTTCAGGCACCGTATCTACACCCGCAGCTTCCAGGAGGTCCGCGAACTGGTCGCCGATGCCGTTCACCCGTGCGAGGTCCGCGCGGTTAGCCCAGTTCAAGACCTGCTCCATCGTCAGGTTCGCCCTGGCAACGAGGTCAGCGCGTGCGGCCGGTGTGGCCGCAGCCTTGAGCAGTTCTTCCTGCGTCTTGATTCCCAGTTCGGCCAGCTTCGCCGCGTGAAACGAACCGACCCCTTCGATATCCAACAGATTCGCCATGACTTCCTCTTTCGGCCGGCGTCGCGGGATCGCGGCGCTTCGTGGCCTGCAGGCAAATTCTGCAAGATGCGAGTGTGTTCGGGCCAGTCTGCCGGTTCCCTTAGTCGGCTCCGAACTGCTCTTGAAGCGTTTCCAGCCCAAGTGAAAGCGGCGGTCGCAAAGCCGTCCCAGCAAACGCGTCGGCGAATGTCCGTGCCACCGTGCTGTTCCGGCTATAGTGGCGGCCGCCGGAAAGAGCGAACAATTCCGCACTCAACTTCGTGGCTTCCTGCGTGACGTACGTCTTCATCCGCAACACCTTGCGGGCGTACGCCCCACCGGCCGAGGCACGGAACTCATCTGCCGTGTCGAGCAGGTAGGCCCGCATCGCTTCGTAGCGCATCTCCGCTTCGGCGAGGCGCATGCGCAGCGCCGGGGATTGCGGAGCAGGCGAGCCCAGTGCGTCGAAAATCGACTTCGCGCATCCCAGCGGAATTGCGGCGAACAGGTGGTACCAGTACTGGATGGGTTGCATGGCTGCGAGATAGTTGGGGAAGCCAAACAGATTCGCGACGGCCGCGTTTTCATAGCGCACACTCTGGCTCTCGCTCGAGCGCATGCCGAAGCCGTTCCAGTCGTTCGCGATCTTCACGCCGGGAGCGTGCGCATCGACGAAGAACAATTCAACGATTCCGGCGCCTGGCAAATCATTGTCATCGACCTTGGCCGTTGAAAAGAACACGGCCGAATGTTCGCCAGAGGTCGCAAGGATCTTGTCGCCGCTTATGCGGAACTGTCCTGAATCGTCGCGCGTCGCGACCGTCTTGGTCGCTGCCAGGGAGCCGCCCGCGCCCTTCTCCGAGTTGCACGCGGCGTAGACCTTCCCGTCCTGGAAGTCCCTGGCAATCTTCTCAATGCTGTCCCGCCACGAACGGGTCCACTCGTCGCCTGGCCCCTCGCCGCCCAGCGCGAGCACTCCCGCCAACCCGAGGGGCATGCTCGCAATCAGCGCGAGTGAAGGCGATGCCGTCGCAATCGCCTCAATCGTTTCCGAAGCTTGCCTGCAGGTCGCTCCCTCCCCTCCCAGGCTGGGGTCGAATGGCGCCTGCACAATGTTGGCCCGGTAAAGCGCCGCCACGCTTTCCAATGGATAGCGTTCGGGATCGGCTGCTTCTCGCTTCGCGATTCCAGGCAGCAGGTCGGCGAGTGAATTGAGCATGTGAACGCACCTCCTTCAGGGCCGGGCGAGACCGACAACTTCGGCCCGCGCGGACGGCGCACGAGGCGCCCGTTGGCCGACATCACCTACAATCGCCCGGCACATTAGTGCTGGGCCACGTACCAGCATCGCAAAGGAATGCAAACATGTCAGTCGCGAATTTCTCACTTGCCGGCAAGGTCGCCATTGTTACGGGCGGAAGCCGGGGTATCGGGCGCTCCATCGCGGTCGCACTCGCCGAAGCCGGAGCCGACGTCTGTGTCGCGGCCCGCAAACCCGAGGCCCTCGAGGAATCCCTCGCTGCGGTGAAGGCAACAGGCCGCAAAGGAATAGCCGTCCCAACCAACGTCCGTGACACCGAAGGCCTTCAGAACCTCGTTGCCGAGACGAAGAAGCAGCTTGGGCGCATCGATATCCTGGTGAATAACGCAGCGACCAACCCCCAGTTCGGCCCCATCGCCAACCTGGAAGAGCGCGCCTGGGACGCCATCATGAACACCAACGTGAAGTCGGCATGGCTCCTCAGCAAGATGGTCCGCGAAGCCATTCTCGAACACGGCCAGGGCGGCGCAATCATCAACGTGAGCTCCACCGGCGGGTTGCGGGCCAGCGGCGGTCTGGGCGGGTATTCGGTCTCGAAGGCCGCGATCATCATGCTCACCCAGGTCTGCGCCAAGGAATGGGGCGTCGATGGCATCCGCGTGAACTGCATTGCTCCGGGCCTGATCAAGACCGAGTTCTCGCGCGCCCTCTGGGACAACGAAGCCATCCTCAAGAACTCCCTCACCCAGTCTCCACTCCGCCGCATCGGCGACCCCGATGAAATGGCCGGCGCCTGCGTCTATTTCGCCTCTGAGGCTTCATCGTTCACCACCGGCCAGACGCTCGTGCTCGACGGCGGCGGCCTCGCCTAGCCATGCCCGACATGCTTGTGAAGCTATACGACCTCCCGGACGCCAGCCCGGAGGTCGCTGCGCTTCGCGAGCGAGGCATCAGTTGCCGCCGTGCCGAAGCGTATGAACGGAGCGCCGTCCTCGCCTTCGCCCGTTCGCACTTCCCCCACTGGGCGGACGAGGTCGCAGTTGGCTTCGGTTCTGTTCCGCCGGCTGTCTACATCGCGGTCGAAAAGGGCGCTGTACTCGGATTTGCTTGCTACAACGTCACGCGCCCCAACTTTTTCGGGCCGACCGGCGTCGACCAGGCTCGGCGAAAGGAAGGCATCGGACGCGTGCTCTTGCTCCAGTGTCTCGATGCGCTCAAAGCAGAGGGCTATGCCTATGCCATCATCGGTGGGGTCGGGCCCGCGGAGTTCTATCAGAAGGCGGTCGGCGGCACACTGATACCCGGGAGCGATCCAGGTATCTATCGGGACCGCATCCATTCGGAACCAAGGAGCAGCGAATGAAGTGGCTCGGACGCCTGGTGAAGAAGTTGGTGCGCCTGGTGGTAGTCACGGCGGTACTGACCACCCTCGTTATCTTGCTCGATGCCCTGCTTTCGCCCGACGGCAAAGAGATCGATCGGCCCTGAGCCTACCGCGTTTCGTGGCGACGCCTCGCCGATTCGGTCGCCAGCCGTGCCTGGCTGCCGGGTACGCCGCGCAGGCCGCGGGTTCGCAGGGCCTCCAGGATCTCGTTGAACTGCTGAGCGCCGTTCACTTCGAGTAGCAGTTCGAGCACAGCCACCCCTACCGGCATCCCCGGCGCCTCCCGGTTGTGGTCGACCTCGAGGATGTTGCCACCGACCTCGGCGACTACTGACGACACCAGTGCGAGTTCTCCCGGCGTATCGCTCACCTCGATGAGCAGGTGCTGGTAGCGCCCGGCTTCCACAAGCCCCCGCCGCACGACCGAGCCCAGCAGGTTGATATCGATGTTGCCCCCGGAAACGACAGCCAGCGCCCTGCCCTTGGGTCGATAGCGGCCACTCATGATCGCAGCCACTCCGAGCGCTCCCGCTCCCTCGACTACGAACTTCGCTCGCTCGATAAGCATCACGATCGATTCTGCGATCGCCTCGTCGGGCACGCAGACGATCTCATCGACGCAACGTTCGATGATCCCGAACGTCCGCTCCGAAGGACCGGAAACGGCGACCCCGTCGGCAATGGTCCGCTCCGCAGGCACAGAAACGACGTGCTTTGCCGCGAAGGATCGCGCGATTCCATCCATCGCCGCGCTCTGCACTCCGACGACCTTAATCTCCGGTCGTGTGTTTTTGAGCGCGAGGGCGACGCCGGCCAGCAGGCCTCCGCCGCCCGCTGGCACGAGCACTTCTTCGACGTCCGGCGCCTGCCGAGCGATCTCCAGGCCGATCGTGCCCTGCCCCGCGATGATCGCGTCGTCGTCAAACGGCGGGACAAACACTCGCCGTTCGTGCTCGGCGATAGCGAACGCCTCCGCCCGTGCCTCGTCGAGCGAAGCTCCGTGTACTACCACCTTCGCTCCTAGCGCCCGCGTCGCGTTGATCTTCGCGAGGGGCGCTGTCGCCGGAACGACGATCGTTGCCGAGATGCCGCGAGTCTTCGCCGCGAGCGCCACACCCTGGGCGTGATTCCCCGCGCTCATCGCCACAAGTCCGCGCGAGGCTTCCCCATCGGAAAGTTGGGCCAGGAAATTCAACGCCCCCCGAACCTTAAACGAGCCGGTGAGTTGCAGATGCTCGCACTTCAGCAGGATCTCCAGATCCGGCCCGGGAGAGGGGATGTGCAACGGCCACACCGGCGTCTCGCGAATCTTGCCCGCGAGTTCACGCTCCGCCGCAGCGATGTCTTCGAATTGGACACGGCGCACTGTTGTCATCGCCTCCGCCAGATCTTTCGCCGCTCCCAGCAGCGCTGGCAGATGCTAACCGGACGGTCGATCGAGACCATGCCTTCGTTGAACGGGTACATCCGGTCCGTAAGGTGCGTCGAGCAGAACCGTCCGCGACAGAGCGAACACTCGAACGCCGGGTGCGGCTCGCAATCTTCGATTCCGCATAGGCCTGCGTTGTTTCTTTGCAGTACGCGGCTCTTGTAGTCGGTGTGAGCCAGCAAATCCTGGAACTTCGCCTGGCACTTGTCTCGCGAACAGACCGCGTCGTGACCCTGAACGTGGTGAGCGTGGATTTCGCAAAAGTGCCGCCCGCAATACTGGCACGCGTGCCCCGCCGCGTTGTGGCAACGCGAAAATCGCCCGCCGATCTGGCACGTCCGCACCTGTGGCACGATTTGACTCCCACCGCTCTCGTCCTTCGATCGTGCTGCTTCAACTACCGGTGGTCAACGAACGTTGAGCCAAACGCAAGAACCCAGCCCGGCTTCGAACTCGTATTCGGCAGCGAGCTTCCAGTCCGAGGTCGAAAAGACGGTCAGCTTCCCGTCGCCGTTTGAGGCCGAACCGAAATACTCGCCAGCGGGCGAAGGACAGAGCCCGTCAGGACGTCCACCCGTTGACAGGCTGCGCACAATCTTTCGATTCGCAACATTCACGACGACGACTCGGTCAGCGCTCTGGGACGAAACCAGGGCGGTTGTCTCATCCAGCGCCATTACCCGCACTGGCCCGGTAACTTCAAGCCTGGCGGCGCCGGAAAGGTCCGACGCTCGGGCGATAGTGATTGTGTTCCCGAAGGCGTCCGCGGTCACAACGTCGGATCCCACGATGGCGATTCCTTCCGGTTGCGCGCCCGTGGGAATGGTTGCGCTTGCCGGCTGAATCTGGCGGAGCCGATTGTCCCGGGAGTCTGTGACCAACACTGCCTGGTCGGAAACTGCCACCACATGTGGTGTGTTGCCGGTTGGGTATCGACGCAACTCCGTCAGGGAAGCCCGGTCGAGCACTACGGCCTCGTTGCCCTTGTCGAGCGTGACGACCAGGTTCTCGCCCCAAACGGCAAGCCCGTGAGGCTCCCCCTCCAGGTGCAACACTCGCAAGATTGCGGCCGAGTTTGGCTCGACTTCGACAAGGGCGTTTCCCCGGCCGAGTGTCACGTAAATCCTGCCGCCCGACACCAGCATTTCATGGGGCGGGCCCGGCAAGTGGAGCTGTTTCAGATCCCCGGAGGACAGGTCCAGGAAGTCCAGCGATTCGGTGCGCAGGTTCGCGACAACGATGACGCCGCTGGAAGGAGGCTCTGCTTTCGAACCGCCACTGTCCGCATACCGCGAGAACACCACTATCGCAATGGTCATCATCGGCAAGATCGCCAGTGTGGCGATGCGGTTCATGCGCCCCAGGCTCATGCTCCCAATCACGGCGTTTCATCTGCCGGACCGGCTGAGAATCCGAAATCCGAAATCCAAAGTCCGAAATCAAAAAGAGGCACGAGCAGTCCAGCCATCGCCTTCATGCTCGTGCCTCCCATTCGTTTAGCTCACCGGTGGGCGCTCAACGCCTACCGGATGATGTTGACCAGGTCCTGCAGCATCTGGTCGCCCGCCGTGATTACTCGCGACGAGGACTGGAAGCCGCGCTGGGCAAGGATGACGTTTGTGAACTGCTGAGCGAGGTCCACGTTCGAGGATTCGAGCGTGCCCGTGCTTACCGCGCCGCGGCCGTTCGTATTCGGCAGGCCGACAATGGCCTCACCGGAGTTCGAACTCGGCGCCCAGAGGTTCTGGCCCTGGCGCTGGAGGCCGCCCGGGTTGGTGAAGCTGGCAAGGGCGAGCTGGCCAATCGTGCGGTTCGCGCCGTTGGAGTAGATGCCGGTCACTTCACCCGTACTGCCGACCGCGAAGCTCACGAGAGCACCGGCCGCCGATCCCGTCTGGCTCTGCAGGTTCGTCTGGCTTGCGCCGGCGTACTGCGAGAACGAGGTCACATCGATGGTGAAGGTCAGCGGGTCGGCGCCCGTGCCGAGTTCGGCGGCGGGGATGGTCAGGTTGACCATGCCGTTGCCGGCGATACCCGTGTCGAGCGTTCCAGTCGGCAGGAAGTTGAGCGTCGCGCCGCTGTTGATCGTCACCGGGTCGTCAAAGGCGTTACCTGGCGTTGCGTCCGGGCCCGGGGTGTCCGGGATGTCGTGGTTCGCGCTCACCGTCCAGGTGTTGGACGCGGTCTTTGTGAAGCTGACGCGGATGGTCTTCGCGTTGCCGAGCGAATCGTAGGCGGTGACTGTGGTGGTCACTTCGTTGTCCGGGGCGGTGAGCGGGGTGCCGGCGTCGAGGTTGCCCGCCATGATCATGCCCGCCTTCGGGGCCGGCAGGGTCAGGTCCTGGGTTGCCTGCGCGCTGATGCGAGTGCCAAACGGGATCTGTAGCGGCTGGAGCGGCGTTTCGATGTCCACCGCGCCGGTGGCGTCGGCAACCCAGCCCATCACCTTCAGGCCGGTCACCGGGTTCACGAGGCTGCCTTCAACATCGATGTCGAACGCGCCATCGCGAGTGTAGTAGTTGCGCGTGCCGTCGCTCACCACGAAGAAGCCATCGCCCTGCACCGCGAAGTCCGTGAGCTTGCCGGTGCTCTGCAGCGAGCCCTGGGTCATGATGTTGTCGATGCCGCCGAGCTGCATACCGAGGCCGATCTGTGCCGGGTTGGTACCGCCGCGGCCCGCCTGCGGGGTGCTCGCGCCGCGAACCGTTTGCCCCAGGATGTCCTGGAAGGTGGCCCGGCTCGACTTGAAGGCGATGGTGTTCACGTTGGCGATGTTGTTTCCCACCACGTCCATGTAGGACATGTGGTTCTTCATCCCGGAAATAGCGCTGAAGAGTGCTCGCATCATGGCAGTTACGATCCTTTATCTGGATCAGGCCTCCGACATGCGGACCGGCCTAATTGGGCGTTGAGGATGTGGTCGAAATCAGGCGATGACGACTGAATCGATGTTCGTGAAGACCCGCTCCTTTCCTGCTTCGGCGTTGATTGCCGTAACGACCTTGCGGTCGCGAACGTCGACGACGACGGCGAGGTCATCGAGCATGACCACGCTGTTTCGAGCTCCCTTTTCGGCAGCCCGGCTGATGGCGGAGTTGAGACGGTTCAGGCGCCCCGCATCGAGATCGAGGTCTCGACGGTCGATGCGCTTCTGCGCGTGATTGCTGAATTGCACGCCCTGGCTTGCGCCACGGAGTGCATCTGCGAAGTTGGGCCCTCCCGCCGTGCGGACCGGGGCCGGGGTTGCGGGCCGGGCAATTCCACTGCCCGGGCCGATTTGCTGCGTCCTGTCGATCGCCATCACTGCACCGCCGAGATGGTGAACAGGTCGACGACCTTGTCCCCAATCAGGAGCATCGGGATGCCCTTCGAATCCATCACGACCTTGTCGACGGTCCCGGTCACTTCGTTCCCGGCATTCGGCAGGTCGGCCGCGGCGGCGACCACGCGATCGTCTTTGTTCACGGCCACGCGCTCCAGGCTGGTGAGCTTCGAAAACGGCCGGCTGTACATCTCTCGCGAGACGATGTCGCGAGTGATGGCGATCCCATCAACCTGCTTACCGGTGATGTTCTTGCCGATCATGCTGGCGGCCGTGTTCAGTTCGTTGACGCCCTGCATCACCGTCATGCTCTCGGCGACGGACTTCATCTGGTTGAGCGATTCGAACTGCGCCATCTGGGCCATGAAGTCGGAATCTGACTGCGGCTCAAGCGGGTTCTGGTTCCGCATTTGCGCGATGATCAGCTTCATGAAGTCCACCTGGCTCAGGTCGGAGCTCGCGGTCGTGCTCGGCGTGTACGTCGAGTTCTGAAGCTGCGTTACCGGGTTGATCGGTGAAGTCATGGCCGGTCCCTAAACCCTGAAGAAGTGCGCGCCATCCGGGTTGTAGGCTGCGCGCAGGCGCTGGTGACGCTCGATCGGAGCGTCCTTTTCGATGCCCATCACCGAAGCGAATGCGCCGGCGACGGGTCGGTTCTGTTGCCGCTGCTCATCGGCCCACGTCTGGCTCCCGTTGCCCCGGCCGAAACCGACGTTCACATCCGAGAGGTTCAGCCCGCGTTCGCCGAGCAGCGTTGAAAGGTCCTGCGTGTGGTCGCGAAGGATGTTCATCGCTTCGCGGCGCTCCGCATGGATGGCCACCCGAACGGTGTCGCCGTCCGTGTGCACGCGAATGGTTACTTCGCCCAGTTCAACCGGGTGAAGGTGTATGCGGGCCTCGCCACCGCCGGTCTCTACCCGTTCGATGACGGCCCTGGCAACCTGGTCGACCTGCTGAGGCAACTCAGGCACATCGACCGGCTGGTCTACGGGCGCCGAAGCATCCACTGGGGTCGCATCGTTCGCCTGGCGCAGCTCGCCCGCCGCGGAGTGCGGCGCGGCATGAGCGATGCCTTCGGCTGATGCTCGCGGCTGCGGCCGGTCGATTCCGCGGAGCCTTCCGCGCTCGCCGTGAGCGTCCTGCCTGTCGGTATTGCCTTCTGCGTCTGCGTCTTTTGCGTTCCCGACGGAGCGGACCACGCTGGTTGATGGCGTTTGTTCGGGCTGTGTCCCGTCCGCCTCCGTGGGCGGTTGGCCGGTCTTGAGTTGCGGTGATTCGGCTGGTTCGACCGTCTCTTCGGTCGTTACTCCGCCAACCTTCGCCGTGACCTCGGCCTCGGTCGCCAATCGCGTTGCCTCCGGACCAGTCACGGCCGGTGTCGCCGATGAGTCGGAAGGCGTTGCAACCGCGACGGCGTCGGGAAGCACATCCGCCATTGGCAGCGCCTCCTGCGGCATCTCCGGCTCAACGGCTGTGACGGATCCCTCGGAGGCCGCCAAATCATCAGCCGCGGGTGTCTCGTTCTCGCCGGTTTCGGCGAGCTCTGCCACGCCGCCTCCGGCTCCGGAGGCCCCGATCGCCGCGATTCCCTCGGGCGCCTCTTCCACCTGCGGGGTAAGAAGCGTCGGCGTCGAAAGCGTCAGCGGCATGGTCATGGCCATGAGCGCCGCGAACGCATTGGAATCATCCTTTTTCTCGTCTGCCGAAGGTGCGATGTCGCCAACCGGGATCTCCCCGGGATCGGTCACGGCACCGGTCGTGCCGTTCATCGATTCTGAAAGCGATGCCAGGAGCCCCGCGAACGCGTCGCCGGAGGAGGACTCATCCGATGCCTGTCCGGGCGCTGCCGCGGCTTGATCGGTGGCCGGAAGGAGAGCATCGACTGGGGCTTGAACGATCAGTCCCATTACATCTGCATCCTGAAGACTTCCTGGTAGGCCTCGACGGCCTTGTTGCGAACAGTCGTCGCCAGGCTCATCGCAATGCTTTCGGTCTCCACCGCCAGCATCACGTCCGAGAGGTTCACGTCCTGGCCGGTGGCCATCGCGTTCACCTTGGCGTCTGCGTTATCGGTGACCGATTGGAGCTGGCTGACAGCCTTCCCCAACAGGTCAGCAAACCCGGCGGCCGGTTTAGCGGCTGCCGTAGCTCCAGCCTGCGCCACCCCTGCCGCGCCCTGAATCCGTCCGATCTCCATATCTGCCTCCACAACTCGTGTACGGGGTGCCCGCCAAAACCCCTACGCGTCTATCTGCTCGTGATGTCCAGGGCCCGCAGCGCCATCTGCTTCACCGCGTTCAGCACCGTGACGTTCGCCTGGTACGACCGGTTCGCCGAGGTGAGATCCGTCATCTCCTGGACCAGGTCGATGTTCGGCATCTCCACGAGGCCGGTTTCCGGGTCTGCGTCCGGGTGCGATGGGTCGCTCACCATTCGCGTAGGCGTTTCCGTGTCCTGCGCCACCTGGGTGAGCACCACGCCAGTGCTTCCGCCGCCCATGAACTTCTTCACGATGCCCGAAAACGGCAGGGCCGGATCGCCCGATGAGAAGCGCACAACCTTCCGGATGTACGGCCCGCCTT
The DNA here is from genome assembly GCA_050247055.1 of Dehalococcoidia bacterium. Classification (GTDB taxonomy): domain Bacteria; phylum Chloroflexota; class Dehalococcoidia; order Tepidiformales; family Tepidiformaceae; genus Amarobacter. The sequence goes on from JBFWUX010000001.1 coordinate 1,251,344, forward strand.
CCGGCGTGTTCGTGGTTTCAAGATTTGCGACGTTCGAGCTCACCGTGTCCATGCGGACGCGCTGCGCCGAAAGCCCCGAAGCCGTACTTGCCATTGCTCGAATCAGTCCCATGGCACACCTCCCTTGCTAGCGACCTACGAGATCACCGTTCGAATGTTTCCGAGCTTCTTGCTGAGCACCTGCGACGCCGCCTGGTAGCGCATCTGCGTTTCGGTGAGCGTGATCATTTCCTGGTCGATATCCACCGAGTTCCCGTCGAGCCGGCTCGAGCTCAGCAGCTGTTGCGGGTCCATGCCCAGCTGGTCGCGGAGCGCATTGCCGCTGGTGAAGTGTCGTGGGTCGGTCGCCGCCATCGAGGCCGATCCCTGGCCGAAAGCCCGCTGCAGTTCGGTCTCGAAGTTCACCTGCTGGCGGATATAGCCGGGCGTATCGATGTTGGCGATGTTGTTCGAAGTCGCCTCCTGCCGCCGCGAAAGGCCGTCCAGCCATCCGGTCAGCGTCTGCAAGCCTCGATCACCAATGGGGTTCATGGAGCACCTCCACCTGGGCGCCAGCGCGTCGTCGCGAGCTCATCGATGAGTCGCAGTTCGGCGCGAGCGCGTTCGATCCGCTCTTCTTCAAGCCGCTTGTCCAGCAGCGATTCCAGTGCTTTCCGATCGCGGCGGCGAAGCAGCAGCTCGTTGCGTTCTTCCTCCACATCGTTTGCCGAATGCTCGAGGGCCGCGCGCCGCGCGCCGATTTCACGATCGACGCGCCGGAGATACGCGCCGGCCGCGATGAAATCTTCCATATCGAGCGGCCCCTCGGTCGCAGCGACTTCCATGAGTTGCTCGCGGTTGCCAATCGATTCATTGAGCGCATCCTCGCGTTTGCGGTAGAGCCGCATGGCCTCGGCCAGTTCGCCTTCCTGGAGCTTTTCGAGGCGCTCACGCTGTTTCACCAACCGTTTCAAACGTTGCGGGGTCAGCGTCATACGTCTCCTCTTCCGGGGTGGCTTCCACGGCCCGGGCGTTGGGATCGATCACTGCGAGTGCCGCAATCGACTCGTCGTACGGCGTCACATCGTCGGCGCGTTGTCGCAGGAATGCGTTGATGGCCGGCGTGAGTTCGATCGCCTGGTCAACGATTGGGTCGCTTCCCGCGACGTATGCACCGATTGAAATTAGGTCGCGAGCGTCAGCGTGGGCTGCCATCAGCCCGCGCAACGTCCGCGCCGATTCCTTATGGGGCGGACTCGAAACTCGCTCCATCAGTCGCGAAACGCTGTTTAACACGTCGATCGGCGGATAATGCCCGGCGCTCGCGAGCGACCGCTTCAACACGATGTGCCCGTCCAGCGTCGCGCGCGCCAGGTCCGCGATCGGCTCGTCCATGTCTTCGCCGTCGACGAGCACCGTGTAGATCGCGGTGATGCTGCCGTTACCGGCAGGGCCGGCCCGTTCCATCAAGTGGGGCAACAGGCTGAACACCGAAGGTGGATAGCCCTTGGTCGTCGGTGGTTCGCCCGCGGCGAGACCGATCTCGCGCTGCGCCATCGCTACGCGTGTCAGGCTGTCGAACAGCAGCAGGACATTCAGGCCTTCAGCTCGATACGCCTCGGCGATAGCCGTGGCCGTCCGCGCAGCACAGAGCCGCATCGCCGCGGGGTTGTCCCCGGTCGAAGCGACGACCACGCAACGCTTCAGTGCCTCCAGCCCGAGGTCGTGTTCGATGAAGTCGCGCACTTCCCGTCCCCGCTCACCGATAAGTGCGATAACCGTGATGTCTGCCTCGGTGCCGCGGGCGAGCATCCCCAGCAGGGTGCTCTTGCCTACGCCAGACCCGGCGAAGATTCCAACGCGTTGCCCCTGCCCGAGCGTCAGGAAACCGTCGATTGCGCGCACACCTGTAGGCAGCGCTTCGCTAATCGGTTCACGATGGAGTGGATGCGGCGGTTCAGCGTGCCCGGGCACCCAGCGGACGCTCCGAGGCTCCTCGCCGCCGTCCATCGGCCGGCCGAGCCCGTCCAGCACGCGACCGAGCAGGTTCCTTCCGACCGGCGCCGAAGGCGTCCTGCCCGCGGCCAGCACTCGCGACCCGGCGACGACTGTCCCCCGGTCAAGCATTGCAAGGTACGAGTCGGCGCCGTTCGCGCCCGCGCATTCCGCCGCGACTGGCCTCCCGGCGGGGTCCTCGATAAAGGCCAGTTCGTGCGGCTGAAGGTTGATCCCCCGGGCCGTCACCATCTCCCCGGATGTGTGCATCACCGTGCCCACGCGGCGGTGGATTGGCGCGGCGGCCGCGGTTTCGATCAGCACGTCCAGACCGGTACTCATGCCGCCGCGCCCCCTGCGGAATGAAGCGCGAGCTCCATCAGGCTGAGTCGCGAATCGAGCGTCGCATCGATGGTCCCGTTCCGGAGATCGATGATGCAGCCGCCGAGTTCGACCGCGTCGTCGGGCTGGATGTATTCGGCAACGTCCAAAAGGTCTGCACGCACCACATCAACTGCGCCAGGATTCACCCGGATCGAGAGAATCTGCTGTCCCGCAGCGGTTCGTACCGCGTCGGCACAGGCCGCCGCGGTCAGCGAGGGGTCGGCTTCGAACGCCGCTCCCACTACGCGCCGGCAGGCCATAGCCACCGCCCGTACGATGGTCGGCATAGCCTCTTCGATCATCGCATCGCGGATGGCGATTCCTTCTCGCGCGGCGGACTGGATAGCTTCCAGGTGCGCAGACGCCTCGCTGGAGGCGCCATGCTGACCGGCGCTCACGCCGGCCTCGAAGCCTGCCCGTCGCGTCGCATCAGCCTCGGCCTCGGCTCGCGCGATGATTGCCGCCGCGTCGGCTTCGGCCTGGGCAATGATGGTCTCGGCCCGCCGTTTCGCTCCGTCGAGAAGATTTGAAACCGACGTGACCGGATCGTCCGCAGCCATCTCGTGGCGCAGCGGCGTCCCCACAACGAAGACGTCGTCCTGGCCCTCCGGCGACCGGAAAATCCTGCGGCTAGCCGACGAGCTCATCGTCACCACCGCGCGAAATCACGATCTCTTCTGCTTCGTCGAGCCGCCGGATGATCTCGACAACTCGCTGCTGCGCCTCTTCCACCTGGCGCAGGCGCACCGGCCCGGAAGCCTCCATGTCCTCTTTCATCATTGCCGCTGCCCGCGTCGACATGTTGCGCATCACGCACTCTTTGACGTTTTCCGGCGTGGCCTTTAACGCAAGCGAGAGGTCCCGTACTTCAACTTCGCGCAGGATGCGCTGGATGGAGCGGTCGTCGAGCGTGGCGATGTTTTCGAACACGAACATGCGCTTCTTAATCTGATCGGCGAGTTCCGGCTCGTTGTCCTCAAGCGCTTCGATGATGGTCTTTTCCGTCATTCGGCTGGACTGCTTGAGCAGGCTCACCAGCACTTCGATGCCGCCGACCGATTGGGACTGGCGCGTGGGCTGGAGAACGGCGCTCAGTTTTCGGCGCAGCACCGCTTCCACTTCGTTCACGATGTCCGGGTTCGCGCGATCCATCAGCGCGATCCGCTGCGCGACATCAGCCGCCATCTCCGGATCGAGGCCGGCGAGCACCTGCGCGGCCTTGTCCGATTGGAGAAACGATGTCAGGAGCGCGATGGTCTGGGGGTGTTCATTCGAGAGGAAGTTCACCAGCTGTGCGACGTTCAGGTGCCGCAGAAAGCCGAACGGTACTGTTGGCGAGGTCGCCGACAGACGGTCAATGAGTTCGGTTGCCTTATCTTCGCCCAGAGCCATGCGGAGCAGCTCTTCCGCGTACTCGAGGCCACCGAGCGAGATGACGTTGCGGGCGACGGCGGACTCTTCGAAGTCCTCGATGACTTCCTTGCGCTGGTCGTGCTTGAGTTCGCCCATCGCTGAGATTTCCCAGGTCAGGCGCTCAATATCTTCATCGCTCATATGCCGCAGAATTTCGGCCGAGCGCTCTTTTCCCAATGTAATGAGCAACGCGGCCGCCTTCTTGCGGCCCTTGAGTTTCTCGTCAGCCCGCAAGACCACTTACTCCTCTTCTCTCATCCATGTCTGGACTACATCGGCGACTGCGCGAGGGTTCGCGTCGGCGAGCTTGAGGACTCGCTCTTCGTGTGGGTCGCTGGCTGGCTGGAGCGCCGGCATGTCCGGCACTGCCGCGAGTGGCGCAAAGCCGGCCCCCGCCGGGAGCATCGCCGGTTGCTGGGGCATCGGCAGCGTCAGCTGGCGCTTGCTCAGCGAACGCAGGAGGAGCATGACAAGGACGAAACCGAGCACGACGGCGAGCATCGGCAGGAGCAGCTTCAGGTAGTTCAGATATGTCCCGATGCCGTCAGTTGCGGCGGGGAGCAAGTCTTCGCGCACGCTCGCATCGAAGGGCAGCCGCGTCACGCTCAGGGTGTCGCCGCGCACCTGGTCCAGTCCCACCGCCGCCGCGACCGCGCTCGTGATGCTGGCCTCCTGGGCTGCGGTGACGCTCTCATCGAGCACCACTGAGACGCTTAGCTTGTCGATGGAGCCTGGCGCCTTCACAGTCGTGGAGGTGGTCCGGTTGATCTCGTTGTTTGTCGTCGTCTCAGTGCGGCTGTAGGTGCTATCGCCGTTGGCAGTCGTATTCGTTCCGCCGCCGGTACCACCGTTGGTGCCGGTTCCAGGCACGTTGCCAACGTTCAGGTTGGTGCCGTTGAAGGTCTCGGTAGTGCTGGTGGTGCTGCGCGGCACCGTCTCATCAGCGGCCCCGAACTTGTCTTCCACGGCAGTCACCTGGTCGAAGTTCAGCGAGGCCCGAACAGTCACGGCGCTTCGGCCCGGACCGACTACCTTTGCGAGCGTCTGCTGCACGTCGTTCTGGAGCGAGACCTCGTACTGGTGCTGCAGGTCCATCTGGGTGCCGGTCGCTCCGGTAGAGAACGAGCCATCGAACGTCGCACCGTCGAAGAGCACGGCGCCTGTCTGGTCGATGATAGTGACGCCTTTGCGCTCGAGGCCCTCAATCGAGTTCGTCACCAGGTTTGTGATGCCCTGGACCTGACCATCGCCAAGGCGCACACCCGGCGCCAACTGCAGGACCACGCTCGCGGTCGCATCCTTCTGGTCCTCGGCGAAGATCGCTTCCGTTGGCATCACGATGTGCACGCGGCTGGCCTTCACGCCATCGAGCGTGTTGATTGATCGCGCGAGTTCGCCCTCCATCGCGCGCTGGAAGTTCACTTGCTGTACGAAGTCCGTCGCACCGAAGTTGGTCTTGTCGAAAATCTCGAGGCCAACAGATCCGCCCTTGGGCAGCCCGGCCTGCGCGAGCTTGATGCGAATCTCGGCGACCTGGTTCGCCGGAACCGAAACCGTCGAACCGCCGCCGCCAATCTTGTACGGGGTGCCGTCGCTCTCGAGCTGGTCCGCGATCGCCGCGCTGTCTTCGGGCGCGAGGCCGCTAAAGGCCACAACCATCGCTGGAGAGCTCGATGCGATGAAAATGAAGTAGATCGCGATCACTGCGGCGGCGCCAATGCCGCCCAGCATCATCTGGCGTGCCCGGGGCAACTGATTCCAGCGTTCCAGCAACGGTGCTATCGGCGAACCAGGTCCCATTTGTCACCCCTTCAGTCGCGGGCGAGTGCCCGACCCTTCGGAATGTAGCCAGCCACTCATCCGCCGCGCATTGGGCGAACCCCTAACTCGCGGTGGAGCTTCCGGGTAGAACGAAGGAAAACCCCTGATCTTTTTCTCTCCTTCCTTCTCGCTTCTCCCTTCTCCCTCGCGCGCAGCGCCTCTGGCGGGGCGTTCCCCGTTGGCGTATCGTTTCGCTCGCACAAATCACTCCCTGGAGACAGCAATTGGCAGACGAACTCCCGCCCCTGATCACAGAGGAAATGAAGGCCCAGGTTGGCAAGGAATCCTCGCCGACCACCAGCGAAGTCGATAAGACGGCGATCCGAATGTTCGCCCGCTCCGTCGGCCACACCGACCCGATCTACTTCGATGAGGCGGCGGCTAAGGCGGCCGGTCATCGCAGCCTCGTGGCGCCTCCCGGATACCTGGGCACGCCGGTGTTCAATCCGAGTTCGCCCGGCCGCCGTGGTGGTATGTTCGGTGGCCCCGAGCCGAGCCGCCCGCTCAAGCGCGTCCTCAACGGCGGCACCGAAATCGAATACCTCGATGAAATCTGCGCTGGCGATGTGCTGACTTCGACTTCCCACGTGGCGAGCTTTGAAGAGACGAAGGGCAGCCTCGGCGAGATGCTCATCACCACCAACAAGACCGTCTACAAGAACCAGTCCGGCAAGGTCGTGGCGATCGCGACCGGCACCAGCATCCGCTACTAGGAGGCATCGAATGGCAGTCAAGTTCAGCGACGTTTCCGAGGGGATGTCCATCCCCGAACTCAAAAAGAACTGCAGTACCCAGCAGCTCGTCCTCTGGGCCGCCGGCTCAGGCGACTTCTACCAGATTCACTACGATAAGGACTTCGCCACTGGCACCGGTCTCTCAAACATCATCGTCCACGGCGCCCTCAAGAACGCCTTCCTCGGCCAGCTCGTCCACGACTGGATCGGCAGCAGCGGCAAGATCAAGAAGTACGGCTGCAGCTACCGCGGCATGGACTTCCCGAACGAAGACATCACCTGCAAGGGTGTCGTCACAAAGAAGTACGAAGAGGGCGGCGAAAAGCTCGTCGATCTCGAAGTCTGGACCGAAAACCCCCAGGGCAAGAAGACCACCCCCGGCTATGCAACGGTGATTCTCAACAGCTAGCCATTCTCTTCGCCTTACTCATCACAGCGCCAACCGCTTCTCCCCTCTCCCGCGACGTCCTTCCCGGGAAGGATCGGGAGAGGGGTTGGGGGTGAGGGCTGGGTGCGCCCAGAAAGGAACCCGACTTGGCAAATCTGCTCGATGGAAAAGTCATCGCTATGACAGGCGCAGGCCGTGGCATCGGCCGCGAATGCGCCCTCCTCGCCGCCTCCGAAGGCGCGCGCGTTGTCGTCAACGACCCGGGAGTAAACCCCGACGGTTCCGGCACCGATGCCGGCCCCGCCCAGCAGGTCGTCGACGAGATCAAGAAGATGGGCGGCGACGCCGTCGCCAACCTCGCCGATGTCTCGAGCATGGAGGGCGGCGAATCGGTCATAAAGACCGCCCTCGATACCTACGGCAAGCTCGATGGCCTCATCAACCTGGCTGCCATTCTTCGTGACCGAATGGTCTTCAACCTCACCGAAGAAGAGTGGGACGATGTCATCCGGGTGGACCTCAAGGGCCACTTCACCACGATCAAGCCGGCAGCCGTGCTCATGCGCCAGCAGCGCTATGGCCGCATCGTGAACTACAGCTCAGTGTCTGGCCTGCAAGGCAACTCGGGCCAGGCGAACTACGGCGCCGCGAAAGCCGGAGTGGCGGGTCTCACCCGCGTCGCCGCTCGTGACCTTGGCCGCTACGGCGTGACCGTGAACTGCATCGCCCCGGGCGCTGCCACCCGCCTCACTGCCACCGTCCCTGCGTCCGCCCGCGAAATGCGCGCCCGCAGCGGGATCGCCGGCGCCGGCGGCCCAGCCACCACCCCGCAGCCATCCGCCGCCGAACAGGCTGCAGCCGCCGCTGCCGCAGCGATGCGCGGCCCCGACATGGTCGCCCCGATGACCATCTACCTCCTTCTCGATGAGGCATGGAACATCAACGGCCGCATCTTCCAGGTCGCGGGCGGCCAGGTGGGCCTGCTCCAGGACATGTACCCGCCCCACAAGAACATCTTCAAAAACGGCAAGTGGACGCTCGACGAGCTTCGGCAGCTGGTCCCGGCCCAGCTCATGAACGGCATCGTCAACCCGGCGCCGCCACCCGCCGACCTCTCAATCCCCGGCCGGCCCGTCTAGTCCAGACTCGGTTGCAAATCGCGAAAGAGGCGCCAACGAGGCGCCTCTTTTGCTTAGACTCGGCTCGTCAATGCATTTATCTATCAGGAGCATCCTCATGGACGATCACGTCCAGTACGAAACCAGAAGCGATGGCCAGATCGCGCTCATCTCCATGGCCCGCGAGCGTTACCGGAATCCCCTGAGCCAACAGATGATGGCCGCCCTCGAAGAGGCCTTCGAAGAAGCGGATACAGACCGTGACGTTCGCGTCATCATCCTTCGCGGGCTCGGCCCGGTGTTCTCTGCCGGACACGACCTCGGCTCACCTGACGCGCTCGCCACCCGCGCCGAGCGCGAGTCGGAATCCGCCGCGCGTCGCTACAACCGCACGCGCTCGATGGATGTCGACCCGCATCTTCGGTTTCGCAACATCAAGAAGCCGACCATTGCCATGGTTCACGGAACCTGCGTCTACGCTTCGTGGATGCTCGCATCGGCGATGGACATCGTCTTCGCCGCCGAGGATTCCCAGTTCCTGGCCACGAACTTCGCCTTCTTCACCGTCCCCTGGGACATCGGGGCCCGCCGGGCGAAGCACCTGATGTTTGAAGGCCGCTTCATCGACGCCAAAACGGCCGCCGAATACGGCTTCGTCCAGGCCGTCTATCCGCCTGAAGACCTCGAGCGCGAAACACTCGCCTATGCCGCTCGCGTCGCCGAAAACGACCCCTTCCAGCTCCAGATGATGAAGCACTCCATCAACCAGATGCAGGAGGTGCAAGGCTTCACCGCCCACATCATGTCCAGCTACTCGGACCGCCAGGTCCGCGCAGCGAACAACGAAACTCCCATTACAGTCGCCAACGAAGACCCGACCAGGCGTCGCCTCTACGTCTCGGTCGAACGCGCGCGAAAAAGACAGTCCTGACCTCCATGCCCGACAAGGACGACAACGAACTCCGTTATCCCAACGACAGGTGGCTGCCGCCGGACGGTGTCCCGGGAGTAGTTCGAGATTCCGCAGGATGTTGCCTCCTGGACGCGATCGGATGCATTTGGTTCAGCATCTGCGCAGCGCTCGCGGTCGCCTTGATAGTGCTGGCGCTTTGATCGGGAGCAGAGACCTCACCGCTTTGGGTAACTCAGCTCCAGCGCGATCCCATCCGGGTCTTTAAACGTCACACTCGGCGGCTGATGGTTGTCCTGGATGGGGCTGTGTTCGATGCCGAGCGCATCCAGGTGCTTCACCCACTCCTCCAGTGCAGCCCGGTCAGCAACTCCAAACGACACGTGGTCCAGCCCCGGCCGCCGCGCCGAGAATCCCTCAGGCTCCTGCGACTTGTGCTGTGTAAACGCGAACACCATCTTCGACTTCGGCTCGTAAATCGCGCAGGCCGTGATCCCATACTCGTCGCTGGAACCTCGCCAGACATCGCGCGCGTCCAGCAATTTCAAGTACCACGGCACGCTCACTTCAAGGTCCCGGACGCTCAGCTCTACATGGGCAATCCCTGTGATTTCGGGCATCGAACACCTCCGCTTCTACCTTCAGGCAATTGATCTGGCAGTCGCAGCGCCACCGCCGCCAAAGAATTCATGCAAATTGGTCGCACTCCCGCCGCCAGCCACGCGCGTAGCAACGAGGGCTCGCGGCGTACCCATCGATTACACTCAGCCCAATGGCCAACCGAACAATCCTTATCACCGGGGGCTCCGGTTTCCTCGGGATCAACCTCGCCCGTTTCCTCCTCAATCGTGGAGACCGCGTCGTCTCCCTCGATATCGCGCCTTTCGACTACCCGGAGAACGACCGTGTCGTCGTCCATCTCGGAGACATACGCGACCGTGCCGCGGTCGACCGCGCGATGGAGGGCGTCGATGCCGTCGTTCATACCGCCGCCGCCCTTCCCCTTTACTCCAAGCGCGACATCGTCACCACGGACATCCACGGCATTCGCAACGTGTTGGAATCGGCGCACGCTCATGGCGTGACGCGCTTCGTCCACATCTCTTCGACGGCCGTCTACGGCATCCCGGACCACCACCCGCTACTCGAAACCGACCAGCTCCAGGGCGTCGGCCCGTACGGCAAGGCGAAGATCAAGGCGGAGCGCATCTGCGAAGAGTTCCGTGATAAGGGCATGGTCATCCCCATCATCCGCCCGAAGAGCTTCGTCGGCCCGGAGCGCCTTGGCGTCTTCGCGCTGCTTTACGACTGGGCGAAAGACGGCAAGAAATTCCCCGTCCTCGGCAGCGGCAAGAACCGCTACCAGCTCCTCGATGTTGAAGACCTCTGCGACGCCATCGGCCTCTGCCTCGACCTGCCGGCCGAAAAGGTGAACGACATCTTTAACATCGGCGCGAAAGAGTTCGGGACTCTCCGCTCCGACTACCAGGCCGTCCTCGATGAGGCCGGCTTCGGCAAGAAGATCGTCTCACTCCCCGCGAAGCCGGCAATTTACACGTTGCGCGTTCTCGACTACTTCCGCCTTTCCCCGCTTTACAAGTGGGTGTACGAAACCGTCACGGAAGACAGCTTCGTCTCGATCGAAAAGGCCGAAGCCGTTCTCGGTTTCGCACCGAAGTACTCCAACAGCGAAGCCCTCATCCGGAACTACCGCTGGTATCTCGAAAACCTTCACAACTTCGAGGGCCAATCGGGCGTGTCCCACCGGGTGCCCTGGAAACAGGGCGTCCTCGGGCTCGCGAAGATGGTCTTCTGACTGGATTTGGCTTGATTCTCAAGTGTTGTCTGCCCTCCCAAGCTTGGGAGAGGGCGGGGGGTGAGGGCCTACTTTAGCGGCGAAAAGTCCGTCGGCCGCAGGATCCGGTTTTCGATGTGGTGGACGAGCGGTCCATCCTTCTCTGATTCCGCCGCTGCGGCGCGCCAATCGGGGTCCGTAGCGAACGCCGCCCATGCTGCATCCCGCTGGGCCATGCTTTCGAACCCCAACATGTAGACCAACTCATCGCTGCGGCCGCCGATTGAATTGGTCCAGTACCCCACATTTGTGATGCCGTGCTTCTCGAACAGCTTGCAGGTGTGGTCGCGAAACCGGCGTTGCAGCGCCCCCATCTTCCCCGGGTGTGCAAAGTAGCTTCGAAGTTCGTAAATCATGTGGCTCTCCTTCGGAGCCGGATTCTAGCCCGGAACTGGTGTCCGTGGTGTGCAGCAGCCAGCGTTTTCAGTGTGTGGGCGTTGGTACCGTAGTGGGGATCTTGTCCGGAGTGAAGGGCGGAAAGACGACCACCGGCGGTGGACTTTGCCCGATGCACATGTCCTTACCGCCGAGACCCAGTCCGATGACCGGCGGGAAATCGTCGATATCTCGCCGGAGCCACGAGAACGAGGCGGCGTATAAGGCATGAATGGTTACCGTGGCGTAGGTGCCGGTTGCGTCGCTCCAACTGACGCGGCTTTCGTCGTAACTCAACTTGGGGAACTGGAAAGGGTTCGACGCAACAGTTTCGAGTACCTGGACGATCTCACCCGATGGCGCTCGCACTGCAAGACCGCTATACCCGACGGGCAAGTCATCGCCGTGCCAAGACAGGTCGAAGCAGCCTGAGGCGTTGTAGATGCGATAGAGTTCGTTGCCCTCTGTCGCATCTACAACCGACAGCGCTGGCTGGTGGGCTTCGCTGATGTCGACGGCGAGATAGTGGTCGTCGCCAGACCACGCCGGGAGCTGACCTGAACGGACAAGTGGCAAAGTCGCGTGGTTGTCGAAATCGTAGATGGCGGGGTTCTCGCCGGTGACCGCGAGCATATGGCCCTCGGTTGACCAACTAGCGAGGCCCGTCGATGGAATCGCGGCATACACAACGCCATCGATGACCGCGTCGACGCGTTCCCTCGTGCCGGCACTCCGTGTGATAGCGACGCCGAGGCTATCCGTGCTCCAGACGACAGCGCTCCGCGACGCATTTGACTTCGCCGGGGCGACAACTGCCGGAAGTTCGGCGACAAGCCCCCCATCAAGCCTGAGAACGCGGCCGTCATTTCCTGCGTTTTGGACGTAGATGGCGCTGTCGTCAGGAGCGAACGAGGCGAGGACGATGGCATCATCACGGTCGTTGATCTTCGTTCGGGTCCCGGTCCATCCATCGAAGATGCTGTCGTCCCAGACGAAATATCGGCCGGAGGGCGAAATACCGGAAGCTGTCGTCCCACCCGGCATCAGCCAGACCTCGACCCCGCCGGTAAGCTTATTGCCCAGAACGAGGCCCCACCCGTCCGTGACGCTCCCACCTTTTGGAATCGAAACGCGGGTGATGTCGGAGACGGAGGTGGGGAGTGGGTTCGGGGTTGTCGCTGGTGTGGCGCTGGCGGTCGCGGAGGGAGTGAGCGTGATGCCGGGAGTAACAGCCGTGGGCGTGGCGGGAGTCTTTTCGTCGTCACCGGAATCGCAAGCCATTGCCATTGAAGTGGTTGCGACCAGCATCAATGCAGCCGCAACAGTTTGCGGAAAGAGCGTCTTCGCGATGGCGGTTGCGCGAATATTCATTTCCTCACCTTAACGCGCTGCTCCCCCGACAAGTTCCCTTTCCTCTTTCTTCTTTCCCCCTTTCACCCCTCCCCGTCACCTTTCCCCGTTCTCGTGCCATTCGTAGAGTGAAACCCGCCGTGCGCGATACCGAGGATGAGCCCCATGGCTCCCCAGCCCCCCGTTCAGGCGATTCAGAAGCCCTCGCGCAGCGCGCTATCCAGCGCGACCCTGCAGCGTGGGAAGAGATCTTCGAACTCCACTACCAGAACGTCTTCCGCTTCGTCCGCTACCGGCTTCGTTCCGCCGATGAGGCCGAAGACATCGCCTCGCAGGCATTCGAAGTCGCTTACGCCCGTGCCGACCGTTTCGACTTCCGCGGCGTCCCCATCGAAGGCTGGCTCTTCGGCATCGCGCGCAACCTCGTCCGCGACCACATCAAGAAGCTGGGACGGCGGGGGATCGACGATGAATTCGACGACACCCTCGAACTCTCCGAACCCGACCACGCTGACGCCATCGGCCTCCGCCGAGACCTTCTCGAAGCAATGCACGAACTCACTCCTGACCAACGCGAAGTCATCGAACTTCGCTTCCTTCTCGATAAGTCCGTCCTGGATACCGCCCTCATGATGAACCGCTCCGAAGACGCCGTGAAAAACCTTCAGCGCCGCGCGCTGGCAGCGATGCAGCGCGCCATGGTGGGCGACGGCTATTCACCGGGAGGCCTGTCATGACCCCCGATCGCCTCGACGACCTGCTCGAACGCGCCCTCCGCACAGGCGCCATCCCGGCTGAGGCCACCGATGAAGAGCGCGCCCAACTCGAACCACTGATCGCGCGCGCGCGCGCGATTCGGCTGAACAGTGCCCGCGTCGATGCCGAAGCGTCAGCTGCCATGCCGTCGGCGCGAGCTCGTTTCCAGCGCCACCTGGAATCCCAGCGCCCGGCTCCGGCCGCAGTAAAGCCGCCGCCCACCAAGAAACGCAGTGGCATCCTCAACTGGTTCGGTGGAAACACAATGACGTGGGCCGGCTCCGCTGCCGCCATCGCGGTCATCGCGGTAGTGGCCTTGCTCGTCCTCCAGCCATTCTCAAGCGTCGAGACGGCGTCAGCGCTTACCATCGACGACTACGTGCAGGTGCAAGGAGTCGTGTCCGCGACTTCGGACGGGATGGTCACGGTCCAGTCGCCAGAGCTTGGCAACCTCGACATCGCCGTCTCTGATGCGACGGTCACTGATGACTCCGGCGCCCGCGATGTCTCCAGCCTTCAGCCAGGAGACCCCGTGCTGGTCAGCGGCGTTGTTACCGCGCGACGCGCCATCGCTGCCTCGAACGTCGCAGTCGCCGCCAACCAGGCCGTGCCCACGCCCGTGAGCGAACGGAAGATTCCGAGCTTGAAGGCGTTCCGCCAGGGTCTCGAGGGCACCATTTCCCTCTTCTCGCTCTCGCCCGATGGCACCCATGCTCGAGTGCTCCTCGTCCTTCCGCGCGAAAGCATCCTCGTCGACATCGACCCGGCTTCGATGGACCAGTTTCTCGCCGGCAACCCGAGCGCCATCGGGGCCCGGGTTCGAGTTATCGAAGGGACGGGGCTCCCGGCCGGGGTCTTTCGCCTCGAAGCCATCGACGGTCAGTCGACGCCCGCGACCCCGCCGGCCGGAGCGCCGCAGTTCCAGGGTGTCCGTGGTGTTGTCGTAAGCCGCATGGCAAACGTCCTTATGGTCCGTACTGACCGCGGCACCGTTCCAGTGGTCATCCAACGGACGACCTCGCTCAGGTTCGGCCAGAGCGGGCTCACCGCGGCGGATGTTCGTGAAGGCCAGGTCGTCATCGGCCATGAAGTCGCGGTCTCGGGCAACCTCGATCAGCCTGGCGGCCGTCGCGTCATTGCCACCCTGATCGTCGTCCTCCCGAAACCTGCGCAGTAGGCTTCGACGACTCCCCTCTCCCGCGACGTCCTTCCCGGGAAGGATCGGGAGAGGGGTTGGGGGTGAGGGCTGGTGAGCGCTACAACCGGCTGAACGCCCAGCCGCCCTCGACCACCGTCAGGCCGTCATAGGGTTCGATGCCATGGAACGGCCGAGGGTCATCGTCGAAAACCATTGGCAGCCATAGCCGGTCGCCGCTCCACATCGGCAGGTCGCCGGAGAGCAAACGCGCGACCGGCACCCAGTGGAGATCGCCCTCCGGGTTCGAGGTGAACGGTGTCCCGGTCCAGCCATCGATGAGAAAGACGAAGCCGAACCAGCCTTCGTGGTTATTGCCGAACCCCGGCCACGAAAGCGTGCCGCGAAGTCTCAGGCTGGTGACGTCGATACCTGCCTCCTCGCGAATCTCGCGCACCATGCAAGTCGCGAGATTCTCGCCCGGCTCCATCTTCCCCCCGAGGCCGTTGTACTTGCCGTAGGCGTGGTCAGTCGGCCGAGCGTTTCGGTGCACCATCAGCACAGAGTCGCCCTCTGGCGAGAGAACGTATCCGAGCGTCGCCAGGACGGGTGTGTAAACCACCGCTGGCTATCGGCTCTTGAACTGCGGCTCGCGCTTTTCGACGAAGGCGCGCGGGCCCTCCCGCGCATCATCCGAGGTCTGCGCTACGAACATCGCCATCTGGGCGAAGTCGAGGTGCTCGTCGAACGTGATGTTGGCAGAGCGATAGACCAGCTTCTTCGACAGCTGGACGGCGACGCCCGGTCCTTTCGCGATCTGGCGGGCGTACTCAGTTACACGCGGCATCAGTTCTTCAGGTTCATAGACGGCGAGCAGGTAGCCGATTTCCAAAGCCTCGGCCGCGGTAATCAGTTTTCCAGTCCAGATCATGTCGAGGGCTCGTTGCGTGCCGACGATGCGTGGAAGCGTGTACGTGCCGCCGTCGCCCGGGATGAGCCCCATGCGGACGTACGTCATGCCAACTCGTGCGTTGGTACTGGCGAAACGGATATCGGCCATCGTCGCCATGTCCATCCCCGCTCCGGCGGCGGCGCCGTTGATCGCGGCGATGTATGGCTTTTCGAGCTGGATGAGCGCCCGCGGAATGGGGTGCACGCGGTCGCGCAGGCTGTGGCGACGGTCGGCAACGCTCGCTTCGGTGCGCAGCACTCCCGAACCGCCCGCCTCGGCGGCCACGTTCATGCCGCTGCAGAAGCCGCGGCCCGCGCCGGTGATAATCACCGCGCCCACGCCCCGGTCAGCGTCGGCCCGGCGAATCGCGTCGGCCCATTCCGTGAGCATGTCGTCATCGAAAGCGTTCAGCCGTTCGGGCTTGTTCAGGGTGATTGTCGCGACGCCCTCAGAGACGTCGTAGAGGATGGCTTCGTAAGTCACGGGTGAGAAATCCCTCGGGTAGAGTGAACGCATTCTACCCACGGCCTGCCTCGTCTGCCCGAACTGCCTAAGTCTGGCGGTACGCCCGGTGTCGCATCACGATGCTCTGCAGGATCCCCAGCGAAATGAAAATGCTGACCAGCGATGAACCGCCCTGGCTAATGAACGGCAAAGGGATGCCGGTCACGGGGAACACGCTCAAGTTCACGGCGATGTTAATCACCGTCTGCATCATGATTAACATAACTATTCCGACAGCCACAAGCTGACCCGCGGTGTCCCCCGCGATCTGCGCGGCACGAATCCCCCGCATCAGCAACAGCACGAACAGACTCATCACGGTGACGCAGCCGACGAAGCCGAACTCCTCGCTCAGCAGGCTGAAGATGAAGTCCTTGGTTGCGACCTTCAGGTAGCCCAACTGGGTCTGGTCTCCGTTGGTGAAGCCCTTCCCGAAGAGCTGGCCCGAGCCCACGGCAATTTTCGACTGGTTCACGTTGTAGCCGTCGCCAAGCGGGTCTTCTTGCGAGTCGACGAGCACCGCCACGCGCCCAACCTGGTATTGCGCGATGCCAAACGTCCAGAGGAACGGCAGGACCGCGATGAACAGCGCGGCCATCACGAAGAGGTGGCTCCGGTTCGCGCCAGCCACCACCACAATGCCGATCCAGATCGCAAAGAAGACGATGCTCGTGCCCAGGTCGGGCTGGATGAACACCAGCCCCGCCACCGGCGCGACGATGACGAGTGAAATGAGCAACGTTCGCAGGTCGCGGGCGTCGCCGCCGTGTTCGCTGAAGAATCGTGCCAGCGCGAGGATGGTCGCGAGTTTCGCAAATTCCGATGGCTGGATCTGCACCGGCCCGAGGTCGAACCAGCGCGTCGAGCCGTAGGCCGTCTGGCCGATTGCGAGGATCGCGATCAGCGAGAGAATGCCGAGTCCGTAGAGCACCCATGCGTAGTGCGTCAGGTAGTGGTAGTCCATCTTCGAAACCACCAGCATGGCCGCGATACCGGCGCAGGCGAAGACCACCTGCTTGAAGACCGGGCTGCTGAAACTTGTAAGTGGTCCTTCGTAGAACGAGAGGGAGCCGCTGTAAATCAGGACGAGGCCAATTCCGACGAGCGCGACGGCGGCGAGCGTCATCAGGTAGTCGAACCGGTCCCACCCGCGCCACACGCTCGTGCTCGTGCGCACCCCGTTGCCATAGCCGCCGTAAGTGACGCTGCTCATCGGTGCACGTTCTTGAAGTAGTAATCGAGAATCTTCGCGGCGACCGGAGCGGCATGGGTACCGCCGATGCCCTTGTCGAAGTAGACCGTCACCACGACCTCGGGATTGCCGTAAGGCGCGAAGCCAGTGAACCACGCGTGCTGCGTCTTGCGTCCGGTGTCGGGGTCGTAGAACTCGGCGGTACCGGTTTTACCTGCGACGCTCACGCTCGGCAGCTGTGCGAGCACACCCGCGCCGTACTGAACCGACGCCAGCATGCCCTCACCGATGACCTGGGCCGTCTCCTTGGACATCCCGACGTCCTGGAACTCCGGCTGGATCGTCCGAACGGTCTCGCCGTCGGGGGAGATGATCGAATCCACCAGGTGCGGCGTGACCAGCTTCCCTCCGTTCGCGATGGCGGCGGTCATCCGCGCGACCTGCAGCGGCGTCGCCAGGACGTCGCCCTGGCCGATCGCCGTGTTGTACGTGTCGCCGATGAACCAGTCGTTCTCGCCGGGGTTGAAGCCAGGTCCCACGTAGGTCCGCTTCTTCCACGCTGGATCCGGCACGCGCCCCGAGCCCTCGCCGGGCAGGTCGATGCCGGTGGGGCTTCCGAAACCGAACCGCCGCGCCCATGTCGCCAAAATGGCGCCCGAGTCGTCGATGGTCTTGCCCAGGCCACGAATCGTTTCGTTGTCGCCGCCGGCGGTCAAGAACATGAACACGTTCGAAGACCACGCCAGTGCCGACCGGACGTCCAGCGTCTTGTTGTGGCAGGTCCAGTCAGGGTACTGGTAAATGACATCGTTTTCGCCGGTGATCTCGAGGTAGCAGCCCACGTAGCGGCTGGTGTTCGGGGTAATGCTGCCTTCTTCCAATCCGGCCGTGGAAGTCACGATCTTGAATGTCGAGCCCGGCGCCGCGCCGCTCAGCGCCTTGTTCGTGAGCGTATGCGTGAAGTTGTCGTTCTGAAGCGCATCGAGTTCCGCCCCTCGGATCTTGCTCTCGGCCCAGATGTTGTTGTCGTAGGTCGGAATCGAGACCATCGCCAGCACTTCGCCAGTGTTCGGGTCCATCACCACTGCGGCGGCTTCGTGCGAGGTTCCGTAGTCCGAATCCGGCAGCGAATCCTGCAGCAACTCAGCGACATATTTCTGCAGTGGGGCGTCGATTGCCAGCTTCAGGCTGTTCCCGGGCACGGGATCGCGCGATTGCAGCGCCGTGATTTGCCGCCCGAACGCATCTTGCTCTACAGCCGTATAGCCGACGGTCCCGCGCAGGTCGGATTCGTACCGTTTCTCAAGTCCGTCTTTGCCGATCGGTTCATTGAATTCGTATCCCTGACCTTCGAGGCGCGCCGCATCTTCCTTGAATTGCGGCCCGATGTACCCAAGGATGTGGCTGAATTCATTGCCCAGGTAGAGGCGTCCGGGCGTGATGTCCAGAGTTACCCCCGGCATTTCGGCCGCTACCTCGTCCAGGGCAAGTGCCTGCTCCTTGGTCAGGTTGTCCGCGACCTTGATGGCGATGTAGTCCTGCCCCTCAGCCTCTGCATCGTCCACGCGCGATTGGATTTCCAACTGCGAGGTGCCCGTCAGTTCCTCGAGCTTGAGATAGATCTTGTAGCGCCGCTCTTTCCAGTCGTCGTACTGGTCGGCGTTGGGGAGAGCCTCAGGCAATACGTTTGCGGAATAAACCCCAACGTTCTGGACCAGTGGCTCGCCGTTGCGATCCAGGATCAGCCCGCGAGTGGGGAGAATATTCTTCTGATAGATGTGGTTCTCTTTCGACCGTTGGGCGTACGCGGCCCCATCGACAATTTGCATCTGGGCCAGCCGCACGCCGAGCAGGAGGAAGAGCACAAGGACTGCGATGCGCAGGATCCCGAGGTTGCCGTGAGGGCGGTTCCGGCTCGTACCGCCGGGTGCTCTGAAGCCTTCGTCCAGGATGCTCATAAGCTCGAGTAGTACCCAGTGCGTGAAAGAGACATGCCCTGTCCGCTCCATCCTAGGAGGCGGAGCGGTACGTACACGACCGTGAGTAAGGATAGGTCAAGCACCATCCCCGGCACGATGACGTCGGCCAGGATGACGCTAATCGGTTCGTGCACACCGCCCACCACCGTGCCAAGCACCAGGAGGCTGCGGGCCCACGCTCCCGTCAGCGCTATCGCCAGAGCCGTCCGCGCGTAGTGATTCAGCGGCACATTCACTTCTTCCAGGTAAAGCCCGAGCGGCAGCAGCGGCATGTAGGCGAGCACGAGCAGGCCGGGCTCCCGATTGGAGAGAAAACCGTACGCCAGGGCCGCAACCGGGACGCAAATCATCGCGCGCTTGGGAGAGCCGAACGCCACGGTCAGCACCAGCGCCAGCAGTACGAAGTCGAACACCACTCCAGAGACCGGAAAAAGCGGCGCCACCGTCACCTGGGCGATGGCCGCGAAGATCGTCCCCATGACTGTCAGGAAGCCCTTCATGTCAGTCGCCCAGGCCGAGGGATTCGGGGATGAAATCGGTCCGGACGAGCACGTTCTCCGCCGTGCCGATGCGGACGCCCGGTTCAATCGTCACCTTCTTATAGAGGTCCTGGTTCGTGCCGGAGACCGAATCGACCCGCCCGATGGGCAATCCGCGGGGGTAGCCGCCGCCGAGGCCAGCTGTCACCACCAGGTCCCCGACCTTCACTTCGCCCTGCACCAGGTCGAAGGCGAGGCCGCGGTTGGGCGTCCCTTTCACGCTGCCGTCGGCGCCCGTGCCCTGGATTTCGGCACTCACCGTGCTCTGCGTGTCCGTGATGAGTCGCACGAAGGAGTTGGTGGATGTCACTTTGGTGACCTTGCCCATCAGGGTGCCCTTGGTCGAAACCACGATCATACCGACCTCGATGCCGTCGCCACTCCCGCGGTTGATCGTGACCACATCCGTGAAGGGCGAGGCGTCTCGGTGGACGATGTCAGCCGCAAGGTACTTCACCGAGCTGTCGCCCTCAGTCAGCGCGAGCGCTTCGCGCAAGCCCTTGATGTCCTCGGCGTTCTGCTGCAACTGGCCCACCTGGTTGCGCAGGTCTTCGTTCTCCAATCGCAGGCGGTTGTTCTCTTCCCGCAGGCTGCGGATCTCACCAGCGTCCGAGAGCACCGAGGCCACGGGCCGGAAAACGCCGTTGAGCACCGTCTCGACGGGTGAAGTCACCCGGAGGAAAACGCCCTGGAAGGGGGTAAGCACACCAACCTGACCGGCCAGCGCCAGGAACAGCGCAAGCCCGATCATCGAAGCAACCCAGAGTTGGTACCGTTGGAAGATCAGCATGTGACCACCGCGGGGCGTGCCCCGATGCTAGCGCCCCGGCCGCCGCGACGCGAGTTGGGATTGCACCTTGTTCAACAGTTCGGCCTCCTCCAGCACCTCTCCGGCACCCCGCACAACGCAAAGTAGCGGGTCTTCCGCTACATAAACAGGAAAGCGAGTTTCCTGACTTAACCTTCGGTCTAGCCCTCGCAGCATCGCCCCGCCCCCCGCGAGGGCAATGCCGTGAGCCATCAGGTCGCTCACGAGTTCCGGCGGCGTCACCTCGATCGACGACCGTACAGCCTCGACGATCGCGCTGATTGAGCCGGCGAGCGCATCGCGAATTTCGACCGTGCTCACCTCGACCGCCTTCGGCAATCCGGTCGCAAGATCCCGCCCGCGGATGTCGATGGATTCTTCCGGGTCGAGGGGTGCCGCCGATCCCGCGACTTTCTTGATCTCTTCCGCCGTGCGCTCTCCGATGAGCAGATTATGCACCTGCCGGGCGTAGGCGATGATGTCCTGGTCCATTTCGTCGCCGGCAACGCGGATGGAGGTGCTCACGACCATGCCGCCGAGCGAAATGACGGCGACCTCCGTCGTTCCACCGCCGATGTCGACGATCATGCAGCCGGCCGCTTCCATCACGGGGAGGCCGGCGCCGATGGCGGCTGCCATCGGTTCTTCAATGAGGTAGCAGCTCCGCGCGCCGGCGTTCAACGCGGCGTCGTGGACGGCGCGTTTCTCCACTTCGGTCACACCGCTGGGGATGCCAACCACCACTCGAGGCTGAGCGAGGAAGCTGCGGTCGTGCACCGCCCTGATGAAGTAGCTGAGCATCTTCTCGGTGACTTCGAAGTCCGAAATCACTCCGTCGCGGAGAGGCCGAACGGCGATGATGTTGGCCGGCGTACGGCCAACCATGCGCTTCGCTTCGGCGCCAATCGCGAGGATCTTCTTCGTCGTCCTGTCGATTGCCACCACCGATGGCTCATCGATCACGATGCCGCGGCCCTTGACCATCACGAGTGTGTTCGCGGTACCAAGGTCGATCGCAATATCGTGCGACAAGAAGCCAAAAAGGCCGTTGAGGGGATTCAAAAACGCCAAGGGCGAAAACCTGCAGTCATGGACGCCACCCACGTCGCCGCTGGCAGCCTTCAAAGTATACGCGCCATAACCGGGTGCCGCGAGTTTCTGCTAGTTTGTGGTTGGCGTTTGGAACATACCTTTTTCTAAGCGTCTGATGCAGCTTCGAGAGCCCCTGGCCCCTTCTCAATCAGCGTGCCGAACTCCTCTTCGGTGAGCTGGCGCGTCCCGAGCTTCTCAGCCTTCGCGAGCTTCGATCCCGCTTCCGCTCCGACTACCAGGAAGTCTGTCCCTTTGGTAATTGCAGAGCCCACTTTGCCGCCCAATTCCCGGATTTTGTCTTCGGCGGCGCCGCGCGACATCGTCTCCAGCCGCCCGGTGACCACGACGGTAAGGCCGTCGAGAATCCCGCCTTCCACCACTCCCGTCTCATGAGTTGGGTTCACTCCGTGTGCAATAAGCCGCGTTACAAGGTCCCTGTGCGCCTCGTTTTCCACCCACGTGACGATGCTTTGAGCGACGATGGGTCCAATCCCTTCGATGCCCTGGAGGGCCTCAGCGTTGACGTCGAGCAGCCCCTCGAGGCTCCCGATGTGCTGCGCTAACAGCCCCGCCGTTTCCCAGCCCACATGCCGGATGCCGAGCGCCAGCAGCACATTCACAAGGCTCCGCTCCTTGCTCGCCTCGATGCCACGCATGAGGTTACCGGCGCCCTTTTCCTTGATTCCCGGGAGCGTCATGAGCTTCTCGGCGGTGAGGTCGTAAATCTCCGAGATGTCTTGCACCAGGCCGCTCTGGTAGAGCGTGTACGCCATCCGTTCGCCGAGGCCCTCGATGTCCATCGCGCCCCGGCTGGCAAAGTGCTCGATCATTCGGATCGCCTGCGCAGGGCATTTGGGGTTGGAGCAGTAGTAGGCGGCTTCACCGGGCTCCTGCACCACCGGTGCGTGGCACTCGGGGCACTCCGTGGGCATCGAAAATTCCTCTTCGTCACCCGTGCGCAGGCTGAGCACCGGGCCAACCACCTGCGGGATGACCTCGCCGGCGCGCTGGACGATAACCATGTCGCCCTCGCGAATGTCCTTCCGCCGGATATCGCCCTCGTTGTGAAGCGTTGCCATCGAGATCGTGGCACCGCTGATGACCACCGGCTCAAGTATCGCGAACGGAGTGAGGACGCCCGTTCGTCCTACGTTGACTGCGATCTTCCGGAGCTTCGTCGTCCGCTGTTGCGGCGGGAACTTGAACGCCGTCGCCCAGCGCGGTTCGCGCCCGACATAACCGAGCCGCTCCCAGTCTCGCGTGTCATCAAGCTTTAAGACCACGCCGTCGATGTCGTAGTCGAGTCGTTCCCGCTGCTTTCCCCACCATTCGATGCGGGCATGAGTATCGGCCAGCCCCGCGTGTAACCGAGTCTCGGGGTTGATGTTGAAGCCCATTGCTTTCAGCCAGTCGAGCGTCTCGTGGTGGCTGTCCGGGCGAGTGCCTTCGCACCAACCCAGCTGGTAAATGAACATCGCAAGCGGCCGCGAGGCCGTGACCGAAGGGTCCTTCTGCCTCACTGAGCCGGCCGCGGCATTACGCGGGTTGGCGTAAAGCGAAAGCGGCTTCCGCCCGGCTTTCTCACGCTCGATGTTCTCCTCGCCGATGGCGGCATTCATCTGTTCGAAGCCGCTCTTCGACATGTAGACCTCGCCCCGCACCTCGAACTGTTCCGGAAACGACCCTTTGAGCGCCTTCGGGATAGTTCCGACGGTGCGCAGGTTCTCCGTAACGTTCTCGCCCTGCCGGCCATCCCCGCGAGTTGCGCCCTGCACGAACCGCCCACCCTCGTAGACCAGCGAGATTGCCAGCCCGTCGATTTTCGGCTCGGTTGTAATGGCAAACGAGTCGTTCCCCAGCCGCTCCGCCGCACGACGGTGCCAGGAGGCCAGGTCTTCCTCGCTGAAGCAGTTCGAAAGCGAGAGCAGCGGTACCCGATGTTCGACCGTATCGAACGTCGTAAGGGGCGCCGCCCCCGTTCGCTGGGTCGGCGAATCAGGCGTGATCAGCTCAGGGAACTCCGCCTCCAGCGCTCGAAGCTCGTTCATGAAGTCGTCATAGACCGCGTCCGGGATCTCCGGCGCATCTTTCTCGTAGTACAGGCGGTTGTGGTAGTTGATGATCGAGCGAAGCTCTTCGCTCCGAAGGCGGGCTTCGTACTGAGACTGCGGCGCGGCGGCTTGCGGCATAACCCGAAAAGTATAGCGAGCAGCCCACGCACTTCCGATGGTTGACGTCATCCCTGTCAGAGAATCGACATCCGCCCGATGAAACTCGACAATCGGTGGATGTATAGCGGCCGGGTTGTTGTCATCGACTACGACGCAGGGAATCTGCGCAGCGTTGCCCGCGCTCTTGCTCATGTGGGGGCGGACCCGGTTGTCAGCGCTGACCCCGCTGACATCCTCACCGCCGGCGCCGTCATTCTCCCCGGTGTCGGCGCCGCCGCTGACACAATGTTCAAGTTGACGGAGCGCCGGCTCATCGAGCCCATTCACGAATACATCGACGCCGGTCGCCCATTCTTCGGTGTTTGTATGGGCCTGCACGCGTTGCTCAACCGCTCCGCAGAAGGCGGCGGCCAGGAATGTCTCGGCATCCTCGACGGCGAGGCGCGAAAGTTTGCCGCCGAACCGGGCCTGAAGGTCCCCCACATGGGCTGGAACACGGTTGAATGGGTGCGCGAACACCCGTTCACCGCCGGAGTAGCGGATGGGAGTTACTTCTACTTCGTTCACAGCTATTACCCGCACGTGGAAGACTCGGGCCTGACGCTCGGCCAGACCGAGTACGGAGTTCCGTTCTCGAGCGTCCTCGCAAGTGGCTACGTGGTAGCCACACAATTTCACCCGGAAAAGAGCGGCGAGGATGGCCTCCGGCTGTACCGCAACTTCGTCGACTGGGCTCGCGATGGCGCCCCGGTGCCCGTCCCGGCATCCCCCGCGGCGTTGCCCGCGTGACCTTCGAAGTTATCCCGGCGATCGATCTCCGCGGGGGCCGTTGTGTGCGTCTGCTCCAGGGCGATTACAGCAAGGAAACCGCGTACTCGGACGATCCGGTGAGTGTGGCAAAGCGCTGGGCCGACCTCGGTGCGCCAAGAATTCACGTGGTGGATCTTGATGGCGCCAGGGATGGCAGTCCGGCGCAATCAGTCACCATGGCTGCCATCTGCGCCGCCGTCTCTGTCCCGGTCGAAGTCTCCGGGGGCATGCGCACCATTGATGATGTGGCGAAGGCAATTTCCTATGGGGCCGGGCGGGTTCAACTTGGAAGCGCGGCAGTCAAGAATCCGCAGCTCGTGAAGGAAGTGGTCCAACGATTCCCCGGGGCAATCGTTGTCTCCATCGACGCCCGCAATGGCATGGTCCAGACCGATGGATGGCTCGCCACCAGCTCCGTCCGGGGTATCGACCTGGCCCGGGAAATGGCGGCGGCCGGGGTGCCTCGAATCATGTTCACCGACATTGGTCGCGATGGAATGCTCACCGAGCCCAACTATGCCGCCTACGAAGAACTGCTGTCCGCCGTGTCGTGCCCCGTCGTAGCATCCGGTGGCGTTTCCAGGCTCGAACACCTTGTCAGGCTCGCCGGCATCGGCTGTGAAGGTTCAATCGTTGGCAAGGCCCTCTACGAATCTGCATTCACTCTGCCAGAGGCCCTCGAGGCCGTGGTGGCTACAGCGTAGCCACATGAACCGATCAACACAGTTCGCCACGCACAAGAGAATCGTCCTATGTTGACCCGCCGCATCATCCCCTGCTTCGATGTCGATAACGGGCGTGTGGTGAAAGGTGTCTCTTTCGTCGAACTCCGCGAGGCCGGCGACCCGGTCGAGATGGCCGGCGTCTACGAGCGGGAGGGCGCCGACGAGCTTGTCTTTCTCGACATCACCGCCTCTTCGGACAACCGTTCCACGACCTACGAGATGGTCGAGCGCACTGCGGATCAGGTGTTCATACCCTTCACAGTCGGCGGTGGGATCCGGACCGTCCTCGATATGAAAATCATGCTCGAGCTCGGCGCCGAGAAGGTGAGCATCAATACCTCGGCCATTCAGCAACCCGACCTCATCAACGAAGGGGCATATCGTTTCGGCAGCCAGGCCGTCGTGGTTGCCATCGATGCGCGCCGCGTGCCCGGTGAATCCGGCAAGTGGGAGGTCTTCACCCACGGCGGACGCAATCCCACCGGTCTGGACGCCGTCGAATGGGCCATCGAGGCCACCACTCGGGGCGCCGGCGAACTGCTCGTAACCAGCATGGACACGGACGGTCACCTCAAGGGGTACGACAACGCAATGCTCCGGGCCATCAGCGATGCGGTGCCCGTGCCGGTCATCGCTTCCGGCGGCGCCGGTGGCCCTGAGCACATGGTCGATGCCCTGAAGGAGGGCCGCGCCGATGCAGTTCTCGCCGCGAGCATCTTCCACTTCGGCACCTACTCAATCCGCCAGGTGAAGGAACACCTCGCGGCAGCAGGCCTTCCCGTCCGACCGGTTCGCGACCACGTCTGAATCGACACTGCCCACACGGCATTCCACAATCGATCCGTGTCCGAATCCGATACCCTCACCTTCGATTCCGATGGCCTGATTCCCGCCGTCGTGCAGGACGCCGATTCCGGCGACGTGTTGCTGCTCGCCTGGATGAACCGCGAATCGATTGCGCACACCTACGGCTCTGGACTTGTTACATTCTGGAGCCGCTCCCGCGACGAGCTCTGGGAGAAGGGCGCCACCAGCGGCAACCGGCTTGAACTCGTCTCCATCAGCAAGAACTGCGAAGCCAATTCGCTGCTCGTCCGAGCACGGCCAACCGGCCCTGCTTGCCACACTGGCAACGACTCCTGTTACTACCGGGAACTCGACCCTCAGCACGACATCGAGGCCCTCTAGCGTGGAAATCTGGCCCGTTGAGGGGCCATGGCCGGGGCAACTCGCCGTTTGCAGCCGCCCGCGCGCTGGCTGGTTCCTCGATGACGACCTTCGCGAACTCCACACCGCCGGCTACAGGGTGCTCGTTTCGGCGCTCACGCCAGAAGAGGTCATTCGGTCAGAGCTTGAGCGTGTACCCATCGCCTGTGAAGACATCGGCCTTGAATTTGCCCACTTCCCGACGGGAAATCTCCAGGTGGTGCACCCGGAACACGCCCATCCGTACCTTCTCGATTGGCACCGCCGCCTCACGGCAGGCGATGGCGTCGCGGTCCACTGTTGGGCGAGCGTGGGGCGAGGTCCGACCATCGCTTCCGCTCTGATGGTTCTCGGCGGAGTTGAACTACCGGAAGCCTGGCGTCGCATCCAGGAAGCGCGAGGTCGTGAAGTTCCCGATACGCATCAGCAGCGCCTCTGGGCACTGAATTTCAATCCTGCAGAAGAAGGCAGTTTCATTGCGGATATTTGAGGTGGACTGGATCCGAGAGCCGAGGCTCGCGGTTGTATCCCGGCCATCGCCCACGGACATCGAACGGGAGCTTCGTGAATTGCGGATTGCCGGGTTCGCGACGCGCGTGTCATTGCTATCACCCGCCGAGTCAGTCGAACTCGAACTTACCGGAGAGCCACAGGCTGCCGTTGCAGCCGGATTGAACTTCGTTTCCCATCCTATCCCGGACTTCTCTGTCCCCGGAACCGGATTTGTTGAAAGGCTCTTCGAACTGCACGAACGTTATCGCTCTGGCGAATCGTTGGCTGCACACTGCCGAGGTGGCGTTGGCAGGTCGCCGCTCACCATTGCCGGGCTGCTGGTCCTGGATGGAGCCGATCCCGACGACGCCTGGTCTCGCGTATCCGCGGCGCGTGGAGTTGCAGTACCGGACACCGCGGAGCAGCGGCAATGGATCAAGACGCTTTCCGCACGGTCGTAGACTTGCCATCGCGTCGCACGTCCGCAATCGTGAATAGACATGACGAAACCCGACTACACCGTCCTCGACCTGCCCCCCGCACCCGCAGACCGCCCCTACATCCTGATCAACATGGTCATGTCTATCGATGGCAAGGTGGTGGTCGAAGGCACCGAACAGGGGATCGGATCCAGGGTTGATCAGCGACTCATGCGAGAGCTCCGTGTCCATGCCGATATCGTTCTCAACGGAGCTGAGACGCTTCGAGCCAGTGGTACCTCGTCCCGCTTGAACGATCCCATCCTCGAACAACTGCGCGAGTCGCGAGGTAAGCCGCGCTTCCCAGTCGCGGCCACTATCTCCGAATCGGGAGATCTGCCGCTCGACAAAATCTTCTTCACAGCCCGGGATTTCGATGCGGTCGTCTATCTCTCGAAATCCGCGCCGAGGGACCGTCGCGCAGCAATCAAAGCGACAGGCCGTCCGGTCTTCGACTTGCCCATCCGGAAATCCATTCCGGTCATGCTCAGTCACATGCGAAACGAACTGGGAGCAGAGGTTCTCCTCGTGGAGGGCGGACCGACGGTCAACTCCGAATTATTCCGGCTTGGCCTCGTCGATGAGTTCTTCGTAACGATCGGGCCGGTGATTGTTGGTGGGCGTGAAACGAAAACGCCGGTCACCGGACCCGCGCCATTCACGCGCAAACAGCTTCCCCACTTCGAACTGGTCTGGGCCGTCCCGAACCCCGATACGAACGAGGTCTACTGCCGCTATCGCGCCGAACGAAAATAAGCCGGCCCCGTTCAAAACGGGGCCGGCCTGATGGTTCGCTAGCCTGTCGAAGCTACCGCTTGCGGTTGAGCGCAAAGGCTGTGGTCGTGCCGAGGCCGGCGACAATCGCGATGAGACCCGCGATCCAGAGCGTGGCGTTCGAGTCAGTTCTGCTTGCCGTGTTCCCGGTCGACGGTGCAGCGGGTGTCGCCGCAGCATCGGCGCCGGTGGCCGAGTTGTTAGTCGAGCCAGCAGTGTTGGAACCGAGCGAATCCGACGCGTTTGCGTTCGGCGAGTCCGTCACACTATTGGTCTGCGACGCAGTGTTGCTATTGGCGTCGGCATTGCCCGGAGTGTTATCACTCGGAGTGTTCGCCGACGCGTTGTTCGCCGGGCCGTTGTCCGTCGAGTTCGGCACGTTCGCGGAAGGCTCGTTCGTACCGGGCGTTCCCTGGTCGGGAACGTTCGCGGAAGGGGCCGAGTTCGAATCCATGCTCGGGAACTCCGGGATGTTTTCGAGAGGCAGGTTGAAGGTAATCGGCGAAACAGCGTCGGTGTTTTCTACCGGCTCGGTCTCGTCCATCGAGTTGCTGAACGTGCAAATGACGTCCTCGTCCTCGCCCAGGTTCACGCCGAGGCTGCGGGCCGTGAGGTCGACATCGATGCTCTCCGGTGCAATACCGGTGCAGTTGATGCCGGTCAGAGTCCAACCGTCGATGGCATCTTCCGTGAAGATGTAGGTGTCGGCCGCGAGCGTCTCGAAGGTCATCGAATCGCCACCGAGGCCATCATCTGCCAGCACGAAGCCATCGCCGTCCGCACCGAGGTTGCTGCTTGTCGCGAAGGTCGCATCAGGACCATTGTCGGCGTCCCACGACTTGATAATCGTGATCTGGCCGGTTCCAGGTTCCGGCGTGCCTTCATCGGCCACGTTCGTGAACGTGCACGTGATGTGGTCGCCAGCGTTCACAGAAATTGTCGCCGCCGCCCCGCCGAGGTTGATGAGGACGTTCGACGGGCTCGACTGTCCGCTGCAGAAGATGGACTGGATGTGCCAGCCTTCAAGCGCGTCTTCGGTGAAGGAGTAGGCGCCGGAGTTCAGGTTGTCGAAGGTTCGGCCGTTTTCGGTGCCTTCAGCGATGGAGAAGTCTTCGAGCCCGAAGCCATCGACGGTGAAGCTTGCTTCTGCGTCGGCGTCAGGCTGGAAGTCCTTGACGATGGTGATCGAAGCGAGATCGGCACACGTCTGGTTCCAGACCACGACGACGGTGTCCGATTCGAGGCTGTCGATCGCTACGCTGTCGCTCGGTGCCGCAGCAAGGGCTTCTTCGAGCGTTGCGCCGACCGAATATCCGGCGAGGCGATAGGTATCGCTCTCGTCACAGGTCCCGTCGACGTTGTCTTCGGTCAGCGCGTATGAGGTCCCGAACGGCAGTGGGGCGGAGACATGCTCGTAGCCATTGGTCGGGTCGAAGACGACCGCTTCACTGGTGTCGCTGGCGGTTTCCGTCAGTTCGAACGTTCCATCGGCGGCGGGTTCCCCGTCAACGTACTTGTCGACGGTGACAGTGTTCGTGTCCTGCTCGTTGACGAAGGTGCAGACCTGGTCCTCGTCTTCGCCGAGGATTACCGTCAGGACATCGCCCTCGGGCTGTTCTTCCTGTGGAGCCAGCGGCGCTGGCGCGAATGAGCACCCGGATGAAACGAGGTGCCAGCCGGTCATCGGCAGTTCGGTGAAGTTGTACGTCCCGGCCGGGAGTTCGCTAAGAGTGATGCTGTTCTCGGCGGCCGTGAGCGTGAACGTATCGGAATCCTGCCCCGGAACATCGTGCGTGAAGACAGCTTCGGCTTCGCCGGTAAGGCCTTCCTTCACAATTGTGATCGAGCTCGTTCCGGTGGGTGCGCAGGTCTCGTTGTGCGCGACGATGTACCAGTTGGATTGAAGGTCGGTGATGGCCGCGGTGTCGACGAGATCGGCTGCGGTGGCCTCTTCCGGAGTAGCGCCGAGCGAGTAGCCTGCGAGGCGATATTCGTCGCCCGGATCGCAAACGCCGTCGATGCCGTTTTCGACCACGGCGTAATCAGAGCCTTCGTCCATCGCGGCACTGACGGCCCGATAGCTGTTGTCTGTGTTCAGCGTGAAATCGCCTGAAGTCTCAACGCCATCGTTGAGGTTCGCAGCGGTCCAGGTCGATGTGAAGTCGAAGCTGCCTTCAATAGGCAGCGCGTCATCGACGACCTTTGAGACGTTCACGTTGTACTGGATGGTCTGGGTGCTCGCGTTGACGAACGTGCATGTGAGATTCTGGCCTTCCGCCACGGTGATACCGAGGGTGTTGCCCTCTACCGGAGCAAGGTTCGGCACCGCCCGGCTTGTGGTCAGCGAGCATCCGGTTCCGGTCAGGACATAGCCCTCCAACGGAAGTTCGGTGACGTGATATGTCCCGGCTTCGACCTCGCTAAACGTGGTCGAATTTTCCGCGGCGCTTAAGACGAAGGTTCCATTCTCGGAGAAGTCGTCTGTGAAACTCGCAACGTCTTCACCGACGAGGCCTTCCTTCACGATGGTGACGCTGGCGGTCCCCTGCGCCCGGGCTTCATGCGCGCCGATCCTGCCTGCGCCGAAGAGCACCGCGGCCAAAACCGCGAGCACGGCCAGCAGAACGAATCCCGCACGGGGACGAACTGATGGTTGGATTGTCTGAGACATTCATAACCTCGGATGATTTGGCGGGTGCGGCTCTTGCTCCGACACCCGAGTGAGCCATCCGTTTTCGGTCGAATGTGAGCAATCATCTGAATGAAAATTCATCCCACAGCTTCACGGATGGCCCCGAACTAGTTGCAGATATTCCGCGCACGGTTCTGCGTTCTCATGGTTCTGTTGATCTCTCTTCCTCCGGCGTCTGGCTACCTTCGAAGTAACTGCCAGAGAGACAAATGCGTGAGAACGCGGTGTAAATTACCTGCTCTGTTTCGAAACTGTTACCTTGCGTTATCAACGAGATACAAAAGTCACACAGCACGGAAACGAACGTAGCAAGAACTCCAGCTAGTGGGCGATCAGTTCATCAGTCACTGCAACAGGGAAGCGATGAGGCATGCGGCCCCCAGCCCCGCGAGCGTTGGCACCAGCGCCCTGCGAGCGTATTCCGCCGCCGAAAATGTCGCGCGGGCGTTCGCCGAAAGGTTCAGCCAGAACACCGTGCTCAGCGAGCCAAGGATTGTGAGATTCGCTCCAATCGTCGACCCGATGAGTGCCCCGGCAACAAAGGTGTGATGGTTGCCGGGAACGCCGGCAATCACGGCAACCATTACGAGCGCCGCCGGCCAATTGTTCATCAGGTTTGAAAGCACCATCGCGACAACGGCCGCAGACAAAATTGTCGCGAGCGCCGGCTGAGACTCGAGATGGCCCAACACCTCTCCCAGTCCAGAGAAGGTATTCGCGTCCGAGACGCTCTTCACAAGAACCAGCAGCGCAGCGACGAACGTGAGAACCCCGAATGAGACGTGAGACCGAATTTTCAGCGGCCGGCCTGTTCCTCCCATCCGCGCGATCCCGCACATCGCGAGACCACCGGCGACCGTCACCGTTCCCAACGGCAGTTCTGCATACCCGGCCCAGGCGTACGCTCCAGCCAGTAACGCGACGACGCCGACGGCCCAGAGCGTCTGGCCGCCGCCTGTCCGTGGCCCGCCGAGGCTCGGCTCTGGTAACTCTTCCGGCAAGCGCGCACAAAGGATGACCGCCATCACAAACGCTCCCGCGGCTGCCGCTGGCGTGATATCGGCCAGGTATTGCCCAAAGCTCAGGTCGAAACGATCAAAGAACAGCAAATTCACCGGGTTGGTGAAGGGCAACAGCAGGCTTGCGCCGTCCGCCATGAACGTGACGGTGAGGGCTGCGTAGCGAGAGAAGCCGTTTCGACGAGTACGTTCTGTCAGGACCGCAGGAGTGAGCACAAGCGGAGTTGCGTCGTTCGAAAGCACGGCGGTGATCCCCACGGAGGCGCCGGCCACCGCGATGAGCCTGGGCCGGCTCGGAGGAACCATATCAATCAGTCGAGTTGTACCTTGATAGAGTCCCGCCGCTTCAGCTCCGGCGGAGATCAGCATCAATCCGAAAAAGAAGGCGACGAGATTCGTTGAATGGGCAATCGCGTCGATGCCGCCCTGAATCCCAAGCGGGCCTACTACCCAGGCCACCGCTGCGCCGGCCGAGGCCACCTGCCAGTCCTTTGCACCGAAGGGTCGGACGTAGAGGCCGCCAACCGTGGCCGCCAGGATCACGGCCAGCATGGCTTCCTGCACTCATAGATTGTTCAACAACACTCGGCAGAGGCAATTCAGCGAGCGTTCCGCTTAGCCGGGCTTCGCACGCTCTCGCGTTTCGCGCAGATTCTTCTCACTTGCGGTTTCTTTGCGCGGGTTTGCGGCCTGCCGCTCCCGCTTGATGGCGGCCTTGGTCTTGCCCCGCGTCGGAGCCGGCGCGGATTCGCGGGTGATCCGCTCGCCGATGGATGCCGCCGCCGCGCTCGCCGATTCTTCGATGCCCTTTGCGCCAGTGGCGCGCCCACGAGTTTTCGAGGCCGGCTTCGTTTCCGGTGCCGCATCTTCGGGCTTCTTGCCGTTCTTCGAAGCGCGAACTCGCGGTGGCATTGCGCCTGCCTTCAAGGTTCCCGCCGCGTCCAGGATCGGCCGGAGGTACTCGCCGGTGAAACTCTTTTCGACCCCTGCGATCTTTTCCGGCGTGCCTTCGGCGATGAGCTCGCCGCCACGGTCACCGCCGAACGGGCCGAGATCGATGAGATGGTCAGCCGACTTAATGACATCGAGGTGATGTTCGATCACCACCACCGTGTTGCCGGCATCGGCGAGCCGCTGCAGCACGTTCAGCAGGTGCGCGACGTCCTGGAAACTTAGGCCCGTCGTAGGTTCGTCGAGCACGTAAAGGGTCCGGCCGGTCGAACGTCGCGAAAGCTCGCTCGCCAGTTTGATTCGTTGCGCCTCGCCGCCAGAAAGCGTCGTCGCTGGCTGGCCAATGTGCACATAGCCCAGGCCGGTCGCCTCAAGCGTGTCGAGGATGCGCTTCACGCGCGGGAAGCGCTCGAAGAACTCAGCGGCTTCGGAAACAGTCATGTCCAGGACTTCCGCGATGTTCTTGCCGCGGAAGAGGATCTCGAGTGCCTCGCGGTTGTACCGCTGCCCGTGACAGACCTCGCAGGGAACGGTCACGTCCGGCAGGAATTGCATCTCCACCACTTTGTAGCCATCGCCGGAGCACTCCTCGCAGCGTCCGCCCTTCACATTGAAGCTGAACCTGCCAGCCTTGTAGCCTCGCGCCTTCGCTTCTGGCACCGAAGCAAACATGTCTCGGATGATGCCGAACGCCCCTGTGTACGTGGCTGGATTGGAACGCGGCGTACGCCCGATAGGCGACTGATCGATGTCGACGATCTTGTCGACATGCTCGAGCCCTTCGATCGCGTCGTGCTTTCCCGGGCGATGGCGCGCGCCATGCAGCACGTTGGCCGCTCGCTTCACCAGGATCTCGTTGATCAGAGACGACTTCCCTGAACCAGAAACTCCCGTCACCGCGACGAACTTGCCCAGCGGCAAGTCGACGGTCAGGTTGCGGAGGTTGTTTTCTTTCGCGCCGCGTATGCGAATCGACTTGCCGTTGCCCTGGCGGCGTTCCTTCGGCACTGGAATCTCGCGCCGTCCCGAAAGGTAGGCGCCGGTGATGCTTCCCTCGGCGGCCTTTATCGCTTCGATGTCGCCTTCCGCGACAACGTGGCCGCCATGCACGCCCGCACCGGGGCCCATGTCGATGATCCAGTTCGCCGCCCGCATCATCGCCTCATCGTGCTCGACGATGAGGACCGTGTTGCCGAGTTCGCGCAGCCGTTCGAGCGTCTTGATCAGCCGGTCGCCATCCACCGGGTGCAACCCGATCGAGGGCTCGTCGCAGATATACAGGACGCCCATTAGCGCCGAGCCGATCTGCGTCGCCAGCCGGATTCGCTGCGATTCCCCGCCAGAAAGCGTGCCGCTTACGCGGTCCAGCATCAGGTACTCGAGCCCAACATCGACAAGGAATTCCAACCGCCCGCGGATCTCCTTGAGAATCTGGAAGGCGATGGTCCGCTCGCGCTGATTCAATGGTGAATCCGGCGCGGCCAGCCGGTCGAAGTACTCCTTTGCTTTTGTGATGCTCAGATTGGTCACATCGACAATAGGCTTCTCATCGATGAGCACGCCCAGCGCCTCGCGTCGCAAGCGCTTGCCCTTGCAGTCCGGGCAGGGCACCGATCCCATGTACTTCTCGATCTCGGTCCGGATGTACTCGGAATCCGTCTCCTTGTAGCGTCGCTGGAGGTTCGTGACCACGCCCTCGAACTTCGTGTCGTAGGTCTGCGTGCGCCCGTACTGGTTCGTGAACTTCAGCCGCAGCTGGCGGTCGCCGGTGCCGTAAAGGAGCGCTTGCAACTGCTTGTCATTCAACTCAGAGATTGGCGTGTCCGTGCTGAAGCCCTGGTCTTCGGCCACAGCCTCAAGCTGGCGCATGTACCAGCCCGCAACACTCGGCGATTTCGACCACGGCTCGACGGCGCCACCCGCCAGGGACTTTGTCCGGTCAGGAATGATCAGGCCGGGGTCAATCTGCATTTCGACGCCAAGGCCCGTGCACTTTGGGCATGCCCCATGGGGACTGTTGAACGAAAAAGTCCGCGGCTCGATCTCTCCGATCGATGTGCCGTCGTAGGCGCAGGAGAAGTGCTCCGAAAAGATGCGCTCCGGCTCCTCGCCCGAGTTGTGCGCGACGAGCATCACGCCCTGGCCCACTTTGAGCGCCTGTTCCACGGAATCGGCGATTCGGCTCGTCGCCGTTGGGTCGCTTCCCGGTTCTGGCACAACCAGCCGGTCGACCACGACATCAATGTCGTGCCGCTTCTTCTTGTCCAGTGCGGTCACTTCATCAAGGTCGCGAACTTCGCCATTGATTCGCACGCGCACGAAACCCGCCCGCCGCGCCTCGTCGAATACACCCGTGTGCTCGCCTTTCTTCGCACGCGCCACCGGCGCCAACAGGAGAAGCCGCGAACCGGCCGGATAGGCGAGAGTCGCATCGACGATCTGTTGCACCGTCTGGCGTTCGATCGGCCGCCCGCACTCGGGACAGTGCGGCCGGCCTGCTCGCGCCCAGAGCAGGCGCATGTAGTCGTAGATTTCGGTGACCGTCCCCACGGTGGAGCGTGGGTTGTTGGAAGTCGATTTCTGGTCGATGGAAATCGCCGGCGAAAGCCCGTCGATGTGATCGACGTCGGGCTTCTCCATCAACCCGAGGAACTGCCGTGCGTACGCCGAAAGCGACTCGACGTAGCGTCGCTGTCCTTCGGCGTAGATGGTGTCGAAAGCTAGCGAAGACTTGCCAGATCCGGAAAGGCCGGTGATTACAACAAGCTGGTCCCGTGGGATACGGACGTCGATGTTCTTGAGGTTATGCTCGCGTGCGCCGCGGACGAGGATGTGGTCGAGGGGCACGGGTGCCTTCCGGATGCAATTTGAACCGCCGATCGCTCGGGCCTACGAGTGTAGCCGGGAATGGTTGCGGCCGTTGCAGTTTAGCAAAGATAGAACGCACGTTCTAGCGTGCCTGGTGACAGCATCCTGTCAGGAGCGAAGCTCCGAGGTCGACGCTCGATGCCAATCACTGTGCGTTTCGAATGATAAACTTTAGGGGTGGACGTTCGAACTGCCGCGCGGCTTACGTTTGAGTTGAACGAGACCGGCATCGAAATCATGAGGATGAACCTCACCCGACGCTACCCGGACGAGTCCACCAATCAGATCGAGCGTCGTCTGGTGGCGTGGCTTCGGGAAAGACCTGGTGCCGAGCAGGGTGACTCCGATGGCCGTCCGTCCCAGCGCTTTCTAGATCGATGACCGTTCTTGAATCGTTGGCGGCGGCGGCGAGTGCCCTGAAGTCTGCGCGGGTGGAGTTCGCGCTTGTTGGTGGGCTTGCCGTCAGTGTCAGGACGGAGCCGAGGTTCACACGCGACGCGGACCTCGCCGTAGCAGTCGCTGACGATGAAGCAGCGGAAGCGACAATTCGGCACCTGCTGGGGCGCGGTTTCAAACTGACTGCCAGTCTGGAGCAGGAACTTACCGGGAGGCTTGCCACCGTCCGGCTGATTGCACCTTCACCGGAAGACGAAGGAGCAGTGGTCGACTTCCTCTTCGCCTCTTGTGGCATCGAGCCCGAGATTGTCGCTGGCGCATCCGTCGAAGAAATCGTTCCTGATGTGACGATGCCAGTTGCCACTATCGGGCACCTTATTGCGATGAAATCTCTTTCCGAGAGGCCCGAGCGGTTTCAGGACTCGGTGGATCTTCTGGCCTTGATCCAGGCTTCCAGCGCTGATGATTTAGGTGTCGCCCGAAAAATGCTGGATTTAATCGCACAGCGCGGAGCAAATCGCGGCAAGGACCTCAACGCCACCCTCGACCGCTACATCCAACTGGCGAAGACGCCCGAGTTCTAACCGAGCCTGACCAGCGTCCGGCCCTTCACCTTGCCCCCGAGAATGTCGGCGCAGACTGCCGCCACTCCATCCAGGTCGGTCTCGACCGCGATCGAATCAAGCAGACCCTTCGGCTTGAGGTCCTTGCCCATGCGGGCCCAGATGTGCTGGCGCTTCGCCATCGGGCACATGACCGAGTCGATGCCAAGCAGGTTCACGCCACGCAGGATGAACGGAAACACGGTGGTCGCGACTGCGCTGCCGCCTGTCAGGCCGCTGACGGCAATGCTCCCGCCGTACTTCGTCGTCCGGATGAGGTAGGCCGTCGTTGGTCCGCCCACCGGATCGACCGCGCCTGCCCAGCGCTCGGTCTCGAGTGGCCGGTTGCTCTCCGCGCTGACATCTTCGCGACTGAGTATCTCCGTGGCTCCGAGCGAACGGAGAAAGTCGTGTTCCGAGGTCTTCCCGGTGCTCCCGGCTACGGTGTAACCCAGCTGCGCGAGCATGTTGACCGCCGTGCTCCCCACGCCCCCTGTCGAACCGGTCACCAGTACCGTCCCCTGCTCCTTGCGCAAACCGTTGTGT
Source organism: Dehalococcoidia bacterium (assembly GCA_050247055.1). Taxonomy (GTDB): domain Bacteria; phylum Chloroflexota; class Dehalococcoidia; order Tepidiformales; family Tepidiformaceae; genus Amarobacter. Next base: position 1,288,354 of record JBFWUX010000001.1, read on the forward strand.
TCGAGCGCTTCGACCGACATTGCCGCCGTCATCCCCGCGGTACCCAGGGCCATCGCTTCCTTCGTCGTGAGGCCTTCCGGAAGGGGCATCACCCAGTCGCCGGGGATCCGAGCGAGCTCGGCGAAACCACCAGGATGGGCGACTCCCACGTCATATCCGTTGACAACAACCTGCGCGCCCTTGGAAAACCGGCTGTCTTTCGATTCAACCACCGTCCCGGCCAGGTCCACGCCCGGGACCATCGGATAGCTCCGCACAACGCGACCCGTCGGGCTCAGCGCGAGGCCATCCTTAAAGTTGATGGAACTCCACTCGACCCTGATCGTCACGTCACCGGCCGGCAAATCACCTTCGCTCAACTCTTTGACGGAGGTGCTGAAGTCATCTCCTTGCTTGTCGACGACGATGGCGCGGTATCCCATGGGTGCTCCCGAAACGTAGTCCCGCAAGCGTGCCTGAGTGAGCCGGGGTGAGCAACGTGGCGCCATCGGCGGGAATCTAATGCCGGGTTGTATACTCGCTCCATGGAGAATCGGATTGAGTGCCTTCCCGACGTAATGATGGGCAAGCCGGTGATCGTCGGCACCCGAATCACCGTTGAGTTCGTGCTAGAAGCCCTTTCCGCCGGCGAAACAATCACTCAGCTTCTTGAGGAATATCCGGCCCTGGAACGAGAAGATGTCCTCGCTGCCCTGGAATTCGCCGCGCACTCACTGCGTTCTGAATTCGTTTTTCCAATCTCGCAGACGGCCTAATCGGAGTTGGCGGACTTCACTGCCGATGAAAACGTCCCGGCGGCGGTAATAAGAGCTCTACGGGCTGCTGGACACGTCGTTCACTCGATTAGCGAGTCCCGGCCCGCGTATCGCGGACGAGGCCGTGCTCGAACAGTCGGTGATGTCGAAGGCGATCCTTATCACTGCCGACAAAGACTTCGGCGAGTTGGTCTTTCTTCGGAACAAGGAACTTACAGGCGTTATGTTCCTGCGTTTGCACGGGCTGTCTCCGGAAGCGAAAGGGAGACTCGTAGCTAAGGCCGTGGAGGAATTCGGTGATCGCCTTGACGACGCTTTCACCGTTGTCAGCCCGGGTCAGCTAAGAATCCGCCCGCGAAAGACCGGTTGAGTGCGACGCTCAGCGCCCGTCGAACTTTCTAACGCCGCTCCAACAACATAATTCTCTCGAAATAGTTGTCGTAACTCAGGGTTTTCCCCTACATTTTCACCCGTAGTCAACTTTAGCTACCGATTGGTAGCCAAAAGGTGACAGTCTGGCACGACGGACGTGCGAGGCAACCGGGGGCGCCCCACCCCCAACCACGGATTCGAGCGGGGCACGGACCACAACGCATTGTGGAGCCAGCGGCGACCCCTCTTTGCCGCCCGGGCCACCGATGGGGGGACCTTTCGAACCTTTTGCGCAGAGCGATGAACGCCGTCCGGCGGGGAGGAATGTCGGGCGGTTTCGTGCGCGGGTGCGAAAGCTGGACGGAGCACCGACATGACTCTCGCGCTGTATGGAAAATCTCGCCGAAGGCAGGGCATGCTCACCATGCTCGGCCTTTTCGCCGTCTTCGCCGCCCTCATTGGGGGTGTGAGCATTCAGCGCGTCGAAAGCGCGAATGCCTTGGATACGGGATGGCTTTCACCAACGTCAGCTGGATCACCGCACGGGTCTAATGACTTCACCAATCCGACGAATGCCTATAGCCAAAATGACATCGCGGCCGTGGAAGGCAGTCACGGCGATGACGAGAGTTACGGTACCTTCGGCGTTCCCGCAGTGTCCGGAACCATTGAAGGCCTCGAGGTTCGTCTCGACGCATGGAACCGAGCCTCTGGCAACAATAAATGCGAACTACAGGTGCGTATTTGGCGAAACAGCGATTCTGGGTCGAATCGTTGGACGGCTAGGAAGACAATCGTCCTAACCACATGGTCGGACAGTGATACCTACTTAGTGGCTGGTAGTTCCTCAGACCTTTGGGGAGAATCTTGGGTCGCCAGCGACTTCACAGACTCGAATCTTGCCGTAGAAGTTCGATTTAACGATCCGGGATCGGGCTGTGACACGGGAGCCTCAGGCGGTATCGCGCTTGACCACATCCAATTCCGGCTGACTTATGCCGCTCCATCTCCCGACCTCACCGCCACCAAGGTCGCGCGCAAGAACAACGCGACCATCACCCAGGTCACACAGCCAGACGACACGTTCGACTGGCGCATCGAGGTGAAGAACGCCGGCACCGCCGCCGCCGTCTTCCCCGCCGCGTCCGTCTGGCTCCTCGATAACCTCCCGGCTGGTCCCACCTACGGCGGCACCGCCACCGTCACGGCAGCAAACCCCGGGACTGTCCCAACCTCGCTCAACTCGTGTTCCGTCGGCGCTGATACCATCACCTGCGCCACCGGGAACGGGGATGACGCCAGCCGAACGCTCGCGGCCGGGCAATCGCTCTTCGTCACGATTTCGGTTGACCCCGCCGCCTCGGGCAGCCTCACCAACCCGGCCAACGGTCTCATCTGCAAAGCCGACAACTCGGGTTCTGTGAACGAGTCGAGCGAGAACAACAACACATGCTCGAATTCGGTGACGGTCAACCCCGCCGCGAACAACACCACCCTTTGCCAGAACGGCAACGTCAACGCCTGCATCGCCCTGCTCCTGCCTTACAACTTCGCGCAGGACAACCCCCCGAATGCGTGCGCCGGGATCGACGCAAACTTTGTCATCGACCGGTCAGGCTCGATCGATCCCACCGAGCTCGGCCAGTTGAAGGGTGGAATCACATCCTTCGCCAGCGCGTTGTCCGGAGGGAGCCTCTTCTCCGGTACCACGTTCCACACAACCGCCTCTGGCCTGACGTCCGGCTATGTCTCAGCCGCGACCTTCAACACCGCCGTCAACGGCATTTCAAGCGGCACCTTCACCTGGACCGAAGGCGGGATCCAGACCGCCACCTCCAACACTGCCAACTTCACCGCCAACCCGGACATGATGTTCATTGTCACCGACGGAGGCCCGAACCAGGTCGATGGCACCGGCAATGCCGACCTCACGGACGAGATGGCCTGGGTGAACGCGGCGAACGATGCAATCACCGCCGCCAACGCAGCCCGAACCGCTGGATATGTGGTTCGCGCCGTTTACGCGGGTGATCCCGATGCCAACATGCCGAGCACCTGGAGCACGGACGATCGGATCGCGTTCGCGAATGCCGTGCTCTCCGGCCTGGGCGGTGGTTCCTTCCTTTCGGGTTCCTGGAGCCAGATCACCCAGAACCTTCTCGCCTCGGCTGGTTGCGACCCCACGGTGAACAAATCTGCCGGCGTCCCAACCCAGAGCCAGGCGAACCCCGGCGGCATCTTCGAATACGTGGACTGGACGATCACGCTGACGAATAACGCGCAGTCGGCAAAGACCGGTGTCGTCGTTACTGACGCCGCGGCCAATAACCTGCTCTCGGTGGTCGCGATTGGTTCCGGCGGCTCCTGCGCCCCCGGCACTGGCGCCGGCCCATGGACCTGCACCATCCCCGCAAAGTCGGGCAACACGAATGGCCAGCTCACCCTCACGGTTCGAACGACCCTGGACCCCTACAACATTTGTGATGGCACGAGCGGCAGCAACACCGTGAACGTCACTGGTGGCGCGACGGGTACCAGTACGGCGAGCTTCTCGATCCCCGCCGTCCCCGATGACTCCTCCTGCCTCGGCACGATCGTTGTTCACAAGGAAGAGGGCGGGTTCCTCGCCAACGCTTCCAACACGTGGAACTTCGGCCTCTCTGGCGGGACGCCGAAGTCGAACATCTCCATCAGCGACGCCGGCACGAACTCGTTCACCGGTCTCGCCGGCGGCTCCTACACCGTCACCGAACTCAACAGCGGTTCAATCGGTGAATGCTCGAGCACTGTCGCTGCGGGCGCCTATGTCACTCAGCACAGTACGTCGCCGGATCCGACCACCGTCGGTCAGGCCCAGGCGAACATCAATGTCGTCGCCGGCCAGACCACCGACGTCTATTTCAAGAACACCGGCTGTCCCGGCACCATCGCCATCGCCAAGTCGAGCACCCCGGAGACCTCGGTGGCGGCGGGTGGCCAGGCGACCTGGACTGTCACCGTGAACGTCGGCATCAACCCGACGACCGCCGCCTACACCATCAGCGACACGCTGCCGTCTGGATTCGTCGTCCGCGCGCCCGGCATCACCGATGACTCGGCTCCGATGAGTTGCACGCCCACGGCTGCCGGGACAACGTCGTTCTCCTGTACTCTCGCGGCAAATGCGCCGGTCGGCGCCTATACCATCACCGTCCCCGTGACCGCTCCCGCCAGCTACCCGCCCGCGAACTGCAAGCTCTACACGAACTCCGCGACGCTCGCCGGCAGCGGCAGCATCCTCCAGGGCCTGAACCCTGCCACCGATGACCTCACCGTCACCGACTGCGTGAACCCGAAGGTCACGATCTCGAAGACGAACAGCACTGCCAACAACACCGTCATCGGCGGCGGTTCATTCAACTGGGTCATCACCGCCGTAGTTGAAGATGGCCCGACGCTCTCACCCCTGACCATCCTCGATGACCTGCCTCTCGGCATGACCATCAACGGCACAATCACCGATACCGCCTCGGGCGGCGGCGACGCAACGAAGATGACCTGTTCCGCCGGTGACTCGGACAGCCTCAGCTGCACCCTTGCGGCAACGGCCCCGAACGGGACCTACAAGATCACAGTCCCGGTGCTGGCGCCCACAGCTTCAACGTTGAGCGTGTGCAAGCTATACAACAACAGCGCCTCCGCATCGTTCTCCGGCGTTGGCACGGTCGTTGGCAGCCCCGCCACCGACGGAGTCACGGTCCTCTGCCCCGACGTTTCGATTTCGAAGTCGGCTGGCACTTCCCCGGTCAATGCCGGCGCTCCCATCTCATTCACCATCAAGGTCACGAACTCGGGCCCCGGTACCGCGATTAACGTCAACGTCAGCGACGCTCTCTCTGCGAAGGCTGATTGGAGCGTGGCGACCGCGGGATGCTCGATTTCCGGGACCGCCTTCGTCAACGAGGTGCTGAACTGCCACTTCGATTCGCTTCCGGTGGGTGACACATTCATCACGGTTACGGGTGCTACCAGTAGCCCCGCAAGCTGCGGGGTCATCCCCAACCAGGCCTCGCTCACCGCCGCCAACGACACGACGAGCGGCAACAACACCAGTTCCCAGGTCTCCGTCACCGTGAACTGCCCCGACCCGAAGGTCGAGAAGTCCGGCAACGGCCCGGTCAACGCCGGCGACAACCTTGTCTTCACCGTTAAGGTGACCGCTGGCGGTACCGGCCCCCAGTCGGTTCACCTGACCGATACGATGCCCGGCACGGGCCTTAGCTGGACGAAGGGCGGCGCCGACGCTATTGGTTGCAGCCCGGTCGGCCCGGTCAACAGTGGCTCGCAATACACCTGTGACTTCAACAATCTGAATCCTGGCGACACGCGCACCGTAACCTTCACGGCCACCTCGGTCGTGGCCCAGTGCGGCAATACGATCTCCAACACCGCCACGATCACCTCGACCGGCGACGTGGACGAGACGAACAACTCGGCGACCGCCGGCATCGCCGTCCAGTGCCCGAACCTCACGCTCACCAAGACGGCCGACGCTGCCTCAGTGAACGCAGGCGACCAGATTGGCTTCACCGTGACCGTCGCGAACGCCGGCCCGGGCACCGCCAGGGACTTCTCCCTCACCGATCCGCTCCCGTCGAAGGGCATCGACTGGTCTATCCAGTCACAGAGCGGCCCGATCGTCTGCGTCATCAATGGCGCTCCCGGCAGCGAAACGCTCGTTTGTCCGTCAGTTGGGACGGTCGATCTCGCACCCACCGGTGCCAACCCGCTGGTGGTCCACCTGGTTTCGCTCACCGACAAGACTTCGTGCGGCACTGCGGAAAACACCGCCCGGATCACCGTCACCAACAACCCGACGACCGTGAACCCGGCCACCGCTCAAACCGTTGTGAACTGCCCTGACATCCAGGTCACCAAGACCGCGACCAACACCACGCTCACGGCTGGCGACGACGCTGAGTTCACCATCGTCGTCAAGAATGTCGGCGAAGGCACGGCCACGAACGTCGTCGTCAGCGACAACCCGCTCCCGGGGAACCTCAGCTGGTCGCTGGTCAGCGTTACACCGGCCACCCCCACCGGTTGTGCCGTCACCTCTTCCGGTGACGCCGCGAACCCGTGGAAACTCGGCTGCACGTTCAGTTCGCTCGCGAAGAACGCCCAGGTCGAAATCAAGGTCAAAGCCACGACCAATAAAGACGTCTGCGGAGCGCTCCCCAACAACGTCTCCGTCAGCGCGACGAATGAGCCCACCGCGGTGGTCAACTCCCAGAACCAGGCCAGTGCTCGGATTGACGTGAACTGCGCCCAGATCGCCATCCTGAAAACCGCCGACAAGTCTCCGGTCAACGCCACCGATGGCGTCGGCTACACGATCACCGCCACAAACAATGGCGCCGGGATCGCCCGTGGCGTCGTCGTCACCGACACGCTCCCGATGGTTCCCGCGGGCCTCAACTGGACTATCAGTCCGGCCAACGCTGACTGCGACATCGATTCCGGTGTTCTCACCTGTAACTTCGGCGACCTCGATGCAACCGGCGGCGCCCACGATAGCGCTTCGGTCCACATCAGTTCGCCGACCACCAGGGAGACCTGCGGGACCATCCAGAACACCTCGTCGGCCAGCACGACCAACGACGGCACGGCCAACTCGAGCGCGCCCATCGTGGTCGATTGCCCGAACGTCACCGTGACGAAGACTGCCCTCGATCCCAAGACCGTCAGCGCCGGCGAAGACATCTCCTTCCAGATCGTCGTGAAGGTTCTCGGCTCAGGCACCGCCTATAGCGTGATGCTCACCGATGACCTCCCGGCGAACACCTCGGGCTGGTCAGTCACCAACGATCCCGGCGCCTCGACGGCGTGCGGCGACCCGGTCCTGAACCAGTTCGTGTGCAACTTCGGCAACGTCGCGGCGGGCACGACCTTCACGATTACGATTTCCGGCAAAGCGATTGGGGCGACGGGTGCAGTCACCTGCGGCCCGCTGAAGAACACCGCAACCGTCTCCGCCGGCAACGAAGTCGCCGGCGCCGACAACGAGTCCTCTGACAGCGTGAACGTCAACTGCCCGCACATCGTGGTCGCAAAGTCCGCCGCAAAGACTCCCATCTCAGCCGGCGACGAAGCTCGCTTCACCGTCACCGTCACCAACGATGGCGGTGGTACAGCCACAAACGTCCAGGTCAAAGACTCGCTCCCGAACCTGACCGGCCTTACCTGGCACGAGGACAGCCCTGATTGCGAAATCAATGGCTACACGCTCACGTGTTCGGGTGGAGCCTTCGCATCCATGGCCGCGGGTAGTCACATCGATATCGATGTCTACGCAACCACGTCATCCGCTCACTGCGGCCAGCTGCCGAACACGGCCTTCGCGAAAGCAGCCAACGATGAATTCACGGGTGCGAACGACAACCTTCAGGAGACCGCCGATTGGCGCTCCTCCAACCAGGCCCAGATCACCGTCGAGTGCCCGGATATCTCCGTCGAGAAGACCGCTGGCACCTCACCTATCAGCGCCGGTGACGAAGCCTCGTTCACGATCACCGTTCGGAACTCCGATGAATACGGAACGGGCACGGCGACCAACGTCGTCGTCACCGATACGCTGCCCGAAGGCGTCGACTGGGACTACGGCCAGGCGCCGTGTTCCATCACCGATGGTGTTCTCACCTGTAACTGGGCCTCACTCGAAAAAGGTGGCTCCGAAGAGGTGACGCTCACCGGCACGACCTCTCCCGATGTCTGCGGCGACTTGCCCAACCAGGCCTCCGCTACCGCTGGCAACGAGGCGGAATCCGACGGCCCGAACGTCTCCGAAGAGGTGACCATCGACGTCCTCTGCCCGGATATCGAGGTGACCAAGGTCGCCGATGAATCTCCGGTCGAATACGGCCAGGCCATGTCCTTCACCATCGTCGTGAAGAACCTCGGCCCCGGCACTGCCAAGGATGTCGTCGTGGCCGAAGAGCTCCCCGAGGGCATCGACTGGACCACTTCTTCCGCCGGGTGCGAAGTCGATTCAGGCATCGTCTGCAAGTTCGACGAAATCCTCCCGGGCGACGCCAACGCAAAAACGATCGTGGTCGAGACCGACAACGAGAGCACCCCGGAAACGTGCGAGCCGGTCGTCAACGCGGTGAGCGTGACCGCGTCGAACGAGCCGGAGGATGCTCCCGGCAAGAATTCGGCCGAGGCCACCATCGAAATCGAGTGTGGCACCATCCAGATCGTGAAGATCGACCAGGTCGGCGCCGACAACCCGAACCTGCCCGACGACAGCGACTGGGACTTTGATGTCACCCGTGACAGCGATCCGTTCGCCTCGAAGTCGATCCCTGTCGGCCAGGGCGGCGGCCAGGTCGTGATCGAGAAAGTGCCGTTTGGCACCTACTCCGTCGCCGAAGTCGAGGCCATCGAGGGCACGTGCCCGGCCCCGAATCCCACCCGAACTTTCCGCACCACGGGGCCCGGCGGCAGCCAGACCATCGACGCGGAGAACCTCACCGTGACCTTCACCATCACGAACGTTGAGTGCGGCGTCGTGGCCAGCACAGGCACGCTCGTCGTGCAGAAGGTCGAAGACGTCAACGGCAACCACGTGCTCGACGGGGACGATTCGTTCCTCGCCAACTGGCCGATGACCGTGACAGGTCCGCAGTTCCCAGGTGGCGAAGTCTTCCTCACCGACGGAAACGGTCGTGTCGTCCTCCCGGGCGTCCTCACCGGGACGTATACCGCCAGCGAAGGCTCGAAGACTGGTTACGTCCTCGTCGGCGTGGTAGTCGATGACGATGCCCCGGCGTTCTCTGCCTCGGGCACGGGTTCGGTCGATCTCCAGTACAGCGACACCGATACCATCACCTTCTACAACCAGCCTCGCGGTTCGATCGTGGTTCACAAGCACGCGGTGCTCATCCACAACGGCATCGAACAGGACGCACCGCAGGACGCCGATGGCTGGATCATCACCCTGACGTCGGCCCAGTGTGGCGTGAACACCCAGCTCGCCACGAACGCCAGCGGAGATGCCTCGTTTACCAACCTCCTCATCTGTGACGACTACCGGGTGTCGGAGAATCCCGTGAACGCCGGCTCGCCCGGATATGCCCCCGCTGGACCGACCAGTATCTCTAGCCTCACGCCGGGCCGGCCCCAGCCAGTGACGGTGACCTTCGTCAACGTGAAGAGCATCATCGACCCGGTCTGCACCAACTGCGGCCCGCTGCCGACGCCCACTCCGTCGCCGACCGCTACCCCGGTCCCTGCGACCGTTACCCCGGTCCCGCCGACCAACACCCCGGCTTCACCAACGCCAGTGAGCACCGTCCAGGGTGAAAAGACACCGGGGCCGGCAGGCCCAACCCCGATCGCCCCGAGCACCGGGGACGGCGGTCTTGGTACTGTCGTCAATGGGGCAAACGGTCTTCTGATCCTCGCCGGTCTCGCGGCAATCGCCGCAGGTCTGACGACGGTCGGGGCAGCGCGCCGCCGGAGCCGCTAGTCGGCGTTACCGCTCCTCAATGCAGATGGGCCCCATGTCGCGGGGCCCACCTGTTCTTTCATACAACGTCCACCGATGCTTACAGCGGAAGGGCGTCTCGCCAGAGGTAGGAACATGCTGCGTCCCACTCGGATTGCCTGCCTGGCGTTCATTGCGCTTCCTCTCGCCGTCGCTGGGTGCGGTGGTGGCGGTGATGGCTCCGACGAACAATTCGTCACCGACCTTTGCAATGCCACAACCCGGCTGAAAGCCGATTTCGCTGACGCGGTCAAAGAAGCCAGCGGTCAGACCGACTCTACCAGGGCCGTCGATAGTCTCATCCCGCCGCTCGAAGCCTTCGTAAAGGCGTTCGAAGACGCAAAACCTCCCAAGGACCTTAAGGACTGGCATTCCGCGGCTTCCGATCAGCTGGACGCGGCCGTGCAGAAGTTCAGGACTGAGAAAACCCTGGCCAGCCTCGAAGGTTTCGGTGATAGCCCGGTGCCTGACCCGCCTGCTGATGCGAAAGCCAGGCTGCGCGAAGTTGCACAAAACGTCGATGCCTGCGACGGCGTGGCGTTCCTCAAGCCCGACTGATCGCGGCCTGCCTTTGTGACGCACGGAGATTAGGCACGGCGAACCTCGCGGGAATGTCCCGGCGGCGGTACATCCTCCCCGCGCCACGTATGCTTCTCCTGTGAGCGAGATTCACGCCTCTCGGGCGGACATTAAACGGTACCAGCGCAACCTTCGCGATGAGGTGGATGGCGCGGCTTTGTACCGCCTCCTCGCCGACGCTGAAAAGGACCCGAACCTCAAGGAGGTATACGGGCGCCTCGCTGAAAGCGAAGATCGCCACCTCGCCCTGTGGGCCGATCGTCTGCGCGACTCCGGCGTCGAGGTTCCTAACTACAAACCGTCACTACGCGTCAGGACTCTTGGCTGGCTCGCCAGGCGGTTTGGCACCGCCACGGTCAGCCCGATCGTGACCCGCATGGAGATGGCAGCGACGACCATGTATGACACTCAGCCCGAAGCCGTCGAAGCCAATCTCCCTGCCGACGAACGCTCCCACGCTCGACTCTTCCGCGAAATCAGCCGGTCCGGCCCCGCCCGCCTCGATGTTGATATTGCTCGCGTCGAAGGCCGGCATAGCGCCACCAGTGGCAATGCCCTACGGGCGGCAGTGCTCGGCGCCAACGATGGCCTCGTATCGAATCTCCTCCTTGTCATGGGCGTTGCCGGGGCAGCGCCCGGTCGCAGCTTCGTCCTGCTCGCCGGAGTCGGTGGGCTACTGGCGGGCGCCATCAGTATGGCGCTGGGCGAATGGATCAGCGTTCGGAGTTCGGCCGAGGCCTTCGCCCGCCAGGTCGAAATCGAACGAGAGGAACTTGAGGCGAACCCCGAAGAGGAAGCAGAAGAACTCTTCCTTATTTATAGAGCGAAGGGCCTGAACGAGGACGAGGCGCGCCGAATGGCAGACCGAATCATCGCCAACCACGATATCGCTCTCGATACGCTCACGCGCGAAGAGCTGGGAATGTCTGAGTCCGAGGCCGGCAACGCCTGGGTTGCGGGCGGCACCTCCTTCGCCACGTTCGCCACGGGCGCGGTTCTCCCGATAATTCCGTGGCTCTTTATCGGTGGCTCGGCGGGCATCACGTTCAGCGCGGTCCTCAGCGCCGCCGGGCTTTTTCTCACTGGCGCGATTACCACGCTTTTTACCGGGCGCAGCGTCCTTTTCTCCGGCGCCAGGATGGTGCTCTTCGGTGCGGCGGGGGCAGTTCTTTCGTTCGTCGTCGGCGGTCTCATTGGCGCGGGGACCGGCGTCTAGCCGGAACTAGATCTCGATCTCAATCGCTAACCGGTGTTCGACCGTACGGATCGAGGTCACGCGGTACTCACCACCGGCTGCGAGTGCATCGAGCCGCTGATTCAGCGGGCGCTCAATCGCGTTCGCGACATCCTCAGGGTCGGCGATATCGCCGAGCGACGAATCGACAACATCGAGCTCCAGGTGTCCATCCACGATGTTCGGGTTGACCGTGATCCGTGAGCGAAAGCCCACTCCTAGCCCGCCCGCGGTAATCGCCGCCCGCATGATCCCGTTCGAACCGACAGTTACCTCGACAACGGGCTGATCGCCGAACCCCTCGAATCCATCGAGCTCGACCGAGATCAGCCGCGCCAGGGCGACTTCACTCAGTACGAGTGCCATGTTCCCGCCGCCCGCTCCATCGGCGTCCGATGGGCCGGAATTGGTATCGATGGTGAAGAACAGCACCGTCGCAATGACCCCACAGAGTCCGCCGAGGGCCAGGAGAAGCAGGGACTTCATCGGCCGATTACGATGCGACCTCACCGGCAATCGGGCAACTCAGGCGTTCTCGCGACGTGGGTTGCGTCCCTTGCACAAATCGCCTTGCCTTGGCATACTAATGGTTCTGGTGGCTAGAGCGAGGTGGTCCCACCCGTTCCCATCCCGAACACGGTTAGTGAAACGCCTCAGCGCTGACGATACTGCCCGGGCAACTGGGTGGGAAAATAGGCCGCCGCCGGTCAAAAGAAGAACCGCCCGAACAGGCGGTTTTTTCGTCTCCAGTTGGACGATGCCTTCGAATCTCCGGAATGGTTCCCTCTCGAGAGCGGCAACCTGCGGATCCGCCCCGCGATGAGCCGCCCTCCTCACTCCAACGACTGATTTCCCGGAAGGATCGGCCGCTGCTACAATCGGGACAAGATCCCAAATTTCCACCCTGGTCGTATTGCCTCTACCGAGGCCTCTCGGCCCACCAATCGGAGCCCAAATTGTCAGCAGATACCGCCCAGCCAGAAACCCCAGAAGCCGAAATGGACATGGGGGCGCTCCTCGAAATGGAGGACGCCCAGCCGGGACAACTTCGCCGCGGCGAAATTGTCGAGGGGATGGTCATGGGTGCGTCTCCCGATGGCCTGATGCTTGATGTCGGCACCAAGACCGAAGCCGTCATCCCCCAGGGAGAGATGCTCTCTCTCGGTGTTGATGGGGCCGCCAAGCTCAAGGCTGGCGACACCGTCAAGGTCATGGTCCTCCAGCCTTCCTCGTCTGAAGGCCACGCGATCGTCTCGCTCGACCGTGCCCGCGGGGAAGAAGGCTGGGACACGCTCGCAGCTCGTCACGAATCCGGTGAGATCTTCGATGCCCAGGTGACCGGCCACAACCGTGGCGGCATCCTCGTCAACGTCGATGGTGTCAATGCCTTCGTCCCTCTTTCGCAAATCGATAGCGTGCGCCGGGACGATCCCGATGCCTCGAGCCAACTGGCAAATCTCGTCGGGACCTCGATTCGCCTTAAGGTCATCGAACTCAACCGCAAACGAAACCGCGTCATCCTTTCTGAGCGCGCGGCCATGGCCGAAGTCCGCAAGGAACAGAAGGATCGCGTCCTCGATGAACTGCAGGAAGGCGAAATCCGTACCGGCAAGGTCTCATCGATCACCGACTTTGGGGTCTTCGTCGACCTCGGGGGCGCCGATGGCCTTGCCCACATGACGGAACTCACGTGGGAGCGTGGCAAGAAGGCGCGCGATCTCTACAACGTTGGTGACGAAGTCCAGGCGTACATCCTGAAGATCGACCGCGAAACTAAGAAGATCTCGCTTTCGCTGAAGCGCGCTCAACCCGAAAAATGGGACAGCACCGTTGATCGCTTCGTCATCGGCCAGATTCTCATCGGCCGCGTCACGAAGCTGATGGCGTTCGGCGCCTTTGTCCGGCTCGATGGGCCGGTCGAAGGCCTTATCCATATCTCCGAGTTGTCCAACCGGCGCATTCAGCACCCGAAGGATGTCGTGAAGGAAGGCGATGTCGTCCCAGTCAAGCTGGTCCGCATCGAAAAGGATCGCCACCGTCTCGGCCTCAGTCTTCGACAGGCTCGCAACGATGCCGAAGCCATGGGCTTTCAGTTCGATGCCAACGGGGCGGTCATCGACTACCCGGACGACGTCCGGGAGCAGTTCGGCCTCCCTGCGCGCGACGCTTCGATGCCGGTCCGCAAGCAGCCCAAGACTGCCCAGGAGGCGATCGAGCAGGCTGTTTCGCGCGACCCGGAGCCAATTTCGGCGTTCGCCCATGCATTCTCGCGAGCGCTTGAGAACGCCGAAGGCGGCGTGGCGGTTACCGATGCGATAGCGGAGGCTCCCGTCGCCGAGGAAGCACCGGCCCCATCCGAAGAGGCAGTAGAAAAAGTCGCCGAAGTCGCCGAAGCTGAAGTAGCAGCGCCGGCGACAGCGGCCGCCGAAGATGCGGGGGCCGCCGCAGCCGAAACTCAGGATTCTTCCGAGGCGACAGCCGAAGCAGCGGTCGCAGAAAATGAAGCCGTATCGGACGGCTCAGAAACAAAACAAGCAGCACCTTCATCCGAGGAGGAGTCTGCTGGCGGTTCGTAGTCGTTCCCTGGGCGTACCCAGTGGGTTTGGAGAAGCACATGGCCGATAGGTTCGACAAATTCACCGAACGAGCGAGGCGTGTGCTGACGCTCGCGCAAGAAGAGGCGCATCGCTTCAACCACAATTACATCGGCACCGAGCACATTCTCCTGGGCCTGGTGCGCGAAGGTGACGGCGTCGCAGCCAAGGTCCTCGCCAACCTCGGAGTCGAACTCAACAAGGTCCGCTCCGCTGTCGAATTCATCATTGGCCGCGGCGACCGCACCGTCCTCGGCGAAATCGGCCTGACACCACGCGCGAAGAAAGTCATCGAACTCGCAGTCGATGAAGCTCGCCGCCTCTCCCACAGCTACATCGGCACCGAGCACCTGCTCCTTGGCCTCGTCCGCGAAGGCGAAGGCATTGCCGCCGGCGTGCTCGAGAGCCTGGGTGTGAACCTCGAACGTGTCCGCGGCGAGACCACCCGCATCCTCAGCCAGTCCGCCCCGCAGGCCGCGGGCGGAGCAACCGCTGGCGCTGGCGCTCGCCAGGCGACCCGCACTCCTACCGTCGATCAGCTCGGAGCCGACCTCACCCAGGCGGCTCGCAATAACCAGCTCGATCCGGTCATCGGCCGCTCGAACGAACTCGAGCGAGTGGTCCAGATTCTTTCGCGCCGGACCAAGAACAACCCGGTACTCATCGGCGAACCTGGCGTTGGCAAGACGGCCATCGCCGAACTGCTCGCCCAGCGCATCGTCAGTGGCGATGTGCCGGAGACCCTGCAGGGCAAGCGTCTCATCACGCTCGACATCGGCTCGCTCGTTGCGGGCACGAAATATCGCGGTGAGTTCGAAGAGCGCCTGAAGAAGGTGATCGAGGAAATCAAGGGCGCTGGCAACTGCATCCTCTTCATCGACGAGCTGCACATGCTCGTCGGAGCAGGCGCCGCCGAGGGCGCGGTTGACGCCGCGAACATCCTCAAGCCGTCGCTCGCTCGTGGTGAGCTCCAGTGCATCGGCGCCACCACGCTCGATGAATTCCGCAAGCACATTGAGCGCGACGCCGCCCTCGAGCGCCGGTTCCAGCCGGTAATGGTCGAACAGCCTTCGGTCGAGGAGACCATCGAAATCCTCAAGGGCATCCGCCCGCGCTACGAAGAACACCACAAGCTGAAGATCAGCGATGCCGCCCTTGTTGGCGCGGCCGAGCTCTCTTCGCGCTATGTGAGCGACCGCTTCCTCCCGGACAAGGCCATCGACCTCATCGACGAGGCTTCGAGCCGCGTCCGCATCCGCCGCGCTGCCACTCCGCCATCGCTCAAGGAAGCGATGAAGGGACTCGAGAGCCTGCGCCGCGAAAAGGACCAGGCGATCGCGTCGCAGCAATACGAGTACGCTGCCGAACTCCGCGACCGCGAGCTCAAGCTCCAGGACAAGATCAAGGAGATGGGCGAGTGGGAAGAGGGCGAAGAAGGCATCGCGACTCCCGTGGTGACGGAAGAGGACATCTCTGAAGTCGTTTCGATGTGGACCGGCATCCCGGTTGCTCGAATCGCCAGCGAAGAGAGTGCCCGCCTGCTCAAGATGGAAGAACAGCTCCGCGGCCGGGTCATTGGCCAGGACGAAGCGATCGAGACTATCGCACGCGCCGTCCGCCGCGCCCGCGCCGGCCTGAAGGACCCGCGCCGCCCGATCGGTGTGTTCTTGTTCTGCGGACCTACCGGCGTCGGCAAGACCGAACTGGCCCGCGCTCTCGCCGAATTCATGTTCGACTCCCAGGACAACATGATTAAGCTCGACATGAGCGAGTTCAGCGAGAAGCACACGGTTTCGCGACTGGTTGGAGCACCTCCTGGCTACGTCGGCTACGACGACGGCGGCCAGCTGACCGATACCGTCCGCCGCAAGTCCTACTGCCTCATCCTTCTCGACGAGATCGAAAAGGCACACCCGGAAGTCTTCAACCTGCTCCTGCAGATCTTCGATGAAGGCCGCCTGGCCGATGCGAAGGGCCGCAAGGTCGATTTCCGTAACACGATCATCATCATGACCTCGAACGTCGGGTCCGACCTCATTAAGAAGGACTCCGGTCTCGGCTTCGCGACCGCGCAGGATGACATCAAGAGTGGCGAAGATCGCTACCAGCGCATGAAGGAGAAGGTTCTCACGGAACTGAAGAACGTTTTCAAGCCGGAGTTCCTGAACCGCATCGACAGCACGGTGGTATTCCGCTCGCTCAGCCGCGAGGACATTCGCCGCATCGTTGATAACGAGCTGCGCAAGGTCGAAAAGCAGCTGATGCTCAAGGGCGTGACCATGGAAGTCACCGATGCCGGCAAAGACTGGCTCGGCGATAAGGGCTACGACCCGGTATTCGGGGCCCGCCCGCTGCGCAGGGTCATCCAGGACAACATCGAAGATCGGCTCAGCGAGCTTCTCCTTTCCGGAGAATTCGGTTCGGGCGATTCCGTCCGCATCGATGCCGAAGAAGGCGAGCTCAAGATCGAGCCAGTTCGCGAGCCGGCTGCTGTCGGTTAGCGCTTAATCAGTTCAACACGTCAGCCGACCGGGTGTTTGCCCGGTCGGCTGGCTGGCATTGACGAATCTGGGGAATTTCCCTAACATTTGTATTTGGCTTGCCATGCCCAGTCTTCCCAGTGCATCGGTTTGTCCACACGCTATTCCTAACGTGTCCATCGCCCAGTAGTCCTGAAGGAGTTGCCACAGGATGACCACTACGCGTGACGTGGTGCGCAGTGGTGCTTTTGCACCCCTCCAAGTCCAGACCTACGGTCAGATCCCTAACGTCCTCGACCTCCCAAACCTCATCAAGATCCAGCTCGATAGTTTCGAATGGTTCAAGCGTGAGGGCCTCCGGGAGCTCCTCACAGAAATATCTCCAATCCAGGACTTCACTGGCTCGAAGATGGACCTCATCTTCGGCGACTACGAGTTCCGCGAGCCCAAGGCGAACATGAACGAGTGTCGCGAACGCGACATGACCTACGCCGCTCCCCTCTTTGTGGATGTCGAACTCCGCATCAAGGAGTCCGGCGAAATCAAGGAGCAGCGCCTCTTCTTTGGCGATTTCCCGCTGATGACAGACAAGGGCACGTTCATTATCAACGGGTCCGAGCGCGTCGTTGTCTCGCAGCTCGTCCGTTCTCCCGGCGTCTACTACACCATCGAAACAGACCAGGCCACAGGCAAGCGCCTCTGCCACGCCAAGCTCATCCCGAACCGTGGCGCCTGGCTCGAATTCGAGACGTCCAACCGCGATGTGCTCTACGTAAAGGTGGACCGCAAGCGGAAGATTCCCGTAACCACTCTCATTCGCGCGATCGACGTCCCTGGCCTCCTCCCCGGCGACCAGGACGACCCGGCGTTCGCAAAATACTGGGCTGCGACCGAAGACAAGGCTCGTGAACAGGCACTGCGCGAACTCGAGCGTGAGCATCTCGGCACCAACGACCGCCTCGTCCGCATGTTCGAAGCGGTCGATACCAGCGACATCCACCAGTTCCTGATCACCACGATCGCAAAGGAACCGCGCGAACCGCTCGTGGAAGACAAGCATGGGGCCCTCCTCGAGTTCTATCGAAAGATTCGCCCCGGCGATCCGCCAACCCACGACAACGCGCGCAACCTGCTCAAGACGCTCTTCTTCGAGCCTCGGCGCTACGACCTCGGCCGTGTTGGCCGCCACAAAGTCAACACCCGCCTCGAACTTGATGATCCCACCACTCAGCGCTGGCTTCGCCCGTACGACCTGGTGAGCATCATTCGCGAGCAGATCAACATCAACAACGGCCGTGGCCACCACGACGACATCGACCATCTCGGCAACCGTCGCGTCCGCGCCGTGGGTGAACTGATCCAGCAGCAGTTCCGCGTCGGTCTGCTCCGCATGGAGCGCGTCGTCCGCGAACGCATGACCATCACCGATCCGGAAGAGGCCACACCGAGTGCCCTCATCAACATCCGGCCGGTCGTCGCTGCCATGAAGGAGTTCTTCGGCGGAAGCCAGCTCTCCCAGTTCATGGACCAGACGAACCCGCTTTCGGAGCTGAACCACAAGCGCCGCCTCAGTGCTCTCGGTCCCGGCGGTCTCTCCCGCGACCGCGCCGGCTTCGATGTCCGCGACGTGCACCACAGCCATTACGGTCGCATTTGCCCGATCGAAACGCCGGAAGGCCCGAACATCGGCCTCATCGGCTCGCTGGCGACGTATGCCCGCCTCAATGAGTTTGGGTTCATCGAAACGCCCTACCGCCGCGTCCTCCGCGAGATGGTTTCGGACGATCCCAACATGGTCGGCCGCATCCTTCGCTCCGATGCCGAAGACGATAACGGCAAGGTCATCGCCCCCGCCGGGACCGCCATCGATGACGCAATCGCGAAGAAGGTCGCCGCCGCCAAGCGGACGGTCGAAATCGTCCCCTGGGTCACCGATGACATCGTCTACCTGACGGCGGACCAGGAAGACAAGTACAAGGTCGGCCAGGCAAACACCTTGCTCGACGAATCGGGCCACTTCATCGAAGAGCGCGCCGAGATTCGCCAGTTCGAAGACTTCGCGGTCGTGCCGATCACCCAGGTCGACTATGTCGACGTCTCTCCGAAGCAGATGGTTTCGGTGGCGACGGCGCTCATCCCGTTCCTCGAACACGACGACGCGAACCGCGCTCTCATGGGTGCGAACATGCAGCGCCAGGCCGTGCCGCTCGTCCGTCCGGAAGTCCCCCTCGTGGGCACCGGCATGGAACGCCGCACCGCCGTCGACAGCGGCCACGTGAAGACCGCTGAAGGCGATGGCGAAGTCATCGAGGCCAACGGTCAGCGCATCATCATCCGCTACGACGATGTCGAAATGGGCAACGTCACCTATCCGCTCACGAAGTTCACGCGCTCGAACCAGGGCACCTGCTTGAACCATCGGCCGCTCGTGTTCCGTGGCGAGCGTGTAGTGAAGGATCAGCCGATCGCCGACAGCTCAAGCACGCAGGGCGGCGACCTGGCCCTCGGCCAGAACGTCCTCTGCGCCTTTATGAGCTGGGAGGGTTACAACTTCGAAGACGCGATCATCATCTCCCAGAACCTGGTCCGCGAAGACAAGTTCACCTCGATCCATATCGAGAAACACGAAGTCGAAGCGCGCCAGACCAAGCTGGGCGATGAAGAGATCACGCGCGACATCCCGAACGTCGGCGAAGAGAGCCTGAGCCAGCTCGACGAGGAAGGCATCATTCGCATCGGCGCCGAAGTCCGCGAGGGCGACATCCTCGTCGGCAAGATCACCCCGAAGGGCGAAACCGAACTGACCGCGGAAGAAAAGCTCCTCCGCGCAATCTTTGGTGAAAAGGCCCGCGAAGTGAAGGACACGAGCCTTCGCGTCCCTCACGGCGAAAAGGGCAAGGTCATTGAGGTCAAGGTCTTCGACCGCACGAACCACGAAGGCCTTCCCGCCGGCGTGAACAAACTCGTACGCGTCAGCATCGCCCAGAAGCGCAAGCTCTCTGAAGGCGACAAGATGGCCGGCCGTCACGGGAACAAGGGCGTTATTAGCCGGATCCTTCCGCGCGAAGACATGCCCTACCTCGAAGACGGCACCTCGATCGATATCATCCTCAACCCCATCGGCGTCCCGAGCCGCATGAACATCGGCCAGGTGCTCGAAACGCACCTCGGCTGGGCTGCGAACGCGCTCGGCTTCCGCGCCGTGACCCCGGTCTTCGATGGCGCCACTGATGTCCAGATCGACGACGCCCTCGCTCGCTCCTGGATGGCCGCCGAGTCCGGCGCCGTCTACTTCATCGACCCGCGCGACCGCGGTTTCGACCTCGAAACGTGTGCCGCCTGGCTGCAGGAGAAGGGCTACAGCACCGCCGGCATCCTCGATAACCTCGAAAGCGGCGCCGCCAGCCGGGCCTGCCTCGAAATCTGGCTCAACGAAAAGAACGCGACCGAAGGCAAGAAGCTCATCGAAAAGGGCAAGCTTTCCCGCGAGGAACTCGAAGCCATGGCCCAGGCCGTCTACCGGGAGACCGGTGTCGCGCCGCCGCTCTTCGGCAAGATGATCCTTCGCGACGGCCGCACCGGAGAAAAGTTCGACCAGCCGCTCACGGTTGGCTACATCTACATGCTCAAGCTCATCCACCTGGTGGAAGACAAGATCCACGCCCGCAGCACGGGCCCGTACTCCCTCATCACCCAGCAGCCGCTCGGTGGTAAGGCGCAGTTCGGCGGCCAGCGCTTCGGCGAAATGGAAGTGTGGGCGCTCGAAGCCTACGGCGCCGCCCACATCCTCCAGGAACTCCTCACCGTGAAGTCGGACGACGTTGTCGGCCGCGTGAAAACCTACGAAGCCATCGTGAAAGGCGAAGACGTGCTCGAACCGGGCGTGCCGGAATCCTTCAAGGTGCTCGTAAAGGAACTCCAGAGTCTCGGCCTCTCCGTCGAGGTCTCCAACGATGAAGGCGGCAACGTCTCGTTCATCGACGAAACAGCTAACGATTTACCGGAGTTGGGCCTCAACCTCTCCGGCTTCGAACGCGAGGAGGATTTCTTCAATGCTCGAAGTCAATGATTTCAACCAGGTCCGTATCGCCCTCGCCAGCCCCGAGCAGATTCGCTCGTGGAGCTATGGCGAGGTCACGAAGCCTGAGACCATCAACTACCGC
Source organism: Dehalococcoidia bacterium (assembly GCA_050247055.1). GTDB lineage: Bacteria > Chloroflexota > Dehalococcoidia > Tepidiformales > Tepidiformaceae > Amarobacter. The sequence goes on from JBFWUX010000001.1 coordinate 1,309,058, forward strand.
ACCCTGAAGCCGGAAAAGGACGGGCTCTTCTGCGAGAAGATCTTCGGCCCTACCAAGGACTTCGAGTGCTACTGCGGTAAGTACAAGCGCGTCCGCTACAAGGGCATCATCTGCGACAAGTGCGGCGTCGAAGTCGCCCGTGCCAAGGTTCGCCGCGAGCGCATGGGCCACATCGAACTCGCGAGCGCGGTCAGCCACATCTGGTTCGTGAAGGGCACCCCGAGCAAGCTCGGGCTCCTTCTCGACATGTCGCCTCGCAACCTCGAGCGCGTCCTCTACTTCGCCCAGTACATGATCATCGAAGTCGATGAGGAAGCCCGGAACCGCGAACTCGAACACCTCCGCTCCGAGATGCAGAACGTCGTCGAAGAGCGGGTCGCCGATATTCGTCCCCGACGTGAGCAGCTCGAAAAGCAGCTCGAAGAGGCGAACACCGAGCTCCAGGCGAAGGTGGCCGAAAAGCAGCAGCAGATCGGCGAGGAGCGCCAGCTTTCTCGCGACGCCCTCGCGGCCTCAGTCCAGCGCGGTGTCGAGACCGCCGAAGCCGCTCGCGGAAATGTCCTCGAGGCCGAAATCTCGCTCCTCGGCGATGTCATCCTCGAATCCGGCGTGAAGGTCACGGCGGCGATGGTGAATCGTGTCCAGCGTGAAGGTGACAAGAAGCTTGCCGCCTTCGACAAGGAAACGGCCAAGCTCCAGGGCCTGGAAGGCAATGCCGCCGACTCCGCGCTCGATGACGCGAAAGCCGCCCTCTTCGATGAGCTTCACCCGCTCCAGCAGAAGGAAAAGCAGCTTCGAGACGAAGTCGAAGAACAGTACCGCGAGCGCCTCAAGGACCTTGAAGACCTCAAGGACCCGATTCGCGACGACCAGGTCGTCCTCATCACTGAGACGCGCTACCGCGAACTGTCCGACCTCTTCGGTCACGTCTTCACGGCCGGCATGGGCGCCGAAGCCGTCCTCGAAGTCCTCCGCCGCGTGGACCTCGATGCCATGCGCGCTCGCCTCAAGCAGGAAATCATTACCGCCAGCGGTATGCGCCGGAAGAAAGCCACCAAGCGCCTCAACGTTGTCGAAGCGCTCAAGAACTCCGGCAACAAGCCTGAGTGGATGGTCTTCCAGGTGCTTCCCGTCCTCCCGCCGGACCTTCGCCCGATGGTCCAGCTCGATGGCGGCCGCTTCGCTACCAGCGACTTGAATGATCTCTACCGCCGCGTGATCAACCGGAACAACCGCCTCAAGCGCCTCCTCGACCTTGGCGCGCCGGAAATCATCATTCGAAACGAGAAGCGCATGCTCCAGGAGGCCGTCGATAGCCTTATCGACAACGGCCGCCGCGGTCGCGCCGTTTCGGGTAGCGGTAACCACAAACTCAAGAGCCTATCCGACATGCTCAAGGGTAAGCAGGGCCGCTTCCGCCAGAACCTCCTCGGTAAGCGCGTCGACTACTCCGGCCGTTCGGTGATCGTGGTAGGCCCGGAACTCAAGCTGCACCAGTGTGGCCTTCCGAAGCGCATGGCGCTCGAGCTCTTCAAGCCGTTCGTGATGCATTCGCTCGTGGCCAAGGGCCTCGCGCACAACATTAAGAGCGCGAAGCGCATTGTTGAGCGCGCCCGCCCCGAAGTCTGGGACGTCCTCGATGAGGTCATCCACGACCGGCCGGTGCTCCTCAACCGCGCGCCAACGCTCCACCGACTCGGTATCCAGGCCTTCCAGCCCGTGCTCATCGAAGGCTCCGCCATCCAGCTCCACCCGCTCGTCTGCTCCGCCTTCAACGCGGACTTCGACGGTGACCAGATGGCGGTCCACGTACCGCTCAGCCGCGAGGCTGTCGCTGAAGCGAAGCAGATCCTGATGTCGAATCGGAACCTGCTTTCGCCCGCCAGCGGAGACCCGATCGTGGCCCCGTCCCTGGACATGGTGCTCGGTTGTTACTACATGACCGACATCGATACCAAGGCGAAGGGCGGCTACAAGGAAGTCAAGGGCCAGCAGCCCGAAGGCGTTTTCGGCTCACTCGCCGAAGCGAAGCTCGCCTTCGACCTTGGCATGCTCGACCTCCGCGCGCCCATCCGCGTCCGCACCGAGCGGATCGTTGATGGAAACGGCGGAACCGTCGATGAGCCTACGCTGGATGAAGAGGGCAATCCGAAGTCTCGCTTCGTCGAGACCACGGTCGGCCGCATCATCTTCAACGAAGTGCTCCCTGAAGGCATGCATTTCCAGAACGTGATCATGGACCGCCCGAACCTTCGCAAGGTGGTCTCCACCTGCTACCGCACCATGGGTAGCGAGGAGACCGGCGAAGTCGTCGACCGCATTAAGGCGACCGGCTTCCACTACGCCACCCGTTCGGGGATCACGATCGCCATCCACGAGATCCAGGTGCCGAAGAACAAGGAGACCCTCCTCACCGAGGCTGATGCCAAGGTGGAAGAACTCCGCGAGCAGTACCAGATGGGTCTCATCACCGACGACGAGCGCTACCAGGAAACCGTCGCGATCTGGGCCGATACCACGACCAAGATCGAGACTGCCATCAAGGAGCGCATGCCGGAATATGGTTCGCTCAACGCGATGGCCAGCTCGGGGACGAAGGGTAACATCACCCAGATTCGCCAGATGGCCGGCATGCGCGGCCTCATGACTGACCCGAACGGTAAGGTCATCGAACTTCCGATTCGCGGCTCGTTCCGCGAGGGTCTCACCGTCCTCGAGTACTTCATCTCCACCCACGGCGCCCGCAAGGGTCTCGCCGACACCGCCCTCCGCACCGCGGACTCCGGCTACCTCACCCGGCGCCTCATTGACGTCTCGCAGGATGTCATCATCCTCGAGGAAGACTGCGGCACCACCAGTGGTCTCTGGATCGAACGCGATGTGAACGGCGACACCGCCGACTCGCTCCGCGCTCGCATCCTCGGTCGTTACGCGGCCATGGATGTTGTTGATGAGTCCACCGGCGAAGTCATCTGCGCCCGTGGCGAAGAGATCAACGAAGCCGTCTCCGACGAGATCGACGCGCGCAAAATCATGCGCGTATTCGTCCGCACGCCGATGTCCTGCGAGGCCGAGCGCGGGCTTTGCGCCCCCTGCTACGGACGCGACCTTGCTCGTGGCACGCTCGTCAAGGAGCGCACCGCGGTCGGGATCATCGCAGCTCAGTCCATCGGCGAACCGGGGACGCAGCTCACCATGCGTACGTTCCACACCGGTGGTGTTGCGTCCCAGACCGACATCACGAGCGGTCTCCCTCGCGTCGAAGAACTGTTCGAGGCTCGTGCCCCGAAGGGCGAAGCCATCATCAGCGAAACCGACGGCGTCGTGGAGCTCGTTCAGGAAAACGAACGCCGCATCGTCCGCGTCAGCAACGTCGATACCCTCGTCGAGGAATACACCGTGCCTGCCAAGGGCAAGGCGCTGGTGGAAGACGGCGAGCGCATCGTCGCCGGTGCTCCGGTGGCCCAGGGCCCCGAAGCCAAGGGCGCAAAGGGCACAGAGGTCGCTGAACAGGTGATCTCGCGCATCTCCGGCGTCGTCCGGCTATCCGGCAAGAACAAGCTGTCAGTCGTCTACGAAGAGCGCGAGGAACGCGAGTACGCCATCCCGGCGGCCGCGCGTCTGCTCGTCGAAAACGGCCAGATGGTTTACGCCGGCGACCAGTTGACGGAGGGCGCTCGCAACCCGCAGCACATCCTCCACATCCAGGGTCGCGACGCGGTCCGCAAGTACATGGTTGATGAAGTCCAGAAGGTCTATAAGTCCCAGGGCGTGAACATCAACGACAAGCACATCGAAGTGATCACGCGCCAGATGCTGCGCCGCGTGAAGGTCGATCACCCGGGCGATACCGGCCTCCTGCCGGGCGACCTGGTGGATCGCCGTTCCTTCGAGGAACTGAACAACAAGATTATCGCCGAAGGTGGCGAGCCGGCCACGGCCCAGCCCGTCCTCCTCGGCGTTACCAAGGCCTCGCTGAACACCGATTCGTGGCTCGCGGCGGCCTCCTTCCAGGAGACCACTCGCGTCCTCACGAACGCCTCGGTCGAAGGTTCCACCGACAAGCTCCTTGGCCTCAAGGAGAACGTCATCATCGGCAAGCTCATCCCGGCTCGGAGCGAAATCGAAGTGCCGAAGCGCGAGCATTACGCCGAGCTCGACGTCCCCGAGTCCCTCCTCCTCGAAGAGGAAGAGGACCTCGAGCGCATCCTGGCCGAACGCGAAGCCACCGCCTACCGGCGGCCCGGCGCGGTCGGCCTGCTCGATGACGACGATGAAGAAATCGGCGCCCTCCCAATCGATGAGGACGAAGACTTCACCATCGGCGGCTCGGACGACGACTAGCCGCCACCAGGCGCCAAACAAAACGGGCCTCTCGAAAGAGAGGCCCGTTTTTGGTTTGTTCTGGTTTACGGATCCCGAAGAACGTCGTGGGTGCCAATTCTTCGCCAGATGATGTGCGGCTCGCCGGGACCGGTTCGGCTCCGTACTCGAATGTGGCGCGACCGTCATTCGCCCAGGTCAGCTCGAAGATGCCACGATAACCAGCCCGTTTAAGCCGCAGATCTCGTCGCCATCGTCCGCTCCGTAAGGATTCAACGAGCTCGGGAATGTGCTCCAGGAATGCCTGTTGCTGTTCTGGCGTGAGCCGACGGAACTCCGCCATGAACCGCTCATGCCAGGCGAAGGTGGACATTTACCGGGCGTCTGTACTCGCTTCGCGCTTTAGTCTCTCGATGAACTCGTCGGTGCTGAGCGCCCCAACCGCTGCCGACTCCGGCGCTCTAGCCCGGCCCGACAGCGAGTCGGCCTCGATGTGTCCGTCCGAGAGGACTCGGACCGTGACTAATTCTCCCACTTCGGGTGCAACCCATCTGCGCCAGCCCGGGAGGTATGACAATGCTGCCATCCTGCCGGACCTGCACCGTTTGTTCCGCGACAGGGTACGGCCACCGTGATTCGTCCCGCTCGGCTCTCGCGGATGGTTGTCGCAGTTTCAGTGGCTTTCGAATCGCCATGGCGCGATTTTACACCAGTTCCAGCGCTTCCCCTTCGTACTTCCGCGTGCCGCGCCTCAATTCCACCAGCTTGTCCAGCTTCACCATGCAGTCCGAGACGCCCTTCTCGCCGTTCATGGCGTCGAAGTTCTGCATGCCGCAAACGTTGCATGCCCCGTGGTGGCAGTCAGCGACAGTCTTCACCGTGTGCACATCGCGCCACTGCCCGCGCAGGTAGCTCTTGGTCACGCCGCAATCGATGTGGTCCCAGGGTAGTGCCTCGCGCGTGTCCCATTCCCGGTGCGCGAACCATTCAGCGTCGACGCCCGTCTTCTCGAAGGCCTGCCGCCAGAGCTCATAGTTGAAGTGTTCGCCCCAGGCATCGAACTTCGCGCCGTTGCGCCACGCCTCATATATTGCGTCGCCCACGCGCCGGTCGCCGCGGCTAAGTACCGCCTCGATGAAGCTGTCGCGGGGGTCGTTCCAGCTGAACTCGACCCCCGCCGAGCGGCACCCGTCCTTGAGCAGGAGGTGTTTCGGCTGCAACTCGGCATCGGTGTCCTGGCGGGCCCACTGGAACGGCGTGTGTGGCTTCGGCACCAGGTTGCTGGTGCTCACGCGCACGCGCGCCCGCCCACCGACGTACTGCTTGCCGATCGCCTTCACTTTCTTGCCCATCTCCACGATGCCGGATACGTCGTCCATCGTCTCGGTGGGCAAGCCGACCATGTAGTACATCTTGATACCGGTCCAACCTCGCTGGAACGCGTTCTCAGCGGCGCCGAGCAGGTCTTCCTCGCTCACCAGCTTGTTGATGGCGTTGCGAAGCCGCTGGCTCCCGGCCTCGGGCGCGAGCGTCAGCGTGTGCTTCTTGCCCTTCGCCACCGCGTTTGCCACATCGACCGAGAAGCTGTCGACCCGGGTGCTCGGAATCCCGACCTTGAGGTCGTCGAACGTCGAGGTCAGCTGGTTTACCATCGGCACAATCTGGCTGTGGTCAGTCGTGCTCAGCGAAAGCAGCGAGAGTTCGTCGTATCCGGTGTTCTTCATCAACTCCCGCGCCGCCTCAACCACTTCTTCCGGGCTCCGCTCGCGCGTTGGCCGGTAGATCATCCCCGCCTGGCAGAACCGGCAGCCCTGGGTGCAGCCGCGCTGGATTTCCACCGCGGCCCGGTCATGGACGGTCTGAAGGAACGGCACGATCGGCTTCACGAGCGCCGGCGGCAGCTTCTCCACGATGCGGCGCGTAATCGTGGGAGGCGCATCAGGAATGATTGGCTCGAGCACCGAGAAGTGCTCGTCGTCGCCGTATTTCGCCTCGTAAAAGGCTGGCACGTACACGCCCGGCAACGAAAGCAGGTCGCGCAAACGCTCCGACCGCGGCGTACCGGAGCGTTTCCATTCGCGCACCAGGTCCGCGAGTTCGATAACCGCGTCTTCGCCTTCGCCGAGGAAGAACGCATCGATGAACGGCGCGAGCGGCTCCGGGTTGAATGCTCCGCTCCCGCCCGCAATCACGATCGGATCATCTTCCCCGCGCTCTACCGACCACACCGGGACTTCGGCAAGGTCAAGCATGTTCAGCACGTTCGTATAGGTCATCTCGTACTGGAGCGTGAAGCCGAGTATGTCGAAGCTTCGAATTGGTGTTCGCGTCTCGAGGCTCCAGAGCGGGACGGAGCCCCGTCGCATCTCGCCTTCCATGTCATCCCAGGGAGCGAACACGCGCTCGCACGAGACGTCATCCACCTTGTTCAGCAGGTCGTACAGGATGCCAATCCCCATGTTGGACATCCCAATGTCGTAAGAGTCGGGGTAAGCCAGCGCGATGTGGACGGCAACGCTATTCCAGTCTTTGGTTACGCTGTTCCATTCGCCGCCGGTGTAGCGGGCTGGCTTCGAAACGCGAGTCAGAAGTTCATCGATGGTCGGCATATGGCATCTCCTCTACCGGCTTGCGGCGCGCCGGCGCGGGCGAACAACCATGGTAACAGGTGACTCGCAACCGGTCGGGAAGCTGACCTATCCGCTGCCTTGCGGGATACTCAACCGGCAATGAAGTTCGATGCCGTCATCGTTGCCGCCGGTTCTTCCACGAGGTTCGGCGAGCATGACAAGCTCTCCGCCGACCTCTGTGGCCGCCCTGTGCTCGCCTGGTCGTTGGCTGCCTTTGAAGCCGTCGCCGACCTTGGCTGCCTCGTCATCGTCACCAGTCCGGATCGCATCTCAACAGTCACCAGTCTTGCCGAACGCTGGTGCCCGAAAGCCTGCTTCCGGGTGGTTGAAGGCGGTGCCCGCCGCCGTGACAGCGTCGCAGCCGGCCTCCGCCAATGCACGGCCCGCTATGTCGCTATACACGATGGCGCCCGCCCCATGCTCACTGTTGCTCTCATGAATCAGGTTCTGCGCGCCGCCGAGGGCAAGCCCGGAGCAACGGCTGGCACACCGGTCACGGATACCATCAAAGAGGTCGTGAACGGCATGATCGCAACCCACCCCGACCGCGCGCGGCTCTGGGCCGTCCAGACGCCCCAGGTTGTCCTCCGCCAGGCATGGCTCGATGCGGCAGCGATGAGCGACAACGACGAAACCGACGACACGGCAATGCTCAGCCGTCTCGGTCTCGAGTGCGCCGTCGTGGATGCCGGCGCCGACAACATTAAGATCACTCGCCCCGCTGACCTCGAAGTTGCGGCCGCGATTCTCCGCACGCGGGGTTACGAATGACCATGCGCGTCGGCATCGGCGAAGACCTGCACCGCGTCGACGACGGGCGCACCCTGGTGCTCGGCGGAGTGATCATCGAAGAAGGCCCCGGCCTCTCCGGTCATAGCGACGCCGATGTCCTCTTTCACGCCATCACCGATGCTGTCCTGGGCGCAGCCGCCCTCGGCGACATCGGCCACTACTTTCCACCGTCAGATCCACGCTATGCCCATGCCGATAGCGCCGACTTTCTCCGAAAGGCGCTCGAACTCGCCCGCGCCGAAGGTTGGCAGGTCGAGAACATTGACTCCACCGTCCGCGCCGAGCGCCCAAAGCTCGCACCCTACATCCAGCACATTCGCGAGCGTATCGCTGAGGTCGTTGGCATCGGAATCGATGCCGTGAGTGTGAAGGCCAAAACCGGAGAGGGCCTGGACGCAGTCGGTCGCGGCGAAGCGATGGCCGCGACCGCCGTGGTCCTCCTCCAGAAATAACGTCGCCCCTACGTTAAGGGGGCCGTACGCTCGATGGGTGGCCAAGACCGTTATGGACGTCGGAATCACCCTGCTGACCGCGCCAATCTGGCTCCCCATTACCCTGGTGGCGGCGGCTATGCTTGCCTGCGAGCTGCGGGGAAATCCGATCTTCGTCCAGGAAAGAGTCGGCCTCCACGGCAAGCCGTTCCGCATGGTAAAGCTCCGTACGATGCGCCACCCCAGGCCCGGGGAGGAAGACCACTACCCGGTCGCGAATTTCAGCGAGTTCGTCTTTGCGCCAACGGATCGTCCCAACCCGCGAATCACTCGATTCGGCGCCTTCGCGCGGAAGGCATCCCTCGACGAGCTCCCGAATTTGCTCAACGTCCTCAAGCGCGAGATGTCCCTCGTGGGACCCCGTCCCGAGATTCCAGAGATCGTTGAACAATACCCTCCCGAGTACCACCGGCGGCACGATGTCCTTCCTGGCATCGCCGGACTCGCCCAGATGAACGGCCGCTCAGATTTGACCTACGCCGAAACCGTTACCTACGATCTTGAATACGTGGATCACCATTCGGTGCCAACCGATTTCAAGATCCTCTGGGGCACCGCACTCGGTGCCCTCCGCGGAAGCGGCGCCCGATGACAAGCGATTCCACCCGAATTTCCGAACGCATCTTCACCAGCGACAACGCCCGGGCTCTCGGTGCAATGGTCCTCGACGTTATGGTTATCGCCCTTGCGTATGCGGCCGCGCTCCTGCTTCGCTTCGATGCCGAAGTTCCGCATCAAAACTCGCGCTTTGTCTTCGAAATCTTTCCGCTGATCGCCGCGGTCTACATCGTCGCGAACATCGTCTTCGGTGTGTACCGAACCATGTGGGCCTATGGCAGCCTCGGCGACATCCTCGCGCTCTTCAGGCCGGTACTCTTCGCAACGGTTGTCATCTTCGCCGTCAACTTCTGGGATAACGAGCGCGATCTTCCCTTGTCGGTCGTCCTCATCGCCGGCGAACTCATCTTCCCCGGCATGGCGTTCGTCAAAATGCGAGGTCGCCTCTTGTCGCGACTCCCTCGTGTCGCCATGGCCTCGCAGCGCCTGCTCATCATCGGCGCGGGCCACACCGGCCAGGCGCTCGCTCGCGAACTCCAGAACAGTCCCGGACTGAACTACCAGCCGATCGGCTACCTCGATGACGACCCGCGCAAGCTGAATCGCCGCATGCACGGGCTCCGCGTCTTCGGATCAGTGGCCGACCTCGATGCCCAGATCCACGACCACGCGGTTAACGCGGTCGCGATCGCCATCCCTCGTGCTCCGGGTTCCGTCGTGCGCTCAATCGTGGCGACCTGCCAGGCAGCCGGGGTTCCCGTACGCATCGTCCCCGGGGTCGAACGCTGGATCTCCAGCGGCCACACAAACGATGCCCTGCGCGAACTCACTCTCGATGACCTTCTTGGCCGCGAACCGGTGCAGATCGACTACGTCGCCTGCAGCCAGTCCGTCAAAGACCATGTGGTCCTGGTCACGGGTGCAGCCGGCTCAATCGGTTCGGAATTGTGCCGCCAGGTCGCCACCTTCCAGCCGATGGAACTCCACCTCCTCGACAACAACGAGAGCGGCCTGTTTGACCTCGCCGCCGAGATTTCCGGCATTTCGCCGCAGACCACCATTCGCCTCTGGCCCGCGAATGTCGTCGACCAGCGCAAAGTCGAAGAGGTGTTTAACACCGTCCGGCCGCACCTCGTCTACCACGCTGCCGCCTATAAGCACGTCCCCATGCTCGAAACGAACCCCGACGAGGCCTTCCGCGTGAATGTCCTTGGGACGCTGAACGTCGCCAACGCTGCGAAGACCTTCCAAACCGGCACCTTCGTCCTCATCTCCACGGATAAGGCCGTCCGGCCGACAAGCGTGATGGGCGCCACCAAGCGTATTGCCGAACTCCTCGTCCTCGCGCTCTCCCGAACGAGCGAGAACACGAAGTTTGTCGCGGTCCGGTTCGGCAACGTCATGGGCAGCCGGGGCTCGGCGCCGCTCACGTTCATGCGACAGATCGAGCGCGGTGGTCCGGTGACGATTACGCACCCGGACATGATGCGCTACTTCATCAGCATCCCCGAGGCCGTCAGCCTCGTGATCCAGGCGGGCACCTTTGGCGGCCGGGGGAACATCTACATGCTCGACATGGGCCAGGAAATCAACATGCTTGAGCTGGCCGAACGTATGATCCGCCTCCGCGGCCTCCGTCCCGGCCAGGACATCGAAGTCATCTTCACCGGCCCCCGGCCCGGCGAGAAGCTGCGCGAGGAACTCGTCGCCGACTTCGAAAAGATGCAGTCCACGGAGCACCCGAAAGTCATGCGCCTGAGCGCGACTTCCGAAGTCACTGAGCCCGAGATTCGCCGCCTCATCGAAGAGGTAGAAGCCGTGGGCTGGACGGACAAAGACGAATTGCGCCGCCGTATCCACCTCGTTGCCCGGCGCTACTCGAACGATCCCGACGAAGTTCCGGCCGAGGAACCAGCCAACCCATGAGTAACTTCCGCGTGCATCCAACCGCTGAGGTCAACGACCAGGCCTCGATAGGCGACGGCGCCAGCATCTGGCACCAGTCCCAGGTCCGCGAAGGCGCCTCCGTCGGCCCCGGTTCGATCATCGGCAAGGGCGTCTACATCGGTGCCGACGTATCGATCGGCGCCAACTGCAAGGTCCAGAACTACTCTTGCGTCTACGAAGGCAACACACTCGAGGACGGTGTCTTTGTCGGACCGGAAGTGGTCTTCACGAACGATCGCTACCCTCGCGCGATTAATCCTGACGGCACCATCAAGGCCGCGAGCGACTGGGAACTCGCAGGCACCCTCGTGAAGTATGGCGCGGCGATCGGCTCGCGCTCGGTGATCCTGCCCGGCCTCACCATCGGGCGCTGGGCGCTCGTGGCGGCCGGTTCGGTGGTCACGAAGGATGTGCCGGACCACGCAATCGTTGCCGGCAACCCGGCCCGCCAGCGCGGTTGGGTATGCGTTTGCGCTCGGCCCTTATCAGACCAATTGAAATGTCCCGAGTGCGGCCGGCGGTACCAGCGCACAGACGTGGGTCTTGTTACCCTCGAACAGTGAGCCCTACCGCTCCGGGTTTCCCTCTCGCGCGACGCAGGAGTCGGGAGAGGGGCAGGGGGTGAGGGCAAGGAGATAGCGATGACCACGACCGAACGCCAGTTCATTTCCGTCGCCAAGCCACTCATCGGCGAGGCCGAGAAGAAAGCCGTGATGGAAGTCCTCGATTCGGGTCACCTCGCCCAGGGGCCTCGCACCGAGGCCTTCGAAAAGGCGTTCGCCGAATACATCGGCGTAAAGCATGCGATCGGCGTGAACAGCGGCACCGCGGCCCTCATCGTTGCCCTCCAGGCCCACGGCGTCGGCCCCGGCGACGAGGTCATCACCACCCCATTCAGCTTCATCGCTACCGCCACCAGCATCATCGCCTGCGGCGCCACGCCCGTGTTCGTTGACGTGGACCCGTTTGATTTCAACCTCGACCCGGACAAGGTCGAAGAGGCCATCACGGAGAACACCAAAGCCGTGATGCCGGTGCATATCTTCGGGCACCCCGCGCGCATCAAGGAGCTCCAGGAACTCTGCGACGACAACAACCTCGCGCTCGTAGAGGACGCTGCGCAGGCGCATGGTGCGGAACATCTCGGTCGCCGAGTTGGGACGTATGGCACCGGCTGTTTCAGCTTCTACCCCACGAAGAACATGACCACCGGCGAAGGCGGCATCATCACCACGAACGATGACGAAGTTGCCCGCATGAGCCGCATCATCCGCAGCCATGGCCAGGAACAGCGCTACAAGCACGATTACTTCGGCCTGAACTGGCGCATGCAAGACCTCAATGCCGCCATCGGCCTCGTGCAGATGGATTACATCGAAGACTGGAACCAGGCCCGCATCGCCAACGCCGAGAAGCTGTCATCGCTCATCCGTTCCGTGGAAACTCCCCGCGTCCGCGAAGGCGACCGCCATGTCTTTCACCAGTACACCATCCGCGTCACCGGCGATCGCGACGCCTTCCAGGCGAAGCTCCAGGAAGCCGGCATCGGCAGCGCCGTCCACTACCCAATCCCGATCCACCATCAGCCGATCATGGAAAAGATGGGCCTGGGCGATTTCGACTGCCCCGTCGCCGATGCGGCTGCGGAGCGGGTCCTCTCCCTCCCCGTCCACCCCTCGTTGGGCCCCGAAGATGTGGAGTACATCGCCAGCGTTGTGAATCGGATCGGGTAGGACATGGTCTCGACCTCGCAGAAAGAAACGGTCGAGCAGTACTTCGAAGGTTTCCGTCGCAGTGACCGCCCGTCAATCCTTTCCTTACTGACGGACGACGTTCATTGGGACCTTCCAGGCTTCCGCCATTTGGTCGGTAAGAAAGCCTTCGAGGGGGAAATCGTGAACGATGCCTTCGAAGAGAACCCTCGGCTGACCATTGACCGCATCTTCGAGGATCGGAGCACCGTCATTGTGGTTGGCACCGGCGAGGGAGAACAGAAAGACGGTGACGTGTTTCGTTTCGCGTTCTGCGACTTGTTCACGTTTCGTGGCGAACTCATAAGCCGCGTCGAATCCTATCTCGTGCCGATGAGCACCTGATTTCGGTTCCCCGTTCCCCGTTCCCTGCTACCCTGAATTCCAATGACCCGCACCCTCCGCGCTGCCGTCATCGGCCTCGGCTCCATGGGCGCCAACCATGCGCGTGTCTTTTCCGATATCGCCGGCGTTGAACTCGTCGCCGTCGCGGACGCGAACCCCGACGCTGTCGCTAAGGCCATCGCCGGCCGCCCTATCCCGGGCTTCCCCGACGCAGCCTCGCTCCTCGCGGAATCGAAACCCGACATGGTTTCGATCGTCGTTCCCACGCAACTTCACGAAGATGTCGCGCTCGAGGCCATCGCGGCCGGAGCCCACGTGCTGGTTGAAAAGCCCATCGCTGCGACGCTCGATGCTGCCCGCCGAATCGCGAACGCTGCCGCCCAGGCGGGCGTCGTCCTCACCGTAGGCCACATTGAGCGCTTCAACCCGGCCATCCAGGAACTGAAACGCCGGCTGGACGCGGGCCAGGGTGGCAACGTCCTCCAACTCCGCGGTCGCCGCGTCGGTCCTTTCCCTCACCGCATTCGCGACGTAGGCGTCATCCACGACCTCGGCCCCCACGATATCGACATCATGCGCTACCTCCTCGGGGATGAAATCGAGCGCGTCTTCGCCGAATCGCGCAGCCACATCGCGACCGGCAACGAGGACATGTTCTCTGGCCTGATCCGCTTCCGCGGCGGCGCCATGGGCATGCTCGATATCAACTGGCTGACCCCCACCAAGGAGCGCTCGCTTACCGTCCTCTGCGAAAAAGGCATGTTTGTCGCTGATTACGCCGCCCAGTCGCTCGCCTTTTATGAGAATTTCGACGCTGCGGCCCGTGAGGGCCGCTACGCGAGCGTTACCGAGGGCCCGATGACTCGCTACCCCATTCCGAACCGCGAGCCGCTCAGGGTCGAACTGGAGGCCTTCAGAGACGCCGTGCTCGCGGGTGGTCCGCCTCCCGTGAGTGCCATCGACGGCATGACGGCCCTCGCCGTCGCCGAAGCCCTCGTCCGCTCGGGCCAGACCGGAATGCCGGTCCAGGTCGAAGAGGTCGTTGCCGTCGCATGAACGTGGCTGTCATCGGCATCGGCCGCATCGGGCTCCCCGTCGCCGCGACCATCGCCTCGAGAGGCCATCACGTCTACGGCTGTGATGTGAACGCGGAACTTGTCGAACGCGTGAACCTCGCCGAAAACCCCATTCCGGATGAAGCCGGCCTCGATGCCATGCTTCGCGAAGTGGTTGCCGCCGGAACTTTCAAGGCCACCACGGAAACCGCGAAGGCCGTCGCCCAGTCTCAGGTCGTCCTATTTGCCGTTCGCGTCGATGTGGATGCGGACGGCCGTGCCGACCTCCAGTACCTCTTCGCAGCCGCCGAAGAAGCCGCCAAGGGCCTTCATCCCGGGACACTCTGTATCTTCGATACGACCCTGCCCGTGGGCACCACGAGGAACGAACTCGCCCCGCGCCTCGAGGCGACTGGCAAGAAACTCGGCGTCGACTTTCACGTAGCCTTCAGTCCCGAGCGGCTCCTTATGGGTCGCGTCATCGAAGACCTCACCAAGTACCCCAAAGTCGTGGGCGGCGTCGATCAGAAGGCGGGCGCAAAGGCGGCCGCCTTCTATCGCGAAGTGTTCGGTGGCGAAGTACTCCAGCTCGGAAGTGCCGAGGCCGCCGAACTGAGCAAGCTCGCCGAAGGAAGCTACCGCGACCTCAATATCGCTCTGGCCAACGAACTCGCGATGATCGCTGATGTCCACGGCATCGACATCACGGAAGTCATCGCCGCGGCCAACTCGCAGCCGTATTCGCACATTCACGTCCCGGGCACGGGCGTCGGTGGACACTGCATCCCGGTCTATCCCCGTTTCCTCATGCAGGGCGAAGGCCCCAGTGACCTCCCAGAGCTCGGTCGTCGGGTGAATGACGCCATGCCCGGCTACGTGGTCGAACGCGCCGGACACCTCGCCGGCGGCCTCGCCGGCAAACGCGTCGTCATCATGGGCCTCACATTCCGGCCCGATGTCGCTGTGACGTTTCACACGAACGCCGTCGATCTCCTCCGCGAGTTCGAAGCGCGCGGCGCCATCGTCTTCGGCCATGACCCGCTCCTGAGCGAGGCGGGAGTCCGCGAACTCGGCTTCGAGCCCGTGGACAATCTCTCTGGCTTCGACATCGCAGTTGTCCACAGCAACCACAAGCACTACCGCGGCATCGACTGGGCCGCCCTCGCTCCCCTCGTGGTTGATGCGCGAAATGCCCTTGACCGGTCCGAAATCGAATCTGCCGGCGTCTCATATCTGGGAGTGGGAAGGCCAGCCACCGCCTGATTCCGACGGTAAGATGTGGGGAAATGGCGAGCCGTCTCTACACGTTCCCGATCATCATCGAAAAAGAGCCCGAAGATCCGGGTTACTTCGCCCATAGTCCCCTTCTTCCTGGATGCTTCTCCGCCGGTCAACCATCGAAGAAACACGCGAAAACATGCGCGAGGCCATTCAACTCCACGTGGAGAATGCTCATCGAAAACGGTGACCCGGTGCCGCAGGGAGGAGAAACGGTCACCGTCGAGGAGATGACTCTCGGCATCCCTGCGTGAGCCGCCTTCCCCAAGTAACCGCAACAAAACTGGCGGCATTCTTAAAAGCGCAAGGTTTCATCGAACAGCGGCAGCGCGGCAGTCATTTGCGATTCCGTCATCCGGACGGGCGGGCCCAATGCATGGCGGTGGTGACTTGGGCTGCGGGATGATCGTCAGGGTCATCAAAGATGCCGGGTACACGGCTGATGACTGAATCCGGCTTCGGTGATCGCGCATTCACCGACCCCTAAAGGTCGCATCCGTCTGATCGATCCAGCAGTCCGCGAACCGGTGCTGATACCCATCCGAAGTATCGAGCGGAAAGCCCTTCACGTACGGCCATGAAAGCGCGACGACTCGTTCACTCACCAGGTTCACGCCGGCGTTCAGTGTCAGCAGCCGTCGCTGGATGTTGTAACCGATTTCCCGGCGCGCGGCCTTGTCGAGCTCCACGCGTTCCGCGTCAATCATCGAAGTGATTTCGTCATCTCTCAACGGGAAGCTGTTCTTCGATCCGTTGGCGTGGAAATACGGATACACCCAGTCGTCGAGATCGATCCATCCGTTGTCCGGTGCCGCCACCCATGGAGCCTCGCCCGTGAGCAGCAGGCTCGAAAGCTGTGTCAGCGGGATGGGCACCACTCGCACCTGGTCCAGCCCCAGGTTTGCCGCCAGCTGGTCGCGAATCGTCGCTCCGAACTCTAGCGCGGCCTCGGTATCGTCCAGCACGAAGAGCGGCAGTTCGTCCTTCACCGTCTTTTCGCTCTTGAACGCCTCAAGCAGCGCCCTCGCCTCGCTGATGTCTTGCTGCCGGCCGCCATCGCCCGGCCGGTAGCCCGCCAGCGTCGTCAGTTCGCTCTCCGGCAGTGCCCAGTCCGTCATCGGCCAGCTGACCCACGGGTTGATTCCTCCGGAGCCACCAAAGAACTTGTCGATCATCGCGCGCCGGTCCAAGGCAATCGTCACGGCCGTGCGGAAGCGGATGTCGTTGTAGGGGTCGTTTACCAGCGAAAAGCGCATCCCGAAGAACTGCGAGTGCCCCATGGTGGTTTCGGTGAGCTGCGGGATGGCCTTCTTGAGCCGGTCGGCGAGGATTCGTCCGACCATTGCCGCGTCGATCTCGCGCGTGCGCAAAACACCCTCAACATCCGCGGTCGATGTCGGCTGCACCAGCGAGATGCCGTCGAGGTTTGGGCGCCGGTCGCCCCCGTACCAGTTCGGATTGCGGCGGACGCTGGCATGTTTGCCGTCTACCCACTCAACCCACTGGAACGGGCCGCTGCCAACCTGCGAGTTCGCGTCGATGTCGTTGCGGTCTCCCGCTGTCTCCGGCGCGACAATGAAGCTGTGCACGTCCGCGAACCGGTGATGAATGGCCGCCAGCGGCGACTTCAGCTTTACCGTCACGGTGTCCGTGGATGTCGCCTCCACCGAGTCCACGATCGACCACTGAGCCTTTCGCACGAAGCTCTGGTCGTCGCCGATCTGGCGATCGATGGAGAACTTGACGTCGTCGGCGGTAACCGCTCGGCCGTTCAGTGGCGGAAGGTCGTGCCAGTGGGCATTCGGGTTTAGCTGGAAGATGAGCGTCTGGCTGTCGGGTTGCTCAGGCATCTTCGTGGCCAGGTCCGGGACGATCACGCCCTTTGCCTGGTCCTGGTAGTTCAGCAGCCGGCTGTAGACCAGCGCCTGTTGGCCGTAGAAGGGCCCGGCCTGGCTTTTGTGCGGGTCAAACGATTGGTCGCGGACGACGAACCCCGTGTAGCGCAGCGTCTCGCCGCGCTTGCCGTCCTGTGTCCGTGGGGTGGGCGTCGCCGTGATCTCCGGGGTTTCATTCTCAATCTCTGTGGGAGTGAGAATCCCAGACCCGTCACCGTTGCCGCCGCTGCACCGAAGCGCTGCCAATCCAGCCGCACTTGCCGTGGCGGTCATTGCGCCAAGCATCCAGCGGCGGGAAACGCGCTTCTCCCCGAGCCGTTTCCTCGTCATGCCAGATTCCATAGTATCGCGGGGCGGCGTAAGAGGCCGCGAAGTCACATTTACCTTGGAGGAAATGCGATGGCTCGAACGAAGCTCAGTCCGGCAAAAGTCTCCGAAGGGCTGGCCAACCTTAAAGGTTGGAAGTCCGATGGCGACCTCGCCATTACCAAGAAATACACCTTCAAAGACCACATCGCTGCCCTTGGCTTCGTCGTGAAGGTAGCCACCACGGCCGAAACCATTGACCACCATCCAGAAGTCAACTGGGTTTATAACAACGTGGCCATCCGCCTGAGCACGCACGATGCAGGCGGTGTCACGCCCAAGGACTTCGAACTCGCCTCAAAGATCGACGCGGTGAAGTAGCCGCGAACGAAGAAGGCGCCGCGTACGCGGCCTTCCGAGCTTCGGGTAACCGGTCGACGGTGCTAGACCGAGAAGCCGCTGGCTTCCTTGATCTTTCGCGCCGCCGTCACAATCTCTTTCTCTTCGGGAGTCAGGTCTTCGAACGGCTTAAGGACTTCGTTCTTGAGCGGGAAGATGTGGACGGAGTCCCACCCGCAAACGTCTTCGCACAGCCGGCAACCCGTGCACTTCTTCTCATCGACCGTGCTCACGCCGAAGAAGTCGTCGATGCGGTCCGTGTGCTTCAGGCTCAGAGCGTCGAACGGGCAGATGTTGATGCAAAGCTCGCAGCCCGAACCGATGCATTTCTCCTCGATGACGACGGCCTTCGGCCAGTCGTTCTTCTTCAGCGTCTTGCAGACGTTGCCGACCGTATCGAGGATGGCCTCGGGTGGGCAGACAATCCCGCAGGCGCCGCAATCAATGCAAAGGGTGGGGTCGATGACGTGGAGTTGGTTGCGCTCTCCCGTGATGGCGTTGGTTGGGCAACGCTTCGTGCAGGCGGTGCATCCGATGCAGGTCTCGACGATGGAATACGGCAAATGAAAACCCTCACAAAGGGGTTGGTTGTTCCCTCAGTCTAGTCACTTGCGCCGGGCTGTTCCACTCAAGACCAGTTGCGCAAGTTCGTCTGCATGCCCATCGAACGGAAAAAGCTCTCTTCGCACCATTCGAAGTGAATGCAGAATTCCCAGGTGCGCGATGCGCTTCGCTTCTTCGCTGTAGGCCATGGTCACACTGCGCTCAGCGAACACCTCCTGGTCCCGAACGTAGTGTTGGAGCCCCGGAAGCACGATCACGTCCAGGTCGAGGTCGATGAAGTCCATGCGATCATCCGCGCGCACAGCCGGATAGGCGGCGTCACACTTCGCATCGACAAACCTGCCGCGCTCGTCGAACCAGAACAGGACGGTGACCGGCTCATCGAAGCCAAGGTAATGGAGCCCGAATCCGCCGGACCCGTCCTCGACCGGCGCCTTCGCTTGCCGCTTCTCGTGGCGGTTCGGGTTGTGCAGCACGACCGCCCACCCATCGAGTTCCGCGACCATGTCCCCGTCCCACTCATACCGCACCGAGCCATCGAACTTGAGCTTCCGGACCACAACCATCTCGTTGCTCACACGAAGCCTCAGGCCTTCTTCGGGTGCCGCTTGAGTGTGGCGATCTCGTCATCCGCCAGGTAGCGGTTCAGCGCTTCCTTCAGCGTGCGTATTTCTGGAAATCCGCCTTCCGTCTTGGTCGAAGCCACGAGCTCCCCGTTCACCCGGACCTCGAAAATCCCGCCGTGCGCTGGCACCAGGGTCAGCCCCGAAACGAAATCTCCATACGTGTGCAGAAGTTCCTGCGCAACCCAGGTGGCCCGGGGCAGGAAGTTGCAGCGCGAGCAGTACGCGATTTCCACTGCCAGCCGCTTTGCGTCCTCGCTCATGCTCTTTTTGCGCCCCACGATTCCCAGTAGGTGATGTCCTCCACCGGCCGCCGGAATCCCGAACCGAATTTGCCCTTGGGCCACCCCACCGGGATGAGCGCTGCGGTCTCCACAGATTCCGGAATACCCAACAGCTCGCGGACCTCCTTTTGATGCGCCCGGTGCACCGTGGTCAGCGCGGTACCCAGCCCAAGCGCACGGGCGGCCAGCATCAGGTTCTGAACAGCTGGGTAAATGCTCGAACCTGAGGTGATATCGCCATTGCCGGTCAACGAACAGGCGAACAACAGCACCGGAACCTCGTGCATGTGCTCGGCGAGATAGGTCGCGCTCTTCATGACACGTTCGTTGCTGGCCGCTTCTTCGGGCGGCAGATTCGCCCCGGCGCCATAGCCGGCCGCGATCGCCTTCGACCAGCTCTCGTTGTACCAGCCCTGGATCTTCTTCTTCTTTTCGGCGTCGGTTACTACCAGCCAGCGCCAGCCCTGCCGGTTTCCGCCGCTCGGCGCCCGCGTCGCGGCCCAGATGATCTTCTTGATGTACTCCTCTGGCACGGGGTCAGGCTTCAGGCGGCGCATGGCTCGCTGGGTCCCGATGACTTCAAAGAAGTCGCTTTCGACAACGGTCGGCTCAGGCATGGCAAGCTCCCGGAAACGCTCGGATGGTTCTTCGATGGTACGCGAAGTCTCATGGCCCCGCTGTCCCGTGTCCCGGTCTACTTCACCCGGTAAATAACGTCCTCGCCGTTGCGGAAGACCTCTTCCAGGTTCGTCATTTGCGCGAACTTTGCGATTCCCTCTTCGCTCCCATGGAATCGCTCCTCGGCCCCGACAATCACATAGCTGACGTTGTATTTCTCCAGGTACGAGTTCGCGAAGACCGGGTCTGGCACCCGGTAGAACTGCTCGGTATCGAATCGCCTCTGCTGCACTAGGCTCCCATAGTCCGTTCGCTGCTGAATTTGATGCCAGTCCCAGCCAATCACCGCGGGCAGCCCGGTGTATTCCGAAATGCGCCCCGTCCAGTGATAGAGACCGCCGACCGCCTCGACGATGACTGGCGACCCCTCCACGTTCTCGCGCAGCCAATCAATCAAAACTTTGTCGTCTTCCAGCACGATCGGCGTGTCGGCTGATGGGTCTCCATCGACGGATTCCACGTAGACCGCGCCGGGCAAGAAGGCGAACCCGTCAAGTGTCGGATCCGTGTCGTGGAACCGTGCTTGCTGACGCGCGCGTGTCCCGGAGACCAGGAACAGGCTTGCCCCGAACATCAGACCGACCAACACCGACGTGCCGGCGATTGCCGAAAGCGTTCGTCCGGTGCGAGGTTTTGGGCGCCACCCGCTGGCGTCCCACAGAAAGGCGCCCACATACCAGGCCGCGAATCCGCTCGCGAGGGCAAACAGTTGCCACGCCTGTAGCCCGAACTTGAACACCGTGTTCATCCGCTCGATGTCACCCTTCAGCGTCACAATGTCCACACCCACAGCCACGCCAAACGCCAGGATGAACAGGGCAGTCGTCAGTGTCCGCGCGAAGTCCGCCTCCCGCTTCTGAAATTCGAGCCAGAGCAGGTTGAAGAGGAAGACTTCGAACACCACGCCGAACGCAATCGTCGTCAGTCCGAAGGGCCAGGTGGCGGCCACCAGCCCGCTAAGGAAGATCGCCAGCGATCCCATCTCGAGCCAGCCATTCACCATCGCGAGGACTGGGTTCCGTCCATGGTCGAAGCTGCGAGCAGCCAACTCCTCGCGGTACCGCACTGCAATGAACGCAACGGCAAACGCGACATAAACTCCAAACTGTACGAAGAACTGGTGCGCTTTCGTAGTCGCGACTGCACGCCTGATCCCTGGATCAAAGGTCTCGAAGTGCGCCGTGTATGGCGCATAGGCGACGCTCGCAACAACGCCCGCGAGCAGAAGATGGGCCGCCCCGTTCCAGAAGCGCTGTTGCCAGCGGCCCTCTGTTCGAAGCATTTGTCCCAGCGGTATGCCCACCGCCGTCATCAGCACCACCGTCGGGAAATCCCAGGTGTGCACTGTTCGTACGAGTCCAACCGCCAGCCCGAGAACTCCGGCCAGCGCCCAGCTTTGGGCCTGCAACTTGCTTCGCACGCTCGCGCAATAGCCGATCAGCAATGCGACCACCGCTCCGAAGAATGGCAGTCCCATCAAGTGGGGATGAAGGTCCCCGAACAACATCGACCAGTACGGGAACTCGGTGATATCGATGACCCCGAAGTGAACGCGAGAGCTTCGCCACCAGTCGAACGGCGGCAGCTTCGCACCATCGACCAGCCAGGCTTTTAGCCCCCCAACAATCCCGACGGCGCCGCCAATGACGGGCGTCCCCTCCGCCATGCCCCAGGTGTTGACCGCCTGCAGGCGTTCGATCCACTGGTGGGCGCCGTCCAGGTTCCCGATGCCGATGAGCAGGACCGCCCCAAGAACGCCCGCGAGGATCGCCGGCCGGCGCGAAGCCCTGCGAGCGAGCGCCCTCGCCTTCGTCCCGATGCCCACCAGCGAATGAACCACGGTGAACGCCACGCTCGAGGCCAGCGCCGCGTAAGTCGGCACGCCGAGGTTGAACGCTACCTCCGGGACGATTTTGAGGGCTCGGATGGGGACGCTCAGGAAGAACCAGCCCATGTAGTAGTAGTTCAGTGACCCGCCCGCGAACCATGGGTCGTAGGGCGGCATGATCGTCGAACGCGTGACGGCGGTCAGGTACGCGATCTCCATCGGTTTCTCGCCGCCCTGTGGGTGGTGCCAGAGGTCCGGGTTGTACGCTCGGATCAGGAGGAACACGAAGAACGCGACAAGGAAGACCGCATCCACCGCCAACCACGAAACCCAGTGCTCTTTCAAGTCTTCTAACAACGCCCCACGACGGATGACAGCGGTCGCAATGCCCAGGATGGCAACGCTCGCGAACACCACCCACACCAGGCTGCCGGAGTAGTGCATCGCTCCCCACGCCACCAGCATCCACGTCGGCAGGGCGACCGAGGTCAGGCCCATGAGCTTACTGAGGCCGTACCCTCGCGCCGGCAGTGCCCGCAAAAGCCACGTAACCCAGGGCACGGTCGCGAGTGCCGCTACTTCCAGCCAGATCAGCCACCACAGCCACGGCAGGCTGCTCGCCCAACTGTGGGCGTCGAACACATCCGTGAATGTGCCGCCTGATTGCTGTACTTCGGCTTCTTCCGGTGTGAACTGAAGACCGTTTGTACGCCCCTGCCTCGGCAGCAGGTTTACTGCCCGCTCCGGGTGGGCCTCATCCAGCAGCGCAATCGCTTTCTGAGCGTCGAAGGCGTCGGTCTTCTTGTAGATCCGCACCTCGGGGTGGTCGTAGACCGTGAACGATTCTTCGGCACCGGAGTCGTCGATCGAAAATCCCAGGAACGTCGGGTGCACCTTGAACGTCGCCACTCGCTCGAAGCCGAGTTCGCCAGAGTCGAGCAATTCGTAGTACCGGATGGTCGCCGGGTACTCCCGCTCCAGCTTTTTCACCGAATCCCGCACGCGGTTCGAAGTGATCGCGACGTAGTCCGCGGCCACCAGCCCGCCGGCATTCGGGTTGCCGGGATCGCCCAGGACCAGCTTCTGGACTTTCTCCAGCGAGTCCGTGTCATACGGAGAGGTCTCCACTATCCGGTAGGTCCCGTTCTCACCAGGAATCGAATACGGAATCGTGTCGTCCCAGAGTTCTCCTGTGATTGCGCTTCCCGCGGGGACGTGGTCGTAAATCCATTGGCTCGCCGCAATCCGCGGATGCTCCTGCGAATACACCGACTGGAAGGCCATCGCCCACCACGCCGTGGCCGCAAACACCAGGACCACGGCGCCGCCAGCCGCCCAGCGTTCGGCCCGCTGTCGCAAGCTCCGCGGTGTGGGCAGCGAAGGGCCCGGAGCGAACTGCTGCAATGGCTTTCCTGAGGCGTCGTGCAGATTCGCGAATCCCCCCAGGCCCCGACGCACAGGCAGCCGCACCGGTCGTTCCTGCCCACGCGACCAGTTCCACAACGCCACACATCCCCACGCTGCAAAAAGCGCCAGCAACGGGTACATCGGCACGAAGTAGCGCATGAACGCCACGAATCGAGGGCCCTGGAACAGGAAGACCGTTGCAACCATTGCCAGCGGTACTGCAACCGACACGTCTCGCTTTCGGAACATCACCACGGCTGCCGCTACGCACCCCGCTACCGCGGCAACACCCAGCGCGGGCCCAAGTCCCCAGATCACCAGGTTCTTAAGCGGCGTCAGGAAGGGTGTGTTGCCTGCGAACTGGACGAACGGCGGGTAATCCGCGTTTCCCTGCTGGAAATCGCGCTCCCGGTTGATGTCGTCCAGCCAGCGCTGGTTGAACGCCATGTCCCAGAAGTGCGGCCCGGTGAACGCGTACGGCTGAGCGATTCGGAACACCACCAGCGCGATCGCTCCCGCCATGCACAGCATCGAAACGTCGTACGCCCACTGCCAGAGGGGAGCGCCCTTCGGGTTGCCTAATGAGCCTGGCTGCCAGCGCAGTCCAAGTCGCGGCACGTCTCGCAAACCGATGCGCAGCCCCAGGGCCAGCACCGGCGCTACCGCGAACACCGCGGCGTTGACCTTGCACGCGCCAGCCAACCCGAGCGCCACCCCGATGCCTGCGGCATATCCCCAGGCCGGGCCTTCCCCTGCCCGAACCCAGCGCACGCTGAGCAACACGGTTAGCGTCCCGAAAAACGCGAGGTAAGGGTCCATCGTCCAGAAGTGCGCCAGCTGTGTCGGCAGCACCGCGAGCGCGTACAACAGGGCGGCAAGCACGCCGATTTTCCGGTTGAACACACTCGCTCCGAGGAGGAAGACGAGCAGGATCGTTGCGGTGTCGAATGCCGCCGTGACTTTCCGGCCCCATTCGACGGTGTGTTCGTAAGAGTTATTCGGCCCGGAGGGATCGTCCCCGCCGATCGTCGCCACAGCCTTTACCAGGAAAAGCGGAAACGTACCGTAGACGTACGAGTTCGTCTGGCCATCGTTATACGGGTTGAGGGGGCTCTTCTCCGTATCGAAGTACCCGCCGACTGAATCAGGCCAGTCCAACCGGTCCGAGACCAGCGAAAGGAAGCGCTCGTCGGGGTGCATCTGCAGTGGCGCCGGGGCGCCTTCCGGCTGATCCCATCCGAGTCCGTGGAATCGAAGCGCGCCGCCCAGCAGCACAACCGCAACGAGGGCCAGGGGCCAGAGGCGCGCGAAACTCAGCGCTCCCTCGAATTCGAGGAGCGCGGCAGCCCGTCTGCGAGGCAAGGGTTCGCGCTCGAGCGGCGTTTCGGCCAAGCGCCCTCCCGTTTCCGCCAGTTCCCCCAAGGATACCCGCGGCTTTGCCCAAGCACGAAGGAACCGCACGAAATCGGAAAGAGTGAACTATCCCCGTTCCCGGGTAGGATTCCCTCCATGACCACTGACTCCGTGTTTCACTGGACGCGAATTGCTGCCCCGGGAACCAACTTTGCCGCCCTCGGCCGACACATCGAAGAACAGACCTTGCCAGCCATCGAAGCTCTCGGCGGCCAGCGCTGGGCGCTCGCCCATGGGCTCTTCGGCCTCTGGAACCACGAGGTCATCTTCGTGACTGCGTGGCCCGCTGAAAGTGACCCGGCGCCGGTCGTTGCTCGGAACCTCCCGGCAGGTGCATTGGTGGCCGCGTCCTACGATTTTGTCCCAACTGTGCGACCAGGCTCCGAAGCCCCGCTGACCAAACCCGGCATCTATGTCCATCGCCTGTTCGGCGTCGATGCCGAGAATGTCGAGCGATTTGTCGCGCTTTCCGACACGGCATGGAAAACGTTCGAAAACGCGGACGAGTACCGCTCGCAGCCCCAGGGGCTCTTTCGTCAGCGTATACATCCCCGCTCGGATGGCCTCATGCTGCTCGTCACCTGGTACGACCGTCTGGAGTCTTGGGAGCGCTCTCGCACCCCTCCTCCCGAGGCTGCCGCGAACTTCCGTGAGCGGTCCATGATCACCACTCGCTCCGTCGCGTTCCCGACGCGCCTCCTCGGCGCGAATCCTGCAGCCAGGGGAATGGGAGCAGGCTAAGGGCCTGGAGAAGTTGGATCGCTCGCACACGCGTAAGTGGTTGACATTCGTTTTTGTGTAGGCCAAGGTCGCCGCATTGTGTTTTGCGGGTCCTGTGGAAAGGAACTGGCCGAAGGCGCCGCCTTCTGCGGTTCGTGTGGGGCAAAGCTCCGCGGCGAATCTTCCGTCACCACGATCCATGCTTCTCGCCGCCCTCGTGCGTGGTTCTTTGCAGGTGGGGCAGGCGTGGCTGCGGTCGTGGCTGCTGCGGGCGCCTGGCTTCTCTTCGCCGGCGGAAGCAGCGAGGCGCCACCGGTGGACGACAGGGTCGTGGCGGATATCGAGTCGGTGCTCGCCGGGCTCCCTCACGCAGAAGGCGAGACCGATATCGATCAGATGCGCTCGCTCCTCGGCCCGCCCGATGCCTTCACGATCTTCCTGGACCAGGACACCGAAGGCCACAGCGGACGCCGCGAAGAGTGGTACTACTACGACTACCTTTCGGTCTATTCGTTCCTGGATGGCAAGCTCGAAACGAACTTGCCCCTCGCCGATGCCGCGGACTTCACCATTCTGCCGCGCCACTGGGACCCGGACATGTTCCAACTCGGCGTCGAGTGGCCGGACCTGGCAGATGTGATCGGCGATCCGTCAGCGTTTGAAGCGTACGAATTCGAACCCGAGTACGAGGTTCCAGGCACCTACTACGTTGGCAATCAGTTGCTCCTCCTCTTCGATGACGATGGAAGGCTTTACTACGTAGAAGCCATCCCGCTCGAACCAGACGACGGCGGCGAGCCGTCATGACGCGAGGGGTCAAACTCTGGATCGTCTCAATGGCGCTCGCCGTGGTCCTCGGCAGCGGAGTTGGAGTGGCGGCGCACCAGGCCACAGCCATTACCCCGCTTGACGCCGTCGTTGGTAAGTTCATCGCTCGGACCATCGCCGCCAAGCACGCCGAACGCCGCGATCGCGCGAATATCAACGAGCGTCGCGATGCCGAACTCGCGCAGGTTGATGTGCAGTCCAGGGTTATCGAGCGCAACGAATCGATCGGACGGATCACTCCCGAAGAGGCCGAACGGCAGCGGGCTCAGGTCGACCTCCTGAAGATGGCAATCGAAGAGCGCGCCAGGCGAGAACGCCAGATCGTCTCCTTCGAGACACGCCGCCGAATCGATGCGAACCTTAAGAGTTCGTTCAAGGATGCTGTTACCTTCGGGACCGGCGCCAACCCCAAAGCCGTCGAATTCCTCAGTGGCCTCATCGACGGAAAGCGGCCCCTCGATGCGGCTTTCGACGCTCTCCAGGCGGGCCCGCCCGAGGACCCGCTGAAGCCGTTCCGCGACTTGAAAGACCAGCTCAAGGAGGTCGACAAAGCCGCGCGCGCACTGGGTGGGAAGAAGGCTGTCGACCTGCGAGCCCGTATCCGCGCCGTCATCGACGAGCTGAACCCACTTTCGGAAGGCGACACCCCACCGCCCGATGACAAACTCGCGCGCTTGAAAGAACTGGACGCCGAAGTCACGAAAGCGGCCGAGCAGGCGAAGGACATCCTCAAAGATCTCTTCCCCGGCAGCCCCGGCATCGATCGTTCCCGATTCGAAGGCAACGAACGCTGGCAGCAACTCGATGCGGCCGTGAAGAATGCGGAACAGGGAGCCGCAACGCAGGAAGTGGTTTCCAGCATTCTCCGTCGTGCCACGGAGGAAGTCGCGAAGCAGGCGGCCGACGCCGGTCATGAACTCACGCCGGAAGAAATTGATCGGATCGCAGGCGAAGTCCTCGGAAACTGGGTCGATGGTCGCCAGGGTGGTGCCGGCGCGGACGCACCAGAGGTCGACCTCAGTGCCCTTGCCCGGACCGCCCTCGCCGAGGACGACGCAACTCGCGGCATCCTTCCGGCGAGCCCGGATGAAGAACCCTCGCCATCGGCGACGGCTGCCTCGGGTGGCACCAGCACAAGTTCTCCCGAAGTGGCAGAAGGCAGCCCCACCCCTGCGGAGACCGAGGAACCCGTTGTCGCCAACGCAACCGCCCCCGCTACCTCTGCACCGACACCCACGAACACGTCCGCCGCTGCCCAGCCGACCACAACGCCTCTCCCGACAAAATCCCCCACGCCACCGCCCACCGCTAAGCCGACCGCGATCCCGACGAAGCCGCCAACCTCAACACCCGTACCGACACCGACGGTTCCGGCGCCATACGTTCTCACCGGGACGTTCACCCTCACGCAATCCGATTCTGGGTGCTCCTTCAGCGCTTCGCCCTTCACGTCAGGTTCGGTCACCATGAACATCAATCCGGCAACAGGCGAAGTCTCCGGCTCCATGGACGGTGGCGGCGGCGGTTCGCGGAACCTCAACTGCCAGGGCTCCACTGGCACGCTAACCTGGAGCCAGGGCTACACCATCACGTTCAGTGGAACCATCTCCGGAGCGGGCGCCCTTTCAGTGAGCGGGACAATATCCGGCAGCGGCAGTTCGACCTGGAGCAATTGCAAGGACGGCGGCCAGTCCGTTGGCTGTCCGGCGAACGGCGGAGGCGGCTATTCCTTCCCTGTCGTGATTACCGGAAACGCGCCAAAGAGCGGTGGTAGCGGCGGAATCCAGGTCCTGCAGATAGGTCTCGCGACCAGCGGATCATGGAACGCCAACTAGTTCGACCGTCCGGCCACCCCTGCAGTCCGAAGCGCCTGAATGGCCGCGCCATCGAATCCAAGTTGTCCCAACACTTCATCGGTGTGTTCATCGAGCTGAGGCGGCGGCGCGGTGACGCGCGTCGGCGTCCCGTCCATCTTCACCACCGGCCCGAAGGTGCGGTATGGCCCGAACAACGGGTGCTCGATCTCCACGACGTAGTCGTTCTCAAGCAATTGCGGGTCGCTAAACACATCGGGCGGGAAATTGAGCGGTCCGCAGGGCACCTTTCCGGCGCGTAGCAACTCCAACCATTCTTTGCTCGATTTCGAGGCAAATAGCGCCTCGGTTTCCGCCACAAGCTGAACGAGGCGTTGGGTCGCTTCCTCGGTCCCCAGTTCGAAATCAGGCTCGCTTCGCGGGTCCTTTACGCCGGTCACCGCTCGGAACCGCGCGTTCAGTTGCGGGCTCAGACACCCAATGGAAATGAACCCGTCCGCCGTCCGGTAGTGCCGAAAGTAGATATTCGCGAATCCGCCTCGCGTGTAATGATTCTCCCAGATGCCGCGCTGCGCTTCGAAACCCGCGCCGTTCGCGCGCGCCTCTGCGATTGCCGCCCGGTAGTTTTCTTCCACCGGCGGGTCGGTCACCCCAAACCAGCTGAGCAGCTGGTTGCCGAGCGCCATCGCCGTACCCAGCAGGGAAGTCTCCACGCGCTGGCCCTCACCCGTCAGGTCGCGGTGACGCAGTGCAGCGACAATACCGAGCGCCGAGAACGCGCCCGTCCCCATGTCGTTAAAGGCCGGCCGGATGTTGATCGGGACTCCGTTTCGTTCGCGAGCGGTCAGCACCGCCGTGCCCGACATGCCCTGCACGATGACGTCGTAGCCAGGTTCGCCCCCGAATGGGCCCTTGTGTCCCAGCGGCACATGCTCCAGGAACACCAGCTTTGGGTTCATCGCCCTGAAATCCTCATAAGTTAAGCCGTATCGCGGCAGGTCCGACGGCTTCATCGAAACCATCACTACGTCGGCCCATCTGGCCAGCTCTTCGAGAACTGGACGTGCCTCCGGACGCGTGACATCGAGACAGATCGAACGCTTCCCGCGATTGATCAGCGTGAAGCCCTTGCTTTCGCCATCGAGGATCGGCTCCATCGTGTGCCGGATGCCATCGCCCACAGGAGGCTCGATCTTCACGACGTCGGCGCCCATGTCGGCGAGCAGGATGCCCGCGAATGGCACCGCGAGGGCCTGCGCCAATTCCACGACTTTCACGCCATCCAGAGCGCCGGGAGGAAAGGGGTTCGTCATAGCAGCCGAGTCTACGTGTCACCGGCCAAAGTGGCGAAATCGTTACCCCCGCTGGCGGCCTGCCAGGTGCACGCGGCCTGAAAGAGATCCGGGAAAACAGCCCAATCGTAATGAGAAATAGAAGGGCAGAGCCAGGAGAGGGGAAACATACCCTGGCCCTGCCCGGAGGGAACGGGCTGGCGGTGGTGACGACTCCGCCGCCAGCACATTTGCCACTCTACTCCGCGAACGGGTGGCCGCGTAAAGGCCTTTTCGCCGTCAGTACCTCAATTTTACGTCGCGTTCTTAACCCTGAAAGCCGGTTGCCCGGTGCGAGAGGTCGCAGTACGGCTTGTTCGCCGAGTTTCCGCACCGGCAGAGTGCCATCCTGCGCGCTTCCCGCGTTGTTCTCCCCGCGGCATCGATAACTTCCACCTCGCCTCGCACGAAAAGCGGACCGTTCCTTCGCGGCTGCACCGATGTCGGGGATGTTGGTGCTTCCTGCCGGGCTCCGTCGGTTCGACGGTAAGTGAGGGCGCCCGTGGGACACCGGGAGACCGCTTCGGCGATTCCGTCCGCCGTCGCGCCATCCACCGTCACCCAGGGCCGTGCGTTTGGATCGAAAACAGCTGGCAGGGCTCGAATACATTCCGCAACGTGGATGCAGAGTTTCGGTTCCCATCCCACAACGATGCCTTCGCCCTCGTAGGTCCTTCGGACATCTGGGGCGTAGCGTTGTTCCGAAGCCCGTTCTTCCGATGTCACGAGCCGTCCCCCCGTAGTTATGCGGGCTGCTCGATCACCAGGTCCTCGTATTCCGGATGCCGCTTGATGTACGAGGCGACGAACGGGCAGCGCGGTACCACTTTAAGCGCTTTCGATCGGGCGTCGTCGAGCGCGAACTTCGTGAGCCTCCCGCCGATGCCTTGCCCCTCAAGTTCCTTGTCGACGGCCATGTACACCAGGACGGTGTAGTCATCGTGTCGCGTGTAATCGAGGGTTGCCCCGTGGTCCTGGGTGCTGACTTCAAAGCGCCTTTTGGAAGCGTTGTCGGTAATGGTGAGATTGTCGGGTGTGGTTGCCATGATTCGATCGTACCGAATCCGTCCACGGTCCCGCCTTGTCCGTTCGGGCAGAATGGTCTGCCAGATCGCTCCTCGGCTGGCCCTGTTTTTGTTCTTCCTCCCAAGTCATGCTGGTAGACAACTCGCCCCTGGAGCCATCGATGTCGCGTATCCGGCCGCTTTCACAGGATGAGGCACACGAAGATGCACGCGCCGCCTACGACCAGGACATGCGCGCCTTCGGTCTCGTCCTCAATCCGACTGGCGTTCTGGCGTACCGTCCGCCAGTCCTCGCGGCCGCCCGGGCGCTTGGAGCATCCGTTGGCAAGGGCGGCGTCCTTGAACCCGAACTCCGTACGCTCGTCTGTGTCCGCGTCGCATCTCTGGTTGGCTGCCCTTTCTGAGTGGATATCAACGCTGCCGGCGGCAGCAAACTGGGCATTTCCGATGAAAAGATCGCCGACCTGGCGCAGTACGCCAATAGCGACCACTACTCCGAGCGAGAGCGCATCGCACTCGAGCTGGCCGACGCGATGTCGGCTGCGGCCGTCGACATCTCCGACGGCCTCTATTCCCGCCTGCGAACGCATTTCGACGAGACGCAACTGGTCGAGCTCTCGGCCACTGCGGCCATGGAGAATTTCCGCGCACGGTTCAATCGCGTCTTCCAGATCGAACCAAACGCCCTCTATTGCCCCATCGAGGGGCATCAGTAGGTCGTCAGCTCAATCCAAAACCGAAATCGGCACTCCGAAGGTCCCCCTAGAGGCCCTTGTCCACCAGGAAGCTGCAGAGGTCGCTGATCCGGCAGGCATAACCCCATTCGTTGTCGTACCACGCCGCCACCTTCACCAGGTTGCCGCCCACGACGTTGGTGGACTGGCCATCGACGATGCTCGATCGCTCATCGCCCTTCATGTCCATCGAAACCACCGGATCCATCGTGAAGCCGAGGATGCCCTTCATCTTCTCCCCGGTCGTCTCGCGCAGGATGTTGTTGAGCTCATCCTTCGTCGTGTCCTTCTCGGTGAGCGCCACCACTTCGACGATGGAAACGGTTGGCGTTGGCACGCGGTAGGCAAGTCCGTCCAGGATGCCGTCAACTTCAGGGATGACCAGCCGAAGGGCCTTCGCCGCGCCGGTTGAGGTGGGCACGATGTTGAGGCCGCCGGCGCGCATTTCCCGAAGGTCGCTTCCAGCAGCCTTATCCAGGATCTGCTGGCTGTTTGTGTAGCTGTGAATAGTCGTCATCTGGCCTTTTTGCATTCCCAGGTTATCGACGATCACCTTCACCACCGGGGCGAGCCCATTCGTTGTGCAGCTCGCGTTGGAAACAACATGGTGGGCCGCCGGGTTGTACTTGTCGGCGTTTACTCCGAGCACGATCGTGAAGTCTTCGTTCTTGGCCGGTGCGCTAATGACGACCTTCTTCACGGAATCACGACGGTGCGCGACTGCCTTGGTCGCGTCGGTGAATAGCCCGGTCGATTCCACAACGATATCGGCGCCGACGCTTCCCCACGGGATTGCTCCCGGGTCGCGCTCTGAAAACACCTTAATCGCTCGACCATCGACCACGATGGCGTCGGATTCAGAGCGAATCTCCTTGTGCCAGCGCCCATAGTTGCTGTCGTACTTCAGCAAGTTCGCGTTCACGTCGGTCGCCACGAGGTCGTTGATGGCAACGACTTCAAGTTTGCCAGGGTAGCGGTCGGTGATTGCTTTCAGAACCTGGCGCCCGATGCGCCCGAAACCGTTGATGCCAACCTTCGTCACCACGTCAGTAAACCTCCAGAACGCGAATAAGCCTACGTATCGTCTCTTAACAGGCTACATCCTGCACGCTTCCCTTGTTGTCGAGCGAACGTGACGCTGGTCACGTTGAAATTGTTTTGCGATATCCGTGCTTTGCCGCCATCGCGTGAGGCTCCTCCGCGTCGGTCGGGCGTCGGGTCTCTGCAGCAGATCCCTTGAAACCTGTTGGTCACTACGCCGATGGATCGATAGGCCTGCGCTATGGGTTTCCGGAATTCCATCAACAAGTCGCAATAGCTGTCAGCTTCCAATCCTCCGAATCTGGATCTAGCCACAGGAAAGGGAGACCTGAGAAATGAACAAGCGAATTGTTGTTTGCCCCAACTGCGATCTGCACTTCACCAGCGCCCGGGAAAAGACCTATTGCCCCGGCTGCCATCAGATGGTGGAAGCGGTCGCCGCCTAGGCAGAATCGCTAGCTCTTCACAAACAGAGATCGAACACCGCCCATGATGCGCTCGCGCCATGGGCGGTTGTCTTTGGGTTGATTGTCGTAATCGCCGTTGCTCACCCGCGGATACTCCGACGCCACTTCCGCACCGAACAACATGATGTTCGAGCTCACGTTCACCCAGATGAGAAGACCAACGCCGGCGCCGAGGGTACCCAGGACCGCATCGTAGCTGGAGAAGTTGCTCAGATAGAACGAAAACCCTTGCTTGGCCGCCTCGAACAGGATGGTCGCGACCATCGCGCCAGGCCACACATCCCGGGCACGGCTGGTGGTTGCCGGGACGACCCAGTAGAGGGTGAAAAACGCCAAAAACGAGAGGACCGCGGAAATCCCGAGAGTCGTCAGGGACCAGCTAGCTGGTTGTCCTGCCATCCATTCGATCACCGGCACATCTTCGAGTGCGGAGCGCGCAAACGTCGCGATGCCGGTGAGCGCGATGGATCCGACGAAAAACGGTGCGAGCGCGAGCACCATGCCGAGGTCGAGAAGTTTTTGCTGAACGATCGGCCGCGGCTCTTCCACCTCGTAGGCGATGTTGATGGACCGCCGGATGGCGCCGAACAGTGAACTCGCGCTCCACGCGGTGAGGAACAAACCTGCGACTCCAATCACGCCAGAACTCGGCTGACCGAGCCCCGAGACGATGTCCTCCAGGTCACTTCGCCCCTGGACTGCGTCCAGCGGCACCGCGTCAAGGATCGCGTCGATCAGGTCCTTCTGGAGGTTCGAATCCCTCAGTATGAGGCCGGTCACGCCGCTGACGAACAGCAGAAGCGGGAATATCGCGAACAGAGCGTAGTAGGAAATCCCAGCAGCAAGGTGTGTGCAGTGGTCTTGAGAAAATTCCCTTGCCGACCGGCGTGCAAGGATGAGCAAGCGCCGGCCATTGAGCATCAGTACCTCACGTCGAATTCAGTCGTTTTCGCGCAGCCCAAGCACCGGGCCCGTACTTTCATTCTGTGCACGGCTGTCAACCTGACCCAACCAGCGGTCAGACTCGGCCGGAACTGGCCCAGTCTTGCAGTACCGTCGAATGCAAGTCTCCCGGAGCGTCCACTTCCGGGTCTCCCGTGGTCTCGGCTTCAGTCGCGGCCCAGGCCGCGAAGTAGGCGCGCAGGCCGAGCGACTTCGCTGCCTCGATATCGAACCGGTCCGCCGCGGCGTATGCCGAACGCTCAGGCTCCGCCTCCAGGAAGCTCAGACACTGCTGGATTCTCACGCCGGCGTGCCAGCGCTCCCCGGCCGGGGTCGCGGCCACCACGGCAAGAAAGCGGTCGAGGCCCGTGCTTTGCACCTGTTTCACGGTGAGTGAGTGCGGCAAACGTGAGATAGCACCCAACTCGATGCGCTCGCCTCGAAGCGCATCAAGCGCCATACCCACACCCTCGTGCACCAGCAGCTTTTTCATCGCGCTCCGTTCGTACATCGTTGCGCAAAGATCTTCGCACCGCATCGTGTCGCGCGGCTCCGGCGCGAGGATCTGCAACGCGTCTCGCCACGGCCGGATGTGGTACTCCTCCACCAGTTCGCCCGCATCCGTTCGTCGTCCAATAGCGGCCGCGATCGACTCCTCGATGCAGTACCGCCAGGCGTTACGCGAATCGATAAGGCAGCGGTCCAGGTCGAAAATGATTGCCCGTGGATGCGGCCGAACACCGCCTACCAGCCCCACGTCTAGCCCCCGAGGCCGCACCGTTTGCGCGCGGCCTGGTATTCCTCCGGAGTGTTGAATCCCAGGTCGAGCAGGTCGCCTGCATCCACTTCGCCCACTTCCGAAGCGTGCGCGCGAAGGACCGCATGAAGGCCCTCAGTCTCGTCGGTCACACCCATCAACTCTTCTCGCAGTCTCCCGGAGGCGACTACCGGATGGCCACGGCTGCCGTTGTGCACGGGGCGCGTGATTGCGCTCTCTGGCCGGTGCGCTTCGATCAATGTCTTAAGGAACGCCGCTGGTCGGGGGCTATCGATGTCGGCGATCACAATCGCGTCAGCGTCCCGCGAAACTGCCTTGGCCCCAATGCGCAGCGATCCCGCGCGTCCGTGCTGGTAGCGCGGGTTCAGCATCGTCCGGCAGTCGAGAGCCTTCATCCGCCGCGAAACGCTGTCGGCTTTGTGGCCCAACACCACGATGACTTCATCGCAGCCCGCTTCTTTAAGCTGCCTCACCTGGTAGCAGACAAGCGGTTCGCCGTCCCAATCAAGAAGCGCTTTCGTTTCGCCCATCCGGGTGGACATGCCAGCTGCAAGGAGTATCGCGGAGATCACCGGCTCCGAGTCTAGGCCAGGGAGTAGCTAGTCGCCATTGGCCGTCAAGCTCGCGGAAGCTTCAGCCGAACCATCGGCCGGCCTTTTGCCTGCCGTGCCACTTCCGTGAAACCGGCGGCAAGAAACACAGGCAACAACCCGACATACGCCGCATCGGCCGAGGGCCGCCCGTCCGCAAGGTCCTTCGGGTAGGCCTCCAGGATGTGCGCGCCTTCCGCTCCGGCGTGTTCGATCGCCGCTTCGAGCAAGCGGACCGTCGCCCTCTTCCCGCGAAAGTCTCTGTGAACAAAGAAGCAAACCACCGACCAAACGTCGGCATCGTCGATCCTTCTGGCGGCCCGGGAACGCTCAAGCCTCGGGTATGAAGTTCGCGGCTCGACGGCCACCCAGCCGGCGGGCGTCTCTCCGCTGTAGAGAATCAACCCGGGCGTGGCATTCGAACTCACCAGGTCGCACATGGCTTGTTTGTTTGGTTCGCCGCGCCCGGCCTCGTATTCCTTGCCGGTCTGGCGGAACCACATGCACCAGCACCCGCCGTAGGCCCCTGCCCGCCCGAACAGCCGCTCGAAGTCCCCCCAGCGCTCCGGCGTCAAAGGACGCACGTTCCAGGTAGCGGGTTCGTTCATCGGTTCGATAACGGACAACGTTGTTGGGAGTAACGCCTAGCGAGCTGAGAACACGATTTCGCCGCCCTTGATCACCTGCTTCACCTGCTGAAGAGCGCTCAAGTCCTTTGTTGGGTCGCCTTTAACCACGAGAAGGTCGGCGAACCTTCCTGGTTCCAGCACTCCCCGGTCGCGCAAATCGAGCAATTCGGCCGAACGGCTCGTCGCCAGCTTGAGGACATCCACGGCGGTGTGGCCGGTCGCTTCCTGCAGCACTTCCATGCCGCCCCCTAGCGCCTCGTGTGGCACGTTGGGAATCCCGCAGTCGGTACTCATAAGCACTCGGCACCCCTGGTCCAGGAGTGCCTTCAGCACACGCCCGCGCTGTTCCTTGCGCCCGTCATCCGGCCAGTTGCGGAACCCCACCGATACGGTCGGAGATACCAGGATTCCTTTCTCGGCGATTTTGCCAATCAGGTCCTGGTCGAACTCGTATCCGCCTGGCGTCGTGAACGAGCAGTGCTCAATGCAATCCACGCCTGCTTCCGTTGCCACGCGGATCCCCTCCACCCCGTGCGCATGCGCGGCCACTCGCCGCCGAAGCCTATGCGCCTCTTCGATGCACGCCCGCAACTCATCGACGGTGAACTGGGCGGCGAAGGTGTTCGTCCGTGGCGTCATGTTTCCCCCGGTCGCCATCACTTTGATCCAGTCCGTGCCCGCCTTCACGTGCTCGCGAACCTGCCGCCGCACGCCGAGTTCACCATCGCACTCCCCGCCCATGAACCAGCAGTGACCACCGGTCGTAGTGATGGGCGCCCCCGCGACGAGCAGGCGCGGCCCTTCGGTAAGTCCCGCGGCGATGCTCTCGCGGAGCTCGATTCCAATGTCGGTTGGTGAACCGAGGTCACGGACGGTCGTGATTCCTGCTCGCAACATTCGCCTGCCATAGGAGGCCATCCGCAGCAGCATCCGGGCCGGCGTGTCGGTGTCGTACGTCGTCCTCCACCCCGGAGTAGTGTCGAAACAGAGGTGCGCATGACCCTCAATGAGGCCTGGCATCACGGTGCAGCCCGTTACGTCCAGCGTCTCGCCGGCCCCGCCGTCCGAATCAGGAAGCATGGCCCCATCGAGCGTCAGGGAGCGTTCGACCACCCCCGCGCTGAGTCCGTCCCAAACATGCCCGCCACGAAGTATCAACTTGCTCATCGAGCCGGATTCTACGCAGACGTGGCACCATGAGCGCGTGGAGCCGTGGTTCGACACGCACGTGCACTGGGATCGTTACTCGGAACCCGAGCGAAAGGCCATGCTTTCCCGCGCCGCCGACGCCGAAGTCCGGTTCATTTCGGTGGCCGTCGATCTCGCATCGTCATCCCGCCTTCTCGCATGCGAGGGAGCGATCGGCGTATGTGTTGGGGTCCACCCACGCCACGCCGGCCAACCCCTTACGCACGAGCTTCGCGACCTCACAGTGGACCCGGCGGTCCTGGCTATTGGCGAGTGTGGCTTCGATGTCGAGGGTTCGTCCGCCGAAGAGCAATCTGGTGCGTTCGCTTTCCAGGCCACGCTGGCCAGGGAAAGGGGGCTTCCCATCGTCCTGCACATCGATGGCCCCGGCTGCTTCGAGCGGCTCGTGCAACACGGCTACGCGGTCGAGGGGGTCCGTGTGATTCGACACTACTTCACCGGTGACCAGGCCCAGGCAGATTGGCATCGCGACCGGGCACACTATCTCTCCTTCGGGAATCCGTTGCGTCGCGACCCCGGGCTTCGAGAGATCGCCCGGCACTATCCTGAACACCTGCTGCTGATCGAGACGGATAGCTATCCGCTGCCGAACAGGAACACCGAACCGGCGCACGTCGCCAGGGTCGGCGAAACGCTTGCCCTCTTGCGCGATTGGCGGTTCGCCGAAGCACGCGAAATCCTGGCGGAAAACACGCGCGCGGCCTTTCCCGCTCTCAGCCGCTAGGACTTACTTTTCGAACGTGTTTTCCACGCCGTAGTCCTCGGCAAGGAGCGCGAGGAAGTCCTTGATCGGCGGCGCGAGAATGCGCCCACGGAGCACATGCACGCCGACTTCGCGTTGTGCCGGTTGTTCCATTTCGTTGATCTCCACCTGCACAAGCGTGCCCGTCTCAAGCTCCCGCTTGATGGAAATCTCCGGCAGGATGCTCACCCCCAGGCCCGCTTCCACCAGGTACTTGGTCGCCTCCATCAGGTCCAGTTCCATCACCGATTCGGGCACCACGCCGGCCCTCAGGAACATGCTGTAAATGAGGCTGTGGTAGCTCGACCCGCGCTCGAAGAAAAGGAACGGCTCCTTTCCGACTTCCGCAATGGTGGCATGTCGCTTCTTCGCGAACGGGTGGCTTGGCGCCACCACCAGCGCGAGGTCATCGTTGTACAGGTGGAGTGCATCCACCTCCGGGTGCTGGCTCAATCGTGTGACCGCCACGTGAATTTCGCCGGCCAGCAGCTTGTCGATCTGGTCCTCCGTCTGGCCGGTCGTCATGTGCACATGCACGCGCGGGCGTTGCTCGCGGAATTGCTTGAGCACGCGCGGCAGGACGTACGTCGCGATGGAAGAGCTCGCCCCGATGCGCACGTTGCCGATGTCGCCATGCCGTACCGCCTCGATGGCGTCGGTGCCTTCCTGTACCGCCGTGAGAGCGCGCTGGGCATGTGGCATGAATGCGTGCCCGGCATCGGTGAGCGTCACGCTTCGGCCAGTGCGTTCGAACAGGCGATCGCCAATCTCCCGTTCAAGCGACTGGATTCGGGCTGTCACCGATGGCTGGGTAAGGAACAGGGACTCGGCCGCGCGGCTGAACGAACGGTGGTGGGCCACCTGGATGAAGGCTTCGAGCTGGGCGAGTTCCAAGAGTGCTCCTACCGGGGCTTGCACCCGGGATGCTGGTGGTTAGCGAAAGAAGTTCGCATTGATTTCGATGAAGCGCCGCTGGTCTTCCGCGAGGTCATTCTCGTCGTGAATCGCACTCACCGGGCAGGCCAGTTCGCAGGCCGCACAGTCTATACATTGATCCGGATTGATGTAGTACTGATCCGCCTCATCCGTCGTGTGGATGCAATCCACCGGGCAAACGTCTACGCACGAGGCATCTTTCACGCCGATACACGGCTCAGTGATGATGTAAGGCACGGGCGCGGCTCCTGTTACAGCGTATCCAGACGGACTCCAAGTTTATACACAACCACGTCGCCTTCCACTCGCGCCTGGCACGCCAATCGCAATCGCGGATCTTGCACTGAAGTCTGTCCCCGCTGGCGAATGAGGTTGGCCCGTTCAAAGCGTCCCATCTTGCTCAAGCGTCCCACCCCCGAGACCACGTCCATCGCGCAGTTGGTGCATTCACCGTTCCGGTTGCAGCCTACGGGCCACCAGTATCCCGCGGCGTTCGCGGAATCCATCACGGTCTCGTTCACCGGGGCTTCGAACTCGATATCCAGCGGTTCGACGCGCACTCGAGGCATGATTCTATTGTTGATTCGCCGGCAGGCCGTGTCGATTTCAGCTTCCACTCCGGATTTCGTGAGGTTTTGCCGCCGGTTTACTCCTCTCTGACGTTCATACGCCGTTCTAACAGTTCCATGGATTCGCGCCCCCTGAAGAACGAGGTTTGGATGATGAGGAAGTGGAACGGCTGGCGCTTGCCGCTGGCAGGAGGAATCGCTGGGCTCGCCATCGGCGCTGCCGCGATGTTCGGCATCGGGTTCGATGGCGGTGCCAGCGCGCTAACCAACTGCTCGGTGAGCGACAACAGCATCGATGCCGAGGAGCAGGCCTTCCTGGGCCTGATCAACAACTACCGCGCCCAGAACGGGCTTCAGGCTTTGACGATGTCGACCAACCTGAACCGCTCGGCGACTTGGATGGCCGTCGATATGGGCGCGAAGAACTACTTCTCGCACACCGATTCGCTAGGGCGCTCACCATCCACACGCACCCAGAACTGCGATTACCCGTCGGGTGCGGGCGAAAACATCGCGGCCGGTGGCGCATGGTCTTCCGCGAGCGCGGTCTTTAACGCCTGGAAGAACTCTTCCGGTCACAACGCGAACATGCTGAACGGTTCGTATCGCCAGATAGGCATCGCCCGTGCATACACCTCGGGCAGTACCTACGGCTGGTACTGGGTCACGGACTTCGGTCTCGTGAATGATGGCACCAGCGGCAGCGGCGGCACCAACGCGACCGCGACCCCAACCCGCACGGCCACCCAGGCCGCCGCCACAGCCACCCCTACGCGGACGCCCACGCAAGCCGCAGCCACACCCACCCGCACCGCGACTGCGACACCCACCCAGCCTCCCGCCTCATCCGGCCCGGCGTCGATTTCGAGCCCATCGAACGGTTCCAACCTTTCCGGTTCAACGGCAACTTTCCAGTGGTCGGCGGTCTCCGGCGGGCTCGAATACTTCTTCTACGCCGGCACCGCGCCCGGCTCGAACAACATCGTCGGTCGTTCAGTGGGGCTCAGCACTTCCTACACCGCCACGAACCTCCCTGCCTCGGGCGGCACCATCTACGTCCGACTCTGGACGCGCTTCTCGAATGGCTGGCAGTACCGTGACTTCACGTATACCGCCGCCAATTCCGGCGGCGGTTCCCAGCAGGCTTCCAAAGCCGTAATGACGAGCCCCTCGAACGGCTCCCAGCTCGCCGGCACAACCGTCAGCTTTAGCTGGACACCGGGCAGCGGCGCCCAGCAGTACTTCTTCTACCTGGGCACAAGCCAGGGCTCGAATGACCTGCTCGGAGCGTCTGCTGGCCTCAACACCAGTGTCACCCTTGCGAACATGCCTCGGGGTGGCCAGCCGCTCCATGTTCGCCTCTGGACATTGCTCCCCACGGGCTGGCAATACAACGACTACACGTACTACGCGGCGCCCTAGCCTCTTAGCAAGTTCGCTCTACTCCCCTCTCCCAGGCTTGGGAGAGGGGCCGGGGGTGAGGGCTACCGCCGAATCCATACCCGGCGAATCACCACTGTCTCGCTCACTGCGGCCGCATGCGGATACGGATCTACCACCTGGCTCGCGGGCGACACCGTCACGTCCTTCGAGCGTTGTGGCCGCTTCGACCTCTTTTCTGCTTTTGGCCTTCCGGCAACCGCGTTGAGTGCCTGCTTTCCAGCCTGCTTCGCGAGGAACTTGCCCGTCAGACTTACGCCGATTTGCAGGGCCGTCCCGACCGCCATTGCCGTCGCGGCCTTCTTCACAGGCGCCGGGAGAGGAGCGCGCTGTCGCGGCTGCCGAACCGGCATCGCTGGTGCGGCGGCGACGATGGCGGTATCACGGACGGCGGCGAGGAACATGCCGCACTGGCGGCAGTAATTGTCGTCGGGCTGATGTTCGGCCTGGCAATCAGGACAATTCGGCAAGGTTTGAGCCATGCCGCGCATTATACGGGCCGTGTCGAGTGCACCGCGCGCTCTACCTCCGCCGTCAGATCGACGGGCGCTCGTGGTGGCACGTTCAACGTTCCGGTCGCAATCGCGCGAAGGGTCTCCACGAGGAACGGCCGCTCCCGGGCCACTCCTCTCGCCCGGATGTCGGAGTAGAGGGGCATCCCCATGATCTGATCCAGCGTCGAATCATCGATCTCCTGGCCCGAAGCGGCATTCCAGGCGGCTTCGTTTAGTTCATCCTGTATAGAGAACCGGCAATAACTGATGGCCGGCCCGCGATCGACATCTCCCGTCACCAGGTTCATCATGCAGCCGGACTCGAGCGCCTGCGTGCGCATCAACTCGGCAATGACTTCCTGGTAGGTGCCGATCGGACCGTCCGGCAGTGCCGGGTGGTCATTGATGAACGTGAATCGGCCGAACAGCGGCTCCGTAGCGATCAGCATGTAACCGAACATCACTCCGAGGCTGAAGTCATATCGCCGGAGCCGCTCAGCCACTCGCCGGTCAAAGTCGAACCGCCAGGGCTGGAGAGTTTCGCCCGCCTTCCCGATCTTCCCCCCAACGGACTTCCGAAACCGCACCGAAGAATCCGCCTCGACGGGAATCCCCCGCGATTCCGCCATCGCGATGAGTCGATCCGTCGCTTCGTACTCGCCCCTGTCACGGTTGACGAATACGACGGCGACCTCAACCGGCAGCCCACCGTCGATCGCGTTCAACGTGTACTCAAGCGCTCCATAAGAGCCGGGCCCCCGGCCCGTGGTCAGCCATGAAATCCTCAGCACATTCGTCATCTGTCACTCCCCCTCGCCCGCGAAGTCGGGAGAGGCGGCCCGGGGGTGAGGGCTTTCACTCTTCAGCCTCGTAGCCCGCTTCCACTTCCCGAAGCTGGAACTCGTCCTCTTCCATCCGCCCCTGGAGCGTCTTCACCTGCAGTTCGGCTTTCTCGAGGATCGCTCGCAGCTGATCGACGAGTTTTGCGCCGTCTTCGTACAGCGCGAGAGACTCCTCGAGCGGCAAATTGCCCTGCTCGAGCTTGCGTGCTTTCTCTTCCAACGCCGCATAGAGCTTTTCGAAGGTTGGTTCGGCCATAGTTCAGCTCACCTCGGCCCAGAATGCGCCATCAGCCACCGAAACGGAAAGCCGTTCGCCCGGTTTCACCTTGCGTGCGCTATTCACGACTGGCTTCTTCGTCGAGCCTTCCTTTTGCACGATCGCGAATCCACGCGCCAGCGTCGCCATCGGGTTCAGCGAGTCTATCCGCGCGGCGACATTCTCGAATCGCGCCCGGTCCGTGAATGTCCGTCGTTCGAGGCCCGCCTGCATTTCGCGCAGGAGCGTACGGATGCGCCCTGCCAGGTCTTCGGGGTTGGGAGCGCCGTATTGCAGCCGGCGGAGCTGCGCCTCCACCCGGCCGGCGTGTTCAGCCAGC
This sequence comes from Dehalococcoidia bacterium, assembly GCA_050247055.1. Taxonomy (GTDB): domain Bacteria; phylum Chloroflexota; class Dehalococcoidia; order Tepidiformales; family Tepidiformaceae; genus Amarobacter. The sequence goes on from JBFWUX010000001.1 coordinate 1,351,352, forward strand.
GCAGCCCGCGCTACCGAAGCCATCTGGCGGTCGGTGATGCGGATGCCACGTTCGAGTTGCGCGATATCGGGCACTGAGCGCTCCGCCGCCGCGCTTGGCGTGGGCGCGCGCAAGTCCGCCACCAGGTCGGCAATCGTCACATCTGTCTCGTGCCCGACGCCAGAAATCACCGGCACCGGGAACCCATAGATCGCACGCGCCACGCGCTCATCGTTGAATGCCGAAAGGTCCTCTGCGCTCCCTCCACCCCGCGCAACGATTGCAATATCAAGGTCCGGCTCTCGGGCCAGCCGCCGAAGCGCAGCCGTGACCTGCCCGGCGGCCTGCTCTCCTTGCACCAGCGCCGGCGAAAGCAAGACCGTTGCCAGCGGCCAGCGCCGCGCCAGGACGTTGCGAATGTCCTGCAGTGCTGCCCCGGTCGGAGACGTGACCACACCGATCCGCCGCGGAAACGCCGGCAGCGGCCGTTTTCGTGCCGGATCGAACAGCCCCTCGGCTTCGAGCCGCAACCGCAATTCCTCGAATTTCGCCGCGAGGAACCCAACACCTTCCGGCCGCACAAAATCCAGGACGAACTGCAGCTCTCCCCGTTGCGGATAAACCGTGATGCGCCCGTGCGCGATGACGCGCTCGCCATCCTTCAACTGGAACCCGGACATAGTGTCCCGGAACAGGATCGTCCGCAGCGAGGCACCCGCGTCCTTCAGCGAGAAATACCGGTGCCCCACCTGAGACCGTGTGTAGTTCGATACTTCGCCCTGGATCCACAGGTCGCTGAAGAACTCGTTCGATTCCAGCACTTCACGGAGGAATGAAACCACAGCTGAGACAGAAAGGGCGGAAGGTGGGTTCATGCGTGACGTAGAGGATATGGGAGCCCGTCGATCGGTGCAGGCTCTAGTTCTTCGCTGCGGACACGGCCGTACTCTTCGTCAGTCCAATCAAGTGTTCTGTCAGTTCGGCGCGAGCGTGCCTCAGGGCGAACGCCGTCCAGTTCATCAGGTAGTACACCTCCCATGCCGCCATTCTCGTTCGGTTCCAGGGAAGCCCACCGGCATATCCATCCAGGAAGGCGTCCCTGTGCCCATCATGTCCCCCCAGCCATGCCTTCAATCCGCCCACAAAGCAAGCCAGGTCACGCTCGGCATAGCCGGCGCGAATGGTCTCCCAATCGTTCACCGCGAAGGCTGCGCCGCCATCCATGAGCACGTGATTCGCCACGAATGAGTCGTGGACGACCTGCGATGGTGGTTCCTGCAACTGTTCGTCGAGGGAGGATGCCACTGCCGTCAAGGCCTCGCGAGTGGGCTCGTCGGCCGCATCCCATGCGTGCACCAGAGACCAGTGTTGCCAGCTGATCGTGCCCGTTACCGGTACGTGTTGCGGGACAAACCCTTCGACAATCGAGACCGGTGCCCGGTGGAGGTCACGGAGGAATGCGCCCGCGCTGCGACAGCCTTCCTCGGCCCAGGGCAACTGGTTCGTGATCGCAAAGCCCAGGTCCCGCGCCGCGATAAACTCAAGGATCATCCACGGCGGAGCGGTGCCCTCGTCCCAAAAGTGCTCCAGCGAGGGCACCGCCAGCCCCGCATCCCTGAGACGTCCGAGTGCCACGGCTTCTTGCCGAACCGAAGAGTAAAGATGCTCGCCCCCGGCCATCTTCAAGACCTTCGCCGGCAATTTCCCGTCGAAGTCCAGCTTGCACACGTAATTGTTCTCGCTGTAGAGCTTTTCCACGCGAGGCCGCTCGCCATAGATACGCAGGCCGATTTCAGCGATCTCCAGGTCGCGGACGGGGTCATCATCCATGGCCCGGCCATCCTACATGCAGGTTCGCGAGAACCGTTCACTCGTTGGTCTTGCGCCGATCGGTAGACTGGGTCTTGGGACAGAGGGAGACGGAAGTGGCTTCGGGTGGTTCGATTCACCATTGGGCTGGAATTGCCTCGTTGCAACTCAGGGCAGGCGAAACACTCCCCGGCTTTGCCCAGATCATCATCCAGGCAGCCGAAAACAGGTTGTCCTCGTGGAACGGCCAGTTCTTCGCCGGTGGCGCCAGCGAGGGGCTCCATTCCAGCACAACCGCTGACCTTGTACTGCCCGGCGACGGCGTGGCCCGTGCAACCGTCGCTTCCAACTCTGGTGGCGTGTTCTCCATCTCCGGCGAGGAGCAATGGCCCGGCTGGGAATCTCTCCTCACCGAGGTCGAAGTGCCTCAGACTCCTGAATTCTTCGAACGCGAAGGCTTCGTCGAAATACGGGCCGCGCCCGTGATTTCGCCCGGGAACTGGGTCCCCGCCGACAACTTCCCGATTCAACACGGACAGCGAATGCTGGTCGATTACCGGCCCGTGACCCAGATCTTCGTGCCGTTCAAAGCGTTTCTCGATGCGGCCGATACGTTGCAGCGTCTCGGGGCAAGGGTTGCGGTCGTCGCCTCCTCGGCGTTGGCTTTCGGGATCAGCCGCCAGACCATACTCACTGCCGGCCTGGACGAGGAAAACGCATTCCGCGTCTTCTGGAACTACGATGAGGCGCTTGTCTGGCTGATGGCGGGCGTCTGACCCGCTTTGATCGCGCTGCGGCGGCTACTGCACCCGTTCGATGTACGTCCCGAGGTCAGTGTTCACTCGAATCTTCGTGCCCTCTTCGATGAACAACGGCACCTGCACCACGAGGCCCGTCTCCAGCGTCGCCGGCTTGTTGCCACCGGTTGCGGTATCGCCCTTGAAGCCAGGGTCGGTTTGCGTAACCGTCAATTCGACTGAGATCGGCATTTCGATGCCGATGACTTCGTCGCCGAAGAGTACAACCTCGCAGAGGTCGGATTCCTTGAGGTATTTGTTCGCGTCGCCGACCTTCTCCGCGCCCACCGGAATCTGTTCGTAGGTCTCGGTGTTCATGAAGTAATAGAACTGGTCGTCGCTGTACAGGTACTGCATCTCGCGGCGCTCCACCCGGGCGCGTGTGAACTTCGTACCGGACTGCACCGTGTGCTCGATGATCGAACCACTACGAACATCTCGCAGCTTGATCTTGACTTGCGCCGAGCCGCGTCCGGTTTTGATGTGGCTGTAATCCATGATTGAGAAGAGCTTGCCATCCATTTCGATGGTCGCGCCCTTCTTCAGTTCAGCAGTAGATATCACGTCGTCAGACTCCTGCGGGGGTGAGTTTTCTGGCCTTACTGAGCACTCGCGCCTTGCCGTTTTCGAGAACGACGATGTCTTCGATGCGAACGCCGCCCCAGCCGGGGAGGTAGATGCCTGGCTCAATGGTAAACACCATTCCCTCTTCCAAGGTATCCGAAGCACTGGTTCCGAGGTAAGGATCTTCGTGGACCGCGAGGCCAACACCGTGTCCGAGGCCATGCCCGAAACGCTCGCCGTAACCAGCCTTTTCGATGACCGACCGCGCGAGCCGGTCGGCGTCAACGCACTTCATCCCCGCTTCCACGCCTTCGATCGCCGCCTGTTGGGCCTCGAAAACGATTGCATAAATCTCGCGGAACTTCGCGTCCTGGTTGCCGAGGACGATGGTTCTCGTGAGGTCGCTGCAGTAGCCACCGAACTTCGCCCCCATGTCGACTACGATTGGCCGATCGGCGCCGACCGCCGCGGGCGTCGGGTGGGCGTGCGGCATCGCGCCATTCGGACCGCCCGCCACGATGGTGTCGAACGAGATCGATGTGCCGCCTTCGGCTTTGACGTTCGCGGCGAACATTTCAGCGGCTACCAACTCGCTCGTTTCGGGGACAATCGCCGACTCCAACTGCTCGAAAGCCCGGTCGGAGATGTCGATCGCCGCCTGCAGGAGCCGCAACTCGTCCGCGTCTTTCACTTTCCGAAGTTTGCCCAGGATGTCGGGCGCCGGGACCCACTTCGGACGGTCAGCCGAAGGAAGCGAGCGGGCGAGCGAGGTCAGAGAGCGTCGCGCTCCATACGTAAGGTCATGCGTCGAAAGTCCAACTCGTTTGCCCGCTATTCCGGTTTCGCCCACAAACTTCGCGAACCACTCCTTGCGAGCACCGAGCGCCGGGAAGACCGCGAATCCTCGCGCACCGCACTCGGCCTCAGCCTGTTCCGTGTAGCGGAAATCGGCAGCGATCATCGCCTTGTCCCTGGTGACCAGCACCACCCCGGCCGAACCAGTGAAGCCTGCGGTGTAGTACCGCGATTCCATGCCCAGGTTCTCTTCACCAGGCGCCGAGACCATCAACGCGTCAAGATTAGCCTCTTCGAGTTTGGTCCGAATCCTCTCCAACCGCGGACCGGCAGTGTCCGAGGCGCTCACTTCGGCGCTCCAAGGTGGTCGAGCAGCAGGTTCGTCGCGACGGTATAGCCATTGCGCCCGAGGCCGGTCACCTGGCCCAGGCACACCGGTGCGATCATCGAACGGTGCCGGAACCCTTCGCGCGCATGGGTGTTCGAAATGTGCACTTCCACGACCGGAATCTGGATGGCCTCGATCGCGTCGTGCAGCGCCACCGATGTGTGCGTGTAAGCGCCCGCGTTGAGCACCACGCCCTGCGCGAACTTCCGGTGCTCGTGCAGGAAATCGATGATCGATCCTTCGTGATTGCTCTGGAAGCTCAGCACCGTTGCGCCACGAGCGCCCGCCGCAGCCGCCACGTCCGCCTCGATGTCGAGAAGCGTCGTCGTCCCGTACACCTCCGGCTTTCGTTCGCCGAGGAGGTTCAGGTTCGGCCCATGCACGAGCAGCAGGTTCACGCCCGTGATTTTCGATTGAGTCCGGGCCGTTGTCGATTCTAGAAGCCGGGGATGCGCTCCAGCTTTGGCCAGCGACCCTCGTCCTTGAGCTTCGCGGCGACCTCCGCCGGCGGCTCCCAGATTGCTTCGAGTTCGTTCCCATCCGGGTCGTGGAACATCACGTTGCACTGCCCGTCGCCGTAGCCAACGATTTTCACGTTTTTTGCGACAAGCCTCTCGTGTAGCGCTTCAAGCTCTTCGAACGAAGCCATCTCCCAGGCCATGTGATACATGCCAACGCGCTTCTGGTCCGGGCCCTCGGCGCCCTCAGGCAGCGGAAAAAGGGCGATCTCATGGGAGGCATCCGGCCGCGCTCCCAGGAAGGCCACCTTCCCTTTGTTTTTCAATGTGAGTCCGAGGGCATCGCGGTAGAACTCGACAGCCCTATCCACATCCCGGACGCGAAGGGCAATGTGACCGAGCATTGTCGGAACGCCTGTGACGGTGGAGCTGGTCATGGAGAGCCTCTCGCATACGGCTTAGGAAGTGGAAGCAAGCTAAGCGCGATAGCCGGATGCTGTCAAAGCCGCACTCGCGCCGCGGCAGACGCGCCGGTATGGTCGGCGGCATCACACGCTGTCACTTACTGGAGGCCACTTGGAACAGCTACGAGTTGAGACTGCGGCTGGTCTGATTCAGGGCACGTTCGACTCCCGGTTCGCCGAGGTCGCCCGGCAATTCGAAAAGAACTTCCACGAGCGGGACGAACGTGGCGCATCCGTGTGCGTGACGCTCGAAGGCCAAACGGTGGTGGACCTCTGGGGCGGGAAGCAGACGGCGGACAGGGAATGGGCCAGGGACACCGTATGCACGGTGTTCTCGTGCACCAAGGGCGCGGTAGCCATAGCTGCCCACCTGCTCGCGAGCCGAGGTCAACTCGACATCGATGCTCCGGTGTCGAAGTACTGGCCAGAATTTGCCAGGAACGGCAAAGAGCATGCCACGGTCCGCATGATGTTGGACCACTCCGTTGGCCTGCCAGCGATCCGCGAACCGCTGAAAGAGCGAGCCTGCTGCGACTGGGACTACATGATCCATCGGCTCGCGGATGAGGAACCTTTCTGGAAGCCAGGCATCCGCAACGGCTACCACATGATTAATTTCGGCTGGACCGTAGGCGAACTCGTTCGGCGCGTTTCTGGCAAATCGCTTGGCTCGTTCTTCCGCGAGGAGGTCGCTGTCCCCACGGGGGCCGAATTCTGGATTGGCGCGCCAGAAGAGGTCGAAGAACGAATCGCGCCGGTCATTCCCTACGCGCCGCAGCCGGGTGACGTCCCCGGCGACTTCACTCTCGCGCTGCTTTCGGATCCGAAGTCGATTTCAGGGCTCTCACTCCTCAATGGCGGTGGCTTCGATCCCAACGCGCGCGAATGCCACGCCGCGGAGATCGGGGGCGCTGGAGGCATTTCAAATGGTCGAGGACTGGCGCGCATCTATGCGCCATTGGCCTGTGGCGGATCGTTGAACGGCGTTACGCTCGCCGACCCGGTGACATTGGCGCGAATGGGCGAAGTCTCGTCGGCGACAAAGGAAGACGCGACGTTGCTTATCCCGACGCGATTTGCCCTCGGATTCATGAAGTCGATGGACAACCGCAACTGGAAACCAGGGAACACGGATAGCGTCATCCTTTCTTCGGCTGCGTTCGGACATGTCGGCGCGGGCGGAAGTATCGGTTTCGCCGATCCGGCGGTGGGTATGAGCTTCGGTTACGCCATGTCCCGCATGGGCAAAGGTATTTTGCTCAACGACCGCGGCCAGTCGCTCGTCGATGCGGCCTATCGGTCGCTGGGAAAGACGACAAATGCGGGTGGGGTTTGGATATAGTGGCTAGGCCGAACGGGTCCGCTTCCGCCTCGGTCCCTCGAGCGCCTGTTCCGCGAGTTTCTCCCACGCGTCATTGCTGACCTTTGCCTGTCGGGCCTGCGAGACGTGCGTGTAGATCTGCGTGGTATTCGCCGAACTGTGTCCCAGCAGGTCCTGGACGATGCGCAGATCGGCGCCGCCATCCAGCAGGTGCGTTGCGAACGAATGCCGCAAGAGGTGTGGATGAACTTCCACTGCGATGCCGGCCCCGAGGGCGTGGCGTTTGATCAGCGACTGCACCGAACGCGCGGTCAGTCGGCTACCGAAACGGTTGAGGAACAGTGCGCTACCGTCCCCTGCCCGAGCCGAGTGTCGCCGCTTCTCGGCCAGTTCCGGTCTTCCGAGCTCGAGATATCGTTCGAGCGCCTGCATCGCGGGCTCCCCGAACAGCACCAGTCGTTCCTTGGCTCCTTTGCCGTGGATGATTGCCGCCCCTTCGCCGAGGTCCACCTGGTGCACTTCCAGCGAAACCAATTCCGAAATACGCAGGCCCCCGGCATAGAGCAGTTCGAACATCGCCCGGTCGCGTAACCCGGCCGCCGTTTCCGGATTGGGAGCGTTGAGCAAGGCATCGAGCACGGAAGGGTCCAGCACCTTCGGTAGTCGTTTCGGGCGCTTCGGCAGCGCCACGCCATACAGCAGGTCGCGCTCGGTTGCGCCCTCCTGGAACAGGTATTTGTAAAAGCCGTGGACGGTACTGGTTCGCCGTGTAATTGACGCCGCGACCATCCCGCCATCTTTCAGCTCCGTCAGATACTCCCGGAAGGTGGCGCGGCTCGTTCGAAGCGGCTCGAGCTTTCGCTCCTCGCACCACGCAAGGAAGTTCCCGATGTCGTTTCGGTAGTTGCGGAGGGTATAGCTCGAACGGTTTCCCGCCGAGAGCTCGCGGAGATACGAATCGAGATACGCTTCCGCGGTCTTATGCGACGCGACTTCGCTTGGCATAACGCGATTGTGAAGTGTTAAGCCCATTGTGTGAAGGATCGCGGGCCCCGTCGGAACCGCTACGATTTCAGCCATGCCTCAAGATGAAGTTGTCGCCCACAATCGCGCCGCCTGGGACCGGCAGGTCGCCGCCGGTGACGAGTGGACCGTCGGCGCCTCGCCCGAAACTGTCGCCGCGGCTAAAGCCGGGGATCTTTCCGGCGTCGTGCTGATCGGCCACAAACCTGTCCCTCGCCAGTGGCTTCCCGTCTCTCTCCAGGGCGTCGACGTGCTCTGTCTCGCCTCGGGAGGTGGCCAGCAGGGCCCTCAATTCGCTGCTGCCGGGGCGAACGTGACAGTTTTCGACAACTCCCCAGGCCAACTGGAACGGGACCGCCAGGTCGCCGCACGTGAAGGCCTGACCACTCGCACGGTCCTTGGCGATATGCGCGACCTCAGCGATTTCGCAGATGCATGCTTCGATCTGATCCTGAACCCCGTCTCGAACGTGTATTGCCCCGAACTCGAACCCGTGTGGCGCGAGTGCTTCCGCGTTCTCCGACCCGGCGGGGCGCTCCTTGCCGGCTTCATGAACCCCGACATCTACATTTTCGATGGCGACGCCCTCGATGAACGCGACGAATTAGTCGTCCGGCATTCACTCCCTTATTCGGACACCGAGAGCCTGACTCCCGAGAAACTCGAACAACGATCCGAATGGCCACTGGAGTTCAGCCACACGATGACGGAGCAAATTGGCGGTCAGCTAGTGGCGGGCTTCGTGATTACCAGCTTCGATGAGACGCCACACCATCGCAACGCAACGGCGAAATACATGCCCGGCTACTTCGCAACGCGGGCACTGAAACCGGCTTAGCTGGCCTTCCGCGCCCGCGCAGCACTTGCGTTCGCCTTGCGTTTAGCGAACGCGGCTTTCCCTCGTGCACTGCGTTCCAGCAGCTTCCGGTTGGCCTCTTCGCGTTCCGCCTGAGGACGCGCCGGAGCGAGCTTCTCAAGGCTGTTCGTCGTGTAGCTGCAGTTCGGATAGTTCCAGCAGCCCCAGAACTTGCCGCGTTTCGTCTGCTTCTCCACGAGTTGTCCGGTCTCCGGTTCTTCGGGGCAGGGAATGCCTACCGGAACGCCGCCGCGGAAATCGCAGGTGCCGTTCTCCCGGTTCACGCAGTCCACGTACGCGCCGTACGGGCCGTTTTTCTGGATAAGTGCTCCGCCATCCTTGGGACACTTGAAGGCCGTCTCCTTGGGAGCGGCCACAATCAGCGGCTTGCCGTCTTCGCCCATCGGCAGCGAATTCGTGCATTCCGGGTAGCGCGGGCAGGCAAAGAACTTGCCGTTCCGGCCCCACTTGATGACGAGGTTCGCCTGGTTGCAGACGTTGCAGCGAACGTCGGTCTCTTCCTGCTGCTTGATGGCGCTGACTTCCGCCTCGTCCAGGCGGCCCTTGAAGGCCGGCCAGAACTCCTTCAGCACTTCGTCGTACTCGCGGTCACCCGCGGCAACCTCGTCGAGTTCCTTCTCCATCTCACCGGTGAAGGGGAGGTCGACGTATTGCTTCATGTGCTGCTCGAGCAAGTCGTGGACGATAAACCCGAGCTCCTGCGGCACCAGTTGCCGGCCCTGCTTTTCCACGTAATCACGCTTCAGCACGGTCTGGACGATGCTCGCGTAGGTGCTCGGTCGCCCGATGCCTTCTTCTTCGAGAGCGCGCACGAGCGACGCCTCCGTGAAGCGTGGCGGCGGCTCGGTCTGGTGTCTGCGCGGGTCGATGGTGCGTTGATTCAGGACATCGCCTTCCACTAACTCAGGCAAAGCCGTGGCTGTCGACTCGTCGTCGTCTTCCGCTTGCGTGTCGTTCACGTCCGCGCCATAGGCCCTCAGGTGCCCTTCGAAGACGAGCGTGCTCGAACTGGCACGGAAGGTGCCGGTGACCGCGCTATTCTCACGAGCTTCGATTTCGACTCCGACCGTCGCATAGCGGGCGTCGGTCATCTGGCTTGCCACGAAGCGCTGCCAGATGAGCTGATACACGCGGAGTTGGTCGGCGTTGAGCACGCGCCGCAAGGTCTCGGGCGTGGCCGAGGGGTTCGTCGGCCGGATCGCTTCGTGCGCTTCCTGGGCGCCCTTGCTCCGGGTGGAGTACACCCGTTCCTTCTCCGGGATGAACTGGCCGCCCCAGGTGCTGGACACCCAGTCCCGCGCCTGGCTACGAGCGATCGGCGAGATGTTCACCGAGTCCGTTCGCATGTACGTGATGAGCCCTGCCTGCCCACCGATGCCCTCGTAGAGCTCCTGGGCCGTCCCCATTGCTCGGGCCGCACTCATCCCCAGGCGGTTTACGGCAGCCTGCTGGAACGTGCTCGTTGTGAACGGCGGCACCGGCCCACGTCGCTTCTCGCCCTTGGTCACCGAAGCCACGCGGAACTGCGACCGCTTAAACGTTGCCGTCAGTGAGTTCGCCGTCTCTTCGTTCGGGATCGCCGGCCCGGCCGCGCGGAACGGTGGCTTCATCGATGCGCCGCGTGTCATGGTCGGGAAGGTCGCGAGATCTGCCTCGAATCCTCGACCCGATTTCTCCAGTCCAGCGTGAATCGACCAGTATTCAGTCGGCACGAAGTTCCGGATTTGCTTCTCGCGGTTCACGATTAACCCGAGGGCCACGCTCTGGACGCGCCCTGCGCTCGCCCCCCGGCTAACTTTCTTCTGCACGAACCAGGTCAGCGGGAAGCCGATCAGCCGATCGAGCACGCGCCGCGCCTGTTGGGCGTCCACCAGGTCCATGTCGATCTGGCCCGGCGCCTTGCGCCCATGATCTGTGGCGCCATCAACCTGTTCACCGGTGGCTTCCGCGAAGGCGGCCTCGATTGCCGGCTTGGTGATCTCGTGGAACACCACGCGGGTGACCTTGTCCTCCGGGATGCCCGCCGCTTCTTTGATGTGCCACGCGATGGCTTCGCCCTCGCGGTCGGGGTCTGTCGAAAGAAACACTCGCGAAGCCTTCTTCGCCGCTTCCGCGATGTCCTTCACCACCTCGTTCTTATCCACGCCGCGGCGCTTGTCCTTCACCACCACGTACTTGGGTGTGAAATCCAGTTTCTCGACGTTTTCAACGCCGTAGCCGTACGGCGGCAGGTCGCGGACGTGACCGACCGAAGCGATCACTTCGTAGTCGTCGCCGAGGATGTTCTTGACCGTCCGGGCCTTCGTCGGGGATTCGACCACCACGAGGTTGCGCGCGCTCCCACTGCGCCGCGGAGTCTCCGTGGCGGGCGCGGCAGGCGCTCGACGAGCCCGGGCAGTAGTGGCCGGACGCCGCGTGGTCTTCGATCCCGTGGACCGGGATGTGCCCTTTCGGGTTGCTGTTTGAGTTGCCAAAGAAATGCCTTTCGCCGGTGTAGTTCGACCGGCGCGTTTTTCGAGAGTAGAGAGCCTGTTCGATTTCTGTCTAGTGGGTGGGCCCGTAGGGCCCCGCGCGTGATGCGCGCGTGCGCCGAAAATCAGGGAATCGCGTAGGTCATGGCCCCGGCCGAGCGCACACGTCCTTCGAGTTCAAGTATCTGCAGCGAGCCACTCACCTCTGCGATCGGGAGCCCGGCGTTCCGGGCAATCTCGTCGATGTGCAGTGGTCCCTCTGCTAACCACTTTAGCAGTGGGTGGTCGTCGTGCTTAACCGGACCCTTCTTTTGTTCCGGAATTGGGACGGGGCGCTTCTCGAACAAAGTGGGCTGTGATTCTGCTTGCAGCGCGATGGTCGCAGGAACTCCTGTGGCGATCAGGTTCAGCTCTTCGCACATCTGCTCAGGAGTTGCGACGAGTTTGGCGGTTTTTTCGCGGATCAGCTGGTTCGTGCCGTAGCTCTGCCGCGAGAAGATGCTCCCCGGGATCGCGAATACATCCCGCCCCTGTTCGAACGCCCAGTTCGCCGTGTGGAGTGCACCGCTCCCCTCTCCCGCCTCTACCAGCAGGGCCGCCTTCGCCAATCCAGAGAGAATTCGGTTACGCCGCGGAAAGTAGTCTCGCCGCGCCGGGATCCCCACCGGATACTCGCTTACCAGGCAGCCCACCTCGGTGATTCGCTCGGCCAGACCGGCGTTCTCCCGCGGGTACACCTGGTCGATGCCCCCGGCCAGCACCGCCACCGTGGGCGCGCCGTGCTCGATGGCCACGCGATGGGCGATCGCATCCACACCACGCGCCAGCCCGCTGATGATCGCGACGCCTGCATCGGCAAGGACCGAGCAGAAGTGTTCCGCCGCCTGCCGCCCATACGGCGTCACGTGGCGCGTGCCCACCACCGCCACCGCCTGCTCGAACTGCGGACCCTGTGCTCCACGGACGAAGATGACAGGCGGGCTCTGTGGAATGTTGCGGAGGCTTTCGGGGTAACCTTCATCCAGCCAGGTCAGCGCGTGCGCCCCGTGCTTCGCCATCATCGAAAGCTCGCGATCGGCGTCGAATCCGGACTTTGCCTTCGCCATGGACCGCTGGTATTGCGCGTCGAGGCCGGCGCTCTGCACTGCCTCCGGCGCGGCATCCCACGCCGCCTCGATCGTCCCGAACCTGGCCAGGAGCAACGCGAAATTTGTGCTGCCGAGCCCCGCGCGCCTCAGTGCAAGCCAGTACGGAAGTTCTGGATGTTGCTCCACGCGTGGAACTGTACAGGCTAGTGCGTGCCTGCGCCCTCAGGTTCCATCTGGTGCACCCGCGCCACTCGCAGCCGCCGCACGCGCCGACCCGACATGCTCAGTACTCGCAGATTCAGGCCGTCCACCTCGACTTCGTCTCCGACCGAGGGCAGTCGCCCGAGCTGGTTGATTACGAACCCACCGACCGTGTCAAAGTCTTCAGACTCGATCTCATAGTCGAAGAGTTCTTTGAGCACATCCGTCGTCGTTCCCGCGTCGAGCACGACCTCGTCTTCCGAGATGACCTCCATCGCCGGCCGGGCCACGTCGTACTCGTCCTCGATCTCTCCAACGATCTCTTCGAGGAGGTCCTCGATGGTCACGATTCCGGCCGTGCCGCCGTACTCATCGACCACGATTGCGAGGTGGATTCGCCGAAGTTGCATCTCCTGCAGCAACTCGTCCAGGTGCTTCGATTCCGGGATGAAGAACGGTTCGCGCAGCAGCGCCGAAAGCGGCTTCTCGCCGCCTCCGTTGCTCATCGCGCGCAGCAGATCCTTCGCGTACACGATGCCGACGATGTCGTCGATGTTCTCGCGGTACACGGGGATCCGGCTGTAACCGCGCTCAGTCACGATCGAGGCGACATCCTCAAGCCGCGACTCCACATCGGCCACGGCCATGTCGATTCGCGGCACCATAATCTCGCGTGCGGACTTGTCCTCGAGAGCGATGATGCCGCGAATCATCCGGCGCTCTTGTTCCTCGACGCCCCCGGCCGCCTCTTCCCGTTCGACCAGCGTCAGGATGTCGGTGTCGGGGTCACGGGCCACCGTAATGATCGACCGAGCGACGAGATGTGAAGGGAGTCCGAGGATGAAAGCCGGCACCGCGAAAACAAGGCTCGTAACGCGGGCAATTCCACTCAACTGAAGCGCCGCAATCTCCGGCGAGCGGGCCACCACTAGGCCAACCGTCATCTGGATGAAAGCCACGTAAATGCCGCCGATTAGAGCAAACCCGAGCGTTCCCACGAACCCTTCGTACTCGCGGACGCCGAGGAACGCGAACAGCCCGACGATCACCGAGGCGGAAAGGACTCGCGCCGCCGTCAGCGGGCCGAGGAACCGTCCCGGTTGCCCGACATCTCCGGCGATCCGTCTCGCCTGTTTGTTCCCTCGCGCGGCGAGCGCCTGGATGCGAACGTCGCTCGCGCGTTCGATCGCCGCCTCCGCCGCCGAGACCGCGCCGAGCAAAAACGAAGAGACGGCGATAACCAGGATCGAAGCGATCGTGGAGGCGTCCATCAAGTTGCCTCGCCTTCGCCGGCACTACGCCGCTTGAACGGCTTCGCCGGCACGCCGGCCACCGTCTCACCTGGCGCCACATCCCGCGTCACCACCGCGCCCGTCGCCGTAAACGCGCGCGCGCCAATCGTCACCGGCGCAATCAACATCGTGTCGCAGCCAATGAATGCGTCTTCGCCGATGACCGTCCGATGCTTGCGTTCGCCGTCGTAGTTGCAGGTGATCGAGCCCGCGGCGATGTTCGCGCGTGCCCCAACGTCTGCGTCGCCCATGTAGCTGAAGTGGTGCATCTTCACACCGTGGCCGATGTGCGAGTTCTTCACCTCGGCGTAGTTCCGGATCTCGCAGTCGTCTTCGATGGTTGCCCCACCGCGAACGTGGGAGAACGGTCCCAGGTTGCAGCGGGCTCCGATGGCAGAGTCTTCCACTACCGACTGCTGAACCGACGTGTCCTGGCCAATCGTCGCATTCTGAAGGGTAGTCGATGGCCCGATGACCGCGCCGGACTCCACTACCGAACGCCCAAGAACGTGCGAGTTCGGCCTGATGGTCACGTCCGGCTCGATCTCCGCGCTTGCATCGATGTAGGTCGTGGCCGGGTCAACGATCGTCACGCCGTTGAGCATGTGCCGCTCGAGGATGCGGGTTCGCATTGCAACTTCCGCCTCCGAAAGCCGCAGCCGGTCGTCCACCCCGAGAATCTCGAGGGGCTCGGCGACTGTTGTCGCCCCTGGCGTCCCGCTCTTCACCGCTTCCGCGACGAGGTGTGTGAGGTAGTACTCGCCTTTGGCGCTCTTCGGCACCGAAGGCAACGTCCGCCATAGCCACGAAGCGTCGAAAACATACTGGCCAGCGTTGATCTCCGCCGGACCATCGGCGCCGCGGTAGTCCGCCGCCTCGACGATCTCGACCGGGTCACCGCTGTCGTTGCGCAATACTCGGCCCAGTTTTCCCGGGTCCTCCACGAAGCACGATACGAACGACAGTGGCCTCAGCAAACGCGCAGTTCGCAGGCTCGCTAGCAGTTCGGGAGTGACGAGCGGGCAGTCGCCATTCAGGACCATCACCTCGTCGCAGCCTGAAAGAGCCTCTTCGCAGCGCCTCACCGCATCTGCGGTACCGTTCAATTCCGTCTGGTCCACAAAGCACACATCAGCCGCTGCGAAAGCGGCGCGGACATCCTCGGCCTGGTGTCCAACCACCACCGCGATAGTGCGAGGCTTCAACTCACGCGCCGCCTGGATGACATGCTCTCCCATGGGCACGCCGCAAATCGGATGGAGCACCTTGTGAAGCCTCGACTTCATCCGGGTGCCCATGCCCGCGGCCAGCACGATTACCCCAAGGTTTTCGCTCATGACAGGCGAGCCGAAAGCCACAGTGGCACGTGGCCAAAACGAGCGGATAAGTCGGTACTGGGAGGCTCAGAAGCAGTGCGCATAAGGGACGTGAATCGCACGTCCAGCCTCATCGTGGGGCGGCCGAAATAGGCTGTCAAGATACTTATTCGTTCGGCTAAGCATTTCTACCAGCTTCCGCTTGCCCACCAGCGGGCGTGCTCGTATCGACACTGGAACAACGCGCCACATAGGATGCTGACACACCTATGACCGAACAGCCGCGCACCGCCGATGAAATTCGTGAAGCCTACATCTCGTTTTTCCGCGAGAAAGGCCACCAGTTGTTGCCGCCCTGGCCCCTCGTGCCCATCGGCGATCCAACCTCGATGTTCACCAGTGCCGGCATGCAGCAGTTCAAGCCTATCTTCATGGGCGAACAGGAGTCGTCGGGCCCTCGCGCCGTAACCGTCCAACGTTGTTTCCGCACCACCGACATCGAAGAAGTCGGTGACCGCAGCCACTGCACCGCCTTCGAAATGATGGGCAACTTCAGCTTCGGCGATTACTTCAAGCGCGAGGCCGTCCACTACGCGTGGGAGTTGATGACTACCGTCTACAAGCTCGACCCGGCGCGCCTGCACGTCACCATCTACCTCGATGACGACGATACCCACTTCTACTGGCGCGAAGTCGGTGTGCCCGAGGACCACATCCATCGCCGCGACGAGGACCTGAACTACTGGTTCAGCTTCCCCAACGGCACGCCAGGCGCCAGTGGCCCATGCGGCCCGGACAGTGAGATCTACTACGACCTCCATCCTGAACTCGGCCCGGTGGAAACCGAGATGTCCCTGGAAGAGATGGCCGCAACGAAGCAGGGCGTCGGCTACGACGAGCGGTTCCTTGAGATCTGGAACCTCGTCTTCATGCAGCTCTACCAGCACCCAGACGGCCATCGAGAGCCGCTTCCGAAACAAAACATCGACACGGGCAGCGGCCTCGAACGCGTCGCCATGGTCATCCAGGGTGTCGATTCCGTCTTTGAGACGGACATCTTCGAGCCCATCCTCGAACGTGCGGCGAGCATTTTTGAAGAGACCTACGCCACTGCCTCGCCGGACCTCCAGTACGTCATCCGCGCGATGTCTGAACATTGCCGAGCCGCCGTCCTCCTGATCGCCGATGGGGTTGTCCCCAGTAACGAGGGACGCGGCTATGTGCTTCGACGCGTCATTCGCCGCGCGGTTTACCTTGCCCGGCGGGCGGGCGTCACCTCGCTCTTTACGGCCCGAGTGGGCGGCGCAGCCATCGAAAAAATGGGCGGTTACTACACGCACCTCGCGGAATCGCGCCGCTTCATCGAACAGGCCCTCGATGCGGAGGAGGAACGCTTTGTTCGCACGCTCGCGAGCGGACAGTCGCGCCTCGAATCAATCCTCGATCGCCTCCGCGAAGCAGGTGCGACCATCGTCCCGGGCGATGAGGCCTTCACCCTCTATGACACGTTCGGCCTCCCACTCGAACTTACCCGTGAGATTGCCGCGAACGAGGGCTTCGGCCTCGATGATGCCGGCTTCCAGGCGGCGCTCGAAGCGCAGCGCACTCGCGCCCGGCAGCAGGGCAAGTTCCTCAAAGGCGAGATATCGCCGGCACTTCAGGCGCTTGGCGATGACCACTCGAATTTCATCGGCTACAGCCACATCGAAAGCGACGCTGGCGTTGTCGCCATCCTCAAGAATGGCGCGATCGCAGACTTCGCGACTCGTGGCGAGCCTTGCGAAGTCGTCCTCACGACCACTCCCTTTTACCCGGAGGGTGGTGGTCAGGTCGGCGACCGCGGGAACATTCGCACCCGTTCTGGCGTCTTTCAGGTTGAAGACACCCAGGCCAGCGGCGGAGCCATCATCCACCGCGGCCGTGTGACCGAGGGAGAGATTCGCGTGGGAGAGACCGCCCAGGCCACTGTGGATATCGGCATGCGCCACGGCGCGGCCCGCAACCACACGGGCACGCACCTCCTGCACGCGTCGCTGCGCCAGATCCTCGGGACGCACGTTCGCCAGCAGGGTTCGCTCGTGACTCCCGACCGCCTGCGCTTCGACTTCACGCATCTTGAGCAGACGCCCCGCGGCGTGCTCGCCGAAGTACAGCAACTCGCGAACGAAAAGGTGCGCCACGATCTCGACGTTGCCTGGCGAACTACCGGCTACCGCCAGGCCGTGGAAGGCGGCGCGCTCGCCTTCTTCGGTGATAAGTACGGCGCCGAGGTCCGCGTCGTTGAGATCAAGGACCTCGAGGGGACCTTCAGCGCCGAGCTCTGCGGCGGCACGCACGTCCACCACACTGGTGAAATCGGCTACGTTCACGTCCTGCGTGAGTCCGCGGTCTCCGCCGGTACCCGGCGCATCGAGGCCCTCACCGGCCGCGCCGCCGAAGCACACCTCATCGAGCAGCAGGAGCGAATCCTGGGCATCGCGGAAAAGCTGGGCACCGGCCCGTCCGAAATTGAGGAACGCCTGGATGCGCTCCAGACCGAGCTCGAGCGCCTGCGCAAGCAGGGGAGCGAATTGCAGCGCCTCCAGGGCGCATCGATGAGCGACGGGCTCATCGAAAGCGCCCAGAAGGTCGGCGATGCTTTCCTCGTCGTTGCTCGCGCCGATGCCTCCTCCCCGGATGTCCTCCGCGACATCGCGGATCGCGTCCGCAATAAGCTCAAACCGTCGCTCATCGTCCTTGGAGCGAACATCGATGGCCGTCCCGCCTTCCTCGCGGCCGCCACCCCAGAACTGGTGGAAAAAGGCATCCACGCCGGCAACCTGATTCGCGAAGTCGCGAAGGTCGCCGGTGGTGGCGGTGGTGGCCGCCCCGATATCGCGCAGGCAGGCGCTAAAGACGCATCGCTCATCGACGCAGCCCTCGCGGAGGGCCGCCGAAGGGCAACGGAGGCACTTTCCGGGTAACCGCCCGTGAGAGCGAGGTAGTGGTGTGGCGATGGAGGATCCCGGTCCCGTTATTGGTGGCGACGACGCGGCGGCGCCTCGGGACGATGTCGCCAGCGTGGTCCTCGTTGAGCGCTCGGAGGATGTCGCCGCCGTATGCGGAAGGATCGATGGCGCACCGACGTGGGCGGTCGTAATCCACGCTCCCGGCGGCAATCGCCAGCTCAGCACCGAGCTTGGCATGCGCCGCCTCATCCATCACGCCGAAGAAGCCGGCAAGGTCATCGCCATCGCTACTCGCTCGGGTGGCCTCGCTTCGCGGGCTCGAGAACTTAACGTCCCGGTCGCGAGGAAGCCCCAAAGCATCCGATGGGATGCGGGCGGTCGCCACGTCGTTCGCGTTGGCAAGTTCAACTTCGCCGCGCCAAGCATCGGCCGCTACGTACAGGTCGCAATAATCGTTGCGGTCGCTTTCGCCGGGCTCTTCCTCATCTTCGCGATGGGCCCTTCGGCCACCGTCACCGCCTACCCTCTGACAGAAACCGTCACGGAGGTCATCACCATCACGGCCTCCGAATCGCGCGATACCGTGAATCTCGAAACACTCGAAGTCCCTGCAAGCCAGGTCTCCACCGTCGAGAAATTCACCCTCGTGGCGAACACCACTGGCACCACCATGGTCGGAACCCAGCCAGCAAAAGCGACAGTAACCATCACCAACGAAACACAGGCCTCGGTGGTCGTTGCTCAGGACACGATTGTGTTCGCTGGTCCGGACTTCTTTCCCTTCACCTTCGATGAGACCGTGACAGTGCCGCCCGCCGGTTCTGTTGACGCGGTGGTCACTGCTTCGCGTCCCGGGGTCGCCGGGAACGTAGCGGCCGCCGCCATTGCCGGGTGGGAACCTGAGCGGCTCCGCTTCCTCAAGATTACGAACGCCGCGCCGGCCGCCGGTGGCGTGAGTGAACCTCGCCCCGCCGTCGCCCCGGAGGATTTGGCCAGCCTCAACGCACTGGCGAAAACGCTCGAAAACTCCGACGTCGTGAAGCAGTCGCTCATTGATGCCCGGCCCCATGATGCAGTCTTCATGAGCACCGCATCGAGCAAAGTGGAATTCGGCGCCTCCCATCCGGCGGTCGGCACGCCAGCCGACGTGGTCTTCCTCGAAGTCAATGTCAGCCTTTCAGCGCTCGCGGTCCTGGAAGATACGCTCGATCAGGTGGCTCGAAGCGTGCTCCACACCCAGGCCGGCGATGGCGAATTCGTGCCCGGAACGGTTAAAGCAACCGAAACCGGCGCTCGCCAGCTCGATGCAGACTCCGCGACCATCAAGACAGAGCTCCAGGTCCAGGGAGAACTCGCCCGCAGCGTTACTCGGGATGCCATCCGCAACGCGGTAAAAGGCAAGAGTGAAGCCGACGTGCTGTCGACCCTCTCCGAACGGTATGGTATTCAGGATGCTGAGGTCCGGCTTTCGGGCTGGGCGCCGCGCTTGCCGCGCTTCGGGTTCCGGATCGACGTGAACCTCGCGGCCCGGCCGGCGACCAACGGATCTGGTTTCGCCATCCCGAATGACACACAACCAACCACAACAGCTACTGCAACCGCGACTGCTGTCCCTTGATCCGGGCGAAGCCCGCATTGGCGTGGCCGTCAGCGATGACCTCGGCCTCTACGCGCACACTCGTGCCGCGATCCGGACGCGGTCGCTGAACGAAGCCGTCCAGGCCGTTGCCCGCATGGTCGAACAAGAATCCATCGCAGAAGTCATCATTGGCCTTCCGCTCACGCTCGCCGGGGCTCGGGGTCACCAGGTCGAAGCTACTCGCCCCCTAGTCGAGGCGCTACGTGCGGCGCTCAACATACCGGTCCGCGAAGTCGATGAACGTCTCTCTTCCGCTCAGGCCGTTGCCACCCAGCCGAAATTTGGCGGCAAGCGCGATGGCAGTCTGGACTCCGCGGCGGCTGCCGTCGTCCTTCAGGGCGTGCTCGATGCTCGCCGGCCACGGTCACCGCGATGAACTTCCGCGGCATCACGCCACTCGGTGTTTTCGGGGGAGCCGTTGTTGTGCTGGCGGTTTTCATCGCCAGCTATTGCATGGCGAAAACCCCTTCCGCTCAGCTGGGCGAGGACATCATCCCCTCCGTTACCCCCTCCACCGATCGCGCCGAAGTGGGCTACACACTGCCCGACGGCCGCTCCGCCGAGGACATCGGCAGCGACCTCCAGAAGCTTGGCGTCATCAAGTCCGGTTCCCAGTTCGAATTCCTTGTCAGCCTCATGGGCCTCCAGAGTTCGCTGAGCACCGGAGACTACCTCCTGAAGAAAAACTCCTCGGCGCTAACCATCGTCCGCGAACTCACTGTGAAGGATGCCGTCCCGGTCTTGAAGGTCACATTCCCTGAAGGAATTCGTATCGAAGAGATGGCCGTCATCGCCGAAGAGGCGGGCTTTGGCAGCCGCGACGACTTCCTCGCTGCCGCAGCGAACGCGAAAGTACCGCCGGGCTTCGAAGACGCTTTCCCAGAAGGCGCCTCCCTTCAGGGGTACCTCTTCCCCGATACCTACATCATGCCCGTGGGGTCCACTCCCGCGGAACTGATCCAGTACATGCTCAGCACGCTGCAGGAGCGATTCTCACCGGCGCTGCGCTCGGCCGCGGCGCTCCACGGATTGAACACGCACCAGGTACTCACCATGGCATCGATCGTCGAACGCGAAGCCGTCCTCCCCGAAGAGCGTCCATTGATCGCCGGCGTTTTCTACAACCGCCTCGCGGAGAACGACACGCTTGGCGCCGACCCAACGGTTCAGTACGCGGTCTCGCTCGTCACAGGCTCCGTCGCGGAATACGGGTACTGGAAGAAGGAGCTCACACTCGAGGACCTCGACATCGATTCTCCCTACAACACCCGGAAGTTCGCCGGGCTCCCGCCCGGCCCGATCACGAACCCCGGCCTGGCTTCGATAGAGGCTGTCGCCAACCCCGAGGCCACCGACTACTACTACTTCGTCGCGGACGCCAAGAAAGGCGATGGCTCTCACCGCTTCTCGGTGACCTTCGAAGAACACCAGCAAAACATCGCGTTGTACGGCTCGCCATGAGCCGCCGGACAGGGATCATCGGGCACCCCGTGGCGCATTCGCTCTCCCCTGCATTCCAGGCGGCCGCCTTCATGCAGTGTGGTCTCGATGTCAGCTACGACCTCTGGGACACCGAGCCCGCGGCCCTCGCCGGGCGCGTCGTTTCCCTCCGCGATCCGTCGTATCTCGGCGCAAACGTCACCATCCCCCACAAAGAAGCCGTCTTCCCGCTGCTCGATGAGCTCGGAGGCCAGAGCGCGCGCGTTGGCGCAGTGAATACAATCGTGAACCGCAACGGCCGCCTCTTCGGCTTCAACACCGATGGGCCGGGTTTCGTCGCCGCCCTCCGCAATGAAGCAGCCTTCGACCCTGCCGGGAAAGACATCATCCTCCTCGGCGCCGGAGGTGCTGCCCGCGGCATCGCCTTCGCCTTGGCCGAGGCGCGCGCCGCCCGCATCGGTCTCTGGAACCGGACTCCTGAACGCGCCGCGAAGCTCGCAAACGATGTGTCCGCGGCTGGCGGCGCTATCGAGGTGGTGACCACGCCCGTGGCGGAAGCCTTCGATTGCATCGTGAATTGCACTTCGGTTGGCATGGAAGGCACCGGCACCGAATCCGCCTCACCCTGCGATTTCGGCGACACGCGGCCCTCAGCCGTGGCGGTGGACATCGTCTACAAGCCCGAAGACACCGCCTTTCTCCATGCCGCTCGAAAGGCCGGACTGAAGACCCTCGGCGGCCTCCCTATGCTGATCTACCAGGGCGCGCTGGCGTTCGAACTCTGGACCGGCGTCGCCGCTCCCATCGAGGTCATGTTCGAAGCAGCCCGGAAGAAGCTTGCGGAACAGCGCCAGTGATCGTCGTCGGAATCATCCTGTTCGCCGTCATTTTCCTCGGTGTGGGCTGGGCGGTCTCCACCGAGATGTTCCAGCACCGAGCCTGGCGCCGTCGCGTCGTATCCGGTGACACGGATATCGTCGCGGCACTCATCGAAGAGGCCCTTGCCACATGGCGTCGGGGGCGCCCTCCGCGCGGGACCCCGGCCAGTCTCTGGGCGGGCGTTCAGGCAACCCAGCTCGTCGCGGTCGAATCCGACGGCGTCACGCTTTCCACGTCTGCCGAAGGTGACTTTCGTACGGAAGGCGGCCGCCGCGTCCAGGTCGCATCTGCACTCGACGAGGCGATCGCGATCGCGGCGAGATTGCTCGACATGATCATGTACGATGTTCCAAATCTTCGTCTCGGGTACGCCCGCGTCGATGTGTATTCCACCTTCACCGGAGCCGATGGGACGCCTTCGCAGTTGCCGATCCTGACGGTGACCGCCGAACGCCACACCGCTGACGAAATGACCTGGGAAGCGCTCACACCCGAAGAGATCCTCGGCCGGTTTGGCGCCACGTATGCGCGCTCCCCAAACGGCCAGCCCGCCCCAATCGAGCTTCCGGAAGTCGCGGGGACGCCCCCGCGCCCAACCGAACAGGCCGCAGCCGATTTCGCGGCATCTCTCGATGGAGGACCCGAATAGTGGGCCATTTCCGTTTTCTCACCGCCGGCGAAAGTCACGGGAAGGGCCTCACGATGGTTATCGAAGGTCTTCCTGCCGGCCTGCGCCTCGCTGAAAGCGATATCGCGCCCGATCTCGCCCGCCGCCAGGGGGGCTATGGGCGCGGCGGCCGCATGAAGATTGAAAAAGACCACGCCGAGATCATGGGCGGGGTTCGACATGGCTATACGCTCGGCTCTCCCCTTGCGATGTGGGTTCAAAACCGCGACTGGGCGAACTGGACCGAAAAAATGGCCATAGAGCCCGTCGAAACCGAGATCGAGCGCGTAACTCGCATGCGCCCCGGCCACGCGGACCTGCCCGGCGCCATCAAGTACGGCTTCGACGATGTCCGCAACGTCCTCGAACGTGCCAGCGCCCGCGAGACGACCGCCCGCGTTGCGGTGGGCGCCGTCGGCAAGCGTCTGCTCCAGGAATTCGGGGTCACGTTCCGCAGCCACACCATCTCCATTGGCGGCGTTCATGCCGATGTCCCGGAAGAAATCGATTGGGACGCCGTCGAGGCGGACCCGGTTCGCTGCGCGAACACGGAGTCCGGTCAGAAGATGATCGATGCCATCAACGCCGCAAAACCCGACGGCGATACCGTCGGAGGCGAAGTTGAAGTGCGTGTCTCCGGTGTTCCGCTCGGGCTTGGCTCCCACGTCCACTGGGATCGCAAACTCGATGGCCGCATCGCGCAGGCAATCTGCAGCATTAACGCCTTTAAGGCTGTCGGCTTCGGCCTCGGCTTTGCCTCGACTGAGATCCGCGGCTCGCAGGTACACGACGTCATCCTCCCCATCGCCGAATGGCAGGGACAGGCCTGGCGCCATAAGACCAACAACCACGGGGGCATCGAAGGCGGCATCAGCACCGGCGAAGAGATCATCGTCCGAGCCGCCATCAAGCCTATCCCCACCCTTGCCCACCCACTGCCCTCAGTTGACCTCGATACGGGCGAGGAGGTGCTGGCTCACTACGAGCGCAGCGACGTCTGTGTGGTCCCCGCCGGTGGTGTCGTGGCCGAGGCCATGGTGGCCATCGTCCTCGCTGATGCCTGGCTCGAAAAGTTCGGCGGCGACACCGTCGAAGAGTCCCGCGCCAACTACGAGCATTACCTCACCACGATCGGTCCACGAGCCCGCAGAGACTGATGGTCCCGCAGCGCATCTTCCTTGTTGGCCTTCCCGGCAGCGGCAAAACAACCGCGGGCAAGCTGCTTGCCCAACGTCTCGGCTGGGATTTCGAAGATTCTGACCGCGAAATCGAACGCGCCTCTGGCCGCTCGATCCCGGAGATTTTCAGCGCCGACGGCGAATCGGCGTTCCGCGAACTGGAAGCTACAGCGCTCTCGAACCTTGCCACGCGGGAACCGATCGTTATCGCGACCGGCGGGGGGGCGCCCACGTACGCGGCCTCACGGAACGTCCTCAGCACCGGATTCGCCGTCTGGCTCTCCATTTCCCCGGGCGAGGCCGCTCGCCGCGCCGCTTCGGAAGTTGGTGGCACCGAGCGGCCGCTTCTTTCCGGCTCCACAGGCAACCCCTCGGCACCGCCCGTCGAACGAATGACTGCCCTGCTCGAAGCCCGTGCTGACTTCTACCGGGCCGCCGATGCCGCCGTTGATGTGGAGGAGCTCAGCCCGGAATCGGTCGCCTTCGAAATCGAACTTCTCTGGGACGAATACGCCCGCCAGCACCACAACGACCGTGATGCTCGAGCCGAAGAAAGCCTGCCTGTGACGCTTCAGCCTGCCGCCACCGTACGCACCCCAAATGCGACCTACCCGGTAATCGTCACCAACGGCTGTTTCGATGCCATAGGCGCCGTTTGCCGCAACGTTGGCCTGAGAGGCCGAGCGTTCGTTGTCTCCGACACGGCCGTCGGTCCCCTGTTTGCCGAGCGCGCCCGCGCGAGCCTGAACCAGGCAGCCTACGAGGCCCAGGCTTTCATGGTCCCCGCCGGCGAAGACCATAAGACCCTCGCCACCGTCGAAACCGTCTATGACTGGCTCATATCAAATCGCATCGAGCGCTCCGACTTCGTCGTTTGCGTTGGCGGCGGAGTCGTGACCGACCTTGCCGGATTCGCAGCCGCAACCTGCCTTCGCGGCATCGATTTCGTCCATGCCCCAACGTCGCTCTTGGCCATGGCCGATGCCGCAATCGGCGGCAAGACTGGTGTCGACCATCCGCGCGCAAAGAACATGATTGGCGCCTTCGCCCAGCCTCGCGCCGTCGTCATCGATCCCCTGGTACTGAACTCCCTTCCGCCACGCCACCTCCGAAACGGCTGGGCCGAGCTCATCAAGCATGGACTCATCCTCGATGAGTCACTCTTCCGAGACCTCGAAGACAAATCCGTCGATGGACCTCCCCTGATGTCGGCCGAACTCATCGCCCGCAGCGTTGCCATCAAGGCCGAAGTCGTCTCCGACGACGAACGCGAGGCCGGGCGCCGCACCCTTCTGAACTACGGTCACACGGTCGGCCACGCCATCGAATCGGTCACCGGCTTTTCGCAATTCCTGCACGGCGAAGCCGTAAGCATTGGCATGCGCGTCGCGGCCCTCATTTCCAGGGATCTCGGCCTCCTGCACGAAGACGAATACCAGCGCCAGCAGCGAGTGCTCAAGGCTTTCGGCCTCCCGGAGTCGGCGCCTGGCCTCGATGTCGATGCAGTGCTCGACGCCACCCTCTCGGACAAGAAAGTCCGCGGTGGGAAGGTGCGATGGGTACTCCTCGAAGGCATCGGAAACGCCGTCACCCGGGACAATGTCCCCGACGATGTCATCCGGCGCGCAGTCGAAACGGTCCTGGTGTGATTTCCTTCGAGCGATTGGCCGGCTCCGAAGACCCGGTTGGGCCGCGCGTTGGCCTTCTGACCACGCCTCGAGGTGAGATTCGCACGCCCGCCTTCATGCCCGTCGGCACGCTGGCCACCGTCAAGACCGCCAGCCCCGAGGAAGTTCGTGCCACCGGCGCCGATATCCTCCTGGTCAATGCCTACCACCTCTACCTGAGGCCCGGCCACGAGCTGATAGAGCGACTCGGTGGCGTTCACCACTTCATGGGCTGGGACCGCCCGATCCTCTCCGATAGCGGCGGCTTCCAGGTGTTCTCCCTCGCGGGCCTCCGCAAAGTCAACGAAGAGGGGGTGCGCTTCCGGTCGCACATCGACGGCTCCGAGCACTTCTACACTCCCGAGCTCGCCATGAATGTCCAGGCCGCTCTCGGCGTCGATATCGCCATGCCCCTCGACCACGTCCTCCCCGGGGAGTCCAAGTACGCAGCCGCCAAGGAAGCAGTCGAGCGCACCCTCCGCTGGTTCGAACGTTGTCGCACCGCCGAACCAGACCTTTCGACCTTCGCCATCATCCAGGGCGGAATCCACCAGGACCTCCGCGTCCTGCACGCTCGCGAGGCCGCCAAACTCGACCCGCCCGGCTTCAGCATCGGCGGACTCTCCGTCGGCGAATCGAAATCTTCAATGTGGGCCATGACCGAGGTCGTTACCCGCGAACTCCCTCTCGACCGCCCACGCTATCTCATGGGCGTCGGAAGTCCGGAGGACCTGGTCAACGGAGTGGCTCGCGGCATCGACATGTTCGATTGCGTCCTCGCTACCCGTCTTGCCCGCAACGGCACACTCTTCACCGATGCCGGCCGCGCCAACATCCGCAACGCGCGCTTCCGCGAAGACCCGCTCCCCATCGACCCGGATTGCGACTGCATGATGTGCGCACGCTTCAGCATGGCCTACGTCCATCACCTCTTCCGTAACGACGAGTTGTTTGGCTACAGACTCGCAACACTCCATAACATTCGGTATCTCGTCCGGCTAACAGAGCGCATGCGAGAAGCAATCGAAGCCGGCTGCTTCGATGATTTCGCGACGGAGTATCTCGGGCGCTACCACGCCGTCGATGAAACCGTCCGCCGGGAGCAAAAGGCCAAATGGGTCGAACGCGGCCGCCCGGGGGGCAAGGCCCGAGCGTGAAGATTCGGGCGCGGGGGTTGCGGCAACCGGACAGTCGTGTACGGTGAGCGTCCCCCCGCAAGGCAACGGTAGCCGGGGACAGGCACGCGGCGAGCGTGCCGGTTGACAGGTATCGGAAGAGAGGGCTATTCTTCTCCTTCGGGCCTTGCGAAGGGCCAGCGCACTTTAACAACTGGATAGCGGACGAAAGAGAACGTCTGGGAACCCGTTTAACGGAATT
>JBFWUX010000002.1:0-832318 GCA_050247055.1 Dehalococcoidia bacterium
CTGCCGATACTACTGAGTAGAAAGAAAGAAGTAAGAGGAAACACATGACCGCATGTCCTCGCTGCGATGCCCGCTTCACGGGCGCGCCGGACATCGAGCGGCAGTGGATCGAGCGCCACGTCGGACGACATGGCCAGACTCGCCTGGCCGTCCTGGCCGATGAGCCGAACACCGATCCCCGCAAGCTCAATCCAGCCGCCTAAAACAGGCACCGCACAATCGACCACAGAAGCCCTTCTTCGGAAGGGCTTCTGTCGTTTCGGCTTAACTAGCGACTCGCGCCACGACAACCGCAGCCGAAGCGATGCCGGCGACAACTACGTATTCGGCCGCCGTCATCACGTCCAGGTCACGGTCCAACAGGTGGTGGACGATACCCGTCGCCAAATAGAACGCGATGAGCAACAACGCCCCGGCGAGCAACCCGTCCAGGGGGAAAAAATACAACGCCAGGCGGAACTCTCCGAGCGTCAGACCGATGGCGAGTCCCACCAGCAGGCTGCTCATGCCGATGATTCGGCTCTCGCGCAGCAATTCCATTGCGAGCAGTGCGCTCACGCCGGCCACAAACATCCCGGCGAACGGGACATCGAAATCCCGGCTGTAGATCACCGTGAAGAATGAGAACGCCACAAGGTATGTGGCAACCGCCATGAATACCCGGAACGGTCCATAGAGACGCCCTTGAGGATCGACTGTCTGAAATTCGCCAAAGGCCGCCAGGCCGACCGTGAGCCCGGCCGCCAGCGCGGCGCCCTGCCGGGCATAGCTATCGATGGCGTGGTCGATAAACAAGCCCGAACCGAGCACCGCTAACGCTGGAAGAAACGTGTAGGCGATGGAATCGATTGGCCGTAGCGCAATCCAGTGCGGGTGGCTCTTCACCAGTCCGTCCGTGCCGAGTGCAACCATCAGAGTGGCGAGCACCAGGATCCACGGTTGCTCCGGCCGCATCGAAACGTACGCACCGATGCCAAGCGCCGCGAGGCCGCCGATGAGTACCGTCCGCGCCGCGACACTCGTCGCGCCGGGGACCGGCCGCATGTTTGCGGTCGAAGCTGTCACTCCGCCGCGAACGTCGGCGTTTCGAGGCCATAGAGCTCCGCCCCGTTGCGCCACCAGAGTCGCTCGCGTTCGTCGTCCGTTAGTCCGAGCTGGTCGTAGATGATTTCGAAGCGGTCGATATGCGCGCGAATCTCATCCATCCCGCAATCGCTTCCGAATATCAGCTTCTCAACCCCGAACTCGCCTTGCGAATTCGCCGCCAGTAGCTTCCGTTCGACCATGTGCCGCTCGATCGTTTCGCCGCCGCTCATGTCGAAATAGACGTTATGTCGCCATCGCGCCGTCGACGTGGCGAAGTCGTAGTTCCCCTGGTTCCCCAGGTGCGCGCCAATGATTTTCAGCTTGGGCAAACGGTTCGCTATCGTGTCCAGGTGCAACGGCGACATCCTCAGCGCCGAGGCATTCCTTGGTGGCACGCGATTCTGCATGGCCATCATTCGCTGGTAAGCCTGCGCCGCCGCTGCATCCCGCCGTGGATGTGTTATCGAATAGTCGAGTCCGCCGCCAATCACTCCCATATGGAAGAGGATGGGCATATCCAGTTCCTGGGCTTTGGAATAGGCCGGCATGTAGTCCGGGTCGTCGTAATCACGTTGCACACCGATGAGCTTTAGCCCGCGATAGCCCATTTCATAAAGCCGATGAACCCCTTCGCCATCGATCTCTTCTGGATCGATGACAGCCACTGGGATGAAGAGATCGCTGTATTTCTGTGCAATCTCCATCCCGCGCTCGTAGCTCGGACCAAACCTTCCGCCCGTGAGCAAGCACGCCTTGGTCACTCCAGCGTCGTTCAGCCGCTCGACGAGTTTGTCGACCATCGGGGCGGGATCCTCTTCAGGATTCTCCCAGTTGCGCGGAAAATGCACGTGGATGTCGAAGATCTTCATCTGCCCTGCCCAAATTCCATTGACTGTGGCATCGAGTCTAGCAGTTGACCCGCGAGTGGGAACCCGCGCGATCTGCCGTGCTCAATGGCTGCTAGCTCCTGCGCGACTTGCTGCCGCCGAAGATTCCCAGGAACGGTGAACCTGCGCCCAACAGAAACCCGAACTGGTACCAGCCGCCATCCCGGCCCGAGTTGTAGACGGGATAACGCTCCCACCAGTCGAAAACGTGCGCGATAAGAACAACCCAGGCGCTGATACCGTTCCAGAGTCCCCAGAGAAAGTCTTCCATCTCCTAATTAGACCGCATCCGGGCAAGTCCGTCGCGAAGACTCGATAACCGCCAACTGCTACCGTCGATAGGTGCGTTCCCGTCCATTCGTTGCGCTTTACGTTGCAGTGTTCGTGGCAACCATGGGTATCTCCATGGTCTCCCCGCTGTTGCCCGTCTACGCGAAAGAGCTGGGCGCGAATGGAGTCTGGCTTGGCCTGACGTTTTCCGTCTTTGCTATCGTTCAAACGTTCTTCGGGCCATTCGCGGGCCGCCTCTCGGATCGGCACGGGCGTAAACCGTTCATCGTCGCAGGCTTACTCATTTACCTTGTCGCGGCCCTCGGCTATCTCTCGGCACAGAGCTTTTACCAGGTGATCGCTTTCAGGGCATTCAGCGGTCTGGGCACAAGCCTCATCTTCTCAGTCGCGCGGGCCTACGTCGGGGATATGACGCCGAAGGGTCAGGAGGGACGCTGGCTTGGCGTCTTTGCCACCGCCGACATCATCGGATTCGGCACTGGACCACTCCTCGCCGGCATCCTGCGAGAACTCGTCGGTTTCCGCTCTGTCTTCGTCGCCATGGCGGCGTTAATGGCGCTCAGCGCCTTCGTTTTGCTTTGGTGGCTGCCCCGCCACAGTCCTGCCGAGGAGCTACGCCGCGCCCACCTGGCCGCCGGC
Source organism: Dehalococcoidia bacterium (assembly GCA_050247055.1). Classification (GTDB taxonomy): domain Bacteria; phylum Chloroflexota; class Dehalococcoidia; order Tepidiformales; family Tepidiformaceae; genus Amarobacter. The sequence continues at coordinate 2,904 of JBFWUX010000002.1, forward strand.
GGCACCCGTGAGGCCCAGGTCTCGTTCGCGCTAGCCCTCCGCGACCGTCTCGTCCTCGCCGTGACTGCCCACCAGGGCCTCATCTCGCTCGCATGGGGCGCTTCGTTCAGCTTCCTCGCCCTACGGCTCGAAGACGATATCGGCGTCGGACCGTTTTTGATTGGTGTCGCTTTCGCCACCCAGGACCTCACCGGCGGTGTCGCCCAACCGATATTTGGGCGTCTTGCGGATCGCTACAACCGCAGGGCCCTCGTTTCCCTCGGCCTGCTGGTCAATGGGGTTCTCCTCTCTTGTCTCGGAATCGTCCCGGCCTATTGGCTCGTCGTGCTCCTGATGTTCGGCATGGGCGCAAGCGCAGGCGTTTCCCAGGTTGCAGCTAGCGCGATCCAGGTCGTCGCCGGCCGACGGACTGGCATGGGCACCGTTCTCGGCGTAGGCGCGGCTGCAAACGGCGCCGGCATCGTCATCGGTTCCGTCGTCGGCGGAGTCCTCGTCGATTTCAGCGGTCTCGCCGCCGCCTTCCTCTTCGGCGGCGCGATCATGACCGCGGGCGTACCGGTGTTCCTCGCTCTCACCCGGGGCGTGGCCACCGAAGAGCGCGGGTCTGCGCTGTCTGGCGCCTCCCTGGCCGAGGCCGCCGGAGGGCGCTGAACCGCAGACGCTACCCCGCGTTTCGGCTCGGGCACTCTACCAGCGGACACCGTTCGCACGCTGGTTTCCTTGCAGTGCACGTTCGTCGCCCGTGTTTAATCAGCAGCATGTGGAATGGGTAGTACTCATTCGGCGGCACCACTTTCTCCAGCAGTTCATGGGCCTGGTCCGCGGTTGACTTTTCAGGGATCAGGCCAAGACGTTTGCTGACGCGTTCCACGTGCGTATCCACCGGCAACGCCGGCCGCCCCAGTGAAAACAGCAAGACGCACGCCACCGTTTTCGGGCCTACCCCCGGAAGAGCCCGAAGCCATGCTCGTGACTCCTCAAGCGGCAACTCTTCCAGGAAACCCAGGTCCCAGTCCGGCGACTTCTCCGAAACCTCCTTCAAAATCGCCTGGATGCGCGGGGCCTTCTGCGGCGCCAGTCCGCCGTTCTGGATGGTGGCGATCAGTTCGTCCAGTGGTGCGTCCCGGATCGCGTCCCAGGTGGGATAGCGGCGCATCATCTGCACGAACGCCCGCCCGCTGTTGGTATCGGCGGTGTTTTGCGAGAGCACCGTGAGGATCAGTTCGGAGAGCGGGTCGTGGCTTGGCTGTGGCACAGGCCGCCCGTAGACCGGCGCCAGCAATTCCATGACTTCATCCGGCGAATGCGTCATTCTCGTTCGAGCATTCGCTGAGCGATGCCGGGCAGCAGAGGGATCCGTCCGGCCTCGCGCGCGTAAGTCGATTCACCTCGCTGCACCGCGAAGAAGGCATTCCAGAGGTACGGGAATTTCGCGCTGGCGAACATCCACGGTCGTGGAGCCCGGCGCAACATCCCGTAGAACATGAACCCGATCTGCCGAGCGGCACGGAGTTCGGGCATGATCTCGCGGTCGACGTCGTGCTCATACCCCCGTATCGAACCTCCACCGAGTCCCCGCAGCACATTCCGCGCCGCGAGCCGGCCCGACTCAATCGCGTACGAGATGCCTTCTTCCGTGAATTCGTCCGCCAGACCTGCGCTGTCACCCGCGAGCAGCGCCCGCTCGTTGACGATCGCCTCGCTCCCTCGTCGGAAGCGAATCTTGTGCCCCCGCGCGATGTCGATTTCGGCGCTCCCAAGTCCGAGCGACTCGGTGTACTCCCGCACGTATTCCTTCATGCGACCCGCTTGTTCGGGAGGTACAACAATCCCTATGGAGAGCACACCAGCCTTTGGGAACACCCACGCGTATCCCCATGGCCGGTAGCCCAGGTGGATAAGTGCGGTATTCCTATAGGACCGCTGGCGAACACTCGGCGCGCGCACCTCTACCTCCCAGGCCGCACACTCGGCGATCCCCTCCCCGAGGCCGATCATCTTTCCCACCGGAGAATGGGCGCCGTCAGCGCACACGAGGTAATCGGCTTCCGCCTCGAACCCATCGGCACGAATGTGCATTCTCCCGTTCGCCTCGGCTTCGCGGACCACAGTGCCGGCCCGAACCTCCGTGCCGGCCTTCTGCGCCTGTTCCAACAACAGCTCATCGAAGCGTTCGCGCATCACCATGTGCGCGAATGCCGGTCCAGAATCGCGGACAAACCTGGCTCCGTCGTGGTGGCTCACCTGCAACAAGCTCACCGAGTCTTCAATTACCGAATCCATCGGAAACGGCAAGAGCTTTTCCGTCCGCAGCGGTATGCCACCGCCACAAGCTTTGTATCTCGGGAACTCGGCGCGATCGACCACCAGCACGCGCGCCCCGGCGGCGCTTAACTCGCGCGCGGCGGTACTCCCGGCCGGCCCGGCCCCAACCACTATCGCATCGAACTTCGACACGTCCAGAAGGTAGCAGGAACGGCCAATCGGGTCTCAACCTGTGCAGATATTCCACGCCTCTTCGAACAGCCTCCGCGCTATCAGCGCTCCCGGGCAATGGTTCTCAACGCGTCGCCCATCGAACTCACCGTAGTAGCGCGTGAAGATGCTCGACTCGTCGTCCATCCGCGCTTTCGCCTCCTCGAACGCGGCCCGCTCCGAATCACCTGGCGACCACTGGTCACCGACGGTTGGTCCGCTCCACAGTACCGAATCGAGCAGCCCCGCCACGGAATCGACGCCGGCCTGGATTTCTGCCAGTTGGTCCTGGTCGAGTCCTCTCAAGGGGCCGATCTCGGAGAGCAATCCACCAACAGCGGTCCGCCATGCCTCCGTTCGATTCCCCTCCGGCGGCGCACCACCGTAGCGCGAGGCAATCGCCGCCTCATCGAAGAGTTCCGGCAGCCTGTCCACCGCCTCGTGGAGCCGCGCCGCGAAACCCGGTTCGAATTTGGAGACTAGGATCACTGAATCCGACTCCCGGACCACACGTCGCGAGCCTTCAATCGGCAGTCCACTCATCCACGACCGAAACTGCTGAAGACGCGCATCATCCACCGGTTCAAACTATACGAGCCCAATCGCCTGGCGCCCGCGTTGGCGGTGTCCCGATTGGGCCGGCCCCCGTAGACTTCCGCCGCATGAAAGTCCTCATCGCTGGTGGCGGCATCGGCGGGCTCACGCTGGCCCTCTGCCTCGACCACGTCGGCATCGAGTGCGAGGTCTTCGAATCAAGCACTGAGTTCAAGCCTCTCGGTGTCGGCATCAACCTGTTGCCGCACTCCGTCCGTGTGCTGACGCTCCTGGGCGTACAGCAGGCCCTCGCCGCCAGCGGCATCCCAACCGCCGAACTGAGTTACTTCACGAAGCACGGCAAGCTCATCTGGTCCGAACCGCGCGGACTTGCTGCTGGGTATCGCTGGCCCCAGTACTCCATTCATCGCGGCCATCTGCAACTGCTCCTCCTCGATGAGGTCCACAAGCGCCTCGGTTCCGAACGCGTCCACCCGGCCTCGGCACTGGTTTCGTTCGAGCAGAACGATTCCGGAGTCGAGGCTCATTTCGAAGACCGCTTCAAACCAGGTGCGCACTTCTCCGCACACGGAGACATTCTTGTTGGAGCCGACGGCATCCATTCGACCACGCGTCATGGGTTTTACCCGGATGAATCGCTGCCGAAGTTCTCCGGCCGCCTGCTCTGGCGGGGCGTCACCGAGTCTGACGCATTCCTGACTGGCCGCTCGATGATCATGGCGGGCTTCGCCGCGCAGAAGTTTGTGGCCTACCCCATCTCTGCCGAGGCTGCCGGGCGCGGTCGTTCGCTGGTCAACTGGGTCGCGGAGCTCACGGTCGGCGGCGAACAGGAGCCACCCCGCGACTGGAACCGCGAAATCGACCGTTCGAAGTTCCTGCCAGATTTCTCCGATTGGAAATTCGACTGGCTCGACGTCCCAGCCCTCATCCAGGGCGCGGAGCGGGTGTACGAGTTCCCCATGTCGGACCGCGATCCTGTCGATCGATGGTCCTTCGAGCGCGTGACCCTCCTCGGCGACGCCGCCCACCCCATGTATCCCATTGGTTCCAACGGCGCTTCGCAGGCCATCCTCGATGCCGCGGACCTGGCCGAAACGCTCAAGGCCAGTCCCGACGCGGTGTCGGCGCTTCGTGGATACGAATCGCATCGTCTTCCGCCGACCTCGAAAATCGTCCTCGCGAACCGCCAGCAAGGCCCCGAAGCTGTCATGCAGATGGTTGAAGACCGCGCACCGAATGGCTTCGCCAACCTCCACGACGTCATTTCGCAGTCCGAACTCGAAGAAGTCTCCAGCAAGTACAAGCAGCTCGCTGGCTTCGACAAAGACTCGCTCAACGCAAAGGAAGATTCCTCACTTGCCTGACCTCGAATTCGCTTTCATCACCCATGTAGACGTCGCCGAGGTCATGGATATCGGGCCCACCGTCCGCGGCCATCGGCGCATCGTCCCCATCCTCGGAGGCACGTTCGAAGGGCCCCGCGTGAAGGGCACGGTCCTTCCCGGAGCCGACTGGCAGCTGGTCCGCCCCGACGGCGCACTCGAACTGGAAGCCAAATACGCCCTGCGGACTGACGACGGCGCGCTCATCTCCATCGTGAACCGCTGCATCCGCCGGGCCTCGCCAGAAACGATGGCAAAGTTGAACGCCGGCCTGCCAGTCGACCCGGGCGAGGTCTATTTCCGCACGACGCCGACTTTCGAGACCGCCGACCCCAAGTACGCATGGATGATGAATTCGATCTTTCTCGGCACCGGCGAGCGAAAAGCGAACCAGGTCATCATCAACTTCTACGAAGTCCTCTGACACGACTCCATCGACAAGGCGGGCTCAGCCCTCTCATGATCGAGGAGTGACCTCCCCTCGCCTCTTCGCCAACGACCCGGCCGAGGTTCCAATGCCTGGAACCAAGTTCGTGGAAGTTGTGGTGAACGCCGGCCAGCCTGCGCGCCAGCCCTTCACCTACAGCGTCCCGGAAGGCCTCGACGTCGCCGTCGGGCAGGCGGTATTCGTGCCGTTCGGCCCGCGAATCCTGCAGGGCGTTGTCGTCGCCGAAGCCGAAACCACGAACCTCGATGCTGTTCGGCCCATCGCATCAGTCGCCGATCCCGAGCCCATCCTCGACTCGGCCCACATCGAGCTCGCCCGCTGGCTCTCCGCCGAATATCTCGCCCCAGTCTGGGACTGCCTCGCCTGTTGCCTGCCCTCCGGCTATGGCCAGAAGGCGGTAACCATGGTCTCGCCGGTGGATGTGCCGCCGCTGCTCCCCATTGCTCCCAAAGAGCAAAAGATCCTCCAGTACATCGCCGAAAACGGCCGAGTCACCCTCGAATCCCTGCGCGAAGCCGTCGGCACCATCAGCCAGTCATTGCTCGACCGGATGCAGACCGACGGCCATCTCACGGTGGCCCAGGGTCTCGCGCGTCCCTCCGGTCGCCCGCGCTTCGAACGGCGCATCGCTCTCGTCGCCGAGCCGGATGCCGCCCTTGCTCACGCCGAGTCACTCGAAGGTCGAAACGCGAAATCCGTCGAGGCACGTATCCTTCGGCTCCTCGTCGCGCACCCGGATGTCACGCTCACAGCAGCGAGGGATCTCGGCGCTGCTCCAACCCATCTCCGGCATCTCGAATCCGGCGGATTCATTCGCCAGTATGAACACCAGGTTCAGCGTGACCCGCTCGCTGATTACAGGTTCACGCACAAGGGCCCGCCGCTGCTCAGCCCGGAACAGCGAGCGGCGTTCGATGCCGTCTTGTCTCACCAGGGAACCACCCTCCTCCACGGCGTCACCGGCTCTGGCAAAACCGAGGTCTATCTCGAACTCGTCCGGGACACACTTGAACGTGGGAAGGGCGCGATTGTCCTCGTGCCGGAAATTTCGCTCACGCCGCAGGCCATCCGCCGCTACGGCGAACGATTCGCCGATACGCTCACCGTTTTCCACTCCCAGCTCTCAACCGGCGAACTCCACGATCAGTGGTACCGCGTGCAGCGTGGCGAAGCGCGGTTAGTCGTCGGTTCGCGCAGCGCTATCTTCGCCCCGATCCCGAACCTCGGCCTCGTCGTGCTCGATGAAGAACACGAATGGAGCTACAAGCAGGTTGACCCTCAGCCGCGCTACCACGCCCGCGACGCCGCCGAGAAGCTTTGTCAGCTGACCGGCGCCCGCCTCGTCCTCGGCAGCGCCACACCCGACCTCGTGACCTACCACCGAAGTGAGGTCGGCTCCATCCAGCGCGTCGAACTTCTGCAGCGACTCGCGCCGACTTCGGACGGTTCGGTCACCGAAGGCACCCTGCCAACCGTTACCGTCGTGGACATGCGAGAGGAGTTGCGCGAAGGCAACCGAAGCATCTTCTCTCGCCCGCTCGAACGCGCCCTGAACGCGGCACTCCGCAACGACGAGCAGTCGATTCTCTTCGTCAATCGCCGTGGTTCTGCCCGCTTCGTCCTTTGCCGCGATTGTGGTTTCATGCCCCTCTGCCCGTCGTGCGAAGTCGCCATGAGCCTCGACGTCCAGAGTCCGGTAACCACCCTCCTCGTGTGCCATCATTGCGGCCGCAGCCGCCGCCTGGAAGACGAGTGCCCGAGGTGTGGCAGTCACCGCTACCGGCCGTTCGGCGTCGGCACGCAGCGCATCGAACAGGAAGCTCACCGTGCTTTCCCCGGCGCGCGCATCGCCCGCTGGGACAGCGATGTCTCGAACCAGAAGGGAAGCCACGAACGAATGGTCCAGGCGCTTGAGGCAGGGCAAATCGACATCCTCGTCGGCACGCAGATGCTTGCCAAGGGACTCGACCTGCCGCAGATGACAGTCGTCGGGGTCGTCGATGCCGACCTTGGCCTGAGCCTCCCCGACTTCCACGCTCACGAGCGGACATTCCAGCTTCTCTCCCAGGTCGCCGGGCGTGCCGGGCGACGCGAAAAACCCGGCTTCGTCTATATTCAGACCTACGAGCCGACCGCCGCGCCCATCATTGCCGCCGCAACCCACGAATATCGCCCGTTCTACCTCGAAGAAATCGCTCACCGCCGCCGAGCTGGCTACCCGCCGTTCAACCGACTTGTGCGCCTCGTCTACCGCCATATCCGCCAGGAAAACGCGCTTGAAGAAGCGTCACGCGTCGCTAACGAACTGCGCGTGGCCCGCGATACAGCCGGCCGCGCCGAACCGGACATCCTCGGCCCAACACCCGCGTACATCCCGAGGATTCGCGGCGAATACCGTTACCAGGTCCTCATGCGTGGCCGAAAACCTGCGCATCTCCTCGAAACCATCCGCCTTGGCGAGCACTGGCATGTCGATGTCGACCCCGCCAGCCTCCTCTAGCCGTTAACGCTTCCTAACCCTGCCCTAATCTCCTCCAAAGAATCGCTTTCTACGATTTCTTTGTGCCCTGGTGAGAGCCCCCTCCGCCGCAAACTTCGGCACCAGATGAATGAGATGAGCCACGATCACGACGATCACAATGACATCCATGATCAGGGTCTTCAGTTCGACGTCCGCACCCTGATGCACCGGCGCAACGCCCTGCGTATCTTTTCGGGGGCCGCCCTTGGCGGCGCTGCCCTCGCCATCGTTGGCTGCGGCGATGACACCCCGGCCGCGAATTCGGGTGGCGCCAGCAACACGCCGAGCGCCGCCGGTGCCACGTCGGTGCCCACAGGCTCTACGACGGCCGCAACATCACAGGCAACCGCCGGCACTTCTGCAACGGCGCTCGTGACCCCCATTGCGACCGGTACTACCCCCGCTTCAGCCTGCACCACCGCCCTACCCGAGGAGACGGCTGGCCCGTATCCGGGGGACGGTTCGAATGGCCCGAACGTCCTCACCCAGAGTGGGATCGTCCGTAGCGATATCCGCTCGAGCTTTGGCACCTCGACAAACACCGCGAAGGGCGTACCGATGACGATCGACCTCACGATCGTCGATACCGCGAAGAACTGCGCACCTATCGCCGGCGCCGCCCTATACCTCTGGCACTGCGACATGACCGGCGGCTACTCGATGTACTCCAACGGCGTCCAGAACGAAAACTACCTCCGCGGCGTCCAGGTCGCCGATGCCAACGGCAAAGTGAAGTTCACCAGCATATTCCCGGGCTGCTACTCGGGCCGCTGGCCGCATGTTCACTTCGAGGTCTATCCCAGCCTCGCCAAAGCCACGTCCTCGGCAAACAAGCTCGCGACCTCTCAGCTCGCACTTCCCGAAGACGTCTGCAAGGTCGTCTACGCGACCGACGGATATTCGGCCAGTGTCCGGAACCTGGCCCAGACCAGTCTGAACACCGACAACGTCTTCCGCGATGGTTGGACGACGCAGCTCGCGACGGTCTCCGGAAGCGTCGCGAACGGTTACACCGCGTCCCTTATCGTCGGCGTCTAGCCCGGTTCTGCTGTCGCCAACGACAACCACCAATCGCGTTCCCTCCTCAAGGGCCGGGCCTGCAGAGACCCGGCCCGTTCGTTCGCCTGAGCCGAATCGTCGCCCCTCTGGAGACACCCTGTTATCCTCCCATCCGAGATTGGCGCTCCCCACGCGCCGTCTGGAGGGCATCGGTTCAACCATGGACCAGGAAGTGAAGCCTTGGGGGCGCCTCGCTCTCATCTTCCCCGGCCAGGGGTCTCAGCATGTCGGCATGGGACAGCGCCTCGCGCAGGTTTCCAGGGCCGCGCGCGACATCTTCCAGCGCGCCGACGACGTTCTCGACCGCAACCTCTCTCGTCTTTGCTGGGAGGGCCCTGCCGAAGAGCTCGAATCAACAGCCAACCAGCAACCCGCCAGCTTTGTCACCTCCATCGCGTGGCTCGAAGCACTGAAAGAACGCTGGTCCGCACTCGATCGCAAGCTCGAACCAGTAGTTTTCGCTGGCCACTCGATGGGCGAGTTCACCGCCGCGGTCGCTGCCGGTTCGCTGGAATTCGATGAAGGGCTCCGCCTCGTGAGCGAACGGGGCCGCCTCATGGGCGAAGCTGGGACAGAAAACCCCGGGGGCATGGCGTCCATCCTCGGCCTGCCGGAAGAAAAGGTCCTGGAGATCTGCGCCGAAGCCTCCCAGGAGGGTTATGTCGGTCTCGCCAACGCCAATTGCGATGGCCAGAGTGTGATCTCCGGTTACCTGAAGCCCTTGAAAATCGCGATGGAACTCGCTGAGAAGGCGAAAGCGCGAAAAGTTGTCCGACTCCCCATCACGATCGGCTCGCACTCGCCTCTTATGGCGAAGGCCAGCGACGGCATGAACGCTCTCCTGCAGAGAATGCATATCAAGGACCCGGGCGCGCCCCTGGTTGGAAACGTCACCGCCGATGTCCTTACCACCGCGGACGAGGTGTTCTGCGAACTCCGCGACCAGCTCACGCATGGAGTGCTCTGGCAGCGGTCCATCGAAAAAATGCGCGACCTCGGAGCCGACATGTTCATGGAAATTGGACCGGGCACCGTGCTGACGAAGCTCGTTCGCCGCATCGATTACGAGATCAACAGCATCTCGATCAGCGACGACTACGAGGGCCTCCTGAGCGAGCGCTTCCACCTGGTTGAAGGAGCCGCATCATGAATCGGCGAGTTGTTGTCACCGGAATCGGAGCCGTCACAGCGGTGGGGCACACCGCAGAGGAAACCTGGCAGGCCATGCTCGCCGGCCGCAGCGGCATCGGACCGATCACCCTCTTCGATCCCGAGCCTTACCCGATTCGCATTCAGGCAGAGGTGAAGAACTTCGACCTGGGCGACCGAGTGGATGCCAAGCAGCAGCGCTACATGAATCGCGGCGTCACATTCGGCATGTCCGCCGCAATCGAAGCCCTCGAAGATAGCGGCTACCAGATCACCGAAGAAAATGCCGACATGGTCGGGGTCATTTTCGGCTCCGGCGCCGGCGGCACCGACATGATCCTCGAACACCAGCGCATCCTCGATGAGAAGGGCCCGCGCAGGATCACCCCCTTCCTCGTCGCGAACTTCATTCCCGATGCCTGCAGCGGACACATCGCCATCCACACTGGCGCACGCGGCCCGAACTACTCACCCGTCGCTGCCTGTGCCACGGGTGCAACCTCACTCGGCGAAGCCTACGAGACCATCAAACGCGGCGATGCCGACATGGTCATCAGCGGTAGCGCCGAATCCGTACTCCTCCCCATCTACCACGCCACCTGGTGTTCTATGCGCGCCCTCGCCGGCGATAACGAACACCCGGAAAAGGCACTCAAGCCGTTCGATCTCAATCGCGACGGGTTCATCGCCGGCGAAGGCGCCTGTTCGATGATCCTGGAGGACTACGAACAGGCGAAGGCCCGCGGCGCGAAGATCTACTGCGAGGTCACGGGCTACGGCTCCTCCAACGACGCCTACGACATGATCGGCCTGCACGAGACCGGCCGCGGCCTGAAGCGCGCGGTCAACGCCGCCGTCCGCAAGTCTGAGATCGCCCCTGGCGAAATTAACTACATCAATCCCCACGGCAGCGGCACGTCACTCAACGACAAGGTCGAGACCTTTGTCTTCAAGGAAGTGATGGGGAAAGCCGCCTACAATGCGGCGATTTCGTCCGTAAAGCCGATAACCGGGCACTGCATGGGCGCTAGCGGTTCCGTCGAAGCCCTCGCCTGCGTAATGGCCATCCGCGACCAAAAAGTCGCGCCCACCATCAACTACTCAACGCCCGACCCGGAATGCGACCTCGACTACGTCCCGAACGTCGCACGCTCTATGCCCGTCAACTACGCAATGACAACATCCGTTGGCCTTGGCGGCCACAACTCGGCCGTCATCTTCCGGAAGGTCAACTAACCCTGGAGAGCTATCTGTGACCCGAGCTTTAGTGACCGGGCTGGGGGCAATCACGCCCATCGGCCTGACCGCACATGACTTCTGGGAAAACCTCGTCGCAGGGGTTTCCGGCGCGGGGACCATCACCCGCTTCGATACCACCGACATGCCCGTCACCATCGCCACCGAAGTCAAGGATTTCGAAGCCGGGAACTACATGGATTCGAAGGGCGCGCGCCGCATGTCGCGCTTCGCCCAGTTCGCGGTCGCGGCCGCCCAGCTCGCCGCCGACGATGCGAAGCTTGTGATCGGCGACGATGAACGCCGCCGCGCCGCTTCCGCCATCGCCACCGGCTCCGGTGGCGCAATCGACACGATGGATGAAGTCCTCGTCCTCAAGGAGCGCGGCCCGGCGCGAGTCAGCCCCTTCTACATCCCGATCATGGCCCCGAACATGGGCGCCTGCCAGGTCTCGATGCACCTCGGCCTACGCGGACCGGCGCTTGCCAGCGTCGCCGCCTGCGCCAGCGGCCTCTATTCCTACATGGAAGCCAAGCAGCTCATCGAATCCGGCCGCGCCGACATCGTCCTCGCGGGCGGCACGGAAGCCGCCCTCCACCCTCTGCCGATCGCCGCGCTCGCGAACATGAAGGCCCTCAGCCGCCGCAACGATGAGCCCACACGCGCCAGCCGCCCCTTCGACCGCGACCGCGACGGATTCGTCTTCGGCGAAGGCGCCGTCGTGATGGTCATCGAATCGGAGGCTCGGGCCACCGCGCGCAAAGCCAGGGTCTACGCAGAACTCGCCGGCGGCGGCCTCAGCTGCGACGCCTTCCACATCACAGCCCCACTGGAAGACGGTTCCGGTGCCCAGGACGCGATGCAGGAAGCGCTTCGCGACTCCGGACTGCAACCAGAAGATGTCGATTACATCGCAGCCCACGGCACCGGAACTCCGCTGAACGACGTCTCCGAGACTCGCGCCGTGAAAGCAGCCTTCGGCGATCACGCCTACAAGCTCGCCCTCAGCTCCCCGAAGTCGATGGTCGGCCACCTGCTCGGAGGCGCCGGTGCGGTCGGCGCACTCGCCGCGGTACTCGCGGTCCACCACGACGTCGTCCCGCCCACCATCAACCTCGAAAACCCCGATCCCGAGTGCGACCTCGACTACACCCCGTTGAAGGCACGCTCGCGCCAGGTACGCGCCGCTGCCGCCAACGGGTTCGGTTTCGGCGGCCAAAACGGCAGCGTGATCTTCCGTAAGTGGGAAGGGTGACCTAACCTACGCCCGCCTGATAGGTCACGGGCGGGAGTCTCGCTCCCTTAACTAACTTTTCGCTGGAGGCCCCCACCCCAATGGCAACTGTCTTTGAACGAGTGAAAGAAGTCGTCGTTAAGCAGCTGAAGGTCAGCCCGGACGAAGTCACGCCCGAAGCTAACCTCGTCGACGACCTCCGAGCCGACTCCCTCGACATCGTCGACCTCACCATCGCCATCGAAGAAGCCTTCTCCGACGAAGCCGAGTTCGAAATCCGCGACGAAGACGCCGAAAACATCCACACCGTCCAGGACATCCTCGACTTCCTCGCCACCCAGGGCCTCGAATAGGGCCTCTAACGCGAAGGACACGAAGGGCACGATGGTTTGAGCGCGACGGTCGAGGACGAAGGTGCTGCCGCCGCAGTGATTGGCGCAGCGATTGAGGTTCACCGAGCCTTGGGTCCAGGATTTCTCGAATCTGTTTACGAAGAAGCTCTGGCGACCGAATTTCGACTCCGCGAAATCCCGTTCATACGTCAGCCAGTAGTTGAGATTGGTTTCAAAGGTCACCGGGTGGGTGAGCAACGTCTCGACTTTCTGGTCTGTGGCTGCTTGATAGTCGAGTTGAAAGCGGTCGAGTCGCTGGCACCGATACACACGGCACAGGTCGTTTCGTATCTTCGGGCCACGAATCTTCGCTTGGGAATGCTACTCAACTTCAATGTCTCCAAAATGACTGCCGGAATTCGACGCGTCATCTCCACCTAGAATCTTCGTGTTCTTCGCGCCCTTCGTGTTAGGTGTGATGTCGGCGAATCGTTACACTGAACGTATGGGCCGCATCTACCTCGACCATGCCGCAACCACCCCGCCCGACCCGCGTGTGATCGAGGCGATGATGCCAATGTTCACGCGGTTCTGGGGGAATCCGTCGTCCATCTATCTCGAGGGACAGGAAGCGCATCGCGCAATTGATTCCGCACGCAAGATTTGCGCCGATCTTCTCGGCGCCACGCCAAAGGAGATTGTCTTCACCGGAGGCGGCTCCGAGTCCGACAACGCGGCCATTCGCGGGGCGGCGTTCGCCCAGCGCGAGCGGGGCCGTGGCAACCACATCATCACCAGCGCGATCGAGCACCACGCCGTCCTCCACACGGTCGAGCAGCTCGAACGCGAAGGTTTCTCCGCCAGCTACCTCCCCGTGGATGCCGAAGGTTTCGTCGATCTCAGTGCGCTCGAAGACTCCGTCGGTCCCGAGACAACGGTCCTCTCGGTGATGACCGCGAACAACGAAGTCGGCACCATCCAGCCGATCGCCGAGATCTCGCGAATCGCCAAAGCGAAGAACCCAAACGTCGTCGTCCACACCGATGCTGTCCAGGCCGCTGGCGCGATCGACATCACACCCTCGAACCTGGGCGTCGATCTCCTTTCCATTGCCGCCCACAAGCTCTATGGACCCAAAGGCGTCGGCCTGCTCTATATCAAAAACCGGACGCCCTGGCAGCCGATGATCCTGGGCGGTAGCCAGGAGAAAGAACGGCGCGCCGGCACCGAAAACGTTCCCGGCATCGTCGGCCTTGCCGCCTCCATGCAGCTCGCCTGGAACGAGGCAGCCACCCGCAACGCCCATTCGGCCGCCCTGCGGGACCGGCTCCTCTACGGCATCCCAGAGCGCATCCCCGACACCGTCATCACCGGCCCTGCCGACCCGTCGAAGAGGCTTTCGAACAACTTCAGCTGCTGCTTCCGCAACGTCGAAGGCGAGAGTGTCCTCCTCGCGCTCGACATGGCCGATGTCGCCGCCAGCAGCGGCAGCGCCTGCACCACCGGTGCGCTCGAGCCCTCTCACGTACTTACGGCCATGGGCATCGATTCGGACCTTGCCCACGCCTCGCTCCGTCTAACGGTCGGAAAAGACACCACAGACGAGGATATCGACCGTGTCCTCGAGACACTTCCCAACATCGTAAGCCGCCTTCGAGCGCTCGCCGGGAACGCTTAACCGCTGCCACATCGACCCGTTGCAAACGGGTGCTATACTGCTCCTTGGCACAACCTTCTTGGGAGTGGGCTCGCAGCCCACTTTTTTGTTGGGAAATATGAAAAACGACCTTTTGCTCGCTCTGAGCGCGCTCGCAGCCGAAAAAAACCTCCCGCGTGAGATCGTATTTGAAGCGGTCGAAGCCGCACTAACTTCCGCGTTCCGGCGGGAAGGCGACAACGCGCCAAATATCAACGTGAAAATCGATCCGGTCGGTGGCGACATCAAGGCCTACCGCCAGATGGTCGTCGTCGACGATGTCGAAGAACCCAACGTTGAAATGACACTCGGCGATGCCAAGAAGTGGAAACCCGACGTGCGCGTCGGGGATGTCCTTGACTTCGAAGAACAGCTGCCACCGAACGCTGGCCGGATTGCGGCTCAGACCGCCAAGCAGGTCGTCCTCCAGCGTCTCCGAGAAGCTGAGCGCGATGCCGTTTACGACGAATACATCGGCAAGGAAGACGAGCTCATCGTCGGTACCGTCCAGCGCGTCGAAGCCCGCCAGATGATCATCGAACTCGGCCGCGGCACCGAAGCCGTGCTGCCCTTCAGCGAACAGGTTCGCAACGAGCATCTTCGCCCCGGTCAACGCGTGAAGGTGCTGATCCTCGAGGTCATGAAGGCTGTCAAAGGCCCACAGATCGTCGTCAGCCGCGCTCACCGCAATCTTCTGCGCCGTCTCTTCGAGATGGAAGTCCCGGAGATCAAGGCCGGCACAGTCGAAATTAAAAGTATTGCTCGCGAAGGCGGACACCGTTCCAAGGTGGCGGTCCATGCTCGCAACCCCAACATCGACCCGATTGGCGCCGCCGTGGGTATGCGCGGAAGCCGCATCCAGAACATCGTCAACGAGCTCGCCGGCGAGCGAATCGACATCATCAAATGGGACCCGGATCCGGGTAACTTTGTCTCGAACGCGTTGAGTCCGGCCCAGGTGCTCGAAGTCGAAGTAGACGAAGATGAGCATCTCGCCTCCGTCGTTGTTCCCGACCGCATGCTTTCGCTTGCCATCGGCAAGGAAGGCCAGAATGCCCGGCTGGCGGCCAAGCTCACCGGCTGGCGCATTACCATCCAGAGCCAGGCGAATAAGGACCTCGTAGAAGCAGGCGAACCTGCCGAAGCCCTCAACTTCGAGCCGTACGCTCCCGGCGAGACCCCTGACATCGACATCATCGAGGCCGAAGAAGTCGTTCCGGAAGTCGAAGTCGAGGTCGCGGCCCCGGCAGAAGTCGCTCCGGCCGCCACTCTCGAACCGGCCGTAGAAGAACCTGCCGAGGCTCCTGCCGCCGAGGAAGAGGAAGTCTCCTTCGCCGCGATTGTCAACCAGATGGCTGTGCCCAAGGGTGAAGATCGCGAGTCTGAAGACTACGGCGAAGACGAAGACGAGGAATACGAAATCCCGACGACAGTCGTGTCCGAGTCTCGGCCGGCGGCCATCCGCTTCGGCGAAGATCTGATTCGCCGCGAAGAGCCGGAGCCAGCAAAGACCGCAACCAGGAAGCAGCGCCGTCCATCTCGCTTCAACGAAGAAGAGGAAGACGACATGGACGATATCGAATACTCGGGACGCATCCACTAACAAGGAGCACGGGCGTGAGTTCGCCAGGTCCGAAGCCACGCCCCGTCCCGCAACGAACCTGCCTCGGCTGCCGTGTCGAACAGGGCAAGCGCTCGCTGGTCCGTATCGTCCGCACGCCGGAAGGAAGAGTCCTCGTCGATCCCTCCGGTAAAGCCAATGGCCGCGGAGCGTACCTCCATCCCCTCCGCGAATGTTGGGTGAAAGCCCTCAAAGGCGGTACCATAAAGAACGCACTCAAGATCTCCCCGGCGTTAGACGATATCGAGGCCCTTCGCGCCTTCGGAATGACGTTCCCGGTAGAAGAAAGCGACATCGTATGACCGCACAATCAACCTCTCAGGTCGTGAGCATCCCTCGCGCCCTCACGGTCAAAGAACTGGCCGACCTCCTCAACGTCTCGCCGATCGAAGTCATCAAACGCTTGATGACCAATGGCGTTATGGCCAATCAGAATCAGACCATCGACTATGACACCGCGGCGATTGTGGCCGTGGAACTCGAGTTTGATCCCGTCGAAGCCGCAGAGCCCGAGCCCGCGATCCAGGCCTCGGCTATCGAAGAGGAAGAGATCGTCGACGACCCATCGACGCTGAAGCCACGACCCCCGGTGGTGACCATCCTGGGCCACGTCGACCACGGGAAGACCAGCCTCCTCGACGCCATCCGCAAGACGAAGGTTGCGGCTGGCGAAGCTGGCGGCATCACGCAGCACATCGGCGCCTACCAGGTCGAAATGGATGGCAAACTCATCACCTTCATCGATACACCGGGCCACGCCGCCTTCACCGCGATGCGCGCCCGCGGAGCACAGGTCACCGACATTGCCGTGCTTGTTGTTGCCGCCGATGATGGGGTAATGCCCCAGACGATCGAAGCGATCAACCACGCGCTCGCGGCAAAAGTGCCGATCATCGTCGCGATCAACAAGATCGATGTGCCCGCCGCTAACGTCGACCGCGTGAAGCAACAGCTTACCGAGCACAACGTCGTCGTCGAGGATTACGGCGGAGATGTCGTCGCGGTGCCGGTATCGGCTGTAAAGGGCACGGGTCTCGATGACCTGCTTGAGTCTATCAACCTTGTCGCCGAAGTCTCAGAACTGAAGGCCAATCCCGACCGCCCAGCCTCCGCCGTCGTGATCGAAGCCGAGCTTGACGCCGGCCGTGGGCCCATCGCAACCGTCCTCGTCCAGGCCGGCACCCTCCGCCAGGGCGACGCCATTGTCGTCGGTGAGACCAGCGGCAAAGTGAAGGCGATGTTCGATGACCTTGGCGAGCGCATCAAGGAAGCGCCACCCGCGTTTCCGGCGGTCATCATGGGCCTGGAGGCCGTCCCCGACGCTGGCGAACGCATTCGCGTAGTCAAAGACGAGCGCTTCGCACGCCAGCTCGTGGAAGAACGAAAGCGCGAACGCGAGGCCGCCGAGCAGACCGAGCATGCTCACGTCAATCTCGACACGCTGTTCAACGAGATCAGCACAGGCAAGCTCAAAGAGCTCATCATCATCCTCAAGGCGGACGTCCGCGGAAGTGCCGAGGCTATCAAGGCCTCGCTTGAGCGCCTAAGCAACGACGAAGTCAAAGTGAAGGTCATCCATTCCGCCACCGGCCCGGTGAGCGACAGCGACGTCATGCTCGCCGAAGCCTCGAACGGCATCATCGTCGCTTTCAATACTCGCGTTGACGCCTCCGCGAAGAAGCAGTCCGAAGTCTCTGGCGTCGAAATCCGGTCCTACAACATCATTTACCAGGTGCTGGAAGACGTGGATAAGGCCCTCCAGGGCATGCTCGAGCCGGTGTACGAAACCGCGATCGACGGCCACGCAGAAGTGCGCCAGCTGTTCAAATCGAGCCGGCTCGGCGGCATCGCCGGGTGCTACGTCCTCGATGGCACCCTTCGTCGCGGATCGAACGTCCGCGTCATCCGCGGTAAGCAAGAGCTCGCCCGCACCCGCTGCGAAGGCCTCAAGCGCTTCGCTGATGACGTCCGCGAAGTCCAGACCGGTTACGAATGTGGCATCGTCTTGAGCAACTTCGACAAGTTCGAAGAAGGCGACATCATCGAGTTCATCCACGAAGAACGCGTCCGCTAAGCACGCCATGCCGGGCGGTTCCATGTGGCCGCCCGGTCCCGCGAACAGGCTGATTCCCATGTCGCTTCGCACCACCCGCGTCAACGAACTCCTCCGTGCCGAAATCAGCGACCTCATCCTCAGGGAGGTGAAGGACCCTCGCGTCTCTGAAGGTCTCATCACGATTACTGAAATCCGCGTCTCGCCGGATATGCATCACGCAACCGTCTTCGTTTCGCACATGGGCACAGAGGAAGAACGCCAGCATGCCCTCGAAGGCCTTCAGCGCGCCGCGCCCTTCATGCACCGCGAACTCGTGCGCCGCCTGCGCATGCGCTCCGTGCCGGATCTCGTCTTCCGCTTCGATCCATCGATCGAACGCGGCGCCCGCCTCTCCGACCTCATCCGCAAAGTGAGCAGCGAATACCGTGAGCAGGCGGACTGATAGCGGCCTCGACGGCATCCTCCTCATCGACAAGCCTGCCGGATGGACCAGCCATGATGTCGTCGCCCGGGCGCGCCGCATCACGGGCCAGCGACGCATCGGCCACACCGGCACCCTCGATCCGATGGCCACAGGCCTCCTCGTCCTCTGCCTCGGCAATGCCACCCGCCTGGTGGAGTTCCTCACGGGCCACGACAAACGCTACACCGGTGAAATCACCCTCGGGCGAACGACCACGACCGACGACGCCGAAGGCGACACACTCGCGGAATACCCGGTCCGAGAACTTAGCCAGGGCTATGTCGATGAAGTCTCTTCGCGGTTCACCGGACCGATCCTGCAGCGCCCTCCGGCCTTCAGCGCCCTCAAGGTAGCCGGCCGCCGTGCGTACGACCTTGCCCGGAGCGGCGCTGCTCCAGATCTCGTCTCTCGCCCCGTCACAATCCACTCGCTCGAGGTTCGGATTGCCGCGTCTGACCGCCTCGAGTTGGATCTCTCGTGTTCTAGTGGCACGTACGTCCGTAGCCTCGCCCGCGACCTCGGTGCCGCCCTCGGAACCGGAGCGCACCTCACATCGCTCCGAAGACACAGTGCAGGGCCATTCACAATCGACTCCGCGTTCACTCTCGAAGCGGTCGCAAGCGCCGTCAACAACGGCTCGCTGGAGGAACTCATCCTCCCTTCGGACGATGGCCTGATGACCATGGACGCCGCCATCTTGAGCCGCGAGGGGGCCCACGCCGTCAGCAACGGCATGTCCTGGAATACCACGTTGGCGCCCGATTGCGACCGTTCGCCGGTCCGAATCTACTCAGATTCCGGCAGCTTCGTCGGCGTCGGTTCTGTGTCGAGTTTGGGCCGAATTCACGCTTCGAAGGTCCTTGAACGTGACAAATCCCTAAATTAGCACCGTTATGTTATCTCCAGACTCGATTTAGCCCTTGACACGTGAGCTACTCGCTCCGATTATGCCTGATGGAACCCGGCGAACCTGCGCAACCGCGTAGACACTCTATCAATTCGCCGGACCCGCCCACCCGCGGGCGGAACAAAGGAGGACCTGTTGGAAGCCTACTGCCTCAAGTGCAGGGTGAAACGGGACATGAAAGACCCGAAGCCCATCACCATGAAAAACGGCAAGCCTGCCACCGAGGGCTCTTGCCCTGTGTGCAGCACAAGGATGTTCAAAATCGGGAAGGCCTGAACCCCGCGCCGAGCGTTTAACCGAGCAATTCCGAAAGAGGGTTCCCACAGCGGGGAACCCTCTTTCATTTCTCCGTCGAAATCCAGTTACTCGGTCGCATTGAGAATCGCGATGACCTGCTCGTGGAGCAGCCCGTTCGTCGCCACCACCGAGTCCCCAACCCCCGGCGTCCCATCCCACGCAGAAAATCCACCCCCCGCCTCCGTGATCACCGGGTACAACGCCGCCGCGTCCCAGAGGTTCATGATCGGATCCAGCATCACCTCGGCCCGCCCAGTCGCGACCATCAGGTAGCCATAGCAGTCACCCCACGCTCTCGAAAGCCCGCACTCTCCCGCCAGCCGGGCAACGCCCTCGGAACGGCCCTTCAGCACCCGCGAAATGCTCGTCATCGAAACCGTCGCGTCCTTCAGGTCCGCCGTCTTGGAGACATTGCACCGTTCCCCGTTGAGATAAGTGCCGAGGCCCTGCGCTGCCGACACCGTCTCGCCGACAGCGTGGCAGGCGATCACGCCGACAACCGGTACTCCGTCGCGTTCCAGCGCGATGAGCGTCCCGAAGAGCGGCACGTGATGGATGAACGACTTCGTGCCATCGATCGGGTCGAGAATCCAGCGGTGCCGACCATCCCCTTCGGTTTCGCCGAACTCCTCGCCCAGGATTCCATGTTCAGGACACTCCCGCCCCAGGAACTCGCGGATCGCAAGTTCTGCGTTCTTGTCGGCCGCCGTCACCGGAGTGCGGTCGGCCTTGAGTTCCACCGTCGTGCCCGAGTTGTAGAGCGGCATGATGACCTCTTCCGCCAGCAGGGCCGCCCGTCGCGCAATCGCCAGCAACTCCTCCAGTTCGCTCATTAGCGGGCCGCGTCGCCACGGCGGTAGTTCGCCGTCAGTTCGTCCAACTGCGCCTTCAAGGCCGGGTCCATCGGTGTTTCGGCCGCTTTTAGCGTGTCTGCCAGCTGCTCCGGCCGGCTCGCCCCAATAATCGGGGCCGTAATCGCCGGGTGAGCCATCACCCACGCCACCGCCATCTGCGGCAACGACATCCCGGCAGCCTGCGCAATCGGCCTGAGCTGCTCCACTGTTGCGAACTCACCCTCGTGCCAGTAGCGCTCCTGGTACCGTTCCGCTGCCGTCCCCAGGGTGAACCGCGAGCCCTCTTCGGGGCCTGAGTCCTTGTTGTGCTTTCCGCTCAACAGGCCGCCGGCGATCGGGTTGTACGGAATGACTCCGATCCCCTCCTCCCCGCACAGGGGCAGCAGTTCGCGTTCGATCTCCCGAAAGAGAAGGTTGTATCGGGGCTGCACCGAATCGAACCGCGCCACACCCATCGCTTCGCTTCGGCCAATCGCCCGCGCCACCTGGTACGCCATGAAGTTCGAACACCCCAAGTACCGAACCTTCCCCGCGCGGACAACATCCTCGAGCGCGCGAAGCGTCTCATCGATTGGCGTTTGCGGATCGGGACCGTGGAGTTGATACAGGTCGATGTAATCGGTGCCAAGCCGGCGCAGGGAAGCATCAACCGCATCCATGATGTGCTTCCGCGAGTTCCCCTGGTCCCATCGCGAAGGCCCGGAACGCCCAAAACACTTCGTCGCCAGGATAATCCTGTCGCGGCGTCCCTTTAGCCAGCGCCCGACGAACTCTTCGGTGCGGCCAACAGTTTCTCCTGTGCCACCCAGCGGGTAGACATCAGCCGTATCGAAAAAGGTAATTCCGCCTTCATACGCCCGGTCCATGATCGCGTCAGAGGTCTTTTCATCGCATTGCAGGCCGAACGTCATAGTCCCAAGACAGAGTCGCGAAACCTGCAGGCCAGTGCGGCCCAGGCGCGTGTATCGCATCAAATTACCCCCAGAAGCATCAGTTGTGCGGCGAAGTATAGACGCCGAACACGAACCTCTCCTTCACTCGCTCAATACGCCACGAAACAGGACGCGACTGACAGGGAGCGCGACAATTTCGAGCCATCATCGCAACACACCATACAAATCACCCCCTCTCCCAGGCTTGGGAGAGGGGGAAGGGGGTGAGGGTCTAGTGCTTTGCCCGATCGATGATCTCTTCGGCGGCGCGGACGGCCGCGTTGGTATCGTCTTCGCCGGCGTGGTCATCGTCATCGGCCGAAGGCGGGGGCGGCGGTGGGACTTCTTGCAGGTACGTGCAGTACTTGCAAGAGTCCTGCGACCCCACAAGCGCCAACGCCAGGTGCGCGAAGTTCCGGCCACAGTACTGCGCCCGGCGCTGGCGCACCTTCGCCTCGCGCGTCCGGTGCCGAGGCGCCTTCGCCGTTTTCGGCTTCGGGATGCCGGCCGCAATCCCGCGCTTGTCCTTCATCGCAACCATCGAGTTGATGAAGTAAATCGCCAGCGGCACCACGCCCACAATTACGAAAATGAGGAACGAGGCCATGGGGCCATCCTACTACCTTCCGCGGCATCCGTGGTTACGGTTCGAACGGCTCATCAGACCAGGTTTTCCTCCCGCATTTCTTTCAGTGATCGCCGCCAGGCTTCGACCGTCCGCGAAATGTCGTCCTCCGTATGGACCGAACTGACGAGCCCGCCTGCCCCGAACAGGTGCGCACCGTGATTCGCCATTGCCAATTGCAACATGCGCACGCTGTCGGCTTTCATGCCCTGCTCCAGCAGCGACCACGGCAGGTCTCGCGGGTCGTAGTCCTGCGCCTCGGGTACCTGTGTGCCGGCAACAACGATCCGGAACTCGCTGGCCTGGCCGTACACGAATCCCGGCATCCCAAGTTCGCAGAGCACGCCGTTCATGCCGGCGCGCAACTGTGCCGTCAACTCGTTCGCCCGGCGCTGATGGTTCCCGTCAGCAATCTCCCGTAGCGCTGCCGTCCCCGCCGCAGCCGAAAGCGGGTTCGCGTTGAACGTGCCCGGATGTCCGATCTTGGAAGCCTTCGCCCCGAACTGCAGGTGTTCCATCACGTCCCGCCGCCCGGCCACCGCGCCACCCGGGAAGCCGCCGGCAAGGATCTTCGCCAGCGTTGTCAGGTCCGGCTTCAGTCCTTCGACTTCCTGAACGCCGCCCGGCGCCCAGCGAAACCCCGTCACCACCTCATCCATGATGAAGACGATCCCCTGGTTCCGGCAGAACTGCTGCAACTCAGCGAGGAACCCGCGTGGCACCGGCAACTGTCCACTCGATGCTCCCGCCGATTCGACAATAATCGCTCCTATGTCGCCTCGCGCCGAGACCGTCGACCGTACCTCGTTCATTTCCAGCGGTAGTACCGCGACGGAGTCGAGCGTCGCCTGCGGGACTCCTGCCGGCGCACCCGCGGAATACTTCGAACTTCCGACCACGTAGTCGTGCCATCCGTGGAAGTGACGGTCGAATTTGATGACGCCAGGCTTGCCGGTGTAGGTTCGGGCCAGGCGCAGGGCCATCAATGTCGCCTCGGTGCCCGAACTCGTGAACCGCACAACTTCGGCCGAGGGGACGATTCTCGTCACCTCTTCCGCCCACTCAATCTCCCTTAACGTGCTCGCGCCAAGGTGTGTTCCCAGAGCCAGCTGTGCCTGTGCTGCCACAACTACCGAGGGGTAGTTGTGTCCGAGCATGAGTGCGCCATGGCCCATCACGTAGTCGATGAGCTCGTGACCATCGGCGTCCCACTTCTTCGAACCTGCAGCGCGCTCGGCATAGATCGGAAACGGCGTCATGTAGCGGCTGTCGTGGGTGACTCCGCTCGGAAGCACACTTCGCGCCCGTTCGTAGAGCTTTGCCGATCCCGGGTGGCGGTCGACGTACGTCTGTTCGATGGTCATGGCGGCCCTCCACCATGGATGATACGGGCCAGTGGCCACGCCGATACAGCGAAACCTTGTAGGACTCCCGGGTGCCGTCCCGCGCTTATTCGCTAAATCGCCATCGGGTGTACGTTTTCCCAAACTCATCCCCTGGCCGGAGCGTCCAGCCCAGGGCCTTCCGGGGTCGCAGGACGTACAGCCCGCCGCCATCCCACTGGTCCGGTGACGGGGCGTAGCTATGAGCCGAGTACTTCGCCGTGTAGAGCTCCGCGAGCTTCGTCGCGAGTGAGCGGGCCGGCGGAGTGTCTTCGGAAGCAGCGCTCCCCTCGATGATGACCACCTCATCGCCGCTTTCGAGGTGGACGGCGATTTCCGGGTTGGCTGCAATGTTCTTCATCCGCCGCGTCTGGTCACTACCGTCGAAATACAGAGCACCCTCGTACCACACACCCCAGACCGGGGTCACATGCGGCCGCCCGTCCGGTCTCACCGTCGAAATCCAGTAATTCTGAGCGGCCGTCAGTCGGTCCTCTGCCCACTCCCATTGCAGCATTCCCTCGTCACCGTCAGGAAGCCCATAGCCTTCTGGTACCTGCGGGCGTTCCGTGATTACCGTGGTTCGTTTCGTCGGCATACTTGTCTCCATGCGCAAGTCAGCGACCACTGAACCTAGGCATCAAGCGCGACATCTCATGTCGTTCGTCGGCTGCCGGGAGATCCCTGCGTGTTCTCCGTCACGCAGCGACGCTGGACAAGCCCGCCGGCAATGGCGACAGTGGAACGGTAACACCGGCGAGATTCGGCGCGGAATTCATGACCTCAACCAAACCTATGGTAGTCTAGGGGAGAGCTATGGCTGACTACGACGTCGCAGTGATTGGCAGCGGACCCGGTGGCTACGTGGCTGCCATCCGCGCCGCCCAACTCGGAAAGTCTGTCGTCATCTTCGAACGCGACCGCGTGGGCGGACTCTGCCTCAACTGGGGATGCATACCGAGTAAGGCGCTCCTGAAGAACGCCGACGTCGTGAACATGGTTCGTGAGGCCTCCACCTGGGGAATCAAAGGGGTTGAAAAAGCCACGTTCGATTTCGGCGCCGCCGTCCAGCGCAGTCGCGAAGTTGTCGACAAGGTCGTCGGCGGCGTCGAGGGCCTGATGCGTGATAACGGGATCACGGTCGTCAAGGGAAGCGCATCACTGAAGGACACGCGTACCGTGACCGCGGGCGCCAAGGACTACTCGGCTTCGTCGATCATCATCGCGACTGGTGCCTCCACCCGTGCCCTCCCCGGCATCCAGCCCGATGGCAAGGTCATCATCACAAGCCGCGAGGCGCTCGATCTGCGCAAGCTGCCAAAGCGGGCGGTGGTGATTGGCGCCGGCCCCATCGGCGTCGAGTTCGGCCACCTCTGGGCCAGCTACGGTGTCGACGTGACCATCGTCGAGGTCCTCGACACGCTCGTACCGCTCGAAGACCCCGATGTCGGCCGCGCTCTCAAGCGCTCCTTCGAATCCCGGGGGATCAAGTGCCTGGTCAAGACTCGTGTCGAAGAGGTCGACGTTAAAAGTTCGAAAGCAACCGTCGCGGTGAAGTCCGATGAGGGCGAGCAGAAACTCGAAGCCGAGGTCGTCCTCCTCGCCGTTGGCTTTGTCCCGCACACCCAGGGCCTGAACCTGGAGGCGGCCGGCGTCGCCACACAGCGAGGGTTCATCACCATCGATGACCAGATGCGCACGAACGTCCCCGGCATCTATGCAATTGGCGATGTCACCGGGAAGTTGATGCTCGCCCACGTCGGTATGCAGCAGGGCGTCATCGCCGCCGAACACATCGCCGGCAAGACCGTCCCGGTTCTCGACTATGTCCAGATGCCCCGCGCTACTTTCTGCCAGCCCAACGTCGGCTCAATCGGCTACACCGAGCAGGCCGCGAAGGATGCCGGATTCAAAGTGAAGACCGGTCGCTTTCCGCTCACAGCCCTTGGTAAGGCCGTGGCCGTTGGCCACACCGAAGGCTTCGTCAAAGTTGTTGCCGACGAACCGACCGGCCAGGTGCTCGGCATCCACATGATCGGACACGACATCAACGACCTGCTCGGCGAAGCAACAATGGTTGCGCTTCTTGAGGCCACCACAATCGAGGTCGGCTTCGCCGTGCACACCCACCCCACCCTCGCCGAAGCCATCAAAGAGGCCGCGCTCGCCGTCGATGGAGAAGCTATTCACATTGCCCGGCGCCGTGCCGGCGCTCAACAGCCACAAGGAGCCACCACAAGGTGACGTCGCCCACCAAACGCACGCCAAAACCGAAAGTTGGCGAAGAACAACTCGGCCTCTTCCTCTATCAGATGATGCTCATCCGCCGTTTTGAAGAGAAATGCGGCGAGCTCTACACAAAGGGCAAGATTCGCGGCTTCCTTCACCTCTATACGGGCCAGGAAGCCTGCGCCGTCGGTGCCTTCGCCGCCCTGGAAGACCGCGACAAAATCGTCACGCACTACCGCGACCACGGCCACGCGCTCGCCCGCGGGCTGGACCCCAACCGCGTGATGGCCGAGCTCATGGGCAAAGCAACCGGCGTCAGTGGTGGCCGCGGCGGCTCGATGCACCTTTACGATGTCGCGAAGGGCTTCCTCGGTGGCTACGCCATCGTTGCGGCACACCTTCCTCTCGCCGTCGGCCTTGGCCTCGCCGCCCAGATGAAGAAAGAAGATTCGGTCGTTCTCTGCGTCTTCGGCGATGGCTCGGTCGGTGAAGGCGAATTCCACGAAGCCCTGAACATGGCCGCCCTCTGGAAGACGCCGACCATATTCCTGTGCGAAAACAACCTCTACGGCATGGGCGTCCCCTTCAAAGAGTCGCTCTCCACCGACATTCCAAAGCTGGCCGCCGCCTACAACATGCCCGCTGTTTCGGTCGACGGCATGGATGTCCTCGCCGTCAACGAAGCAATGCAGAAGGCCGTTGCCCACGCTCGCAGTGGCAAAGGCCCCTACTTCGTCGAAGCCATGACCTATCGCTACCGCGGTCACTCCATGGCCGACCCGGAACTCTACCGCCTCAAAGATGAAGTCGAAGAGTACCGCAAGAGGGACTGCATCGAGCGTCTCAAGGCGACCATGCAGAAGGCAAAACAGCTCGACGAAGACAAGTTCCAGGCGATCGCCGAACGCGTCGAACAGGTGGTCAACGACGCCGTCGAATTCGGCGAAGAAAGCCCGCAGCCGGGCCTCGAAACCCTCATGGATCACGTCACCAAGGAGCCCGACCGTGGCTGAGATGCGAATGCGCGATGCGCTACGGGAAGCGCTCCGCGAAGAGATGATGCGCGATGACAAAGTCTTCCTCATGGGCGAAGACATCGGCGCGTATGGCGGTTCCTACGCCGTCACCAAGGGTCTCCTCGAAGAGTTCGGCGAAGAACGCGTCCGCGATACGCCAATCGCCGAATCCGGCATGGTCGGTATCGGCATCGGCGCTGCCATGGCCGGCTTCCACCCAATGGTCGAGATGATGACCATCAACTTCAGCTTCCTCGCACTCGACCAGATCGTGAACAGCGCCGCGAAGCTCCACCATATGTCCAACGGCCAGATCACCGTGCCGCTCGTCATTCGCATGGCCAGCGGCGGAGGCTCCCAGCTCGGCGCGACTCATAGCCACTCGCTCGAAGGACTCTACGCCCACTTCCCCGGACTCAAGGTCGTCTGCCCGTCGAACGCCGCCGACGCCAAGGGCCTCCTCAAGCGCGCCTTCCGCGATGAGAACACCGTCATATTCATCGAGCACACCGCCAACTACGCCCTCCGCGGCGAAGTCCCCGATGACCCCGACTACCTCGTCGAGTTCGGCGTCGCCAACATCCTCCGCCCTGGCGACGACGTCACCATCGTGGGTTACAGCGGCAGCGTCCACCAGGCGATGCGCGCCGCCGCAATGCTCGAAGAGCAGGAAGAGATCAGCGCCGAAGTCATCGACCTCCGCACCCTCGCCCCGCTCGATATCGATACCGTGATCGAGTCCGTGAAGAAAACCAACCGCGCCGTCATCGTCGAAGACGACTGGAAGTTCGGCGGCTTCGGCGGCGAGCTCAGCGCCCAGATCATGGAGAAAGCCTTCGACTACCTCGATGCGCCCGTCGCGCGCGTTTCGTCCAAGGATGTCCCCCTGCCCTACAATCGCAACCTCGAGTTCGCCGCCCTTCCGTCCGAAGAGGATGTCGTCGAAGCTGTCCTCCGCACCTTCAAGGAGTAACCCGTGGCCTTCGAAGTGACTATGCCCCAGATGGGCGCCGACATGACCGAAGGCACCCTCGTGAAGTGGTTCAAGAGCGTCGGCGATACCGTCACGCGCGGCGAAATTATCGCCGAAATCGAGACCGACAAAGCCGATGTCGAACTCGAAGCCTACGAATCCGGCACCCTCATCAAACTCATCGTCAACGAAGGCGAAGTCGTCCCCGTCGGCGAAGTTATCGCCCTCCTCGGCGAGGCCGGCGAAAAAGCCCCCGAAGTCGAACGCAAACCCGCCGCCGAACCCGCCAAGCGCACCATCGAACCCGAAGTCAAAGCCGAAGCCGAAGCCAAAGAAACCGCTCCGGCCGCCGTCGCCGAACGCCCGGCCGCCGCGAAGGCCGCCGAGGGCGACGGCCGAATCCGCATCTCCCCCGTCGCCCGCAAAATCGCCGGCGAAGCCGGCTTCGATTACTCCGGCCTCGAAGGTACCGGCCCCGGCGGCCGCATCCTCCGCAAGGACGTCGAAGCCGCCATCGCCGCCGGCCCCAAGACCCCCAACCAGCCGACCCGCCCGATGGCAGAACGAACTCCCCCTCCCCATGCCATGGAGAGGGGGCCGGGGGGTGAGGGCCTCTCCAAGATGCGCCAGGCCATCGCCCGCCGAATGACCCAGTCCAAGACCACCGCGCCTCACTACTACCTCACCCTCGATATCGACATGTCCGCCGCGCTCGAGTTCCGTTCGCAGATCAACGCCAACGCCACCGACGAGCAGCGCGTCAGCATCAACGACCTCATCGTGAAGGCCTGCGCCATCGCCCTCGAACGCCACCCCAAGTTCAACGCCGAATACCACGACAACGGCCTCGGCATGCACGACCGCGTCAACGTCTGCATCGGCATCGCTCTCGATGACGGCCTCATTGCCCCGGCCATCCTCGATTGCCAGTCCAAGTCGCTCGGGCGAATCGCCATCGAAGCCAAGGACCTGATCGAGCGAGCGAAGTCCGGCCACCTCAAGGCCGACGAATACAGCGAGGGCACCTTCACGATCACGAACCTCGGCGCCTACGGGGTCGAGACCCTCATCGGGATCATCAACCCGCCCCAGGCCGCCATCCTCGGCGTCGGCTCCGTCATGCCCCAGCCCGTCGTCCGCGACAACCAGGTCGTCGTCCGCCAGGTCATGAAAGTCGCCCTCAGCGCCGACCACCGCGTCACCGATGGCGCCGAAGGGGCCGTGTTCATCAAGGAAATCCAGCAACTCCTCGAAGCACCCGCCGCCCTGGCGCTGTAGGCTTCTCGGCACCGGCCCCGAAACCCGGGGGCGACTCCGCTTCGGGGTGCTCGCCAGTGCAGGACCAACAGGCCGCGATCGCGGGAAGTCTCGGCGACCGCGTCGGCGCGCGGGTGCTTGAGTGCTTGGCTGCTGCCATTGCGATCCTGCCGCTGAGCCTGGTCGCAGCCGTGCTGATGTCCTGGACTGGTATCGGTCTCTCGGACGACGCGAACGTGATCGAAGCGCAGGGGGCCTCGTTCGTTGGAGGCTCGGCGCTCATATTCGCCGCCTGGGCGGTGTATGAAACGGTCGCCACCGCACGTGGCATTGGAACCTTCGGAAAGCGCGCGAATGGCCTGCGCGTGGCCGGCCCCGAGGGTCGTGTCCCGGGTTGGCGGGCCGCGCTCCTCCGGCAGAGCGCTCTCACCGTTCCAATTGTCGTCGGAATAGCGCTGATAGCAGCGTTTCCGGGCGGCCAATCGATCGGGGCGCTGTTGATTTACGAATTTATGTCGCTGATTCTCGGCACCTCCGGAGGCAAGGGGCAATCCTTCCACGATATGGTCGCAGGCACGCGCGTCATCAAAGTATCGCGAGCGCCCGCGTCGGCGCCCGCCGACGCGCCGTAGCCTACGGAAGACTCGAGCCGAGAGATCCCGCCCGCCGAGCCCCATGCTCCGCGCTGGAACCCTTCGTCTCCGGCGGCGGCCTGTCGCACTATCGCCGCCGTTCGCCATTTGCCGTTGGCAGCCCATCTCAATCCAAAATCCAAAACCCCGAATCCAAATCACTTTGCCCAAGGCGCGACTGACAGGGAGCGCTACAGCCTCACACCAACCACAACCGCCCCGGACACCACAGTCGTCCCGCCAACACACGATCCCTTCTCCCGTGGCGGGAGAAGGGGCAGGGGATGAGGGAAAACCGCCGGTTGCACGCCCACAATCCCAGCGCTCCCTATCAGTCGCGCCTTGTGGGGTGCGTGGTGATTGGGTGCCTCCAATCCGAAAATCCCCAATCCGAAATCCGAAATGACTACACGGGCCGGCAGTCCTCGCAGGGGGCGAAGCCGGCGTCGATGGCGTCCTGGGGGCGTTCGAAACCTTTGAGGTTCTCCGGCGGCTCGGTATCGAGGCCGGTGCAGGCCGGGAGGCAGAACTGCATGCTGTCGAACTGGGCCACGAAGCGGGGGGCGTGCTGGATCCAGTCGAGTTCGCGCGCAGTGAGGCCCTCCATCTGGAGGACGGCTTCCTTCACTTCGGGGCCGCCGGCCGAGTACTTGCCGAGCGACCAGTCGGAGCGGACGACGCGGTGGCAGGGCACGATGAACGGCACGGGATTGTGGCCGAGGGTGGTGCCGGTGGCGCGCACAGCGCCAGGGTTGCCGGCTTCGCGGGCTACCCAGCCGTACGGACGGATGGCGCCGCGCGGGATGCGGGCGGTCGCGCGGAGGACTGACTGCTGGAACGGCGTGAGCTCGCCGAGGAAGGCGATGTCGGTGCCACGCTTGCGCCCCGCGAGCACCTGCTCGGCGGCCGTTCGAACGCGCGCCGAATCGTGGTGCGCGGGTTCGAAGCCGAGCTCGTGCTCGGCGCGGAACTCGAAGCGGCGCATGTCGTTGTCGACCATGTGCACCAGTTGCTCATCGTGCACAAGGCGGATGGTGCCCACAGGAAGGTCGAGGTCGAACCACCAGAGGTTGCGGGTGGCGCGGGCCTGGCGGCCACGGAGTTCGGCGCGCAGGCGGGTCGCGAAGGCGGGGTCAGGCTCGCGGCGCACCTCGGCGAGGATGGCGCCTTCGAGGGTAGGCGGGAGGTCGTTGGTGTCAGTCATGGTGTTCATACCCGGCCTCTTCCAGGAGTTCGCGCAGGCGGTTCACCGCGCGGTAGGTGAGCTGTTTGATGGCGGCCTCGCTCTTGCAGAGCTCATCAGCCACCTGGCGGACACTCCATTCGTGCCCGAAGCGAAGAACAACGACGCGGCGCTGGACTTCGGGGAGCTTGCGGACGCAGACCTGGACGACGGAGCGGTTCTCGGCTCGGAGGAGTTCGACGCCGGGCCACTCATCGCGGGCCTCGTCGTGGTCCATGAGCGGGATCTCGCGTCCGGCCCTGCGGCCACCGTCTCGAGCCAGATTGCGGACAATCGTGAAGAGCCAGGCTTCGAACGGCTTGCCGCGGTGTTGGTAGCGGGGCAGGTTCACGAGCGCGCGACGGTAGGCTTCGGCGGTCAGGTCCTCGGCGCCGGTATGGTTGCCGGCGAGCGAGTAGGCGAAGCGGTAGACCGCCGGCTGTGTCCGGTCGTAGAGCTGAGCGAAGGCATCCGGAGAGGCCTTGGCCGCGGTGATGAGGGCCAGTTCATCCATGCACACGAAGAGTAACGGGCGGCAGGGCGTCTGGTAACGCGAAGGTCTCGGGGGTATCGTTCAGCCTTCCCATGAAGGGGGTCTCGAATGCCCAGGACAGCCAAAGCCGAATCGGCGGTCGCGAGCCGCTACCCGAAGACCATCACGGCCGGAGGCAAAGAGTTGGAGCTGCGGCTGATGGGGCGTGGGGACGTGAAGACCATGGTGACATTCGCGAGAGCGATGCCTCCGGACGACCTCCTCTTCCTGCGCCGGAATATCACTGAGGCGGACGCGGTGGATGGGTGGGTCGACAACATCGAGGCCAACCAGGCGGTGGTGATCCTGGCGTTCGAAGGGGGGACGCTGGCCGGGTACTCCTCGATGAACCTGAACTTCACGAACTGGATGCGACACATCGGCGAGATCCGATTGCTGACCGGGACGGCGTACCGGGGAATCGGGCTGGGGCGCATCCTCGCGGACGAGGCTTACGCGGTTTCGCGACTGCTCGGACTGCGAAAGCTGAGCGCGCAAATGACGCTGGACCAGGCGGGCGCGCGCGCGACATTCGGACGGCTGGGCTTCCGGCCGGAGGCGTTGCTTACGGACTGGGTCATGGATGCGAAGGGCCGCACGCGGGACCTGCTGGTGATGGCGTACGACCTCCAGGGCCTGACCGATACCGTGGACGCGTGAGCGGGGAGGGCGGCAGCGGACGGTGGGGAATCCTGCCCTTGCATCTGGACACGGTGCACTACCCGGACTGGCACCCGAGGGCTGGGGAATTCGGGCCGGTTTACGCGTACCTGCTGGAGAGCGATGAGCATTTGGTGCTGGTGGACACGGGCATCGGGCCGGCGCACGAGTTGCTCGACCGGTTGTACGAACCCGAACGGCGGGACATTGTCCTCGCGCTGGCTCAGAACAACGGGATTGAGCCCGGCGACATTGATGCGATTGTGATTTCGCACCTGCACTTCGACCATGTGGGCGGTGCGCAGTACTTCGGGGATACGCCGATTTATGTACAGCGGGCCGAGTGGGAGGCGGCGCAGGCGCCGAAGTACACGATTCCCGAGTTCCTGGCGTTTGAGGGTGCAAACTTCGTGAAGCTCGATGGGGGTACGGAACTGGCGCTCGGGCTGAGACTTATCGTCACCGCGGACCACACACCGGGGCACCAGGTGGTGGCGGTAGCAACGCCGGCCGGGACGATTGTGCTGGCGGGACAATCGATCGAGACGTTCGCGGAGTACAACGCGATGCTCGCGAGCGGTGAGCTGAGCGACGGGGCCCGAACCATCGGGGCACTTGAGCCGGCGAAGGTGTTCTTCAGCCACGACCACCGGGTTTGGGAGCGCTAGGCGAGGGCCATCGCGGCAGCCTTGAGGCCCTCGAAGGCTTCGGTGATGTGGTTGGCGACGATTGAGACATCCGGGACGAGGTCGGGGTCGGCGACGATGCCCCAGTAGAGGACACCGTTGTAGCTGGTGAGGCAGGTGTTCATGCCGAGGCCCATGCTCAGCGGAACGAGCGGGTAGTGAGCTTCGACCTTCCGGCCGGCGAGGTAGAGCGGAATCTGCGGGCCGGGAACATTCGTGCAGATGATGTTGAACAGCGGCTGCGAGTTCGGCACCATCGCGCCGGCGGCGGCCTGGACGAAAGGCGGGATTTGTTCGGAGAGCTTCGAAAGGACAGCGAAGCCGCCTGCCTGATTGGCGCTCTTGAGCCGGTTCATTCCGTCGATCACGGCTTTGTGGCGCTCGGCGGGATCTTCGATACCAATGGGGAGTGATGCGATGAGCATCGAGACCTGGTTGCCCAGGGCCGATTTGTCCGACTCGGCGCGGACGTTCACCGGGACCATCGCGCGGAGATCAACGCCGGCCGTATTCTGGCCGAGCCCGCGAAGGAAGGCGCCGAGGCCACCGGAGAGCGCCGTGAGGACGACATCGTTGATTGTCCCGCCGAGCGCTCCGCGGATTACGCGAATCTCGCCGAAGGGCATGGCGACGTAGGCGTAGTTTCGCCTGCCTGAGACGGGGCGGTTGAAGGGGGTCTGGGGGGCCGGCCGCATGAGTTGGGGCGCGGCGGAGGTCATGGCGCCGATGATTGCCTTGAAGTCGTTCGACTGTTGCTGCGGGTCGAGCCCCCATCGAAGGGCCTCAGCGAGGCGCCCGGCGGATTCTTCGGCGGCATCGCGCCATGCCGCCTGGATGCGTTCGAAGGCAGAGGGCGGCGCTTCGGCGGCGAACTTCGACGGCGGGTCGGGCTCAACCTCCGCCTGGAGGTCGCAAATAGCGGTCAGTAATTCGATGCCGGAGACGCCATCGACCATGCAATGGTGGACCAATGACACCACAGCCGTCCCGCCGCTCGGGAGTCCCTGGACGAGGACCATCTTCCAGAGAGGGCGGTCGCGAGGGAGCATCTGGCTGTGAATACCGGCGATGGCCTGGAGGAGATCGGATTCCGAAGCCTTGTGGGGCAGTTCGACCTCTTCGATATGGCGGCCGACATCGAAATTTGGGTCAACCTCCCAGCGCGGATGGGCGACGTTCATGCCGTCGAACGCGGCGAACTGGCGATAACGAGGGATGCGATCAAGGCGGGAGCCGATGTGGCTGACAACCGTTTCGCGGTCGATCGATTGATCGAGGATAAGCGCGGAACCAATGTGGAGGGGAAGGGACGGCTTCTCGAAGTAGAGGAAGCTCGCGTCCATCGAGGTCATGCGGTTGCGGAGAGCGGCTGTTGGCATGTCGGGTCTCCCGCGGGGCGAGTCAGGAAAAGCCCCATCTCTTGCGTAGCATAGACGGAGTCGATGATAGTGATAGTGACAGCACGTGACATATTCACAATGCGAGGAACTCGCAATGTGAAGTTGCAGCAACGAAAGACCATCTGTAGCGTTCGCCGGGTAAGGTGACCTTACCGAGCGGAAAACAACGGGGGGACCAATGAGTACAGCGGCGTACTCCTTCAGCACGGGCGCTGGAGACCCCTTCGAGCAGGACCCATCACTGCAGGTTTCGATGACGCCGATCTGGCGGGAATCGATGTTTTTCCTGGATTGGATGGCCCTGCACTCTTCTCCGGTCTATTACGGTTGCGGTGTTCCCCATGGAAAAGGCGAACCTGTGGTGGTTGTCCCGGGATTTCTCGCCAGCGATGCATCGCTCGTTGACCTGTACTGGTGGCTTTCGAGAATCGGCTACCGGCCATACTTCTCCAACATCGGCCGGAACGCGGACTGCCCAGACCATATCGCCAGCCTGCTGCTCGAGACCATCAAGCGCGCCCACCGGGAGACGGGCCAGCGAGTGCGGGTTATCGGGCACAGCCTGGGCGGAATGCTCGGGCGGCACGTCGCGTTGGACTATCCAGAGTACGTGAGCCTCGTCATCTCGATGGGTTCCCCGTTCCGCGATTCGGTGAAAGCGCATCCCGTCCTCATCTCGGCAGCGGCGGCGCTTCGAAGTCCGAGCGGTCGCCGCGTGGCGAAGAATGTGAAGCCATCGTGCTTTTCCGGACACTGCACCTGCAGGTTCGTGAAGAACATGATCGCGCCGGACGAATACGATGTCGCCCACTTCGCCATCTACTCGAAAAACGACGGTGTGGTCGAGTGGGAAAGTTGCATCGAGGATGACCCGGCGCTCAACGACGAGGTGAACTGCACACACATCGGGATGGCGTTCCACCCTGGCGTCTACCGGGTGCTCGGAACGCGGCTACGACAGGCTTCCGAAGGACATCACGTCGCGACAGGCTGATCAGGTTCGCGGTGGTGGTGGGGCCAGCGATTCGATCGCGGTCCTCGTGTGTTCGAAGACGTTTTCCGGTCCCAGTTTCTCCAGGATGCCAAAGCGTTCCATGGCGTCGCGCACCTCCGGCCGGATTGCGGTGACGATGATCCGGCCCCCTGACCTGCGGCGGTGGGCGATGATGCCCTCGAGGGTGATAAGGCCGCTGACATCGACGTGATGAACATCGCGCATGCGCAGGATGAGTGGACTGCCATGGTGAGCGGAGAGGTTGTATTCGAATGTGGCCGCGCTGTGAAACGAAAGCATCCCCTGGGCGTTGAAGAACGAAATATCAGGGCGGGACTGGATGAGCGCGGACAGTTCCGGGGTGACCTGGCGAATGTGGCCGCTTTCGTCGGGGAGGAGTTCGTGCGCGGAGGGGACGCGCACCAGTTGGCGAAGGAGTAGGACCATCGATGCCACGATGCCGAAGCCGATGGCGTAGGTCAGATCGAAGAACAACGTAATGAGGATCGTCGAGAGCAGAACAAAGGCATCGCCGCGGCCAGATTTGCGTAACAACCGGCCAACCTCCGGGACATCGGCGATGTTCCAGGCGACGACAAGCAGGATCGCGGCGAGGGCAGTCATCGGGACATGGCCTGCTACCGTTCCGAGCAAGAGCACGCCCGCGAGGACGACGAACGCGTGCGTGACGCCGGTCACGCGGCTGGTGGCCCCGTTACGGATGCCCGCGGCGGTGCGCGCGATGGCAGCGGTGGATGGAATGCCACCAAGGAACGCCGCGCTGATATTGCCCAGCCCCTGGCCGCGAAGCTCACGGTCGGGATGGTGGCGTTCAGGGCTCCCGGACATGCCGTCGGCGACGACAGCGCTCAATAGCGATTCAACGCCGGAGAGGATGGCGACAGAAATCGCCAGTGGAAAGAGGTCGGCCATCAGGCCGGCATCGAGGAATCCTGCGTCGAAGGTCGGGAGGCTGCGCGGAATGGACCCATATTTGCTTTCAACAGTGGCAACATCGAGGCCGAAGTACCAGGTGAATGCCGTGCTTGCGACCGCGACGACGAGCGGCCCGGGAACGACACTCACTCGTGGGAGCCGCGGCCACAGAATGAGCGTCACCAGGGCAAGAGCCCCGACCCCCGGGGTGAGGAGGCCAACCGAACTGAGGTGCCGAAATGTGTCCAAGGTGCGGGCGTGGAACTGTTCGAGCGTCGGGTCGGTACCGGTGACGTTGAGGAAGTTATTCAGCTGACCGAAACCGATGGAGAGTGCGATTCCCGCGGTGAACCCAACAACGACGGTACCGGGAATGTATCGGACCAGCCGGCCAGTGCGGAAAGCGCTCATGACGAGCAGCATGATGCCGGCCATGACTCCCAGAATCGGGAGGGCGGTCGGACCGTGGGCGATTACGGCGTGGCTCAGGACCGGCACGAGTGCCGCTGTCGGGCCGGTGATGTTGTAGCGCGAGCCGCCAAAGGTGGCTGCCACGGCACCGGCAACGATGGCCGTGTACAGCCCGGCGATGGGCGGTACGCCCACCGCGACGGCAAGGGCGATAGAGAGCGGGAACGCGATGACTCCGACGACAACGCCGGCGAGGATGTTCTGCCGAATGTTCGCGGGTATCGCTAGTGGAAAGGCCAGCCGTGACTGAACCGCTTGCAAATGGTTGTTCCGTGGAGGAGTCGACGCCGTTGGTATCGTGTTTCGTATGTTCGAATATGCGCACATAGTGAGCAAGCGAGTACACTGTTCCGAAGTGAATCTCCAGGACTTCAAGGCTGAGCTGTTCAAGGCGCTGGCAAACCCGGTCCGAGTGCGCATCCTCGAGGTCTTGCGCGCGGAAGGCAGCCTG
Organism: Dehalococcoidia bacterium; assembly: GCA_050247055.1. Taxonomy (GTDB): domain Bacteria; phylum Chloroflexota; class Dehalococcoidia; order Tepidiformales; family Tepidiformaceae; genus Amarobacter. The sequence goes on from JBFWUX010000002.1 coordinate 39,587, forward strand.
ACGGTGGGGGAGATCCAGGTTCGGGTAGGGATAGAACCGGCCAACGCATCGCAGCATTTGGCGATTCTGCGGGCGCAGGGCATCGTGGAAGCCCGACGCGAAGGAACCAATGCCTGGTACCACGTAGCCGCGCCGGAAGTGTTCGATATGCTCGATTCAGGGCGGGCCATGTTCGAACGGCGCCTGGCTGTGCAAACGGAGTTGCTGGAAGCCGAGGCCTGAGGCGTTCGGGCCGGATGCAGGACTGAAACGACACTAGCGCGAACACGACAAAGGCCCGGTCTCACGACCGGGCCCCTGGAAGCTGAGTGCAACGACAGGTTTAGGCGGAAGCCTTTTCTTTCTTGGCCTTGGGGGCAGCGGGCTGCATGGCTTCGAAGCCCTTCTTCACCATGTCCACCATCGGGTTGGCGGTGGCCCACTTGCGGGCAACTTCCACGGCGGCGGCGGAGGTTTCCTTGTTGGCGGCGACGAGCTTTTCGATGGTCTCGCGGGCCTCGGCGCCGGCGCCCATGGCTTCGCCGTAGGCGGCCTGGGTGAAGGCGAGCGCGCGGCCCTGGGCAGCGGTCGTGGCTTCGAGGACCGAAGTGTAGAACTGGCCGAGGTCGGTCGGCTCGCTGGCAAGCTTCTTGCCGAGCTCGAGGGCTTCGCGCTGGCCCTTGGTGACGTCAGTGACGAACTGCTTGGTCACGTTAAGGCCGCGTTCGTTGGCCTTGGTGACCGCTTCGACGAGGACGTCGTAGCTGGCAATGAGGCTGTCGTAGTACTTCTGGACGTATTCGTTGTTAGCCATTGGGGTTGAGTTCCTTCTCTTTGAATGAGCGTCTTTGCGCTCCAGCTAGATGCAAGTTACACATAGCTGCGACACTTGTCAACACTTTGCTGCTAGGTGCATAATGCATTTACCAACAGGAGGGCCTACGTGCCTAAGGAAACTCCGGAAGTGAAGCCGCGTCTCCACGGCGAGCTTCTTTCAACAAGTTTGCTCGCGTTCCTCAAGGGATGGAACGCGTATGGCTACCAGCTCGCGCAGAAGCTTTCGGCGGCTGGTCTGCCGGAATCGGACAGCGGGACCGTTTACCGAACGCTTCGCCAGCTCGAGAAGACCGGGATGGTGTCATCGTTCTGGGACACTTCGGAGAATGGACCGGCGCGGCGGATGTACAGCCTGACGAAGGCTGGCGAGCTCTTTCTCTCCGGCTGGATCGATGTGCTGCAGAACTACCAGAAGATCCTCGCGGCGGCGGTTGAGGGCCTGGGGCCCGACGAAGAAGGCGAAGAGCTCGACGACGACGCGCCGGCCGCGGCAGGGCGCTAGACTGCGAGCCAGAAGGCCGCACGGAGGGAAGCAATCGATGGCAGACCAGCGCACCACCCCGGACCCGTTCGCGATGTTCCAGGAATGGGTTTCGAATTCAGAGCGCCAGTGGAACAGCTTCTTGAATAACGCCATGGCCACGGACGAGTTCAGCCAGACCATGGGCCGGATGATGGATGTCTACCTCAACATGCAGAAGAACCTGAACGAAGTGATGGGCCGCTACCTGCAGCTGATTAACGTGCCGACGCGGAATGACATCCTGGCCATCGGGGAGCGGCTTTCGCAGATCGAGGACCGGCTCGATCAGATCGAGAGCGGCATCGCGACGGCGGTGCGGGCCCAGGCGGCTGCGAATGGCGCGGCAACGACCAGTGCGCCGCGGCCGCCTCGGACGAAGAAGCCTTCCAAAGCTTAATCAACCGTTCATCCAATATTGACGTGACAGCAATGGTGATTCCGCCATTGTGTTTACTGGAAGTGCCCGGAATCGGGTCCTACACTGCCGCCGTGGCGATGCGGCGGCGCCACTGAGCATGCCTGGAGGGGCTTCATGACTGCGCCAGCACGCGAGAGCACCATCGAAGAGCGTGTCCGACAACAAATCGAACGGACCATTCAGCGCAGCATCAAGGGCCTGGAGTACATCTCCACGGGCGACCCCGCGGTGGGTCTGACCCCCAAGGAGACCATCCACTCGCGCGGGACGCTGAAGCTCTATCACTACACGGCGCAATCCGACGAGGTTTACCGCGTGCCGGTCATGCTGGTGATGTCGCTCGTGTCGAAGCCATACATCCTGGACCTGACACCAGGCCAGAGCCTTGTCGAGTTCCTGCTCAAGAAGGGCTTCGATGTCTACATGATCGACTGGGGCGTTCCGCGGGCCGAAGACTCCCGCCTGACGCTCGAGGACTACGTGCTCGACTTCATTCCCGACTGCGCCGAGCGGGTTCTCGCGGATTCGGGGGAGGATGAACTCTCGATCGTCGGGTATTGCATGGGCGGGCAGCTTTCGACGATGTACGGGGCGCTTCACCCGGACGGTCCGATGAAGAACCTGGCGTGCTTCACGACCCCGGTGGATGCCAACGGGATGACGCTCTTCAAGCAATGGACGGACCGGCGCTATTTCGATGTCGACCGGATAGTCGACACCTTGGGGAACATCCCGCCGGAGTTGCTCTTCGCTTCGTTCGACATGCTGAAGCCAGCCGCGCGCGTGGCGAAGAACGTGCAACTCTGGGACAAGATCTGGGACGACGACTTCGTGAAGTCATACCGCATGTTCGACCGCTGGGCGGCCGACCAGATCCCGTTCCCCGGCGAGACGTTCCGCAAAGTGACGAAGGACATGATGTGGGACAACAAGTTCGTGAAGAACGAGATGGAAGTTGGCGGGAAGCGCGTGGACCTCGGGAACATCAAGGTCCCGTTCCTGCACGTCGTTGCCGAACACGACCACATTGTCCCCTACGAGGCAGCGAAGCCACTGGTGCCGATGATTGGGAGCGATGACAAGAACGAAGTGATGCTGAAGGGCGGGCACGTCAGCCTTGTTGCTGGCGGGAACGCCATATATCGTCTCTGGCCACAGCTAGAATCGTGGCTTGGAGAGCGTTCCGTATGACCGTCGAAGGGCTCCGAACTTATCCAGTGACCCATCGCGCGGGCAACCAGGACATCACGCTGCGGCCGATGACCGCGGAGGATAAGGCGGGCGTCCTCGCCTTTGCGCGAGCCTTGCCAGAGCACGACCTCCTCTTCCTGCGCCGCGATATCACCCAGGAACCAGCGATGGACGACTGGGTGGCTGAGTTGAAGAGCGGTGAAATCGCGACGATCCTGGCGCTCAAGGGCGACGAGGTTGTGGGCTACGCCACGATTCACCGCAGCCTGCTTCGGTGGACCGCGCACGTTGCGGAACTGCGAGTGATGGTGGGCGAATCGATGCGGGGGGCCGGCCTGGGGCGGGTGCTTACGCAGGAAGCGTTTGCGATCGCACTGGCCGAAGGCATCGAGAAGATGGTCGCCCAGATGACCCTTGACCAAAAGGGCGCAATCGCCACCTTCGAGGGCCTCGGCTTCCGGCCCGAGGCGCTTCTGCGCGACCAGGTGAAAGACCGCGCGGGCAATAAACACGACCTGCTTGTCTTGAGCCACGAGGTGGCACGGTTCGAGGCGCAGCGCGCCGCGTACGGCGTGGCCGACGCGTTCGGCTTCTAGCGAATTCTGATACCAGCCTGTCACTTTCCCGGACGTTGTTATGGCACGTCTGAAGTTGGAACATGGGTGCATGAACCTCTTGCAGGCACTCGCCCCCACAACGATTTCAGTCGATCCCATCGAGGGCATCCAGGGGCGAATCGCGTTTTCCGCGGCGGTGGCGGTTGTGAAAGCCGAAAACGAGATGGCGAAAGAAGCCATCAAGGTGCTCGACCCGAACATCGGGCGACGTATCGACGTTAAAGCGTAGGCTTCGCCACACTCTCCCACGAGCGAATTTGGTACGCTTGCGGCTGCTCATGACTACCGCCGCTTCAACTCCGACGCTCCGCATGGTGCCGATCCACGAGGCCGACCTCGACCTGGTCGCGCCCGTCGTGAATCGTGCGTTTGGCATTTACTCGGAGCTCTTCAAAGGCATAAGGACGTCGGCCGCCGATTACCGGGACGAGGCAGGAGACAGCGCACGAGTCATCCTGATCGAGCAGGATGGCCGGCTGGTGGCCACTTCCATGATCGCGCTGGCCGAGCGATTTACCGAGCCAGATCAGCTGGGGCCAGCCGGGACAACGCGACCTGCAGCGCCCCCGGCCGATACCGCTGCCCATCCATGGAGCGGCGCGCTCTATTTCGGGCTTGCCGGCGTTGAGCCCGAACTGATGAACCTGGGCTTCGGGCGGATGATGGTGAATCATGTGGAAGCGGTTGCTCGCGCGGAGGGGTTTCGCGCTGTAGCCCTGGGGACGGTTCGGGAGTTCGGGCTGGTCGACTATTACGAGAAACTCTCCTACCGGGTCACCGACGAACACCTCTACCCGGTTGGACACTGGGACTTCGTGGTGCCGCACCACCATTGCGAGATGATCAAGGTCCTGTGAACTACGCCGTCTCGACGGCCGAGGCTTGCGACGCCGTTGCCATCAATCGCGTTGTAAACGCCGCCTACCGGGTTGAAGACTTCTTCAAGAACGGCGACCGCACACATGTGCGCGAAATCGCGGAGTATCTCCTCCACGAAACGTTTCTTGTCGCACGCAACGCTGACGACGACATCGTTGGCGTCGTCCGCGTCTCCGCGGATGGAGAACGCGGGCATTTCGGGATGCTGTCGGTGATGCCGGAGGCTCAGGGCAGCGGTCTCGGACGCAAACTTGTCGAGCAGGCCGAAGCGTTCGCCCTTGAACGGGGCTGCACCTGGATGGACCTCGAAGTCGCCAGCCCCAGGCTCGAGCTACCGCCGTTCTACCGGAAGTTCGGGTACGAAGTGACCGGGCGTTCAGAGTGGGCGGAACACGAATTGCACATGCTCAAGTCGCCAGCGCACTTCATCGTGATGTCGCGCAGACTGGTTTAGCGGCGGCCGAACTGGCGCTCGATCGCTTCCGTCCCAAGATGGATCAGCGTTGGCCGCCCGTGCGGGCATGTGCGCGGAGCCGTCGTGCGTTCGAGGTCCTCGACGAGGCGGCGCATCTCGTCCATGGCCAGGAGCATGCCTGCGCGGACGCTGCTGTGGCAGGCGACGGTCGCGGCCGCCTTTCCAAACGGGTCATCGAGACGGCGTTCGCCGTCGAGCTTCTGGAGGAGCGCGGTGACCTCTTCAGCCACGTCTCGCGCGCCGAGGCCGGGCGGCACCGCGCGGATGAGGGCAGTCCGTTCGCCGAATGGTTCGAGTTCGAGACCGAGGCGGGCGAGGAATTCGCGGTGCTCATCGAGGGCGGCGGCGAGGGAAGCTTCGAGTTCGAGGACGACCGGCTCCATCAACGGTTGCGACGCTTCCTCAGAAGCGGCGGGGCGCGCCACGAGGCGGTCGTACACGACGCGTTCGTGGGCGGCGTGCTGGTCGAGCAAGTACATGCCGTCGGGGCCTTCGCACACGAGGTACGTGGCGTTGAGCTGGCCAACCACGCGCAGCATGGGCAAGAGGTTCCGCTGGGTCGGCTGTCGATGCGGTGATTCGGGAGCGCGCGTGAGTTCGAACGAATGCTGAAGCGGTTCGGGAGGCCTTAGAGCGGAAGTTTGCTCGTTATGCAATGCGTTCACGACTACCGCGGCGGGGGATGGAGACTCGTTCCACGAAACTGGACGACTTCCCTCGAGCGCGTGCGAAATCGCCCGGCGCACGGCGCGGCCAACGGCCCGCTCGTCGCGAAAACGGACCTCCGCCTTCGCCGGGTGCACGTTCACATCCACGTCGTCGTCCGGAAGGGAGATGTGGATGGCGGCAAGGGGGAATCGTCCGATTGGGAGCTGCGCCTGGTAGGCATCAATGAGGGCGAACGTGAGCGGGCGGCTCTGAACCCAGCGGCCGTTGACGAAGAGTGAGATGCCCGAGCGATTGCCGCGATGCACTGAAGACGGTCCGCAGAGGCCGGAGAGCGCCACCCCCTCGTCCTGGAAATCGACATCGAGCATGGCGCCGGCGACTTCCGCGCCGTAGATGGCGGCAAACGCGTGGCGGATGTCGCCATCGCCACTGGTGGTGAGTGTGCGACGACCGCCAACGACGACGTGGAAGGCGATACCGGGGTAGGCGAGCGCGTAGTGCGAAGCGAGAACGACGACCTGACGTGCTTCGGTGCCGGGAGCGCCGAGGAACTTCCGACGGGCAGGGACACGGAGGAAGAGGTCGCGGACGGCGATGGTTGTCCCGCGTGGTGCGGGCTTCGCATAGCGGCGGACAACCTTGCCTTCAACGAGGATGGCATTGACGCCCACCGGTTCCGATTCGACGCGGGAGAGCAACTCGAGATCGGAGGCGGCGGCGATGGACGGAAGGGCTTCGCCGCGGAAACCCAGGGTGTGGACGTGCCCGAGGTCGTCGAGTTCCGCGATTTTGGATGTGGCGTGGCGCTCGAAGGCGAGTTCGAGGTCTTCCGGGTGAATTCCGCGGCCATCGTCCGTGACACGGATCAGGGCGAGACCGCCCTCTTCGATCTCGAGCGTGATCCGTCCCGCCCCGGCATCGATGGCGTTGTCGAGCAGTTCGCGGACGACGGACACCGGTCGTTCGACGACTTCGCCGGCAGCGATGCGGGCGGCGACTTCGGGAGCGAGGATGCGGATGCCGCGGCTTCCTGGACGGCCAGCGACGGAGCTCATGCGGGGCCTTCGAGGCCGGCCCGGGCCTCGGCCCGAAGTTCGTAGAGCTTCTGGATGGCCTCGATCGGGGTCATGCCGTCGATATCGAGGCGGGCGAGGGAGGACTCGAGCGGGGAGGGACCGCCGAATAGCGCTGGCTGGAGAACAGGCTGGGCAGGCGTTTGTGCGGGCGCATTCGATGTTCGGGCGGCTTCTAGTTCGCTGAGAAGGTGCTCGGCGCGGGTGACGACGGCGGCGGGCAGTCCTGCAAGGCGCGCGACGTGAATGCCGTAGCTGCGGTCGCTCGGCCCGGGCAGGATGCGGTGTTCGAAGACCACCTCGGTGCCCTCTTCGCGGACGCCGACGTGCATGTTGTGGACGCGGGGAAGGACATCGGCGAGCGCCGTGAGCTCGTGGTAGTGGGTTGCGAAGAGGGTGCGGGCGGCAACCTCCTTGCGGTTGTGGAGGAACTCGACCACGGCGCGGGCGATGGCCATGCCATCGAAAGTGCTGGTGCCACGGCCGACTTCATCGAGGATGACAAGAGAATCGGGCGTCGCCTGGTGCAGGATCTGAGCCGTTTCGACCATTTCGACCATGAATGTGGATTGCCCTGCGGCAAGGTCGTCCTGGGCGCCGATGCGGCTGAAGATGCGGTCGAACAGCGGCAGCTCTGTCGCGCTGGCCGGGACGAAGCAGCCGGCCTGGGCCATGAGGGCGATGAGTGCGACCTGGCGGAGAAAAGTCGACTTGCCGCTCATGTTGGGGCCGGTGAGGACGACGACCTGTGAGTCTTCATCGAGGGTGCAGTCGTTGGGGACGAAGCGCCCCGGTCCGACCGCGACTTCAACGACGGGGTGACGGCCCCCGGCGATCCGGACGTGCCCCTCGCCGAACCTGGGGCGGACGTAGCCGCGCTCGGACGAAACCTCGGCAAGGGACATCGCCAGGTCGATGGTGGCGACAGCATCGGCGACCGCCTGGAGGTGCGCGAGTTTGGCGGCGAGCGACTCCTGCAGCTGCGCGAACGCCTGCTTCTCAAGCTCGACGAGCCGGTCTCGGGCGCCGACGAGGTTCGATTCGTGTTCTTTTAGCTCTTCGGTGACGTAGCGTTCGGCCCCGACGAGTGTCTGGCGGCGCTGGTAGTGCTCCGGGACGAGTTGGACGTTGGAAGACGAGACTTCGAGGTAATAGCCGAAGACCTTGTTGTGCCCGACCTTCAGGGTCTTGATTCCGGTGCGTTCGCGTTCGAGGCGTTCGAGGCCGAGAAGGAATCCGCGGGCGTCGCGGGTCATGGCGCGGAGCGAGTCGATCTCCGGTGAGAAGCCGGGACGGATGACGCCGCCTTCATCGAAGCCGGCGGGCGGATCATCGTCGAGCGCCGCATCGATGGTCACCAACGCGTCAGCGGAGGCGGCGAGACCGCGGAGAGAGTCACGGAGCAGCCGCGGGACATCGTTCGCGGAGAGGTGAATTCCGAGGTCGAGGCTGGAGCGCAGCCCGGAGCGAAGGCCGGTGAGTTCTCTCGGCCCGGCACTGCGGGCGCCAACCTTGCCAAGGATGCGTGCGATATCGGGGATGCCGCCGAGGACGGCCTGGCAGCGCTCGCGTTCGAGGGGATGGACGATGGTCCATTCCACAGCGTCGAGGCGCGTTTCGAGCTGAGGGAGGTCACGCAGGGGGTGGGTGAGCCACTGGCGGAGGAGACGAGCGCCCATCGCGGATTTCGTGCGGTTGAGCACCTGGAAGAGCGACGACTGGTGGTTCGGCTGGGGCAGCACATCGAGGTTGCGCAGGGTGCGCGGGTCGATGGCGAGGAGGCCGGCGGCGTTGACGCGCCGGACGCGCTGGAGGGAACCAAGCGCGGCGGCGTAGGTCTCGCGAAGATACGCCAGCAAGTGGGCGAGGGCCGCTGCTTCGGCGCGGTTCGAGACGACGGTGTCGTGGGCGTGTTCGCCGAACTGGCGGCCAAGCTCGGCGTCAGCTGCGGTTTCGCTCATCTGTGGGCGGAGAACTGTCGCGGCGTCTCCTGTGGCGTCGCTTGCGTCTTCCACAAGCAGTTCGGCCGGGTTCGAACGGGCGAGTTCGAGGGCGGCTTCTTCACCGGCGGCGAGACGGACCTCGCCGGTCGTGATGTCCGCAAGGGCGAGGGCGGTCTCGTTGCCACGGACGGCGATGGCGCCGAGGTAGTTCGGGGCGGCGGCATCGAGGGAGGCTTCGGCGGTGACGGTGCCGGCAGTGACCACGCGGACGACATCGCGGGGGACAATGCCTTTGACTTCGGCCGGGTCAGCCATCTGTTCGCAGATGGCGACGCGGTGGCCGTTGCCGACCAGTTTCGCCACATGGCCGTCGATGGAGTGGTAGGGCACGCCGGCGAGGGGCACGCGGAGGTCCTTGCCCATGGGCTTCGATGTTAGCGTTATGTGGAGTTCATCTGCGACGAGTTTGGCGTCGTCATCGAAGGTTTCGTAGAAGTCACCGAGGCGGAAGAAGAGGATGGTATCCGGGTAGCGCTGCTTGAGTTCGAGGTACTGCAGCCGGATGGGCGTGGACACGCGGCGCTACTCCCGGGGGGATAGGGCATTGTAGAGGAGTAAGAACGTTTGTGCGAAGAGACGTTTCTGCCACCGGCGCCGTTCAGGAAGGGAGGCCCGCGGCCTTTCCATCGCCGACGGACAGGCTCTGTTCGCGATTGTGCCGTCGGTAGAGGGTGACGCCAGCGAGGACGATCGCTTCGAGAGTGAGGAGCACGATCGCGGTCACCTGGGCCTGCTGCAGGCCGAAGAGCACTTCAGGTTCGCTGCGCCAGACGAAGACGACGAGCTGGGTGAGGCAGTAGCCGGCGAGATAGGCGGCGGCGAGGCCTCCGCGCGAGAGGCGGTTACGAAGGGGGAAGAGGACGGCAATGAGGAAGAGGTTGGCGATGATTTCGTAGGCCGCGGCCGGGTGGTAGGCGGTGGTGGCATTCGGAGCGAACGAGTCCGGGTGGGTGTAGACGAAGCCCCACGGGAGGCTGGTTGGCGGACCGAGGATATCTCCGTTGACGACATTGCCCAGGCGTCCGATGGGCTGGCCGAGGAGTGCGAACATGGCGGCGATATCGAGCATCGGGAGGAGCGGAAGGCGCCGGAGGTAGCTGAAGGCGACGACCACCATGAGGACCGCAAGGATGGCGCCGAAGAAGGCCATGCCTCCGTGCCACACCTGGAGCACGCGGTACGGGTCTTTGAGGTATGAGACCGGGTCGTTCTGGACGACGTAGTAGAGACGCCCGCCAATGAGCCCCGCGGGGATGGCCCAGAGCGCGACTGTGTTGACCACGTCTTCGGAGACGCCGCGGCGAGGCGCGTCTCGAAGGATGTACCAGTAGCCGAAGAGGATGGCGATGACGTAGCCGATGCCGTACCAGTGGATTGCAAGAGTGCCGAGACGGATGGCCACCGGGTCGAAGGGGATGGTGATGGACGCGAAGGGCATGAACACTTCTGGGATTTCGGAGCGGCGACCGGGATGGGTGGCTGATCGTTACGAGGCGAAGGAGCCATTTCAATTGTTGCGGATGGGTGGTCTATGGCCGGGTAAGGAGGGGACGAGGACAAGCAACGGGAACTTCAACCTGGTTCGACGAGACTCGCTTCGATACGTTGCGACTCGCGTGAAAGCCGGAAGGTAAGAGGCGGAGAGCTAAAGGACGCTCTGAACGTCGGTGTGAGCGAAATCATCACCGACGAAGAGCAACGGGCAGCCGTGCTCTTTGGCCACGGCGTAAGCAAAGCAATCTCCGAAGTTAAGGCCTGCAGGATGGACGCCCCGCCCCCACCGGTCATACGCGTTGCCAACCTGGCGAGCGGTTTGCTCCGTAACGGAGACGACGGTCATTCCAACGCGGTCCAGCAGTTGGTGGGCCGCGTCCAACAGGTGGCGGCGACTGGCGACAACAAACAGCTCTGTAAGCGTCCCGGCGGAGATGATGACCTCGTCTTCGGACTCGATGGCTGCGATACAGGCGTCGGCAGTGAGCTCGTTGAGCGCGATGGCCAGCAAGGCCGACGTATCGACGGCGATCACCCTGGGAGGCCGCCCTCGTCGTACAGGAAGTCCTGGCTGCGCGCGGCGGAAGGCCCCGGAGCCGCTTCTGACCCGGCGGCGCGCCAGGCTTCGAGTGCCGCCCGTCGAGTTGCCTTGTCCGGTTGGATTCGCACGGGGACGAGCCGAACAGCAGGGTGTCCGTGGCGAGTCAAAACGACTTCGTCACCCGCTTCGGCGCGTCGCACGAGTTCGGTCAGTTGGGCCTTGGCATCCGTCACCGAGATCTTCATCACCGCCAGTTTAGACCAGACACTGGTCCATTACGAGTGATTCTTAGTCCGTCCCGGCGCCCAGGTTTGCCGAGTCGTCGGCCGCCGTGAGCTTCACGAGGCATCAGGAAGCCCGCCCTTCGTTTTCAGGACGGAGATGAACCGCTCCGGGTCACGTACACCCAGTTTGATGAGGTTTCCGTCGATGAACGTTACGTCCACGGCGCGCCAGCCATGCAAACGCCAAACAAAGGGACATGCGTGCGACGGTTCAACCGCGTCGATCGAATTGAGTGGGCGTACCAGCCGGGGCCGCAGCCACCGAGCGAGGGGATGAGGTCCGCGAATCTCGAGGCGGTCGTCAACTACAGAGATCCCATAGATCCCTCGCCAGCGGACCGCCTCCTGGTGGACGAGTGCGATTTCCCGGTATCGGGGCTTCTGGCTGACCGTTGTAGTCCTCTACTCGGCGCTCGCACCAAGGTTCGCGAGGCTTTGCTCGGCTTCGTCGACCGATTCGAGCTTCACGATGCCGCGCTTGAGGGCGTAGCGGATGAGGTCGGTGCGGGACTTCGCCTTGAGTTTGTCCATGATGTGGGCCTTATGGGCCTCGACCGTCTTCACGCTGACGACGAGTTCGTCGGCGATTTGCTGATTCGTATGGCCTTCGGCGATGAGCTGGAGGACTTCCCGCTCGCGCGCCGTAAGGGTATCGAGGCCGGTCTTCTGCTCGGGGCGGCGAGCCTGGATCTGCAGCTCGGGGATGTCGAAGCCCTCGCTGAGAGCGGCGGAGTAGTACTGGTTGCCGCGATGGACGGTCTGAATGGCAAGGACGAGCTCCGAGACGTCGCTGTTCTTCACGAGGTAACCCGATGCGCCGCTCCGGAGGGCGCCGGTAATCTGTTCTTCATCGACGAAGCCACTGAGGATGACGACGCGGGTATTGCTGGAAGCCTTACGGATCTGGCGGGTAGCCTCGATGCCGTTCAGGCCGGGCATGACCACGTCCATAAGGACAACGTCCGGTTTCATGCGCTCGACGACGAGAAGCGCTTCGCGGCCGTTCTCACAGTCGGCGACCACTTCGATTTCCGGGCGGCTTTCAAGGAGCATCTTCAGGCCCTGGCGAATGACCGCGTGGTCATCGACGACGAGGACGCGGATCTGGCGCCCGGCGCTCGCGCCGACGCCTCCCGCCCGGCCAAGGGTTCGATTCATAGTCATAGGACGCCTCCGCTGCTCCCCCGATGCCGCTACCGGCGCGCCAGTCTTCGACTCGGCTTTCCGAGCAGTGTACTCGGATGCGAAAGCATCTCAAGTGGTTCTATTCTTGGCGAACGTGTGGTTTTTATGACGAATTGATTACTGCGACGGGCGAGAGGGGCACGCTCCACAGCGTTCGTACGTCCTGTCCGGCGAGCGGCAATCGACTCCGGCAGCCTCCAGGAGGTCCTTCGCGGTCCAGAGCGGGAGACCCATGACGCAGCAATAGCATCCATCCAGGCTCGCGACCGTTGGCACGTCTTCATCCTGGATGGCGTAGCCGCCAGCCTTGTCCATCGGGCGGCCGCTATCGATGTAGTCGCGAATTTGTCGGTCAGAAAGCGGCGCGAGTTCGACTTCGGCGGCCTCGGTGAGCTGGAATTCGCCCCCAGGAGAGATGACTGCGACACCAGTTGCGACGGTATGCCGGCGTCCGCCCAGGCGTTTCCACATCGAAAAAGCGTCGGCTTCATCGGATGGCTTTGCGAAGGAAGACTCTTCGTCATAAACGACAGTGTCGGACCCGAGGACGACGACATCGGGATGTTGGCGGAAGATCGCTGCAGCTTTGGCGAAGGCGAGCCGTTCGGCATCGACGAAGCCGTCCCCTGTGAGTGTTTCATCAACAGAGGACGGAATGACATCGAACTCGGTGATGAGCGCCGCGAGGAGCTCTCGGCGTCGCGGAGAGGCAGACGCGAGGATGACTCGCATCATTCTCCCTCGCTGGTTTCGCGTGTGACCTCAGCGTCCGTTTCATCAGTTCCCGCGGGAACGACTGAGATGCGCGGCCCGGCAAACGTGAGGCGCGAGACGCATTCGATATGTCCCGTCTGGGGGAACATGTCGAGCGGCGTTACCCAGTCGAGGACGTAGCCGCCATCAACGAGGATACGGAGGTCGCGGGCAAGCGTGGCGGGGTTGCAGGAGACGTAGACGACCGACGCCGGCTGGAATTCGAGGATGGCGCGCATCACTGGCGGTGCACATCCGGGACGGGGAGGATCGAGGACGATGGCGTCGGGACGTTCTTCGAGCGATGGCAGAACGTCTTCAACTTTGCCGACGAGCATTTCGACATTGGCCGCCTGGGCGAGATTGCGCTCGCTATCTCGGGCGGCGCTGTTCGACTCTTCGATTGCGAGGACGCGCTCGAAACGATCGGCGAAGAGGACCGCGAAGGTCCCGACTCCGGCGAAGCCGTCGATGAGCAGCTCACCCTGTTGGGGAAGGGCTTCGCCGACGAGCCGGACCATCTGCTCGGCCTGGGCGTGGTTCACCTGGAAGAACGCGGACGCGCTGACATCGAACCGGCGGCCGGCGAGTTCTTCAACGTAGGCCTTCTGTCCCGTTTCGACGGGGATGCCGGGTATCTCCGGGTTTACGAGAAAGGTGCCGGTCTCGGCGGAGTGGCGGACCTGCACCTGGTGAAGGCCCGAGCCATGGCCCTGGAGCATCGGCAGGAGTTCGTTCACCCAGTCGTCCGCTATCGGGCAATGTTCAACCTTGAGGAGGCCAATGCCCTTGCGGCCGATGTAACCGACATCACCGTATTTCTTGCCCGTGGAGAATCGCAGGTGATTGCGATATGCCCAGGGGTTCGCAGCGCCGACGATAGGGCGGACGACGGCGTCATCGAGGCGGCCGATGCGTCGCAGTTGCTCGCGGACAACAGCTTCTTTCGCAGCCAGTTGGGCCGGGTAGTTCATGTGCTGGAGCTGACAGCCGCCACATTCGCCAAAGAGCGGGCAGGGCGGTTCGACCCGGTCCGACGACGGTTCGATGACGCGGCGCGTGACGGCCTGGATATAGTCCGGGTACTCGCGTTCGACCTGGGCCTCGACAAGTTCGCCCGGCGCGGCGAACGAGACGAAGACGACGCGACCGTCCTCGGCATGTGCCAGGCCAGCTCCGCCGAAGACGAGCGATTCGACCCGGACGGTGATGAACGTGGGCTCTGACGGTTCTTTGTAGCGGTGGCCGCGGCGTGACATGGGACTTCGAGGGTAGAGGGAGAAGGGAGAAGGGAGAAGGGAGAAGGGAGAAGGGAGAAGGGAGAAGGGAGAAGGGAGAAGGGAGAAGGGAGAAGGGAGAAGGGAGAAGGGAGAAGGGAGAAGGGAGAAGGGAGAAGGGAGAAGGGAGCGAATTGCGATGTTCACACACTGTTGCTCAATTCATACGGTGGAGGCCCTGAATTGGAAGTAGAATCCGTCCACTTTCCCGGGGGTGGGGCGGAGTGGACGTACTTCGGTTGCGCGAAATGGTCGTCGGAGCGGCGCTTATACTGGTCGCTGCAGCGGCATTGCCACGAGATGCTGAGGCTGTCGCTCAGAGGCAATGGACCGGGTTCGGGACGGCGCCGCTCGTGTTTTCGGACCCAAACAACTGGAACGGGCATACCGCGATTGAGGCGGGCGACTTCATCGAGTTCCCGTACAACAGCGTCGACGGGGCCGTCGAAAACGACCTGGTTGGGCTGCACCTGGGACGACTGACGTTTTCGGCGAAGGACCATGTGCTCGAAGGCAACCCCATCGACGTGGACGATATCGACGTGACGGGCGGCGGACCGACTATCGCCCTCAATATCACCGGAACGACCCGGATCAGCGTGTTTCAGAGCGGCGACCTGGCGCTTTCGGGCAACAACACGTTCACGGGGAAGATAGACATCTACGGCGACCTGACAGCCAACTCAAACACCGCCCTCGGGACAACGGCAGGAGCGACCGAAATCCACGACGGCGGACAGCTTGACTTCAGCGGACGCGATTTCGGTCTGGAACACATCATTATCGATCCGCCGGCTATCGGGTTGGCGACCTGCGCGATCGAAAACGGCGGCGTGTCTTACCTGCGGTACCTGCTCATCTCCGGGCAGGCATGCATCATCAACGGCGGGACGATCCACTATCCGGCGAGCATCAACGAGTATTTCGCGCCATACGAGGTCTTTCTCATCGGGGGGACCCACATCGTCGATGGGCCAACGGCCGCGACGGGCATCATCCACATCGCGGCACCGATTTCCTTGCCGACGAACCTGATCTGGAATTCAACCGGCGCGGTGGCCATTTCGACGATGCCGTTGGCGGACTTCACCGGCGAAACCAACCTCAGTGGCACCGGGACCGCAGCGTCCGTGGACTTTTACGGTGGAACGTTCAAGGGCGGCACGAACGAAGCGCCAGGCACCTTCACATCGCTGGGCGCCATGAGCATGCACGACGCGACGTTCAGCGTGACGCTGAAGGGCGACGGGGCGGGAACCGGGTATTCGCAGGTGAAAGCCGGTGGCCCGGTCACCATCGGTTCGCAGACGAGTCTGAGCGTTTCGCTGGGGTTCACGCCCGGTTCGAATGAGAGTTTCCGGATCATCGACAACACGGGGACGCAAGCGATCGCGGGGACATTCAAAGGGCTGCCAGAGGGCGCGACGTTGGGCCTTGGCGGCAAAACCTGGTCAATTACCTACAAAGGTGGGACAGGGAACGATGTGGTGATTTCGACGACTGCGCCAACGCCAGGCGACCCGCGGCCGTTCAAACGCGTCATGCCGATGGTGGCGAAAAACCCGTAGGGACAGTAGCGGCTGCCACTGAGATTTCCGTTGGTTTGAATCTGCCGAGAAACCCCCGGCGATGTTGAAATCTTGAAAAGGGCTTGCTATGATTCAAAAGGCGCAGTCTGCCCTGCGCGTCTAGCGTTCGTTCCCCGTTCATAGAGGTATTTAACTACAAATGACAGAAGATGTCCTGACTGATACGGCACCATCGAGCGATGGGGCCGTCATTGACGGCGTCCTCAGCCGCCTTTCGGCGCTGAGCGACGACGATGCAAGTGAAGACGAACTTAACGAGATTTCCAGCGAAGACGAAGATGAAGACGGCCCGATTGATGAGGAAGAGGAAGAAGAGGAGGACGCGAACCTCGCGCTGCTGACCGAAGAGTCAGAGGGCATCGACGACCCGGTGCGCATGTATCTGCGCGAAATCGGGAAGGTCTACCTGCTGACCGCAGACGATGAAAAGCACCTGGCCCGCCAGATGGAAGAGGGCCTGCACATCGAGGCGATCGAGCAGGAGTACGTCTCGAATTACGGTCATCCACCTTCCGCGGCGCGCGTCGCTGTCACGCTGCTGGAGCAGTGGGGGGCGCTTCTCCCGGTCTACAAGGAAGCGAAGCGCTTTGTCGATGAGTTCGACAAGCTGGTGAAGCCGCGCGAAGAAGGCGAACTGCCGGTCACGCGCAAGTGGCGGGACCCGGACGGCGCGAAGCTGAAGAACCTCTCGTTCAGCGAAACCATCGCCGATCCGCAGTTCCGCGGGCTTATCGATGGCGAGATGGACCCGGACCTCACCATCCACGTGATGAACAAGTTGAAGATCGAAGACGACGACGCGCACATGCGCATCGTCCAGCTCTCGATCATCACGCACATCCTCACGCCGGACCTGGTGTCGCAGATGGGAACCGAAGCCGGCAGCGAGGACGACCTCGTCCCTCCTGTCGATGGCCTCATCGAGAAGATCTCGCCGCTCGAAGAGAAGCTGCGGTACCACTTCGATACGGTGAAGCGAAACGGCCAGAAGGCTACCCGCCGCCTGACCGAAGCAAACCTTCGCCTGGTGGTCTCGGTTGCGAAGAAGTACATCGGGCGCGGTATGTCGCTCCTGGACCTAATCCAGGAAGGCAACATCGGCCTCATCCGCGCAGTGGAGAAGTTCGATTACCGCAAAGGCTTCAAGTTCTCGACGTACGCGACGTGGTGGATTCGCCAGGCAATCACGCGCGCCATCGCCGACCAGGCGCGGACGATCCGTATCCCGGTCCACATGGTCGAGACCATCAACAAGCTGGTCCGGGTTAGCCGGCGCCTCGTTCAGGAATATGGCCGCGAGCCCACGAGCGAAGAGATCGCACGGGGGATGACCGAATCCGGCAAGCCGGAGCAGGCTGCTTCCTACACGCCAGAGCGCATCCGCGAGATCCAGAAGGTCTCGCAGGAGCCGGTGTCGCTTGAGACGCCGATCGGTGAAGAAGAAGACAGCCACCTCGGCGACTTCCTCGAAGACCCGACCGCTCTCGCGCCGGCGGAAGCGGCGAGCCAGCAACTCCTCCGCGAACAGGTGGAAGATGTCCTCGCCAGCCTCACCAGCCGCGAACGGCGCGTGCTTCAGCTTCGGTTTGGCCTCGAAGACGGCCGTAGCCGGACGCTGGAAGAGGTCGGCCGCGAGTTTGGCGTGACGCGCGAGCGCATTCGCCAGATAGAGGCCAAGGCGCTTCGCAAGCTGCGGCACCCGAGCCGCAGCAAGAAGCTCAAGGACTACCTCGACTAGACCCTCACCCCCGACCCCCCTCCCTCCTTCCCCGGAAGGACTGGGAGAGGGGAGCAACGGGTCATTGATGGCAACAGACATGTCACAAGACAGAAGCCAGCCGCTACCGAAAGAGAGCGACTGGCTTCTTTCATTTCTGGACGAGCTGAAAATGACCGGGACCCGGTTGGTTGAAATCGGCTGCGGACCGGGACTCGATTCGGCGAAGCTGACGGCGAACGGTTTCGAGGTTGTTGCTTTTGATGTCCGGGCACTCACGCGGGCGAAGGAGATAGCGCGGAGGGCTCAGTTGTTGCGCGCGGACCTGGCGCAGCCTTTCCCGTTTCGTGATGCCGCATTCGATTGTGCGCTGAGTTCGCTGGCGTTGCACTACCACGACTGGGAGACGACCCGGGCTGCGTTCGGTGAGATCCGGCGCGTGGTGAAGCCGGCCTCTGCGTTCGTGTTTCGCGTGAATGCCTTCGACGACGAATTCCACGGCGCGGGTCAGGGCGAGGAAATCGAGCCGGGCTTCTTCCTGACGCCGAATGTGCACTACTCAGAAACCAAGCGCTTCTTTGACGAGGAAATGGTGCGGGCAGCGGTCGAAGGATTGTTTGAGATACAGCATCTCGCGCACACGACGATTCACCGCTACGAGAACCCGAAACGTGTGTTCGAGTGCCTGGGCCGGGCAATCTAAGCAACTAGTTTTCTGACCAGTCGATACGGACATCATTCGGGGCGTGAGGATTCACACGGACGTTGAGGGTCGAACCTTCGATGAGCAGGCCAGTGAGTGACTCCCGGACCAACGAGGCAACCGTGACGCGGTAGGGCACTTTGCCTGCGGGCGTTACCTCGAGCTCCAATTCGAGCAGGCGTTGGTCGCCGGCGGTTTGGCCACGGTCCTTCTTTCTCACGATGGTTGCCGTCTCCCGCAGGAGGTCGGAACTGCGTGGTTCGACGACCGTAGCCGCCGGTTCGGCAGCCACCGAGCCCGCCGCCGGCTCATCGCTTCGTACGACACGGGCACTGCGCAGTACCTCGGGGTCGATGCTGACACCCAGGGATTTCAGGTAGTCACCCAGGCCTTCGGGATCGGTCGGGACTTTGCCCGTTCGCTGGCCGCGCAGGTTGATCACCCGATGGTCGACGCGGGTGTTGGCCTGCTGAGCGGTGCTGAGATCGATACCGAACGGTTCGAGGAAGCCGCCGATGCTTTCGAGGGTCGGCGCATCGAGGCCAGGGAAGGTTGCCATGTGGGCGACGAGACGGCGCGTTTTGCGGATGGCGTATTCGGTGGCAAGGCTCGTGATCAGCCCGGCGCCAACGAAGCATACGCCGAGGATGATGAAGGTTGAGCGGACGCTGTCTTCGCCGCAGTTGCCGCCCTGGCAACTCGAGTTCGCATCGAGCCAGTTCGTGAAACCGTCGCTCAGGCCAAGAATCAGAAAACCGAGGCCCAGGAGGATAAAGAACGCGCCCATCCCGTGGCCCAGCCAGCGGCTCATCGTCGACATGCAGACCCCTTGGAGATGTCTCCCGCTCGTAAGACCGGTGAACGCGCCGGATCTTACGGCTTCCGACGGGCTAATATCCGGGCATACCATGCGGAGGACCGAATGAAATTCGAAGAAATCAAGAAAGTTGGAGTTTTGGGAGGCGGAATCATGGGCGGAGGCATCGCCCAGACGTACGCGCTTGCGGGGTACACGGTCGCGGTGCGCGACATCAGCGACGAGGCGATCAACGCGACGAAGCATGCCATCTTCGATGGCAAATGGGGCATCAAGCGCGGCGTGGAGCGCGGCAAGATCGGGTTTGATGACGCGATCGTGGCGATGGGACGTATCTCATTCGGAGAGTCGCTCAATGTTCTCGCCGACTGCGACGTCGTCATCGAAGCCATCCCCGAGAAACTCGAACTGAAACAGCAGGTCTTTGCCGAACTCGATGGCGTTGTGAAACCCGAGGCGATCTTCGCTTCGAATACGTCGGGGTTCGTTATCCAGGAGGTGGCCCGAGACGTATCAGACGCGCGGAAGAAGTTGTTCGTGGGCATGCACTTCTCGAACCCTGTGACCACGATGAAGATGTGCGAAGTGATCTATACGCCGGAGGCGGAGCAAGACACGGTCGACGCGATAGCCAAGCTCGGCGAGGCCGGCGGCAAGGCGGTCTCGATGGTGCGAGATACACCCGGGACCTACGGCTTCCTGCTGAACCGCATTTTTGGGGCGGCTGCGCGCGAAGCGCGCGCCATTGCCGAACAGGGCATCGCCACGAAAGAAGACATCGACAAGGCGATGATCACCGGCCGGAACTGGCCGTCCGGATTCTTCGGCTCGCGGGGCGGCATCGGCAAGGAGTGGTAGGCGGCTACTCCATCGCGCCATCGGCCAGGAGCGACACGAACTCGTCGTCGCTAAGGCCGATGAGGTCCTTGTAGACGTACTCGTTGTCTTCGCCCAGCATCGGCGCGGCCTTCGTCAGCTCGGATGGGGTCTCGGATAGGCGGAAGGATGGTCCGTCGTAGGTACGGAGGCCCATGTACGGGTGTTCGAGCCTCCAGTAGTGGCCGCGATGGGCGAGTTGGGGGTCCGCGTGCATCTCTTCGGCCGACTGGACGATGCCACAGGGCACGCCGAACGACTGCATGAGTTCGACGACCTGCCTGGTCGTGAACTTACGAATGGGCGGGGCATCGACGCCTTCTTCCGTCTGGAACTCGTCTTCGGTGTCCTTGCGGGTGTAGTCCTCGAACCAGTAGCCCAGGTGGCGGTCGATCTCCTTGAGTTCGTTGATGCGCTGCCAGCGGCGGCGCATGCGGTCCATGTCGCACCACTCGGGCCGGCCGAGGGCAGCCTTCAGGCCTTCCCAGTGCTTTTCGGTGGTGCATGCGATGGCGACCCAACGGCCGTCGCGGCACTTGTACGCGTTATGTGGAGCCGCCTCCGGGTCGTGGTTGCCGAGGCGGATCTGCTCGTGGCCGTTGGCGGTCCAGTCGAGGATGGCGGTGCCGAGACCATGGACGCCGGCCTCCATCTGGCTGAAGTCGATGTACTGGCCTTTCCCGGTGCGGCGGCGGTAATCAAGTGCCGCGATGACGGCGATGGCGGCGAAGTGCGGGACGAGGAAGTCGGTGTAGGCGATCCCTGTGCCGATCGGTGGTCCATCTTCCCAGCCAGTGAGGTGGTTGTAGCCCGAGGCCGCCTGGAGGACGTGGCCGTAGCCCATGTAGGTGGACCATGGGCCTGTCTGACCGTAGAGCGGCATTGAGACCATCAGCAGATCGGGGCGGATGGCTTTCAAAGATTCGTAGTCGAAGCCGAAGCGTGCCATCGTGCCGGGCGTGTAGGACTCCGTGACAACATCACATTTCGCCACGAGTCGTTTCACCAGTTCGGGGCCTCGCGGATGCTTGAAATTCACGGACATGCCGAGCTTCGAGCTATTGAAGTTCGCGTAGTACCCGGAGCCATCGAGGTTGGGAGTGTCGTTGGGGAACGGCCCAACCCGGCGGAGGGCTTCGGGATAGGTGCTGGATTCGATGCGGATGACTTCGGCGCCGTTATCAGCGAGGTATTTCGAGACCGTCGGCCCGACGCCAACCCACGCAAAGTCGGCGACCCGAAGGCCCTCGAATGGCTTCTTTCTCGTGTTCTCAGGCATCCTCAAATCACCATTTTCAGCTTCAGGCGGCGCTGCTCGGCCGCATCGAGCCCAAGCAATCCGCCGTAGATCTGTTCGTTGTGTTCACCGACCTGGGGGGCTCGGCCCCGTTGCTTCCACGGGGTGCCCTCGAGCTTGAAGGGTGCGCCGGGGTAGATGAACGACTCGCCGATGTCCTCATGGACCACCCGTACCCAGAAGTCGCGTGCGGCGAGGTGTTTGCTCTCGACAATCTCCTGCGGTCCGAAGACCGGCGCCCAGCCGGCATTGCGCCGTTGCGCTTCCGCAACCAGCGGTTCCTTTTTTCGCGGCTTGCAGAACAGGACCATGGTCTCTTCAACGTAAGCTCGCTCGTCGGGTGTGAGCGTCGTCAGCGACGTGAGTTTCGTCCGCCAGGCCTCCGTTGCGAGGTCTCGGGCGTCTCCGGACTCAGCCAGCCAATCGATGATGTTGTTCGCTCCCGGCCCGATGAGCCCGCCGGCCTGGAGGGCGGTGATCCAGCCATCGGCAGTCTCGAACAGGTACCGCCCCGCGCGAATGCCCGAGGCCTGGCGGTTGACGCCGGGCCCGAAGGTGTTCACGTGGCGGATGTCCCAGGTCTGTTGCGCGTGATCCATGGCGTTTGCCATGGCCTCTTGCATGGAGACATCAACGTGCTGGCCGAGGCCGTCGTTCACGCCGCGCGCGTAGAGCGCGACCATCGCACCGACCGCGGCCTGCGCATTGACCTGGGCGAACGCCTGGGGCGCGGTGGTGCGTACAGGCCCGTGTTCGTCGTCGCCGTTGAGATGCATGTGTCCGCCCATCGCCGACGCGACGATGTCTGACGATGCCCACCCGGCAATCGGCCCGGTCTGGCCGAAGTTCGTAATGCTCACGAGGATCGCGCCGGGATTCGCGGCGCTGACGCTCGCGTAGTCGAGACCGAATTGGCTCGCCTGACCAGGCGCGTTTGTCTCGATGACGATGTCGGCCGTTGCGACAAGTTTCGCAAGCAGGTCGCGGCCAGCTTCAAGCTTCAGTTGCAGCGTGATGGAGCGCTTTCCCGCGTTCATCGCCCACCAGTACAGGCTGGTGTTTGGGCCCTGTTCGCCCTTGAAGAACGGGCCGTTGTGCCGGGTGGAGTCGCCCTCGCGGGGTGGTTCGACTTTGATGACGTCGGCACCGAGTTCGCCGAGCAGGCGGGCACAGAGCTGGCCTTTTTCGTCGGCGAAATCGAGCACGCGGTAGCCGCTGAGTGGTCCGTCCTCGTGCGGAAACGGGACGGCTGGGCTTTCTGGATTCATACGTGGAGTTGTACTGGTTCGAGAGTCGCCGTTCAAACGGCGCGGCCGACGAGCTCGGCGATCGCTGCGTCGTCATCCTCGAGGTCTCCGTCGAGAGCGTCTTCGATGCGGCGACGGAGCGAATCGAGACCCCACCGCTTCTCGGCCGAGATGATGACCACGTTTCGGGGCGGCGCCCCGGCTCCCAGGATCGCGGCGCGAGCTTCATCGAAGTCCTCAACAGGCGTGCCGTCGTCGTTCGCGAGCAGGTCCACCTTGTTGAGCGCGAGCAGTGTGGGCTTCTCGCCGACACCGAGCTCGTTCAGGGTCGAGTCCACCGTCTGGGTGTGCTCGAAGGCGTTGGGGTGGGAGATGTCGATGACGTGGAGGAGCAGGTCTGCTTCCTCTAGCTCCTCGAGGGTGGCGCGGAAGGCGGCGACGAGCTGAGTTGGCAGTTTCTGGATGAAGCCCACGGTGTCCGTGAGGAGCACGACTTCGCCGGAGTTCAGCCCGAGGCGGCGCGTGACGGGATCGAGCGTGGCAAACAGCTTGTCTTCGGCGAGGACATCGGCGCCGGAGAGCGCGCGCATGAGCGTCGACTTGCCCGCGTTGGTGTACCCGACGAGCGCGACCACCGGGACGTTGTTCCGGGAACGCCGGCGGCGGTACAGCTCGCGCTGCGTGCTGACCTCTTTCAGGTCGCGACGCAACTTCGCGATGCGGCTATTGATCAGGCGGCGATCGGTTTCGATCTGGGTTTCGCCGGGGCCGCGGGTACCGATCGCGCCTTCCATGCGTTCGAGGTGAGACCACTGGCCGGCGAGGCGCGGGAGCAGGTACTGCATCTGCGCGAGTTCCACCTGCAGGCGGCCTTCACGCGTCTGGGCGCGCGTGGCGAAGATGTCCAGGATCAGGGCTGTGCGGTCGATGACCTTCACGCCGAGCGACTTCTCCAGGTTGCGCTGCTGCGAGGGGGAGAGTTCGTCGTCGAAGATGACGACATTGGCGTCCAGTCGCTTTCGCTCTTCGACAACCTCATCGACCTTGCCGGAGCCGATGTAGGTGGCGACGTTCGGGTGTTCGAGGCGCTGAGTCGTCGAGCCAACCACCTCGGCGCCGGCGGTTTTCGCGAGTTCGGCGAGCTCGCCGAGAGATTCCGAGGCGGGCAGAAGCGCCTTCGGCAGGTCGGCGGCGACGAGGAAAGCGCGGTCGGCTATCTGGGCGGTGGAGTGGAGTTTGTTTGGCATTTGGTTCGCGACTATCCGGGTGGCATCGGGATGGAAAGAGCTCGACAGATCTTGCGAGCAAGATGGTCTTTGATCTCCCGGTGGCGCGGGACCGCTTCACTCTGGTCAGTGACCGGGTTCAACCAGATCGAATGGCTACGACCTTCACGGTCGAGGTAACACCCATGAGCCGTCAAGTGGCGTATGAGGTTTACGCGTTTCAAGCGACAACAGTAACGACCTTCCGTTCGGCGTTGACGGAAGCTTCGGAGCTGCCCTTCTCGCGGAGGTAGTCGAGCATCAATTCGATTGCCGCTGCGAGGTCCGCAAGCACCTCTTCCATGGTCTCGCCCTGACCGTTCGCGCCGGGCACCTCCAGACAGTAGGCCCAAAACCCGCCCTCCTCGGCGGGCTCAACGATGGCAGTGAACTCGTTTTTCACAGTGGGGATTGTATCAGACGGGCGGGGACGCCGAAGCCAGTTTCGGCGGCGACTTAATGACCACGCTGCCGCCGATGAGGTCGTGCAGGGCGCGCCTTTTCGGGTTGGAGAACATGGTGGTCAGTTCTGCGAAGAACCAGAGCGAGCTCAGGGCTGGTATCACCATCGTCTGCCATGGCGGAAGAGAATCCTCGAAGGTTCTTCGGAAGAGTTCGCCGGCGGACTCGTTCTCAAGCCGCTCTTCGGTGATTTGGAATCGCGACTGGTCGAACGCGCGAAATGATTCCGTCTCTCCCCCGGTGGCGAGATACGTAACGAGCACAGCCGCACCGGCAAGAGCCAACACGATCGCACCGAGATCGCGGCGGATGGCACGGCCGAAGCCGAGAGGAGCGTTGTCCTCATGCCTGACGACTTCGATGCCTGCGGCGTACTTGCCAAGGGTCTTGCCCCAACGGCCGTGACAGTAGGACGTGTAGAGGAAGCCTGCCGGACAGGTGACGATGATCCACGCGATGGCGACAGAGAGGGGTCCATAGCCAATGAGGAGCGTGGTCGGGTATCCAACGGGCCCCAGAACCATGGCATCAATGAGTGATGCCACGAACCGTTGCCAAAAGGTCTGATACCGAGTGTTGTCCACGGACTGCCGCCCAGAGCAGTGGCTCACTTGCAGAAACGACAGACGAGGACCCGTTCAACAGCCCTACTTCTTGGCCCACGCCTCGATTCGGCGGAGGCCTTCCTCCATCTGGTCGTCGGGGGTGGTGACGCTGAGGCGGATGTAGCCTTCGCCATTGAGACCGTAACCACGGCCGGGCGTGACGACCACGCCGGTCTCGTCGATGAGGCGGGCGGCGTAGTCGGCACTGGTGACGCCGTCCGGGAGCTTCGCCCAGACGTAGAGCGAAGCCTTCGGGGTTTCGACATCCAGTCCTGCGAGGCGCAGAACTTCGACCATGCGGTCGCGGCGGCGCTGGTAGATCTGGTTGTGCTCGTCGATGCAGTCCTGGGGGCCGTAAACCGCCTCGATAGCCATCTTCTGGATCGCCTGGGGGATGCCGCTATCGATGTTGGACTTCACGCGCATGAGGGCGTCGACCATCTGCGGATTGCCGACAACCATGCCAATCCGCCAGCCTGTCATGTTGTAGATCTTCGACCACGAGTTGAACTCGACGGCGACATCGCGCGCGCCCGGCACCTGGAAGATACTGATGGGCTTGTAGCCGTCGTACGCCACGTCGCAGTAGGGGTTGTCGTGAAGGATGGCGACGTCGTACTTCTTCGCCCAGTGAATGGCGCGCTCGAAGAAATCGAAGTCGGCGACGGCGCCGGTGGGGTTGTTCGGGTAGTTCAACCAGATGAGCTTGGCTTTCTCCGCGACGTCAGCCGGGATGGCGTCGAAGTTGGGCTTCCATCCGGATTCGCGGGTGCAGTCGAGTTTGTAGCTGGTGCCGCCGGCGAACATCGTGCCGATTTCGTAGACCGGGTAGCCGGGGTCCGGGACGAGGGCAATATCGCCGGGATCGATGAAACACAGGGCGATGTGGCCGATGCCTTCTTTCGAGCCGATGAGCGGGAGCGTTTCCTTTAGCGGATCGAACTTCACTTCGAAGCGGCGTTCGTACCAGTCGGATATTGACTGTCTCAGTTCCGGGAGACCTTCTGACTCGGGATAACGGTGGTTGACCGGCTCTTCGGACGCCTGGTGGAGAGCATCGAGGATATGGCGCGGCGTGGGGAGGTCGGGATCGCCGATGCCGAAGGTGATGATGTCGACACCCTCGGCGCGCTTGGCTGCGATCTTCTTGGAGATTTCGGCAAACAGATACGGAGGCAGCGCCTCGACACGCTTCGCGAGCTTCATGGTCGTGTTCCTGTGATTCGGGTGGAGCGAAGCGCGCTAGCCGTGGAGTCTGCCCTCACCCCAAGCCCCGCTCCCGACTCCTGCGTCGCAGGAGAGGGGAGTTAACGGGCCGTCGGCGAGGAGTGTCTTCTCGCTGCCTTTGCGATCGCCTGAGTGGCACGATCCTACCATCAACCCGCGGCTTGGCCACCTTCACGGTTGAGGACCGACCACATCTCGGGCTTCGAGTTGAATTTCACCCGGGGCCGGCCGCAGCGGGCGCCCTCAGCGAGTTCGGCGTCGTCGATCGAGCACCAGTCAGCGAAGCCGGTGAACGTGACGCCGCGGCTCATTAGCAGCGAACTCACTGAGTCCGGGGTGGGCGTGGCAGGTTGCCAGGTCCGGCCTTCGGCCGCGTCCTGCAGGAGGGCTGTCACGGATTCGAGGGCGTCGGGTTTGTTGGTGCCGATGACTCCCGACGGGCCGCGCTTAATCCAGCCGGCGGTGTACTGGCCGACGACCGGTCCGCCCGTGTCCGCGTCAACGACGCGGCCACCGGAGTTGGCTATGACTCCCCAGCGGTCGTTGAAGGGGATGCCGGGCAGGCTTACGCCGCGATAACCGACGGAGCGGAAGACCATGCCGGCGGCGATCTCTTCGGTTTCGTTTTTCGGGACGCAGGCTATCGTGCCGGTCTCGGTCTTTTCGAGGCGGTTGCGGACCAGCTTCACCGTGGCGATGGCGCCGGTGCCGTCGTCGACCAATTCGGTTGGCGAGACCATGAAACGGAGATGGAGGCGACGCTTCTTGCCTTCGGCAGGGCGAGCGGCAAACTCCTGGATCATCTCGACCTTCTTGCTGAGCATGCGGTCGTTCAGGGCTTCGACTTCGGCTGCGCTGAGTTCATCGAGCGCGGCTTCCTCCGGGAGGATGATGAGGGCGGCTTCCTGGAGTTCGCCGAGTTCCTTCAATTCAGGGTTCGTGAAGGCTGCCTGGGCCGGTCCCCGGCGACCGAGGACATAGACGTCTTTGACGCGGCTCTTGCTGAGGGCGTCGACGGCGTAAGCCGGCATGTCGGTCTCCTGCAGCTCTTCGGGAGAAAGGCAGAGGATTCGGGCGACATCGATAGCGACGTTACCGACACCGACGATTACGACACTCTCCTGCGAGAGGTCGAAGTGGTGGTCGCAGTAATCCGGGTGGCCGTTGTACCAGGCGACGAAGGCCGTTGCGGGATGGCTGCCGACAAGGTCTTCGCCGGGGATGCCAAGCTGGCGATCGGTCTGCGCCCCGGTGCAGAACATCACCTGGTGGTAGTGACGCTCCAGGTCGTCGATGGTGAGGTCTTTGCCGAATTCGACGTTGCCGAAGAATCGGAAACGCGGGTCGGCTGCTGTCGCGGCGAAACTCTTGGTGACGTTCTTGATTTTCAAGTGATCCGGAGCGACGCCATGGCGAACGAGGCCGTATGGGGTCAGGAGGCGGTCGAACATGTCGACGCTGACGACCATTTCAGTCTGCTTGAGCAGGTGGTCGGCTGCGTAGAACCCGGCGGGGCCGGCGCCAATGATGGCGACGCGCAGCGGATTCGCTTCAGTGCCGGCGGGAATGGAATCTGCCATCAGGAGTTCATCAACCGCGTTTCAAGGGTGTCGACGGCGCCGCGGAATTCGGTGAGCTGCGATTTCACGAGGTCGCCGATGGTGACCATCCCGACAAGTTCGCCGTCATCGACGACCGGGAGGTGGCGGAACCGGTTGGTCGTCATCGTGCGGAGGACGCTGTCGAGGTCGTCATTCGAGGTGCCGCTTGTCACGGGCGATGACATCAGGTCCGACACGCGCTCGGTGAGCACGCCCGCGCCCCTGGCGGTCCTGCGGATGATGTCGCGCTCGGAGAGAATGCCAACGGGGAGGCCACCCGGGTTCGTGACGATGAGCGCGCCGATATTGTGTTCGGCGAGCAACGCCACGGCGTCAGTGATCGACGCCTCCGGTGCGATGGTGAATACACGATTGCCTTTGGCGGCCAGGACAGCAGATAGCTTCATTTGACGCCTCCGCTCTGCATTCTCGCACGACTGCCGGGCCACTCGAAGGCCGGCATTCGAAGATCGGGGAAACGGATATCAGCCATACGCGCCGTGGCGCGCCGGAGCGCTACAGTTGTGGCACCGGCAAGCGGCCGGATTTCGAACCCTGAGGTTCGCCGTGAACGACATCGAGACGGTCTTCCACCACATTCCCCACCCGCGCACGCGGCGACACATGGATGGGACGGCCGGGCCACCGCCGAAGGTGAACGACGAACGCGTGGGCCTGAACGGACGCTTCGGGCTTTCGATCACCAAGAGCGTGGGGACGATGTGGGCCGCGTACCTGTTCGCGGGGCTGGCCTTGATCAGCCTTC
The DNA here is from genome assembly GCA_050247055.1 of Dehalococcoidia bacterium. GTDB lineage: Bacteria > Chloroflexota > Dehalococcoidia > Tepidiformales > Tepidiformaceae > Amarobacter. Next base: position 67,957 of record JBFWUX010000002.1, read on the forward strand.
CCGCAGCACTGACGAGCGGGAGCAGCATCATCATCGTTGCGTGGATTGCGCAGACGTTTCTCCAGTTGGTCCTGCTGCCGATCATCATCGTCGGCCAGAACCTCCAGGCCGAGGCCGCCGACAAGCGGGCGGAGGCGACCTACCGCGATGCCGAGGCGGTCTTGCACGAGTGTGTGCAGATCCAGGAGCACCTGAGCGCGCAAGATAAGGTCTACTTGGACGAGATTGAAGAGCTGAAAGCGTTGGTGCGCGGCCTGAAGGGCGGGTGAAACCGAAGGGTGTCCGGAGCGACCGCGACTGGCCGGCGCTCAAGTGGCCGTTCCACGCATAGGCCCACCGGAGTGGAGGAACAATTGTTAAATGATGAGAGAATCCTCTTCGACATCGTCGGATGGCAGGTTGGAGAGGTCACACAAATCGAGGGAGGCGTGGTAGTCAGACTTTTCCAAAGAGACGAGTGGGCGCGGCTGATTATTTCGTCCGGCTTAGACTGCTCGAGCGAAGAAGGACCCCACGATCGAGCTCCCTGTCTGGTGACTGCTGCAAGCTCTGACAACGGCACTTTGTCACTTGAGTTCGACACTGGACGAGCAATTTCTGTTTCTCCGCGGGCCCAATTCGAAGCCTGGGAGATATCGCTTTCAGACGGCCGATTGTGGGTTTGCACGCCGGGAGGAGAGGTCGAGCAGTTCCACCCAGTGCCGCGATGGCAATCTGAGCTCGAGTATTGGGTAAACCGAGTCCGCGAATTTCTGCATCTGTAACTAAACGGATTGACTCTTAGTCGGGCCACTCCGTATCGAAGACGCGCACGGCCGGGCCCGTCATGAAAACCGAGCCCGCGCCGGCCCATTCAAGGATGAGGTCGCCTCCGGGCATGTGATCGACGATGCGGTCGCCGGTGAATCCACGCATGCGGGACGCGGCACAGACCGCGCTGGCACTGGTGCCGGAGGCGAGCGTGATGCCCGTACCGCGCTCCCAGACGCGATGGTTCACTTCTCCAGTGTTCAGAACCTGGACGACCTGGAAGTTGATGCGACGGGGAAAGAGCGGGTGGTTCTCGACTTGCGGACCGATTCGTTCGAGCGGGAAGGTCGCCGGGTCGTGGTCGATGTAATGAATGGCGTGCGGATTGCCCATGCTAACGAGTGTGAGCTTCAGTTCCATGCCGTCGACGAGGATTGGGAGGTCCACAACCGGGCCTGGGCCTTCGACGTTCGCGGGGAGCGAGGAGGGATCGAAATTCGGCGCGCCCATGTCGACGCGGGCCGAAGTGATGACTCCGTTTTCGCGGAAGAGCTGCAGGATCTTGATGCCGCCGAGGGTCTCGACCGAGACGTTGTCGGCGTTCGCGGGGAGGAAGCCTTCTTCGACGGCGAACTTCACGAGGCAGCGGATGCCGTTGCCGCACATCTCGGCTTCGGAACCATCGGCGTTGAACATGCGCATTCGCATATCGGCGACATCCGACTTCAGGCCGAGGATGAGCCCATCGGCGCCGATGCCGAAGTGACGGTCGCTCATGGCCCGGGCGAGGTCTTCCCAGTCGTCCCGGTCGTGAGTGGGCAACGTATAGATGTAGTCGTTGCCGGCGCCGTGCATCTTGGTAACGCGCATTGGGAGAGTTTAGCAGAGCCGGAGGCCGGAGTTCCGAGGCCCGAGGCCGAGAGAAGTTACGACCGAATTCGCCGACGCCGGATAAACCAACTGATGGCGAGGCCAAGCAGAAGTCCTACGGCATTTGCGCAGGCGGGCCCCGTGGCCCCAACGCCCATCAAGACGATGGACATGAGGATAATGAGCCCAAAGCCCGCAATACTGGTTTTGTCCACATCTTTTGTGTCGACTCTCGACCTTTAGGTAGACAGACCGCTAGCGGCGGTTTTCGCCGCGGATTACGTTCGTGCATGCGCCGGTGAAGATGTTCGCCTGCATGTCGATGTCGTCGGCGTCGTGGACCCAGGTGATGCGCTTGTCGTCGCGGCGGAACCACTGGTCCTGGCTGCGGATGAGGCGGTGGGTGGCGACTTTCGTGCGTTCCTTCGCCTCTTCGAGGGAGACCTGGCCGCGGAGAAAGTTCACGGATTCGCCGTAGCCGATCGAGGACATCGCCGGGGCATCCGCGGGGACACCCGCATCGAGGAGTGACTGGACCTCTTCGAGCAGGCCGGAATCAAACATCGCTTCTACTCGGCGGTCGACGCGCTCGTAGAGTTGTTTGCGCGGCATGTCGATGCCAAAGAGCAAGAACTCGAAATCGGGGTCGCACTTGGCCTGCCAGTCGCTCATGGTGCGGCCGCTGCGTTCGTAAACTTCGATGGCGCGGATCACGCGGCGAATGTTGCGGGCGTCGATGCGTTCGGCGGTCGGGGGGTCGATCGCGGCGAGGCGCTGGTGCAGGGCGACGGCGCCATTAGCTTCTGCGAACGCGGCCAGTTCGGCGCGCAGGCCCTCATCCGGGGCAACATCCGGGACCTGCCACGCTTCGAGGAGGCCCCAGACATACTGGCCGGTGCCGCCGACCAGCCAGGCGAAGCTGCTGCGATCCCAGATTGCGTCGAGGGTCTCGCGGGCCTGCTTCTGGTAGAGGGCAAGGTTGTAGCCGTCGGCCGGGTCAGCCACATCGTAGAGGTGGTGGCGGGCCTTCTTGCGGTCTTCCACGGTCGGCTTGGCGGTACCGATGTCCATGCCGCGATAGACCTGGCGGCTGTCGGCGTTGACGATTTCGCCGCCGAGGCGTTGGGTGAGTTCGAGCGCGATCGCGGACTTGCCGGTGCCGGTCGCGCCGACGATGGCTACGAGACGGCGGAGCATGGGGAACCATGTCGGATTTTGGATTTTGGATTTTGGATTGGCCGTTGCTGTGCGATTTCGTCCAAGGCCGAGCTAATGCAGAGGCGCAGAGGCGCAGAGATTGGTTTCGATATCCCCAGAACCTCTGCGACTTTGCGTCTCTGCGTTTTCATCGGATGGCTCTCAAGGGCGGGCGGCGGCGCAGATGGCGGCGAATTGGTCGGCCTTGAGGGATGCACCTCCGACGAGGGCGCCGTCGATGTCGGGTTGGGAGAGGAGCGAAGCGGCATTCTCGGGGTTCACGCTGCCACCGTACTGGATGCGGATAGCGTCGGCGTGGACGGGGGCGATTTCGCGAAGGACTCCGCGGATGTACGCGCAGGCTTGCTGTGCCACTTCGGGAGTGGCCGTTTCGCCGGTGCCGATGGCCCAGACCGGCTCGTAGGCGATGGTGATGCGCGGCGAGAGCGTCAGCCCGGTGAGGCCGGCACGAAGCTGACGGTAGAGGACTTTCTGCGTGAGGTCGTTCTTGCGCTCGTCGAGGAGTTCGCCGACGCAGACGATTGGGTCGAGTTTCGACGCGAGGACGGCGGCGACTTTACGGTTCACCCGGTCGTCGGTTTCGCCGAAGAACTGACGGCGCTCGCTGTGACCGATGATGACGAGGCTGCAGTACTCCTCGAGCATTGGGACGCTGACTTCGCCCGTGAAGGCACCCTTCTCTTCCCAGTAGACATCCTGCGCGGCGACGCGCACGTGGCTGCCAGCGAGTGCGTCGCGGACGGCGGCGAGATGCGGGAACGGCACGCCAACAGCGACGTCGCAGGCTGAGCCCGCGGTCGTTTCGGCGACGGCCTTTGCGAGAGCCTTCGCTTCGCTCTCAGTGGTGTTCATTTTCCAGTTGCCCGCTACGAACGGCTTGCGCATCCCTATTTCCTCCGGCCCTTCTTCTTCGGCGGTTCATTCTTCACAGGTCCGAAGCGTTCGGCCAGTTTCTGAGGGTTACGAACCCCAACCACGACACGAGTTGCCGAGACTCGCCAGAGCCGTGGCAGTAGCCAGACACGAATCGGCCGTTTCAGGGTGATTTCCGCGGCCGTGCCCCAGGCGGCGACGAGGGCCACATCGCTGCCGAATCCAGTTCTCACGCCGAGACCCCGCCACCACTGCCATGGCACAAGGCGCGCGCCCAGGACATCGTTCGTGTCGATGATGGTATCGACGAAGCCGCCGAAGCGGATGCGCATGCGGTCCGGGGAGATCGCCACGAACGATGTCGGCAGCCGGAGGGCCATCCCGAACAGCCAGAGGAACAGGATCCCGAAGAATATCGCCATAACGAGCATGAGCGGTTGTTTTTCGTCCAGGTACAGGTTGAGTACCAAGACGCCGGAGATGGCGAGCGCGCCGGCGGCCGTCGCCACCACTACCTGGAGGATGCGAATACCGCGAAAGCCGAAGAGGAGAGGTACGGGGCCGGGATCAGTCACGTCAGGCGTCCATCAGGGCGGCAACGCCGGGAAGTTCCTTGCCTTCAAGCATCTCGAGCGAGGCGCCTCCGCCGGTGGAGACATGGGTGAAGCGCGAATGAAGGCCGGTGAGGGCGACGACCGCGGCGGTCTCGCCGCCACCGACCACCGTTGTGGCATCAAGCGCGGCGACGGCGCGGGCGAGGTCAAAGGAGCCGTGCGAGAACTTCTCCATTTCGAAGACACCCATCGGGCCGTTCCAGACGACCGCTTTAGCGGACTTTAGCGCGGACGCGTAGGCCTTCACGGTCTGGGGGCCGATATCGAGGACCATGTAACCGCGCGGGATCTCGTTGACTCCGCGTTCAAGAGCCTCTGCGTCAGCCGAGAAGCCACTCGCCGCGATGACATCGGTCGGCATGTGGACTTCGACACCACCCGCTTTGGCACGTTCGAGGATGTTCTTGGCGGCTTCGACCTGTTCATCTTCCACGAGTGACATCTGGACATTCACGCCGGTGGCCTTGAGGAAGGTGTTCGCCATGCCGCCGCCGAGGAAGAGCATGTCGATTTTTGGGAGGAGGTGGTCGATGGCGGGAATCTTCGTGCTGACTTTCGCCCCTCCGACTATTGCTGCGAACGGCTTCGGTGGATTCGCCACAAGGGCGCTGAGGTAGCGAACTTCCTTTTCCATGAGCAAGCCTGCGACGGCAGGAAGGAAGTGGGTGACGCCTTCGGTAGAGGCGTGCGCGCGGTGGGCCGCGCCAAAGGCATCGTTCACGAAGATATCGGCGAGCGAGGCGAGCTGCTCGGCGAAAGCGCGGTCGTTCTTCTCTTCTTCCGGATGGAAGCGAAGGTTTTCGAGGAGGAGGACGTGGTGGCCCATCGAAGCGACAGCGTCTTCCGCGTCGTGGCCGACGCAGTCTTCGGCAAAAAGCACTTCGGAGCCCAGCAGGTTTGACATCCGCCCGGCGATTGGGGCAAGGGACAGGTCGGGATCGACACCTTTGGGCCGGCCAAGGTGCGAGCAAACGATGACCTGGGCGCCGTGCTCGAGCAGGTAGCGGATTGTCGGGAGCGATTCCTGGATGCGCGTGTCGTCGGTGATGACGCGATTCTCAAGTGGGACGTTGAGGTCGGCGCGCACGAGGACGCGCTTACCTGCGACATCAATGTCGCGAACCGTCTTCTTGCCGATGCCATCGCTCATTTGGCGTCCGAAGCCCCGATGCCGCGGCGCTCAACCTTCGCCAGCTTGTCCCGGCGGCGGGCGTGATTGCCTTGCTCGGGAGTGGCGCTGAGGAAGGCGGTGAGGCACTCGTCAGCGACTGCGCGGCCGATTTCCCAGGCGCCGAGCGCGAGGACGTTCGCGTCAGTGTGCTGCCGGGCGCGTTCGGCGCCCCAATGGGTGTGGCAGAGGGCGGCGCGGGCGCCCGGTACCTTGTTGGCGACCACGCTCACGCCCACTCCGTTACTGCAAATAACGACGCCGAGATCGACCTCACCGGAGACAGTGTCGCGCGCGACGGGTTCGGCGAAATCGGGGTAATCAGCGCTGTCGGCGGAGTACGTGCCGTAGTCCACCGGCTCGTGGCCGAGCGAGCGGGCGGTCTCCATGAGATGCTGTTTGAGTTCATAGCCAGCGTGATCTGCGCCGAAACCGACCTTCACGAGCGGACGCTCCTCTGTACGGGGATCTGGGTCAATCCAAGTATACGGGCGACGGTTGCGCGGTCTATCGCGCCCTCGCGGAGGATCTGGGGGGCATCCTTGGAGAGGTCGATGACCGTCGAATCGATGCCGGAGACGGTGGGGCCGCCATCGATCGCGATGCCGCACCATTCGCCGACCTGCGAAACGGCTTCGTCGCAGGTGACGGGGCTCTTACCTTCGGAGATGTTGGCGCTGGAAGCCGCGACGGGAGCGCCGAGGGCGTCAACAATGTCCAGGGTCACGTCAACCGGGACCATGCGGAAGCCCACGGTGCGTCCGCCGCTAAGAGCGGGACTGTCCCAGCCGTTCTTCGCCGGGACAATGATCGTCCAGCCGCCCGGACCCAGCGCATCGACGAGCCTGCGGGCTGTGGTTGTGACCTCGGCGTATTGGTCCAGCGCGGCGGGATTGCGGCCGAACAGGAGCTGGAGGGGGAAGTCCGGCGAGCGGTGTTTTGCCGCATAGATGACGCGGACTGCGGAATTGTTGCGGATGTCCGCGGCAATTCCGTAGACCGTATCGGTCGGGAGGATGACGAGTTCTCCGCGAGACAGGGCTGTTTTGGTTTCGGCCACGGTCTCGGGAGAGGGCTGAAGAAGCTGCAAGTAGACGTTCGCCTCGAAGAAATGTGCAGATTCGAACCTGCGGGAGGTAATTCGTAGACCAAAGTCTACAATTTGGCTAGATTTGCGTATGGGTACCGCGCAATCGATGACCGACACCCTCTCCGAAGCACAAAGTTCCGCCGCCCTTGATCCCGCCAAAGACCACGAAACGATCGTCGTGCTGGATTTCGGCGCCCAGTATTCGATGCTCATCGCCCGGCGCGTGCGGGAACTGGACACCTACTGTGAGCTGATTCCGTGGGATTCGCCTGAGGAACGGATCGCCGGGCTGGATGTCCGCGGGTTCATCCTCTCGGGCGGGCCGTCGTCGGTGTATGACGAAGACGCTCCGCTGGCGCCGCAGTGGGTCTACGACTCGGGGAAGCCGATCCTTGGCATTTGTTATGGAATGCAGCTGCTGGCGCACCAACTCGGCGGCGTCGTTGGGCCGGGCACAGAGCGCGAGTTCGGGCCCGCGTCTATTTCGCGATCAGTGGCCACGCCGCTGCTCGAAGGGCTGCCTGAATCACTCGAAGTATGGATGAGCCACGGCGACCGGCTGGAGGCACTGCCCGACGGGTTCGTTTCGATCGCGCACTCGGGCAATTCGCCTTACGCGGTGATGGCGGACCCCGCCCGCGGATACTACGGGCTCCAGTTCCACCCGGAAGTGGTCCATACACCGAAGGGAAAAGAGATCCTGCGGAACTTCGTGAGAGGCATCTGTCGCTGCGAAGGCACCTGGACGGCCGGCAACTTCATCGACGAGTCGGTGGCGGCTATCCGCGAACAGGTCGGCACCGGCCGGGTGATCTGCGGGCTTTCCGGCGGGGTGGACAGCGCAGTCGCGGCGGCCCTCGTGCACAAGGCCATCGGCGACCAACTTGTCTGCATTTTTGTCGACAATGGGCTGCTGCGGTCCGGCGAGGCCGAGCAAGTGGTCGAGACGTTCACCCGCAATATGAAGATCAACCTCGTGCACGTCGAAGCAGAGGATCAGTTCCTTGCCCAACTGGCGGAAGTGACGAATCCCGAGACCAAGCGCGTCCGCATTGGCAACACGTTCGTGCGCATCTTCGAGCGAGAGTCGCGGTCGGTCGAGGATGCGCGATTCCTCTGCCAGGGCACACTGTACCCGGACGTCATCGAGAGCGGCTCGCACGGCAAGGGCGCGCACGTCATCAAGACCCATCACAACGTCGGCGGTCTCCCACCGGATATGAAGCTCGGGCTGGTAGAGCCGTTGCGCTACCTGTTCAAGGATGAAGTGCGACGCATCGGAGAAGCGCTGGGGCTGCCGGAGGAAATGGTGTGGCGGCACCCGTTCCCTGGCCCAGGCCTCGCTATCCGTTGCATTGGCGAAGTGACGAAAGAACGGCTGGATGTCCTTCGCAAAGCCGACCTCATCGTGATGGATGAGATCCGCGAGGCGGGCCTGTACCGAGACATCTGGCAAACCTTCGCCGTGCTCACCGACACGAAGACCGTGGGCGTCCAGGGCGACTACCGGACGTACGGGTACGCGGTGGCGATCCGTGCGGTGGTTGCGGATGACGCGATGACGGCGGACTGGGCGCGGTTGCCGCACGAACTCCTTGCGCGAATTTCGAACCGCATCGTGAACGAGGTTCACGGGATCAACCGGGTGGTGTATGACATCACCCCGAAGCCTCCGGGGACGATCGAGTGGGAATGAGGAGATTTCGGATTTCAGATTTCGGATTTTGGATTGAGGGTGGTCCGTGGCGCGGGTTCTAGTTGTCGGCAGTGGCGCGCGGGAGCACGCGACGGTTTGGAAGCTTCGGCAGTCCAGGTACGTGGACGATGTGTTCGTGGCTCCGGGAAACAGCGGCACCGGCCTGCTCGCTACGAATCTTGCGCCGAAAACGACGGACATCGACGCGATCGTGGAGGCGGCCGTCTCCAACAAGGTGGACTTCTACCTGGCGAGCAGCGACGACCCCCAGCCGCTCGGACTCGTCGACCGGCTGCAGGAGAGGGGGATCCTTTGCTATGGGCCTTCGGCCGCGGCGGCACGGATCGAGGGAAGCAAAGCCTGGGCGAAAGAGTTCATGGCGAAGAACGGCATCCCGACTGCCGAGGGGGAGTCGTTCAACCGGCTGAGCACAGCCACGGAGTACATCGAATCACTTCCAGAGGGCAAGCTCTGGGTTAAGGCGTCCGGCCTGGCGGCGGGAAAAGGGGCCGTGGGCTGCGACACGCACGAAATCGCCATGGCCACGGCCAGGGAGATGCTGATCGACCGGCAGTTTGGGACCTCGAGCGAGACGATCGTCATCGAACGTGACATGCCGGGCTGGGAAACCAGCGCGCATGCGTTCTGCGATGGAAAAGTCGCGGTACTCTGGCCGTTCTCGACAGACTACAAGCGCGCGCTCGACGGCGGCGAGGGATTGAACACCGGCGGGATGGGCTCCTACAGCCCGAGCGCGGGCATCTCAGATGGCCTTGCGGCCGACATCAAGCGCATCGTTGTCGATACGCTAATGACCGGCATGGCGGCAGCGGGACATCCCTACAACGGGACGCTCTATCCGGGGCTGATGATTACGGCCGAAGGACCCAAGATCGTTGAGTATAACGCGCGTTCGGGCGACCCGGAGACGCAGGTACTGCTCCCCAGGCTCGAAAGTGACCTCTTCGAGGTAGCGCGGGCGGCGGCGCTGGGCGAACTGGCGAGCTACGACGTGCGCTGGTCACCGAACCCAACGGTCGGCGTTGTGGTGGCGAGCCGGGGTTACCCGGAGTCGTTCGAAACCGGGTTTCCGGTGGTGGGCCTTGATGCAATCGACCCGGACGTGAACGTTTTCCATGGGGGCATGCGCGCTACCGACAACGGCTTCGTGACCTCGGGTGGCCGCGTATGCACCGTAGTAGCGAGCGGAAAGTCCCTCCAGGAAGCTCGTGACCGGGCGTATGACAACGCTCGCCGCATCTCGTTTGAGAACGCTTATTACCGCACAGATATCGCCCAGGAGGCTTTGTAAATGTCCGACCCGCTCGTTGCGATTCTTATGGGTTCAGCGAATGACGAACCACTGTTGGAACCAACCAAGAAAGTACTCGACGACCTTTCGATCCCGTACGTGGTGCGGGCCATGTCGGCGCACCGGACGCCGGACAAGGTGAGGGAGTTCGCGAAGCGTGCCGAAAGCGACGGGTTCGAAGTAATGATCTGCGCGGCCGGTGGAGCCGCGCACCTTCCAGGAGCAGTTGCCGCGAATTGCACGCTCCCGGTGATCGGCATTCCGCTGGCTTCGAGCGAGGTGGCGGGCGGTATGGACGCGATCTTCGGCGTGCTGCAGATGCCGCCCGGCGTACCGGTGGCCGGCGTGGCTGTAGGTGCGTGGGGCGCGCGAAACGCCGCCTACCTCGCCGCCTCCATTCTGTCGCTCAAGCACGCCGACATTCGCGAGGCCTACAAGGCGTTCCGAGACAAGCAGTCGCAAGGCTAAGGCTTGCGGGCCACCCAGATCTGTTCTTTGCCGTAGGCGGGCGGGGATTTGAGGTAATCCGAGTATTCGGCCACGACTTCGAATCCTGCGAGTTCCAGCAGGTAACGCATTTCGTAGCGATAGGTCCATCGCATGCGGAGGACCTCCTCTTCCTGGCGCAGTTGGTTCCCCTCCCGATCGTGTTCGGAATAACGCCATGTTTCCTCGAAGACCTGGCTCAGGGGATCGTTCGCGCGTGAAATGGCCTGAATAAGCACGAGATTGAATGAATCGGGGTGTGGGACGGTCCCCTGGAATGACCAATCCTCGGTATCCAGGTCCGGGACCATCCTGTCGAGTAGTGGGTCGAAGATGTCGATGGCGAGGATTCCGCCGGGGCGAAGATGGTCTCGAACGCGTTCGAGGCAGCGGCGCTGCGCTTCGGGTTCCGTGATGAACATGAAACTGCGGAACGCGCTGAAAACGAACCCGAACTGTGTTTGGAGGCGAAAGTCAGTCATGTCGCCGTGGACGACGGTGATGCGCGAGGCGTCGCGCGGCTCCAACCGGGCTACCGCTTGCCGGGCGCGGTCGAGCATCACCTTTGAACGGTCGATTCCGGTGATATCGAATCCCGAGCGGGCGAAGGGTATGAGAAAGCGACCTTCGCCGCACCCCAGTTCCAGTATGGGGCCGCCAGCCTCGCGGGCGAGGTCCCCATAGAACCGCGCATCGCCACGGATGACCGGCAACAGCGAAGTGCGCTGGCCGTAGATTTCGGAGGCGAGGCCGGCCTGTTCGTAGAAGAGAGGAGGCATTGGCGAAGTCTACCGTTCTCTGTTCTGAGACGGTGTCAGCGGCTACCATGTCATGGTGATCCCCCGTTACTCGCGTCCCGAAATGTCCGCCGTTTGGAGCGACCAGAACAAGTTCCAGCGATGGCTCGATGTCGAAGTCGCCGCCGTTGAGGCGTGGGCGGAACTCGGGCAGGTCCCGCAGGAAGCCGCGGCGAAGATCCGGCGCGATGCAGGATTCGATGTGGCAAAGATCGACGAATACATTCGCATCACCCACCACGATGTGACTGCGTTCCTTCGTTCGGTGGCGGAAACGCTCGGCGAAGAGGGCCGATACGTCCATTTCGGGCTTACTTCTTCGGATGTCTGGGATACCGCCACTGGGTTGCAGTTGCGCGACGCCGCCGACTTGTTGCTGAAGGGAATCGACGGGCTGTCAGCGGTCCTTGAAAAGCAGGCGGTAGCTCATCGCGACACCCTCTGCACCGGTCGCACACACGGAGTACATGCTGAACCCACGACCTTCGGCCTGAAACTCACCGTCTGGGTTGATGAGATGCGGCGGAACCGCAAGCGGCTCGAGATTGCCCGGGAGGCAGTGGCCGTGGGGGCGATTTCCGGAACAGTCGGCACGCATGCGTCGTGTCCTCCCGAACTTGAGGAGATCGTGTGCCAGAAGCTGGGCCTGGGGCTTGAAGCCGCTTCAACCCAGGTCATCCAGCGCGACCGGCATGCGCAGTTCGTCTCGACGCTGGCGCTAATTGGCGCATCGCTGGAGAAGTTCGCGACAGAGATCCGGGCCCTGCAGAAGACCGAGGTTCGCGAGGCGGAAGAACCGTTCGACGAGGGCCAGACGGGCTCGAGCGCGATGCCTCACAAGCGGAATCCCGAGCTCTGCGAGCGGGTTACCGGGCTGGCGCGGGTGTTGCGCGGGTATTCGGTGACGGCGATGGAGAACGTGGCCCTCTGGCACGAACGCGATATCTCGCACTCCTCGACGGAGCGAATTGTGTTCCCCGATGCGACGCTGGTGCTCGACTACATGCTTTCGATCTTCACGGGCGTTATGGAACGCCTGACGGTCTTTCCCGAGCACATGAAAGAGAACCTTGAGCGCTCTTACGGGCTCGTGTTCTCGCAGCGCGTATTGCTGGCGCTCATCGAGACGGGGCTGAGCCGGCAGGACGCCTACGCGATCGTCCAGCGAAACGCGATGAATGCGTGGAAGACGCGAACGCCGTTCTTCGACCTGCTGATGGCCGACGGGGATGTCACCACTCGCATCTCAGAAGAGGAATTGCGCGGGCTCTTCGACTACAACTTTTACCTCAAGAACATCGGCGCGACCTACGAGCGCCTCGGCCTGTGACACCAGAGTCCACGGAGGTCCAGGAGCCGCCCCAACCCACCAAACCGCCTCGAACCTGGCGTCGTGCCATGCGGCTCGTTCGAGGGAACCCACTGGCAACGATGCTGCCGCTCACGGTTGTGCAAATCCCGCTTGGCATCATCGGTGCGGCCGTCTACTTCTACCTCTACCACGATGCTTATCCCGAGGCGGACTTCGAATCGTTTAACCGGTTCGAGGATTCGCCGTCGGGACTGATCCTCGCGCTGGTGCTGATGACCGCGGTGTATCTGCTTTTCAGTCTTGTCGGGGCAGCGGCGACGATCGTTGCGGTGCGGACAATCCTGGAGAAGAAGCCTGCCCGGCTGACGGAGTCGCTCGACCCTGCATTCACGCGGATGGGCGGGCTGTTGCTCCTCGGATCGCTGTTCTACTTGATGTTCCTCGCTTCCGCTGCCGGGATCGTCGTTGTTCTGTACCTGATTGTCCGCTGGGGACTCGCGGTACACGTGCACGTCCTGGAAGGGACATCGGTCACGGGCTCGCTCGGCACAAGCTGGCGGATGCTGCGGGGGCGGATGTGGCGATTCATCGGTGTGGTGCTGACGGCCGTTCCGCTTGGCGTCGCACTATTCTTTGGCGCGAGCATCATCGTCGCAGTTGCCCTCTCGCCCTTCAGCGTTGACCCGGGCAGAACGACCAACCTTGTGGCGCAATCTCTCGGGATTCTTGTGCTAGGAATGGTTGCCGTCCCCACAGGCGCCTATCTCGCGGCGGCTACCACCATTTTCTATGTCTCGGCAAAGGAGGAATCCCGTGTCTGACGTAATGATGGAATCGAACCTTCCGAACCGGACCTATCGTGGCAAGGTGCGCGACACCTATGACCTGGGCGACAAGATGCTGATCGTCGCCACAGACCGGATTTCAGCCGCGGACATGGTGTTGCCGGCGGGCATCCCGCAGAAGGGACGCGTGCTCACTCAGCTTTCGGCGTGGTGGTTCGACCGGATCAAGGAAGTGGTGCCGAACCACTTCATCACCGTAATCGGCGCCCAGAACCGGGACCTGTTGCCGTTCGAAGTCGGCCCCCAGTACTACGGCCGCTCGATGCTGGTGCGGAAGGCGAAGCGCCTCGACGCAGAATGCATCGCTCGCGGGTACATTTCCGGGTCGGGGTGGAAGGACTACCAGCGGACCGGCGCAATTTGCGGCATCCCGCTCCCGGAGGGCCTGCGCGAATCGGACCGTCTTCCCGAGCCGATCTTCACGCCGAGCACGAAGCCAGAAGTGGGCCACGACGAGAACATTTCCTACGAGCAGCTTGAAGAACTGGTTGGCGAGGAGGCTGCAAACGCGATGAAGCTGCGGACGCTGGCCGTTTACAATTACGCGCACACCGTGGCGCTGGAACGCGGGATCATCATCGCCGACACGAAGTTCGAATTCGGCTACTGGAACGAAGAGGTCACCCTCATCGATGAAGTGCTCACTCCGGACAGCAGTCGCTTCTGGCCCGCTGACCAGTACAGAGCTGGCGGCCCGCAGCCGAGTTTCGACAAGCAGCCGGTTCGTGACTGGCTCGCGAAAAGCGGCTGGAAGGACGGAGACGAGCCACCGAAGGTGCCCAACGACGTGATTGCTGCGACCACCGAGCGGTACCGGACCGCTTACAAAATGCTGACCGGGGAGGAACTCCCGAATGAGTAAGAAGAAAGACGACAAGAAAAAGGACTCGAAGAAGGCCCCTCCGAAGGCGGCGAAGCCGACGACGTTCCTGGCAAGGGTTTACGTCTCGCTGAAGCCGACGGTGAACGACCCCGAGGGCATCACGATCGGCGGCGCGCTGGGCTCCCTGGGTTTCGGGTCGGTGACTGGCGTGCGCTCTGGGCGGTACTTCCAGGTGACGCTCTCGGCGAATGACCCCAAGGACGCAGCGACCCAGGTCGACCAGATGTGCAGCAGGTTGCTGGCGAACCCGGTGATCGAGACGTATTCGTTCGACCTGGCGAAGGCGTAGACCTCACCCCACCCCCAGCCCCCTCTCCATTTCGACGCAGAGGGGAGTCGTATCGGGCTGGTTGGCGTTGTGTTGAGGGCCGGGAGCGTTCAGGCTTTCGGTGTGCCTGCACAACGGGTCGTTTGTCTGACAGCGGAAACCACGGAGATTGCTTTCGCCGTGGGTGCCGGCGAGCGCGTTGTGGGAGTGAGCGGGTACGCGGTGCGGCCGCCGGAAGCGCGAAAGAAGCCGAAGGTTGCCGCGTTTCAGACGGCGCATGTGGAGCGGATCCTGGCACTCGAGCCGGACCTTGTCCTTGGGTTTTCGGATTTGCAGGCGGAGATCGCGGCGGAGTTGATTCGGGCCGGCGTGAACGTGTTGGTCACGAACCAGCGGACGCTGCAGGAGACGTATGACGCGATGGCGCTCATCGGAGCGGTCCTTGGCGAGCCAGAACGAGGACAGCTGCTGGCGAATGAAACCCGCAGCTCAATCGAGTCGCTCGCGCCGGCGGCGGGGTCGGCGAGGCCGCGGGTCTACTTCGAGGAATGGGACGACCCGCTGATTTCGGGCATCGCGTGGGTATCCGAACTGATCGAAGCGGTCGGGGGCGAAGACATATTCCCAGAACTGCGCGGATGCTCTCGCGCCCCGGACCGAGTCGTCCGACCGGAAGAAGTGATCCGGCGAGATCCCCAGATCATCATCGCCAGCTGGTGCGGGAAGAAGGCGCGGCTGGAGAAGATTGCCGCGCGGCCAGGCTGGGCCAACGTGGCCGCCGTGCGTGAACAGCAACTGTTCGAGATCAAGGCGCCCGACATCCTGCAGCCTGGACCTTCGTTGGTTCACGGCGCGCGCCAGATGGCGTTGTTAGTCCGGGAATGCCCAGTCGTGACCGACCCATAGGCAACCGAGAGCGTAACGGAATCCCAAGGGGAACCACTGGCATTCCGCCGCCGCGTATGCTGCATAGCCAAGGAGCAAGAATTGGAACTGCAGACCGCGCGATTGATGCTCCGACCCTTTCATGCCGGCGATGTCGACGACGTCTTGGCTTACTCGGGTGACCATGAGTATGCACGGTTCATTCCGGTTCCGATTCCGTATCTGGCGCGGAACGCTGAAGAGTTCGTCGCACAGGCAATCCTCCGCCAAGACTCAGACCCGATGTGGGCAATCGTTCACGAGGGACGTGTCTGCGGTGCGATAGAACTCGATGTGAACGGGTTGCACCGACACGGGGAACTCCACTATGGGATGGCACGTCCTTTGTGGGGACAAGGATTCACAAGCGAAGCGGCGAGGGCAATCCTCGAGTACGCGTTTCGAGAGTTACGGCTGGCCCGGGTCTTCGGAAGGGCAGACATTCGAAACGTGGGCTCTTGGCGAGTGCTAGAAAAGATCGGGATGCAACGCGAAGGGCTGCTCCGGCACAGCCGACTGTTTAGGGACGAGTTGATTGACGATGTGCTGTACGCGGTGCTGAGCTACGAGTGGTCAGCGTCCACCCTGGCTTAGGAATCTGACTAGGGCTTAGCGATTGGGCCCGGGTCGACTGCGAAATAGACTTCGCAGGCGCGGCGGGCGGCGCCGGGTTCGAGGACTGCCGGGCGCTTCACGAAGCGTGACTCTTCGATGATGAGCTGGAGAACGTCACGCGGGTGGCAGCTGCGGAAGTTGCCGTTGCTGGCGCGGCGAACCATGACCACGGCGGCTTCGATGCCGGCCGGCGTGGCTTCGACGCCCATCGCGTCGGCGAAGCGGCGGAAGATCTCGGCCATCTGCTCGGGCGTCGGTTCCGGGATGCGGATCTTGTAGGGAATCCGGCGGAGGTGCGCCTCTTCGAGCATCGTCTTCGGTTCGAGGTTGGTGCTGAAGCAGATGGTCGAACGGAACGGGAACGTGATCCGTTCGCCGGTAACGAGCGCCATGGTGTCTTCGCCGCGTTCCAGGGCCGCAATCCAGCGATTGAGGAGGGCGTGCGGGGAGACCTGCTGGCGACCGAAGTCGTCGATGGCGAGCAGGCCGCCGTGAGCCTTCACGTGCGGCGGGGCCTGGTGGTAGCCGAGGGCCGGGTCGTACGAGAGGTCGAGGTCTTCGTGGCGAAGTTCACCGCCGACGAAGACGAACGGGCGCCGGATGCGGAGCCATCGACGGTCGAACTGGGAGGTCGCGTCGGCGGTGTCATCGCCTTCGACCAACTGGTGCACGAGGTCGTCGTAGAGGCGGATGATGTGTCCGCTGACGTAGACCGCCATCGGCATCAGGGTGACGCCCTGGATGGCTTCGCTGGTGAGCTCGAGGATGGTCGTCTTACCGTTACCGGGAGCGCCCCAGAGCATCGCCGGGCGGCCGGAGGTGAGCGCGAGGCAGACCTTGGCCACGACGTCGCGGGCGAGGACGAGTTGCTGGAGGGCGCGGGCGAGGCGCACCGGGTCGGGCGCGCCGACTTCGGTATCGCGTTCGAGGACCTTGAAGTAGTCCTGGATCGGCACGGGCACCGGGCCGACGTATTTGCTGCGGCCAAAGGCCGCTTCCGCTTCGTGCATGCCGAGCTCGGTGAGACGGTACTGCCATTCGGTTTCGAGGCGGCCGGACGCGGAGGTGGTTTCGACGAGTCGCTGGCGCCTGAGCTCATCGAGCGCTTCGCGGGCGACGCCGGGGCTAACGCGCATGGAATTGGCGACGCCAACCGGGCTCGGGACGGTGATTCGGTAGAGCGTCTTCAGCGCGAGGTCTTCGACGAAGCGTTCGGGAAGGCCGAGCTCATGGGCATGATCGGGCGCTTCCGGCAAAGACGGGAGCGCTTTGAGGTGCGCGGGCGCAGGGCGCGGTGCGTTGCGGGGCTCTTCTTCGAAGTCCTGCTGCATGGCGAGGTTCCCCGACGTGCTTGGGTACGACTGCTCCATAACACCCTCTCGCAGGCGCCGCTCCGGACCGGAGACGTTGACGCCTTGCTCTACAAGGAATGTCGGCATCCCAAGCGCGATGCCCAGATCAGTCGGGTGCACATGGGCGTACCGGGTGGTGACAGCGCAGTGAATGAACGGTTTCAGCGTTCAGAAATGGCGAGTTCTGATTGCTGGTCCGGCAGAGCCGACGATCCTGGCCCGGATTGGGATAGAGGCGCCTGGTTCGAGGCAAAAGCGAATCGGCCCTCGGCTTCCCAGAGGAGCCACCATTCGCGGCGGACTTCCATGCGGAGCAACGCCTGCGCGTCGCGGAAGACGCGCGCCGAATCATCGAACCCACATGCGCGGAAGGCGCGAATCGCGCGCTCATTCCAGTCCAGGGCGTGCAGGTAGATGAGCCGGACCGGGCGGTTGTTCCATGCCCAGCGCAAGAAGACCGTGACGGCTTCGCGCCCGAGGCCGCGGTCGCGGGCATCGGGTTCGCCGATGGAGATGCCGAGTTCGGCGACATCGCCGACGCGATCGAGGTTGTACAGCATGACCGTACCGATGTGGCGGCCATCGTTGGTTTCGATGGCGAACTGTTCGCGGTCGTTTCGGCCGTAGGCGAGTTCGTACCCGAACGCATCGAGGAAGCGTTCAAACGGTTCCTTGTTCGGGGGACGGCCATCGAAGCGGGCCGTTTCGGGGTCACTTCTCCAGCGGTATTCGTCGCCGCCATCCTCGCGCACGCGCAAGCGGATGCGGACATTAGGCCCGGCGGCGAGGACAAGATGGTCGAGCGAATCTTCAGTCATACGTCGATCGGCTTCCCGAGTTTGCGGGCGGCTTCTGCGACAAGGCCGCGCTCGCCGTCGTAGGTGAGGGTAGCGTAAGCCTCGGAGGCCGGTACCCAGCGCACTTCGTCGAACTCGTGGTCGTGCTCGGAAACGTCTCCGCCAACCGGCTCCATGAGCCAGTGGTGGACGCGCTTGTGATAACGGATGCCGTTGGCGGTGAACCAGTACTCAATGGTGGAAAGCTGGTCGCCGAGGCGAACCTGGAGGCCGGTCTCTTCGCGGACTTCGCGAAGAGCCGTTTGTTCCATCTTCTCACCGTCATCCGGAGTGCCCTTTGGGAGCCCCCACATGCGATTTGCGCGGCGTCCGCAGACCACAACTTCGATGTCGTCGTTGTGGCCCGGGCGCCAGACGACACCGCCAGCTGAGACTGCCTCCTGGATTGGGAGCCTACGATTCATTCGTCGTCATCTTCATCTTCATCTTCAGCGTCATCCAACTCGCCGAAGCGCCGGAACATCGAACTCTCATTGGCGAGGTTAAGCGCCTCTTCGAGCGCGTCCTCCAGGCCCTCCGGGGCATGTGGCGCGAACTCTTTCAAGAGGTCCACGGCATCTTCGCCGCCGATTTCGCCGAGGGCCTCGATCGCGGCCAGGATGATCTCGGGGTCCTCATCGGCGAGGGCCTCGCCCAGCGGTTCGACGAGCGATTCGGAACCGTTCGCGCCCGCTGCGAGAACTGCTTCGAGCTTGAATTCGGATTCGCCAGCGTACAGCTGATCCGCAATGTACTCCGCCCAGCGCTCATCCGCAGAATCTCCCATCGCGCGGATGGCGGCGATACGCAGTTCGCGGGCATCGTTTTCGTAGGCATCGAGGATGTGCGACGCAACCCACTCTTCCGGGAGGCCACCGGCGGCCTCGATAGCGGCGGCGCGAACATCGACGTTTTCGTCGTCGACGGCCCTCTGGAGCGCTTTTGAGACGGCGGTTGCGGTCGCCTCATCGAAGCGACCGCCGGCAATGGATTCCACGTAACCGCGCAGGGCGAGCGCGGCGGCGGCGCGCACGCCAGCATTCTCATCCTCAACGGCAAGATTGGCGAGGCGTACCGCGATGCCGCGATCCTCTGATTCCCAGAGTGCCGTGACTGCGCGTTCGCGCACCTCGGGGCTCGGGTCATCGAGGGCAAGCCGGCCAAGCGCCTCGAAGTTGTATTCGAGGTTAACGTCCGCGAGTTCACCTGCGCGTTCCATCAAGAGGGCGCGGGTCTCGACGGTGAGAGCCGGCCAACGCTCCTTCACAAGGGCGGAATCGTCGCGACTCAAGTCCGAAAACGCGGCGTATTCCGGCGTGGCGAGCTCATGGCCATCTGCGAGCATTTCGAGCAACTGTCCAAGTGAATCCGCCATCCTTTGACTTTAGCATCAGGATGGCGAACCGGCCTCCGGGCGTAGGGGGCGGGCGAGCAAGCCAGCCATCGCCTGGGGGATCGTGGCCCGGCCCTCCACCACTTCAGCGACGACGGCGCAGATCGGCAGGTCGACGTGGTATCTTTCGGCGAGAGAGAGGGCCACTGTCGCCGTGGCAATGCCTTCGATGGCCTCCGCTATCTCTTCGCGGGCCTGGGGGACGGACATGCCGGCCGCGAGTAGTTCGCCGAAGCGACGGTTGCGACTCAAAGGGGAGAAGCAGGTGGTCGCGAGGTCGCCGACTCCGGCGAGCCCCTGGAAGGAGAGCGGATTCGCGCCCATGGCGACTCCAAGGCGAGTCATTTCGGCGAGGCCGCGGGTCATAATGGTGGACACGGTGTTCGCGCCGAACTTGAGGCCCCATGCTGCACCCGCGGCTATCGCGATAACGTTCTTGTAGGCACCGGCGAGCTCGACCCCGACCAGGTCGTCCGAGGTGTAGGTCCGGAAGGTCTGGCCCGAGAGCGTTGCCTGCCACATTTGGGCGCTCTCCGGGGAAGAGGATGCGACCACGGCGGCCGCGGGCAGGCCGCGGACGATTTCGTGGGCGAGGTTCGGCCCAGAGATGGCCGAGACCAGGGACGAGCCCCAGCCGCACTGGACAAGAACTTCGCTCATGAGGAGGCCGGTCGAGTGTTCGATGCCTTTCGCGGCATTCAATACGGGGGCGTTTCGGGAAACCGGCAGTGTGGAGAGCGTACGACGGACGGCCTGAGCAGGAACGGCAACGAGGACGCCGTCGAGGTCCGTTGGAGGTTCGGGGGCGACTTCGACCTTGACCGGGAGCGCCAGTTCGGGGAGCCGGGCGAGGCCCCTGGCGGCGCGGAACGTCTCAGCTTCTTCAGCGGTGCGCGTGACGATGGCGACGGCGTGCCCGTTCCGGTGCAGCAGCCAGGCGAGCGTTACGCCCCAGGACGTCGCACCGACGACTGCGAAGCGGGACATCTCAGCCGGTGGCGGGGCGGTTCCCACCCTGCCCAATTTTCGGTTCGGTGCCGGCCCGCAATCGCTGGATGTTGGGGATGTGCTTGTATTCCACGAGCACGGTGGCGAACGCGGCAAAAATGACGTACTCCCACTGCGTCCAGCCGAGGGAAGCGGCAACGGCGATCAGCACGGCGCAGAGAGGAACGCCGACGACGGACATCACCGAAACGTAGCGTGTCCCTGCGACAAGAAGGGCTCCGATGACCGGGAATCCGAGCGACAGTAGCGGTGCCAGGCCGAGGACCCCGCCGTAGGTGCTGGCTACGCCACGACCGCCGCGGAAGCCCGCGAATACGGGCCAGACATGGCCGACAACTGCGGCGCAGGCGCCCGCCACCGCAGCGCCATCACTATCGAACGCATACCGGCCCACGAGTGCGGGTACGGCGCCTTTGGCTATGTCGAGGATCATGACCAGGGCCGCAGGGATCTTGCCGGCTGTGCGGAGGACGTTCGTTGTGCCCGTCTTGCCGCTGCCGGACTCGCGGATGTCTCGGCGAAGCCAGATGAAGCCGATGATGAGGCCCCACGGCAACGATCCCATGATGTAGCCCAGGACGATGGTTACGGCGTATTCGGTCACGGACGCGGATCATCCTCGGTTCGCGCCCTGAACACCAGTTTTATGGCTGTACCTTCGAAATCAGCGACTTCGCGAATCCGGCGTTCGAGGTAGCGCCTGTAGCTGAAGTGCACGAGTTTCGGGTCGTTCACGAAGAGGATGAAGGTGGGCGGGTCGATCGATGCCTGCGTGGCGTAGAGCAACTTGAACCGCTTGTTCTGGACGAGGGGCGGCACGTGGTCGCGGATCGCCTTGTTCAGAGCGCTGTTGAGCTCGGCGGTCGAGAGGCGCCGGCGCCGGGAATCGCGGGCATCCTTTGCCATCTTGAGGAGGTCCGCCGTGCCTTTGCCGGTCTTAGCGGAGATGAACGCCACCATGGCCCAGGGTGCGAACGTGACGCGACCGCGCATCTGACCTTCGGCCCAGTTGCGGCGCTCTTCCGGATCGTCCCAGAGGTCCGTCTTGTTGACGGCGATGATGAGACCGCGCAGGTGTTCCATGGCGATGCCGGCGATGTGCATGTCCTGGGAGGTCACGCCTTCGGTCCCATCGATGACGAGCACGGCGACATCACAGCGTTCAACGGCGGATTCGGTGCGCATGGCCGAATGCAGTTCGACGCCTTTGCCGAGCTTGCCGGGGCGACGAATGCCGGCCGTATCGATGAGCAAGAACGAGCCTTCCGGCGTATCGATTTCCGTATCGATGGCGTCGCGAGTAGTGCCGGCTACGTCGCTGACGATGACTCGCTGCTGGCCGAGAATCGAGTTCACGAGCATCGACTTACCGACGTTCGGGCGCCCGATGATGGCAATGCGGGTGCGGTCGCTCTCCACGAGGGTGGAATCCTGCGGGATGAGCTTCACCACTTCATCAAGAAGCAAGCCGACGTTGATATCGTGCATGGCGCTGATGGGCATGGGATCGCCGAGACCGAGGGCGGAGGCTTCGGCGATGCCGATGAGTTCGCGGCGTTCGTTATCGGCCTTGGTGGCGACCACGATCGTGGGGCGATTCGCTCGGCGGACGACTTCGGCCATGTCGTAGTCACTGGCGGTCAGGCCGTCGCGGGCATCGAGGCAGAAGAGGACGACAGCCGCGCCGGCCATGGCTGCTTTGATCTGTTCGACGATGAGCGGGGCGTAGACGCTCTCGGCGTCAGTTTCATACCCGCCGGTATCTATCAGACGGAACCGAACATCCTGCCACTCGACATCGGCTTCCACGCGGTCGCGAGTGGTGCCCGGTTCGTCTTCGACGATAGCCCGGCGTTCGCCGAAGACACGGTTAAAGAGGGACGACTTCCCGACGTTCGGGCGGCCGACGATGACGACACGGGCCAGCGCATCGGTGCTCGCAGTCATGGTGACGGGGCCTCGAGGACGACCTGGATCGGAGCGACTGGCTCGGCCCTGACGCCGAGGTTCAGAAGGTTGGCGGGGATGACCACGGTGACCGGGTAGAAACCCGTGCCGGCGACGGCGTTCGCGAGGGAGACTTTCGCCTGGATGGAAGTCGGCGTGAGCTTCTCCAATTCGGTTAGCGGCCCAGTCACAAGCACATTGAGCCGCAAGACGTTGGTAACCACCAGTCCGGCGGGCTGGTCGGTTGGTTGCGGCGGCACCGGAAGGGTGAGCCCGCTACAAGGACCAGACGAGGTAGAACTGGCGCAGGTTATGGGTTCCACGCCCACGCGAACCGAGACCTGTTTGAGTTCGAGCGTCACGTCATCGAGCTGGAGGTCGATGTTCCGCGTGAGGCGGACTTCGCCAGTCGCATTCGTAACCGGGACGGGCTCCGTGCGAAGCACCGTCAGGCTCGCCATTTTGTCCGCGGGGCCGGAGACGGAAATCGTCGCAGGATCGCTCACAAGGCTGGCGATCCGGTAGCCGGGCGCCACCTGGCCGGAGGTTGAGGGAATTACCGGGATGGCCTTTGTTATGTTTAATTGGCGGACGACGTAGGTGACCTTGCCCCGACCTGGAGTGATGGTCACGCCAACTTCGTTTCCGACCAGGGAACGGGCTTTGAACTCGCCTTCAATGACGTTCGTGCCTTCGCGCAGCGCGTTCAGGTTCACATCGAAATCGACGCTGACGACGTTATCGAGCCGTTCCTGGAGACCGCTGACGGTGACCGTGAGGGGCTCGACCTTCCGGTCGGCGACTTCGAATCCGGCCACAAGCTGGCCGCTCGGGTTCAGCCTGACTTCGAATTGCTCTTCTACAAGGGGCTCGACTGTCACGGTGACGGAAGCCGGGTGAACCGCGAGCACCTTCACCCCGCTGCGGCTTGAGGTGACGCGGACGGGGACTTCGGTGGGCGTGTTGGCGGGGATGTTTTTCAGATCAATGGTCGCCTCGAAGTCATCCACGGTGAGGGCGTCGAGATCGTCCTGGCGGCCTTCGATGTCGACTGAAACGCGGTACTCCTCGTTGGGGATGAGGCGGTCGGCATTCACTGGCTTGACGACGATGGACGGTGGCGTGCCTTCTTCCGGGAAGGCAGCTGTGATTCGCGGATTTTCGACATCCTGAATCACAAACCAGATGACGAAGGCGGCGACCAGGCTAAACATCGAGAGGCGCCAGTGGTCGACAAAACTGTTCAGCGTCCCGCGGACTACGGTCAGCGCAACGCGAGGGAAGGACATTCGTCCAGTTTCGAAACGGCCTGGATTTGTCATACGGGTGGAGTCCCATCTCGGGCGATAGCCGGCGAGCCGGGCTCGAGAACCCACTCAAGGACCGCTTTCAAGCGACGCTCGTCGGGGACGTGGGTGAGCCGGCCGTGAAGTGCGACGCTGATGTCACCGGTCTCCTCGCTGACAACGACTGTGAGCGCGTCGGTCGATTCGGTGATGCCGATCGCGGCGCGGTGGCGCGTCCCGAGGTTACGTTCGAAGCCGGGCAAGTCTTCGGCAAGGGGCAGGACGCAGCCCGCGGCGATGACCCGCTCATTGCGCAGGACGACGGCCATGTCGTGGAGGGGCGAGTTCGGGAAGAAGATGCCGGCGAGAAGTTCCGGCGAGACTTTGGCATCGACCGGAATGCCGGTATCGATGACGTCCTGGAGGCCCGTCTCGCGTTCGATCACGAAGAGCCCACCGTGGTGCTCCGCGGACATGCGGCCGGCGGCCTTCACGACGGAATCGATGACGTCTTCGTACTTGGTGGGGGCGAACCATTCGGTGACGCCGGTCCGCCCGAGACGATCCAGGGTTCGGCGGAACTCGGGCTGAAAGATGATGGCCGCGCCGATGAGCAGCGCGGTCACCGAGTTCTCGACGAGGTAGTTGATCACGATCAGATTCAGGGCTCGCCCGAGGACGACAAACACCAGGAAGAGCGCAAGCATTCCTCGCAGCTGCGTCATCAAGCGCGTCCCGCTGGTGATTCGCAGCACGGCAAAAATGACCAGCGCGATGAGCAAAACGTCGATCGCGCTCGTCCAGTCGAACTGTGAGGTCACCTCACGGAGGTGCTGAAAATCGGGCATGGTGTTGTTCAGGCGAATCTGGAACTGACCGCATTGTAAACCGGTTGCCCGGACAGCCGCGGTTAGCCCACCTCGTTCTTCAATCCAAGGAGAAAGGTGACGGCCGCGGCCTGTGCCCAAACGCGGTTTTCGGCCTGATCGAAGACGATCGAATTCGGGCTTTCGATGGCCTCTTCCGTGATCTCCTCGCCGCGGTGGGCGGGAAGATCGTGCATGACGAACGCACCGGGCGCCGCGTGGGCCATGAGTTCCGAGTTCAGCTGGTATCCCACGAAGGCGATACGACGGCGCTCCGCTTCACGCTCCTGGCCCATGGAAGTCCAGACATCGGTGTAGACCGAGTTCGCGCCGGCGGCGGCTTCCGCGGGTTCATTGACCAGGGTTAGCTTGCCGCCGGTGGCCTCAGCGCGGGCGGACGATTCCGTGATGACTTCCTCCGGAAGTCCGTAGCCCTTCGGAGCGGCCATGCGAACGTCCATACCAAGGGCGGTCGCTGTGAGGACAAGGCTGGTGGCGACGTTGTTGCCATCGCCGATGAAGGCGATGGCATGACCCTTGAGGTTGCCGACCTTTTCCTGGAGGGTCAGCAAATCGGCCAGGGCCTGGCATGGGTGTTCCTCGTTGGTGAGGGCATTGATCACGGGGATGTCGGAGTAGTCGGCGTATTCCTGGACGATTTCCTGGCCGAAGGTGCGGACGGCGACGATATCGACGTAGCGGGCAAGGACGCGTGACACGTCCTTGATGGCCTCTCGTTCGCCGAGGCCGACCTCCTGGGGTGCGAGGTAAATGGATTCGCCGCCGAGATGGCGCATGGCCACCTGGAAGCTGACACGAGTACGCAACGACGGCTTCTCGAAGAGCAGAGCCAACTGACGATTCGCCAGGACGGGCTGGGGACGCTTCTTGAGCGTCTCCGCAAGGTCCAGGAGGCGTTTGGTTTCCTCGGCGGTTATGTCGGCCGAAGAGAGGAGATGCCGTGGTTTTCGTTGCATCGCAAGAGTATAGCAACGCCGTTCGGTTGGGCATTTAGGCGGAATCGATGGAGAAGTGTGAACAATTACCTATGCGCTCGACAGCATTTCCTGCCGTAATTCCAAACAGGAGAAGAACCATGGCCGAGCATAGTGTCATCAAGCCGCTCTGGGAACGAAAATTTGCCGAAGGCAAAATGTTCGAACGGATGGAGTGTGACCGCTGCCGGGCCCCGTTTAACTTCCAGCAGAGCGTGCGGGCGACGCGTATTCCGCGGTGTCCGGCGTGCGGGAGCATGGCCTCCCATCCACGCGCGGCCTGAGCGACGGGGCAAACGCACGCCAGGCATGCCAAAGCCAATAAGTCTCCGCGGTAGCCTGTTAGCGCTGTTCATAACGGTCACATTGGTGGCAGCCTGCTGGGGGCCGTCAGAGGGCGAGGAGCTCTCGAAGAAGCCCGAGGCTTCCTTGGTTTACCCTGGTGCTGAAGTCACGAACGGGCCGCGGATCTTAGAGTCGTCTCAGATGGACCCTGGGACGGCAGTCACACTCCTCTTCGCTACGCCAGATTCGCTGGAAAAGATATTGGTCTTCTATTCGGACGCTCTAAAGCAAAGAGGATGGTCCGGGCCGCGAACCGGCCCCAAGACCCTGGACCCCACGCAGTACTACTGGACCAAAGGCGATCTGACCTTCTCCGTGTTGCAACTGGATGTAAAAACCTCCGGTTCGGCAGTAACGCGTCCGGGGAAGTTCTTGTACTCCCAGACCTTTGGTAAGAGAGCGAAGTGACCTCAGTCCTTTCGCCTTCCGGCTTTTTTGCTACTCTGGTGATTCGCACAGGGGTGTAGCTCAGCTGGTAGAGCAGTGGCCTCCAAATCCACCGGTCGCGGGTTCGAATCCTGCCGCCCCTGCCAATGAATTTGTTTCGGTCGACCCTCACGCGGCTTGCCGCTGGGCCGGAACGGTTCGTACCATGCGTATTCGGGCCCAGGTGGTGGAACGGCAGACACGCTGTCTTGAGGGGGCAGTGTCCTTTTGGGCGTGTGAGTTCAAATCTCACCCTGGGCACCAAACAACTGGTCAGAACACAAGGCGCCATGGCCAAGTGGTAAGGCAGAGCTCTGCAAAAGCTCCATCGCCGGTTCGAATCCGACTGGCGCCTCCAACAAATGCAAGGGGCTCCCGCAACGGGGGCCCTTTTTTGTTGGGGATTGACTCCGCATGTCGAGCCACTATTATGCATTGCATGGTAGTGGAGTCGCGACGGTCTCAGATGCTCAAAGGCATCCTCGATCCGTGCCTTCTGGCAGTGCTCGCGGAACGAGAGGCGTATGGATATGACATCGTGACACGCCTCGCCGAAGCAGGGCTCCGGGAAGTCGCCGAAGGCACCGTCTACCCGGCCCTGATGCGTCTTGAACAGCGCGGTTTGTTGGCCTGGGAGAGACGTCCGAGCGACAGCGGGCCGCCACGGAAGTACTACCGGCTCACAGAGACAGGACACAACTACCTCGCGGAATGGAAATCTGAGTGGATCGGACTCGCGAACGCAGTGGATGACGTTCTCGGGACATCGAAGCCGAAACGGGCGAAGGAGACGGCATGAACCAGCTTTCCAATGAGGACCAACTTCGCAAGCTGGCCCGCCTCCTACGGCGGTATGGCCTTAAATCAGGCCAGATCGCGGGGATCCTTGAGGATTTGCGCGCCGACATTGGTGACTTTGAACGCGACGGAGGATCCATTGAATCGGTGTTTGGACAGAATCTCGAGGGGTTCGCAGCGGAAATCGCGCGGGCGCAAGGACGCGCGCCGGTCCCGGGACGGCATCTAACGATTGTCCTCTCATTGGCCATGCCGCTTGTCGCGGTGGCGTTCGTAACGTACGCCTGGATTGCAGGAGGCGGACCGGTACTGGGCCTTGATTACCATTCCATCAGCTTCACCAGTCACCAAACCGAGTCCTTCGCCGACGGTTCCGTGCGGACGGTGGAAGTGGAATCTTTTCCAGCTTGGACGCCGTTAGCGGTGTATTCAGCGGCGACTCTGGCGGGGGTCGGAATGGCATTCGGGCTGCTCGCTTCGATGCTGCGTATCCTCGGCGATACGCGAATCGGCGCCACAATTCAGCGGCTTCTTGTCACATTGCCAGTCGGCGGAGCCGTTGGAGTTGTCGCAGCGATGCTGGTGGGCAACGCATCGGGTTACAGTACGACGCCCCAAGTGGTGGCAGGAGAATGCCTCGTTGCCGCAACGTTCATCGTGGCAGCCGTGGTCCTGGCACGAGAGTGGGCGCGCCTCATGCCCGGGGCAAGTAGTGAAGTTGAAACGCGGGGTCGTAAAATCGCGCCGATTGAGGAGGCGTGAAAGATGGATGTTCGCCGCGTGGTTACCGGGAAGACTGCCGAGGGCAAATCGGTTTTCGTGAGCGATGAGATGGTGCCGCCAATCACTCCAATCCTGACGCCAGGGGCGGAGTTTCACACCATTTGGGGGAGCGACGTGGTGACGAAGCTGCCGCAAGACGGGACGATGCCATCGTTCACGCAGTGGTTCCCACCGCCGGGCGGCTACCGAATCGGGCTGTTCAGTGTGGCGCCGGCGAGCACACCCGCACCTCTTATCGGCGATATAGCCGCCGCCTTCCAGGACCTGGAGTCGAAGCTGCCGGGTCTCGCCGGGCACATGGAACCGGATGCTCCCGGAATGCATACGACGCAGACGATCGACGTTGAGTACGTGCTTTCGGGCGAGGTTTGGCTGGAGTTGGACGACGGCGCGGAGGTTCGTCTGGGGCCTGGCGACACGGTGGTGCAGAACGGGACGCGACACGTGTGGCGAAACAAGGGTGATGTGCCGTGCGTGATGGTGCTGGCGCTGATCGGGGCGGAGGCGTAACTCGAGCAAGCGGGACCGGCGGACGCTTGACGGCCCTCGACGCTTCGATTGAGGGGCCTCGGTCGGTCGCTTACGGTCGCGGTTCTTTCTCGCCGCCGGGGTAGCCAACCTGGCAGAAGCCGTGGTTGCAGTAGCCGTAGGGGCTCGAGTGCAGGTACTGCTGGTGGTAGGGCTCGGCGTAGTAGAAATCGCCGGCATCGACGATCTTGGTCGAGATCTTGCCGAAGCCGCCTCTTTCGAGTTCGGCCTGGTAGCGCGCGAGTGAGGCTTCGGCTTCGGCGCGCTGCTTTTCGCTGGTGACGAAGAGAGCGGAGCGGTATTGGGTGCCGATATCGCCGCCCTGGCGGTTGGGGGTGGTGGGGTCGTGGTTCTCCCAGAAGACTTTGAGGATGTCGTCGTAGCTGACTTTCGCCGGATCGAAGACGACGGCGGCCGCTTCGGCGTGACCGGTGCGCTGGGTGCAAACCTCTTCGTAGGTGGGGTTTGGAGTGAAGCCGCCTGTGTAGCCGACGAAAGTGGTGTAGACGCCGGGGATCTTCCAGAGGAACTTTTCGGCGCCCCAGAAACAGCCCATGGCGACGATGGCTGTCTCGTATCCTTCGGGCCACGGGCCTTGCATTGGCGTGCCGAGAACGAGGTGCTTTTCTGGGACCTGCATGCGCCGGTCGGTGCGGCCGGGCAGTGCATCGGCGGCGGTGAGGTTATCGAGGATTCGTTTCTGGAAGAGTTGCATTGGAGAGCTCCCTTGCCCTGCGGTTGTACTTCAATGGTACGAGTTCCGTCAGAAACGTTACGTCGGTAGCTCGGAACCGGCCTATTTGAGCTCGGTGGGGAGGAGGCTTTCAAGCCCGGTGAGGCTGCGGTCGGCGCTGCCTTCCGGGCGGGCACGGAAGAACCGTTCTTCACCGTAGAAGCTGGCCCGGAGGTCATCGGGGATGCGCGCCATCATGCTGTTTTCGCCGAACTGGCTGCGATGCATCTGGGCCGCCCGGCGTTTCACATCGACGAACTCGCTGACATCGATGATGTTCGAGACCGGCGGGTCCGGCTCGGTCATCGCCTTTTCGAAACGCTCGCGGCGCTCGGGGTCAATGCCCTCGGGCATGAGGCCGCGCTTCTGCAATTCGAGGAACATGCCGGCGAAGCGCTTCATGGTGAACGCCCCCCAGTAGAGGTGGCCCGGCTGCCACGGATCGCCGGCCTCGGGGAATCTCGTGCCATCGCCGGCCACTTCGAAGGCGGAGACGGTGTGCTTGTGGGTGGCGATGTGGTCCGGGTGGCCGTAGCCGCCATTTGGGTCCCAGGTGAAAACGATGTGGGGACGAACCTCGCGCATGACCTGGACGAGGTGGCCAGTGACGAGCTCGGGCGCCTGCTGGTGGAGGCAGGTGGGATCGTCGTTCTCAGCCGTCCCCGCCATACCGCTATCGCGGAAGGGGAGGAAGCGGACGTCGCTGAGGCCGATCTGGGCCATCGAGGCGCGAAGCTCCAGTTCGCGGACGTATTTCAGGGTTTCGGGGGTGGCCAGGAGCGGATCGCTGATTTCGCCGACTTCGCCGCGAGTCGCGCAGACGAGCGTGACCTGCGCGCCGCGAGCGATGAACGCCGCGAGGGTGCCGGTCACCTGCCCTTCGTCATCCGGGTGTCCATAGGCCGCCAGTACTCGTACGTTTTCCATGGCGGTCATCGTACCGGTTGCGACGGATGCGGGGGGCTGCCCAAGCGGCTAGGCTGCACCCACCAAACGAGGTGCACCATGGACTTCAAGGACATTCTCTATTCCCTCGACGGGGGAATCGCCCGCATAACGTTAAACAAGCCGGAGAAGCTGAACGCGCTCTCATGGGGCTCGTGGTCCGAAATCGAACACGCCATCACCCGCGCCGACGCGGACGACCGCGTAAAGGTGGTGCTCATTACCGGCGCGGGTCGCGGTTTCTGTGCCGGCACCGACCTCACGACTGGCACGAAAGAAGCCGACTGGCCAGCCCGCCCGCTCGGTGGCCGACCGGGAATGATGCGCTCGCGCTACCTCGGGACGGCGCAGGTGTTCCACTGCAAGAAGCCGACAATCGCGGCCGTGAATGGCGCGAGCGTTGGGGCGGGGTTTTCGCTAGCGATGGCGTGCGATATCCGCATCGCCTCGGAGGCCGCCAGGTTCAGCGCCATCTTCGTGAAGCGGGCGATCGTGGCCGATACCGGTTGCACGTGGTTCTTGCCCCGCCTTGTGGGAGTCGAGAACGCTCTGAAGATGATGTACACCGGCCAGATTGTGGGTGCAGAAGAAGCCCTCCGGATGGGGCTGGTTAGCGAAGTCGTCCCTGCCGATGAACTCGACACCCGAGCGACGGCACTGGCGCAGGAGATCGCGAACGGGCCGGCGCTGGCGGTCGAGCTGATGAAGCGGCTGACGTACGAAGGACTCACGCGGAACCTCGATGAGCAGATTGAGATGGAGCAGTTCTTGCAGGGGATTACATCGAACAGCGAAGACGCGAAGGAGGGACGGCAATCGTTCCTCGAAAAGCGCGAGCCAGTGTTCAAAGGCCGGTAGGCTGTTCACTTGCCCTTCACACAGGCGTCGGAGGCAACGTCTAAGACGGGCTCCGACGCGTATGCCACAATGGCCGCTCTGCGCAGCCACTGCGGCGCGCCCTCACTTCGAAACGAGGACTCATCTATGTCACGCTTGAAATTCGGCGTCTTCCTGGCGCCTCATCACCCGATCGGCGAACACCCGACACTGCAAATTCGCCGCGATATCGAACTTGCGGAGCATTGCGACAAACTCGGATTCGACGAGTTCTGGTGCGGAGAACACCACTCGGGCGGCTGGGAGACGATTGCTTCGCCGGAGATGTTCCTTGCGGCGGCGGGCGAACGGACGACGCGGATCATGCTGGGCACGGGCGTAGTCTCGCTGCCTTATCACCACCCGTTCAACGTGGCCCAGCGCATTGTGCAACTGGACCACCTGACGCGCGGGCGGGCAATGCTCGGCGTTGGGCCCGGGGCGCTTCCTTCGGATGCCCGGACGCTGGGCATTGAGCCGGCAGTGCAGCGTGACCGTATGGACGAAGCACTCGGCATCATCATCCGGCTGCTGCGCGAAGATAAGCCGTTCAGCTACAAGTCCGAATGGTTCGAACTGAACGACGCGATGCTGCAGATCAAGCCGCTGCAGGAAGACATGCCGATCGTCTGCGCCTCCACCATCAGCCCTGCGGGGATGAAGGCGGCGGGCAAGTACGACGTAGGCGTGATCTCGATTGCGAGCGCGAGCGAAGAGGGCCTTGCGGCGCTTCCGACACAGTGGGGCTTCGGCGAAACGTACGCGGCCGAATTCGGCCACACGATGGAACGGTCGAAGTGGCGGATTAACGCCAACTGGCACGTCGCGCCGACGAAGGAGCAGGCGATCCAAGAGGTCGCCGAAGGGATGCTGCGGCATCACAACGAGTACAACGTGGGCATCCTGGGACGTCCGGGGGCGGAGACTCACTCGGATGCGATGGCGTTCGCGACTCGCGCTGCGAACGCAGAAGGTTCGATGATCGGCACGCCCGAAGATGTGCTGGCATCGATCCAGCTGCTTCAGAAGCGCTCGGGTGGCTTCGGGACGCTCATTGGATTTGCCCATGACTGGGCGCCTCGCGAGGCCCAGCTTCGGAGCTTCGAGATGATGGCCCGATACGTGATTCCACGCGCACAGGGGCTCATCGAACCGGTCCAGCGGTCAGCCGACTTCGTGGCCGACCACAAGGGCGAGCTCATGGAGAAGGCCAACAAGGCAGTGCTCGGCGCGATCCGCCAGCACAACGCCACCCATCCCCGGGAGGAGGCCGCGACCCCGGCGGGACGCTAGCACCGACACGAGCGGGCCGGGCGCTGCGTCGTCCTCGACAAATGGGTGACTCGGCGAAACAGTTGCTGAGCGTGCCACCGAGTGAACGAGGGGAGCGGGCGGCTCAGGCGACCGTTATCGATTTCGCCGAGGTGACGGCGCGGGGCGGCAACGTGATGGGCGGCAACGCTTGCGACGTTTCGGCCGGCGCTGGATCGAGACGGGAGAAGATGGCACCGGCAGCAGCGCCGAAGGCCGCGAAGCGTTCCAGTTCGCCCGGATAGAACGGGATGTTTAGCTTCCGGACGGCGAGCATCAGTTCGGATGGCGACGTCGGGACGATGGCTACCCAGGCCGCGGAAAGCGCGTGTTGGAAGCGCTGGGGAGCCCAGCCATCAGCGACCGGAAACGCGACTCCGGCGCGATTTTGGAGCGCCCAGTAGCCAGCGAATGGCTCCGCTGGTGCGATGACGGGGACGGCGACCGAATTCGCGAGGACTGCCATTCCGCCGCCTTGTGTGAGACCGAGGAGGAGCGCCTCATCCGCACGGGCGATTCGCCTGACGGCAGAGACGGCCGCGGAATGGGCGGCTCCGAGCGAGGCGGCGACCGCAACCTTGCCCAGGCTCGCGCCCATTTCGAGTGCAGGGTCACCCGAAATGTCATCGAAGGTACGAACGATGACCTCCGGGTAGAAGCTCCCGATGGCAGCGCCAATGTCTTCCGCAGTTGGCGCACTCAATACAAGATCGTCGACGACTGCGCCCTGACCGTGCGAGACGACATCGAGGTGGACGATATCGACCTGGTGGGCGGCGAGGGCGGCGCTGATTGCGGAAAGTGCGCCGGGCCGGTCGGGCATCTGGATACGGATGGCGCGGAAGGCTGGCATTGGCTTTCACCTCCTGCAAGGCATGCTGGCACCGCGGAGTTTCAGGCTGGTGTCAGGCTCATTTCGAGCGTGTCACAGCGAGAACCAAAATCGTATTCGGTAAATCGAAAAGAAAACCTTGACAGCCTTACTAACATTTGGCCTGATTCGGGAGGACGTCAGCTAGATGACGGAGCGAGGGGACATGGCAGAGACGCGCGACGACGGAAGTGAATCGAATTCTCTCGCCCTGGAGGAAGCCGAACTTCGCACTCGCGCCATCCTGGACACCGTGGTCGACGGGATTATCACGATCGACAGCATGGGCACCATCGACTCGTTCAATCGTGCGGCAGAGCAGATTTTTGGATACACGTCGGCGGAAGTTGCGGGGAAAAACGTCTCGATGCTGATGCCCGCACCGTATGCCGATGAACACGATGGCTATCTGAAGAGCTACCGGGAAACGCGGGTGGCGAAGATCATCGGCATCGGCCGGATTGTCGAAGGACTGCGCAAGGATGGATCCACGTTCCCGTTGGAGCTGGCGGTCAGCGGGACGGCACTGCCCGGTCGGGAGGTGTTCACCGGGATCGTGCGCGACATCTCCGAGCGGGTCCAGGCGGAACAGGACCTCCGGGACGCGGAAGAACGAATGCGCGCAATCGTGGAGACGGCTGTCGATGGCATCATCGTGATCGATGAGCAGGGGCTCATCGAAACGATGAACCCGGCGGCCGAACGGCTGTTTGGCTACAAACTGGACGAGATCCGGGGGACCAATGTCTCCGGGCTGATGCCGCCGCCGTTCCGGGACGAGCACGACTCTTACCTGGCCAATTACATCCGCACGGGAATCGCGAAAATCATCGGGATCGGCCGCGAGGTCGTGGGCCTTCGGAAGGACGGCACGACGTTTCCGATGGACCTCGCCGTGAGTTCCACCAACTTGAAGCACCGGCGGCTGTTCACTGGCATCGTCCGGGACATCAGCGAGCGAAAGCGCTCCGAGGCGGCGCTACGAGAGGCACAAAAGCTCGAGAGCCTTGGCGTCCTGGCAGGCGGCATCGCGCACGATTTCAACAACCTGCTGGTCGGGGTGATTGGAAATGCCGGGCTGGCGATGGACGAACTCAGCCCCGAGTCTCCGGCGCGCGCCCTCATTCGCGAGATCGAAGTCACCGGGAAGCGGGCGGCGGAGCTCGCTCACCAGATGCTGGCCTACTCGGGCAAGGGGCGCTTTTCGATTGAGCCCCTGGACGTCAATGCCATCGTCCAGGAGATGACTCACCTGCTCAGTGTCTCGATTCGAAAGGGCGTGCTGCTTCGATACAACCTTTCTCCGGGCATTCCGGCCGTCGAGGCGGACCCAACGCAGATTCGCCAGGTCGTGATGAACCTCATCATCAATGCTTCGGACGCGATTGGGGACCGCAGCGGCGTGACCTCGATTTCGACGGGGGTGATGTCCGCGGACAAGGAATATCTGACGGAGGCGTACCTGCCGCCGGATCTTCCGGAAGGCGACTACGTGTTCCTTGAGGTATCGGATAC
This sequence comes from Dehalococcoidia bacterium, assembly GCA_050247055.1. Classification (GTDB taxonomy): domain Bacteria; phylum Chloroflexota; class Dehalococcoidia; order Tepidiformales; family Tepidiformaceae; genus Amarobacter. The sequence goes on from JBFWUX010000002.1 coordinate 102,492, forward strand.
CGGCGAGGGGATGACCCGGGAAGTGAGGGACAAGATCTTCGACCCGTTCTTCACAACGAAGTTCACGGGACGGGGACTCGGCCTGGCGGTCGTCCTGGGCGTCGTTCGTGGACACCGCGGGGCCATTAAGGTTTATAGCGAGCCCGGCCATGGGACCACGTTCAAGGTGCTCTTCCCGGTGCACGGGGACTACAAGTCGGGGCAACCGGCCGCCACTCCGAAGCCCGGCGTTTGGCAGACGACCGGTCTGGCGCTCGTCGTCGACGATGACGAGACGGTTCGCACGATCACCAGGCGTGCACTCCAGGGAATGGGCCTGACGGTACTCACGGCCGAAGACGGAAACGAGGGCGTCGAGGTTTTCCGGCAGCACAAGGACGAGATACGGCTGGTCATTCTGGACCTGACGATGCCCCACATGTCCGGAGAGGACGCGTTCCGAGAGATGCGACGGATCCGGAGCGACGCAACAGTCGTGATCATGAGCGGCTACAACGAAGACGAGACGAGCCAGCGATTCGCCGGGAAAGGTGTTGCCGCCTTCGTGCAAAAGCCCTACGAGGTCGCAAAGTTACGGGAGCGTCTCCGTGAGCTGCTGGAGAAACAAGAGCGGGACCGACCTTAATGGCCGGATGGGGCCGCGGCAGGTTCAGAACCCTCGCCGGCGCCCGTGGTCACATCCGCGAGCTTTAGGTAGGCATCGGCGAATGACTGGTTCACGTGGAGGACGCCGTCGTTAAGGGTGGCGAAGGCGTAGTCGGCGGTAATCTCGGGCAGCGCGTCCGCCTGGGCCTGGGTGGTGATGACACTGCCGGCGGGGACGTAGTGTTCGGCGGGAATGTTGACGCCGATGACTTTCGCGCCGGGCTCGATGACCACGTTCTTGCCAATGGTGGCCTTGAAGACCAGGACCTGCATACCGACGAAGGTGTTGTCGCCGACGGCCGCGGGACCATGGACCTGTGACTGATGGGCGAGCGAAACGTTCTTGCCGATGTAGACGGCGTACTTCTTCGTGCCCACGGATACGAGATTCTTGTCGATGGGTTCGCCGTTTTCGACCGTTTCGAGGGCGTGAATGACGACACCGTCCTGCACGTTCGAACCGTCGTTCACGACGATCGGCTGGCCCTCGTCACCGCGAATGCTCGCGAAGGGGGCGACGAACACCCCTTTGCCCAGGGCGACGTTGCCGATTACCGACGCGAGGGTGTCCACATAGCTGCCGGCGCCAATAACCGGGGATTCGATGTCGGGGTTGAAGCTGGTTGCGACATTCGGCCGCAGGTTTTCGTCGACTTTTGTTTCGACGACCGGCGGCGCCACAGCTTCGCTGGAAGCGAACTTCTCCTGGTACACGATCCAGGCGACGAGCAAGGCGACGGCAAGCATGAGGCCGCCGTTGATGAGTTGCTGGTGCGTCCAGGTGTTGACCTTCGCGACGCTGGGGATCTTGGGAATATCGAAGGAGAACTGGAGGGCGAGCCCACCTTCGGCCTTGCGGGCGATGGAGACAGCAGAATCGCCGCCCGCGGAGACATCGGCGGGATCGAGCGGTTCCAGTTGTCCAGCGTCTTCGGCCATGGCTACCCGGTCCATTCAAGAAGTTACCGTTGGTATCGTCGCGAACGGACGGGGTGCACATTGGGAGTTCTCCGTAAGGGAGAAAGGCCGCCGGGGGCGCGGTTGACACCCCATGGGTGCTATCTATGATCGCACCAAGAGGTCCTTCCTCACGGAAGGATGCACTGCCAGAGGCGGTGTCCGGGATTCGGGGCGAGCGCCAAATCGGCGCTGTACCCATTCCCTCGGCTCTCCGCAGGCTTCGGGCCTTCGGATACCAAGAGGAGTGGGTTTCTGTGACAACACTCGAACGGCCACGAACGGTTGGCGAACTGCGAGCTTCGGGCTACAAGGTTCTGCCCGTGCGCGAAGAGATGCGAAAGAACCTGATCGCAAAGCTTCGCGCGGGCGAAGAAATCTTCCCCGGCATTTACGGTTACGAAGAGACGGTCATTCCGCATATCGTGAATGCGATCCTCGCGGGCCAGGACATCATCTTCCTTGGCGAACGAGGCCAGGCGAAGTCCCGGATCATCCGGTCGCTTGTCTCACTGCTTGATGAAGCGACGCCGGCGCTGGCGGGATGCGAACTGGCGGAGAACCCGTTCGACCCTATCACCCAGCTGGGTCGCAATATCATCGACGAAAAGGGCGACGCAGCGGAACTCGTTTGGATCGAGCGAGACAAGCGATATGGCGAAAAGCTCGCGACCCCGGACATCACGATCGCCGACCTCATCGGCGAGGTGGACCCGATCAAGGTGGCCGAAGGCCGCTACCTCAGCGATGAGCTGACCATCCATTACGGCCTGATCCCGCGCACGCATCGCGGCATCTTCTGCCTGAACGAGTTGCCGGACCTCGCGGAGCGCATCCAGGTCGGTCTTCTGAACATCATGGAAGAGCGCGACGTGCAGATTCGCGGGTATCGCGTACGCCTGCCCGTTGATGTGTTCGTGGTTGCGAGCGCAAACCCCGAGGATTACACGAACCGCGGACGTATCATCACTCCTCTGAAGGACCGCTACGGCGCGCAGATCCGGACGCACTACCCGACGAAGATCGAGCACGAGATCGGCATCATGGAATCCGAGCACCACCCGGTGCCGGGCGATTTCAAGGTGGTCGTGCCCGAATACATGAAGGAGATCATCGCGGAGATCAGCCGGCTCGCGCGGCGCAGCCCCGATGTGAACCAACGCTCCGGCGTGAGCGTTCGCGCCAGCATCGCGAACTATGAATCGATGCTGGCGAACGCGCTTCGGCGCGTGATCGTCACCGGGGATGACGAGGTGGTCCCGCGCGTGAGCGACCTGCCGTTCGTGGTCCCTGCGCTCACCGGCAAGGTCGAATTCGAGACCGTGGAAGACGGCCGCGAAGACCAGATCATCGAGAAGCTCATCCAGGGCGCGGTGGTCGCGGTGTTCAACCGCTACTTCAACCTGGGAGAACTCGAGCTCATCGTGAACCGCTTTAAGACGGGTGTTTCGGTGGAAGTTGGCGACATGACGCCGAGCGCCGAGTACGTCGCCCTTATCGGCGAAGTAGAGGGCATGAAAGAAGCCATCGAAAAGGCCGGCGCCGGCAAGTCTCCTTCGGAGCAGGCGGCCGCTGTTGAGTTCCTGCTCGAGGGCCTTCACCTCAACAAGCGCCTGAACAAGGACAAAGTCGGCGGGAAGATCCAGTACCGCGGGTAAGCGGACGCAAATGGACTGGTCGATTTCGAGCATCCCGGCGAGTGGCCCCCTATTCGAGGGGGCCATTGCCGTGTACGCGGAAGCCTTCGCGGAGCCTCCCTACAGCGACCCGGACCGCGGGCGGGAGATTCGGCAGAGGCTGCGAGAAACGCATTCGAGGCGCCCCGGGTTCCAGTTGCTTGTCGCTTGCAGCGCGCCGGACCGGGTGGTGGGTATGACCTATGGGTACCACGGCTCGAATGGCCAGTGGTGGCACGACACTGTTGTGAGGGCGCTCGACCCGTTCCGCGCAAACGAGTGGCTGGGCGATTCGTACGAACTTGTGGAAATCGCAGTTCACCCCGCGGTCCAGGGCAACGGCATCGGGGCCGAACTAATCAACACGCTCCTCGGGCCTCGCGGCGAAGCGACCTGCGTATTAAGCACCAGGACGGACAGCGAGGCCCACGAGCTCTACAGCCGACTTGGCTTCGAAGTCATCGAGGAGATGCCGTTCACGGTGGGTGGCTATCCGTTTTATGTCATGGGGAAGAAGCTGCGGGCTCCCCAGCGTGCGGTCTAGGCGAACGCGCCCGAGAATGGTTTTGCATGGCTGAAGATTCGTTTCGCTGCGTGAAGTGCAAGCAGCAGGTAGACACGCTTTCGTTCGGGACGACCCAGCGAAACCACTGCCCGCAGTGCCTGTGGAGCCGGCACGTCGATAATTTTCCCGGGGACCGCAAGGCTGCGTGCGGCGGGCCTATGGAGCCGCTCGCGGTTTTTGTGGCCCAGGGCGGTGAGTGGATGCTGATTCATCGCTGCAAGAGCTGTGGACTGCTCCACGAGAATCGAATCGCAGGCGACGACAGCGTGATGTTGCTCATGGCGATCGCCGCGAAGCCGCTGGCGAACCCGCCCGTTCCAATGGAGTTCCTGAGCTAGGCTCGGTTCCTGCGCTCGAACCAGATGCCGCCCTCCGGCCCCACGCCGTGCAGGGGGCGGAATCCCATGCGAATCCAGAAGTAGACCGAGAGCCCGAGATTCGGCGCCGCCCATGCGCGAACGACAGGCACATTCGCCGCTTCACATGCGCGGTTGAACAACCGGGCAGCTTCAGAGCCTGCTCCGTAGCTCCGGTGAGCCTCGTCAACGCAGAGCGAGCGGATGAACAGGCCATCTTCGCGAGGTTCGACGGCGATACTCCCCACCTTCGAGCCATCGTCGAGGCGGGCGATTTGAACGGAATCGCCTGAACGCTCGATGCGGAAACGTTCGCCGGACAGTGGTAATGGCAGGTCGTCGAGATTCACGGCTGGAGCCACTGGCGGGCGTGCATGGCCACGGTGTCAGCCGGTGCTTTCAGCCTGGTGCAGGCTGGAAGCGAATCGATGAACTGCTTTCCGTAGCGCTTTTCCCAGACGCGGCGGTCGAGCAGTGCGACCACCCCGCGGTCGTCCTTGTCGCGGATGAGCCGGCCGAAACCCTGGCGGAACTTGAGGATGGCCGCAGGGAGCGAATACTGGCCGAAGGGGTCGTCGTACTGCTCCGAACGCGCCCGGAAGACGGGGTCGCTCGGCACGCCAAAGGGAAGCCGGGCGATCATCAGCATGGAAAGCGCCTCGCCGCGTATATCGACGCCTTCCCAGAAGCTGGCGGTGCCGAGGATGAGGGTTCGATGGTTGTTGCGGAGCTGTTCGGTCAGCTGGCGTGGTGAGCCATCGACGCCCTGGGCGAGGGCGAGGATCCCGGCCGCCTCGAGTTCCGGGCGGACCATTTCGGCGACCCGCCGAAGCGCCGCATTCGAGGTGAAGAGTGCAAGTGCGCGACCTTCCGAGGCGATTGTGAGCTTCGTGACGGCATCAGCCACGCCTTCGAGGTACCTGCGATCCGATGGGTCGGGCATGTCCTCGACCGCGCAGAGCAGGGTGGAGTTCGGATAGTCGAACGGCGAACCGAGTTGCAAGGTTTCCGGGTCTTCGAAACCGAGGCGACGAGCGGCAAAGGACATGTCGTTGTTGGTGCTCAGCGTTGCGCTGGTGGCGACAACGACGCGGCGCCTGGAAAGGAGTTCTTCCCAGAGGCGCGGGCCAACATCGAGGGGTGCAACGTTGAGCGTGCCCGTCTGGTCGCGGTCTCGGCCGGCCCAGAGAATGAGGTCATCGGTGGTGGAGCCGAGGAGTTGTAACGCCAGGGCGTGCACATCGCTGACCCGGCGAAGTGCGGAATCCACTTCGCCGGCGAGGACTTCAGCGGACTCGATCGCGGCTTCGGCAATCATTTTGCGCGCGGTGTGGACCCGCGCCGAGACGTCGCGCAGCCCGTTTTCGAAGTCGTGCCAGGCGTTCTCGACGTCTGCCCAGACTTCTCCGTGCCTGAGGCCGGCGGTGATGAGCACGCGTTCGTCGTCGCCCGGTGCGACAAGTTGACCGAGTGATGCGAAGAACGGCGCGGCTTTTTCGGTGCAGCGCGCCACGGCCTCTTCGAGCGAGGTCGCGACCGGAGCGAAGGCGGCCTCGGGAAGGGCGCGGACCAGGGTGACGATGCCGCCCTCGCGATGGTCTCGCGAGGGTCGCCGGTGGATGCCGTCGAGGGCGTCGATGGTCTTGCGGAGGCTGATGCTGCCGCCGAACTGGTTGGTGGCGACGTCCTCGAGGTTGTGCGCCTCGTCGATGATGAGGTGGTCGAAGTCCGGGATGGCGCTGCCACCCGCAACCATGTCAGCCAACAAGAGGGCATGGTTCACGACGAGGATGTGGGCTGATTCTGCTGCCTGGCGAGCACGGAGCAGGAAGCAGTTGCCTTCGCGGACATGACGGTCCTGGCGGGCGAGGCAGTCTGCATCCTGAGCGGAGAAACGCTGCCACGTAACCCACTCGGTGGGGTCGAGATTGAGCTCAGAGCGGTCGCCGGTGTCCGTCTCGGAGAGCCAGACGAGCATCGCCGAACTGAGGCGGGCGAAGTCAGGATCGCCGAGGCCGGCCGCGTAGTTGCCGACCCAGCGCTTCATGCAGAGGTAGTTCGAGCGGCCCTTCAGGAGCGAGGCGCGGAAATCCTCGGGCTTCGAGATTGCGCCGGCATCGAGGAGCACCTGGCGGAGAGCGGGGATGTCCTTCGAAAGCAACTGTTCCTGGAGAGCGATGGTGTTGGTGGAGATGACGACGCGTTCGCCGTTCTTTATGGCGTGAAGGGCGGCGGGCAGGAGGTAGGCGAGCGACTTGCCGACGCCTGTACCGGCCTCGACGAGCCAGTGGCCACCACGTTCGAAGGCGCCGCGGACGGCCTCGCTCATTTCCAGTTGCTCACGGCGCTGTTCGAAGCGCTCGAACGAAGCGGGGGCCGAGGCGAAGGCGCGCGCGAGTTCGCTGGATGTCACCGGCCGGAGCGGATCGACGGGCACGAGCGGCTCGTGTTCGATGGCGGGGCGGAGGACGGGAATGTGGCTTCCACTCGCCTGGCCATCCCACTCTTCGCCCGCGATGACCTCGGCGAGGATCGGTTCGTGGAGGGCGACAAAGCGCGCCAGCTGGAAACGCTGCGACTGCGGCAACGATTCGGCGCGGCGCACGAGGCCGACGAAAACGGCCGCCGCCGTGCGAGCATCGCTGAGAGCCCGGTGATGGTCGCCGGCTTCGATGCCCAGCGCTCCTGCCACTTCCATCAGCCCGTGGCCCTGGAGCGTTGGCAGCAGGTAGCGGGCAAGGCCAGCGGTATCGACAGCTTTCGCGGTGAGTTGGACGCCTTCCTTGCGCAGGTAGTTGAGGTCGAAGCCAACGTTGTGACCTACGACTATCGATTTGCCGACGAAGCGTTCGAGTTCGGGGCGGACTGAGGCGAGCTTCGGCCCGCGGGCCGTCATTTCGTTGGTGACGCCGGTGAAACGTTCGATGAAGGCCGGGACTTCGCGGCCCGGGTTCACGACGTAGGAGAGGGTTTCGAGCTCTTTGCCGTCGAGGTCAAAACGGGTGGCGCCGACTTCGATGATGCGGTCGCGTTCGGGGTCCAGTCCCGTGGTTTCGAGGTCAATCGCGACGTAGATTGAAGTCATAATGCGAACATTCGTGCGGCTCGTTTCAGTCTACGGTGGGAGAGCGGCCGGGGCGAGGAGGATTGGCAAAAACGACCGTTGATGTCGCGTTCTGAACCATTCCGTTAACGGGATTGAGGGGCCTCGCCGCAGACGGGTAGAATCCGCTTCTGACTGTGGGTCTTATCTATAGCTGTGGAGGTCCGGATCTATGAAGGTGTATGACACCAAAGACATCCGTAACGTGGTCCTGGTTGGCCATGGCAGCGTCGGAAAGACGATGTTCGTGGAGGCGGCTCTGTACGAGAGCGGCGGCATCACCCGGCTGGGCACCATCCAGGACCAGAACACCGTCAGCGACTACGACGAAGATGAGCACAAGCGAAAATTTAGCCTGAACCTGGCCATCGTCCCGATCGAGTGGGAAGGCCGGAAGATCAACCTCATTGACACACCCGGTTACGCCGACTTCATTTCCGAAGTGATTTGTGGCGCGAACGCGGCCGATATGGCGCTCGTGCTCGTCGATGCTGTCTCGGGGCCCGAAGTGGGCACGGACCGGGCGTGGACCATCACCGAGAAGCTCGGCCTGCCAAAGATGATCGTCATCAACCGGATGGACCGTGAAAACGCCGACTTCGAAGGCGTACTCGCTCGGCTCCAGGAGCGCTGGGGTCACAAAGTGATGCCGCTGCAGATCCCGATCGGTTCGCACGATACGTTCCGGGGAACGGTCGACCTGTTGCACATGAAGGCATACATGGGCGAAAACGCCGAAGAGGTCGACATCCCGGATGAGTTCATGGAAGAAGCGAAGACCCTACGCAGCCAACTGATCGAAGGGATCGTCGAGACTGACGAAGACTTGATGACCAAGTACTTCGCGGACGAAGAACTGACCGAAGACGAACTGCGCAAGGTGCTGCACGGCGGGTTGGACCACAACCTGATTATCCCGGTGGTCTGCACCTCGGCGACGAAGATGATTGGCGTACGCCGTGCGCTGCACAACATTGCCTTCAGTGGCCCTTCACCCCTGGACCGCGACCCCATTCCCGCCGGCGCGACGGAGCTCACCGCAAACGAATCGGCACCGGCGGCCGTGCATGTCTTTAAGACTTCGGCCGACCCATATGTTGGACGCCTGACGTACATGCGGGTGGTCTCCGGCGTGGTGAAAGCCGACAGCCACCTCTGGAACGCCAACCAGGATGCCGACGAACGCCTGGGAACGATTTATGTACAGCGCGGCAAGGAACAAATCGCGGTGCCCGAACTGAGGGCAGGGGATATCGGCGTGGTCGCGAAGCTCGCCCACACCGCAAACGGTGACACCCTTCGCGACAGGGAGCTCGATGCGCTGTTTCCGCCGATTGCATTCCCCAACCCGGTATTCAGCATGGCTGTGCACCCCACGTCGAAAGGGGCGGTCGACAAGCTCGGGACGAGCCTCCAGCGCCTTGTGGAAGAAGACCCGGGCCTACAGCTCAGCCGGGACCCGTCCTCGGGCGAAATCATTCTCTCCGGGCTGGGCGATGCCCATCTCGACGTGACGATCGAGCGGCTGAAGAGCAAGTTCAACATCGATGTTGAGCTCACGCTGCCTCGCGTGCCCTACCGGGAGACGGTCTCGAAGAAGGCGCACGCAGACTACACCCACAAGAAGCAGACCGGCGGCCACGGCCAATACGCGCGGGTGGTCATCGATATCGAGCCACTGCCGCGCGGTTCGGGGCTGCAGTTCGGGGACAAAGTGGTCGGTGGATCAGTGCCGAAGGAATACATCCCCGCCGTGGAGAAGGGCGTCCACGAGACGGCCACGCACGGGGTATTCGCCGGCTATGAACTCACGGACTGCCAGGTAACACTCCTGGATGGGAAGCACCACCCTGTGGACTCGAGCGAAATGGCTTTCAAGCTGGCGGCTTCGCAGGCGCTGAAGGACGCAATCAACGGATCCGGGGGGACGCTGCTCGAACCCGTGATGAACATCAAGGTGTTCGCTCCCGAAGCGTACGCAGGCGACGTGGTCAGCGACCTGAACACGAAGCGCGCAAAGATCCACGGCATCAACCCGGATGGGGATATGAGTGTGATTGACGCGGAAGTGCCCCTGGCCGAGGTGCAGCGATACGCCTCGGACCTGCGGTCAATCACCCAGGGACGAGGCGTGTTCGAACTGGACTTCGACCACTATGGAGAAGTTCCGCACCAGCTCGCGCAGAAAGTGATGGCGGAGCATAAGGAGATGCTTGAAGAGGCCCACGCCCACTAATACCAGCTAGTAGCCGCCTTCCGAACTGAGGTTCGGGAGCACGGCCTTGTGGACTTCGGGCGTTGGGGTCGCCGCAGGCGGGGCAGTTGGCGTGCTTGTCGCGCCGGCGCCTCCGCCACCCGTGGAAACGACGGTCACGTTGAAGGTGGCGGACGTTGCCGGGCCGAGTAACGAATCAATCGTGATTGTCCCGGTGTGCGTACCGGCGGTGAGGAATCGCGGGTCAACCGTGATCAGCAGCTCGCTGTCGCGGCCGGCTGTCGCAACCCGAGGGACCTTCTGGTCGACGACTTCGTAGTTCGAACCGATGGCGACGCCCCCATCAATGTGCCTCGGGTCCGATGCGTGGCGGACGACAAGCCAATCGGCGGTAGTCCGCACGCGGAACGGGGCAAGCGCGCTGCCGAGATTCTTGATGGTGACCGGGGAGGATGTGGCGGTGGCACTTTCGGCGGTCAGGCTGACGGTCCGGGAGCCATTGATCTGGAGCACGGGGCTGCCAAGGAAGTATGCGGCGGCGGCGGCGTCGGGCGCGGGGGTGCTATCGAAATGTGGCGTCGTCGGGAAATCCATTGGGGCGCAGCTGGTCTCCGTGGCCTCGTCCGAACAGGCATTGAAGGCCTCGATGGAGAAGGCTGTCGCGATCTCGGGAGAGGCGAGATTGGGCATCGAGAAAACCTGAGGGAGCCACATGCGCCCCTCCGGGTTCACCGGTGCGTCCGGGTCTGGTTCAGGCTGTGGGTTGGCCAGGAACTGGTCAGCAGACCAGCCAACGATGTCGCCGTACTGGATATTCCACCAGGTGAGGCCGTCGGCGTCCTGGGGACCGCCCAGTACGATGAGCTTCGTACCATCCGGGACGACCGTGAGCTCCGTGCCGCTCGTACCGGGCGTCTGCCGGATACGCAGCCCGTTGCCCGTGCCGTAGACAACCGCCGCGTCACCCGGGACGAACTTGGGGGCGTTGGGATCGACAGGCGCCGGAGGCGTGTCGTTCCCGCCCGAGAGCGGTGGAGGGTACGCGACGCCCTTCGGCATCGGGGGATAGCGGACGCATCCGTAGACGTTTTCCGTGTAGGTGTAGTCGCTCCTGGTGAAGAAGCCATAGCCGGGGGCGTTGGGGTCACCGCAATTCCAGACGCTGCCACGGAGGGGATCCTTGGTGGGGTTCAACGGGTGATTGCTGAACGCGAAGCCGTTGTAGCTCCAGATGGCGTAGTACCAGTCTTCAAGCGAGGCGGGGTTTCCTTCGCCGGCGATGGGCCGATGCCCGGGTGCGCCGTTCCATTTGTCCGCGAGGATGCGGACACCTTCGGCGATGTTGAAGAGGGGGTCGGTGCCGATAAGGGCCTGGCGTGCGGCCGGAACGCCGGGTTCGAGCGCGCCGCCGCCGAGATAGCCCATGCCGGTTGTGATCTGGCCGATGCCGTAACCGCAGTCGAGGGAGGTCAGCGTCGGTCCGGTGCCGCCATAGACAACCGAGTAAGTGGCGTTCGACCAGTCGGCCTCGATAAAGGCGATCGACTTATAGATTGAGCCGGGGATTGTGTTGGCCTTGCTGGCTGGTTGGCGCGCCGAGCGCGTTCCAGATTCAACACCCTGGTAGGTAACGTCGATGGTTTCATTGCCGACGGCGTATGTTGTGGGCACAGCCATGCCGTTCACGGCGAGGTCGATAATCTGCCCGTACTTGCCGGCGTAGTCTTCGAATTCATAGGTGTCGAAGCCCCAGCCGTGGAGCGGGGCATGGCAAGGAAGATGGTCGGCTTTCGCCGGCCGCGGGCCGGCAAGGATCGCAGCAAACGCCATCACGGCGACGGCAAGTCCGAGCAACAGTCGTTCTAGCGTGAGGCCCAACCGAAGAACCTCGTCTGAGTATCGAAGGCGATGCGGCCGGAGTTATCCACGAGTTGGAGTTGCGGCCTGCCGGGCTCCTGGAACGAGTCGCCGGTCCAGTGGGTGACAACGAGGGCCTGGCCGCTCTCCGAGAAGGCCATCGGAACATCGAAGCCTTCGTTCGAGGCGGCGGAGAGTGCTTGAACGCGAGCGTTGCCAGGTCCGCTCCCAGGTTCCACCCCGAAGCTCACCGCGTTCGTGGCCGGATTCCAGGCGACCCCGAGGGCGGAGACTGACGCGGTCAGCGCCTGAGCCGAGACGCCGCCGCCATCGAGGGAAGCGGTGCTCGAGAGATATTGCACACCGTTGCTCGTATTGACTTCGACGTAGGCGATGGTTTTGCCATCGGGGCTCAACTGCCAGTCCCGGGTGAGGTTTGGGGATAGGGGCTGGTTGGCGTCGTCGCGGAAGAGCGAGGTGCCGTTCCCATCGAGGACCACCGTAACGAGATGGTCGTTGCTATCGAAGCCGACCGGATACGCGCCAAGGACATCGCTGAATGTGTGGAGCAATTCCTCTTTCGTTCCCGAGGCGGAAACCTGGAGGAGCTCAACCTGGCCGGTCGGCGAATCTCCGCCGAACTGGCGGGTAATCACCACGGCGTTGCCGTCCGGGCTCCAGACGGGACGCGTGCCAGTGGCTATGTTCTCCGCGGCGCGGACGAGCCGGCCAGTCTCGAGGTCCACGACAGTGAGATTGGCAACGGGGTGCGACGCGGTCCCTCCATCCACGGCCACGAGCGCAACTCGGTCTCCGCCCGGTGAGACTGTTCCAACCGTGCCGTAGCCATCGATATGGGGAACGCGGACGATTTCGGTTTCCGACCCGGTGCTTCCTCGACGGGCCACGGAGATAATGTCCACCTGACCCTCGGTGCGGCCAAGGACGAGATACTCGCCGGCCGGCGCCGTGGCATAGGCCGTCTTCGGGCCAACCTTCGTGCCTCCAACGCCGGCGATCGCCGCGACGATGGGAGCGAGGGCGATGACTCCGGCGACCACGGCCAGCGCGATAAACAAGCGTGAGTAATCACGTTGCCGGGTCATGCTTCGGGAAGAGACAGCCATTCGGGCTCCTGCGGGCGACTGGTTTCAGTATTAGTTGAGGTCGCGGACCCAGCCAAGGAAGGCCGCGCCCTGGGCTTCGGAGAAGCGCAGGCGGGCGGACTCGCCGGCGGCGGGTTCGCGCTTGATGAGTTCTAGGGCGGACTGGGGCGGGCCCGACCCATCGCTGGATGATGCGTAAACGGTGGCGACGAGGTAGTGGCCATCGGGCGACCAATCCTCGGGCACGAGGTAAGCGGCGTCGGGCGCGGGATCGGTCAGTTGCCAGGCGCCACCTGGCCCACCGAAGGCGGGAAGCGGCGAGCCGGGGATCCAGCTCGCGCCAATCTGGTTCTTTTCGGCCGGCTGGGTGGTGATGGTGCCGGTGGCGATAACCATGGTCCTTCCGATGTAGTTGCGGGCGCCCCCGCCTAGGACATCGATGAAGGCGAGACGGGAACCATCCGGGCTGAGAGCCCAGTCGCGCGTGCGTCCGGGGCTCAATTCCGCCACCAACTCGGATTTGCCGGCCGACTGTTCATAGAGGTTCGAACCACGGGCATCGACAACGACTACGTAGAGACGGGAACTATCGAAGCTGTAACCGACCGGCGCTACCTGGATTGCGCCCTCAAACTCCGCGACCGGGATGCTGAGGAGGGTACTGGTATCGACTTCGACCACCTGGGTCTTCTTGACCTCGTCCAGTTCGGTGGTTGATGTGACGGCGACGCGACGACCATCGGCGGACCAGGCGACTTCGGAGAGCGCATCGAACTGGCCATCGACCTGACGCGTCTCGCCGGTTCGCATATCGATGACGCTCAGGTTCGCGCGCACGGCAAACGGGGAAATCCAGAGGATGGCGACGGAATTTCCAAGCGGAGAGGCGGCGCCATGCGCGTGTGCGCCCGTGGGCCCACCGCTGGGAATGCTGGCTAAGACGCGCGGAGCGGTCGATCCGTCGGCGGGCTGAACCACGATGTCGTCGAATTGGGGGCCCGGAATGGTGTAAGCAATCGAGCGGACGTTCGAGATGTCAGGCCCGAAGACAACTTCGTTTGTGCCAACGTTCGATGGTGCGATCAGGAGCCAAGCGAAAAGTGTCACCGCTACAGCGGTGATGGCGAGTACGAACGGAACCAGTGCATGCGGAATGTGCAGATGAAGCCGCTGGGGCCGGGGAAAGAACACTCGGCTACCTCGCGCTTTGGGTATGTGAACCCTGGTCTGACGCCTCCATCCGGACGCCCTGGCCGCATCGAAGAAACCGGTACCCCCGTTGTACCGAGGCCGCCACCAGCGGCCAGCACAACGGGCTTCCCCATCGCGCTACTGGCGACCGTAACCCTCGATATAGCTTCGGTCAATGGGTTTTACGGTGGCTGAACTCGCTCGCGGAGGGAAATCGCGCATCTGTGCTAGCATTTCCTTCCATGGTCTGGTACCTCGACGATCTTTCCGCGAACCCACAAGTTTTCTTCGTTTACCTGGCAGCATTCATGGTCGCGATCCTCACCGGACTCGCTTTCCACGAGTTCTGCCATGCATGGGCCGCGAACGAGCTCGGCGACGACACCGCGGCCCGCCAGGGGCGGCTTACCCTGAATCCGCTGGCGCACCTCGACCCCATCGGCTCGGTCCTATTGCTGATGTTCGGGTTCGGCTGGGCCAAGCCCACCCCGGTGAACCCGTGGAGACTGAAGAACGGACCTCGGCGGGGCAACGCAATCGTGGCGTTCGCAGGCCCCGCCTCGAACTTTTTTTTCGCCGCGATTGCCGCGCTCCCGATCCGGCTCGGGCTCGTTGAATCCAGCTTCGGGACGAACATCGAAGCAGTCATCCGGTTCGGCAACGGCGAAGACTTCGTCTTCCTGTTCCTGTATTTCGTCATCAGCCTGAACATCCTTCTCGGCATCTTCAACCTCATTCCGCTTCCACCGCTCGATGGCTTCAAAGTGCTGACCGGCATTGTGCCGCGCGAGATCGCGCACAGCCTGGAGCGTCTTGCGCCGTACGGCCCCGGCATCCTGATGACGCTCCTTGTCATCGGCTTCGTAAGCCCGGCGCTCAGCCCACTCGGGTGGCTCATCAGCTTCGTTTATGACGACGTGGTTGCGTTCATCGTCTGAACCTGGGCTGTGTTAGCCTTTAGGCAACGATTTTCGGGCAGATGCGCCCGGCTCCAGGGGTTCCAATGGCTCAGCCGCGGATTGGCATTATTGGCACGGGTCTCATCGGGACTTCGATTGGCCTGGCGCTCGCGAATCGCCCGAACCGCCCGTACGAAATTATCGGCGCCGACCGCAACCGCGGCTCTTCGCGCACCGCGAAGAAGCTCGGCGCCATTGACAAGGATGTTGGCTCGCTTGAAGAAGCGATCGATGGGGCCGGCCTTGTCATCATCGCGACGCCGGTCGTGGCCGCCCGGCAGATTTTCCAGGACGCGGGCAAGTACTTCGCCCCCGGTTCGGTGGTAACCGACGTTTGCAGCACCAAGGCCGACATCATGCGATGGGCGGAAGAGTTCCTTCCGGAACAAGTCAGCTTTGTTGGGGGCCACCCCATGGCCGGCAAAGAGACGAGCGGACCGGAATCCGCCAGCGCGGACCTCTTTCAGGGCGCGACCTGGGCATTGACGCCTTCGCCGCGCGCAGATGAGCGAGCAGTGGGGGTGGTCCTCGGGCTCATCGAGTCTCTGGGCGCCAATCCGCTTTACATCGATCCGGCAGAACACGATCAGTATGCAGCCGCGGTCAGCCACCTGCCGCTGGTGATGTCGGTGGCCCTGTTCCGCATGGTGCGGGACAGCCAGGGGTGGGAAGACGCTTCGTTGCTCGCCGGCCCCGGATTCCGCGACCTGACGCGTCTGGCGAGCGGCGACCCAACGATGTCGCGCGACATCATGATGACGAACCGCGAGGCCGTGCTGCACTGGATTACCCGGCTCCAGAATGAACTGAGCACCGTGAAAGAGGCGCTGGAAACCGGCCACGAGCCCGTGTACGACCTCTTCCGGAGCACACAATTCGACCGGGACACGTTCCTGATGAACCCGCCAGAAAGGCGGCGCCCGGAAGGACCGGCGGCGCCATCCGCGCAGGACGCCATGGGCCGGCTCTTCGTCGGTGGGCTTTATGACAAGCTGAAGGATGCGACCGACCGGATGACCACGAATCCGCCGAGGGGTGACGATAGCAAGCTCCGGCGCGAGCTTGGTATCGACGACTGACCGTGATCGTCAACGCGCCGCGACGCATTCGAGCGCGCATCGAAGTACCCTCGGATAAGTCCATCTCGCATCGCTCACTGATCTTCAACGCCGTCGCGCAGGGCGACGCTTCGATCGAACGGATCCTCGATTCCGAGGACGTCCGTTCGACCGCCGCGTGTCTGCGGGCACTGGGAGTCGAAATTGACTGGCCCGAAGGTTCTTCGCAGGCGCGGGTAAGCGGGCGCGGGATGCATTCGCTGTTCGAAGCCGAGGACCTGCTGAATTGCGGCAACAGCGGCACGAGCATGCGGCTGCTGACGGGGCTGCTGGCGGGGCAGCCAATATTCAGCGTGTTGACCGGAGATGCTTCATTGCGGACCCGGCCGATGGCCCGGGTAATCAACCCGCTCCGTTCGATGGGGGCGAACATCAACGGCCGGCAAGGCGACACGCTCGCGCCGATCGCGATTCGGGGCGGCTCGCTGCACCCAATCGACTACAGGAGTCCGGTCGCGAGCGCCCAGGTCAAGTCGGCGATCATGCTTGCAGGACTGTATGCACCCGGCGCGACGACCGTGACCGAGCCGGAGAAGAGCCGCGACCACACGGAACGGATGCTCTCGGCGATGGGCGTTGAGATTGGAGAGCACGGCACGGTGACAACACTGACACCGCCTGCGCACCTCGAACCCCTCTCGATGCGCGTGCCTGGAGACATTTCGAGTGCAGCGCCATGGCTCGTCCTGGGCGCCTGCCATTCTGACGCTGAGATCGTGCTCCAGGGGGTCAACGTGAACCCGACGCGAACGGGGATTCTCGACGTCCTCGAGGCAATGGGCGCGAGCGTTGAGCGGCTCGAAGAGCGCGTGAGCGGCGGAGAGCCGACTGCGGACCTCGTGGTCCGGACTTCGCAACTTCGAGCAACTACGGTGGCCGGCAGCCTTGTTCCACGTGCGATCGATGAACTTCCGCTCGTGGCCATCCTTGGATGCTTTGCCGAAGGCGAGACGGTGGTGGCGAACGCCGAAGAACTGGTGGTGAAGGAATCAGACCGCGTAGCCGCCACGGTGGAAGTGTTGACGCACATGGGGGCGCGAATCACGCCGAGGGCGGATGGTTTCGTTGTGCACGGGCCAACGAAGCTGTCCGGCGCGAGCCTA
Organism: Dehalococcoidia bacterium; assembly: GCA_050247055.1. Lineage (GTDB taxonomy): Bacteria > Chloroflexota > Dehalococcoidia > Tepidiformales > Tepidiformaceae > Amarobacter. Next base: position 119,343 of record JBFWUX010000002.1, read on the forward strand.
AATGGGCGAGGCGACCACCGGATCGGGATGCTTGGCGCAATTGCTGGTGCTCTGGCGAACGGCGAAACACGAATCGACGATGATGCGGTCGGCGTTTCGTACCCGAATTTCTGGCAAGACCTTGCGCGCGCGGCCGAGGGCGGGATGATCACGGCGTGAACGCGCGACCGCTGATCATCGTCCTGCACGGACCTTCCGGAGTTGGCAAAGACTCGGTGATCGACCGCCTCCGCGAACGCACGGGCATCCGGCGTGCGACCAGTTCCACCAGCCGCGCACCGCGGGAAGACGAAGCGAACGGCGACCACTACCACTTCATGACGAAGCGCCAGTTCGAACAGAAGATCAAGAACGACGACTTCGCGGAATGGGCGCTCGTTTATGGCGACTACAAGGGGCTCGAGCGTTCGGAACTGGTAGGACCCCTTTCGCGCGGCGAAGACGTCATCATCCGGACCGATGTGCAGGGCGCGCGGACGTGGCGGGAGAAGCTCGAGGGGGCCATCTTCATCTTCCTGATGGCCGAGGACCGCGAGACGGTGCGGGCCAGGCTAATCAACCGCGGAAGCGAAAGCAGCGCGGCGGTCGCGATGCGCGCGGCCGAGCTTGAAGAGGAACTGGCCGACATCGACAACAACGACTACGTCGTGCGCAACCACCACGGACAGCTCGAGGCGGCAGTCGATGAGATCGAGCAGATCATCGAACGGGAGCGCAAGAACGCGAAACGCCCCGCGGCCCGATTGCGCGCTTAGGCGGGAACCGGCCAGCCGTGTACCATCCGCGCATTCCGCCGCGGGGTAGCCATCCATGGATCCGAAGCTTATCGACCTCTTCAGCCTGCAGGATCGCGTGGCGCTTGTTACTGGCGCTTCAAGCGGGCTTGGGGTTGCATTCACGCGCGGACTGGCACGGGCGGGAGCCAACGTAGTGGTGACGGCGCGGCGGCAGGAACTCATCGACCAGACTGCGGAATTGGTGCGTTCGTACGGCGGGAAGGCACTTGCCATCGCCGCAGACATCACGGATGAGGCGCAGTTCGAAAACGTGTTCACGAAGACGGTCGAGGAGTTCGGGCGGCTCGACATCCTGGTGAATAACGCCGGCTACACGGACCGTTCGGGGCTGCGGCACGACCAGGGAAGCCTGAAGCGGATGCGCTCGATCATCGAGCTGGACCTTATGGCGACCGTGAACGGTTGCAGGCTCGCGGGGAAGCAGATGCTGGCGCAGGGCACCGGCGGCGTGATGATCAACATCAGCTCGATCCTGGGCAAGGTTGGGAGCGAGTTCCGGGCGGCTTCGTATCACGCAGCGAAGGGCGGGGTCGATGCGCTCACGCGCGTGCTGGCGCTGGAGTATGCGCGCGAAGGGATCCGCGTGAACGCCATCGCGCCCTCGTACTTCGACGGCACCGAACTGATGGACAAGGTGTTCGAAGCGACGCCTGCGACGCGCGACTACAGCATCTCGCGCACGCCGATGGGGCGCCTTGGCCAGCCCGACGACCTCGAAGGGGCCATCGTCTACCTCGCGAGCGATGCGGCGAAGTTCGTGACCGGCCACATCCTGTATGTCGATGGCGGCTGGACGGCTGGCGGGGGATACCACCAGATGGCCCCGATGTGGGAGAGCAGTCCGGGGCACCAGGTGACCGGGTAGGGCGCTCAGGCGCCTTTGCTGGCTCCCGTGATGTCGGCCATGAGCGTGAGTGCTTCGCGCTGGCGGCTCTGGACCATCATGGTGGTCACGCCCGCGTCCTCCCATGCCCTGTAACGCTCCTGAATGCGCGCCACGGGGCCAACCAGGCTCATTTCATCCACCAGTTCATCCGGGACCGCTTCCGTCGCCTCCTGCTTCCGTCCTGAGAGATAGAGCTCCTGGATTTTCGCGGCAGCATCGGCGTAGCCGTACTTCACGGCCATTTCGTTGTGGAAGTTCTTCTCTTTCGCGCCCATGCCGCCCATGTAAAGGGCGAGGTTCGGCTTCTGCATCGCGAGGAGTGCCTTGACGTCGTCGCCGATGGCGACGGTGCAGCCGGCGGCGATATCGAAGTCCTTGTACGACTTGCCGTTGCCTGCGCGCTTGAAGCCCTCTTCGAGTGCCGGGCGGAAAAGGTCCATGCGCTTCGGCGAAAACCAGATGGGCAGCCAGCCATCGGCGAGTTCCGCGGTGTTGCGAATATTAATCGGGCCCATGGTGGCCAGGTACACGGGCAACTGGCGCCCATGAAGAATGCTCTTCAGGGGCTTACCCAGACCCGTTGAACCCGGCCCCATGTAGGGAAGCTGGTATTCCTGACCGTTGTACGAAACCGGCTCTTCGCGCGCCCAGATCTTGCGCAGAATTTCGACGTACTCGCGGGTGCGGGCGGCAGGCTTGCCATAGGGCACACCGTGCCAACCTTCGACCACCTGCGGGCCGCTGAGTCCCAGGCCAACGAGCGCGCGGCCCCCGGATATCGCATCGAGCGTGGACATCGTCATCGCACACATGGCGGGGGTGCGTCCCGGGATCTGCATGATGCTGGTCCCGAGCTTGATCTTCGTTGTGAGAGCCGCGATGTAGGCCAGCGGCGTGACGGCGTCGGAGCCGTAGGCCTCGGCGGTCCAGATGGAGTCATAGCCGAGGCGTTCGACTTCGAGAACGAAGTCCATTTCGATGCGCATGGAGGCGCCCGAATAGCCGATGCCAGTCGCGAGTTTCATCGTCGGTCCTTGGTGCTATGGTTAGGGTTCAGGCTGAGAATCGATAGCCCTTGCCGCGGATTGTTTGAATCTGATCAGAGGTGCCGAGGACATCGCGAAGCTTACGCCGCAGATTGCTGACGTGCGCCCGGACGAGGGTGCTCGCGCCGGCCGCATCGTGGTACTGCCAGACGTCAACGAGAAGGTCGCGGGGATGGAGGATTTCGCCCTCGTGCTCGATCAGATAGGCGAGGAGCGTGGCTTCTATGTTGGTTAAGTGAGCCTCTTTAGCCCCTGAGCGGAGGGTGTTGGAGGAGAGATCGAGGTCGATGCCGGGTTCGTGGCCATCGCGTCGGGGGTGGCCGATGCGTTCGCGGAGGGCCTGGCCGAGGGCCTCGATCGGGAAGGGCTTTTTGATGACGGCGCCTTCGAGGCGGAAGTGAGGCCGGCGGGCCCCCTTGTGCAGGAGGTAGACCATCGCGGGTGCATTGGAGCGGTAGGCGGTGGCAACCCACTGGTTGAACTGGGCGAAATTCGTGCCTTCTTCGCCGCGCGGGAGGCCCTGGACATCGGTCACGATCGCGTCGTGGCTGTAGTCGGCAAGGTGTTCGATTGCCAGGTCGTAAGTTTCCGCGGTTGCCGTGTCGTATCCCCGTTCGCGCAGATACTCCGTTACGGAAGTTCGCATGCGGGGTTCTCTGCTAATCACGAAAACGGATGTCATTGCACGTCCGGCGATCGGTGTGGGGCGAAGTGTTCCGGCATCTTCGGGAGGTAGGGAAGCGGTGTCAAGCAAAAATCGGGCCCCTCAAACATAAGGACGTGAAGTTCTGGTTGTGCGAGCGGAAATGGCGGCAAATCGGATGCCGGGCGGCCGGGGCTAGCCGCGTCGAGACATCGTGCCGGGTTGCTACCGGATGTTACTCCGATGGTTCCAGGTCATACGTGACGTCCTGGATGCCTTTGATGCGAGCTCGTATGAGACGGTGGGGCGAATCAACCTCCACCCACGCGAATTGCGTTACGGAGGCCGTCCGGACCCGCACTCTCCAGGTCGTGAACTCTCCCGCCGGGACGGTCACCTGCTCCTGCGTTTCAACCTTCAGGTCGACACGGAAGGTCTGGCCAGTTCCCGCGCTCACGTTCTGGTACGAAGCTTCGTAACCTTCGCTCAGGTCGATGCCACGGACAAGCCACAACAGCGACTCATCGTCGTAGTAGCCCGGGTCCGGGCTCGTTTCGTCCGGTTGCGGAAGGTTTCGCGTAGTCTCGCGCTGCTTGCCATTTTCGTCCGCGACGAACCTCACAATCGGAGGTTCATAAAAACTATCGAATGACAGCCGCTGATCTTTTTCTGCACGGTACTGGGTGCGGTTGGCGGTGATCGGCGTGAGGGTTTCCGGATCGACGAGGACGGTGCCGTCGTCGCGATTTTCCCCATCGCCGCAGAGGCGCCTGAGGCGGGTGTTCCCATCCTCGGCGTTGAGCTTCGTCTCCAGGGTGCACTCGCCGTAGACCTCGCTGTCCTCGGTACGGTGCAATAGATAGCGGTAGGACTCGTCCTGAGTCCATGGAGGGGCGATGAAGACTTTGGACAGCTTCACGTCGTCGCTCCCGGAGCAAGCGACAATCAGGACGGCCGCCAGGAGCGCCGGCACAAGAACGAGGCGTTTCGGGATCAAACGGGCACGGCTCCAACCGCGTTCTGGATTCGATGCAAGGCCTCATCGATGTCAGAACGGGAGATGTTGATGTGGGTCACCAGGCGCATTCGCTGCGGACCGAAGGCGACCGCGAGGACGCCGGCGGATTCGAAGGCGGCGAGCCACTGGTTGAGGTCGCCGCGCACGATATCCGCGACGACGATGTTGCTCTGGGGTGTGTTCGGCCGGAACGGGCCAAGTTCGCGGAGGCCATCGGCGAGGGCGCGAGCGTTGGCGTGGTCTTCAGCGATGCGTTCGATGTTGTGGTCGAGCGCATAGAGGCCCGCGGCGGCGAGGATGCCGACCTGGCGCATGCCACCGCCGAGCATTTTGCGGTTGCGGCGGGCCGACTCGATGAAGTCGCGTGAGCCGCAGAGCAGCGATCCAACGGGGCAGCCAAGGCCTTTCGAGAGGCAGAACGAGACGCTATCGCAGTTTTCGGCGATAGCCGACGCGGGAATTCCGAGGGCGGCGGCGGCGTTGAAGATGCGGGCGCCATCGAGATGGACCGACATCTTGCGGCGGTGCGCGGCTTCGGCGAGGGAGTCCATGGTGGCTTTCGGGATTGCGGCGCCCCCGCAGCGATTGTGCGTGTTTTCCAGGCAGAGCAGGCGGGAACCGGGCGAATGCAGGTTCTCCTGGCGCGCCGCGGCAAGGACTGCTTCGCGGTCGATGGTGCCATCGGGGCGATTGGGAAGGGTTCGGGTGATGGTTCCGGCGAGCCGCGCCGCTCCCCCGAGTTCGTACTGGAAGATGTGGCTTTCGTCACCGAGAAGGATTTCGTCACCGGGCTTTGTATGGGTGAGGACGGCGATGAGGTTGGCCATGGTGCCGCTGGCGACATAGAGGGCGGCTTCCTTGCCAAGCAGGTCGGCGGCGCGGCGTTCGAGCTCGATCACGGTTGGGTCGTCGCCGAAGACGTCATCGCCGACTTCGGCGGTGGCCATCGCCTCGCGCATCGCCTGCGAGGGTTTCGAAACCGTGTCGCTGCGAAGGTCGATCACGCCGGTCATGCGCGCTGCCGTTCCCAGAGGGTCTGGTAATGGTCGGCGCCGCGGATGGCGCCAAAGACTTCTTTCCGTTCGAGCGCCATCAGTTCTTCCATCACACGGCCGCAATCGTCGGTGGTTTCATCGGTGCCGAGCGCGCTGATGCGGTCGACGAGGCGTTGCCAGACCCCGGCTGCGAGGAGGACGCCCATCGAGCGTGGCCACGGGAAGTGCATCACCTTTTCTGGCACCGGGAACTCCGGGCGCATGCGCTTGATCGAGCGGAAACGGTCTTCGAGAGATTCGGCGCGGGGGACGACGGTAATCATCGGTCCGGCCTTCTGGGAGATGCGGAAATCGACGAGCAGGCGCTTGTCGATGAGGTGGAAGCGGACAATCAAAACGTCGGCGGTATCGATGACCTTGAAGACCTGGTCAAGATCAACGCCGAACTCGTCACTCATGTTGGTTTACCCGGCGGTTACGCAGCACGTTATGGCTGATGGTAGGTCAGCGGTAGCGCGTGGGCAAAGGCGGGGAAGGATATGGTCGGGGTGCCGCGATTCGAACGCGGGACCTCTTGCTCCCAAAGCAAGCACTCTAACCAGGCTGAGCTACACCCCGAGACGGATAAGGGTAGCAGGCAAGCCGCGCAATGAGCGATTCGTTCAGGCAGGGAGGCGTTCGGGGAGAGCGCAGCCGATGATTTCGTTCACGTCTTCGATTCCGTTGGCGGCAAGCCAGCGCTCCATGCCCTCGAGGACGTCGAGAAGGGCGCGCGGATTGGCGAACGTGGCCGTCCCAACCTGGATGGCGGTGGCGCCCGCCATGAGGAACTCGATGGCATCCTCACCGGTGCTGATGCCGCCGCAACCGATGACAGGGACGCGGACGGCCTTCGCGACATCGTGAACGATGCGGAGGGCGATGGGCTTGATGGCCGGGCCACTGAGGCCACCGCGTGCCCGGGGGAGGATTGCCTTTCGACGGCGGGTATCGATCGCAAGACCCAGGACCGTGTTGATGGCACAGATGGCGGCGGCGCCCTCGGCTTCACATGCGAGTGCCAGCGCGACCGGGTCGGTGACGTTAGGGGTGATCTTCACGATGACCGGCAGGTCCGTGTTGCGGACGGCCGCACGCGTGGCGCGGGCGGAAGCGCCAACGTCCTGGCCGATTTCGATGCCACCCTGGTCCACATTCGGGCAGCTGATATTCAGTTCGATGCCTGCGATGCCCGGCACCCCATCGAGCATCCGGGCCATCTCGCCGAATTCATCGACGGTATCGCCGGCGATGTTGACGATGACTGGGACCTGCCAGCGAGCCCAGAGCGGCGCCATCTCGGTGACGCAGGCATCGATGCCGATGTTCTGGAGGCCGATAGAGTTGAGCATGCCGGCCGGCGTTTCGGCGACGCGCGGCTGCTGGTTGCCACCGCGGACGGCCATGGTCACGCCCTTGGAGACGACCGCGCCAAGGGCCTCGATATCGAAGTGCTTCGCGAATTCCTGGCCCCAACTGAATGTGCCGCTCGCCGGCATCACGGGGTTCTTCAGGATGAGGCTGGTCTTTTGTCCGGGGGCAATGTCTACGGAGAGATTAGCGGCCACGGATATAGGTTAGCCGCCCGACGGGACACAAACGAAACCGGCCGGGTTGCCCCGGCCGGTGAAAGCTCTGCAGAGGAAATGCTACGAGTTGGACGCGGCCCGGCGGCCGCGATAGCGCGAACCGTTCAGGCTGAAGCTATCGTTGTCCCACATCGGTTCTTCGGCTGAGTTTCGGAACTCACGGTCGATGCCACACCGCTTGCAACGGCCTGCGCTGACGGAGCCGTTGGGGGTTTCGATGACCCAATGGTGCCGGCAGAGCGTGGTCGAAATGGCCTCATGCCGCTTTGTTTCTGACATTCAGTCTCCTTGGTCCGGTTTACCGGACGGTAAATCGAGCGTAGCACCACGACGAGCGGTGTGGAACCACCGTAGATTGCGTTTCCGAAAACACCGGTAAACCGTTTGCCCCGGCAGTCCCTGAGGCGGTACGATCGCTTTACCGGGACGAAGTTCCGGAGGGCACCCCGGCCGCCAAAGCTGCGGCGCGCATGAATCGCCTGCCAGGAAGGCACTTACACCGCATGACCCCTGCTTCAACCGCGAACCGCGACGAAGTTCTCGCTGCACTGGATCGTGTCCAGGATCCAGAGCTGCACGCGAGCATAGTCCGGTTGGGAATGATCAAGGACCTCGCGATCGAGGAGAACAAGATCGCGATCACCGTCGAGCTCACCACACCGGCATGTCCGCTGAAGGAAACGATCGAAACCGACATTCGCGATGCGCTTGCTGAGCTTGCGAACGGCGCGGAGATCGCGCTGACGTGGGGCGCGAACGTGCGAGCTTCGAACCCGAAAGAGGGGCAGAAGCCGATCGAAGGCGTGCGAAACATCATCGCCGTCGCGAGCAACAAAGGTGGCGTTGGCAAATCGACGGTGGCGTCGAACATCGCGGTGGCGCTGGCGAAGTCGGGGGCTTCGGTTGGGCTGGTGGACGCCGACATCACCGGCCCCAACCTGCCGACGATGTTCGGGCTTGCCCAGGGGCTGCAGGCCGGTTCGAACGATGGTCTTCGAGCGGTTGAGCGGTTTGGCGTGAAAGTGGTTTCCATCGGCTTCCTTTTGCCGAAGGGAACGCCAGTGGTCTGGCGAGGCCCAATGATCGGCAGCGCGGTGAGGCAGCTGCTGCACGACGTGCCGTGGGGAGACCTGGACTACCTGGTCATCGACCTTCCTCCGGGGACGAGCGATGCCGCGATGAGCATGGCGCAGGATGCTCCGATCGCGGGCGTTGTGATCGTTTCGAGCCCGCAGGATGTTTCGGTGGAAGACGCCATGAAAGCCGTGGCGATGTTCGAGAAACTCGATGTCCCGGTCTTCGGGATGATCGAGAACTTCAGCTATTTCGTGGCGCCCGATACTGGAACCCGCTACGACATTTTCGGCCACGGCGGGGCCGCTAACGCCGCCGACGAACTGGGAATCGACTTCCTGGGCGAAATCCCGATTGAGCCGGCCGTTCGCCAGGGCGCCGACAACGGCGTCCCCGTCGTCGAAGGCGCGCCCGAGTCTGAATCGGCGAAGGCAATCGACAGCATCGCCCGGAACGTCGCAGCCAGAATTAGCGTGTTGCAAAGGATGGGTAGGTAAACCCAAACCATGTTGAATATCTTTCCAAGGCGGGAAAAGGCTGCTGTCGCAGCCGCCGCAGAACCAGAACGAAATCTCCCGGAGCCTTCGCCTGAAGCGCTCGACGGGGCCAAGAAACCAACCCGCCGGGGGACTCGCGGCGGCCGCGGACGGCGCAAACCCGCCGAGACCGTAGAGACCACAGCGCCCGAACCAGATTCGAAGACTGCCACCAAGGCCGCTGCAGCGGAAGAGCCGAAGAAGGCGCCCGCGCGGCGGAGCCGGGCGGCGAAGGCAGCCGAGACGACCGAAGCGCCTGCCGAGAAGCCTGAACCTGCCGCGGAGCCTGAGGCCAAAGCGCCTCGTCGCACGGCCGCGCGCAAAACGGCACCCGCACCGGCGACCACTCCCGATGGAACCGCGCCAGACCTCGCCGCGCTGATCAAGGTAGTGGAGGCCCAGGGCAAGAAGCTGGAACAGTTGGTCAAAGCACAGGAGGACCTGGCGAAGAAGGCCATCCCGGTCGCGACCGGCGGGGCCATCTCCCGGGTCGGCGTATTCGTGGACTCGGCGAATGTGGAGCTGGCGATCGACCGCCTGCGCACCCGCGTGGACTGGAAAAAGGTGCTCAACCTAATTGCCGATGGACGTCAGATCGTTCGCGCGATCGCGTATTCGCCGGTACACGATGACCCGAATGTGAGCATCGAGACCCAGCGGTTCGCCGAACCGTTCCTGGGCAAGGGCTACAAGGTGGTGACCAAGCCTCTGAAGCGTTTCGCGGACGGAACGATCAAGGCCAATGTCGACATCGAAATGGCTTGCGATATCATCGAGATGCTGGACCGGCTGGATGTTGTGGTCCTGGTTTCCGGCGACGGCGACTTCCAGCGGCTGGTCGAAGTTATCCAGGGCAAGGGCGTACGCGTCGAAGTGATGGCTGTCGGTTCGAGCACGGCATCGAGCCTGCGGAACGCCGCAGACTCTTTCATCGACCTGCAAGCGATCATCCAGAAGGTCAAGGCGTAGCGCTTTCGTAAGAGCACTCAACGAGAGGCGGCCCGAAGTGGGCCGCCTCTTTGTTGTCTCAGAATCCGGTGGTTCTGGTACCGTCCGCGTTCGTGACGCTGGTGGTCGTCGGATTAGCATGGGTCGTCGGCCTGGTGGCGGTGGGCGTATTCAGCGCGCCGTGGTGGATGGGCGCGGCGTGGGTGGCGGCCTCGCTCCCGCTCTTCCTGGTGCAACGGGCAACGAAAGCGCAACCCGCCCTGGCCGCAGTCTGTCTCGCAGCGGCCCTCCTCGCAGGCTACCGGATGTCGGGAGTGGCCGATCCAGGGCCTCCGGGATGGTCCGGAGCCATCGGGACCGAAGTTGAATTGAGCGGGGTGGTTGATTCTGAGCCGGACCGGGGGGCCTCCACGACCGGTTATGTCCTCAAGGTAGACAGCGTTAGCGATGCTGGAGTCGACCGTCCGCGCGGGGGCAAAGTCCTGGTGTACCTCCACCAGTATGCCGAGTACCTGCCAGGAGATCGGCTGACAGTGGCAGGCAAGCTCGAAGAACCACCGGACTTCGACGGGTTCGACTACCGGGCGTATCTCGCGCGGCGCGGCATCGCGGCGACGATGTACCGTCCGAACGTTGTCGAGTTCGTGGCGGGCAAGGGTTCCGTCAGACGATGGCTGACCGAAGAGCGGCTGAGGCTCGACCTGGCGCTGCAACGCTCGTTGCCGGAGCCAGAGGCTTCGCTCGCAGCAGGCATCGGCTATGGACGCGATGATGGGCTCTCGCAGGAGGCGAAGGAGCGTTACAACCGTTCCGGATTGCGGCATCTGGTGGCGGTTTCGGGGTCGAACGTTGTGTTGGTTGTGGCGCTCACCTACGTCGTGGCGATCCCACTCATCGGGCGGCGATGGGCGTGGCTGCCGGCGGCGCTCACGATGGTCGCCTACCTGGCGGCGGCGGGAGTCTCACCGAGCGTGCTCCGCTCGGGGCTCATGGCATCGGTGTTGCTGGGCGGGAGGGTGGTTGGCCGCCCGCAGAGCGGGTTGCCAGCGCTTTCGGCCGCGGTCATAGGGATGACCGCCTTCTGCCCGGGCATTGCGCTGGATGCGGGGTTTCAGTTGAGCGCCACGGCAACCGCGGGCCTCATCACGTTTGCACCGTGGCTCACTCAATGGATCGTTGCCGGGACGGCACGCGTCCGGTTGTTCCTGCCGCTGTGGCTCTGCCAGACCGTCGCACTGACGATCTCAGCCAGTATTTCGACTGCCCCGGTGATGTGGGTGACGTTCGGTCAGATATCGCTCGTTTCGCCGCTGGCAAACGCTGTGGTGGAGCCGGTTTTCGCCGTCGCGTTCTGGGCGAGCATCGTGACTTCGTCGCTTGGGGCGGTCTCGCGGCCACTCGGCGAAGCGAGCGGGGCCATCGCTTACTACCCGCTGGCCTTCATCAAGGAATGTTCGCGCCTGTTCGCAAATCCGTCCTGGGCGGCGGTTGACACCCCCGAAGGTGGGCCGACGGCCGCAGCCGCGGCATACGCGGCCCTGACCGTCATTGGGTTGTTCGCCTACCGATATACTCCCGGGCTCCACGAAGAATCGATCGCTGCCCGAACGCGGAGGACCAGGTGGTCACGGCTGGCCTTCGCGGGCGCGGCCGGGGCTACGGCACTGGCGGTGGTGCCGATTTCGCTCTTCCCCCGATCGGGGCCGGGCGAACTGGTGGTGCAGTTCCTGGACGTGGGCCAGGGCGATGCGGCGCTCATCACGACGCCCCACGGGCAGCAGATCCTCGTCGATGGCGGGCCGAGCGGCATCGAACTCGCGCGCGAACTGGGGGAGGTGATGCCGCATTGGGACCGGAGCCTCGACCTGATCATTGTCAGCCACCCCCAGGAGGACCACATCGCCGGCATACCGGAAGCGTTGAGCCGGTTTCATGTCGGTTCCGTGGAAGACAACGCAAGCGAAAATGCGACCACCAGTTATGCGATTTACTCAGAGACCAGGCCCGAACGGGCCACGCTCTCTGAAGGTTCACAGTTCGCGCTGGACGGTGTGGAGTTCGAAATCCTCTGGCCACCGCCGGGATACGATCCCCCGAACCTCAACGACACGTCGATCGTGCTTCGTGTGACTTACGAGGATGTCTCGTTCCTGTTCACCGGGGACGCAGAAGGTCCAGCCTTTGACGGGCTTTCGGCGAGCGAGCCGCTGGCGGCCGACGTCTTGAAAGTGCCGCATCACGGTTCGAAGACGACTCCGGCCTGGGTGTTCGAGGCGGTCCATCCTTCGCTGGCAGTGATTTCAGTTGGCGCAAACAACATCTTTGGTCACCCCGCTCCGGAGACGCTGGCGAGTCTTTCCGAGGTTGAAACTTTCCGGACTGACGTCTCCGGACGAATTACTGTGCGCACATCAGATGGCCGGCTGAAGGTTTCAACGGAACGATAGCTTTGCGCGCGAACGGCGGCGCGAATACGGTTAAGGGCCGAAACACACTGGAGAAACTCATTGGCCAACCGAATTGATGGCCGCGCGCCGAACGCGTTGCGACCTGTGTCTCTCATCCCGAACGTCCTCGACCACGCCGAAGGCAGCTGCATGGTTGAGTTTGGCAAGACTCGCGTGCTCGTGGCCGCGAGCGTGGAAGACCGCCAGCCGCCGTTCCTACGCAACACCCAGAGCGGCTGGGTAACCGCGGAATACGCCATGCTCCCGCGCGCAACGCACACCCGCAGCCAGCGCGAAGTTGAACGCGGACGTCCCGGCGGCCGAACGCAGGAGATTCAGCGCTTGATCGGGCGCGCGCTGCGTGGCGTAGTGAACGTCGAGATGCTCGGGCCGCGAACGATCACGCTGGACTGCGACGTCATCCAGGCCGATGGCGGCACTCGGACGGCTTCGATCACTGGCGCTTATGTCGCGCTTCAGGTGGCGATGAAGAAGCTCGTTGCCGCGGGACAGGTCCCCGCCGCGGCTGTGCACTCGGAAGTGGCCGCCGTGTCGGTTGGCATCGTGCAGGGGGTGCCAATGCTCGACCTTTGCTACGAAGAAGACTCGACCGCGGAAGTCGACTTCAACGTGGTCATGACCGGGGCAGACGAGTTCGTTGAAGTGCAAGGCACGGCCGAGCACAAGCCGTTCAGCCGTGCGGCGATGGATGACCTGCTGGAACTCGCGAAGCTCGGCATTGGACAGCTGTTCCAGATGCAGGCTGCGGCTATCGATAAGGCTTAGCCGACGTAGTGGCCGAGGAACGTGCCACCAAGAATGTGGAGGTGGCCGTGGTCCTGGCTCTGCATCGCGTCGTAGCCGAAGTTCGTGAGCAGACGGAAGCCGCCGGGGCAGAGCTGGCGTCCGATTTCGGCGGCAATTCTGCCTACAGGGCCGATGTGGTTCTCCCAGAGTTCGGCCTGGGTGGTGTGAACTTTGGTCATCGCGAGGAGCATGACGGGCACCCAACGGAGCACGTTCTGAATGACGATGTAGTCGTCGTCCTGGTAGACGATGTTTGCGGGCTCGCGCCCGGCTACGATGTTGCAAAAGACGCAGTATGGTTGCATTCGGCCCCGCGATCATAGATTCGCGCCGAGCCCCAAACAAACGCGAGCGATTTGCGAGAGGATCTTCGATGCCCCAGTTCCAACCATTCCGCGGAATCCGCTACACGCCTGAAGCAGGTCCGCTGAGCGAATTGCTCTCGCCGCCGTATGACGTCATCAACCCCGGACAACAGCGGGCGCTCGAGCAGCGAAACGAGAGAAATTCGGTGCGGCTGGAGCTCGCCTCGGGTGGCGAGGAGCGGTACGCAAGGGTTGCCGACCTGCTCAAGCAGTGGCTTGCGGAAGGGGCGCTGGCTCGAGATCAAGACCCGATGTTCTACGTTTACGAACAGCGGTTCACAGAAGAAAACCAGGAGTACACCCGGAAAGCCCTGATTGCGGCCGTTGAAGCGCAACCGTGGGAAGAGGGCGCCGTGAAACCGCACGAATACACGATGTCCGGCCCGAAAGAGGACCGGCTGAAGTTGTTGCAGGCAACCGGCGTGCAGCTGAGCCCGGTGTTCATGATCGCTCGCGACCGGGCGGGCACGCTTACGCAGTTCATCGATTCAGTGATGGGGTCCCGGGAGCCCGACATGACCGGCACCAGCATCGATGGCGAAAGCCATCGCGTGTGGGCGGTGGAGGCAGGCAGCTACGAGATGCGCCAGGTTGCGCCGCTGCTGGCGGAGAGCTTCTATATCGCCGATGGGCACCACCGCTACGAAACGGCAGTGAATTATCGCGACTGGCGCGCCCAGAGCGAGGTGCTTTCGCCTGGACACCCGGCGAGATTCGCGATGGCGGCGATTGTGGCGGCATTGGACCCGGGCCTGGTGATTCGGCCAATCCATCGCATGCTCGAGAAGCCGGCGCCGGCAGACTGGCAGCAACGCCTCGGGGACGCGTTCGAGGTCGACCATGTGAAGCTCATAGGAGACGGGCCTGAGCGGATTGCCGAGCTCGGAATGCTGCTGGAGGAAGGTTGCGCGGTGGCGATCAACCTTGAGGATGGCCAGGTTCATCGCCTGCGGCGCACGAGCGGGGCCTTGCAAGGCTCAACGCCCCAGGGCATGAGCGATGAGTGGACCTCGATCAGCCCGAACGTGCTGCGCTACGGCGTGCTGGAGCCCCTGTGGGGCATTTCGGACGATGATCTGCGTGCCGGGGTGGTTTCGTACAGCCACGATATCGGTGAGGTGTTGGAGTTCCTCGACGAGCACCCGCAAGGCGTCGCCTTCCTGATTACGCCGGTGAAGATCGAGTCGGTGGTTTCGCTCGCGGACAAGGGCGAGCGGATGCCGCAAAAATCAACCTTCTTTCACCCGAAGCTCGGGACCGGACTGGTATTCGATCCCTTGAACCCTTAGCCCTCGACTGCGACCTCTTCGGCCTCGAACAGGTATCCAATACCCTGGAGCGTCTTAATGATCGCCGGGTTCGAGGGTGTGTCTTCGAGCTTGGCGCGGAGACGAGAGACCCAGACGCGAAGATACTGCAAGTCGTCGCGGTACTCGGGGCCCCAGACCTTCGTCAGCAACTCGGTGTTCAACATCACCTTGCCGGCATTGACGGCGAGGTGCTGCAGCAGCAGCCACTCCGTTCGTGTCAACGAAACCGGCTCGCCGTTCTTCTTCACGAGGCGCCGGGTGAGGTCGATTTCCACATCTCCGGCGACGATGACTTTGTCGATCTCCTGGGCAATGGTGCGGCGAAGAACGGCGCGGACGCGTGCGCCAAGCTCATCGGGATTAAACGGTTTGACGATGTAGTCATCGGCGCCGAGTTCGAGACCGCGGACTTTATCGGTGTCCTTGTCTTTGGCGGTGACGAGGATGATGGGCAAATTGGAACGTTCGCGCAGACGGCGCATGACTTCGAGGCCGGAAAGGCCCGGCATCATCACATCGAGGAGCACGGCATCCGGGCGATGCTCATCGGCCTGTTTGACTGCCTGTTCGCCGTTGCTCGCGGTGATGACGCGGAAGCCCTGAGCGCTAAGCTCAAGTTTCAGTAGCCGGAGGATGCCGGCCTCGTCATCGACTACAAGTAGAAGCGGTTCGTTACTGTTCATTGGGAATCTCCTCCTCATAGGCTGGCAGGCTGAACGCGACCTCCACCCCTCCGCCGTCCCGAGGGGTAGCCCAGATCTCGCCGGACATGGTTTCGACAAGCCGTTTGCAGACTGCCAGGCCAAGGCCGGCGCCACCGGCCAACCTCGATGTGCGTTCTGAGCGATAGAAACGCTCGAATATCCGTGTGGCTTCGTCGTTTGCGATGCCGAAGCCGCGGTCAAGCACGCGAACCGCGGCGCCATCGCCGCAGCGGCTGAGCTCGACATCGACGACGGTGTCACCGGGGCTGTACTTCAAGGCATTTCCGATGAGGTTGCGGACGATGTGCTCGACGTAGCCTGATTCGGCCGCGACGGCCGGAACGTTTGCATCAACAGTGAGCACAACCTCTCGATCGGCATCGGCGATCATCGATTCAATGAGGCCCGGTAGGAGGCGCTGGAGCAGGACCGGTTCGAGGCTGACCTCCCGGTCGAGTTCTGCTCGCGCGAGGGCAAGCAGGTTCTCGAGCATCCGGGAGAGTCTCTCGGACTCGCGTTCGATATCGCCGAGGAGGCTGTCGCGCGTCTCCGGTTCGATGTGCGGCGACCGCAACCGGAGCACCCTCGCGCCGCCTCGAATGACGGTGATGGGGGTGCGCAGTTCGTGCGACATCATCCCCAGGAATTCATCCTTGGCGTCGTTCGCCCGGCGCGCTTCCGCGTACAGGCGGGCGTTGTCGGTGGCGACGGCGGTGCGGCGAGCAACTTGTCCGGCGAGGGAAAGGTCTTCGCGGTCGAAGAGGGGGCTTCCCTGGACACGCATGAAGGTCATGACCCCGAGAGTCTGACCGCGTGCGGAAAGCGGCATGAGAATTAGCGAACGGGGTTGGACCGCTTCGCCCGCGAGTGGATCCCTTTCCGTTCCGAGGAGGCGGTCCAGCAGCTCGTCCGGGACTTCTCGCAGGAAGATTGGCCTGTCGCTTCGCAAGACCTGGGCGGCCGACGCGAGGAGGTCGGGCGGAGCAGTGTTGCGGAGCGAGATGGATTCGACCGCTTCCTTGAGGGGGTCATTCGCGGCGGCAAACGCAGCGAGCTCAAGCCTGTCATCCTGGACGACTGAAATGCTGCAGACATCGGCGAAACGAGGGACCAGCAGGTCGGCGAGCGAACCAAGGGCGCCAGTGAGGTCGAGGGTGGAACCCAGGGCAACGCCCGCATCGGCGACGAGCTGGAGTGCTTCGTTGGCGCGAACCACTTCACCTTCTCGCTCGAAGGACTGTTCCAGGAGCAGCGAGTTTTCGATAGCGAGCGCCGCGCGGCGTCCGAGTTCGACGGAGACGCGAAAGTCCGCCTCGTCGAACTTCCGCCCGACTTCCTGGGCGAAGATGAGAGCTCCCAGGGTGCGGTCGCGGGCCACCAGCGGGATGCAGATGACGGCGGAAACGTTGAGGGCACGGATCGCGTCCTTGCGCAATTGAGAAATCTCGACATCGTCGAGGAGACTGGGAGAGAGTTGCGGCAGGAAGAGCGGATTGCCCGAGCGAATGGCATTGCCGAGGATCCCAGGTTGGTCGACTTCTTCGATGATGCGGCGTTCGAAATTTTCTACGAGGGGGATGCGTTCGGGATCGCGGTGAGCCCGCGAGACGATTTCGCCTGGCGTGACGCCATTGTTCATCAAGACCACTCCCGCGATATCGCAAAAGCTGCGGACGGCTATGGCAGCCACATCCGCGACGTTATTGCGGTAGTCGAGCGAACTTGCGAAATCCGCGGTTGCATCCGCCAGGAACTGGCTTGTCTCGGATTGCCGCTTGCGCTCGGTGATGTCGATCATCACGCCCACCACGTGTTGGCGGCGGGCGGGACCAGAGCGTGTGACGTGGCCGGTGCCGCGGATCCAGCGGATGCGGCCGTCGGAGTCTCGAATCCGATACTCGAGCTCGTTGTGGCCGGTCCGCATCAACTCCTCCGCGGCCGCATCAAGCAACGGACGATCCTCCGGGATGATCGTCCGGAAGGAGTCGGCGTAGGTGCCCTGGAAACTCCCCAGAGGCATGCCCATCACTTCTTCGGCGAATTCGGACCAGACGGCGGCGCCTGTGGCAGGGTCCCAATCGTAGGTGGCAATTCTCGCTGTCTGTTGCGCGAGGAGGAGGCGGGCCTCGCTGGCGAGCAACTCCTGCTCCCGGGTGAGCAGTTCGGCGATCGAGCTACGCAAGAGGCCGCCGACAACGGAGATAGCAGCTCCTTCAACGGCGAACACGCCCGTGATGACCCAGCCGTCGGATGTTGGATTCAAGGTGCCTGTTGGCTCGATGAACAGGAGTTCGAGCATGACCCACCCGAGCACGGTCGCGAACAAACCAGGCCAGAGGCCGCCAAGGAGGGCACCGAAGATGACCGGCGCGAGGAAGACGAGGTAAGTAGGCGCCTGTTCCGCGAAGAGGACTTCGAGCAGGGCGCGGATACCGACGGTGATCGCCACTGCGGCAATGGCCGCGGCGTAAGGCACCCAGACCTGCATGCGGCCGCCGCCGCCAACCCAGAGGGCCAGCCCGCGCAAGCGCAGCACGGGCCGCTGCCGATTCGGCGAATTCATTTCCTGAGGTTACGAACTCGGACCTCTGGGGCACAACGTGGATTGGGATGACGCTGTAACGCGAAATCGTCCACAAACGAGCAAAATCGGAGACGACAGGGTTCAAACGGGGACGAAATAGGCCCGGAATTGAGATGGATCTGTAAGCCGGTTCGCGGGGTGTGGATGGATTCGTATTGAACCCCGTGACGGCTGGCCGCATACTGACGTTTCCGCGGGCGGTTAGCTCAGATGGTTAGAGCGCGTCGTTCACACCGACGAGGCCACTGGTTCGAGTCCAGTACCGCCCACCATTGAAAGGCCCGCGGCGGTTGAACGCTGAGGGTGGCGAGACCATAATGACTTCTGGAGCCGAAGTGGCGGAATGGCAGACGCGCTACGTTCAGGGCGTAGTGTCCGTACGGGCGTGTGAGTTCAAATCTCACCTTCGGCACCATTCCAAAACGCGCCCGTAGCTCAGGGGATAGAGTGTTGGGTTGCGGACCCAAAGGTCGGAGGTTCGAATCCTCCCGGGCGTACCAAAGCTACGAAACGAAAAGCCCCGCCAATGCGGGGCTTCCGTTTATCCCGAGCGTTAGCCTCCAGCCCGCGAAGAGGTACGTTCCAGTTCCCTGTCTTCCTCCGGGATCTCCCTGGAGCGCATCACGGCCCATGCGTCGCGAAGCGTGTGCGGGACGTGGGCGCGATGGCTGATGATCAGTCCAATGCAGAGAATCGTATAGATGCCGGCGTAGACGGCACGCACGTTCTCGTTGGTGATGAACAGTTGCGTCGCGAAGAGCAGGAAGAGCGCGACGGCCTCGCGGCGGCTCATGTGAAGGTTTACGAACACCGCAATCGCAAACGCGGATTGGGCGGCGGTGAGGAAAATCTCTTCGCGCTGGCGCGTGTCGAGGGGAAGGCCCAGGCCGAAACCGAAATCGCCGGCGGACACCAGGAAGGCGATGGGCAAAGTGCCGATGAGCAGCGTCCACTGGTTCACCTTGGATGAGATGAGGACGCCCATGCCGGCGGCGGCGCGGCCCCGCCAGGCAAGCATGCAGGCCACGAGCACTTCCGGGGATTCCGAGGCCAACGGGGCCAGCCACTGGATGAGCAAGAACTGCGAAACACCAAAATCTTCGCCGACGGAGACGAGGGACTCTGCAAATGGTTCGGCCGCGCAGAAGATGGTCACGGCGGCGAAGACCAGCATCGAGATCACGAGGGACCGCCTCGGTCTATTGGCGAGCTGACCCATGGCCTTGGCCGGGCCGACAAGTTCCACCTCTTCGGATTCGACTTTCGAGGTGAAGTACATGTACATCACAAACAGCGAAACGAGGACGATCGTGTCGATGACGCTGACGTGGTTTCGGAGCGGGATGAAGATGACGTAAAGGGTCGCGACGGCGAGGAACACCAGCTCCAGGCTCCGCTCCCGGTTGACGACCAATTCCTTGAGCTTCGTACGGTAAAAGAAGAGGAAGAAGACAATCGGCCACCCGACTCCGATGAGGAGCCGGTTGCCGCCCGTCATGTTCGCAATCGCAAGGCCTTTCTCAGCTTCGGCAGGGTCTGCCCCGGCCTTCCAGGCGAGAACGAAGTCGACCGCGTACTCGGGGAGGACGGCGATGATCGCGATGATTGCGATAGCCAGGCCCTGGGAGATATCGAGCTCCGCGGTTTCGGCGGCCCAGCTGAGGAGGAACGCCGCAGCAAGGATCGAGAGGCCGAAAATGAGCGCCCCGAGGACTGGCGCGGGATGGACGCCGGCGAGACGCAACACGATACCGGGAATGCAGACAAGCGTGGCCAGGCCGATGACCGCCCAGCTGCGCCCATAGTTCGAAAGTGGAAGCGAAGCGCTATGTTCGGCGTTCACAGGGAGCCTGGGACGCGACCAGACGCAGGGAAGGATGGGATGGGGTTCGAGGCGGACAAAATGGCTTTCCTTTTGTCGCTGCCCGTGGAGGTTGCCCTCGACCGACACGCGACGATGGCGTGTGGCCGAAAGTCTCGTCCATCCTTCCTCTGAAGGACCGCGGCACCGCCTCACAGGGAGGGAGGCTGTCGATGACGCGCGTTGGGACTACTCCCCTTCGAACATCTGGATGGTATCGCCGGGAGTCCATCCCGTCCAACGGTCAGTCGTAGAAAGCGATAGGTTCGGCAGTTTCCCAGAAGTTGTTCAGTTCGCCCTGGGGAAGGCCCCGTCCCGGGTAGAAGCGGCCGGCATGCATCATCTGAACCATGTGTTCCGGGCTTTCGATGGCTTCTTCGAAGACTGCGGCAAAATAGCCAATGCCCTGCGTCGAATGGGCGTCTGAGCCGCCGGTGCCGGGCTTGCCGAGCGTCTTCGCTACCTGCAGAGCGAAGTAGTTCTCACGAGGTGTGTTGCAGCCGTTCAAGACTTCGATGCCGTCCACGAGCTGGAACACTGGTAGCTTCGCGGCCTCTTCCGGTGAGAGGCTGAACGGCTCCTTGCCTTCGCGCTTGAAATGAACGGGATCGAAGAAGTGGCGGAAGGGGTGGGCGACGATGAGGAAGGCGCCCTGCTCGTTGGCCACCTCGCGGAGCTTTTCGAGACGGCGGATGCCTCCCTGGTAGCCCTTGAGGCCGACGGCGAGGATATGGCCCATGTCGGTGGAGACTTCCATGCCGTTGGAGACGAAGATGCCTTCGTGCTTCTTGCGGAAGGGGCTAAGGTCCCAGCTTTCCCACATCCTATCGTGCTCAGTTATGTTGACTCCGGTGAGACCCACGCGCCGCGCTTCGGCGATCAAGTCATCCGGGTCGAGCATGGAATCCGAAGCGCCCCTGGTTGTGTGCAGGTGCATGTCAATGATGGTGCCCGGCACGCGGCGCCTCCAGATGTTGTTTTGTTCCGTTTGTCACAAGAGCCACGAGTATATCATCGCTCGGCGAGGACGGGCATCAGCCAGCCGAAGAGACCGAAGAAACTGAGCGACATTCCCACCCAGATCCACCAGTACTGGCGAGCGAGAAGAAGCAGCGGCGGGACCGGGAGGAACGAGAGCGAGCCCATGATGAAGAGGAACGTCCAACTCGGCGCGCCGAGTGCGCCAGGCGTATCCATGAACCCGCCGACTTTGTAGAGCGAGCCCAGCAGCATCCCAATCATCGTCCAGACGACCCCGGTGCCAATTGAGAACGGCACGGCGAGGAGAACGCCGGGGACGTCGAGGTATTTCTGGATGACTTTCTGGGGCGCGGGCTGGATGCAGAGGTACGTGAGGGCGAAGGTCGAAAGAATCGCCATCGCATAGCCAGCCATCCAGCCGCCAAGTACCGCGTTCACGCTCGTTGCACCGTTTGGGATTGGATGACCTGGCAATCGGCGCCCAGCGCCGCGCGAGCGACGGTCTCAGCCGATTCCAACGGCCCAATCCAGAACAGGCAGGGCCCTGCACCAGCCAGCCGAATGATTTCTCCAGTGCGCCGTTCGAGGTCTGTCCAGAGAGTGGCGAGCCAGGGGAAAAGCTCGAAGGCAACGCGTTCAAACGCGTTGAAGGTGTCCGCGCCGGTTACGTGTGAAGGGGGCCGCTGGGCGAACGCAGCGGTCACGGAACCGGAATCGAACGCGTGCCTGTCGAGCGCGGCGAACATGCGAGGCGTCTTTCTTTCGATGGTCTGGGGCGGCACGAAAACGACCACGCCATGGCCAGCGAGCGGTGCCAGGGGAGTGACGGACTCGCCTCGGCCGCGTGCGCGGGCGGTGCCGCCAACAAGAAAGAATGCTTCGTCGCTGCCGATTGCGTTGGCGAGTGCGGAGATTTCGTCACTGGTGGTAACAGGCCACATTCGGGCGAGGAGGCGCAAGACGGCAGCCGCATCGGAGGCGCCACCGCCAAGCCCGCCGGCAGCAGGGATGTGTTTTTCGAGGTGAACGCTCACCGGAGAACCATCCACGCGTTCGGCGAGGAGCATGGCGGCGCGAAGGGCGAGGTTTGATTCATCGCACGGGGTGCCGGCGGACTGTGGCCCGCTGACGGTGATGGACCACCGGACGGCCGGCTCCAGCTCCACGACATCGCCAAGGGCGATCTCCTGGAGCACCGTATCGATTTCGTGGTAGCCGTCAGGACGAAGGCCGAGAACTTCGAGCGTGAGGTTCACTTTGGCGTGGGCGAGCGTTCGAAGTGACTCAGGCACTTTCGCGGACCTCATTGCAGGCGTCCATCAGCGCCAGCCACTCGGCGACGTCGAGCGTTTCGGGGCGACGGGACGATTCGATGCCGGCGCGTTCGAGCGCGAGTCGCGCCCCCTCTGGCGGTAGCCAGACGCCACGGCTGAGGCCGTTGTGGATCTGCTTTCGCGGGTTGCGGAAGACCTTCGAGACGAATTCGAAGAATTCAGCATTGCGCTCCGTGGGCACCAGGGGCCGTTCGCGAATCACCATGCGGACAACGGACGAAACGACCGCGGGCGGCGGGTCGAACGCTTCGGGCGGGACGTTGAAGAGCAATTCCGTTTCGGCGTAAACGCGGACGGAGATCGAAAGCAGAGAGGAATCCCCGACGGGCGCTGCGAGTTCCTTTGCCACTTCGCGCTGAACCATCACCACCATTTCGCGCGGTTGGGGTTCGGATTCGAGAAGGTGGCGGATGATGGGGTTGGCAGCGAAATAGGGCAGGTTCCCGGCCACCACGTATGGAGTACCGGGCGGTATGACTTCAGCGACTTCGATGAGGCGAGCATCGCCGGGAACAATGCGGAGGCGGTCGTTGCCGCGAAACCGCTGGCGGAGGTGGGTGATCATCCGGTCTTCAATCTCGAGCCCGACCACGTCGTGCCCGGCGGCGAGAAGGAATTCGGTGAGCTGGCCGGTTCCCGGACCTATTTCGAGGACGACACCGCCCGGAGGGCAGCGAACTGCATCGGTAATGTCCTGGAGGATCCCGGTATCGCGGAGGAAATGCTGTCCAAGGGCTTTTCGCGGGCGCGGACCGGAGAGACGAGTGCGTGGCACGAGAGCTCCGGTGGAAGAGAGAGATAGAAGGTTAGGCCGTGCACCTGCTGTCGAACGTGGTACCAGGCTTGCCCTTTGTCATCGAACTCAGACCCGGTGGACCTACGGCACCCGAGACGGTCTCCTTATGGCTGCTTCCTTCCGGACCTGACCAGGTTCGAAGTGCCTCGCCGCGCAGGACCAGGTCGTCAGCATTCTCTAACAGGAGCAGTCCCCGATACGTCAGCCCTCGAGCAGGAATTCAACCCCGCTGGAGCGGATTGCGGGTACAGGGCACCGCTAGTTCCCCGCCTAGCACAGCCATTCGTAACCGTACCTATGGGCGGGCCGGAGGGTCAAGCGAGAGGGCCTGATCTGGCCCTAATCCGCTTTCAGATCGAGAGCGACCAGGAGGTCTCCGGCGTTCACGCGCTGGCCGGCCTTCACCGGAACCTGGTCGACCGTTCCAGCAGAGGGCGAACGAAGTTCGTTGTTCATCTTCATGGACTCAATGACGAGCAGGACATCGCCCGCCACAACCTGCTGGCCGGGCTCGCACCGAACCTCAACGATCGAGCCAGTCATTGGCGCGGTGATGCGCCGAGCGCCGCCAGCTTCCGCACGACCGGCGCGGCCGGCGCTCTGAGCACGCCAGCGTTCGACATCGAAATTGAGGATGTGCCGCCCGAAGGTTGCGACAGCGCCGCCGCGACGGCGCTCGAGGAAGATCTCGGTGGGCTGGCTATCGACCATCAACAGGTAGAGACGCGAATCGCCGATTGGCTGGAGGTCCACCGCCTTCCACTGTTCGGTGCCGACTTTGCGAACGCGGATGCCTTCATCGGTGCGCTCGAGTTCGTACTCACTTTCGGCTTCCGGATCGCGAACTAGATACTTCGTGGCCATCGTCCCATCGCTTTCACTTCGCCCATTCCAGTCATGCGCGAACGCCAATCCGAGCCCGAACCGTTCCGGTGCCCGTTCGTCGAAGCCGCACTGTTGCCATTGCCGTTTTCCGATTCGAATTCGGCGCCGGTTACAAGAAGCAGGGCGGCGATCTCGGCGATTTCGCGCTGGGCGGCCAGGGGCTCTTCCGCAAACACCTGGTTGCGGTCGAGGAACCCTGTATCGACGTCGCCGGTAACGAAATCCGGGTGCTCCAGGATCTGCTGGAGGTAGGGGATGTTCGTGGCAACGCCAACGACGCGGAATTCGTTGAGTGCCCGCCTCATGCGCGAGAGTGCGCCATCGCGGGTCCGGCCCCAGGCGGTCACTTTCGCGAGGAGCGAGTCGTAGTAGGGGCTCACCTCGACGCCATCGTAGAGGGCGCTCTCGACACGGATGCCGGGGCCGGCGGGCTCTCGCGCGAACACCACCTTCCCGACCGACGGCAAGAAGCTGTTGAACGGGTCTTCCGCCACGATCCGGCATTCGATCGCCCACCCGCGCGTAAGGAGGTCCGCTTCTTCGTAGGGGAGCTCTTCCCCGGCGGCGACGAGGATCTGGTCCTTCACGAGGTCGGTGCCGGTAACAATTTCGGTCACCGGATGTTCGACCTGGAGACGGGTGTTCATTTCGAGGAAGTAGTAGCTGCCGTCTTCCGCCAGCAGGAATTCGACCGTGCCAACGTTGTGATAGTTCGCGGCGCGGGCGATTCGGACCGAGGCACGCGTGAGATGGCGGCGCAGTTCCGGCGAGACAGCGACGCTCGGGCACTCCTCGATGAGCTTCTGGTGGCGCCGCTGGATGGAGCATTCGCGTTCGCCGACGGGGACGGCGTTTCCGAACTTGTCGGCGATGACCTGGACTTCGATGTGGCGGACCCGCTGCAGGTTTTTCTCGACGTAGATGGCCGAGTTGCCGAAGGCGGCCTGCGCTTCCTGCATGGCGCGCGCGGCTGCCTCGCGGAATTCTTCCGCGGAGCCGATGAGGCGGATACCACGTCCGCCCCCGCCGGCGGCGGCCTTCACCATCACGGGATAGCCGATGCTATCCGCAAAGGCCATGGCTTCATCAACAGAGGTGACTTCGCCGCTACCGGGAAGGACGGGGACGCCGCACTGCTGGGCAATCTTCCGCGCTTCGATCTTGTCGCCCAGGAGGCGGATGGACTCAGGCGAGGGGCCGATGAAGGTGAGACCAGCGTTGATGCAGGCTTCGGCGAAATCCGCATTCTCGGCGAGGAAGCCATACCCGGGATGAATGGCTTCGGCGCCGCAGGCTTTCGCCACAGCGATGATCTTGTCGCCGTTGAGGTAACTCTCACGGGCGTCTGCGGGGCCGATGAGGTAGGCCTCGTCCGCGTAACGGACGTGCCTGGCGAGCCCATCAACCTCGGAATAGACCGCGACGGAAGTGATATCAAGGTCGCGGAGACCGCGCACGATTCGGAGCGCAATTTCACCGCGATTGGCCACGAGGACCTTCGAAAACATTCGCAAATCCTGATACTTGTCTAGCCGAATTCGATGGCAAAGCATACGGGTGACCGCGAAGACATGCGAATCCTCTGGCCCGGCCTTGATAGGGGCTCTACGCTTGTGTTGTGGATGACCACACACTGCGTGTACTCGAATTCGGCAAGGTGCTGGCGCTGCTCGCGGACGAAGCTGCGTTCAGCATCGGGCGGGAGCTTGCCCTCGCCGTAAAGCCTGACACCGACTACCTCGCTGCGTATGAATTGCAGTTGCAGACGGCCGAGATGCGCGCCATCGACCAGATGGGCATCGATGTGCCGTTCGCTGGAGCGCACGACATCCGCCCGGCGATCCACGCGGCCGCAATTGGTCAGGTGCTTGAGCCAACGGACCTTGTGGACGCGGCGCAAACGCTGCGGACGGCGTGGAGTGCGCACCGCGTCATTGAGAAGATTCGCGACCGGGTGCCTCGGCTTGCCCTGCTGGCCGACGCGATCAGCGATTTCCGGCGGTTCACGGACGAGGTGGACCTTGCCATCACTTCCCGCGCGGAAGTGTCGGACAACGCCAGCGAGCAACTCGCCACCACCAGGCGGGAACTTCGAATCGCGGAATCGCGGCTTGAGCAGCGAGCGCAGGCTGCCCTCGCGGACGCCATTCGGCGAGGAGTGGCGCAGGAAGGCCTTCTGACCGAGCGCAACGGCCGGAAAGTTATCCCGGTGAAGGCGGACTGCCGCGGACAGGTCCAGGGCATTGTCCACGACGTGTCTTCCAGCGGCGCGACGGTATTCGTCGAGCCGATGGGCGTAGTCGATGCTGGCAACCAGGTTCGGGAACTGCAATTGGCCGAACAGCGAGAAGTTCGGCGAGTGCTGCAGCGGCTGACGGCCATCCTCGGCGAATCGGAAGAGGATGCTCTGCGAAGCACGATGGCCCTGGGGGAACTCGACCTCATCAACGCGAAGGTGCGCTTCGGTCGCCGGATTAAGGCCGGCCTCCCGCCTCCAGGCGAGGTCGATACCTGGTTCCGGCCGGGAGGTGTGACCGCGGTGAAACGCGGGCGCCACCCTCTGCTTCGAGGCGAAGTGGTGCCGACAAGCCTGGAAGTCGGCGGTGAGTACGCAGGCATCATCATCACTGGCCCGAACACCGGCGGAAAAACGGTTGCCCTGAAGACACTCGGTTTGCTCACGCTGATGGCGCAGGCCGGGATGCCCGTGCCGTGCGACGAGGGGAGCGTGTTCGCGAGCTATCCGCGCATCTTCGCGGACATCGGCGATGAGCAGTCGATTGAACAATCGCTCTCAACGTTCTCGTCGCACATGAGGAACATCATCGAGATTCTCTCGAAGGCAGAGCCAGGTACCCTGGTTCTGCTCGACGAACTTGGCGCGGGGACTGACCCGGCGGAGGGCGCGGCGCTGGCTCGTGCCATCCTGGAGACCCTGCTGGAGCGAGGATGCACGCTGGTGGCGACCACCCACCACGGCGAACTGAAGGTGTTCGCGCACAACGATCCGAGACTGCGCAACGCCTCGGTGGAATTCAACATCGAAACGCTCAGCCCGACGTACCACCTGACGGTAGGGCTGCCGGGGCAATCGAACGCGCTCGCCATCGCGCGCCGGCTGGGCTTGAACGAGGACGTCCTGGAGCTGGCCGGCGACCAGCTCGCTCCTGAGCATTTCGAATTCGAAAACCTGCTAGGCGAAATTCGGACGGAACGCGCGGCAGCAGCGGATGCCCGGGAAAGCGAAGAGCAGGCTCGCCAGGCGGCAGAAGATCTGCGCGTTTCACTCGCGGAGCGGCGCGATCAGATTGAACAGGAGCGCGCGGGGATTCTGGCCGCCGCACAGCGAGAGGCCGAAGACATCCTCGCCCGGATGCGGCGCGAGGTGGACTCGCTCAAGCGCAAGGCGGCAGCGAGTGCCTTCGATGCTCGCGAGGCGGACGCGACCCTTAAACGCATGGATGCCGACCTGGAGAAGGTGACCGCGGCGGCGAAACCTCGACGGGCGGCGCCCGCGCCGGTGACCTTCCGGCACGAGGTCCTGCCCGGAGACGTCATCCACGTGCGCGACATTCCGCAGTTGGGTGAGGCGCTCTCCGCCGTCGGAGACGATGGACGCGTGGAAGTGCAATTCGGTTCGTTGCGGATGAAGGTTTCGGTTGAACGGATCGACCGGATTGAACAGATGGGCCCTTCGGGCGAGAAAGTCGCGGTGCCGACCGGCCCGCGCGTGAGCATGGAACTCGACCTGCGCGGACAGCGGGCCGAGGCAGCGCTCGAAGAGTTCGAAACGTACCTGGATGGAGCTTTCCGGGCAGGTTTGCCGTTCGTTCGGATCATTCATGGGAAGGGGACAGGGGCGCTCCGAGCGGCCATTCGCGAAGCGCTCGCGAACCACCCCCTGGTGAAGCGGTTCGAATCGGCCTCACCGCAGGAAGGCGGCGACGGAGTGACCATCGCGCTGCTCGCGGGTTAGAAAATGGTCCACACCGTAGTGCTCGAGGGTCAGTTCGTACTCGGTTGGGGAGTGAGCGAATTGCGGCTGGACGACGGTGTAAGCCGCTTTCGGGTCGAGTGGACCGCCGACTCGGGGCTAGTTGGGAAGATGCGAGACGTAGGATTCGATCCGGCGTGGACTCCCGGCTACGGCGCGGCGCCTGTGCGATTGGCAGGCACCGTCGTCCCTTCTTCGCCCGGCCAGTCGGGGATATTCCTCGTTCATCGTGTGGAACGGATCGGCACGGCGACGGTCACCGACAGCCCGCCCGTCTGAACGCGGCACCCGCTAGACTGCGGGAGTGAGTCAGAACTTGTGGTACCTGGTCATCGGGTTATTCCTCGCCGTGCTCGCCGTTCTTGCGGGGATCGCGGTTTATCGCAGTCACCGTGATCGCTCGTCGGCTTTCACTGGCAAATACAGCTATGGGTTCGAAGTCTCTTCGTTTGTGCCCTGCGATGCTGACGGTGTGAAGTACTGGCTAGTCTGGCAAAAGCCCATCGACCTGACTTCGGCGATGCGGCGAGCGGGGGCAGACGGGTTCGGCTCGGAGGTCTACCTGAAGTTCGAAGGCAACCTCGAAACGGGCGGCGACGGTTATGGACACCTCGGACAGTACAATGGCCAGCTTGAGATAACGAAGCTCCTGAATGTTTCGCGCGAAAGCCTGTGTAAGTAGCCATGCAGCCGAAGCTCTCGTTCGGCGCCGAAATGCTCCCGCCCGATGCTCCACTGGCGGCACGGATGAGGCCGACGACGCTCGACGACTTTGTCGGTCAGGAAGAGGCGGTAGGGCCGGGCTCGATGCTTCGGGGCTCGCTGGAGAGGGGCAGGCTGCCCTCGTTCATCCTCTGGGGTCCGCCCGGCTGCGGGAAGACCACGCTGGCGCGGATCCTTGCAAGAGGAGTGAACGCGGAGTTCATGGCCGTTTCGGCTGTCTCGTCAGGGGTGGCGGACCTGCGGAAGGTCGTCGCCGAGGCGCAGGCGAGGCGCGCGGCCGGCATGCGCACCGTGCTCTTCATCGATGAGATCCATCGCTTCAACAAGGCGCAGCAGGACGTGATCCTGCCGTACGTTGAAGACGGCACGGTGACGCTGATCGGTGCAACGACGGAGAATCCCTCGTTCGAGGTGATTGCGCCGTTGCTGAGCCGAGCGCGCGTGGTTCGGCTCAAGCAACTCGGGCCGGAAGCGTTGAGCAAGGTCATCGAACGAGCGCTGAGCGATAACGAGCGGGGGCTCGGCGAGCGCGGACTTTCACTTGATGCCGATGGCCGAAGGGCATTGCTGGAGGGGGCTGGGGGCGATGGGCGCGCGGCCCTGACGGCACTCGAGATCGCAGCCGATGTTGCCGAAGGGGCGGGACGGAAAACGATTACCGCGCTTGATGTCGCGCAGGCGCTGCAGGATCGGCGGCCATACTACGACCGCCAGAGCGACTACCACTACGACACGATTTCGGCGTTCATCAAGACGATCCGCGGGAGCGACCCGGATGGCGCGCTCTACTGGCTGGCGCGGATGATTGAGAGCGGCGAAGACCCGCTGTTCATCATTCGCCGGCTGGTGATCCTTGCTTCAGAAGACATCGGACTCGCCGATCCGCAGGCGCTGGTAGTCGCGACCGCGTGCCAGCAAGCGGTGCACTTTGTGGGGATGCCGGAGGGTTTCTTCGCGATGGCGGAGTGCACGCTCTACCTGGCTTTGGCGCCGAAGAGCAACAGCGTTGGCGCCGGCTACGGCAGGGCGGCGGCGGATGTTGCGAAGACATCACACCTTCCGGTGCCGATGCAACTTCGCAACGCTGTGACGGGATTGATGCGCGAGTTCGGCTACGGCCAGGGCTACCGCTACGCGCACGAGGAGAAGGGCCATGTGGCCCGGGGCATGAGGTATTTGCCCGAAGAGTTAGGGTCGCCACAGTATTACGTACCAGGCGAACTCGGCTTCGAAGCGCGCGCATTCGCGAGATGGGCAGCGCTTAGAGACGAGGAGCCATCTCACCCAGGACAACGAGAAGCAGAATGAAGATCGAATTCATGTACTCAAAGGCGACGGGCCGGAGCGAGAAGGCCGAAGAGGCCCTGAAGATGGCCATCGACTCAACCGACCCGACCATCGAGGTGTTCTACACCGAGGTCAATGACTCCGAAGATGCGCGGGCGAAGAAGTTTCTCGGATCGCCTTCGATTCGGGTGAACGGGATCGACGTCGAATACGGCGAACGCGAGCCGGATGAATACCAGGCCGGCACGCGGTACTACAACACGCCCGAAGGCTGGAAGCCGTTCCCCCACGCCAAGCTGATCGCGAACACGATCCTGGAACAGCAGGCGAAGGCCCAGAAGTAAGCGCAAGAGGCTTGGTATCGCGGTGCGATACCAGCCTCCTGCGTTACCGGCAGTTCCCCAAGCCCTCCCTCACGCGAACCGACAGTCAACACACGGTAGTGAGTAGTTACCTGTACGCGGTGACCGGTGCCCATTGCTGGGCGGAATGGTGCCGCATGTGCCCTGCGCTACCTCGCCCCAGGGCGCAGACAGGGTCCAGATGCTTGTTTGTGTTCGCCCTCTCAGTCGTTGTTACCAGCTGCCGATTGTTATGGATCGACGGGGTCCCCGAACCCTCCCTCGCGCAATAAAGAACCACTCCGCGGTAGTGCATTTTGCCCGTTAACGATGCCTTTGTGCGCAGTCGGTGAGCGTAACAATTAGACGGGATTCGACCCCGTTAGCGGTGCTCGGCCGCTGCCAAAGGAAGGCTTTCGCCTGGTTTTGGAGTTCGCTTTCTTTTTTCGCGCTACCAACGCCATCGATTAGTCGAGTAGATCCACCGACCAGTTCGTCGCCTGGATGGAGGTATCGAGTTCGCGAAACCTACGGGCGAGATCATCGGCGTCGCGCTGGAATTCAGCGATCGGGACGGCCGAAACCATCCGCAGCTCGGTCCGGAGCATCCTCACCTGGGTCGAGTTCGCCGTGCTGGCGAGGTCGGCGAGGAAGCCACGCCGCAGCTGCAGGCTATCGCGCTCGGCGATCGCAGCCGTGATGGACTGGCCCGAGGGAATGGTGACGCTCAAATTGGTGCGGTTGATGCGTTCCACGAGAGACGCGAGTTCCGCGGCCATGCGGTCGTAATCCGCGCGGAGCGCGACCGGGTCCTCCGCCGGAGCCGATCCTTCCTGGTAGGTGGCACTGTTCATGGCGCGCTGCTTCAGCTGGGACATACGCTTCTGCATGTCAGCCCGCGAAACAAGCGCTTCTGCTAGCTTCATATCGATACCTCCGCTCCGCTGATGTTTCCTTCCTTTCAGCGGTTTTGAACTCGCCGCGATGCGGCGGTAGGGAAGGAAACGCTGGAAAATCCGAATAGTTAACTGTTACCTTCGAAATTTCTAGCCGCGGTCGATCATGGTCTCGATACCTTCCAGGTGGCACATATCGTTGTGCCTGGATAGGACGAGACGGCCTGTACGGTCTTCGACGATTTCCGTGATGGAGCAATTGCCAACCTGGAAAGCTCCCGGGCGGTCGAGGTCGAGACCGACCACGAGGTGGCAGAAGGCGCTGATGACGCCGCCGTGAGCCACTGCGATGGTGGTGCCTTCGAGTTCGCGAAAGCTTTCCATGGCGCGATTCAGGCGCGCATCGAAGTTGTCGCGGCCCTCTTCGCCGGGGTATTTGAACCGCCGGCCGGCAGCTCGCGAGGTGAGGATTTCGGGGAACTTCGTCCGAAGTTCGGGGCCGGTCAGGCCGGCTGCTTCGCCGATGTCGTATTCGGCGAGGTCGGGCTCGAGGCGCAAGTCAATCTTGAGAGAAGAGGCGATAAACGCCGCGGTCGCGCTTGCACGGGTTAGCGGGCTCGAGAGGATGCGCACCGCGCCGGAGGTCGCGAGGCGACCGGCGGTGAGTTCCGCCTGCTGGATGCCGCGGTCACTGAGGGCATAATCGAGCCTGCCCTGGAGGACACCGCTGGCGTTTCCAAGCGATTCACCGTGGCGGACGAGGATAAGGTGCAAAGTCAGTCAACTCGCCTCGGCAAGGAGGCTAAGCTCGCCGCCGATGGGCACGTCAATCTGTTCGCCGTTTCGGGCGCGTTCCATGAAGAACAGAATTTCGAGGTTCTCGATGTGTCCCGTTTCCGGGTTGGACCGCGCCACCACGAAGTCACTCACCATATCTGAGTCCTGGCCTGCATACGGCGGCACCAGGTTCACATAGAGAATGTCGCCAACCGCGTCATAGTCAAAGACTAGGTGGGTTCCCATCGGCCGACTCCCGGCAATCGCCGTGCAATGAATGCGGTGACAATCCAGAACCGTACAGGCGATTCCTGGCGAGCCACGATAAGGACACTGTGCTTAGTTCCTGTTGGGAGGTCAACTTCCCGTGCCAGCAGAAACTCCGCGTTGTTCGCGACGGATCGAAGGACTACTTCGGGCGAGGCGAGCGTTTCTTCGATGGCTCCAAGGATGACAGCCGACTCGATCGGGTGGCTGGACGCGATGTGGTTCGCGCGCTCGTCGGTCAGTTCGACGCGGTGACCCAAGCGAGGGCATTCAAACCAAACCACCGTCTTACTCGGTGAGGCGGCGGTAGAGGGCAGGGAGCCGGCTTGGCAGGGCCTCGATGTCGGCGACGACTTCGTAGCCCATGTCTTCGCACATGGTCTTCAAGTAGTCGTGGCCGGCACGGTCAACGGTGAGGGCGAAGGGGGTGATGCCTTCGCGCTTCGCCTCGTTGAGCGCCTGCTTGGTGTCGTGAATCGCGTATTCCTTCTCGGTGCGATCGCGGCCGTAACCGTGGTCTTGCGGGCGGCCGTCACTGAGGAGGACGAGGATTTTCACCTTGGCATCGGTTTCCATCAGCTTGTACGTGGCGTGGCGAATGGCCGGGCCCATACGCGTCGAACGAATCGGGGTGACCTTGTCGAGCCGGTTCTTGATTTTGTGGTCCAACGTCTCGTTGAAGTCCTTGATGACGAAGAACTCCACGTTGTCGCGGCCGTAGCCGCTGAACCCGTAGATGCCGTACTGATCGCCGATGGTTTCGAGGGCGGTCATCAGCAGCACCGTCGACTCTTTTTCGAGGTCGATGATGCGCTTGGGCGGGCTGGTCAGTTCCTGGCGGCGCTTCGAGACCCACCAGCTCAGGTACTTGCGCGGATCGTCGTCGTAATCGTCGTCGTCGTACTTCTTCTCTCGCTTGTTGATCTCTTCATCGGTACTGGCGGACATGTCGATGAGGAAGGCGACGGCAACGTCGCGCTCGATCTTGTTGCGGCGCCAGTAGATCTTCTCGTTCGGGCTTGCTCCGGCTTTCTTTTCGATCATCCACTCGATGGCGGCATCGAGGTCGAAGTCTTCGCCGTCCGGGAGTCGCTTCAACTTGCGGAACATCTCGGGCTTCATCAGCTCGAACTGCTTGCGCGTCTGCGCGACGAGGCCCGCATGCTCGCGGAGCGCGTTCTCGTAGAAGTTGTCTTCGCCCTCTTCGAGCTTTGATTCCTTCACGGCGCACCAGCGAGGCTTGTAGTCCTGGGCGCGGAAATCCCATTCGTCGTAGTAGTAGACCGTGACGATTGGGATGAGCGGCTCTTCGCCTTCGCCTGCGCCGGTGCTGTTGTCGCTGGTCGGCTGCCCCTGGTCACCCTTTTCGGAGGCAGGGTTGCCGGCTTCCTTCATGAGGTTGCTCATGAACATGCCGGTCGAGGCGTCGAGGTCGCCGTCGTACATGGCGTCGAGGTCGATTTCGACGCTCTTGGCGAGCAGTTCGGCGAGCTGTTCCGGCGTCAGGGGTACGGGCGACATCTCGCCACCTTCGCCCATCTGGGCGTTTTCCTTGAGCTTCATCAGCAAGTCGACGAGTTCAGGCTTGAAATCGCCACGGAAATCGATCTCCTGCGGACTCTCGTAGTCGGCCTCGCCTTCGCCGCCTTCGGAGCTGCCCAGCTGCATCTGGCTGCCTTCGCCACCAGATTCGCCGCCCTCCATGGGCATCGCCTGGCCCGCCTCCATCGGCTCGACGCTGTCCCACTCGCCCTCTTCCATGTCCTCGAAGATGTTCGGGATGGAAATCGCAATCTCGTAGAGCGCGAGCGTGGCCTCAGCCGCGTCTTCGACGATCGACTCGGGAGATTGCACGGCCTTGAGCAGGCCGAGGGCCCGTGCCATGACTTCAGCGCGATCTTTCGGCCAACGAACGGCATCGACGCCGTCGAGGCTCGCCCGGACGAGGTTCTCCACAAACCCGTTACGCAGCGGAAGCTGCCGCGTATCGGGCCGTTTCGCGAGTTCTTCGCGCTGCATCCGGACGAGCGGGCGGCGAATCCCGCCATATTCTGATTTCACGCGCGAGTCGATGCGCGAGTCTTCGGCGATGGTGAAGAGGTCGCTGGCCAGCTGGCGCTCCGGGAAGAGGTCGAAGTACTCCTCCATGTCGGTTGTGGCGGGCGCTTCGCGCGAACCGGCGAAGGCTACGCGGCGGAGCGGAAAGACGGCGCCCGGTCGGTGAAAGTCGAACTCGAAGCTGCCGAATTCGATGTGGGCCGCCTGGTGGGTAGCAAACACCTTCATGGCGGCGAAGTTCTCGTCTTTCTCGTGGAACCGTTCCATCAGTTCCGGGAGGAAGATGGTGCTCCCATCGGTGCTGGCGCGGTGTTCTTCGACCCAGCCGATGCCCTTTTCCGCGAGGGATTCGGCCGTCTGGATGCTGACGTTTCGGCCGGTGAGCGCCTTGCAGTAGAGGCGCATGATCTCGCCAATCTTCGAGAGTTCGACGCGCGCGGAGAGGGTATCGAGGATGTCTTCGCCGCGGGTGGACTGCAGGCGGAAGTACGCCTCGCCGCCATCGTGGCTGGCCTGGAGGATCTTTAGGCCGGCATTGTGCCAGGGCTCGAGTTCATCGATACGGATGCGGCTGAGCACGTTCGGCACGCTGGTGACGAAGTCCATCGCGGCATAGGCGGAGTAAGGCGCGAGCTGCTCGGCCAACTCGATGACCTTGAAGTGGTCGTCCGGTTCGAGTTCGCCGAGGGCTGCAGACGCTTCTTCGAAGTACTGGAAGGCCGAGCGGTTGTGGCCCCGGGCCACCTGCGCCGAAAGAACGAGGTACCGCTCGCGCACCGGAGCGTGAACTTTCTGGATGAGGGTGGAGCCCCGTTCGAAGTAGAGCCGGGAATCGGCCCAGCTGGACTGTGCGAGTTCGACGGCGAAGGCGATGAACGGCAGGCGGTCGTCTTCGTCGAGCTTCTGGAGCACCGTGGGCGCCGACGACAGGCAGGCGGAGGCGAGCTCGTAGCTATGGCGGGACAGTTCGTCGATGAAGAGCACGAGGCGGGCGGCCTGGCCGATGCGCATGACCCCAAACACAGTCGGGGCAAGGTCGAAGAACTGGGCCGCAAGGGAAGAACTCTTCCAGTTGCCCTTGTACAGGCGCCGGCCGAGGTCGGCCCACTGGCGGACGTGCGCGGGGCCGACGGCCTCCATGGTAGAGGGAGAGGCGCGGAGGAAGCTCACGGCGAGGGGGGCCGATTCGCCGGCCATTTGGACGGCTTCGCGGCCGAGGGTCTCGATTGCTTCCCAGGTGGCGTTTTGCGGCATAGCGGCGCCGGCCTTGAAGTACTCGACCGCGGCTTCCCACGAACGGAGGCTCAGAGCTGTGAGCTCGACGCCGGTTTCGGCCCAGGTCTGCATCTGCGACGGCGTGAGGCGAGGCGCGAGGGCACGCAGGGCAGCTTCGTAGTGCTGCTCAAGCGGAGCGGGGAAGCCAGAAAGGCGTTCGTGATGGCGTGCCAGGAGTTCTCCAACAATAGTCATGCGCCCTGGTGTGCCTCCGGTCCTGGTCCGTGCTGAACTTGGGAAACGCGAGAACTGAACCGGGCCGCGTGCCGGCTCATGCCTCTCCCGAGTGCTTCACGAAGTTGCGAGTTGGATCCTTGTAATCGTAAAAGACAACCTCGTCTGTTGTCGTGTCCCAGGTCGCGCAGGAAAGCTGAAAGTCGTTCCGGTGGTCGCGGGGGTCACCGGCAGACCCGGGATTTATGACAAGCACGTTCCCAAAACGCTGCGCCATCTTGAAGTGGGTGTGCCCGACGATGACGGCGTCGCAATCGAGTTCCGCGGCGCGGCCCCAGATGGTTTCGTGGGGATAGTGGTATTCCTTCCAGGGCTCCCACGGCGAGCCATGGGTCATCACGACCTTCTTCCCGTCTATGACTTCCTCGATGCGATATGGCTTCTCGCGCATCCAGGCGACAAGATCCTGGTCCACTTTCGGCGAGGAGAGCGCGCGTTCGCCATCGCGACTCAGGATGGTTTCTTCGTGGTTTCCCAGGACGACCTTCGCGCCGACTTCGCGAAGTTTCGCGACGACATCGTTCGACCAGCGGAACTGGAAGACCGAGTCCCCGGCGCACCAGAGTTCATCGAACGGCGCCATCAGTTCGAGCGCCTGCTCCAGGCCGCCGATGTTGCAGTGGATGTCGGAGACGAGGGCGAGGCGGGTCATGGAGTACCCGGTGCCGGGTGCCCGGTGCCCGGTGCGTTGGCTGCCGACCGACGGAGTCCTGCGATGACTTTGCCAGTTTCGTCGACGAGCTTCAGGAGTTCCTCCAGCCTCGAGGCGCTGACGTAGCCAATATCCGCCGCGATGTAGAGGTGGGATCGCACTTCGGCGAGCGAGCCTTTGGCCATATCGAGGTAACGGCCGAACTCTGTACTCCGATTCTTCTCGAAACCTTCTGCGATGTTGGCCATTACCGACACCGCAGACCGTTGTACCTGTCCGGCAAGTCCGAAGTCGCGTCGGAACGGTTCCTCCCGGGTACACGCGTACACTTCGCCAGCGAGAGTTCTCGCGCGTTGCCACGCGATCAGGTCTTCAAACCGATAGACGGCCGTACCGCACCCCCAACTGCCTTCCGGGCACCTCGCACTGGGAACCAGGCACTACTCGAAGATGCTCGTCACGACTTCTTCGATGCTGCGCTGGACTTCCGCGTCGTCGGTGAGGGCCCAGGTGATGGCTACCTGGCAGGCACGGCGAGCGCCGACGCCCTTTGCGATCAGGCGGCCGGCGTACACCAGGAGACGGGTGCTGACGCCCTCTCCGAGGCCATGTTCCTTGAGGTTGCGCACCTTCTCGCCGAGGCGAGCGAGGTCCATCGCGGTTTCCTTCGAACAGCCGGACTCGTGTGCGATGATTTCGGCTTCCTGCTCGCGCGGTGGGTAATCGAACTCGATGGCGATGAAGCGCTGGCGGGTGGAGTGCTTGAGGTCCTTGAGGGCGCTCTGATAGCCCGGGTTGTATGAAATAACGAGGAGGAAGCCTTCCGCCGCCTCGATTACCTGCCCGAGCTTCTCGATCGGAAGCAGGCGGCGATAGTCGGTGAGCGGGTGGATGAGGACGGTGGTGTCCTTCCGGGCTTCTACGACTTCGTCGAGGTAGCAGATGGCGCCGACTTTCACGGCACGGGTGAGGGGTCCGTCGGTCCAGCGGGTGCCGTCCGTATCGAGCAGGTAGCGGCCCACGAGGTCGCTGGCTGTGAGGTCTTCGTGGCAGGCGACCGTGATGAGGGGCATCCGGTGCTCGGCTTCTTCGCCCGTGCGGGAGGAAACCTTCACCATCGGGCGGCCAAGCTTGTAGGCCATGTACTCGACGAAGCGGGTCTTGCCGGCGCCAGTCGGGCCCTTAAGCAGGACCGGAATGCGCTCGGAGTAGGCCGTCTCGAAGAGCTGCACCTCGTCGGCGATTGGGAGGTAGTAGGGCTCGTCGTGGACGGCGTATTCCTCGACGTTGAAGACCGTTGCTGATGATTCGATGGTTTCAGTCATGGCTCTTACCTCCCGGCCGCGCTCTGCAGCTTCGTTTGTAGTTCGTCCCAGGCGCTCTGAATTGCTGTTTCGAGTTCCTCGAGCGTCCCGTTGTTGGTGATGACCACGTTCGAGCGCGCGATCCGCTCGGCGTTTGAGAGCTGTGAATCGATGCGGGCACGGGCGGCCGCCTCGTCGAGGCCGTTACGTTCCGCCAGCCGCTTCACGGCCAGGTCCGGCTCCACGACAACAACCCAGATGTCATCGACAAGGTCTTCCCAGCCGGCTTCGAACATCACGGCCGCTTCGAGAACGACAATCGCGTTGCCCGCGGCTTCGAATTCGGAGAGGGCTTCGCTGGCGAGCTTGCGGATGCCCGGCCAGACGATGTCGGTCAGGCGCTTGAGTTCATCGGGCTTGCCAAAGACTTTGCCGCCGAGCACGCGGCGGTCGATCGTGCCGTCGGCGGCAACGAGGTCATCGCCGAATGCTTTAACGACGGCAGCGAAGGTGTCGGTGCCGGGGTCGTAGGTGCGGTGGCCGAGTACATCGGCATCGATTACGGGGATATCACGATCTTTGAAAAAGCGGGTCACGGTTGACTTACCGCTGGCGATCCCACCCGTCAGCCCAATGACATGCACAAGGTACTCCGCGATTTAGTGGAACGGTTAGTTTAGTTCCGGGCCGAGGGAGGCGGCAAACAGAGCTACCACGAGACGGCAGGTTCGGGCCTCACTGCCACAGATCGACCGGCGGCAGTCCGGCCGCGGTGAGCGTTTCGTTCACTTCGGCGACATGGGAGATGTCGTGAGCGAAGACGCGCTGAATGACGTTTCCTCTTCCGCGCGTCCATGTCTCGCCGTTTGGCCAGTTGCGGACTATCTCCTCGGGAAGCGAGTCAATGGTCCATGTATCGAGACACCGTTCGACGATGCTGAAGGTCGAATCGAGAGCGTGCACGAGTTGTTCGGCTTCGAGGACATTTTCAAGGTCGTCATCGCCGGGACAGTCGGACGCGGCGTTGAGAAAGGGCGTGGATTCCCGTCCCGGGACGCCGGCGAAATCGCTCAGCCAGAAGACGCGCTGGCAGGCGAGATGGCCGACGACGGCCCAGAGCGGCCATCTCCCGGCCGCGGGCGACAGCCGGACCTGATCCGGCGTTAAGGGACGGACTGCCGCTCGCAATTGCGCATTGCAGATTGGCCAGAGGTCGTAGGAGGAGCGAATGGAGGGCATCGGCTTAGCTTACGCGCCGAGGTGTCCGACGATGCGGGCCCGGCGCCGGGGTGATTCGCGCGCACAGGTCGGGCAGTGATAAACGACCTGGATACCATGCCCACATTCCCCATCAACCAGGGACAGGTCGCTCTCGGCGTACTTCTCGCCGAAGTTCGCGAGGGCGCCCACGACAACGCCGAGCTGGTGTCCCTTTGCTGTGAGCTGATAGGCGTAGCGCTCGGGCCGTTCGTGGTACAGCTTGCGGGTGAGGATCTCCGCGGCTTCCAGGTCCTTCAGCCGGCGGGAGAGCAAAGCCGGCGGGATGCCCTCCACCGACTCCCGCAGTTCGGTGAATTTTGAACGGCCGCGGAGCAGGTCACGGACAATGAGAAGCGTCCATTTATCACCGACAAGATCAAGTGTGCTGGCAACGGGGCATCGAACGCTGCGGGTCATCGGGTTTCCTCGGGAGGAGCGTTGCGTTATGCTACGCACGCGAGAGAGTAAGTTCAAGTTTTGAACTTACTCGTCGGCAGCGGAGGCCCGAATGACACGAACCAGCATTGAGATCCTTGAACGGGCCTTAGATGGGTCACTCCCCACGCGAGAGCAATCGCTCGCGCTCGTCGATGAAGTCGAACTCGGGCCGTTGCTGGAAACCGCCGCGAAGATGCGCGACTCCTACCACCGGAACGTCATTTCGTATTCCCGGAAAGTCTTCATCCCGCTGACGCAGCTGTGCCGCGACGTTTGCCACTACTGCACGTTCGCGAAGCCACCCGTGCCCGGCCAGCGCGCCTACATGACACCGGAACAGGTGCTCGAGATCGCCCGCGCCGGCGCCGCGCAGGGGTGCAAAGAAGCGCTCTTCACGCTCGGAGACAAGCCGGAACTTCGGTACAAAGTCGCGCGGCGAGAACTCGACGAGATGGGCTATCCCAGCACCATTGCCTACCTCACCGCGATGGCGGAGCTCGTCTACCGGGAAACTGGATTGCTCCCGCATGCGAATCCCGGCGTGATGACTCGCGACGAGATCGCGGCGCTGCGAAAGGTGACGATATCGCAAGGGATCATGCTCGAGAGCGTGACTGACCGGCTGCACGAAAAAGGCCAGGTCCACTACGGATCGCCGGACAAGCACCCTGCGCCGCGTCTGCAGACGATGCGGGACGCAGGCGAACTGCAGGTGCCGTTCACCTCGGGCATCCTCATTGGCATTGGCGAGACGCGGCGGGAGCGGATCGAGTCGTTCCTGGCTTTGCGCGATCTGCATGACGAATACGGGCACATCCAGGAGATCATCGTCCAGAACTTCCGCGCGAAGGCCGACACGAAGATGGCCAACGCACCGGAACCGGACCTCGACGACCTCCTGTGGTCGATCGCAATGGCGCGGATCGTGTTCGGGCCGGAGATGAACATCCAGGCGCCGCCGAACCTGAGTTATGACGACTACCCGAAGCTGGTGGCGGCCGGATTGAACGACTGGGGCGGCGTTTCGCCGGTGACTCCGGACCACGTAAACCCGGAGGCGCCCTGGCCGCACCTGGACTCGCTGCGCGACCACACGGCCGCATGCGGCAAGGTCCTCACCGAGCGGCTGGCGGTGTATCCGGACTGGGCGCTCGATTCGACGCGCTGGCAGGAGCCCGAGATGGCTACGGCCGTGGTTCGGGCGATCGATGGCGATGGGTTCGCGCGCGTGGAGACCTGGTCACCCGGCGATGCGGAGACCGCGCCGCCGGCGATAGATATTCCGGTGAAGCTCGAACGCGACCGCAAGATCGACACTTCGACATGGGAGATTCGAGACATCCTCGATCGCGCCGAGGCGGGTGAGGACCTTGACGAAGCCGACCTTGCCGCCTTATTCAAGGCGCGGGGAGACGACTACCACCTGGTTTGCGATGCGGCGGACCGGCTGCGCAAGTCCGTAAACGGCGACACGGTCTCGTACGTGGTGAACCGGAACATCAATTACACGAATATCTGCTACTTCAAGTGCCAGTTCTGCGCGTTCGCGAAGGGGAAGATGAGCGAGAGCCTGCGCGGGACGCCCTACGACCTTGGCCTCGACGAAATCGTCAGGCGGTCGGAGGAGGCGTGGGAGCGCGGGGCCACTGAAGTGTGCATGCAGGGCGGAATCCATCCCGAATACACCGGCCAGACGTACCTCAACATCCTCGGCGCGGTGAAAGACGCGCTACCGGACATGCACATCCATGCGTTCAGCCCGCTTGAGGTCTCGCAGGGAGCGGAGACGCTCGGGATCCCGGTGCCGGAATTCCTGCGAAAGTTGAAAGCCGCGGGGCTGGGGACGCTGCCCGGAACAGCGGCGGAAGTCCTCGACGATGAGGTCCGAGTCACACTCTGTCCGGACAAGCTCACGACGCAGCAGTGGCTCGACGTGGTGGAGGCTGCCCACAATGAAGGCTTCCGGACAACCTCGACGATCATGTATGGGCACATCGATGGCCCGGTGAACTGGGCCCGGCACCTGATCCGGCTGCGCGAATTGCAGCAGCGGACAGGCGGCATCACGGAGTTCGTGCCGCTGCCGTTCGTCCACATGGAGGCCCCGATCTACCTCAAAGGGAAGGCACGCCAGGGCCCAACCTTCCGCGAGGCCGTGCTTATGCACGCAGTCGCGCGGCTGGCGTTGCACCCGTACATCACGAACATCCAGGTCTCGTGGGTGAAGATGGGCGTCGAAGGCGTGAAAGCCTGCCTCGCGGCCGGGGTAAACGACATGGGCGGCACGCTCATGAACGAGAGCATCTCGCGGGCGGCCGGCGCCGCTTTCGGCCAGGAACTGCCGCCCGAGGAGATGGAGCGGACGATCCATTACATGAATCGAACGCCGCGCCAGCGCACCACCCGCTACGGCCCAGCGCCCGAGGAACGGCAGATCGCCTCGTTCAACGCGGCGGCCCTTCAGCCACTGGTGCTCACCCCGGTGAAAAAGTACGAGCGGAAGAAGCAGACCGTTTCCGCATAGCAGCGGGTTGCGCCCCAGATACCGGCGAGTACATTTTCCGGAACGCACACGAGAGCGGAGGCATCGGTGGAGCGTTCGGGTACGAACCGGCTAGGGATCATCCTCCTTGTGCTTGCACAGGGCGTGTCGGTCACGGGCGACATGGTGTTGCTGACGGCCGCATCGATTGCTGTGTTCCGCGCGACCGACTCCGCGACCTCAGTCAGCCTCCTCCTGGGCTTAGCAGCTGTACCGACGGTAGTGCTGGGGCCGTTCGGCGGGACGTTCGCAGACTGGTTTCCGCGGCGGACGATCCTCGTCGGGGCGGACCTGCTCGCGACCGTCGCCTGCCTGATTGCGCTCGGAGTGAGCGAAGTCTCCTCCACGGCGGTCACGGCCTTCCTGGCAGTGGTGTCGGTGGCGTCGCTCGGGGCGTTCTACCGGCCGGCGGCACAGGCGTTGCTGCCTTCGCTGGCAACGAACGACCAGATCGGCCGGGCGAATAGCGCGCTCCGCCTCGCGACGGGCCTCGCCAGCATCCTCGGCCCGGCGCTGGCGGCCTTCATGGTCGAACGAGGGGGCCTCGATTTCGTTCTTGTGGCAGACGCCGGGACGTTCCTGGTTTCTGCCGGGCTGGTGCTGTTCATCCGCAACATTCCACCGCGAGCTGAGACTGAGGGCCGCCGCAACGCCTTCCGCGACGCGTGGGCCGGATTGGATTACGCCGGGAAGAATCCGCGCATCCGGACGGTCACGGCGGCCGTTGGGGTGGTGATGCTGGTTGGGACGCTGGTGAACACCGGGACGTTGCCGCTCGTTTCGCGGACGCTCGAACTGCCCGAGAGCCGTTACGGTACGTTGCTCGCGATCGAGGGCGGTGGCGCGATGGCGCTCGCCGTGATCTTCCTGACCCTTGGTCCCGGGAAGAGGTTGCTTGTGACGGGTGCGTTCGCGCTCATCGGCACCGGCGGAACAACGCTGGCCCTGGGGAGCGCCCAGGGATTCGGGGTGGCCGCAGGAGCGATCTTGCTCCAGGGGGCGAGTGTGGTTGGCCTGCAGGTGGCCTTTTCTTCGTATCTCCAGCAGGAAGCGGAGGATGCGTTCCGGGGGCGGGTGATGAGCCTCGTGGGGATGGTCGCTTCGTTTGCCCAGCTGGTGGGATACGCCGTCGCCGGACCGGTGATCGAATGGCTGGGTCCGCGGACTTCGTTCGTAATTGCGGGCTCGGCAGTCTGTGTGGTGGCGATTCCCGTGGTGGCTATCGCATTCGCGGCGGCGCGCGCCGAACGCTCACAGGTGGCCGCGACGACCTGACGTAAGGACGCGGCTCCGGTAGATTCCAGCGAAACGCGCTGGAGCCCGAATGGACGCACTCGAAGGCCTGACCGTTGTCGACTTCACCAGTCACATCGCCGGACCGTACTGCACGAAGCTGCTCGCCGATCTCGGCGCGCGAGTTATCAAAATCGAGGCCTCGGGAGGAGACGTATCGCGGCGGCTCCCTCCGTTCAAGGATGACGAGCCGGGCGCTGACCGGAGCGCCACCTACCAGTACCTCAACACGAACAAGGAATCGCTGGTCATCGACCTGAAACGGGCCGAATCCAGGGAGATTGTCCGAGGTTTGGTCGGGCTCGCTGACCTTGTCGTCACGGCAAGTTCGCCGGCGCAGGAAATGGCACTCGGCATCGATTACGCGACGCTTTCCGGGTATGGCGAGAAGCCGGTGGTTGCGGTTACGAATTTCGGGCACGACGGCCCATACCGTGACTACAAGCTTTCCGACACGGTGCTTTATGCGATGGGCGCCGAGATGTATTCGCACGGAATCGCGGGGCGGGAGCCGCTGAAGCTCGGTGGCACGGCGGCGCTGCTCCAGGGTGGAGCGATGGCGGCAGTGGCCGCGATGGGCGCGGTCCACGACTTCGAGGCAAACGGCACGGCGCAACTCGTGGAGGTGCCGTTGTTCACGGTCCAGATCAGCAACATCGACCGGCGGAGCGCGGCGATCCTTGGGTATCGCTTTTCAGGACGCATCCAGGAACCGCCAATCAATGCATCGGCGGGACTTGCCGGAGGCATCCTTCCCGTGGCCGATGGCTACGTGGAGCTGACGGCGTCGGCCGGGAATTACTGGCGGCGGTTCGTCGACATGATCGACGACAATGCGCTTCGCGACCCGAAGTGGGAGAACCCGATGACCGTGATGAACCCCGCGGCGAAAGAGGAAGCCGACGGCATCGTCTACCCATGGATGCTCTCACGTACACGAGCAGAGGCGTGGGCCGCCGCCCGCGAGGCACACGTGA
Source organism: Dehalococcoidia bacterium (assembly GCA_050247055.1). Taxonomy (GTDB): domain Bacteria; phylum Chloroflexota; class Dehalococcoidia; order Tepidiformales; family Tepidiformaceae; genus Amarobacter. Next base: position 163,306 of record JBFWUX010000002.1, read on the forward strand.
TGATGGCGCCTCTGAACACCGGCGCGGATATCTGGGAGGACCGCAACTTTTACGAGCGCGGGGTGTGGACGGAAGTGCAGCATCCAGAACTCGGTGCCCTCCCAATGCTCGGGCGACCGTACATGTTTGAGGAAACGCCCTGGCGGATCAGAGACGCCGCACCGACGCTCGGCCGGCACACAGACGCAGTGCTGAGTGAGCTTGGTTGGGATGCCGATGCGATCAACGACCTGAAGAAAACGGGGGTGGTGGCGTGACCGGCAAGCTTCCTCTGTCAGGAATCCGCATCTGCGACTTCACGGCCGTCTGGGCCGGCCAGACCGCGACGATGTATCTCGCCGACATGGGCGCGGAGTGCATCAAGGTCGAAAACCCGTACATCTGGAACCCGATGACGCGCGCGGCCTCTCCGCGGATCACCGGGCCGATCGCGCAGATGCTGCCTCCATGGATCGCTGGCCATCCGCCCGAGCCGGGCCCACGGCCGTGGAACAACAGCCCCGCGTTCATCCAGGTGCTGCGCAACAAGAAATCGTTCACGGTGGACAGTCGCCGCCCGGAGGGGCTGGCGATCGTCCAGCAACTGGTGCGCATCAGCGACATCGTCGCGGAGAACCTGGCGTTGGGGACGCTCGACAAGATTGGGCTTGATGACGACTCCATCCGCGCGCTGCGTCCGGACGCAATCATCCTGCACATGCCGGCGTTCGGGAGGACGGGCGAATACGTCGAGGGCCGCGGCTACGGTTCGCATATCGACGCGGTGGCGGGTTCGACGGTGCTGCGCGGATATCGCGATACGGCGCCAGCCGACAATGTCAGCGTTTTCGCCGGCGACTACTGGGGCGGGATGCACGGTGCGTTCGCCTTGATGGCGGCGCTGCGTCATCGGAAACGGACCGGCAGAGGCCAGGTCATTGAAATGGCCCAGGTGGAATCGTCGATGCACATGTTCCCGCAGGCGGCGTTGGACGCGGCCTGGAACGGGCGGGCCCAGGGATCGGTCGGGAACCGGAGTGTCGAAGGTTTTGTGCCGAACGGCGTGTTCCCGACTAGTGGCGAGAACCGCTGGATCGCGATCTCGTGCCGTTCCGATAGCGAATGGCAGGGGCTGGTGGGAGCAATGGGCAATCCAGCGTGGGCGATTGTGCCGGCGTTCTCAACGCGTGACGGCCGGGCTGCCGCCGAAGACCAGATAGAAGAACGCATCGCGGAGTGGACCGCGACCAAAGACCGGGATGACCTCTTCCACCAGTTGCAGGCGGCGGGGGTAACGGCCGGGCCGGTGTTGAATGCGAAGGACGCAGCGGAGGACGCGCACCTCGCCGCGACGGGGACGTGGAAGCGGCTGCCGGCGACGGAAGATTATCCGGAGGTCGACTGGCTCCGCCCGGCGTACCGCTTCTCGAAGTCGGAAGTGGATTTGCGCGAAGCGCCGTGCCTGTTCGGCGAGCACAATGACTATGTCTATCGCGAGGTGCTCGGGATCTCGGAAGCGGAGATGGAAAAGCTGAAAGCGGCCGGGCACATCGCCGACACCTTCGCGCCCGAGGTCATCGCGAACGCATGATCACCGGCGCGAGCGTGGCCTTTGTCGAACGCGGTGGCGTGCGCCTGCGCGTGTTCCACGCCGGCGATGGGCCGCTGGTTGTGCTGCTGCACGGGTACCCGGAACTCGCGTATTCGTGGCGGCACCAGTTCGGGCCGCTCGTCGCGGCGGGGTTCCGGGTCGCGGCGCCGGACCAACGCGGATATGGCGGGAGCTCGTCGCCGCCGACCATTGAAGACTTCAGCCTGGAGCAGCTCGCCGCCGACGTCGTCTCTGTAATTGACCACTTTGGGGAGCGCTCGGCGGTCGTCATCGGGCACGACTGGGGGGCACCGGTGGCCTGGCGGACGGCCCTTCGCCATCCGGAGCGCGTCCACGCGGTCGGCTCCCTCAGCGTTCCGCACGCGAAACGCTCCTCCCGGCCGCCGCTGGAACTCATGCGGGAAGCCGCGGGACCAGAATTCATCCATTACGTCGATTACTTCCAGGAACCGGGCCGCGTGGAGAAAGAGTTCGAAGCGGACGTGAGGGCGGCGCTGCTGGGATTCCTGTGGTCGATCTGCGGCGATGCGCCGCGCGAAGAGCGATTCAAGCCCATTCCGGTGAAGGGGCGGTTCATCGATTCGGTTGTTGTCCCGGCGCAGTTGCCAGGATGGCTGACCACCGGCGATCTCGACACCTACGCCGCGGAGTTCGAGCGAACGGGCTTCCGAGGTGGGTTGAACTGGTACCGGAACATGACCCGGAACTGGGAGGAATCAGCCGACCTGGGGGATGTCGTCGCGCAACCGGCGTTGTTCGTCACCGGAAGCCGCGACCCGGCGCGGAACCCGGGGGCGATGGCGCACCTTCGGGATGTGGCGCCGAACCTGGTGGTAGAGGAAACGATCGAAGGGTGCGGGCACTGGACGCAGCAAGAACGTCCGGAGCGCGTATCTCAACTCTTAACCGAATTCGTGCAGGCAGTGCGGGCCCGTTCGCGTACTATGTGAAGCCGGATGGACCCGGTAATTCAGTACGCGAAAACTCGCGACGGCGTAAACATTGCGTTCAGCACGTTCGGGCAAGGGCCACCGGTCGTGATACTTCCGGTACTGCCGCTCAGCCATCTGCAGCTGGAGTGGCAGATGCCGGGAATGCGTGAATTCCTGGGAGCGTTCACGAACGACCACCAACTGATCCGCTACGACGCCCGAGGGCTTGGGCTTTCCGACCGCGACGAATCGGATCGCTCGCTCGATGCCCATGTCATGGACATCGAAGCGGTTGTGGATCGGCTTGGGGTGGAGAAAGTCGCGCTCTTTGCCGCGAGTTATAGCGGGCCGATCGGGATTCGCTACGCCGCGCGGCACTCGGACAAGGTGAGTCGCCTGATCCTGTGGTGCACGCACGCGTTCCACGGAGATGTGGTCGCGAAGCTTCCAGCCGACCTCAATCAGCAGCGGGAAGCGGTGAACCAACTGGCAGGAGTCGACCGCGACCTCTACATCCGAACGTATTTGCATCGAGCGGTCGGCTGGACGGAGAGCGACACAGCGAATCGGTTCGTCGAAGTGGCAAAGAAGAGCATCGACCTCGAACGCTTCTTCGAAAACCTGGCGAATCACGCGGCGTTCAACGCAACTGAAGACCTGCCGAAGGTGGCCTGCCCAACGCTTGTCTTCCATCGGCCCGCGTTTGTTGGTTCAAGTGTCGATGTCGCGAAGAACCTTGCGGGGACGATTCCCCACGCTCGCCTGATGCTCATGGAGGGCGACTCGGTGGCCCCATTTGTCGGGGACGCACAGGCGGTGCTCGACGCGACAATGGCGTTCCTCTCCGAGGGCTCGAGGGCGGGCGGCAGGAACGACCGCGACAATGCGATTCGCACGATTCTCTTCACGGACCTCGAGTCCCACACGGAGCTCTTCCAGAAGCTCGGCGATGTTGGCGCGAGAAGCATCCTCCGCGGTCACGAGGAGCTGGTGCGAAACTCCCTGAGAGCGAACGGCGGCGAAGAGGTGAAATCGTTCGGCGACGGCTTCATGGCGACGTTCGAATCCACCCAGCAAGCGCTGCGTTGTGCGATCGAGTTGCAGCGAATGACCGCGGCGGCCGACCTGCCGAGCTTCGTCCGCCTTCGTGTGGGCATCAACGCCGGCGAACCCATAGCCGAGGGCGACGACTTCTACGGCAACTCTGTGACTATCGCATCGGAGCTGGCAGGCCGCGCCGCGGGAGGACAGATCCTCTCGTCATCCGTGGTCCGGGAGCTGGCAGCGGGCAAGGGGTTTCGCTTTCGAGACCTGGGCGAAAACAGCCTCGCCGGGGCCGATGGCCCGGTGCGAGTCTTCGAAGTGGACTGGCAGGAAACCACCAGAGCTGTCAGCACGTCGTAGATTTCAAGCTCGACGCCTCAGACTCAATCGCCAGCGACAATGCTTCCGGCGGAGACAAGCGCTTCCACCTCATCGCTGGTCAGGCCGGTTTCCATCAAGACGGCACGGCTGTGCTTGCCGAGAATCGGTGAGGCGGTTTCCGCGTGCAACGGAGACTCGGAAAACCTTACGGGCGGAGCGACAACGGTCAGGTCGCCCACGAGTTCATGCTCCAGGTGGACGAAGTAGTCGTTGGCGATGGCCTGCTCGTCGGCGAGGAGCTCTTCGCGGAAGCGCGTGGCCGAGGCTGGGATGCCGGCCGCCTGCAGGAGCCCAACCCAGTGGGCCGTGGGCTGAGTAGCGAGCTTCGCTGCCACATCAGTGTGGACGCGACGGACGTGAGCGTGGGCATCATCGGGCAGCCACCCGGGTTCGGTGACCCAGCGATCATCCACCTCGAGCATGGCCAGCAGTTTTCGCCGGTTGGCGTTGCCGGGGGCGGCAATGGCGATGCCGCCATCGGCGGTCCGAAAGAAGCCGTAATAGGCCTTGTTCGTCGCATGGGGCGAGAGCGCTGTGCGGAGGTCGAGTACATCATCCCAGGTGGCGCCGTTTGCGAGGGCAACGCGGGCTTCGGAGATGAAGCGTGCACGCCAGTCGTTATCCAGGATGGCGATGTGGTTGATACCGTTGTTCTGAAGGACGAGCGAGGCCTGGAGGAGCGAGACATCGATCTTCTGGCCTTTTCCCGTACGCTCGCGGTGGAACAGTGCGCTGGCGACGCCCCAACTCAAAAGCATGGCCGCCATGTAATCGACAATTGGGGCCTCGAGGTCGATTGGGCCCGCCGGGCCAATGGGGGCGAGGCCGGTGTAGGCAGCCATCATCAGGTCCATGCCGGGCTTGCCGGCCATGGGGCCGCGTTTTCCGAAGGCGGTATTCTCGGCATAGATGATGCGCGGGTTGACCGCGGCCAGCGATTCGTAGTCGAGCCCAATGCGCTCCGACTGGCCCGGCCTGAAGTTCGCAACGACGACGTCGGCGCCGGCCGCGAGCCGCTGGATGGCGCTCGCGACTTCGGGGACGTTCAAATCCACGGCGATGGAACGCTTGCCCCGGTTCTTGTTCAGAAACTGGCGGCCTTCCCCCGGGATGACTTCGCCGGTGCGACGGGTGTCATCGCCGATGAGCGGCTCGACCTTGATCACATCGGCGCCGCCATCGGCGAGGAGCTGCGCGCAGTAAGGCGCAGCGATAAATCGGCCAAACTCGACGACGCGAATTCCCTCGAAGGGACCGGGCATTCGTTCCACCTTTCAGCGCAGCCGAACCAGGCCGGCGCCAGTCGTTTTGCCCGCTCGGGTTCGGTCGATGTCACCGGGGCTCAGCGCCACGGAGGAGCCTGGAGGTCTGCCGGATAGTGAATCGCCGGGCGGGGCGTTGGCTTGGGTGAACCGGGCAAGAACCCTTCCACACCGCCGGGCTCCATGTGGCTTGCGTCGAGATCGCTGACATCCGACTCATGCGTCGCAGGTTCGAAACCACGCTTGTCGCCGGCCACCCACTCGAGTCCGAGCACGAATTCACGAAACGTTCGGACGACGGAAGATTCCCACCCTGAGGTTGGCGAGACGAGCACGAAATCTCGCTTCGGTGCGTCCTGCAGCTCGAACGTCACGAGATCCGGGTCGCCGACATCCACGGCGTAACGCGAAATGATCGCGACGCCACCCCCATCCTTCACGGCGCGCTTCATGCCAGCGATTGTGCCAATGGTGAGAGGCGAATCCGGGAAAAATCCGGCCCGGGCGAACCAGTTGTTGACTTGCGCCTGGAAGGTCGGAATCCGCGCGCGATCCGGGTTGGTGTAGCCGAAATGGACCATCGGCTCGCGGGCGAGACGCTCGGGGGTGACGACTTCACTGGTGTCGGCCAGCGGGTGGTCGCGGCGAGCAAGGCCGACGAGCGCGTCGGAGAGGAATGGCGTCTTCACGACGCCTTCGGCAGGCGCCGGCGCACTGTGCATTCCAAGATCAATCGTCCGGCGAGCGACGGCGCCATCGACGTCCGGAATCGTGCCAAAAGCGGCAAGGTGGAGTTCGATGCCCGGATACCGCCTCCGGAAGGCGACGGCAATTGTTGGGAGGATGAATTCGGCCGAAGTGGTACCGGCGGCAACGCGAACCTGGCCCCGCCGGAGCGACGCGTCATCGGCCAGGTAGCGGACGAGGTCCTCTTCCTCGGCATGCTGCCGAAGGGCGAAGGCGTAGACGGCGCGGCCATGCTCGGTGGCGACCACTTGCTTGCCGTTCTGTTCGACGAGCTTGGTGCCGAGTTCGCGCTCGAGCTGGCGGATGTGCTGGTACACGCCGGGCTGAGACCGGGAAAGGGCTTCGGCGGCCCGGGTGTAGCTCCGGTGATTGATCACGGAGACCAGGCTTTCGAGTGACTGTGGGCTGAGATTCACCAGGGAGGCCTCCGCCAGGGGAGCTTAAGCGAAAGGAAGATTGTGGTGCAAACCAATGATAATCATCGTAATCATTGTGTTGAAGAGTCGAACTGGCGGGACTAGGATGCCCTGATGGCCGATTCAGACACAAGCGGACTCCCGCTGGCGGGATTCCGCATCATTGATTGCTCCACTGTGCTCGCGGGGCCCCTTGCCGCGACGCACCTGGGCGACTTCGGCGCCGACGTTGTGAAAGTGGAACTTCCAACGTCGGAGCCGCAGCCGCAGCGCCCCATCCGGTTGCACGAAGAGCGAAACAAGCGATCGATTGCTATCGACCTTCGAACGAAAGACGGCCAGGACCTGCTGGTCGAGCTGGCGAAGACTGCCGATGCGCTCATTGAAAACTTCCGGCCGGGCACCTTCGAGAAGTGGAACCTCTCGCCGGAACGGCTGCTCAAGGCGAATCCGAGACTTATCATCCACCGGCTGAGCGCGTTCGGGCAGACAGGCCCCTGGAGTTCGTTCGGCGGATACGACCGGCAGGCGCAGGCGATTTCGGGAGCGACGTACGTCACCGGCTTCCCCGAAGCGGAACCGGTCCGGAGCGGATACGCGACCGCTGACTACATGGCGGGGATCTGGGGCGCATTCAGCATCCTCATGGCCGCGTACTGGCGCGATGCGCGTGGAGGCACCGGGCAGGTCTCGGACCTTGCGCTCTTCGAACCGATGCTCCGAGCGTGTGAAGGCTCGGTGGCGGAGTACAGCGTTACGGGCCGAATCCGGGAACGCAGCGGCAACATGAACCCGGGCGTGGTCCCGGCGGCGAACTTCGAAACCCGCGACGGCGTGACCATCGCGATCAACGCCAACAACGACCGCCAGTGGGCGCGGCTCGCCCGGCTCATCGGCATGGACGACAAGGCGGAAGACCCGGACTACCTGATGCCAAACCGGGTGAAGCATGCCGACGAGATCTACGCAGCGATCCGGGAATGGGTGGCCGCGCGAGACATCCGCGACGTGGAAGAGGCGTTGACCAATGCCGGGGTGCCAGGCGCGCCAGTCCTGAACATCCAGCAGATTTTCGAGCACCCCATGATCCAGGGGCGCGGCTCGATCGTAAACATAGAGTGGGAGGGCCGGGACGTCGCGATGGTCGACGTGCTGCCAAGGCTCTCGAAATCGCCAGGGCGCATCCGTTCCGCCGCTCCGCGCTACGCGGAGCACACCAGAAGTGTTCTCGAGGAACTCGGCCTGAAGGCCGACCGCATCGCCGAACTCGCCGCAGCGGGCGTGATCGGCATGACCAACCAGTAAGCCCATGGCTGAGCGGGTAGCCACCAAGTCATGCCCATAGTCTGGAGGGAAACATGAGTCAGGACAGCCGGACCAATTGGTTCAACACCCGTAGAAACCGGCGCACGTTCGTGGGAGGGGCCTCGGCGACCGGCCTCGGCCTCGCGGCGCTGGGACTCGTCGGATGCGGCGACGATGACGACGACAACGGCGGAAACGAAACACCAAGCGGAAACGGAACTCCGGCAGCAAGCCCAACTTCGGCCGACAAGCCGAAGACCGGCGGTACCCTGAAGGGCGCCCAGACCGCGGACCTTAATATGTCGACGGGCTACCCATTCGTGGGACTGGCCGAAAACCCGTATATCAACATGATCCCGGTCGAGTCAGTCATCCAGTACCGGGACTCCCTGGATCCTGAGCTTTTGCTGGCGGAACGCTTCGAATTCAATGATGACCGCTCGGGAGCTGTGGTCACCCTGAAGCCGGGCCTGGAGTTCCACAACGGCGCACCGGTGACGGCCGATGACTTTGTCTTCGGAATCAAGCTGATCCAGGATCCGAAGGCCTACGGCATTACCGGAAGCTTCCAAACCGCGGCCTTTGCCAAGGCGATAACGAAGATCAACGTGGTCAGTAAGACCGAAGTGGAGATGACGTTCGACCAGCCCCGGGTGAATATGGCCGACTTCTTCACCCAGTTGAAGGTTGTCCAGGAAGCCACGTACGACGATACGAAGAACGGGAAGGCGATCAACGGAACGGGACCATACATTTTCAAGCAGTGGACCCCTGGGCAGACGCTGACGTTTGAGAAGAACCCAAACTGGCACGCCACTGACAAGCTCGGCGGGCCGTACATGGACGGGATCGAAGTCAAGTTCTTCGGCGACCAGGACGCCATGGGCCTTGCCTACCAGGCGGGCGAACTTGACCACGTGTTCAACCCGCTGGCCTCGCTGGCCCGCCAGTTCGAGGACCTTGTTTCGCTCACGCCGAAGACCGGCCTGACGTACATGGGCATGAACGTCACGAACCCGCAACTCACCGATGCGCGAGTGCGCAAGGCTATCTTCATCGCTATTGACCGCGAGCGCGTCGTCAACGAACTGAACGAAGGGTTCGGGACCGTCACATCGCAGCCGTGGCCGAAGTCCTCCCCGGCGTTCGACCCGAGCCTGGAAGGTTCACTGTACGATCCGGCGGGGGCGAAGAAGCTCCTGAGCGAAGCGGGCTGGAAGCAGACGGCGCCGATCCCGTTCGACCATCGAACCACGCAGGATTACGTCAACCTTGCCTCGCTCATCCAGCAGAACCTCAAAGATGTCGGTATTGAAGTGGAGCTCATCCCCTCGGACCCGACGGCCTTCCTCGCTATCCTCCGGGCACGCGAGTTCAAGGGCCTGTGGACGACGACGCACTCGTTCTCGAACATGGCGCCATTGACGAATTTCCAGCAGACGTTCCCGTACCAGCAGCCGAACATGAGCTACTACGATCCGCCGGCGTACCTCGACGTGGTCAAGCAGCTCACGAACCTGGACCCGCTGAGCGAAGCGGCGAAGGCGCAATACAAGCGCTTCAACGACATGTGGCTGAACGACCCGTTCCTCGTGCCGCTGGCGCCAAACGAGAATCCCCAGCTGGTTTCGAAGCGAGTGCGGGGGTACGGCTCGTACCTCACGTCGCCTGCGAACCAGGTGGCCTTTGAAAAAGTCTGGCTCGACTCTTAGGCTGCGCGACGGCGAGGACAACGAGCATGCTTGAGAGCCAATGTTAGGCTACCTGGTCGGGCGCCTCGCCCAGGCCATACCTGTGCTTGTGCTGGCAAGCATGGCCGTATTCCTCGTGTTGCGGCTTGTTCCCGGCGACCCCGCCGATGCGCTGGCGGGCGAAGATGCTTCGCCCGCCGAAGTCGAGGCGATCCGCGAAGAGCTCGGCCTGAAGGACCCGCTGCCCGTGCAATACGGGCGGTGGGTCGGAGATTTGCTGCGAGGCGACCTCGGGACGTCAATCCGCACGGGCATCCCGGTCACGAGACTGGTGAAGCTGTCGTTTCCATCGACACTCGAACTGGCCGTGGCTTCGTACGTCATCGCGGTGCTGATCGGCATCCCGCTGGGGACGATCGCGGGCGTTAAACCGAGGTCGCTCTGGGACTGGTTCCTTTCGCTCTTTACGATCAGCACGCTCGGTGTGCCGAACTTTCTGCTCGGCGTCCTGCTACTGTGGGGGTTCTCGGTCAACCTTGGCTGGTTCCCCGCGAGCGGGCGGGTCTCCATCTTCGATGACCCGTACGAATCGATAAAACACCTCGCGCTGCCGGCGTTTGCACTCGGGAGTGGGCTGGCAGCGGTGCTGGCCCGCTACACGCGGACGACGGTGCAGGAGGCGATGGGCCAGGACTACATCCGCACCGCGCGGGCGAAGGGCCTCTCTTCGCGACATGTGGTGATTCGACACGCGCTGCGCAATTCGCTCATCCCAGTGGTGACGATCATGGCGCTCCAGGTGGGCCAGATCCTCGCCGGCGCGGTGGTGATCGAACGCGTATTTACGCGGCCGGGCCTTGGGCGCCTCGTGGTCGATGCTATCCAGAATCGTGACTACCTCATCGTGCAGAGCACGCTGGTGATACTTGTGGTGATTTTCGTGGGTGTAAACCTCGCCGCCGACATTGCGTACGGCTTCCTGGACCCGAGAGTGAGGCGACGATGAGCGAAGTCGTTGTCCAACCGTTGGTCTACAAGAGCCGCCGCGAGCGCATGACTCGCGAGTCGATGTTCTGGGGGAGTCTCGACCGGCTCATCCGGAATCCGCAGGGACTGGTCGGCCTCGTCGTGCTGCTGCTGCTCGTAGGAGCGGCGGCGCTCGCGCCATTCATCACCTGGCACGACCCCAACGCCCAGGATGCCTCCGCCAGGTTCCTCTCGCCGAGCTGGGACCATCCGTTCGGGACCGACGAACTGCGGCGAGACCTGTTTGCGCGGACGGTGTACGGTCTGCGGATTTCGCTTGTGATCGCATTGCTGGCGGTCGGAGTTGGGGCGTTCTGCGGGATCGTGATCGGCTTCATCTCGGGTTACGTCTCGGGCTGGATCGACACCGTGATCATGCGGATGGTCGATGCTTTGCTCGCGTTCCCGGGCCTGCTGGCCGCGCTCGCCATCGTGACTATCCTCGGGCCAGGCGTGCGCAATGTTGGCATCGCCATCGCGTTTTTCTCGGTGCCATCTTTCGCGCGGCTCTCGCGGGCGCAGATGCTTGGTGAGCGCAACCGCGACTATGTTCTTGCTGCGCAGTCGCTCGGTGCGAGCGGCATGCGTGTGGTGTTCGGGCACATCTCTCGCAACGCCATCGCACCGTTGCTGACCCAGTTGGCCCTGTTCATGGCCGCCGCCGTCATCCTCTCGGCATCGTTAAGTTTCCTTGGGCTGGGCGAACGCCCGCCCGCGCCATCGCTAGGCGGCCTCGTGAACAGTTCGAAGAGCAACCTGCAGACGGCCTGGTGGTATGCGGTCTTCCCGGGCGCGACGCTCGCGGCTCTGCTCCTCGCGCTCAATCTGCTCGCCGACGCCATCAACGAAGCCATCAACCCGTTCGCGCGACGCCGCGCATAGAGTCTGGAGTCAGTCTTCGATGCAATTTCGATTCACACCCGAGCAAGAGGCGTTTCGCACCGACGTGCGCAAATTCCTGGCAGATACGCTAACGCCGGAGTTCTGGCGGCATCACAGGGAGCACCGGCTACCGGGCTGGTCACCGGAGTTTTCGAAAGCCACCGCGGAGCGGGGATGGCTCGCGATTTCGTGGCCGAAAGAGTACGGCGGGCTCGGGCTTGGGCCGACGCTGCAATCCATCTACATGGAAGAGATGGCGTACGCCGGTGCGCCGCAGGAGCATCACCGGCGGGCAGTCCAACAGGTAGGGCCTTCGATCATGCTGTTCGGGAACGACGAACAGAAGGCTGAGTACCTGCCGAAAATCGCGAGCGCTGAGATCAGCTTCGCGATGGGACTCTCGGAGCCGAACGCCGGTTCGGACCTCGCGAACGTGGAGACGCGAGCGGTTCGGGATGGGGACGATTACATCATCACCGGAGTGAAGCGATACACGAGCGGCGCACATTACTCGGACTACCTGTGGTGCGTGGCACGCACGGACCCGGACGCTCCGAAGCATCGCGGCATCTCGATGATTGCGGTCCCGCTCGATTCGCCAGGGATTGAGGTCAGGCCGCTGCTCGACCTGCAGAACGACCATCATTTCAACTATGTCTACCTGACCGATGTGCGCGTGCCGGTGGCGAATCGCGTGGGCGAAGAGAACCGCGGGTGGTACGTGAACGCGCAGACGATGGACTACGAACGTTCGGGCGGTGCGCACATCGGTTCGACGAGGCGGCTGGTGGACAAAGCCATCCGCTGGGTGAAGGACCACCCCGAGGTGCACGTTTCCGATGCCGACAAGGGGCGCCTGGCGGAAATCGCCACGACTTCGGAGGTCGCGTGGTTGCTCGGATACCGCGTAGCGTGGATGCGCGAACAAGGGCTCTTTCCGAACCACGAGGCCTCGATGGTGAAGTTGCTGACCTCGTCGGTGCGGCAGAACGTGCCCAACCTGATGGTGAAAATCATGGGGCCGGCCGGCTTGAGAGCGCTGGATGAGAGCGACCCCGACGCATGGGGGCCCGACTACCTCGATTCCGCTTCCGCGACCGTGGGGCAGGGGACGAGCGAGATCCAGCGGAACGTCATCGCCACGCGCGGGCTTGGTCTCCCTCGCGGCTAGATTGGCCAGGAGGCCGCATGAACGTTTCACCGGAAGTCTGCAGCGAGATCATTCGCCAGTTCGACGCCCAGGGCTGGCACCGAACGGCTACCGAGGTAGACGAAGCATCCGGGCGCTGGCTGCTAGAGCGGCTTGAGGCCGCGGGTGTGCAGAACCGAGAGGTTCCGTTTCCATTCACTCGCCTGGACCTCGTTGAGAGTTGCATCCGGGTCCGTGGCGAAGTAATCCCGGCGGTGCCGCTGATCGACTCGCGGCTCCCGGAAAGCGGGACTGTGATCCGCGGGAGGTTCGGGGATAGCGACGAACCCGGGACCATTGCAATTCTCGGGTTCGGGGCACATGGGATGGCATCGGAGCTGGAAGCGCTCCGCAACAGCTCGCATTCGGCGATTGTCGCCTGCATTGAGGGACCCGAGGGAGGACAGTCCCTTCTCAATGCCTGGCACTACGACGCACCGAAAGGCCCGCCGATCGTGCAGGTGCCGGGTACAGCTCTGCCGAGGCTCCAGGACGCGAGCCGGGCCGGCACGGAAGTGGAGATTCACTGCGGAGCGACGCGTACCCGCACGAAAGCCAACAACATCCGGGCGGATGTGGCCGGGAGCGAGAGCGAACTCCCACCGCTCATCGTGCTGACGCCGCGAAGCGGCTGGTGGCATTGCGCCGGCGAACGCGGCGGAGGACTGGCCATCTGGCTCGAGCTGGTGCGGCTTGTGAAGGCCGCTCGCCTCCGCAGGGATGTCATTTTCCTGGCGAACACCGGGCACGAGCTCGGATTCCTTGGGGCGCACCGGTATTTCGAATCGGAACCGGCGCTCGCCGCGCGGGCGAAGGTCACGATCCACCTGGGGGCGAACATCGGGGCAGCGGGAGCGCCCCTCGTTGTCCGCAGTGGAGAAGAGGCGCTGCTCGGGTTCGCCCGGAGGGCCGAAGCGTTTGGACGGTTTGGCCGCCAGCCCGAGTTCGCCATCAGCCAGAACCCGGCTGGGGAAGCGGGCGTGGTCCACAAGCATGGCGGGAAGTTCATTTCGCTGATTGGGCCCGGGTTCGAACTGTTTCACTCGACGCTGGACCGCTGGCCGCAGGCGATTGACCCTCCCTCGATCGCAGCAGCCGGCGATGCAGTGTTCGAGATGCTGCTCGCGTTGGACCGCGAACCGTAGCGATGCAAATCACCGACATCTCCACGGTGGCAGTCGACGCCGAGCGTGGCCGGACGTGGCTATTCGTCGAAATCAAGACCGACACGGGTGACGTGGGCATCGGCGAGGCGAGCCAGAGCCGGTTCGATGCGGGCGTCGAGATGCTCGTGCAGCAGGTGAAGCCGCAACTCCTGGGAAAGCACCCGATGGACCTGATCGAGCCGCTTCGTGCCCGCTTCCTGCACAACCCCTTCGCCGACCGGACGCGGTACTCGGCGTTTTCGGGCATTGAGCAGGCGCTCTGGGACCTGGCCGGGAAGGCGGTGAACCAGCCGGCGAGGCGCCTGTTTGGCGGCGCGCACACCGACCGGCTGCGGCTCTACGCAAACATCAACGCCGCCCAGAACGGGAATTCACCGGACGAACTGGCGAGGGTCGCCGCGTTGCCCGTGGCGGAAGGTTTCACGGCGATCAAAATCTACCCGTTCGCGCCGGAGCGCGGCACGGTGGCGGGCCGCCCGCTGAGCAGCGCTGAGATGAACCTCGCCGTCGCGCGCGTCGCCGCCGTCCGGGCGGCGATTGGGCCGGACGTGGACCTGCTGACGGACTGGGCGTGGGCGCTCACGCCGGCCGACGCGGTGCAGATGGCCGACAGGCTCACCGAGTTCAATCTCTGGTGGATCGAAGAGCCCTACGTGGTGGCCGACGCAAGGGCACTGGCAGAGCTTCGCAATCGCATCCGAACGCGCCTGGCAGGCGGCGAACAGCTCCAGGGCGCCTACGCCTTCCGCTCGCTCTTTGAGGCTCGGGCGCTCGACGTGATCATGCCGGACGTGAAGTGGATTGGCGGCATGGGCGAGATGCGCAACGTCTGCGCAACCGCAGCCACCTATGAGGTCGAAGTCGCCCCGCACAACATGTCTGGGCCAGTTTCGACCGCGGCGGCGGCGCAGGTGGCATCGACCCTGCGGAACTTCGGGATACTCGAATACTGCTGGGGCTCCGTGCCCTGGCGGAGCGAACTCGTGCGCGGGACCGAACGGATCGAGGATGGGCACCTCGTGCTGTCGCATGCGCCAGGTCTTGGGATCGAATGGGATGGGGAGGCGGCGCGGCGGCATCCGGCACACTAAAAGGGGCGACTCGCGGCGCTACTCCGCGGTGGCGGTCACCATGCGGGTAAGAGTTGCAGCGGCCCCGGTTGAGGAATGACCGGCGTCACGGAGGGCCTGCCAGGTGCGAAAGTCGATGACGAAACCGGCAAGCGGCCCGATTTTCCAGCCTTCCGAAAGGCACTGCCGATACGCTGCTAATTGCGCGCCCATGAACTCGCCCACGAACGATGGCATGACCTGGATGTCGCGGAACGAGTTGGCGAGCATCTGCTCGTTGCGCTCGAAATAGCCGTACAGCTGCTTCAGGGCGAAGGCGAGCCGGTCTTCGCCGGGACCGTGCCGTGCCCAGTCCTCGACGCTTGGCCATGGGTTTTGGGCCAGCCAGTGACTCGTGCAAGCGCCAAACAGAGCTTCTTCATCGGCGAAGTGGCGGTAGACCGTCGAGCGCTGGACTCCGGCCCGCTCGGCCACCGCGCTGAAGGTGGTATGTGCCGGGCCCACTGAACCGTGCAAGTCGACGGCCGCTTCGACGATGCGCTTGCGCGTCTCGGCGATGTCATCCTGGCGGCGGCGCATTTCGTAGCGGCGGCGTTCGGCGGTGGTGCTCATGCTTTTGAGCATACACAATCGTTGCCCTGATTCAAGATGGCGGCCATCGGGCGCGTCCCAGAGGCACCTACGTTAGCGAGCAGTTCTGTGACAAGGATCACAATTCGTCGCACATTCCTGTCTGATGGATATTGCGCTGCCGGTGCATTTCGCACTACGTTGATTTCGGCGAACGTAACTGTTCGACTAAATCAGGAGCAACACCATGTCCTTTATCCACCTAACCACCGAGCAGCCGGTTGCGCGGAAAGCTGACACAAGCACAGGCAAGCTCATCGCGATGGGCGCCCGCTTCGTTATGGACGGCGCGAACTCGGATGGCCGGTTTGGGCTCATTGACCATCCCATCATCCCGCGCGGACTTGCGGCGCCGATGCACCTTCACACGCGAGAGGATGAGTATTCATTCATTCTCGAAGGGCGATGGGGCTTCCAGCTCGGCGACAGCGTGGTTTATGGCGAACCGGGCGACCTGGTCTACAAGCCACGCAACGTGTGGCACTCGTTCTGGAACGCTTCCGATGGCCCGGCGCGACTCCTCGAGGTGATCTCGCCTTCGGGTTTCGAGCACTACTTCGAAGAGTTTGCCAACGTGTATGGGAAGCACGGGCTGGGGCGGATGGACCTGCTGCAAGCACTCAACGCGCGCTACGGCCTGACCATCGACTTCGACTCAATTGAATCCCTCGTGACGACTCACGGCCTCGTGCCCGCGGCGGAACCCACGGTCACCTACTAGTTCCAACAAACGCCAACAACCCCACCAGAAGAAAGGAACTCCCAATGACGACTCCATCCCCCGCCACCAGCTCATCCACCCACAGCGGCGACCTGATTTACCGCTTCGAAGCTCAACTGGGCGAACTCTTCCCGGTCGGAATCTTCGACGACGGAATCCGGTTCCATAACCGGTTCGACGGGCAGATTGAAGCCGGACCATTCGTCGGAGCGAGGATTTTCGGTTTCGATGAGTTCGTCCTACGGCGCGACGGCGTCGGTGTCGTTGTAGCGCCGGAAGCGATCGACTGCGGTGATGTTCGGGCTCTCGTGCAGGTACGCGGTTATGTCGTTCCGCCCGCGGGCATGATGATGCCACCGCTGGAAGTCGTGGCGTCTCCGGGATTCGAATTTCCGAACGTGGACTTTCGTTTTACGGGCTCGGCGACGATGGCCACCACCAGTCCTGAACATGCGTGGCTCAACTCAACAATCGCGGTGCTGGAGGGCACCGTGAACATGGGCAGCGGGACGATTCGCGTGGAAGCTCGTGCGGCCTGACTCGGCAAGTCCAGACAAAGAGGGGCGGTCACCGAAACCGGTGACCGCCCCTCTTTTTGTTGGGTACCTGGTACCCCCGACAGGACTCGAACCTGTGCCTTCGGCTCCGGAGGCCGACACTCTATCCGCTGAGCTACGGGGGCAACTCTGTTCTGGATGGTAGCGGCTGGGCGGCTTTGCCGCACGCGCTCAGGCGCGGCTGAAGGCGAGCACGGCGGCGCCGAACAGCACGGCCTGGAGCATGCCGGAGGCGGCCAGCATCCAGAGCCCAGCGGCGCGCTCCCGCGCGTGCAGGAGAACACCGACCACCGCGTTAAAGCCGAGGATCCCGGCCCCAAGATAGGCGATGCGGAGCAACTCGCCTTTATCGCCGACGCGGACGATTCCGCCGAGGGCGGGGAAGCTGAGCTCGACCACGTCGGGGAGGCCAGGGTAGCTCGCGAAGACGTAGCTGCCGAGAACGAGGCTGAGCAAAGCGCCGATGCCAAAGATGATCGCTGCTGTGCGGTCGCGCCATACGGGCATGGCGGCGATGCCTTCGGCAGAAGAGCGGTGGGAGAAGTCATCCATCGGAGCGAGGGCCGCTCTCGCCTGGATCTCCTCGGCGAAGCCAGCCTGGTCGAGGACCGTGAGGGCGTAGGCTTCAGCGGTGGTGACGAGATAGAGCAGTTCATCCGGGGTGCTGTGGGTTGAGAAGAAGAGGGTGAAGCCAACTCGCTTCACTTCGGCGCCGCCGACGTGGCAGCCCCACCAGTTGAGACCCTTGATGTGGGCGATGTCTAGGGTGCGGCCCGGAATCATGCGCTGGATTACGGCGATGGGGACGACGATGCGACGAAAGCCCCAGTGAATGGTGAGCGCTTCGTTATCGACGACGTAGCTCATGGTGCCGACTGCGTAGGCCCAGTTTGCGAAGAGCAGGCCAAGGCCGCAGGCGGCGGCGCACACCGCCCAGGCGAGGAACGTCTTGAATTCGGCGTCAGCCCCGACGGCAACGCCAGCAGCCAGGACGGCCGCCACGAAGGCCCACGCCGAAAGCCCACCCCCGACGATCACGCCGAGCGCGCGAGGGGGCCGGAATTCGACCGGACCTAGCGAGCGACGCGCGCGCGTGCCGGCGTGCACCATGCCTTGTATTTCTCACTCTTGCCACGAATCGCATCGTAGAAGAGGCCACTGAGTTTGCTGGTAATCGGACCGGGACGGCCCGTGCCGACTTTTCGGCGATCGATTTCGACGATTGGGGTGAGGTGGGCAGCCGTGCCGGTCATAAAGACTTCGTCGGCGATATAGAGCTCGGTGCGGTCAATTTCGCGCTGGACGATCTGGATACCGAGGTCATCGGCGGCCATCTGCATCACGCTCTTGGCGGTTATGCCTTCGAGCACGTTATCGGCGGGGCCGGGAGTGATGAGCTGGCCGTGGCGAATCATGAAGATGTTTTCGCCGCTGCCCTCGGAGACGTGTCCGTTTTCGTTCAACATGATGGCTTCGTCGTAGCCGTTGGCGTTGGCTTCGGTCTTCGCGAGCGCGCTGTTTACGTAGATGCCGGTGACCTTCGCCCGGGGCGGGATGCCGGTGTCCTGGACGCGCCGCCAGGTGCTGGTGTGGCACCGGGCAGTCTCGGGGAGGTACGCCGGGAATGGCGAGAGGAAGATGAGCGTGTCGCAAGCCACGTCGTGGAGACGCACGCCGAGGACTTCACCAGAGAGGTAGACCATCGGGCGCAGGTAGACGTCCTCGGTGAAGCCGCTGCGTTCGACCAGTTCGACGGCGGTGTCGGCCAGCTTGTCGACCGAATCCTTCATCTCCATTCCGAGGATGTGGGCGCTCTGTCCGAGTCGCTCGAAGTGCTCGCGCGAGCGGAACAGGTAGGTGGTCTGTGCTTCCTGGTTCCAGTTGCCGCGGATGCCTTCGAAGACGGCTGTGCCGTAGTTGAAGGCGTGAGTCATGATGCCGATCTTGGCTTCGCTCAGCGGAACAATGTTGCCCTGGAAGTATGCGTACGGTGTCGGCATGACAGACCCTCGAAGCGGTTTGTGGTGTGGGGACAGCCTACATCGGCGGGCGGCTTTGCGCTCCCGTTCTACTTGTCGAGGTCGCGGCTGAAGAACGTACCATCCTTGCACTCTTCCACGGAGAGCTCCTTCGCTGCGAGGCGTCGCTGGATGTCCTTGTCCGGCAGCGGAGGGTTACGAGTGACGAGGGAGGTCGGGTCGTTGAGCGCATCTTCGAGGTACTTCACGAAGTCGGCGTTGTACTGCACGAGGTCCGCGGGCGGGTTCGCCTGCTTCATCTGGGCGATAAAATCGCGGATGACGTCGGCTATTTCGTCGGCTGTGGTCTTGCTGATGAGGGCGTTGGAAAAATCCGAGGTGCCCTGGCAAATCGCGGCGAGGTAACCCTCGTCGGTGCCAGTGCCCCCGGTGAGGGTGGCGGTCGGCGTTTCGTCGGACTTGTTGTCGTTGCCACACCCGCCAACGACGAAAAGCAGCGGAAGGAGCAGACCCCCCGCAATCAGTGGTAATCGCATAGGTGAATGCTACAGCCGGGCAACGTTAGGCGAAGTTCAGAGAAGTATCCGTTTCGGCGCGGAACGCGGCTCGCGACGCCAGTTGTGGACCAGGTAACGGCGCATGCCTTCAGATTCGATCTGCTCGACGCGGCAGCGCGAGGAACTCCCCACCGTCTTTCGAGCCTGGCTCAGCCAGGATTCGACGCCCGCCTCGGGCGGCGCGAATGCATCACCGGCTTCGGCGAGTGCTGCGAATTGGGCGATGCCGAGTTCGAGCAGCCAGCCGAGGTGGAGCTCGGCGAGGCCAACGTGGAAGTCGCGGTCGCCGAAGGTCACCGAAACGTGGTCGGGCGCGGACTCGGCCCCGGCGAGGAGCAGCGTCGAGCCGAAATGTGAGAGTGAGAGATCGGTTGCGACCCGATACAGCGGTCCGAGAATTTCGTGCCCCGCAAGGATTTCCGCCGCACGAAAGGCATGGAGTTCGAATTCGGTGGCGTGGTGCTCCGCGGAGATAGCGATGCCATCGGCATCGAGCCACCCCTGCCACTCCTGGGCTTCTGTGCGGACGAGGTAGAGCATCGCGGCCTGGTGGTCGGCTGCGGCGCGGATCAACGGCGAGGCCGCCGAGTAGTTGCCCCACTGGAGGCCGTGCAGTGCCTGCAAGCGCGCGAGCCAACCGCGGGACCACAGCCCCATGGCGGAAGCGGTGAGCTGGGAACGGAATTTGGAGCCAGCGGAGGACTCCGCGACCTTGCCTTCGAGGTTCAGGCCTTCAACCACCAGGTCGAACTCGGCGCCGAGGACGAACGACGACTGCCGGTAGGCATCGACGCTGCCGGCCGCATCGTTCGGCGGCTTCGCTGCCAATGTGGCCACGGGAAAGACCTTCGGGGGCGAAACACGGAGGGGCATGAATCAGCCGTTCATTGCCTTCTGGTAGCCCTGGATCACCGGGTCGTCGAACCAGGGTGCGAGCGCGGCCTGGCGCTCGGGGAGGGCGCGGCTCATGTCGAGCGCGTGCATCGGGTCGTGCTTACACCAGCCGCGAAGGTAGGCGCCAAACGGAAACTCCGAGGGTGGGCGCTTGGAATCGCCGCCGAACTTCATCGTGCGGGCGAGGTCTTCTTCGGTGAGGACGACCATGTGCTTCTTCAGTTCTGCGCGGGTCTGCTCGGCCTCGGCGAGCACCTCATCGACCGTGAGCGTGCGGCGCTTTTCCACCTGGCGGTCGTTCCAGCCGTCAACTTCGAACTTGCCGCCGTCGGCGTTGCGGAGGCCGGCGTCTTCGGCGGCGTGCATGGCCCGGAACATCTCGCCGACAGGGACATCGATGGTCGCGAGGTGGGCGATGAAGTCGCGGACAATCCAGGTGCTCTTCGGAACGGGCCGAGCGAGTTCTTCCTCGCTCAGCGAGCGGCAGAGCGCCTCGAACCTCTCGCGGTGGGCATCCAGTTCATCGATCACTTGCTGCACTGCGGGAATGGTCATGCGTCCTCCTCATCGGCATCGGGGTGATTCGCAACATACTCTCTTGCTTCGGCGAGGAGGGCGGCCTGCCATTCGCGGCTGGCCTCATCGGTGAACTCCAGGTCCAGGAGCCAGTTCAGGACGAGCGGGTCCATGCGGACTTCAGGGATGGCATCGACGAGGTCGATGGCGTGAGACTGACAGTGTGCGGACATTGGTCCGAGCGCCTCTGGCGGCGAGGTCGCGTCTTCCGGCAGGCGCTTCAGTTCGGCGAAGAGGGACGTGAGCCCCTCGCCGAAAACCCTGGCGATGTCCGCTCTCGAGGACAACCCCTGGCCTTCGGCCGACCGCGCAGCCGCTGCGCAAAGATCCCAATCGGGGGAGGTTTCGGTTCCACTTCGCTCCCGGGCGACGGCTTCCGCGAACGCGCCCAGGGAACACGCAAGGTGGGCAAACCGCGAACCGACCTCGCTGAGATTGCGCCCATTGGGGCCAACAACCGCCGACTCCTGCACCAGGTTGAGCATGTGCTTCAGGGTCGCCTGTTCGTAGATGAAGCGGTCGGCGATGGCGCGGACTTCGGGCGTCATCTCAGTGCCGGGCGCGCGGAGGGCGCCGGTCCGAGCGCGCGGCACGCGACCGCGAGGCGGGCTCCCGCGCAGGTTTCGGGCCTAGCTGGCGGATGCAATCCCAACCTGCGTAGGTCCCGCCGGGGCCGAGCTCAGCTTCGATTTCCAGAAGGCGGTTGTACTTCGCCGTACGTTCGCCGCGAGCCGGAGCGCCGGTCTTAATCTGTCCCGCGCCGGTCGCGACGGCGAGGTCGGCGATGAACGTGTCCTCGGTTTCGCCTGAACGGTGGCTGATGACGGCAGTCCAGCCAGCGCGATGGGCCATCTCGATGGCGTCGAGTGTCTCCGTGAGCGTCCCAATCTGGTTGAGCTTGATGAGGACGCTGTTCGCCGACTTCTCGGCGATGCCGCGGCGGATGCGTTCGACATTCGTGACCAGCAGGTCGTCGCCGACGACCTGGCAGGACTCGCCCAGCTTCGCTACGAGTTTCGACCAGCCCGCCCAGTCGTCTTCGGAAAGGCCGTCTTCGATCGAGCGAATCGGGTACTTCTCTACCCAGCCAGCCCAGTGGTCGACCATCTGCGCGGAGGTGAGGACACGCTTCTCTTTCTTCAGGGCGTATTTGCCGCCAGAAAACAGTTCGGTCGATGCTGGATCTAGCGCAAGGACCGCGTCAGTCCCGGGCTTGTAGCCGGCCTTCGTGATGGCTTCGAGGACGACCTGGACGGCGTCTTCGTTGCCCGGCAGGGACGGCGCGAAGCCACCCTCATCGCCGACAGAGGTGATTTCGCCACGGTCATGGAGGATGGCGTGAAGCGCGTGATAGATCTCCACGGCCATGCGCAGCCCCTCGGAGAAGGTGTCGGCGCCAACCGGCATCACCATGAATTCCTGGAAGTCGGTGCTATCGGGAGCGTGCTTGCCGCCGTTGAGGATGTTGAACATCGGGACGGGAAGGCGGTGGGCGCCGGAGCCTCCCAGGTAGCGGTAGAGCGGGACTTCGGCCGAGGCGGCGGCAGCTCGCGCGACCGCGAGCGAAACGCCGAGGATGGCGTTCGCGCCAAGTCGCCCCTTGTTTGGAGTGCCATCGAGGTCGCAGAGGACCTTATCGATGGCGCGCTGCTCAGTGGCAGGGAAGCCGCTGAGCGCCTTGGCGATCTCGGTATTCACGTTGCGCACGGCCTTGAGCACGCCCTTGCCGCCGTAGCGCTTGCCGCCATCGCGAAGTTCGACCGCTTCGTGGGCGCCGGTCGAGGCGCCAGAGGGGACAGCAGCCGTCCCGACGGCGCCGTCTTCGAGGACGACGGTTGCGTGAACGGTGGGATTTCCGCGCGAGTCGAGGATTTCTCGGGCCTCTATGGCTTCGATAAACATGGTTCTCCTTAGCCGTGCACTTCGGGCGCATCGCTCAACGGGATCAGCGAATCGGGGCTGTCCAGGTAGTCGATGTAAAGGATGCCGT
This sequence comes from Dehalococcoidia bacterium, assembly GCA_050247055.1. Lineage (GTDB taxonomy): Bacteria > Chloroflexota > Dehalococcoidia > Tepidiformales > Tepidiformaceae > Amarobacter. Next base: position 185,912 of record JBFWUX010000002.1, read on the forward strand.
TGATGTGGTCGATTTCGTGTTCGAGCGCCTCGGCGAGGAGGTCGTCTTCGGCCTTGATGCGAACTTCCTTGCCCGTGTACGGGTCGATGCCCTGGGCCGTGACCTTCACCGACCGGGTGATCTCGCCGCGGTAGCCGGGGACCGAGAGGCAGCCTTCATCGCAGCGGCGTTCGCCGGAGCGCTTCACGATCTCGGGGTTGATCAACGCGATCTGGTTGTCGTCGCCGACATCGATTACTACGACGCGGAGGGAGACCCCCACCTGTGGCGCCGCGAGGCCCACGCCGGGAGCGTCGTACATCGTCTCCCACATGTCTTCGATGAGTTTGTGGATGGACTTGTCGATGGTCCGCACTCGCCGTGCTTTTTCTCGCAGGACGGGGTCGCCGGCACGGCGAATTGGAAGGATGGCCAAAGAACGAGCTCCGGGGACGATCTGGTGGCGCCGCTGCGCGAACCGTAGTGTATCGCGGCATCGGCGCATGCGCCCCTTGGCGGGTACTTCGTGTCAGATCTACACTAAGTCCAATGCCGACTGAGGCGCACCGGGACACCGCCCAGTTTCAAGCGAAGCGATACAAGGTCATCGTGATTGGCAGCGGCATTTCCGGACTGTTTGTCGCCCTTGAGGCTCGCAAGTTGGGGCCGGTGCTGGTCCTCACCAAGGGAAGCATCGACGACTGCAATACGCGCTGGGCGCAGGGGGGCATTGCAGCGGCAGTCGGGCCACTCGATTCGCCGACACAGCACCTCGAAGACACGATTGCTGCCGGCGATGGCCTGGTCGACGAAGAAGCCGCCCGGGTGCTGTGCAACGAAGCGCCGGCGCGGATCCGCGACCTGGTGGAATACGGTGTGTCGTTCGATTCTCTTGGCGGTGAGGTCGCCCTTGGGCGAGAAGCCGCCCACAGTCACTCTCGCATCCTCCATGCCGGAGGCGACCGCACCGGCGCGGAGATTGAAACCGCACTTTCCGCGGCAGCCACAGATCCGCTCATCACGGTTTTGGACTTCACCCTTGCAACGGGCCTGACGGTCGAACGCGGGCGAGTTGTTGGCGTGGAAGCCATCGCCCTGCAGACGGGAGCGACGGAGTACTACGAGGGCGAGAACGTCGTGCTGGCCACGGGCGGGGCGGGCCAGTTGTATTCGCACACCACCAATCCCGATGTAGCGACCGGGGATGGCATCGCCCTTGCGTTCGAAGCGGGCGCCGAAGTGGCTGACGTGGAGTTCTACCAGTTTCACCCTACGGCGCTGCGGCTGGACGGCGCGCCGCCGTTCCTTATCTCTGAGGCCGTCCGCGGAGAAGGCGCCATCCTTCGGAACAAGGATGGCGAGGCGTTTATGTCGCGCTATCACCCGCTGCGGGAGCTGGCGGCGCGGGACATCGTCGCCCGGGCGATCGTCGCGGAGATGCACGCTGGCGATACCGATTCTGTCTGGCTCGACTGCACGGGATTGAAATCGGTCGACCTTGGGGCCCGCTTCCCGGGCATCTCGGCGTTCTGCGCCGGGGTGGGCATCGACATGCGGACACAGCCGATACCGGTGGCGCCGGCTGCGCACTACCTGATGGGCGGCGTGCGGACAGACATCAGCGGAAGAACGACGTTGCCGGGCCTGTTCGCCTGCGGCGAAGTAGCGTGCACGGGTGTGCACGGCGCAAACCGCCTCGCGAGCAATTCGTTGATGGAAACGGTGGTCTTCGGAAAGCGCGTTGTGGAGCACATCGAAGGCGGCAACGGTGGGGCGGCGGAAAAAAGCTCTGCCCGGGAGTCGATTTCGCTTTCGGCCGGGGCGCCTGCGAGCCACCGGGACCTGCAACAAATGATGTGGCACTCCGCCGGGATCGAACGGAACGGGGACGGGATGCGCGAGGGGCTGCGGATCATCGCCGCCTGGCCGTCGGCGAACAACGTCGTGACCCGGCCGGAGTTCGAACGGATGCAAATGTCGAGGCTGAGTTCGTTGATGCTGCGGGCCGCGCTCGCGCGGACCGAGAGCCGGGGGGGTCACTTCCGCAACGACTTCCCCGAGCGCGACGACGCGCACTGGCGGAGGCAACAGGTTTGGGTGCGCGGTGATTGAGTTGCCCGCCGCCGAGGTCATCGCCTCCGCCGTACAGGCGGCATTGAAGGAGGACCGCGCAGCCGAGGATGCGACGACGCTCGCGACCGTCACGCCGACGCTCAGGGGGACTGCGAGGTTCCTCGCGAAGCAGGATGGGGTGCTGGCGGGAATGCCGGTGGCGCTCGAAGCGTTCAGGACGTTCGACCCCGACGCCGATATTGAGGTCCGCATCCCGGAAGGCGGGACATTCGCTTCGGGAACCGTGCTCGCAGAGGTGACGTGCAGTGTGCGCGCGATGCTGCAGGCTGAGCGAGTGGCCCTCAACTTCCTTCAGCGTCTTTGCGGGACTGCGACATTGACCCGAGCCTTCGTGGACGCCGTTCAAGGCACGCGGGCGGAAATTCTCGACACGCGAAAAACCACACCGGGAATGCGCGACCTGGAGAAATACGCCGTGCGATGTGGGGGCGGCACCAACCACCGGCGAGACCTGGCAGTGATGGCGATGATCAAGGACAACCATCGCGAGGCGTTGGCCCGAGCGGAACTGTCCCTGGCGGAAGGTGTGGCGGCGATCCGGGAGCGAACCCCCGGGATAGCAGTGGAAGTGGAGATTGACTCGCTCGATCAACTCGAAGAAGCGCTCGAAGGCTCGCCGGAGTGGATTCTGCTGGACAACATGAACACCCGGGAGATGGCCGAAGCCGTCCGGCGAGTGGCCGGGAAAGCCAGGCTCGAGTCCAGCGGGGGCGTGAACCTGAATACGGTGCGGGCGATCGCGGAGACGGGAGTCGATGCGATATCGGTTGGAGCGTTGACCCACAGCGCAGGTTCAGTCGATATCTCGCTTGACCTCGAGTTCTGAGGATTGTTTTTCTCGAACCGGAACGGGTACATGGATGCCTTTAGCGAAGTGACGGATCGCCAGCAGTAACGTCGCGACCAGTGCCGCCGCCAGCGCACTGAACCAGATCCCTGCCGCGTCGTCCTTGCCCAGGAGTGGAACCGCGAGGCCGGCCACGATTGCCCCGAACAGGCAGAGCGGCAGGTTCGAAAGTCCCGCGCGGCCGCGGGTTGCCACCGACCACGCCAGCCATGGAATAAACCCGAGAAGGCACCAGCCTGCGACCATGATGCTGACGAAGATGAGCGTGTACACGGCGAAAGGTCAGGTGACCAGGCGGGCGATGTCGAAGTAGGTCACCACAAGGACGCCAGCCATCATGAGGGCGAAGCCGGCGAAGTGGACAAGCCCTTCCTTCTCAGGCGAGATGCGGCGGCCACCACGAATGATCTCGAGGAAGACGAAGAACATCCGGCCACCGTCGAGCATCGGGATGGGGAGTGCGTTGAAGATGGCCAGGTTCAGTGAGAGCAGGGCCGCGAATTCGATCAGCGGGCGCCAGCCAGCCTCTTCGATGAGGTTTCCGGTGGTATCGGCGATGCCGACCGGGCCTGTGAATGCCGGCTGATCTTCTCCGCCAATACTGGCTCCCCCTCCTCCACCAACTCGCACGCGGATTTCGTTGACGGTGAGGACCATGGTATCGACGAGAGACTGTGTACCCTTCTGGAAGGCGGTCCATGGCGGGTACCACTCGTTCTCAGTCTGCGGATACTTCAGCTGGCATTCGATGGGTTCGAAGTTCTGGTCGTACGTGCAGGTTGTGGGCGCGGCAATGCGCACACCGGTTGGGCCCTGCCCGGCGGGCGGATGCCAGCGCGCATAGACTTCAGCTTCGAGCGTCGAGCCAGAGCGGATGATCGTCCAGTGCTGGGTTTCCCCGAGGTTGAGTCGGTTGGCATAGACCAGTTCGCTGGTGTTCTTGATGTCGCGGCCTTCGACTTCCATGACGATGTCGCCAACCTGGATGCCCTGCAGCGGGTCGGTACCATCGCGCATTTCTCCGGTCACGACGGCTTCGGCGGCCGGCGAACCAGGCGCTACTTCGACGATTTGCGCCAGCGAAAGCGAGCGCTCCCGCGGAATCATGAATCCGACGGAGAGCAGGAAGATGGCGAGGAACAGGTTCATCATCACGCCGGCGCCCATCACGGTGAGGCGCTGCCACCGTGGCGCCGCCGCGAGAGACCGCGGATCGGACGGGTCTTCCTCGCCCAGGAGGCGGACGAAGCCACCGATGGGGAGCCAGTTCAGCGTGTACTCGGTCTCGCCCTTCTTGAACATCGTCTTCGCGCGGGGCGGGAAGCCGATGCCGAATTCGAGGACCTTGATCCCGAAGGCCTTGGCCGCCAAAAAGTGCCCGAACTCGTGGATGACCACGAGGATGAGCAGCAGGCTCAGGAACGGGAAGACCGCGCGGACAATTGCGACAGGGTCGAAGGCGAGGAACATCAGACGGTCACTCCCACGGGAACGAGGCGCGCAAGTTCCCGCGCGGCCCGGTCGGCTTCGAGAATAGTTTCGAGATCAGGATCGGCAGTGTTGTCGTGCTTCTCCAGCACGGATTCGATGATTCGGGGGATTTCGAGGAATCCGACCTCGTGGGCCATGAAACGCTCGACAGCAACTTCGTCCGCTGCGGCCATGGCGGACGGGAACGTGCCACCGCGGCGGCCAGATTCCATCGCAAGCTGCAAGCACGGGAAACGATCCATGTCGGGCGTGCCGAAATTCAGCGAGCCAATCTGAGCGAGGTTGAGGCGCGGCATCGGCGGCTCGGGCATCCGCTCCGGGTAGGAGAGCGCCAACTGAATGGGAAGGCGCATGTCGGGGACGCCGAGCTGCGCTTTCACGCTGCCGTCGCTGAACTCGACAAGGGAGTGGACGATGGATTCGCGGTGCAGGACGACTTCGACCTTCTCCATGGGGACATCGAACAGCCACATCGCTTCGATGGTCTCCATGCCTTTGTTCATCAAGGTGGCTGAATCCACCGTGATCTTGGGACCCATGTTCCAAGTTGGGTGGTTAAGTGCCTGTTCAGCGGTAACCGCGGCCAGCTGCGAGCGGTCAAGGTCACGGAATGCGCCGCCACTGGCCGTCAGGAGGATGCGGGAGATCTCGTGAGACGCCTCGCCCCAGAGGCACTGCCAGATGGCCGAGTGCTCGCTGTCGACCGGTCGAAGGTCGCCGCCGCCTTCGACCATCGCCCGGCGCACAAGGTGGCCCGCCATTACAAGAACTTCCTTGTTCGCGATGGCGACGGATTGGCCAGCCTTCAGGGCGGCAAGGGTCGGGAGGAGACCCGCCGCTCCGGCGGTGCCGACCAGGGGTATATCTGCGGCCAGTGCCATTTCCGTGGGATCGAGACGCGTCGAGTTCGCGTCGCGGACTGCCGTCTGGAGGTAATCGCTGGCCTCGCCTTCCCAGGAAACGCTGGCAGGCCCGAACTCGCGGACCTGCTCGGCGAGCAGTTGGTGGTTCCTGCCCGCGGCCAGGCCACTGACTTCCCAGCGCTCTGCGAACTGGCGGATAACATCCAGCGCCTGGCGGCCGATCGAGCCAGTCGAGCCGAGGATTGCGACCTTCTTGCGATCCGTCACGCGAACGATCGTACGGCGCGAGCGGAAACGGCGACAGCGAGCCGGATTACTTCTCGGCGAATGCCGGTATGACTTTCTCAGCCCAGGCGTGCAGGCCGTCCCAGTCGAGTGGCGGCCGTTGGGCGATGTTCACACGCGCCGCGCCGGCGTCTTTCAGGCGACCGACGAGGTCGATCGCCTGGTCCGGGAGGCCGACGACGACGCCCCGGCCGCGCATCACTTCACTGGCGGGGCCCCAGGTCTCGCGGTATTGCTGCTCGGCGCGATCGAGATGCGCGGGCGTCGCGGCCATGTGGAAACTGAGATTCACATTCCGCTCGATGGTCGCCGGGTCCCGGCCTTCTTTTTCGCACCACTGATCGAGGACGCCCGAGAGCCGCTTGAACTCGTCAACGGACGGGTACGGCGTGTTCCAACCGTCGGCGTGGCGAGCGGCAATGCGCAGGGTCCGCTTTTCGCCGTTTCCACCGATCCAGATCCGGGGACGAGCCTGGATCGGCTTGGGGTTGCAGGCAGCGTTGTTCAGCTGGAAGTACTTGCCATCGAAGTCCGAGCGATCCTGCGTGGTAAGCATGCGAACGACTTTCACGCCCTCTTCGAGGATGTCCATGCGCTGGCCGATGGGCAGGAAGGGGATGCCGTACCCCGCGTATTCCTGCTGGTGCCAGCCGGCGCCGAGCCCGATTTCGAGGCGGCCCTTGCTCAGGTGATCGATGGTGACGAGCGAGTTCGCGAGGATCGCCGGGTGGCGGTAGTTCATGCCGAGAACGAGGACCCCGATGCGGACATTCTTCGTCTCGCAGGCCATGGCGGACATGCAGGCGATGGCTTCGAAGCAGCTGCCGTTGCCATCGACCGGTGGCGCTTCGTAGAAGTGGTCCCAGACATCAACCCAGTCAAATCCGGCGGTGTCCGCCCAAGTCCAGGTCTTCCGCATCTCGTCGATGGTGATGTTCTGCTGGCCGATGTGGAGTCCGAAGTTCATTTGCTACCTCGGGCGCGAGCGTAAGGACGATCGGACGGGGTTGCAACGGATGCCGATGCGGCTAACCCCAGCGGGAGTTCGGTGCCGAGCGGACCGTTTCTTCCGGAAATCGCGCACGAAGGACGTTGGAAGGACCTTGTCTGCAACCTCAGGGCTCACTTCCGAATCCAGGGACTCAAACTCCCTCACCGCATCGTCATAAGCGCTTGTCTCCAACCACCTGTCGCTGACGATCGCACGAGTCTTGTCTTGAAGCGCGGTGAGGTCCGAGGAGCGCACAAATCCAGTCCGTATCACCGCTGCATCGGCTACACCGACAAGCTGGAGCATTTCGGCTACTCGCTCTTTCACGTAACGGCTGGTGGTTCTCCTGTGGATCAGACCACCTGAAGTACCGGTGCTCCGAAAGTGTTCCATTGCGCTATCCGGCCGCGTACTCCCGGCAGAGGATGGCGCGCAGAAGGTCGTCGTTGGCTTCCTTCACCATGCGCGCGAGGACAGGCAGTTCGTCGCCGTAGCCGGCGAGGACGGCTTCGCTCTTCGCGAGCAGTTCGCGCTCGACGCGGTACCCCGGGAAGAGCCCGCGGAAGTAATCGGACGTGAACTCCTTGTCCTTCGTCCGGAAGATGTTCGGCAGGGCGGCGAAGAAAAGATCCACGTAGGGTTCGAGAAGAGCGCGCTGTTCGGACCAGTTGAAGCCGGACATTGCCGCCGAGGTGAGGTAGAGCGAACCGTAGCCGTCGCCGTTGAATTTTGCCCACGCCCCGGCCTTCGCATCGACGGTTGGAACCGAGGTCTCGCAGCGAAGTTTTGCGCGGACACCGCGATCCGAGGAGTCGCGTGCGAACTCGGCTGCCACGCGTTCATCGGCGCCTGGCATCCCGTAGGCGACGTGCTTGGCGGCGATCGACCAGCGCATGTCCTGGTCGATGGTCACACCGTCAATCGTCTCCTCGGCGTCGGCGAGGCGCGCCACAAGTGTGAGGTCCTCGCGGACAACAGCATTTCCGATGAGAGCCCTGGCCCAGATGATTTTCAGGTCCGGCGAACTCGGCTGCTTCAGGGCGAGGTAGGCCTGCTGGCAGATCTCGTGCGCTTCGCGCGTCTTCCACTCCTCGGGGACGTAGCGGCCGATGGCGGCGGTGGCGTTGCTGAGGACTGCCTCGACGAGTTCGGGCATGTCTTCGCGAGGGATCTTCGTGCGGACCAGTTCGAGGTATTCGGTCGACTTCAGCTGCTGGTCGCGAACCATGTTCCAGAGCGAGCCCCAGAGTTGGAGCCGCAGAAGGGGGTCTTCGATCCGCTGCATGTGCTCCTTGAGGAACGCCAGCGATTCCACGTCGAGCGCAACCTTCGCGTAGCCGTGGTCGCCGTAGTTGGGGAAGACGAGGGAGGGCTTCGGCAGCCCCCGCGCTTCGACCACCTCGGCTTCGGAGCCATCAATGGAGGCCGGGAGGACGGTGAAATCGAGCTTGCCGTCCTGATCGCGGAGGAGGCCGATATCGAGCTTGTGCGGTCGCAGAGTCGGGTACTCCGCCGGGACAGACTGAGTGAGCGCAAAACGAGTGATGCGCTCGCCGTCGGCCTCCCAATGGCTGCCGATAGTGTTGAGCGAAGGGGTCTCGAGCCAGAGGCGCGCCCACTGCTTCAAATCCACGCCGCTACCGGTTTCGAGAGACGCGAGGAACTGCGAGAGGGTTGCGTTGCCGTAGGCGTGGGTGCGGAAGTAGTGGCGCATGCCCTCGCGGAAGCCTTCCATGCCAATGGCCTTCACGAGCTGCTTTAGCACGCTAGCGCCCTTCCCGTAGGTAATGCCATCGAAGTTCAGGAAGGTCTGGTCCGTGTCTTCGACCTGGCCAGCGATTGGGTGCGTGGTTACCAGTTGGTCCTGGCGGTAGGCCCAGTTCTTGATGGACGAGGCGAAATCCTGCCAGCCGGTATCGAAGCGCGTAGCTTCGTCCATGCAGAGGTAGGACATGTACGTGGCAAAGCTTTCGTTCAGCCAGAGGTCGTTCCACCAGCGCATGGTCACCAGGTCTCCGAACCACATGTGCGCCATTTCGTGGAGGATGACTTCGGCCCGCCCGCGGCGCTGGTTATCGGTCGGCGGATCGCGGAAGACCATGTACTCGTTGTGGGTGACGCAGCCGACGTTCTCCATCGCGCCGGCGTTGAACTCCGGCACGAAAATCTGGTCGTACTTGCCGAAGGGATACGGGAACGCGAAGAAATCGGCGTAGAAGTCGAGGCCCTGGCGGGTCACCTCGAACAGTTCGGGCGTATCCATGTGTTTCGCCAGTGACTTACGGCAGAAGAGTCCAATATCGATTCCGTTGTGGGTCTCCCGGGCCACGTGATACGGGCCAACCACGAGGGCGAAAAGGTAGGTGCTGAAGAGCTTCGTGGTCTCGAACGTGTGGAGCTTTCGGCCATCGGCGGTGGTCTCGACGGAAGCCTCGCGGCTGTTGGCGACGACTTCCCATTCGGCCGGGGCGAGGACTTTCAGCGAATAGGTGCCTTTGATGTCCGGCTGATCGAACTGGGGGAAGAGGCGGTGCGATTCATACGGCTCGAAGTTGGAGTAGAGGTACTCTTCTCCGTCTTCGGGGTCCTTAAACTGGTGGAAGCCATCGCCTTCGTGGTCGTATTCGTTCTCGTACACGACGTGAACGGTGTTCTCGGCTGCCAAGACCTCTCCCGGGAGCCAGAGCCGGTAGCCATTCCACTTCGGCTGAAGCTGCTGGCCGTTCAGATGGAGGAGTTCGATCGATTTGCCCCGGAAGTCGAGGAAGAGGTCTTCCGAACCCGTCACCGCGAATCGCAGGGTCGCATCGCCTTTGTAGGTCTCGGAGCCACGAGTGAGTTCGATTGTGAGTTCGTAGGCGCAGGTTTTCACGCGGGCGGCGCGTGCTTCGGCTTCGGCCTGGGTGAGGTTGTCGCGAAGTTCGGGTGCGACGATGGTCATGGGATTTCGCTCCTGGGCAGCCCGCTGGCGGGCAGGGTTCATCGAGCTTACAGCGCCGCCGAACAGATGGGCAGTCGCGTTGCCTACCCCGCATTCGTGACAGGCGGTACAATCCGGGCCGCACCCTCCAGGACAGGTACAGCCCACGCGTATGTCGAACATTCCCGCGGTCAATTCGCTCATCACCGCAATCAACTTCGATCGTTTTGCCGAAATTGAGGCCCATCACCGGCCCGATGCTGTTTTTCATTCGTTCCGCGGGCCGACGCTGCGCGATAGCGTAGCAATCGCCGACTGGCATCGAGAATTCCTGCGCGACTACGCGGACTGCAACTATGCGGAGCTGGAGTACATCGAACAGGGCAACAGCGTCGCGGTCCGCACGACGATCGAAGCGAAGGGATACGACTGGCGCGCGTTCACTCAGCGTGCCCTCGAGGTGTTCGAGTTTGACGAAAGCGGAGAGATAACAAACCGCCGCCTCTATGGGATGTTGCGAGACATCGAATTCGATAAGGCGACAACAGCTTCAATGACGGACGCGCAGGGCTACCAGGGTGGCAGCGCAAGCGCGACCAAGGCGGCTGTGGACAAGTTCCTGACAGCGTTCTTCGCGGGTGACGCGGAGGCCGCAAAGGAACCCGTCCACGAAAAGGCGACCATGATCGACGGCATCTATGGCATCGCCCATGGTTTCGACAACATTATGGCGCTTTCAAGTTCGCGGCCGAAGCCAGCGTTCGGCGCCCAGCGAGTCACGAACATCCTTGCGGGCGAGCATGATGCCGTCGTGGAGTGGGCGATTGACCCTTCTCGTCCGCGAATGGCCGAGTGGTGGCGATTCGTTGACGGAAAGGTCCGCGTTGTCGAGCTGTACTGGATGCTTCGCGAGATCGGCGTGAACCCGTACGAGAATTACGCGAACGACCGCCATCGGCGTCAGGTTATCCTGCCGATCTAGTCACGGTCCGAAGACCTCAGGGCTCGACCCCCCACGCTGGATGGAATTCGTAGCGCTCCTTATCAGTCGCGCCTTCGGATTTCCGAAGCCGGTTCGCAGTCGCCCTTCGCCGAGAAACTCCTTACTCCACGAAGATGTCTACCGAGGGGCGGAGCTTGGCGCACTCGGCGAGCACCTGGTGGATGGTGTGCTTCTTGAATGCGTCGACGCGGTCGTTGTTCACGGCTTCTTTTGCATCGACCGAGACGTACGCCTGCTCAGTAAGGGTGTAGTCGAAGCGTGGCGCCCACTTGCGCGAGCCGAGGCGGGCCGTCGTGGAGCAGTTATCGACCATGTACGCGACGCCGCGAGCGTGCATGTAGGGGTTCAGCGAGTCGACGGCTTCGATAACTGATTCGTTGGCGACTTCTGAATACGGATGGCCGTGCTCCATGAGGACATCGATTTGCGCCATCATCGTCGCGATGTAGACGCCCGCCGTGAACGGATCGAGGGGGATATCGTCCTCGTGGCGGCCGGCTCGGACCTTCTGGCCCGTCTGCCAGGTTTCGGTGCGGTCGATGACGCCCATCGGTCGGCGCTTCAGTCGCTCACCGGCAAGGATGACGCTGCGGATTTCGTTGCCGCTTGAGACTTCGTCGTAAATCTCTTCGAGGACTTCGCGCGCGGCCGGATAGGAGGACGAATAGGCGGCTTCGAACGCAGGGCGGCCGTCGGCGCCGACTGCTTCGTACACGCCGAGCATGCCCTTGCGCGAAATGATGCGGGAGATGGGGCCGGTAATGGCTTCGGCTGAGCGCTCGAAAGCGTCTTCGTGGCTCATACCCTGGTTGATGTAGCGGCGGTAGAGGCTCTCGATGATGCCGTGGACAGCGCCGAGCAAAATGCCGCGCTCGCCATAGATATCGGACTTGAACTCAGATTCGAGCGACGTCTGGAAGGTGTAGGGCGAACCAATGGCGACCGACCAGCCAAGGGCGTAGTCAGTCGCGCGGCCGTCGATATCCTGCTCGACTGCGAAGCTGCTGTTGATCCCGGCGCCGTTGACGGTGGAACCCTGGACGTAGAGCCGGCGCACGGATGGGCCCATACCCTTGGGGCAGACCGCGATGACGTTGATGTTCGCGGGGAACTTCGCGCCGACGTTCTTCATATGGCCCACGAGGAAGCCATGGGAGAGCCCGAGCGTGGCGCCCGGCTTCAGCTTCGCGAAAACCTGCTCGAAGATCTCCGCCTGCGCTGCATCGGAGACCAGGAGGATGACCAGGTCGGACTCCGCAACGACAGCGAACATCTCGCCGAGGGTGCCGTTCTCTTCGCTGAAGCCGGCCGCACGGGCCTCGTCCATCGAGCTTGAGCCGGGGCGGAGTCCCACTTTCACTGTGATGCCGGTGCCTTCGAGCGAGTCCCGCAGGTTCTGCGCCTGGGCTGGGCCCTGTGAGCCCCAGCCGATCACGCCGATCTGCTTGATGCCTTCGAATGCTTTCGGAAGCAGCGGGAAGAGGTGGCGGCCGCCTTTGACGATCTGCTCTTTATGACCATCCAACTCGATGGTGTCGACCTGGAAGACCTTCGAACTGAAGGAGAAAGATGGCATGCGTAACCCCCGCGAGAAGAAGCCTGAGAGATAGGAAAGTGCGCTTCAGTATACGAGGCTGCGCGGTAGGGGCTTGCTGCCCTCAGGTTCGTGATATGTTCGCCGGGCACTTGCATCAGAGGGAACGGCGTGGAAACGAAAGATGAGTACATCGCGTACTACCGCGGCATGCGAGGAGAACTCCTCGGTGCAATCGATGGCCTGACCGACCAACAACTCTCGGAGCAGTCGCTTGATGGCTGGTCAGTGAAGGATCACCTGTTGCACATTGCCCTGTGGGACGAATTTCGGGCCTCCGAGGTCGAGCGAATTTCGGCCGGACAGGACTCGCTCTGGAAGATGCAAGAGGAGCAAGTCGATGCCATCGCGGATGTGCTGTATGACCTCCGGAGGACGGCGTCTCCCTCGCAGGCCAGGTGGGAGATTGCCAGCACCCACGAGCGCCTGCTGAAGGCGCTCTCCGCGGCTTCGCCGCGCGGGCTGGATGCGACCCGCTATGGCGAGGCGGGCCTGCCCAGCGACCACGAGGCTGCCCATACCTCGTGGATAAAGCGCTGGCGGGCTGAGCACGGCTATTAGCGTCGCGCGCCTTCGCGAGTAGAATCCCGAGCCATGCCCCAACCACTCGAAGGTCTGCGCGTCCTCGAAATCGGGACGTTCGTTTCGGCGCCGTACTGCGGCAAGCTGTTCGCCGGCTACGGCGCGGAAGTCATCAAGGTCGAACCGCCTGAGGGCGACATTGCACGTGCGCACGGACCGTTCAAAGACGGCATCCCCAACCCGGAGACGAGCGCCCTCTTCCTCTATCTAAACACCGGCAAGAAGTCCGTCGTCATCGACCTCGCCACGCCGGCCGGCCGAAACGACTTCCTCGAACTGGTGAAGACAGCCGACGTTGTCATCGACAACTTCAAACCGGCGGACATGCGGGCGCTGGGGCTCTCGTACGAGGACTTGTGCCGCGTAAATCCGCGCGTGGTGCTCATCTCGGTGACGACATTCGGCCAGGACGGACCCTACGCGGACTACGAAGGCAACAACCTCATCGCGTTCGCGATGGGCGGTCAGATGTTCATTACCGGGACGCAGGACGGCGGACCGCTGAAGAACGGTGGCTACCAGGCGGACTACCAGGGCGGACTGAACGCATTCTCCGCGGGGATGCTGGCGGTGCTCGCAGCCGAGCGAGACGGAGTCGGGCAGCATGTGGATGTCAGCATCCAGCAATGCATGGCCCCGATCCTGGAGGCGGGGATACCCTACTACACCTACCTTGGAAGATGGCTTGGCGTGCGGCGCGGCAACCACATGGCGAGCTTTATTGGCATCTATCCCTGTGCTGACGGGCACCTTGGGATTCACATCATGCCGAGAAACTGGAAACCGTTCACCGATGTCATCGGGCGACCAGACATGCAGGAAGACCCGCGCTTCGTCACCCAGGCTGTGCGCGCGCAGCACAACGACGAATTGATGGCCGAGTTCTACGCGTGGGCGGCAGGCGAAACGAAGCACGACATCTACAAGCGGGCCGGCGCGGGCCGCGCTCCAATCGCCTTTGTGCACACGATGGACGACCTGCTCACGAGCGAGCAGCTCAACGAGCGCGGGTTCCTGCGGCGCATCGACCACCCGGTCGCGGGCGAGGCGACGTATCCCGGGCCACCGTGGTGGATCGGGCCCGATGCGTGGCGACACGAGCGTGCGCCCCTGCTCGGCGAGCACACGAGTGAAGTGATGTCGCGACTCGCAGGGGGCGTGCGATGACTCCACGCGAACAGACGGCTCGAGCCATCACGTTCTTCGAAAACAGCGACGACATGCAGCTGCTGCGCGCCTCCCTGGAGGAAGCCGCGCCGCGAATCAAGCGGATGGTTGTGGCCTTCCTGCAGAAGGGGACGGAAGAGAACATTCCGCCCCCTTCGGACCTGCGCGGCGCGCGTGAATCGGCGACGAAGGACGCGGCGATCCAGTGCCTGCGGAAGACCAACGATTTCTCACTGTTGCAGGCGATGACTCGGACGATTGGTCAGAGGATTGAGACCCTTGAGATCGCGGCTTCGGCAGATTTCCCGCCTGGCGTGCGAGTGACCGTGCCGGAGAAGCGAACCTATCCGCGCGGCGGGCGTGAGCTGGCGGGGACTGTGGAAGAAACGGGCACCGTGCTCATCGTGCGGCTGGATAACGGCGAAACGTGGCAGGGACCTTCGAGTCTCGCCCGGCTGGGGGCCTCGAAATGACGATGCCGCTCGAAGGAGTCCGGGTGATCGACCTGACGATGGTCTGGGCGGGACCGTTCGGGACACGGATGCTCGGCGATTACGGGGCCGAGGTGATCAAGATTGAGTCACCTCGCCAGTGGGACCTGCTGCGATCGCTCGGCCAGATCCCGCGGGAGACGCACCACTGGTACAACATGTCGGCGTACTTCAACCACAACAACCGCGACAAGTACGCGGCGGCGCTGGATCTTTCGAATCCACGCGGACGCGACGTGTTGCTGAAGCTCTGCGCGGTGAGCGACGTCATCGTCGAGAACTTTCGCTCAGACGTGATGGACAACCTGGGGCTGTCGTACGAGGAGGTCCGTGCGGCCAACCCAAACATCATCTACGTCTCGATGCCCGGGCACGGAAAGACCGGCCCGGAGAAGGATTATGTAGCGTACGGCTCGAACGTGGAGCAGGTGGCGGGTCTGGTTTCGCTCTCCGGGTACGAGGGCGATGAGCCAATGAAGACTGGCTTCAGCTACGGCGATCCGATGGCTGGAACGGCGCTGGTCGGGGCCGTGGCGACTGCAATGAGACAGCGACGGCTGACCGGGACCGGGATGTATCTCGAGCTCGCCCAGAGAGAGAACCTCACGATGTTCGTTGGCGAGTACATCGTCGACTTCAGCATGAACCAGCAGGAACGGCCGCCAATCGGGAACCGGCATGCGTTCCTCGCTCCTTACAACCGCTATCCGTCGGCCGGAGACGACCGCTGGGTCACCGTTGCCTGCGAGACCGATGAACACTTTGCAAAGCTCGCGACGGCGATCGGCATGCCGAACCTCGTAACCGACGAACGCTTCGCAACCAACGCCGCTCGCAAGGCAAACGAAGACGAACTCGATGCGATCATCGGCGCATGGACCGCGGTTCGCGGGCATTACGAGGCGATGCATCACCTGCAACGCTTCGGCGTGCCTGCGGGGGCAGTGCTCACGACGCCGGAACTGCTGTCGGACCCGCAACTCCGTTCGCGCCGGGCATGGGTGGAGCACACGCACCCGGACGCCGGCACGTGGGAGATGGAAGCGCCTCCGTGGAAGCTCTCAGGGACGCCCGGGCATATTCGCATGCCAGCGCCGGGCTTCGGTCAGCACAACAGCTATGTGTTTCGAGATGTTCTGGGGCTTGACGAGGATGAGATCGAAGCGCTGCACCGGGATGGGATCACGGCGGATGACCCGGATGAGTCCCTGCACCGATAGCACTAGCTCAGCATCAGCACAGCCGGCACCGCCACGATCGCCGCGAGAAAGATGCCGAGGTTTCGCTGGCTGTGGGTAACCCGCCCGGCAACCGCGAGGATGGCTCGGGAATAAGGCCCATAGGCGAGCAGCAGGATGCTCGCGGAGACAATCCCAACCGCAAGCATCTCGGTGAGCACAACCGTGAACGCGGCCGCGCCGCCGAGAACCAGCGCGCCCGCCAGGGTGTCGATGAAGGTGGTGATGTTTGCGCCCATCACGTAGGGGATGACGTGCTCACGGCGCAGGTAGCCCTTGAGCGAGAGCGGCACGAGCAGGGTCAGCGAGATGGACACGCTCAGCGTCAGAGAAGTCACCGCGCAGCCGAGGCCGAACATCACCCAGCGCGAATCGAGTCGCCGCAGCGTGCGCTCGAAGCCGGGGGAGCCGGCCTCAAGTTGGGGCAGCGCGCGATCGAAGAGAGCGAAGCTTCCGAACAATACGCCAATGCCGACGCCGAAGAGCGCGCCCGAAGGCAGTGCGTCTTTCAGCCAACGAACCGTCGGCCCGTAGACGGTGTCGATCCAATCCAGGAACCCCGGCGGAGAACTGAACTGGATGGGATCGAGCCACCCAAAATGCAGTGAAACGAGCCCGAGCGCTATGGCCGGCCCCTGGGTTGTGAAGGTGGTCAGCAAGGCGATGACACCGATGGCGAAGCCATCCGGACTGCGGCGACCGCCGATGTAGAGGGCGTAACCAACGGCAAGCACGATGAAGGATGCGCCGAGCCGAGACCCACCAATGACGGCGAAGGCCTCGGCCTTATCGAGGACGCCTCCCGCGAGGAGAGTCGTGCCGATCGCGGCAACCGGGGAGCCGCTAAGGGCGACATAGGCTGCCAGCCAACCGAACCCAAGTGCGTTCGCTGGGCCTGAGATGTGGAGGTTGTCCAGGACTGGTACGACGGCGCTCGCGCCGGCCCTGATGACCTGGAGTGCAAAGACGAAGAAGAACAGCCCCCCGACGGCGGCGAAAGCGCGGAGGACCTGCTTCAGTCCAAAGTGAAGCGGAGTCCGCTCAACATGTTCCGGTGCCGCCAGGGGCTCAGGGAGCGGCGCGGCAGTCGCGTGCTCTTCAGAAGTCACTGGCCGGTTCGTCCAGCGAGACTTCCCGGATCATGCCGGCCGCGACCGTGTGACGCGTAGCCGGGTCAATGAGAATGAAGCTGCCGGTATCACGGCTGATGATGTACGGGTCGGCGAAGACCGGTTCCATGGCCTTAATCGTGATGCGTCCAATGTCGTTCAGTGTGAGCGTGGCTGGTTCGGGGACGCGGTCGAGCGACTGGACATCGAGGCGGTCGTCAATCGATTCGACCATGCACTTCACTTTGCGGGTGGTGTGCTTCAGCCAGAACTGCTGTCGCGGGCGGAGGTCAATGGCGTCGTTCATCCAGCAGAGGTCGGCGGTGAAGCGGCGTGTCGAGGGAAGTTCGCGGTCCGCGCTGACGAGCATGTAGCCACGGCCGACATCGATTTCGTCTTCGAGGCGAACGGTGACGGCATCGCCATGTTCGGCTGCGCCAAGAGCCTGGTCGAAACGGTCGATGGCGACGACCCTTGATGTCTTTCCGACCGGGAGAACCGTCACATGAGAACCGACTTCGAGGACGCCTGCGGCGAGGGTGCCAGCGTAGCCCCGATAGTCGTGGTGTTCCGTGGTCTGGGGTCGAACGACGTACTGCACAGGGAACCGGACATCCGCATGGCGGGCCGGGTCCGGCACCTCGATGGTTTCGAGAAGTTCCAGCAGGGTTGGGCCGTTGTACCAGGGCATGTTCGGCGCCGGGCCTACGATATTCTCGCCAGAGACCGCGGCCATCGGGACGACGGAGATATTGGCGACGCCGAGGCGATTTGCGAGCGTGCGGTATTCCGCCTCGATGTCGCGGTAACGGCCTTCGGACCAATCAGTGAGGTCCATCTTGTTCACGCAGAGGACGAGGTGCTGAATCCCGAGCAGGTGCGTGAGGGCCGTGTGGCGGCGGGTCTGCTCGACGACCCCCTTGCGAGCGTCGACCAGGATCAGTGCGAGTTGGGCGGTGGAGGCGCCGGTGACCATATTCCGCGTGTACTGAACGTGCCCCGGCGAATCCGCGATGATGAACTTCCGGCGCGGGGTGGCGAAGTAGCGGTAGGCAACATCGATGGTGATGCCCTGTTCGCGTTCGGCCCGGAGGCCGTCGGTGAGGAGGGCGAGATTCACTTCCCCTCGGCCCTGGGCGGCACTCGCCCGTTCGAGGCTTGCGAGGGTGTCCTCGAACACCTGCTTCGAGTCAAAGAGCAGACGGCCGATCAACGTGCTCTTGCCATCATCGACCGAGCCCGCCGTGACGAAGCGGAGAAGGTCCACTAGAAGTAGCCCTCGCGCTTGCGATCTTCCATCGCGGCTTCCGAGAACTGGTCATCGGCGCGGCTCTGGCCACGCTCGGTGATGCGGGTGAGGGCAATTTCGGCGACGACCGTCGAGATGGTCGCCGCATGCGAGCGGACTGCGGCCGTGCAGGTCATATCGCCAACCGTGCGATAGCGGACGGCGGCGTTGAACGGCTTCTCATTGGGCAGAAGCGGCAGGTAGTCGCTCACGGCCATCAACATCCCGTCGCGCTCGAACACCTCGCGTTCGTGCGAGAAGTAGATGGAAGGCACTTCGAGGTTCTCGCGCTCGACGTAGCGCCAGATATCGAGTTCGGTCCAGTTCGAAAGAGGGAATACGCGCATGTGCTCGCCGCGGACGTGGGTGCCGTTGAACAGGTTCCACAGTTCGGGGCGCTGGTTGCGCGGATCCCACTGGCCGAATTCGTCGCGGAAGGAGAAGACGCGCTCTTTCGCGCGCGCCTTCTCTTCGTCGCGACGGGCGCCCCCGATGGCCGCGTCGAGCTGGTGTTCGGCGATCGCGTTGAGGAGCACGGGAGTCTGCAGCCGGTTTCGCGATGCGCGCGGCCCCCGCTCCTCCACCAGTTCGCCGCGATCGATGGCCTCCTGGACGGATGCGACGATAAGCTTTGCGCCAAGCTGTGCGACGCGGCGGTCGCGGAACTCGATGACTTCCGGGAAGTTGTGGCCGGTATCGACGTGCATCACCGGGAAAGGGATGCGCGAGGGCCAGAAGGCCTTTTCGGCGATGCGCAGGAGGACAATGGAGTCCTTCCCGCCCGAAAAAAGCAGCGCGGGCCGCTCAAATTCGGCGGCGACCTCGCGCATGATGAAGATGGCTTCTGCCTCGAGCATTTCGAGGACCGAATCGTGAACGACCGGCACCGAGGCTTCTTCAGTCATCATCCGGCGGGCTCCAATACAACGTCGACGAGGCGCTCCTCGGAAAGGAACGTCAGGACACGGGCCAGGGATGCGTTAAGCGGCTCCTGACCCGTCGGGATGGTGAGCTCGGGGTTCAGGGGCGGCTCGTACGGGTCATCGATGCCGGTGAAGCCGGGGCGTTTGCCGGCTCGGGCTTCGGCGTACAGGCCTTTCACATCACGCGCTTCGCATTCTTCGAGGGTGGCGGCGACGTGGGCTTCGATGAACCGCGCGCCATCGCCTTCGACCATGCATCGAACGGCGTCACGGGTCTGGCGATAGGGCGAGATCGCTGCGGTCACCACGCCGACACCGTTGCGGGCGAGGAGGTTCGCAACGAAACCGATGCGGAGGATGTTGGTATCGCGGTCCTCGCGGCTGAAGCCGAGGCCCTTCGAAAGGTTCAGTCGCACCTCGTCGCCGTCGAGAACTTCGATGCGGCGGCCATGCGCGCGCAGAAGCGGCGCGACCGCTTCCGTGAGCGTCGACTTTCCGGCGCCGGAAAGCCCGGTAAACCAGAGCACGAAGCCTTGTTCATTGGTCACGAGCGCATCCTCCGAGGGACTCGTCGAGTGTTGTTCATGATTCGCAGGCCTAGGTGTGGAGGCCGCACTCCTCTTTGTCGAAGCCCTGCCAGCGGCCAGCACGGCCCTGGACTCCGGGGATGGTGCAGTTGTAGCAACCGATGCTCGCGTAGCCCTGATCGAGGAGCGGGTTGTACGGGATCTTGTTCGCCATGATGTAGTCCCAGGTCTGCTTCTCGGACCAGTTCGCCAGCGGGTTGAGCTTCACGACGCCGAACTTCGAGGCCCTCGAAACGATTGGTGTGTCGGCGCGGCCTTCGGACTGATCGCGACGCAGGCCACTGACCCAGGCGGTCTTGCCATCGAGCGCGCGCCGGTTGGGCTCGATCTTGCGGATCTCGCAGCAGAGGTCGGGGTCGCGCATCCAGAGCGCGGAGCCATGTTTGGAGGCTTGCTGCTCGTGGCTGAGCGCGGACTTGTAGACGTTCACGTTGCCCAGGCCCAGCGCTGGCACGGAGCGGCGCATCGTCTCGTGCGTTTCTTCGAAGAGGTAGTCGGTATCGAGGACGAAGACGTGCACATTGGGCTTGAGCTGGGCAACCATGTGGAGGATGGCCATACCGCTCGCGCCGCCGAAGCTCGCGCCGACGGAAAGGCCCTCGCCGAACGTATCAACCGCCCAGCTCACGATTTCGCGCGGATCGGCCGATTCGAACTGCGCGTTGAGCGCTGCGAGTTCAGCTTCGGTGAACGTGCTTGTGGAGGTTGTGGTCACCTGATCCCCATATACCTGAGTAGGTCGCTCAACATTATCAACATCGTCCGTTGCGGGCAATCCCTATAGTTGATAAAGTCAGTCATCTTTCCTGCCAATCTCTTGTGCCTGCCGGGGGCCGCTACCCGGCTGGAGTGATACATGCCCGAAGTCGAAACCCTCGTGTACTCAAACGAGCCGGACAAAATCCTTCCCGTCCTGGAAAAGGAACTGGAGGACTTTCAGACGGAAGCCCACCGAATGCTCGATGGCGAGTGGGATGAGACCCAGTTCATCGGGTTCCGGCTGAAGCAGGGGGTCTACGGGCAGCGCCAGCCCAACGTCCAGATGATCCGGGTGAAGTTGCCATTCGGCGGCGTGACGCCCGACCAGATGGACGCATTCGCGGAACTCGCGGAGAAGTACGCCCCGTTGCGGAAGGGTCACATCACAACCCGCCAGAACTTCCAGTTCCACCACATTCCGCTGGCAAAGGCCGCAGAGGCGTTGTTCGTGCTCGGCAAGGCCGGGCTCTCGTCGCGTGAAGCGTGTGGGAACACCGTCCGCAACGTCACCGGCGACCCGTGGTCGGGTGTCCAGCCCGGCGAACTGTTCGACCCGACACCATACGCGGGCGCCTTCGCACGCTTCTGGCTGCGCAATCCTCTTTCGCAGTTGCTGCCGCGAAAGTTCAAGGTAGCCTTCACCGGCACAGATGACGACAACGCCATCACCGGCATCCACGACCTGGGCTTTATCCCGCGGATTGAGAACGGCGAGAAAGGCTTCAAGATCGTCACGGGCGGCGGGCTCAGCATCATGCCGCGGAACGGGATGGTGCTGTATCCGTTCGTTTCCGTGAACGAGTACCTGAAGATTTCCGAAGCGGTCATCCGCATCTTTGAGAAGGCGGATGAGCTCCGGAAGAACCGGGCAAAGGCTCGCATCAAGTTCCTGATCGACCGCGTCGGGATCGACGAGTTCCGGAACATGGTGGAGGAAGAACTGAAGGGCGACTGGTCGAAGAAAGACTTCCGCCCCGACCGGCTGCTCTACATTCACGACGAAGAGGCGAACGCTCCCGCGAAGAAGCCGTACTACGACCAGCCCAATGGGGACCACCGGGAATTCGCTGCATTCGTGACTGCGAACGTGATGGCGCAAAAGCAGCAGGGTTTCAGCACGATCGAAGTGAAGGTCTCGCGCGGTGATATGAAGCCCGAGCAATTCCGCGGCATCGCGAACATCATGCGCGAGTACTGCGGCGGCTACGCCCGGACCACGATCGGCCAGAACATCGTGCTTCGCTGGGTGCGCGACGAAAGCCTGTACGAAGTCTTCCAGAAGCTGAAAGAACTCGACCTCGCCGGTATCGGCGCGCGGGGCATTACCGATGTGGTGAGTTGTCCCGGCACCGACAGTTGCAAGCTCGGTATCACCTCGTCGATGGGACTGAACCAGGCCATCCAGCAGAAGGTCGAGGTGATGGACATCACCGACCCGCTGACGAAGAAGATCCACATCAAGATGAGCGGCTGCCCGAACAGTTGCGGACAGCATCACATCGCGAACATTGGCTTCCACGGCGCCGCAATGAAAGTCGGGCCGCAGCAGTTGCCCGCCTACCACATGTTCGTCGGCGGCTCATACGACAACGGCGAGCTCCGGATGGCGACGCAACTCAAGGTGCGCCTGCCCGCAAAGCGGGGGCCAGAGGCCGTCGAGCGCGTAGTGAAGCTCTACGAACGCGACCGCCAGCCTGGCGAGGAGTTCAACGCATTCTTCGATCGCGTGGGCTCGGCCCCGTTCGAAGAAGAGATCAAGGATCTCACGCTTCCGGGTGAATTCAGCGACGACAACCTGCAGATGTTCATCGACTGGAACCGCCTGGAGCTCTACCAGCTTCAGCGCGGCGAAGGCGAGTGCGCCGTCTAGCGCTCTGGAGCACTGCGCCACCCGGCGGCGCTTCGTGTACTAGAATGATTCGCTGAGGGGTACTCTGCCGCCGGCGGGCCGTTGTGGGGAATGGCCGCCCTTTCCAGCCGCACCTGTGCGGCACTGGAGGTTGGTCAGATGCACCGTTACACCGAAGAATCCACGACGAGCGTACCGCTCGCGCCCGGTGGACGCCTAGAAGTCGAGAGCTTCAACGGGTCCATCGAAGTCACGGGGCGAGATGGCGATGGCGCCGAAATCCGCTCGAAAAAATATGCGGATTCGCAGGATGCCCTCGCAAAGATAGAAGTCGAAGTAACTCACGGCCCCGGATGGGTTCGCGTTAAGGCGCACAAGCCCGAGGGTGTGCGCGGCAACGTGGGCGTTGCGTTCGTGCTCATGGTCCCCAGGCAAGTCGCGCTGGAAAACATCCATAGCTCGAACGGCTCGCTCCACGCAACGAATGTTGTTGGCCCCGGTCACCTGAAGACAACCAACGGGTCGGTTCACGTGACTGACTTCGAGGGTGACATCGATGCCGGGACTTCGGATGGAAGCATCCACGTTTCGAACCTGCGCGGCGCGGCCTTGCTTCAGACATCGAACGGCACGGTGCACGCTTCTGGCATCCGTGGCGCTTTCCAGGCTTCCACCACCAACGGGACCATCAAGGCCGAAATCGTCGAATCACCGGCGGCCCATGCAATCGTTGCGAAAACTTCCAACGGCAGCATCGACCTGGCGCTCGAAGCCCTGAACGCCGACGTCCTCGCGAAGACCACCAACGGAAACGTGACCTTACGCCTCCCGGAGGGGATCGGCGCGCACCTGGTGGCCAAGACGTCGAACGCCGGTGTGAGCTCCGATTTCGAGGTCAGCTCCGGATCGCGGTCGAAGACCCATATCGAGGGGACACTCGGGAAGGGCGGACCGAGGATCGACGTGCTGTCGTCCAACGGGCCAATCAGGATCGTCCGGACGGAGAGCGTGGTCGCGAAGTTCTAGCCGGCCTGAAGTGTGGCCCAGGCCTCGTCGAACGGTACCCCGCCGTTGGCGGCGGCTTCCTGCAGTGCAAACCTCTGGCGTGCTTCATCTACCTGCGAAAGGTAGAGCGCCGGGTTAGCGCTGACTTCGAGGGCGAGCGGTTCGTGGCGGACAATCATTCCGCAGAAGGCTTCGAAGATGGCCGGGTTGCCGAGGTAGTTCTCGAAGACGAAGAGCGAGATGTCGTCTCGGGCTTCCGCTTCGTTGGCGGCGACCACACGGTCGTAGACGTCGCCAAGCCAGTCGCCGATGCGCTCCCATTCACCCGGTGCCTCGGCGCATTCGCGCGCATCGAGTGCTTCGAGTGATGAGAAGAGCATGACGAGAAAGGTCGGCAATCGACGATGTTCGAAGCCGAGCCGGGCGACCTCCACCCAGCGGACATCTTCCGCGCAGCTGGCCCTCGGGCGCTGGACGGGAATGGCGCCGGCTAACTCGTTGGCTTCGGAATCGGGAAGCGTGCGAATCCAATCCTCGATGGTCGAAGGCGCGACGTCGGCCAGGTCGATCACCGACAGCGCGGCAAGACGGCGTTCCGGCGACCCGTCCTGGATTTCCAGGACGAGCTCGGGCGTGGTCAGCCGGCGGAAGGCTGCTTCGTGGTCTTGCCAGCCTGCGTACTCGGGCGGGAGGCGCCGTTCCATAGCTGCAGGATACCGCAACCTTACGCTCGGGCATTTCGGGAGACCACTGATGCTAGACTTGAAAACCGTGGAACTGCCCGCATTCAAACGCCATCGACGACTGCGCGGTTCGGAAGCGATTCGCGGTATGGTCCAGGAGACTGAACTCACACCGCGGCACCTGATCTACCCGCTGTTCATCGAAGCTGGGCTCTCCGGGCGCCAGCCGATTCCCTCCATGCCGGGACAGGATCGAGTCGGGCTGGACGAACTCGCGGGCGAGGCTTCGAACCTTCGAGCGCTCAAGATCCCGGCGGTGTTGCTGTTCGGACTGCCGGCCTCCAAGGACGACCTGGGAACCGGGGCGTACGCACGCGACGGCATCGTCCAGCAGTCGGTCGAGCGGTTAAAGCAGGCGAACCCGGACGTAGTAGTTGTTGGGGATGTTTGCCTCTGTGAATACACCTCACACGGGCATTGCGGGCCGTTGCGGCCTGATGGCTCGGTGGACAACGATGCGGCTCTGCCGCTGCTGGCCGAGACGGCGGTGTCTCTCGCTGAAGCGGGCTGCGACATCATCGCGCCGAGCGACATGATGGACGGCCGCGTTGCGGCGATACGGTTGGCGCTGGATGCGGCCGGATTCGCCCAGACGCCGATACTCTCGTATGCGGCGAAGTTCTCTAGCGCGTTCTATGGGCCTTTCCGCGACGCGGCGAACAGCGCGCCGCAGTTTGGCGACCGGCGCGGGTATCAGATGGACCCGGCGAACGGACGGATGGCGCTCGATGAGGTTGCGACGGACATCGCCGAAGGCGCAGACATGGTGATGGTGAAGCCGGCGCTGCCTTACCTGGATGTAATTCGCCAGGTACGCGATCGCGTGGATGTCCCCCTGGCGGCATACAACGTGAGTGGCGAGTACAGCATGCTCATGGCCGCTATCCAGAACGGCTGGCTCGATGAGCATCGGGCAATCGACGAGACGCTTACATCCATCCGGCGGGCGGGAGCGGACATGATCATCACGTACCACGCAAAGCAGTGGGCTTCGCGGCAGTAGGCAATGGCTGACGAGCGGGACCTGCCAGACTTCGACTTCCGGAACGCGTCCCTGACAGAAATCATGGTTAAACAGGCCTATGCGCGGCTGCGCTTCAGCGAGGCGCACACGCACGGGCGGTTTGACTGGTGGGAGTTATCAGTCGCCTTTCCGGGCGCTCCACGCATTGAGTTCGGTGGGTTGCATGTGGAGCTGCCGGTTCATGTGGGCTCGTTGGCGGTCGAGCCCGCAGGTAATGAGTTCGTTCCGGCCCAAAGACTCCTGACTTTGAACCAAGGGGACTCGACTGGGTTTTGGATGCGAATCAGGTTTTCGGACATCGAACTCGTTGCTAACCGGAAGGTGGAAGACACGGCCCGCGCCGTGACCTTACCGCCCCCAAAATCGCATCTAGTCGTGCAGTTAGAGGTCCTCCCGGTAGAGGAGGGCGGTCGACATGGTCATATTTTTTCGGGCTACCGACCAAATTGGTGGATTGGCCACCAAAACAACGGAGAGAAGGCCTACAACGACGCTGAAGTGACTCTATTGGGCCGGGAGTGGGCGTTTCCAGGAGAAACGGTAACTGTCGCACTCCAGCCCGTTGCTCCGGAATACTGGGATCATGTCAAGCGAGGTGCCGTAATCGAGATGTGCGAGGGCGCAAAAGTGTGCGGCTACGGCACGGTCGTCGAAGTTTCGAACCCTAACTAAGCTCGGCGCAGGGCTCCAACTGCCTGGTTCGCGGCGATTGCTGTCGAGAGCACCGTGCGGCGCGAGGGCTGGCTCGGTTCCTGGCAGGCGGCGACGAGCGCCTGATCAACGCTTTCGGCGATGCCGCAATCGCGGGCCATCGATCGGACGTGCGCAACGGTGCCCGAAATGGTGGCTTCGGCGCCGGGCCACGGTTCGGCGCGAAGGACGCGGAGATGTCGCGTGGTCTGGTTCCACTCAAAGACAAGCCGGGCATGAGAGCCCGGCCCGGCAGAGAATCGCGTGTAACCGCCCAGATACTCCTGCGTCATGTGCAGGCCTTTTGCCGTGGGATCGACACCCGCTCGACCGAGGCCGTCCCAGAGTTCTCCAAGTGCAAGAAGAAGCCTGAACGCGACGTCTGAATGATCTGTGCGCACGTGAACCAAACCTGGGCGGATGAGTCGGCACCGCTCGCGGCCCCCGCAAGCCGCAAACCCGATTCTAAACCATTTCTTGCCGACGTATGCAAGCCGTCGATTGCCGCTATAGAGCGGGGCAGCGGTGAATCTTCAGCGCGGCAGGTAGGTCGCGAGCCCGTCGGCAAGCGGAGTGAGAGGCAGCCCGAAGGCCTCCTTCAAAGGCTCAATATCGGCGATGCCGTCCTGGGTGATGAACTCAATCGCGTCGGGCGTGAGCGGCCGTCCCGGGGCGAACTGGATGATGCTCGCGATGAACTTCATGAGGAACTTCGGCTGGTGCAGGATGAACCGCTTCTTGCCCGCGGCCTTGAGCGCCGCCCGAACGATTTGATCCATCGTGAGCGTCTCAGGCCCGCCAAGTTCGAAGATGCGACCCCGGAGGTCGTCGCGCTCCACGGCAGCGGTGACATGGGCGCCAAGGTCGTCGATGAACAGCGGATTGATCGGTGTCTTGCCGTTCCCGATGACCGGGATGAACGGAAGCCAGCGGGCAAAGCCGAGGAAGCGGTTCAGCGAAACATCGTTCGGTCCGTAGACCCAGCTGCCCCGGAGAATTGTGTACGGCACACCGCTGGCGATGATGTGCTGTTCTTCCTGCCACTTGTATCGCAGCCAGTGGTATTTGCCGTGCTCATCGGCGCCGACGCCGCTGATGCCGATGAAGCGTGGAACGCCCGCTGCTTTCGTGGCATCAACGAGGTTCATGGTGCCGTGAAGGTCGATGCGTTCGAACGTCAGGCCCTTTTTCGGGTTCTCGATAGGAGAGTTGGGGAACTGAACCGCGTCCACAACCGCGTCGAATCCGCCGCCCTGGAGGGCGACCGCGAGTGTTTCCGGTTCGGTCACATCGGCGTGCGCCCACGAGGCGCGGGGATCCGTGGAGTGGTTCGATCGCGAGCCGATCGTGACCTCGTGGCCACCATCGAGGAGCGCTTTGGTGATTCCCTGACCAAGCAGTCCGGAACCGCCGGCGACAAAGACTTTCATGATTTACCTCCAGACCGGGCACTCCGGCCCAGTCGATTGATTCTTGCGAGGGCCGTGCCAAATTCGCGGCCAGCGTAGTGGGCGTTTTCGATCTGCTTGGGCGCGGGCGCCTGATCGAACGCCGGGCCCCCAAAGACCACTGCGGACAGCGGAGCTGCCCGGAGCAGTTCGGGGACTATCCGTTCGACGACTGAAGCAGACGCATCGGTGGTGGCGTTGAGGGCAATGACTTCGGGCTGCGAGTCCTCGACTGTGCGGACGAGGGCGTCTGTCGGGACATCCTGGCCGAGGTAGATGGGCCGAAGGCCCTGGAAACGAAGCAGTACCGCAACCATGAGGAGCGCGAGCTCGTGCATTTCGCCTTCAACGCAGGCGAGGAGCACGGTGGGAGCGCCCGGCAGCGGTGTCACCTGGCGACTTAGCATGTCCAGGCGAGAGCGGATGAAGTTGGTGGCGAAGTGCTCCTGCGCCACGCTGACCGAACCTTCGTGCCAGCGCCTGCCAATCTCCACAAGGACGGGAGCGGCGACCTGCTCAAAAACGGAGAGCAAGTCCATGGTTTCGAGCGCGTCCGACCAGCAAGACGCAGCAGCGGCTTCATCCCAGCGAAGAAGAGCTGCCGTCAGCCGGCTGGCCTGGCCGGCGGCCGGGCCCGGGCCTTGAGCGGTGTCGGCGTGCAGCTCGGCTTTGCTGTCCTGGGCCGCACGGGCGAGCGGGACACCGGCCATCGAGAGCGCGTGCATCCTGCGAATCAGTTGGATATCCGCAAGCGAGTACATGCGCTGGCGCCCCCTGGTCCGATCCGGAGCGGGGACACCGTAACGCCGTTCCCAGACACGCAGGGTATGCGCGCCGACCCCGGTGAGCTGTTCAACCTGCGCGATTCGAAATCCATCGCCGGATCGTTCGTCCACGAGCTCAAGTCTGTTAGGAGTTGTCTAGATTGTCAAGTATTGTCTAAGTATGTAACCTGAAGACATGAAAACCGTTGACCTGGCTGTTGTGGGCTCGGGGTTCGGAGGGCTCGTTGCCGCTTCGCTTGGGGCTCGCTCCGGGCTTGAGGTCTCGCTATTCGAACGTCACAGCCGGCCCGGCGGGTGTGCAGGTGATTTCGCCCTCGGTGGCTTCTGGTTTCCAGCCGGAGCGACCGTGGTCACGGGTCTCGAAGATGGCGGAATACTTCGACAAGTGTTCGACACGCTCGGGGAACGAGTCGACTCGGCTCGGCTCGACCCTTCGATAACCTTTCACGTGGGCGGCGCGGTTGGGTTGCCTTACTCGGCGGATGTCGAGGCCTGGAAGGCGACTCTCCGTGGAACCTTCGCCGGAGGCGAACGTTATGACGGCTTTTGGGACTGGACGCACCAGGTCGGCGGAGAGGTCTACCGGATCGGAGCCCATCTCCCGTCCCTGCCATTGCAGCAATTCTCCGACGTACGCCGGACGGCAAGGGCGTTTGCACCGTCCGTGGTTCGCCTGGTCCCCCTGCTGAACTCGACCCTGGATAGCGTGAAGGCCCGGCTGGGGGCGTTTGGGGAGCCGGCGATAGACGGAATGATCGATTCGCTGTTGATGGATGCCACGGGCGCTCCCGCCCGAGAATGCAGCGCGATCCAGGGCGCTATCGCTCTCGACCTCTATCGCCGGGGCTGCCAGTGGGTCGAGGGTGGGACCGGAGCCCTCGCGATGAAATTCGTACGCTCGATCCGCAGCAGCGGCGGGACCGTTCGTTTCAATTCCGCAGTCTCGTCTTTGCGTCGCGACGAGCACACCTGGGAGCTCCGTGTAGATGGCGAAGTCATGCGGGCGCGGACGGTGATTGCGAACGTGCCACCTGCAGCGCTCGACCGTCTGCTTGGCCGCAAGGTTCGGCCGACGACAGCGAGAGACTCGTGGGGTGCGTTTGTGCTGCATCTCGGGATTGATAGCTCGGGACTCGATTCGTTGACTCCCTTCCACCAGGTTGTGCCGGGCGAAGGGAGGCCCTCGACGCTCGTCAGCATCTTTCCGTCGCGAAAGCGTGGCCAGGGCCGCTGGAGCATCTCGGTTTCGACACATGTGCGTGCTGGCGATTGGCGAAGCTTCCCCGCCCACATCGCCTGCAAGCGACGAGCTACGGAAGAATTACTCATCGGCAACGTCGAGCAGGTCATCCCGGATATCCGAGAACGGACCATCGTCCGGCGTTCGGCCACGCCGGCGACGTTCGAGCGGTTTACGGGAAGGCCCGGGGGATTCGTGGGAGGGCTCATTCAGCGTCCGAACGTGGTTGCGCTGAGAGCACCCGGACACCGACCGGAGCGGCGCCTGTTCCTCGCCGGCGACCATGTGTTCCCGGGACAGGGCACGGTCGGGACGTCGCTTTCGGGCATCAACGCTTACAGGGACGCCATCGAATCTCTCGGAGGGAAACCGCTACTGTGACTCTCGTTGTCTATTCAAGCCGAATGCCTGCGACGCCTGAGGAGCTCTTCGAGTTCCATATGGATGCGAACAACCTGATCGCAATTTCGCCCAGGGTGGCGCCGATGCGAATCCTCTCCGAGATAAAGCGTGCCGAAGTGGGCGACTCGCAAGTGATGCGCGTGGGCATGCCGCCGTTCGAAACGGAGTGGCACGCCCGGATCACGCGGATTGTGCCGGGGGGGCTGATGGAAGACATCCAGGAGCGGGGACCGTTCCGAAAGTGGCGTCACCAGCATCGAGTGAGCGCTGAGGGCGAAGGCGCACGGCTAACGGACGTCGTGTCATTTCGCATGCTGCCGACACCGGTGGGCGAATTCCTTGAGTACTGGTTCGTCAGGCCTGTGCTGGTGGGGATGTTCGCCTACCGGCATCGCAAAACGCGGTCACTTCTCGAGCATTCCAAGAGTTGATTGATGCGTACCGGGCAGTCGAAAGTTCACCTTCGCAGGATCATTATCGAAGGCGGCAGTGCTAGCCTCCGGGGTGCGCCCGGAGGTTAGACAATTGTCGGACTGTGCCATATGCACGCATCTCGCCATGGGCCCCAGGGCGGCGACGGGCACCGTTGGGTTGCTGACGGCCGAAGCATCGCTCATCCGAGAAGCGATTGACCGGTTCGAACTGGATGGTCCCGAGCAACATATCGTGGTGAATGCCTGCCCGGAGCACGTTGTGGATGTGTACCGCGGCCGGATACCGGGCGTGAAGATGGCTTGGCGGCTAAGCGGCGGCGATCCTGCTAGTCCGGGCCGCCGGCATCCCGCAACAGCGTCCGCATCCCCGGCTTGAATACCACTTTCCCATCGAGCACCACTACCTCGTTGTTGAGGTAGAGCTGGAGCGCCCGGCTGAGGACGACGCCTTCGAGAGCCCGTCCTTTGCGGCGTACGTCTTCGACCGCATCGACGCCGACTTCAATATGGAAGACGTCCTGGAGAATGATCGGACCGGCATCGAGCTCCTCGGTGACGAAGTGGGCTGTGCAGCCTGTTACGCGGACGCCATCTTCCCAGGCCCGGCGGTACGGGTTCGCTCCGGGGAAGTAGGGGAGCAGCGACGGGTGGATATTGATGATCCGGCCGGCGAAGGGCGAGACGATCGTCGGGTTCAAGATCTGCATGTATCGGGCCAACACGACGATATCGATCGACGCCTCGGTGAGCTTTTCCAGCACAAACGCTTCGTGCGCGGCCTTGTCCTCGCTTGAGAACCATGCGAACGGAATCCCAGCGGCCTCGGCGATGGGCCGGAGCGATTCATGGTTTCCAACGACGAGCGAAAGGTCTCCGTGGAGCAGTCCGGCGCGGTGATCGGCGATGAGCTGCTCGAGGCAGTGTGATTCTTTGCTGACGAGAATGCCCACCTTTCGGCGCTCGCGTTCGTTGTGGAGGGAAACGCGAATTTCCATGCCGATTTCGCTGCCGATGGCAAGCAGGCCGGTCACGAGCTCATCGAGCGAGATCGAGGCTTCCGTGATGTCGACCAACATGTCCATGAGGAACTGGCCGCGGACCACGCGCTGTTCGATGTCTTCGATATTGATGTCGCGTTCGGCCAGGTAAGTGCTGATGCGCGCGACGACGCCCTTCTGGTCCCGGCCAAGAACGCTGACGATGGCGAGGACTCGATTCATTCCGGGCTAAGCCTTCCCGGCCGCATCAGCGGCCGCTTGGTGGGGTCACTTGAGAATATTCGGCGAAATGCGTAGCCGCACAACGGCTGCGGGCGGGCTATAGGATTAACGGAAACATCCATTGAGCGGCGAGGGAGCGTACCATGGCATGAATGGCGGCCATGAAGACGCCTGGAAACGAGGAGGTGCGGCGGATTAATAGCGGATGAAACTGCGCCAGGAGTAGTTAAGAGTTATTGACCTTAAGGCTTCCGGCCAGCACCTTACCGGACGGTTAATCGAATAGAGGAGGGAACCACTACCGATGACCAAGTCCAAGTGGCAGTTGCTGCTCAGCATATTTGCCATCTTCGCCATCCTGGCGATCACCGCTGCCTGCGGCGACGACGATGATGATGACGATGGTGGCGACGATACGGGCAACGCAACGCCCACCATTTCCACCGCCGCCCCTTCGGGCACCATTACCGTCAGGACCATCCAGTTCGAAAGCTGGGATCCGCACTTCTCGGACTTCAACCAGGACATTGAACACATGTTCATGGTCTGGCGCGGTCTCTATCACCTGGATAAGGACAGCAAGCCTCAGCCGGCGATGGCCGATGGCATGCCGACCGTTTCCGCCGACGGCAAGACCTACACGGTCAAGCTAAAGAAGGACCTCAAGTGGTCGGACGGTGATCCGCTCGACGCCGCGGACTTCGTGCTCGGCATCCAGCGCACCTGCAACCCGGACAACGCGGGCCACTACCAGTACATCCTGACCGCGATCGTCGGTTGCGATGATTACTACGCCGCCGCCGACAAGTCGGCGGACGAAAAGGCCAAGCTTCAGGCCGCCGTTGGTGTGAAGGCCGTCGATGCGACGACCGTTGAATTCACGCTGACCGACCCGCAGCCGACCTTCACAATTCTCCTGGCCCTCTGGCCGACCTTCCCGGCGCCGTCGCACAAGCTCGCGACCGTCGATGCGAAGTGGCCGGATCCGCTGGACAACGTGTACAACGGCCCCTTCAAGCCTTCCGCTTATACCGAGAAGTCCTCGATGGAGCTCGTCCCGAACCCTGAGTACAACGCCGGCCAGAAGGCCCAGGTCGAGAAGATCGTCCTGAAGTACATCGATGACCCGGCGGTTGCGCTCAACGCCTATCGCGCCAACGAAATCGATGCGACGGCAGTTCCTTCCACTCAGCTCACCGCCGTCCGCGCGGACCCGACACTGAGCAAGGAACTCGTCGACTACGCGGCGACCCGCACCACAGGCATCGAGCCGAACCTCGAGGACCCGACCCTCTCCAAGCTTGAAGTGCGCCTCGCGCTCTCCCAGGCGACGGACCGGAAGACCTTGAACGACAACGTGCTCAACGGCGCGAACATCCCGTCGACCAACTGGATGCCGCCGGATCGCTCTGGCAACAAGGCCGGCATCTTCGATGACGCCATCGGCTTCAACCCGGACAAGGCAAAGGCGAACCTCGCCAAGGCCGGCTATCCGGATGGCGCTGGCTTCCCGAAGATCACCGTCCTCCAGACAGACAGCGCCACCAACAAGGCGATTGGCGAATTCCTCCAGTCCCAGTGGAAGAAGTACCTCAACATCGATATCAACCTGGAGTACACCGACTCGAAGACCCGCTCCTCGCGGTTCAACAGTGGCGACTTCCAGATCGTTCTCGGTGGCTGGGGCGAAGACTATCCGGACCCTGAGAACTGGATCCTCGGTCTCTACGAGACAGGCGGCTCGATCAACAAGCAGCACTGCTCGATGAAGGAGATCGACGACGTTATCGCGAAGGCTCGCTTCAACAAGAACGAAGAAGAGCGCCTTCAGCAGTACCGCGACGCTGAAAAGCTCATCGTCGAAAACGTCTGCGGCATGGCTCCCATGTGGCAAGTCGGTCTGCACTCAGTGGTCAAGCCCTACATCAAGGGCATGGTCGAAAACAAGAAGCCAGACGACAAGCAGGTCCCTGGTGACACCAGCGTCGAACTCTGGACGACGTCCAAGAAGTAATTCTCTGAGGGGCGGCGAACAACGACTGCGTTTGTTCGCCGCCTCTTCGGTTGGTTCGACACACATTCGAATGGGGTTTCGCGAGAAGCCCCTTCGATGACTTTTCCGGGAACGCGCAATGCTTCGCTACACCATCCGTCGCGTAATCCTGATGATCCCGCTGCTCTTTGCCGTTGCGACCATCACGTTCTTCCTCATGCACTCCGTGCAGGGCGGCCCGTTCGACTCGGATAAGCCGCTCACGCCGGCCACTCGGGCCAGGCTTAATGAGAAATACGACCTCGACGGCTCACTCCTGACGCAATACACGCACTACATGGCGAACATCTCGCGCTTCGACCTCGGCATTTCCACTTCTGGGAACGACCGTGAAGTAGTCGACATTATCAAGGAACGGTTTGGCGTCTCGCTCCAGCTCGGCCTGTTCGCATTCCTCTTCGCAGTGACGATGGGGCTAACGCTCGGCACCATCTCGGCGATCAACCAGAACGGCTTCGGAGATTACGCCGGGGTGTTTCTCGCGACCGGCGGCGCCGCCTTACCCAGCTTCATCCTCGCGCCGCTCCTGGTGATCCTGTTCGCACTCAAGCTCGACTGGTTCGACGTCCTGGGCTGGGAACTCTGGAACTATAAGAAGATGGTCTTGCCGATGGTCTCGCTGGGGATGTTGCCCGGCGCGTTTATCGCGCGAATCGCGCGGGCTTCCATGCTGGATATCCTGCGGCAGGACTACATCCGGACGGCGCGCGCCAAAGGCGTGAAAGAGTTTTCCGTCGTCGTGAAACACGCCGTGAAGAACGCACTGATCCCGGTGCTGACTGTGCTCGGACCGATCTTCGCGGGACTCATTACGGGTTCGTTCATTGTCGAGCAGGCCTTCGCCATACCTGGCCTGGGCAGAGAGTTTGTGGGCTCCGTCCTTATTCGTGACTACGGCGTCATTATGGGCGTGACACTGTTCTTTGCTTTGATCATCGCGGTAATGAACTTAATTGTTGACCTGCTCTATGCCGTAGCAGACCCTCGGATCCGATACTAGGTGGTAAGACATGGCGACTGAAACCGTTGCTCAGCCGTTCGACTTCACGAAAGAGTTCATCGCAAGCAAACAGCGAGGACTTTGGAGCATGGCCATGCAGCGGCTCATGCGAAACCGCCTCGCGTTCGCAGCCGCCATCATTCTGGTCTTCATTACCGTCCTGTGCATCGCAGGACAGTTTATCCCGTTCATCGAACGCCACGACTCCGCGCTGCAGCAATATGAGTCGGTGAACAAGGGCCCAAGCTCGGAGTACTGGTTCGGCACGGACATCCTCGGCCGCGACGTTTGGGCGCGAATGCTCCAGGGCACGCTCTTTTCGCTAAAGATCGGTATCGGCACCCAGATAGTGGTACTCCTTATTGGCATCACCATCGGGATGACGGCCGCACTCGGTGGACGCTTCACCGACCAGCTTCTGATGTGGTTTACCGATCTCGCCTACGCTTTCCCGGACCTGCTGGCCATCATCCTGCTGCGGCAGGTGCTGTTCGGACGTGATTGGCCAATCATCGGGTCGGGAGACCCGCAGATACCCGGGCTCGGCTCAGCGTTGCTTGTGACCATCCTGGCGATCTCGCTCGTAAGCTGGGTGACGATTGCACGGCTCATCCGTGGCCAGATGCTCTCGATCAAAGAACAGGACTACGTGTTGGCGGCCCAATCGATCGGCGCCAGCCCGTGGCGAATCGTGCGAGCACACATGCTGCCGAACACCCTCAGCACCGTCATCGTGGCGGTCACATTCGGCATCCCGTTGGCGATCTTTGCGGAAGGGGCACTCGGCTTTATCGGCCTCGGCGTGCCACCTCCGGATACGAGCCTCGGCGCGCTCATGGGCGACGGATACGCCTACCTGTTCGTGAACAACTGGCTGGTGGTGTGGCCGGCAATCATGGTCGCCACCCTGATGCTCTGTTTCACGTTCCTGGGCGACGGCCTGCGAGACGCACTGGACCCGCGGACGAAGAAGTAGGGCAATCCCGGTTTGGCGCGGAATCAGGGCGGCTGGTACGATCGGACTCCGCTTAGCACGGGGCTGTAGCTCAATCGGGAGAGCGCAACACTGGCAGTGTTGAGGTAGAGGGTTCGAATCCCTCCAGCTCCACCAAGAAATTGAATCTGAAGGCGACAATAACGCGAACGCGTTAGGTCGCCTTCAGTGCTTCCCGGGGTCGCGCTTGAGACTCGGGCTCAGCTATCCCGTGGTGATGCCAAGGAAGTCCATGACGGCGGCGTTGAAGGCCTGGGGCGCTTCAAAATAGACGGAGTGCCCGCATTCAGGGACGACCAACAGCCGGGACGACGGAGTTAGATGGTGGGCGGCGCGCATCATCGCAGGTGGCATGAGCGCATCGTCCTCGCCGACGAGCCAGAGAATCGGCACCGTCAATGCCGCGAGTTGTTCCTTCGTGACCGGCGGCTCGCCACCTGCCAGGAACGAGGGATCGCGAGGTGGATTAAGGTCGGCGATTTGCTGGTAAAGAAACGCGCCTGCGGGGTTCCGCTGCCGGTAGGTCGGTCCGAGGGCCCAAGTGTTGGTCGGTGCATTCGCTGCGGCGCGCTGACGACGCGTTTCTTCCATTTGCTCCCTGGCGGCCTCATCCATGGCCGCCACGACAAGTTCGCGGATGCCGAGTACGGTGTCCGCCATCACCAGCGCCTTCACTCGTTCCGGATGGCGAAGCGTGAAGCCCATGGCGGAACGTCCGCCCATGGACTGGGCAATGAGCGTGGCCCTTGGAATCCCCAGGTGGTTCAACAAGCCAGCAAGGTCATCGACGAACGCGGCTGACCCGGCACCGGATGTATCGAGCGATTGCCCGAACGCGCGGTGGTCGAACGTGACCACCCTGCCGCGTTCCGCGAAGGCCGGCACCTGGTTCCACCAGGACATGTGGTTTCCGCCCGCGCCGTGAGCGAAGACGAACGCCTCGTCTCCTTCGCCATAGGTCTCGTAGTACAGGTCGATTCCGTTGATCGGCGCGTTCGGCATTTCCAGTCTCCGAATGGGGTCTGGCGGAAGTCTACTCCCAGCGGACCGGAGCGGAGTCATTCCGGTGTTCGTTATGACACCGATAGGCTGCCGATGTGTGGCTTGAGGACTTCTCGACGGCTGCGACGTAGGGTGGCCACGCCAGTGGCGCCCCTAGCCTGGCATAAGGAGTGTTCGAGATGAAATGTGCGCACAAGACATGCACCTGCAAAGACACCAGCGTGCGCCGTGGCGACGAATCGTTTTGCAGCGAATGGTGTGCTCACGCGGCGAGCCAATCTGGCGGCAGTGCGGCAGCACCATGCAGCTGCGGGCACTACGACTGCCAGCCTGGCGCCAACGGAGGCTCCGCCAGCTAACTCTCGGCGGCGGCAGTGACGTTGGCGTAACCGGGATCGCGCTGGCCCTTCACCTCCTGAGGTTCGAGTCGCTCACCAGATGCCGGATCGAATAAGTGTATGCGCAGATATTCGAGTTCGAGCCGGTATTGGGAGCCAACGGATGCGGAAGACTGCGGGTTCACCCGTGCGAGCAGAGTCGTCGAACCGACCTTGGCGTGCAGGAATGTTTCGTTCCCCAGGCGTTCCTCCAGGTCGATGGTGGCGGTGAAGCTCGCGGTTTGAGACCGGTTTGGGATGAATTGCGGATCGTGGATGTGTTCCGGCCGGATGCCCACCGTCACCTTCGTGCGGCCAGCGACGGCCCTCGCGTGGTCGCTGCCGGCTTCGAGCGGTAGCTTCAGTCCCTGGGCAGTCAACACGGTCCCACCGTTGGCGGAGTCCACCTCCATTTCAATGAAGTTCATGGACGGGCTCCCGATGAAGCCAGCGACAAACTGGTTCTGGGGATGGTCGTAGAGTTCGGTAGGGGTGCCGACCTGCTGGAGCGCACCTTTGCTCATGACGGCGATCCGGGTGGCCATGGTCATCGCCTCGACCTGGTCGTGCGTGACATAGATGAAGGTTGCCCCGAGGCGCTGATGCAGCTTCGAAAGCTCGGCACGGGTTGCCACACGCAGGCTGGCGTCGAGGTTCGAGAGCGGTTCATCGAGGAGAAACACAGCCGGGCTGCGGACGATGGCCCGGCCGAGGGCGACGCGCTGGCGCTGACCACCGGAAAGCTGCCCCGGCTTTCGCTTGAGCAGGTTGTGGATCCCGAGGATGTTCGCCGCTTCATTGACGCGTTTGCTTATCTCTTCATCGGAGAACTTTCGGATCTTGAGGGCGAAGGCCATGTTGTCGAACACGGTCATGTGCGGGTAGAGCGCATAGGACTGGAACACCATGGCTATGTCGCGGTCACGGGCGGCGATCCGATCGACCCGCCGGTCGCCGATGGAGATGTTCCCCGAAGAGACATCTTCGAGGCCCGCCAGCATGCGCAACGTTGTGGACTTCCCGCATCCAGAAGGGCCGACCAGGACGAGGAATTCACCATCCTCAACTTTGAGAGACAGCCGATCGACGGCGGCATTTCCGTCGTAGATACGGCTCACGTCTCGGAAGGTCACGCTGGCCATCGGGGATTATCCTTTCACGGCGCCGGCGAGCAAGCCCTGAACGAAGTACCGCTGCAGGCCGAAGAAGACGAGCAGTGGGACCGCCATGGACACGAACGCCGCGGCCGTCAGCAACTGGTACTGTGCGCCGAACGAACTCACCAGATTGGTTATGTTTAGAGTCATTGGCGCGAGGTGAGGGTCGCCCATGAAGATCAGCGCGACGAGCAAATCGTTCCAGACCCAGAGGAACTGGAAGATTGCGAGCGCTGCGAGGGCGGGCACCGAAAGCGGCAGGACGATGCGGAAGAAGATCTGCCGATCCGAAGCGCCATCGAGATGGGCCGACTCCATGAGCTCCCTGGGCAGCGACCCGAAGAAGTTGCGAAGCAGGTAGATCGCGAAGGGCATGCCGTAAGCCGCATGAGCGAGCCAGATACCAGGGAAGCTCCCGGTGCCAAATACTCTTCCACCCATTACCGGAACGTGGACATCAATTTCGAGCTGGGTGTAGAGGCGCAGGATCGGAATGAGGGTGACCTGGAGGGGCACCACGAGCATCGCGACCATCACCAGGAAGAGGGCGTTTCGGCCCGGGAAGTCCATCCAGGCGATGGCGTAAGCCGCCATTGCGGCGATGATGACGACGAGGAAGGTGGCGGGGGCGGCGATCAGCAGGCTGTTCATGAACGCACGGCCCATGCCGCGCTGATTGAGCACCTTTTCGTAATTGGACAGGGTGAAATGGTGGTCGGTGATCGCATGCCACCAACCGGTGGAGGCGATTGCCGTAGGGTCTCGGAACGAGCTCACGAGCAGGGCGACTGTCGGTATGCTCCACAGCAGCACGAGAATGATCACCGTGAGGTGAATACCGAGACGCTCGACCGTACGGGCGAAAACGTTGCGCCGCTCCTCGACCGCGGCAGCTGTGCCGGGTGCGTTGATTGCAGTCATCGAATTCGCTCCTGGAACTGGAACCGGCGAAGGCTCACCACCATCACTGGCAGGACGGCGATGAGGAGGACAACCGCAAGCGCGGCCCCTGTCCCGAAATCGCGTGAGACGAACGCCTGCTTGAAAAACAATGTGGCCACGACGTCGGTGCCGAAGCGACCGCCAGTCATCACCCAGATGAGGTCGAACACCTTGAGAGACTGAACGACCAGGGTGGTCGCGACGACAGCGATGGTTGGCGAGAGAACCGGGACGATGATGCGGCGGAAGACCTGCCACTCGCTCGCGCCATCGACACGGGCGGCTTCGATCATTTCCTCGGAGATATTCTTCAATCCGGCAGAGAGGACAACGAGAGCGAAACCAGTCCACATCCAGACCCCAACAACGATGAGGGCGACGTTATTGATCTGGAACGGGCCCCACCAGTCCTCGGGACCAACACTCGTGAACCAGGTCTGCAATCCCCCGCGGTCCTGGAGCCAGGCCGTCGGATCGAGACCGGCTGCGCCCGTCACGGCGTTCACGGTGCCGATGGAGGCGTTGTATTCGAAGATGAACTTCCAAATGACGCCGGCGGCAACGAAGGAGATGGCCATGGGGATGAAGATCCCCGCCTTGGCGACGGATTCGTAGCGCACGCGGGCCGTGATGACGGCGAGGCCAAGCCCAAACCCAACGCAGAGGGCCGGGAAGAGAATTAGCCAGAGCGCGTTGTTCCAGAGTGCGGCGTGTGTGTTCGCGGCGAGCGGCCGGGGGTTGTCGATGATGAACCGGTAATTATCGAGGCCGACGAATGACTCTGAGCGGGCATCGAGGAGGCTTCGCCGGACGGTGTCGACCACCGGATATGCCAGGAAGACGGCAAGCAGTAACAGTGCCGGGGACATCCAGAGCCATGGCACCCACGGCTTCCGTCCGATCATGCATTACCTCCCGAATGCTGGAGCCGGCCGCGCCGAATGGCGCGACCGGCATGGCTGATCAAAATGCCCTATGGCGTTTTGCGAGCGCCTTCTATCTGCTGGAGGATGCTGTCCAGTTTCGATGGGTCGGCCAGGTACTCGGTGACTCCGGCGAAGTAGGTGGTCTGGAGGTCGCCACCAATGGCGTCGTCGAGGTCGAACCGGAAGGTGGCGGCATCGAGGAGTTGCTTCGCCTGCTTGCGGGCGATGTCGCTCGGATAATCCTCAAGACTGACCTTGGAGTTCACGGAAGTGAAGCCGCCGGCCTTCACCCAGATATCCTGGGCTTCGGAGCTGGCCATGTAGCGAAGGAACGAGCACGTGGCCGGGTCATTGTTGAACGCGTACACGATGTTAGCGCCACCGGTGACCTTGCCACCGGGGAATGTGAAGAAGTCGAAGTCGGTGCCAGGTTTCGCGTCAGGGAACTGGTCAGTGATGAAACCGCTGGCGAAGCCACCGAGGAAGGTCATTGCGGCCTTGGGTGGGTTTTCGAAAGGCGGATACGTGGCGTCCTGGAAATTCGTGGCGTTTATGCCGGTCGCGCCGCCCTCGGATGTGAAGCCGTCTGCAAGCGCGATGTCGCCGAACTTCTTCCAGGCGTCTTTCACGCGCTGGTCGGTGAACGGGATGCTTCCATCGATGAGACCGTCATAGAGCGCTTCGCCGTCAGGACCATTGAGGATGATCTGCTGGAGCCAGTCTGAACCCGGCCAGCCGCTTGCTTCCGCGCTTTCCACGCCGATGGACCATGGTGCGATGCCATCGCTCTTCAACTTTTCGGATACCTGGACCAGGTCGTCATAGCTCGAGTCGGCGCTCGGCACGTCGACATTGTTGTCCTTAAAGACGTGAGGGTTGTACCAGACCGTCGCCTTGGTATCCGCCTTCATGAAGAAGCCGTAGAGCTTGCCGTTCACGGTCCCAAGGTCGACGAAGCTCTGCGGGTAGTCGGCTTTAACCATCTCCTGCAGGCCCGGGCACTGGTCGAGAGAGATCAGCTTGCCTTCATCGATGAACTGCTTGAACAGGCCGATTTCGGCCGGGATGGCGACATCGGGAGGATTGTTGCCTTCAACGCGGACGGTGAGGTCGGCGGTGATGTTTCGCGTGCCCGTGAAGCTGACGTCGCCGCCCTTGTCCTTCCATGGCTTGGTCATGTCTTCGAACTTCGTGAGCTCGTCGCCGCCCCAGATCCCGAGAACGTCCACGGAACCGGGCTGGTCATCAATGGTTGGGCTGGCGCCGGATTGTGTTGGCGTGTTGCCCGAGGGCGAGGTCGCCGTTGCGTCGTCATCGTCATCGTCGCCGCAGGCAACGACCGCAAGGGCCAGGACCGCACACAACGAGAGCACGAGCCAGGTACGAATGAACGATGGGCGATGTTGGTTACGAAGTCTCATGTTCCCTCCTGGAATGAGGCGAGAAGGGCAGGGGGCCAGTCACACGGGGGTCATGACCGGGCCTTCTCGGCCGGCGTCCCGCGAACGGATCGCGGAAGTACCTATGACCCTAGACCCGCGGGTGTTTCAGAGGCGTGCATGTTCGCCGCGGAATTATTTCAAACCCGTATCGAAGCCGGATTTCAGTGAAATGCCCAGAAAGTTGCGTCAGGAAGCGAACATTCGGCCGGTTTGAAGTGTCTCCAGCGGAACGCAACGAGCGGTTGTAGCCTTGAGAAGATGCCTGCTAATCCATCTGGAAAGCACGATGACAGCGCGCCCGGAGAGCTATCGCCGCTCGATGAGATTACGCATGCGATGACCGCTGGCGCGTTGTTTTCCGATTCGGCCCAGGTCGAGGTGCGCGAGACACATGGCTCGCGCGTGTTCCTCACGGTCTCGGACGTCTACAAGCTCAAGAAGCCGGTGAACCTCGGGTTCCTGGACTACAGCACGCCGGCTCGCCGCGGACGGATGTGCCGCCAGGAGGTTGCACTCAACCAACGCCTCGCCCCGGACGTTTACCTCGGCGTGGAACGCCTGACTCGAGGGCCCGACGGCGCTCTGCGATTCAACGGGCGGGGACCCGTGGTCGATTACCTGGTGCATATGCGGCGGTTGCCCGACGACCGGGCGCTTGATGCGCAACTTCGCGCCGGAAAGGCCGGACAGGACGAAGTGCGAAACGTGGGGGCGATTCTTGGTGCCTTCCATGCGGCAGCCACACCGGCCCCGGTCGCGCTCGGCCCGGCCACGTTCCGACGCAATGCCAGGGAGAACTTCGAGCAGGTCCGAACATCGTGGCCGGCAACGTTGCCGCGCCACATCCTCGGCGAAATCTCCGCCAGATTCTCCGAGGCACTTGAGGGCGGGAGAGCCGAAATCGCCCAACGGGCGGAGGCCGGCCGGGTTCGGGACGGACATGGCGACTTGCGGATGGAGCACGTCTACCTCGAGGAACGGATAGAGGTCATCGATTGCGTGGAGTTCAGCAAGCGTTACCGGGCGAGCGACACAGCCCTGGACTTCGCGTTTCTCGTGATGGACATGGAATCGAGCGGCTTTCCCGACCTCGTGGACCCGCTCGTCGAGGCCTATGAATCGCAAATGAACGATGACATTTGCGGTGTGCGCCGCCTGTACACAGTCTACCGGGCGCTCGTGCGGGCGAAGGTTGCCTTCATTCTCGCCGAAGAGGGCGATGTTCCCGATGCCACCCGGCGGGCCGGGCTCCTGGGCGCGCGCCAGAACGTGCACTACGCATTGCAGGCGCTCCGGGGCGGCCAGGCGCCGATGCTCATCGCCGTCGGGGGCCTTCCCGGGACGGGTAAATCGACGCTCGCACGGGCACTGGCCGACACGATAGGTGCGACGGTTCGCAGCGCGGACGAGACGCGAAAACGGCTCGCAGGGCTGGACGAGAACGTTCACCCGGAGCACGGCATCGACGACGGGATCTACAGCGATGCGATGAACAAGCGAGTCTATGGATCACTGTTGGACCACGCCGTCGCGAACCTCAATCGTGGACGAAACTGCATTCTGGATGCCACTTTCCGGCGTGAAGAGGACCTGGACGCCGTGGGAGAGCTGGCAGCCAGGCATGGAGCGAAATTCGTATCGATCCGGTGCACCGCGCCGGAGAAGACTGTGCTCGAGCGCCTCACGAAACGCGAAACAACTCCCGACCCATGGTCCGACGCCACGGTTGAGACGTATTTCGCCCACCGCCGCGAAGCCGGGGGAGAACATCCCGCGGCGACGGTCACCGTCGCGACGACGCTGCCCATGCACGAACAGGTCGATGTGGTCCTCGGCCATCTCTGGGAATGACGGGTGATCAGAAGCTCAGGTCAGCGAAATGACGCTGGCGCCCGAAACCAGGCCGTTCGATAGCCGCTGAAGGGCGAGATTCGCATCGGCAAGCGGATGCACTTCCGTTTCGGTCTGGATGGGGATCTCGCTGGCAAGCTGAAGGAATTCGGCGGCATCGGCCATGGTGAAGTTGGCGACCGAGCGGATCTGGCGTTCGAGCCAGAGGTCGTCGTAGGAGAACTCTGGAATGCGATCGAGGTGGATTGCGTTGATGGCGACAATGCCGCCGCGCGCCAGGGACTTCAATGCGGCGATGACAACGCTGCCGACGGGTGCGAAGGTGATGGCCGAATCCAGCGGCACGGGCGGGCGGTCGTCATAGCCTCCGGCCCAGGAGGCGCCAAGGCGCAGCGCGCGAGCCTGCTCTCGCTCGGAGCGGGTGCAGACGAAAACCTCGCATCCCCAGTGGCGGGCCACCTGGATGGCGAGCGTGGCAGAAGCGCCGAACCCGAAGAGACCGAGCCTGCCGCCCGGTTCGAGGCCTGCGATCTTGAGGGACCGGTAGCCGATGACTCCGCCGCACAGGAGGGGAGCGGCGGCGACATCGGAAAATTCTTTGGGGAGAGGGAGGGCGAAGTCCGCGCGAGCGGTCATCTTCTCGGCGTAGCCGCCATCGCGATCCCAGCCTGTGAAGATTGCCGATTCGCAGAGGTTCTCCCTGCCCTGGCGGCAGAAGTGGCAGGCGCCGCAAGCGCCACCGAGCCATGCAACGGCAACCCGGTCGCCGTGCTGCCACCCAACGACACCGGCGCCTACGCCGGCGACGCGGCCAACTACCTGGTGGCCCGGGACGATCGGAAGGCGTCGTGCGGCGAGGTCGCCTTCGCACAGCTGGAGATCGGTCCGGCAGACGCCGCAGGCAATTACCGAGATCAGAAGCTCGCCGGCGGCAGGGGCCGGCTCGGAAACATCCTCGAGGCGAACAGGATTCTGTTCGATTGGCCCTGGCGTTCGAACTACGGCCGCGCGCATGGAGGCAGTATAGGCAGGCGCCTTCGAGCGGTTGAGCGCCGAGTGCTCACCGGCGGGAGTCCGCCCGGCTGGAACGCCCGGGGGCAGGATGCTCGGCCGCGTTCGGCGAGCGCCCTCTGAAACCGATCAGTCGTCGCCATTGGAATTCACGACCGCCGCCGACATCGCGGCGTTCGAAGGCGACAATGGTGAAGCCGAGGATGACGAGCGAGGCCAAAAGGAGGACAACTGGCCGCCAGAGTTCGTAGTCGCCGACAAG
The DNA here is from genome assembly GCA_050247055.1 of Dehalococcoidia bacterium. Taxonomy (GTDB): domain Bacteria; phylum Chloroflexota; class Dehalococcoidia; order Tepidiformales; family Tepidiformaceae; genus Amarobacter. The sequence continues at coordinate 230,019 of JBFWUX010000002.1, forward strand.
CGCTTTCGAAGCATCGGCCCAGTAGAACGGTGTGTACTTCCTGGCCCCCCCGAGCGCTTCGACCAGCAAGCCAAGGGTGTAGAGCACGTAGGCGGCCACCGCGAGTGCTGTGCTCAACGCGACGGCCAGCGAACGCGCTGGCAACAGCGCGCCGGTGAACATTGCGATCGAGAGGAAGAGCAAGATGAGCGGGATGGTCATCACCATGGCGGCCACAGTGCGAATTGGTGAGAGGTCAAAGTCGACGATGACCTGGCCCAGGAATACCCCCGGGATTGCCGCAAGCATGGCGACCGTGACGGCGGCGCCGATGCCGAGCGCCTTTTCGATAAGCAAACGGCGGCGGCGGATCGGCTGGGCGAGCAACAACTCAAGAGTGCCCGCGGATTCTTCGCCGGCCGTGGCCCCAGTACCGGAAACGATGGCGAAGATGATCAGGATGATGGGCACAAGGGTGAAGAATTCGCCGGAAAGGTACCCCGCGGGCGTGCCGTATGAGCCTGCCGCCCCTGCCATGTTCTGCATGTAGTCCGGCAACTCCATCTGGTCCAGGGTCTCTTTCACGGATGGAAAAATGCAGACGTACATCAGGGCGAGCGAGAAACTGAGCAATCCGCCGCCCACCGCGGTCACCCGGGCATCACGGAAAGCTTTTCGAGCGAGCACGAGCCCGTTCATGAGACCGCCACCCCCTGGTAGTAGCTAAGCAGGATCTCATCGAGGGTTGCCTGCTCGGTACGGAGATCCACGACGTGAAACGGGGTGAGGGCTTTCAGCAGCGGATCGATCTCGCCGGGCACTTCGAATTCGAGCGTTGAATGCTCCCGGCGAATTTCGCGAACCCCAGGGACGCGGAAAACGGCCGCTGCTGGCGCCGCGCCATCGAAGCTGACTTCCACGTGCCGGCGGCTGCGAGCCTTGAGCACGGCGAGGGGCTCCACGGCGACGAGCCGTCCCTCGCGGAGAATGCCGACACGTTCGCAGGTGACCTCGACTTCGCTCATCACATGCGAACTGAAGAAAATGGTGACCCCGGCAGCGGCCTGACGCTCGAGAATGTCCCAGACGGCACGCTGAACGAGCGGATCGAGGCCAGACGTGGGCTCATCGAGGAGGAGCACCTGGGGCTTTCCGAGGAGCGCAAGGACGACGCCAAGCTTCTGGCGGTTGCCCTTCGAATACGCACCGCATTTGCGGCTGAGGTCGAGGCCGACCGCGTCGGCGAGTTCGTTGGCCTCCGCCATGCCGGCCGGGTCATCTCGCAGCCCGGCGAAGAGCGCCACGGCCTGGACGCCCGTCAGGCCCGGGTAGAGTCGCAGTTCGCCGGGAAGGAAGCCCACGCGGCGGCGGACCTCTATGGAGTCTCGCTGGCAATCGAACCCGAGGATAGATGCGTTGCCGGACGTCGGCCGGATGAGATCCAGGAGGAGGCGAATCGTCGTGCTCTTGCCAGCGCCGTTCGGGCCCAGGAATCCAAAAACTTCGCCGCGTTCGATTCGGAGGTCGAGGTGGTTGAGCGCCGTGCGGCCATCGAAGACGCGCGTCAGTCCATGGGTTTCGATTGCGGCAATCTCAGGCATGCCCACAGGATGGGCACCCGGGACGGGCCCCAGCAGGGGCTTTCGGGCAGAAGTTCCGGCCGTTTGGGCCGGACCACGCGAAGCTAGCGCAGGTTCGGAGGCTTCGCCCCTGTCCGGAGGACGATCTCGTCGATGTCTGCCTGCGTGGCGTTGGCCGGCACCTGGAAGTCATCCGGGACATGGCCGTTGTAGAACGCGATTACAGACTCGGCGAGCGTCATCTGCAGGCAACGACCCCCTGGAACGGTACCCGCGACGTGCCCGGTGAAGAGTCCCGCGAGCTCATCGTCGGAAAGCAGCGGTACGTCGATGTTATTGTTCACAATCACCGTCTGCTGAAGCGGGTTACATGCGTTGACCGCGAAATACAGATTGCCCTGGACATCCCACTCCCAGAGGGGATCCAGCACAAGGTAATCGATCGGATCCCGGTCGCTCGCGCCGCCTCCGCCCGTAAGGCCGAGACTTGAAGGAGTCGTGAGAGCATCCGGGACTTTGTTCAGGCGGATGTAGACGGTTTGGTACGGGTTGAAGTGCTCGTTCAGGGCGACGGGGGTGGTCCCGAATTGAAGAATCGGGTGGTTCAGATGACCCGGCGAGGTCACGCCGAGGGTGACGGTGTTGGAGTTGTCGCCGGTATCGAGGACATCGATCAGGTCGACCTGGGGAAGGGGCAGAAACGGATGTGCGTTTTCGATAGCCATGGCGAAACCCCGGCGAACGTCCTGGTTGTTGATGAGTCCTGTAACCGGACCGGCAATCGGGTTGCCGTCCTTGATTGCCAGGAGCAACTCATCGACGCCGAAGAGGACTTCGTCCGCGCCAGATGGCAGGAGCAGGAGATTGCCGGTGACCACCGAGTTCGGTGGGATGTTCGCCGGGGCATCGATGTGAACCGAGTTGTCGCTTGCGAACGTGATCTGAGGAGCCGGTGGGGGGGTTCCCTTTTTGTAGCAAAACGCGACCTTCATCCTGGTGGTCTGACCGAGACCGGGGGCCGTGAGCGTCGGCTGACCAAGCCAGCCAAGGTCTGGCGATTTCGAGAGTTCGCGGCGGAAGATTGTCCCCGCGGCTGGCCCATCCACAAGCGTAATCACGACTGTGACCTTCTCGACCTGGCCGTCGGTTATCGTGTCAAAAAAGAGGACAAGGCTATCGTCCGTTCGGGACTGAACTCTCCCGTGTTCGTGGTAACTCGCGAGGATGGGGCCTACGGCGACCGGGATGTCATCGAACGTCTTGCATTCGCCGGTGAGGCCCGCATCGAACGAGAAGGGCACGACCGTCGGCAACGAATCACTGGCGACGTTGCCAACCACCAAACGGGTGGCAGGATTGCCGCCCTCGGTGGAACCGGTGGCAAAGGGCAAGGCAACGATCGTGCCAGCGACTGTGAAGGCGGCCAGCGCACACCACCGCCGCATTCGGTGAGCCATGTCTCCCTCGTTTCGAATGCGGACAATACTGGATGCGATTTTCCGGAAGCAAGCTATTTCTTGCCAGCGTTGTGCTCAGGGAAGGACGGTGACCTTAATCGCACCACTCTTCTTATCGAGCGACGTTTCGAACGCTTTCGCCGCTTCATCGAGCGGATACGTGTGGGTTACGAGCTTCGAGACGGCGTCGCTATAGCGGTCGAGCACGGAAAGGGCCTCCACGTAATCTGCCCGCGGACCGACGTGGTCGTAGCCGAAGGCCCCGATGATATCGACTTCGTGGAAGAAGACGCGGCCGGTGGCGATGGTCTGGGGGACCGAGTGGACACCGAGGAGGAGTACCTTGCCGCCACGCGTGGCCATGTTGATGGCCGGCTGAAGCGTCTGGTGACCGCCGCCGATGGATTCGACAACGATGTCCCAGAACTCGCCGGCGACCGGGCGGCCGGTCTCGACGTCGGCGGGGTCGAAGACATCTGTGACGCCGAGGGAGCGGGCCGCCTCCGCCTGTTGCGGGTAGCGGGCGGTGATGCCGATGCGGCGAGCGCCGGCATCGCGTGCAATGAGCGCCGCGAACAAGCCGATGGTGCCCGCGCCGAGGATCAGCACATTTTGGCCGCGGCGGATTCCAGCGCGCTTCATCCCGTGGAGGCTGATGCCGCATGGCTCAGAAAGTGCCGCCACCGGCCAGGACATGCCGTTTGGGATCGGATAGAGGTATCCGGCCTGGGCTGTGAAGTATTCGGCCATGCCGCCCGGGTAGGTCGAGCCGCCAATCCTCAGCTTCGGGCAGAGGTGGAGCTTCCCGGCGCGGCAGTATGGGCACTGATCGCAGACACGCCCGGCCAGCAGCGCGACGCGAGTCCCGGGCTCGGGGCCGGAAACACCGGGGCCGAGCGCGACGACCTCTCCGGCAAGTTCGTGGCCCGGACCGATGCCCGGGAGGCTCTGGCGTGGCGCGTCGTTGTGGAACGCATGGAGATCACTTCCGCAAATGCCGCAGGCCCGAATGCGGACGAGGACTTCGCCCGGTCCGGGAGGGCTGACCGGAACGTCCTGGATCCCGATCACATTGTTTTCGACCCAGATTGCGGCGCGGCCGGTGGTGGGGATGGAATGCGCTGAAACGTTCCGAGTCATGCGGCCCTCCGGTGGTTGGTTGGCTAAACGGGTTGAGACGCGGACGCGAGGTCCGCTCCGGAAACGACGCCGGATTTCGACAGTTGTTCGACTTCCAACTGGCTGAAGCCGGCCTCGCGGAGTATCTCGGCGCTGTGGTCGCCGGGCTTGACCGGCGCATGTTTCCGTACGGAGGCAGGTGTCTTCGAGAGCAGCGCCACCGGGCCCTGCGTGGCGACCCTGCCCCAGACCGGGTGGTGTTCCTCGTGGACGTAGCCATTGGCGATGGCCTGTGGGTCCTCGCGAATCATGGCGTAGTCCTGGATGACCGTGCAGGGCACATCGGCAGCCTTGAGCACATCGATCCAGTCGGCGCTGTCGCGCTGGATCACCTGGCTGTCAACGAGTTCTACAAGGGCGCCCATGTTCTGGCCGCGGGCTTCAGCGGTGGCGAAGTTCGTGTCGGTGGCCATCCACTCGAGATCGAGCGCTTTCGCAAGCTTCGGGAAGTGGCGTGCTTCGAGAAAGCCGAAGGCGATCCACCGTCCATCGAGGCAAAGCGCACGGTGGCTGAAGACGCCGGACGACCTGCCGGGCGGCGCCAGTGGATGACTGGTCCAGGCACGCGAGGCGTGGATCCCCTGGATCGAGATCTGCGCGCCATAGAGGGAGACATCGACCTTCTGGCCTTCGCCGGTGCGGAGCTTGTGGACGAGTGCGCCAAGGATGGCGTAGGCGAGCATCGCGCCACCGGTCTGGTCCGCCATGCCGGGCTGGACGCCGTGCGGGACATCGCCGTCGCGCGTGGTGAAGGCCATGATCCCGCCCGCGGCCTGGGCGATGGTGTCGTAGCCAGGGTCAGTCGCGCGCGGCCCGTTGGGGCCAAACATGCTGCCGGAGGCATAGATGAGACCGGGGTTGAGGCTGCTCAGCTTTTCGTAGCCCAGCCCAAGCCGGTCCATGGTCCCGGGTCGGAAGTTCTCGGCAAGGATGTCGACCTGGGGGACGAGGCGATACACAACGTCGAAGGCGCCCGGCTTCGAAAGATCCAGGCAGAGACTGCGCTTGTTGCGATTCAGCGACTCGAAGTATGAGGAGTAGCCGCCAATGTGGTTGCCGAGCGTTCGGCCGGGATCACCGCCGGGCTGTTCGACCTTCCAGACATCGGCCCCGAGGTCGGCGAGCTGGACGGTGCTGAACGTGCCCTGCTGGAAGCGCGTGAAATCGAGGATTCGGATCCCATCGAGTGGTCCGGGCATGGGCTGCCTCCTCGCGAGTTTCGGGGATTCTAACGGACGCGAGAATGACTGACGCCCGCAGGCGGAACGCGTAAGCTCCGCGGCATGAAAGTTGGCGTCCTTCAGTTCTTTTCGTGGTCGCGGCGAATCCCGCTCGAAACCGTCTATCAGCGCGCCTTCGAGCGCATCGCGATTATGGACGAAGGCGGCTACGACGGGGTGTGGCTGGCCGAGCACCACTTCAACACGTACAGCGTGTGCCCATCGCCGCACCTGATGGCGATGAACGTAGCGTCGCGCACGAAGAACCTCCGCATCGGGATGGCCGTCTCGCTGGCGGTGTTCTACAACCCGCTGCGGCTGGCCGAAGAAGTCGCGATGCTCGATGTGCTTTCCGGGGGCCGCATCAACTGGGGCGCCGGGCGCGGATTCGACCCGTCGGAGTTCCGCGCGTTCAACGTCGATGTCCAGGAGAGCGCCGCGCGATTCCAGGAAGCGGTCGACATCGTCCTCGCCGCGTGGACGAATGAGAAGCTGACCTATCACGGCCAGTTCTGGGACTACGAAGACGTAGAGTTGCTACCGAAGCCGATGCAACAGCCCCATCCGCCAACGTGGCTGGCCGCGACTTCGCCCGAGGCGTTGCAACGGGCGGCGAGCAAGGGCCACACGATCCTGATGGACCCGCATGCGGCCCATACCGAAATCAAGAGCAAGCGCGAGTTGTATCGGCAGACGCTCGAGGCCAACGGCTACTCGATCGAGGGTCGCGACATTCCGATGGCGCGGCTCATCGCCATCGCCCCGACCGAAGAGGAAGCGAAGAAAGTCGCGTACGACGGCGCACGTTGGACCGTGGGCTCGTACGCGAAGCGGCTGCACGATGGCGGCGACCCTATCGAGCGTTATGTGAATGAAGTAATGGTCCACGGCACCCCAGAATCGGTGACGGACAAGCTCCTGGAACTCAAGGAAGAGCTACCGATGAACTACCTGCTGGCCGCGCCGCTGAGCCACGAGAGCTTCGTGCTCTTCAGCGAGAAGGTGCTCCCGAAGCTGGTCTAGTAGCCCCACATCGCTTGTCTTTCGCCCACTGGCCGTCAACACGACCAGGTTCGTCGCGCTGTCCTCATCTGTGCGAACTGACAGATTGACACTCACGTCTATTCGATGTCAGATCATTCTGGAATGGTCTAGACGAGGTTAGACGTGGCTGAAACACTGGACTATCGGACACCTGAATGGCTCGCTGAGCAGCTCGACATCGACAAGAACGCGGTCTACCGCTACCTGAATGAGGGCACGCTGCCCGGCTTGCAGCTTGGCCGTAAATGGCTGATTTCGGAGTCGACCATGCTCGGTTTTCTCAAGGAGGAAGAGGCGAGGCAGACGGCCGAGCGCCGGCGGATGCAGCGCGACCGGTTCGCGGGGTTTACCGACGCCGCCCACGCCGCGCTGCAGCTTTCTGACCAGATCGCTATTCAGCGAGAAACCAACTGGGTTGGGACAGAACACATCCTGCTGGCGCTGCTCGACCAGGGCGCCGAGGCCGTCAAGGTATCGCTCTCCCGCTCAGGTCCTTCGCCCGAGGCGGTGAGGGAAGCCGTAGAAGCCGTGATGAACAACTTCACCCCGCCTCCCGGAACGGCATCCGCGCCCCTCGGGTCAGGGCTGACACCCCGGGCAAAGAAGGCAATCGACCTTTCGATGAAAGAAGCTGAGGGACTCGGCGAGACTCGCGTGGGACCGGAACATTTGCTGCTGGGCATGCGTGCACTCAATGAGGGCATCGCTGCCGAACTGCTGAAGTCGCTTGGTGTCACGATCGAAGCGCTGAGGCGAAATGTCGCGGCGGTCCGTGATGAAGCCGACAAAGCCGAAGCCGCCAGCTAGCGCAGTTCGTTACGCCGCAGCGCAGAAAGTTCCTTGATGGCGCTTCTCGCATCGGGCCCAAAACCGTGAGCCTTGAGGAACTGGGGGATGCCGCCGTAGAGAAGTGTCACGACAGCGGCTTCGGCGGCCCGGTCGTGGCCGGGCAGGAAGAAGGCGCCTGGCTTCGTGCCGCTCCCACAGCCACACCAGCATGCGCCGTTCGGTTCGAGTTCTTCGGCCATCGGCTTTCATGGTACCCCGACTCGGCACTCGGCACTCGGCACTCCGCAAGCTACACTCCGGCATCACCTCGTGGAGTGCCGCATGGCCAGGATCCCTTTCGCCCAGCGTTCAGACATCCCCGAAGACCTCGTCTACGTCTGGGACAGGAATGCGAATGACGGCGGCAAGCCCGCCAACATCTTCAGGACCATGGCGAACAATGCACCGCTTTGGCGTTCGTATCTGCGCCTGGGCAATGGTCTCTGGAACCAGTGCGGCCTGGATGTGCCTACCCGCGAACTGGTCATCCTGCGGACCTCGATCCTCCATCACTCGACCTACGAGTGGCACCAGCACCTGCGCATCGGCCGCCAGGCCGGGCTCTCGGATGAGCGCATCGTCGGACTGCACCACTGGCGGACCAGCGGTGGGCTCTACTCAGAGGCCGAGATGGCGATGCTCGGCTACGTCGATGCACTCGGGGCGAGCGATCACCCTTCAGACGAGGCGCACGCGGCCGCGGCGAAGCACTTCGACGCGAGCACGCTCGTCGGCATCAACCTGTTGACCGGCTTCTATGGGATGACCGCGAAGTTCCTCGGTGCGATGGAAGTCGAAACCGAAGAGCCGTTCATCGGCTGGCAGCTCAAAGGGTAGTCGTTAACGATCGGCGAGCACGCTCGCCAGGTGGAGGTTCGGAATGACAGCAACTGAATCCCGGCAGGTCGATTGCATCGGCCCCGAACGGCCCGGCGGCCAGGGTCTCGACCACCACCAGGAAGAGTCGGGAAACAACGCCATCCACAAGCTCCTGACCTCGGATGACGGCCGTGCGTGGACCGACTTCGTCGCGACCGCGCGCCGGGACCGCGACGGTTCCTGGTTGTATGAGGCCTGGGCTCTGCGAGGGATGGTGCGATGGGTTCGGCGATACGCCCACGGTGGTGGGTACGAATATGAAGTGGTCGAGGTGGTCGGCGAGAACCCGATCACGAACCAGGACTTCCGTGCACTGGCCACACTCAAGGACGAGTTGGCAGCCGGCAGCGGCGAGGTCGAAACCAACTTCGTCGAGCCGGGCAACCTCACCTATCCGTACGCCTACGAGCGGATTTCGCAGCTGTTCGATAGCCCGAACGCGCCCGACCTGGTGGTGAACCCGAAGAGCTACTGCTACGGACGCCAGCCGGGCCAGCACGGGGCGCTCGACGTCATCCAGTCGCGGTCGCCGCTGGTGTTCAGCGGTCCGGGGGTGAAACGCGGCGAGTACATCGAGGTGGCTTCACGGCAGATCGATATTGCGCCGACGATCGCGAAGCTGATGGGCTTTCCGCTCATCGACGGCATGGATAGCACGGGACGGACGAGTTCCGAACGGGTCAGCGCGCCTGATGTGTACCTCAAGCGACAGGACGGTGCCGTGCTCGAAGGAGTCTTCGACCCAAGCACAGGCAAGCCGGAGCGGGTGTACATCATCCTGCTTGACGGGCAGTCGCACACCGACCTGCGTCACCGGCTCGAAACCGAGCCAGATGCTATCCCGAACCTTCGCCGGCTCATCGACCGGGGGGTGATGTTGCAGCACGGGAGCATCACGAACTTCCCGAGCATCACCTGGCCCAGCCACAACGCCATCGGCAGCGGCGCGTGGTGCGGCCATCACGACATCGTGAACCCGAGCTATTACCTCCGCGAAACGCGGGAGACGGTCTCGCCGCAGGGCCAGCAGTTCGATACGGCGCGCTTCCTCGCCGACGGAGTCGAGACGCTCTACGAGGCGTTCCACCGCGTATATGGCGCATGGGACGGCAAGACCGGGGTGGTCACGGCATCAGTGAACGAACCCTGCACCCGCGGGGCAGCTCATGCGTCGCTCGAACGCCGGCTCATCGGCGACCGAGGCGAATTAATCATGCTGACCAAGGAAACGGAACACGAGATCAGCCCACGCTGGTTCCAGGAACTGGAGAGCGACGGGCACAAGTTGCAGGGGCAGATCGACAACCGGGCGCTCGCGCAGGCGAGGCAACTCTTCCTCGATGAGTCGCACCCGGCGCCGATTTTCACGTACCACGAGTTCGCCCAACCGGATTCGAGCGCGCACGACTACGGCCCGCACCACGAGGGCGCGCGCCAAGCCCTGGACGAGACTGATGTCCGCATCGGGCACCTGCTGCGGACGCTCGAGGAGCGGGGAATGTTCGAATCGACCCTGTTCGTAATCACGACAGACCACGGCATGGCCCAACAGGATGTTTCGCTGACGGCGAACCCCGCTCGCATCCCGCAGCGGGACGGCATGGAAGCGGTCACGACCGAACCGTGCATCTACTTGCGCGACCTCGATGTCGAAATCGTCGCGCAGGCCGACGGCCGGACGGCGCAGGTGACCGTGCTCGACAACGACGCCGAAGCCTCGGGCGAGAGACCTCCGGTTTCAGGCGCCGAATTGCTCGTATCGGACCACAAAGATGGGAAGGTCGCGCGCGTGCTGACCGATGCCAACGGCGTGGCCGGGATCTCGATCCCCGCCGACCTGCGGCCATCAGACCTGCGGATTCGGATACACGCGGAGGGCTTCAACCCACGCCACATGCTCCTCGATGGCAGTAACCTCGCGCTGGACTTACGGCGAGTGCTGTACGGGGTTTAACCGGTTCGGCTCTTGTGTTTGTAGTCACAAACCCCACTTGGTAGACTCGCGAGAGCGGGCTGGCGTGTACTGCGCGGGCCGAATGGAGACCGAATGTCCTACGGCAAAGGCATCGCAAAAGGCATGAGCCTCACACTCAAGAGCATGTTCAAGCCTGTCGCGACCGTTCAGTACCCAAACGAAGTGCGTTCCGTGCCCGTCTATGCGCGCACGAATCTCCTCTGGTTCGAAGAACGTTGCACCGGCTGTTCGACCTGCGCGCAGGCGTGCCCCGATGGCTGCATCCTCGTCGCGACTAGCCAGGACGCCGAGGGCCGGCGCAACATCGACCGCTACGAGATCGACTTCCGCATCTGCATGTACTGCGGGCTCTGCACCGAGGCGTGCCCCTACGAAGCGATCCAGCCCGGCGGCCCGCTCGATGACGCGGTTTACCAGTTCGAAGAGATGTACCGGGACAAGCACTCACTTACGTCGGTGTCGCAGCGCTTCCTCGAGCGAAACGGCAACGAGTACCCGAACGGGATGAAGGCCCCGGCGCCAGACGCAGACTTCCATAGGCTTTAGGCACCACGGAGACACCGAGAGCACGGAGTTTCGTGAGAGTTCACGGAGGCTATTGCCGCGCGCGCACCATCAGGCGTTTGATACCGCCCACGTGGAGTTGCCCGGCGAGGCGCTGTGGCGGGGCGGTGATTTCCATCCGAGGCAGGATTGGGATGAGCGCCTTCAGCAGCGAACGCATCTCCCAGCGGGCGAGGTTCGCACCCAGGCAGAAGTGTTCGCCGTAGCCGCCGAAGGCAAAGTGGTCGTTCGGGTCGCGTTCGATGTCGAACACGTACGGGTCCTGGAACACGTCTTCGTCGCGGTTGGCGGAGGGGTACCACATGCCGACGGTTTCGCCTTTCCGGACGGTCTGGCCGCGAATCTCTACGTCTCGCAGGGCCGTACGCGTGAACTGGATGACGACGGATGTCCAGCGCAGGATTTCCTCGACTGCGGAATCAACAAGTTCGGGATGGTCAACGAGTTTCTGGAGCTGATCGGGATGCTCGAGCAGCGCGTGGACGCCGCCCGTTGTTGAGTTTCGCGTCGTTTCGTTGCCGGCGGCGAGCAGCAGGATGATGTACGACATCACCTCGCGCGGCGTGAGGTGCTCGCCGTCGATCTGCGCCTTGAGAAGCATCGAAAGCAGGTCTTTGCCGGGAAGGCCCTGGTCCTTTCGCGTCTCGATGAGCCGCTCCATGTAGTCGAACCATTCGTTGATGTTGCGGCGAGACGCGTCGCGGGCGCTTTCGCCGGGCAGCTGGTATTCCGGGTCCTGTGAGCCTACCAGGACTTCAGTCCAACGAAACACGTTGTCCCAGTCTTCGCGTGGGATATCGGCCATCTCGCAGATTGCCGCCACGGGGAGCCTGGCCGCGCAATCGTGGACGAAATCGATCTCCTTGCCAGAGGCCAGCGTCTCCACCAGCTTCTCCGCGAAATCGCCAATGTAGGCGGCCGTCATCTCATTCAGGTGGTCCTCAAGCATCGTCATCGCGCGAGGGGTGAACCGCGAGCTGACGATCGACCGGTACTGTCGATGCTGTGGAGGGTCCATGAAGACAAGGTCCGGGGGCTCGTCGTTCGCGGGGCGATAGCGGCTCGTGGCTTCCTGCTCCTTCCAGTGTTCCCAGTCGACCGGCATCGGGTGCGCAAGGCGCAGGCGCTGAGCGTTCGAGAAGATCTCCGGGTTCTTCGAAATGAACTGGATGTCGGCGTACTTGGTGATCGCCCAGAACGGTTCGAAGCCGGGGCGTTCGTACCAGAAGACGGGAGCTTCACGGCGGAGCAGGTCCCACTCCTTCCACGGGTAGCCGCGTTCGACGTAGAGGTCGGTGTCGGTGATATCGAGGTTTTGGAGTGTGAGTTCGGATCGGTCGAGTGCGGGAGCGGTCATCGCGGGGACCTCCGGCTGGTGGCTTGGGCAGGGCGGCCGCACGTACGTTAGCATCGCCGTCAACTTTCGCCAGCGAGGTCATGCATGCCGACGATCACACGTCCCGATGGAGCAACGATTCGCTACGAGGTCTACGGTTCCGGATACCCGCTGCTACTCATTGCGCCCGGCGGCGTAAGCAGCCAGGTGGAGTTCTGGCAACGGAGCACGATCAACCCGATTGAGCGGTTCGCGAACGACTTCCAGGTCATCGCGATGGACCAGCGGCACGCCGGGCAGAGCCTGGCGCCGATGCGGCCGTTCAGCTACGACACCTGCAACGGCGACCAGATTGCGGTGCTCGACCACCTGGGCATCGAAAAGGCGCACGTCATGGGCGGCTGCATCGGCTGCGCGCATATCTGGCGGCTGATTTCGAACGCTCCAGAGCGTGTCTCGGCGGCGGTGGCGCAGGATCCGGTCGGGCTCGATGAATCGAACGACATCGAGGTGTTCTACAGGATGTTCCACGAGACGATGCGGCTTGCCCGGGCGGAAGGCGTCGAAGCCGTGGCCAAAGCGGCCCAGGAGAATCCCATGTTCGTGATGAACAACGGTGCGGGGCCGTTTTCGCCGCTGCTTGCCGCCAGCCCGGAAGCGCGCGAAGAACTCGTGCATATGGGGCGGGAACGGTACATCGCGCTCATCGTCGAGTTCCGTGACGGCATCTGGCCGTTGAACGCGCCCTATTTCACGGTGAGCGAGGAGTGGATGCGTTCGATGCAGACGCCGGTGCTGGTGTTGCCGGGTCGGGATGCGTTCCACCCCACGGGAGTGGCGCAAAAGATCTGCCGCGAAGCGCCGAACGCTCGCTGCCTGGCGCCCGAATGCCGCGAGCCGGAGAGCCTTGAGGCAACGGTGGAGGAGATACGGGCGTTCCTGAAGGCGCAGACTCCGCGGTAATTGCGCTGTGAATCGCGCGGGCCTGCCATGCCGCCCCGGTTCGTGTTCCAAATCACAATCTGGTAGATTTCCCAACGAACCATCCACTGGGGGCGTGGGTTGCCGCGTGCCCGGTTTGCGCAGGTAGACATGGCATCACTCACCGTCGACGGCAAGGTCATTGAAGCGCCCGCGGGCGCTCCACTGGTCGAAGTACTGAAGAACAACGGGTTCTACGTTTCGAGCCTCTGCTACATCGACGGCCTGAAGCCGTACGCCGGCTGCCGCTCGTGCCTCGTCGATATCGAAGGCCCTCCGGGCCTCCAGCTTTCGTGCACTGCCGTCGTGCAGGACAACATGGTCGTCCGCACGGATACCGAGGAAGTGAAGGAGGGCCGCAAGGCTGTCCTTTCGATCATCCTCGCGAACCACAGCGACCGCTGCCTCACCTGCCACCGCCGCGAACACTGCCACCCGGGCGACGTCTGCCTTCGGGACGACGTTGTGACGCACCGCTGCCTCACCTGTTCGAAGAACTACCGCTGCGAACTCCAGGCCACCTGCGAAATGGTCGGCATGTCGGGATACGAACCGTGGGTCGGCGAAGAGCGCTCGTTCTACCAGGCGCCGCAACCGCCGGCCGACCGCGCGAACCCGTTCATGGAGTTCGACCCGCAGATGTGCATCATCTGTACGCGCTGCGTGCGCGCCTGCGATGAGAAGCGCCACACCGGCGCCATCACGCTCTCCGGCCGCGGCTGGGACACGATGATCGCGTTCGGCGCCGGCGGAGCGATTGACGAAAGCAACTGCGACTTCTCAGGCGCGTGCATTGACGTTTGCCCGACAGCGACGCTGATGGAGCACCCGAACAAATGGGTCGCCAAGCCCGACACCTGGACGACCACCACCTGCGATTCGTGCGCGATCGGCTGCAGCCTGCGCATGGGCTCGGCCGAAGGGCGCGGGGTAATTGTCCGGCCTGGCAATGGCAACCCCGTTAGCGGCGACCAGATCTGCGTGCGTGGGCGCTACCACTACGATTCACTGAAGCCGCGCGAGCGGCTTGGGAAGCATCTCGTCCGGCGCGGGAACATCCAGGGGCCGGCGTCGCTGGCTCAAGCCGCCGCCGAAGCCGCGAAAGCGCTCAAGGGCGTTTCGGGGAAGGTTGGCGTGCTCGTTGGCGCGACGGCCACCAACGAAGAAGCGTATCTCGCCGCGCAGATCGCAAAGGCCCTGAAGTCTTCAGCCGATAGTTCGCTCGGCCCCGTGATTCGGGCCTCGAAGGCTGCGCTCGAAGAACGGTTCGGCACCTGGCGCATGGCGGCCGATATGACCCGAATCGCGCACAGCAAGGCCATCGTCGTCGTCGCCGACGACCTCGAAGAAAGCCACAACATCGCCAGTGTGCGGATCAAGGACGCGGTCGTTCGCGATGGGGCGAAGCTCATCGTAATCGGGCCGCTGCGGAGCGAACTTGTGGACTTCGCTTCGCTCTGGATTCGCACAGAAGCAGGCCAGGAAGGCGCCACCGCAGCCGCAATCGCTGACGCCCTGAACGGCTCGAATGCCGCGAATGACGATGTCGCCGCGGCAGTTGCGCTCCTCAAAGAAGCACCCATGGACAACTCGCTCGTCATTTGCGCGCCGAACCCGGTGAGCGCGGCGCTCGCCAAGTCCATGACGGGCGGCGCTGCGAACCTCGCGATCGCCCTCTTCGGCGCGGAAGCAAGCAACAACCTCGTGGTCCTGCCGCCCGAAGTGAACGTCCACGGTCTGCTCGACGTTGGCGTGGCCGCCGAAGGTGGCGCGAACCCGCTCGAAGGCCTCTCGGCTGTGCTGCTCATACGCGACGACCCAACCATGCGGCTGGCCGGCGCTTCCGAAGCACTCTCGAAGATCGGCACCGTCGTGGCGATCGACAACGTCCTGAGCGATGCCGCTAAGGCTGCCTCCGTGGTCATAGCGGAAGGCCGCGGCTATGCGAGCACGGGCACCTACACCCAGGGCGACCATCGCATCCAGAAGGTCACGGCAGCGGTGAAGCCGGAAGGCGAAGCCGTTTCGCTGTTCGAAGCACTTGCCGCGCTTGGCCAGGAGCTCGGCGTAGAACTGCCGGCGACCCCGGACGCCGCCCTCGGCGAAATATCGAAGCTCGACGCGGCCTATCAGCCGGCGTGGGACCTCATCATCGGCGAGGGTGTTCGCCGGGCCGTGCCCGTTTCGTCGAAGGCGACCGCTGTTCCAGTGGAAGCGCTTTCCGCGGATGCCGGCATGCGCGTTATCGCCTCCCGCGACCTGTACACGGCGCTCGATGCGGCAGCCCTCCGGCACCCTGAGGCCGAGAAGCTTCATCGCTACGACAAGATCCAGGTCAGCGAAGAGGATGGTACCCGTCTTGGCATCGCGACCGGCGATGAAGTGACTATCTCAGCCGGTGGCGCGGCGGTTGCGGCTCAGGCCACGGTCACCGAACGCGTTCCGGCCGGACACATCTACCTATCGACGCTGGCCCAGGGCGGAAAAGTCTCGCAATTCTTCGGCAATGGCCACGTACCCGCCGTGACCCTCTCGCGAGCGGGCGGTGTTCCCATTCCGACTGCTTCGACGCCGGTCCCGCCTCCGGCCACCACGCTGGAAGCCGCCCAAGAAACAGTCGACCTCGAAGGTGTGCCGGTCGAGTCGATCATCGGCGTGGACGATTCGGCAAGGGCCAATCTCAATGACGCGGGAATCGACTTTGTGGAAGACCTGCTTGAAGTTGCAGCCACGGCGGAAGGGCGCAAGGCACTGGCGGTCCAGACCGACATCGAGGCCTCGAAGATCCTGGAATGGGTGAACCGCGCCGACTTGATGCGCATCGCGGGCGTGACGCCACGATTTGCCGACCTGCTGGAGAACGCGGGCGTGGACACGGTGAAGGAACTCGCGCAGCGCAACCCGGCTAACCTCGCCGCAAAGCTCTACGAAATCGACGGGAACGAGGCACCCCCCGAGGCCATCGTGACTTCGTGGATTGCCGCGGCGAAAGGCCTGGAGCCGCGCGTCACGTACTAGCCCTGGCGAATCGAACCTCCACCGCGGACACGAAAGAACCCACCGGGCCAGCGGTGGGTTCTCTACTTTCAGCCTTCGACATCTGGAGAGAGGTAGGAAGTCGAAGACAACTAACCAGGAAAGAGTAGCGCCGGACGAGGGGAGGTTCGCCGGCGCCACAGGACGGTTTACCCCGACTGTGGGGTGAATGGGCGCTTTGAAGGAACCAGGATGGTCTTCCGCCGTCGCAAGTCACTCATTGAACGAGCGCTGGCGTAGAAGGTGGGGGAGAGCGTGAAGCCCATCGCTGTTCCTTTCACGCTCTATCCTGCACGGGCCACATCATCGCCGTTGGGTGTATCTGTAAATGGCGGGAAAAATCTTTCGGCTAGCGGGCCTGGACGCGAAGCTCCGAGGCGGCCGGGAGCGTCGCACCGGGGAACGCGCCCGGCGTTATCGGTTCGAAATCGTGCGCGAAGACACCCGTTCCGCCCGGCGCTACCCAGACATGCATCTGGTAGGCCGTCTCTTTCACGAATAGTCCGCCGCGGCACTCGGCGGCGCTGGCAGTCACGGTCACCCTGCCACCGGCCACGAAGCAGAGGTTTTCGTGGCGGTGCCACACATCCAGCGGGCCGAAGTACGAAGGCGGCGTATCACTCACCTTCTCAGCGATGAACATCACGCCAACCAGGCGCCATTCGCCATCAAGCCGCTTCGTGTAGAGCAGTGTTTCGGGGTAGTCGGGATCCATTTCGTGGCCGTCGTGCTGGTAATCGACTCGTATGAAATGGGCGGCGATCCCTGGAAGATCCTGGGTGATCTGGACGTAGCCATCCGCCATCGCGACGCGGATGTCGTTGTACTTCTCAGTCTTGGTTTTCACTTCCACGGCGAAATTGCCGGCGGCGAGCAACTGTTCGGCGGTCGCGGGAACTTCATTGCCATGCGAATGGGAGGAGCCTTCGCCGAGCGGGTCGGACGAGGCATCGGCCGACGAGTTCGTGGTGTGAACGTGGTCCTCAGTCGAAGTTGTTGCCCCGACGAGCGAAGCATCGCCACTGGCGCCCACGGCAACCGGAGTGGTTTCCGAGAGATGCTCCATGACGAGTTCCACGACCTTCGGGGCTGGCTCATCGGCGTTGGTGGCGAGCCAGACGGAGCCGCCGACGACAATGGAGATGACAGGGAGTGCCAGGCCACGGAGTACGGCTGCTTGCCTGCTTGAGCCACCGAGCTGGCGGTCGTTCGCCCAGATTGCGGCCATCCCGAGGATCGACGCAGCCACAATTGCCATGCCGAGAACGATCATCAAGTCGCCGGGAGAACCGAGGCTGAGGCCGCTGGACCGCTGCGTGAGGATGGTGTCACCGGAATTCCGGTACACGTCCCAGGTGAGGCCCGCGAGATGGATGACCAGGCCGGCACAGGCCGTAGCCCACAACATGCGATATTTCATATTCCGGTTCTCCGCACGAAAGCATAACGCGAACGCCGTTCGCAAACATCGGCTTTGGGCCTCGCGGCTACAGAATTCTCATGGGAACGGCGTGAGCGGGAGTCCGTCTATAATCCGGCGCATGGTAAAAGTCATTCGTCCGAACGAACGCGATAGCGGCACCGCCCAGACTCCCGGCATGGTCCGCCAGGCCGGGATCTCCGCGGGACTGACAAATTCCGAGGGCCTCTGGATGGGCACGGCCGTGAACGGGCCGGGCGCCTGCTCGGCTGCACATCACCACGGCCATAACGAGTCCGGCATTTACATTCTGCGGGGCCGCGTGCGCTTCCGCTGGGGTGAGAAGCTCGAACATGTGGTCGATACCGAGCCCGGCGATTTCGTCTTTGTGCCGCCGTACGAGGTCCACATGGAAGAGAACCTCGATCCCGGAGGAGAGGCCGAATTGCTGCTCGCGAGGAACAGCCAGGAAGCGATCGTGGTGAACGTCCCCGACCCGCGCGAGAGCTAGCGATGGCGCGCCAGAAGGCGATCGTTGACTGCGATCCCGGACATGACGATGCCGTGGCGATTCTGCTCGCGGCGCACAACTTCGAACTGCTCGGGGTCACGACGGTGGGCGGAAACTCTCCCATCGAGAACGTGACCGCGAACGCACGAAGGGTCCTCGAGCTGGCGGGCCGGCGCGATGTTCCGGTCGCGAAAGGCGCTTCACGGCCGCTCCTGAAGGAACTGCAGACAGCCCCGAGCGTTCATGGTGAATCGGGACTCGACGGCGCCACCCTTCCCGAACCGGTGGCGCCACTCCATCCGCGTCACGCGGTGGAGTTCTTGATTGAGACATTGCTAGCGAACGAGGCAGTGAACCTCTTTCCTATTGGCCCGCTGACGAACATCGCGACGGCGATGCGGCTCGAGCCGCGCATCCTGGATCACGTGGCTCACATCAGCCTGATGGGCGGCTCCGCAGGATGGGGCAACGCCACGCCAACGGCCGAGTTCAACATCTTCGTGGACCCGGAAGCAGCGGACATCGTCTTCCGGTCTGGCGCGCCGCTCACCATGTGCGGTCTCAACCTGACGCGACAGGCCTATGTGGACGAGACAGTCATCGCCCGGCTTCGCGCCCTCGGAAACAAAGCCGGGCCGACGTTGGGCGATTTGCTGGAGTGGAACCGACAGTCGGTTTCGCGACTCATCGGGGGCAGCGTTTCTCCGCTGCACGACCCATGCGCGGTTGCAGCGATTGTCGCGCCGGAGATCTTCCAGTTCTTCGAGACGAACGTCGCCATCGAACTGCAGGGACGGCACACCTATGGCATGACCGTGGTCGATCAACGCTACGGTGCCGGCGTGCGAGCACAACGGAACGACCTGCCGGCAGCAAACTGCCGGGTGGCGATGAAGATCGATCGGGAGCGATTCTTCGAACTTGTGCTGGCGGCCGTGGGCAGTCTTCCGTAAACGAGCCTGGGCGAAAGATCGCCTAGTTGGCCTCGGGGAACGTCACGCAGGTCGTGGTGCTTTCGATGCCATCGACAGCGCGGATGTGCTTGCTAATGACGGCGGGCACATCGGTGAGGGACGGCACTTCGACCACGGCCACAATGTCGTACGGGCCCATCACCTGGTACACCTCGGCGATGCCATCGACGGCGCTCAACTGGGAGAAAACATCGACGGTCTTGGCGGGGTCTACAACGACCAGGACGAATGCTTTGATCATGGCGGGTCAAGCTCCGTTCCGGGCTCAGGCGCCCGTGCGATGAAGTAAACCTAGCACGAACAAGTTTCCGACAGATTTCGCATGCAGGTGGCTAGTCTTCGCGCAGGCGAAGGACGGCCATGAAAGCTTCCTGTGGAATTTCCACGTTCCCAACGCGCTTCATCTTCTTCTTGCCCTCTGCCTGCTTTTCGAGCAGCTTCCGCTTCCGGGTGATGTCGCCGCCGTAGCACTTCGCGAGCACGTTCTTGCGCATGGCGCGGATGGTTTCGCGCGAGACGATCTTGCCGCCCACCGCCGCCTGCAAGGGCACGTCGAACATCTGGCGGGGGATAAGGTCCTTCAGCTTTCCGACCAGGGCACGGCCCTCGCGGTCGGCGTTACTGGAGTGGGTGATCAGCGAGAGCGCATCGACCGGCACACTGTTCACGAGGATATCGACCTTCACCAGGCGTGCCGGGCGGTACTCGCTCAGGTGGTAGTCAAGGCTGGCATAGCCGCTGGTCGAGCCTTTCAGGTTGTCGTAGAAATCGACCAGGATCTCGGCCATCGGGATGTCGTATTCGAGGAGCACGCGGGCCTCGCCGGGGGCGAGGTCGCTTTCTGCTTCGAGGAACTCCATCCGCAGAAACTGGCCACGCCGGTTGGTGACGAGTTCCATCACCTGGCCGATGTAGCGGCTCGGCGTGATGACATCGATCTTGGCCCACGGTTCGGAGATGACCTCGATTTTCGATGGGTCAGGGAGCTTGGCCGGGTTATCGACCAGCACTTCCTGGCCGCCAGTGGTCCGGACGTGGTACTCCACGCTCGGCGCGGTGGTCAGCAGGCTGAGGCCATACTCGCGTTCAAGGCGCTCGCCGACGATTTCGAGGTGGAGCAGGCCGAGGAAGCCACAACGGAAGCCAAATCCAAGAGCGACCGAAGACTCCGGCTCGTAAACGAGCGACGCATCGTTGAGGACCAGCTTGGCGAGCGCTTCGCGGAGGTCCTGGTACTGGTCGGAGTTCGTCGGATAGATGCCGGCAAAAACCATGGGTTTCGCCTGGCGGTAGCCCGGCAGCGCTTCGCTGGCGGGCTCTTCCTTCATGGTGATGGTGTCGCCGACGCGGCAGTCGGCTACATCCTTCAGGCCCGTCGCGACGTAGCCGACTTCGCCGCATTCGAGGCCGGGCAGTGGGCGCATGGCCGGGCTGAAGATACCGAACTCGAGCGGTTCGAAGTTCACATCGGTTTGCATCAGGTGCTGGTCCTTGCGGCCGGCCATGTGACCATCGAAGACGCGGACGTGGGCAACCACGCCTTTGTAGGCGTCGTACTTCGAATCAAAGATGAGCGCCTTCAGCTGACCGTTCGGGTTGCCCTTCGGCGGGGGAATGCGCTTGACGATGGCTTCGAGGATCTCGGAGACGCCGGTGCCTTCCTTCGCACTCGCATGGATCATCTCGTCCTGGTCAAAGCCGACAACGCGCTCGAGTTCGGCCGAGACGCGTTCCGGTTCGGCGTGCGGAAGGTCGATCTTGTTGAGCACGGGGATGAGCTGGAGGTCCTGGTTCATGGCGAGGTAGACGTTCGCGAGCGTCTGAGCCTCGATGCCCTGGGAGGCATCGACCACAAGCAGCGCGCCTTCGCATGCAGCGAGGCTGCGCGAAACTTCGTAGGTGAAGTCGACATGGCCGGGGGTGTCGATAAGGTTCAGTTCGTAGGTTTCGCCGTCGGAGGCCTTGTAGCTCATACGCGCGGCGGCCGCCTTGATAGTGATTCCCTTTTCGCGCTCGAGGTCCATTGAATCGAGCAACTGTTCGGCCATTTCGCGCTTCGAAACGGTTTCCGTGGTCTCGAGGAGGCGGTCGGCCAGCGTCGACTTCCCGTGGTCGATGTGGGCAATGATGCAGAAGTTGCGGATTCGCGACTGGTCCACGGATCAAGTGTAGGGGAGGGGGCCGTTAGGCGTGGGCGGAGGGCTGGCCCCCTGCACTACTCAGCTCAATGGATAGCTCACGCGCGTGCGGACGTTCGCGGGATCCGAAACCTGGCCGGGGTCGTCGATGTACTCTTCCCATGGTGGTCCTGACGCGTGGCGACCCTGCTGGCCCAGCCAGGCAATGAGCGCTTCATGGGTCGCCGGTAGATCCTCGTACGGCCCGGCATGGATGGCAGTGGCGACGTCGCCTCCAGCAAACTCGATGCCAACAACATCGTTTGCCCCCTTAAACGGATCGGCGACCATGGCGCCGGCCTCGAATGCGACGGTGTCTCCCATGGCCGGGTACCGCACAAACGGCATGCTGATGGGCGCGACACCCTGAGTAGCAAGGGTTGAAAACACCTTTCCGAAACTGACCGCAAAGGCAGTGGAGAGATCCGCTTTGAGAGCAGAGCCACGCACGATGGCGGCGTGGATGGGCTGACGCTTCTCTATCTTGAACTCACTTGCGGTCATCCAGTCCTCCTATAAGTAAGTAACTATATACTTTGTTCAAGAGACGGACGCAAGGATACTTTCAGCATGGCGAAACGAGACCCGGAGGGGACACGAGCGCGACTCTTGGAGGCGGCCTTTCACGAGTTCTCGCAATTCGGTCCGGCCGGTGCACGGGTGCAGCGCATCGTCGAACGTGCACAGGTCAATCCTCGAATGCTCTATCACTACTTCGGGAGCAAGGAAGGACTGTTCCGGGAACTGCTACGCACGAAGACCGAGGAGATGGCGGCCCGACGCGATCGGCCGGCGGAATCGTTCCCGGCCGCAATCGGAGACGTTGCCCTGCGAATGTTCGAAGACAGGGCATGGATTCGCATGCTGATGTGGGAAGCACTGTCCTATGGCGATGGGAACATCGTCCTCGAAGCGGAACGTTCCGCTGCGTGGGCACCGGCGATTTCCAGACTTCAGGAAATGATCACCTCCGGTGCGCTGCCGGAGGGCCTCGACGCCGCTCAGTTCCAGCTGTCTCTCATCGCCCTCGCGACCTATCCGGTCGCGTTTCCGAACACGTCGAAGATGGTCACTGGGATGGACCCGGAGTCGAATGAATTCGCGGAGGCCCGCGGCGAAGCCGTGGGGGGATTGGTAGAAGCGCTGCTTCGCAGATAGAACCCACCCGCGCGCTCGAGCAGGCGGTCCGCCAGCGTCGACTTCCCGTGGTCGATGTGGGCGATGATGCAGAAGTTGCGGACGCGCGACTGGACGGATCAAGTGTAGGAACGGCGCCGTTGTGGATGGAGGCCTCAACTCCCTATACTCACCGCGCCCTGTGGAGGAACAAGAGATGACAGAGAAACCAACGATAGAGATTCACGGCTTCGTCGCGCCCGGTTTTGAGCCCGTGCGCGAAGCTTTCGCCGCGAACTTCGAGGCCGGGTCCGAAGCCGGCGCGTCATTCGCGGCCACGGTAAACGGCGAGCCCGTGGTCGACATCTGGGCCGGCGTACGCGATGAAGCGACAGGCGCCCGTTGGGAACAAGACACGATCGCGTGCGTTTTCTCCACGACCAAGGCGACCGTCGCGACCTCTTGCGCGATGCTCGTTGATCGCGGGCAGCTGGAATACGAGCAGCCGGTCGCGAAGTACTGGCCGGAATTCGCCCAGCAGGGAAAAGACAAAATTACCGTCAGCCAGCTTTTGAGCCACCAGGCGGGCCTTCCGGGCATCACCAACCGACCGTTAAAGGATTGGTATGACTGGGGCGCCATCAGCGAGGCACTGGCGGCCGAAGCTCCGTGGTGGGAGCCAGGTTCGGCCAACGGGTACCACGCGATCAGCTTTGGCCATCTCGCTGGCGAACTTGTACGGCGGATCACGGGCAAGAGCTATGGGCAGTTCCTTCGCGACGAACTCGCGGCCCCGCTCGGAGCCGACTTCCACGTGGGGTTGGGCCCGGAGCAAGACGCGCGAGTGGCGACAATGCTCGCTGCCCCGTTGGAGGGACTGCCGGAGGACGCGTTGATGTTCAAAGTGCTCGCGAATCCACCCTTCGAAACCTCGCAAGCGAACGACCGCGCGTACCGGGCGGCCGAAATCCCGGCGGCGAATGGCCACGGCAACGCTCGATCCGTCGCCCGCATCATGTCGGCGCTGGCCTGTGGCGGGACGGTGGACGGCATCCGGCTGCTCTCTGAAGAAGCAATCATGGCAGCGATCACCGAGCAGTGTTATCGCCCGGACCTCGTCCTCATGGCGCCGATGCGCTGGGGACGCGGGTTCATGCTCACTTCAAACGACCTCCCAATCAGTCCCAATCCCCGAACGTTCGGACACGGAGGGGCAGGGGGCTCGCTTGGCATCGCGGATATGGACGCAAAAGTTTCCTGGTCCTACGTGATGAACCGGATGTCCGCGACTACCACTGGCGACGCCCGTGGGGGAGGCATAGGCGTGGCGCTCTATTCGTGCCTCTAACGGACACGTTCCGGCATATTCCAGGCATCGAGCATACGAATCCGCCATAACGCCTCCTCGTGGTAACCTCGGCGGCGCACTATTCCCCTCCCATTGGAGTTTCTATGCCCCGCAAGAAGGTCACTATCGTCGGCGCCGGGATGACCGGTGGCGCCATGGCGCAACGCCTCATCGAACGCGATATCTGCGATGTCATCCTCCAGGATGACCCCCAGTTCGCCGGCACCATGCACTTCGGCAAGGCGCTCGACGAATCGCAGGCGTCTTCGTGGGAAGGCTATTCGATGAAGATCTCGGCCACCGATGGCTGGGACGAGACCGCGAACTCCGATGTCGTCATCATCACCGCCGGCGCGCCGCGCAAGCCGGGAATGACTCGCGAAGAACTGCTCAACGGCAACGCCGACATCGTGAAGGCGAAGGTTTCGGCGGCGGCGAAGGCTTCGCCGAACGCGGTTCTCATCATTTTCTCGAACCCGATGGACGCCATGTGCTCGGTCGCGATGAATGCCAGCGGCTTCCCGCGCGAGCGCGTGATTGGCCAGGGCGGCGCGCTCGATAGCGCCCGCTACCGCTATTTCGTCGCCGATGCGGTTGGCGTTTCAGTGCGCGACGTGCAGGGCTACGTCATCGGCGGCCACACCGACACCACGATGGTGCCGGTCGTTTCGCAAACTCGGATTGGCGGCGTGCCCCTGACCGACCTGCTGCCCGCTGACCAGGTCCAGGCGATCGTTGCCCGGGCAATGCGCGGCGGCGCCGAAATCGGCGAGCTGTACAAGACTGGCTCGGCCTACTTCGCGCCTTCCGCCGGGACCATCGCGATGACCGAGGCCATCCTCATGGACCAGCGCCGGCTCATCCCGTGCTCAGTCTTCCACCAGGGCGAATACGGCATCCGCGATGTCTTCAGCGGCACCGTCTGCCAGCTCGGCGAAGGCGGCATCCAGCGGACGTTCGAGCTCCCGCTCACCGACGACGAGCGTTCGCGCGTCGTCGGCGCTGCCGAGGCCACCAAGGAACTGCTCAAGCTCCTTAATTAGGGCCGGACGTTCCGGCTCGCCAGGGAACGTGTTATGGCAAGCCGCGAGTACTCCGCACGCCTCGGCGTGATCTCCGATGAACAGTTGCAAGCCGCCCTGGACCGGTTCGGTCTGGGGCGCGTTGTTCGCGCCGAACCGATCGCCAACGGACTCTTCGGCCAGAACCTCATGGTCACCGCCTCAACCGGCGACTACATCTTTCGGGGCGCCCCCCACTGGAACCCGGCCGGCGAAGATAACTGGCAGTTCCAGAACGAGCGGTTCTTCTCTCGCGTCGTTCATGATTCGCCGAGCGGGCCGCCGGTGGCGTGGCCCTATCTCCTGGACGAAGGACGCGACATCTTCGGCTGGGGGTTTGCTTTCCAGCCTCGGCTGCCGGGCGCGCCCCTGGCCCAGCCGCTTGGGAAGAATTACAGCGCAAGCGAGATCCAGGAACAGTCGCGGGAACTTGGCAAGGCCCTCGGCGCTCTGCATTCGGTGGCGTTGCCCGAAGCTGGGACGCACGATCCTCGGACCGATTCTCTGCGAAAGTTCGACCAACCGTACGTAGATTATGTCGAATCAACGGTAGAGAACCTCCTTGAGCAAGCCGGCGCGGCATCGTCCGCAACAAGCTCCGGTGATGTCGCGTGGGCGCGAGCCGTGCTCAGCGAAGGCCGCGCCGCTATGTCGCTTCCGTTTCGACCAACGGTGGTGCACCTCGACTTCGGTTTCCACAACGTCCTCTTCGCCAACGAAGGAAATAGCTGGCAACTGACCGGCGTGATCGACTGGCATACCGCGGAGGCAGGTCATCCAGAGTGCGACGTGGCGCGCCCACTGGCCACGGACATGCAGTACCGGCTCGGAGCCCGGGAAGCGTTCCTCGAGGGTTATCGCTCAATTCAGCCAGAGATCCCGGGATTCAAGGAGCGATTTGGGGTGTTCATGCTCTGGGAACGGCTGCTTATCTGGACCTACTGGCAGACCCACAACGGTTTCAAGGCAGGGCTGGGGATGCGGAAGTGGATGGAGCCGTTCGTGCGGATGCTTGATTAGTTCCTCGAAAGATTCTGGCGCCCGTGCACGATGGCGACGATTTCCACACGATCTGCAAAGACCTCATAAATGATTCGGTCGGCGGGGCGATGAGTTCTCGCAGCAACTCGGCGTCGTACTCGGGAACAACGCGGCCCGACAACGGATGTTCCAACAGAGCCACTCGCGCGACGACTGCTTCTTTAAGCCGCAATCCGCTCCCGGCGCTGAACCCTCTCGGCCCGTTCCGCGTGGTGATTCAGGTCCGCCACCGCTCTAGCTGACCAGATGATTTTCAACTTTCGAGGCCGGGTTTATGAAGCGCTTCCTCATGCGTAAGTCACTGCCCAGCCCGCAGCTGAGACAGGCCTTCATCAATTGCGGCGACGTCTTCGGCCGACAGTCGAGGCATCGGCTCGTTCAGATCCATCAGGAGCACGGCCGCCTGATCTTCGTTCATCTCATCAATGAGTTGATGCAGACGCTCTTTTGTTGACACCACATCAGAATACCAGCCGGTGACCAGCGGCTAACCGAGCGCTTCGCGCAGCTGCGCGGCCGCGAGGCGCACCTGGCGCGGGGCAGTACCACCCGGGATGTCTCGCGCGGCAAGGGCCGAGTCCACGGTGATTTCGAGGACCTCGGCTTCGAACAGTGGGCTGCCGGACTGGTAGACCTCGAAGGGCAGTTCGTTCAGTTCGCAGCCCCGGGATTCGGCCTCGCGGACAAGGCGGCCAACGACTTCGTGCGCGCTCCGGAAGGGGAGGCCCTTCTTCACCAGGTAGTCGGCGATATCAGTCGCCAGTGAGAAGCTCAGGCCGGCAGCGCGCCGCATTTCTTGCAGGTTGAAGCCCAGCTGCGGCACCATCGCCGCGAAGATCCGTATGGTCGGGAGGAGTACGTTCGAAGCGCCGATTATGTACGCCTTGTCCTCCTGCAAGTCCCGGTCGTAGGACATCGGGAGCCCCTTCATCGTCGTCAAAATGCCGACAAGCTCGGCGATGGCGCGGCCCGAGCGGCCGCGGGCAAGTTCGGCGACATCGGCATTCTTCTTCTGCGGCATGATGCTCGAGCCCGTGGCAAACCCGTCGGGCAGCTTCACGAATCCGAATTCGGCGCTGGCCCAGAGGACGATGTCTTCTGCGAAGCGGGAGAGGTGGACCTGCGCGATCGCGCAGGCGGCCGCAAATTCGGCGACGAAGTCGCGGTCGGCGGTGGCGTCCATACTGTTGCGCGAAATCGAATCGAAACCGAGTTCATCCGCCACGGATTGCCGGTCCAGCGGGTACGGTGAGCCGGCGAGGGCACCGGAACCGAGCGGCAGGACGTTGGTGCGCTTGCGGCAATCAGTGAAGCGGTCGCGGTCTCGGAGGAGCATTTCGCCGTAGGCAAGCAAGTGATGGCCCAGCGTGACCGGCTGCGCGCGTTGAACGTGGGTGTAACCCGGCATCGGGTCACCGGCATGTCGCTCACCGAGGCTACAGAGAGCCAGTATTAGCTCGCCAAGCGATTGGATCGCGATGTCGCAGGCTTCGCGCACGACCATCCGGTTGAGGAGGGCAACCTGGTCGTTTCGGGAGCGAGCAGTGTGCAGACGTCCGGCCGCGTCGCCGATCTTCTCACGAAGAAGGACTTCGACGTGTGTATGAATGTCCTCGAGCTCGCGGCGCCAGGTTACACGACCGGCGCGAAAGTCTTCGAGCACAAGCGCGAGCCCGGCGACGATGGCCTCGGCTTCTGAAGCGGGAATGATGCCCTGCTTGCCGAGCATGCGCGCGTGCGCTACCGATCCGGCGATGTCGTGGGCCCAAAAGTCACGGTCCATGCCGGCTGTGTAGTCGGCGGTGAGTTGCTCCATACCGCCTTCGAAGCGGCCTCCCCAGGTGCGCTGTTCGGTCATCGGACCGCCCCGGTCAGTTCCGGCCAATTCAGCAGTTCGCTGACGTGGTCGAAAGTGAAATCCGGCTCCACCCCCTCTGCATCTGGAGTCGAGCGCTTCCAGGCAGCCTTCATCCCGAGCGACTGCGCCCCGGCGATGTCCTCGGCGAGGGAATTGCCAACCATCAGGGTTTCGGCGGCTGAAGTCTCCAGGCTCTCAAGCGCCCGCCGGAACACCTCCGGGTGGGGCTTGAGGAACCCGACTTCGACCGACACGACGATGGCGTCCCAATCAATGGCGAGGCCCGCAGCGGAGAGGTCATCGCGGAAGCGCTGGCCCCCGAAAGCGCGATTCGAAACGATCCCCAGCTTGAATCCCCGTTCCCGGAGAGCGTCCAGCGTGGGGCGAGCGTCCGGGTAGGCGGCCTTGCCGCCATCGACTCCAGAGACGTAGATCGTCTCGAGGAGGCTGGCTGCCTCTTTGCCAGAGACCTTGACGCCGCGCTCCGCAAGGGCGATCCGGGCGGCAGCCGCATAGTCCGGCTCGATTCGATCGGTGTCGCGCGCCCGTTTCATGGCCATCTCCACCGCATCCCACGCGACACGGGCCGCATCGGAAGCAGAGCCCGGCGGGAGCGCAGATTTGGCGAAGAACTCTCGCGCGCGCTCCGATGCGATGCGTCGAAATTCCGCAGCGGGCGGCGCATCCCCGGAATGCCAGAGCGTGTCACCAATATCGAAGAGGACGGCGCGAAAACCCATTCGTCGGTTGCATTCCCGTATGCCAGAGCGGCGGCATCACCCCACGATATTCGCATGGCCGAAGCTCTCGGCCAACGGTTCATAGGCCGGTAGCACGTGGCCGCTACAATGAAGGGATGCACCTTCGCGCCACACAGACCCTTCTCGTGGAACCGAAACTGCCGGCTGCGGTGCAGGGCCTGCACGATCTCGCGTACAACCTGTTCTGGACCTGGAATACCGACACGGCTGCGCTTTTCGAGCGGCTGGACCCCGCGCTCTGGCAGGAAACGCGCCACAACCCTGTCCAGCTCCTTCAACAGCTTCCCTTCGCCACACTGGAGCGTGCGGCGGAAGACACGGATTTTCGGGAGCACCTGAATCGGGCCGTTGCCGCATTCAAGAGCTACCTCGCGCGGCCGCCGC
The DNA here is from genome assembly GCA_050247055.1 of Dehalococcoidia bacterium. Classification (GTDB taxonomy): domain Bacteria; phylum Chloroflexota; class Dehalococcoidia; order Tepidiformales; family Tepidiformaceae; genus Amarobacter. The sequence goes on from JBFWUX010000002.1 coordinate 258,728, forward strand.
ATCACACCATCGAAGGAGTCTCGGCTCAAGAGCCGGTGGCCTACTTCTCGCTCGAATTCGCACTCACCGAAAGTTTGCCGAACTATTCCGGGGGCCTTGGCGTACTCGCCGGCGACCACCTGAAGGCGGCATCGGACCTCGGCATACCGCTGGTCGGCGTGGGCCTGCTGTACCACGAAGGTTACTTCCGGCAATCGCTGGGCGCGGATGGCTGGCAGCGCGAGGAGTACCAGCTGATCGATGTCGCCCAGCAGCCTCTGCTCCCGGTGCTCGATGAGGCCGCCAATCACCTCTCCATCTCCGTACCGGTGAACGGGCGGACTGCCTCGGTGCAGGTCTGGAGGCTGGATGTCGGAAAGGTTCCGCTCTTCCTGCTTGATACCGATAACGACAAAAATACCGAGACCGACCGTCAACTAACGGGACGGCTCTACGGCGGCGACTCCGAGCTGCGGATCCAACAGGAGATGGTGCTGGGAATCGGCGGGGTGCGAGCTTTGCGCGCGATGGGCCTGAACCCTGCGGTCTGCCACATGAACGAAGGACACTCGTCGCTCCTGGGGATTGAACGGATACGAAGCCTGATGGAAGAGCAGGGAGCGAGCTTCGCACAGGCGAGCCTGCCCGTAACGGCCGCGACTGCTTTTACCACGCATACGGCAGTGGCGGCAGGCATCGACCTCTTTCCGCCGGAGCTTGTTAAGGGGCACCTCGGCGACTTTGGGAAGTCCATGGGTCTTGACGAGCGCACGTTACTCGGGCTGGGCCGAACGAACCCACTCGACGAGTCCGAACCGTTTTCGATGGCGATGCTCGGTTTGCGGCTGAGCGGCTTCCGCAATGGCGTTTCGAAGCTACACGGCACAGTTTCCCAGCGGCTCTGGGATTCGGCCTGGCCCGCGCTGCCGCTCGAACAGGTACCAATCGATTCGGTCACGAATGGAGTGCACCTGACGACCTGGGTGGCGAACGATATCGGCGAGATCTACGACCGCTACATCGGGCACTCGTGGCGCGACGACCCATCGAATGCGAACTGGGCCGGCGTCGCGGACATACCGGACGAGGAACTCTGGACGACGCACGAGCGGCAGCGGGCGCGACTGATCCACCGGGCACGAACACAGCACGCGGAAACGCTGATGAGCCGGGGCCTTTCGGAAACAACAGGCGCGGTGAGCGCGAAGCTCGATCCCAATGCCCTGACGATTGGCTTTGCGCGGAGATTCGCGGCCTACAAGCGCGCGACGTTGTTGTTCCGCAATCCCGAACGCTTGGCGGCGATCCTGAATCGCGCCGATCGGCCGGTGCAGTTCATCTTCGCCGGCAAGGCCCACCCCCGCGATGAGGGCGCAAAAGCGCTCATCCGCGAGGTAATGCAACTCAGCGCAAAGCCCGAGTTCGAGGGCCGGCTCGTGCTGCTCGAGCGGTACGACGTTGAATTGGCGAGGGCCCTGGTCCAGGGATGCGACATTTGGCTGAACACGCCAGTGCGCCCGCTCGAAGCGAGCGGGACGAGCGGCATGAAGGCCTGTGCCAACGGCGCCATCCACATGAGCGTGATGGATGGCTGGTGGTGGGAAGCCTATCGGCCGGGGCTCGGTTGGAAAGTGGGCCGTTCACAGCTGGATGACGACCCCGAAGCCCAGGATGCGTTCGACTCGGAATCGATCTACGACCTGCTCGAACACGAGGTCACCAACGCCTTCTACACCCGCGACTCGGCGGGAGTACCGCGTGACTGGGTGGGGCGGATGAAAGCTTCGATTGCGGCGTTCGCGCCTGTTTTCAACACATCGCGGATGGTCACCGAATACGCAACGAAAGCATACGCGCCCGCGGCCGCGAGCTGGCACGCCCTGACCATCGATGGCCTCTCGGCAGCTCGCGAGCAGGCGAAGTGGCTCGAAAGCGTCCGCGCCGCGTGGTCCGGCATCAAGGTTCATGACGTTGCTCACCAAACCGCGGAGGACGGTTCGCTGCGGATCCAGGTGCAACTGCACCCAGCTGGCCTCAGCGCCAGCGACTTCTGCGTGGAGGCGGTGTATGGAGCAGCCGGGAAAGATGGACGGCTCATGCAGGAGGGGATCGCACCATTGGCCCTCGCTGAAACCTCGCCAGAAGGAGAGCTACTCTATGCCGGCAGCGCGCCGATAGTCTCTGGAGGACGGAAGGGCTATACCATTCGTATCTTGCCGTCGCATTCGCACCTTCATGATCCATTGTCGACAGGCCTGGTCCTCTGGGCCTGAGCCGGTCAACTGAAATTCGACCTCGGAGCACTCCGAACCTTGACCCACTGGGCCCAACTCCTCCACTTTTACCAGCCACCAACCCAGACCCACGACATCCTGGTGAAGGTTGCCGAAGAGGCGTATCGACCGCTGCTCAAGGTGTTGGACGAACACGAAAATGCCCGGATCGCGGTGAATATCCAGGGAGTACTGACCGAGCTCCTGAGCGATCATGGGCTGCGGGACGTCGTCGATAACCTGCGTGTGCTCGCGGAGAAGGGGCGCATCGAATTCGTCGGCACGGGGAAGTTCCACCCGATCCTTCCATTGATCCCGGCAGATCTTCGGCTTCGTTCCGTCCAGGAGAACTACCGCACGAACCAGGCGGCAATGAACGGCGCGTGGGAGCCACGCGGATTCTTTCCCCCGGAGATGTGCATTAGCCCGGAGACCGCTGAATCGATTTTCGCAACCGGGCACGCGTGGTTCATCGCAAGCGGCGTTGGCTGCCCCGCGGAATGGCCGACTCGTGTGGTCCACCGGGTGGCGGCGGGCGAAGGGACACTGGCGGTGTTGTTCCGGGACGACGTCTTGAGCAACCGGATCTCATTCCGCGAAACCGACCCGCGGCGCTTCCTGGACGACCTCCTGAGCGTCGGCCCTGGCGATGAGGCGTACGTGGTGACGGCGATGGACGCGGAGACGTTCGGACACCACATCACTGCCTGGGAGCGCGACTTCCTGGCGGCGATGTTCCAGTTGATGGAATCGGAACCGGAAAGCGGCGCGCGGATGGTGTTTCCGAGCGACCTGGTGGATCACTTCCCGGCCGGAAAGACGATCCAACCGCTGAATTCCTCGTGGAGCACCTCGCACGGGGACCTGCTGGACAACAACCCTTTCCCGCTCTGGAAAGCGCCGGGAAACGAACTCCACGCGCTGCAGTGGGAGTACGTTGACCATTGCCTCGCATTGCTGGCCAGCGCGGAACAACACGCGACGACAAAGGATGCCCGAAAGTTCGCGATCCTTGCTGAGGATCGCCTGCAACCGGCGCTCCACAGCTGCCAGTTCTGGTGGGCAAGCCGTCGACCGATGTGGGACGTGACGATGATCCACCGCGGCTTCCTGATGCTGAGCGAAGTGCTTTTGTACGCCGGGCGATCCATCAACGCCGGTTCGGCCACGGCCGAGACCAGGCAAGAGGCTTCCTGGCGCATTGCCCGTGCCGATGACGTGCGGCGTTCGATAGAAAAGCTGCTTCGAGAGACCGAGGCATCGTGAAAGTCCTGTTCGTGACCGCGGAGATAGACCCCTTTTCGAAGGTTGGCGGCCTCGCGGATGTGGCCTCGGCGCTGCCGCTGCGGTTACGCGAACTCGATCACGACGTGCGAGTAGTCGCACCGGCGCACCGGACTTCGAAACCGGCACACGCAGCAGCAGCGACGCACTACTCGCTCACGGTTCCCATCGGAGGTTCCGATGAGCCGGTGGATGTCGGCGTCGCGGAAGGGCCGGGCGGCCTGCCTGTTCACCTCGCAGCCAACCAACGTTACTTTGACCGCGCGAGCGTCTACGGCGAAGCAGATGACTTGATTCGCTACCAGTTCTTCTGCCGCACCGTGCTGGAGATGCTGAAGACCAGCGATTGGGTGCCAGATATCCTGCACCTGAACGACTGGCACGCGGCGCCCCTGGCTTTCGGGCTCCGCAACCTGTCCTGGGGAAATCCGAAGCTGCGCGGCGTGGCCTCCGTGTTCACCATCCACAACCTGCGCTATCGCGGCCCGGATGAACTGAACGACTTCCTCGCGCAGGCGATCTACTACAGCGACATCGTGACAACGGTCAGCCCCACCTATGCCAGCGAAATATTGACGCCGGAACTCGGCGAAGGCCTGGACGCTCTCCTGGCACTGCGCGGGGATGCGCTACGAGGCATCCTCAACGGTCTGAACGCCGACCTGTTCAACCCTCGCACGGACCCGCACATCCAGCAGCAATTCGACCTTGGAACGATCGGGGATCGCGACATCAACCGGGCCGCGCTGCGCGCCGAATTGGAATTGCCAGATAACTCCGGCCCGGTGCTCGCAATGGTGACACGCCTGACGGAGCAGAAGGGCGTCGACCTGGTGTTACGGGCGCTGCCTGAGATCATCGCCGCGGGCGGACAACTGGTGGTCCTCGGCGACGGCGATAAGTGGCTCAAGGACGAACTCGGGAGGCTCGAGACGGAGTTCCGGAGCCATGTGCGCCTGGTGGCCCGTTTCGATGAGGGCCTGGCACAACGAATCTACGCCGGCTGCGACATGTTCCTGATGCCGTCCCGCTACGAGCCCTGCGGCCTGGGCCAGATGATCGCGATGCGCTACGGCGCAATTCCGATCGGTCGGCGCACGGGAGGGCTCGCGGACACCATACTCGACTTCGATGAGCACCCCGGCACCGCCACCGGCTTCCTCTTCGACGAGTTCAGCACTGTCGATTTCGCGACGGCTTTCGAACGCGCGGTGCGGGCCTTTCGCGACGAGGCTGTCTGGGACCAACTCCAGCGAAACGCGATGAGCCGCGACTATTCGTGGAGGGCGGCGGCGAACCACTACATCGAGGCCTACGGAGCGGCGCTGCGGGCGAAAGGTATCTTCCCGCTGGAGTAGACGCTCGTTCGAATCTCCCCGCTGGTATGCTCCGGGGCGTGACCTCCGAAATCCGGATCCATGTCGTCGGCCTGGGCCCCGGCGATCCTCGCCACGTGACGTTGGAGACGCGAGACCTACTCGGTTCGGGGATGCCAGTCATCTTGCGAACGCGCCACCATCCCTCCGCAACCGAACTTGCGCCGAATGCCGAGGATTGCGACGACCTCTACCGCGTGGGCACGTCATTCGACGAGGTGTACGGCGCGGTCGTGAAGCGCGTCCTTGAACGCGCAGGGCGCGGGCCGGTGGTCTTCGCGGTGCCGGGAAGTCCGTGGTTCGCTGAACGTTCGGTGGGTGCACTGGTGACTGCGGCCCTGGCTGCGGCGATGCCCACGAAGGTATATCCCGCAGTGAGCTTCGTCGATGTCGCGGCAGGGGTACTCGGGATCGATCTGGCCGAGATCCAGGTGTGCGATGCGACGCACTTCCGCATCGACACCCTGCGGCCGGCACTGGTGCACCAGGTGTTCGACCGCGATGTGGTAACGGCCCTGAAGCTCGACTTGCTGAAGCTGTATCCAGCCGAGCACCCGGTTACCGTCCTGAGCGCGGTCGGAACCGCCGACGAATCGATCCGCTCAGTCCCACTGGCGGAGCTGGATCACCGCCCGTTCGGGTACCTGGACACGCTGTTCGTCCCGGCAATTGAACCGATCGACGATGTCCGCCGCTTCGATGGCCTCCTCCACGTGGTCCGATCGTTGCTGGCGCCAGGCGGGTGTCCGTGGGACCGCCAACAGACACACCTTTCGCTGCGCCCGTATTTGCTCGAAGAGACGTACGAGGCGCTTGAGGCCATCGACAACCAGGAACCGGCAGATCTCGTCGAAGAGCTCGGCGACGTGCTTTTCCAGACGCTCATCCATACGGCCATCGCTGAGAACGCCGGTGAGTTCGAGATACATGACGTGATCGAGCGGATCGCTACCAAACTCATCCGCCGCCATCCTCACGTGTTCAGCGATGGGACCGCCTCGACGGCAGCCGAGGTGGAAGAGAACTGGGAGAAGCTGAAGAAAGCCGAGAAGCAGCGAGATTCGATCCTCGACGGTGTGCCCAGGGCACTGCCGGCCCTGGCGGAATCCCAGTCGCTGCAAGGGCGAGCGCGGAAGATCGGCTTCGATTGGCCAGACATCGAAGGTCGCCTCGAAAAACTCCACGAGGAGATCGGCGAGTTCGCGCGCGCCGAGGGTGCCGCGGAACGCCTCGACGAGTTCGGGGACATCCTGGCAGTCCTCGTGAACATCGCCGACCACCTGGGGCTGGACGCCGAGCAGGCGCTCCGCGGCGCGAACGCGAAGTTCCGATCTCGCTTCGGACGGGTGGAGACGCTGGCGAAGGAGCAGGGCACCGCCCTGAAGGATCTCGACCTGGCCGGGCTCGACCGCCTGTGGGACGAAGCGAAGCGGCTTGAACGGCAACGGTTGTGAGGCCCTTTTCCAGCACCTAGACTGTCTGTTGCATTGTGCAACTCACTCGCTGGGAGGCGACATGACCCAGGCAACCCAATCCGTCATCACGCTCGAACGATTCGCGAAGGGCAAAACCTTCAAGGAGTATCTCGATAGCGGCATCAAGAACCGCGAACTTTTCGAGAACAACTACAACGGCCTCACCGTCAGTGATGAGCAGAAGGCGACTTTGCAGAAGCTCGCTGCCATGCCCAACGGTCCGCACCACATGGTCGTCATCGGCGAAGACTGGTGCCCCGATGTCTATCGCGGGGCGGGCGTGGCCCAGAAAATCGCCGAGGCAGCCGGCATCGAAATGCGATTCTTCGAACGGGACCAGAACAAGGACATGATCGCCGAGTACCTGAAGGACGGCGAGTTCGAGTCGATCCCGGTCTACATCATTTACGACAAGAACCACAACGAGCTCACGCACTTCATCGAACGCCCCAGGCTGGCGAACGAGCAGATCCATGTCACTCGCGATGTAATCGGCGACATGAGCCCCGCGGCGATCGCCGCCCGCATCGGACACGAGCCTTCGGAAGAAGAAATCGCGGCTGAGCGCGCAAAGGGACGCGAGAAGTACATGGCCTGGCAGCGTGAGAGCCCGGTCTGGGCCGGCTGGCGCGTTGCCGCGGTCGACGAAATCATCGAAAGCTTGCAGGCGAAACTCGGCAAGTAGCCGGGGAACTCAACTCACTTTCAAAAGCGGTCCTGCCGATGGCAGGGCCGCTTTCGCTTGTCAGCCCGGGCCGGGATCGCCAAGATTCCTACCGTGCAGGAATCTCGGCGTAGGGGCGGCTCGGCAACGGTGGTGCTGCTGACGCTGCTGTTGCTTTGTCTACTGATCGCTTCCTACGTCGGCGTCATGCACGCGGTGGTGGATGTTTCAAAAATTGCGAACGATCACGACGCGAATCAGCGCGACCGTGCCTACGCGTTCCTCCACATCGTGATGATTCTGGGCGCCGGTATCATCGGCTTCGTGACGGGAAAGTGGTTTAACGGGCTCGGGATAGCGTTCGCGGCCCTGTTTGTAATCGTCATAGCGGTGGGGATGCTTTCGGTGCAGCTCACATCCTATGAACTGGCCTGTCACGGCCACAACGACCTCGTGCGCCACTGGCAGTGTTGAGCACTGCGGCCTAGAGCAGGTCGAGGATTTCGGTCAGGTGGGAGACGACCGCGAGCGGTTCGGAATCGCCGACCTCTTCCTGGCGGAATTCGTGCGTGAGTACGCCGCGCATGCCCACGGACTGCGGCCCGCGCACATCTTCTCGAACACGGTCGCCAACAAACACGGTGTCCTCGGGATTGGCTCTCATCAGTCTGAGCGCCGCACGATAGATTTCAGGGTTTGGCTTGCGTATCCCATGCTCCACGGAGAAGACGGCGGCTTCGGCATGTTCGAGCAACCGGAATTCGGCGAGGCGCCGGCGCATGAGCTCGGGGGCCGTGAGTGTATTCGAAACGAAGCCCACACGGAGGCCACGAGAACGGATGGATTCAAAAACGCGATCGCGTTCCGCCGCTTGCTCCCAGCGGCCGATGTCCGCTTCGCCGAGCAGGGCGTCGAGGGCTTCCGCGAGCCGGCGAGCACGAGCATCGTTGCCGATAAACGGCATCACCACCTCGGCGATTGCCGGTTCGACCAGGTCGCCGCGGCCGTAGCCCGCCATGAGGCGCTCGCGGAACGTTTCGAGGACTCGCAGGGCCTCAGTGGCGGCATCCTCGACGCCTTCTTCGGCCATCACTCCGGCGAAATCATCGGTGACGTCGGCCATCGGCAGAAGGCGAAAGAGCGTGTCCCCGAGATCGAACAGGACAACCTTCGTCATCCGAAACCCCAGGGGCGAATGCGTTCGGCGGAGATCCGCAACATCACGCGGTCGGTCGAAGCGATGCGTTCTTCCATCGCAGGCGGGAGTTCCGGTCCGAGGTAGCGCTCGGCGATAGTCCGCATGGAGCGCTTCTCCGGGTCTTCGATGACTGTGGCGGTCCCCTCGATCGCGATTCCGCGGTAAGGACGCTCTTTGGTATCGACAATGAAGGAGACGCGCGCATCGAGGCGGGCGTTGCGCGCTTTGGGCCGGGTCGCCGGAGTGGAGATGACGATGTCGTCGTCGATCATCGCGAACCAGACGGCGGACGTGATTGGCGCACCGTTCGGGCTGAGCGTCGAGAGCACGCCCGGCCATTTCGCCTCAGCGAGAAACTCGCGCAGTTCGGGGGTGAATTCGCGCAGCACGAACGAATTTTGCGGTGGGGCAGGTGCGATGTCGAACGGAATCGGAAACGCAAGGACCGCGAACTCCCTGTACGCTCAACGCAATGACCTCGCACGTTTCCATGGAAGCTACGATCAACAAACGTCCTGAACCGGCTGAGTACGACCCCTACTACCAGGGCTACATCGACCTCGCCGAGGCGAACCCGCTGACCCAGCTCGAGCGGCAGATACGGTCGTTTGAGCTGGCCGGTCGCCTCAGCCAGGAGCTCGCGGCAGGCCGGCCTGCGCAAGAAGAATGGTCAGTGAACGAGGTGCTCGTGCATCTCTGCGACTTCGAACGGAATTTCGTCTACCGGGCGTTGCGGTTTTCGCGAGGAAACCTGGAGCCCATCGCTGGATTCGACCAGGACGCATTCATCGCCACGGCGGGAGCTAACCAGCGGAACCTTACCGATATTGTCGATGAACTGGTGAGCCTGCGGCGCAGCACCATCAGGTTCTTTGCGTCACTCTCTGCGGCGCAGCTCCGCCAGGCGGGGGTCGCGGGCGGTGCCGCAATAACGGTGCGGGCGCTGTTGTTCATCGTGCCGGGGCATTGCGAAGGCCACCTGAACGACCTTCGCCGGCTTCACCCGGAGATTTTCCCGGCAGTCTGAGGTCGCTCGCTGCGGATTCTTCATCGACTGGTACTTGCCGAACCTTCACGTACACGGTAGACATTGTGATTGCATTCACAGCCGGGATCCTTCGCAAAGGACCCGGACTCCACGCACTGGCAGGTTTCTTTGCACGACTATTCCCGTATGGCCCCACAGGCCACACCGGAGACCCAGCCCTACTGGGATGGGTTGAAGGAAGGCAAGCTGATGATTCAGCGCAACAAACAGACCGGAAAAGCCTATTTCCCGCCTCGCCCTTTTGACCCGGCAGACCCGTTCGCTGAAGTTGAATGGTTCCAGGCGAGTGGCAAGGGCACCCTCCTGAGCTACATCATCAGCCACCGGCCGCCTCCCGGATTCCAGGCTCCGTTCTCCATCGCCGTCGTCCAACTGGCCGAAGGCGTGAAGATGATGACCAACATCATCGACTGCCCTCAGACCCCGGAAGCACTCCAGCTTGATATGCCGCTAGAGCTCGCACCGACGAAGGTCAACGACGACATCACGCTGCCCACCTGGCGGCCGGCGAAGGGAGCCTAGCCAGTGCCTACCCCAGGAAAAGTAGCAATCGTCGGCGCAGCCGAAATGGTGAGCCCGGAAGGTGTCTTCCCAGGCTATTCACAGCTCGGCCTGCACGCTGAAGCGGCTCGCCGCGCCATGAAGGACGCGGGAATTGGCCCGAAGGATATTGACGGCGTTGCCTGCGCGGGCGCGAGCCCGACCGAGACCGCCTACTACCTCGGCATCACCCCGACCTATGTCGATGGCACATCGGTCGGCGGATGCTCGTTCATGATCCACGTCCGCCACGCCGTCGCGGCAATCGAGGCGGGCCTCGCGAAGACCGTCCTCATTACTCACGGCGAAAGCGGTAAGTCCGGCATCGGCCGCGGGGGCTTCCCCGGTGGCCGCCAGGGCCTGAACGCCCAGTTCGAAGCCTGGACCGGCCCAATGGGCCCCCCAACGATGTTCACCATCCCGGTGATGCGTTACCTCCACCAGTACAACGTGACGCAGGAACAGCTCGCAATGGTCGCCGTCGTCCAGCGCGAATACGCGGCGAAGAACCCGAACGCGATGATGAAGGACCCGATCACGGTTGAGGACGTCCTCAACTCGCGGATGATCGCGTACCCGTTCCGGCTCTTCATGTGCTGCCTCGTCACGGACGGCTCGGGCGCGCTCATTCTGACCTCGTCGGACCGGGCGAAGGACTTCCCGACCAAGCCGGTGTACATCCTCGGCACGGGCGAATCGGTCGAGACGCCGATGGTTTCGCAGATGGAGGACTTCACTTCATCCCGCGCCTTCAAGGTCGCGGGCCCGAATGCCTTCCGCGAGGCAGGCATCAAGCACAACGACGTCGATCACCTGATGATCTACGACGCCTTCGCGCACCTGCCGCTCTACGGCCTCGAGGATCTCGGGTTCGTCGGCCGCGGCGAAGCGGGTGCCTTCATTTCCGGCGGGAACACCCGTCCGGGCGGGAAGCTCCCGTTGAACACCAATGGTGGTGGTCTCAGTTACACCCACTCCGGCATGTACGGTATGTACGCACTCCAGGAGAGCGTCCGCCAGATGCGGGGCATTGCCCCGGCGCAGGTGGAAGGCGCCAAGATCAGCGTGTGCCACGGTGTCGGCGGCATGTTCGCGGCCTCCGGAACGGTCATCATGTCGAACGAGAAGCCCTCGTAGGCGAAGAAGGCTTCGGAACAGAATCGAAAGCCCGGTGCGTGTCACCGGGCTTTTGGTTTCGGGACCAGCCTGCTACTCTAACCATCTTATAGCCTTAGCAGGTTAGTACGGCAGAAGGAGACCACACCATATGTCGAAGATCATGCCCTGCCTCTGGGTAGAGGACGATTTGCAGGAAGTATTCGATTACTACCAGTCGATCTTCCCCAACACGAAACTGGAGTCCGTCAACCACATGCCAGACGGCAGCCAGATCACGTCCATCTTCGAAATTGAAGGCCAGCGCTTCATGGCGTTGCGCGGTGGCCCGATGTTCAAGTTTAACGAAGCGGTCTCGTTCTACCTCGAGTGCGATGACCAGGCCGATGCGGACCACTACTGGTACAAGCTGACCGCCGATGGCGGAGAAGAAAGCCAGTGCGGCTGGCTGAAGGACAAGTACGGTCTGAGCTGGCAGATCGTGCCGAGAGAGTTCGAAGAGATGATGCAGGGAGACGACCCGGTGAAAGTTCAACGCATGATCGATGCGATGATGCAGATGCAGCGGCTGGACCTCGGAAAACTGCGGGCTGCATACGAAGGCGCGTAAGTACGCATTACGACTTGCGCGAGTCGGCATCGTCGGCCAGATTCTTGGCTACATTCCAGATTCGGACGGCCCACACGATGACTGACGCCAGGACAGCAGACTCAACGGAAAAGAAAGGTCCGCTCGTCATTGGGCTGGCGGGAACCATTGCCGCCGGGAAATCAACGGTCGGCCAGCTGCTGGTGGAACGCGGCGCGCACCACTGCGATGCCGACAAGCTGGTGCACCGCCTCTACGACCCTGGCACGCCGGGATTCGATCGGGTGGTCGAGGCATTCGGTCGAGAAGTGGTCGGGCCGGATGGCTATGTGGACCGGAAGATCCTCGGCGCGAAGGTGTTCGGCAAGCCCGAGGAGATGAACAAGCTCACGCGGGCGATGGGCTCCATCACCGAGGCCATCAAAGGCGAGATCGACAGATGGCGAGAGGAGCTGGGTCCCGACGAGATTTGCGTTATGGAAGCCGTGAACCTGATGGAACCGGGCTATGCACGCTGGTGCAATCAGACGTGGCTTATCGGCGTGGACAACGACATCGCCCGGACACGGCTGATCGAGACGCGCTCCATGTCAGAGGCGGAAGCGAACCAGCGGCTGGCGAGCATGATCCCGCTCGAAATCCGCGCTCCAGGCGCCGACTGGGTCTATAAGAACAATGGCAGCCTGGATGACCTGCGCGCCGCCGTGAACGCAGAGTTGGACCGCATCCTCGCGGTGCGCAAGAGCGGGGGGAAGCTCGATTCCGTGTTCCCGGCGTGGTGGTCGGACTTCCTGGAAAAGAACAAGGAACGGCTGGCGAAGACGGGCGTGACCATCGAACAGGCGAAAAAAGCGGGCGACTAGCCGAGCATGATCAGCACCGTACTGTTCGACTTCTTCGGGACGCTTGTGAGCTACGAGGAGGGAGCGGGTGGCGATGAATTCCGCGAATCATGGCGGATGTTCCGGTCGTTCGGCGGAGTCATCGACTACGACCAGTATCTGTCGTCCTGGAATGATACGGCGTCCGTCTTCGAGGTCGAAGCCACGCGAACGCTGGTGGAATATCCGCTCGAATCCGTTGTCCAGGAGTTTCTTCAACGCCACGGCGCGGATTGCGGGCGGACCGAAGAATTTCTGCGGGCTTTTATCAACGATTGGAATCGGGCGGTGACCTTCACCGCCGACGACATCTCGGTGATCCGATCGCTGGCTGAGGGCCACCGGCTCGGCGTCGTGACGAACACGCACCTGACGTGGTTGGTACCGGAACACCTCGACAGGATGGGAGTCACGAACTGCATCTCTGACGTTGTTATGTCGATAGAGGTTGGCTTTCGAAAGCCGCATCCACGGATGTTTCATGAGGCGTTGCGACGCATGCGCGCCACGGCCCACGAAACGTTATTCGTTGGGGATTCCGCGGAAGCCGATGTCGCCGGCGCGAAAGCAGTCGGACTACGTGCGGTGAGGATCGACCGAAACGGTTCAGGAGGGTTCCCGGACTGCATCGGGTCGCTCGCCGAGGTCGCTGCGGTGATCAGTGGTCATTCGATTGGCAGCCAACGGCAATAGCCGGCCCCTTTCGAATTCCTTTAGGACGGCGGCGGCGATGAACTGATGCGCCTCTGGCGTCACATGGAGGCCATCGGGAAAATACCAGCGGTTCGAGCGCGCTTCAGGGAGATCTTGCAGGTTAAGAAATTCGATGTGCAGCCGGCGAGTGGTGGCGCGCATCTCCTCCAGGAACCGATCGACGAGGGCGGCCTTCGCGGATTTCCCGCCGTTGTTCGATTCCGAAAGGCGGACGAAGCCATGAAAGGCCAGCGTTTCGAGTTCCTCGTGCCGGGCAAGGATTTCGAGTGCGCGTACCGTGCCTTCGAGTGCGACTTCGTAGCTGCCGACGGGTGACGCCGGGAAGACCCGTTTCGCGATTTGCCTTGTAGTTCGGTTCATGGCCTGGAAAAAACGGCCGCGGTGCCGGGTCACGCGGTCAAATCGATTGACCGCGCGACTGAACACATCCCCGGCGCGATTGCCAAACCGTCGACGGAGCCCGGGTTCAAGGACGTCGGACGTAAACGAAAAGGTGGTCAGCATCAGGATCACCAGGTCTGGCTCGTGCTTGATAAGTTCCCGCTCAAGGTACTCATCGGATCCGGGAACGTGCGCAAAGAACGTGCGCGTGGTGATAGAGACTGGTGACCCAAGGAACGACGGAAGCGCGCCGGCCACCAGGTTCGGCCAACTGGTTCCCGCGTCAGCAAGCTGGATGCCGCGGGTATTGCTCTGACCGAGGATGAGGATGCGGAGTTCTGCTGACACGGGGGGAGTGTGTGCCTGTGCAGACGCCGGAACAAGTGCGCTTTTCGGGCGCACCAACGTCAGAATTGTTCGACGAATTGTCGCGGAGACAGAACGCGGCCCGGGAAGTCTTCACTTGCGAGTAGCACCCGTTCGCCGGTCACGAGGATTGATTGGGGATCGAAGGAGAGCAGGTTCCAAAGATGTTGGTCTCGAGGATCGGGACACGGCGGACCTGCCAGGGGAGCTGCCCCCACGCCGAGCGATTGGAGTCCCCCAATGAGAGTCCGGATGTCGCCGTCCCCGAGTCGGTGGCGCTCAACGGCGGCGGGCTTTCGGAGAACCCTCAAATACTCCTCAAGCAGCGCGGGCGAAAACAACAGGCCGTCGGCACTGTTCGTTGCTTTGACCATCGCCTGAAACGGCACCGAACCGGGGCCAACTACAGCCGAGAACACCACGTTCGAGTCGAGGATGACTCTCAAGCGTCCTCGTTGGCCCGGGACTCATGGCCCATCTCGTTTCGCACCTCGTGCGTCAGCTCATTGGCCAGATCCATCAGTTCGTCATCGGAGAGCTCGGCCGCGCGGCTGGCGTTCGCGTGAGCTTTTGCCAGAAGCTCCCGTATCCGGAGCTGCGCCAGGGCCTTTTGGTCGGCGACCGCACTTTCCAACAAGTCCCCGATGGTCTCCCCAGTGAGCGCCGAACGCACTCTGAGTTCCTTGTGAGTCTGATCCGAAAGCGTGATCGTTAGTCGTGCCATAGAACCATTCTACACCATCGCACCAACGCACCAGCGCACCAAGATGCAGCACGGTCTCAGTTGCCGCGCTTTCACGCCGTCCGTACCATCGCCTCCGCAAAACAGTTGCATCAGGAGACTTACATGGCAGACGAGGGATTCGAATTCCCGGTCGACCGCACGCAGGTGATGCTGTTCGCGCGTTCGTTGCTCGATATCCGGCCCGAATTCTCAGATCCGAACGACCCGGCGACGAAGGCTGTCGGCGGAATTGTTGTCCCGCCAACGTTCGTGCAGTGCAGCGCGCACTGGCAGCCGAACTACGCGCTCGATCTCACCCGGCCGCGAACCGGCCCGCCACCCGCTCATCGAGGGGACGGCGGCGGTGGGGGACTCGGACGCGGTCTGCATGCCGAGCAGCACTACGAATACCACCACCCGATTCACGAGGGCGACACGCTTACCGTGACGATGAAGCCGGGCAAGCGCTGGGAAAAAGAAGGCCGCCGGGGCGGCAAGCTGATGTTCAGCGAGTCCATCACCGAGTACCGCAACCAGGACGGCGTCCTCTGCGTGACCGCCACCAGCGTGGGCGTTCAGACAGAACGCGCCGTGGACCAGTAGGGAGGCTTTCGACATGACACTCAAAGTCGGCGACAAGCACGAACAGGTCGTCATCGAAAACGTGAACCGCACGCATATCGTGAAGTACGCGGGTGCGAGCGGTGACTTCAACCCGCTGCACCACGACGAAGGCGCGGCCCAGAAGATGGCGGGCTACCCATCGGTGTTCGCCCACGGAATGCTCTCCATGGGCCTCACCGGCAAGATGCTCACCGACTGGATTGGGCCAACCGCGCTCAAGAAATACGGCGTCCGCTTCACCAAACAGGTCTGGCCCGGCGACACACTCACGGCCAAAGGCGAAGTGACCGCTGTCGAAAATGGCATCGCGACCATCAAGGTGGTGACCACCAACCAGAACGGCGAATCGGTAGTTGAGGGCGAAGCCCAGGCCGTCGCCTGATTTCCCCGACGAAACCAGGAAGGCCGTCCGCGAGCTACCAGCTTCGCGGGCGGCTTTTTCGTTACGTGCGTCACCTCGCGACATGTTCGTGACATGTCTCAGCAAGAATGAACCGCATGAATCGAGCCTTCCTCGCCGTAACCGTCTTGATTCTCGTTGGCCTGGCGCTGGTTGCCTGCGGCAGGTCATCGTCAGACGGGTCACCAACTGTCGCGCCCACCGTGACCGCCGGCGCACCAGTCGTCACCGCTTCCCCGAGCCCTTCCGCCACAGCGAACGCCGAAGCGTCCATCCCGCAAGGGGTGAGCCACGGCACGCTCGAGTTTGCCGGAGTCGAACGCACCTACCGGCTGTTTGTGCCACCGGCGATCAGAGAGGACGAGAGAGTGCCGCTCGTGGTCGCGCTTCACGGGGGGTTGGGTTCCGGCGACCAGTTCGCAGGGGCATCGAACTTCGAGAAACTCGCCGAGAGCGAAGGGTTCATCGTCGCCTTTCCGGACGGGCTCGACCGGACGTGGAACGCCGGGACCTGTTGTGGACTATCGGTGCGTAAAGACACCGACGATGTCGGTTTTCTTGCCGCCCTCATCGACCAGATGAAGGACACGCTTCCCGTCGACGCGGGCAAGGTATTCATGACAGGCCATTCGAACGGCGCGATGCTGGCGTTTCGATTTGGGTGTGAACGCGCGGATGTGGTGAAGGCCATCGCCCCCGTGGCCGGTTCGATTGAGATCCCCGCCTGTCAGCCTTCTCAAGGTGTGTCGCTCATCACCATTCATGGAGACGCGGACCAGAACCACCCGATTGACGGAGGGGAAGGGTCGAGATCGGTCGCTGGCGTCAGCTTCCGCTCGATGGCCGACACCCTGGATATGTGGACGACGGCCATGAAATGCGAATCCGACCCCGATCACCGCACCGCTGGCGCAATCACAAGCACCGCTTGGGTCGACTGCCGCGACAACACTCGGACCACCTATATGGTCATCGCCGATGCGGACCACCCCTGGCCGGGCGGCGTTGCGGGTGCCCCGGCGCTCACTGGGAGCCCGTCACAGGCACTCGACGCGACCCTCGCCGTCTGGAGCTTCTTCAAGACGTTGCCGTAGGCAGCGCCATTGCGGGGTTGGAGCTATGCATCCCATGGGCTCAGCCTGCCCGGATGCGTGTCGAGTATCGCGAAGAGCCGTGCAAGATGGCCCTCAGTCCCGTGAAAGGGATGCACTTCGAGTGGTCGCTGAACCCGTACATGGGCTGCGTCCATCGCTGCACGTTTTGCTACGTGCGCGGCTTCGAAAAGCGGGCCGATCGGCCATTCGATGACCGCTACGGAGCTTCGATTCGGGTGAAGCCGAACATCGTCGAGGTGCTTTGCGCGGAGCTTCGCAGCCCCAGGAAAAGGCGCGCGCATGTCGCCATCGGTTCGGCAACCGACCCGTATCAGCCTGCGGAGGGTCGGTACCGCCTGACACGCGGATGCATCCTGGCACTGGCAGAGACGAAGACGACGTTCAGCATCATCACGCGTGGGCCGCTCGCCATCCGCGATGCCGACGTGCTGCAGCACGCGAGTGAGCGCTCGGCTCTCAGCATCAGTTTCTCGGTGCCTACGTTGGACAAGGACATCTGGCAGCGGACGGAACCTGGCACTTCGCCGCCCAGGCAGCGCCTGAGAGTACTTCGCCAGCTCGCTGATGCCGGGATCAACGCCGGTGTCAGCATCGCGCCAGTGCTGCCGGGCCTTTCGGACAGGCCGGAGCAGCTCGAGACGGTCGTGCGGGCGGCGAAGGACGCTGGCGCGCAGTTCCTCTGGTGCGGGACGCTGCGGCTGGCGCCGGGCACGCGGGAGCACTTCCTCAATTGTCTCGCACGGGATTGGCCGGAGCTGCTCCCGCGCTACGAAAGTCTGTACACAAGGACTTCCCCGCCGCGCTGGATAAGCCAGCCGATCGAAGGCATGGCCGATGCGCTCCGGCACCGCTTCGAAATCACCGGCGAGAGCAGCCGTCTCCTGACCAAACAAGAACCGGAGCCTGAACAACTGGCGCTCTTTCGTCAGTAAAGCGCTGCCGCTGCCTCTTCTAGGTCCTGTTTTTCGGAGGGCGTCATTGGTTCGAAGTTCCTCGAGGTGGCCGCGTTTTCGACCACCCGGGAAGGGTGGCGCGCACCGGGAATAGCGACCGAGACGTTCTGGTTCGAAAGGACGTACCTCAGGAGATTGCGCGGAGTAAGGATGCCCGCCGAGCCGCGGTCCATATTGCCGCGCATGGTGGTTGTTCGTCCGGAACCGCCCACCGGCCGCATGACAATGACGCCGACATCGTGGGCTGCCGCCAATTCCATGAGCGGCGCGGTGACGGGGAAGAACGCCGAATACTCAATCATCACGGTATCGAACTCCCCCGACTCGATGAGACGAGGAAGTACGTCGAGGTTGTGCGACGACACGCCGATGAAATCGATGAGCCCGCGATACCGTGCCGCCTTCAACCCATCGACGGCGCCATCTTCGGCCATCACTTCGTCGAACGCTTCCGGCGTCGAGATGTCGTGAAGCTGGTAGAGCGTCAGGTTTGGGACGCCGAGTACCTTGAGCGAACGGTCGATGTCGTACTGGGCGCCGCTCGCAGAGTGGCGGAAGGTCTTCGAACCGATGTGAAAGCCGGTGGCCCCACGTTCGCGGATAACCCGTCCCAGCAGGAACTCGCTGCCTTCGTATTCGCGGGCCGTGTCGATGAAATCCATGCCGGCATCGAGGGCGGCATGGACCGTCTCCGCCGCCTCATCCGAGTGGGGCGTATCCATCGCGCCGAGGCCGACCTCGGCGATATGGAGGCCGGTCCGTCCCAGGCGTCGCTTGTTCATCCTCTCCATCGTCTCACGACCGTGGCCCAGTCTGACGGAAGATGGCCGCGCCTAGTCTTTGTCCAGCGCTGGTTTCAGGGCGGCAAACACGTCCTTCGCCGCCTTTTCGGCCTCAGCTTTCGACATCCCTGCTTCGAGATCCTCGACGGAACTCACTGAGGTAATCCCGCGGGCGTAGACGTCCATGCTCACGAAGATGCGGCCGTCGTGGTACCACGCGCGATAGGCGTTGGCAGAGAGGCGGGTGGTTCCCCCGGCGTTGTCCTTCGATTCCACGTAGCTGAGGGCATAGGTGTAAAGGCCGGTCTCGCCGGAGAGGTCGACGGTCCCGAACTCCCACTGGAGGTCGGGGTTCTCAATGTGGGCCGTGGGGAGAATAGATTTGAGGTTGCGCTGGGCTTCGGGGCTCGAGTACTGGTCCGGGTCCAGCTTCCCACAGATGAACGGGTCGCACGCCACCAGGGAGACGAGCACCTGTACGTTGGCGCCGCCGCTGGTCTTCGTGTCCGAGGAGTAGACCACTGTCGCGCCAAGGCCCGTGCCGCGGGGATCCAGCGCGGTGAAGCCCGGAACCGCCGTGTTCGCAATCGCGACCAGGTCTTCGGAGGTCGGCGTCGCCCGCGACGAAGTGTCTTTGGAGTCGTCACCAGAGGGCTCGTTGATGTCGTCATCATCGCCGCCGCCACCGCACGAGAGCGTCACGAGCGCGACCAGGACCAGGAAGCCGTTGAGTACTTTGAACATGCCCTATCTTGGCCGGGCACCTTCAACCGGTCGATCCGGCGACCCCGCCTGGCTGTAAACAGAACGCAGCCCCTGCGCAATCATCGGCGCCTGTTCGTGGCCCGCGCCGCGGATGACCTGCAGGTCGATTGAAAGTCCTTCATAGTTCCGGCGGCTCAAGGAACTCGCAAACTCGATGGCGTTGCTCACCATGCGCGACGAGGCGATTTCGGGCCGTTTTGGGCCCTCTTCGTCTTCGCCGGCCGAGATGAAGAGCCGGGCGGGCAGCTGTTTCAGGCCCCCTGCACGCTCCTCTTCCAGGGCGAACATCATCCGGTTGTGCCACCAGAGCGAGGGGCTGCCGGCGATGAAGCGGGTGAACGACGTCTTCGGTTGCAACATCGCCCAGGTAGTGAACAATCCGCCGAGCGAGAATCCAAACAGGGCACGATCGGCCGGGTCACCGCCGTAGGTCTCCTCAATGACCGGCGCGAGCTCTTGCTCGATGAACTGCAGGAATCCAGGCGAACCGCCGAGGCCGTTTGGCCCGAGAGAATGTCCTTCGGAGTCAACGCGTTCGATGTACTTCTCATCGACCGTCGGCGTGAGTTCGAAGTTGCGGAAGGTCATCTGGTCCCGGAAGCCTTTCGGGCCCCCATAGCCGATTCCGACGACGATCACGGGCGGAATCTGGCCCGAGAACGCGAGGAGCCGCGACGCCTCGGTGACGGTGCCGAAATCGGAGTTGGCATCAGTCATATAGAGGACAGGCCGAACTTTGCCAGGCTCGCGCTTCGCGGGCGTGGCGACCCACACGCGATACCGTCGGCCGTTCGAAGCGGCTAAGAAGTCGTGCGAGTGAGTGTTCGGGACGGCAAAGGGGCCGAGGTCTTCCACAGGCGGCGCTCCAAACTGAGAGTCGGCGCAGTCTAACCCGTTTCACCCGGTGCCCGCGTTTGGCCCTGTTTGGCGACTGGCCCCGGATTTCAGCATCACGACAACGCCGCAGGCGGCCGCGGCTATTCCCCACAGCGGTGCGAACCCATAGAAGAGAACCACCGGCCACGCCAGCGCCGCTGCAGCGAGCGCGCCCAGCCCCGGCCACCGGCGCAGTGGGGCGATGCACCATGCGGCCGTCCCAACACCGGTAAACCAGAGCAGCAATGCGGCCAGCATGAGCACCGGGAAGGCCGCCGGTAAACCGAGAAGCGGCATCGCGAGCGCAGCGGCGACTCCAAAGACCGTGAGCATCCCTCCGGCGATCCGCATCAGGGCACCGTCACGCTATCGCGCACGCGTCCGCTCGAGTCCAGGAAGGTCATCGTCACGCCATCGGGCCTATCGTCGATGCGAAGCAGCCCAAAAATCGCGAGCGAGACGAGGGCATCGTCCGAAGCGGGCGTAAGGCTCTCGTCACCACTCCTTGGAGCCCCGCCGGTTCCAACCGTAAATGTCAGGACGCCGTCGATCACGCGGCGCTCATAGCGATGGTTGTGCCCGGCAATCACCGCGGTCACTTTGTCCCCGGCGATGGCGAGAACCGGGTTCCCGGGAGCCGGAGGCCGGTGGACGACGAGGTAGACGTGACGTGCCCCCGAATCCGTGAGGGCATCGCGGACAAAGGGGACGTCGGCTTCGTCTGCATCAAGGCCCAGCACGATGAACCGCAACGGTCCGTAATCGAAGATGTACCGGTCACCGCCGTTGGGCAACCCCAGTGCGTCTGCGATTGCGTCGCCGCCGAAGTACGTCAGGTCGTGCTCACCGACGGTGGAGATGAACGGGCCCTGAGCCAGCAGCGGACGCATAGGCGCGAAGAGATTGCGGTCGAACAGGGCGGGCATGGCGAACGGGTACACGTTGTCGCCGGGCACCACCGTGAACGCCGTATCCTGGGCGGCGGCGACGCGTGCCACGGCGCGCTCATCGTCGCTGCCGGCGCCATAGTCACCAAAAGCAGTAAAGCGGACGCTGGCCTCGGGGACTGTGGGCGCAGTCGTGATGGTGCCCGATGCTCGGGCCTGTCCGTCGACGACGGCGACCCACCCCTGGCGAGCGCCGGGCATGAGCCCTGTAAGCCTGCCATCCGCGCTGGTGATGGTTTGCCCGTCGGGAGTGGTTGCGACGATCTCGACCGAGACACCGTCTTTCACCTTCCACTTCAAGGTCGCCGTCGTCGTGCCTATCTCCGACACGTACGGCCCGCGCGAGAACGGGTCCGCTTTCTCCGGGAGGATGTAAACGAAGATGAAAAACACCACCGCGGCCAGCAGAAGGACAACGAACGCGGCGAATAGCGCCGTAACAAGCAAGGCCCAGCGAAGCCGTCGCTCGTGCGGGGTCAAGGCTGTGATCTGATTAGCGGTTTCGCTCATGCGGAGTCACCTACGAGCGTACGTCATGCCAAAGGCACCGCAACATTCGAAAGACTCGCGTGCGTCAATGCCGGGTAAGAACCGCCCCAACCCATCCGGCTTTTTGGGCGGCGGCCGAAGACTACTCCGGAGCCCCGAAGAGGCTCTCGAACGTGGCGGCACGCATCGACGCAGGCACCGAGACGGTGATCTTGTCCCCCGGAGTCAGCTTCCACGTGCCGTCCGGGACCGACGTCTCTTCGTCGCGTTCGACCAGCAGTACGCGGACGCCGTGGGGCAAACCAGAATCGAGGAGCTGGCGCCCGGCGATGGGCGACGTTGCCGGGATCACCACTTCGAGCGCTGCGAGCTCGCTATCGAGTGCCGTCAGCGGCCGGATCTGTTGACCGACGGCGCGACGGTACGAACGCAACAGGTCGGCACCATCGACAACGCCGAGGACGCGCTTGTCCTCGGTGATTGGAAGCCAGCGGCGTTCGTTGGCGGTAAGGAGGTCAAGGGCAACGTCGAGAGTGACGTCCGAAGAAATAGTTGTCGGGATTGGCCGCGTGATCTCTCCAACCGACGCCTGGTTGGCCTCGATAGCGGCGCGCAATTCGTTTTGATTCACCTCGGAAAACTTGCCGTTGCCGTTTTCGATGACCGCGAATTGCTCGCGAGCGAGCTCGAGCGCTTCGAGCACGCGTTTCGGCGAGGTATCCGGCTCGAACACGGTGACCTTCCGCATGGCCCGCTGGACCGGGAGCGCCGACAGGAGCGGGAACGAGAACCGGTGGCGGTGCGCCGGCGAATCCGCGCGCGTCATCTGCTGGCTCTTATAGATCGTCGTGTCCCCCACGAGCAGGGTGGCAATCGCCACGGCGGCCATGGCGGGCGCCAGCAGCGACAGGTTGCCGGTCATTTCGCCAACCATGAGGAGCATCGCGAGGGGGGAGTGGGCGACGCTCCCGAACATCGCGATCATGCAGATGATGATGATCGGGGCTGGATCTTCCGGGAATCCTGGCAGTCCGTGACCGACACGCCATGCGGCCGCGCCGACAAGGCCGCCGATGACCATTCCGGGGCCGAAAATACCTCCCGACCCACCCGAACCAACGGTGAGTGAGGTTGTCATGATTCTTGCGAACGGGAGGAGAACCAGCAGCCACGGAGAAAGAGAGAGGACTTCGTTCGGGTCGAAATCGCGCTGTACCCAGCCGTACCCGACGTGGATGGCTTCGGGAGCGGCAAAACCGATGAGGCCGGCAGCTAGGCCGCCCACCATCGGCTTGAAGATGCGAGGGAAGGGCATCCTGTGGAAGAGGGCCGTCGTGCCGTAAAACGACTTCACGTAGAGGAGACCCATGAGGCCGCACGCGGCCCCGAGGACGCAGTAGTAGGGGATTTCCGAGACGTTTGAGAACGTGAAGCCGCCGGTGTTTCCGAACATCGGCTCGAAGCTGTAGTACGAGCCGAAAATTGAGTAGCCAACGATCGACGAGATGAGGCCGAGGAGGATGACATCGGATTCGAAGTCGTGGACGTAGAGGACTTCCGCTCCCATCATCGCGCCGCCCAGTGGGGCACGGAAAATTGAGCCAATGCCCGCTCCCATGCCTGCGGCCAGCGCCCGGCGCCGCTCGGCTGGGTCAAGGCCGAGTCTATCGGCCAGGACGGACCCGAAGGTGCCGCCGATCTGGGCAGTCGGGCCTTCGCGGCCTGCCGCCCCTCCGGAACCGATGGTCAGCGCCGAAGCAAGGAGCTTGATGGGGATGACCTGCCAGCGTGCGCGGCCGCCCTTGTTGTGAAACGAATCGATGGCGGCATCGGTACCGTGGCCCTCAGCTTCGGGGGCGAAGGTGAAAACAAGAAGGCCTGAGAGCAACCCGCCCAGCCCGAGGACCAGCGGGAGCGCCCAGCGGCGTGTTGGACCCGAGTATTCCTGGGAACCTTCACCGAGGGGATTCGGTGGATAAAACCCCGCCAGCGTGCCAAGCATATGGTCGCCGACGAAGGCAATAGCTTCGGTGAAAAGGATTGCGCCGGCCCCGGCGACGATCCCAATGAGTATGCCCAGCCAGAGTGCTCGGACAACTTCCTGGTTCGTCATTCTCCCGAAGTTGTAACGACGGCCTCTGTTGGTGAAGGCTCTCAGCATCCGGGTCCGTGAATCCTCCTGCGCCTCTCTTGCACCATGCAGTTGCACGGCGAGCGCTGCGCTTGCGGTTGGTGTCCCGAGGAGCCGGCAAACGGACGAGAGCGTGACTCGTGGTGGTGGCTGGAGACCCCCAACGCGATGCACAGCGGAACTACGTGATAGTTCATCAATAACTATCAACCTTTCGGGCGCTAAGCGGTACTGGGGACGACGACGACACGGTTCTTACCCTCAAAAAGAGGTCACCGCGGTGGCGCACCCTCCCGTGGTACACTGTTTCGAAGTACCCAACGGCTTTGACCGGGACGAGTAGCCAGCCACCCCACCCAGAGAGTCGCGCCACCGGCTGGAAGCGCGACAGAGGCAGGCGAAAACCACCCGCGAGCCGGCGCCGAAGCCGCCCGATGAGGGCGCGATAAGGCAGCCCGGATGGCCCCGTTACCGGCCGAAACTGAGAGCTTCCGCCACCTTGCGGAAGTTGAAGTTGGGTGGAACCACGAGCACGTCGCTCGTCCCAACGGCACGACGAAGCACGATGCCGGTTGAGGTCCACCATGGCGCATTCCGAAGTCTTCCCGTTCGTTCCACTTGCCACATCCACCGCGTCGACGGCGACTCGCGCGCGGCATGCGGCCGCCCCTCGCTAACCAGTCCGTCCGACAGCAAATGGAGCAACTCTCATGGCCGAAGCCATTGAATCCCACGTTGATTTGAAGTCCCTATCGAAAGAAGAACGCCTGAACCGCATGCGCCACAGTGCCGCGCATGTCCTCGCCGAGGCGATGGTGGAACTGTTCCCGGATGCCGAACTCGGCATCGGCCCGCCGATTGAAAGCGGGTTCTACTACGACTTCCGGCTGCCGCGCTCTCTGAACGAGGAAGACCTGCAATGGCTCGAAGAGCGGATGCGGAAGTCTGTCGCCGGGAAGCACGAGTTCCAGATGGCTAGCATCACCAAGGCCGAGGCCGAGAAGCGCTGGGCCCACCAGCCGTTCAAGCTCGACCTGCTCTCGGAACTCGACGAGGGAAACGTCACGCAGTGCACGCACGCGAACTTCACGGACCTCTGCCGTGGCGGCCACGTCAACGACACGGGCGAGATCGGCGCGTTCAAGCTGATGAACATCGCGGGCGCCTACTGGCGGGGCAGCGAAAAGAACCCTCAGCTCCAGCGTGTTTACGGCGCGCTGTTCGAGACGCCGGAAGAGCTTGCCGAATACGAACACCAGCTCGAAGAAGCACGTCGCCGCGACCACCGGCGAATTGGCCGCGACCTGAAGTTGTACGACCTCTTCGAGAACATCGGTCCGGGCCACGTTATCTGGCTGCCGGCCGGCGCCACCATCCGTCGCGAGCTTTCGCGCTGGATTGAGGACCTCGAGATCGAACGCGGCTACCAGCACGTCATCACGCCGGTGGTCGGCAAGCGCGAGCTATACGAGCGCTCAGGGCACTGGGAGCACTACCAGGACGCGATGTACCCGGTGATGGAGCGCGAGGGCGAGGAGTACTGCCTCCGTCCGATGAACTGCCCGCACCACATCATGGTGTTCGAAAGCGAACTGCACTCCTACCGAGAACTGCCGATCCGCATCGCCGAGCTGGGGAACATGCACCGCTGGGAGAAGTCGGGCCAGGTGAGCGGCATGAGCCGCGTCCGAATCATGACCCTCAACGACGCGCACATCTTCTGCAGCGACCAGTCGATGGTCGAACGCGAAGTCGAGGGCGTGCTGAACCTGATGGAGTATGTCTACCAGACGCTTGGTCTGAAGAATTACACGTACCGGCTCTCGCTAGGTGACCGCAACAACACGGAAAAATACGTCGACAACCCGCCGATGTGGGACATGGGCGAAGAACTGCTGCGCCGCGTATTGAAACGGACGGAACTCGACTTTTACGAAGCCGACGACGAAGCCGCCTTCTACGGACCGAAAATCGACGTGCAGTTCCAGACGGCGGCGGGCAAGGACGAGACGCTCGTGACGGTCCAGGTCGATTTCCATCTCCCGGCACAGTTCGAACTCGAGTACGTCGGGGAGGACGGCGAACGCCATCGGCCGATCATCGTCCACCGCGGCGTGCTCTCGACCATGGAGCGCATGGTGGCGCTGCTCATCGAGGAGTACGAGGGGAACTTCCCGCTGTGGCTTTCGCCGACGCAGGCGGTGGTCATCCCCATCGCCGACCGGCACATCGAGTACGCGGAGCGGGTCGCGGCGCAGCTCAAGGGCGCCGGCCTGCGGGTCGAAGTGGATGACCGCGGCGAGCGAATGAACGCGAAGATCCGCGATGCCCAGCTTCGCAAGATCCCGTACATGCTCGTGGTCGGCGACCGCGAGGCCGAGGCCAAAGCCGCCGCCCTGCGCGTCCGCGGCGGCGGCGACAAGGGCGCCGTCCCGGTAGCCCAGATCCTCGATCGCCTGCGGACCGAGAAGGAATCGAAGTCGCTAACGCTCTGGGAGGAGTGACCACAGACGTCGGCGCTGGTCGAGGAGCGCCGACCCGGGCGGCTCGAACCCGGGCTCATGGCAGCGTCAGGGCAAATTCGGCCTCCCCAGGAGTCGCGACCTTCGTGGCGAGCGACGCCACAGCGGTGGGATCCACCTGGTCGTTGCTGAGTCCGGCGTCCACCCGTATTGCGAGCGTGGCTTCGCCGTGGAGCGCGTTGAATCGCATCTCAAACTTCTCGCGGTGCTCTCCGAAGCCGAAACGCAAATTGATCGGCGAGTACGCATCGAAGCCCTGCCGCAGCTCCACAGCGAGATTCGCGGCCGGGACCTCTTCCATACCAAGGTCTCCGTAATGGCCGGTTATCAGTACGGAGTCCGGACCGACATCCACCGAGTCCAGGAAAATCGGCACTACTCCCGAAAGCTGCGATTCCGTAGGGAAGCTGACGGGCTGGGAGGGAATCACCGGGCCGCTGAGTGAAACCGGAATGGTCCACGTGCCGTCGACGGATTTCATCGAGCCCTTGACGCGGTTGACCAACTGGAGACCGGTAATTCGGAGATTGAACCTGGTGGATGAAAGTGAGAGCGGCGGGAACTCCCACGTGAGCAGCCGGGCGTCCGTTGGGGCCGCCGACCCGCGCGTATTGGGAACCACGTGCCCGGTGTCATCGATAAGGATGATTTGCTGAGCCGGCATGATCCCCTCCCCCTCTGACTCGCGGCCCGAAATGCGAAGCTTGAGCACGGTTTGCGTGGCATCGGTTTCAACGTCGAGGACTTGCACAAGCAGGCCCGCGCTGAGGGCGGACTGGGCGGGCAGGGCCGTCGGCGCCACAACGTTGTCTACGATCGCGTGCTTGTCCTCAGGCGGGTCGGCGAAGGCTGCTACGGCCACAACGGAGCAGGTCACTACAACTGAACCTGCAGCGGCGAGCTTCCAGGCACTGAACCGACCAAGGATGCCCAAAGCCGCGCTGCTCGAGCGAGACGGCTTCCAATTCGCCAGATCTGTACGATCGCTCGCACCGGTCTTCCCCAGCATGTTCGTGACGTGGTACTTCACTCCGGGCACGGAGATCGCGAGCTCGTTCGCAATCTCGGAGTTCGTCTTGCCGCGACGGATAAGCTCGAGAACGCGCTGTTCGGACGGTGTGAGGAAGTCTGGGTAGGGAGGGCGTCCGCGCCGCCGGAGTGAGGCCATGACCCGAGGTTAATCTCTTCCCGGCGGAATTACCCTATACCTCTCTTCTCAGACCGTTGCCTGCCCACGTCTGCCTGGAGCCCAGTTCGCCGACCCACGTAGCGCCGAAGACTGAGACGCGCGCTGATGGGGAACCCGATGAAGAAGGCGCTGACGCTCTGGGAAGAGCGAGGGTTAGAGGCTCATTGCAAGGGAATAGTTAGACGCCAATCTCCTGTTTCGAAGGTGGATGGCTCGGACTCGTGCGCCCGGATTGCGCCCCCGAGAAGAACTGTGACGCTCGTCGTATCGGGCTCAACCCGGAGGGAGAACTTCATCCCATTCTCCGAGAAAGGTGCCGTCGGGTAGGGATGTGGCGGCGGCACCGGCAGCGGCAACGGAGTCAGCGACGCCGTGTCGCCCTGGGCGTGGTACAGCACTCGCAGGGACCCTCCGTCGAGTACAACCGAGTCGATTGCATAGCGCCATCCGAAGCCCGTATCCACAGTTCGAGGGACACGACTTGTGAGGTCGAGTCGGTCCGGTGTGCTTATCGGCGCTATCGCAAAGGCCTCGTCGGATTCGCTGGTGCCGCCGCTTGACCATGCAACGGTGGTCCACGCTGCAACGCCCACGCAGACGACGGCACCGAAAGCGACTGTCCCCTTCCATGCGCCCGGAAGGAACCACAGCCCATGACGTGCGCTTGAAGGGTTCCAGGTGGGCTTCCAATTCGCCAGATCTGTACGATCGCTCGCACCGGTCTTCCCCAGCAGATTGGAGACGTGGTACTTCACTCCGGGCACGGAAATCGCGAGCTCGTTCGCAATCTCAGAGTTCGTCTTGCCGCGACGGATAAGCTCGAGGACCCGTTGCTCGGAGGGCGTAAGGAATTCCGGGTGCGGAGGGCGGCCGCGTCGCCGCCAGAGTGATGGCATGACCCGAGATTAGTCTCTTCCCGGCGGAATTACCCTATACCTCGCGATTCAAAGACCACCAGGTTCAGCCCGGCCAAACTGGTACCGTTGCGTTTTGGGAATTGGCCGTTCCGATCAGTCCGGCAAGCGTCAGAATCGTTTCATGTCCAACACCACAGAGCGCATCCTTCGCTATTACGCACCGCAGCCCGGCAAGGAATGGAAGCGACTCGCCGGCCCGGACACCGGTCCCATCGAGTTTGAGCTCACGACGCGCCAGCTGAGTGCATACCTGAAGCCGGGTTCGCGAGTTCTCGACATCGGCGGAGGGCCAGGCCGGTACACGCTCTGGCTCGCGGCAGCCGGCCATCGTCCGATACTCGCTGACCTCGTGCCACAACTTCTCGTCGAGGCACGGAACCATCTCGCCGAGATGGGCCTCCTGGAATCAGTCGAAGAAGTTATCGAAGCAGATGTGTGCAACCTTCGCCGCTGGGACGCTGCGAGCTTCGACGCAGCACTTTGCCTCGGACCGTTCTACCACCTTCCGGAACCGGAACGGCGCGATCGGGCCGCCGCGGAACTCGCGCGAATCATCCGACCGGAAGGGCTACTATTCGCGGCGTTCATGCCGCGCCTAGGGTTCTTGAAACGAACCATCGCGGTGCGAGAAGAGTGGGGCCACTGGGAAGACCGGGACTTTCTCAACAACATCCTCGAACACGGCGCGTTCTACAACGACAACCCGGGGAGGTTCGACGCCGGCTATGGCGCTCGACCCGAGGAAATTGGGCCTTTCTTCGAGTCGCATGGCTTTGCGACGGAGGCGCTGCTCGCCGCCGAGGGTTTCGCGCCGCCGGTGTCGGCCGAACTCGAAGCGATGCGCGACGCCAATCCCGCGGCCTTCGCTGCCGCCCTCGATACCCTCGAAGCGACGGCGGCCGAGCCGTCCATCCTCGGTGCGGCCAATCACCTGCTCTACATCGGTCGCCGCGTCTAACCTGAGTTGATGCCCGACCAGATCTTCGCCAACCCGCGCCTCGCGGCGATCTACGACGCCTTCGATGGGGAGCGCGATGACTTCGAGGCCTACGCGGCGATGGTCGAGGATTTCGGCGCCCGGCGGGTGCTCGATATTGGCTGCGGCACCGGCTCGTTAGCGTGCCTGCTGGCCAGGCGAGGCTTCGAACTCATCGGCGTAGAGCCGGCGCTCGCTTCGCTGAAGGTCGCGCGGGCGAAGCGGTTCGCGGACAGGGTCCGGTGGATCCACGGGACGGCGGACGACGTGCCCGACATCGAGGCCCACATGGCCGTAATGACCGGAAACGTAGCGCAGGTGTTCGTGGACGACAGCGAGTGGCGGGGCACTCTCCGGGCGGCGCACCGGGCATTGCGGCCCGGCGGCCATCTCGTATTCGAAGTGCGCGACCCGGCGCGTCGCGCATGGGAAAGCTGGACACCTGAAAAGACCCGGCATCGGAAAACGCTGCCGGGGGTGGGATCGGTAGAGGCATGGACCGAGGTGACGGAAGTGGCTTTGCCGCTCGTCTCGTTTCGACACACGTACGTCTTCGAATCTGATGGCACGACACTGACTTCGGATTCAACCTTGAGATTTCGCGAGCGAACGGAAATCGAAGGCGACCTGGGCGCGGCCGGCTTCACCGTACGCGAAGTCCGGGACGCCCCGGATCGGCCGGGCCTCGAATTCGTGTTCATCGCCTCAAGGTAGCCCCGTGTAGAATTCGGCGCTCTGGAGGGTTCGCCGATGTCTACGTTTGTCCTGGTCCATGGCGCCTGGAGCGGCTCATTCACATGGAAAAAGGTCCGGCCTCTGCTCGCTCAGCGCGGCCACGACGTTTTTACGCCGAGCCTCACCGGACTGGGCGAGCGGGCACACCTCACGAGCCCACAGGTCAACCTTTCACTCCATATCCAGGACGTCGTGAACGCGGTCTGGTACGAGGACCTGCACGACATCACATTGGTCGGCTACAGCTACGGCGGCATGGTGGTCACAGGTGCCCTGGACCACCTCGGCGGCCGCGTGAAACACCTCGTGTACCTCGACGCGTTCGTGCCCGGCGATGGCCAGTCGCTGCAGGACCTCACCGGCCGCCCTCAGGAAGTCGCCGAATCGTTCCCGGGCGGCGACTGGCTGCTGCCGCCGATGCCGCGCGAATACGACGACCCCGCGGACGCCGCATTCACGGCGCCGCGTCGCGTGAATCACCCCGCGGGATGTTTCAACGACCCGGTACGCCTTCGGACACCGCTCGAAGAACGCGGCATCTCACTCACGTACATCAAGGCGACCGGCGAGCCCCGCCCAGACGGCGGGGGCGGACCGTTCTGGGTGGCCGCAGACCGCACGAAGGCCGACGCGCGTTGGCGGTACGAAGAGATCGCAACGAACCACATGATCCCGTTCAATCGGGCGCAGGAATTCGCGGAGATCATCCTCGACGTCGCGGCTGGCTAACGGCCGGCCGCAGCCCAGAGATCGTTTTCGGCGTCGGTCCACGCCGGCCCAAGCATTTTGGAGCTGCTGCGGATACTGCTGACCTTGTCCCATGCCTGACGCCCTGGTTCGCTGACGGCATGTCCACAGGAGAGGCAGGCGACTGTATCGTGACTACTCAGAAGCGAGTGAGACGAACAGCGTGGGCACTTCATGTGTTTTCGCGCTTGTTTCGCTGCTCCGAGAGTTCGGTTTCCATTCGCGAACGGGTAGCTGCTTCGTCTGCCGCGGAAATGGCCGGCGCGTCCATTGTGACCCGGCCTTTGCCGGGGTGGTCTTCGAGCCACTGTTCATGGCTCGGCTTACGGCGGAGAAGCTTATCGAGAATTCCCACGGGACTTGCCTCCTGAGCGATTACTTTGCGGCATGGCAAACAAGTCGCGGAGGCAACAGCGAGGGCTGAAGTCGGCGCAGCACATTCGTGGCCGGTCGGTGAGGGGCATGCTACTCGCCCCTGTCAAGGAGGGTTCTGATTATTGCGCCAATTCGAGATCGAGGGCCGCGGTGTCCAATCGCTGGAGGCGTAGGGTTTCGGCGGCGTTCGAAGCCTCGACTTTGTCACGCCCGTCACGATGTTCCTTCGAACCCCAGGTGCTCGTCTGCCGAGCAACGGTATCGAGTTCATCGAGAGCGAGACGCCGGACTTCCTCCGCGCGGGCAAGTAAAATGGCGACTTTCTGGCTTTCTTCCACGGGTACCTCCAGAGGCTCCGGCGCTACTTGCGTCGCGGGCGCCCGTAGCTGCTGGGCGCGAACGTCTGCCCGAACTCCCTGGTAGCGCCGCAATCCCGGCATGTGCCCGGCGTCATGCCCGAGACCGGCGAACCCAACATCCAGTGGTGAATACAAACGTGTTCAGGTTCGACAGCGAGGGCATCGGGTAGTTCATCCATCACCTCACCCTACACCGGATTGGATATGTACGTATTTACACCGTGCGGTCTGGGCTCTTCCAACGGAGGGCTAACTCGTGTCACAGCGGCCCGTTACACTGGAAGAACATGTTCGAATCGCTAACCGACAAGCTCCAGGGCGCGTTCAAGAAGTTCGGCTCACGCGGTGTTGTAACCGAGGAAGACCTCGACCAGGCGCTGCGTGAAGTGCGCATGGCCATGCTCGAAGCCGACGTGAACTTCAAAGTCGTGCGCGAATTCACTTCGCGGGTGAAGGAAAAGGCGCTCGGCGCACAGGTGCTGCGCAGCCTCTCTCCCGCCCAGCAGGTCATCGACATCGTCCACGGCGAACTCGTGGAGATTCTCGGTGGCGCGGCGCCGCAACTCGCGAGTTCCTCCCGCCCGCCGACGGTCATCATGCTGGTCGGCCTCCAGGGCTCCGGTAAGACCACGAGCATCGCCAAACTCGCGAACCTGCTGAAGAAACAGGGCAACCGCCCGCTGGTGGTCGCCTGCGATGTCTATCGCCCGGCCGCCGTCGACCAGTTGGTGACGCTCGCGAAGAGTCTCGATGTTCCCTACCACGAGGAAGGGACCAGCTCGAAGCCGGCTGTCATCGCCGCGAACGGCCTTGAAAAGGCCCAGCGCATGAACGCTACCCACCTGTTGGTGGATACCGCCGGCCGTCTCCACATCGACGAAGAGATGATGGGCGAGGTCGCGGACCTTCGGAAGCAATTGAACCCGTCGGAAGTGCTGTTCGTCGCCGACGCGATGGCCGGCCAGGACGCCGTGACCGCGGCGAAGGAGTTCCACGAGAAGGTCGGCACTACGGGCCTGATCCTCACGAAGATGGACGGCGATGCCCGCGGGGGAGCGGCCCTGAGCATCCGCGAAGTCACCGGCGTGCCGGTGAAGTTCATCGGAATGGGCGAAAAGTCCGACGCCCTGGAAGCGTTTTACCCGGACCGGCTCGCCGGCCGAATCCTTGGCATGGGCGACATGCTGTCGCTCATCGAAAAAGCCAAAGAAACGATGGGCGACGAGGACACCGACAAGTTCGGCGAGAAGATGAAGAAGGGAACCTTCGACCTCCAGGACTTCGTCGAGCAGCTGCGCAAGGTGCGGAAGATGGGCCCCCTCGGCCAGCTCGTGGGGATGCTTCCGGGATTCAACAAGATCAAGGCACAGCTCGACGTCGATAACATCGACGACTCGTTCTTCAACAAGGCTGAGGCCATCGTGCTCTCCATGACCCCGTGGGAGCGCCGCCACCCGGAGAAGATCGATGGCAAGCGGCGCAAGCGTATCGCCCGCGGCAGCGGCACCGATGCCACCCAGGTGAACCAGCTCCTGAAGCAGTTCTTCGAGGCGAGGAAGATCGCGAAGACGCTCAGCACCGGCCGCATGCCGATGTTCAGGTGAGTTGAAGTGCTGAGGACTGAGGACTGAGATGGCAAGCGAACGGCGACCTTTCGAACCGATGGCTCAACCGCTCGGTGCCTACGTCGGACCGCTTTCGCTCATCGGGAATGAACCGTGGGCCATTCTCGTGGGCCTGGCGCTGAACCTGCTGATTCTGGTGCCTGTCCTTGGTTCGATGCTCATCTTCCGGGCGGCTAGAGGATTCAGTGGGTGAAGATCTACTCACCGAGCAATATGACGACGACCAGGAAGCCGAACTTGGGCGGCGCCGCAACTGGGCCAACGGCTGGATTGTCCGACGCCGACAGGACGTGGAGGTAGAGGACGGCCCATCGTTCCCCAGCGCTCCTCCGTTTATGGAAGCTTTCCTGGTTTCGGTCGCGATCGGTCTCGGCTTTTGGGCCTGGAACAGGCGTCGACGCCGCAAGATCGAGGTGGTCTACGAGCGCGCGGACGGGGACTGAACTTTCACCTCAGTCCTCAGTACTTTCGCCTCCATCCTATCCCTGCGCGTTATGCCGCGATGGTGTACCGTGGATCGAAGTGCATTTTTCCGCCCGCGAAACGGAGCGGGTGTATTCCAGGAGTAGCAATGATCCGGATCCGGCTGAAGCGCATCGGTAAGAAGCGCCATCCTTTCTACCGCGTGATCGTCGCGGATAAGCCCGTCAAGCGTGACGGCCGTTTTATCGAGAATCTCGGGTCGTATGACCCGCACGCCGACCCGCCCGCGATAGTCATCGACAGCGAGAAGGCGAAGGAATGGATTGCCAAGGGCGCTCAGCCCTCGGAATCGGCCGAGAAGATCCTCGTTCGCGCTGGCGTGCTCGAGAAGAAGGCGCCAGTTGTAAAGGCGAAGCTCGAAGTGAAGCGCGCCGAACAGGCAAAGGCTGCCGAAGCCCGCGCGAAGGTTCGCGCCGCCGAAGCTGAGAAGGCTGCCAAGGCCGAGGCTGCCGCCGCGGAAGCTGACGCTGCAAAGGCCGCTGAGGCCGAAGCGCCCGCTGAAGAAACCGCCGCCGAAGCAACGGAAGAAGCAACCGCCGAGGAGTAACCCGTGGCCGAAACCATGATGGGTGAAGTCATCGAATACCTGGCCAAGGAACTGGTCGACCATCCGGAAGAGGTCCGCGTGACCGAAACCCAGGAAGGTGACCGCGTGCAGGTCCGTCTCGACGTGGCCGAGGACGATTGGGGCAAGGTCATCGGCAAGGGCGGGCGTATCGCGAGCTCGATGCGTGCACTCGTGAAGGTTGCGGCCGTCCGCGAAGATGTCCGCGTGAACCTGGAGATTGGCGACTGACCAGCGACGAACCGGCGCCACTGGCCAAACCGAGGAAACCCCGGTACAAGAACCCGCTCAGCACCGCGAAAGAACCGCGCCCCGGCTTCACCGCCGTCGGGCGCGTTTTGCGTCCCCATGCGCTCACGGGCGAAATCCGCGTGCTCGCCTATTCGCCGACGGCGCGTAACCTCCAGCGCGGCCGCCCTGTTTATCTTTCGGGCGTCCGGCGAGTGGTGGAACGTGCCCGGCAGGATCACGAACACTGGATCCTGAAGATCCAGGGGATCAACAACAGGAACGATGTCGAGGACCTGCGCGGCGAGCTCGTTGAAGCCGCCGACAACGACGTCCAGCGCGACGACGACGAGTCCTACTTCATCCACGAACTCATCGGATTGAAGGTGGTGACGACCTCAGGAGAGACGCTCGGGAACATCACCGAGGTCCTCCAGACCGGTGCGAACGACGTCTACGTGGTGAAGGGCGATGGGCCGGAAATCATGGTCCCGGCCATCGGCGGAGTTATCGAAGCCATCAATGTCTCGGCAGGGGTCGTATCCATTACACCTTTGGCCGGGATGCTGGACGAAACGAAATAAACGATTGAAACCATCTATAGGTAGGACTACACTGCCCAGCGGCCGGTGGCGGGGTGTGTCGCACCCTCGGCCGTTCACTACAGACGAATAGTTAGAGGGGTGAAAGCATGTCCAAAGCCGAGGCGCTCCAAATGGTCGCTGACTGTGTCCATCACTGGGTATTGGATCCTCCGAGAGGAGAGCTGACGCCGGGACGTTGCAAGAAGTGCGGAAAACAACGCGAATTCACGGGAGAGACGAGCTATCGCATCGGTAGGGGTTCTTCTCACCGCTCATAGTTGAATCTCACGGTTGACCCATTCGCGGGCCGCTCCATACGATGATAGATGGAGCGGCTCGATTGGTATCTGGGGACGTAGCTCATCTGGGAGAGCGCAGCGTTCGCATCGCTGAGGTAAGGGGTTCGAGTCCCCTCGTCTCCACCACCCCAACCCACTCTATGCATGTTGTCCGGGGAACTTTTCCACCCGCGCATTCGTTCTTTCTCATGTGAGACGGACAATCTTCCTGATTTGCCTGGCTGCCGTGTTCACGGTTGCAGGATGTTCGGACCGGCACTCGAACGAAGTCACGCCAACGCCATCGGTATCGGCCACCCCGAAGGCGAATGTGCCCACTCCGACACTCACCCCGGCAGGTAAACCGGTCACACCGGCCCCAACAGAGTTCATCGGAGACCCCAATGCGAAGGAACTTCGGCTGCCGTCGGGGTCTCCGATAGGTAAGCTCGCCGTCTACGCGGTGGAGGTCCGGATCGCCAGTACGGTGGACCGGGCCTGGCCGACGCGCGAGGTACGTGCCTTTGATACCGGTGACAGTAAGGAATGGGCCGCGTTCACATACGGCGGCTTGGACGACTACCCGGTCGGCGAGCAGTTGGCTGGCGGTCGCACGGTGGTCGTCGCTACCGAGCGTTACGTGGCGCTGCAATCGCTCGAAACCGGCGCACGGCGTGAGATTTATCGCGCGCCAAATGATGTTCAGGTCGACAGTTTCAGTGTGTCGCATGACACGACCCTGGTGGCGGTGGCCGTTCGCGCGATTGACTATGGGCAATCGTTCACGGAACTCATGATCTTCGACATCAGTGGCGGAACCGGCGCCGCCGCAAAGTTGGTTCGGACCTTTGACAAGTCAACCGTTTCGCTCGGCGGTTGGTTCTCCTATCCGCAGTGGCTGGCGGGAGATGTCGGCCTAATGGTAGTTGGCGCCGCGCCCAAAGACGGTCCAGGCGGACGTGCCACTGTCTTCATGGACGGGACATCTCGACCAGAAATTCCAGAGTGGAGGTTGACTTCGCCCAATGGACAGTTCGCATGGCGTTCCGGTGCAACGTCATGTTTCGGGTTGCAACGCGAGGAACTAACTATTGTTGATGCTGTCAGCGATGAGCCCCTGGGGGTCTATTCGGAGCCCGGCCGCTTCGTCGAGGCGTCGGAGTGGGCACGCGACTCGAGCGCCATCCTGTTCTTTTCTTACGCCGACGCCACAGGGGGATGCGACGTCGCCCAGGCACGAAATTGGGGGTTGCTGCCAGTTCAGGGCGGCCCCGCTATTCCGGTTGCTGACCCTGAAACAGTTCGACGGGCCTGGGACGCAGAGCCGTTTTTCAAACTTACCTGTCCGGGGTCCGGCACATCCTTCGCCGGCGCTGATAACGATTCGCTCAGCTGCGAGCACATCGAAGCCGGGGAGCTAACCATTGACAGCGTGGCGGTCGGCCAGGCATCACGCGTCCGCACGCTAGGATTGGTGCCTTAGCCACCTCTCGATCCCGGCGAAGGGGTTCGAGTCCCCTCGTCTCCACCACCCCCTTCTGACTTATTCCGCTTAATCCGGCTTCGCCATCACTCGCGCGAGCCAATCCTCCATGTCCCGTCGTGCCTGGCGAGCCAGCCGGCTGCCGGGGACAATCCCATCGAAGCCATGGGTGCCGCCCGGGTACACGTGCAATTCTGTGGGCACATCGGCGTGCGTGAGTCGCATCGCGTACTCGACGTCCTCATCCATGAAGCCATCGAGCGCGCCGACCATGACGTAGGCCGGCGGAAGGCCCGCGAGGTCCTTCGCTCGCGAGGCGGCGGCATACGGCGGAACGTCCCCGTGGCGAAGGTCCCCGAGGTACGCATTCCAGCCATCGTTGTTCGAGCGAGGAGTCCACGTGGGGACTTCCCATGCGCTCGACCGCGAGGTGATCGTGTCGTCGATCATCGGGTAAATGAGCAGTTGGAAGGCGACCGGCACCTCGCCGCGGTCGCGGGCGAGCAAGGCGAGGCCGGCAGCCAGCCCGCCGCCCGCAGAAGCGCCCCCGATGCCCAACCGGGCCCGATCGACACCGAGCGTCGCGGCGTTTTCGTACACCCATTTCAGGCCCGCGTAGCAGTCCTCGAGGGGGCCGGGGTACGGGGTCTCGGGGGCGAGCCGGTACTCCACCGAAACTCCAACGCAATTCAGCGAAGGGCACCAGCGGTCGAAGCGCAGATCGTCCATCAGGTGGGTCCCGAAAACGTACCCGCCACCGTGCATGAAGTAGAGGCACGGGAGTTCGCCGGTTGCGCCTGCGGGCCGGTGCACGCGAATTGCGACATCCGGCGCTCCGTCGCGACCAGGGACCGTGTAGTCGCGGCGCTCGGTCTTATCCGAGAGCTGGATGAGTGCGAGCTGTTCCATTCGCGCCGCCCGCATCGTCGGAAGCTGGCTTTTCTCGAAGCCATTCATCTGTGGGAGCCCGGCGAGGGCCTCTGCAATTTCAGGATCGATGAGCTTTTCGACGTTCATGGGGTGCCTCCTGGGCATTGAACCGTGGAGGAATCCTACGCGACGCGGCCCGTTCGCGAGGAATGGTTTAGCAACAGACTCCGTTGCCTTCGTCGTCCGGGCAGCAGATGTCGTAGGTGAAATTCGCGAGCCAACGCACGGTTTCGGGGTTGAGGCAGTAGCA
This sequence comes from Dehalococcoidia bacterium, assembly GCA_050247055.1. GTDB lineage: Bacteria > Chloroflexota > Dehalococcoidia > Tepidiformales > Tepidiformaceae > Amarobacter. The sequence continues at coordinate 296,664 of JBFWUX010000002.1, forward strand.
CTGGTCGCCTTCCACCGTGCCCTGGATGATTCCTGCTTCTTTCAGCACCTTCAGGTGCTGCGAGACGGTCGACTGTGCCAGGGGTAGGACATCGACGAAATCTCCCGTGGCGCAGGCATTCCGTTGAGCAAGCTCGCGGACGATGCGGACACGAGCGGGGTTGCCCAGCGCCCGGAAGACGGCCGCCGCGCGCTCTTCCTCGACTCCAAGGTCTTCGATGACTTTCATGTCCAGCATGATATCGTAAAAAGACGATATTGACAGGCATCTCCCGTCATCGTATTTTTACGATGCAGTTGAACACAAGGAGGCCCCGTCAATGCCGAATCGCAGCCCTGAAGAGATCCGCCATGAAGTGTCCCGCTCATACGGCGACCGTGTCCGAGGCGTGCTCAACGCCGATGAACCGCTCGAGGTCATCAACGGCGGTGGATGTTGCGCTCCAGCGACTGATTCGTCGTCTACCGCATGCTGCGGGACAGAGACAAAGTCAGACGTTTCGTGCTGCGGAGTGAGCGACGACGAAACCATCGTCACCAATGTCGCGAAACTGTACGCCGAGGCGGATATCAGCGACCTGCCAACTACGGTTACTGACGTGGCGTTCGGGTGCGGAAACCCGACAGCCATCTCAGAGCTTCAGCCGGGCCAGGTCGTCCTCGACCTCGGTTCGGGCGGAGGAATCGATTGCTTCCTGGCTTCGAAAATGGTCGGCGGAACGGGCCGCGTTTTCGGGGTCGACATGACACCGGAGATGATCGCCCTGGCCCGCAAAAACCAGTCGAAGGTGGGCGCCACAAACGTTGAGTTCCGACTCGGTGAAATCGAGCACCTGCCCATTGAGACCGAGACCGTGGACGTCATCATTTCGAACTGCGTCATCAACCTCTCGCCGGACAAGGATCAGGTGTTCCGCGAGGCGTTCCGCGTGCTGAAGCCTGCTGGGCGCCTCCAGGTTTCCGACATCGTCTGGACGAAGCCGGCCCCCGAAGACATCAAGAACGACATGGACCAGTGGGCCGGATGCGTCGCCGGCGCGCTCCTCGAATCGGAGTACCTGGATGGCATCCGCCGTGCAGGTTTCAGCGACGTTCAATCGGTGGCGACCGAGTATCCCGGCGGCAAGGGAATCGCCTCCGCGGCGGTGACTGCGATGAAACCCGCCTAAACGATCACGTATGGGATCGCGACGCTGGCTCTATGATCCACAGGCCAGCGTCACCGTCACAGGATTCGCAGGCATCTTGAAGGTGGTCGTGCCTTCGTTCGGCGCCGCCAGCGTTGCGCCGTCGGCGCTCCAATATTCGAACCTGGTGTCCCCGGTCGACAACCCGACGAACACCCCCGGCGGCACGCACGAAAGGTCGATGCCCTTCGGCGACGTTCCGGTGCCCATGATGCAGGTGGACGTATTAACGACCGTCACGGGGTAACACGTCTCAGCGCTCGCCTGGGTGGGGGCCGTTGTCGCGATCGGCGGTGGCGATGTAGCGGTTGGGAGTGGATACGTGGCTGTCGGAAGCGGAATCGTGGCAGTTGGCGCCTGCGGCGCCTGCGTGGCGGTGGCAAGCGCGATGGTCGCGGATGGGCTTGCAGTGTTTGTGGGGACTGCCGCAGCCGGTACGAGGTCCACTGTGCTGCCCGGGGGCGGCGCGGTAGCACTGGAGCCTGGTTTTTGGGTCGCCGCCGCTGGAGAACGTGCGGCGTCGGCGGCATCGGCGGCCGAACGTGAATCTGCATCGCCGCCGCCACCCAACAGAAAGAATGTCCCGATCGCGGAGGCAAGGGCTACGGCAGCGACGGCCAAGCCGCCGACCATGAACTGTCCTCGCCTCGAACTCGAAGGCATCACCGGACCGACCGCCGTGTCAGTCGCGAGGGAGACACCGCAGGTTTCACAGAATCGCAGACCTGCGGACCCGAGCAGATGGCCATTCGGGCAGGTCAGCGGATTGCCACAAGCGATGCAAAATCGGTTCCCTTCGATAACCGGAACCGCACAGTGGGGACAAGCGGGCGTTGTGTTCGTCATGACGCTGTTGGTGAGGCAACGGCATAAGACATCGTCATAGCTGGTGCCGTCAACCCCTATGGCAGATTCGCGGGAAGCTCCCAACCGTGCGCCAAGAGGGCCTCGATGCTAGGATTGCGAGCGCGCGAGACGTTCCACCCGGCCGCTGGCCGGGTTCTTTGCGCCCCAACAGCACATCAGTCGCCGAGCCACAACGGGCGACCGGGAGAGGCCCATCCATGACCGATCAACTCACTGCCGAGCAGAAGCTGGCGCAGCTCGTCGAGCTCAAGCTGAAGGTCACCGAGGGTGGTGGCGTCAAGGGCATCGAACGCCAGCACTCCCGAGGGAAACTCACCGCTCGCGAGCGAATCGATCTCCTCCTCGATCCGGGCAGCTTCGACGAAATCGACCCGCTAATGCGCGCGCGGAGCATCGACAACTCGACGGGCGAGGCCGTCGTCACCGGGTGGGGCAAGGTCGAAGGACGGCCTGTCTACGTCTATGCGTACGACTTCACACTGATGGGCGGCTCCCTCAGCGAGGCAGTGGCCGAGAAGATCCTGAAGGTCATGGACCTTTCGATGACCACGGGAGCCCCGATCGTCGGCATCATCGACTCCGGCGGCGCGCGCATCCAGGACGGCCCCGAAGCGCTTCGCGGGTTCGGCGAAATCTTCGCCATGAACACGCTCGCAAGCGGTGTGGTCCCCCAGATCAGTGTCATCATGGGCCCCTCCGCTGGCGGCGGCGCCTATAGCCCGGCGCTCACCGACTTCATCTTCATGACTGAAGGCAGCGGACAGATGTACATCACCGGCCCTGACGTGATTCGGGCAGTGACCGGTGAAGAAGTGACCCACGACGAACTGGGTGGGGCAATCGCGCACGCGAGCAAGTCCGGAGTGGCGCACTTTGCCGTTCATGGCGAGGAAGCCACGATGCAGGAGGTTCGCCGGCTGCTGGCGTTCCTGCCGTCGAACAACGCTGAAGACGCGCCGTTCTTCCCTTCGAATGATGACCCGGCTCGCGCAGACGAAGATCTCCTGACGATCGTGCCGGCCGAGCCGAATCGCCCGTACGACGTGCGCGAGGTTATCGACCGCCTGGTGGACGACGGCGACTTCATGGAAGTGCACGAGCTGTTCGCGCCGAACATGGTCGTCGGATACGGTCGCATGGCGGGACGCGCGGTCGGTTTCGTGGCGAACCAGCCGGCACAGCTCGCGGGCTCGCTCGATATCAACGCCAGCCGCAAGGCGAGCCGCTTTGTGCGAGTCTGCGACTGCTTCAACATCCCGCTCGTGACGCTCGTCGACACCCCCGGCTTCCTTCCCGGCCTGAGCCAGGAGTATGGCGGCATCATCACCCACGGCGCGAAGCTGCTCTATGCCTACAGTGAGGCCACGGTGCCGAAAATCTCGGTGATCTTGCGCAAGAGCTACGGCGGGGCGCACCTGGTTATGTCCAGCAAGCACCTGCGCGGAGACATGAACTACGCCTGGCCGACCGCCGAGATTGCCGTGGCCGGCCCGGATGCCGCGGCGAACGTGGTCTTCCGCGAGGAGATCGCGAACGCGCCCGACCCGGAGGCCAAGCGCAAGGAACTCATCGAGGAATACCGGCAGAAGTTTGCGAACCCGTACATCCCTGCCGGGCGCGGCTTCATCGACGACGTGATCGACCCGCGCCAGACGCGCCTGAAGATCATCCGCGCCCTGGAAATGCTGGAGAACAAGGCGGACCGCAACCCGCCGAAGAAGCACGGTAACATCCCGCTCTAACTGCGCGACCCAGCGTGATATTCTGACCTTATGACGAAGCTGGCAGCCGAAGCATGGGCCAAACTCCAGGAACTCGATGACGCCGACCAAGATCGCCTGGCCCGCATCGTCCTGGACGACATCGAATCCGAACGCAGATGGGACAAGCTCTTTGCCGAAAGCGAAGAAGCGCTTGAGACGCTCGGCGACGAGGCCTGGGATCAACACAAAAAGGGTCGGACGACGGCGCTCGACCCAAACAACGTTTGAAATCCTGGACCGACCGGCGCTTCCAGCAGGCATTCCAAGCTCTGCCGCAAGGGGTCCGGGAGCAGGTCAGCGCCGCGTATCGCCTCTTCCGCGCCGACCCTTTCCACTCGAGCCTACAATTCAAATCGATCACTGGCTCCGGACGCATCTGGTCGGTGCGAGTAGGCCGTCATTACCGAGCCCTTGGCCGACGAGAAGGTGACACGGTCGTTTGGTTCTGGGTAGGAACCCACGCCGAGTACGACCTTCTCGTCCGCCGGCTTCGATAGAATTACTCCGTCACCAGCACCAGCGTTCCCGTCGTGCTCAGGCTGCCGCCGGTGCCGTTGACGACGCACGAGCGCGCCTTCGTTTGCTTGCCGGGAAGACCACTGTAGCCGCCGTCCTCGGCAGTGCCGGAGAGCTGGCGATAGGCTTCGACCAGCAACTGCATGCCGTACATGCCGGAGTGGTTGAATGAGAGCCCGCCGCCGTTCGTGTTGATTGGCAGGCGTCCACCGGGTGCGGCGTGACCGTCCTTCCAGAGCTTGAAGCCCTCGCCGCGCGGGGCGAGGCCGAGCATCTCGGCAGTGATTCCGGCGGTGACGGTGAACGAGTCATAGATCATGGCCATTTCCATGTCTTCGGGGCCCATTCCGGCCATCTTGTAGGCGGCTGCGCCGGAGGCCGCCGCCGAAGTCGCGGTGAAGTCTTCCATTTCGAGCATGTTCTGGTGGCTCATGCTTTCGCCGGCGCCGGCGATCCAGACTGGCTTCGTCTTCACACTCTTCGCGATTTCCGGGTTCGCGATCAGGATCGCTCCGCCGTAGTCCGTGACCAGGCAGCAGTGCAGGAGCGTCAAAGGCCACGAAACCAGGCGGGCGTTGTTCACGTCATCGACGGTGATTGGGCCCCCTGCCGGGTTGGTCTCGCGCGAGAACATGATGGCGCGAGGGTTCAGAGTCGCCCATTGGCGCGTGACCACGGCGATATGAGCGAAGTCTTCTGGCGTGGTGCCGTAGCGGTGGTTGTGGCGCGTCATCGCATGGGAGTAGTTCGAGGGGGCGCCGGAAACGCCGTAGGGGTTGCTGAACTGGCTGGCAGCATCCCACGGGTCGCCGCCGCGAGCGCGGCCGGTGCCACGGCCTTTCGTCGCGCGAGAGGACCAGCCGTTCTCGCCGTGGGTAACGAGGGCGACGTTCACAATGCCGGCATGGATCGCGGCAAGCGCATGATGGACGTGCATCTCAAAGGAGCAGCCACCAACGGCGGTGGTGTCGATGTAGGCGGGATGCAGACCCAGGTGTTCGGCGATCTGCGACGACCATCCGGCAGTGAAAATGCCGTCGATGGCGCTGATCGGGATTCCGGTCTGAGCCGAGACGTTCTTGATGGCCGACATGTGAAGCTGCAGAGCAGTCTTCGGCTCTTCGGGATAGCCGATCCAGTCGGCTTCAGCGGCGCCGACAATAGCGGCCGCGCGAGAGAGTTCTCCAGGCATTGTTCGTTTCCTTCTTAGACCACGCGCCAGAACGGGATGTGGACATCCTCGCTGGCAGCTTCGAATTCGACCTTCACTTTCGCGCCGATCTTGATCGTCTCCGGCTTCGTGGCATCGACGCCGCGGAGGACGGTGAACATGCGGTCGCCTTCGGCGAGATCGATGTAGGCGGTCACGAAAGGCGTTTCATCAGCCCAGCCGCCGAACGCGCGGTGCTGAACCGCGAAGGTGTGGATGAACCCATCTCCGGAGGCATCGAACCATTCGATGTTGGTCGAGTGGCAGTGCGGGCAGATAAAGCGTGGGTACCAATGGGCGCGGTTACAATCGGTACAGCGCGGAAGGACGAACTTGTCTTGCTTCGCGGCGTCCCAGAACGGCTGGGTGAGGGGGTCACCCGGCTCCGGTATTGGCTTCGTGTACGGCATGTCGAGCAGCGATCCTTTGGCACGCGACGCCGTTGCGGTTCTGGTACCGCGGGCAGCGACCGGTGCAGTGTTATGGTGGCAGGAACGCTACGGAGCACCGGACTGACGGTCAAGAATTGACGCGTGAATTCCCGGTCAATCCGAAATGTGCGAGGCGCGGGGCCCGCGTTTGATCTCCCAGTAGGTGTCGCGTACCTCGGGGACGTCGCTCGCCAGGCGGGCGTCGATCCGTTCGATCAGCTGTTCGGCCTCCGAGAGAGACAGTCGATCAGCGATCTGGAGTTCGCCGGTCACGAGCACGCTCGAAGATCCAATTTGCATGGTAAGCATCCGCGGGACGGCTTCGACTTCGGGGAACTCAGAAAGCACGCCATCGATGCCGGCGAGAGTCTCCGGGCCGGCCGAAGCGCCAATAAGCAGGTGACGCGCCTGGATCCCGAGGATCATGGCGACCGTCGCCAGCACCAGGCCGATGACTAGTGACGCAGCACCATCCCAGTGTTCGTTGCCAGTTGCTTCGGAAAGGAACAGGCCCACCGCGGCCACGCCAAGACCCGTAAGTGCCGCACCGTCTTCCCAGAACACCGTCTTGGTAGCCAGGTCCGGCGACTTGCGAAGGTAGCGGACGATGCTCCAACCCTTCCGGCGTGCGCCTTTCCAGAGGCCGCGAACAGCGATCACGAAGGAAATCGACTCGAAGAGGAAGGCCATGCCGAGCACCCCAAAGGCGATGACAAGGTCGCGGGTGCTCCGTTCGTGGATGTCGTTCTGAATGAGCGTTCGAGCGCCTTCGTAGAATGAAAACGCCGCGCCAGCCACGAAGATGAAGATCGCGGCCAGGAAAGCCCAGAAGAACGCCTCCTTCCCGTAACCATGCGGATGGCTCGCATCGGGCTCGGAATCGGCGAGGTTGATGCCGACGAGGAGAAAGATCTGGTTCACGGTGTCAGCCACGGAGTGGCCAGCTTCGGCAAGGAGCGCGGCGCTGCCGGTAAGGAGGCCCGCTCCGAGCTTTCCAACCGCGATGGCGAAGTTCGCCCCCATCGCGGCGACGACCGCTGGCTTGCTCTCTTCCGTCACCTTTACAGCATGATGGGCCGAATCCAGCCGTGGAAGTCTCACACCTGGAGCGGCACTTCTCGTCGATGACATAGCCGAGAAGAGTCGGTTCAGAACCGCTACCACTAAGGCACATTAACAATTGTTTGTGCGACAATGATTGCCCGCGAATATCGCGAGTTCCTCGATCGGTTGGGCGATGCCATGGCAATCCAGGTGACCCTGCTCTCGCATACTGAAGATCCTTTGCGGTCGCTCTACATGGCTTATCGCACGTGTTACAGCCAACTCACGCCCCAGCAGGTGGCGAAGCGCATCGAATCGGACCGCATCACCCGGGAAGAGATGACCAGGTTCATCGAAGAGCGCCTGAAAACGGGCCACGCCAGTCCGCTCGAGCAGGTCGCGTACGAGTTCGGCATCTCGGGTGTCTCGCGGGCCTTCAGCCACCAGTTCGTGCGCCATCGCGTGGGCATTTCGTTCGAACAGCAGAGCCAACGCTACGTTACCTACAAAGAGGGCGAGTTCCCATACACCGTGCCGGAAACGGTTCGGAAGGCCGGAATGCAGGACAAGATGGACGCCCTCTTCGATCAGGTTGGCGAGTTGTACGAAGAAATGGTCGCCGCGGGCGTGCCCGCCGAAGACGCCCGTTTCCTTCTCCCGAACGCGACGAACACAAACTTCAAGATCACGGTGAACTTCCAGAGCCTGCTGCACATTTGCGATTTGCGGCTGTGCACGCGCGCCCAATGGGAGTTCCGGAAGGTGGCGGCGCTCATGCGCTCCGAGGTGATGAAAGTTACACCGGAGCTCGGCCGCTACCTGCAGCCCAAGTGCGGCGAGCACCGTCTCGGCTATTGCGACGAATCGGAGAAGGATTGGGCGGCCTGCCCGATCGGCCGCGTGCGCCCGCATAAGGAAGTGCTGTTCCGGATCTACGAGTCGTATCGCAAAGGCGAGATGCAGCCACTTCGCGGGCAGGACTGGGATGTGATCGAAGAGAAGGACCTGGTGGTGCTGGGAGACTGATGGCTCGTCCTCTGTTGCCACTCGGCAACAAAGCTCCCTGGGTGCTCCTGGGCCTCGGAGCGTTCCTTGCTGTCGCCGGATTCTGGACCGGCAATACGCAAATGGTCATCGTCGGGGCGGTGGTCGTTGCATTCTGGGCCGTCGCGTTTCCCCTCTCGCGCTTCCTGCTAGGCAACGACGAGGAACCTCCGGACCGCCCCTGAGCCCCCGCACTATTCTGTTACCGCTGCCACCGAACTGATCTGCGCCCGTCCACCAGGGTTGCCGAACCTAGAAGCATGAGGATCCGTCGCTTCGCCCTGGTCGCCCTTCTCGCCGTGCTTGTCGTGCCGTTTGCGCGCGAGATTCCCGCCACGCCCGCGCAGGCGGCCATCACCGTCCCCTACGCCGTCGCCTCGGAGTCGTATTACACGATGGACACCGAGAATGGGCGCATTTCGGTTCGCGTCCACGGCGAATACCAGAACATGCAGTCGAAGGACCTCGCGACGCTCCCGGTCTGGGTAATGCCGGGCGCGGAAAACATCCTCGTCACCACGAAGGACCAGACGCTTGAGACGAAGCTGACACCCGGCTCGGAAGAAGCCGGCCAGGCGGGCTGGGTCGATGCGACGCTCCCTCAGCCGCTCAAGCAAAATCTTCGAATCACGCTCGACGCGACCTACGACATTCCTCCTCGCACTGGCGGCAAACTCATGACGCTGGAGCCGGGCCTGATAGAAACTCCGTTCATCGGCCAGGGTCCGGGCTCCTTCGTCCTCGTGGATGTGCCGGAGTCGGGCGACAACTACCTCGACCCGGGATGCCTGAAAGCGACCGACCAGCCCGGTGACGTAAAGGCGGCGGGGAACGTCCGCTGGGTTTGCGGTGAAGTGACCATCATCGCCCTGAGCGCCGACGATCCTGACCTTTTGAAGCGCTGCGCAGCGATGGACGACAAATGCCGTCAGCGCACCCTCATCAGCGTCTTCTCCGCGTATGCGCAGTCCATCACGGATGAAAGCAAGGCGGGAAAGCTCGAGACAGACCTCACGATGCCGGACGGCCGCTCCGTTAAAATGGTGCTCAAGTACTTCAAGCGCGATCAGGCATGGGCCGACAAACAGTTCACCGTAGCCAAGGCGGCCTTCCCGAAACTTGAAGAACTCTTTGGCTTTCCCTACGCCCACGATCAGATCCTCATGCGCCAGTCCCACCACATCGAGAACATCGGGGCGCTGGGAGTCGCCTTCTCACGTGTGGGCGAAGTACTGCTGGCAAGCGACACGGGCACGGACGAGCACGTGACGGTCCATGAGCTGGCGCACCAGTGGGCGAGCCAGGGCGTTCAGTTCGATTCGCCATTCATGGGCGAAGGGCTTGCCGAATACGCGGCTCGCACACTTGGGCCGGAACTCGGGTACACGCTGATGATTCGCCCCTGGCAGGAGATCGCTCAGGTCACCGGGAACGAGCCGCTCGCACTCTGGGGATACGGGGCCACCATTCCGTTCGCGGACTACTGGTACGGCCGCGCCGGCGACTTCTGGTTCGCTTATGAGACGGCCATTGGTGGGCGCGACAACATGAAGACCGTCCTCAGCCGGATTGATGACGAACCGTCGCTCTGGCGGCTGAGCCCCGGCTGGTTCATGGACCAGGGCGAGTGGGTCAGCGGAAAGAACCTCGACTCGCTCTTCAGCGACTGGGTCTATAACCCGGTGACTTCGAAAACGCTGTTGGAACAGCGGCGTGCCGCCCACGACCTGGTGGATGCACTCCAGGCGCGAGCCGCCGAGTACGGCCTGAGCGGCATGCCCTCGGACATCTACGACAACCTGCTGGCATGGGTGTTCGATCCCGTCGCGGGGCAGGTGGACCGAGCCAACAAAGTGCTGGATTCGTATGCCGAGGTGGTGAAGAACAGCAACGAGGTCGGCCTCGGAACACCACCCGGCGTGGCCGAGGCGTGGGGCAACAGCAAGATTGCCGACACGCAGGTGGTGGTGGAAGAACAACACCAGGCGATCCTGGCGATCCTCTCCGCCGCGGAAGAACTGAAGGATGCACCAGCGGATTCGTTCGCACAGAAGAAGCTGGCGGAATCCAAAGAGCTTTACTCGAAAGGCGATTACTCCGGCGCGAAAGTTGCCGCATCGGCGGGCGTGACGGCGGCCTTCAATGAAGTCACCGCCGCGAAAATGATCGAGATCGCGAAGGAAAAGCAGAACACCTTCAGCGCCGGGTTCTTCGGGCGGTTCGGCATGATGTGGACCAACCCGGACGACGAATTGCGCCGGGCGGAAGAGGCCCTCTCAGCGGGCGACGGCACCGAAGCGCTCAAGCTCTCGCGCCACGCCTACGAAACCTGGGACGGCGCTACACAGCGCGGCATCCAGCGGCTCGCGATCGCGGCCGGGGTCATGTGCGCGCTTGCCTTCCTGGTGTGGTTCATCCTGCGCAAGCTCGATGCCCCGGTGGCGGCGCCGAAGAAGCTCGGACAGGGGCACTTCCTGGAAGAAGCATCAGAACGCCGCTCCTGGAAGGATTGGGAAAACACGCCCTGACGTTGAGGGCTAACCCTGGATCGCCTTCAGACCCAGGCGAAGCCCAACCAGCACCAGCCCAACGGCAAGTGCCCGGATGATGTGCGCATCGTGGACGTGGCGTGAGAGATATGCCCCGATCTGGGCTCCAGGGACTGCGCCGATGGCGAGCATCACCGCCTGCACCAGCGACTGATCCCATTTCAACGCGCCGGTACTGAAGTGGACTGCGGTCCCTTCGAGCGCCATGAACGCGAGCACGAAGTGCGAAGTCGCCGCGGCAACGTGCACCGGGAAGTGGAGCACTGTCGCCATCACCGGCACGTGAATAACGCCGCCGCCGATGCCCAGGAGGCTACTCATGAAGCCAACGACCGAACTGATGGCAACGCCCTTCCACATTTGAAACGAATAGCGGTAGGTGTGCCCCTGCTTGTCCGTGATGGTTCGCTGGACGGTGCTCCAGCCAGTGACCGGCGGCTGGATTGCCTGGGTTGCCCGGCGAAAGAGCAGGAGGCCGCCGAGGAGCACCAAAACGAGCGCGAACATTCCATCGAACGTGCGCCGGGGGATGTAGGCGACAACGATTGCGCCGGCCACCGCACCGGGCAGCGTAGCCACCGCGAACCACCCGCCGCTGCGGTAGTCAATTCGCTTTTGAACGCCGTAGGCAATGGAACCCGACGTAGCATTTGCCCACACCACGAACAGAGAGATCGCGGTGATGGTTTCCGGGTCCTTATCCGGGTAAATGAAGAGCAGGACGGGTACAAGGACAAAACCGCCGCCGGCGCCCACAAGGGTGCCGAACGTCCCGACGGCAACGCCGAGGATGATGAGCAGAAGGTCCTGGTACTCCAGAGTCGTCTCCAGCCGCTGCAGTCCCAGTCTCACCCGCGAACGAGGAACCGTCCACGATCAGCGGGCCTTCAATCGCTGTTATACGGCGATGTCGTCATCGCCGTAGTCGATCTTCCGGCGAAGGGCGGCACGGCCGCGCACCCGATCGGTAAAACCGCGGACGCGGTCGCTGAAGTGCGCCAGGCGACGCTCGAAACGGCCCCGGAGCCAGCTCCGGGTCGAACCGATCTCGCGATAGCGGGCGTAGCGCTTTTCCAGCCGGCGCTTTGCTTTCGTCCGGCGGATCCCCGCGAGTTCGCGGAGAATGGCGCGTCTCAAGAGCAGCGCCGCTCGGGCGTGGTCGGTATGAGCGCCGTCTCCCGGTTCAGCAACGGTACGGTCGATAATCCCGAGCCCCAGGCAGTCGTGGGACGTCAGGCGGAGGCGCTCCGCGGCCTCGCCGGCGGAGCCTTCGCCGCCATAGAGGATCATGGCCGCATCTTCCGGGCGCATGACCTCGTACACGGCGTTATCGAGCATGAGGACACGGTCGGCGACGGCCATCGCCATGGCCCCTTCCGAATTGGCCTCGCCGGTGATGACGGCCACCGTCGGCACGGGGAGTTCCATCATCGAAGCCATGCACTGCGCAACGGCGAATCCAAGGCCTGCCTCTTCGTTCGCGAGCGAAGGATCGGCCCCGTCGGTGTCGATGAGTGTCACCACCGGCAATTCGAACTTCCTGGCGAGCATCATGGCGCGCCGCGCTTTGCGGAAGCCAGCAGTCGAAATGTGCGCCGGTTCGCTTGAGCCGTGGGGGCGCACCTGGCCGATGAAGAGCACTGCTTCTCCCGCCAGAGAACCAATCCCGGCCTGGATCAGGGAGTCATCAGCACCGCTACGGTCGCCGCGGAGTGCCACGAACGAGACGGTGAGGTGGTGGATGAAGTCCGCAGCAGTCGGGCGGTTTTCGTGGCGGGAGATTTGCACCTGCTGCCAGGCCGTCCGCGGCGTGTGGTAGGAGTGACTCTCATTCGAGTCGTCCTGAGCGGTCAGGCGGTAGTCGTTCATCAGGAGGTCGAGCAACTGGGCGATGGAGTCGCGTAACTGTGGCCGGGGAACCACTGCGTCGATCAACCCGCGGGCGAGATGAGCTTCGGATGTGTGCGCACCTTCCGGGAGTTCCGAGCCCGAGGCTTCTTGCAGCGCTCGCAGCGCGGCATAGCCCACCAGGGCATTGGGCTCGCTGAGAACAACGTCCGCAAGGTTCACAAAGCCGGTATACGCGGACCCGGTCGTCGGGTCGGTCAGGACGGCGATATAGGGCAAACCCGCGCGGTCGTGCCTGCGGACCGCCGCAGCAATGCGAGGCGCCTGCATCAGGGCGAGCAAACCTTCCTGCATGCGGGTGCCGGAGGTCGAGCAGACCAGCAACACCGGTTCGCGGCGGGATGTGGCCTTTTCGAACGCCCGCGCGAGCCGTTCTCCCGCTGCCACGCCGATGGAGCCGCCGAGGAATGAAAAGTCGATGACGCCTACCACGAGGTTTCGGCCGTAGATGCTGCCCGTACCGGTGAGCGCGGACTCGGTCAGGCCGGTGCGGCGCTGGGCGTTGATGACGCGCGTCCGATAGGCTCGCTTATCGCTGAAGGAAAGTGGGTCGATGTTCGTGACGCCGCGGTCGTCTTCGTGAAAGCTGCCCACGTCAAGGAGCGTGGCCAGCCGCTCGCGCGCAGTGAGGTGGAAATGGAACCCACACGAATGGCAGACGCGGAATCGCTCATACGATCGCGAACCTTCGAGGTCCGCGCCGCAGGAGAGGCATTGCTCGTGCTGCTGCGGCGCCGGCGCTTCTTCTTCGGGCGCTTCGCCACGGCTGAGCAAGGTCTTCAGGCTTCTCATACCTTCAGTGTATCAAGCCAGGTCGTCAGTCGCGGGACCCTGGAGCACGCGCCGCGACTCTCCCTCTTCGCGTGGGCCGACGAACCCCTCTTCTTCGAGGATCTCGATGATCTTGTTGGCCTTCAGCAGACCGACTTTCAACCGGCGCTGGAACAGTGATGGCGATATGCGCTGGTGCTGGAGCGTCAGCTCTCGCGCCCTATCGACGACAGGATCGTCGAAGTCCACTTCGATCTGGGCGTCGCCACCGTTGGCCTCGGCGAGGGCCTGCTCGAGCAAGTCGTCGGCGTTCTCGGGCGTGAGCTCGCTGAAACGTTCGTCCTTCCAGAAGTCGACCAGGCGTTCGACTTCGCCATCCGAGACGTAAACGCCCTGGATGCGGATAGGCTTCGAAGCATCGGTCGGCATGAAGAGCATGTCGCCGCGGCCAAGGAGCTTCTCGGCCCCGCCCGTATCGAGGATGGTGCGAGAGTCGATCTGGGAGGTGACGGCGAACGCGATGCGGGTCGGGAAGTTCGCCTTGATCAGGCCGGTGACCACATCCACCGACGGCCGCTGGGTCGCAACAATGAGATGGATTCCCGTAGCTCGCGCGAGTTGAGCGAGGCGGCAGATGAGCTTCTCCACCTCAAACGGCGCCGCCATCATCAGGTCGGCGAGCTCGTCGATGATTACCACCCACTGCGGGAGCTTGATCATCACCCGCGGGTGCTTGTTGTACGCCTCGAGGTTGCGGACGGCGACGTTCGCGAACTTCTTGTAGCGCGAATCCATCTCGCCGACGACGGCCTGGAGCACGCCAACGACCTTATCCATGTCGACAATGACTTCGCTGAAAGCCATGTGCGGGATGCCGGAGTAGCCGATGAGCTCGACGCGCTTGGGATCGACCATCACGAAACGCACTTCGTTCGGGGTCGCGTTCATCATGATGCCGGCGATGATCGAGTTCATGCAGACGCTCTTGCCGGCGCCCGTGGCGCCTGCGATGAGCAGGTGAGGCATCTTCGCCAGGTCCGCAACCACAGGAACTCCTGAGACACCTTTGCCGAGCGCAAGGGCGAGCTTGCTCCTGGCGGCCAGGTCGTGGAATTCCTTGGTCTCCATCACGGCCCGCAAGGTGACGACCGAGGCCGAATCGTTCGGGACTTCGATACCGACGATCGCCCGCCCGGGGACAGGCGCCTCGATGCGCAGGCTTGGCGCTGCAAGGGCGAGCGCGAGGTCGTTCTGCAGCGCCGTGATCTTGTTGACGCGTACGCGCGTGCGACCCGTTTCCACGCGCTCGGTCCGGGGGCGGCCGTCTGCCGTGAGCTGCGTCTTGCCCTGCTCATCGCGGAGGGGCACGTCCTTGTAGCGGACTTCCCAGCCGGGTTCGACCCCGAACTGGGTGACGGTTGGGCCTTCGTTGATTTCGACCACGGTTGCATCGACACCGAAGCTGGCGAGCGTATCAACGATGAGCTGGGCGCGAGCAGCGTTGTCGTGCTTGCGGTGCTGGCTCGGCTGCGGAGTGTTGAGCATCTCGATCGCGGGCAGTTGCCAGCCGCTGCCGCTGTTATCGAATTCGAGTCCGAGTTGCTGGGGTTCTTCGGGCTCCTCCGTTTCGGCCACCGGCGCGGCCTCAACAACCGGGGGCTCTGCCAGCAGGGTCGCCTCTTCGACGTCGACATTCGTGAACGCAGCGGCCGCGCCCGCGCCCATCGGCGAGGATGGCGAGGCCGGGTCAATCGACGGGCGGAAGATCACCGGCGAGTCTTCATAGTTGGAGCCGATCGCGGGCTCGGTCCGTTCGTAAGAGCCGCCGCCAATGACGATCTCAGAATCGCCGGAGCCGGGCTTGCGAAGGATGAAGCGGGTCCACTGGAGGATTGCCGCCCCGGCGCGATGCGGATACCGGCGGCGCCAGCCCTCTTCCATCCAGTAAGGCACGTTCGTAGCGACCCAGCGCGTTGCGGTTGGCGCGAGAAGGGCTGCCGCAAGGATGAGGACGCTCAGCCAGGCGAGTTTGCCGAGGAAGCCCGCAATCAGCGTCTGGCCAATCGTGCCCCCGAGGCTCACCTCCCGGAAGCGGACACCACCGGTGGACCAATCGGCTTCATTAAGCGCGAGCAGGCCCCACGTGAACAATGCGAGCGCGACCGTACCGGCGGCCTTCCGCCAGAACCAGAGGCCCCGTTCGTACCAGCCGAGCCAGACAGCCATGCCTCCGAAGAACGCCCCTGCGAGGACGATGAAGATTCCGAGCCCGAATGTGCGCAGCGTCCAATCGCGCGCATCGCCGATGGCGTCCTGGACATCGGGGATGAACAACAGCGCAACAAGCGCAACCAGGGCCGCGGCAGTGCCGATGACCTCCGGGCGGTTCAGGCGCGAAAACAGCGTGGATTGTTGCCGGCGGCTCCGCGAGCTTCGCGTAGCGCGCGACGAACGGGGCTTCGTCCGTGGGCGTGCAGCCATAGGTCTGCGCTCCTCATTACCCGTACCGGCGCCCCCCGTTGCAGCCCGGCACGGCCGCGATCAATGGCGTGTTCCTGACTAGACCTCGACAGTCACCGTCAGCACCATTGGCCGCCTGCGGGTCTCATCATAAAGGAACTTGCTCAATGAGTCGCGAATTCTGCTGTTGATATCGCCAAATTCTGCGTAGTGCTCCGCGCCCTCGAGGGCTTTCGCCGCCACCCGGCGGGCGCTATCGAGGAGATCTTCCCGTTCGTCCAGGTCCACGAACCCTCGTGCGAGGATCTCTGCGGGTCGTTCGAGTTTCCCCGTCTGCTTGTCGACGGCGACCATCACGACCACCACACCATCGGTCGAAAGATGAGCGCGGTCGCGCAGGATGTGGTGGTCCACATCGCCGATGCCGAGGCCGTCAACGTAGACATAGCTCGCAGGCACACGGTCGCCGACCCAGGCCGATTCTTCGTCGATTTCGAGCACGTCGCCGTCGGTGATGACGAAGGCGTTGCCTTCCGGGACACCGACCGATTCCGCCAGCCGGGCATGGGTGACGAGATGCCGGTACTCGCCGTGAATCGGGACGAAGTACTCCGGCTGGAGCAATCCCTGGATGATCTTTAGCTCTTCGCGGCTCGCGTGGCCGCGGACATGGATGTTCGCGATCCGGTTGTAAAGCACATTCGCGCCAAGCCGGAAGAGGTTATCGACGTTGCGGTAGACGGCCGTCTCATTTCCGGGGACCGGGCTCGAGGAGAGGACGACCGTATCGCCTCTATCGATCGTGATGTGCCGGTGGTCGCCGTTGGCCATGCGTGTAAGTGCACTCGTCGGCTCGCCCTGGCTGCCCGTCGTAATGATGACCAGCTTGGACGGGGGCGTGTTCCGCATCTCCTCGACGCCGACAATGACGCCCTCCGGCGCTGTTATGTAGCCGAGCTGCCGGGCCATCGCGACGTTGTCGATCATCGAACGCCCGGTCACGAACACCTTGCGCCCGGTGAACACCGCAGCATCCACGAGCAATTGAACCCGGGAGATGAGCGACGCGAAGGTCGCAACAATGACGCGGCCCTCGGCGTTCACGAGGATCTGCTTCAGCGCTTCGCCGACGAGCTGTTCGCTGGGCGTGTAACCCTCCATCTCGGCGTACGTGGAATCGGCGAGGAGCAGCAGACATCCTTCTGCTCCGACCTGGGCGAGGCGGATGAGGTCGGTGTGCTGATCCATGACCGGGGTGTGATCGAGCTTGAAGTCGCCCGTGTGGACAACCAGGCCCAGCGGCGTTCGCACAATGAGCCCGCAGGCATCTGGGATGCTGTGGGCAACGGTAAAGAACTCGACCTGGAAGGCTCCCGCGTCGATGACTTCTCCGGGCTCGACGACGTTCGTGTTGGCATCCTGAAGCAGTCGGTGCTCCTGGAGCTTCACGCGAATCAGACCATCGGTGAGTTTCGCGCCGTAGATGGGCACGTTGAACTCGCGCTGGAAGTAGGGAATGGCGCCGACGTGGTCCTCGTGCCCGTGGGTGAGGAAGACGGCGCGGAGCTTCTCACGGTGGTCGCGCAAATAGCTGAAGTCGGGGATGACGAGGTCGACGCCAAGCATCTCCTCTTCAGGGAACATGAGCCCCACGTCGATGGCGATGATGTCGTCGCCGTATTCGAGAAGCATCATGTTGCGGCCAATTTCACCGAGGCCGCCGAGTGGAATGACTCTGAGTTTGTTTTCTGGCATTGAATCCTTATTCGAAAAGTCTGATTTGTTCTGTTTTTAAAGCCGGTTGGGCCTGTTCAGCCTGTTCCGGCGAAAGTTCTGGTTCGTGGGGTGGAGTTGCGGCCACGGGTTCCGGCGAAGGATCTTCGGCGGCGGCCCGACTGCTCGGCTGTTCGAAGGGCTGAGCCACAGGCGACGGTGCGATACGTTCCTGCGCCTTAACCCTACTTGCTCGTGCACGATCAAGGATAGCCGGGAGGGCCGCGAAGTCATCGAGCATGACCTGGCGCAGGCTGCCCTGGTGGAGCGCAGCCGCCGGATGGTACATGGGGACGATGAAGCGTCCATCGACCTCCCGGACAGTCCCGTGAATGCGGGAGATGGACTGCTGCGGGAACCATTTCGACATCGAAAAGCGCCCGAGGGTGACCACCACCAGCGGATCGACCATGTCGAGCTGGAGGTCGAGGTATTCGCTACATGCCTCGATTTCGCCGGGAAGCGGGTCGCGGTTTCCGGGCGGCCTGCACTTGAGCACATTGCAGATGTACACCTGCTCGCGGGTGAGCCCGGCGGCTCCCAGGAGTTCGCTCAGGAACTGCCCTGCATTGCCGACGAATGGGCGGCCCTGCTTGTCTTCGTTCGCGCCCGGCGCCTCACCGATACACATGACTTCGGCGGGCAGGGGACCTTCGCCCGGGACCGCGTTCGTCCGCGTCGCGGAAAGCGCGCAGAGCGGGCAACCCCGGATCACTTCGTACAGTTCGGCAGCGCGTTCTTCGAGTGTGATCACGCGGATTCGGCCGCCATGGCGATTCTCTCGCGTCGGTCCTTCCGGATTCGGCGACGGGCTGTAGTGAGCATCTGGGTTCCGATGCAAACCAACAGGATTGCGAAGACGATCTGGAGTGTCCGGCCACCCATGAAGGCCGCGGCGATCGATCCGAGGAGCGCACCGGGGAGCGCCGTGGGGGCGAGCCACTTCGCAGCGGTCACATCGACAGTGCCCTGGCGGTAGTGCGTGAGGCCACCCATGACTGAAGCAATCACGACGACCCAGAGCGAGATGCCCTGGGCTTCGTGCTGGCCGATGCCAATGCCGAGGACCAGCCCGGGAACGAATATCGAGCCCCCGCCGATGCCGAGCGCACCGGAAGCAATGCCGCCGATGATTCCGAGCGCGGCGCCGGCGGCGGCTTCGCGCCAGCCATCGGCGGAGAGGAGCGGGTCAATTGAATCCCAGAACAACAATCGCAACGAGACCAGGATGAGGAAGACTCCGAAAACCTGGCGAAGATGCATCGCCGGAACCCGTGCAGCGCCACGCGCGCCCAGGAATGCTCCTACGATCGCGCCGGCGCCGAGTGACGCAACAAGCGTGACGCTGATCGATTCGTGGACGCCGTAGGAGACTGCGGCGACAGCGGCCGCGGCGGTTATGACAACAAGCGAGGTTCCGTGGGCGATGTGCTGAGGCATTTTCAGCGGGCCAGTCATCAGCGGAATCATGATGGACCCGCCGCCCCCACCGAGAAGGCCGCTTACGAAACCGCCACCCAGCCCTGCAGCCGCCGCCACAGCCGGACGGTGTGCTGCTGCCACGGGCTCGGTCATGCCGCCGCCTCTGTGGGCTTTGACTTTCGGGGTTGGACAATCCACGCAAAGAAGATGCCGACAACGTAGAGGGCCAGCAGCGGCCCGGCGACGAGACTCTGCGTCAGTGGGTCAGGCGTGGGGGTCACAATCGCGGCGATGATGAAAATCAGCACGACTGCGTACCGCCAGAAGCCGAGCATCTGGCGGGCCCGCACAAGGCCAAGCTTCGCAATCAACGCCAGCACCATCGGCAGCTCAAACGAGAGTCCGACCCAGAAAATGATCCGTGTGGCGAAGTCCATGTACTGCTTGGCGCCAATCACGGGGTCGAAGTTGTCGCCGCCGAGGTCGAGCAAGAAGCCGAGCGAGGCGGGAAGGATGATCCAGTAGGCAAACGCCATGCCCGCGAGCAGGAATGCGATGACGCCGAACAGACCGGGAAGGACGAGTTTCTTCTCTTTCGGCGTGAGGCCGGGCACGATGAATGCCAGCATTTCATAGAGCACGACTGGCGAGGCCAGCATCAGTCCACCGTACATGCCGACTTTGAAGAGCACGCCAATGGTTTCGGTGGGGCTGAAGACGGCGAGCCCGAATTCGGGGCCCTGCTGTTCCCGGGCCGGGGCAATCAGCCAGCCCACAATTGTCTCCCAGAAGTAGAGGCAGACGATCATCCCGATGACGACCGCCACGGCACTTACGAGGACGCGATTGCGGAGCTCCCGGAGGTGCTCCATGAGCGTCATTTCGGCGCCGCCGTGGTATGGCTGTTGCTCGGGCCTCAGCGGGATTGGTTCGTTGATTTGTTCGGCCGCCATCAGAACACCATCGGGGGCTTCGCGGGCTCAGCAGGCTTTTCTGGGGCAGCTTCGGCAGCCGGTGCCGCAACCGCCGCGGGCGCAGAGGACGTTGATGCCGCCGGATCGTTCGCTACGAGCGCCGCCGCCGCATCGACGTTTGCGCTGACTTCGCGGAGTTCCGCGTTCAATTTCTGCTGCTCGATGCGCATTTCGCGCTGGGCCTCATCGACCTGGCCCTTCACCGTCTTATATTGCTCGTCGAGGTAGTCAATCTCGTCCTTGAACTCATCGCGGACGGCGCGGGCATAGCTCTGCATGGTGCGCACGGCACGGCCAAGCTGGTATGCCATGCCGGGCAACCGCTCTGGCCCAACGACAACCAGCAACAGCCCCAGCACGAGCAGGAGTTCCTGGTAGCCAATACCCAGGAATTCCACATCTACCTCCCGTCGGACCGGCGGCGAATTCGGGGAACGGGCTTAGTCCTCGACGCCGTGATCCTTCAGATAGTCTACGGCGTCCTGCACTGTAGCGATCTTTTCCGCATCTTCATCGCTGATTTCGAGTTCGCCGCCTTCGGAGAACTCCTCTTCGAGAGACATGATCAGTTCGACCAGGTCCAGGGAATCGGCGTTGAGGTCATCGACGAACGAGGCTGCGGGAACAACCTCATCTTCTTCGACGCCAAGTTGTTCGACCACGATTGCGCGGACTCGTTCGAATACTGTTGCCACGTGGGGAGTGCTCCTGGTAAATCGGGATTGATTTAGATTGGGGTTTCCGCATCCTGCGGTTCGGTATCGGCCGCCTTCGCAGCCGTGATACGTTCGCTTACGGTTCGCAGCACTCCATTTACGAATGCCGGGGACGATTCCCCTCCGTATCGGTGGGCCAGTTCAACAGCTTCGTTGACAACTGCCCCAACCGGCGCCGAATTATCGGTAAGCAATTCCCATATTGCAAGGCGGAGGATGTTCCGGTCAACGATGGCAAGCGAGACTACGGGGTACATCGTGGCCGCCTCTTGGATGTATGAATCGAGGTCATCGCGGCGCTCGATAACACCCTCGAGGAGTTGTCTGCCGTAACGGCTCGGCTTCCCCTTAGCGACGCCCGCGTCTTCACGCGCGGCATCCGCGAGCTGACGTTCGAAGACTTCGATAGCCGGGTGATCGCTCGTCTCGGATTCGTAGAGCGATTCGAGCGCGAGTTGCCGCGCGCGGCGCATCGGGTTCTGGCTCACGCCATCACCATACCGCCATCCACGTGAATGCACTGGCCGGTGATATACCCGGCCCCCTCGCTCGCGAGAAAGCCCACCAGCGGCGCCACTTCCCCGGCCTCGGCGATTCGCCCGAGCGGAATCTGGCCCATCACCGCCGTCACGGCCTGCTCGGTCATGCCCGTAATGATGTCCGTCTGGATAAAGCCCGGAGCGACTGCGTTGACCGTGATGCCACGCGAGGCGACTTCACGAGCCACCGAGCGTGTAAACCCGATAATGCCGGCCTTCGCGGCGGCATAGTTCGCCTGGCCAGCGTTGCCCATCACGCCAACGACGCTGGTGATGTTGATGATCCGTCCGCCACGTGCGCGCAGCATCGGGCGGAGCGCCGCCTTCGTCATGAGAAACGTGCCGCGGAGGTTGGTGTTGTGGACCGCGTCCCAGTCGTCCTCGGACATGCGCATCAGGAGGCCGTCGCGGGTAATCCCGGCGTTGTTCACCAGGATGTCGAGACCGCCGAATCGATCGATGGTTTCTTTGACGAGGTTGCCGGCATGTTCGGAATTGGAAACATCGCCGGCAAACGCCGCCGCTTCGCCGCCGGCGGCAAGGATGTCCGCAACCACGCCTTCGGCGAGCGCGGGATTGGTGTTGTAATTCACGGCGACCTTCGCGCCATGCCGGGCAAGTTCGAGGCAGATCGCACGGCCGATGCCGCGCGATCCGCCCGTGACGAGCGCTACTTTGCCTTCAAGGTCTCCCACGGCCTACAGCGAGACGCGAACGCTCGTTGCGTCGTTCACGTTGATGCAGTTCGACTTGCGCAACATGCGCTTGATAACGGAGGTCAGCACCCGTCCGGGCCCGAATTCGATGAATGTTTCGACGCCCTGGGTGCCGAGGTATTCGACCGTACGGCTCCATTGGACCGGCTTGCAGATGTGATCGACGAGTTCGTGGCGAATGTCGACATCGGCCGAAACGGGCGTCGCCGTGCAGTTCGCGATAACGGGGACGAGCGGATCAACGATTGGGGCCGTCGCCACTGGCTGGACCATGCCATCCGCCGCGGGCTTCATGAGCGTGCTGTGGAAGGCGCCGCTGACGTTCAGGGGGATGACCTTCACCGCGCCCCGTGCTTTCGCGTAGTCGAGCGCGCGGACAACAGCCTCACGGCGGCCGCCGATGACGATCTGGCCCGGGGCGTTGATCGTGCAGACCTCGGCACCGGCCTCACGGCAGACTTCTTCGCAGTCGTCGACATCGAGACCGAGTACCGCAGCCATCATGCCCGGGTTCGTGTTGCCGGCTTCTTGCATGAGCTCGCCGCGAATGCGCAGCAGTCGAATGGCATCGTCGAACGGCAACGAGCCCGCGGCCACCAGGGCTGAGTACTCGCCGAGTGAGTGGCCGGCGACGTAAGCAGGCTTCTTCAGGATTGCCGGGTTGAGTTCGGAGGCGACTTTAAGCAGTGCGATGCTGGTGACCGCGATGGCGGGCTGCTGGTTTCGCGTCTGCTGCAGCTCTTCATCCGGCCCTTCAAAGCAAATCTGGGAAAGCTTGAAGCCCAGGATCTCGTCGGCACGGTCATAGAGTTCGCGCGCCGAAGGAAACTCGTCGTAGAGGTCCTTGCCCATGCCAACGGACTGGGCGCCCTGGCCGGGGAACACGAACGCCCGGTCGACCTGGGGTGGTTCCTCAAGGGCGACGAAGGGCGTCACGGACAACTGGGGGTTCGTTAGCTGTCCAGATCCGGATCCGGAAGGGCGATTACTTCCCGACCCCGATACGTCCCGCAAATCGGGCACGCGTGATGGGCGAGCCGCGGGCTCTTGCACCGCGGACAATCGATGACGTGAGGCATTTGAATCTTGAGGTGGGAGCGCCGCTTCCCCTGTCGAGAAGAGGCGTACTTCCGCTTCGGCAGCGGGGGCATAACGGGACTCCTTCAGGTGTCTACCCATTCGTCTTACGCTTCAGTGCCACGAGCGCCTGCCACCGAGGGTCAATTGGCGTCCGATCACACTGGCAGGGTGCAATGCTCATATCTGTTCCGCATACCGGGCAAATCCCCGGGCAGTCTGGACGGCAAAGCGGCTGCATCTCTGCAGCCATGTCGCTATATTGCCGCACCGCCTCCGTAATGTCGATTGAATGGTCCGCCCCAATGAGAAACGCATCGGGATCTTCGATTTCCAGGCGCCGGCCGGTCACCGGATCCACCTGCTGGGCATAGACCTCTTCGAATTCGACCTGCGCCATGTACCCGAAGGGCGTGAGGCAACGCGAGCACTCGGCCTCCAGCCCTACCTCCGCGCGGCACCGAACGAGCACGCCGCCGGGTGTCCGAATGAGCTCGACGTGGCCCGAATGGACGTTGCCTTCGGGTTCGAGGTCGTAGTTTCGCGATGCGCCGGTTTCCTCGCGAAGCAATTGAGAGACGTTGAAAAGCATCCGGAGAGCCTTCGAAACAGGGGTGACCCCAGAGTACACGAGCCGGCGCCGAAGACGAGTACGGCCGGGCGTTTCGCCCATCGTCGGCTAGACTGCCCGGGCATGCCGGCAGTAGACGCAGCACCACCAGAGTACGAAGACGCCGTTCGAGGAGACCGCTGGTATCACTCCGAACGGGCTATCCACGTCGCAGGCTGCGTGGCGATTGCAGCAGCGATCGTGTACCTGGTGTGGGTCCTGTTCTACGCGATCGACTACACCCACTGGTGGTTCGCCTATCCCATCGCGTTCGCCAACGTACAGGGGTTCGTCTCGTTGCTTTCGTACCTGTTCTCCGCGTGGAAGTACGCGCCGGCCCCCCGCCCAAGCGCAGCGCCAACCGGCACCCTCGACGTCTTCATCACCACCATCGACGAGTCGTACGAGGTGCTTGCTCCTTCCGTTGTCGCCGCGGTCGCGATCAGCTATCCCCACGAAACTTATGTCCTCGATGACGGCCGCCGCGAATGGGTGCGCGACCTCTGCGCCGAAGCGGGAGCGCGCTGGATTACGCGTCCCGATAACCGCCACGCCAAGGCCGGCAACCTCAACCACGCGCTTTCGGTTACGTCGGGCGAATTCATCGTGACGCTCGATGCAGACTTTGTGGCTGCGCCATCGATGGCGGACGACCTGTTGGGGCACTTCGCCGACCCCAACGTTGCACTCGTGCAGTCGCCCCAGGTGTTTTACAACACCGACAGTTTTCAACACTTCGATGACGGCACCGACTGGAACGAACAATCCCTGTTCCACAACGTGATGATGCCGTCGAAGAACTACTGGAACGCCGTGTACTGGTGCGGTTCGCCGGCGATTGTGCGACGAGTCGCGCTCGAGGCCGTCGGAGGAGTGGCTACCGGCTCGGTGACGGAGGACATCAAGACGAGCGTCCTCATGCACCGCACCGGCTGGAGAACGCTCTTCGATACGCGCATTCGCGCTCGGGGGCTCGCTCCCGAGGATTACCAGCGCTTCTTCCGGCAGCGCCTGCGGTGGACGTCCGGTGGGCTTCAATTGCTGCGGACGCAGTACTGGCGCAGAGGTTTTACGACCGGACAGCGCCTGAGTTACCTCGCCTCAGCCGGCCAGACGTTCGGGTCGCTCCGGGCGATGGTCGTGTACCTGATTCCGCCAGTCGTGTTGTTCGGCGGCTATTTCCCGGTCCACGACAATTTCTTTGCACTCTCGTTCATCGTGCTGATGCCCGTCGTTTCGCTTGGTTCCAACTTCATGTTCGGCCGAAGTTCGTACCGGGTGATCCACAACGAACTGTTCGGCATCGTCGGATTGGCGGCCTACCTGACCGCCTACCCTGTCCTGTTCGGCGCGCCGGTGGGTTTCGGGGTGACACAGAAAGGCCGCGTTTCGCAGGCCGGCGGATTCCCACGGTCCCTCTACCTCCTCATCGGGCTGACCGCGATGTACGTGGTATGCATCGGCGCAGGGGCGGCCCGCCTCGGCGGGCTCTGGGCCGAGCCCAGTCATGTCTTCGCCTTTCTCGCCACGAGTTTCTTTTCCATCGTGATGGCGGTCATCCTCTTCCTCTGCCTCATCTTCGCGATGCGGCACGGTCGATCTGGCTGGCGCGGCCTGCGCGGAGAGTGGGAGGCGGAGGTCCAAACACGAACCCGGACCGAACGGGTAAAGGTCACTCGTCTTGGCATGGGCCGGATGGAGTTCGTGACAGCCAGGTTCGCCGGCGAAATCGACGAACCCATTGATGTCTCGCTCCCTACTCTCGGCTTCGAACTCCATGGCTCGATTTCCCGAGTGACCGACGAGGAGACGGGACTCCGTGTCGCGTTGGAACTCGAACACCCGCCGCTGCGGCTCGCCAGGTACATCACCCGAGAGCTTTTTCCAAACGATGTCCGCCATGCGCCGGGAACTTTCGAATCCGGCCACCTCAGGACAGCGACCAGTCTGGCCAAACAGCCCTGACGAGCGACTGACTTAAGCGTTTGTAAACACTTCGCGCAGAACTCGACCCGCTGCGTGTACCAGACATAGACTCCGGAGCCATGAAGATTCTTGGGCTGGTCGGCAGCGATGTTCACGGCGGGAACGCGAACATCGCGAAGCAGGACCTCTATCCCGAACGGATGCGCGTTGGCCTCGAAACGGCGCTTGGGGAAGAGGTGGAAGTGGTTTCGAGGGCGGTTTGGCCAACGCGCGAGTTGCCGGCGTTGGTTGACCGCTGGATGAAAGAGTTCGAACCAGACCTCGTAGTCTTTTCGGTAAGCGGCTACTCATTCCTGTACGAGTCCACTCCCGTCCGGGTCGAGCGACGCCTTGGGCGGCTTGGCCGTCTGATCGGACGGACTTCTCTGCGTGCGGCGGCGCAACCGCGGCTCGCCCACAATCGTCCGTTTCAATGGTCGCGGAGGACAGTCCAACGCATCATCGGAGGCGAAGCGTGGTTCACCGCGAAGGAGGTGTCCGACGTTTCCCAGCAGGTCATTTCCACCGTCCTCCGCAGTGAATCCGGATACATCGAAGTTTTCGGGCCCTCCGGCGGCGAGAAGTGGAGTCGCAATCAGGCGCACCTTGACAGGCTCATCGCGCGCCGCCGGCGGGTCGACCGGGAGCTCGCTGCGTTTTGCCAGGCCCACCACGTCGAATATTGGGATGAGGCGCGACGGGCAACGATCGCCGATCCCAAGCCGAAGGCCCTCCAGGGAGACGACCTCCATCTCAACAGGGAGGGCCACAAACGGATGGCCGAGTACCAGTTTAATCTTGCGCTTGGGATGGCCCGGAGGGCCCGCGAACACGCCGGTGCTTCGGTCGGAGCAGCGGTTCACACATAACAGTCGGCCCGGCGTAACGATTCTCTAAAGTCCTTGCGGGGGCCGTTTACGCACCCGCATCTCGCTCCTACGCTTAGCGCTACGGTTAGCCCCTTTTCCACAGGGTGCCCACCGTGGAAATGCGAGAGTGGGTTTGACCCAGATAGCCGAAATCCGCGCCCTGCTCGAACTCGACAACACGCTCGCGTCGCTGCGCGATTCGCTCGAAGACGCCGAGTGGCGCAGCAAAAACAGCCCGGAACTCGAACGCGCCCGCGCCCACTTTGACGCCGCTGCTTCGAAAGTGGCTGACATCCGCAAGAACCAGCGCCGGGTCGACGGCGAAATCGCCGGCCTAACCGCGAAGATCACTCCAGAGGAGAAGCGTCTCTACGACGGTTCCGTGCGCAACCCGAAGGAGCTAACGAACATCCAGCACGAACTCGACCTGTTGAAGGAACACCGTTCGACACTCGAAGACGAACTGCTGGAGATCCTGGCGGCGCTGGAAACCGCGGAGGCCGAAGAAGCGACCGCGAAAGAGGCCTTCGAGGCAGCCGCCGCCAAACGATCAGCCGAGACCGGAGATCTCGATGCGGAGGTACAGCGACTCACAGGAGCCATCGCGACGGCACAGGCCAGCCGCAAAGCCCAGGCGCCGAAAGTGGCGGCCATCAACATGAAGACCTACACCGATGCCCGCCGCCGTCACGGAAGCGGCGCCGTCGCACGCGTGGCCGGAGGAAACTGCAGCGGTTGCCGAGTCTCCATCCCGGAATCTGTGCGGCGACGCGCATTCACAGCCGATCAGATCGCGGTTTGCCCGAACTGCGACCGCATTCTCTACGTGGGGTAGGACTCCATGCGCGCTGTCGGCTACTTCGCTGAAAATGCCCGGAAAGACGGGCAGAAGCGGAGCATCGCCGAGCAGAACAACGCGTTCAACGAGTTCTGCACCCGATTCGGTTATGAGGTGGCCGGGACATTCCTCGATACGGAAGGCGAAGCGACACCCGCTGGTTTCGCGCAGATGCTCAGCTTCCTCAGCCGGCCGGAGCGAGGCTTCGTGGTGGTGGCGATTGACAGCCTCGGCACGCTTGGAGCCGACCTCGGGCAGGCCGCGCTGAAGCTGCTCGAAATCGAGCAGACCGGCTGCCAGGTGCTCATCGCGCACACCGGCCACGAAGCGTTCCGCGAGTTGGTCGACACGTGGGCCGACCGTGGAGATGGCACACCCGTCTCCGAAAAGGTCCGCTCAGCGATGCGGCGCAAGGCCGTGAAGGGGGAGGTCCTCGGCCGGCCGCCCTACGGCTATCGCGTCGGTCCGCGACGGCGGCTGGAGCTTGTGCCCGAGGAAGCGGTGGTGGTCCGCTATATCTTCCGGCTCTACCTCCAGGAAGAGCTCGGCATCCGCAAGATCGCCGGCCAGCTGAACTCCGAAAACGTCGCCACACGCCGCGGCGGACGCTGGAGCATGGTGACCGTGCGCGACATCCTCCGGAACCGCGCATACCTGGGGCACTATTCGCGCTTCGGGACGACGGTCACGGGGAGCCACCCGTCGCTCGTCTCTGCGGAGGATTTCCGGCGCGTACAGGACCGGCTGCAATCACACCACGGGGCGATTCGCACACGCACGGTCCAGCCGTTTTTGCTCAGCGGGATGCTCTTCTGCGGGAAGTGCCAGAACAAGCTGATCGGCGTCTCGCGGCGACAGAGCTGGGTGACGAAGGCGGGCGAAAAGAAGGAATCGGGCTACCGCTACTACCAGTGCGAATCCCGCACCAACCAGAGCGCGTGTTCATACAACACCCAGCGGGCCTCCGACCTCGAGGAGCGCGTGCGGGAGGCTCTGAAGGACAAGGACCGCCCGGTCACGCGCCTGCGCCGCGCTGGGAACGTCGATGGCTACTTCATCGACCTCGTCAGCCAGGTCGACCGCGTGGAAGGACGAATGAAGCGGAACCGCCGCCAGGTCGAAGAACTGGTTGCGGACGCGGCCCACGGGCACATCACCCTCGAGCGGATGAAGTCGCTCGGCGGCGAACTGGCGAAAGACCACCTGGAGCTCGAGGGCGAGCTTCATGCCGCGCAGGAGCGCCTGCAGGCGCAGCAGACCGAAGCGGAACGCCAGGCCCACCTGGAGGCGTTGCGAGACAAGATCGTGCGCGAATGGGACAAGTTGCCGCTGGAGACCCTTCAATCCGCGCTCCACGAACTCGTGGATCGGATCGAAGTCGATGATGAGGAGTTGCGGGTGTACTCGCGGGTTTAGCGAGACGGCCGGTAGAGACGTCGACCCATCAGCGCTGCGCCGCCTAAGACCAGCAGTGCCCCCAGACTGACGACCAAAGCGCTCGGAGGAGATGAACTGTCCGGGCTGGCAATGCTATCGCCCGTTGTTGGCGCACCGGGCGTCGGTGTCGGCGCGGGTGGGCCGTCGAACGGCGCCAGAATGAAGTCGGTGAAGTTGTGGACGTGGTACCCCGGCGTGGTGCCGCAGCGAATTTCCGTGCCGACGATTCGGCCCTCGTCGCTGACGAGGGTAAGACCGCCGAGTGGGGTTCCAGCACCACCATCCCACCAGGCGATCCCGTACTTGGCGTCCTGGTAGCGAAGGGGAAGGTCCGGGTCGGACGGAACTCGGAAGACGGCGTAGACCAGTCCCGCGGGGTATTCGGACTGCGCCAGGTTGTCTTTCGAGAAGATGTATGGAGTGCACTGCCAGCTTGCGATGCCTGTCACGGGAGAGCCAGCGAGAGTGGTGCCCTCCCGGAAGACGAACCTTGACCTCACGGCATCGCTATTCAGGGTCTGGCTGAGAGCAATCACGTCGTCGACCGGAGCGATCCCTGTTTTCGTGCCCTTCGGATAACCGAGGCCCCTGCCCGGGTTGTGTGCCGCGACCCTGATTGTCGGGGCATCGGCGGGGACGCTCTCGCCGCCCTGCATCGCGCCCGGTCCGGTGAGTGTGCCAGGCACAACTGCCAGCAGCCGGTTGCCGGAAGCGTTTTGAACATGGGACAAACGCACGAAGAACGTCATCGTGCCGTCTTCCTTCACAGGGTCGTTCACGGCGGATTGAATGGGCTCATCACAGGGCAGGTCGGCACAGGCGACTTCGCCGACAAGGTACGGCTGGCGCGGAGTGAATCCGCTCGCGTAGATATACCACGAGTCCTCCTCCGGGCCAGGAAACGCGCGGAGGTAGTGCGGCGTCGATGGGAACGGCTGGACGGTTGTAACCGGTGGAGTTGGCGACGGTGTGGGCGTGGGCGTCTCCGCGAGCGCGCCGAGAGCAGGAAGAGCAAGGACGATTGCCACCAGGACGGCAACGACTTTCATTTCGCAAACCGAGTCTCGATCCTACAACGAAGAAAAAAAAACGAAATCCCTAACCGCCCGGCCGCCCCAGCCGCTTCGGCGGCAGGTAAATCGTGAACTGGGTAAGGGGCTGCATGAGCACGCTGTGCGGCTCTAGTGCTTCCTCTGCATTCAACAAGCCGAGGTCTTCGAACAACCCGATCCTCGCCTGTTTCACTTTGCCTACGGTCAGTTCCAACGGAGCATGCCAGACGCGATAACTCCCGAGGCGGCGGTCGCGCCGGTAGAACGCCCCGATGAACGGGTGGGTGAGGATCACCCGGGCAGCTTCGAGCGAGTCAAAACCACGCAACTCCGTGGGCGGCTGGCCGGTGTCTTCGATCTCCATGGTCGCCGGCGCCCAGTCGCTCGTCGTCGAGAGCCGGTAGTGCGCGTAACGCCCTGCTGCCTCGTCGTACTCGCAGTCGAAACTCGAATGGGCGCGGTACCACGGCAGCTTCCAGAGGCGGTTGGGTATCGACACCGACCACGAGTCGAGGGTGGTGCCGAAGAACCAGGCCACGCGGTCGCCGGTGTAGCGGTCGACCACGTACGCGCGGTAATTCGTCTGGCCGAAGGTGAGCTGCGGGCACTTGAGCCAGGCCGAATGGAAATCCTTGTCCATGAACGGGACCATCGAAATGAGCGCCTGCGGCACACCGTCCGGCCCTTCGATCGTTTCGAGATCGAACCGGCGGTGGACCAGCGGCCGCAGCCGCTCGGCCGGGATGGCATACGTAACGATGGCGAAATGCTGGAGCCCTGAGTCCACATCGAAGAACCCCGTCTTCGGCCGGGCGCTCATCTCCTCGGTGAAGCGAAGGTCGGCGCGCGCTTTGGGCTCCTGCATCGCTATCCGACCGTCCCCGCCTCCTTGAGGCCGGCGATCTTGGCGTCGTCGTAGCCGAGGCCTTTCAGGATCTCGTCCGTGTGCTGGCCAATGAGCGGCGAACTGAACTTCGGCTTGCCCGGTGTGTCGCTCAACTTCGGCCCGACCCCGATTTGCTTCACCTTGCCGATGGGCGAATCGACTTCGATGACCATCCCGCGGGCGAGGTTGTGCTCGTTCGTGACCACATTCTCCATTTCGAGCACCGGCGCGGCGCAGATGTCGTACTGCGACATGATCGCCATCCACTCGTCGGCGGTCTTCTGCTTGAAGATACCCTTGAAGCGTTCGATCATCGCCGGCCACTCTGCCTGGTTGAATTGCTTGGGGAGCAGGTCTTCGGTGCCAATGACCTTGCAGAGCGCCTCCCAGAAGTGCCCCTCGATACTGCCGATCGAGAACCAGCGGCCATCGGAGCACTCGTAGGTGTTGTAGAACGGGGAGGCGCCGTTCAGGAGCGAGGCCCCGGGCTGAATCGTCGTGCCGGAGGCGAAGTACTGGGTGAAGGCGCTGGTCATCAGCGAGAGCACGCCGTCGCTCATGCCGATGTCGACGTTCTGGCCGCGGCCGGTCTTTTCGCGCGCGATGATGGCGAGGCAGATGGCGAACGCGCCGGTAAGCCCGCCGCCTGCGAAGTCGGCAACCAGGTTGACCGGGATCGATGGTGGCTGGCCCGGGCGGCCCGTGACGCCGAGCGCGCCGCCGACCGAGATGTAGTTAATGTCGTGGCCCACGAGGTTGCTGTAGGGGCCGGTCTGGCCGAAGCCGGAGATGGAGCAGCAGATGATGCGCGGGTTGATCTTCGCGAGGGTGTCGTAGTCAACGCCGAGGCGCTTCACGACGCCCGGGCGGAAGCCTTCGATGACCACGTCGGCGGACTTCACCATCTCATAAAAGATGTTCTTCGCGGCCTCATCCTTGAGGTTGAGGGCGATGGACTTCTTGCCGCGGCCGAGGGCGTTGTAGGCGGCAGCCTTGTCGGCGGATTCGCTGCGGCGGAGGCCGCCCCCACCGAGTTTCGCGGACGCACCGGGGACCGCTTCGACCAGCGTTACATCGGCGCCGAAGTCGGCGAGCAGCATGGAGCAGTGGGGTCCGGGGGCAAGCCGGGAGAGGTCGAGAACCTTGATGCCGTCGAGGGCCATAACCATGGTGGGAGACTCCTGAAAGGGGTGTGGCTTTGTCGCGGTAGCATGGCCGGGCCGCGAAGGTCGCGCAACCAAAGCGCTCACTTGCCGGATGAGCGCCGAGCCCGTAGACCTTCGCAATCATCGCTTGAGGGATTCCCATGGGACGCGTCAGCCAGCTCAGCCGTTCGGTCGAAGGAAAAGTCGTGCTCGTCACGGGCGCCGGGAGCGGCATGGGCGAAGCTACCGCCTACGTGTTTTCGGACGAAGGAGCGAAGGTCGCCGCCGTCGACCAGAACCGCGAGCCGGTGGAGCGAGTGGCCAAAGCCATCGCCGCTGCGGGCAACACGGCTCGCGCATGGGCGTGCGACGTCTCGGACCGCGACGCTGTCAACAAGCTGGTGAACGAGGTGGTCGCGGAGTACGGCGGCCTCGACATCCTTGTTAACAATGCCGGGATTTCGGCGGCGCTGCCACTCGAAAGCGAGGGTTACGATGCGGCCTGGGCGCGGGTGCTGGCAGTGGACCTGACTGCGATGACGCACACGATCCGCGCGGCGCTCCCTCACCTGCGCAAGTCCACCAGTCCGCGGATCATCAATATCGCCAGCACCGAAGGGCTCGGGGCTACGGCGGGCAACAGTCCCTACACGGCGGCCAAGCACGGCGTCATCGGATTAACGCGGTCGCTCGCGCTGGAATTCGGCAAAGAAGGCATCACCGTGAACTGCGTCTGCCCCGGCCCGATTCGCACGGGCATGACCGAGCCGATCCCTGAGGAGATGAAGCAGAAGTATGCGCACCAGCGCACGGCCCTTCGCCGCTACGGCTCGCCCGAGGAGGTTGCGCAAATGACGCTCAGCTTCGCGCTGCCAGCGGCGAGCTTCCTCACCGGCGTTGCGGTACCCGTCGATGGCGGGCTCACGATTCGCCGGGCGTAGAGCGCCTATTGCGTCGTGATCGTTTCGGGCACGGCCGCAGGCTGGATATCGATGTATTCGTTGCCGGTGGGCTCATGTCCCTCGCCCTTAGGGCCTTCCGTGGGTGTGGAAGCCACGATGGCGCAGGCGACGATCACCAGCGAAATAAGCACACCCGCAACCACGATGCCGAGACCGAAGTCCTCCGGCAACGAGACGTGCGGGGCGGTGTTTCGCAGGATTGCCATGTTCCGACCGTAACCGCGGCGCGTAAGCAGAGTCATAAATCCGGGCAACGCGGGCGTTGCAGGTTCGTAAAACGTTGGCCGCCAAGATATTGCTCGTAGCAATTGCAGCCATCGGGTAGTGACCTTCCGGGCCATCCGGCGCACCATCGCGGTATGGCGAGCGAGACGGAACAGTTCCGGGCCGCGAGATCCCTCGAGTCGCAGTTGAACGACCGCCAGCGGCACGTCCTGGATTTGCTCGTTGCCGGCAAAACCAATGGCGAAATCGGCGACGAGCTCGGCATCACGCTCGACGGGGCCAAATGGAACGTCAGCGAAATCCTCGGAAAGCTCGGGCTCGATTCGCGCGAACAGGCGGCGGACTACTGGCGCTGGCGCAAGCGCTCGCGCATTCCTACGCCGAACCTGCGCGGGCTCGCCACCATGGGCGCCCTCAAGTGGGCCGGAGGCGCGGTGGCGGTGATCGCGGTAGGGATCGTATTGCTGGCGGTGCTCTACCGGGATGACGACGCCGACGGGAGCGACCTGCCCCCGTTCTACCTGGAGGCGAGGATCGAAGTCCTCGACACTTCAACCACCGTCGGAACGAACATCGCCGGGACCGGACTAACTCAAATTCGCAGGGTGATGCTCATACGCTGGTGGAACCGGGACGTGGACCACATGCGCGTCGAAATTCAGACCCTCGAACCAGCCTCGTACGCCGGCACCGACCTCATCGTCACCGACGGGACCAACCAGATTTACTATCGTGAAACGACCAACTCGTATTCGAAGACACCGCTCTTCGACTTTCCGGAAGAAGCGAAGCTGCGAGTGCGCCCGTGGAGTTTCTCTACATTCATCGGGCCATGGCCGAGTATCGCTTCCAACCTCGATGAGCTAATCGAGCAAATTGAGGCAAGCGGGGGACCTGACAATCCGTCGAAGGTGACGCGGATCGGTACAGACGTGGTTCTTGGGAGGCCGACCACAATTCTTCAGCTGGCTCCGTTCGGGGCCAGTTCGAGTTCCGACGGAGTCACCACCTACAACGGTTCGGCCCGTTACTGGTTGGACGAGGCGCGGATGGTCTTCCTACGCGAGGAAGTGGATTCAGGCGGTGCTCAGAACTTCCAGGCAGAAGTCACTCGCCTCGACTGGAACGCTGACGTGAACAGCGGGCACTTCGAATTTATCCCTCCGACCGATGCACGTCGGGAACAGGACAATAGTCCCTCCGCACTCCCCGACATGGCAGGCGGTGCTTCGGCGGGCGGCAGCTCGGATGTGCCCGAACAGTTCACGGTCCGAACTCCCTCGGGCATGCTTCGGTTGCCTTCTCCGCCGGAAGGCTCTCAGCACGTTGAATACGAATCTGCGACGGACTCGGGAGGAGAGACTGTTTCGTTCCGGCTCACGTTCACGGGGAACAACCTTCGCGAACTCGAAATCCTCCAGCGCATCCGTCCTGGCGGTCTCCAGCCAAGCGTGACTGCCGGAATGTCACCCTTGGAGATAGCCGGGAATCCCGGATACCTCAGCGAGGACGGAGAGACCGCCGTCCTGACGTGGAGCCAGGGAGACCTGGTGGTCCGAATCACCGCAGTTGGAATGGACCCCGACGAAGTAAAAGGAATCGCAGAGAGTCTCGAACCCGCCCCCTGAACCCTGCCGATGCCGCCCCTTCCTGCCGTCTCTAAAGAAGAGGCGTTCGCGCCCGGGGAGGTGTCCGTGGCCGTTTCCGTTTGTGTTCCGGACCTTGGCGAGGGGATGGCCGGCGGCCTCATCGCCGAGTGGTACCACCCCGATGGCGCAACTGTGGCAACCGGCGAACTGATCTGCCGCGTCGAATACGAATTCGTCGCGTTCGAAGTCGAAGCCGAACGGCCGGGGTTGCTCCGCCACAGCCTGCCTATTGGAAGCTTCGAACGAGCGGGCGGAGTCCTGGGCCTGATCCTTGAGGCCGAAGAGGTCGAAGGCGACATCACTCCGGGCACAGAGCATCCCACGCAAGAGCCCCTCGCTGAAAAAATCGCCGAAGAACGCGCACCCGAAAACGACTTCGAGGACCAGCCAGTACAAGATCCTGGACCGGACGAGCCGCCGGTGGAGTCGGCCGAGCCGCACTTCGAGGCTGTTGTGGTGCCGTTCAAGCGGCGCTTCACGGACGCACCGGCGATGGAGTGGGACCACGCGCCCGGCGATGAAGTCGATTTCGAAAGCGGTTTCTTTTCGGGGAAGCCGGAAGTCGTGACAGAGAGACTCGCGGAACCGGGCGGTTCGATCCCGGGACTGGCGTTATGGGAGAACGATGAACCCTCCGACGACGAGGAGCGGGCTCCAGATCCCTTGAACGAACGCTATGCCCGCATCTCCGCGCAAGCAGCCGCCTCCGCTCAGGTGCTGACCGTAACGGTCGGAGTGGACCTCGGCGAGGCGGGAAAACTCGCAGCGGCCTGCCAGCGTGCGTGGGGCCCCGGCGTTGCGGAAGCCCGCACGGAAGACGTCGTCTTCCGCGCGATTGCGCTGGCGCTCGATGAAGCCGGAGCCCTGCCCGGGCCGGGGGCGCTCGTGATCGCCGAAACGGAGTCGGACATCTCGAGCGCACTCGCAGCGCCAGCCACGATGACGCTGCGAGACGCCGTTGCAGCGCGCGAAGCCGGCGGTGACGCGGCCTTCGAAGATGCGGAGTGGACCATGGTGTCCCTCGTGAATCTGGGCGTCGCGGCGGCGAGCGCTCACCTCGAAGACGGTCGCGCGGTGTCTTTCGCCCTGGCGGCGCCAAACCACCCGGGCATCGCCAACCTCACGATGTCGTACGACAGTTCTCGCTGGAGCGAAGGATCGGCCGCTCGCCTCCTTTCCCATGTCCGCGAACTGGCCGAAACCCCATATGCGATGCTTGTATGACGAGGAAGTCGAAGGTGGAACCAACACGTCCAGTCGCCGTATACGAGCTCGGGACGACGAGCTACGGCGAAGTGCATCGCCTGCAGCAGCGCCTCCAGGCCCAGCGCCGTGAAGGCGCAGGCGTCGATACCCTGTTGCTGACCGAGCATCGGCCGGTACTAACCCTGGGTCGAAGCCACCCTGAGCCTGACCTGCGCGTCGAGCCCGATACCGTTCGCCAGTGGGGCATCGAGATCGTGCAGGCCGAGCGCGGCGGCGATATCACGTATCACGGCCCCGGCCAGCTTGTGGCCTACGGCGTCATCGATCTGCGCGGCTGGGACATGCGCGTGCTCGACTACCTGACAGGTCTCGAAGAAGCCGCGATCGGTGTGCTCGCGGATTGGGGCCTGCGCGGAGTCCGAAGCGATTCGGGGCGTGGCGTCTGGATCGAAGACCGCAAGATCGCTTCGGTGGGCCTGAACGTGCGTCGCTGGGTGACGATGCACGGCATCGCCCTCAACATCGACCCGGACATGAGTCACTGGGATTTGATTAATCCCTGCGGCATGCGCGACACAGAGATGACGAGCATGGCGGCGGAGGTCGGCAAACAGGTGGACTTCAAGGAAGTCACCGATGCCTTCGCGTTCCACTTCGGTCGCGTTTTCGAGTGCAGTGTCGAGCTGGCGGCGGTCCCGGGGCGGGATATGCTGACCGGCGGCGCGTGACGCGGTTCACAGACTCGCACGCGGAATAAGCGCAGACTGACGGCATACGGCACGAGACGCGGCTAGAGACACACCGGACCCCCTCCCGGAAGCCGCTCCCGTGCCGTTCTTCATGTCCCGCGAAAGCTACCCCTCGTACGACTCGATGGCTTCGTCGGAGAAGTCGGCGTTCGAATACACACGCTGAACATCCTCAAGGTCTTCCAGGCCCTCGATGAGGCGGAGGACCTGGTGAGCTGCCTTTGTATCGAGTTCGACGGTGACTTTCGGCACCATGGCAAAGTCCGCATTTTCGATTTCGAGACCGCTTGATTCGAGTGCTTTGCGCACCGGCTCCAGGTTCGTCGGCTCGGTCTTCACTTCGACCTGTTCATCCTGGATGTCGACATCTTCCGCCCCGGCGTCGATGGCTTCGAGGGCGATGTCGTCCGGGTCCTTGCCGTTCACCGGGATGGTGATAAGGCCCTTGGCTTCGAACTGCCATGCGACGGAGCCATTTTCGCCAAGGTTCCCGCCGGAACGCGAGAACTGGTGGCGGACCTCGGCAACGGTGCGGTTCCGATTATCGGTCAGGGTGGAAACGATGATGGCTGTGCCGCCGGGGCCGTAGCCCTCGTACTGGATTTCGTCGAGCTGTTCTTCGGCGCCACCGCCGGTGCCTTTGGAAATCGCGCGTTCGATGTTGTCGTTCGGCATGTTCTGGCTTTTCGCCCGCTGAATCGCGAGTCGCAGCTTGAAGTTCATGCCGGGGTCGCCCCCGCCCTGCTTGGCCGCCTGGATGATTTCTCGGCTTAGCTTGGTGAAAATGGCGCCGCGCTTCGCGTCGGCTACGCCCTTGGCGCGTTTGATGGTGGACCATTTGGAGTGGCCGGACATAGGTCTCTCCGCAAAAGAGGGAATTGGTTGTCCTAGGAGTTTATGGCGGAGAGCGGCTGAGTGCTAAGTCTTTTCGACTGTTTCGTGTACCGCCGGTATGTAGCCGGCTGAGAAAGCGATGGCGAACGATGGCGGTGTGAGAAGGGTGACCGGCCTCTCAGAGGGCAGCGGGACCGATTCCGAATAGCCGTCGAAGCTCCATCGATGCAGGCGATCCTGCCAGCGAAGGAACGCCTGCCCCGGTGAGTCGGGGAGCGCCAGGAACGCCCCATCGGGAACTGTCGAAAGCAAGACTTCGCGCGTAACCTGGCGGTGCGTTCTGGCGTCCACCCGCTCGCGATGAGCGATCTCGTCGAGGTGTGAGATGGTCTTCAGGCGTTCGCCGCCAAGGTGGGCCCGCGACCAGGCGTCGATGAACCGGTTGGCATCGCCGCGGCGGCATTCCATGCACGGCCGATGCCCGGCGGCGAAGGCAGTCGCCTCATCGAGGAAGAAGAGCTCGGTGTACCGGTTCTCGGACATGACCTCGCGGTGCCGGCCTTTGAACTCGAGCACGCAGCAGATCCAGCGTGAGTTTGTCCAGGGGCGTCCGATGAGCTGCTTTTCGCGGTGCATGCACCCGCCGCGATTGCCGAACATCGTCCCTCGCGAACTATTCGCGTGGATTTGGCCGAAGGGGTCGACGCGGTTCTGCAAGGACACTTGCCGGGCTCCTTGGGTTCCAACTAGATGGCGCGGACGCCGCTCACGATGAGTCCCGCCGCAACGAGCACGAGTAGGCCGCCAGTGACCCGTGCGACGGCGTCGCAGGCCGCACCATTTCGACCGGCACGAAGACTGACGAGCGCTGCTGCGATGCCAACGCAGATCGCAGCAGCAAGTAACGCCTCTCCCTTGCCGCGGTCAACGCCGTAGGTCACTGCAGCGGCGAGGACGGCGGGAGTGACGAGGACCGGCAAGGCCAGTGGAAATACCGCGGCTGAGCGGCCCTCCCAGGGGCCCTTATGAGCAGCGCCGCCGTTCCATGCGGCGAGGGCGCCGCCAATCAAGAACACGACGCCCGCGCCGACGCGGAATGTCTCCGGTTCGACGCCGAGCCCATCGAGGATCGAATCGGAAAGCAACGCCGCCGCACCGACCAGGACAACTGCGAGCGCAACCCCAATCCCGGCGACCTCGAGCGGCAGCTTTTTCCCGGCCGGCGCCGACGCTGCCGCGAACGGGTTCACCGCCGCGAACATGAAAACAAGAAGCTGGAGGAAATCGGTCACTTGTTCTCCTCGGATTCGATGATTGCGGCCGATCGGAGCAGCCCTGAAAGCGCGTGCTGCTGATCGTCCATGCGGGTGACGTCGTTGGTGAACCATGCCCCGAGGGTTCTGTCGGGGTTGTCGGAGCGGTTGGCAGCCTCCTGCGAGACTTGCCGGTCGGCCAGCATGCCGGCCCCGCAATCGATGCGCTCGACGATCTTCGCCTTCATGTCCGCCATTCGCGGGTCGACCGCGGCGACGCGATAAAGAGAGGTGAGACCTTCGACCCAGGTGCCCATTCCCGCGGCGCGCGCCTGGCGCCCATGAAGCGCGCGAGAGAACCAGTTGTCGCGCCGCTGTGATTCGACCCGTACGAGGAATCCGAAGCGCTCCGCAAGGCTGCGCGCGTAGGTGATGTGGTACTCCTTCAGCGGCCAATCGGCCATCTCGCCCAGGCCGTATGCCGCCCACTGGTCCGCCCAGGGCGGGAACTTCTGGTTCTCGTACTCGTCTCGTGCGAGAGCCAGGTAGTCCGCGGTCTTGAAGGCGTAGGTGTCCCATCCCTCATCGGGGAAGAATCGGTGCATGAGCGTGAGGCCCCAGAAGGCCTCGCCAGTGGCGTACTTCGAGCGTTCGTTGGGGATTGGGGCATCGATTCGAGGATCCCAGCGATTAAGGAACGAACCGTCTTCGAGCTGGAGCGCGAGCAGGGCGCGGGCGACTTCGTGCGAGAGTTCGTCATATTTCGTGTCGCCCGTGGCAAGGCGGCGCTGCATGAGCCCGTCGAGCATCAGAGCGCTCGCGCCCAGCTGGACCCCGCCATCGGACGGGTCCTGGAAGGCCGCCCAGTCGTCGTGCCGGTAGAGGTTGTCGATCATGAACTGCAAACCACGGTCGGCGGCCGGAAGCACCGATAGCTCACCGGCGGCGGCTAGTTGATACAGGGACATGGTCACGCCGGCGTGGCGCACCACGTTGTAGCCGCCGGGCTCGTAGTCTTCGGCGCGGTTGTATTCGTACACGTAGGAGCCGTCGGGGTTTTGGGCACGCTCGATCCAATCAGCCGACTGGTTCGCCGCGAAGATCGCGGATTCGGGGGTCACAACGGGACACTGGTGCGGGACCAGCAGGGTGGCCCGGATCATAGCGGCGCCCACGAGCCAGACCGAAAGGGTGAAGAAGAGGCCCCGTCTCATCAGGGCGGAACCATACGTTGTGTTAGGTGCAGGGAATAGAAACGCGTTGACTGCGTTGCTTAGACTTCGCGAATGGACGAACAAGGGAGACTCGAACGACTGCGAGCGATATGCCTCTCGCTCCCGGAGACCACGGAGCGGCTCAGCCACGGCGAGCCAACGTGGTTCGTCCGTGATAAGAAGTCGTTCGTCACGTTCTCCAATCACCATCACGGCGGTGAGTTCGGGTTCTGGTGTGCGGCGCCGTTCGGAGCCCAGGATGCGATGATCAGCACTGCCCCGGATCGCTACTTTCGGCCTCCCTACGTGGGCCACCGAGGCTGGGTTGGCGTGCGGTTGGACCTGCCGGAAATGGATTGGGACGAGGTCGAGTCGGTGGTCCGCGAAGCCTATCGGACCATTGCGCCGGCAAAACTCGCGGCGCTTATGTAATTTCGCCCATCCGAACCCCACGCCTTCGACTATTATGTGCGGATGACCGCGGACCAGATGGAGATCGAATGGCAGTACGCCGCGCTCGACACCCGGCCCGTAGTGCGCTGGCTGCACGGAACCATGCCGCCGGGTTTCACGATCGAACGAGTTGGGCTGAAAGAACTCGATGACACGTATTTCGATACTGCCGAGTGGCACCTGAATCGCGCCGGATATACGTGCCGCATCCGCCGCAAGGGCGATTCGGCCGAACTCACTCTGAAGTCGAGAGCCGAGCCTACGGGCGCAATGCGCACCCGTCGCGAATTGAACGAACCGCTCGAATCCGGAACCTTTTCGCCATCAAGCGCGCCCGGCTCTTGCGGCGCCATCGTGAGGGCAGTCGCCGGGCGGTTTCCGGTCGAAGAACAGTTTCGGCTGCAAACCCAACGCGAGGTCTTCAACCTGAGCGACGCCGACGGCGTCATCGCCGAGGTCGCCGTCGATGAGACATCGATCCCCGTCGGGGAAGACCGTCCGGTCCGGCTCTCGCGGGTGGAGGTCGAAGTCGATCCGGGCGCGGTAGATCGTGCCCGCCCGTTCGTCGAAGCACTCGTCTCCGAGAACCGGTTGACCGAGGCGGGAACTTCGAAGTTCGAATCAGCACTCATCGCGACCGGCAAGAGTGTCCCGGCCGCGCCAGAGCCGCTCGGTCCGACAACACCAACTCCCGACATGACAGCGGGCGAAGTAGCGTACGCGGTACTCCGAAAGCAATACGCCGCCTTGCGGGCGAACGAACCGGGCACGCGGCTCGGAGAGGACATTGAGGCCCTCCACGATATGCGCGTGGCGACTCGGCGGCTGCGTGCCGCAATGGCGGCCTTTCGCCCGGTGCTTACACCGCGCATGCAGCGTTTCCGCGACCAGATGGGCTGGGTAGCTTCGGCGCTCGGCGAAGTCCGGGACCTTGATGTCCAGCTTGAACGGATGCACGAGTGGCGCGCGAACTTCCCCCCCGAGCGTGCTGCCGCCCTCGAATCGGTGGAAGACCTCCTGGTCACCCGCCGCAAGACTGCGCGAAAGCGAATGCTCACCGTCCTCGATTCACGCCGTTACGAGCGACTGTGCCAGAGCTTCGCGAGCGCGCTCAAGGCCGGACCGCCGAAGTCGTTCGCGCCGGGTCGCGCGCCAATCCTCTCCATTGCGCCAGACATGGTGGAGAGGCGCTACAAACGCGTGCGCAAGCAGGGTGACGCCATCAAGAAGGACTCTCCTCCCGAGGCGTACCACCTCTTGCGGATCGATGCGAAGAAGCTGCGCTATGCGCTTGAGTTCGTCGGGACCGGCATCTACGGCAAACCGGCCGTGGAATTCAGCTCGAAGGTCACGGCCATGCAGGATGTGCTGGGCCTCCACCAGGACGCGTATGTCGCGATGGACCTGCTGCAAGAGATCGCCGATTCATCCGGGCGAAAGCTCGGCCCCGGCACGTTGATGGCCATGGGTTCGATCAGCGAGCGCTACCGGCTGGATGCGATCGAATTGCGGGCGAAGTTCCCCTCCGTCTACAAGCCACTGGCAGGTGATGAGTGGCGCAAGCTTCAGCGCCTGATGGAAAGCCGCCGGGCGGCAGCTCCAAAGGCGGTGACGTCAGCGCCGTCGCAGGTCAAACGTCCGAATCCACGTCGGCCAATGCGGCCATCCGCCACCTGAGGTCCAATTCGGGGACTGTTCCGGACATCACCCGGCGGGCCGCCTCGCCAATTTCATCCAGATGACCGCTCAGGGTGCAGAACGAGTTCGATTTGGCCCGCAATACCAGGACTCCGAAGTAAGCCCTGCCACTGCCTGCTAAAACTGGATGCTCTTGTCCGTCGTCACAAAAACTTCAAACGACTCCTCAGCCCGCCGCAACAAGGTTCCATTCTTCAAACCGGACCAGCGCATCTCCTGAACCATGAACACAAAATGCCCGGGGAGATTCTGTCTAAGCCGCCGCGGCATCTGTTCATCAAGCAGTAAGCGCGCCAAGCCGCTCCGTGTTGTCGACGCAGGATTCGGTAATAATCGAACCGCCTGAGTCCCACTCACGGATGGGAAATCATCAAGAACCCGTCGACCGATATGCCTTCAGCCAGGTGCTCATAAGATTCTTTACCGGCACTCGAGTCCCATGAAGACCGGTTCGCCGCCCGAAATTCTCCGGGTCGACGTTGATCAGCGGCTCAACTGTGGAATCCATGCCGATGAGCATACCGCGGCGATGACGGGCCAGGCGGGCAGGTCGCATCTACCCTCCCCGGCCTGTATCGTCTCTGTCCGGGCATCCGAACCCCCCATGCGGCCGCTCGCCGTTCGGAAACCGGAAATTCCTGAATCGGAAAACGCCACATGGCTGTGCTTGTTGATGCGAATACCCGCCTGATGGTCCAGGGCATCGGGACCGAAGGCGCGAACCACATGCGACGTTCCATCGCCTATGGGACGAACGTCGTGGCCGCTATCCATCCCAAGCGCGGCGGCGAACAGCAAGATGGCGTTCCGATCTTCACAACGGTCGATGCGGCCGTCCGCGAAACCGGCGCCAACGTAACCATCATCTTCGTCCCGGCGCCGTTCGCAGCGGATGCAATTCTTGAGGCTGCCGCCGCCAAGCTCCCGCTCATCGTCTGCATCACGGAGGGCATTCCCGTCCTGGACATGGTCCGCGTGAAAGCAGCCATGCAGGGCTCATCAAGCATCCTCATTGGGCCGAACTGCCCCGGCGTCATCACTCCCAGCACGAAGACGCGGGTCGGGATCATGCCCGGTGACGTGTTCCTCCCGGGCCGGGTCGGCGTGGTCAGCCGCTCGGGCACGCTGGTCTACGAAGTGGTTGCCCAGCTAACAAACGAAGGCATCGGCCAGAGCACGTGCATCGGCGTTGGCGGCGACCCGATTATCGGCACGCGCCAGGTGGAAGCAATTCGCATGCTCAACGAAGACCCGGACACTGACGCCATCGTTATGGTCGGCGAAATTGGCGGATCCGCGGAACAGGAAGCAGCCGCCTACATCAAAGCCAACGTGAAAAAGCCGGTGGTCGCATTCATCGCGGGGGCGACGGCGCCTCCAGGCCGGCGCATGGGCCACGCGGGCGCGATTATCTCCGGCGAAGACGGAAAGGCCGAAAACAAGAAGGCGGCACTCGCCAATGCCGGGGCCTGGGTTTCGGATTCACCGGCCGACATCGGCAGCACGATGAAGCGGGCCCTCCAGGAGCGCGGCCTGCTCAAGTAATCCGCAAGGGATTGCAATTCGGCATTCCATTGAACTAGGGTGCGCAGTCTGTGGCGGCGCGGCTTTCTGTTGTCATCCCTTCCTATAACCGGCAGGCGCCTCTGATGAGGCTCCTCGAATCGTTGGCGACTCAAAGTCTTTCGCCGAGCGACTTCGAAGTCATCGTCGTGCTCGACGGCTCAACCGACGGGTCAGCGAAGGCAGTCACGTCACGCGATTGGCCGATGGTCACGAAGGTTATCGAGCAGACGAACGCGGGCGCCGGAGCGGCGCGAAACAACGGCGCCGCCGAAGCCACGGGTGAGTACCTCCTATTCGTTGATGACGATGTGGTGCTCGAGCCCGGCGCGCTTCGAAATCACCTCACCGCCGTCCAACAATGCGGCCGCGTCGCGGTATTGGGTCACCTCGACACGATTTGGAGTTCGCGTGGTGTGGGGTCCACCAACAGCAGCATTTGGGCGAGCCTCACCCGGCTCCAGGATCTCGAGCAGATTCGCTTCTCCTGGTGCTATAGCGGGAACCTCCTGGTGCCGCGCGCCGAGTTCCTTGCCGTCGGGGGGTTCAACTCAGCCATCCGGAGGATGGAGGACTGCGAACTCGGCTACCGGCTTGATCTCGCCGGAATCACGTTCGTCTATTGCCGGGGAGCAGCGGGCACGCAGTACAACACCAAGTCCACGGCGGAAGTCCTGGATGACGCGGCGACCACGGGCGCCTCAGCGATGATGCTCTTTCGGACCGAGCCTGAGTTCCTTGAAGCCGTCCCGAGGAACGGTCGCCCCGTGCGCGGTCGTGCGACGCGTTTCTTCGCTGAGCTTTCGACGCGGCTGCCGATCCCGATGGCGGCAGGCCGTCTTGCGGGTACCTTGCCCGTGTGGATGCCCGGTCTGAAACCGGTCCACAATGCTGTGTGGCTCCGCTGGTACCTGCTGGGGGCGCGAAAAGTCTCTGCCAGTAGAGCCGAATTCGTCGCGTTCCTTTCGCGCCGGTAATCAGGCCGCAGCAGACTCAACATGAATTGCTCGCAAGTGTGTAAACTCCGGAAAATCGGAATTAAGGGCATGCTTCGTTAATGCTTTCGCCGTATCGCGTGTTGGATCTAACAACGAACTCCTCGGCGATTTGCGGTGCGATCTTCGCCGACCTCGGCGCCGACGTGATCGCCATCGAGCCGCCGGCAGGTTCCCCCCTTCGACACCAGGGCCCCTTCCGTCACGACGAGCCGGACCTCGAGCATTCACTCACGTGGTGGGCGTATTCGCGAAATAAGCGCAGCCTCGCCCTCGACATCACAACGCCCGAGGGAAGAGACACACTCCTCGCCATGGCCGCGACTTCGGATTTCTTCATCGAGTCGTTTC
This sequence comes from Dehalococcoidia bacterium, assembly GCA_050247055.1. Lineage (GTDB taxonomy): Bacteria > Chloroflexota > Dehalococcoidia > Tepidiformales > Tepidiformaceae > Amarobacter. The sequence continues at coordinate 341,584 of JBFWUX010000002.1, forward strand.
AACCGGGATACCTGTCGAGCCTCGGTCTCGGCTACGAGATCCTGAGGGAGAGAAATCCCGCGCTGATCGTCGTATCCATTACTCCCTTCGGGCAGGAGGGCCCACGGGCGAACTGGGCCGCCTCCGACCTGACCGTCTGGGCGTCATCCGGGGCGCAGAATCTCGCCGGCGACGGTGACCGCGCGCCAGTCGCCGTTTCGGTACCCCAGGCGAACCTGCATGGCGGCGCCGAAGCCTGCCTGGCAGCGCTTGTGGCCCTGGCGGCGCGCCGGCGCGATGGACTGGGCCAGCACATCGACGTTTCGGCGCAGACCGCCTCGATGATGGCGACCCAGTCAGTCATTCTCGCGCCTGCATGGAACGACACTTCGATCGAACGCGCCGCCGGTGGCCTGAAGGTGGGGCCGCTGTTCATTCGCTTTGTGTACCCGTGCAAGGACGGTTTCGTGAACATCACGCTGCTCTTCGGCAGCGCCCTCGGCCCGTTCACAAAGCGGCTCTTCGAGTGGATGTGCGAAGAAGGCATCATCGATGAAGCGACTCGCGACAAAGATTGGATCAGCTACGGGCAGCTGCTCGCTTCGGGTCAGGAACCGCTTTCTGAATTCCTCCGCTGCGTGGAAGCCATCGAGCAGTTCACCCGCTCACACACGAAAGCGGAGTTGTTTCGCGGGACGTTCGAACGGCATGTGCTCATCGTCCCGGTCAGCACGACCGCGGACATCGCACGGTCGCCCCAGTTGGAAGCGAGAGCGTACTGGCAACGTTTTGCCCACCCGGTAGCGAATGAGCTTGCCGCGTTTCCCGGTCCGTTTGCGCGCTTTTCTCGGTGGCCATTGACGTTCCGTCGGCGCCCGCCGCGGCTCGACGAACATCGGGCGGAAATCGCGTCGGAACCTCCACGGAGACCCCAACCAGCGAAGGACAGGCCGGTCGTTGGCCCGCCGCTCGAAGGTCTCAAGGTATGTGATTTCTCGTGGGTGTTCGCCGCCCCCGCGGCGACACGCGTCCTCGCTGACTGGGGCGCGACGGTCGTGAAGATCGAAAGCAGCCGCTTTCTCGATGCCCTCCGAACCGGGCAGCCGTACAAAGACGGGATTGTCGGCCCCGAGCGCTCAGCGAATTTCTGCAATGTGAACGTCGGAAAGCTAGGGCTGACGCTCGACCTTGCGAAGCCCGAGGCGCGCGAAGTGGCCCTCCGGCTGAGTGACTGGGCGGATGTCGTGGTTGAGAACTTCAGGCCGTCATCGATGGCGGGCTGGGGTCTCGGCTACGACACACTTTCTGCCAGGAACCCCGGGCTGATCATGCTGAGCACGTGCCTCTCCGGAGCCACTGGACCGGAAGCGGAACTGGCAGGCTACGGCACCATGGGAGCGGCTCTCTCCGGATTTCACGAACTCACCGGATGGCACGATCGGGCGCCTTCCGGCCCGTTCCTCGCCTACACGGACTACGTTTCACCGAAGTTCGTCGGCATTAGCATCCTCGCCGCTCTCGACCACCGGGCGCGCACCGGGCAAGGTCAGCATATCGACCTCTCGCAGAGCGAAGCTTCTCTTCACTTCCTGGCGCCGGCGCTGCTGGACTACACCGTGAATCAGCGTGTCCGCACGCGCATGGGCAACAGTTCCGAAGACTTCGTCCCGCACGGCGTCTTTCGCTGCAAAGGCGAGGACCGCTGGGCGGCAATCACCGTCACAAACGACGCTGAGTGGAGGGCGCTCTGCACGGCGCTCGACCATCCTGAGTGGATGGGCGATCCGCGCTTCGAAGCATTCCTTCGACGTTATGCAAACCGCCGCGCCCTGGAATCGCTCATGGAGGAGTGGACCTCTGAACGGTCCGTTGAGGAAGTCGAAGAACGGCTCCAGGCGGTTGGCGTGCCCTGCCATCGCGTTTCGACGGCGGAGGACCTTGCAAACGACCTGCAGCTCGCAGCGCGGGGGCATTTTGGGAAGGTTTCTCAGCCGGAGATTGGCGAGGTCACGGTTGAAGGACCTCGCTTCCGCCTTTCTCGAAGCCCGAGTGTGCCGCTGAGCCCCGCCCCCACGCTTGGCGAGCACAACCAGTTTGTCCTGGAGCGAATCCTGGGAATGACCGACGAAGAGATCACCGACCTCGTGGTGGCCGGCGCATTGGAGTAGCCTCCAGCCAAACGCGTTCCGAGGTGGCTCATGGCCCGCAAGGTGCCCCGAAAGTTCTCACTGCATTTCGGCAGCGGAAGTGTTGCGGAAGAAGCTACGTTCGAAGGTGAACATCATCAGCCAACGATTCAGCTGCTGGACTTCGATGAGGGCGAGGCAGCCGGCTCGGTGATGTTGCGGTTCTGCTCCTACAACCATCGCGGCCAGTTCATGCGCGAGCCGCTCATCCTCGCGGACGAAGACATGGCTAAGTTGCGGGAATCGATACGGAATTCACCGCGGATCGCGGAACTTCTCCGCAAGCTGTTGGATTGAGGTCCCGCCCGTGATCAGAGGGCTTGATTGCCGGGCGCATACTCGAAAGCATGGTCCCCATGCGGCAACGGTTGATAATCACTTCCGCCACCGCAGTCTTCGGCGTGGCGTTGGTCCTCCTCTCGCGCGGCGAACAGCCCATTGCCGGTGCGGCCACACAGTATCGCGCTTTCCTCCCGGGTCTCGCCGCCGACGCTGCATCCTCAGCCGACCCAGGGGCAACGACTTCGAGCCCCACGCTCACACCGACCGCCCTCGCGACACCGACGCCGACCCAGAGTCCGATGCCGGACCCAACCGAAACGCCGATTCCGCCGGGCGACGACCTCACTATCCGGATCCAGGCATTTCGGGTTTCCGATGATAACGGTCAGCGGCAGGCGCATGTCACCGCCGAAGATGTCTTGAATTGGGTCGCTTTCACCAACGGGATCTACGCACCGGCCGGGATTTCCTTCTCATTCAATCCCTCCACCGACTTCATCGACGTTCAGAGCACGCTCCTCAATAACATGACAGGCATCGAGCACCCGCAATGGCAGCAACAACGCCAACTCGCTAACTCGCTTCAAGCCCAGCACCCGGGGTCATTCGCGGTCTTCTTCCGCTGGGGTCCCGACGCGACTCCTTCCGGAGGGGGCTTTAGCTGGTATGACTACAATTTCGTGGTCATGGGCGGTTGGCAGGATATGGGCCACTGTGGCCATCAGCACTGGGAAGCGCTCGGCCATGAACTTGGACATTTCCTCGGGCTACCACACACCTTCGCCACGGAACCTTTTGCCAACGTCGCAGCGGCGGAAAGCTACTTTGTTGCACACGGTAAAAATGTGACGGTCTTCGACGGTGACGGTCTGTCCGACACGCCACCAGATCCGGGAACTCGCTCACTTGAGTGTCTGCACACCGATTCGGTCTCGCTTGCAGGCGCTGTGTTCAACCTGCCGAGGACCAATATCATGTCCTACTACGACGAGGCCCATCTCCTCACACCGCAACAGATTGAGCGCGTGCGGTGGGTTTTCGAAATCCGCGAATCTGCCGGAGGCGCATTCCGGAAGAACAGCCCGGCTCTTCCGAAGGAGGCCGAATCGTTTGCCGGCAGTTCAATCGCGGCCGTCAACAGTAGTTACGGGATCCAGGACATGGCCGCCTTCGGGCCTGAACGTTTCAGCGGCGGCAACCAGGTCTTCTGGGTTCCCAATTCGCAAAGCGGCAAGATAACGTTCAAGTTTGTCATCACTACTGCCGGGACCTATCAGATAGGCCTGTTCGCAACGCTGGCCCCTGACTTCGGGATGCTTTCGGCATCGATCGACGGGACGCCGACGGGGCCCGCCATCGATGGCTACGCGCCCCTCGTGGTGCCTTCGGGACGGATAGCGCTCGGTTCGTCGTACCTGGCCCCGGGCGTACACGAACTCACATTCGCGGCGAACGGGAAGAATCCGGCGTCAGCGGGATCTGCTTTTGGTTTCGACGCCTTCGAAATCATCTCGCGGGCAAACTGAGCGGAACTAGAAATTTAGCTTCAACCCGGCCGTGGGCCAGTTGTCGAACGCTATCAACTTCCCGGTGGTGCTGAGCGTCGCGTAGAGCGTGCGCAGACCCGGTCCACCAAAGCAGGCGTTCGTCGTTAACACATCCGGGCAGGGGTAATGAGTCGCCTCGCCTGCCGGGGTGAAGGAAGTAAGGCCGCCGTTGACCAACGTGGCGACGATGATGTTGCCTTCGCCGTCGACCACCAGCGAATCACACATGGCGAAGTTGAATGGCGGTGCGCCAGGTACCGTACCCACGACGTGGCGCATACCCACCTGGCCGGGGCCAAGAAGGTCGTACGCATAAAGACGACCAGTCGGCGTTTCCGCGACGTAGAGAACCTTCCCGTCCGGGCTGAGGCCGATCCCGTTCGGACCCTCCATCGGGAATACGATTTCTTTGATCATTTTGCCGTCAGGCGAGGCGTAAAAGACACCCGTTCGGTCGCGATCGCGGGGCCGGGTCTTCCCGTGGTCGGTGAAGTAGAAGTTGCCTTCAGCGTCGAACACCAGGTCGTTCGGGCCTTTGAGCCGCTCGCCGTCGCACTCCTTATAGAGGGTGGTGACCTCAGAACCGTCGGCGCTGACGCGCTGAATCTGGCCGCCGATGTAGTCCGCAGGTTGCTCGCCGGGGAAGAGTCCCACTGTCCCATCCGGGAGTGGGCGTTCAGTCCAGTGGAAGCCGCCATTCTGGGCGACGTAAATGGCGCCGTCCGGGCCGACGGCCGCGCCATTGGGGCCGCCGCCGGTGTTCGCGAAGACAGACTTCGAACCGTCCGGCTTCACGCGAGTCAGGCAGCCCGCCGCGATTTCCGTCAGGATAATGTCGCCGTTGGGCAGCACGAGCGGCCCTTCAGGAAACTTGAGACCGGTAGTAACAACTCTGAAGTCCAACGAAATCGCCTCGGAAGGAAGTGGGCGGATGCTACGGGAATTCGACGCGCTTTTCTCGTCTGCTTCTGTCTGCAGCCGCTGCCCCGGAATGGGCTGCGCACCTGTGCTCTCGGAAGCGAATGGCCCCGCGGGTGCAACGGTGCTCTTCGTTGGCGAGGCTCCGGGACGACTTGGCGCGGGACGTACCGGCAAGCCGTTTTCCGGGGATGTGGCCGGGCGCCGGTTTGAACTGCTGCTCACCGCCGCCGGTCTTAAACGCGAGGACGTCTTCGTCACGAACGCCGTCCTCTGCCTGCCGCTCGATGAGCGCGGACGCAACCGCACGCCACGGACCGCGGAAGTGGTGCGCTGCAATCCGTGGCTCCGTGAGACGATCCAGCGACTCGATCCTCTGCTGGTTGTCGCCATGGGCCGAGTCGCACTCGATGCCGTCGGACGAATTTTGGCCCATCGGCTGGAACTGGTGCATGCCGGTTCTGAGCCCATCGAGTGGAACGGACGCCGCCTCGCCGCGGTCTACCACCCGGGGGCGCGTTCGCAGGTGCATCGACCCTGGAAGAGCCAATTGGCTAACTGGGAACAACTCGGCCGCTGGGTGATGGAAGCCGGCCTCGCTCGGCGTAGACTCAGCGCATGACGTTCGATGCATCGCCCGGTCGAATCAAGAGTGCCGCCTTTGTGCCGCACAGCGCTCCGTTTTCCGTCGCCAGCGCAGAGGGCGCGTACCTCATAACACCCGAGGGCCGCCGCATCCTCGATGCGGCCGGCGGCGCGATCGTCGCGAACATTGGCCATGGGCGGCGCGAAGTCGCCGAGGTCGCCGCGGCAGCGCTCGAACGCTGCACCTACGTGGTGCCACCGTTCGCTACTGAAGACCGCGTCCGCCTGGTGGAACGGCTCACGAAGTCGTGGCTGCCGCCCTCGCTTACCCGCGTGCTTTTCACCAGCGGCGGCACCGAATCCGTGGAGGCTGCGATGCGCCTGGCCCGCCAGCACCATCTCAGCGCCGGGCGCACCGAACGCTGGAAGATTATCGGGACCGACCTGAGCTACCACGGCGTCAGCCTCGGCACCCTTTCCGTGGCGAACCACGCGCCCCGGCGGGCTCCATTCGAACCAATGCTCATCCCGTTCCCAAAGATGCCGGCTCCGTACCGCATCCCCGGCTACGAGGTCGCTGAGCACCCGGCCGACGCGCTAGAGCGGGTCATCCTCGAAGAAGGGCCAGACACGGTTGCCGGGTTCATCTGCGAGCCGGTGGTTGGCTCCTCCGGCGGGGCGCTCGTGCCAGTCGATGACTTCTGGCCCCGCGCTCGCGAAATCTGCTCGAAGTACCAGGTCTTACTCATCGCCGACGAGGTGATGTCTGGTTTCGGACGCACTGGCAAGCGCTTCGCCGTCGAACATTGGGATGTCGAGCCGGACATCATGGTGGGCGGCAAGGGTCTCGCTGGCGGCTACGCGCCGATGGGCGGCGTCTACGCCTCGGATGCCGTGGTGGCGCCGTTGCTCGCGGAGCGCCAGGACCTGATGTTCTACACATTCTCGGGCCACCCGGCCTCGTGCGCGGTCGCTGATAAGGTCCTCGAAATCATGGAGCGCGAAGAACTCGTCGCGCGTTCCGAGCGCATGGGCGCTCTCCTGAAGGAGCGCCTGACCGTATTCGATGCGCACCCGAACGTTGCCGATATCCGGGGCCTGGGGCTGATGGTGGGAATCGAATTCGTGAAGGATCGCTCGACAATGGAGCGCTTCCCAAAGGAGGCGCGTTTCGCCGCGAAACTGCAGGGCGCGGGGCTTCGCCACGGCGTGTTCTTCTACGCTTCCGGATCGGGCCCGGCGCAGGACGCCCTGCTCATCGGACCGCCATTCACTGTCAACGGCGAGGACATCGACCTGATGGTCGACGCCCTTGGCAGCGCTCTGGAGGAGACGGTGGCCGAACTCTAGGCTTTCGAACCTGGACGGATTCGGGGTTTTCCGGGGTGGGATCCGGCATCTGGACGGCCGCAAATGTTCGGTTCTCCTTGCCAATGGAAGGTATGCGTTCCATACTTAGAGCTTGATCCGCAGCCGCGGATCGTTTTTGTGTTGGGATCCGTTTTTGGATTCGAGAAACCCTGCCCGGGTGGCGCAATTGGCAGCGCAACTGATTTGTAATCAGTAGGTTAGGGGTTCGAGTCCCCTCTCGGGCTCCAGCACAAGAGCGCCCGCCGCGCGAGCGGTTTCCACCGTGGAGAGGTGGCCGAGTGGTTAATGGCAGCAGACTGTAAATCTGCCGCGCTTCGCGCTTCGGAGGTTCGAATCCTCCTCTCTCCACCATCCTGGTTCCAGGCGAAAGCCTGAAGCCGTCGCTCGCGAGCAACGAAGGCGAAAGCCTCCGAACTCGCCCTCATAGCTCAGTCGGCAGAGCGCGTTCTTGGTAAGAACGAGGTCTCCAGTTCAAATCTGGATGAGGGCTCCAGCACTAATTCCCGGCGGGAAGCGCCCGCCGAACCAATACAGCAATTCACTCAAGCCCGGAGGGCAGCATCAATGGCGAAGGCGAAATTTGAGAGGACAAAGCCGCACGTAAACGTCGGGACGATTGGTCACGTGGACCATGGCAAGACGACGTTGACGGCTGCGATCACGAAGGTGCTGGCGCTGAAGGGCGAAGCGGAATACCGGGCGTTCGATTCGATCGACAACGCGCCGGAAGAGCGCGCTCGCGGCATCACCATCGCCATCGCCCACGTGGAGTACGAGACCGACAAGCGGCACTACGCCCACGTCGACTGCCCGGGCCATGCCGACTACATCAAGAACATGATCACCGGCGCCGCCCAGATGGACGGTGGCATCCTCGTGGTCGCCGCCCCGGATGGCCCGATGCCGCAGACGCGCGAGCACATCCTCCTGGCCCGCCAGGTGGAAGTCCCCGCCCTCGTCGTCTTCCTCAACAAGGTGGACATGATGGAGGACGAAGAGCTCCTCGAACTGGTCGAGCTCGAGCTCCGCGAACTGCTCTCCAGCCAGGAATTCCCGGGCGACGATATCCCGATCATCCGCGGTTCCGGCCTCAAGGCCCTCGAGTCCACCTCGACCGACCCGAACGCGCCGGAATACAAGTGCATCATCGACCTGATGGACGCCGTCGACTCCTACATCCCGACGCCTGAGCGCCCGCTGGACAAGCCCTTCCTCATGCCGGTGGAAGACGTCTTCGGGATCAAGGGCCGCGGTACCGTGGTCACCGGCCGCGTCGAACGCGGCGTGGTGAAGGTCGGCGAGGAAATCGAGATCATCGGCATCGTCGAGACGCGCAAGACCACGGTCACCGGCGTCGAGATGTTCAAGAAGCTGCTCGATGAAGGCCAGGCCGGCGACAACGTCGGTTGCCTGCTGCGCGGCATTGAGCGCGAGGACGTGCAGCGCGGGCAGGTGCTCGCGAAGCCGGGCTCGATCAAGCCGCACACCAAGATGGAAGCCCAGGTGTACGTCCTCTCCAAGGAAGAAGGCGGGCGCCACACGCCGTTCTTCAACGGCTACCGGCCCCAGTTCTACGTCCGCACCACGGACGTGACCGGCGCCATCGCCCTCCCGGAAGGCGTGGAGATGGTGATGCCGGGCGATAACGTCACGATGACGATCGAGCTCATCCAGCCCGTCGCCATCGAAGAAGGCCTCCGCTTCGCCATCCGCGAAGGCGGCCGCACCGTCGGCGCCGGCGTCGTCACCAAGATTCTCGCTTAGGCGACCGCAAAAAGGACTCAGGAACAATGGCCAAGGCAAAAGGCGACCGCATCATCATTCACCTGGCATGCACGGAATGCCGGGAGCGGACGTACACAACGCAGAAGAACCGCCGCCACGACACCGATCGGCTAGAACTGAATAAGTTCTGCCCGCGCTGCCGGGTACGACGAGCTCATCGGGAGACACGGTAACTTACATGGCACGAACACAAAGGCGCCGCGCGGCCACGGCGCCCGCAAACACCGGAGACCAATCGAACAGCGATTCGATCCGGCGTGTGCGCGACAACGTTGCCAAGCCGGCGACAACGCCAATTTCCAGCCGAATCGCCCGGCCTGAAACCCGGGCGAAGCGGAACCCCTTCGGGTTTTTGAAGCGACTTGAGCCGCGATTCATCGCTGACATTGTTTCGGAACTCCGCAAAGTCACCTGGCCGTCGTTCGCTGAAACACGCTACCTCACCATCGTCGTCGCCATTGTGGCAGTTGCGATGGGCCTGTTCCTCGGCACACTCGACCTCGGATTCGGCTGGATAGTGGAGAGGATCTTCTTTTCGTGAGTAACGACCCAGCACCCGTGACCGCCCTTTCGAACGTTCATCCGGAAGAGAAGGTGAAACGCGCCCCTCGCCGCCGAAAGGACGAGGAAGCGCTTGAGCAGGACCAGCTGACCGACGAAGAGATCAACGCTGCCGGCCGGAAGTGGTACTTCGTCCACACCTATAGTGGCCACGAGAACAAGGTGCGCAGCGCAATCAAGGCCACCGTCGAGCAGATGGACGCCAAAGATAAAGTTCACCACGTCGTGGTCCCGACCGAGGACGAAATCGAAATCAAGGACGGCCAGCGCCGCACGGTGAAGCGCAAGCTCTACCCGGGCTACGTGCTGGTGCAGACGCTTGAGCTGAAAGAAGGCGACCCGGATTCGGATGAAGCCTGGCACATGATCCGGAACACCACCGGCGTGACCGGCTTCGTGAGTTCCGGTACGCGGCCCGTGCCGCTCTCACAGGACGAGGTAAACCACATCCTGCGGGCGATGCGCATGGAGCAGCCTCGTATGCGCGTGGCGTTCGTCCCCGGCCAGAGCGTCCGCATCGTCGATGGACCGTTCGAGGACTTCGTTGGCACCGTCGATGAAATCAATACGGAAAAGGGCCGCGTGAAGGTTGTCGTCAACATGTTCGGCCGCGAAACGCCGGTCGAACTCGATTTCCTCCAGGTCGAGAAGCTCTAAATCTCCGACTCCCTCGCACGAAAGCAAAGCGCCCGCCGAATTCGGCGGGCGCTTTATCGTTGGCTGGCGGATATGGAACTTAGAAGCCGGTGCGGCCGCCTCGGCCCCGCAGCCGCGGGTCGAGCACGTCGCGCAGGGCGTCGCCGGCGAGGTTGAAGCCAAGGACCGTAATGGTCAGCGCACTACCCACAGCAAGTGCCATCCACGGGTCGGAGACGCCGTTGCGGCGCCCTTCCTCGATCATCTTGCCCCAGGAAACCCGGGTGGGGTCGCCGAGGCCGAGGAACGCGAGCGTCGCCTCGATGAGGATGTAGAGGCCGATGGAACTCGTAAAGGTGACAATGATCGGCGCGGTCACGTTCGGGAAGATGTGGCGGGCCATGATTCGCAGGTCGCTGCCACCGATCGTCCGTGCCGCAAGCACATAGACCTCTTCGCGAGCTGCGAGAACTGAGCTTCGAACGATGCGTGAAGTGCTGGCGACACCAAGGATTCCCAGCGCAATCGTGTTGAACCCCAGAGTCGGGCTGGCCACCACCTGGCCGAACAACAGGAGAAGCACAAGCCCGGGGAAGGCCTGCAATGTGTCCATGAGTCTCTGGGTCATGAAGTCGAAGGCGCCAGCGAAGTAGGCGCTCGAGACCCCGATGATGATGCCCGCGATCGTGGCAATCAATGCCGCGCCGAGGCCGACGTAGAGGGCCGCGCTGGCCCCATGCACAATGCGCGAATAGAGGTCGCGTCCGAGCCCGTCAGTACCGAGCCAGTGGTCGCTCGATGGGTGACCGAACAGGATAGGCGTTTCGCCTTTCTGCAGGGCCTCACGCGGAGCGGTCAGTCGCACGGTGGGGTCGGTCAGGCTCTTCTCATAGAGTTCCGGGTCGAACTTCGGGTTCACCGATTTGAAGATGGTCTCAGGGTCGCAGCGGTCTACCTGGTTGCCGAAGAGGGCCAGGAACACGCACACAGCAATGATGATGACCCCGAACCCGCCCAGGGGTTTCGTCCGGAAGAATCGGCCAGTTTCGATAAGGTAGCGGACGACGAGTGGCCGGTCGCTGAGGCTGCGGCGGACAGTTGGAGCGGTGCGATCGAGGACTGCGTTTTCCTGTGCCATGGCTCAGCCGCCCCTTACGAGTAGCGAATGCGGGGATCGAGCACCGCGTACAGCAGGTCGATTCCCAGGTTGACGAAGACGACGAACGTGGCGATGACGAGGACGAAGGCCTGCACCACCGGTACGTCTCTCGCCTGGATTGCGACAAGGATGCGGCGCCCGACTCCGGGGATGCCGAAGAGGTTTTCGAACACGACATTGCCGCTGAGCAGTCCGGCGAGGGTGAGGCCGAGAACGGTCACGACGGGGACCATCGCGTTCTTCATGGCGTGGCGCGTGATGACTACGCGTTCGCGCATGCCCTTCGCCCAGGCGGTGCGAATGTAGTCCTGGCGAAGGACTTCCAGCATCTGCGAGCGGAGAAGGCGCATAATGCCGGCCGCCGAAGCGAGCCCGCCGGCCACCGCGGGGATGATGAACAGGCGCATACTCGAGCCCGGGTCTTCCCAGAGGAGCTTCGGGTCGGTGAGTGGGACATTCCACCCCACATCGAAGAGGCCGAAGACGCTGACGTGTTTCACGGTGTAGAGCAACAACATGGTGCCTACCCAGAAGTTGGGCATGGCCAGCATGAGGATTGCGAACAACCGGAGGACATAGTCGACAGGGGTGTCCTGGCGGATAGCGCTAATCACTCCGATGGGGACCGCCGCCGCCATCCCAATCAGCAGCGACATCACCGCCAACTGGAGCGAATACGGCAGCCCTTCCTTCATGCCGTTGAGGGCCGGGCGGCGCGTCTGGTACGACTCGCCGAAGTCGCCTTTCAGCAGATTGCCGATGTAGTCGATGTAGCGCTGGAAGACCGGCTTGTCGAGGCCCAAGTCGTGGCGGACGGCCTCGATCTGGGCCTCGCGGGCGGCGGGGTCTGTCGATGTAGGGTCCTGGGCCGCGATGCGCTGAGCGACGAAGTCGCCGGGCAACACGCTTGTCGCCAGGAACACCAGCGTGGCAACGAGCCAGATGACCGGCACGTTCACCACCATCCGTCGGAGAATGTAATTTCTCACGGTCTAACCCCCACCTCGTTACACGGCATTGGGCCAGCAGCGCGTTTTGGTGAACTGCTGCTGGCCCAATGGTTGTTTGTCGATGAATCCTTAGGCTTGGCGTCCCTGCCAGGTCGGATCCTTCTGGTCGAAGTAACGCTGCGTTGCGTACTGCGGCTGGGTGACGAACGGCACCTGCTCCGGAATCTTGTAGTAGTTCCAGGTGAGGGTCGATCCAACACCCACAAGGCTGTAATGCACGCCGGCGCCGTAGTTCTTGATAAGCTCCCGGTCGGTATCGAGCGAGATTGCCTGCCGCTTGGCGATATCGAATTCGGCGACGGCCTGGTTGGTGAGCTGATCGACTTTGTCGATTTTCACACCGAACTGCTGGAACTGCGGCTGGGCCGAGTTGAATTGCAGGTAGTTCAACAGGGTCGGCTCTGGATCGGAAATTTCTGTGATCCAGCCCCACCAGATGTTGTTCTTACCGTTGCCGTATTCCTGCTTCACCAGCTTGCCGGTGATGGTCGAGTACGGCTCGATCTTGGCCGTGAAGGTATTGCCGAGAACCTTCTTGAGCTGGTTGGTGATGAGCGCCGAACCACCGGAATACAGGCCTTCCCAGATGTCCGGGATGTCGACGATGATTTCGCCGAGAGCGGGCCCGCCGCCCGCCTCCCACATCTTCTTGGCTTCGGACTCTTCTTTCGCCCGGTCTTCGAGATAGCCCGGGTAGGTGATGAGTTCCTTCTCGGTGATGGCGAAGGCCGCCTGCGTCGGAGGCACATTGCCCGAGAGGGCGCCCTTGCCCTGGAGCACCGAGTCGATGAGTGCGCGGCGGTCGAAGGCGCGGAAGATGGCGCCGATGAGGTTCGGGTTGTTCCACGGGGCGGCGCCACCGTAATAGGTGCCCGCCTGAGGGTTCCCGGAGAACACCTTCGTATCGGTGATCTTGCCCGCGAATTCCTTGTTCAACGCGTCGATAACGGCATTCTGGCTCGGAGCGAACGCGTCGAGCTGCTTTTGGCGGAATGCGGCTTCCTGGGCCGACTGGTCGGTGAAGAGCGGCACCCAGGTGATGCCATCGAAATTCACCTGATCGTGGAACTTCTCGTGGCGCACCCAGCTGGACTTGCCTTCAGCGGCCCATTCCTTGAGGACGAAGCCGCCGGTGCCGATGATCTGCTCAGCCTTGAGGTTCGAATATTCCTTCTCGAATTGGGCAATCGCCTCAGGCGCCTGGACCTTGGTGTACGAACCGGCGAGCGTGGTGACAAAGAACGGATCTGGCTTCGAGAACGAAACCTTCACGGTGTAATCGTCCACGGCTTCGACCTTGGAAACGTTCTGGAAGGCCGCCTTGCGATAGAAGTTCGGGTCTTCGACCCCGTCCGACGTCTTCCCGGCGACGTTGCGCTGGATGAACTTCACAACGTCGTTCGCGACCATGCCGCGACCATTCACCGGTGGCTTGTCGTGCCAGAAGACGTTCTTGCGAAGGTTGAAAATGAGCGTGCTCTGGTCCGGCTGCTCTGGCAGTTTCTCAGCCAGACCACCGCCAATCGTGTTGTTCGTGAAGCTTTCCCACTGCATGACACCGAGGTTGGTGAGGCCGAACAGCTAGGCGACCGGCGAGAACCGGCTGCGGTCGATGTCGAACGTGTCCCAGGTGTTGTTGGCGCTGACCTGGTGGAGCGTGCCGCCCTTTGGTGGCTTTGCCGCAGTGGTTGGCCCTGCCGTCGGGCTGCCGGCAGCTGTCGTGCCGGATGGAGCGGTAGTGGCAGTACCGCCGGTGTCGTCGTCGTCATCGTCGCCGCAGCCAACAAGGCCAAGCGCGCCGAGACCGACGGCAGCTACACCTGCGCCGCCGAGGACTCGCCTGCGCGAATATCCCTGGCCGGCGACCTTCCGCTTCCAATAGTTATCGAGATCGGACATCAGGTTTCCCCCCTTGGAATCCCTCATCGCTAAATCGATAGGTCTTATAGGCCCAGCGATGATTCTGCGGAGTATACGTGCGTCGAGGCTCTATGGAAGTCATCGCGACGAAATTTCTTTCCAGAAGGTAAACGGCGACAGCTTTGAGACCGAATGAGCTTCGACTTCGCACCGATTGCCCAAGGAACTCTGGTAAGCGAAGATTGTAGTTCGGCCCTCGTGCCGAAATCGTGGAGGCACGCCCAAATTGAGCGTGCCGTTTGCACACACAGGAGTCTGGAATTGGCAAAGAAAGTCCGTGCGGTGGTGACACTGCAACTTCCCGCGGGTAAGGCAAACCCCGCACCGCCTGTCGGCCCGGCACTCGGCCAGCACGGCGTGAACATCATGGAGTTCTGCAAAGACTACAACGCTCGAACGCAGGACAAAGTCGGCCAGATCATTCCGGCCCAGCTCACGATTTTTGAAGACCGTTCCTTTACCTTCGTCCTCAAGACACCTCCCGCGGCAGACATGCTGCGCAAGGCCGCCGGAGTCCAAAAGGGCAGCGGCAACCCACGCCTGGAGAAGGTCGGCAAGGTGAAACTGGCCGACGTCCGCAAAATCGCCGAAACGAAGATGCCGGACCTCAACGCGAACACCGTCGAAGAGGCGATGCGAATCGTCGAAGGCACTGCGCGCAGCATGGGCATCGAGGTCGTATAACGATGGCGAAGACAGGCAAGAAATATGCAGCCGCGGCCTCCAAGGTCGAGGCAACGAAGCTCTACGGCGTCGATGAGGCCATCGCCCTGGCGAAGGAAATTCACCCCGCCAAGTTCGATGAGACGGTGGAGCTCCACCTCCGCACCGGTCTGGACCCACGCCACGCGGAGCAGCAGATCCGCGGCAGTACGGTCCTTCCTCACGGGCTTGGCAAAGTGATGCGCGTGCTCGTCTTCACCGAGGGCGAGGCCATGGCCGCGGCACGCGACGCCGGCGCCGATTTCGTCGGCAGCGACGACCTGATTAAGCAGATCGAAGGCGGATGGACCGAATTCGACGTCGCCATCGCCACCCGCGAAATGATGGGCAAAGTCGGCCGCCTCGGCCGCGTGCTCGGCCCGCGCGGCCTGATGCCGAACCCGCGCTCCGGCACGGTCGTCGGCGCCGAAGATATTGCCAAGACCGTGAACGACGCCAAGCAGGGCCGCGTGGAGTTCCGCCTCGACCGCCTGGCGAACATCCATGTGCCGCTCGGCAAAGTGAGCTTCGACGACACGAAGATCCGCGAGAACATGGCCACGCTCATCGAAGCGGTGAATGCAGCCAAGCCCCGCGAATCAAAGGGCCAGTTCATCCGCAGCGCCACGCTGACGACGACCATGGGCCCAGGCATCCACCTGGACCTGAGCCAGACGCTCGCGATGCGCACCAGCTAACGATCTGCGCGGTCACAACAAAAAAGAGGCTCCCCCCACGGGGAGCCTCTTTTTCTTCAAGGAACTCCGGGTCAGGCGCTGCGGACGGCGGTCTCGAGAATCTTCGTCGCTTCGGAATAACTCGTGCCCGGTTCGAAGGTCACCGGGGCGCCGATGTTCACGCGAACACGCGCGCGCGGGTGCGGGAGCCACTTTCCTTCATAGAAGCCCGGGCGGAGCACGTCGATCCGCATGGGCAGGACCGGCACACCGGTCTCTACGGCGAGGAGACCAGTACCGCTCTTGAACGGCTGCATCGGGCCGATCACCGTGAGTTTGCCCTCGGGGAAAATGAGGACATTCCAGCCTTCGTCGAGCATCTTCGCGACGGCCTCGAGGCTCTCGCGCACGCCAGAACCCTCCTTCGCGAACGGAAAGGCGTTGCCCAGCAGGCTGGCGCCGAAACCCCGCAACCGGTTTCCGAAAATATCGGAAGCGGCGGCGGCGATGGCGACTCGCTGGCGAAAGCCGTGGGGCATGCTCCGCAGCAGCATCGAGCCATCCATGTGCATGTTGTGGTTGCTGATGATGAGGACCGGTTCCTGGAGGTTGCGGAAATTCTGCCGGCCGCGGATCTCAACGCTGTAGCCAAGCCGCAGCATTGGGAAGACAACGCCGGTCATCAGCATCCGCCGGAGCCAGCGTGCGGGGCGCCGGCGCGGCCACTTCGGGAACCTTCGAACTTTTGCCTTGGGATCGCCTTTTAAAACCATTGCACGCAATTCGGCCACCGTGGTGTGTGGCGCAACCTCCGTATCATCAACGTACACGCCCATATCGTCTTCAATCGCGGAAAGGAGCTCGACGCGGCCCAGGGAATCAAGGCCGAGGTCGAGTCCGAGCGTTGAAGACTCAGTGATGGGCACATCGGTCTTCTTCAGGGATGCGACGAGCTTCACCAGTTGGTCATCGGAGCTCGTTGTTGGAGCAGGGGGCTCGTTCTGCTGCTCGCGGCTGGTGACGTACCGCTCCACCAGGGGGCGTTTTACCTTGAGCGTGTGGGTTCGCGGGAAGTCTTCTTCCGGCCAGACGGTGAAGCCGAAGACCTGTTGGCGGTCGCTGAGCTTGAGGTTCGCGGCACGGATAGCTTCTTTCGCTGAACCCGGCTCAGATTCGAGGAGGGCGGCGTGGAGGCGGATGTCGCCGCCTTCGGCCAGACCGAGGACCACCGCATCGGAAATCCCCGGCTGGTGGCGCAGGACATCCTCGACGTCTTCCGGGTACACGTTCTGCCCATCGGAAAGGACGATGAGGTCTTTCTTCCGGCCCTTCAGGTAGAGGTACCCCTCTTCGATATAGCCGAGGTCTCCCGTCTTATACCAGTCGCCTTCGAACACCGCGGCGGTGGCCGCTTCGTTCTTCCAGTAGCCGCTGAACACGTTCTTGCCACGGGTCAGTACTTCGCCGTCATCGGCGATGCGAACCTGCTGGCCGGGAAGAGGCTTGCCCACGCTCCCGACACGCCGGTCGTTCCGCGGGTTAATGGTCACCACTGGCGAGCACTCGGTGGCACCGTAGCCCTCTACAACGGCCACGCCCATTTGCTCCCATTTCAACTGGATTTCGGGGTCGATGGCCGCGCCGCCGCTGGCAATCATGTCGAGCTTCCCGCCGAAACGCGAAAGCACGCTGCGGAAGAGCTTGCGGCGGACATTCTGAGGGAGAGGCGTTGCCACCTTGCGCAGGCGGTTGAGCAGCCCGAGCTTGCCCTGCGCCGCAGCCTCGCGTTCGATGCCGTGCATGAGGAGCGTCAGCACCTGGGGGACGCCCATGATGAATGTCGGCTTCCACTCCTGCATGGTCCGCGAAAGTGCGGCCGGCTGGCGGCTCGCTGGATAGCAAACAGCGGCGCCGACGTGAACGGCGGCGAAGCAGCCACCAATTTGTTCGAACATGTGGCTCAACGGCAGCAGCGAAAGCATGCGCGTGTTCGAATCGATCGAGATGACGGCCACACCCGAGCGAACGTTCGCCACGATGTTTTCGTGCGTGAGCATCACGCCCTTTGGGTCACCAGTGGTGCCCGAGGTGAAAATGATTTCGGCGAGGTCTCCCGGAGAGACGGGCGCCGGGACGACCTTGCCGTTGACCGGCAAGTTCAGCGTCTCGAGCGCGAACGACGGAATCTCCATCTGGCGCAAGGCATCGACCTGGGTCTTGCCACCGAAAGCGAGCACCGGTTCCGTTTGCGAAATCACGCGTTCGACAAAATCCTGCGTGGAGCGGACATCGAGCGGCACAACAATGGCGCCGGCGAGGAACGAACCGAACATCGCCGCAACCCAGTCGGGCTGGTTCGCCGCCCAGATGACGACGCGGTCACCCTTCTTCACCTGGTGTTCATTCATGAAGTTGGCGAATGCGTGGGAGCGCTCTTCGAGCTTTTTGTAGTTGTACTTCACCGTCCTCACGCCCACCCGCATCGTCAGCGCAGTGCGGTCGGGAAAGTCCTTCACTGACTGATCGAGGAGTTCGACGAGCGTGTTCATCAGGGCTGTAGTGTGCGCGCGAATGCCCGCACGCGCTTGTCAGCGCCGACGAGGATGGGCCGGAAATGGCTGAAACAAAGGGTTTCGAACTCGAGTTCCGAGAGCTTCCGAATGGAGGCGGTGGCTTCGGCCATATCCTGGGTGAAGAGCCGGCTCGGGGGCATCAGCCGGCCGAACTTGTACTGCATCGCGTCACCGACGAGGAGGACGCCGCGGTTGGGGAAGTACAGCGAGATACTGCCGGCCGTGTGGCCCGGGGCGTGGACGACGCGCATCCCGCCGAGCGCCGGCAACTCGTCGCCATCGTCGAGGACTACGTCGACACGGGCGGCGCCGGGGTCGTTCCGGCGCAGGTAGGGCTCGCAAATCTTCGCCAGCAGCGGATGCATAAATGGGTTGGGCAGGGGACCTTCGCTCTCCACATGCGGAGCTTCGGCCAGGTGGACTCCGGTCTTCGCGGGCACAAACTCCTGGACTTCCGGCAGGCCCCCAACATGGTCCAGGTGGTAGTGCGTGATGACAATGTGCTTGATGTCGGAAGGCGACCGCCCCAGTTCTTCGACTGCCTTGAGAATTCGCGATCCAGATCCGGTGGATCCAGTGTCAATAAGCGTTATGTCGTCCTCAACGACCAGGTACGCCTTCGATCCGCGAGTCCGAACCTGGTAGAGACCGGGCAACACCTCGACGGCCGAACGGAAGGGCGCGGGCTTTTTCTCTTCCCACATCGCCTGCGCTTCCTCCCAGCGTTCCTGGAGGGTGGGACGCGGCAGGCGATCGGGTTTCGTCATACCTTCAGAATAACAGGAAGACCGAAAGGGTTGAGGTGGAGCAGCGAGCGCCCGGCAACAATTGGAAGCAGAGCAAAATCGGAGAAGGACAATCCGGGCGCCCGCGTGCTCCGGTGGGACATGTGAATCCTATCACAATCCAGATCGGCCCCGTAATCCATCCGCAATCGATGTATCGAATCGCTCGATTGAGCAAAACCCGAATCGTATTCGCTTGCAGGCTCTCCGCGGCTGGCCCACAATCGTCGACGCATGTCCAAGCCCGGCGGCCTGCAATGCCGCCGATTTGAAAGCAGGTTCACTCATGGTAATTACGCTCGCTGATACCGAACGCGAAGCCGCATGGCGCAAAGAAGTTCGAGACTTCATTAACAACGAGGCCCCGGCCGCGCTCAAAGCCGGCGGCGAGGAAGGCGAGAACTCGCTTTTCGGCCGCATGGGCGCAATCAAGGAATGGCGCGAAAAGGTCGCCGCGAAGGGATGGATTGCTCCTTCCTGGCCGAAGCGGTTCGGCGGCGCCGATATGACCGTCGCCGAGCAGTTCATCATGAACGAAGAGTTCGCTGAGTCGGGAGTTCCCGGCAACCTCGGCGGCTTCGGCGTCATGATGATCGGCCCCACGATCATCGAACACGGCACCGAGGAACAGAAGGCAGAGCACCTGACCAAGATCCTCAAAGGCGAAGTCATCTGGTGCCAGGGTTATTCCGAACCCGGTGCCGGTTCGGACCTTGCCAGCCTCCAGACTCGCGCCGTCCGCGACGGCGACGACTATGTCATCAACGGCCAGAAGATCTGGACTACGGGTGCCCAGTACGCCGACATGATGTACATGCTCGTCCGCACCGACCCGGATGCCCCGAAGCACCGCGGCATCACCTATCTGCTCGTGAACATGAAGGCCCCCGGCGTCACGGTCCGGCCGCTAACCATGCTCTCGGGCGCCCAGGGCTTCAACGAAGTCTTCTTCGAAGACGTCCGCGTCCCGGTGAAGAACCGCATCGGCGAAGAGAACCGCGGCTGGTACGTCGGCACCACCACCCTGGACTTCGAGCGCAGTTCCATCGGCTCGGCAATCGGTGTCCGCAAGCAGCTGGAATCAATCATTCGCCAGGCGAAGGCCGGCGGCGAAGCATCATTCGACCGCAACCCGAATGTGAAGCGCGAGTTCGCGGATCGCTGGATTGAGGCTGAAGTCGCGAAGATGCTCAGCTACCGCGTGGTGAGCATGCAGGTCCGCGGCCAGATCCCGAACCACGAAGCCAGCATGTGCAAGCTCTTCAGCAGCGAAATGTCGCAGCGGATCGCGAACCTCTCGATGCATATGTTCGGCATGCACGGCAACACCCGGAACCGCGCCTCGATGGGCTACATGCAGGCGGTGAGCTCGACCATCGCCGGCGGCACCACCGAGATCCAGAAGGGCATCATCGCCACCCGCGGCCTCGGGCTTCCCCGCGGCTAGGGTTGGCGCCGCCAGTGTTTATCGAGAGCCCGCCGTTACCGGCGGGCTCTTCACGTTTGAGTCGCGTCAAACGAGACGCCGGTGATAATGGGCGGAATGCAGCGGCTCTTCCGACTCGCTACCACGGGGGCCCGAGCCGGCCAGTACGCCATTCTCTTCGTCTCCCTCTATCAGTCGGCGATCACAATCCTGGGTTACCGGAAGTACCTGCAGACGAAAGGCGAGAAGCCCGAGCCCCCGGACGAACTCCCGCACTTTGGCCTGCTGGTTTGCGCGCGAAACGAAGAAGCCGTGATCGCCAACGTGGTAAACGACCTTCAGCGGCAGGATTATCCTGCCGACCGCCGCGACCTGATTGTTGTCGCTCATAACTGCACCGATGACACCGCCAGCGTTGCCGCGCGGGCCGGCGCACGTGTGCTCGACCACTACACCGATGGGCCGGGAAAAGCGCACGCGATCGAAGCCGGCCGGGTGGCGCTGGGGCCAGATCACGACTTCATCGGCGTGTTCGATGCCGACACCCGCATCCCTCCCGGCCTGTTGACGCAAATCGCCGCTTACTCACGTGGCCGGGAATGCCTGCAGGCCGAAACTATCCCAATTGCCGACCACGAATGGCTGGCCGAAGGCTACGGCTTCGGCCGGAAGGCGCGAAACCTCTTTTGGTGGCGGCCCCGCGAAGCGCTCGGCCTGAGTACCACAATCACAGGGAGCGGCTGGTTCATCCGTCCGGAGATCCTCGCGAAGTATGCAACGGGCTCGTGGACGTTAACCGAAGACCTGGAACTCTCTGCGCGGCTCGTTGCCGACGGTCACACCATTACGTACGTATCGTCCGCGCAGATTGCCTGCGGCGAAACGCGAAGCCTGCAGGCTTCGATGAATCAACGCTCTCGCTGGGTGCGCGGGCACATTCACGTGGTGATGGGACGCTGGATGCCGCTCGTTCGGGCCGCGTTGCTCGGCGACTGGCGAGCGCTTGACCTGGCGATGTACCTGGTGGTGCCGACCCGTGTGCTTACTCGGGTGGGCGTCACGGGAGGGGCCGTCCTCGGGTTGATTGTGCCGGCGTTCCGGTTGCCGGGACTGCTCGTCTGGAGCGCCCTCGCGGGGGAGTGGATCGCACCAGCCTATATCGGGTGGCGGGAGCGGCTGGTGCACCTTTCGAGCGGGAGCCTGCGCGTCGCGATGAGCAACAGCCTGCTCAGCCTGCTCTGGTTCCCCATCGGCATCTGGGCGATGGGCACGGCCCGCTTGCGGGCATGGCACGCAATGCCAAGAGTTCTTGATAGAGAGACACATCATGTCAGCTAGAAACGGCGTCCGATCCCAACGGAATGTTCCCTACATCTTCGCCGGGGCCGTCGGCCTTATGGCCCTCATCTGGTTCTTTGGCATCGCCACGCGCGTTTCGCTCGGCGAAGACAACGACGTTGTTGCGCGAGGCGGAATCTCGCGCGTCCTTACCGCCGGGTTCAGCGACTTCCGGGACACAACCTTGCTCATTCTGCTGGCCATTGGCGCATACCTCGTGTGCCTCTGGGCGCTTCGCCGCGGGTTCCGCCACGATTTCGCCGCGGCCATCGCCGGGACGGTGGTCGCCGGGATGGCGATGCTCCCGGCAATGCCGTTGACTTCTCCGGACGCCGTTCACCTCGCGGCCGATGTGCGGACGTTCTGGATCCAGCACAAGTTGCCAACGCACTTCTCCGGGGCGCCCGGAAAGTTCGATGACCCCGTCGCGAACGAAGTCCGCGTCTTCCGCGACCAGCCGAGCGGCTACGGTCCGCTGGCCTATGCCATCGGCGGAGCGCCCATCCCGTTCGTTGGCGATGGGTTCAAGGCCAACTTGCTCGGCCAGAAAGTGATGGGAGGCATATTCCTCACGCTCACGGCTGCGGCGGCCGGTTACCTGGCGAAGCGTCTGGGCCAGAATGGCGCGCTGGTCGCAGGCATCGTGGGACTGAACCCAATGATGACGTGGCAGTACCCCGGAGACGGCCACAACGACGCGATGATGGCGTTCTTCGGGGTGGTCGCCCTTGGGCTTGTGATCGAAGGCTCGTGGCGCCTGCGAGGCGCCGGTGTCCTCGCCTGGGGAGCGTCGGCGCTCTGCAAGTACGCGCTGGTGGTCGCGTCGCCCGTAGTCGCCGCCTATTGGTGGCCGAAGTGGCGCAATCCGCTGGCGTTCCTCGCGGCGGCCTCTGGCGGTCTCGTCCTCATGCTCTATGTGGTCGATGCCGGCCCGGTCCGAAACGGGGCCCTCGGCCCGGCGGGGGCAATTATCCAGACCACTCCCTGGCACCTGCTTCAGCTGTTGTTCGACACCGGGTCCAGTGGCGACGGCCGCCTGGTGGTGGCAAGTTATGTTCTGTACCTGTTCATCCTTGGGCTGGTGATGATGTATCACCGCCTGGAAACGCAACTCGACCTCGTCGCCGCAGTCGGCTTCTCATTGACGATGTTCCTCTACGTTTGTTCGCCGGGTTACCACCCGTGGTACATCATCTGGTGCCTGCCGTTTGCGGCGATGTCCGATTCACGCTGGCTGATAAGCCTGGCGGTGGCGTTCGCGCTGTCCGCGTTCCTGCCGGTATTGGCGCTTAACTGGCAAATCACGCTGGGTGAATCATGGCACCTTTCTAACCCCGTCGAATGGGCGACCGTGGTGATGTGGGTTTCGACGGCGCTGGCGGGATACATCGGCTGGCGTGGACGAGACTCCCTGACCTTCGGTGGCGCCGGTGCCCGCCGGACAACTGGCCCGAAGTTCGCGGCCCGGCAGCGGCGCCGAGAGGCGTAGTTCCCTGGAAACTTAGAGTTCGGGGGTTTCGGGCACCCGGGCGGCGCGAATCGGTCGTCCCCCCAGGCGGTCGATGACTTCGCGCATCAGCCTGAAGTAGGCCGCGATGTCCGAACGGCGCAC
This sequence comes from Dehalococcoidia bacterium, assembly GCA_050247055.1. Lineage (GTDB taxonomy): Bacteria > Chloroflexota > Dehalococcoidia > Tepidiformales > Tepidiformaceae > Amarobacter. The sequence goes on from JBFWUX010000002.1 coordinate 364,636, forward strand.
CCGCCACAGCTCGGAAAATGGTAGATGCGTCTGGCGAAGAAAGAGTGACACCGAAATCGTGGACGCGGTCCCGTAACTGATGGTCGTGGCCCAGGCCGCCCCGTTCGTGCCGTAGATCGGGATAAGAATCAGGCCCACAGTCACCGAGATCGTTATCGAGAGCACACCGATGAACAGGGGGAATGCCGGCCGGCCGCGCTGGTTCACGTAGTACAGGTTGATAAGGCCCTGGGGGGCGAAAAGCGCCGTACCGAGCGAGAGGATTCGCACCGGGCCGCTCGCGCTTGCGTAGGCGTGGCCGAAGAGGACCTGGATAAGGATCGGTCCCAGGATTGCCGCCGAGAGCCCGCCGCACACAACCACCAGGAACGTGTGCCGAATGCCCGTGGCAGTGAGGCGGGCAGCTTCCGACGATTCGCCCCTCCCGACGCGCGCGAACGAGGCCAGCGTGATAGCCGAGGAGAAGAGCCAGAGACCTTCGGCGACGGCAATCGCCGAGGAGTAGATGCCGGCGCCCTCCTTCCCGTCGAGGCGAATCACGAGCAACTGGTCGACGCGATAATTCAATATCCCGACGATGCTGCCCACGCCGGTCACAGCCGAAAATCGCACCATGCGCCGCATCAGGTGGAAGTCCGGACGATGGCTCAACGCCCATGCGAGCCACGTGCGGCCCCAGTATGAAACCGGGATAAGTGAAAGGTACTGGCCCGCACACCAGGCCTGCAGCGCACCCTCTGCTGTGCGGTGGTCCAGCACCCCGACCCAGACCGAAATGAAAACCAGGCCCAGGATGACCGCGACATCTCCTCCGAAGTTGTATTTAACGACGGAGTTCTGCCCGAGGATCACTCCCAGCGACGTGTTCCGCAGGAGCGCCGGGGCAGTACACAGCGTGGCGAGGACAACCACGCGGCCATCTTCGCCATCGACGAAGAAACTGGCGGCGATGCCAACGCAAAGGATGAGTAGCGCGAGAGGTATCGCCATGAACAGAGCGTTGGACGCCACTTCGGCGGCGTCGCGCTTCTGGTTCGAAACGAAATAGCCGGTGGCCGCCGAGAAGCTCGAAATGCCGCCAACGGCCGAGGTGAGGACGATTGCGGTGGCGTAGACGCCGCGCTCTTCGACCGAAAGCATCCGCGCCGTAAGGACACCAATGAAGCCCCACATGAACATCTCGCCGACGCGGAAGATCAGCGAAACCAGGCTGCCGGAGGCGATCCCCACGGGGCCATGTTAGGCCCTATCGGGCTGTGGACGATCCCTGCGATGGTCCAGCCAACTCGCGGGCTCCTCTAGGTATTCGACGGATTGAGCGCGGAGCCGTAGGCACTGAGCAGCAGCGGAAGCACCTCGCTGGGTGCGAAAGCTTCCGCTCGCGCCAAACCAAGCCTGCGGAGGTCATCACGGCGGGCCATCGCCTGGAGGATGCCTTCGGCGAAGGCGCCGGCGAAGTCCCTTGCCTCGAGAGCGACGATCACCGCCGCCCCGGCGGCGACTTCGGGCAGCGCGCCGCCATCTGAGGAGACGACCGGGACGCCCGCGGCCATCGCTTCGATCACCGGCAGGCCAAACCCTTCGCCAAGGCTTGGCTGGGCGAGCACATCGCAGGCTGAGTAAACCAGTGCGAGGACTTCATCGCTGATGTGGCCGAGGTCGGTGAGACGCCGGAGCAGACCAAGCCTCTCGCCTTCGCGGCGAGACGCGCCCGCCACCGGCGCGCCCACACGAATCAGTGACGCGTGCGCCAACGCTGGTCGCGCCAGGGCGCGAAGAAGTGCCGGGAGATTCTTGTAGGCGCGATCGTTCCCAACGCTGAGGATCCTGGGACCGCCAGGCAATTCAATTCCCAGTCCGCTGAGCGCCCGCTCGGCCTCGCCTCGGTCATGCGGGGCGAAGACAGGTCGCACGGTGTTCGGTACCACCGAGACCGCACGCTCTTCGACACCAAGAAAGTCCACCATCGTGCGACGCGTGTATTCGGAAACCGCGATCACGTGAGTCCTCGAAAGCCGGTTGATTGGTCGCTTGAGGAAGGCGCGCTTCAGCCAGGCCTCGCGTCGCGTTTCGTAATACCCGGGCGTGGTGAACGGCATGAGATCGTGGCAGGTGACCACCACCGCCGCGTGCTTTTCGAATCGATGAACGTGGTGAGCGAGCGCATGGTCGGTAAGGTGGACCACGTCGTACTCGCCAGACATCGCACGCCGGATGCCAGGCTGCTGAGCCCAGCGATGGCTCGCACCCCGCAGCATTGAAGGCGGGTTAAACCAGGGCGCAGAAGCCACATCGACTTCCACGCCCGCCGTGCTGAGCATCTGTTCCAGCGAGAGGGCATAGGCGTTGATGCTCCGCCAGCGGGCGCCTTCAAGCGGCTGGATGAGGAGCACTCGCCGAAGTTCGGGCATCGTTGGATGGTAGCGGCTGGCTGCCTGAAGAACGAAACCCGAGCATTTGCTACGCTTTCTGTCCGGGCCGCTTTTTGGCGGTCTCCAGGAGCGGGCGTGGCGTAATGGTAGCGCGCGACCCTTCCAAGGTTGAGGCGCGGGTTCGATTCCCGCCGCCCGCTCCAGACTTCTCTTCTACCTGCTGCAAACCAGTGGAGGCTGTCCGATGACCAGTCCGATTGCCGACGCTCCCGCGTTCGTCACCTACCCCGGCGCAAAGCGCCCGGACCGCCACCAGTGGGTCGATTCGTACGGCGTTCGCATTGCCGTCTGCGAATGGGGCGATGCCGCCGCGTCGCCCGTCTTCCTGGTCCATGGCGGTTCGGACTTTGCGGGCACCTTCGACGTGTTCGCGCCGAAACTCGCCGCGGCGGGCTGGCGGGTCATTTCGTGGGACCACCGCGGCCATGGCGATTCAGACCACGCGCCGCTCTACAGCTGGGACGCCGATGTCCGCGACGCCCTCTCGGTCATCGACGCAATCACGCCGGACCCCGTGCCAGTAGTCGCGCATTCGAAGGGCGGCGGGATGATGCTCCAGCTCGCCGAGGCGCTGCCGCTGCGACTCTCGAAGATGGTGGTCATCGACGGCCTTCCTTCGCCCGACCCGCACCCCGACGTTTCAGACCACGAACAGCGCCGCTTCAGCAGCCAGAACCTGGCCCAGTGGCTCGACCATCGCCGGAGCGCTGCCGCGAACTTCCGCAAGCCCGGCACCCTCGAAGACCTCGCCCGGCGGCGCAAGCGCATGAACCCGCGCCTTTCCGACGAATGGCTGCTCTACCTGGCGTCCATCGGCGCACGCAAAGATGCCGATGGCTGGCGCTGGAAGCTCGACCCGGCCATCCGCTTCGGTGGCTTCGGCCCGTGGCGGCCCGACTGGTCGCTCGAGCGACTGAAGACGATGGCGGTCCCGCTCCTCGGGCTGACCGCGACGGTCGAGGAAGAGATGGGCTGGGGCACGAACCACAAGGCCATCGAGCCGTATCTGCCACCGGGCGGACGGCTCGTACCGTTCGAGAACACCGGCCACTTCATCCACATTGAGCACGCGAACGAGGTCGCCGAGATGGTGCTGGACTTCCTCGGATGACCGTCTTCGTCACCCACAACCAGGTGAAGCTCGCGCTCCACACGCTGCGCGAGGGCGAAGGCCCGGCGCTGCTGCACCTCCATGCCCTCGGCGAGAAGTCGCCAACAATTGTGCCCCCGGACCTTGAGGCGTGGCCGGGTCCGATCTTCGCGCTCGACTTCACCGGCCACGGCGCTTCGACGATCCCCGCCGGAGGCGGCTACACAGCGGAAGTGCTCATGGGCGACGCCGATGCCGCGCTCTGGATGACCGGACCGGCAACCGTAGTCGGCAGGGGACTCGGCGCGTACATCGCACTGCTCATCGCGGGCGCGCGCCCGGACCTGGTACGCGGAGCCATCCTCTGCGACGGCGCGGGACTGGCGGGCGGCGGCGACAAGCCCGGCCCGCTGACCATCCGCGGGGTGCCGGGTCGTGTCACCGCGCCGGACCCGTTTGCCCTGGTGGAACTGGCCTCGGACCTTCGCCCGCCGGACTACGTCTCGCGCTTCGCGGAACTGGCCGGTGAACAGTCAAAAGCGGACCCGGCTATCGCCGTGGCCTGCAAGGCACGGCCCGACTGGCTGAAGGCAGTGCTGGCGATGAAGGGCGTGCGAGAGATGGAGTTGAACGAGGCGCTGGCGGCATTCGCGAAGCAATGGCGCGGTGTCTTTCCCACCCGGGACTAGGCCTCACCGGCGCCAAGCTCTCGCGCATCGTGGACGATAGAGACAACTTCCACCACATCAGGCCGGAACAGGTAGATGAGCCGGTATGGGCCAACAATTCGCTCCCGCAAGAGTGGCAAATCGAATTCGGGGACTTTCCTGCCGACGAACGGTCGTTCGGCCGCCAACTGGCGGCGTCGCGCAATCGGACACCAAGTCGTGTTCCCGAACCTTGAGAAAAATGATTGGCACGGCAATGATTGCCTGCAGAGCGAGGAGCGCTTCCGGGTCCCAGACCACCCTCACGGATCGAGGCCAACCAACCGCATCGCCTCCTCGTGGAAAACTCCTCGTCCTTCAACCGCTTCTTCCAGACCGCGGATGATTGATTTGAGCCCTTCTACCGAGAGTGCAGGAACCTCCGCCGCGAGCTCCTCGCGAATCCGATCAAGCACGTCATCCACGAAGCCAACCTCAAGTGTCTCGATCAGTTCGTGCAGGGCCTGCTTGTTGGACATACGCCCATTTTAACTGAAACGATTGGACGGGATCGCAGCGAGCCCTACCGCAGGTAGTTCAGCAGCGACATGTTGCTCGTGCGGCCGATCGCGCCGAGGGCCGCTTCGAGGGCGTTCTGCGAGGCCGTGAACTGGATGATCGTCTCGGCGATGTCGATGTCCTCGACGCCGGCGCGCAGTTCCTGGAGGTTCGTGTCGGTATCGAGCGAGCGGTTCGTCGTCGCTTCGAAGCGGTTGATGCGCGCACCGACATCGGCGCGGGCGTTCAGCACGCGGTCCAGCGCATGGTCGATATCGCCGAGCGAGTTGTTGATGGTCGCAGTCGGCTGATTCGAGTTCAGGTTGTCCCGCAGCGTGATGAGCTGCGAGAAGATGTCGCCGAAGACGGTGTCCCCGATCACGTTCACAGCGACGGAATCCTGCGCCGAGATCTGGCGGACGCGCTGGCCGTTATCACCCTGCCAGGTCGCGGAGACCGGCGGGTTACCGGTCACGTTGTAGGCGGGGGTATCCGTCTTGTAGCCGCTGAAGATATAGGCGCCGCCGAAGTTGGTGTTCGCAATCTGCCCGAGCTGCTGGATGATCTGGTTCAGTTCGGAGGCGATGTTCGTCTTCTCGTTCGGGCCGAGCGTGCCGGTCGAGCCCTGGACGGTGAGTTCGCGGGCGCGCTGGAGCATCTCGGTGGCGCCATCGAGCGCGGATTCGGTGACGTTCAGGAAGGCCGTGCCGTTTTCGAGGTTGCGGCGCATCTGTGCTTCGAACGCGATGTTCTTGCGGTATTGCATCGCCATCGAGGCGCCCGTCGGGTCGTCGCTGGCGCGCTGAATGCGCTTGTTCGTCGAAAGCTGCTGCTGGATCTTGTCCGCGCGCTCCGTCGCCGCCGACATATAGCGGATCTGGCTATTGGATCGAGAGAGTTCACTGAGTCGCATGGCTTATCCAACTCCCGTCCGGTTGATGAGCGTGTCGAGCATCTCGTCGATGACCGTAATCACCTTCGCGGCGGCGTTGTAGGCGTGCTGCGATGAGTTCAGGTTCGTGACTTCTTCATCGATGTTCACGCCGCTGACCGATTGGCGGAGCGTATCGAGGTGGTCCACGAGCAGGCCGGAGGAGTCCTCGAGGCCCTTGGACCGGTTCACATCGGCGCCGAGGACCGAAACGATGTTGCTGTAGTACGTGCTGGCCGAAGCCTCGACCTGCATGGTGTCGTTCCCTGCGGCCGTGAGGTCGGCCTGCTGGGTGGCAGCCGTATAGGGAGCGGCGACAGTCATCGAAATCGTGGCGACCGTGTTGGTGCCGTTCATGAACGCAATCGAGCCGCCCGGAGGGTTGATGTCGGCGAGCGTCGCCGTGCCAACAACCGGGCCGGTGGCTGAGCCATAGCGCAGTTCGACGTTCGGGCCGACGGCGACCATGTGATACGTACCGGGCTGCAGCGAACCGGCAAGGGTGATTCCGCTGGCGACATTCCCGGCCGAGAGCGCCTCGTTGACGACCAGGTTGTTGGCGCCGGAGCCGGAGAGCATGTTCGTAGACTGCTGGAGGTTTGCAATCGCCAGGGCGATGGAGGGATCGCCGGGAGACGCTGCGGCGGAGGCCGTCGCAATCGACTGAGGGCTGCCGGCGATGACTGAATTGATCGCCATGTTCGAGGCGTCGGTGCCGGTGAAGAAGGCGAGGCCGGTGGACCCATCGAGGCCGTAGCCGGTCTGATGCAGCGAGTTCACCGAGTTCATGATGCCGGTGGCGAGGTTGTTCAGCTTGCCGATGAGCTCCGGCAGCGCCACATCGCGCGCATCGAGGATGCCGCGGAGCTGTCCGCTGCTTACCTTCACATCGTCGTTGTCGATGTTGAACTGCAGTTTCACCATACCCGGGTTGGCGGGGTCATCAACGGTCTTCACGGTGCGGGCGGAGGTTCCGAACACGAGCTCGTGCGTGCCGAGATACACGCTCATCGAGCCGCTGTCGTCTTCTGCGTAACTGATGTTCCCGAGTTTCGAGAGGTCATCGAGGATGAGGTCGCGCCGATCACGGAGGTCGTTCGCCATGTCGCCGTTGAGTTCCACCTGCTTGATTTGCAGGTTGAGCCCGGCGATTTCGGTCGCCTTGGCGTTGATCTGTTCGCCGATGCCGGAGACCGTCTGGTTGAGGTCCAGGCGCTGCTGCGCCAGCTGGTCATAGGCCGCCTTCACCCGCTGGGTGAAGGTGGTGGTGGCATGAATCAGCGCGGTGCGGCCCGGGAGTGATTCCGGCTCGTTGACGACATCGTGCCAGGCGGCCCAGAACTTCCCAAGCAGGGCGGACATGCCGTCGTCGGACGGATCGTTGAATACCACTTCCGCGTTCGAGAGCGGCGTCGAGAAGGCGTTGTACTGGCCGCGAGTGGACATGCCCTGGCGGGCCTGGAAGTCCAGGAACGTGTCGCGGATGCGGTTCACGTCCTTGGCGTCAACGCCATAGCCGGCACGTCCGAGCAGGTTGTCCCGGGTGAAGTGGTCGCTTCCGTCGATACCGATGGGGCGCAGGAGTACGCGCTGCCGGCTAAAGCCCGGCGTCTGCGCGTTCGCGATGTTGTGCGAGGCAACGTCGACCGCGAGCTGGTGGGCCCTGAGCGCCTTGACGGCGGTATCGAGTCCGACGGAAAGACCCAACTCGACCTCCTACGCGCTTCGCGAAACCTTGCCGCGAGTCTCGCCGGCGTTTTGCCGGCTGCCATTGCGGCTGTAGCCGGGTGCGATGTATCCACCCAGCAGGTTCGCCCAGCGGTCGCGCAGTTTCATCGCGTTCAGGAGGAGGCGCGCATTCTGTTCTTGCGCATCCCGGAGTTCCTGGGCTTTGGCTCCCAGCTGGAGCCTCGCCTCCGCGAATCCACCGACCCCGAGATCATCGGCAAGGGGCAGCAGTTCTTCGAGTGTTAAGGACTCGGCATTCACAGATCTAAGGAGATTCAAACGGTTCTCCTCGATCGCCTCGATGGCGTTCGCCGCCTCGAGCATGTCCGAACTGATCGAAGCGATGCTTTCGAAGTCAGATTCGATGAGAGCCTGCTGTTCATCGAGAGCGAGCGTGATGAGCGAGGTAAGCGCCGCTTCTTCCCTGGCGAGCAGGGCGAGGACTTCCTGGAGCACTGCCGCCGCGGAGGACACAGTTAGTTCCCGATCCCGTTCGCGAAGAGCCGCTCGGCGATTTCGCGTGCGTTGGAGCTGTACGTCCCGTTAGCGATGGCGGCCTTCAGCGCAGCGACCTTTTCGGCACGAACATCGCGCGAGGTGGCAACCGCATGGGCGGCCTCGGCCACAAGACGGCCACGGTTGGAGAGGCTCACGGCATCCTGGCGGCCACGGGCCTTGAGGGCGGCCTCGGCGGCTGCCGCATCCTGGGACGAACCAGCACCGGCGGCGTGGGCCGGATTGAGGTTCGCACCCGAGAGATTCAGTCCATCGATTCGAGCCATGGGTGGCCTCCTACTGCGTGATGTTGGTGGCGATAGCGAGCATCTCGTCGCCGATGCCAAACGTCTTCGCACAGGCGGAATAGGCTCGCTGCGCGATGATCATCGTGGTGAACTCTTCCGCCATATCCACATTGGAGCCTTCGAGGGCGCCCGGTCGCAATGCGGCGAAACCCTCGGTTCCCGCCGGGCTCACCGTAATCTCGCCCGTGTTGGCGGTATCGGCGTACATTCCGCCGCCGAGAATCTCCAGGCCCTGCGGGTTGCGGAACTTCGCGAAGGAAAGTGTTCCGATCTCCTGGCGCTCGCCATTCTCATCGAGGGCCGTGATGACGCCGTTCGAGTCCACCTGGTGCTGCGTCCAGGAGCCCGGAGGCGCCTGGATCGGAGGCTCGAGAAGGTGGTCGCCGAGGACGAGGATGTTGCCGTCGGCATCGGTCTTCAGGGCGCCGACGCGCGTGTAGACAATCGAGCCGTCGTAGTCCTGCACGCGCAGGAATGCGTCGTCCTCGATGGCGAAGTTCAGCGGATTGTCGGTGACTTCGGTCGCAGCCTGCGAGAAGACGAGATCAGTCGTCGTCTGAGCGACACCGAGGCGGCCCCCTTCGGGGTCGACTTCGGGCGTCGGCAGGCCTTCGTGCAGCGGGCGAATCTTCTTGTAAGCGGTGGTCTCCGCGTTGGCGACGTTGAAGCTGACTGCGTCGAGCTTGTTCTGGTTATGGATCATGCCGCTGGCCGCGGCCCCAAGGATGGAGGGCATCTTAGAACGTCCCCAACTGGCCGGCGGCCTGGTCCAACGTCCCGTCGAGGGTCGAAAGTACGGCCTGGTTCGCCTGGTACGTCCGCTGGACGGCCAGGAGGGTGGTCATTTCCTCTACGAGGATGGAGTTCGAGCCTTCGAGAAATCCCTGGCGGAGGCCTGCGCCGCCGACCGGGTCCTGCCCGGGCGCGCTGCTGGTGAAGTACGCCTCGCCGGCGCGGGTGAGCTCTGTCGGTGAGAAGTCCAGCACGGCGATGCGGGCGATTTCGTTGCCCTGGTCGAGCACCGTGCCATCAACGCCGATCGTGACTGGTGTCTGCGGCAGGTTGATGTGCTGGCCGTTTGCATCGAGCACGTAGTACCCGTGGCTGGTTACAAGGTCGCCTTCGGCGTCGCGACCGAAGCGGCCGTCGCGGGTCGAGTAAACGGTCCCGTCGGGGCCTTCGACCTGGAAGAAGCCGTTCGTGAGCGAAAGGTCGAGCTCGTTGCCCGTCTGGCGGATCATGCCCTGGCCGTAGTCAGTCGCGAAATCGGCGATGAACGTGCCGGTACCAATCTGGCCGACGACCTGCTGGATGCGCGCCGACAGCGGGGCCGGAACCGGCGCCTGCTGCGAAAGCAGGACATCGGCGAACGGCTGTTGTGTTGCGTACTCGCGCTTGAACCCGGCGGTATCCGCGTTGGCGATGTTGTTCGCCAGCACGTCCTGGTATTTCCACGCCGAATCCATGGCCGTGAAGGCGCTATACAGTCCCTTGATCATTGGTGACCTTCTTTCGATTCAGGACTCGCAGGAACACGAACGCCAGGCCGCCCGCGGCGGCGGCGATGGTCAGGGTCCGGCCAGCACGCTCGCGGAAGCTCGCCGGTGGCTCCTCGCCAGTGTCGGGAAGCTGGTTCGGGCGAACGTCGCCGGCAGCACCGGTGTTGGCCTCGTCGCCGATGACGGCGAAGCGGCCGGCGATGGAAACCTTCGCAGGTACCGCGTCGGTGGTGTCGCCCGTGGGGCGGGCAGTCACCATGAAGATGTTGTAGTCGTATTCTGTGAGCCCGGTCAGTTTCGTATCGAGCAGCCCGATGCCCGCGGAGTTCACCTCGATGGTGCCAACCTTGAGCGGCGCTGAGCCGCCTTCGAGCCAGCCTTCGTAGGTGTAGCCCTCCATCGGCGGCAGGTTCTTCACGTCCACGCGGGCATAGGCCTCGGCGAAGCTGAATTCGAGCACGCCCTCCGCATCTTCGGGCCCGAAGTTCGAGACACCCTCGAGATAGGTCAATTTCACGAGCTGGGGCACACCGTTGGCGTGGGCGTCACCGGCGAGAAACACCAGCGCGACGGCAAACGAGGCAACGGCGGCGATGAAATACCGGCGCATTAGCTTGCAATCCCCTGGCGGCGAAGGAGGAGGCGAACCTCTTCTTCGCTCTTACGCATCCGCCGCGCGAGCGACTGGATGTCGATAACCCCGTTGGAGCGGGCGACAAGTGAGGCGAGCTCGTTTCGAGCGGCGCTCACGGCGGGCTCGACATGCTGCGCGGGGGCGGCATAGGCGGCCTGGGCGGCGCGCGCAGCGGAATGCCCTCCCACGTTGGCCGGCCCGGGCATCCGATGGACACGCGCGGAAGGCTGGCGACGGGCCGGCGCATGCTTCTTCATCTCCTGCAACTGCATGTAGAGATAGAAAAGCGCGCCAAGGCAGACGAGCTGTGAGATTGCAAGCAGGGCGATTGCGTCGTTCATATCGTTTGGGTTCCTCAGGCCGTGTGGTCGCGCGAAAGGCGCGCCCGCAGGCGGCCGAGTGCGCGCCCGTGGAGCTGGCAGACTCGGGATTCGGAAATCTCCAGGATCTGGGCGATTTCCTTCATAGTCATTTCGTCGCGGTAGTACAGGCTGACGATCAACCACTCGCGCTCGGGGAGCTGCTTCACCGCGCCGGTGAGGGCATCGATGAGCTGGCGCTTCTCCATGCGCTGGGTGAAGTCCTCTTCGTTGGGGTCCGCCGGGAGTTCGGTCGGGGCCGAGCCGTCGTCGCTGTTGTCGCGGTCGAGGAGGCCGTCAAGCGAGACGGTCACCCAGGAGCAGTCCACCAGTGTCTGGTTGTACTGCTCGATGGTGAGGCCCATCGCCGAGGCGACCTCGTCGTCGGTTGGCTCTCGCCCGTGTTCGAGTACGTAGGAGACGTGTATCTGTTCGAGTTTCTTGGCCTTCTGGCGGACGGAGCGCGGCAGGCGGTCCAGCGCCCGGAGAGCGTCGATGATAGCGCCCCGGATGCGGCTGATGGCGTACGTCTCGAACTTCACGCCCTTGCTGTCGTCGAAGCGGTCGAGTGCCTCAATCAGGCCGATGGTCCCGTAGCTGAGGATGTCCTCGTAGTCGAGGATCGCGGGAAGGCCGATGGCCAGGCGGCCAACGACGTATTTCACGAGCGGCGCGTATTGCTTGATGGCGGCCTCTCGGTCGCCATAAGGGGAATTCGCGCGTAGTTCAGCTGCCACGGCCATGGGGGCACTCCTTCAGGTCGTTACTCGGATTCAAGGTTTTCGGTTTGTTCTGCGGCGGGCGGCTGCTGCGCCGGCGCAGGAGGGATCGGAGGGGTCATGAGCAGCACGGCTTCGGCGCCGAACCCGAGCCCGGCGATGATCACAAAGAAGAACACCGACCGGAGCAGCGAATAGTCGAGCGGCATGCCGGCGCGCGTACCCAGCCAAACGCTGAGCGCGGCAACAGCGGCAGCGACGTAAATGCCGAATCGGGCGATGGTGTATGGGCGAAGTGGCGTCACAGCTGGCCCCTCCGTCGCATCTCAAGCTGCCGGCGCATCATGTAGCGAGCGATGACATCGCGGTGGAGGCGAGTGATTTCCGTGAATTCGCAGTGCAGGCGGCGATTGCGGTTGCCGCGTTCCGGGTCACGCACGGTGTTGACGCGCATGCGCGCCTGGACTTCACCGGCTTCGGGGAGATTCGCGTGCATACCGAGTCGCTCGCCAACCTGGCCGAAGTCGCGCGTGCTGATGCAGCAACCGCCTTCGCTCAGATCGACAATCGTACCTTCGAGTACCTGGGGACCTTCCATTTCGGCGTCCTCGACGATCCGGTAGATGCTGTCGGGGCGGATGGCGGCGGGCAGGCGGAAATTGCGACGCCGCTCGGTGCTTTCGATCACTGCCGGGAGGCGGAGATATTCGAACATCCCGTCTTCGCTGTGGCCTTCGACTTCGGTAACGAAGCGCCAGCGCTTCTGCTGGTGGATGTAGTGCGCATGGATCAGGGTGCCAGCGGAGAACGGCCGCGGGCGAAGGCCCTGCATCGGCACGAGAATCGCGATGCGATCCTCCACGTCCTCGATGCGGGTCACGTGCGTTTCGCCGGCGCCTCCGGAAGAGACGTCGAGTCGCAGAGTGATGCCGGGCAGGAGTCCCTGGGCCATAAAGGGATTCTTACGCTGTAACGGCAAGCCGCCCATTGGTCGTCTCCCGTGTTGGTGTAGTGAAGACCCCTGATGCCAGCGTGAAAGGATCCGCAATCCCGATCCCCGTGGCGACGTCCCTTCCTGAGGATAGGAAGGCCACGCCGAGTTGTGACTCAATGAGGAGGGAAAGAGCTGGTGTCAGAGAAGTGGCAATATCCGTGCCGGTGAGAATGGCTCCAGAGCAGGCGTCGCTATCGAACTCGCCGAGCTCGGCTTCGATGGCTGAAGGCTGCCAGTGGGCCGGCACCGCCAGGTAAACAAAGTGCGCGATCCCGGGCAGCGGCGGCGGGCTCCAGCGGCCCGCCGGGACGTCGATGAACACGCAGGCGCCCTTCGGCGCGCGGGTGACCGCACCGACCAGGTCCTTGGGCGAGAAGGCGTCGAAGACGGGCAGGCCGATGGCCTCGCCGTAGGCGTGCACCTGGGCGCGACCACCGGCATGTGAACTATCGGCGGCGACCAATATGGCATCGCGTCCGGAATCGGCGCAGTCGAGCGCCATGCGCATCAGGGCAGTGGTGCGGCCCGAACCGGGCGCGCCCTGGATGGTGATGATGGCCGTGCGGTTCTCAACCGGGTACTCGATGCGCGCCGCTTCGAGGGCGGCGCCCAGTGCTTCCTCCGGGCTTGCGTTGTTTGCAACCGCGCCCGCGATGAGATTCGCGGCGGTTGCCGAGAACCCGGCCACGATCAGCGAGCCCGCGACGCCAGGCTCGACCGGCGTGAAGTTCCGTGGAGCGTTCTGAGGGGGCGGCGTTGCGCCAGGATTCGGTGTCGAAGGCACGATGCGGGGACGGGGGCTCCACTGGATCGGTTCCGGTGCGGACGTCTGCGGCGCGGAAAACGGCTCAAGTGCGCTTCGCAGTTCGCTCTGCTCGTCAACCTCGTCTTCGAACATGAGCGAGGCAATCTCAGTCGGAAGGCCGTTGCCTTCGGTGGAAACGAATCCCTCAAACCATTCTCGCTCGGGCGGCGGCGCCTGTTGAGCGATGGCCCGGTCGAACTCGCGCTGAACCTCCTGGTCGCGCTGTTCGCGGACGGCGATGTCTTCGAGGTCGCCGATGGTCATACCGCGCGCTTCCGTGCCGGTCTCGGCACGTTCGAGGGAGCCCTGGACGAGCACCCGCTGTAGGGCCAGGGTGAGCGCGTCTTCCCCGCCCTCGGAAGGCGCCGCGAGCACTTCGATGAGCGGGTCGGCTCCATCGCGCATTAGCGAGCGCGTCTGGACGATGACCGCGTCTGGCCCGAGTTCGCGGCGCACCCGCGAGAAGATCCGGGTCATGTCGTTACCGATGTAGCGCTTCGTTTCCAACGTTCACCTCGATGTTTCCAACGGCTTCGACCGATGTCTGGGGCGTCACTTCAGCGAAGGACAGGACGGTTACGTTCGGCAGCCGGCGTTCGAGTAGCCGGCGAAGGGCAAGGCGGATTCGAGAGGAGCACAGGATGATCGGGTCGCGCCCGGCCGAGGCGACCTTCTCAACTTCGGTGCTGACAACCCCGAGGAGCCGCTGCATGGCCCATGGCGCCATCGCCACCTGGTTGCCGTGGTCGCCCTGCTGCACCGACTGCGCGATCTCGTCTTCGGTGCGAGGGCCGATGGTGATGACATGCATCGTCCCGGACTCGTCAGCGTGCTGGCGGCTAATTTGTCGGGCCAGCGCCGCGCGTGAGTACTCGGTGAGCAGGTCCACATCCCGCGAGACGCGGCCCTGCGTCGCGAGCGTCTCGCAAATGCTGACCAGGTCGCGAATGGAGATCCGTTCGTTCAGCAGGTTTTGCAGGACCTCCTGGACTTCGCCGACCGTGAGCGTCGATGGCACGAGTTCTTCGACCAGCGCCGGGTACTCGTTCCGCAGGTTCTCCAGGAGATTCTGTGTGTCCTGGCGACTGAGCAGGTCCGGAGCGAAGCGCTTCACCAGTTCGGTGAGGTGCGTAGCGAGGACGCTCTCGGCGTCCACGACCGTGTAGCCAAGAAGTTCCGCACGTTCCTTGTAGACCGGAGTGATCCACTTCGCCGGAAGCCCGAACGCCGGTTCTTGCGTTTCGATGCCGGGGATATCGCCTTCGGCGGTGCCCGGGTCCATCGCGAGGAACTGGCCCGGCTGGAGCGTGCCGCGGGCGATTTCGACACCCCGGAGCTTCACGACGTAGGCATTCGGCGCGTGCTGCAGATTGTCGCGGACCCGAACCGTGGGCAGCACAATGCCGAGCTCGAGCGCGACCTGGCGACGAATCATCGTGATCCGGCGGAGGAGCCCGCCACCCGCCTGCTCGTCGACGATGGGGATGAGCCCATAGCCGACTTCAACCTCAAGCGGGTCGATGTTCATCATCTGGATGACCTGTTGCGGGCCGAGCGTCTCCGGTTCCGGTTCAACGATGGGCACGAAGGCCGCTGCCGCCGCTTTCTCGGCGTTCTGCTGGCGCTGGATGAGCAATCCGGCGGCCGCGCACACCCCGCCGATCATGAAGAACGGCAGCTTCGGCAGCCCAGGCATCAGGCCGAACAGCGCCAGCATCACGCCCGCGATGACGAGCGGCTTCGACTGGCCGGTAATCTGCGAGAACATCTGGGTGCCGAGGTTCGTATCGCTCGCGGCACGGGTGACGATGATGCCGGTCGCGGTCGAAATCAGGAGAGCGGGGAGCTGGGAAACAAGGCCGTCGCCCACGGTGAGGCTGGCGTAGAGCTGGAGCGCCTCACCGGGGCTGGCGCCCTGTTGCAAAACGCCGATGCTGAGCCCGCCGACGATGTTGACGATGATGATGACGATGCCGGCGACGGCATCGCCTTTGACGAACTTGCTGGCGCCGTCCATGGCCCCGTAGAAGTCCGCTTCCTGGCCGATGGCCTTGCGGCGTTCGCGGGCCTGGGCCTCATCGATGAGGCCGGCGTTGAGGTCGGCGTCGATCGCCATCTGCTTGCCGGGCATCGCATCGAGGGTGAAGCGAGCCGCCACTTCGGCCACGCGCCCCGCACCGTTCGTGATGACCACGAACTGGATGACCACCAGGATGAGGAAGACCACCAGCCCAACGACGAGGTTTCCGCCGACCACGAAGTGCCCGAAGGAATCGACCACTTCGCCGGCGTTGCCGTGGAGGAGGATCAGTCGCGAAGTGGAGACGTTCAGCGCCAGGCGGAAGAGCGTGGTGACGAGGAGCAAGGACGGGAAGACTGAGAACTTCAGCGGCTCCTGCGTGTAGACCGCGACCAGCAGGATCGTCACCGAGGTGGCGATGTTGATGGTCAGCAGCATGTCCAGCAGGAACGTCGGCAGCGGGATGATCATCATCCCGACGATGGTGATGATGCCCGCCGCGAGAAGGATGTCGGTCTGGCCGAGGATGCGGCCCCAGTTGGACACTGCCTGTGGCTGCGCTTGCGCCTGAACTGTCACGAGTTACCTCCGCCGGTGGCGCCGGCAAACCGTGTGCGTGCGAATGGCTTCTTCGCTCGGACCGCGTAGACCCAGGCGAGGACCTCGGCCACCGCGTGGAAGAGGTTTGCCGGGATGTAGTTGCCGATCGGAACGGCCGCGTGCAGCGCGCGAGCGAGCGGAGGCTCTTCGAGCACTGGCACGCCGTTCTTGGCGGCGATTTCGCGAATGCGCTTCGCGAGCAGATCCTGGCCCTTGGCGACCACCATCGGCGCCTGCATGGTCACCGGGTCGTACTTCAGGGCGACGGCGTAGTGCGTCGGGTTCGTGACGACCACATCGGCGGTTTTCACCGAGGCGATCATCCGGTTCATCAGCTGCTGGCGGCGACGGCGGATGGCCGCCTTGATCTGCGGATCGCCGTCGCTCTCCTTCATTTCCTGCTTGAGCTCTTCCTTGGTCATCATGAGCTGCTTGAGGAACTTGCGGCGCTGCCAGGCGAAGTCGGCGAACGCCATCAGGAAGAGCACGGCGACTGCCTTGAAGGCAATGTCGAAGCCAATCGAGACCATGTGGCTGGCGCCGCCCACCACGGAGTACTGGGAGAGCGCGGCAATCTCCGCGAGACGGCTCTTCAGCGTGAAGTAGACGACGAGACTGACGGTCCCGAACTTGAACAGCGACTTCCCAAGCCGGACCAGGGCGTCCATCGAGAGCAGGCGCTTAAATCCCGCGCCGGGGTTCACCCGGTCGAACTTCGGCTTGAGTGACTGACCGCTGAGGAGCAGGCCCGTCTGAGCCACGTTGAACAACACTGCGGCGGCGGCGATCACGCCAAGAAGAGGCAGGATTGCCAGGAGCGCGTGGGTGGAGACGGTCCGCCCCAGGTCGAAGGCGCTCTGGTTCGTGAGTTCCTGGTGAGTTGGATTGCCCAGGCCCTCACGGAGCATGTCGGCCATGGAATTCCAGAGCTGGGGGCCGAGCATTTTGAGCGCAGTCACGGCGAGCAGGAGCACGCCGATCGTGACGATCTCTTCGCTCTTGGCAACGTTGCCTTTCTGACGCGCGTCCTTCAGACGCTTTGGAGTTGGGGCCTCTGTCTTCTCGCCGGCCATCTAGTTCGCGCCTCCCAGGAGTACGCGGCTCGAGCCGGTCAGTGAAGTGCCAAGCACGCCGTGGAGGAGCGTCACGGTCGCGGGAAGGGCGGCGCCGAGGACGATCAGGCCGACCAGGATCTTGATCGGCGCGCCGACGATGAGAACCTGCATCTGCGGGACTGTGCGGCTCGCGAGGCCCATCCCCAGGTCGGTGAGGATGAGCGCCGCCATTACCGGCATGGCCAGCCGGACAGAGGTAACTGTCAGTCCGGCGACTAACGACGCGATGGCATCCGGAGTGAGAACGAACGGGTCGAAGGTGCCGAGTGGCACCGCGCGAGTGGTTTCGACCAGCGTCTGGATCACCAGGTGGTGGCCATTCATCGCGAAGAAAACGAGTGTGACGAGCAAGCTGTAGAACTGGTCGAACGTACCGAATTCAGCGCCGGTAATCGGGTCGAACACAGCACCAAGGCCGAACCCCATCTGCAGGCCGATGATCTTCGAGGCCATCTGCACGCCGATGAAGACGATGTTCATGACTACGCCGAGAGCGAGCCCGAACAGGACCTCGCGGACGGAGTCATCGATCATGATCCCGAAGTTCTGCGGTGGAGCGGGAGGGTTGTCGCCCTGGAGCGGGACCAGCACCAGCGAGAAGAAGATGGCGAAACCAATCTTCGTGTAGGCTGGGATGCCCTTGTGGCTCAGGAGCGGCGCCGAAACCAGCATCGAGCTCGTCCTCAGGAGGATGAGAAAGAATGCGTAGGTGTATTCCGGCGTGACCGTGAAGCCTTGCATCGTCAGCGCCCGTAGCTCGCGGCGTTGGCGAAGAGGCCGGCGGAGAACCCGAGCAGCGTCTCCATCATCCACGGGCCAAAGATCAGCATCGCGACGAATACGCCGATGAGCTTCGGCACGAAGGTCAGCGTCGCTTCGTTTACCTGGGTGACCGCCTGGATGAGGCTCACGACCACGCCGATGATGAGTGTGGTCGCGAGGATCGGCGCACCGACCAACAGGGCGGTGGTGAGCGCTTCGCGCATGAGACCGATGACTACTGCTTCGTTCATCTCAGCGCTCCTAAGTCGCGAAACTGCCGACGAGTGAGCCGATGATCAGGTACCAACCATCGACGAGGACGAAGAGGAGGATCTTGAACGGGAGGGAAACGATGACCGGGGGCAACATCATCATGCCCATGCTGAGCAGGGCCGATGAAACGATGAGGTCGATAATCAGGAAGGGCACGAACATGATGAAGCCCATCTGGAAGGCTGTTTTCAATTCAGAGATGGTGAACGCCGGCACCAGGATGTAGGTCGGGACGTCGTCCACGGTTTCCGGCTTCGGGGTATCGCTGAGCTTGAGGAAGAGGCCCAGGTCCTGCTGGCGGGTCTGCTTCAACATGAAGGCGCGGAGCGGGCTCTCGCCGCGGTTGTAGGCTTCTTGCTGGGTGATGGTCCCGTTCAGGTAGGGCTGCACCGCATCGTTATTGATCTGCTTGATGGCCGGGGCCATGACGAACGCGGTAAGGAAGAGAGCGAGGCCGATCATCACCTGGTTGGGCGGCAGCTGCGGGATGCCGATCGCGTTCCGGACCAGCGAGAGGACCACGATGATCCGGGTGAACGAAGTCACCATCACCAGCACAGCCGGCGCCATCGAAAGAACCGTGATGAGCAGCAAGAGCTGGATAGCGGTCGAGACGTTTTGCGGGTTCTGGGTGTCGATGCCGCCAGTTGCCTGGGGCGAAATCTGACCCGTGGTGCCAGGTTCTGCAGCACAACTCGTGAGCGTCACGAGAGCGATTGCGAGCAAGGCGAGGACGACCAGGATGCGTCGTCGTCGTGGCTTCTTGAAGTGCGGCCGGATGCCCACGAACTCACCTAATTCCGTAGTGGATTCAGGTTATGGACGCGGCTCTGTGCTCAGTATTGGGGGATGCCCTTCGCTCGCGGGGCGAAACCCTGACGGCCCATTTCGGGAGGCCTGATTTGCGATCGGGAAGGGCGCTGAAGACTCACCGTCGGCACCCTTCTCGTCGTTGGTTGAAGTCCTACTTGGCTGCTACAACCTGCGGGTCAAGGTAGTAGAACTCCAGCGCAATCCCATCCGGGTCGGTGAAGTTCAGACCCGCGCCAAACGGAGGCTGCTGCGTAACCCCGCCGGTCTCGATGCCGACTTCGGCAAGGTGCCTTGCCCACTCGTGGAGCTCTGCCGGGTCAGCCACCGCGAACGAAAGATGGTCGAGGCCGGACTTGCGGGGGTCGAAGGCGCCGGCCGAGCCGGTGTCGTGCTTCACGAGACCCAGGATAGTCCCCGTTGTGGGTTCGGCCATGTAGGCGACCTCAAAGTGTTCGGCCTCGTTCCGGCCGCGGAAGAGCTGGGCCACGCCAATGGCGCGGGTGTAGAACGAAATGCTCCGATCGAGGTCGGAAACGGCAAGATCGACGTGCGAGATTCCAGTGAGCTTTGGCATCGGGACAGGACTCCTTTGTTTGCTGGTGAAAGCATAGGTAGGTTACGTATGTTTCTTCAATGACCACTTTCAAGAATTCGGCCGGAGCCACTCGGGAGCGTTAAGCAGCGCGCAGAGATTCGAGGAGTTGCGTCAGCGCCGTGAGCGTCTCCGCAAGGGTGCCATCCGGGTCGGGCGCGTTTGCAACGAACACGGCCGCTTCGCAGAGCGCGCCGAAAAGCAGCACCGTCAGGCCCTCAACCGGCGCCGACGCGATCAACCCCGCATCGACCAGCCCCTGTACCGCGGCGCGGGTCATTCCCAGGCCATAGCGGGCCATGATCTCGTGCCACTCATCCCAGCCGAGGACGGAACGCCCGTCGATGAGCAGGACCTGGCGGACATCGGGCTGCGCCGAGGCTTCGAGGAACGCCCGGCAGGCGGCCTGGAAACCCTGCCACGGATCGCTCAACGCACTGGCGGCCGCGACGACCTGTGCCGTGACATCCGCCTCAACCGCCTCAAAAACGGCGACAAATAGGCCGCGCTTGTTCGCGAACTGGTGATAGACCGCGCCCGTGGTGACGTTCGCGGCAGCGGAGATCTCTTCGGCCGAGACACCGGCATATCCGCGAGACCCAAAGAGACTCCGACCAGCCGCGATCAACGCGGACTTCGTGCGCTCGGATTGCTGGGCCTTCAGCGAGGGACCGGGCATGGCGCAAGCGTAACGGGAAACCGGGATCCGGGCCGCTAGCCGATGATCGTCTCGTTCCGCTGGCTCGCCTGGCCGATGCCCGTGCTGCGCTTCATCTGATCGAAGAGTTGCGCGGCGAACTGGCTGAGCGGCTGTTCATCGGGGCGGGCCGATTCTTCCATGATGCGGCCGGCCTCGTCTTCGGTGAGCTCATTCAGGAGTGTGAGCTGCTGGGCAGTCGCGCCCACGGCGATCACGCGGTCGCCAAGGGCCACCAGGTGAATCGTGCGTCCGTTGCTGATTGAGAGCGTGTCCACCACGCGAAGAAAGCCTGTCGTGCTCTTGGGGCCCTGGGTCTTACGGCCCCACCAGCGGAGTCCCGCGATAGAAACCGCAATGATGATGATGACCAGCAGTAGCCGCCAGGCCAAAGAAATCAGCTGTCCGCCGCCAAGGCTGAATCCCGAAGAGCCGGCTGTTTCCGTTGTGGATGCCGTTGGAGTCGCGGCATCGGTCAGGAAGATCTGCCCGTTCTCGTTCGTCCGAATAACTGGGCTATCAGCGACGGAGTTATTGCCCTTCGGCGCGAGCGTGGTGATGAAGACCAGAGAACAGAGCAGCACGCCGCCGAGGGCGAGCGCCCAGAGGAGCTTCTTCCTGGTCTTCGGATCGTTCATCGGTCGCGCTCTTCGTCGTTTCCGCGGCGAATCACCTCGACCACGCGGACGCCGAAGTTCTCATCGACCACCACGACTTCGCCGCGAGCGATGAGCCGGTCGTTCACGAGGATGTCGACGGGTTCGCCGGCGAGCCGGTCGAGCTCGATGACGGAGCCCGGGCCGAGGCCCAGCACTTCGGAGACCGTGAGTTCGGTCCGGCCGAGCTCCACCGTAACGTTCATCTGCAGGCCTGCGAGAAGGTCGATGCTTGAGCGCTGGGCAGGCTCGGGCTGCTCGGGCAGCGGAGCGAAGCGGGCGCGGCTGGCGGCGGGACCGATAGGGGTTGGTTCGCGTCGCGATGGCGGCGGTTCCGGGGCGGCCTCACGGCCACCACCGACGCTCGCGAGCACCGGTTCCGGTTCATCAGCTATCTCAAGCAGTTCGGCGGCCTCGAGCTCGTCCTGCGTGAGCTCGAACGAGAACGCCGCCGGTTCGGAGGTTGGTTCCGCCGCGGACGGGGCAGCCGGCGCGGACGCCGCCGGAGCGCCAACGGCGCCTTCCATGGCGCCGGCCATGATGTCGAGGAACGTCCCCGGGAGTACGAGCGAAATCGGAAGCACTTTCGCGCCGCCGAGTGTGCCCGTGAGGAGCATGCAGGGGTCGTCCATCGCCGCCAGCGTCTCGGCCATGGTGTTGGCCGTGAGGTCATCGATGGCGACCACGAGACCGGCGGAAGACTTTCCAAAAACCTGCGTGTTCAGCGCCTGGATGACCTGGCCGAGCAGAGTCGAAGCCATGACGATGGTCTGCTGCTCTTCGTCCTCGGGGTTATCGGCCTGCGAATCCAGGAACATCGCCGCGACAGGCGTCGGGACTGCGAGGTAGGCGGTCGCGGCCTGGTCCTGGTCCGTCGAGAGCTCGAGCGGGATCGCGATGTGGGGATCCGAGAACTTGCCCGTGATCTCATCCGGCATCACCAGCGACGCTTCGATCTCGGAGAACAGCGGCGCCGCGCCCTGGAACGCTTCGAGGGCCGCCGCGGCCGTCTTCCACGTCTCCCCGCCGGTTGCGGAGAGCGTTGTGGCCTGGGCCGGAGAGAGCAGTTGACTCAGTACTTCTTGCGGTTCACTCATGGCCTGGCCTCACTGTGTGATGAAGACTTCGAAGTAGATTGCTTCGACCTTGTGTTCGCTGAGGTGCTCGTTGATGGCGTCGATGAGCTCGACTTTGAGTTCATCGCGGCCTTCGACCGAAGCCACTTCGTCGGCGGTGTGTGAGCCGAAAACGGTCGCGACCGCATCGAGGATCTTGGGCATCTCGTGTTCCAGGTCGTGGGTGAACGCGATGTTCTTGGCCGTCAGCCCGTCCCCGGCGGCGCCGATCCACGGGGGATCGGGCAGTTCGAATTCGAGAGCGATGATCGTCTTCACGTAGTTGGGCGCCGAGGCGGGAGCTTTGAGGTTCAGGACGAGGCCCTCAGGCGCATTGCCCGTCGTGTGACCGAGCGTCACTTCGCGGCCGAGGATGACCGTCGGGTGGGGTGACGAATCGATCTGCTCCTGGGTGTACACGGGCGCCGGCTTCGCATCCATGTAGTTCGGCTTGATGTAGAACCAGAACGCGGCGGCGAAGAGGACCGCCCCACCTGCCAGCACCTTCTTGTCTTTGAACATGGCTAATTTCCCTTCACGCCCTGGAGCGAGTTGTTCAGGTCGTCGATCGTCGGGTAGAGGATCACGATGTCGGCCCGGCGATTGAGTGCCCGGCCTTCCGGAGTGGAGTTGTCGGCAATGGGATGGGTATCCGCGAAGCCGGCAAGGAAGAGCTCGTTTGTCAGCCCGCCCTGTTCGCGCATGAAGCGCAGAACACGGGAGGCGCGGGCGGCCGAGAGTTCCCAGTTCGAGGCGAAGTCTGCGCTGTTCACCGGCACGTTATCGGTGTGGCCTTCGATGCGCATGACGTTCGGGAGGCCGCGAAGAGCCTCGGCGACCTGCGCGAGGACATCCTGGCTACCGGGCCGCAGGTCAGCGCTTCCCGAATCGAAGAGCAGGTTGTCGGCCAGGCTGATGGTGATGCTGTCGGCATCGCTCCGGATCTGGATCTTGCCGTCGAGGTTGTTCTCCTTGGCGAAGCCATCGAGCGTGGCTTCCAGCGCGGCGAGGTTATTCGACTTGATCTCGGAAATGCTCGGCGTGATGCCGCCACCGTTGTTGAACACCGGCGAAGAGCCGTTCGATCCCTGGAGGACGCCGATGCTGAAGGCCTGTTCGATGGAGTTGTGAACGGCCTGCAGCTTCTGCGGGTTCGCATCGCTCGTCGCATAAAGGACCACGAAGAGGGCGAAGAGCAGCGTCACCATGTCGGCGTAGGAGACGATCCAACGTTCGTGGTTTTCTGGAGCTTCGGCCTCGGGCGCTTTCTTCTTGCTCATGCCGCCTCGCGCATGGAGTCGTCTTTCTTCTGACGCTCCTTGGGCTGGAGGAAACCTTCGAGCTTTTCGCGCACGATGCGCGGGTTGTCGCCCGACTGGATGGACATGAGGCCTTCGATGACGACATTCAGCTGGTGGAGTTCATGCTTCGAATTGTTCGAAAGCTTCTTCGCCAGGGGCAGCCAGAGCACGTTCGCGGTGAACACGCCGTAGAACGTGGCGACGAACGCGGTGGCGATGCCAGGGCCGATGTGTTCGGGCTCATCAAGGTGAGCCATAACGCCCATGAGGCCCATGACCGCGCCGAGAACGCCGATGGTTGGCGCGATGCCGCCCATGAACTCAAGGGCGGCGAAGTTGCCTTCGTGCCGGTGCTTCATGGCATCGGCTTCGATCTCCATGATCTCGCGCAGGAGCTCGGGGTCGGTGCCGTCGATCATGAGTTGGACGCCCTTGCGGGTGAACATGTCATGAATGTTGTCGACATCGCTTTCGAGGGCGAGGAGACCCTCCCGGCGCGCCTTATCGGCCATGGTTACGAACAGGTCAACGGTTTCGGCCGAATTGTGGGCCGAACCGCCCATGAGTGCCTTCATCAGGAACTTGGGCAGGCCGACCATCACGCTCATGGGCTGCGAAATCATGACCGCGCCCATCGTGCCGACGACCACGATCATGAAGCCCGGGATGTTGATGAGTGCGGCGGGGCTGCCGCCTTCGAGGACGTTACCCCCAACGATACCGACAACCGCGAGAATGAGGCCGATTAGGGTTGCCAGGTCCATCAGGCAATCCTCCGGACCGCGCCCATCGACATGCGCCGGAATTCAGCGATGCGTTCGACGATAGTTGCGGGCTTTTCGGCGCAGACGTAGCGATGCCCGTTCGTGAGGGTCACGTGGGTGTCGTGGGTCGCTTCGATGAGTTCGATGAGGTCCGGGTTCAGGTGGAACTCGGTGCCATCAATGCGAGTCAGCAGAATCATCCGGGCATCCTCCTCCCACGCTGAGTTGTCACTCATTCTGAGGAGGGCGCTCTACGGGAGTTATCGGGGAAGGCCCCTCCCGTGAGGGGCGAACCCCTTAGCCTTACAAGGGAAAACCCGAGGGATTCGGCCCTATCAGGCGCGTGTGTGAACGAGCGTCTAGCCCAGACGTTCAATCACGTCGACCGCCAGCCGCCGGCCAGCGTCAACGTCCTGCCGAGCGGCAAAGGCACGAGCCTCTGAAGAAAGCTCTTCATCGGCCAGTGCCGCGGAGACCGCCAATGCGATCTCTTTCGAAGTCGCATCCATGGATATGACCTCAGCGATGCCCACGCGTTTGGCTGCCGCCGACACCATGAATTGATCGCGTCCCATAGGCATGCAGAGAAGCGGAATCCCGGCGGTGGCTGCGGCGATGGTCGTGCCGTGACCAGCGTGTGTTATGACCAGGCTCGCTTTCGGCAAGACCGACGCATGTGGCACGAACGGAAGAGCGACGACATTCGGACCAGTCCGGATTTCTGAAGGAAGGATGGCGTGGCCGAGTGTGACGAGCGCCCGGACGGGCAATGAGGAGAGTGCATCCACTACACGCCCAAGTTGCTCGGCCTGGTTCTGGAAACCCGAACTGAAACTCACGAGGATGAGCGGTCGAGAATCGTCGTTAGGCCAGGGCAGTTCAAACGCGGGCGCCGCATGTTGGTCCAGGAGCGGGCCGACGTAGTGGAGATCTTCGAGTGGCGGCGAGAACGGAGTGTCTAGCTCCGCGTAAGTGAAATCCAAAATCGCCGACCTACCGTGCATGGTCTCCGGTCCCTCGATTGGCTCAAGCTGAACGCGTTCTCGCGCGGCGTTGATAGCCTGGGCGAAAAAGGGCGGGAAGGGGCGCGCTCTGCTAGCGCCGAGTAACGAGTGGGCCATCAACACAAAGGGGATATCGCTGGCTTCCGCTGCTGGGAACGAAAGAAACAGAACTTGATCGAGCAATAGGAGGTCGGGGCGTTCGCGCTCGATTGCGGCCTGAAGTTCGTCCGCGTAAGCCGTGTTGAGCAGCACCTCTCGAGTCACGCGAATCTGCTCTGATTCGGCCCAATCGTATCGGGCATTTGAATCGAATCCGGCGGCGAATTGAAATGGTTCGAAACGCGCCCCTGCGGACTCAACAGCGGCCTGGTGACCATCCGACGAAACTACACGGACCTCATGCCCCCGCCGGCAAAGCACGCGAATCAACTGCAACTCCGGCGGCCAATTCCCGGCAAGATCCAGAGTGAGTACCAGAATTCTCATACCAGCCATTGCGGGCGGAGATTAGCAGGTCGGCTGAATTGACGCGAGCAAAGGGTCTTACACGAAAAAGCCCCCTCGATGAGGGGGCTTTTCAGGTTCTTCGAACTCCTGCCTAGCTCTTGACGAGCGTTCGCAGGCAGCGAGTGCAGATGTTCAGCCGGATGGACTGACCACCGATGTGAATGCGTTGCTTGTTGACGTTTGGCTTGAAGGTGCGGGACTTCTTGGTCGCTTTTCGCTCCCAGCGCCCACCGTGAGTGTGACGGATGTGCCGTCCAAACATCGTCGTCTTTGCGCAAACGTCGCAGGCGCCACTAGCCATGCGTTATCCAGCCTTACATGCGAGAATCGAACGCTCATGGTAACACCGGGATCTGGTAACGGCCAAACAGCCACACCCGAGAAGCGCCTGTGACGGCCCCTATTCGCGATGAAGAATCACTCGATGGCGCCGCTCTTCGCAACGTATTCGCTGCCGCAGCCCGGCTCTTGAAAGACTCCGCCCCCGACATCGATGCAATCAACGTATACCCGGTGCCCGATGGCGATACCGGCTCGAACATGTCGGCGACGTTTCGCGAGGCCGTGGACCGCGCGCTCGCGCTCAACGAGCAAGCCACTGCCGGCCAGGTACTTTCCGAAATAGCTCGCGGCGCCCTCTACGGGGCCCGCGGCAACTCGGGAGTGATCCTGTCTCAGGCCCTGCGGGGCTTCGCGTCCGGCGTCGGCGAATGCGAAGTGCTTTCGGGGGCGGCCCTCGCTGATGGCCTTGAGCAGGCGGCCACCCAGGCGTATCGGGCGGTGAGCCAGCCTCAGGAAGGCACGATGTTGACGGTGCTTCGGGCGGCGGGAGAAGTAGCCCGCGAGCGCGCGGCCACCCTGGGAGATGAAGCCGGCCGAGGGAGCTGCTTCCGGGTGCTCAGCGCGGCCGTGACGGCCGCGGAGGCGGCCGAAGCGGCGACCATCGACCAGCTTCCGTCGCTGAAAGAAGCGGGCGTGACCGACGCGGGCGGCGAAGGGATCTGCGTGATCCTCCGCGGTTTGCTGGCCGCCATTTCAGGAAGAGTGCCGGAAGTGAAACCGCACCCGGCGATCAAGCCGTTGCAGACCGCCGAAGGTCACGGCGAAGACCCGTTCGGGTACTGCACCGAATTCCTGCTCGAACCGCGGCAGCGACCGCTCGATGTGGCAACAATCAGAAGTCTCGTCGAAAGCCGTGGGAGCAGGTCCGTCGTGGTTGTCGGCGACGAAGAACTGGTCCGGGTCCACGCACACAGCCTGGAACCGGAACCGCTCATCGAAGCCGCCAGGGAACTGGGACATGTCTCTCGCGTGAAAGTCGAAGACATGTCCGCCCAGAACGTGCGCTTCCGCGAAGGCGGCTCGGGCGCCGGCGCGAAAGTGGCCATGCTCGCGATGAGCCGCGGGGCCGGATTCGACGAGATTTTCGAGAGTCTGGGCGCGGCTGTGAGCGACCTCGGCGTAGTAGAGAAGCCACCGGCGGGACAGATCGCCAGCGCCGCCGACGCGCTGAGGACTCCGGACGTGATCGTCCTGGCAAACCACCGCAACGTGGTGCTCGCCGCCCAGCAGGCGAAAGAGCTGACCGACTGCACGCTCCACGTGATTCCCACAACCTCGTTGCCCCAGGGCATCGCAGCCGCTATCGCCTTCGATGCGGGTGAAAGCCCGGCGGCAAACCTCAGCGGCATGGTCGCCGCCGCCACAGCGACAAAGACGGTTGAGGTCACCATCGCGGGCGCCGACCGGACCTCGGACGGGATCGCGGTGAAGCAGGGCCAGCCAATCGTCCTCATCGAGGGCAAACTGGTGGGCACGGCCGATTCGCCGGGAGATGCGCTCATCGAGGGACTCAGGCTCGCGGGGGTTGAACCCGGTCAGCTCGTCACGATCTACGCCGGCCAGGGCGTTTCGGAGAGTGATCTCTCGGTCCTCGCGGAAAAAGCCGGTACCCTCGCAAAGGAACTTGAGGTCGAAGGTGTGATGGGCGGCCAGGCGCTTTACCCCTTCATAGCCTCCATTGAGTGATGCTTCGATGCCGATGAATCAGGAATCCCGGACAGAAAACAGACTCGCGCGAATCACGCGGCGACTTCGCCTGGCCGCCGTGGGCAGTCTTTGCGCGCTCGCGCTCTTCGCCGTGAGCTGCGGCGATGACGATGAAACCACCCCAACCGCGGCAGCATCGCCCACGACCGAGGCCACAACGGAGGGGACCCCCGGCATTCATCTCCCTGAGAGCGTGACCACCGTGACTATCACCGACAACAAGTTCACGCCGCTCACCCTGCAGGTACCGAGAGGCACCACTATTACCTGGAACTGGACCGGCAAGAACATTCACTCCGTGGTGGGTGAATGGGATGGCAAGCAGGTCGAATCATCGAAGCAGCGCACAGGGACGTTCCAGTTCACGTTCGATAGCACCGGCACCTTCGAGTACCAGTGCGGCGTCCACGGCGAGGCCATGTCGGCCAGCATCACGGTCCAGTAGCGGATCGCTTCCCACAGCGGCCAAAGGCGTTTAGAGTCCGCCCCTTCAAGGGGGAATCAGATGGCTATTGTCGTTATCACCGGATGTAGTACCGGCATCGGCTATGAGGCGGCGCTTCGCTTCGGGCGCTTGGGCAATCGTGTCTACGCCACGATGCGGAACCTGGCGAAGGCCGGGGCCTTGCGAGATGCGGCCGCGGCCGAAGGCCTCGACGTACGTGTCGTGCAACTCGACGTCGACTCCCAGCAATCAATCGACCAGGCGATCGCCCACATCCTGCGCGAGGAAGACCACATCGACGTCCTCGTCAACAACGCGGGCGTCACCGGTGTTGGCCCAATCGAGACGACCACCGACGAAGAGTGGCACTCGGTGTTCGAGACGAATTTCTTCGGTCCGCTCCGGGTCATCCGCGCGGTAGTGCCCGGTATGAGGGCGCGACAATCCGGGGCCATCATCAACGTCAGCTCAGCGGCCGGCCGGCTCGTGGCCCCGGTTTATGGCCAATACCACTCCTCAAAATGGGCACTGGAATGCGCCACCGAAACGCTGGCGATCGAACTCAAGCAGTTCGGCATTCGCGTGGCGGCAGTGGAACCCGGGTTCTTCGTCACGCCCATCCTCGATAAGGCCCTGGACGCCTGGAGTGAACGCGATCCATCCCCGTACGAGGACATCGAACGCCGGATGAAAGACCTCTACGCCGCGGCCGGGCAAAACGGCGGCGACCCCGCGGTGGTGGCCGCCGTCATCGAAGAAGCCGTCACCACCAACGAACCGAAACTACGCTGGTTGGTCGGCGATGACGCAGTGGGCTTCGTTGAAGGCAGGGCCAAGCTCCCGGACGAGGAGTACCAGGTCCTCGGCGAAAAGATGACCGACGAGGAGTGGTGGGCGAAGTTCTTCGAATTCTTCCCGCCGCCAGTGCAGGCATAGCTTCGGCATACAAAGCGAAAGGACTGAGGCTTTCACGTCAGTCCTTGCAACTTTCGACTGCTACGAATAGCGCTCTTCGCGCCATGGGTCTCCATAGATGTGGTACCCGTAGGTTTCCCAGAACCCGGGCTTGTCGCGCTCCAGGAACTGGATGCCGCCGATCCACTTCGCGCTCTTCCAGAAGTAGAGGTGCGGGACAACCAGGCGCATCGGCCAGCCGTGCTCCTTCGAGAGCTCTTCGCCGTCGTGCTTCGTTGCGAACATCACCTGCTCGCGCTTGAGGTCGGCGAGCGGGACGTTGGTCGTGTAACCGCCGTAGCTATGGAGCATCGCGAATTTCGCTTCGGGCTTGAGCTTCACCTTATCGAGCAGCGCCGAGAACGGGATGCCCTCCCAGGTGTTGTCGTACTTGCTCCAGGTGGTGACGCAGTGAATATCATTCACCTCGGTGGTGGTGCCAAGCGCCTGGAACTCCTCCCAGGTAAATGAGAGTTCTTCTTCGACCAGGCCCCAGACGTGGAAGCGCCACGATTCGAGGTCGATGCGCGGGACAGATCCGTAGTGAAGGACCGGCCAGCCAGTGGTGACGTGCTGGCCGGGGGGAAGTCGCAGCTTGCCATCGGGCCGCATTTCCTTGGTGGCTTGCTGGGTCATGGGCTTGAGTCTCCTGAGTAGTTCCATCGGTGACGTGTAGTCTCAGCGTAGCCCGAACCGTTACGCCCGGAAAGCGCCGGAACGTATCGCGCCCGTTGACGTGCCTTCCGCTCCACTCAGAGACTGCGTCATGGATATCCCGCCCGCTCGCTCATGGGTCGACCCGCGGGTTCGGCCCGGCCACTTCGCAATTGAAGGCGAAGGCGAATTCGCTCTGGAGCCCATACGCGGGGGTGAACGGATCAAAGTGCTCGGCGGCGCACTCGTCAACCAGGCAACGATGCGTCGCGTCAGCACCTCCGGAAGGCGATTCTCCGCACTGCGCGTCGATGCCGACCTGCATCTCTTGATGGCGTGGGATGATCCGGCCGCGCGCGGAAATCACTCCTGCAACCCGAATGCCTGGCTGGACTCTGAATTCGTGGTTGTGGCACGCCGCGACATCGCGGAAGGCGAAGAGATCACCACCGATTACGCCACCATGACTGTCGATGACGATTGGCGGCTGAACTGTCGCTGCGGCTCGCACCTCTGCCGCCGGGTGGTCACCGGCGGCGATTGGCGCCTTCCCGAATTGCAGGAACGCTATCGGGGCCACTTCGTCCCCTGGATCGAACAGCTGATGGCCCACTCGTGACCCGCCGGTTCGGTCATTTGCTTTTCCAAACCAGCCAACCCGTACACTGGAGCGAATGGAAAGCGCTCCGACACGCGAAGCACCCCACACCCGAGTAGCATTCCGGCCCCGCGACGCCTGGTTTTTTGCCATCGCGGTTGCCATCGTCGGTGCCGATCAGCTGGTGAAGTGGATCATCCGCGAGACCGTGACCCGCGGAGATGAGCACAGCGTCGTCTGGCCGCTGAAGATCGTGCACCTGACAAACAGCGGTGCGGCGTTCGGAGTTCTGCAGGGCGCTGGCCCACTACTCGTTATGACGAGCATCATCGGCATGGCCGCAATTATCATCTTCCTCTTCAATCCCACCTTCGCCCACCCGCTGATGCGGCTCGGGCTGGCGTTTATGCTCGGCGGAGCCGTCGGTAACCTCATCGACCGCGTCAAAGACGGCGAAGTCGTGGATTTCATCAAGGTGCCGAACTTCCCGGCATTCAACGTGGCCGATTCGGCCATCACGATCGGAGTGTTCTTCCTGATATGGGCGATGCTGTTGGAACCCCAAACATCGCAACCCGCAGACTGACCGCACCCGAATCCGGGAGGCTCGATGCCGTGCTCGCCGGCGCGTTCGATGACCTCTCTCGTGCGCGCGTCCAGCGGTTGATCGAGTCTGGAAACGCTCGCGTCAACGGCGCGGTCGCACACAAGGCACTCTCGATTTCCGAAGGGGCCGAAATCGAACTCGACGTGCCGGAGACGCCGCACGAAACGGCGCCCACCGGGCTCAACCTCCGCGTGCTTTACGAAGACGGCTATCTCGCCGTAATCGACAAGCCCGCAGGGCTAGCGGTCCATGGCGCGGCGGGTGATACCTCTCCCACGGTCGCCGCATGGTGGCTCGAACAACTCGGCGCCGCCGCCGCAGCCTTCGATGTCGAGCGCCCGGGCATTGTCCATCGTCTCGACAAGGACACGACGGGCGTTCTCGTGCTCGCGAAGACCCCGCAGGCCCAGATGGCACTGAGCGGCGCCTTCGAAGCCCGGACGACGAAGAAGACGTACGTCGCCGTGGTTGACGGCGTGCCAGACCGGCCGAAGGCCGTCATCGACGCCCCCATCGACCGTCACCCGGGCGACCGCACGCGCATGGCCATCGTGAAGCGAGGTCGCGAAGCTCGCACTGCCTACGAAATGCTGCACACGGACAACCGCCGCTCGTTCCTCGAGGTGCGTCCCGAAACCGGCCGGACCCACCAGATTCGTGTCCATCTCGCGGCCGTCGGCATCCCGGTAATGGATGATGTCGTCTACGGAAAGCGCGAGCCTGGTGGCCGCCAGATGCTCCACGCCTACCAGCTTTCGATACCCCACCCGGCAGGCGGAACGCTCACGGTGACGGCCCGCATCCCGTTCGACCTGGACCACGCGGTTCGCGCCATCGGCGGCGAAACGCTAGCGTTGCACTACGCCCGCGAAATCGACCCGGTGCTCGAACCCGCGAGCGACTCCAAAGAGTGACGTTTGCCCTGTGA
The DNA here is from genome assembly GCA_050247055.1 of Dehalococcoidia bacterium. Taxonomy (GTDB): domain Bacteria; phylum Chloroflexota; class Dehalococcoidia; order Tepidiformales; family Tepidiformaceae; genus Amarobacter. Next base: position 396,289 of record JBFWUX010000002.1, read on the forward strand.
CTTCTGAATCGCGTCCCGTTCGGACCCGCTATGCCCCTTCGCCGACCGGCGACCCGCACATCGGCAACATTCGTTCGGCCCTGTTCAGCTGGGCTTTCGCGCGAGCCAACGGCGGGCAGTTCCTCCTTCGCATCGAAGACACCGACCGAAACCGGCTGGTCGAAACCTCGCTCGACGCCATCATGGAGAGCCTTCGCTGGCTTGGCATCGATTGGGATGAAGGCCCGGTGGTCGGCGGCCCTCACGAACCGTACTTCCAATCGCAGCGGCTTCCGCTGTACGAAAAGGCGGCCGCCACGCTCATCGAACGAGGACGGGCCTATCGCTGTTTCTGCACGGCGGAACGCCTCGACCAGATGCGCGCGGCCCAGGCTGCCGCGAAGCAACCCCCCGGCTATGACGGCACGTGCCGGAGACTCTCGAAGGAAGAATCCGTCGCGCGCGCCAGAAGCGAGCCGTTCACGATCCGCTTCGCCATGAACAAAGAGGGCCAGACGGTGCTCAACGACATCGTTCGCGGCCAGGTGGTTTTCGAAAACAAGCTCCAGGACGACTTTGTGATGGTGAAGTCAGACGGCTACCCGACCTACCACCTCGGGGTCGTGGTCGACGACACCGAGATGGAGATTTCGCACGCCATTCGCGGCGACGAGTGGATTTCCAGCGCCCCGAAACACATCCAGCTCTACGAGGCCCTCGGCTGGGAGCCGCCGATCTGGGCGCACCTGCCACTCATCCTCGGACCGGACCACAAGAAGCTCAGCAAGCGCTCCGGTGACACGGCGCTCATCGACTACCGCGAAAACGGCTACTTGCCCGAGGCGATGATCAACTTCCTCGCCTTCCTCGGCTGGTCGCTCGACGACCACACCTCGATCCTGTCAGTCGACGAACTCAAGGCGAACTTCGACCTCGCCCGCGTGGTCGCGAACCCGGCCGTGTTCGATATCGAGCGGCTGAACTTCCTCAACGGACACTACATCCGGGAAATGGCCGAGAACCGCTGGATCGAAACCATCGCCGAGTGGTGCGACCGGGCACTCCCGGAGACCGTGCATCGGCCCGTCGACCGCGAGATCGTCGCTACCGTCGCGCCGCTGCTGAAGGAACGCACGGCCAGGCTGGCAGACATAGCACCGACCATCGAGTTCCTCTTCGGCTACGAAGCGCCTGAGTACGCGATGGACTTGCTCGTGGAGCGAATCGGCGACGCGGCAACCGCCGTCCGAGTGCTGGATGTTGCCCTGACCACCCTCGACGCCATCAACGAATCCTCGTGGGATGTCGCCACCGTGGAAACAGCCATCCGCAGCATGGAAGGCCCCCTTGAGATGAAGCTGCGGAAGTTCATTTCCGTGCTTTATGTCGCTGAGATGGGGCGCCCACAGGGCATCCCGCTCTTCGATTCGATGGTCCTCCTGGGGCGCGAACGTTCGCTCCAGCGCATCCGGACCGCCCGCCTGCGCCTGGGTTAGGGCCTGCCCAAAGCAGTCTCGGGGCTTCGCGCAGTAGAGCGTTCGGGGAAGCCCGTGGTACGCTGGATGCCGTCTTGCTGGGGACTCGTCTAATGGTAGGACAGCAGATTCTGGATCTGTATGTGGGGGTTCGACTCCCTCGTCCCCAGCCAACACTTTTGAATCTGAGCGCCGCATAACGCGGCGCTTTTTCGCGACACGAACCTGTCGCGTTTCAGGCTGACTGGGCGGGGAACGGCTAAACTGTCGGAGTTATTGGCAACCCTTTGGCAAGCTTCGACGCTTTGCGGGCCAGGTCCGGACGTCCTGTCGGACTTTGGGTCGCCTGTGGGTGGGCGTTGTCGGAGTCGCCTCTTCCTTCACACCTGAATTCCCGCAGAGTTCAGTTCAGAACGAGCGCGCGGGATTCCTGGAGTGAAAACGGCCGCGGAATGATCGACTCGAACACCGGCGTTTTCGAGACGATCGAATTCGGGGCCGCCGTGCGGTTGCGATGCGGGTTTGGCCGGCTTCGAGAAGGTTGTTCCCCTGCTTCCTTTGGCGGCTCTCCAGTGTTGAGATCGGCCCTTTCCGCAAACCGCGAGCAGCGAACATTCCCATCGAAGTCACCTTCCGGGTACTGGACCAGCCAGATCTCGCCACCGGCGAATGCGAAGCTCGAATCGTCGCAGCGCCCCCGCGCTTCGTCGATCGATTCCGCGCCCGCCACCCAGAGCGGTCGGGAGATGAACGGGACGTAGCCGGCTACGAGCATGTCCCATTGGAAACTGGTGCCATAGATCCCCACGGGGATGCTGACCGAATCGAAGTAATCGAGTGCACCGTGAACAACCTGTGAGTTGTCGCTGCCCGAATCAGACCAGTGATTGGCCATTTCGACATCCAGCCAGTAACGGCCCGGCTGCACACCGAACAGCGCTGCCCGAAAATGTGCGTCCTGGGCGAGGGCGTAGCCATAGTTGTAGGCACGGCACCACTCGTCCGCGGCCTCGCAGAGGCCATACGGTCCGTTCTCCGCCTGAGGCCGGCCCTCTCGAGGGAAATCGAGATTGATGTAGACATCCGGATGAGCCTCGGCTGCAGTCGCCCACGCGTACTGCGAACTGAAGCAATCGTTCGAGGTGAAGGGACGTCCATCGTTCAGGCCAACGATGGCGAATGAGAAATCGCCAGCAGGGAGCGCCTCCGGGCATTGTGGCCAGGAAATGTCGTACGCAAGCGGCGGCTCCTCAGCACTTGCTGGCAACACCTGGAAGACCACGGAAAGAATCATTGTGACAAAGAGCGACAGGCGCTCGAAACGACCAAAGCGCAATTCCGGACCTCGGTAAAACTCGACTCAAATGAGCCTAGCAACCGAGATCCGGATGTTGCAAAACCATATAAAGATGGCTTATCCACATCGCATATTTGTTACGCGTGTGCCGGTTGCCTTCTCTCGATTGGTTCTGCAGCCACGGGTTCCGGAACATTAGATTTGTTCGAAGCTAGGCCGCAAAATGGGCACATACTCCATGCCTGCTCAATCGCACGCGAGCATCCCGTACACGTGCTGCGGAGTTCGTATCCGCACCGGGGACAGAGAACAAAATCTTCGCGAATGTACTTTCGACAACCGGGACATGCCTGGTCATATTCCGTCACCAGTGCAGTTCGAAGCCTTTCGTCGGCTCGTTCAGCAAGCGTGGTGCGAGGTCGAATCAAAAGATAGATCCAGAGACCTGGCAGGAAAAACAACACAACCAGGAGCGTAGAGATCACCGCAAAGAAAGGAAATGAGCTCCTTCTCCACGCATCATTGAACGTCCAGTACGCCACCGCTGCCCAGAGTAATCCGACGTAGACGGCGAGAATTTCTCCCGCAATGAGCAGGTAGTGCAAGGTGGTATCGTTGATGATTTCATCGAACAAGTGAACTCTCTCCTGTGCTGGGCGGCGGATCGCTAATGGCCGGGCTTCTTGGTTTTTTCGGGCTTGACCGGTCCGTTGCCATTGCCGCCACCATCGCTCGCGGGCCCTGGCGTGGGCGTCTCGGCGGTTGGCGGTGCTTGTTGCCGTGGACCGGCGGGCGTTTTCTTGGGTTCCGGGGTTTGAGCAGCTGGAGTCCCTTCTTCTGTCAGCGTTGGGGTCGGCAGGTAAACGCCGCATGCCTGTATTCCGCGCGAATAGGCGAGACTCATGGCGACGTCTTTCTTGAATGCCGGCAGCTCGAAGCAGTACTTTCCAAGGCAGTCACCTCCGTGGTAGTCCACGTCCGTGCGCTGCCAGCCTTTGACCTTCGTGTAACAACCGCCGGCCTGGCCACGTTCGGTCGAGGCCGACTGGAAGTAGTCGTACTTCACATTGGCCGGCTGAAGGTCCTCGAAGCCAGCGAGCTCCTTGAAACCTCCGAGCGATTCCAGGTACTCGTGGTACGCACCCATCCAGTGTTTGTAGAGGTGCAACGTAGTGTTGGCGCTGATGTAGTTCGCGCTCGGACCATCGCGAACGATGCTCTTGTCCGCGTTCCCGATCCAGACAGCCGTGCCGGCGTATCTCGAATACCCCGTAAGCCAGGTCTCCAGGGTGTCCTTGGCGCTTAGCGCACCCTGCTGCGTGCCGGTCTTAACCCCGCCGGGGACCTTCACGCCGTTAGCAAAGACATCGAGCGAGAGGTCGTCGTTGTTGCGGCCGCACTGCCAGATGAGGAACCGGGCTGTGCAATCCGACATGATCGAATGCAACATCCACACCGAGCCCGGATCGACGACCTGGATCTTCTGGAGATCATCGCCGTGCTGGTACAGGATGGTCCCATCGGCGGCCGTAACTCGCAGGACAACGACAGGATCGAGCTCCCTGGTCCCTGGGAGGCGGAGGTTTCCGTGAATGAACGCTTCCCGCTGGTTTAAGGCTTCCTCGCGCTCATCGCCCTCAGCGCCGTCGAGTGAAATCGCATCGCCTGGCTTCAGCGTCGATGCCAGGGTTGGCACACCCACCATCGCGCCCATGTTGGCAATCGTCGATTCCATGTAGGCCATGTCGATAACTCGGATGTTGGCCCCGCCGGTAGCGATCGAAGGGCCATAAATCACGGAATCGTGATCTCGGAACGTCGGATCGAACCGTTGGTCAAGCGTTGTGATCCCGAGCGCCTTGGCGGTGGCAATGACGTTGTCAGGACCCACCTCGGTGGCTGCCCGGAACGCCGGCACGTTTTGCGATCCGCCAAGCGCGGCGCGTGCCGTGATCAGACCCTGGCTGCTCCCGGCTGCTCCCGGGTTCTGGATCGTGACCTGGTCCTCAGGCTTGTCCGGCTTGTCAATGAGCTCAAGCGGGTTCGTGTCCCAGATTGAGCTCACCGGAGTCTTGTTAAGGTTGTCCATCCACGACAGGTAGACGGCTGGTTTGAACGAAGACCCGGGCTGGTGAATCTCGACGGCCTGATCGATATTTCCAGCGACTCGAGGGTCCGATACCCACGTTGGATCGATGTTCGGCACATAGACGACCACCTGGCCCGTCGTTGGCTCGATTGTGACGATGGACCCATTGTGACACTCGCAGCCCGCGGCCAGTCCCTGGTTCACATACGTGTGCAGCAATTCCGAAGCTTGGGTATTGAGGTTCCAATCCAGAGTGGTGGTGACTGCATAGCCACCGCTGTGGACGCTCTCCACGCAGTCCCTGCTTCCTTCACTGCGCGGCAGCAGGCCGGCGCGGCACATGCGAACCAGGCGAGGTTCCACCTGGTCGTCGATAAACGCGGCAGCCCGATTTGCCGTCCCTTTGTCGTAAACATGGACTGTTGCCGCCTTCGCAGCGGCGGCTTCGTCGGCAGTGATATGGCCATGTTCAACCATCAGGTCGAGCACGTACTCCTGGCGTGCCTTGGACTCGCCCGAGAGCATCGTTCGGCCCGATTCATCGACGGCGCAATTCTCCGAGGAATTCGCCCGGACGCAGTTGGTGCGGGGGCTGTAAAGCGTGGGCGCCGAGGGCAGACCAGCCAGGACGGCAGCTTCGGCAAGTGTGAGTTCGGATGCAGGCTTGTCGAAGTAGCCTTCCGCCGCGGCCTGGATCCCGACATACCTTCCCCCATAGGAAATGGAGTTCAGGTACCACGTCAGGATCTGGTCCTTCGTGTATCGCTCATCGGTGTCGACTGCCAGGGCCAGTTCCTTGACCTTGCGGCTGAGCGTTCGCGGCGCCGTGCACTGCTCCACGCCGGCGTAATCCTCGCAGTCCGTGGTGAAGTAGACCGTTTTCACGAGCTGCTGGGTGATCGTCGAGCCACCGGTTGTCGAGTGTCCCTCCACGTAAGTAGTCCACGCCGCGCGCAAGACGCCCTTGGGGTCGAAGCCATCGTGGTTCCAGAAGTTGTTGTCCTCGGTCGAGACTGTGGCATCGATGAGGAACGGAGAGATGTCCCGGAGCGGGACCGGTTGGGCAATAGCAGAGTTCGGATTACTCAGGACGCCGAGTGGCTCACCGTTTCGGTCCATGACAGTAGTGATGCCACTGCCCCGGATCGCAATCTTCGTCGCGAGGGGCGGGTACTCTTCCGTGATGTGCCGGTAATAGGCCAACGCCGTCCCAATTGCCGCCGCGGCGACTATGCAAGCTGTCATGGCACAGCCCACAGCGATCAGTGTTAACCACTGGCGATAGCTGGATTTGCGTTTTCTGTTGGGCAACAGTGCGTAACGTCGAAGACTTTGGTTCATCCCGCGGCCGTCAGATCAGCCGGAGCGACGTGAGCAGCGAGGCCAGGGCGAGGACCCACTTCGGCGTCGAACGGAGTCCGCCGGAAGCCCCACAAGCCGCATCTTCCTGCATATAACTCTGCAGCCGCCGCCGATCGACCTGGAGCCGTACCGTGTCGTCTCGAACCGAACGGATGAGGATCTCGTTAATCCAGTAAGCGGGGAGGATGGCGGGCTTCACTAGCACGTGATCCGCGTTGATCGCCTGGACCGTCCCCGCCAGGTGGTGGTCGAAGGTCTCGACGCGTTGCCCAACCAGCAACGGATCCAGGCTTTCAGTCGTCATGTGAGTTCCTCCGTACATCCATCCGAACATGAAATGGCTTGCGGATGTGACATGCGGCGGGGGTCATCGCATCACGAATCCATTACGGACGTGAACGGAAGTTACAGGGAATCTACAGCCCGCTAACGCGTCGCGACGCCACCATGTTTCACGTAGAGGCATCGCGGGTGATGCGATCGCTCTAGCCGAACTCGCCAGCAACACGCTGGATTCGGCCGCTCTGGGGGCGCACTACGATGTGGCGAGCGGGCTCCCCACCTTCCGGACTGCTTCAAGGGAACCTTCTGCTTCGGAGATGAAGCGATCCATTACCTGGGCGACGGTAGTTTCTTCTGAGTACCAGGCGATGCCCTGGCCAAGACCTGAACCGATCAGGGGCTCGACCTCATGTCGCTGGATTGCGCCCAGCAGGTCGCCGACCAGGATGTCGTGGTACGGCATTTTCAAAGCGACCGGAGCGCCCGGCGCCTCCCACTCCTCCGTGTAAGCGGTTCTGAGCTGACGATTGGTCTTTCCGCTGACTGCACGGGTGACAACGGTATCTTCCGAACCTGCGGCGAGGAGCTTCTTCATGACGACGGGAGACGTGTGGGCTTCCCTGGTCACAAGCCACGCCGTCCCGATCCAAACGCCAGCCGCGCCCATCGCCAGGGCGGCCACGATATGTTGTCCGGTTGCGACTCCGCCCGCAGCCAGGACCGGCACATCGCCTGCCATTTTGACGATTTGGGGGACCAGCGAAAACGTGCCGATCGGCCCAGTGTGAGCGCCCGAATCATGTCCTTGCGCGACGAGGATCTCCGCTCCAAGGTCCAGGGCGCGGCGTGCGTGCTTCGGAGAGCCGACGAGCGCAAGAACTCTTTTCCCGGTCTCCTTTGCTGCGGCAATAAACTCGGGCGGGCTTCCGATTCCCATCGCGAAGACGTTGATATCCGAATCCAGGACGACATCAGTCTGGCGACGGGCCATTTCGTCGGAGCGAACAAACCTGGAGCGAGGTCCAGGCTGTCCATCGCGAGGGACGTTGTATTTTTCAAACAGGTGATCCACGAAGGCCCGGTGTTCGTCCGGGATTTGCGCCTCGATGTCCTCACGGTTGTTCTTCTCTGGCATCCCTTTGGGGAGCACAAGATCGACCCCGAACGGCCGGCTGCCTACACGGTCGCGAATCAGTTTGATGTTTTCGCCAATCTCTTCCGGGAACATGCGTGTCGCGCCGAGAATTCCGATGCCGCCGGCTTCGCAAACGGCCGCGACAACATCGGCACTATGGCTGAACGCAAAGATCGGGTGTTCGATGCCCAGTTCATCGCAAATGCGAGTGTGAATCGGTGAGGTCGCCACGTCTTATCTCCTCCGGGTGAGCTAGGCCGATGCTGTTGCATGCGGACCGAACGCGCACTAGCCTAGCGGCCGAGTCTATCATTGAATCGATTCATCGCAAGGGCAGACACCGGCAGCCACAGGCGCGGACGCGGCCGGGAACTCTGGAGGATTCACATTGAATTTCGAGTTCAGCGAGGAACACAACGCGTTCAGAGAAGAGGTGCGGGCATTCCTTCGGCGGACGCTCACACCTGAATTCTGGGAGCGTCACAGAGCTCGTGGTGGCGGCGGTTCCTCGCCGGAGTTCAGCAAGGCCGCCGGACGGGAAGGATGGCTCGCAATCGCTTGGCCCGCCGAATACGGCGGCCGGGGCCTGAGCTACACCGAGCAAATGATCTATATGGAAGAGATGGTCCTCGCCGGTGCTCCGATAGAACATCACCGGCGGGCCGTTCAGCAGGTGGGGCCGTCGATCATGCTCTTCGGCACCGAAGAACAGAAACAGTCATTCCTCCCCAGGATTGCATCCGGGGATCTGTCGTTTGCAATGGGGCTCTCTGAACCGAACGCCGGTTCCGACCTGGCCGGGGTCGAAACCACCGGCGTGCGCTCGGGAGACGACTGGATTGTGAACGGCCGGAAACGATATACGAGCGGCGCTCACTATTCGGAATTCCTCTGGACGATGACTCGCACCGATCCCGATGCCCCCAAGCATCGTGGAATTTCGATGTTTGCGATCCCGCTCGCGAGCCCGGGAGTTCGCGTCGAACCGTTGATTGACATGCAAGGGAGGCATCACTTCAACCAGGTCTTCCTTGAGGACGTCCGGGTGCCTGCGAAGAACCTTATCGGCGAAGAGAACCGCGGCTGGTACGTCAACGCGGCAACGCTCGATTTCGAACGTTCCGGTATCGCTCGCTATTCGTTCCTGCGGCGTACGCTGGACCGGGCGGAAAACGATTTGCGAACGCTGCGAAATGACCGGGTTGAGATTCCCGAAACGGGGGCGCAGCGGCGGCGTATCGCGGATGCCGCGATCCGCACTGAAGTCGGCAAGAATCTCGCCTATCGAGTCACCGCGCTGCAAAACGCGGGCGCATTGCCGAACTACGAAGTCTCCATTGCGAAACTCACCATCACCGAAACGATCCAGCAGGTCTGCAACGCGGGAGTGAACCTGCATGGCATGCACGGCCTCCTGAGCGAAGAACCAGCAGTGAATGACGAAGGGTCGCCAACCATGGAATGGGGACCGCTTTATCTCGACGCGGTCCGCCACACGATCGGGCAAGGGGCGGCTGAAATTCAACGCAACGTCGTGGCAAACCGCGGGCTTGGCCTGCCGAGGGGATAACTCGAAATCGATACCGTCCCGACCACAAACGAGGAGGAGAACCTTGGACTTCACCTGGAATGAAAACGAGCAGCAATTTGCCGCCGAGATGGAAGAATTTTTCAGGCTGCGTCCCGGGAAGGACGCACCAGCGGAGGAGCACGAGGAATACCGGCGAGAGCTTTATCGGCGAGGGCTGCCGACCATGCACTGGCCTGAAGAGCACGGTGGGAACGGGGCCGGGCACATGGAACAACTGTTACTGAAAGAGACCGCGCATCGTTACGGGGTTCGAATCGGTACGCCGGCGACAACAATGGTGGGCCCAACGATCATGCTGCATGGTTCGGCGGAGCAACAGGCGGAGTTCTTACCGCGCATTGCAGCGGGCGAAATCGAGTGGTGCCAGGGGTTCTCCGAGCCTGGAGCAGGATCGGATCTCGCTTCGCTTCAGACGCGCGGCGAGCGCGTGGGCGACGATTACGTGGTCAACGGCCAAAAGGTCTGGACTTCCTCGGCGCACCTTGCCGACTGGATCTTCGTTCTGGTACGGACGGATAAGGACGCGCCGAAACATCGCGGCATTTCCTACTTGCTCGCCGATATGCACACGCCCGGAATCCGCGTGAATCCGCTTATCAACCTCGCCGGCGACCACGGGTTCAACGAAGTCTTCTTCGAAGACGTGCACATCCCCGTCTCCAATAGGGTCGGAGAGGAGAATCGAGGGTGGTATGTCGCCACCACCACGCTCGACTTTGAACGCTCGGGCATTGAACGGGTGCTCACCGCCGATGGCGACCTGACTCGGCTTGAGGGCTATGTCCGCGAAAAGAAGGCGGCTGGCGCAGAGCAGGCCATCCCGGAAGCGAAGCGGAACCAGTTGGCCGAGATGCGCGTGCAGACTGAGGTCTCACGGCTCCTGGCTCACCGGGTAGCGTGGATGCAAAGCCAGGGGCTGGTCCCGAATTACGAAGCCTCGATGGCGAAAATGTTCGGCTCGGACGTGGGCCAGAGTGTCGCCAGGCTGGGGGCGAACCTCGACGGCATGCATGGGCAGCTAGCTCCGGATGAGCCAGGCGCCCCGCTCGATGGAGCCCTCTCGTTCAGGTATCTCGATTCGGTTCGCCTTACGATTGGCCAGGGAACGGGAGAGATTCAGAGAAATGTCATCGCGACGCGTGGACTTGGACTTCCGCGAGGATGATTCGGCGGTGAGGCGGAGAGCGTGGTAACCATCCAGGACGTAGCCCGGCATGCTGGCGTATCCGTTGGGACGGTCTCACGAGTCCTGAACGAGCACCCGACCGTTCGGCCGAATGTGCGCGCCACGGTGCTCGAATCCATCAGTGAACTCGATTACCGGCCGAATTCGATAGCACGAGACCTCCGCCGCTCGCGCACCAGGACCATCGGGCTCATGGTGAACGACCTGAACAACCCGCCGTCGGTGGCTCTCCTGCGGGGAACCGAGGATGCCGCCCGCGAGGCGGGGTACACCGTGGTAATCGCGGAGTCCCGGAGCGACATCGAGACCGAGGCCCTCAACCTCAAAGTGCTTTTGGAGCGCCGGGTGGATGCGCTGCTTTGCGTTCCCGTCCATTCCGTCGATGCTCTCGCGGAGCGAGCTGAGGCAGCCCATGTGCCGCTCGCAATTCTGAATCAGCGCTCGCCGCATCGACGGGTCGCGACCGGATACGTCGATGAGAACGCAGCCATCGTCGCCGCACTCGAATGCATGACCGGACTGGGCCACCGTCGATTCGCAATGCTGCATCCCACCGGTTCGGCTTCAGGACGGTCCCGCACGGAACGGGTGCGCCAGTACCTCTCGGCGCAAGGATTCCTCGGCCCCAGCTCCGGGCAACTGCTCTGGTCGTTCTTAGACGGCGACGACTGCGAACGACTGGTGACAAAGCTGCTTACCGTTCCCGAAGCACCGACTGCACTCGTCGTTGGCGCCCACCAGTACATTCCCGACGTCCTCAGGGCCGTGAAGGCGGCCAACAAACGGATCCCGTTCGACGTGTCCGTTGTTGCGTTCGGCGATTCGACCTGGGCTTCGGCGTTCTCGCCGTCCATCAGCGTCATTGCGTTCGACCAGCGGCAACACGCGATCGACACCACGCGGATGCTGCTGAGCATTCTCGACGGTGAAAGCTCGACCACCAGCGTGCCTGCCACTGCTGAGTTCATTCAGAGGGAATCCTGTGCGGCTCCGCCGGCGGACGAGTCCGGATGACAGGGCCAGCGGACGTTCGACCAAGGATTTTCTTCGATGTCGATGACACATTGCTGGCTACCGGCCATCGGCTGCGCCCCTTCGCGCGCGAGGTGATCGCTGATGTGGCGAACCTGGGCTGCGACGTCTTCATCTGGTCTGGCGCAGGCATCCGCTGGGAGGTTGTCGATGTCCACGGCCTCCGGCCATACGTCCTCGAATGCTTCGTGAAGCCGCTCAGCAAACACCGGGAGAGCCTCGCCGGGCTTGGCATTCCCGTGACACCAGACCATGTGGTGGACGATGACAAGGAAATCGTCGATGTGTTCGGCGGGACGCATGTTGCAGCGCCAATGGAGCCGCTGGAACGGGATCGGGAACTGCTCCGAGCCCTGGCGGACATTAACCGCAGGTTCTTTAGCTCATCCGCAACACGGAGGATCACCGAATGACAGCCGAAACTGGAAACCAGAAGCGCATCAGGGCCATCGACTCCCTGGTCAATTCGTCGTTCCTGAACGCGAACCAGGGCGAGGGCCTTGAGTATCTGTTTAAAGGCATCGGCGACCGGACCAGAATGGAAACGCCGGAACAGTTTCTCGAAGCGCTCGATTCCGCGGACGTCGGCGCCGCTGTCGTGAGCATCATGGACCCGAAACACGCCGACTGGGTAAGCGCCGCCCATCGACAATACCCGGACCGGATCCTTCCAGCGATGATCGTCGACCCTACGCGCGGGTACCCGGAGATCCAGCGAGTGGTCCAGTACTACGAAGAACACCACGTGCGCTGCCTGAGGATCCCACCGTTCCGATACAGTCTTCCGCCGAGCGATCGCGTGTATTGGCCGTTTTACGTGAAGGCAATCGAACTGGATATCCCGGTGAGCATGAACTCCGGTATGCCCGGACCGCGACGGCCTGGCTGGGTTCAGAATCCCATGTACTTCGACGAAGTCGCGTTTCACTTCCCGGAATTGCGGCTGGTGATGACCCACTGCGGCCAACCATGGGTGGATGAAGCGATTTCGGTCATCTCGCATTGGGACAACGTCTTTATGTCGACAACTTCGGTGGCGCCAAAGTTTTGGACGCCGGAGTTCGTGCATTTCATCAACACCCGCGGCAAAGAGAAGATGCTGTACGGCACAGAGTTCCCCACCATCCCCTGGGAACGCTCCCGGAAAGAGATCGACGACCTCCAGTTGCGCGAATCGGTCCAGCCCGAATTCTTTGCCGGCAACGCAAAACGTATTTTCAAGTGGGATGCCGCGGCTGGATAACGCAACAATCATCGATTCAGAAAGCAGGGGCCTCCACTTGAGCAATACAGTCCTCACGCAGCAAAACGAACACGTCCTTCTCATCACGTTGAATCGGCCGGAGAAGCTCAACGCCATCAGTTCTGAACTTTCGGAGGCGTTGGGCGAGGCACTGCGCCTGTTCGACAGGACACCGGAGCTTCGCGCCGCGGTCCTCACGGGCGCGGGCCGGGCGTTCTGCGCCGGACGCGACCTCGTGCAGCGCGCCGGCGAATCCGTCGCTCCGCCAACCGTGGGATCCGAACTGGAGGACTTTCTCGGAACCAGGCCCGACGACCGTTTTTCGACGTGGTCCACGAACAAGCCGATCATTGCGGCGGTCAACGGTCACTGCCTCGGCGGGGGATTCGAACTCGCGCTTTGCTGCGATATTCGAATCGCCTCGGACCAGGCGAGTTTTGGCCTGCCAGAAATCACGCGTGGCTTCTTTCCCGGCGGCGGCGGCCCGCAACGGATTGGGAGGGCGGCGCCACAGTCTGCAGCCATGGAACTCTTGCTGACCGGCGACCCAATTGACGCCATGAGGGCACTCGAAATCGGGATCGTGAGCCGGGTCACCTCTTCTGAAGCCTTGCTGCCCACGGCGATGGACCTCGCTAGCCGCATCGCGCGAAACGCTCCCCTCGCCGTACGCGCAGCGAAAGAGCTGTATCAACACTCGCAGGACCTGCCGCTTGCGGAGTCGCTCCGTTTCGGCGCCGCATTGCGATGGATGGTTCAACAGACGGACGATGCGAAGGAAGGTCCACTCGCGTTTAAGGAGAAGCGGCTCCCGGATTACAAAGGCCAGTAGTCAGTAGAGATCCGCGAGCGTCTCATGAACCTCGCGAATCACTCCTTCTGCGAACAACCGGTCAATCTCCGCTGACGCGAGACCAGCTTCTGCGAGCACTTCCCGGCTGTGCTTCCCGAGCGTTGCTGTGGGCAAGACTTGAAATGGCGTCGCGCTCATTTTGAGCGGTGGCGCCACGATGGTGACGTCGCCGACGACGTCGTGATGGATCTTCGCGAGGAATCCGTTGTCCCAGGCCTGGCGGTCGTTGAACATTTCGTCGGTATGCCGCACCGGGCCAATGGGGAGCCCGTGGTTTCGGAACTCATTTATCCAGTGCTCAGTGGTCGCTACCCGGAACCGCCGGACAACCTGCTCGCGCACCTGTTGCTCATGCTCTGCAGCGTCGTCGGGCAGCCAATCCTTCTCCGTCGACCAGCGATCCTCGACACCCATGCATGCGGCCATTCGGGCGCGAAGGCTGCGGGCATTGCAGGCGACAGCCACGGCGCCGTCGGAAGTCTCGAAGAATCCGTAGTAGGCCTTCATCACCTTCCTGGGGTTCATTTGGTCATGGACATTCAGCACTTCCGCCCAGGTCTTGCCCTGCGCGAAAGCAGTTTTGAGGTAGGCGAGGAACTCCACGCGCCATGAGTCCACGATGTCGACGTGGGTGAGCTGGGTGTTTTCGAGCACCATGGCCGCATGCATGAGAGCAACGTCCAGCTTCTGGCCGGTTCCCGTGCGCTCGCGGTGATAGAGAGCCGTCGAGACGCCGAAGGCCATGATCAGCGCGGCAGTGTGGTCGATGATTGGTCCTTCGATTTGTTGCGGGCCATCGGCACCGAAATGGGCCAGCCCGGTCATCCCCTGCAGCACGACATCCATCCCGGGCATGCCGGCAAGCTCACCTTCCAGGCCGAAGGCCGTGTTCTCGGCATAGATGACCTTCGGGTTCCGGGCCCTGATCGACTCATAGTCCAGGCCGAGCTGGACCGCGAGACCCGGGCGAAAGTTGGCGAGAACGATATCCGCGCGCTGAGCAAGGCTCTGCAGCGCGGAACGGACGGTGGGATCACCAAGCTTCACTGCGATTGAGCGCTTGCCGCGGTTCTTGTTGAAGTATTGGCGTCCTTCTGTGGGGGTTATGGGGCCGTTGTGCCGGGTCTGGTCACCATCGAGATCTTCGACCTTGATGACGTCGGCGCCACCTTCAGCGAGCAACTGACCGCAGAACGGCACGGCTATGAAGCGTCCAAGTTCCAGGACGCGCAGTCCATCGAAAGGTCCAGGCATAGTCGCTCTCCTTGTGGCGATCATTGAGAACGCCGCGGTCAACGACGCCGGCGGTGTGGGTCCATCGCTTCGTTGGTGGCATCGGCGAGAAGGTTCAGGCCGGCGAGGAACAGCGCGAGCACGGCTCCGGGGAACACGAAGTAATTCCACTTATCCAGGTGGGCGCGGGCGCCGTTAATCAGGTTTCCTAGCGACGGCTGTGGCGGCTCTGTGCCGAGACCGAGATAGCCAAGGCTTGCTTCAATGAGCACCGCAGCGGCCATTGAGATGGCGGCCTGCACCAGCAACGGCGGCATCGCGTTGATGGCCACGTGCCGGAACATGATTCGCCATTCGGTCGCGCCGGTAACCCGGGCGGCCGCAACGTAGTCACGCGAACTCTCAGAGAGCATCTGGGCACGACCCAGCCGCGCGAACCGTGGGAACGAACCGATCCCGATGGCGAGGGCCACGTTTTGGATACCTGCGCCGAGCGCGGCGAGGATGGCAATCGCCAGAAGCAAGCCAGGGAAGGCGAGCATCGTATCGACGAGACGCATGAGAATCGTGTCGGTCTTGCCGCGAAAGTACCCGGCGATGAATCCGACGACTGTCCCCAGTATCCCGAACCCGCCAACCGCCACGATGCTGACTATCAGCGAGGCGCGAAGCCCGTAAACGGTGCGGCTGAAGATGTCCCGGCTGAACTCATCGGTTCCGAACCAAAAGTCAGCCGAGGGGCTCTCCAGGCGATGCCCTCTGAACTGGGCGATCGGGTCATGTGGAGCGATGAGGGGTGCGGCCAGCCCCGCGACGAGGAGGAAGACAACGATCGACAGACCGATGGCCCCCATGGGGTTGCGCCACGTCTCTATCAAAGTCGTGAGGATCAGAGAATCCTTGGTGCGAGAGCGGTTCGCGAGGTCGATGCCGACCTGGACGTTCGTGGTGGTAGCCATCAGCGCGCCCGGATCCTGGGGTCGAGGACCCCATACATGAGGTCGGCCGCGAGGTTAACCAGGATGAAGACGGCCACAAGCAGCAGGAGAGCCCCCTGGACGACCGGATAATCGCGGGCCTGGATCGCTGAGACGACCAGCCTTCCAATCCCCGGCCGAGAGAAGACGTTTTCGACGACTACGGACCCGGTGAGCAGGGCAGCGAATTGCAGGGCAATCACTGTAACCACTGGAACAAGACCATTCCTCAAAGCGTGGTTGATAACCACGGAGCGTTCGCGCAGACCCTTCGCCCGACCAGTTCGGATGTAGTCCTGGTTCATCACCTGGGCAACCGAGGTCCGCACGAAACGAGCGAGAACGGCCGCGCCCGTAAGCCCCAGCACAAGGGCCGGCAAAAGCAGATAGCGCATGCCCTCAACGGGATCGTCTGTGAGGGCGACTCGGCCCCCAACGGGCAGCCACCCCAGTTTGAAGCTGACCGTGTAGAGCAAGACAAGGCCCATCACGAAGTGCGGTACGGCAATACCGACGATCGTGAACAGCGAAAGACCCCAATCCCAGACCGAACGCAGGCGCACCCCCGCCATCACCCCCAGCGCTATGCCCAGGATCAACTCGAAGATGAATGCGACGAGTGTGAGCTCGAGGGTGGGCCCCAGTGCGTCCCGAACGAGTTCGGTCACTGACCGGCTGCTGCGGAACGATGTGCCCAGGTCCCCCGTCAACGCCCCGGTTGTCCAGTCGAGATACTGTTCCGGGATCGACTTGTCGAGACCCAGCCGTTCGCGAATGACCTGGACGTCTTCGTCCGTGGCATCCGCGCCCGCCAGGTTCGTTGCCGGGTCGCCCGGGACAATCTGAAGGATGGTGAATACGAAGAGACTCGCCAGAATGAGGACAGGGATCGCCTGGAGCCCTCGGCGAACGACGTAGACGGCCATCTAAGAGACTGCCCTGATCACGCGTCGACCCAGATGTCGCCCATCGTCGGAAGGTCGCGGGCGCCGTCCGGGGGAGCGATCACCTGCTTCCGCATCGCGAAGAAGTTCACGACCGGGGCAAGGGGCGCCATCCACGGGTCTTCGACCAGGAACAGCTTGTTCCAGGTATGCAGCAACTCCTGGCCCTCCGCTGAGCGCGGATCCGCAGCTGTAATCTTGGCAAGAAGTTCCTTGTAGGAATCTGGGCCGTAGTGCGATGCATTCGGTATGCGGACCGGCTGGGCGAATTCGAAGAAGGTCGCGGGGTGCATGTTGTCGGAGAAGCCGAAGGGAGCGACCCACATCGCTTCCACGGTCCGGCCACGGAAGCGAGCGAGGTATGCCGAGTACTCGCTCAGGTTGAGTTGAGCATCGACACCGATAGCCTTCCAGTCGTCCTGGGCATACTGGGCAAGTGACTCACGGCCCTGCCCGATGTCCATGGGAAGAGTGAAACCTTCAGCGCCAGCCTGTTTCAGCAGCGAACGGGCCTCGTCGGGATCGTAGCGGACAAGTGCCTCGTCATCTGCGTTGAATGCCGGTGATTCCTTCGGCCACGGCAGAGCCTGAGGACTGATGACTCCCTCGCCCCACTCGTCCGCGATTCGCTGTCGATCAAGCGACAGGGTAAGCGCTTTGCGAACCCGTGGATCCTTCAGCGCGGGGAAGTCCACCACAAGGCCAGCGTAGTTGAGGCCCCCTACGCCGCCGTTCTCGATTGTGATGTTCTTGTCCGATTGGAGTTGCTTCACCATGGCCGGAGTGGCCTGGTTCGTGTGATGAAGCTCGCCGGCCTGGAGGGCCAGCGTCCGTGCCTGCTCGTCGGCGTAGATCCTGCCTTCGATCTTATCGAGATACGGCTTGCCGCTGTCCCAGTAGTTCGGATTTCGCTCGAGGACGTACCCCTGGTTCGGCGTATACGACACGAACTTGAAGGGCCCTGCTCCGTTGAGCACCTTCATCTCTGGAGCCTGGTCGACGGTCGCCTTATCGACGATCGGGAGGAGTGCGAAGTAGTCCTCCATATAGGGGCGCGGCGACGAGAAGGTGATGTCGAGCGTCAGCGGATCGACGACCTTGATATCCGTGATGAGCTTTCCCGGATTCTTCAGCTGGCTGGTCGTGGTATCGGCCCGGAACGTTTCGATACTGAATTCGACGTCCTCCGCCGTTAGCGCCCGCCCGTCGTGAAACTCGAGTCCCTGCCGGAGTTTGATGTGGACGCCGGTGAAGTCCGGCTTCATTTCGAACGTCTCGGCGAGAGCAAGGCGCGGGCGGTTGTCGGCCCCCTGGACTACGAGGTTCTCCCAGATGGACCAACGCAGGTAAAAGTTGTTGGCGTTGAATGCGTAGACGAGCGCATCCGGAGCGGGTTCACCGGAGTCAACAACAAGGGTGCCGCCCTTCTTGGGCGTCTTGACTGCTGGCGTATCTCCGGCAGCCGCGGTGGGTGAGCCACCCGAGCTGCCGCCATCGTCATCGTCGTCGTCGCCGCAACCGACGAGGGTGAGGCCGGCGACTCCGACACCGCCGGCGAATGCCGATCCCAGGAGGCGGCGGCGCGTGAGGCCGTACTTGTCATTTTTATTCGTCATATAGAATCCCCTCCGTTCCGATTGCGGGAACGATTGCGCAATTTAAGGCGCGCCGAAGTAGACTGTCAACCGGACTGAGAGACACTGCTGTGGGAACTTAACGCTGAGTTCGATGACGTCCTCGGTGGAAACGTTCATTCAGATAGCGGGGACAAAAACTAGAATCTCTTAGCCAGGAGCAGGCCGCACCAGGCGCCGGAATCAGATGCGCGACAGCAAATCAAGAGTGCCAACCATCCACGATGTGGCGAAACGAGCGGGAGTCTCGACTTCCACCGTCTCGCGAGCACTGGCCGGGGAGCCACGAGTCTCGGAGGAAACGCGTCTCAAGGTCAGCAAGATGGCAGAGACGCTCGGATACCGCCCCAGCCGGTCGGCCCAGTCTCTACGTGGCCGCAAGACATGGACGATTGGCATGCTCGCGCCCGATCTCGAAAACCCCATCAACCAGGACCACCTGCGTGCGACCATCTCGGCAGCCCACGAGGCTGGCTACACGGTACTCGTCGCCGATGCGCAGGACTCACCCTCAATTCAGGACCGTGAACTGCGGAAGTTGCGCGACTTCCGCGTTGACGGACTGATCATCGGGCGGGGAATCCTTCACGTGACTCGCGGATTCGTGGACTTTGTTGCGTCGGGCGTTCCAGTCGATCCCGACCTCGGATCGGTCGACGACCTCGAGGAACTCGTCGGCTCTGCGATCACACCGTTCCCGGAACGGGGAGACCTCGATTCCGGCGCGGCGATGATTGCCTACCGCCGGTTCTTCGACCTCGGTCACCGCCGCTTCGCCGTGTTTCGACGCGGCCAGATGGCGACCGAGCTGGCCCATCGCCGGGTTAACGCCCTCAATTCACTGTTAGAAGAGCGGGGAGAACAGAATTCGTGGGTCACGGTCATTTCGATCGACGAGTTCTCGGACTGCATCCCGGAACTCCAGGCGGTAATGGCCCGCCCCGATCGTCCAACGGCCGTGATTTCGGCCAATGGGCGCCTGACTCCGTTTGTCCTCCAGGGCCTTCAGTCGGCTGGCTTGCAGATCCCAAGAGATGTCTCGGTGCTTTGTTTCGGCGATTCCGCGTGGCACTTGGCCTACTCCCCTCCGCTCTCCGTCATTCGTCACGATTACGCTCTGGCGGCAAAACGGTCGGTTGAGCTTCTCGTCAGCCAGATGGAACGCCGGGAAATGAAGATCACCCCGTTGAGGCCATCGGAGTTCGTTTCCCGGGCGTCGATTGGGCCCGCTCCGGCCCTGTGACCAAAAAGGATCCCTTTGGAGGAACATCCATGAACCGCCGAATTTTGAGTGCAGTCCGCGTTCTCGATATGACTCAGATCGTCGCGGGGCCGTACTGCACCCGAATGCTCGCGGACCTTGGCGCCGATGTGGTGAAAATCGATCCGCCGTCGCCAGCCGCTCGGCGGGGAGAGCCTCGTCCTTCGGCCGGGCCCGCTTCGCAGAACCTTGGCAAGCGATCGATTGTGCTCGACCTCGCGCATCCGGATGGACTGAATGCGGCCAGGGAACTTGCTAACAGTGCCGATGTGCTCGTGCAAAACTACCGGCCCGGCTCGCTCGAACGGAGAGGGCTGGGCTACACCGCGCTATCCGAGGCCAACCCTCGACTCATCTACGCGAGTATTTCGGGTTTCGGGCCGAACACGTCCTCGGCCAGCAGGGGCGCCTATGGCGCCACGGCCCACGCCGAGGCCGGATGGCTTTGGGTGCAACAGCAAGCCCAGGGCGGCGACCTACCGTTCGCGCCCGGCGTAACCGTCGCGGACATCGCAACCGGGATGAACGCCTGCACGGCCATTCTCGCCGCGCTCTACGACCGCCAGCAGACCGGCAAGGGCCAGGAGATCTCTGTTTCGCTCATGGACAGCCAGTTGGCGTTTCTCTCCGAAGCCGCTGCGCCTGCGATTTCCGATCCGGACGAATCGAACTGGACACCTTTTCGACACGGGCTACAGAAAGCTCGGGACGGGTATCTCGCCATCAACCTTGGCGCTCCAAAAAACTGGAAGCGACTGGCAACGGCGATGGGCGACCCAGCACTCGAACTTCCAGCTGACCGGGTCACAGCGGAACAGCTGTTGAGCGATTGGGTAGCCACCCAAACCATCGATCAGGCGGCGGAAGCACTTCGAAAGGCTGGCGCGCCCTATGGCATTCTCCGCTCGATGCACGAAGCGTTGTCCGATGGCTACTTTGAGGAACGCGGGATGCTTACGGAAATTGAGACGCCGGCTGGGCCGCCCATCAAGGCGATTTCGTCCCCCCTGTTCTTCTCCGGAGCCGGCGCAGCCCCAGCGCGACCCGCCCCCATGGCTGGCGAGCACACTACGGAAATTCTGCGAGAGCTCGGGCTCAAGGAGTCGCAAATCGAATCCATGCTGACAAGCGGAGCGGCGGAACAACCTGGCCACTCAAAGGCGTAGGTGACTTTGTTATATCCATTCGGCTGCGGGAACGTTTGCACGTCCACAGGCCATGAGCCTATCGTTACGTGACCTTCTTGATGAGCGAAACGGACCAACTGACGATGACGACTAAGCGCGAACCAGAAAGCGAACGGCCGGGCCCGCTCGCCGGTATTACCGTGCTGGAGTTCGCACAGGTGATTGCGATTCCCATGTGCGGAGCGGCTCTCGCCGATATGGGCGCAACGGTGATCAAGATTGAGCCACCCACCGGCGACTCCTCGAGGTCGAATCTTTCTCCAATACTTCCCACCGAGAGCAAAAGCTTCGCGGTTTTCAACCGAGGGAAACGCAGCGTGTGCCTGGACATTGCTCATCCTCGAGCGAGGCCGGCGTTGGAAGCACTCGTGCGTAAAGCCGATATCGTCCTCATCTCGTTCAAACCACCCGACATCGAACGGTACGGGCTCGACTACGAGACACTTGCGAATCTCAACCCCGGTCTCATTTACCTGGAACATGTGCCGCTCGGCCCGAAAGGTCCGTATGCCGGGATGGGTGGCTACGATGTCATCGTCCAGGGCCTGTCCGGCATCGGCGCCATTACGGCCGCGCCAGGCGAGGCCCCGCGAAACATCAATCCTGCATACGCTGACCACGCAACCGGATTCATCTCAGCGCTGGCGGTTGTTGCCGCCTTGCGGCACAGGGATCAAACCGGTGAGGGACAGCGCGTCGAAACTTCGCTGCTTTCGACCGCGATTGCTCTCGGCGGAAACTTGCTGAACTGGTTCGGCGCGACCGATCCCGACGTATGGGAGTCTTTCCAGGCTCAACTCGCGGAGGCGCGAAAGGCAGGAGCGAATTTCGCAGATCAGCAGCAGTTGTATCTGCGAAGCGCCCGCGCAGGGGCGTTCGCAAACATCTATTTCCGTCACTTCCGAACGAGCGACGGCATCGTATCCGTCGGAGCGCTGAGCCAGCCCTTGATTCGACGCTTCCGGTCCATCACGCGAATCAAAGACCCGCGGGAAGACCCGGAATTTGAACTCGGTACGCCGGAGGCCTTCGCCCGGCTGACGGAATTGGTCAACGAAGTCGAGGCGCTGTTTCGATCTCAGACCACCGCACACTGGATCAAAACGTTCAGCGACGCCGGCATCCCGGTAGGACCGTTCTTGTTCCCCACCGAGATCTTTGAAGAACCGCAAATCGTCGAGAACGGATACGTAGTCGAGATCGAACACCCGCTGTTTGGCCCATACAAGACGTTCGCTCCGCCGTTGCGAATGGATGCAACACCCGTGAAAGTGCGTGGCGCATCCCCATTGCTGGATGCCGATACAGACGATGTCCTGGCGGGTCTTGGCTTCTCGCCCGAGGGCATCGCGGAACTGCGTCGTGCGGGCGCGATCGGAGCGAGCGAATGAGTCCGGCAAGAGACGAGAACGGCAACCCGTGAGAGACGACTTCACGGCGATGCGCGAGGTCGCCTGGGAGCGGGATGGAGCGATAGTCACGCTCACACTCAATCGTCCCGATCGTCGCAACGCGATCACAAAGTCGATGCTCGCGGAGCTCCTGACGGCTGCCGAAGCGTGCATGGAGGACGACAGCGTCCGTGTTCTGGTAGTGCGCGGCGCCGGCAAGGGCTTCTGTCCTGGCGACGAATTGCGCGGGATGGGTGAGGTGCCGGCGGACTTTGCGTTCATTCCCGCGCGGCCCGTGAATCACGCCTCCATACAGTCAGTACTTCAATCAATGCCCAAGCCCACGATTGCGGCCATTCACGGCTTCGCGTTCGGCGTCGGGCTGGACCTCGCAATGGCGTGCGATTTTCGAATCGTCACGGACGATGCCCAACTCCGGGACCAGCGGGTGTTCGAACGTGGCATGCATGCCGTAACCGGCTGTGCCTGGTTTCAGCCCCGAGCCCTCGGGCTCACCCGTGCCATGGAATTTCTGATCCTCGGAAGGCCGCTGACCGGTGTTCAGGCGGCGGAAGCCGGCATGGCCACCGAATCGGTCAGCCAGGAGAAGTTTGAAGAGGCCGTGGCCCAACTCGCTCAACAGCTGGCGGCCGCACCAACGAAGGCGATTGGACTCATGAAGCGCCAGATCTATTCGGGGCTCACGATGACCCACTCCGAGTTCATGGACTTCGCTTCAAAGCTCCCGGGCGAAGTGCCGATAGACGACCGCGACGAGGGCATTCGCGCGTTCCTCGAGCGACGGCCACCGAACTTCACCGGTCGTTGAACGTACGCCTGGCTGCGCGGCTTGACCGAGCCACCTTCCGAAACCTAGGATCGGCCGCAGCAAATGAATCGATTCAAATGCAAGATTGACCATGGCCGCTGGCGCCTGAGGGATTCTGAAAATGGCTAGTCGAGAAGAGCTCGTTTTCGTCGAGCGCCATGATGGCTGGACGGAAGTGATACTCAACCGCCCTCACCGCAAGAACGCGCTCACCGGGCCGTTGTTGGAGGAACTCACCACGGCCATCAACAGCCTCGCCGCAGACGAAGACGTGACCGCGATCGTTCTCAGAGGAGCCGGCGGAGCGTTTACTTCTGGCCACGACCTCAAGGAGTTGCAGTCCGAGCCCCGGCCCGCGTGGGCGCCGGCCCTTGCGCAGATCTTCCGCGAAACGAACATCGCCCTGTTCAACTTCCCAAAGCCCATCGTCGGGGCGCTGGAACTCTGTGCGATCAATGCCGGAGCCGCCCTCGCGCTGTCCTGCGACATTCTTGTCGCCGGCGAGTCCGCGTTCCTCCAGGTCGGAGAAATCCAGCAAGGAGCACCGATTGCAAACAACGCCGCGTGGCTTCGGCTGAGAGCGGGCGAAGCGGTGGCGTCACGCGTGGCACTTTATGGAAGCCGTGTACCGGCCCCGGAATTGTTGCGGCTGGGACTGGCTGCGGAGGTAGTCCCGGATGGCCAGGTCGTTGAACGCAGTCAGGCGATAGCCGCAAGATTCGCCGGGTTCCCCAAGGGAAGCCCGGCACGGATTAAAGCCGACTTGCGAGCGCAGTCGCGCATCACCGACGCACGTGAATGGTTCCACATCCAGGAAAACAATGTCTTACTCCATGCCGGCAAGGTCCTGTGACTTCGACCGACGAACGAAAAATGGATGACGCCCAAGCGTCCGCGATAATGGCACGTTTTAGCCGTGCCTACTTTCGCAAGGATCGGGAGATGCTAGCAGAGGCCATCACTCCCGACGCAGAGTGGCACTTTGCATTCGGCCCGGACGTGCCAAATGGCCGGGTCCGCGCTGGAATCGACGGATTCATGCAAGGCATCGCCGAGAACGACGAGTTGTTCGAGCGCCTGCGGTTCGAGGACGTCGTTATTCGCGGCTTCTCTGCGAACGAAATCATCATGACGTACCTGGCTGCCGGGACGCGTCGCAACGGTGAGAGCTTTCAGCTGCGCGGAATTGAGCTGATTCGGGTGAAAGACGGGCGCGTCGCGTTGAAGGATGTCTATTGGAAGCAGGAGGCGTGAGTCATCCGTTCGCGCTCGGAACGGGATCACTTTCGGCTCACCCGGCGCGCGGTTCTGTTTGAGGATCAGGTCGCGCCGGCCCGGCAACCGTCGAGACGCTCCCTGGTCCTCCCGGTCAGCCCCAAACGAGTGCGGACGACGGCACGCCAGCGCTCAGGATTACTGCTTCCGCTACCACTCCCGCGCGGACCATCGGGCGGGGCCTCATCACCCGGCCTGGACCACGGTGCCGTCCCCGCGACGCACGGCGCCGTGGCGCCAGACCCTTACGAGCGCTTCGATGCCCCGAGCACCCAGGAACCGGCGCAAAGGACTGCCAGTCCGGCGATGGCAACCAGCAGATTGAGCCCCTGGCCGAGCTCGGGCGAGTTGCCCGTGCTGGGCGCCTGAGGAGTTGGGCCGGGGGTTTTCTCGCCTTCGACGATAGAGATCGGCTGCGTTGCTGTCGGAAGAGCGACCGTATTTGTCGGAGGCGGCGGCGTATGGGTCGGGGTGTTCTCGACAGAGTTCCCGGTAGACGATGTCGCTGCCGACGTTGGCGACACGGGCGTATTGGTCGGCGTGTTTGTAGGCGCCGGTGTATTCGTCGGCGTGTTGGTGACGACGGGCGTGTTCGTCGAAGTCGGCGTATTCGTCGGCGTCTCAACGACCTGAGTTTGGTTCACATTGGTAACGCTTGGCGTCGGGGTGTTGGTCGGTGTGTTAGTTGGCGTATCCGTTGGGGTATTCGTGGGCGTATTCGTCGGCGTGTCGGTGGGCGTATTCGTGGGAGTGTTGGTGGGCGGCGTCTGGCCTGGCGGATCGGTCACGTCGTAACAGAAGACCGCATGGCTGATCGAGCCGGGGTTCACGTTCGACCCAAGGCCGGTATCGCCGAAAGACTCCGGGGCCGCCGCATTCGGCGCGTAAACGTAAACGTAGTGGTTCGACGATGCGTTTTTCACGATGACCGCATCGATGCCGATCGTGGATGTCCAACTGAACAAGAGCGGGTTTCCGCTGATCGAGGTGATGGTGACCGTACCGCCACCCACGTTGAGCACCTGTCCCGCGGAAGGGGTGTTCCCGGTAGAGACCCCGATCCAGTTCTGACCGCCCGCAAGCGTGCCTTCAATGTCATCACAGGTCGGATTGGTGGCATCGAAGATCACCGGCGTCACTGAAGCCGCCATCGCGCTCTCCGAAGACGTCAGCGAGACGCCTGCAGCCATCGCTCCCGAGATGCCCAGTACTCCGAGTAGCGCAAATGAAAACAGCCGGTTGAAACGTCGAGACTTGACCATGCCACACCTCCCAAAGCCCGCGTGGAGCACCTCGAAGACAAGGATCTCCGGAGCGGACTTCCCGTACTGGTAAGACGTTCCAGACCCGAAAGTTGTTACGGGGCCCTCGAGGCAAAACGAACCGCATTGCCCGGCACAAGAAGAAAGGCCCCGGGGGAGCCGGCACCTCTCAGGACCAGAGGGGGACGGGCCCTCAGTCTTAGACACAAACCGTCCTGGTCTCGGGCCATCGAGAGCGCTTCGGGCCAGGCAACGAGTTCGTTCGCTGTCTACTACGCACGGTGAGCCGTTTTGTTACGGGGAGCGAGCGAAATTGAACCGTTGGCTACTTCTTCGGACCCTTAGCCTTCGCGTCGTCTGAATTGCCGTTCCCGTTTCCGTTGCCACCCGCGTTCGAGTTCGCGTTGCCGTTCCCGTTTCCGTTGCCACCCGCGTTCGAGTTCGTGTTGCCGTTCCCGTTTCCGTTGCCACCCGCGTTCGAGTTCGCGTTGCTGTTCCCGTTTCCGTTGCCACCCGCGTTCGAGTTCGCGTTGCCGTTCCCGTTTCCACCCGCGTTCGAATTCGCGTTGCCGTTTCCGTTTCCGGCGCCACTGGCATTCGAGTTCGCGTTGCCGTTCCCGTTTCCGCCGGCGTTCGAATTCGCGTTGCCGTTTCCGTTTCCGGCGCCACTGGCACTCGAGTTCGCGTTGCCGTTCCCGTTTCCACCCGCGTTCGAATTCGCGTTGCCGTTTCCGTTTCCGGCGCCACTGGCATTCGAGTTCGCGTTGCCGTTCCCGTTTCCGCCGGCGTTCGAATTCGCGTTGCCGTTTCCGTTTCCGGCGCCACTGGCACTCGAGTTCGCGTTGCCGTTCCCGTTTCCACCCGCGTTCGAGTTCGCGTTGCCGTTCCCGTTTCCGTTGCCACCCGCGTTCGAGTTCGCGTTGCCGTTCCCGTTTCCGCCCGCGTTCGAGTTCGCGTTGCCGTTCCCGTTTCCGCCCGCGTTCGAGCTGGAACCGTCGTCACCGTCACCTGGTGATGCGCTTTCGGCCTCAGGTGCGACCGCGCTTCCTTCGCCGCCAGTAGCATCGACGGACCCGGGCGATTCCATGACTGGAAGAATCGCGGGAGCGGGGATAACCGGAGCCTCAACCGAAACGTCCGGTTGTTCCGTCGCGCTCGCAGCCTTCGAAGTAGGCGGAGTCGATGCCGTTGAGACGCCATCCTCGGCAGGGGCCGGAACGACTGCCCTCGGGGCGGAGGCGACGCCCGGTGGATTGGCGTTGGTCACCGGGGCAGGGGAGTCTTCCACCGTTGGTCTGAGCGAAGGGCCCGGTCCTGCCGGCGCAGCGGAACTCGAAACCGGCGCTGAAGGCGCGGCCCCGACAGTGTGCGACATGCCATCAGAGAGATCCACGGAAGTGCCATCGCTGAGCGCCAGCACAACCCGGCCAAACATCGCGGTGACGACCGTTACATCCCCCGATGTTTCAAAGATCGCCACCGAGTTCGTCGGCATTGTGGCGATGAAGCCATTACCGGTCACCGAAAGCCCACTGGCTGCGGTAGCGACGGTTGCGCGGCCCCCATAAAAGCGAAGCACCACATTCTCTGCGCTGCCGATGCTTTCGATAGTGGTCCCGGCTTCAGCGCCCACCGCTACCTCGCGGCCGAAGCTGATCCAGCGCGTCGAAGGCAACGAGTCGATCGGGCTCACCGTCGAGGTCGACTGGGCCCTGTATGGAGTCGAACGATCCGGTCGTCCTTCCGGCTGGTCCACAATCTTCGCGGCCGCCAGGATGGCGGCAACGATGCCGATGCCTGCCGGTATGAGGACCCAGCGTTCGCCAGGGCGGATACCCCACGATGCTGCGGGCTCCTGGAGACCGAGGCCGTCCATGATTCGTTGTCGCAAGGCTTCGCGACGCTCCTGGGAAAGAGGCGGCGGCGCGAGCGCAGAGAGCGCCTCTTCCACCAGGAGCAGTTCAAAGCGATCGTCCGGTCTACGTCGCAACATTACTGATAGCCTTTCGCATTTGACGGAGGGCACGCAACAGTTGTGCGCGCACCGCCCCCTCGCGTTTACCCAGGATCCTGGCGATCTCCGCGTGAGAGAGCTCGTTGAAGAACCGTAGAATCACGACTTCGCGTTGCTCCGCATTGAGGCGGCCCAGGGCCTCGGATATGGCCGAGTAGTCCTCGCCCATCGCGTCGTCCATCGGGACAGTTCCGCTGTCGGCGAAATTGAGGTCGTCGAACGGGCTCACTTCACGGTTGCGGCGCCAATGATCGACCAGTT
The DNA here is from genome assembly GCA_050247055.1 of Dehalococcoidia bacterium. Lineage (GTDB taxonomy): Bacteria > Chloroflexota > Dehalococcoidia > Tepidiformales > Tepidiformaceae > Amarobacter. The sequence continues at coordinate 424,081 of JBFWUX010000002.1, forward strand.
CGTTGCGAGCAATGGTGAAGAGCCAGCGTTGATAATTGTTTGAGCCCTGGCGATAACTTGCTGCGGATTTCCACGCTTTGAGGTAGACGTTGGCGACCAGGTCCTCGGCTGTCGCGTCATTTCGACACTGCCCGCGCAGGTATCCGTAGACGGAGTCGACTGTCTCGAGGTAGATAGATTCGAAGGCGGATTCATCCCCGGAGGCAACGAGACCCGCAAGGATATCGAGCCGGGTTTGCCCGGACGCCTGGATCAGTCGTTGCCGCAGAGAAAAAGCGTCTTGCACGCGCTCCCGCTTCCCCCGAAACCCGCGCGAATGCTCGCGTTAGGCCCCCGCCTGCGTGCAATCCTAGACCGCGCTATCGGCACGAACCAGCACATAATCATTCGAAATTCGAAAGAGTTGTGGCACCGCCCACCTACGGAAGCCAACCCGTTCTGCCGATCTCTCACATGTGACCGAACGCGCACTGAAGCTAGAGAGCTACTGGACCTGGCGGCTTTCCGCGCATTTCCGTCTCGGCTCGTTGTTCGGGCTCTGGGCCGTCTTGATGTTCATGGGCCCATTGGGATGGCTCTTTATGCCAATCGCCGCTGTGAGATCAGCACTTTCCTTCGCACAGACGTTCCTCAACATCCGGCTCGGCCGGGAAGTCCCGCTGGACAAGCAGACCCGGTTCGACTGGGTCCTGGTCGGCGGGATCTTCGCGGGTGCGTACCTCGCCGTTGGCCTTGGCCACCTCATTGGGAACATGCAGTCGCCGGTGCTGTTCGTACCGTTGCTGCTTCCGTTCTCCGTATTGCAGGCCCGAATGACGATGCGTTCGTATCGCGCAGCGCAAATCGCTGAGTCCCGTCCAGCAACGATTCTGCGGCTTGAGGACTACCGCAGAGCTGAACGCGGCGAGCTCCGGGCCGCGTAGATCTCCTGGGCAGAGAAGCCTAGATCTGTTCGCTCATACGAATGATTGCGGGGCCGATCACGAGCAACAGCATCGCCGGCAGGACGAGCAGCGCCAACACGATAACCATCTTCACCGGGGCCCGCTGAGCTTCAGCTTCCGCACGTTGGCGCTTCTTCAGCCGAATTTGTGCGGCCTGTGTGCGGAGCACCTGGCCAATCGGGATGCCCGTCTGCTCGGCCTGGATAATGGCCTGAACAAACGTCTTGAGTTCAGGCACCTGGGTGCGATCAATCAGGCGAGCCAGGGCGTCACGGCGGCTCCGGCCAAGCGTTGTTTCCCGCACCGTCAGTCGCAGCTCTTCCCCCAGCGGACCTTCAGTTTCGTGACCGACTTCGGCCAGGGCCGCATCAAGTGCGAGGCCCGCTTCGACCGTTGTGACGACGAGGTCGACCGCGTCCGGGAGCGCCTTGAGAATGGCTTTCTTGCGCGCCGCCACGCGAAGGCGGAGCCAATAGAGCGGGATGACGGCCAGGAACAGGCCGGCCACCAATGCGGCGAGGGCCTGAACAGGAGTGTTGGCGGATGCTAAACCCGCGACTACGACAAACACTCCGGCGGCAATGGCCGAGAGCTGGATGGCAATGAACGCGTGGAGGCTGGTGGGCTCGCCCGCGAGGATCAGCCGCTGTTCGATTGAACGCACCATGGAGGACGGCAGAGCTCGTCCGAAAATGCTGCGAATTTGGGCGAGCACGGGTAACCCAACACGAGCCGAAAACGGTTCGGCCAACAATTCTTCCCTTCCAGGCTGGGCACCCCGGTCGTAGCGGTTCAGGCGATCGGGCACGCTCCGGCGTTCCGGAGTTACAAGGGTGTAGACCCCCACGAAGATGGCGGCGCCGCCGGCAAGAGCTGCTAGCAGGATGATCATTGGGCTAGACCTCGATCGCCATGATTTTTCGCATTGCGAAGAAGGCGACCACTTCCATGGCAGCGCCGATCGCAAGAAGCACTCGCCCAACACTCTCTTCCCAGAGCGGCGAGATGAAGTCCGGGTTCGCGACGAGGAAGAAACAGACGACCCAAACCGGCAGGACCCCGACGACCATGCCGCCAAGGCGTTGTTGCGCCGTGAGCGCGGTTATGTGACCGCGAAGCTCTTCCCGTTCGCGCATGGTGCCCGCGACGCTATCGAGGATCGCCGCAAGATCTCCGCCCACTTTCCGGTGAATCTCGAGGGCGCGGGCGACGATCTTGAGGTCGGCGCTATCGACCCGGCGGACCATGTTTTCGACGCCGGCCTCAAACGAACCGCCGACCCGGGCCTGGTCGATGATGAGTTCGAACTCGCCGGCGAGCGGCTGATCCATCTCACGGCCGACGGTCTGGACGGCCTCCATCACGCCGAAGCCGCTGCGCAACGTGGTGGCCATCACCTGGAGCGCTACCGGCAACTGCTTGTTAAACAACGCGAGGCGGGACCTGGCGCGGGCGCGAATCCAGAACTCAATGAGCACGACGGCGAGGACGCCCATGAGCAAGCCACCAACGAGCAGCTTCGAGAGCAACGTGACGACTGCGGTGACGGCGAAGAATGCCACGATCAGGATGAGCAGATACTCACTGACCTTCAGCGGGAGGGCGGCTCGTTCGAGAATGGCCGCACGAGACGAGATCCACGAGTACTTCCGCAAAAACGAACTCAACGTGGCGTTTCCGGAAAGCGTGTCGTCTTTCAAGACGCTCGCCGAGACGGTCGATGGAGTTGCCTCTCCACCAGTTCCGGTGCGTTGCAAAGTCACCGCGCGCGCGGCGAGACGGCGCTGATTGAACGAGAACTGGCCTGTCAGCGCGCCAACAGCGATAAAGACGGTAAGCGCACCGAACGCCCCAGCAAGTGCGGCGATCATCGAAGGACTCCATCAAGGAAGAGTTCCGGTTCCAGGTTGCAGCCCATGAGCGAGAGTTGCTCCGAGAACGTTGGGCGAATGCCAGTCGGGCGGTATCGGCCACGGACCTGGCCCTCCTCGTTGAGGCCTTCTGCCCTGAAGACGAAGAGGTCCTGGAGCGAAACCGCGGAGCCTTCCATGCCCGTCACTTCCGTGACGCGAACAATCCGGCGAACGCCATCAGGGAAGCGTTGGAGCTGGATGATGAGATGGAGCGCAGCTGCGACCTGTTCGCGAATCGCTGTGACGGGCAACTCGATCCCTGCCATGAGGACCATGTTCTCCACGCGAGCGAGCGCGTCTCGCGGGCTGTTGGCGTGGACCGTACTGAGCGAGCCCTCATGACCGCTGTTCATCGCCTGGAGCATCTCGAACGCTTCGGCGCCGCGAATTTCACCGATGATGATGCGGTCGGGGCGCATGCGGAGCGCATTGCGGAGCAGGTCTCGCTGCTGGATGGCGTGCGCGCCGGTCATGTCCGGTGGGCGCGCCTCCATCTTGATGACATGGCGCTGCTGCAAGGAAAGTTCGAGCGGGTCCTCGATGGTGACGATGCGTTCGCTGCGGGGGATGTACGCAGACAGCGCGTTCAAGAAGGTCGTCTTCCCGCTACCGGTGCCTCCAGAGATGAGGATGTTCATCTTGTAGGTGGTGCAGGCGCCCAGGAACTCTGCCATCTTCTCGTCCAGCGTCTGCGCCTCGATGAGGTCTTCGATGCGGTATCGGTCCCTGGCGAATTTCCGGATGGTGATCGTGGGATGCTGCGGTGTGGCTGGCGGGACGGTGATGTTGACGCGGGAGCCATCGGGCAGGCGGGCGTCAACCATCGGTGTGCCTTCGTCCACGCGCCGGCCAATCTGAGAGAGGATTCGTTCGGCGACCCGACGAACGTGGGCGTCATCGCGGAAGGTGATGTCGCTGGGATGAATCACGCCGCCGCGTTCGAAATAGACGGAGTTCGCGCCGTTGACCATGACCTCGGTGATGGTGTCGTCGTCCACCAGCGATTGGACCGGGCCGAGCCCCAGCACTTCATCGGCGGCGAGCGAAATCAGCCTCTGGCGAACTTCTCCATAAACGGGGTAGTCGCCCGTTGCGACCGTCGCCAGGGCGGCATCCATCACGAGCTTGCGCGCTTCGCCAGGGGCGACCGCATCGAGCTTGTCGACATCGATCGAACCGATGAGCGCCTCGTGCAGGCGCGCGACCATCGTCGGCATGTCGGGACCTGACGACGGCTTGAGCACGTTACGGGGCGTATTGGACATTAAAGTCGTCAGTCCCTCGCGGCTGATGCCGTTCGGTCGAAGGCTGGCTTCCTGGTCGGTCCGTCCAAATTCACTCATGGTTGTATCTGCCTGTCTGGAGTTCCGTTAGTTCGAGCCGCCGGACGGAATTAGCCGCCGTAAAAGACTCCGGGACTCCTTCTTCGGTTGTGTGGCCGTCGTGCCGGTGATTTTCGCGGCGAGCCCGGCGAGATTGACCCCGGCGCGCGACTTCGGTTTCGCGAGCACAACCGGGAGCCCCACCTGGGTCGAGAGCGTCATCTGGGAGTCGTGCGGAATCTCCCAGTACACGTTCTTGCGAAGCACTCGCTCGATATCCGACGCCCGGATTGCGTTGGCGCCGTTCGGGTGGTTCACCGTTAAATACAGACGGTCTTCCGGGAAGCCTTCGCTTTCCAGGACGTCGAGGACGAATGAAGTGTCCTTGATGCTCGCCATGTCCACGCTGGTGACGACTAGCACCTGGGTCGCGACATCAAGTGCCGCACCGACGATGTCGTTGAACGCGCCCGGGGTATCGAGGATGACGTAGTCGAAGATGCGGCTGGCGAAACGAGCCAGTTCCTTGATGTCCTCGGCTTCTACCTGGCGCCAGTGGTTCGGATGCTTCGGAGAAGGAAGCACGTAGACACCCGAGGAGTGCTCGATAAGTGCTTCTTTGAAGGTGGCACGATCGAGCATCTGCACCTGGGCGGCCATTTCGGCGACTGTCTGCTGCGGCTCGATATCGAGCATGATCGCGACATCGCCGAACCTCGTGTCGAGGTCCATCACCAGCACCGAGTTGTCGGTATTGCGAGCGATGGCGGCGGCGATGTTCGTGGTGATGGTGGTCTTCCCGATACCGCCCTTCGCCCCAAACACGGTCAGAATCGTACCCGCGGATGGGGGTGCGGCCACCGTCCCCGCTCCCGGCTCCTTCTCGGCGTTGCGCATCGCCATTTCAATGGCCGTGAGCAACTCGCCCACCTTGAACGGGTGCGCGAGCAAATCCCTCGCGCCGGCGTGCATCACCTGGCGAACGATCGAGAGTTCAGTGGAACTCGAGTATGCGATGACCGGCGCCCCCGGCCGGATCGAGCGCACAGCTTCGATAGTCTGGACCGCCCGCGAAACGGGCTCTTCAACCGCGCACAAGAACAGGTCCGGGTTCAGTTCCTCAGCGAGCGACGCAGCTTCGACGCCGTAACCGCATTCGGCGACCACCGCCAGGCGGGCAGGCGTGAGCATGGCCTGAAGCTCCTGCCGGAAGATGGGGTCCTCATCAATGATCATTACCAGTGGATTGCGTCCCATGGCTGGCCTCCTCTCCGCTTCGCGAGTTATTTGGCAGTCTTCAGCGCGTCGATGATGAGCTTCTGGAAGTTCGCATCGGCGAGCGAAAGGAAGGTCGTGTCGTCGGTCTCGACGATTTCGTTGTCGCCGGGAGCCCGGACGGTGAGGCGAATCTTGCCCTTCTCTTCTGAGATCAGGACCTTCTGGGTCATCTCCGGGAGCAGTGCCAGGGTTACGACCGTGCCGTCGGGCTGGGCGTCGGGTTGATCGACCAGCGCGTTCTCCTGTGCCGTGTCCGCGTCGGCGGTGGATGAGCTACTCGTCGTCTGGGGTGGAACCTGGTTTTCGAGCTTCTGTTCGACAGCAAGCACCGAGACGTTCTGGGCGAGCGTGAAGCTGCGCGTTTCGGTGAATTCGCGGTCGGTCGTGAGGTCGGTGTACTTCACGTCGACGACGGCAATCACATCGACGCGGTCGCCAGGGCGAATCAGGCCGCCGGCGCCGATGACCTTGTCGACCTTAACCGCCATCGCGCGGGAGCCCTCGGGGACGATGTAGCTGAGGCCGAGGTCCGTCTTATCCGCCGCGAGCTTGTCCTGCACGAGTTGCTCTCCCTTATAAACAGGGATCCTGGCGACGCGGCCAACCACGAGGTCGGTGCTGGAGAAGGCTCCGCCGAGCAGAGCGTTGGCGGGCACCTTGGTCAGCTCGACCATGTCGGCCTTGATTTCAGTGCGCGCGGCGATGTTCTGCTTCGCGGTTACCACCGTCGTTTCCGGGCCGCCGGTCGCGCTCTTCGTCCCGCCGTCGCCGTTGTCGTTGGCGTTCAACGCAGCGAAGACAAGAAGGCCGGTAATAACCGCCAGGAAGAGGGCGAGCAGCAGCCCGGTACGGGAGCTGCCGCCAAGTTGAAAAGTCTTTGCCTGCGCCATGATTGGTACCTCGGGGTTCGGTTGGATGGTTGGTGAATTGAGTACTTACGACGGGAAGTTCATTCGATGAGTTGGACGATCTTGAGGATTGAATCGGGGTCGAAATCGATGACTGTGCAGCCATCCGATTGCCTGCAGTTGTTCGGGTCGAAGACGGTGAGCTGGGTCGGAACGTTCTCTATGAATTGGCCCCAGATCTGGCCTTTGGGTGTCGTGATACTCGTGTAATTGCCGTTCGCGGGGTCGGCGTAAGTCTTGTTTCCATCGACCCAGAAGTAGGCGAGGATGTAGACATCCCCGTCCTTGTAGACATGGATAGTCTTGTTGCCGTTTAGCTGCGTGAAGTCTTCAACAATTATCGGGACGAGGATCACCGAGGTTGCCTGGACACCGTCACTTTCCGTAGCCGTGAAGGGGCTGCACTGCCAGACGCCAGATGATGGGGGCTGGACTTCGGCCCAGGTGTAGCAATGCTTCGAAGCGTCATCGGGCCGGGTGTGGGTGATTGCCCGGCTGAGACGCACATGGAGCCCGCTGTTGTTGTTCTGGGTGGCCTGGCCGAATTTGTTCCCCGGTTCGGTGTCGAGCGTGGGTTGGAGCGGGGTGCCCGAGCCGTATTTGAGCCCATCGCGGATCTGATCGCCGGTATCTCCGATGATATTCACGAGCCCAGCGTTGCTGTTTACACCGTCCTGGCCCTTGTCTTTCAACAGGAGCTCGCCCGACGTTCGATTGTCCCAGTCGGACTTTTCTACGCCGATGGGAACGACGCCCTTGCCTGGCAGGTTCTGCGACGCAATCCTGGCCTTCGCATGAGCGGTAATCGTCGCATCTCCCAAGCCCAGAGCTCCCGCAATGACTCGCGGGTAACTCTTGTTTACAAGGACTGTGATTTCGGTGTCGGCCGCGGAGGCAGTGGCATCTGAAGCCTCAAGGCCCGAATGGATTTCGACGTAGTCAAGCGCCATCGCTTCCGCTGTGGAATTTCCGCTCGAATCCCCGGTAAGGGATTGCGCGCCCGCGAGCGCGGCTGCATCGGCAACGTTCTGAAGGTTTCTTCGTTGCAGCCAAGCTCCGCCGATGTCGAAGCTGACCGCTAGCACGCTCATGACTGCAAGCGCTGCGAACGCCCCAACCACCACTGTCTGAGCATCTTCTCTGCAAATGACAGTCCGAATTCGAGACATCAGGTGCACGCCCGGTCAATCTTGTCGGTCTCGAGCCTCATATCCGCGGTGTACGTCTTGGTGGTTCCGTCGGAGAGGCCGAAAAGCGACAACGGCGTGACCCAGTTGTATGTCCAGGTCGCGCTGACGGTGATGCGATCTCCAATGCCCACTCCATCGCCGTTGACGTCGGTACGGGATACGGTGACGCTTTTGCTCGAGCCGGGGAGCTCTCCCAGCACTTTCGTCTGGATGTTGGCAGTGCTCCCCCCAACAGTGCCGCAACGAGCGCCTTCCCGTGTGGCATGAGCAGCGGTCACGTAGCCAAAGAAAAATAGGGCCCCATCCAAGGCAAGCACGAACAGAATTGCCAGCGGGAGCATGATTGCGGCGAATTCAACGACCGCCTGACCGCCTTCGCGGAAACAGACCCTGCAACGTCGCATCTAGAGCCACCCGCTTATCACCGCATTCGCGTCTGCGATTAGACCTGACGCAAATCCGATTATGGCAACGACCATAACCAGTGATACACCGACTACAATCAGCGCATACTCCACGTTGGTCTGGCCGTTTTCCATGTGATGGCTCCCGCTTCCTTCGAAAATTTGCTCTAGAAGGGGGCTGAGTAGCCCCCTTCTAGAGCGTTGTGATTCCGAACTAGGTGATGTAGTTGTCGAGCTTATCCTTTGCATCGCCGATGATCCCGACGCCAAAATTGGCCATCAAAATGATCAGCGCGATGGACACTACCGCCGTCACGAGGGCGTATTCGATGACCGTCTGGCCGGTCTCATGAGGCTGGTGCCGAGTCTGGGCCCAGGCAGCAGCCTTGAGCATGAAGTTTCGCATTCCTTTGTGACTCTCCTACTAGTGGGTGATGTTTGTTCGCTCGTTCCGCGGGAACTTGCCTTGTCCGCACTGACTTTGCCTCCCCGGCAAACGCGCCAGCGGACCCTGCGCGTTGTCGGTTTAACAGGCCTCCGGGCGAATCCAGAGGGGTGGCAGATAAGGAAGCCGATGGAGTGCAATCGACCGAAGCCGGCCTTGCTTTTGCGACGTTTGGTTCGCGATGCGCTGCCAGAGGCGAACCCGGCGCGCCGTTTCGATCTGGGCAGAGAGTTGAGCGACCCTGAGGACTTCGATCGCGACTTCCATCAGGCTCGCTACAGCCGCACGGTCCGTGCCATTTGCGGGTAGGTCCCAGGTCCAATCCTGGCCGGCGAGCAAAGCATCCAGGCAAACGTCGAGGGCGTGTTCGGCAGATTCAGACTGAGTAGGCAACGGAATCCTCCTGGAGTAGCTTGCGAAGGCGAGCGAGAGCCCGGAATTGGGTCGCGCGCACCGCGTTCGAATTGCTGTTCAACCGCCGGGCGACCTCGTCGTGGGGCAGCGCTTCGAAAAACCGGAGAAACACCACCTGCTGTTGCTCAGGGGTGAGCTTCGCAATCGCTTCGCGGACCCGATCCGCTTCGTACGCGATAAAAATCTCCCTGGAGGGATCCGCGGATTCGTCGCGAGGCTCCGAAACGGCATCGAGGTCGGTGGTCTCTCGGCTTGCCCGAAGCATCGACATCGCCGAGTTGTGCGTAATGGTGAGGAGCCACGATAGGGCCGTTGACTCATCTCGCAGGCCGTGGCGCCCGCGCCAGGCGCGGAAGAACACGTCCGCCGCGACGTCTTCAGCCCGGTCCGGGTCTTTCACGAGGACGTGCGCGTACCGGTAAACGCTATCGATGGAATCCTCGTAGAGGTTGCTGAACCAGGCGGCATCACGGACCGCTGCGTCTCCGGTGGTGTTTCGCCCTCCGATAACCGGTGCTTTCAGCGTCGCCAGACTTGCCAATTTGGTTCCCCCGCCACCACACGCCAGCGACTCGACTCGCGGCTTGCTGTGTAGGGGTAAGACGCAGCGTCCACCTGTTTGTTACGGGTTTGTCACTAGGTAAAGACCCTAATAACCGCCTTTGGGCGAGCCAAGCGCGACGAAAGGACCCGGCAGTCGCTCGAAGACCTCACCAGCCGGTCCGGAGTAAACGAGCTTGTAACGTGAGTCTCTTTTTAAGTTGGTCGCGAGAGCGACACAGCAATCGTCGTCGGTCTCTTTGATAGCGAAAGCCAAGCGGCTCGTCACGAACACGTGCGTAAAGGCTACATTCTTCCGTCTCGCCCAGGTCTCGAGGCAAATCGCGTCTCGGTCAGCGCAAGATTGCAAGTCTTCATGGTCCGACTGTCGCTGTGTGAATGCCTCGCCGCCAAACCATTCAAATCCCTGTGCGGTACCTGCGCTACGCCGTTTAGCGAGCACAGGAAACCATTCAGAGACTGAATCAAATGCCCAAGGCTGGTCGGTCACGATGAGTAGTACGGCGGCCGGATCGGTGTTCGCTGCCACCCATGCTGCCGTCGCCCGGCTGTCGGTCGAAACCGATGCGAGTGGTGAAGCCCCCGATGCCGGGCTTGCAACCGCGCCGGCTATCCAAAGGCCAACAAGAGCGTAGATGGCCACCCGATTTCTCACTTCGGAGGGCTTCGTTCGAAGACCGGCAACTGCGGGCAAGAGGAAGTCAGAGACGGCGAAGCCTTCTAGCATCGCGAGGACAACGGTCGCGTCGGTCGGAGCCTTTCGAGGCTCAAAAATGAACAGGCACGCCAGCCAAACGGGCAGCAACGGCTTGCGATACCCCAGCAGTAGTATGGCGCCAAGAAATCCAAGAGCGAGATGCGTGGGAAAGAATGGTTCCGATAACACCTCCGGGTCGAAAAGCTTCAGCCCGAGCAACCACGCTGTCGCGCCAGCGCCTCCTGCATTCGTGAATGGCGTAACGCCGTCCCTTAAAACGACGGTCAGCCACCAAGGCGAGGCCAAGACGATCGAGAGTGAGCCGGCCTTCGCTGCATAAGTCATTGCCGGCCAGCCGCCGCGGCTAACCACCAGCAGCACAACAAAACTAATTCCGAAATAGATAGGCATTTCCGGATGCGACAAGGCGCATAAAGCTACTAGGATGCCAATAGCAGGCCACGCGTTTTGACGCCCTAGTACAAGAAGGCGAACCGATTGATGGATTGCCAAGATCGCGAAGAGCAGGCCCCATGCTCGGGTCAGCCCACCTCCGGAAATTTGCCAGTCGAAAGCACGCGGAATAAGTGCGAATGCGAACGTTGAGAACACCACGGCTCTGCGGGATTCCAAGAGGCTACGACTCAACAGGAAGAAAGCGGGAATGGTGAGGAGGCTGCCTACGAGAGGAACCACTCGAAATAGGGTCAGAAGACTCACGCCGAAAGCGTCGTTTAGTAGCGCGATTACATAGAAAGTAAGTGGAGGGTAAGCGAAAGGAATCTCAGAGTAGTTATACGACGTTGTTTCCGGCAGTCGGTAATGCGCGCTCTGAATGTCTCGGACCATCGCATAAAACATCCCGCCGTCATTGACAGGGAAGTCAATCGAAAGGACGAAATAGAGGCGGACGATCGCACCGAGCCAAACGGCACCAATCGCGGCAAGCCAGAGTTCGTCGATGAGAACACTACGCGCACGGAGCTTCCAGCCCGTGCTCAACGTACAGATCCCTCGAGCCTTACGAACTCCATCGTCGTCGCGCCGGCACGAATGGTGGCGTGTTCCCCAAGGCGAGTGGCCCGCACCGCCTGGTCATCAACGAAAACCTCGTTGCCGGGCGCCGAAGGCGCGAGGCGTCCTTCGCTGCTTACAATGAAATGCGCGTCTTTCAGCGCGCTGTCGCCGAGACGGATGGTGCAGTACTTTCCGCGTCCGATGAGTTCCGTTTCCGCGGAGAGCTGAAACACCTTGCCCGAATCCGGGCCGGCGAGCACCCGCAGGATCCCCCAGGTGGTCAGGGGTTGAGGCCCCGTCTGCACTGCCCTGTCGGCCCGTGGTGCGATCCCGGCGCGTGGACTCTGGACCCAGTTGGCGAGGTCGGGGGGAGGCGAGCCGGCTGGCGTCGCGGCTTCACGGTCAGCCAGGTAACTCCGAAACCTGCGCAGACCGAGGAAAATCGCCGCCAGCACCAACATCGCAAGGAGCGCGATCAACAGCATCGCGGCCCAATTCGTCCCGGCAGAGCCCACAGAACCCGCGAATGCGAACGTGGCAGATGATTCCCCTCCCGGACCGGAGAGAACGACCTGCAACGCGTGGTCGCCTTCGCTGTAGTCCGACTTCGGCAGCACAAATTCATACGGCGGAGCTGCGTCTTCTTCGAATTCGACGCCATCGATGAGGTACGAGACCGACGTGGTCCCGGGCTGTGCTTGGACGGTGAGACGCACCAGGTCGCCGGGTTGAAGGTCAGGAAGTTCGGTGGGTTCGAGAAGCTTCGGCTGGAGCGCCGCCACAGCGAACGTCGTCGAGATCGGCGATGCTGCATCGGCCGGGACGAACGTCACCTGGAGTGACTGTGGGACGCCCGGCGGGAAGTCGTACGGGTCGATTCGGACAGAGCGTCCATTGAATTCAGGTCCGACCGCTTGGCCGTTGATTGTGAACTTCGCGGCCGCCCCCAGAGGCACATCCACAAGCGATAGCGTTGCCGGCTTGTCGATACGCTCCGGGATGGCAGCGAACCGGGCGACGACGGGCACGGGCTCGGCAGTGGTTGCGAAGTGGGCCCGGGCGGTTGCGGTGCCGTAATGGAAGTCGATCTGGTGAGCGCCCGCGGCGAGTCCATCCAGCAATTGCACTGCCACCGTGTACTGCTGACGAAGGCGGTCGGAAATTCGCGCGTACAGCTGGCCGAGTTCAGCGGGTGTCGCGGCGGCGAAATATTGCCCCCCGGTGGCGCCCGCAAGGTCGGTGAGGAATTGCTGGTCGATTTCCCGGCCAAGCCCAACCACAAAGAAAGGCGCGCCCGAGGTTCGAGCGGCCGCAAGGGCATCGGCGCGGGTAACACCGCCAGATGCGGCGCCGAAGTCTTCTCCGTCGGAAAGCAACACGACGGCCCTTCGTGGCTGGGAAAGTCTGCCGGATTCCTGGGCGGCGGCGGCAACGCCGGCGAAAAGCGCGGTATTGCCCGACGCCTTTAGCCCATCGATGGCCGCCTGCAAGACCGCATGATCCTCTACTGGCGGCGACAGGGTAACAACGGACTGGGCAAAGGAGATGAGCGCGGCTTCGTCGCCCGGGCGGAGGGAGCCAACCGCCGATGACAGCGCGCTCCGAGCCGAGGCGATAGCGTCGCCGTCCATGCTCCCGCTGGTATCAACCGTGAGCACGATTCCAAGCGGGAGGGCCGCGTCCGCGTTCGAATCAACGAGCACCACCTGAGCATCGGCGCCATCGATCTGAGCCTTGAAGTCTCCAGATGAGGCGTCGGTGATGGGGTTGCTCGCCGCATCAAGAACTGCCAGCGAAGCAACGAGCTTCGATCCCTCTACTCGCGTCGCGTTAACTTCAATCGTGCTCGCCGATTGCTGCGCCACCGCGCCAGTCGCGAGCAGCGCTGCTCCAACCGCCGCCAGTATTGCGACGAGACGAGTCGAGACCGGCGCGGGTCGTGACAGGCGCTTCAAAGTGGGATTCAACTGGTCCTTCATCGCGAAATCGGGATCGCCGGAGTCGGCGTTGCCGGCGGGCGAGGAGTTCGGGTTGGTGTCGGGGTCCACGTTGGGGTCGGTGTAATTGTCGGCGTGGGCGTGATGGTTGGGGTATCGGTCGGAGTTGGCGTGAACCTGGGAGTTGAAGTGGCAGTCGCGGGCGCTCCGGGACCAGTGGTTCCATTCGCAGCCGAAGTAGGCTTCGCGCGTGGAGTCGGGGTTGGCGTGTAAGTCGGGGTCGGAGTCGCCGTGGGCAACACTTTCGGTGGGATGTCGATGTAACCCTGTGGGTCGATAGGCTCTCCTTGATAGCGAATCTCGAAGTGAAGATGTTCGCCTGGCGTACCGGTTCCGAGGCTATCGCCAGCCTTCACCGCATCCCCCGATTCTGCGGACACGCTTGCGAGGAATCCGTAGACCGTCGTCCAACCATCGCCGCAGTCGACAACGACGTGGATGCCCAGTTCCGGCGATTCACCCGTCGAGTCCACCCTTCCGCTGCATGATGCGTTAACTGAGATGTCTCGCAGACCAACGAACGAGAAATCGACCCCGGCATGGCGCATGCCGTAGAGCCTTGGCGTGCCGAAATAGTCCTCGATGCCAGCGTGCGCTGTCACCGGCAGGCTGAACCGTTGGCCGCCGGCGGAGCGAAGTTCGGACTGCGGCGGGACGGGCGGATTGCTTGAGAGCACCATCGCGCCCTCGAGCAGTCCTCCGGGGCGTTTCGAGAGGTCGATCGTTGCCGTCGGCGATGCGCCGGTGCCGGTGCGTTCGACGGCCGAATCCGGCGTGTCACTTCCTTCAGATGTGAAGGCCAACAAAAGGATCCCGACGGCAACGATGCCAATCGCCGAGGCGCCAATCACCAGGGGCAGGTGACCACGAGATTTCCCGCCGGTGTGCGCCTTTCGGGCTTTCGCTGCCCGTTCCGCCGCGGTGGGCACGGGCTAACCGGCCCTCATCGCGGAATCGCACCAGACCAACTGATCGCCGACCGCGACGTTCGTTGCGGCTCCCGCGGGAAGTTCGAGCACGCCCGCCGCCTTGCGCCCACCGAACGAAAGGCCGCGCCACCTCGGCACACGGGTTGCAACTTTCACGACCTCTCCAGCCTTGTTGAAAAAGACGACATCGATCGGAAACCGCATGAACATCATGTGGATTGAATTGCAAGGGCGGATCTCGAGTCCCTCTCCCGGCTGCAGGGGCGAGGCGAACATCAATCCGCGCGTTCGCGCGAAAACGTTGTTCGCGACTCGAAGGTCCGAAACAAGCGGAATACCGTCTATCAGTACTTGTTTCACGCGTAACAAGATGGAGCGAGCGGTCGTCCGGGGCAACAGATTCAGAAACACGACAGGAGAGTTCGTAATTGCTGGCCGCTCGCGGTCGGTCGGATCGAAGCGTCGGGAAACAACTTCAAAGCAACATCTGCACGCGATCTTCTTCAATCGATTCTGAGGAGTTTTTGCGTGGTTTCCGGCGACCCGGCTCCGCTGCGATCACCGAACTGCGCCGTCCATTGGCTAACTCACGCCGGGCTAAAGAGTCGCGAAAGGGAGACAGGCTCAAGACCCTGGGAGCGCAGACCGTCGATGATTCCAGGCAGGGCATCCACTGCGCGCGGTCCGAAGTGCATCAGGACAATAGCCCCCGGCCGTGCGTTGGCAAGGATGTTGCGCGTCATCCCGTCCGCTGTCGTGGATGCGGAGCCATCGCCCGAAGAGACGCTCCACAACACTGGCCGGTACCCGGCTTCGGCGGAAGCGGCGTTGATGGTTGCGTTCACATCGCCGCCACTGGGTCGCATGAATGGCCTGGTGCTGCCCAAACCCACCACGGATTTCACCAGCTGTTCGAAATCTTCGAGGTCTTTTCGGATGTACGCGCTCGACTTATCGGTCAGGTTGTAGTGGTCCATTGTGTGATTGCCAATCTCGCAGCCGGCATCCAGGGCTCGTGCAATAAAGCCATAGTCGCCAACGATCGCCCGCCCCGTGAGGAAGAACGTGGGTTGCACTTTGCGTGCTTGGAGCACCTCGAGGACTTCATCCCGGCACGACCAGCCGTCGTCAATCGTCAGGCCGACAAGCGGGCGCTCCGTCGAGCCCCAGGCAATCGGCTGACGCAGGTCCTCAGCTGACCAATCCGGAGGTGGAGGCGCCGGGGTTCGCGTGGGGGTGGGCGAGGGAAGCGGTCGCGAAGTCGATGTGGCCGTGTTGGCCGCTCCTGCAGGTAGCGGCGTGCGTTCGGTCGTCGTTAGATCCATGGACACGTATCGGGGTGACTCGGAGGTCGCCAGACGCGTTCCACCATCACGGGACCAGGCTTTCATTCCGCCCGCGGCGCCGGCAGCGAACAACCCGGTGCCAAGCAGAAGCGCGCGCCGGCGAGTCACCTTCACATTCACTGCGACCGAGAGCATAGTGACCGCCGGAATAGGAGCTAGTGGAAAAGCCACATGAGAGCGAACTGATAGGCGAAATTGCCGGAGATTCTCCACCTGGGTGGGGATTCAAGGCCCTGCCTCATCCGAGCGGATCCCCCGGACCATCCGACGGCGCCGGTGCGCCCAAATCTTCACAATTGGGATGGCCGCGATCGTTCGCCATCAAACAGACAATCGGCGATACCCGTACTACGGTTTTGATATGTCGAGTCGCGGCCGGGTGTTTGAAGGCCGAAAGGTTTAGTAGTGTCGGGAGCTGGTCATGACACATGCAGCGGAAGCCATCCAGGAGAGTCTTGCTTCGGTCCTGGCGAAGGTGCCTGTCGCCATCCTCCTTGCGGATACCGAAGGGCGTTACGCGTTCGCTAATAACGCCGCCTGTGAGTTGCTCGGGCGCAGTCGTTCCGAGATCGTCTCAAGCACCGTGAGAGAGCTCGCCGCAGATTCAATCGAAGCGGAGATCAACTGGCGCGAGTTCCTGGCGACTCGTCACTCGGAAGGTGAGTCGGCCGTGGTTCGAGGTGATGGATCAAACGTGCCAGTCCGCTTCAGTTCATCTTGCGATTTCGTTCACGGCTTGCACATCACCGTCCTGCATGACCTGAGCGAACGCGAGCAGACGGAACGGGCCATTCGGCGGGACGAAGAACTCTTTAACAGGGCCTTCCGTGCCAGCCCCATCCCAACCAATATCCGGCGTCTCGATAACGGCGGAATCGTGGATGTGAACCAGGCCTTCATCGAGGCCACGGGGTTCCCACGGTCGGACCTCATTGGCCGCAGCGCTCAGTCCATCGGCTTCTGGGTCGATTCAGCCGGGTTCGAAGAAATGCTGAACCAGTTGAGGGCCGGAGAGTCGATCGCCCGGGGCACGTCTCAGGTAGAGACGCGGGATGGGGTGCAGAAGGTATTCCACGTGGCGCTGCAACGCTTCGATGTCGATGGCGAATCACTCGCCATGGCTACGTACACCGACCTCACCGCACTGTTGGCCGAGGTCGAGGACTCCGGGGCACAGGTCAAACGTTAGCGGGCTGCGACATCGGCTTCCGGGAGCCGGGTGTTCATGGCTGGCAGCATTCCAGCCTCGCGCTCGATGATGGACGCTGCGTGCTCCGCCCCCCTCTCCGATGCGATGCGCTGCGCGATACCGCGGGCATTAGTTGCGAACGCTGGTTCACTGAGGACGCGCTGAACAGCAGCTCGAATCGCCGGAGCAGTGTGCCGGCGTCCAACATCGATGCCAATGCCGCGCCGCTGAACGCGGCGGGCGATATCTGATTGATCAAAGTAGATGGGCACGCAAACCAGGGGCTTGCCGTGCTTGAGCGCAGTAAGCACCGTGCCGTGGCCCCCGTGCGTTACAACCGCCGTCACTCGCGGCATAACCTGGGAGTGGGGAAGAAACCCGAACGCCTCCGCATTCGCAGGGAGGCGCAGAGCCCCAGGTGTGAGAGACCCGGTCATCGTGATGATCGACCGTACAGGAAGGGGAGCCAGCGCATCGAGAGCCGCCTGGGCCGTGGCGGTCTGCTCAAGGCTGGACGTGCTCAAACCGACCAGCACGATCGGCGGACCTTTCGGGCTGCTTGAAAGGGCATCTCCGGCGGGTTCTGACGCGAAGGGCATCCCGCTGTATTCCACGTTCGCCGGGAGGCTCTCCGCCACGAAATCGAAGTGACGGCTGGTGAGGACGATGACTTTCTTCGCCCGAGCGTGCTGGTCCCATGGATGGGCGATCGGCTGCAACCCCACGCGGTCTCGAGCGGCATTCAGGCCCGGCAGACCGTCCCGCCTGTAGACGCGGGACATGACCCTCGCCAGCAACCGATCTCGAACTCGATGCCCGAAGTTCGAAGGCGGGTCCAGTCCCATGCCCGGCGGGGGAAGCCCTTTCGCCGGCCTGAAGAAGTACACGGTGTGCATCAACGAACACGAGGGCACACCCGCCGATTCCGCACCAACAAGTGCGCCCGGCAACATGTCGTCGGCAGCGACAACATCCACCCGTTCAGCTGCGCAAAGCTCGGCAGCCACTTCGGCCCATCGCCACGCATCGCGGTAGATGGAGTAGGTGTACTGAAGCGGCCCGAACCAGCGGCCGGTTCGACCGGCGAACAGCCCGCGCTGGGGCGGTACATCTGGCGCGCGAGATTCATCGATCTCGAGCTCGTGAACATCGCACCCCAGGGCGCGCGCCCGTTCGACCAGCGACGGACTGGGGCCTGTCTCTCCGAAGAATGGCCCGGCGAGCACGATGACTCGATGTTCGCGCTTCAAGAGTTCTTCGGCGATGGCAAGGAGAGCGGGGACATTCCCGCCCCCGTCGTACATCGCAAGCAACACCGTCTTCCGCGGTGTCATCACGATTGCCGGGGCGGGCGAGCGAGCCCCGCCATGCCGATGAGATTCGGTTCGTCGTCACAATGCTCGGACCAGCGTGAACTCGAACGGGAACCGTGGCCGGCCGCCGGCTGTTCGATCGCCGGCGCCCAATCCGCCCTTTCGGTATCGGGGGCATCGAATCGCTCCTCCACGGAGGAGTCGATGAAAAGCCGGCTCTCGCGGTCGATTCCCGCGGACCAGCCAGCCCCAAAGCCGCGGGCCAGGGCGAAGAATCGCCGCCCGTTTCTTGGGCGTCCCGAAAGAGCCATGCCCTTGAGGACGTCGACCGAACACCTTCCCAGTGTCCTTGCGGCGGCAATCGCGATGCTCGGCTCGCCACAGCGAAGATACTTCGCGATACCCGCCCCGACTCCGAAGAAGTTGTCGTAGACGAGGTTCGAGGCTGCCCCGTCCTCCACGCTCCGCGAACCAAAATGCGTCACCGTTGGCCGAGGATTGATTCGGATTTCATATCCATGGGTGACGAGCCGATAGGCAAGATCCCAGTCATCTCCGCTGCGCAATAGGCCGCCCGGTCCGAGCGCCACATCCCACCCGCCGACAGTTCGCACGGCCTCAGCCCGGGCGAACATGTTCGCCCCCATCCCTACTCCCGGGATCGCCACCGCGCTGCCGTGAGAGACGCGCTTCGCGCGCCGCGGCCGGAAAGTGGGCACGTAACCATCTTCGGCGTGGTCGGCACTCGGATTCACCGCGCCAAACACCAATCCGGTTCGCTCGCTGCGGCAGAGGGCTTCCAGGCCGTCCTCTATCCAGTTTGGGTCAACCTCGGTGTCGTCGTCGGTCAACGCGATGAACGGGCTTCGGGTGAGCTTGAGACCAAGGTTCAGCGCCCGAGATTTTCCTCGAAACGGGACGCGCACATGCTGAACGCGGCCGTCGTGGGCGATGTTCAGGCAGGGGCTGCCTTCCGTCTGGTCGATGATGACAACTCGAAAGGATGGGTGACGATTGTCGACAATGCTCTGAATGCATCGCTCAAGCTTTGCCGAACGCCCATAGGTCGGAACAAGCACCGTGACCAGGCAGTCCTGGTCGCCGGCGCCACGCTCTCGTTCACACATAGGCGAGCGTTCTTTTCCAACTTGGCACGCCCGAACGTTGGGTCCACGCGAGGTGCCGGGAGACCACTGAAACCGTGTACCTGGCTCCCGCGACGAAACGGAACAGCGGCCCAAAGCTGGCGGCCGAACCCGGACCAACGAAGTAGAGGCCCGGTACCGACGACTCGAAATGCCTCGACAGTCTCGGAGCTCGGTCGATCCGGGCGATCGATGTGGCCAATTCACGCTCGATGAACGCCAGGCTACTCACGTCGATGACGTAGCCGGTTCCGGCAACTACCCGGTCAACCGTGATCCGCTCCGAATGCCCCGTCCCGGAAATGACATCCAGAGTCACCCCGCTACCGGAACGGCAAGCATCGACGATGGCAACGTCCGTGCGAACGTCCACATGTCCTTCGAAGCGGTCGCGCAGCCACCAGGCACCACATGGGCCGAGATGATTGCGTGTGAACTCCAACCGGAACGAGTCTGGCGCGTAGTGCATCAACATGGGCACATGCTCAAGAGTCCATCCGCGCCGGCCCGGCCCAAGCGAGCTCGGAGGCTTGAGGATTGTCTCGCGGATCGGCCGCTGAACCGGCGTCCGGCCGTGCCAGTCGATCTCGGAGCGCGCCAGGAGAATCGGCCGCGCCCCTTGTTCCTTGAGGAGAGTCGCCGCCTGCAAGGCGGATTGGCCCCGGCCAATCACTGCGACGCGTTCGCCCCGATAAGGCGAGAAATCGCCGATGTGCGCCGTGTGCGCCACTAACTCGGCGGGCAAGCGCCCGAGCGACTCGGGAACATGATGGAAACCGCTGAGCCCCGTGGCGATCACCACTCGCCTTGCAGCAAGCGTCGCGCCATCGTCCAACGTCAGTTCGAATCCACAAGCGGTCTGCCTGAGCGACGAGACATCCCTCTTCCATACGCCGGGCACGAGCCGGGCCTGAAGTGCCTCGCCATAGTCTGCAAAGGTTGCTATCTCAACTGGTTCGTCGGGATCGATGGATCGGTCGCGGCAAAAGTCGGGCAAAGTCATCGGGTTCTGAGCCATGGGAAGGCTGGTCGCCCAGGTGAATGACTTCAGGTACATGCCGGGAGACATGGCCCTCCATGCGCTCATCGGCGTTCCGATTGCAACGTGGTCCACTCCTCGCGCATTCAGGTGGCTTGCCATGGTCAGGCCATATGGCCCGGCCCCGATTATTGCGACATCTGTCGATTCCATGGACCGTCCGACGTTTACGAATCATTCACATGAGCTGCGTTCAGGCACGCGAACCCTTAACGCGGAGTGAAACATCCCGGGGTTAAGCAAGAATCGAGTTTTCTTCTTCGTGTGGCCCCCGGGGGCACACGACCAGACGTTCATTCAATGTGGACTGCATCCTTACGCGCCTAAAGTAGGGAAATGCAGCAATGCGATTTCGAGACCGCGAACTCGACCCCGGGTGAGGGTCGCCAGCCGGTTTATCGGCTCGACACAGCCGGCCAGCCGAGGTTCCCCTTCCTCGCGATTCGCATGGGCCGCACACCAGCCGGGGTCACCGGCGAACACCATGCGGCGTTTGGCCATCGCATGGAAGACGATCAGGGCAGTTGGGCCGAGTGGCATTGGGACGGCGAATCGCTCGTGGCGAAGTGCGACGCGAATGGCTTTCTTCCACTCTTCTACGCTCAGGGCCCCGGCCCGGAGTTCTTCATTTCGTCGTCACTCGTCGAACTTGTTCGGCAGGGCGTGCCTACTCGATTGGATCACGCGGCGCTCGCCGTGTTTTTCCGGCTCGGCTACTTCCTGGGCAACGACACACCGTTCGAAGACATCAAGGTCCTCCCGGCCGGAGCGCGTCTGGTCTGGAGTCGTGAACATTTCCTGCTGAAGAATCCTCCACGGCCAGTCGTCGCGGAATACACGGGCTCGCGGGAATCCGCGCTCGATGAATTCATCTCGCGATTCCGAACGTCGATTGCTCATCGTCCACCTGCGGCGCCGGGATTTTCTTTGCCCCTCAGCGGCGGCCGCGATTCACGCCACATCCTGTTCGAATTGGTCCGGCAGGGCTTTGCCCCTGCGGAATGCGTGACGCTCAGCGGCGGCAGTCGGCAACCTGGCACGGACGCAGACGCCGCCGCGAGAGTTGCCGCCGCCGTGGGAGTACCGCACAGGCTGCTCGGCCGAAAGCCTTCACGCAGCGGACGGCGGCACCCCACCAAAGGCGTCCTGACGCACTTTTGCGCCGATGAACATGAGTGGTTTCTGCCACTGGTTGAGTACTTCCATAAGCGAGCCGGCTGTACGTACAACGGAGTGGCGGGCACCTGGGAACCGGAAGGCGGCACCCCGCTGACCGAACGGGCAAGCGACTTAATGGACGATGGGAACGTTGAACTGGTTCCTCACCTGCTGTTCCAGAACTTCCGGGTCGATGAGCGACGCCTAAAAGCGGTGCTTTCAGGCGATCAAATGAAGGCGATGCCCCTGGAACTGGCAGAGAGCCGTCTGAAGAGCGAACTGAGTCGCTATGGAGACTGTCCCAACCCTCTTGGAACGTTCTGGTTTGAAAACCGCGAGCGTCGCGAGCTCGGCCTCGTTGCTTCCGGGATCCTCGGCGGGATGTCCACCGTGTATGTTCCCTACCTGGATCATGACGTCGTGTCTTTCATGCGAAGCCTCCCGACGAGGTTCTTCCGCGAGGGACCTTTCCATCACGACGCGCTCATTCGAGCCTTCCCCGAGTACGCAGATATCCCGTTTGCCCCGGTTCAAACGTCGATGATCGAAGAACGTGGATTGGCAGGGAAAACCCGTCTCCTCGCCGGCCTGCTGGGCTACACCCTGCGAAACAACCCGAGGAGGATCCCCACCGCTGTGCGGTTCGGCGCCGGGAGGCTCACCGGCACGCCCGCGATGAGCTACCGGATGACCTCTTACCTCATAGAACTCGAGGCCCTTACCGCCGCAGCGCCCTGAGCGCGGCCTTGTCGGTTTCGTGTCCCCGGCCGCCTAAGGCAGCCTTCTCTTCCGGCTCCGCAAGCCCGAGCGACCCCATGGCCATTCAATGTCGGCCGGTTGGACATTCGCACTGCCGTCGCGCCCGTTTACGTTTGAATAACTTCGCGTGAAGGAGGCGGCCCCGTGGATGCTCTCGAAATTGCCCGGTGGCAATTCGGAATCACGACGGTGTATCACTTTCTCTTCGTACCACTGACGATCGGCCTCGGCCTCGTTGTCGCGGTCCTCCAAACGCTGTGGTACAGGAGCGGCAACGAAACCTGGCTTCGCCAGACCCGGTTCTGGGGGAAGCTCTTCCTTATCACGTTCGCCATGGGTGTTGTCACCGGCATCGTCCAGGAGTTCCAGTTCGGGATGGCCTGGGCGAGCTACTCCCGGTTCGTCGGCGATGTCTTCGGGGCGCCCCTCGCGATGGAGGGCCTCGCGGCCTTCTTCCTTGAATCCACTTTCCTTGGGCTGTGGATATTCGGGTGGGATCAGTTACCGCGGAAAGTTCACCTCGCCTGCATCTGGACAGCGAGCATCGGCACCGTAATCTCGGCCTACTTCATTCTCGCGGCGAACTCCTGGATGCAGCACCCGGTGGGCGTCACGTACAACGCCGAGACCGGAAGGGCAGAGCTCGAATCCATCTGGGCGGTCCTCACGAATTCGACCGTGCTGGCGGCCTTCCCGCACACCATCCTCGGCGCGCTGACTACAGCCGGCGCCTTCGTGGTCGGAATCGCTGCCTGGCAAATTCGACGCGCACCGGCGGACATGATGGAGAGCGACCGGGCCTCCTTCCGGGCGGTGATGCGGGGGGCCATGGTCCTCGTCCTCGTCTCGTCCCTCGGCGTCGCCCTCTCGGGGCATGCCCAGGCGAGACTCATGATTCGCCAACAGCCGATGAAGATGGCCTCCGCTGAGGCGCTGTGCGAAACCGAGTCCGGCGCCGGGTTCTCCCTGTTCGCCTACGGCGATGTCAGCAAGCGCTGTGACGTCCGAACGTTCAACATCCCCGGCCTTACTTCGTTCCTCGCATCCGATGACTTCGATTCGACCGTCAAGGGCGTCAACGACTTGCAGGCCGAATACTCCGAACGGTACGGGGAGGCCAATTACCGTCCGCCCATGGCGGTCACCTACTGGAGCTTCAGACTCATGATTGGGTTCGGGGTGCTTGCCGCGGCCGTCGCCGCCTGGGGACTCTGGCAAACGCGCAAGCATCGTGAACTCGGCCCGCTGGCGACCAGCCTGGCCGTCCTGGCCATAAGCACGCCATTCCTGGCCAACAGCTTCGGCTGGATTTTCACGGAGATGGGACGTCAGCCCTGGATTGTGGCGCCCAACCCGTCCGGCATCGATGCCGTCCGTTTGTTTACCGCCGAGGGCGTCTCCGGGAACGTGTCGTCCGCAACCCTGCTTACGTCGGTCATCGTGTTCACGCTGCTCTACGGAGTCCTCGCCGTCATCGAAGTCGGCCTGCTTCTGCGCACGATTCGCCGCGGTCCCGATGACACCATGCCGGTGCAGGCGAGCGACGACGACGGGGCCGACCGCATGAGCTTCGCATACTGAGGAGGCTTCAAAGTGGAACTAACAACAGTCTGGTTTCTTTTGATCGCACTTCTGTGGATCGGATACCTCTTCCTCGAAGGCTTCGATTTCGGCGTTGGCATGTTGTTGCCCGTGATCGGCCGGAACGACGCCGAACGCCGTGTGATCATCAACACCATCGCTCCAGTTTGGGATGGCAATGAGGTCTGGCTGCTTGTCGCCGGCGGGGCCACATTCGCAGCCTTCCCGAACTGGTACGCCACCCTGTTTTCCGGCTTCTACCTGGCGCTCCTGGTCATCCTGGTGGCCTTGATTGTCCGCGGCGTTGCATTCGAATACCGCAGCAAGCGGGAGTCGCCGGGATGGCGTCGAGCCTGGGACTGGGCGATCTTCTTCGGGTCCGCGGTGCCGGCGCTTCTCTGGGGAGTTGCACTTTCAAACGTGGTGCGTGGTGTGCCCATCGACGCGCAGGGCGACTACACCGGTTCTTTCTTCACGTTGCTGAACCCGTATTCCCTGCTCGGAGGACTCGCAACCCTCGGGCTCTTCCTCACTCATGGCGCCTACTTCCTCGGATTGCGCGCTTCGGGCGACGTTCGGAAGAACGCGACTCGCGTGGCTCAGGTGGCTGGCCCAGCAACCATCGTGATTGGCGGAGCCTTCCTTCTCTGGACACAACTCTCGCTGGGCAAGGATTGGACGTGGCTGTTCGTCGCCGTCGCCGCAGCGGCCCTCGTGATCGCGGCGGCTGCCAGCCGCGGTGGCCGCGAAGCAGTAGCCTTCGGCGGGACCGGCGTCGCCATTGCCTGCGTCGTCGTCATCCTTTTCGGCTCGCTCTACCCCAATGTGATGCCTTCGACAACGTCCGATGCCTTCAACCTCACAATTCACAACGCGTCGAGCACCCATTACACACTCGCGGTGATGACCGTCGTTGCCCTCGCGGTGACCCCGGTGGTGCTCTTGTACCAGGGGTGGACCTACTGGGTCTTCCGCAAGCGAATCGGCGTCTCGAACCTGCCGCTTTCCAGGGGGCACTGAGCCCGTGAGGCCCATCGACCCGCGACTCGTCCGCCAGGTTAGGGCTGTACGCCCGTTCCTGGCGTTCGCGGTGACTCGGGCCGTGCTCGATAGTGTCCTCTTGCTCGCCCAGGTGGCGCTCCTCGCGGTCGTCTTCTCCGAAGTGATCACAGGGCTCGGCTCAGGCACGGCCGTTCGCCTCGGGGCTGCGCTGGTCGGCGTAACGCTTGTCCGCAGCGCGCTCTCGTTCGGAGCAACGCTGCTGGGCCGACGAGCCGCGTTAGCGGTCTCAGCTGACCTTCGCCAGCGCCTGCTCCGCTCCGTAGTCGACGGCGACTCGGGCCTGGCACCGGGAGAAGCGGGCATTCTCGCGACGCGCGGAACGGATGCAATTCAACCCTACGTCGCGGCCTACGTTCCGTCCGTGATAGCCGCGGCGGTTGTCCCCGTCATCCTGTTGTTGGCCGCCCTTGTTGTGGATCCTCTCAGCGCCATGTTGATGGGCCTGACCCTGCCCCTGGTCCCGCTCTTCATGGCCCTCGTCGGTCGATTCAGTGCCCGCCAGGCGTCGGCCAGTTGGGCGAGCATCGAACGGCTGTCTGCCCATCTTGTGGATGTCGTGACCGGGCTTCCTACGCTCAAGCGCTTCGATCGGCATCTCGCCCAGGCGGATGTCATCGAGCGAATGGGCGAACGCTCGAGGCGCGAGGTCATGGCGGGTCTCCGCACTGCCTTCCTCTCGGGGTTTGTGATGGACCTCGCCTCAACGCTCGCCGTCGCGCTGGTCGCCGTTTCGGTTGGGCTGCGCCTTGTAGATGGGCAGATGACGCTGGGCCCCGCCTTCTTCGTGCTCTTGCTCGCACCAGAAGTCTTTGCCCCGCTGCGCCGGCTCGGCAGTGAATACCACGCGGCGACCGAAGGTGTGGCGGCCGCCAACCGCATCATGGATGTGATTACGCCGCAGGTGATCAGTCCGCGCGGTGAGGCCCCCGTACCATCCCGGCTTGCAGTCGTCTGCTCCGGCGTCCGGGTGGAGCGAGCCGGCAGGCCCGGGGCCAATCCCGATGCAGCCAACCTCGAAGCGCTCCCCGGCCAGATCCTGGCCCTCACCGGACCAAACGGCGCCGGCAAGAGCACGCTCCTGGACGTGATTCGCGGCAAGATTGTGCCCTCCGCCGGGACCGTCACAGTCGATGGCGTGGAATTGGGTCGCATCGACCCTGAAGCCTGGGCTTCGCGGATCGCATGGGTCCCGCAGCGGCCGGTCCTGGTAGATGCCTCGGCGAGGGACAACATCATTCTCGGCTCGCCCGGCGCGTCCGAAAGCGCCATTCGGCAGGCGGCGGATGAGTTCGGCATCGTCGAGTTCCTGGACCATCGTGCCCGATCGCTTTCCGCGGGACAGAAGCAGAGAGTGGCGCTTGCGCGCGCCATGCTTCGGATCGAAGAGGCTGGCGGCGGGTTGCTGCTCCTCGACGAGCCTTCGTCCAACCTGGATGAGGAAACAGAACAATTGGTGGTTGGTGCCGTGCAACGGGCGGCCGCTCGCGGGGCCACGGTGATTCTCGTGGCGCATCGGCCCGCCCTCGTTGCTCTCGCCGATCGGGTGGTAACCATCGGCCCCGAAGTACCGGCAACTCCGCTTTCGAACAGTCCCTCACCCGCACCGCCGCGCTCGACAGTGGCGTTGCCGAACACGACATTTTCGACGGCGGCGCCGGCGCAACCTAGTACCGGGCTCCCGAGGGCCGGCCTGCGAGCACTTGGGCTGAGCCGTGGCAGTTGGCATCGGCTCACCGCCGCCGTTGTGCTCGGCGCGATCGCGACTGTTGCCGGGGTGGCGTTGGTTACGTCCGCCTCATGGTTGCTCGCGCGCGCTTCTCAACACCCGCCGGTGCTCTCCCTCTCCGTCCTCGTAGTAACAATTCGGGCACTTGCGCTCGGCAAATCGAGCGCGCGCTACCTGGAGCGGCTCGCCTCGCATGATGCAGTGCTTCGCATGATGACCTCCCTGCGAGTGCAGGTTTTCCGCCGGCTCGCGGACCTCACCCCCGGTGGCTTCGCCGATGAGAGGCATGGCGAAGGGTTGTCTCGCCTGATGGGCGACCTCGAGGCAGTCCAGGATCTTTGGCTGCGTGCGCTTCTTCCCCCGCTCACCGCGGCAGTTGCAAGCGTCTGCATTGTTGTTGTGGCCTGGGCAGTGCTTCCTCAAGCCGCAGCGATCCTGGGCGCTGCGATAGCCTTCGGCGCGATCGTCGCGCCCTGGCTCGCAACGCGCGTTCGGCGTGATGCGGGCGCGGCCGCAACCGTTGAACGCGTGCAGATGGCCGCCGACGTTGTTGACCTGGCCGAATGCGCAGACGAACTCTCCGCCTACGGCGGCGGCATGGCACGGCTCAATGGCGTGGCAAAACGCGACCGCCGCATCTCTGACCTTGCCCGGCGCGAAGACGTCCTCTCGGGGCTCGCCGAGTCAATCGAGTCGGGCCTTGGAGCCGTCACGGCGGCGGCAATCCTCGTGGTCGCCGCCGCCGCCGCGCGCGCAGGCTCGCTCGATCCCCTCCTCGTCGCCCCCCTCGTTCTCCTCGGCTGGATGCTTCCCGACCTCGTGGGGCAACTCCCCGGCGCGGCCCGCCGAAAGACGCTTCTCTCGGCTTCCCTTGCCCGGGTCTCCGAAGTGCTGGAAGCAGGGGATCCGCACGCCGACCCCGTACGACCGGCAGCGGCGCCTTCGGGACCGGTCGGGTTGTCCATCGAGGGCCTGGCCGTTCGCTGGCCAGGCCAGGCGTCGCCGGTGCTCCGGGGCCTGGATCTTGAGATTGCTCCCGGAGAGGTCGCGGTCATCCTCGGACGGAGCGGCGCCGGAAAGAGCACGCTGGCAGCCACAATCATGGGCTTCCTTCGGCCGGAACAAGGCTCCATCCGCATCGGCGGCGTACCCACAACATCCTTGCGAGGATCCGATCTTCGCCGCCTGGTCGGGTGGGCAGCACAGGATGCCTACCTCTTCGACGCAACCATCCGGGACAACCTCCGCATCGCTCGTCCGGGGGCCTCGGATGAGGACCTCTGGACGGCAATCCGCTCAGTACGACTTGAAGGTTGGCTCTCGGGACTTCCCGAAGGGCTCGATACCAGGGTCGGCGCCGGCGGGCGAGCAATCTCCGGGGGAGAGGCCCGGCGGCTGGCGCTTGCCCAGGCTCTCCTTGCCGACCCGGCCATACTGATCCTGGATGAGCCCACGGCTAGCGTTGACCCCGCCACCGCCGAGCAACTCATGCGCGACCAGATCGCGGCGGCCGCCGGCCGGACGACACTCATCATCACCCACCGCACCGAAGGCCTCGAGGCCGTCGGCAAAGTCCTCCGCATCGAGAATTCCGGGACAACCGTCGGCGAACCCGGTGACGTACCAGGGGCCACCAGCCGAACGTTCCCGGCCCGGCCCCCCAAGCGTTCGCCCGTCGCCCTGTAGCCCGGCCCCGAAGAGGCCAACCTGCGCACCTGGCGTACCCTGTTCTGAGAGCCAAATTTCCCCGGGCGCCGGACGGTCGGCAGATGACCCCGCCCAGGGCATCCAGCCAAACAGGAGTTCACTCTTGAACAGTGCGGAAAGCTACGTCCCGGTCACCTTCGAGAACTGCGGGGCGGTCGATGGTCCCTTCTACCACGGCACGAAGGGCAATCTGAAAAGTGGCGACCTGCTCGTTCCCGGTTACGGGTCGAACTTCGAAGACGGCAGAATCTCGCGGAACATTTACTTCAGCGCCACGCTCGATGCGGCCACCTGGGGCGCGGAATTGTCGAAGGGTGACGGTCCGGGCCGAATCTACATCGTCGAGCCTACCGGGCCGTTCGAAGACGACCCGAACCTGACGAACAAGCGCTTCCCGGGCAACCCCACCCGCTCGTACCGAAGCCGCGAGCCACTGCGCATCATCGATGAACTCAAGGATTGGGAAGGTCATCCGCCCGAAGTTCTTCAGGCGATGCGAGACGGCCTGGCGGAACTGGAGCGCCAGGGTCTGGCCCAAATCGAAGATTGACCTGCTAGCCGGAGAGTCGTGGCGAACGCGTCCTCAGCGTAGGATGGGCGCGGTTCGAACCAGCGGGCCTACAACCCGCGCAGGAGAGCGAAAGCGACGGCCACAAACATGACGACATACCGGCTTGAACTGGCAGTTTCCGGACGCGACCTCCCTCGCCAGGCGGAGTTGATTGCGCACGCAGAAGGCCGCGGCCTCACAGGCGTTTGGATGTCTGAGGTCAACGGAGCAGACGCCATCACGCAGGCAGCGAGTGCCGCGACCGCTACTCGAAGCATGCGCGTGGGTACGGCAATCATCCCAACCCAAACGCGTGACCCTTTGCTGATGGCGATGACCGCACAGGCGCTTTCCGAGCTCTCCGGTGGCCGCTTTGTCCTTGGGCTCGGGACGAGCACGAGCGTCATCGTCCACGATTGGCACGGTCGTGACTGGGGCAAGCCCCTGGCTGGCACCAGAGAGTATGTGAGCCTCCTCCGGCGGCTCCTCGCCGGCGAGCGGGTCTCCGCGGAAGGACCGTTTCCAATGAAACGGGCGAGTCTCGCCCGGCGCGGCCAGTATGCGGTGCCGATTTACCTGGCGGCGCTCAACGATGGGATGCTCCGCCTCGCCGCGGAAATCGCGGATGGGGTCATCCTGAACTTCGTGAGCACCAGGCAGGTGAAGCGCGCCGTCGATCTGATTCGCACCTTCCGGACAGCCCGGAACCTCGCGGAGCCATTCGAAATCGCCGTGTTCTTCCGCGCGACCGTGACCAATGACATAGCAGTGGTACTTCCGCGCTACCAGCAGGAGATGCTGACGTATCTTATGTCGCCTGTCTATCAGAAGTTCTTCAGCGCGGACGGCTGGGCGAACCTTTGCGAATCGACCCAACGGTTGTGGGTGGACGGGGAGCGTGAGCGTGCCTTGGCCGAAATCCCGGCCGCGTTTATCCAGGAACGAGCACTGGTGGGGACCGCCGCAACAATCAAACATCAGCTCGACTTGTACGCCGAGGCCGGCATGGACACCGCCTTTATCCTGCCCGTCCCGGTTCCCGGCGAAGAGTACTTTGCTGCCAGCGCGGCAATCCTCGATTCCCTCGCGAACTAGCCGCGGTCCGCGGCGCCCGGCGCAGGCAATTCACCCAATCGAGCCCTCCTGGCCCATGGATCGGTCCCCATTCGGGCCGTGAGCCGTCTTGCCATGCTGAGTAGATTGTCCCGGAGGGAGTGGGCGATTTCGGCGGCGGTGGGAACTAATGCGTCCGCCGCGGCGTCAAGATAACCGGAACCGGGCTCATGAAGCGCATCATCCTTCGCCACCGCAGGCTTACCGCCATCCTTGGAATTCTCACCACGGTGGTTGGGAGCCTGTGTGCGTATTCGTGCTTCGCACCTTTCGACAGCCCTGAGTCGAAGCTTACCGTCCCCGGGACGGTCGTCCTGGACTCTCAAGGGGTCGTCCTCCAACGCGACGGATCGGAAGGCTTCCGCATTCCGGTTTCGCTGGCCGAAGTGGCGCCAGTGATGCGCGATGCGACGATCGCGGCCGAGGACCAGCGTTTCGAACACCACTTCGGCGTTGACCCGATTGCGATGGCGCGCGTGGCCCTGTCTCTGGGCAAGGAACATTCCGGCGCCTCCACAATCACGCAGCAACTGGCACGCCGCCTCTACCTGAAAGGGGGCGGTGGGCCGCTCCCCGTGCGGAAGGCCCGCGAATCACTCATCGCCATGCAGCTTGAGGCGCATCGATCGAAGGACGAGATCCTCGAGCTCTACCTCAACGAGGTTTACTACGGCCGTGGCGCCTATGGCGTTGAAGCGGCGGCGCGCGTGTACTTCGGTGTGAGCGCGGCCAACCTGGACCTCGCCCGGGCATCGTTCCTGGCCGGACTGCCGCAACTTCCTTCTGCCTACCAGGAAGCAACCACACCCGAAGCCATGGCCCGCCGTGACTATGTGTTGGCTCGGATGGTCGAGGATGGCAAAGTCTCGGCCGCCGCGGCCGCCGCCGCCCACTCGGAACCGTTGAACCCTCTGCCCGCGATTGAGCCCCCGATCGCTGCGCAATTCGTCACTTATGCCCTGGACGAACTGGCCCGCATCCGTCCGGACCTCGCCGGCCGCAAGGGCCTGGTTATCGAAACCACTCTCGATGCGGGCCTCCAGGTCGAGTCGGAGCGGCTTGCCCGGCAGCAACTCGAATCGCTCAGCGATAGAAACGTCACAAACGCCGCGATTGTGGTTCTCGACCCGGCGTCGGGCGCAATCCTGACCATGGTTGGCAGCACCTCGGGCGATATCAACCTGGCCCTGGCGCCGAGGCAGCCGGGATCGGCGCTGAAGCCATTCCTCTACGGGGCTGCGTTCGAACTCGGCTATACGGCAGCGACCCCGCTTCTCGACGTGCCAACTACCTTCGTCGATGGCCCCGAGACGTTCGAACCGCTCGACTTCGACCGTCGCTATCGCGGCCTGGTCCCATTGCGCACCGCCCTTGGCTCTTCGCTGAATATCCCGGCCGTCGCCACGCTTGAAGCCGTGGGAATCGACCGGTTCCTGCGCACGGCCAATTCCTTTGGCCTTTCGACTCTGACCGACGCGGAACGGTATGGGCTTTCGCTGACGCTCGGGGGCGGCGAGGTCCGGCTGATCGACCTCACCGGCGCGTACGGGGCGCTTGCCTCCGGAGGCGAGCTCAGCAGGCCGTTCGCCGTCACGCGGGTACGTGATACGGCCGGCAACGTGCTCTATCAGCGGCCGGCAGTCACGCCGCAGCGAGTGATTTCCGCGCAGGACGCTTACCTGCTGTCCGACATCCTGTCAGACCACGATGCCCGCGTCCCCGGCTTCGGACAGGTGACGCCGTTCGATCTGCCATTCCAGGCAGCCGCGAAGACGGGCACGACAACGGGCTTCCGCGATAACTGGACGATGGGATACACGGCCAACTTCGCCGTTGGGGTGTGGGTGGGCAATGCGGACAGTTCCGCGATGCAAAACGTCTCTGGCGTCGATGGCGCAGGGCCGATCTGGCGCGATGTCATGCTTGCGACGGCCATGACCCGCGACCCGGCCTGGGTCCAGCGGCCCGAAGGACTGGTCGAGGCCACGGTCTGTTCGCCGACGGGCCTTTTGCCCGGGACGGATTGTCCCAACCCGGTGCGGGAGTTGTTCGTGGCGGGCACCGTCCCGAGCGAATCCGAGAACTATTACGTCCGCGAAGCGGATGGAGAAGTCGCGGTCGCGCCGCCGCCTGCTGCCCTGGCATGGGCCCACGACGCAGGGCTCCGGCTGGTGAGCGACTACGGGCAATCCACCCCGGGGGCGCTGCGGATTGTGTCTCCCGGGAACGGCAGCACCCTCTTTCTCGCGCCGGAACTTGCCTCGCAGGAAGTGCTGCTGCGAGCGAGCGCCGGGCCTGGCGCTCGAGCAATCACCTTCTTGGTGAACGGAGAAACCGCAGGCACGGTCGCCGGTGGCGACGTGAGCCTGGTGTACCCACTCCATGCGGGGCACTACGAGGTGAAGGCAACGGCACGCTACGAGGACGGCACGACTGACATCGCGACCAGCACATTCGAGGTAAAACCGAAATGAGCGAACTCCCTCTCACTCCATGGCAACGGCAGCAACGCTGGCTCCGGGAACACTTCGACACGCCGCTGAAGCGAGCCGCAGGGGCCGCCGGCGTACTGACGGCTCTCGTGCTTCTCGGTGGCCTGCTCTGGTTCGCGAACCGGGACGGCGAAGGCCCGGCGTTCGTTGAGCCGCCCGGATTCGCCATTAGCCCTTCGGGCGAGGACGTGCCTCGACTGGCGCCGATCCGGGTGACCTTCGCGAGCGCCCCGGCGGAGAAGACCGGCGAGCGCTTGCTCCACCTCGACCCCGAAGTCTCGGGCAGCTACGCCTGGCTCAGCGACCGCACAATCATCTTCCAGCCCGACTTCCCGGGGCTCCTCAGGGGCGGTGAGTACACGGTGATTGTGCCATCCCGCCCGGAGACCGGCCTCGATGAGGAAGTCCGGCGCAGTTTCACGGTGACTGGCCTTCTCACGGTGCAACAGGCGATCCCGGGGGACAACGATACGGAGGTGCCGCTGGAGGCGCCGATCCTCGTCCAGTTCAGCCGGTCTGTGGCGCCGCTCACCATGCTCTCGGCGCAGGACAACACACCGGTGCTCACCTTCGATCCGCCGCTCGAAGGCACGGGTGAGTGGCTGAACACGTCCATCTACCGGTTCGTGCCGAAGGCGCTCTCCCCGTACACCACCTATCACGTGACCGTGCCGAAAGGACTGACGTCCGCGGCGGATGGAGTCCTCCGAGACGACTACGCATGGAGCTTCACCACGGTCAGTCCGGCGGTCGCCAGCCTGGCGCCGGATAACAACACCGAGTTCGCAAGCCCAACGCAATCAGTGAAGGTGACCTTCAATCAACCGATGGCCGAATCCGCGGCGGGCGGCATTTCCCTCGTCGCCCCGGACGGATCGAAGGTGCCCGGGAGCATTGCCTGGGACGACGCCCACGTGGTCGCGACCTTCACTCCCGGCGCCCGCCTCGACTACCTGACGAGCTACCGAACCGTGGTCGCGGCAGGCCTCGCCGGGGCGAATGGCGGCCAGACCGCCGATGAACGCACCGCCACCTTCAAGACTGTTGGCCTCCCGGTCGTGAACTCCACGCAGCCTGCAAATGGCCAGGCCGCAGCCGACCGCTACGGCGTCTTCTTCAATTTCTCCAACCCGATGGATGAAGAGTCGCTCGAAGGAAAAGTCTCGGTGAGCGGCATCGACCCCGAGGACGTCACCACCAACCTGTACAACCTTCAGCTGTACGTGGGGGTCGCCCTCAAGCCGTCCACGTCGTACACAGTCACGCTCGCTCCGGGAGCGCAAGACCGCTACGGACAGGTGATGGGCGGTTACTCGTTCTCCTTCACCACGGGACAATTGCCGTCGTCGGTAACGCTGGCACTCCCGGGGTACGGTTCGCAGGGCACGTATTCGGCATCCGCCGAGCCGAAGCTGTATTTCCACTCGACGAACAGTTCGTCGGTCAACTTCACCCTCTACCCCCTGACCGATTCGGAAGCGCAGACCGTGTTCTCTCCGGGCCGGGGAAAGACGCAGAACTGGGCTCCCTCGCAGGCGGCGATCCGCGCATGGTCGGTCCCCGTGGATGCCGAACTGAACGAGATCTTCCTGGGTTCGACATCGCTCTCAGGCGGCGGTCCGCTCCCGAAGGGGTACTACTACGTAACGACCGGCGGCGACTTCGCGTCCTGGTTGGCGTTCGCCGTAGTCGATACCGAGATCATCACCAAGCTCTCGAACGACCAGCTGCTCGCGTGGGTGGTGGACCACGATACCGGGAAGCCAGTCGCAAACGCGACGGTCGTCGCTGGTGGCGAAGGGATCGCCCCTTCGAGCATCGCGACGGATGCCGACGGCGTCGCGATCTTCTCCGTCCCGGAGCCTCTCCTCGGCAAGCAGGGCTCTGACCGCAGTTACACCCTCACCGTTCGCGACTCCGGCCGCTTCGGCGTGGGATCGACGAACTGGCAGCAGGGCGCCGCCCCCTACCAGTTCAACCTGCCGACGGATTACTTCGCTCGTCAGTGGGTCGCGCAGATATACACCGATAGGCCGATCTATCGCCCCGGAGAGACCGTCGGCTACAAGGGCATCGTGCGGGCCGATGACGACGCGAACTACGCGCTTCCGCCACTCGACCCGCCGCTCGACTTCGTCATCCTCAACTCGCGCGGGCAGGAGGTGAAGCGCGAGGCGATTCACACGAGCGACTTCGGGACCTTCGCCGCGAGCTTCGTGCTCCCGGACGATGCGCCAGTCGGCGATTACTCGATCAGCATTCAGCAGCAGGGCGATGAAAACGGCCGCTACATGCCGATCGTCGGGAACAGCTTCCTGGTCGCCGAATTCCGCAAGCCCGAGTTCCAGGTCGAGGTCGCGACGGGCAAGGACTCGTATATCGATGGAGACGACATCGACGTGGCCGTTGCGGCGAACTTCTACTTCGGCGGAGCCGTGGCAGGAGCACCCGTCGCCTGGTCGGTAATGGCGACACCGTACTTCCCGCGTATCGAAGGCTTCGAACATTTCTCGTTCAGCGACTACGACTACTGGCGCACAGCCATTTCAGAGGACCCCATCCGCGCCTCCGGGACTGCAGTGACTGGCGCGGATGGCGTGGCACACATTGCGGTGCCCGCGGCGCTTCAGGCTTCGGAGGGCTCACAGCAGTTCACCATTTCGGCCACGGTTACCGATACCAACGCACAGGCGGTGGCGTCCAGCACCTCTGTTACGGTGTTGCACGCCGCAGTGATCGCTGGCGTGCGGCCCGCCGAATACGTCGCCACTGCCGGGCAGCCCGCCGACATCGACCTGGTTGCGGTCGATAGCGAGGGCGAACTCGTCGCCGGCCAGCCCATCACGGTGCGCATCTACCAGCGCAAGTGGGTGACCACAAAGCAGCAAACCGCGGACGGCGCTCGCCGCTACCAGAGCGAGCCCGTCGATACGCTGATCGACACACTTTCCACCACATCTGACAGCGATGGAACGGCCACCGTCAGCTACACCCCGTCCAATCCTGGCACCCTCCGCGTGGTGGCCGAAGTTGCGGACGACCGCGGACGAACCGCCCGGTCAGCGACCTACCTCTGGGTTGCCGGCAAGGAATACGCGAGCTGGCGCGTCACCAATGACGACATCGTCACGCTCGTCGCCGACAAGGATTCGTACCAGGTTGGCGATACAGCGAACCTTCTCGTCCCGGCCCCGTTCGAAGGTGCAACCGGCCTCGTGACCGTGGAACGCGGGAAGATCATCTCGCGCGACCTGCGCGCGTTCCCGACCAACAGCGAGCAGCTTTCGATTCCGATCACCGACGGCTCGGTGCCCAACATCTACGTTTCGACCGTGCTCTACCGGCCGCCAACCGCGGAGGACCCGGTCCCCCGGTACAAAGTCGGCTACGTCGCCCTGAGCGTTTCGACGGAAACGCGCCACCTCGACGTTTCGATCCGGCCCGATCGGGACCAGGCGCAACCAGGCGAAACCGTGAAATACGACATCAACGTGACCGATTCGCAAGGACGCGGCGTGAAGGCCGAAGTCTCGGTTTCCGTGGTCGACAAGGCACTGTTGGCACTCGAAGAGGAGCGCGGCCCCGATGGGTTGCTTGCGTTCTGGTTCGAACGCGGACTTGGGGTGTTCACTGCCTCGTCAATGGCAATTTCGGTCGATCGCTCGAACGACGTCATTGCCGAACCGCCGGGCCGCGGCAAAGGCGGCGGCGGCCTTGAAGATGACCGGCTCCGCCAGGATTTCCGGAACTCCGCGTACTGGAACGCCCAGGTCGTGACGAATGATGATGGCACCGCCTCTGTCGAAGTGAAGATGCCCGACAACCTCACGACCTGGCGGATGCAAGTCCGCGCGGTCAGTGGCGACACCATGGTGGGTGAGGGACAGAACGAACTCGTCTCCACCCAGCCCTTGCTGCTGCGGCCGGCGCTCCCGCGCTTCCTCCGCGTGGGCGATTCAGTCGAACTGCGGACACTCGTGCGGAACGCGACAACCAGCTCGGTGGACCTGACCGTCACGGCGGCAACGGAAGGCATCGAACTCGTGGACGATGCGCCGAAGCACGTCACCGTCGCCGCCGGGGAGTCCGCGACTGTCACCTGGCCCGCGCGCGTCTCGGCAGACGGGACGGCGAAAGTGACGTTCACCGCCTCGGGTGGCGGCCTCAAAGACGCGGTGAGCAATCAACTGCCGATCTATCTCGACGTCACTCCAGAGACGACCGCCACCGGAGGGATCGTCACGGACGAGGCTGAGCTCGAAGCGCTGTATCTGCCGCCTTTCGCAATCCTCGAAAACGGGCGGCTCGATGTCTCCCTCCAGTCGGCGCTCGCCGGGTCGATGGCGGACGAACTCGGGGCCTTCGATCCGCGTCCGTACGAATCGACGATTGATCGCGCCAGCCGGCTGATCGCCACCGTCGGTGTCGCTCGGGCGGAACAGTCCGCCGGCAGCGAGGATTCTCGCAAGGGCCGCATCGAGACGGACCTCGCCGGGCTCGTCTCTGCCCAGCGGCCCGATGGGGGCTGGGCGTGGTGCAGCGACCCACGGTGCGAATCGGATCCGTACGTCACGGCGTTTGTGCTCTTCGCCTTCGGTGAAGCCAGGCGCGACGATCGGGCGTTCGACACCTCGGGGCTCACACGGGCGAATAACTACCTTTCGGGTTTCATCAACCGCACCTCAGATGTGTTGACCCCGGTCGATCCGAACCAGAAAGCGCTCATGCTGGCGGCAATGGCAGCCGCTTCGGGAACCACCGCCGGCACCATCACGCCCGCGCGCGCGCTGTTCGAACAATATCGCTCGCAACTCACAAACTGGGGCCGGGCGTACCTGGTGCTGGCCCTCGCCGACTCCGGAGCCGAATCCGGCGACAACCAGGTCCGCCAGCTGCTGAACGACATCTCGGCGGCTTCCATCCCCAGCGCGAACGGAAATCACTGGGAAGACACGCCGATCCGCGGTTCGTTCATGACGAACACTGCGACGACCGCGCTCGTCGGCCTTGCCCTCGCGCGGGTGCAACCCGAACACCCCCTTATCGCCCAGTCGGTGCGATGGCTGGTCGTTGCTCGGGGCGCGCAGGGGTGGACGACACCGGTCGAACGATCGCTCAGCATCGCCAGCCTGACCACCTACGCGGCCCAGACCGGGGAGCTCTCTGGCAACTTCAGTTACGAAGTAACGCTGGACAACGCCAGGATCCTTTCGGGACTGGTGAAGCCTGGAGAACCGCTGAAGAACGCCTCGACATCCATCCCGTTGACGAAATTCGAGACAGGGAAGGCCAGTATCATCGCGTTCTTGCGGGACTTCGACCTGCCCGGCCGCCTGTACTACACCCTGAACCTCCGCTATTTCACCCCGGCAAGCGAAGTCGAAGCGCTGAACAGGGGATTCGCGGTGAGCCACCGGTATTCGCTCCTGGATGACCCGGACACCGAAGTCGACCACGTGAAGCTGGGTGACACGGTCCGCGTCACGGTCACCGTTCTGGTCCCCGCGGATAGGCACTACGTCACAGTTGAGGACATGCTTCCGGCAGGGCTCGAACCGGTGGATACGAGGCTCGATACGGTCGATCCGGCGCTGAAAGCCACGCTCGAGGCCGAACGCCGAAAGGCGGCCGAAGAGAAACAGGGGGGATACATGGCTCCATGGTTCCGCTGGTACTGGAGCCCATGGCAGTTCACCGAGACGCGCGACGATCGCACCGTCCTGATTGCCACCGACCTGCCGAAGGGGGTGTACGAGTACAGGTACTACGCACGAGCCACAACTCCGGGCGATTTCTTCGTCGCCCCGGTCCACGCCGAGGAGAGCTACTTCCCTGAAACCTTCGGACGGAGCGACAGCGGTCACTTTGTGGTGGAGCCGTAGGCGAACCCGGAGATGACTCAGGGCGCCGACCCATCACCCATCCAAGAGTGAGCGCCTACGCTTCCTTGATGAATCGCCGCGCCTTGCCCGTGTTTGGGTCGCGGACCACATGGTCGACAACGCGCACATCGACCCGGATGTCGGGCCCGCCTGCGGCCGCCAGCGCGGAGCGAAGGCCTTCCGCCAGCGCAGCTGAATCGACTGCTCCGCCGATGACAATGTCCGCCGTGAGGCGGGTGTCGGAGTAGCGGACCTGGTATTCGATGACGTCGGCGTGTCGAAGGAACGTCGAACGCAGCGCGAAAGGGTGGACCTGGGTACCCCGGAAATCCAGGTAGGCATCGTTACGACCTTCCAGGCGGGCTCGTTGGTGTCCGTGAGCCGCGTTCGATTCAACCTCGATCATTCGGTCGTCCAGGCGGTAGCGAATCAACGGCTGGACATGGTTCGAGAGGTTGGTCAGCAGAATGTGATCCGCGGGCACCCCCGGAGCGACCGGACGATCGTTCGCGTCAACAAACTCAACGATGGATGTGTCACTCGCGAAGTCGAACACATCGCTGCCGGGAGGCGCCGAGCCGACGAGGCCCTCGGTGGAAGCGAAGTTGTTCGCGGGTGGCATGCCGAAGCCTCGGGCAATCCGCGCGGAGAGGTCCGGCGTCAGTTGTTCGCTGGTAACCACAACCATTCGAGGCGACGCGGAAAGCCTTCCCGCTGCCCGCTCATCCGCGAGCCGCGCGATCGTCGAGGTGTAACCGGCAATAAGCATCGGCTGCGCGTCTTCGGCAAGGTGTACCAGTTCTTCGATTGGCAACGTCGCCGGCGCGATGGTCGGCGATGCAACACCTCGAGCCAGCGTGATGAAGGCACGTGTCGCGTGCATGCCGGTGGCGGCGGCCGCGAGCATAATGGGCAGCGGCCGCGGCGGTGGCCACCCCATCATGTTCGCGACCTGTTGCATCCCGGTGCGAAGGACGGTTGCGAAGAATTCGACGCCGGCATCGCGTTCCCAGGCGAACATGCCCCGCACACCCGAGCTGCCGCCGGACGTAAGCACGAAGTACTGGTCGAAAAGCAACGCCGGCTCAGACTGGACCTCCCGGAGATGAGCTTCCAGTACGACCCGGGTAATCCGCCGATCCGTAACAACATCGTCGAAGTTGGCCATCATCTCGGATTTGGTCATCACCGGCAGCGAAGGCAGGTCAGATGGTTCGAAACGGCCGGCATCACGGCCTGATAGCCGTTTCGAGTGAAACGGGGAACTCTCTTTGGCAACGCTCAGCAGATGCCGCAGCCGTTCCGTTCGAAAGCGTTCAAGCGTGTCTCGGGACCAGCACATGCGTTCGAAATGCTCGGGAATCACCTCAACGAAACGCCTCCGTCCGATGTCCAGCGGCGAGACAGGGATCGATTCGATGGACATGATCACTTCACCTCAGGGTGTTTGGGCAGCTGCTTCCAGGGCGGCGGGGAACGTTTCGAAAAAGAGCGCCGCATCCAGTTCTGAATCGGCCATGATCTCCGTTACGGCGCCGGTAGCGCTCGCGAGACCAATGATCGCCATCCGGCCCGCCAACCGCGGAGGTTCTTGTCCGGCTCGCCGGTACAACTGCTCGATAAATCCGCTGATGCTTTCGACCGTTCGAGAGTGGAGTTCGCGGTACCGCTGGTTGAGTTCTGGCGAACGCCAC
Source organism: Dehalococcoidia bacterium (assembly GCA_050247055.1). Lineage (GTDB taxonomy): Bacteria > Chloroflexota > Dehalococcoidia > Tepidiformales > Tepidiformaceae > Amarobacter. The sequence goes on from JBFWUX010000002.1 coordinate 463,856, forward strand.
GCGTGTGCACGGAACTCCAGCAGCGCCACCTGCCAGGCCATCGAACCAACGCTCTCGCGGATGTTGATTTCCGCCAGCCGGCGAAGGTCTCTCGGTCCTGCAAGTTCGTCAAACAGCTCCGAGGTGCGCCGGGCCCGGCGTTCGATGTTCTCCTCCAACACGCCCAGGAAGAGGTCGTCCTTGCTTTCGAAGCGCGAATACACCACGCCCTTGGAGAAGCCGGCATCCTCGGCGATGGCTTCCAGGGTGGCGCCGTGGAAGCCGTGGATTTCGAACTGCCGCCGCGCCGAGGCGAGCACGGCGGCACGAGAAGCCGCACTTGCTTCGGCGCGGGAGAGTCTCGTATTCATACCGGCGGTATAGTAATACCGTCGGTATCTTTAACTCAAGGCTGCGGCGATCGCGGTTTCGTGGGGCTTAAAGCCGGGGATCCATCGGCTCGCTCTCCAGGGCAAGCACTCCAAAGGCGCACTCGTGAACCCGGTGGAGGGGTTCCCGCTCTACGAAGCGAATCAGTCCCTCGATACCCAGGACGAATTCGCGCTGTGCGAGGGCGCGCTTCCTTCCGACGTTCCTCGAACGCAGTCGCTCCAGGTTCGCAGAAATCGTGTACTCCGGTCCGTAAATGATCCGGAGATATTCCGCGCCCCGGACCTTCAGGGCCGGCTGAACCAGTCCGCGCTTCCCACGAACGAGAAATTGCCACGGTTTCACGACCATGCCCTCAGCCCCGCTCGCCGTGATTTGCTCCCACCACCCCATCGCATCCGCCATCGATCGTTCATCAGTGGTGTCGACCACGCGACGGGGTGTCCGCCGGAATGTCTGAGAATCGGTCTCGATGAGTCGGTCGAGCAGGCTCATGTGCCAACCGTGATCGCGTTCGTGATGGACGTTCCCTTCGGATGCAAGGACGTGAAACGGAGCGACCTTCAAATCCCGAACGCCTGAAACGGCCCACGAGTAGCGTCGGTAAGCCTCACGAAATTTGCTTACCGCCTCCAGTCGCTCGTCGAGCGACTTCAACGGGGCCTCGAGTTCCGGAAAAGAGGCGGAAGCCCTTCGCATCGCTTCCGCGGTGGCGGAAAGCGTCTCTGTCGCGGCCGCCGCGACTGATGCGTACTGGTCCCGGATAAGCGGCTCGGCCTTGGCGGACCATGGGAGGAGCTCGCAATCGAGGAGCACCCACCCGCTGTTCAATTCATCCCAGAGCTTCGCCGAACTTGCCGCGGCTCGAAGCCGTTCAAGGACGGCGGACTCGGTCTCCAGCGAGTTGAAAAAACGGCGGCCTGTCCGCGTGTAGAGCGCGCCACCTGGCTCGCTGGCGATACCGAAGCGTTTCCCGGCGACTTCCGGCTCGCGGCATATGATCGCGAGCATGCGCGACCCCATGTGTTTCTCCTCGCAGACAACGCGGTCGATTCCCTGGCTGCGGTAGTAGGTAAACGCTTCATCGGGGTGCTCAAGGAGACCCTCCCGGTGCGAGGTCTCAACGGGCGACAACGTCGGGGGAAGGTAGATCAGCCAACGTGGATCCATGGCGTGCCGCGTCATCACTTCGAGTGCGGCCGCAGCCTGCTCAGCGCTGACGGTGACGCGGCCCCCGAACCGGTTTTCAATGGCCCGGCGGCCGGTGACGTCTTCTAGCCTCAGCCAGTCATCCTTTTCTGCGGGCCTGGGAGTTTCCGCAACTGACGTACTGGTCGGGAATGGACGGATGGGTTCGTAGTAGACCCTTGCCGCTTCGACCGACACGAAATCGCGCTCGGGGTAGCGAAGCGCGGTCAGTTTGCCGCCGAACACACAGCCCGTATCGAGGCAGACCGTGTTGTTTTCCCATTCCGGTTCAGGGACAGGAGTGTGTCCGTATACGACCGCCGCCCGTCCTCGATAATCCCTTGCCCAGTTGTATCGAATGGGTAGCCCATACTCATCGGTTTCCCCGAACGTTTCGCCATAAAGTGCGAAACTGCGGACCGCTCCGGACGCTCGCCCGTGCATCTCCGCCGGAAGGCCAGCGTGACAGACAACAAGCTTCCCTTCATCAAGCACATAGTGGCCGATAAGACCATCGAGGAAGGCTGCGAGCTCGCGGCGAAATTCTGCTGTCTCCGGTTCCAATTGTTTGAGGGTCTCCGGCAGCCCGTGGGTCATTTGCACGTCCCGGCCGCGTAGCTTTCGCAATAGCTTCGCCTCGTGATTTCCGGGGACGCAGATCGCGTTGCCGGCGGAAACCATGTTCATCACGAGCTTCAAAACATCCGGCGTCCTGGGACCGCGGTCGACCAGATCGCCCAGGAAGATCGCTTTTCGGCCCTCGGGATGGCTCGCTGTGAGCCCGCCTCCCGATTCGGTAGGCGACAGCTGATAGCCGAGCAAGTTGAGCAGTGCGGTCAGTTCGTCGAAACATCCGTGGACGTCGCCGATGATGTCGAACGGGCCGTGTTCCGTTTTCTTGTCCGTCCACATTGGCTGGCGGACGATCGTGACCGCTTCTACCTCCTCCGGAGAGCGCAGGACGAACACATACCTGAAGCCCTCCCGTTCGAGCTTTCGTAGCGAATTCCGCAGGTCCCGCTGTTGGCGGCGCAGGACGTGGTCGCCGAAGTTTCGGTCGGTGCGAACCCGGTTGCGATCAACGCAAATGCGTTCATCGATGTCGAAAACAATGGCGACGGGCATCACATGAAACGTTCGGGCCAGCTCCAGCAGGGGCTTTCGCGAGGCCGACTGCACGTTCGTCGCATCGACCACCGTCAGCAAGCCACGACCAAGCCGTTTGGCCGCGAGGAAGTGGAGCGCTTCGAAGGCGTCACCGGTCGCAGATTGGTCGTTCTCGTCGTCTGAGACTAATCCCCGCATTCGATCGGAGCTGAGGATCTCCGTGGGCCGGAAGTGGCGGGACGCAAACGATGACTTCCCCGACCCTGAAATCCCAACGAGGCACACAAGCGAGAGTTCTGGAATTGTTAGTTCCACTTCTCAAACACCGCCATTTGAGTTGGAGGTCCAAGCTCCGGGTCGTCGTTGCCAATCGAAACAAACCGCACGTTGTACTCATGTTCGGCGGCTGTGGCTCGGCACCACGCCACAAACTCGTCGCGCGCCCATTCAAAACGGTGATCCGGGTGTCGGAACGTCCCGGGTGTCATGGCGAATCGGCGATTGTACTCACGGTTTGGAGTTGTCACGACGATTGTCGCCGGTTTGGCGTACCCAAATACCGAGTCTTCGAGCCACCGAAGTCGATCCGGCTCGATGTGCTCCACGACCTCCACAAGCGCCGCGGCATCCCAGTGAAGAAGGCGCTCATCCCGGTAGAGCAGAGAGCCTTGAGCCAACTCAAGTCGTGCCTGTTGCCTCGCCGGCAGGCGTTCGAACTTCTTCTTCGCCGCCTCGACCGAGCGAAAGGACACATCGATTCCCAGGATTCGGTCGATGCCAGGCTCCTGGATCAGCTGGGAAATGAGATTCCCTTCACCGCAGCCGAGATCGAGGACAGATTTCGCCCCGCACGCCCGGATCGCGGCCGATACCGCACCAAGGCGTTGTTCGTTGAGGCTGATGGGACGTTCGAGTTCATCCTCCGCCGAATACTCATCCGGCGCGTCATCGGCTCCTTGTGCGTCGACTTCCGTGAGCCTGTCGAGCGCGAGTTGGATAAACCGCTTCCTCCGGCGCAAGGCCCGCGAAAGAATGGTGGACCGCATCGGGTGCGATTCGAGCCAGCCGCTTCCTTTCCGAACGAGTTTCTCCACCTCATCCGTTCCGACCCAGTAGTGCTTGGAATCATCAAGCACGGGAAGCAACACATAGAGGTGGCCGAGCATGTCGGCGAGGCGAACGGTGCCTTTTAGTGTCAGTGCCACGTAACGGCTGTCGCCCCACGCTGGGAACGCCTCGTCCAGGGGGATGACGTCTGTCGTCACGTAGTATCCCAGGGGCTCAAACATGGCAGCCGCTAGCGAAGCTCCCCCGCGGCACGGCACGGCTGGTATTCGGACCTCGAGCGGTATGGCCTCCTCAGCCAGGGCCGCGCGTTCACGGCTTCGCCCTCCCATGGCAGTACCGAAGCATTTGGTCAGCGCCGTCGCGAGCATGGAAGAGGCGACGTACGGTCGGTCGTTCACGTATGCCACGAGCGGGCCGGACTCGCTGGCGTCGCTCGGCTTTCGTACTAAACCGATGGGATCCACATCCACCGCCAGGGCGGCCGTGCATCGATCCGGCGTCGCTTCGGTATAAAAAACGCGCGCCTTCCCGAAAGGTAATTCGACTTCGTGCACGCGCCCGGGCGACTTGTGGAGAAGGTACCCAAGGTCGGTGGCCGGCCGAAGTGTTGTCGTAATGGTGAGCAGCATCTGTCTGGCATCTTCGAACCTTGTGCACCCGAAAGACAGGCTTTGACGGAAATCCGTCACTGGATTGTCGCGTCGAGCCGCAACAAGATCGTTCCCTACGTCATCTGCACGAACTGTTCGATGAGCGCCGTCGCGGCTTCCGGGGCGTCCTCCTGGATGAAGTGACCGACCCCGGGGAGGGTGACCACCGGGCCTTTCGGCCACGTTGAACGGAACGCGCCGACCGACATTTCCGTCGGGATCGCGCGGTCGGCTTCGCCGTGGACGTACATCGCCGGCTTCGCTGCGAGCTTCGGGAGGTTCGCCATGTGTTCCATCATCACGGCTGCCGTTTCGGGTTTGCCGATGTTGTGCGGGAACGCCACCGAGCCCTTGCAGTCCGCCGAAGTCGGAAATGGCGAAGCGTAGGCGCGCACCCAGGTCTCATCGATGTGGGCAGTGCGCTCGAAGCCGATGCGCTTCATCACCGAGAGCACCGTGCTGCCGAGGTTCGCGAGCGCAGCTTCGCTTTCGCCTGAGTGCACCCACTTGTACCAGGGGTAGTCCTGCACGCGCGGCACACCTTCGGGCGGCACCCCCGGGACGCCGGTGTTCATGAAACAGAGCCGCCTGATGCGGTCGGGGTGACGAAGGGCGAATCCCGTCCCGATCGGGCCACCCCAGTCCTGTGCGACGAGCGTGATGTCCTTCAGGTCGAGACTGAGGATGAGCCCTTCGAGGTTATCGACGTGGTCACGGATCGAGTAGTCGCGGTCCTGCGGAGTCGCGCTCTTGCCGAAGCCCATGTGGTCCGGGACCACCACGCGCCCATGCTTCTTCAGCCGCGGGATGAAGTTCCGGTAGAGATAGCCCCACGTGGGTTCGCCATGCAGGCACAGGAAGGTCTCAGGGCCGCTGCCGGGCTCGTCGACGTAATGCTGCTTGAATCCCCTGCCTTCGAAGAAGTGCGGTGCGAACGGCCATGTGCCGTCAAAGGTCTCATTGGCTGGAATCATGTGTGGCCTCACTGTACGGTCGGTGACTTTCGCGTCGCGGCAGTCTACCCTGCGCTCGCCGACCCGGCGCGAGCGGAATCCGCGCCCGTTCGATGGACTTCCCATGACCATCCCAACCCGCGCCCCGCGCTATGCCGCCCCCGACTTCGAATATCTCGCCCGCATGGCTGCTACTGCACCCGAAGCCGACGGCCCCGTCTACATGGTCAACCTGATGAAATACCGCGAAGTCGCGGACTATGGCGACGGCAAACTTTCGAGCCGAAGCGGGCGCGAAGCCGACAACCTCTATGCCCCCACCGACGTGCTGCGCGACCTCGGCGCCGAAATTGTCTTCGTAGCGGATGTCGAAGAGCAGATCCTCGGCGAGAGCCCGAAGTGGGACCGCATCGGCATCGTGAAGTACCCGACGCGGCGCGCGTTCCTCGAAATGCAACAGCGCCCCGATTTCCAGGCGAAGCATGTCCACAAAGAGGCGGGCATGGAACAGACAATCGTTATGTCCTGCCAGCCTATTCCCGTCCCGGAGCTCCCGGCGGCACCTTGGCCGGACCCGGAAGCCGGCGATCGGCCGTTTGTGATGATGCACGTCCTCAAGTTCGCGGAAGGCGGCCAGGATGCGATGGCCCAGTACGGCGCCACCGCCGGAGCGCAAGGACTCGCGCTGGGCGTCCGCCCGGAAGCGATGTTCTCCGTCGAAGGCACCGTCCTGGGTGACGGCCGAAAGTGGGACCAGGTGCGGCTCAACCGCTTCCCCAGCCATGCCATCTACCGGCAGTTGCGGGCGAACACCATCCACCAGGCAGGCCAGCCGACCCGGCGTAGCGCGCTGAACGACACCTATACGATGATGCTGCTCCCGACGATCGATCGGTTCGCCGAATCGCTCCCCCAATAACCCAAACTCAATTCGGAGGCCCCGATGTCTGAATCAGTGAACCTTGGCGAATTCCTGGCGAAGTACACCCAGCGCCTGCTCAGCACAACCGCGAAGTCCATTGAAGACCTGAGCCCGGACGAACTGCACTTCCAGGGCCACCCCGATGCCAACTCCATTGGCTTCGACGCCTGGCACATCGCCCGGACCGCGGACAACCTGGTGCACTTCGCCTTCGAACGCGAACAGCCAGTCTGGCTGCAGCAGGGCCTCAACGAAGCGTGGGAACTTCCGAAGGCCGACCAGGGCACCGGTATGGACCCGGCGACCGCCCACGCCCTTCGCTTCCCCGATGCGAAACTCCTCGCGCAGTACTGCCGCGACGTCTCGTCGGCGATCGTGCCCCGCATGGAGAAGATGTCCCAGGACTACCTGACGACGACGACGGTTATTAAGCCCCAGGGCGAGATGGCCCGCCTCGATGTCATCAACCAGGTCATCGTGGTGCACGGCAACAACCACCTCGGACAAATCAGCCTCGCCCGAACCCTGCAGGGCAAGCCCGGGCTTGGTTTCTGAGGCAATGGCGACCGCTGCCGAAATTCCCGTTGCCCATACACCTCCCAACGGTTGGAGCGGCGAAATGCCGCCCCCTATCCTCGCCGCCTGCGACGAACCGCTCGCACCGGGGATCCCGGACTTCCGAGGGCTCTGGATCGCGTTCGAAGTGACCAATGATGGCGTCCCCAGCGGGGACCGTTCGCATCGCGAGCGAATCGAACAGGCTGGCAACCGCGTCGTCATCACTGCCGGAGGGGTCATTCACGACATGGTCGCGGATGGCACGCTCGAACACGGCGTGAACGATGTCGCCGCCCGCAGCTTTCAACCCATTTCAGTGGCGGCAACGTGGGAAGACGGCGCGCTCGTGCTGCGCCCGAACAACGCCTTCGTGGCCGTGACCCGCCACCTCGAAGGCGACGTGCTTGTCTGGAGGATGCTTCCCCTGAAGCGCGTCACCAGGATGCGCCGGGCCGAAGGATCTCCAACAGCGTGAAGATCGGCGTCCAGGTCGCCTGGGATCCCTTGCACCTCGATGCCTTCCTCGCGACGGCGCGCGCGGCCGACGAGGCAGGTGTGCATTCCCTCTGGGTCAACGAAGGCTTCGGCCACGATGCTTTCAGCGGCCTCGCGATCCTCGCTCGCGAGACGCGAAGCGTCCGTCTCGGGACGTCGATCGTGAACGTCTACTCGCGCACGCCTGGCGCGCTTGCCCAGCACTTCGCGACCATCGACGAATTGAGCGGCGGACGCGTGATCGTTGGGCTCGGGGCGAGCGCTCAGGGCGTCATTGAGCGGTTCCACGCACAGCCGTTCATCTCTCCCCGCCAACGCCTTTCAGAGACCGCGACACTGCTGAGGCAGTACTGGAAGAAGGAGCGGTTCAGTCACTCGGGAGAACTGTTCCGGATCGAGCGGGCGCTCGAACTCGGCGCCCGTCCGGTTCAAGCGGCGCCGCCGATCTACTTCGCTACCATGGCGCCGCCGAGCGTCCGCGAAACCGCCGCGACTGCCGATGGCTGGCTGCCGACCTGGATCCCGAATAGCAGACTGCAACGCGAAATCGCCACGCTGCGGCAGTGGTCTGACGCTGCGGGACGACCTGCGAACGCCGTTTCGGTTCGCTCACCGGGCAGCACGGTCGTCGCGAATGAAAGTGAACTCGCGGCCATCCGCGCCAACCAGCGGGCGACGCTCGCCTTCTTCATCGCGCGCAACGGAGAGTTCTACTACCGCCAGTTCGTTCGCCAGGGTCTCGGCGCCGAGGCCGATGCCATTCGCGAAGCGTGGAACGCCGGCGGACGCGAAGCGGCACTCGAAGCGCTCCCCGTGGGCCTCGAAGCCGAGTTTGGCTTCGCCGGCAACCTCCAATCGTGCCTCGAACACCTGCGCGGCCAGGGAGCGGCGGGCGTCGACATTCACATGGTGTCGCTCGCCCCCACGGCCCGGGCCGATGCAGTGAACGTACTGCGCACTCTTGCTGAGGCCTAGGAGCGTCTGGGCAGTTTCACCCTCGCGGTGCATGGCATAAGCACCGCACCGGTATCGTCTTCTTCCCAGATCTCCAGCGACACTTCGTCGCCGTCGACCGCGGTGACCTTGCCCTTGAAAGTGAGGTCGCGCTCCGGGAACGCCCGAGCACGGTTCTGCCACGACATGCCCAGCAGTTTCCCTTTCGGCCCTGCCCAGTCGATGACGTATTGCGAAAGCCATGCGCCCTGCAACGGTCCATGCACCAGCACATCCGGGTGGCCTTCGACCGCCGCGTACTCGCGGTCGTAGTGGATGCGGTGAGGGTTATTGGTTGCCGCGCTGAACAGGAAGAGCTGCGCGCGGCTCGCGTTCTTCACCATGGGGTCCATTTCGTCCCCAACGGAAACATCCTCGATAGTGCGCTGACTCATCGAGCTATGCTCCGGCCGAACGCTCGCGCCACCACCATGCCGTCCTGGTTCGTGTAAGTGGTTTCAGTCATCTGCAGCACGAAAGGCCCCGAGCCGCCTGTCTTCTCTTCGAGCGAACGCAGCCGTGTCTCAGACGTGAAGGTGTCGCCGGCATAGAGTGGCGCGAGGAACTCCCACTCTTCGCCACCGAACATCACGCGCTTCACGTTCAGGCTGACGCGCTTGCCTTCGCCGCGATAGAGGCCGTCCACGCGCACTTCGGAAACAGGCCGGGGCGGATTCAGCGACCACGCGAGGAAGACGGGCGGCACCAGGGTAGTCCGATACCCGGCCGCCTTCGCCGCCTCTTCGTCGAAGTAGAGCGGGTTCAGGTCGTCCGCGGCGAGCGCGAATCGCTGCGCCGCGGCGGCCGTAATGGTGGCGGTGACCGGCTCGCTCAAGCGCTCGCCGATCATCGCACGGGTTTCCTCGGGGATGAGCGAACTCACGGGCTAGCGGCCGGTGAATTCAGGCGGGCGCTTTTCGAGGAACGCGTTCACGCCCTCCTTGAAGTCCTCCATCCCGAAGAGCACGTTCAGATGCACCATCAGGTGGTCGACGGTGTTCTCGTAGGTCTCTTCGAGGCCCTGTCGCATCATGCGCTTCGTTGCCTGCACGGCAGCGGGGGCATTGAGAGCAATCTCCCGGGCCCAGGCGCGGGCCGTCGGCATGAGCTCCTCCTGTGGGACGACCTCATTCACAAGGCCGATCTCTTTGCACTGTTCCGCGTTCAGGGTCAGGCCGCGGAAGAACATCTCCGAAGCCTTCGCCCAGCCGACCAGCCGCGGCAGGAGCCAGGAGCCGCCGCTCTCCGGCAGAAGGTTCCGGCGCGCGGTAACCGCCGCCATCTTGCCGTTCGGGCCGGAGATGCGGATGTCGCAGAGCATCGCGAGGTCCATGCCGTAGCCGGCGGCCGCGCCGTTGAGCGCGCAGATCACCGGCTTATCCATGTTCCAGAGGACCGTCGGCGGCGACATGCGCAGGTCGAACAGCTGGCGCTGCGGCGGCTGCCGGTTTTCGCGCGCGCCCGGGCTGTTGTCCACCAGGTCGAGTCCGGAGCAGAACCCGCGGCCAGAGCCGGTGAGGATGACCACCCGGATCTCCGGGTCGCGGTTCGCCTGGGTGAGCAGCCGAGAGAAGTCGGACAGCATAGGCCCGCTGATGGCGTTCAGCCGCTCGGGGCGGTTCAGCGTGAGCGTGAGGACGTGCTCGTCCTCTTCGACCAGGATTTCGTCGGTAGTGGTTTCGTAGGTCCGTACTTTCGTTGCGGTCATGGAATACTCCTTGTGGCTCGTGCCCGCGAATGTAGCAGAAGCGGGCTGCTTCGGCGTGGTCTTAGAACTCGAGAATGGCGCGCCCGGCGATCTGGCCGGATTCGAGCGCATGCACGGCTTCGTTGATCTCATCGATCTTGAATCTGCGCGTCACCAGGGCGTCGAGGTCGAGGTCGCCTTCGGCGTACCAGCGCAGGAACATCGCGAAATCGCGGTCGGGCCGGCAGCTGCCGCCGATGCTTCCGATGTACTTCTTCTCGTTGATGAGCAGGTCGCGCGCGTCCAATTCCACGGGCGTTGTGGGTACCCCGACGAGGACTGCCGTGCCGCCGGTTCGCGCGCCGAGCACACCATTCCGCGCCGCCGGCAGAATCTGCTCCATCGTTTTTCGCACGCCGATGCAGTCGAACGCGAAGTCGGCGCCGAAGACCTCCGCGCCGGACGACTCCGTCTTTCGCGTCAGGTTCCGGATTGCCTCGATCGGGTCTTCGCGGGCCGCGTTCACGCCATGGGTCGCGCCGAACTTCTTCGCGAACGCCAGCTTTTCGTCATCGAGGTCGACGGCGATCACCGGATCGGCATCGACAACCTTCGCCGCCGCGATCGCGCTCAGGCCCACGCCGCCAACGCCGAAGACGGCGACGCTCTGGCCCTTCTTCACCCCGGCGGTGTAATAAACCGCGCCCGCACCGGTCATCACTGCGCAGCCGATGATCGCGGTCACGTTCTTCTTGTGGCTGCCGGGGGTCTTCACGACGTACTGCTCGTCGGCCATGGTCACGTCCGCCCACGTGAAGGAGCTGGTGGTCTTCGCGATGGTCCCGTCACCGAGCTGGAGGTCGATTCCGCCGGGCCGGCGCGTGGCGTTTTCGCCATCGCGGGGCACCCAGGTGACCATCACATCGTCGCCTTCCTTCACGTGGGTGACCTCGCGGCCCTTCGCGACAACCACTCCCGTGGATTCATGACCCAGGATGACCGGCGAAGTCCGCGGACGATGGATCTGGTGCAGCTGCGAATGGCACACGCCCGAGGCGTACTGCTTTACCACCACTTCGTACGGGCCCGGGTCGGGCATCCGCAGTGATTCGACTCGCAGGGGCTCGCCCAGTTTTTCGGGAACAATCACGACGCGTGCGTCGGTTGGCATCTCGCTATCCCTCGCTTGGAAGTGCACGGATTCTACGTCGGTGGGCGCCGCGCTGCGCGACCACCGTTCATGACGGATCTGCAAGCTGTTCCAGAACTGGGTAGGATGCTGGCAACGACGCTCGGAAACGAGCGACCGAACCGCCGCAGAGGGAATCCGTGGGCCAGCACGCCCCTGAGCCGCCGCGAGAATTCCGTTACGCCACATCGCGCGACGGCACTCGGGTCGCGTGGGCGGAACAGGGTTCCGGCGAGGCGGTGGTGGTCGCCCCGCCCATGTTCTTTCTCATGACCCTCAACCAGGGTTGGATCGATGCGGTCCAGACCATCTTCGACGGCCGCATTATCTACTACGACCGCCGTGGCTTTGGCCGGTCGCAGCACGGCGTGAATCACAGCGTCGAGCACTACGCCGATGACCTCGAAGCCGTTATCGAGTCCGCCGGCGTTCAATCGGCCCGGGTCTGTGCGTTCATGGGCGGCAGCATGGATGCCCTCACGTTGGCGCGCCGTTCCGGCCACATCTCCCGGGCTTTCTTCGATGAGCCGATATTCGGCGGGCCTGTTTGGCGCGCGCGCGAAGGTGTGCGCACCATGCACGCCTGGCTCGACATCGGCTTCGCCCACTTCTGCCGCGAACTCGCGCAATTCTTCTTCGGCCTCGGCACCATCGTTTCAACCGAAATCGTCGAACACCTGATGGACTCAACTTCGCCAGAAGATGTCTACGGCCTGCTGACCGCCGTCGAGGCGGTCGACTTGCGAACAGTCGCGCCGGAGATCAGCCTCAACTGCCTGGTCCTTCACAACCGTGGCGAAACGATGGCTCCGGCATCGCACGCCGAAGAACTCGCCCAATTGCTCCCCAATAGCAGGTTGCTGGTTGGCAGCGGCTCCCGGTTCAAATGGGATGCAGCGACTATTGATTCGGTCCGCAAGTTCCTGGCCGAAGGCCGGAACGGACAAGGGCACGACCTGCGAAGCGAAGGACATATCCGCGAATCCCGACTGGTGCGGAAGCTGCTTTCCCCGCGGGAAGCGGAAATCCTCGAGCTTGTAGCGGGCGGCGTGACGAACGCGGAAATCGCGGAGACGCTGACGCTGAGCCGCGCCACCGTCGCTCGCCACCTGGCCAATATTTACGTCAAGCTCGGGGTTCGAAACCGGGTCGAAGCAACGACATGGGCACTCGATCGGGCCAGCGGCTAGCCGAAGCTCGGACGGGGCTGATTGGCGGCCCCGCCTCTTGTTCAGCGTAGAATCCGCGCCATGCAAACCCCCATCGATTTCGAACAGCGCGGCCCTATCGGCATCCTCACTCTCAACCGCCCGGAGCGGCTGAATGCTATCGACCATTCGATGCTCACCGCGCTGCGCTCGTTCTTCGATGAGCGCCACCGCGATTTCGACACCCGCATCATCGTAATCACCGGCGCCGGCCGAGGATTCTGTGCCGGGCTCGACCTGAAGATGGGCGGCGATGCCTGGCAGCCCGGCGTCGGGCCGGTACAGAACTCGATGACGTTCCAGGAAGACATCGCCGACTTGATGGTGAAGATGCGGAACTGCCCGCAGCCACTTATCGCCGCCGTCAACGGACCGGCCACCGGCGGCGGCCTCTCGATTTCCATCGCCTGCGACATGCGCATCGGCACCGAGAACGCGCGCTTCGCCTGCTCGTACCTCAACCTCGGCCTCGGCGGCGCTGACGTCGGTTCGTCGTACTTCCTTCCGAAGATCGCCGGGTCGGCGCACGCCGCCGACATGCTCTATTCGGGGCGCATCGTGGATGCCGCCGAAGCGAAGGAGATGGGCCTGATCACGAAGATCGTGAGCCAGGAAGATCTCATCCCGACGGCCGTAGCCATCGCCCACGGCATCGTTCGCAAAGCGAGCCCGATGGGCCTGCGCCTGACCAAGCAGGTGCTGAATGAGACCGTGAATGGCATCCCGCTCGACACCGCCCTGAAGCTTGAGAACCGCAACCAGATCCTCGCGAGCCAGACGGAAGACTCCCGCGAGGCCCGCACGGCCTGGTTCGAAAAGCGCGACCCCGTCTGGCGCGACGCCTAGGTAAAGACAGCCCGGAACATTCGCACTCCCTCCAGCGTTAGGTCGGCATGGCACATGCCAGGAGGGAATACATGCGTTCGTCATTCTTCATGGTAGCGGCGCTTTCGATTGCAACAGTCGCCGGGACCTTCTTCGCAACCACCCGGGCCGATGCTTGCGCCGGGCTTATCGGCTCGAACGGCGCCGTCAACCTCGGACGGACCACCACCCTCGCCGCCTACCACAACGGCGAAGAGCACTACGTCACATCGTTCGAGTTCCAGGGCACCGGCGGCGGCGAATTCGGCACTCTGATCCCGCTGCCCGGGGTGCCTTCGAACGTCGAGAAGGGCGGCGCCTGGACACTGCAGCGCCTGGTGAAGGAAACGAGCCCGGTGCTCGCGAAATCTTTCGCATTTGAAGATGCGGTCGCCGCGGCGGGAGCGCCAGCCGAAGTGCTCATCGAAAAGCGCATCGATGCGCTCGACATCACCGTTCTCAAAGGTGGCGGGCCGGCCGTCGCCGATTGGGCCCAGGCGCACGGCTTCCGGCTCTCGCCCGATGCGCCCGAAGTGCTCGACTTCTACGCCGAACGCAGCCCGATCTTCCTCGCTGCGGTGTTCGACGGCGACGCTGCCATCGAGCGCGGCCAGCAGGCCGGCGATGGCACCCCGGTCCACCTCACCATTCCCACCGAAAACCCATGGGTACCGCTCCGCATCCTCGGGCTGGGCAAGCAGGCCAGTGACCGGGTCGAAGCCGATGTCTTTCTCCTCACGGACCAGCGCCCGCGAATCCTCCCCGGCGTTCGCCCGGGCCTCGCGAAAACCTACAACCAGCAGGCGAGCGACTTGCTGCTTTCGGACCTTCGCAGCGACCAGGGCATGGGCTGGGTCCCCGACAGCGCGTGGTTGACGAAGATCAGCATCGATTCGAAGGTTTCGGACCTGCGTTACGACCTCGCGGTGGACGCCGACGGCAGCGAGCGGCCGTCTTCAGTCGCGGCCGGAATCGAAACGCCGGCCGAGGCAGCGGCAGCGGCCGTCGACAACCTCGAGCCTTCATCCAAAAACAGCTGGCCTGCAGTCGCATGGATGTGCGCGATTGGCGCGGGAATCTTCGCGGCCGGCTTCGCCCTCGCGAAGTTCAAGCCGCTCGCAAGGATGCGGCAGTGATTCGCGCGGCGCGCTTCGGCGGCATTGCCCTGGTTGTCGGCACTCTTGCCACGGCTGCCGCGGTCCTCGCGGCGGCCGGCGGAAGCGAAGACCCGCCGGTCACGAGCGCAAAGATCGGCGTGCACTTCTCGAAGTTCATCGCCGGGAACATCTCCGTCCCCGTCGGCACCCCAATCACCTTCACCCTTGTAAACCAGGACCCAATCGAACACGAGTGGATCGTGGGGGACGATGCTGTCCACGCTCGTCATCGAACCGGAACCGAGCCCTATCACGACGAAATCCCGACCGAAGTGACCCTGCGCGCCTACGAGACGAAGACCACCGTGATTACCTTCGATACGCCCGGGGAGTTCAAATACATTTGCCATCTTCCCGGCCACGAGGAGTACGGGATGGTCGGCACAATCAAGGTGGTGGCGTCGAACTGAAGGGCCCTGACAGGTGCATTTTGGAGCACCTGTACGAACGAACAGTTGCGGAAATAATTGGTGTTTGGGGCGATTGTTCGCTTTGCGCGAACTATGTACGCTCGATCCTCGAAACCCTCACGTTGGCGTGAGGGGCAAGGAGCATCATGCAACCTGCGGGTCCCGACACCCCACTGAGTGAACTACTCAACGAACGCCAGAAGTGGCTCCTCCTCGGCAGCCTCATGATCTGCCTGTTCGTCGGCGCGCTCGACCAGACGGTCGTGACAACGGCGACGCCGAAGATCCTCGGCGACCTTGGCGGCTTCAGCCTGCTCTCGTGGCTGTTCACCAGCTACATGCTCGCCTCGACCGTCGTTATCCCGCTTGTCGGAAAGATGGGAGACATCTTCGGCCGGAAGATATTCCTGATCGGCGGCGTGGCCACCTTCATGCTCGCCTCAGCGGCATGCGGCGCAGCCCAGAATATGCCCAACCTCATCTGGGTCCGCGCCATCCAGGGCATTGGCGGTGGCATGATCTTCGCCTCCGTCTTCGCCACCATGGGCGACATCTTCGCCCCCGCCGAACGCGGCAAGTACATTGGCCTCTTCACCGGCATGTTCAGCCTGGCCAGTCTCCTCGGCCCCACCGTTGGCGGCTTCCTCACCGACAACCTCAGCTGGCGCTGGGTGTTCTACATCAACGTGCCGGTCAGCCTCGTCGCAATGCCAGCAATCTGGTTCAACCTGCCGAACAAGCTTCGGAGCACGAAGCCGAAGTTGGACTTGGTTGGCGCGACGCTGCTCTCTGCGGCCTCGGTCATGGCCCTGCTGGCGCTGGTCTGGGCGGGCGACAAGTACTCCTGGGGCTCGTTCGAAATCATCGGTCTGCTTGTTGGCTCGGTGGTGCTGATCGGCGGGTTCATTTTCCAGGAGCTCCGCCACCCCGAACCGATCCTTCCGCTACACCTGTTCAAGAACCGCACATTCCTTATCTCGAACCTCATCGTGTTCACCTTCGGGATGGGCGTATTCGGGTCAATCCAGTTCCTGGGCATCTACGTCCAGACTGCGCTCAATGCCTCAGCCACGGCTTCGGGTGTGGTCACCACTCCCCAGAGCATCGGCGTGCTGATTACCAGCGTCCTCGGGGGTCAGATGATCACTCGTCTCGGCCGGTACAAGTGGATGACCGTCTTCGGCGCCGTACTCATCTCTCTCGCCCTCGCAGTCATGACGCGCCTTTCGCTGGATACGAAGCTCTGGCAGGTCAGCGCGACGATGGTGGTGCTGGGCCTGGGATTCGGCCTCGTACTCCCCACGATGTCGCTCATCGTCCAGAACGCGGTCAACTACCAGTACATCGGGGTCGCGACGTCATCGAGCCAGTTCTTCCGCCAGATCGGGAGCGTGCTCGGGATCGCAATCTTCGGCTCCATCCTCACGAATACCTACCACGCCGAATTCGCCGACCGCTTCTCGGCCGAAGACCGCGCAGCGGTTGGGCCGGTCATCTCGCAGCAGCTCGATGATCCGACCATCCGGCTGGACGAACACCAGTATCCGAAGATCAAGGAGACCGTCACCGCCCTCGATGGCGGCGACCAAATCCTCGACCGCGCGGAGCTCGCGCTTGGCCAGAGCGTTGTCGTCGCAGTCCGCTACATCTTCTACGTAGCGCTGGGAGCCTCGCTTGTCTGCGCCTTCTTCGCGCTCTTGATGCGCGATATCCCGCTTCGGAAGACCGTCTCTGGTGGGCCGGCGGCCGAGCCCGCCAAGAGCACCGCCGCCGGGCCATCCCCTGGCGAGCCCGCCGGAGCCCCTACCGCGGGCGGCAGCTAACGGGCTGGCACGACACAACACAAACGCCCCGGGGAAATTCGCCGGGGCGTTTTGCTTTCTACCGTCGGAAGCGGTTTAGAACCGCTTCTCCTTGATGCGGGCGGCCTTTCCGGTGAGCCCGCGGAGGTAATACAGGTTCTTGCGGCGGACCTTGCCGCGGCGGGTGACTTCCACCTTATCGACGCGGGGGCTGTTCATCGGGAACGTGCGCTCAACGCCAACACCGCTCGCGATCTTGCGGACCGTGAAGTTCGAGACGAGACCCTTCATCCGCTTACGGATGACAACGCCTTCGAAGACCTGGATGCGCTCTTTGTCGCCTTCGACAACCTTGGCGTGCACGCGGACGGTGTCGCCGCTGCCGAAATCAGGGATATCGGTGCGCTGTTTAGTGCTGGCCAGCGCGTCGAGTTCGTAAGCCATGTTCGTGAATCCTTTTTGGACGTAACTTTCGTACGATACCGGATCGCCGTTTACGTTCCACTTCGGCGATACCCGGAGATCGCGATAGCTGCCTAGAAGATGGCCCGCGCCAGGCTGGAGCCCGCCCACGCCGCAAGCACCCCGGCCACCAGGCTGAGGGCAACGTAGGCCACAGCCCAGGCCACATCGTCTGAACGGGCAAGGTCGTAGATCTCGTAGCCAAACGCGCTGAACGTCGTGTAGCTCCCGAGGAATCCCGTGACCAACAGGAGCCGTGTCTCGCGCGGCAGCGTATCTCGGGCCTCCGCGTAGCCGAGCACGAGCCCAATAAGCAGGCACCCGGTGACGTTCACGAAGTACGTGCCAATCGGCAGCGAACCCCACGTGCTGGTGCCTCCCGGGAAATGCGTTCCAACGAAATAGCGCAGCGGCGCACCCACCATCGCGCCGGCCATCACCCAGATGTAGTTCACCGCCCTGTGCTCCCGTGTCCGCCGGCGCCACGGGCTGTCTCGGAAAGCACGAGGGCCTGTTCGAACTCCACATCTACAAGCCGCGTAACGACGAGCTGAGCGATACGGTCGCCGTCTTCGACGACGTGGCTGATGTCAGGGGCTACCGAATAGAGGGTGATCATGATTTCGCCACGGTAGTCGGCATCGAGCGTCCCAAAGGTCGAGAGGATGCCGTTCTTCGCCAGCCCGCTGCGCGGGCGAAACTGCGCGTCCAGCCCGGGCGGCACTTCGAAGGCGAGCCCGGTAGGAATGACGACTGGATGCTGTCCGATGGTGACCCGGCCGCCCTCGAGACAGGCGTGAATGTCGTATCCGGAAGCCAGCGGCGTCGCGCGGAACGGGAGCTTCGCGCCCGGGCGAAGGAGTTGGACGCGAATGGCCTCGGGCATGCCGCCAAGCATGCCGTCTTCCGAACCCAAGGGGCAACGATCGCGGATTACTTGACTCGTTATGATCTGAGTGGCCACAATGTGGCTACCTCTCGCCCCGGAGCCACCACCGCATGAAATCCATCGGTGTTCGTCAGTTGAAGAACGAAGCCACCCAGATCGTGCGGACCGTTCGCGAACAACATGCCCTTTATGTCATTACCGTCAACGGCGAACCAGTCGCGACCCTGAGACCCTACTCCGAACGCGACATCGCCGGCATCGAACGCGGTCACGCCACCGCCGAGCTCCAGGCCATCGAACGCCTCGCCGAAGCCGTCGGTTCGTCCTGGCTCTCCGTCGGTTCCGTCGTCGATGCGGACGAAGCCGACCGGCCGCGCAGGGGGCGCTAACCGATGGCGACCATCGATTCCAGCGTGCTGATTTCCCTGTTTAACGACCGCGACCGCCTGCACTCCCAGACCATGGCCTGGTTCCGCGAGGCCGTCGCCGATGGCGAGCCGCTGCGCGCGCCGGTCATCGCTCTCGCTGAAGTTTCCGCCGCAATCGCCGCCGGCACCGGTGACAAACAGCTCGCCCGAGACGTCGAGATGCACGTGCGTCATTCGCCGTTGTTCGAGTTTCTCCCGGTGGCAATGCCGCTGGCGGAACGCGCCGCGACCCTGGCCGCGGAACACCAGCTGCGCGGCAGCGACGCCATCTACTTTGCAGTTGCCGAAACCCTCGGCGACTCCCTGGTCACGCTCAACCCCCGCCAACTCCAGCGCACGACCATCGTTGAAACACGGCGCCCCCGGATCTGATCAGCGGAAGAGGTCGCGTTCGCTTTCGCGAATGATCGACTGCATCGTCGCTTCCTCGTCGACCTCCCACGGCAGCCCGCGCACAACCGCGGCCGGGACACGGGAGAGGTTGCCTTTCACCAGTTCGGCGGCGCCTGCGATTTCGTCGGCGGTACAGAGCGCCTGCACGCGGAACTCATGCCCGTGCGGGTCGACCTGGCCGATGTAGCTGGTGACCGGCGCCATCCCCGCGATGCCGATCGCGATGTCGGTCTGGGCCTCACGCCACGGGCGCCCGAAGGTATCCGAGATGATGACTGCAACGTTGAGGCCCCTGGCCTTCAGCGCGGCACGCACCCGGGCGCAGGACGCATCGGGATCGACGGGCAACAAAATCGCCAGTCCGTGTCCGCCGGAGCTTGACTGATCGATTCCGGCGTTCGCGCAGATGAATCCGTGCTTCGTCTCCGTGATCATGATCGGCCCCACCTGGCGGACGACCCTCCGGGACTCCTGCAGGACAAGCTCGACGATTGCGGGGTCCTTCTCGGTCCGCTCGGCGTACTGCTGCGCGAACGGCGAAACCTTCACATCGGCGAGCGTGACGATTCGGCCTTCCGCCTTGGAAACGATCTTGGAGGTGATGGCAAGGATGTCCCCGGATTCCAGCGGCGTCCCGGCTGCCGCCGCCGCGTCGTAGATGGATTGGGCGAGGTCCGTGCCCGGCACGATTTCCGGCAACCCGGGAATACCAAAGATCGAGAGTCCAGCCATTGCGGTTGTACCTGCCTGTGTGGGTGCTTGGGACTAGATGCCGACGATGCGGATCGAAGACTGCGTCTTGTGCTTGCGGTTCAAGTTAATAAGGAGAGAGGTCAGCATCTCGACGTAGCGGCTCTGCGAAGCGCCGCCGGCGTCGATGCCGCGGCAGCCCTGGATCTCGTTCGCAAGCCCAATGATGACCTGCTTCGCTTCGGCATCGCGACCGCATACGAGGACATCGGCCTCGATCGGGTGGTCCAGGTGCTGGAGTTCCTCGGCGCTCATGTTCTGGAAGGCCGAGACCACGCGGCTGTTGGGCAGCTGGGCAGCGGCCTCCTGGAGCGCGCTCTTCCCTTCCACGTTGAGCGCCACCGCGCCGATCCCCTGCTGGAACTCAAGCGGGGCGACGACGTTGCAGACCAGCTTGCCTTCGAGCAGCGGCGCGAGCGCCTCCAGCGTGGGTAGCTGGCCGCTGTAAGGAAACGTCAGGAAGACGACGTCGGCGGCGCCAACAACGGAGGCGTTGTCTCCTCCCGTGGCGTTTGCGCCCGGCACGGCTTCGCGGACGGTTTGTGCGCCCTCTTCGCCGCGCTCGGCAGAACGGGAACCAATCGCGATGGTGTGGCCCGCCCTGGCAAAACGCATCGCAAGACCCAGGCCCTCGGGGCCGGTGCCCCCAACAAAAGCAAGATTCATGGACGACTCCAGTGGAGCGGAATGGTCATCAGAGCCTACGCGGGATGAAGCACCCGGGCGATGCCAATGCGATGTATCACGGGCAAATCCGGTGGAATTCGGTGTTTGCCCCTGTCTGGGAGCCTTGCCCCGGGCGTTATTATCCATATCGAAGCAGACATCGCCGGGTTTTGAGCGTGCTGTTAAGCGCGCTTACCACACGGTAATGAGGCCCCTCTCGCGTCTGCTATACTCGATTCATTGGCGCGGTTACCCCGACCGCGATACCGGAGTGCCTTGATTTGTATTCCCGCTGGATCCGAAACAGTTTTATCTACCTCCTAATCCTGGTGGCGGTCATCGCTATCGTCTTCGCATTCTTCTCGGGTGGTTCCGATCACCCCAAGATCGCGTTTGGCCAGGTCATCCAGGACGCTGCTGACAACCAGGTCCAACAGATTGAGGTCGACGGCCGCAACCTCACCGTCACCTATGCCGAGAAGGACGAAAACGGCGACCCGATCGTGAAGAGCTCGAAGATGGGCTCCAACACCGACATCGAAAGCCTGCTCACCGACAAAGGCGTCGCCCTCAGCCGTTCGGCCGCCGGCACCGGCATCAACCTCGAATACAAGGACTCGTCCGGCTTCGGGCCATGGCTCGGGCTGCTGCTGAACGTCCTCCCGTTCCTGCTCTTCGGCCTCTTCCTCCTGCTCATCATGCGGCAGGCACAGGGCTCGAACTCGCAGGCGATGAGCTTCGGCAAGAGCCGCGCCCGCCTCTTCACCGGCAGCAAGGTTACCGTGACCTTCACCGACGTGGCCGGCGTGGACGAAGCCAAGGAAGAACTCGCCGAAGTCGTCGAGTTCCTGAAGTACCCGGAAAAGTTCGCCGCCCTCGGCGCCCGCATCCCTAAGGGCGTGCTCCTCGTAGGCCCTCCCGGCACCGGTAAGACCCTCCTGTCGCGCGCGGTTGCGGGCGAAGCGGGCGTGCCCTTCTTCAGCATCTCCGGTTCGGAATTCGTCGAAATGTTCGTCGGCGTCGGCGCCAGCCGCGTCCGCGACCTCTTCGACCAGGCCAAGAAGAACGCCCCCTGCATCGTCTTCGTCGATGAAATCGATGCCGTCGGCCGCCAGCGCGGCGCCGGCCTCGGTGGTAGCCACGACGAACGCGAACAGACCCTGAACCAGATCCTCGTCGAAATGGACGGCTTCGATACCGGCACGAACGTCATCGTTATCGCTGCCACGAACCGCCCCGACATCCTTGACCCGGCACTTCTCCGCCCGGGCCGCTTCGACCGCAAGGTCATCCTCGATGCCCCGGACGTCAAAGGCCGCGAAGCCATCCTCGCCGTCCACTCGAAGGGCAAGCCCATCGCCGATGACGTGCTCGTCCCCACACTGGCCAAGTCAACCCCCGGCTTCTCCGGCGCGGACCTGGCGAACCTCGTGAACGAAGCCGCCATCCTCGCGGCTCGCCGCAATAAGAAGATCATCACGATGAAAGAGTTCGAAGAGGCCGTTGACCGCGTGATCGCCGGCCCCGAGCGCAAGAGCCGCGTGATGTCGCCGTTCGAAAAGAAGTTGACGGCCTACCACGAAGGCGGCCACACCGTCTGCGCCTTCTTCCTCGAACACCACGACCCGCCGCACAAGGTGACCATCGTCTCCCGCGGCATGGCCGGCGGCTACACCCGCTTCCTCCCGGACGAAGAGACCCACTACCGCACCCCGAGCATGTTCAAGGACCAGCTCGTGAGCGCGCTCGGTGGACACGCCGCCGAAGAGCTCATCTACGGCGAAGCTTCCACCGGCCCTTCGAACGACATCGAGCAGGTGACGCGCATTGCACGCTCGATGGTCACCCGCTGGGGCATGAGCGACCGCCTCGGCCCGCGAACCTTCGGCAAGACCGACGAAATGGTCTTCCTCGGCCGCGAAATCTCCGAGACGCGCAACTACAGCGAAAAGATCGCCGAAGAGATCGACGATGAAGTCCGCCGCCTCATCGAAGAGGCGCAGGAGCGCGCTCGCGAACTCATCCGCGAAAAGCGCGACATCCTGGAGAAGCTCGTCAACGTCCTCATGGATGTTGAAACGCTCGAGGGCGAAACGCTGAAGCGGCTCCTCGAAAGCGACCCCAAGGATCCGTGGCCGCCTTCGGACCTGGAGCAGCGCAGTGAGCCGCCCGCCCCCACTCCGACCGAAGCCGCGCCACAGCGGCCCACACCGGAGCACAAGCCGCCCACCGGCCTCGCCTGGGAAGGTGGCAGCCAGAGCCGCACAGACGTGAGCTAGCGCTCGCGAAATCGCACAACCTCAGAAGGCCCCTCTTTGGGGCCTTCTGTCTGACTGGCAGGTTCGCCGATAGGGAACTCCCGCGTTGACCCATCGCTAGATTCGAAGCTACACTTAACGTTCGCATAGTCGTTTGGAGAACCATTGTGGAAGCGATCGTACGCGCCGATGGGCGCCAACTGCGCCTTGCAGAAGGCCAGGAGTTTGAACTGAACCGCGTCGCCGGCGAACCCGGAGACACGGTTGACTTCGATGTCATGATGGTACTGGACGGTGCCAACGTGACGGTCGGGGCGCCGCTCGTCGCAGGCGCAAGCGTAAAAGCGCGAATCACGCAGCATGGGCGGGCGCCCAAGCTCGTATTCATGAAGTACAAGAACAAGGTGCGCTACCGGCGTAAGTTCGGGCACCGCCAGCAGGTGACTCGCCTCGTGGTCGAGTCAATTTCAAAGGGTTAGGCGAGATGGCTCATAAGAAGGGCGTTTCGAGTTCCAAGAACGGCCGCGACAGCAACAGCCAGCGGCTGGGCGTGAAGCACTTCGATGGCGAAGTGGTGAAGCCGGGTTCCATCATCCTGCGCCAGCGCGGGACGCGGTTCCACCCGGGCCTCAATGTTGGCCTGGGCCGCGACTACACCATCTACTCGCTGATCGATGGTCAGGTGAAGTTCGAGCCCTTCGCAAAGGGCCGCCGCAAGAAGATCAGTGTCTATTCGGCCGAGGGCCAGGAGTAACTACAACAATGAAGGCGGGACTACACCCGAAGTACGAGGAAGCGACCATTAAGTGCTCGTGCGGGAACGAAATCGTCACCCGCTCCACGAAGGTCGCCATGCACCTCGACGTTTGCAACGCCTGCCATCCGTTCTTCACGGGTGAGCAGCGAATCGTCGATACGGCCGGCCGCGTCGAGCGCTTCAACCGCCGCTTCAACCGCGGCTAAACAGCCACGGCGGCAGTCAATATCACCGGAAGGCGCCCGAAAGGGCGCCTTTCCTCTTGCCTCTTGGAACGCAGCGCCCCAAAAGGCGACAATGCGCGAGAGCGGTCTCAACTTCATCTCCTCCCTCTCGGCTCGCTCGAGTTTGGGACTCCAGGCGGTCTCATGGCGGCAGTTAACCAACCGGCGGCCCCGGCGAATGTCTATTACGGTGGCCAGGCCGTCGTCGAAGGGGTCATGATCCGCGGACCCGAGCACATGGCCGTCGCCGTACGGCACCCGAAGGGCCACATCGTCACCCACTCCGAGAAGCTGAGCGGCATCTACACCGGACGCTCGCGCCGCATCCCGCTCCTGCGGGGTGTTGTCGTCCTCTGGGAGACCATGGCGCTCGGCATGCGCGCCCTGAACTTCTCATCGCGCATCGCCTTCGAAGAAGAAACCGACGAAGGCGAAGAAACCGCCGAATTCCCGGAAAAGGTCTTCTTCGGGACCATGGCACTGGCCCTCGTTTTCGTGGTCGGCATCTTCTTCGCCGGCCCAATCCTGCTCGCCAACCTGCTCGAGCTGTTCGATGTCCATCGAATCTGGATCGTCGCCGCTGAGGGCGTGCTCCGCCTCGGGCTCTTCGTGGGTTACATCTGGCTGATCGGGCTGGTACCGGATATCCGCCGGGTGTTCCAGTATCACGGCGCCGAACACATGACCATCCACGCCTACGAAGCCGGCAAGCGGCTGGTTGTCCCCGAAGTCCGCCCGTTCCCGAAAGAGCACACGCGCTGCGGGACGAGCTTCCTCCTCGTCGTGGTCTTCGTCGCGCTGCTCACCTTCTTCGTATTCGACATGCTGGTCGACAAAGGCCTCATCATCCGCACGGCCTCGCGCATAGTCTTCATGCCTCTCGTTGCGGGAATCAGCTACGAAATCCTCCGCATCGGCGCACGCTTCGGCGGCAACTGGTTCGTGCACGCCATGTTCGTCCCGAACATCGCCCTCCAGGCGCTAACCACCAAGATCCCCGACGACAGCCAGATTGAGGTCGCCATCGCATCGTTCGAAGCCACGCTCGCCGCCGCCGGCATCAGCCACGTGGGCGAAGAAGCCGCCACCGAAGCACTCGCCGCTTCGCCGCCCCTGGACTGATCAATTCGGCGGGCCAGCAGCACGGTGCCACGCCGGCCCCCAGGCGATCTCTGACTTAGCGAACCGCGGCCATGCCCGCTTCCTGCTGGATGACGGCTTCGTAGAGCGCCACCTTTGGTGGGCCGGCAAGCACACCCGCCATGGCCGTCTGGCCATGCGCTGCCTTGAACGCCTCGGACTTGGTCCATGCCTCGAATGCCGCGCGAGACTCCCACGTGGAATGAGAGATGTACTCATTGGGGCTATCGCCCTTGAGCAGCGCGAAGCGAATGAAGCCCGGGACTTCGTTCAGGTAGCTCTCCCGCTTGCGCCACGCGTCTTCGAAGTCAGCGCCTCTTCCGTCGTTGGTTGCGAACCGGTTCATTGCCACAAACATGCTGATTCTCCTCTTCCTCTGGGCCCATGACTGGCCCGCTTGTTGAAGTTATCACAACTATTTTCAGAATGGTAGAATGATCCTCTTGCATTAGGTATACCTAATGTGCGAGCTTAGTTACCGCAACCCGAGGGTCGCCCCTCGAGACAATCCGGAGGTCCCAGAATTGCCTCGCCATCGTTGGATTAGTCAGTTGACCATCGCAGCCGTAGCGCTGCTCGCTCTTTCCGCCGTTTCGATCACCGCGTGTGGTGGAGATGACGACGACGCGAAGGTCCCGACAGCGGCAGCAACGGCCACCTCGGTGCCCACAGCCGAACCTTCACCGACTGGCGCAGCCGAGGCCCAGCCCGTTCTCCCGGCGTCCGCTGTCGACAAAGACGGCGCCATCATCGAGATCAAGGACCTGAGCCGCATCGTCGTCTTGAACGGCGACCTCGCGGAAGTCGTCTATGCGCTCGGGCTGGGTGAAAACGTTGTCGGGTTAGATACCAGCGCCACCTATCCCCCGGAAGCGAAAGAGAAGCAAAACATCGGCTATCAACGTTCGCTGAGCGCCGAAGGAATCTTGAGCCTTCAACCGACACTGATCATTGGCAGCGAAACCGCCGGCCCGCCCGCCGTCATCGAACAACTGAGAGGCGCCGGAGCGACGCTCGTGCTATTCAAGTCGGTTTCAACGCTCGAAGGCATCACCGAGAAGATCAACAACGTGGCAACCGCCCTCGGCGTCCCCATGCGCGGAAAGGAACTCGCGAAGAAGACACAGGCCGAACTGGACGAGGCGATGGCACTCGCGAAGAAGGCCACATCTCAACCGAATGTCGCCTTCCTCTACCTTCGTGGAGCATCGACACAGTTCATCATGGGAGCCGGCTCCGGCGCTGATGTCATGATCAGTGCCGCGAACGCAAAGGATGCCGGCGTGGCCGCGGGCGTGAACGGCTCGGCGCCGATCACCGCGGAGGCATTGGTCACAGCTCAGCCCGACGTCATCCTGGTTCTGACCGCCGGACTCGCCTCGGTCAACGGGGTCGATGGTGTGCTGCAGATCCCCGGCGTCGCCCAGACGCCGGCAGGGCAGAGCAAGCGCATCATCGACCTCGACGACCAGTACCTCCTCGGACTCGGGCCGCGAGCTGGACAAGCGCTCATGGACCTGGTTCGCGCGCTTCACCCGGAACTCAAGGGATGATCCGGGCAGGCAAACACCCCGTGGATGAAGTCCGCACCGCGGCTGCGGCGCAAGTCGGGCAGCCTATGGCAACCTCTTCTCCGGGCAGCCCGGCCACTTCCCGTCGGGTGCGAATACTTCGCGCAGCAAACGAATTCATCCGCGTTCACCGGACCCGGTTTGCGTTCCCCGTATTGGGCGGCCTCCTGGTGGTGGCGGTGTTCCTCAACGTCGGCATGGGCGCCGTAGACATCTCGCCCTCGAGCGTTATCGGCATCATCCTTCACCACCTGGGCATCGAGAGCGGAATCGGCTTCACGGCGCAGCAGGATGCTGTCCTCTGGAATATCCGGATTCCCCGCGTGATCCTCTGCCTGAGCGCAGGCGCCGCCCTCGCCATATCTGGTTGCGCACTCCAGGGCATCTTCCGCAACCCGCTCGCCGATCCCGGGATCATCGGCGTGTCCAGCGGCGCGGCACTCGGCGCCATCGGTCTCATCATGCTCGGGGCGGCCCCATTCGGTCCATACACCATGCCCATGGCGGCGTTCGGCGGCGGCCTCTTGCTCACGCTTGCCGTATACACCATTTCCCGCCGCGACGGTAAGACCGAAGTGGTCACGCTAGTCCTCACCGGCGTTGCCTTCAACGCCATTGCCGGCGGACTGATCGGATTTCTCACGTTCTATGCCGACGACGCACAGCTGCGGAACATCGTCTTCTGGTCGCTGGGCAGTGTCGGCGGCGCGACCTGGGAGTCCGCTCGGGCGGCATTCTTCGTCTCGCTCGTTGGTGTCGTGCTGCTTTCGCGCTACGCGCGCTCGCTCAACTTGCTTGTTCTCGGAGAGCGCGAGGCCTTCCACCTCGGAGTCGATACCGAACGAGTCAGGCTTGCAGTTATCGCCATTGCCGCCCTGCTCACCGGCGCAGCCGTCGCGTTCGCCGGCATTATTGGGTTCGTCGGGTTGGTAGTGCCGCACATCCTTCGATTGATCACCGGTCCCGACCATCGGAGGTTGTTGGTGGCCTCGGCGCTCCTGGGTGCAAGCCTCTTGCTACTCTCCGACCTCGTCTCACGCACCGTCGTCATTCCGCGTGAACTTCCTCTTGGCGTGGTCACGGCGCTGGCGGGAGGCCCGTACTTCGTCTGGCTCATCCTCCGCACCCGAAACCGGCAGGGGGGCTGGGCATGACCCGGCTGCTCGAAACTCGCGGCGCCGGGTTCGCAATCAGCACGATGCACCTGGTGCGAGACGTGACAATCGAAGTCGCCTCGGGGGAAGTCCTGGCAATCGTTGGAGCGAACGGTGCGGGCAAGTCCACCCTCCTTCGCCTGCTCGCCGGCGACCTTCGCCCAACCTCGGGCGAAGTGCGAATCGCCGAAAAGTCCGCCGCGAAGACAAGGCCAGCCGAACTCGCCCGGCTGCGCGCCGTCCTCCCCCAGAACTCGAGGATGGAATTCGCCTTCCCCGTGCGGGAGGTGGTCATGATGGGCCGCTCCCCTTACCGCCGAACATCGTCTCCGCAGGAAGATCATGCCATTGTCGATGAGAGCATGCGCCGGGCGGGGATAGCCCACCTCGCCGGAAGGTCCTTCCCCACGCTATCGGGCGGCGAACAGGCCCGCACTTGCTTTGCTCGCATCCTTGCTCAGCGCACCCCGCTCATTCTTCTCGATGAGCCCACAGCCGCCCTCGACATCCGCTTTCAGCACCTCGTGCTCAGCGAAGCTCGCAGGCTCGCGAGCGAAGGCGCCGGCGTTATCGCCGTTCTTCACGACATTAATCTCGCCTCTGCCTATGCTACTCGCGTTGCAGTCATGCACGCGGGCGAGTTGGCGGCGATCGGAGCGCCCGAAGACGTTCTTACACCGGAAACACTCTCCGAGATTTATCACCACCCTGTCGATGTGATTCACGATCCCCGTTCCGGGCAACGCCTTGTCGTACCCCGTCCGTTGCTCACGAGCCCGGGCTGAGGCGCACGAGCCTCAGCCTGCGGGTCCCCGCCTGGCGCGCTTTACTCCGCGTTTCCTGCTGGAGAGAGACCGGCCACCAGACCGCTAGACTGACCCTCATGTCAGTCGATGCCGCCAACCAAGCCTTCGAACGCCGCGAATGGTCGCGAGCCTACGAAGAGTTCCACGCGGCCGATGAAGCCGAACGCCTCACCGCCGATGAACTGGGCCGCTTCGGGCTTGCCGCCCAGCTGCGCGGGTTTGAAGCCGATGGCGCGCGGCTCTGGGAACGCGCTCACCGGGCATACCTGGATGGCGGCGACCCCGCCGGCGCGGCCCTGGCCGCGTTCTGGCTGGGAATGGCGCACAACGAACAGGGAGAAGTCGCCCAGGCTCGCGGCTGGCTTTCCCGGGCGAGCCGAATCGTCGAGGAAGAGCGGATCGATGGCCCCGTCGCCGGTTACCTGCGAATCCCCGAAGGGCTCCAGCTGCTGGGAGCGGGCGAGCCGGCCAGGGCGCTGGAGGCCTTCCGCGAAGCCGAGGCTCGCGGCCGGCGCTTCGCCGCCACCGAGCTCATAACACTCGGCAGGCTCGGCGTGGGACAGGCCCTCAATCGCCTCGGGCGAACATCCGAAGGGACAGCCCTTCTGGATGAAGTGATGGTGTCAGTAATGTCCGACGAGCTCTCGCCACTCGTCTCGGGGATTGTCTACTGCGCCGTCATCGACGCCTGTTTCGAAATCTTCGATGTCGGCAGGGCGCGCGAATGGACCGATGCGCTGGCGCGCTGGTGCGATTCGCAGCCGGACCTTGTCCCGTTCCGAGGCGTCTGCCAGGTCCGCCGCTCCGAAATTTCGCAGCTGCACGGCGATTGGCGCCAGGCCATGCAGATGGCCGATGAGGCCGAGCGTACCCTGGCGGGGCCCCCTCGCCACCCCGCAATCGGCGCCGCCTACTACCAGCAGGGTGAACTGCATCGGCTGCGCGGAGCCTTTGGCGATGCCGACGATGCTTACCGCAACGCCGAACAATCCGGCCACAGCCCCGAACCCGGACGATCCCTGCTGCGGCTTGCCCAGGGAAGGATTCCGGCCGCCGTAAACGCCATTCAGCACGCCCTGGATGAAGTCGATAACCGCCCGGCGCGGATCAGGCTCCTGGTCGCCGCCGCGGAGATTCACTGCGCGGCCAGCGACGTTACAGCCGCGAAGAGAGACGTCGAACAACTCTCGCAACTGGCGGAGGAATCCGGCGCGGCGTGGGTACGGGCCGAAGCCGACAGGGCGCGTGGCGCACTTGCCGTCGCGTGCGAAAGTCCCGGCGAATCGGTGACCGTCCTGCGCGCCAGCCTTTCCGCCTGGCAACAGATGGATGCGCCCTACGAAGCCGCCCGAACGCGTCAGCTACTCGGGAACGCCCTGAAAGCAGCTGGAGAAGTCGATGAGGGGAACCGGCAGGTAACAATGGCCCGGGACGTATTCTCCCGCCTGGGTGCCATCACCGACATCGCGGGCTCTTCGGAAACCGGAGCCGGCGGGCCCGCGCTCAGTGTCCTGACAGCGCGCGAAATCGAAGTCCTCCGCCTCGTCGCGACCGGCATGACCAACCGCGCCATCGCATCGAACCTCACCATCAGCGAGAAAACCGTTGCCAATCACGTCGGCAACATCCTGGGTAAGCTCGAACTCTCCTCGCGGGCGGCAGCGACAGCGTTCGCCTACGAACACGGCCTCGCCTAGGCAGAATTACCCACGCGCGCCGAACTCGAAAATGAACAGTTCCTCCGATGTAGCCCGGAAGGCCGAGGAATAGCCTCCGGGTATGGAGTCGTATCTCCAGGAGGAACCAACATGCTGACCGCAATCAAACCCGAACATTTCGACACAATCGTCATCGGCGCCGGGCAGGCCGGCCTGTCCGTCGGTTACCACCTTCAGCGTCTCGGCCGCGAATTCGTCATCCTGGATGCCAACGAACGCGTGGGAGATGTCTGGCGCAACCGCTGGGATTCCCTTCGGCTGTTCACCCCCGCCCGCTACGACAGCATCGACGGCATGAAGGTGCCCGCCGGCAACCGCGACTTCATCACCAAGGATGAGATGGCGGATTACCTCGAAAGCTACGCCGCGCACTTCAAGCTCCCCGTGCGGACCGGCGTCCACGTCGACCGGCTCTCGCAAGTAGACGGCCGCTACGAGGTTCGGGCCGGCGAGCGAACCTTCACCAGCAACCAGGTGGTCGTCGCCATGGGCAACTACCAGCGGCCGAACATTCCCTCGTTCGCGACGCGCTTGAACCCCGATATCGTCCAGCTCCACTCGCTTGAGTACCGGAACCCCGGACAGCTCCAGGAGGGCGGCGTGCTCATCGTCGGCGCTGGCAACTCCGGTGCCGAAATCGCGAAGGAAGTTTCGAAAACCCACGCTACCTGGCTCTCCGGCCGGGATGTCGGGCAGATCCCGTTCAACATCAAGACTTCGCTGGCGCACATGCTCCTCACTCCGCTCGTGATCCGTGGGATCTTCTATCGCGTGCTGACCATGAAGACCCCGTTCGGCCGGAAGATGCGCCCGAAGGTCCTCGCTGAAGGCGGCCCACTCATCCGCGTGAAGCGCAAGGAACTCGCGGATCTCGGCGTCCAGATGGCCGGGCGGACCGAAGGCGTGGAGGGCGGCCTGCCGGTGCTCGCCGATGGCCAGCCGCTCGATGTCCGGAACGTCATCTGGTGCACCGGATTCCGGACGGGTTTCGATTCGTGGATCGACCTGCCCGTGCTCGGCGAACACGAACCAAAGCACTACCGCGGAGTGGCGCAGGACCAGCCAGGCCTCTATTTCGTCGGCCTCGAGTTCCTCTACTCACTCTCATCAACCATGGTCCACGGCGTCGGTCGAGACGCCCGCTACATTGCCGAACACATCGCCAAACAGGCGAAAACCGGGACCCCGGAACGCACGATGGCCGCGGCCAGGGGCTAGAGAGTATGGAAGCCACGAACCTGGTCGTTTTGATCGGAAGTTCTCAGCCTGATCGTTTGAGAGTCTTCTACCGCGACATCTTGGGCCTTGAACCGAAGGATGACTTTGCCCCCGGCGCGTTCGCGATTCCACCGGGTGTGCTGCCCTGCCTGCTCATCGAACAACACGATGAGGTAGCCAAAGTGGCGAAGGAACCGCAGCGTATGTTGCTCAGTTTCTTCGTTCATAGTGTGGCGCAGGAACAGGAACGGCTTATTTCACACGGCGTGCCGTTCATCCGCACCGCATACGAAGAGCCAGGAGTGGGGACGTTCGCCACCTTCGCAGATTCGGATGGGAATTACTGCCAACTCGTCGAACTTGCCACGTAAATCTTCACGTTACGTCTCTCCACAGACTAGAACGTTTGTTCTATACTTCCAGATCCCATGGAAGTTGCCTGCCTCATCGTCCCGAACTTCCTCGTCGCGCTGGCCCGCCGCGAACACCCGGAGCTAGCCACGCGGCCGGTGGTTGTCGGCGGCGCGCCCGAAGAACACGCGGCCGTCACGGCCTGCTCGCCGGAGGCTGCGGCCGCCGGCGTCGCCGTCGGGACCACCCTGCGGCGGGCGCTCGCGCTCTGCCCGAACGCCGTCTTCCTCCCCGTCCAGGAAGGATTCGCCCGCAGCGAGGCATCTGCCCTGAACGAACTGGTCCGGGAGCGCAGTCCGCTCGTGGAAGTCGTCGGACCGGGCCATCTCCACTTCGAAGTCCGGGGCCTCGCACGCCTCGCCGGTCTCCAGGACGAGGAGTACCTCGCCCAACTCCACGAAGGCATCGCCACTCGCACCCGGCTACCCGTGCAACTGGGCGCGGGAGAGAGCGTGTTCGTCGCCCACGTCGCCGCTCTGAAGGGAGGAACTGCGAACGGCGAACCTCGAACGAAGCGAGGGCCAACAGGCAGCGGTATCTCCCAGCGACCTTCGAAGTTCGACATTCGCAGTTCCCTGGTTCCTCCCGGCGAAGAACGCGATTTCCTCGCCGGCGCGCCTGTCGAAGTGTTGCCTGTTGACCCGGTGATGCACATGCGCCTGCGGTTGTTCGGCCTCGAGTGGCTCGGACAGGTCGCGGAGATACCGGTCTCGGCGATGCAGGCACAGTTCGGGGCCGATGGCGCGCGGGCGAGAGCGCTCGCTCGCGGCGAGGACAACTCGCGGCTCGTAGCCCAGCGCGAAGAACTGCTCATCACCGAGGAGATCGACCTCCCGGCCCCGGCGGCCACAAGCGAGCCCCTCGTCGTCGGTACGGAAGCGCTCCTCCAGCGGGCGCTTGGACATTCTGAAGTGCGCGGGCAAACCGTGCGGCGGGTGGATTGGTGGCTCGCCCTGGAAAGCGGCGAGCAGGTCTCGCGGCGAGTGGTCTTTCGCGAACCCACGAGCGACGCCCGCCGCATGGTGTTCGCCCTTCGCAGCAAGATCGAACGGCTGGAGCTCGATTCGGCCGCCGTTGGCCTGGGCGTCACGCTTTCGGGGTTGTGCAGCGAATACGCCCACCAGGTGAACCTCTGGCAGCTCGGCCCGCGCCGCCAGAGAGAACTCGATGACGCGATCGAACAGCTGAACACGCGCGCCGGCGAAGCACAGGTCTACCGCGTGGTGGAGGTGCAACCATGGTCGAGAATCCCGGAACGCCAGGTGGCACTGGTGGCCTACGGCTCCTGAATCAACCGAAGCCTGCCGCCGTCGAAGCCAACGCCCACGGCGAACCCGCGGCCATCGTCGTGCAGGGCCGCTTCCAGCGCGTGCGGACCATCCACGATAGCTGGCGCATCGACGATGAGTGGTGGCGCGACGAAATCGCCCGCCGCTACTTCGCCATCGAACTCGAAAACGGCCGCAAACTCACCATCTACCACGACCTCGTGGGCGGCGGCTGGTTCACGCAGGGCTACGACGGCCCCCGCGCTGCGCGCCCAAATCGTCAACCAGCCGGACGCGGCAAGAATCGCTAGCTCAGTGCGTCCCCTGGGCCGCCATCACGGTCGGCATCCCCTGCATGCCACGGAGCGTGTTGATCTCTCCGCGGTGGCCGTTGAAGTGGCCAAGCATGTGCAGCTGGATCGCCTGGGCCACCGTCTCGGTGCCACCCTGGCGCCTCGGAAGCTCCACCGCGAGGTCCGCATCGGTCGCGTTCTCCAGGAACGAAGCCGTCTTCGCCCACACCGCCGTCTGGTATTCAGCAAACGCGTTCATGTCCTTAATGTGGACCTTCTGCGCGTCCGCGTCGTCCTGGTTCGCCCCGAACCCGTCCGCGGGAAGCCCCGTCCGCTCAGCCCACTCCGCATTCCAGACCAGCGGCTCCTTCAGAACCTGCATGTTGATGATGAGGTCCTCAATGCGAGTCGTGTGCCAGAGGCACCAGGCGATCGAATGGCTGCCATGATCCGGCACGAAATGAAGTTGTTCGTCCGTACCGTTGCGCGCGTCGGCGAACGCGTTATGCGCGAAGGTCAGGCCCTGCGTGATGAACTCTGCGAGACTCAA
The DNA here is from genome assembly GCA_050247055.1 of Dehalococcoidia bacterium. Taxonomy (GTDB): domain Bacteria; phylum Chloroflexota; class Dehalococcoidia; order Tepidiformales; family Tepidiformaceae; genus Amarobacter. Next base: position 497,432 of record JBFWUX010000002.1, read on the forward strand.
AGCTGTCCTCTTTCTCGAAGGCACCAGGCCGTTCGTGCGTGTGGCCCAACACTACACCCCTCGGGGGAAAGGAAGCCACGCGGACGCCGAATCAAAAACGGCTAATCACGAACGGTGGACGTTCCCCTGTTCGTGAATCGTCCGCCACAACGTGACCAGGGCTTCCGCTTCTTCCTCTGCCAATCGGCGGGAGGCCGACTCGTTCACGTGCAGCCCGTCGCTTCCGACAGTCGCAGCGAGTTCGCCTTTCGTCGGGACGCGATCCATGCCGAAGTAGGGCACGTGCACCTCGGCGCAGAAGCGCTTCATCGACTGGTGGACCAGCTGTCGCCGGGCCTCATGCGCCCTGGCGGCTTTCGAGGAAAGCTCGTGGTTCAGGCGCGAAGCCGGTCCCGAAACCACCAGCCCGATGCCCTCGCGAGCCAGCACCGTGCGGACGCATTCCTGCATCGAAGCGACTACTGCCTCCGGAGTGAAGTACGTCGCGCCGGGGAACACTCGAAGCAGGTAGCGGCGAGCGATTCGATACGGTCGGGAACTCGAAACCGGCCGCAATTCACCCACCTGCTTCCCAATTCGATTGATGGGCCTTCCCGCCTTGCCAAACTTGCGCTCGATCTGCAGCGGTAGCGACAGATAGTTGAACCAGTACGCGTTGACTTTGAGGAAGACGATGTCTGGCTCGTATTCATCCAACCATCGTCCGATCAGCCCCGGAAGTGCGTCACTCGGCCACGCGGCCCGGAGCTTAATCTCGACTGGTTCGCCGGTTTCCGCCTCGACAATCGACGCGATGATCTCAGGAATCGAAGCGCCGGCCGGGAGTCTCCCCGGCGCTTCGTCGCTGGCAGCCAATCGCAGGATGCGCATCGCGTGAGCCTAGCAGTCGGCGCGTTATGAAAAATGACTTCGAATGCAAGATGCGAGAGATTTGCAATCCGTGCCGACCAAATTTGAGTCCACCGCGACGGGCGGTAGTTCAGGATGAAAGGGAGCTACCGATGCGCAGCATCGCGAGCACGGCTCGAACCTGGAGGTCTCGATGACTCGAACAACATGGAAACCGGACACCGAACACGGACGTCTTGACCAGGCCGACCGAGACAAATTGCCAGACTCGGCGTACGCCTTCCCCGAACAGCGAAAGGAACCACTGACCGACGCATCACACGTCCGCAACGCGCTCGCCCGTTTCGACCAGGTGAAGGGCGTCTCCGACGACGACCGCGAACTCGCGTTCGCCAACATCAAGGAAGCGGCGAAGCACTACGATGTCGAAGTCGCCGAAGACAGTTGGAAGGACCTCGGGAAGCGCCCTCACACCGAGAATCCAGCCCATTGATGACATTTGTGACGGCCCCATCGACACGGCCATCGGCCGATGTCAGGAAGGACCGCCTTAGGCGATGACCCAAGTATCCAGTTCCCAGGCCCGGCGCTTGCGTGCGTACAACGCGGCGATGGGCTTCCTGCACGCCGCCCAGGGCGTTGTCATCCTGCTGCTGGCCAATGACTTCACGCTTCCCGTCACCAGCACCTTCCTCACCGGCCCACCCGGCACGGAGCCAGAACTCCGCAACCTGTTCGACGTAAGGATTGCCTGGGGCATCGCCCTGTTCGTGTTCATATCCGCCGCCGCCCACTGGATCCTGGCCGGGCCCGCCTTTGGCTGGTACATCCGGAACCTGGACCGCCAGCGGAACTACGCGCGATGGATCGAATACTCCGCCAGCGCCTCGATCATGATCGTCCTGATCGCGATGCTCACAGGCATCAGCGATGTCGTCGCGCTGTTGGGTCTGTTCGGGGTCAATGCCGCGATGATCCTTTCGGCCTCGCAATGGAGCACTACGAAACGACGGGACGTCCCAACTGGCTCACCTTCAACTTCGGATGCATCTTTGGCGCCATCCCATGGATCGCCATCGCCATCTACATCTGGAGCCCGGGCGTTTCGGCAAACCCACCCGGCTTCGTCTACGGGATCTTCGTTTCGCTGTTCATCTTCTTCAATTGCTTCGCACTGAACATGTGGCTGCAGTACCGCCGGATAGGCCCGTGGAGAAGCTACGTCTTCGGCGAGTCCATTTATGTCTTGCTAAGCCTCACCGCAAAGTCGGCTCTCGCCTGGCAGGTGTTCTTCCCCACGCTCGTATAGCAACACGCGCTCGGCCCCACGTATGCTGATCGTGAAATGGATTACGAGTCGTTACTTGCCGATCGAACGCGCCTCATGCAGGCGAGCGCCATCCGGGAGATCCTGAAGGTCGCCTCCTCGCCCGGCATGATTTCCCTCGCCGGCGGGCTCCCCGCAGCCGAAAGCTTCCCGCTCGACATCATGGAAGAACTGCTGGGCTCCGTCCTTGGAAAGTACGGCGGCAAGGCGCTCCAGTACGACGCGAGTGAAGGCTGGGCACCTCTCCGCGAAGCCCTCGTCGACCACCTTGGCCGCCGAGGTGTCCCCACCACGAGCGAGGGCGTCCTCATCATGAGCGGCTCACAGAGCCTCCTCGACGGTATAGGCAAGATCCTCATTTCACCGGGCGATTACGTCGCGGTCGAGGCACCGACCTATCTCGGTGCGCTGCAGGCCTTCAATCCCTACGAACCGCGCTACCTCGAAATCGAAACCGACGATGATGGCCTGGTTCCGGAATCGCTCGAGCGTGTCCTCTCCGGCCAGCGCGTGAAACTGGTTTATCTCGTCCCAACGTTCCAGAACCCGACCGGCCGCACGTTGCCGCTCGAACGTCGCCGACAGGTCGCCGACATCCTCAAGCGCCACGACGCCCTCCTCCTCGAAGACGATCCCTACAGCGACTTACGCTACTCAGGGGAACGAGTCCCGCCGATCAAGTCGCTCGCGCCCGATAACGTCGTGTATTCGACCACGCTCTCGAAGACCTTCGCCCCAGGCCTCCGCATCGGAGTCTGCGTCGCGCCAGAGGTCATCCAGCGCTGGCTGGTCACGGCGCGCCAGGGTGTAGACCTGCATACCAACACGCTCGCCCAGGCGCTCGCCGCCGAATACCTCACTGGCGGCTACCTCGAACGCCAGCTCCCGAAAATCATCGAAATCTACGCGCCGAGGCAGCTCGCGATGCTCGAGTCACTCGAACGGCACCTGCCGGAGGATTTCAAATGGTCGCGGCCGGAAGGCGGCATGTTCGTCTGGGTTGAAGGCCCGAAAGGCTTCGATGCCGTTGAACTACAGCGCCGCGTGATTGAACGTGGCGTCGCCTTTGTCCCCGGCCGCTACTTCTACGTGAACGAGGAGATGGGCGCCGCCACGCTCCGCATGAACTTCACCGCGGCGAACCCAGAAACCATAGAATACGCCGTCAGCGTGATCGCGGACGCCATCGCCGAGCTGCTTTAGGAGAATCAGGTGCCTTCGACCGGCCTCATGCGCGACGGGAAGGTCTCGTATATTCAGATCCCTGCTCTCGATACTGTCGCGCTGGGGCGGTTCTATGGGGATGTTTTCGGCTGGACGATTGCCTCAGGCACAGCCGGCCACGTCAGTTTTGAAGACGCCTCAGGCGAGCTCATCGGTGCATTCGTTACGCAGTGGCCGGTAAATGCGCCCGGCATCGTGCCCTACATCTCTGTGGATGACGTTTCCGCAGCCTTGGAGAAGGTCAAGGCCGCCGGCGGATCGGTCGAAGAGCCGCGTTATGCCGAAGGCTCGCTCTGGGTGGCGCGATTCAGAGACCCCCAGGGGAACGTCCTCGGAATGGGGCAAATGAGCTGATGGATTGAACGGGACGGGATCGCGCCGCCTTAGATGCGGCTGAAGGCGAGTAGCACGCGCGAGACCAGTTCGCGGTTGGAACGAACTGGCCGGCGGCTCGCGAGGTAGTCCGCCTTATGCCGCGCCTCTGTGTTCGAAAGACGGTCGGGTCCGGCCGCGTACCCGGATTCCACCCGGTACAGTGCCTTCTGAACTTCCAGGTAGTCTGCGCTCATACGGTGCTCGCTTCGTGCTGTGTTAAATCCATGTTACAGGACTTCGAAGCGTGAATCCGTACGATTTCCGATCGATTTTCGGCATCGTTTTGCCATCGAAAGCTGGTATTGCCCTCCGCGACACTTAGACCGGATCGATCGGGGTGACCACGCCGAAACGGTCTTCGATTGCCTCGGCCGCGGCAAGGCAGAGGTCTTCCCGGTAACGGTCGCCGATGAGCTGGACGCCCTGCGGCAGCCCATTGCTCACGCCAACGGGCACCACCGCCACGGGAAGTCCAAGCAGGTTGGCCAGTACCACCAGCCGCAGGCCATTCAGGATTTCCGCGAGTTGGCCCGAGCCGGCGAGGTCGTGGCCGACGGGAAACGGCTGGATCGTCGCAACCGGCCCGAGCACGAGCGGATAGCGCTCGTGGAACTCAGTCCATGCACGGGCGATCCCGGAACGCTGGGCGAATCCCATCATGTACCCGGCGAGGTCGAGCCGCGGCCGGATTGCAAACGAATGACCCAGGAACTGCAGGGCATCGGGGCAGGCGACCTGTTGCAGCAAGGGCAGTAACCCAATCTCCAGTTCGCTCATCACTAGGTCGTACCAGGTATCTCGAGCTACCTCGATGGCTGGGAGTTCAACCTCCTCGACTTCGTAGCCGGCATCGCGCAATGCAGTCGCAGCTTTCGCGACGCCCGCCGCAACGTCTGGGTCCACGCCAAGACCACCGGGGTCGATGCAGCAGGCGACCTTCTTGGAAACCGCCGGCCCGGTCATTGGGGCCGGGATGTACCACGGATCGCGTGAGTCGCTCGCAGTCATGTGCTCGAAGGCCAGGCGCAGGTCTCGCACGTGCCGGGCCATGGGACCCTGGACGGCGAAGAGCTGGAGGGTCATGGGCGAATCGGCAGGTTCGAACGAAGTCGCTGCCGGAACTCGTCCGAGCGTCGGGCGCAGGGCAGCAGTGCCGTTGCACTGCGAAGGCCAGCGAAGTGAGCCACCGTAGTCGTTCCCGAGCCCGAGTGGCGTCATGCCGGTTGCCAGCGCTACGGCCTCGCCGCCACTCGATCCGCCGGGAGTGAGCGAACGATCCCAGGGGTTGATGGTGGCGCCGCGCAGGCCATTGTCGGAATGCCAGCGCATTCCAAAATCGGGGAGGTTCGTGCGAGCGATGGGAATCGCGCCGGCGGTTTTCAGTTGGGAAACGTGCGGCGCATCGAGCGCTGGCATGGCTTCGGCCATGGCAACGATTCCTTGCGTTGTGGCGGAACCCACAAGGTCGATGTTCTCTTTCACGCTCATCGGCACGCCGTGCAGCGGAGGGAGCGGGCCGCCCTTCGCGGCCAGGGCGTCAGCGGCGTCGGCCGCCGCAAGCGCACTCTCGTCGAGTGTGACCGTGACGGCATTCAGCCCGGGGTTCACCGCCGCGATCCGTTCGAGATGCGCTTCCACCACCTCGCGGCTTTTCACCTCTTTGTTTCGCAGCTTCGCAGCCAGATCGGCTGCCCCGAATCGCCAGAGTTCGTTCCCCATGGTTCCTCCCGATAGGCGCGCGAAGTATAGGCGCTCCGCCGGGGCAATGGACTATCCGAAATCGTGAGAGCCCATCTCCTCGATGAAGCCGGGGAGGGGGCACGGGCGGAACGACTCCGCGATGATGTTCGGGAAGCCACTCTGTTCGTTATCAACGCGGCCGCGGACGATGACAAACGATGTGCCCCGCACGAGTTCGCGCTGGCGTTCCTGGAGGGCGTTGTAGACCACCAGGTTCGCAAGCCCGAACTCATCTTCCAGGAGCATGAACATCACGCCGCTGGCCGTTTGCGGGCGCTGGCGCGTGACCACCATGCCGGCCATCTCGACCACCATGTCCTGGGGCAGCCGGTTGGGATTGTGCACTCCGCCGAGGTGCCGGCTCGTGATGAGACCTTCATGGAGGAGCGGCCGCACCAGTTGCATCGGGTGCTTGCCGGGGCTGAGACCCAGCTTTTCCACGTCCCACGCCAGCGAGAGCCACGGTGACATCTCCGGCAGTTCCGCCATGTCCTGCTCGGTTGGAAGCGCGAGGGCGAGCTGGCGCTGCGGCGCCTTCACCTGCTGCGGCGTAGCGATCTGCGATTCGGTGAGCAACCCCAGTTGCCAGAGGAGTTCGCGCCGGGGCAGACCAAACTCCTCGAGCCCGCCCGCCCGGATCAGGGCTTCGGCCTGCTCTCGCGAGACGCGCGCGCGGATGAGCAAATCGCGCAGGGACCGGTACGGCCCATTCGCCTTTCGTTCCGCGACAATCTGTTCCGGGGTAGTGGTGTAGGCAGGGTCGCGGTGGTGCTGGCGAAGGTCCTGCCAGCCGCCGCCGATGCCTTTCACCTGCTGCAGCCCAAGGCGGATGTCTCCGTTTTCGGGCCACGCGCCGGGACGGCTGAGATTGATCGAAGGCGGCAACGTCTGGATACCGTGACGCGCAGCATCCTGCGTCAGCACTTCCACCGAGTAGAAGCCCATGGGCTGGGCATTGAAGAGCGAGCAGTAGTACGGCGCAGGGTAGTAGTAGCGCAGCCAGGTGGATTCGTATGCCAGCAGGGCGAACGCCACGGCGTGACTCTTCGGAAAGCCGAACGCTGCGAACGCAGCCATCTTGTCGAACGCCACCTTCGCCGCCTCGCGGCAGAGGCCTTCGCTATCGGTGCCGGCGTAGAACTCCTCGGCGATCGCCTGCATCGCTTCGGATGAGCGCTTTCGGCTCATGGCACGCCGGAGTTTGTCGGCCTGGCCGGGAGTGAACCCCGCGACCGAGCAGGCGATCTGCAGCACCTGGTCCTGGTAGAGGACGTGCCCAAGCGTCTCGCCGAGGCACCACGCCAGCTTCGGCGCCAGGTCCGGGTGGCCGTAGTCGACCTCGATCGGTTCGCCGCGCGCGAGCTGTTCGCGGTAGTGCATGTACGGCCGGAACGCGCCCGCCATGATCGGTCCTGGACGAATGATTGCGACCTGAACCGCGAGGTCATCGAGGTTGCGCGGCTGCGTCCGTGGAAGCGTCTGCACCTGCGCGCGGCTTTCGATCTGGAACACGCCCATGGTGTCGCCTTCGCGGATCGACTCGTAGATCTCGGGGCTGTCGTGGGGGATGCGCCCCAGGTCGATGCGGACGCCGTTCTCCTCTTCGATGATGTCGAGGCATTCATCGACCGACGAAAGCATGCCAAGGGCGAGGAAGTCGATTTTCACGAACCTGGCATCGTCAGCCGAATCTTTGTCCCACTGGCAAACGAAGCGCCCCTCCATCCGCGCGGGTTCGACCGGCACCACGGACGAGAGCGTTTCGGCGGAGATGATCACCCCGCCGACGTGCTGGCCGATATGCCGCGGGAAGCCGGCGGCCTGCCCCGCGAGCTCCACCATGTCTCGCCAGATCGGCGCATCGACCAGGTGACGAAGTTCGGGCACGCGTTTCATCTCTTCGGCGATGTCGGTCGCGTTGGCGAAGTGTCCGCCGAGCTTGTTCAGCTTGGCGAGCACGGGCATCGGCAGCCCGAGCGCCTTGCCGATATCGATCACCGCGCTGCGGAAACGATAGGTCGGGAAGGCCGCCACGATCGCCGCGTGTTCGTCGCCGTAGCGGTCGTAGATGCGCTGGAGTACCTGGTCGCGAATATCGCGTGGGAAGTCGAGGTCGATATCCGGCAGCGAGTGCAGTTCGTCATTGAGGAAGCGTTCGAGGTAGAGGTTATTGCGCACCGGGTCGATGTGGGAGAGCCCGATCAGGTAACAGACGATCGAACTCACCGAGGAGCCGCGTCCACGGCCAACCGGGCGCTCATCAGGCTGCAAGCGAGGATCGCGGCCGCGAATTTCGACCGCGATTTCGTTCACGAGCTTGAGGATGTCCCAGTAGACGAGGAAGAAGCCCGCGAGCTTGTGCTTCGCGATGAGCGTGAGCTCGCGGTCGAGACGTTCGCGCGCCTCGGCGTGGAGCGGGTCCGTGGTCAGGTACTTACGCCGGAAGGCACGCTCGCAGATACCCCGAAGGTGGCTATCGAGCGTTGCTCCTTCGGGGACAGGGTAATCGGGCAGGCGGTAGGGCAGGTCCCTCGTGAGGTCGAACTGGCAGCGCTCCGCAATCACAAGGGTGTTCGAAACCGCCTTCGGATAGCGCGCGAACCGGCGCTCCATCTCCTCGGCGGACTTCAGGAAGTATTCCGAGTTGGGCCGCCTCACCTGGTGAGAACTGTCCAGCGACTGGCGATGGCGCACCGCAACCAGCACGTCGTTCAGGCGATGCCGCGTGCGCACGTGGTAGTGGACGTTGTTCGTCGCCACCGTTTCGATGCCGAGGCGCTCCGCCAGGTCCGCCAGCGCGCGCACGCGCTCGGAATCGCCGAAAACATCGTGATGCTGGAGTTCGATGTAGAAGCGGTCGCCGAACACTGCCCGGTAGGAGGCGGCAGCGGCTTCAGCCTGCAAGGGATTGGTTATAGAGAGCCTGGCAATCTCTGAACTGTCACAGCCGGAGAGAAGGATGAGCCCTTCACTGAGCTCGAACAGCCACCCGCGTTCGATTCGCGGCTCATCCTTGCCGAAGGTGAGGTAGGCGCGGCTGAGCAGCCTGCAGAGATTCCGGTAACCGGTGACATCCTGCGCGAGCACGGTCATGTGGCTCAGCGAGTCACCAGCCTGGAGCGTGACTTCAGCACCGGTGATCGGCCGAAGACCTCGTGCGGTGGCGGCCTTCGCGAACTCCATCGCCCCATAGAGGTTGTCGTGGTCGGTTAGGGCCAGGGCGGGGTAGCCAAGCTGAAGGGCGCGATCGATGAGGTCGTCAGTGGAACTGGCGCCCTCGCGCAGCGACCAACACGAATGGGCGTGAAGCTCGACATACCCGGCCATTGAGCCAGTATAGAACAAACGTTCTATGCGTTCAGCTACTTAACCCCCACGGGGGATGCCAAACCGCTCGCGCATCTGGTCCGAAGTGATCCCCAAACCGGCCCGCTGTCCCGGCGCGCCCGGGCAAGGCGTTCATGCATCCTCACCAGGTGCGCGACATCCTCGAGCGTCGCGTCATCCGGCAGACACTCGACGCCCGCACATCTCTTGCTTCACGGAAGTCTCGGCCATGATAGAAATATAGCCCACGAAGCCGCGCCTTCATCGTAGCCACCTGCCGCCATGTTCCGATCATGTATCAGTTTGCCCGCATCAGGGTTTTTCCGGTTGCCACGGACGTGCCGTTGCGCTTACAGTCGCATTCCAGTTCACGTTATGGGAAATATTATGTTTGCTCGCTTTACCGTGATCGCCGCCCTCGCTCTCGCGATAGGCGCCCTCACTCTTGGCTCCGGCAACCGGGAAGCGAGCGCGGCCGACAAGTACGCCACTCTCGATCCCACCGAGGGTGTCGTCGGCACTGTCGTCAATGCGGAGTTGTTTAACGCTCCAGCCAACGACGACATCACCGTGATCTTTAAAATCCCGGGCGACCCTGTGCTCGCGACCGGCACAACCGACGCCAACGGCCATGCCGCCTTCACATTCACGATCCCCTACGTCCCGGGTGGCGGCACGTGGCCCGTCTATTTCACGAACTTCAAATGCTCCTGCCAGGTGCAGGTGCCCTTCACCGTGATCAACAGCCGCCCCACACCAACTCCGACGGCCACCGCAACCGTACCGATCCCGACCGCTACTCCGACGGTCCCACCATCCACGCCCACCACCGTCCCGACAAACACGCCAACACCAACGCCTGCCGTACCGGTCCTCGGTAACTCTGGGGGCAATGGACCAGGCGGAGGACCGAACGCAGGCATCCTCGCGCTCGGTGGAATGGCGGTGATCGCCGTACTATCGCTCTTCGCGGCAACCCGCAGACCCGCGAAGGCCGTGCCGGGTGAGATAGACCGGGATGAATACTCGACGCATATCTAGCATCAGGCAGCAAGGTGATGTGGTTGCGTGCCCCGCGTGATTTCGGCGGAGGGGTGCCCCAGCAGGTACCCCTGCACGGCGTAAACCATGCTCTCGCTGGCTTCGTCGCCGCCGCTGGCCACCCAGCGGACCAATTCCATCATGCGCTCGGTCTCGACGCCTTCAGCCACCACCAGCGCGCCCGCCTGCGAAGCGAAGGCGACGATCGCCATCACGGCGGCACGTCCCATCGTGTCCTCAATGGCGCTGGTTAGCACGCCCCGGTCGATCTTCACGAACTCCACCGGGACTTTTCGCAACATCTCCAGGCCCGCGTTTCCCGAACCAACATCATCAAGGGCGATCCGGAAACCAGCCTCGTGCAGCCGCGCAACAGCCGACTCAATACTCGAAACAGAAACCGTTGAACGCTCCGTGATTTCAAGTACGACCGAAGCCGGGTCAAATCCCGCGGCCCAGAATTCATCCACGAGCAATTCGGGGGAAAAGTCTCCGTGCGTGAGCGTATACGGCGAGACGTTCACGAAGAGCAGGCTGCCCTCCGGAATATCCGGACCGCGCTTCAAAATGGCCGCTCGGCACGCTTTATCGAGTTCCGCGCACTTGCCAATTCGTTCGGCAATATCGAATGCGAGCTGGGGTCCCGCTATTTCGTACTCCGCTGGAATCCGGGCGAGTGCCTCGTGCGCGAGGAGCGTCCCGTCTTCGAGGTTCCAGATCGGTTGGAACGCGGCACTGATGCTGCCATCCGCGAGAAGTTTCCGCAGTGCATTGATCTTCGCGGCCGGGAATACCGGGCGGGCTCCGTCGTTGGCCACGAACAACACCGAGGTGTTCCGCCCCTTGAGCTTCGCTTCATAGAGGGCCGAGTCGGCCTGCTGCCGCAGGACACTTTCGTCGCCATCGCACGAATCGGTGCTCGCCAGTCCCAGGCTTACTGTCGGCGTTCCGCCCGTGGCACGTTCTACCGCCATGCGCAGCTGTTCCATCGCGTGATGCGCGATCGTGCGTTCGGTATGCGGGAGAATCATCGCAAATTCGTCGCCGCCGATCCTGAACGCGTAGTCGTGGCCCCGGCAGAACTGATTGAGGGTGGCCGCAACGTCCAGAAGGACCGCGTCGCCGCGCCCGTGTCCCCAGGTGTCGTTCACTTCCTTGAACTCGTCGATATCAATGAGCGCGAGCACCAGGGACTCGTTGTGAGCGCTCGAACGCGAGACCTGCCGTCGAAGCTCTTCGAGAAACGCTCGATGGTTTCCCAGCCCCGTCAGGCTATCGGTGAGCGCTGCAGTGCGAAGGCGCGCCAGTTCGGCCTGGTGGCGCGCCTCTTTCCGGCCGAATGCCTGCACCGCCACGATCAACCCAAGCACGAGAACGAGCCCCGCGGCACACACCACCACCGTAATGCGGACGTTGGACTTCTGGTCGCCCACCAGGCCCTGAAGCGCCGATGCGGAGCTCGCCTGGCGGTCCGCGGCAGGTGGTTCGAGGAGGGCGAGGATGCGGTCGGCCGTGTCCGGCCCAGGGATCGCTTCGGTGATCGGCTCACCTCGTTCGATCGAGAGAAAAATGCGCTTCACCGATTCGAGCGCCGGAAGTTCGCGTTGGTAGAGGCCGTCGATGAGAGCGACGTCCGCCTCATCGCCGATTGCACGCAGATGATCGAGTGACGCAATCGCGGAGTCCACCGAATCGTCGAACTTCGCGCGGGATTCGGGAGTGGGTTCCTTCAGGTGCTGTTCCGCGGCCAATTGCACTTTGACAACCCAGTAGCGCGCCTCGCCGTATGCCCGGCTGACTTCCGACGAATGTTCGGCGCCCCGGGCGGCGTCGCGCGTTTCGACCATCGAGCGAACGACAAAGACGCCGATGCCGACAAACACGGCGATCAGCGCAAACGCGGCGACGTTGCTCGCATGGCGAGCAGAAAATTTCATGCGGGCCAACCTGCACCGTGAGAATCGGCACAACCGGCGCATCCTGAACACGTCGGCGCTTGCCTCCGGCCTGGCCGCGCCGCAAATAGGTAGTCTCCCGCCTCGCGCCCGATCTCCGGCGCTACTTCTTCAACCGTTGGCGCGAATCCGGGACCGCGTCTCCCTTCAGCTTCGCGCTGTACTCGTCATGTGGCGGCACTTCTTCTCCGACCACATAGAGGAAATAGTAGACGCCGAAGTTTCCGATGTGCTTCAAGCGCTTCTTCATGTCGGCCAGCTGCGAATCGAACGGGCGGTGTGCCTCGAGGTACTTCGCGAAACTCCCGTACTCTTTCTCGGCTTCGAGCATCGCTGCCGCGTTGTGGATTGTCGCTTCCACCTTCCGGCCATTGCGGATGATCCGCGGGTCGGCGAGTAGCCGATCGACATCGTCCGGCCCGTAGGCGGCGATCTTCTTCGGGTCGAAGCCGTCGAACGCTTCAATGAATCCCGGCCACTTGTTTTCGATGACCTTCCAGTTCATCCCGGATTCGAAAACGGCTTTGGAAAGGACTTCAAGGTAGTCGCCAAGCTTTTTCGGCTGGATTTGAACCGGCGCTTCCATTCGCCACTCCGCGATGCGAGTTGCAGGCAACTCTACCCGATTGCCGAAGTCGTTTCTTCATGGGCGGCCGGGTACGGTAATTCTTGTGCAACTGGACGCTTCGAAACTGCGCGGGTTTGGCAAGTACCCCTATGCACTCGGGGTGGTGGTGCTCTTCGTCCAGGTGGCTCTCGGCATTTTGCTGTTCGCCACCTTCCAGGAATGGATTCCCTCCGAGCTCGGCGCGGGAGACCAATGGGGCGGTTACCTGCTCGCGGCGTATGGCGGTTCGCGCTTCCTCTTTGAAGCGCCGACAGGAGCCATTTCTGATCATATGGAGCGACGAATAGGCATCCTCTTCGGCTTCGCGCTCATGCTCCCCGCGATTCTGCTTATGGGCCTTGCCCGCGACGAACGCGCTTTCCTCGCTTTTTCCTCCATGCTCGGTTTCGCCACGGCCTTCTTTTGGCCGGCAACCTACGCGATGAGCGCGGACCTCTACCCGCCCGAGCGGCGTGGCAAAGTGATCGGATTTCTCAACGTCGCCCAGCTCCTCGGTTTCGGTATCGGCGCGCTTTCCGGGGCGTTCCTCGTGCTCGGGCCGTCGTCAGCGCAGTTCATTGTCGCGGGCTCAGCGATTGTCCTCGCGTTTCTCGTGGGAGTGACAACCCTTCCGGGGTATCGTCAGGTGCTTCGCCCGGTCAGCCATGCCAGTCGCCCGGGCCTGCGGGAGATCGCCTCGTTTCGCCTGGCCTGGCTCTCAAGCATCGTACTTGCGTCGAGCATCGGCGTGGCCATGGTCGTCCCCGCCATTCGGCCATTCGGCGAAAATGACCTGGGAGTTTCCTTCGAACGCCTTACCCTGGCGCTTGTGCCGGCAGTAGTCGTTGGCGCCGCGCTGTATGTCCCGGCCGGCCATCTCGCCGACCGCTACGGCCGCACTTTGCCCATGATCGCCGGCCAGTTCCTCATCGTCTGCGGACTGCTCATCGCCGCATCGACAGGCTCCGTCTTCGTCGCGGCCGGCGCCGCCGTCATCCTTTTCGCGGGCAACGTCATGACTGTGCCAGCGCTCAACGCGGCCGTCATGGACCTCGCCCCCGAATCGCACCGCGGCTCACTCATCGGCCTGAGCGTCGCCCTGAACGGCCTTGGGCTGGCGATGGGCCCCGCTCTCGGCGGCATCCTCGTTGGCCAGTGGGGCGCGCCGGGCGCATTTCGCGTCGCCGCCGGTATCTGTGCCGGCACAGGGCTCAGCGTCGCCCTGTATCGCCGCAGCCACCCCCGACTGGTCGTCCCCGCCCCCGTCCGCGACGCGATCTAGAACGTCCGCTGGCCTATGCTTTCGTTATCCCTTGAAAGGCATCCTCAATGAACGATCCTCGTCTCGGGAAGCGCGTTGGCGTTGGACGGGCGGCAGCAGTCTTCGAATGGGGCGAAGACACAGTTGCAAAGGTGCTGTTGGAGGAAGGCCCGCTCTCGACTATCGATGCGGATGTGATGTCCCAACGGGCCGCATACGAGGCCGGTCTCCGGGTCCCCGCCGTCCGCGAAACGCTGCTTATCGATGGGCACCCAACGCTCATCATGGACCGGATCGATGGCGTTGACGGGCTTTCTGCTGCCCAGGCGAAACCGTGGAAACTCTGGAAAATCGGCCGCGACATCGGAGAGCTTCACCGCCGTCTAAACGAGGTCCGGGCGCCCGCCGGGCTCCCGCGAGTCACCGACACGCTGCGCACGCTCATCGAAAGCCCAGGCGTGCCGGCGGCGGCTCTTGAACGCCTTCGCAACCTCCTGGGTTCGATGCCCGAAGGCGATCGGCTCTGCCACCTGGACTTCCATCCGGGCAACGTCATCGAATCGGCAGATGGCCCCGTGGTGATCGACCTCTCGAACGCCGGCAGCGGCGAGCCCACTGTGGACTACGTGCGTTCGCTGTTGCTCTTCTCGGTCGGCACGCCGGGCGGCGAAATCAGCTGGCGTGATCGCCTGCTCATCGCCGCGGGCCGCGGGGCAATGTCCGCCGCCTACCGTTCCGGCTATCGAAACCGGGGCCCGATTGACGAATCGATGGTGCGGCAATGGAAGCCGCTCGTTGTCGCCGCGCGGCTGGCCGAAGGCTTCCCGGAGGAACGTACCGACTTGCTTCGGATGCTCAGCCGAAGCCTGCGAGCGGCGGAATTGGCCGGGTAAATCTATTGGCGAGGCCTCGACCAGCGGCTCGTATCTTCTTCGGGCACCGTCTCCTCGGATTCCGGAGTCTCCTCTTCCGCAGCCCCCTCCGGCACGGCGAACTCGGCACGGTCGGCGGCGAGTTTCTTTTCGTGGAGCAGGTGGGCCGGTGAATTGTCGGCAACGGCCTCATCGTGCTGCGGTTCCGCCGCCACGTGGACCACGCGCTCGGAGGCCGGTTTGAACTGTCCCAGGTCGGCGCCGATGAGAGACGAAAGTGCCGGCTGATCCTCCAGACCGGCGGCCGGGCTCGCCGCGAAGGGGCTTCGTTCCCGCTGCTGGATGCGATCCCAGACCTCACGCCGCTCGCCCGTGACCAGGTGGCCGTCGGCCAGTTCCTCCACGCGCCCTGCCATCTCCATGACCAGGCGGTCGTGGGTACATGTCACAATCGTGATGCCCTCGGCGCGCGCGAGTTCTCGCAAAAGCGAGAAGACCGCCGTAGCTGTCGCCGAATCGAGCTCGCCCGTCGGTTCGTCGGCAAGGATCAGCGACGGTTCCGACGCCAGCGCGCGAGCGATCGCGACGCGCTGTTGTTCACCGCCGGAAAGCTCGTATGGCCGATGATCGGCGCGGCGTCCGAGTCCAACGAAGTCCAGAGCCCGCTTCACCTTCTCGGTGCGCTCTCCATATCCAAGCCCGGCGATGCGGAGAGGCAACTCCACATTCTCCCGGGCCGAGAGCAACGGGAGCAGCCCGAATGACTGGAAGATAAACCCCAGCTTGTGTCGCCGAAGCTTGTCCAGCTGACCCTCACTCATCGTGTCCACACGCTGGCCGTCGATCCAGATCTCGCCCGCAGTTGGGCGGTCGAGCCCGGCCATCAGGTTGAGCAAAGTGGTTTTCCCCGAGCCGGAACGGCCGATGAGCGCCAGGAATTCTCCCGATTGCACCGAAAGCGAGATGTCCTGGACCGCATGGACTTCTTCGCTTCCCACCTTGAAGGTGCGGGTCACGTTCTTGACTTCGATCGCACTGCCGGACATCAGCCGCTCCTCCGCGTGCCATGGGAATCCCCTTCGGGCCGAACCTCGATGCGGCCTTCTCCCATGAGCACCTTCGCCCGCTCGTGAATATCAAGGCGGTCGAGGTATTCGCGCGGCACCTGTAGCCGGCCGGCCGCATCGATAAGGACGTACTCTTCGTGGACGATTTCGGTCTTCGCGCCCTCGAAGTACACGCGCCGGTAGATTTCCGTGCTGGTTCGCCCATCGCGGATGGCGACAACTCGATCCACGCGCGCCGCGATATCCGGGTCGTGCGTGACGATGACGATGGTCGTCCCTAACTCCTTGTTCAGGTTCCGGAAGATGTCGTACACGGTGTCCGCGCCCACGGAGTCGAGTTCCCCCGTCGGTTCGTCGGCGAGGAGCAGCGGAGGGTTATTCGCGAGCGCGACGGCGATCGAAACGCGCTGCTGTTCCCCGCCGGAAAGTTGCTCCGGGTGGTGGTGGAGACGGTGACCCATCAGCACCAGTTCCAGCAGTTCGGTCGCGCGTTTGCGCGCATCCTGGGCGGGCACGCCATCGAGCACCATCGGGACCTCGACGTTTTGTACCGCGTCCAAGTACGGGACCAAGTTTCGCCCGGTTTGCTGCCAGACAAAGCCGACCTTCTTTCGTCGATAGCGCACCATATCGGTCGAAGACATCGTGAGAAGGTCTTCGCCGCCCACGAAGCAGCGGCCCGCGGAAGGTGTATCAAGGCCAGCGAGGATGTTCAGGAGCGTGCTCTTCCCAGATCCAGAAGCCCCCACGATAGCCATGAACTCGCCGGCGGCGATCTTCAGGTCGAGCCCGCGCAAAGCGACGACTTCGAGGTTCGCCGTCTTATAGATCTTGAAGAGGTCTTCGCAGCGGATGTACAGGTCGTCGGTCACAGAGCACCCTTCGCGCGCCACTCAGCGCCATGCAAGCAAGAAACCATCAGACTTCCCCAATCCGAAGCGCCTTGTGCACCGCAAGACGCGAATAGACCGCCGCGAGTGAGGCGATTGTGCCGATGAACACCACTGCCAGCAACGAGTAGACCGTGAGCACCGCGCTCCAACTCACCTGCGAGACGAGCGGTGGCACGGGGTCGGCGCCCTCCTCGGTCACACCCAGGTAGCCGATCATCAGCCTGCCCAGCGGGAACCCGAGGAACGTGCCAACCGCAACCCCCGCGACAATGACGAAGAGCTGCTCGAAGCTCACCAGCCCCAGGACCTGGCGGTTCGTGTAGCCCATGGTTCGCAGGATCGCGAACTCCAATGACCGCGACTGCACCGCCAGCGTCGCGTAAACGGCGAATCCAAGGCCGGTCAGCAGGAGCACGGCGCCAAACGAAAGGAAGAGGATGCCCTCCCAGCTTGCGGCGATGAGCGGGTCCGCATCCTGGGAGGCGCGGATATCGACCTCGTCGAACAAGCCGTCCGCCTGGATGCCCTTCGCCAGCAGGTCTTCCCGGTTCATGATCCCGGGCGTCGCCGCGGACATCCAGGCGTCGTTCGCGTATGCCCCGTCGGAAAGGGCCGGCACTTGCGACGCCAGTTCCTGCATCGAATCGCGATCCGTGACCATGAGCGATTCCGTTCGTGTCGGATCGAATCCCGGGAACAACTTGAACGAGCCGACGAGTTTCACCTGCAGATACTGCCGGTTCACGAAGACCGTGAATTCATCGCCAATCTTTCGACCCGAAACGTCGAGGAACCTGTCATCGGCAAGTATTAGGAGCGGGCCCGGAGCGCGTTGCACCCGGACGCCGAAGATGGTCGCCGCGCCACGTTCGCGCGAGAAGGAGATCCGCACCGCCGCACCTCCATCGCGCCCTTCTCCGGATGCAGCGGAAATGCTCCCCGGATCCCCGATCGACGAGCCTGTGATGAGACCGTAGGCCGCGAGCGAATCGAACGGCTCGATGACGCTCCAGCGAGCATCCTCGGCGGTTGAGTCCGTCACCTCGATGCCATCGACCAGCACCTGGATGCGCTGCGCCACCTGCGGAGACGGCCCGAGCATCCGCACGTAAACGGCATCGAGCGATTTTTCCGTCAACGTGGAATAGCGCACGAACTGGTTGAACCGCAGCTGATTCGGTCGAGTGAGATCCGCCACAAAGAATCGCCAATCGGCGATCGGTCCCTGGGTCGCGGGGAACATTGTGTACTCCCAGTAGGTCCCATCGGCGTCTTTCAGGCGGATGCCGAGACTCGCGACATTCGGTGCCAGTGGGAACTTTATCCAGAGCCCGATCCGCTGGGCGCCGGTGGGAACGACGGCGCCTTCCGGGTGTTCGGTTGGCGGCGGTTTCGTCCGCGCAAGCAACGCACCGAGGCCCGGCCCGGCGAAGTCCTCCCGCCAGTAGGCCACGTCCTCGAACTCACCCGGCACCACACCGAGCATCACGATTGACTGCTGGTTGTACTGAGACACGTTGTACGAACCGATCGAGCGCACGGCCATCGACACCTTCTCGGCCCCCGTGGCGTCCTGGATGCGCTCCTGGATCACATCATTGGGAAGCGATTGCGGCTGGCGCAGACCTTCAATCCTCGATGGCGCACCGGACTCGAAGGCCGCCCGGTCGTCGTATCCGCGTTCCAGCGTTGCCCGGTAGCCGGCCGCGAACATGCCGACGGCCGTCGCCAGCAACAACAGGAGGATGAGCCGGCTGTATTGCATGGGTGCGCGCGTCATGCGGTTCAGCCCAAGGGCAACCGTCGGGCTGTCCAGCCGGTGAGTCGCCCACGCCACAAACCGCAACGCCAGTGGGAAGATCCGCAGGAATACCAGCGCCACCATCAGCATGAACAGGGTTGGCGAAAGGAGAAGCAACGGATCGGCAGAGAGGTCTCCGAAGAGCTTCTCCGTGACGAACGAGCCCTTCTCTCGCAGCTGGTAAAAGAGGAAGGCGCCGATCCCCACCAGTACGAGGTCCATGTAGTACCGCAGGAACAACGGCTGCGTCTGTGGACGGGCCAGCGCGTGCTTGTAGTCGATCGTGCTCTGCCTGGCGGCCCGCCACGCCGGGATCAGCAGCGCCGCAAACGCCAGCGCCGCTCCGCCGAGCGCCGCGGCGAATGCCAGCCTTGAAATCGGCACTTCGAGCGCCGAGTTGCCGCTCAGTTCTTCGAACGGCGGCGTGTAGCCGAGTACCGAGATCCCGAGCTTGGCGATGTACGGGCCTGCCAGCGCCGCCGCGCCGCAAAGGATCAGCCCTTCGATGGCATAGATCGCAATCACCTGGGCCGGGCTCGCCCCCCGTGAACGCAGGAGGGCGATCTCACCCGACTGTCGTTCGATGAGCATGGTGGCGACCATTACCAGGTAGTACAACGCGATACCAACCACTTGCAGCATCAGGGCGAAGAGGGGCAGCCGCGTGAAGAACAGCTTGGTCCGGTATGTCGCGATGATTTCCGGCAACCGCGTTTCAACGGTAGCTCCGCTCACCTGCTCGCGGACTTCGATCGCAAGAGCGTTCGTTTCGTCTTCGACATGCCGCGCGTTCCGCGCGTCGATCGTACCGATCGCAACCAGCCCGTACGTCTCGATTGTGCTGTCCATGTCCGTCAAATAGCCGGCAATGGTCTTGTTCATCACGTCTTCGGAAACCCAGAACGGGTAGGTCATCCAGTTTCCCGATGGGTACGTGAAACGATCGGTCTTGCCGAACCAGAACGGGTCCGAGTAGTCCCTGGGCTCGACGAAGCCAACAACCGTCACCGGGACCGGAGCGAGATCCTGCCGCCAGAACGGGTGCAACTCGAACGAATCTCCGAGCGACACCCCGAGTTCTTGCGCAGCCTCCTTGCCCAGCAGCACTTCGATGTGGGGTGGCGCGTCTCCGGTGGGCGCGGCCGGCTGGCGGCCATCTACCAGCGAGACCTGCTTGTCGAAGTCATCGACGAACTGGAAATGGGCGCGTGGGCGGGTGTCTTCGGCAGGCACCGGTTGCCCCGGCGCCGCCAGGTAGAACGTCGCCGAACGTCCGTAATGCACCACGTCCTCGAGGTTTCCGCCGATCTTGCGGTCGAGTGAGCCGTCAATCGTCTCCCGCCGACGGTCGTATTCGGGCACGCTTGGGCGCCCGGAGGCAACAATGCGGACGTTGCGCTCCACCGGGTCGGATGTGCGCAACGCATATCGCAGGCCCAGGTCACGGATGGCGTCGGAGTAGAGGATGACGCTCGACATGAGCGCCGCGGACATGACCACACCAACCACCACCGTCGCCAGCAGGCGGCGGTTGGCAAGGCTCCGGCGGATCACCATTCGCAGAATCGTCGCGGTGGTGTGCATCGAATTGTGCCGCGCACACTAGCAGCCAGAAGCCGTCAGCGCCAAAAAGCCGAACCTGCTTCGTAAAGCGTGACGCGGCTACGTCCACGCTTGTGTAGAGTGACCGCGATGCGCGGCATGGTACGTATCTGGCGCCTCTTTTCACGCCGCAGTGGCCGCAACTGGCGCCTGCTCGCCGTCCTCGCCCTCGGCATGATCATGGCCGCGACCTTGCTCGCCTCCGCGCCCGTTTACGCCCGAACAATGGCCGACCTCGGCCTCACCTTCATCGTCCGCGAAAACCTGAACGACACCCCGGGCAACCGGGTCCAGTTCCCCGCCATTCCCCTCGCAACCGACGAAGGGGCCAACCTGAAAACGGCAGTCTCCAACCGCATCGAAGAGCGGATTGGCTGGTTCGATGCCTACGAAGCGCGCTACCTGCGCACCGGTCGATTCTTCACCGGAGAGAACCAGGACGAGATCACCTGGTTTGCACCGCAGGGCCAGATCCAGTCGCTAACCGGCCTCGAAGACCACGTGGAGGTGCTCGAAGGGGAGTTCCCAAAGCCTACGCCCGCCGGTGAGCCAATCGAAGTGGCCATGAGCCAACAGGCGGCCGAGGCGGCCAAGCTGAAGGTCGGCCAGGAACTCTGGATGGTCGAGGATTTCGATGACTGCGCCCGGGAGATTCCCGACCCGAACAAGCCACCTCCGCCGCCATGCACTCCCATCGTGGGAATCACCTACAGCTTCCGCGCAAAGCTGACGGCGATCATCGAACCCATCGAGGACCCCGCCTACTGGGTAACGCTGCTGAGCTACTACTTCGACCCGTTCAGCGTCGGCCTCGAAGAGGGCATCGTCGTCCCGATGTTCACCACCGAAGAGACCCTGCTCAACAACTTCGCAGTCGCGCATCCCGCCTACATGGCCGAAACCGGCTGGTACACCTACGCCGACCCCGAGTTGCTGACCAAGGCCAACTTCGAACGCGCCAGTTCCGACTTGACGACCCTGTACAAGGAGTTCGAGCCGCTCGGCGGCGCATCCTTCAGCCCCCTAACCGGAGTACTCGAAGACTACCGGGATAGCGCCAGCTACCAGCAGACCCCGCTGACCATCCTCCTCCTCGAAGTCGCGGCGGTGGCCCTCTTCTACGTCATCCTCATCGCCCTCGTCATCGTCGAACGCCAGGCCGATGAGATTGCCCTGCTCCGCAGCCGCGGCGCCACCACCTTCCAGGTAGGGGTCATGTACCTCCTCGAAGGGTTGATCCTCGGCATCCCCTGCATACTCATCGCGCCCTTCCTTTCGGCCGCCGCAACGGCCGTGCTCGGTCTCACTCCCACCTTCGAAAACGTGAACGGCGGCGAACTTCTCCCCACCACCATCCCCCTGTCTTCGTTCGCTTACGCCGCCGGTGGGGTGCTGCTCTCGATCATCGTCCTGCTTATACCGGCTGTAATGGTCGCTCGCCGAAGCGCCGTCGTCCGAAGGCGCGAGCAGGCGCGGCCAGGGGTCTCGTTCCTGCAGCGCTACTACCTCGACCTTGCCCTCGCTGGCGTCGCCGGACTCTTACTTTTCGAACTGCAGGAACGCGGTTCGGTCTTCGAACCCTCGGCCACGGGCGGCGTCTCTTCCGACCCGCTGCTGCTCGCCTCGCCCGCAATCCTGATGCTCGCCGCGGCCGCCCTCCTCCTCCGCTTCTACCCAATGCTGCTCCGCGCTGGCGCCGGGATTTTCGGACGGCGAGCAACGCCGTCCGTCGCCGTCGGGCTATGGCAGGTGGCGCGTAGTCCCGGCAACTCCGCTCGCCTCGCGCTCTTGTTGACGATGGCCGTCGCCGTCGGGACGTTCGCGGCGAGCTATTCCGCCACCGCGAAGAAGACCTTCGATGAGCGAGCCAAATTCAATTCCGGCGTCGAATGGCGGGCGGGCGTTCGCGGAGGAACCGACGAACTCGGCCTGAACGGCAAAAAAACCGACGCGAGACTGAGCGAACTCGACGGCGTGAACTACGCGACCTCGGTGATCCGCACCAGCGGCGCCCCCGCCGTCTCAGGTGTCTCTATCCAAAACTTCCAGGTCCTCGGCGTGGACCCGGACCGCGCCGCCGAGATGCTCTGGTTCCGCGATGACTTCGCCGACCGGCCATTGCGGGATCTGATGGCAGACCTCGGAGCACCGGAACCGTTGAAGGGACTCCCCCTTCCACCAGGCACAAGAAGCGTCAAGGTCAAAGTCGGCAGTTCGCAGGACGGCGCCATCCAGACGCTCTGGGCGAATGTCGCGGACAAAGACCACGTCTTCCAGTTGCTCCAGCTCGGCGACCTGCCGGGACCAGGCTGGACGGAACTCTCCGCCGACATCCGCAAGAGCCCGAGTGGCGAGTACGAAGAGCCCCTTCGCCTCGTGTCATTCATTTTCACGGAGCCACCCAACCGCTTCATCAACCGCGACCTGACGGTCAACATCGATGACATCGTCGCGGTAAATGAGGCGGGCGAAGAGACGGTCCTCGAAGGCTTCGAGAACGGCAAGGTCAGTTGGGCGATGATCCCCGACCTTAAGGCTGGTGATACCTACGAGGTCGTCCACGACAACGTCGCCTCGGGCACGGGCGCCGCGAAACTCACGCACAAAGCCGGTCAAAGCACCTCGCTCTGGGGTCTGTACGTCGGCCAGGACAACATCCCGCTCCCCGTGGTTGCCAGCGAGTCCTTCGCCGCCGCCACTGGTATCCACAAGGGAGGATCGGGCCTGATGGATATCAGCGGCATTCTGGTGCCCATCACGATCAAAGACACCTACAAGTTGATGCCCACCATGGACACTCGCGACGGACCATCCGTGGTCTTCAATCGCGACCAGCTCCTGAGCTGGATCGGGACCGTGGACTTCCTCGTCTCACCCGGCCTCAACGAAGGCTGGTTCTCACTGAACCCCGGCGCCGACACGGAAGCGTTGCGCAAGGCCCTGGCTGGCCCACCCTTCTATCTCGATGACGTTTCCGACCAGAAGAGCGAGCTCTCGTCGCTCGAACGCAATCCGCTGATAGCCGCCGGCGGCGCGGGCATCCTCTACATCGCCTTCGGCGCCGTATTGCTGCTCGTGGCAGCCGCTTTGCTCGTCTCGCTCTGGGTTTCGGTGCAGCGCCGCCGGAGCGAATTCGCAGTCTTGCGGGCGATGGGCCTCTCGCGGGGAGGTGTCGTACAACTCCTCGCCTTCGAATACGCGCTTGTGGCGATTCTCGGCCTTTTCGCCGGGGGTTACCTCGGCCGTCTCGTCGGCGAGCGCATGCTCTCGTTCCTGAACGTCGATGACAAAGGCGACCGCGCCGAACCGGCCTTCCTGCTCCAGACCGAATGGCTGCTGGTCGCAGCGGGCGGAGCCATCGTGCTCGCGGTCTTCGTCGCGGCCCTCGTCTTCGCCGGCCGCCTCATCAGCCGCACCAGCGATGCCGCCGCCCTGCGCACGGAATAGGCCTGTCCTACTTCGCCCCGCGTTTCATGTAATTCTCCCAACCGCTAATGGGGCCCAAGAAGTCGCGAGAGGCGCACGTGGCTCAAGTCACCCGCGAGGGCAGCGTCGGCGGCTTTCGTCAACTCGCTCAAGTGGTCACGATCCTTGGCGCTCATCGCTGAATCCTGAAACAGCTTTGAGGCGACGTGGTCCACTTCTTCCAGCGTCGCGGAGAGTAGTTCAGAAAGCTCGTCGGCTTTCTCGGAGCCGTTAGCCAGGAAAGCTTCGAGTAAGGTCGCTCGATGCACGAGAGCAGCGTTGGTCAGTTGCAGTTTGCCGATTCGATTGTTGATGGCGGAGTCGATGGCAAGCGAGTCGCAAAACGTTACCAGCATCTGCGCAATCTCATCGTGAACGGCGAGAATCGAATGTTCGCGGTACACGGCAACGTCCCTTTCGACTCAGTTTCGTTGGGGACGGCTACGTAACGCAGGCAGCAGTTCGTTCGCGGTCTGCATGTTGTAGTCGATATTTCCAATGGATCGGCTAACGCTGGCAACCAGTTCCGCCAGTTCGGCCCAGGTCGTCTCCAGCCGAATGAGTTGCTTCACGAGATCAATGCGTTCCTGTTCGTTCATTTCGGAGCCTCCGGTGAGATGGGGTGGGCGCGGAACGTCAATTGCGGGGGACAAGTCCGCGCCCACCGGCTCGAACTAGGCGGCGTTGTCCAGCGTGAAGCGGGAGGTCGCCCTGAAAAGGTTCTCAGCGAGGTCCTTCATCTGGTTCGCCGTGGCGGCGAGTTCCTCTGACTGAGCGGAGAGTTCCTGCGTTGAGGCTGAGACCTGTTCGGCCGATGCGGATGTCTCCTCGCTCGTCGCGGATACCTGGATGATCGCTTCGGACACCTTAGACGTCCCGGCCACCATCTCCTGCACACCCGCGGCCGATTCCGTAGCCAGCGACGAGATCGTCTCCGCTGCCGTCACGATCCGCGTGGCTCCTTCCGAAAGGTCCTGGACATCGGTGGCGATGGTCTGCATCTGGACGGCGGATTCCTGCACCGACTGGATAATCGAATCCAGGGCGGCGCCTGCCTGCGAGGTGATCTCGCGCCCGTGCTCGACGTCTTTGACGCCGACACTCATGGCTTCGACGGCCTCTTCCGTCCCTGCGCGTACCTTGGCGATTAGTTCAGCGATCTCCTTCGTGCTGCCGGAAGAGCGTTCGGCAAGGTCGCGCACGTTCTCAGCCACTACAGCGAAGCCACGGCCCTGTTCGCCGGCACGAGCCGCCTCAATCGCCGCATTCAGGGCAAGAAGGTTTGTCTGGGCGGCGATTTCATCGATCGTCTTGACGATGTCGCCGATCTGGTCGCCGTACGAACCGAGCTGATCGACGGTCTGGGATGCGCGGCCCACCGCATGGGCGATCGATTCCATGGCAGCGACCGCCTGCTGCACGGCTTCCTGTCCCGAGAGCGCCGCCGCCCGGGACGCTTCTGCCGACCGCGCAACATCGTCCGAGGTCGTCGCCACGGTGGCGATGCGTCCATGCATTGCGGTCGCTTCGAGCCGGCTGTCCGCTGCCGACGTGCTGTTCGACTCGGCTGCGGAAGCGAGTTGTCGCGTCCCTGCTGCGACGGTCTCGATCTCCCGCGCAGATTCCTGGCTGAGCCCCGCCAATGAGACAGCGGACTGTGTTACTTCGTTGATTGCCGAGGCAATCTGGCCGGTCGCCGATGCCATCTGGTCCGACGACTCCCGCAGCTGGTCGCTTGCACCCAAGATCGACTGTGCGCTTACCTGGACTCCGCTCACGATTTCGTTGAGATTGGCCTTGGCCGTCATGTACGCGCCGATCGTCGCCACCATCTTGTCGAGGATGTCGTTGGTCGTAACCGCAATCTGGCCGAGTTCATCACGTCCCGGATTTGGAATCTTCGGCGTCACCGGTGTGACGCTCTGGGTCAGATCACCCGAAGCGAGCGCTGCCATTGCCGATTGAAGGTCCGCAAGACAATGCTGCTGCAGACTCTCGAGCCGGTGGCGAATGGCAGAAACATCTGCCTTCATCCTCCGAGAAATGTAGAACGCCACAGCTACGCCGATTGCGACCGCAAGCACGGTCATCCCAATAACCAGGACCCTCGCGCTCGAAGCGGCGCTCTTGTTCGAGTCCGCTGACGTCTGCGCCTCAGCCAGCTTTTCGGCGACCGTCTCATCGATGAGCGTATTCATCTCCGCGATCTGCGGCCCAAGTGGAGCGGCGGCGGCCTTCGCACCTTCGACGTCGCCTTTTTCAAGCAGGTCAAGCAGTTCGGTACGGCCGGCACTTACGCTCGCGACCTTCTCTTCAACTGCCGCCCATCGTTCAGCGTCCGCCGGCGACTCAATTGCCACGTGGTAGTCCGCGAGTGCCTGCTTGGCGTCTTCCATACCCTGGCGGCTCAAATCGATGGCCGCCGCCCGCTTCTCGGGGTCGGTGTTGAGAAGTGCGGTCTGTTGTTCGCGTCCGCTCGCGATCATGTGCCGATTGACCTGGTTGGCGTACTGCAAACCGAGCGTGTCGTAGTGATACGCGTCCTCGCTCCGCTGGGCGAGCTGATTGAGGCGGAAGACACCGACCGCCGCGACGATTGCGGCCAGCGCCAACACCAGCGCAAAGCCGGTGAGCAACTTGACCTGGATACCGAGGTTGTTAAACCACGACATTTTTCAGAGATCCCCTTCCCTTGATACCTGCGATTTGTCGCATGTATCTGTCGCTAGCATTCGGTGACTGCATTGGGCCGCGAACCGGGCGAAACCCTTACGTCCCCAACTCCCAATCCCTAACCGGAGACTTGTTCAAAAAAGACGGTTCTTAACGGAGAAACACTTTTATGTGTATTCTGGTCAGTCCTTCGGTTCGTCAACTGACTTTGCGGCTATTTCCACGCTTTTGCAGTTTCTAACTGCGAAATTCTCCTCGCGTCGGTCAAGTGACCGCCGAACCGCAAAACCAATCGCTACGATTGAACCATGAACCCTGAACCGCCCCGTTCCGGGCTCGCCGCTCTACCTGAACTCGATCGCGACATCCTTCTCTTCGTTCTAGACCATTCGGACACGACCGTGGAGGAAGTCGCTCAGGCGGTGATGCTTAGCACAACAGCCACCCGGCAACATCTACAACGGCTCGAGTACCAGGGATTGTTGGGTCACTCAAGCCAGAAGTCGCGGGCGCGAGGCAGACCCGTACACCTCTTCAATCTGACGGCCGCCGCGCTCGATCTTTTTCCCAAGGGTCATGAGTTCACCCTCCTTGGCATGCTCGCGATTCTCCAACGGGACCACCCGGACGCATACCAGGAAACGTTTGAAAAACTTCATCTCCAATTCCTGCAGCCCGGGCTGAGTTTCGAAGTTTTCCGGAACTGGAGCGTTTCGGAGCGCGCCAGGCAGCTGCTGCCGTGGATCCAACGATACGGCCACCGCGGCTCTTTCAACCTGGATGAAACCGGAGGGGCCTTCGTGGTGTCGTACTGTCCTGCGCTCGAAGTTGCCAGGCGCCACCGTGGGATGTGTGAGGCAGAGTGTCGTTGGCTTAAAGGGTTCTTCCCGGAGTTCGCAGTCGAGATCAAGCAGACGATCGCCACAGGCGCGGATCGATGTGTTATTCGACTCGACAACTCGCACGCGAACCAACAAGATCTTTAGAATATGGCCGTCATTGATTTGTCTCGAACACTCCACGGGTGGCTCCGGAGTGAGCGGCCACACCCGTAGATCAGGTCAGTTGCCGGGGGAATGAGTTGCCCGCTTCACGCAACGTTCGCTCGCTTGAGCTTCGGACGGTGCCCGAACTCGATCGTAGAGTCTTGGAGGCCATATGCCTTCTCTCCGAGGGCGACGTCGAGGCAATCGCATCGGAACTTTCCTCGTCTTTGCCGTCGGTGCGACAGTCCCTTCTCCGCCTGGGCCGGGACGGCCTCGTGCTTCGGCGCCCTATTCCCAGGGACCGCGGCCGGCCTCGATTTTCGTATCGGCTGTCCGAGGACGGACGGCGATTGTTTCCGCGCGGGGATCGTTTTTTGCTCGATGCCGTCCTGGAGATAGTTCGCGACGCGAGTCCCGCCGCATACGCTCGCGTCTTCGATCTGTTACATCAGCGCTTCGCGCCGCCTGATTCAGTCGTCGGTCTCCCGTTCGAAGGACGTCTTGTAGCTGCCATTCAGGGAGCTGTGGATTTCGGGCACATCGTCAGCGCCGCCTCAAATGAGAGCAGTGCCGAGGTGACGTTCCATCACTGTAGCGTGCTGGAGGTAGCGACGGCTCATCCTCGCCTCTGCGACTCCGAGCAGCGCCTCTGGCAGCGGTATTTCCCCGAAGCTAACGTCGAACTGCCCGTGTGTCAGAGTGCAGGAGACACGGTTTGCCGGCTCAGCATCCGCCCTGCGGTCACGTCCGAAACGTAAGCACAGCCCGATGTGGCCCAGGTGAAAGCGGGGCGTCTTCGGCAAATGAAGACAGCTGTCACGAGAAATGGCCCGCAGGCCTACTTCGCCCCGCCGGATAACACCAGGACGCCCCTCGATGGATCGGGGCTGCCATCGGCCGCCCGGTGAATCGCAATCCGATCGCCCGGCTCGATCTCATCGACCGAACCCGCGCGCAACAACCGGATGGGCGCATTCTCATCCACGTACAACGTCCCCGGGCCGGTTGAGGTCTTCGTCACACCGTTTCGCCCATCGAACGACTCCAACAGCTCGGAAATCACGGTGCGTTCCGTTGGATCGCGCGAAGTTTCGTGGCCAAGGAATCCGTCGGCCAGTGGAATCGGCTTCCCGTCGACCACCACGTCTCCCTGGGGCGACGCGAACGCGAGCATGCGAATGGTGTAATTGCGGACTTCGTTCTGGATCGCGACGACACTGACAACGAGCGGCGGTTTCAGGTCCGCTGCCGTAGCCGGCTCAAGCATCCACACACGCGTGTTCGCCGGCAGATTCACATCGATTGAAATAGCCTCGCGCCCAATTCCCGAGGTCAGCTTTAACGCGCCAGCGTCAGCGCGTTCGACGCTGTACCCGACATAGTCGAGCGGTGGCGGCGGCACGAACGCCGCAGGCTCCGGCGGCGCTTCTGACTTGCTCGCCTCCCGCGCGAAGACCAGCACGGCGATAAGCGCCGCCAGCACAACCATGAAGATCACCGCGGGGATCAGCCAGGGGAATCGGCTCGGGCGCGGCAGGGCGGATTCAGTCATCGCGCGAATGGTAGGTTGGTGGGACCGGGGCCGCAAAGAAACGGAAAGCCTGCGCCATTCGCCCGGCTCCGCCTCGCCCTGTAGCCTCTCCCAATCTCTTTGCGAGGCCGTCCCGCATGTACCCTCCGCTCAACCGCGAATTTCTGCCCGTTTTCGATGGCCACGAGGACTTCATCACCGCCATCAAACCGCGCGGGAACATGTTCGGCCCTCGCGGGGGCAGGGACTTCCTCGCCGACGCCGCGGCAGTCGCCGAAACCGGTGAACACATCGAAGACTCGAAGCGCGGACACGTCGATCTTCCCCGTGCCATGCGCGGCGGTCTCGGCGGCTGCTTCACTTCCATCTACCTGACGAACGAACGGGCGGAATACGCCCCTCTCGCGTACGCCATGGACGAAATGAACGACGTCTTCCGCATCGCCGACCGCAGCGAGGGCCACTTCCGCATCTGCCGGACCGTCGCGGAGGTCCGCAAAGCCTGGGACGAAGACGCATTCGCCTCGGTATTCATGTTCGAGGGCGCCGACCCGATTTCGTGGAGCCTGAAGGAGCTGCGCGTCTTTTACGAAGCGGGCCTCCGTTGCGTTGCCCCAACCTGGAGCCGTTCGACCATCTTCGCTCACGGCGTCGCCTTCGGCGGGCACCTGCCCGAAACCGGCCTTACCGACCTTGGCCGCGAACTGGTCCACGAATGCAACCGGCTCGGCATCATCCTCGATGTTTCGCACATCAACCCGGCCGGCTTCTGGGACATGATCGAAGAGTCATCCGCGCCCATCATTGCGACCCACTCAAGCGTGAAAGCCGTCTCACCCCACGTCCGCAACCTCGACGACGACCAGATCCGGGCGCTCGCGAAGAAGGGTGGCACCATCGGCATCAACTTCGCCAACATCTTCCTGCGGCCGGACATGCAGGGGAACAACGACACGTCGCTCGAAACCGTGATGAGCCACTACGAGCACATCATCAACCTCGTCGGCGACGAGCATGTCTCATTCGGCAGCGACTTCGATGGCACCGACATCCCCGCCTTCATCCGCGATGCGGAGGGCCTGCAGCACATCCTTCGCGAAATGAAGCGCCGCGGCTACAGCGACACGCGCCTCGAGCGCATCTGCAACGGCAACTTCCTGCGGGTAGCCGAGCAAGTCTGGCAATAAAGAGGAGCCGCGAAGGAACAAAGGAACAGAGGCATTCCTGAAGAGAGCGGTGCTCCCAAAATCCTTTTGTTCCTTGGTTCCTTTGCTGCTAACTCTCCTAAGCCTCTGTGACAGTGATCGAGGTGATCGAGACCGGCTCGTGCGGGCGGTCCTGCGCGCCCGTGGGGGCTGTCGCAATCTTGTCGACGATGTCTTCGCCGGCCGTCAGCTTGCCGAAGATGGTGTAATTCGGCGGGAGCGGGTAATCCGCGTGCATGATGAAGAACTGGCTGCCGTTGGTGTTCGGGCCGGCGTTCGCCATCGCGATCGTGCCGCGCGAATACGGACGGCTGACCTTCTCATCGGCGAACTTGTAGCCCGGGCCGCCACGGCCCGTCCCGGTCGGGTCGCCGCCCTGGATCATGAATCCCTTGATGCAGCGGTGGAAAATAACGCCATCGTAGTAGCCGTCCTTCGCGAGAAAGACGAAGTTGTTGACGGTCTTCGGGGCATCGCCCGGGAAGAACTCCGCGGTCATCTTGCCGGCGGTCGTGTCGATCTCGGCGGTGTACTTCTTCGAAGGGTCAATCACCATCTCGGGCGGGCTCTTGTATTCCTTGGCCATCGAGGGAACTCCTTGGTGGGGGTATGCCTTCTAGGGTAAGGGGTTCGTCTGCTAAACGCGTTGCTCCTTCACGCCCTGCGGCACCATCGCGTCGCTCACACTGCTCACCCACTCCGAAATCCACGGCTCGGCCGCGCGCTCCGGCAACGCTTTGAGCATGTCGCGGGTGTGCGTCGGGTCGTGGATGGCGATGCCCCACAACAATCCGCCAAAGCGCACGCGCGACTTCGGCAGGTTCAGGGTCTTGCGGTCGCCGCCGTAGTCGATGACGCGGTCGAGGTGCTCATCCGTAAACTCGGCAATCGCCTTCACCATCCGCTCGCGGTGCAACGCTGCCTCGCTCAGCAAGTCATCGATCGAGGTGCCCTTACGCGCGTTCACCGCCGAATCATTCCACTCGTCGATGTCGAACGGGTTCGGGAAGGGAACGTCCGGCAACGGCGCGGATTGCCCCACCTGGGCCGCGAACCCCGGCACAATCAGGCCGTCGATCGTGCAGAGGTGGGCGATGTAGTCCCGCACGGTCCAGTGCGAACCGGGGATCGGCGCGGCCAGCTCCGTATCATCCAGCGCCCGGCAAAACGCCTCGAACTGCACGCGATGCCGCGCGAACTCATCAATGACCAGCCGTGCGCGCAAATTCATGTCGACCCCCAATCGCGCCGAATGCTACACGACGCGAGTGCTCAAACGGCTACGCGACGGTAACCGTCGAGGTTGCCGCCACGCAATCGTCCAACTGACAATGGACGGACGTGGCCGAACAACCCTCGAACGCTGCCGTATCCCCGCCCCTCGTGCTTCGAAACGGCTTCGTCTTCAATTCCGAGACGAGGTCTTTCGAACAGCGTGATCTCTTGCTCAGCAAAGGCGTCATCGCACCAGCGGCAGCAGACGCCGCAGCCGTCATCGAGTGCGCCGGCAAGTACATCATCCCGGGGCTCATCGATTGCCACGTCCATCTCACCGGCAGTGGCGACCCCGCGGAACTGAACGCCGCCAGGACCACCCCCTTGCCGAAACGCGCATGGCTCGCCGAACGGTACGCGCGAGCCACTCTTCACGCGGGCGTGACGACCGTCCGCGATCTGGGTGCCGCCGACCGCCTGAACATCGATATGGCCCGGGCCGTCGAGTCCGGCCTCATCGAAGGTCCCCGAATCCTCGCGGCAGGGCTCGGTGTGACGATGACCGGTGGCCACGGACACGGCTTCCTCGCGACCGAGGCCGATGGCCCCGACGCCGTCCGTAAGGCCGTACGCGAACAGCTTCGCGCCGGAGCCACGGCCATCAAGCTGTTCGCCAGCGGCGGCGTGATGACTCCGGGCGTCGACCCGCGCTCGCCGAGCTTCACCGAAGAAGAGATGCGGGCAGGCGTCGAAGAGGCCCACAAAGCCTTCCGTCCGGTCGGCGCGCACGCGCAGGCCACCGACGGCATCAAGAACGCCATCCGCGCCGGAGTCGACTCCATCGAGCACGGCGTGTGGTTGGACGATGAAGCGATCGAGATGATGCTCGAACGCGGCACCTACCTCGTCGCGACTCTCACTGCCCCGTATCAGATCGCGCACTGCGGCCGGGAAGCCGGCATCCCGGAATACATGGTCGATAAGGGCTGGCAGGTACTCGCTTCGCACGAAGACAGCTTCAGCCGCGCGGTAAAGGCCGGTGTCAAAATCGCCATGGGCACCGACCAGGGCACGCCCGTGAACAGGCCCGGCGAAAACGCCCAGGAGATTGTTCGCATGGTCGGACTCGGCATGAGCCCGGCCGCGGCGCTCATGGCTTCCACCGCCTGGGCATCGGAATTGCTACGCATCCAGGACCAAACCGGGCGGGTTAAGGAGGGCCTCGCGGCCGACCTTGTCGTGCTCGAGGCCGATCCGCTGGAGAATATCGAAATACTCACGAACCATCGCGCTATTCGCGCGGTCATCCAAGGCGGCCGCATCGTGCGGTCGGACCTTCCCTGAAACGAGGAACTACAGACATGAGCCAACTCCAGAAGCGGATTCAACGACTCCAGAGGCGCGATGGCCCGGCCATCGGTTTCGGCCGCGTCACCCGCGAACACCCCCGCGCCATGGCGCTCGTCGCCACCGCCAAATCAGCCAGCGAGGCGAAAGCCGCCATCGATGCCGATGTCGATGCAGTCATCATCGACGCCGGTGACGCTGCGGCGGCCGCAAAAGCGATGGATGGCATCGCAACCGAAAAGCTCGCCGTTGGGGCGCTGCTCGCCAGCCTGAATGAGGCCGACGCCGAGACCCTTCGGAAGGCGCACTGCGATTTCGTTGTCAGCCCACTCGACACCACCGACTCCGCCGCTGTGGATACCGAGAAAATGGGCCAGGTAATCCGTGCCAGCCAGGAGATGGAGGACAACACCCTCCGCGCTATCGGGCCACTCGGCTTCGATGGCCTCTTCGTCCAGCGAACACCCGGCGCGATGACCCTCGGCCAGCAGTTGGGCCTCGTTCGCCTCGCCTCGTTCGCCTCGACCGGCCTGATCGTCACCGTCGATGCCGACGCTTCGGTCGGGGAACTTCGAGTGCTGCGCGATTCCGGAACGCTTGCGGTCGTCGCGCCCGCAGGCACCTCCGCGGACGGGCTAAAGAAACTCAGCGAGACACTTAAGGCTGTCCCCGCGCCCAAGAAGGGCAAGCGCGAAGGCAACGACATCGCCCTCGTGCCTTCGAGCCATGCCGCCAGCGAAGACGAAGGCGAAGAAGAGGAAGAAATCGAATAGCCATGCCACAGCTTTCCATTCGCCGCCAGGGCGCGGTCGCCATCGTCACGATTACGAACCCTCCGATGGGCTACATGGATTCGGGCACCGTACCGGAACTGGATTCCATCACCTCGGAGCTCGAAGCTGACGATTCCGTCCGGGCGGTGGTCATCACCGGCGGGTTGTCCGGAGTGTTCATCCGGCACTACTCGGTGATCGAACTCGAACAGCTCTCGAAAAACCTTCGCGGCAACGGTCTCGTCGTCGATATCGAGAATCGCGTACCCGAACGCGACCTTGACCGCGTCTTCCGGCGCATCGAAACCATGTCCAAGCCGGTGATCGCGGCCATCAACGGGCTCGCCATGGGCGGCGGCTTCGAGCTCACGCTCGCCTGCGACATCCGCATCGCCGAAGAAGGCGACTACGAAGTCGGCCTGCCGGAAATCAAGATAGGCATCCTCCCCGGCGCGGGTGGCACCCAGAAGCTCTCACGGCTCGTCGGCATGGCCAGGGCACTCGAAATGACCATGCGCGGGCGCACCGTTTCACCGAAGGAAGCGTTCGAACTCGGCATCGTCCAGGAGCTCACGCCGGCCGGCGGCGCGCTCCCACGTGCGATCGAAATGGCGACGGAAATGGCAACCCGTTCGCCGCGCGCCGCCGGGCACATCAAGCGCCTCGTCCGCATGTCCGCGGAGACTCCGCTCGACGAAGGTCTCGCCCTCGAGCGCACACTCTTCCTCGACCTGCTGGTCTCCGATGAAGGCCACCACCTGATGGCCAAAATGAATGCCGAAAACCTCGACATCCGGGCGGTCTGACGGCGCCGCATTCCGTCGAAAGCTTCATCGCTGGTATCGCGATGACGGCCGCCACGGGTTGCCCTGGCGGCTCACCCGCGATCCCTACGCCGTCCTCGTCTCGGAAGTCATGCTCCAGCAGACCCAGGTCGATCGTGTCCTCCCCTACTACGAAGCCTGGATGGCACGCTGGCCTGATTTCCAGACGCTCGCATCCCTCCCGGCCGCCGAAGTCATTCGCGAGTGGCGCGGACTGGGCTACAACCGGCGCGCGCTAAACCTCCACCGCCTCGCGGTCGCCGTGACCAGCCAGCACGCCGGTGTCCTCCCGAACGACCCGAAGTCGCTTCTTTCCCTCCCGGGAGTCGGCGCCTACACAGCCTCGGCGATTCGCTGTTTCGCCCGCGAAGAGCGCGTCGTTGTGGCCGACACAAACATCGCCCGCGTCCTCGCACGAGTCGTTCTTGGTTTCGCGAGCCAGCGCGATGCCCGCGAAGCCGAACTTCGCGCCGCGGGCGAATCGCTCCTGCCCGCGCGCGGCGCCCGAGACCACAACCTCGCCCTGATGGACCTCGGCGCGATGGTTTGCCAGGCGCGCACACCGCTGTGCCAACAGTGTCCGGTGCGCAACCACTGCGCCTGGTTCGCCGCCGGCAGGCCCCGGCAGGTGACCGTGCCAGCCGTCACGCCCCGGTTCGAAACAACCGCCCGATTCGCCCGCGGTCGCATCGTCGACGCCCTCCGGGAGTGCCCGGCATCCTCCGAAGCCCTCGCCGCAATGCTGCCCGAATCTCACCGCGCGAAACTGCCCGGCTACCTCGCCAGTCTCGCCCGGGATGGCATGGTCATCGAGTCTTCACCGGGCACCTGGTCCTTACCGAATTCGTAGCCAGCGCCGAATTCTGCGCAGCTATACTCGTTACGTGACTCGCAGGATCGTTGCTCTCGCGCTCATTCTTGCCGGGTTGCTTGCCGCCTGTTCGAGCAACGATCAGCAGAACGCGGTCCACGTGATCAAGGCGAACGGCGACATCGATGTCGCAATGGAGCGGTATATCGACCGGGCTCTCGATGACGCCGAATCTACCCACGCCAAAGCCGCCGTCATCGAACTCGACACGCCCGGCGGCTACAGCACTTCGATGCGCAAAATCGTCCAGCGCATCGAGGCCGCCGACGTCCCCGTCATTGTTTATGTCTCTCCAATAGGAGCGCGAGCTGCCAGCGCAGGCACGTTCATCACGATGTCGGCCCATATCGCCGTGATGGCCCCGAACACCTCGATCGGCGCCGCCTCCGCCATCAACTCCGATGGCAGCGACATCGAAGGCACCCTCGGGCGCAAGGTTGAGAACGACGCGGTCGCCTTCATCCGCGGCATCGCAGAACTGCGCGGCCGCAACGCCGATTGGGCCGAAGACGCGGTCCGCAACGCTGTCGCGGTCGATCAGACCGAAGCGGTGCAACTGAACGTCGTGAACTTCGAAGCGAAGGACCTCGACGACCTCCTTCAGCAGGCCGACGGCATGACGATCGACGTTCAACCTGGCGAGCCAGTCACGCTTTCGGGGCTCACGACCGCGCCGCGAGTCAACGTCTCGATGAACCTCTGGGAACAGCTCATTGCCATCATCGCGAACCCGACGGTCGCTTCGCTGCTCATCACGCTCGGGTTCCTCGGCATTCTCGTCGAACTGTTCGCGCCGGGATTCGGCGTTCCCGGCATCGCCGGGACAGTCGCGATCATCCTCGGCTTCCTTGGCCTCCAGGTGCTCCCCGTCGATACCGTCGGCCTCATCCTGATGGCACTCGGGCTTGGATTAATTGCCTCCGAACTCTTCGTCTCCGGGGGCATACTCGGCGCTGCGGGCGTGATTGTGCTCGCGCTCGGGGGCTTTATCGCCTTCCGCGATACCCCGTCGGAACTGCGTCCGCCCACATGGCTCGTCGTCGCCCTCGGCACCGCGTTGGCTGCGGCGTTCCTCTTCGTGGCGACCCTCTACGCCCGCCTCCGCCAGCGCGAAGCCCGGTCCGAAATTCGGACAGTCATCGGCAAAACTGGCACAGCCAGGACCGAGCTCGGCCCACTGGGCGAAGTTGTGGTCGAAGGCTACGGATGGCGAGCGCAACTCCTCGGCGCCGACCATGCGGACGCGGGCGAACGCCTGCGCGTCGTCAGTGCCGACCACAACATGATCCACGTCCGGAAGCTGGATTCACCCGAGACCAGCCGCTAAACCAGGTCGCCCGGCTCGGCCAAGAACTCCAGCCTTAGGCCCCCTCTCCCAGTCCTTCCCGGGAAGGAGGAGAGGGTCGGGGTGAGGGCCTACTTGCCCGTCCAGTTCGGCGCGCGCTTCTCCGCGAACGCCCGCGGTCCTTCCACAGCGTCCGCGCTCGATCGGCGGGCCATCTCCCACTCGTAACGGGCGCTCCCTGCTTCTTCGAGCGGCATGTGAATGCCCTTGAGCGCGGCTTCCTTCGTGGCCCGAACCGAGAGCGGCGCGCAACGAATAATGTCCGCCACCCAGGCATCCACGGTCTCATCGAGCTTCGCCAGCGGCACAACTTCGTTCACCAGGCCGATTTCGTACGCACGCTGCGCCGGGATATGGCGTCCGGTGAGCATGTAGCCCATCGCAACCTTCAGCGGCAGATGGCGCGGCAGCCGGTGTACACCCATCGCGCCGGCGATGAGCCCCCGCCGTGGCTCCGGCAGACCGACTTCCGCATGGTCGGCAGCAACGATAATGTCGCACGCGAGCGCCAGTTCAAGCCCGCCCCCAAGCGCGAACCCATTGACCCGCGCAACCACCGGCTTGAACAGGTCGTACCGGTTCGTGAGGCCGCCAAACCCGCCCGACGGGTTGGGGAGCTTCGGGCGCTCCTCCCGCGACATCCGAGAGAGCTCCGCGGTGTACTTCAGGTCGTTTCCCGCAGAGAAGGCGCGGTCGCCCTCGCCGGTGACCACGAGTACCCATGCGTCGTCATCAGCGGCGAACTCGTCAATGCACTGGCCCATCTCCGCGCTGGCATGGGCGTGGAGCGCGTTCATCACTTCCGGACGCGTAATCGTGAGCCTGGCGACGTGGTTGCTCTTCTCGTACCGGCAGAATTCCATCTTTTGGTCGACTCCTCGGTTGTGGCTGTGGCGGGGATGTTACGTGCTCCGTCCAACCGCGAACAGCACGGCCTCTGGGCTCACCCAGAAAGCGACGCGACGGCCTCAATCACCGCGTGCATCACGTCCCGTTCGCGGGCTCGCATGAACGCCCGGTTGTCGCCGTGCATGCCGTCGGCAAGCGAGTGCTCCTCCGAAACCAGGTCGTCGATGCGGATCAGCGCCGCCGCTCGCCGTGCGCCGAGGCTCTTCGCCACCGCGAACGTCGCCGCCGTCTCCATGTCCACCCCGTGCCAGCCGTGGCGCGACCAGTCGGCAATCACCTCGCGCGATTCAGCGAGGAGCGCAGGCGTCGAGAAGATCGCGTGCTCGTTCAGGGGAATGTCACGCGCCCGAAGCTGGGCGACGATCGCGTTCGAAAGCTCGGGCGTCGCATCCGCGAGGATCCCCTTCGAGAGGTACCAGTCAGAGACGCCGTCCTGGCGTTCGGCATGGCGGGGCACAACCACATCGCCCAGCTTCGTGCCTTCCTGCAGGGCGCCATACCACCCGAGCTGCACCACCGTCTTCACGCCTGCGCCACACCACGTGTGAGCGAACATCGCCGCCATCGGCCCACCGAACGAGGCGGCGAGCGCCACGCGCGTGCCCTTGTGCGTCCCAAGGAAGTACGGGATGCCGCTCACGCTCGTCTCAGAGCGTGAAGAGACGGGATTCTCCAGGTACGCGCCGAACCGCTCGGCGCCCCGGTGGACATCGAAAATGCCGAGCAGCAGAAGCACGTCCGGAATCTGTTCCGGGGTCAGCGCGAGCATCCGCTGGTGGTCCTGGGCGCCGAGTTCCCGGTACATCGCTACTCCAGTGCGCAGGCGTCCAGCCCGGCTTCGAAACCACCCGTGAAGGAGTCGATTCGCTGGCCGGAACTCCCATGTGCCTGCGGGTCGAAGAATGGCGTGCCTCGTGCATCACCCACGTTGAACAGTGCGATGATTCCTTCGTCGAAATCGCCCTCCTCCATCATCTCGCGCGAATCCGCGTCAGCCGCCCAGACTCCCGCGAGGCAGTCGGCCTGCAACTCGGTCTGGATCGTCAGCAGTTCCTCATCGCCCAGGATCCCAAGGAGCGATTGCACAAGGTGGCCCCATTCGTGCGCAACAATCAGCACCGGTGCGAAGTCGCCGTTGCTATCGAGCTGTTCCTGGAGAAAGTTGATGTCGTAGTAAATCGAATGATCGGCGCTGCAGTAGAACGCGTTATTGAGTTCGGCCGTTCCGCACGCGGTTTCAATTTCGCTGTCATAGGCCGTGAAGTTGATCGGCGGGTCGTACACAAGGTCTTCGAACTGGAACTGCGCTTCCCAGAACGCGTTGATGTCTGAACGCGCGAGTTCAATCAGGTCCTCGATCGTCCCCGGGCAACCGTCCTTCGGGTCGCTGCCCCACTGGCCATCGTCTTCGGGCTCGGTGGGGCAGTCGTCGCGGGTGTCGCGAATGCCGTCGTCGTCTTTGTCGCGCGGCGCGACGGTCGGGTCGTCGTCGTCATCGTCGCCGCCACCGCAGCCAACCAGCGACACCGTCAGCGAAACCATTGCAAGGAGCGTGATGAGCACGAGCAAGCGCCTCAGGACCATGAAACCTCCAACCGCGGATCAACGAGCGTTGCTGCAAAAATAACGCCTCCCTGCCGGGAGGCGCGAGTTCCGCGAAACCAAAAAGCGGTTTCTATTTCTTGGCGCCAGAGTTGCGCGCCGCGGCCTTGTGGTCGGCCTTCTGCTTGTTGGCCTTGGCGGTGCTCTTCGGACTCTTGTCACCCATGGGTAGCGTTCTCCTCGATAGCTGGAATAGGCTGCACGGATAGTAGCCCTGCCAGGCCGCCGCGAACAGTACCCGGCCCGTGATTATTCCGGCAGCAGCAGCATCGCATCGCCAAAACTGTAAAACCGGTAGCCCTCCGCCACGGCCTGCCGGTATGCCTCCAGCACGAACTCCTGCCCCGCAAACGCGCACACCAGCATCAGCAACGTCGATTTCGGCAGGTGGAAGTTCGTCAGCATCACGTCGATGGCCCGGAACGAGTCGCCGGGCAGAATCCGCAGCGACGTCCAGCCGTCGTACGCTTCGATGGCGCCCCGTTCGCGCGCAACGTGCTCCAGCGTGCGGACCACCGTGGTCCCGACCGCAACAACGCGGCGGCTCTCCTGCTTCGCATGCCAGATGGCCTCGGCGGCGCCAGCCGGCACGGTGACATGTTCCGCGTGGAGGATGTGGTCGCGAGGATCTTCCGCAACAACCGGGCGGAACGTTCCCGGACCAACCTCAAGCGTGACCTCAGTTCGGTTGATGCCCCCGGCGCGCAGCCGCCCAAATAGCTCCTCCGTGAAGTGCAGCCCCGCCGTGGGTGCCGCCGCGCTCGCGGCCTGCCGCGAGTACACCGTCTGGTACCGTTCCGGGTCGCCGGAAAACCCTTTGATGTACGGCGGCAGCGGCATCTCGCCGACGGTTGCGGGATCGAACGTGCGCTCGAACTCCAACACCACCGGTCCCCCGGTACGCCAGCCAACCTTCGCTCGTATGTCGCCTTCGTTGGTCGAGAACACGAACTCTCGTCCCGGCCGCGCCTGCCGCGTGGGCTTGAACAGTACTTCCCACACCGTGTCGCTGAACGGCCTCACCAGCAGCGCTTCGACTTCGCCGCCAGTATCGGCCCGGCGGCCGAAGATGCGGGCCGCCATCACCCGTGTGTCGTTGACCACCAGCAGGTCGCCGGATCGCAACAGATCCGGAAGGTCGCGGACCGCACGGTGTTCGACAGTCTTCGAGCGGAACCGGAGGACCATGAGGCGGGCCGAATCACGCGGCTCGGCCGGGGTCTGCGCAATGAGTTTCTGGGGCAGATCGAATATGAAGTCTTCGGTGCGCACTCTTGTGAGCATTGCGCCTTCGTTGGCCCCGGTCTACGTTGGCCGGGAGGAGCTTTTCAGCCCATGGCGCGTGAAAACGGCACCGGTACCTCCGATTACACCGCGGAGCGGCTCGAAGAGTACGCCGCCCGTCGCGTCAGCCTGGACCGCAGCGCGGTCCGCAGCATCAACGCCGATGAAGTCGAAATGACGAAGAGCGCCGTTGCTGTCGCCCGGTTCGAACATGGCACTATCCGGCAGGGTTCGGCGGGCATCGTCATCGGCCGCTCGGTGGCCATGGACGAAGTGAAAACGGGCATCCTCATCTCGCCCGTCGTGCGCGGCGATGTGCACACACTCCTCGATATGCGCTCCGCCGTCGCTATTGGTGTGGGGATTGTTCTTGGCCGGACCCTGCTTGCCGGTGGCCGCGCACTGGTGCGACGGGTGCTCGGCTAATCTCGTCGATCGAGATCAGCGCGTTCGACTCATCAGTCCGCAGCTGACCGCACGCCGCCGAAATCTCCGATCCCTTTTCCACACGCACCGTGCAGTTCATTCCGGCGTCCAGCAGCACCTTCTCGAACTCAAGCACGCGCGCCCGCGCCGGACGTCCGTAGCCGCCCGCCGTCGGGTTTACCGGGATGAGGTTGATATGCGTCGGCGTGCCCCGGAGGAGCGCTACCAGTTGCCTCGCAACGTCAGGCGTATCGTTCTCCCCGGCGATGAGCGCGTATTCGAAGGTCACGCGCCGTCCGGTCGCCGTGAAGTAGCGGCGCGCCGCCGACACGATCTCCTGGACCGAGTGCGGCCCAGCAGTGGGCACCAGCCGCTGGCGCAGCTCCTCGTTCGGCGCATGCAGCGAGATCGCCAGGCCGATCTGCAGCCCTTCGCCCGCAAGGCGGTCGATGCCACGGATCACCCCGACAGTCGAAACCGTGATGTGCCGCTGCCCCAGCCCGAATGCGCGCGGGTCAGTAAGGAGCCGAATGGCCTTCACCGTCTCCGAGTAGTTCGCCAAAGGCTCGCCCATGCCCATGAACACGATATTTGTGACGTGCTCCCCGCGCTCCTTCAAGAACCGCGCGATGTGCATTACCTGGATGACCACTTCCCCCGCCGTGAGGTTTCGCTCGAACCCCATCTGGCCGGTCGCGCAGAACACGCAGCCCATCGCGCAACCGGCCTGCGTCGAAACACACACGGTCGACCGCGGGTGCTTCTCTCCCGGCTCCGGGTACTGCATAAGGACCGTCTCGATGCGCGTGCCGTCGCCCATGCGCAGCAATAGCTTCGTCGTCTCGCCATCCTCGCTCACCACGCGGCGAACTTCCTGCGCCGGAGAGATCGCATACCGCTCGGCAATCTTGGCACGGGCATCGACCGGCAACTGGCGCAGGTCCTCGATGCCCTGCGGAAACTCGTGGTAGAGCCCCTGGAGGATCTGCTTCGCGCGGTAGGCCGGCAGCCCGAGATCGGCAACCAGCTCATCGATCTCCTCCGGCGAGAGGTCGTACAGCGTCGGTGCGAACTCCGCGCTCATGCCAGGACGGCCCCGGGAAGCAATTTTCCCCGTTCACCTGAGACGAACTGTTTCGCGTCCAGCCGTTTTCCGCCGGGCCGCTGGACTTCCAGCAAAGCCAACCAACCATCGTGCAGCCCAAGTGCAGGGACGCCATCCACAAGCTGAAGTTCGCCCGGCGCACCGAGCGGCAAATCTACTTTCTGGGCACGCCAGATAGAGAGCCGCAGATCGCCATACATCACAAACGCGCCCGGCCACGGGTCGTACGCGCGAACCGCTCGCTCGGCCTCGTCGACGCTCATCTCCGCCTTCAGCCAGCCGTCCGACTTTGCGATCAGGTGGCAGTAGGTCGCCGAGTTTTCGTCTTGCGGTTCCGGCTTCAGTTCGCCCGACAGCCACCCGGGAAGCACTCGGACAAGTTCCGCGGCGCCGGTTTCGGCGAGGCGCGGTTCCAGGCCGGCCGCGGTGTCTTCAGGGTCAATCAGAACTTCCACGCGCGAAATCACCGGCCCCGCGTCCATCTTCCGCACTAATTCCATGATGCTGACGCCGGTCTTGGCGTCCCCCGCGAGGATCGAGGCAACAATCGGGCTCGGCCCGCGCCACTTCGGTAGCAGCGAGGCGTGCACGTTCACGCAGCCGCGCCGGGGAATATCGAGCACCGGCTGCGGCAGGATCTTGCCGTACGCCGCCACCACGAAGACATCTGCCTCCGCCGCGCGAAGGCGTTCTTGCACCGCTTCGTCGCGCATGGTTTCAGGCTGAAACACGTCGATGCCGAGTTCGGCGGCTGCCTGCTTCACCGGCGGCTGTTGCATTCTTCCGCCGCGACCGGCCCGTTTGTCGGGCTGTGTTACCGCAAGTGTCACGCGATATCCCGCCTCGACCAGCGCCCGCAGGCTCGGGACAGCGAACTCGGGAGAGCCCATGA
This sequence comes from Dehalococcoidia bacterium, assembly GCA_050247055.1. Lineage (GTDB taxonomy): Bacteria > Chloroflexota > Dehalococcoidia > Tepidiformales > Tepidiformaceae > Amarobacter. The sequence goes on from JBFWUX010000002.1 coordinate 539,826, forward strand.
AGACAACATTCGCGGAGGAACTCATCGTCTCCACTTTTGCACATCCGCAAAGCGCAGCGCACTCGAGAACAGGACACCACTCGAAACGTCCTTCAGCCCGTCGGGAAATGCATACGCAGAGTGCGGGTAGGCAAGGACCACTCCTGGCACCAGCTCCTGCCAGATTTCCTGGAACTGCCGGTAGCTGTCCTTTCGCACTTCCAGGTCATCGGTCTGGCGGCCCTTCGAAATTAGTTCGTCGGTGACCGGGTCTTCGAAATTCGCCAGGTTCAGGCCGGCAGTGCCCATCTGCGAACTGTGCCAGCCGAAGTACGGGTCCGGATCGGGGCCCTGGTCCCAGACTGCGACGGCAGCTTCGTAACGGCGCGGCACCAGGTAGTCCAGGTGAAGCACCGTGAACGTGGTACTCGAAACCGATGCGCGGATTCCCAGCGTGTTGAGCTGCGCCGAAATGTCGTTCGCAATGGCGAAGCGGACCGGATCGTTATCGACGCGAATGGTGAACCGGAACTCCTGCCCGTCCTTCGCGAGGATGCCCGTTGAAGGCGAAGGCACCCAGCCCGCGTCAGCCAGCAAAACCCGTGCCTGCGAAAGATCCTGGTCGGGAGCGTCGTACTCCGGCGAGTATGCCCACGTCTGGGGCGCAATCGGCGAGGACGACGCGGTCGCAGCACCGACGAACTCGTTCTCCACAATCTCCGCACGGTCCACGCCGAAGGAAATGGCCTGGCGCACCCGCTGGTCGCGGAAGAGGGTGTTGCTGGTATTCAGATAAAGCAGGACCTGCGTGGAGCGCTGCAACTGGAGCGTCGTCGTGTCCTTCACGCTGTTCAGGTCCGAAAGTTGGCCCTTCGTCGGCGAATTCGCGATGAACATCCCACCCACGTCACCAGCCTGGAGCGCGCGAATGGCACTCGCTTCATCCGCGTAAAAGCGCAGGTTCAGCCTCTGGATACCGGGCTTACCCAGGTAATAGCGGTCGTTCGCCACCAGCCGCGCCTCGCGCGAATCGAGCGCCTCGACTTTGTAGGGGCCGGTACCCACCGGGTTCGCATTAAACGGCGCGTCTGCCAGGTCCTGCACCGGCAGTGTCCCAAGCAGGTGTTCGGGAAGGATGCCCATCGTGGCGCTGCGCGCCAGGAACGGCGCCGAAGGTTGTCGCAGATGGACAACGAACGTCTTGTCGTCCGGCGCCTCGACTTCCGCTCCGCGCCAACCCTCGGCTAAGGCCTGGTCACCCGAAAAGTCACCGTCGGTGACCACGCGCACGGTGAAGATCACATCCCGGGACGTCACCGGTTCGCCGTCGTGCCATTGCAGGTTGTCGCGAAGTTTGAATGTGTACGTGCGGCCCTCGTCAGAAATTTCCGGCACCGACGCAAGGTCGCTGACGATTGAGCCATCGGCGGCCGTGCGCACCAGCCCTGAGAAGACGAGCTCCGAAAGGTCGGCATCGACTTCGTTGGCATTCGCGAAGAGCGGGTTCACCCGCTGCCACGTGCCGGGCACGCCTTCGGTGTAGCTGGTCTGGCCGCTGAGAACGCTGCCGCCGTTCCCGGAAACGCGAAGCGCCAACGCGCCCGCCGCCGCCGCGACGGCCACAACCAGCACAATCGCGAGGATCACCGTTCGGCGCGATTGCGCGTGTTCACCGGGCATAGGCAAGTGTTACTTCTGCGAGTAAACGCTGAGGAAGGAAATGAGAACGAAAGCGCAAACGAGGAGGATCGTCGCCTGGAAGAGCGTGCGTTCGAGCCCGCGCTTCGTGCGGTAAACCGACCCGCCGGACATGCCGCCGAGCGCGGCGCCAAAGCCAGAGCCTTTCACCTGGAGAAGCACGACGGTGATAAGGATCACCGAAATCACAATTTGGAGAACGTTCAGAAGCATGTGTCTTACCGTGTCGCGACGAGCGGGGCTTCAGGCGTGGAGCGCGGCCGATCGATCGATGTGATGTCCCGGTTATCGTACAGCCGCATCAGGCTAGCGGCGAGTTTCTCCGGGTCGTGCCTGTACCTGTTCTCTTCGGCAACCACGTCTGCCGTCACCAGCCTCAGGCCTTCGAACGCGCGCAATTCCTCGTTCGAAATCGGCACGGGGTCCGAATGCCACGCTTCCGGCAGCTCCGTCGCAATGTTGTTGTTCGCCAGTACCGCGTTGAGGATGCCCTTGCCCGTGTGCCGCTCGATGGTCTCGATGTGGTCGCCGACGCTGAAGTTGTCCGTCTCGCCGTGCTGCGTGGCAACGTTGCAGATGAACACCTTGGTGGCGGAAGTCTGGAAGAGCGCCTTCTGGATGCCGGTAACCAGCAAGTTCGGCAATACGCTCGTGTACAGGCTCCCTGGGCCGATGACGATGAGGTCGGCATCCAGGATCGCGCGGACGGCGTCCGGGTGGGCTTCGGCCTGGGCCGGGTTCAGGTACAGGTCGCGGATCCGCGCGCCGCGCTCGCTGATGTTGTGCTCCCCATGGACCATTTCGTCCTCGTGGGTGCGTGCGCTCAACGTCACGTCCTCGAGTGTCGAAGGCAGGATGCTGCCGCGAACGTTCAGGACCCGCGAAGCCTCGTGAATGGCCGTTTCGAAATTCCCGGTGACTTCCGCCATCGCGACGATGAAAAGGTTGCCGAAGGAATGGCCCTCGAGCCCCGTGCCCTCCGTGAACCGGTACTGGAAGAGCTTCGACATCAGGGGTTCGGCCTCCGCGAGTGCGGCGATGCACTGGCGCAGGTCCCCGGGCGCGACCACGCCGAACTCCTGCCGCAGCCGGCCCGTGCTGCCCCCGTCGTCCGCAACGGTGACAATCGCCGTGAGGTTGCTCGTGTAGTCCTTCAGGCCGCGGAGCAAGGTCGAAAGACCGGTGCCGCCCCCGATCGCGACCACGCGCGGCCCGCGCTGGAGGAAGCGCTTGTTGTAGATCGTCTGGGCCAGGCCGGGCGCCCGCACATCGGACCTGTTGTCAGGCCGGACGAACGCAAACAGGAGGGACTGGTTCAGCTTGTAGACGGAGATCCCCACGGTGGTTAAGGAGAGCGTCATGAACAGCACGCCCCGGCCCCAGCGGGGCATGAACTGCAGCGTGAGGTAGTAGAAGACCCCCGGGAGGTCGGTCTGGAGGTAAGCCTCCTTGAGCACGTAGGCAATGCCGAGGCCCATCAGCGAAACACCAAACAGGAGCAGCAACAACCAACGCTTGATGTGCATTCCCGGGTAGAGCCACTTCAGGGCAGAGTGGTCACGGAATGTGCGCAGCGTCATGCGGTTCGAGTGTACCACCCGCGTTCGATATCGATAGGCAGACTAAGCATTTAGCTCCTTTTCAAGCAAACCGCTCACGACGCCCGCGTTTGCCCGGCCACGCGTTTCGCGCATCACCTGGCCAACGAGGAACTTGATCGCGCTCTCCTTGCCGGCGTGGTAGTCGGCAACAGCTTTCGGGTTCGCGGCAACAGCGGCCTTCACGGCTCCAACCAGTTCGTCCTCGCCGCTGATCTGGGCCAGCCCGGATTCGTCCACGATCTCCTTCGCCGACTTCCCGGTGGTGACCATCTTTTCGAACACTTCCTTGCCGACGTTCGAGGTGACCGTCCCTCCTTCGACAAGACGCGCAAGTTCGGCCAGTTGTTCCGGGCGCAATGGGAACTGTTCGATTCCTTTTCCTTCCGCGTTGAGCCAGCGCCCAACTTCGCCCAGCACCCAGTTCGCGGCGAGCTTCGCGCTGCGGGCTTCATCCAGCCCAATGGCCCTCGCGACCGCCTCGAAGTACTCCGCGCGGTCCCGGTCTTCGGTCAGGCCGGTCGCTTCGTGGTCCGTGAGCCCGAGGCCCATGAAGCGGTGCTTCTTCGCGTCGGGCAGTTCCGGCAGTTTCGCCTGGACATCCGCGACGTACTTCCGGCTCAGCTTCAGCGGCGGCAAGTCTGGCTCGGGGAAGTAGCGGTAGTCGTTCGCGTGTTCTTTCGAGCGCTGGCTCACGGTCTCGTGGGTATCGTCCACCCAGCCGCGCGTTTCCTGGATGATGCGCTCGCCGCGGTCGAGCAACGCCGCCTGCCGAATCTCCTCGAAGGCGATCGCGTCGTGCACCGCGCGGAAGCTGTTCATGTTCTTCACTTCCACCTTGGTCCCGAACTCGCTCGAGCCTACAGGGCGGAGAGAGACGTTCGCGTCGCAGCGGAAGTTGCCGTCTTCCATGTTCGCTTCGGAAACACCGATGTAGCGCAGGATTTGGCGAAGCCGCACAAGGTAGTCGCGTGCCTCGGCGGGCGTGCGCATGTCGGGTTCGCTCACAATCTCCATGAGCGGCGTCCCAGAGCGGTTGATATCAATCAGGCTGTAACCCTCGCCCGTCACGGTGTCGGTGCGGTGCAGCAGGCGGGCGGTGTCCTCTTCCATGTGGACACGCGTGATGCCGATGCGGCGCGGTTCGGCGCCCTCCGGCGCCACTTCCAGCCAGCCGCCTTCGCAGACCGGCAGGTCATACTGCGAAACCTGGTAGCCCTTCATCAGGTCCGGGTAGGGGTAGTTCTTGCGGTCGAACTTCGAGAACTCGGCGATGTGGCAGTTGAGAGCGAGCCCGGTCATGACAATGTATTCGATCGCCTGCTCGTTGATGACGGGGAGGACGCCCGGCATGCCCATGCAAACCGGACAAACGTGGGTGTTCGGATCCGCCCGAGCGTAATCCGCACTGCAACCACAGAACATCTTGCTTTTGGTGATGAGCTGGCAATGGACTTCGAGTCCGATAACGGTCTCGTATTTCGTTGCTACAGCGGTCAAACAAACTCCTCCACCGGGGCGAGGCGCTCGATCGAGTATAGGCCCACTTCCGGAACGGGGAACCGCCTGCCTACGTGACTGAAATATGCGCCATACCGGCATTAACCTTGCCAATGCGCCACAGCGGGAGCCCATCCCGCTCGAAGGCCGCTTCCAGTCTCTTCGCCATCACGGCGCCCGCCGCAAGCAGCAGCCCTCCCGAGGTCTGCGGATCGAACAACAGCGCGGCCACATCCGGGTCGATGCCCTCGGCGTAGGAAACGTTCGCCCCGGCCCACTCCCGATTGCGGAACTCGCCACCCGTATGCACGTCCATCCGCGAGCACTCCAGCGCCCCCGGTAGGAACGGGACCGCAGCCGCCTCAACCTCAACCCCCACCCCTGAGCGCTCCGTCATCTCCCACAGGTGGCCCAGCAGCCCAAACCCGGTCACGTCTGTCGCCGCCCTCACGCCAGCCTCGCGCGCCAGGTGCGAAGCATGCCGGTTCAGGCGCAGCATCGACTCGATGGCCGACTCCACCCACTCCGCCTTCGACTTTCCCTGCCGCTGCGCCGAAAGGATCGTGCCGGTCCCCAGCGGCTTCGTCAGGTAGATGCGGTCGCCGGCACGAAGCCCCGCCTTGGAGAAAATCCGCTTGGGATGCACCAGCCCCAGCACACTCAGGCCGTACTTGGGCTCCTGATCCCACACGGTATGGCCGCCGGCGATGACCCCGCCCGCTTCGCGCACTTTCTCAGCGCCGCCGCGCAGCACCGCCGTCTGCACCTCCGGCGGCAGGTCTTCTGGGAACGCCGCGATGTTCAGCGCCAGCACCACTTCGCCGCCCATGGCGTACACGTCGGACATCGCGTTCGCGGCCGCGATAGCGCCATAGGTGAACGGGTCATCCACAACCGGCGCGAAGAAATCGAGCGTCGCTACCACCGCTGTCGTCGAATTGATGCGGTAAACTGCGGCATCATCGGGCACGCCGAGGCCGACCAGCACGTTTTCGTGTCCAGCCGAATCGAACAATCCCGTCAGCGGCGACAGCACCTGCGCCAGGGCCTCCGGCCCCGCCTTGGATGCTCAACCACCACAGGTAGTGAGTTCGGTCATGCGGAAGAGTTCTTCACGCGTCACGCAAGAAGCGTAGCCGCTCCACCGACCGGGACGCATCAATGGAACCGCGCACGTCAGTAAGCGGATGCCGACCTGAGCGACCGGTTCCCGCTCACGCCACCCGCACCGCCACCGGCGCACCCTTCCGGATCAGGTTCGTCAGCGGGCAGCTCTCGCTCGCCCAGCCATGAAGCGCCGCAAGCTGTTCACCCGTCGCATCCGCGGCGTCGAGCGTCACCACCGCCTCGAAGTTGAACGGCACCGCCGGGTCGTCGGTCTCCACACCCCCGAAGCGCGCGTCATTGTTCTCGCAGGTCACCTTCACTTCGATGCGGTCCAACGGCACACCCTGCATGCAGGCGCCAATCTGGTACGTGTGCGTCAGGCAGGTGCTGATAACCCCGCACAGCAACTCCGGCGAAGACGGCCCGAGCGAGAATCCGCCGAAGCCCGGCCCCGAATCGCCGATGAACTGCCAGTCCCGGATGCGCAGTTTGCGCACCCCAGTACGGTCGTCGGCGACGCACGTCGCTGACACCGATTCGTGCCACAGCTCGCCGCTGGGTTTCGAAGCGGCCAGCCCTCGGATCGCCGCCGCCTTTTCGATGAGGAATTCACGTAATCCTGTCATGCCGGAAGTCTAGTTCGATCCGGAGAAGTTTCGCGATTTGCATGTCTCCCCTCTCCCAGTCCTTCCCGGGAAGGAGGAGAGGGGTCGGGGGTGAGGGAGCCGAGACACCCGAAACCTCAACGGCGATACTGGATCAGATGTCTGAAAACCTCTTCACGATGCTCTCGGCCTACCGCCAGGGCTCCGCGGCGACCCCTTTCGAGAACTACTGCACCAGCGGCCTCGCTTACTTCCTCAAGCGCGGCCACCGCATGCTGCTGGCGCTCATCGCCCACGCCGCCGGGACAGGTACCGAAGAACTCGCGATCGTCGAGGTCCAGCCCCGCCTGGCTGAGGCAGGTGTCGCCGACCTGCTCCTGACCTACGAAGGCGGCAAGCGCGTGCTCATCGAAGTCCAGGTCGAATCCGGCTCCGATGAGTCGCTGCTGCCCGGCCTCGAGAAAGTCGCGCGCGAGTGGACCGAGCAGCCCGCCTTCCTGATGCTCGGCCTCCGCGCGGAAAACGTGCCCGCCCCATGGATCCCTATCACTTGGAACGACGTCCTCGAAGCGCTCGAGGACGACCCCGACCCGGTCGCCGTCGAATACACGCAGTTCGTCCTCCGCGACATCCTCGGCCTCGGCGAAGTCCCGCTCGAAGAGGCGGTCAGCACGAATCGCCTCTACGCCCTCGGCGGCGCGGCCGTCCGCAACTTCTTCGGCCCCGACGTTCGTTATGTGAACAGCGCTTCCCGCCCATTGCACGGCCATTACCGCTACCTGGGGACCACGTTCTCGCCCGATGGCGGAGACATGAACTACTGGATCGGCATCGTCAACGAGACCGTCCCTCTCGGCGAGCACTACCACCTGATGCTCGCGAGCAAAGAAAAACCCCTTCTCTTCCCGGTCGACCAGCCCCGCGCCACCGGCGACTGGAAATGGGGCCACTGGACCGGCATGGGCCGCGTAGTCCGCCCCATCACCCCGGCCAATTACGAAGGCCTACTGGAGAGGACAAAGCGGAAGTAGGGGCGGCCCGATCCGGATGCGACGGACGCTGCCTACCAGGTATAACGGATGGGATTTGCCGCCCCACGGAGTCTGTATTGGGGCGGAATCAATCTACGGAGATAGTGCTCGGATATTTCAGCGGGAGCTTCGTGCCCCACGAAACCGAAGCGCCCTCGAACTGGATCCCGGCCTGGGAAGTTCTTGGCAGTTGCCGGCAACCATGTATCGACAACGAACGCCCCGATGATCATCCCTTGGCTCGTCGCAAGCACCAGTTCCGCCTGCTTGGCGCGTTGCGGGTCCACCCGCCAAGCGAACCGTACCGCTTCGTAGATCGAGGTGGACTCCAGACGCGTTAAGTTGATAGAGATGAGCATCGCGCGATGCTTGAAGTCGGCGAGTTTAGCCTGGTACTTTTCAATCGCCTGGCGGATATGCATCGGTCCGAAGTCGTTGCTGTCGTGACCTCCGACAATGTTTGTCAGTCCTGGGTATGCGTCAATCAGCGCAGCCTCTACTGCGGTCGCCGTCGCGTCGTTCATCCCGTGACGGTGGATAACGTGACCAACCTCCAGGCCCGCCTGGCGGATGTCGCGAATTCTACGAATCTTGTTGTCGAGGTCGTCTCCTTCTAGAGCTTGTTCCCCTCGGATATGGGCGAAAATGCGGTTGCCCTTGCCCTTGCCAACATAGAAAGTCTCGCCGTTTCGGGGATCGATTAGCCTGTAGACGTAAGACTGAAGCGATTCGGAAACTGCCAAAGGGAAAGCGGCTAACTCCAATTCGTCCAAGCCATTCCTCCGCGGAAGAGAATTTACGGAACAATAACGTTTCTCGTCAGTTGTGGGGTTCGGAACCCCCCAACCCCGTGCCACCCCCGTCCCCCGTCGCCCCTAAACATATCGTTTGCTACCCTCGAACTTCCGCCGCCTCTTGCGGCCCCACACTTTCCCACGGACTTTGCCCATGACCAGGGTCGGCATCATGGAAACGGCCATCCGCGATGGCCACCAGTCGCTCCTTGCGACACGAATGCGAACCGAAGACATGATCCCCGCCCTCGAGCGGATGGACGCCATCGGCTACCACAGCATCGAATGCTGGGGCGGCGCCACCTTCGATAGCTGCATGCGCTTCCTGAAGGAAGATCCCTGGGATCGCCTTCGCCAGATAAAGAGCCGCCTCAAGAACACCCCCACCCAGATGCTCCTCCGCGGCCAGAACGCCGTCGGCTACCGGCACTACGCCGACGATGTCATCCGCGAGTTCTGCGAACGCTCCGTCGCGAACGGCATGGACATCTTCCGCATCTTCGATGCCCTCAACGACACCAGGAACCTCGAAACGGCCTTCGATGCCGTGAAGCGCGCCGGCGGACACGTCCAGGGCACCATCTGCTATACCACCAGCCCGGTCCACACGGTCGATACCTTCGCCGCCCAGGCCGATGTGATGGTCGAAATGGGCGCCGATTCGCTCTGCATCAAGGATATGGCCGGCCTCCTCAGCCCGATGATGGCGAAGGCCCTCGTCACCCGCCTCAAGCACGACCACCCGCAGATGCTCGTGCAGATGCACTGCCACGACACCTCCGGCTACTCCGAGATGGCCTACCTGATGGGCGTCCAGTCAGGCGCCGATGTCATCGACTGCGCGATCAGCCCGCTCGCGGGCGGCACTAGCCAGCCGGCCACGGAAACGCTGGTCGCCGCACTCGCCGAAGACCCGGAACACGACACCGGCCTCGATTTGGCGAAGCTGGGCGAACTGGCCGAATACTTCCGCGGCGTGCGCCGCAAGTACTGGAAGTTCGAAAGCGGCCTCATGGGCGTCGATGCCGGTGTACTTTCGCACCAGGTGCCCGGCGGCATGATTTCGAACCTCGTCGGCCAGCTCCGCGAACAGGGCGCCGAAGCGCGCCTGCCCGAAGTGCTCGCCGAGAACGCCCGCGTCCGCGCCGACCTCGGCTATCCGCCGCTGGTCACGCCGAGTTCGCAGATCGTCGGCACACAGGCCGTCCTGAATGTCCTCACCGGCAAGCGCTACGGCAACGTCACCAAAGAGACGCGAAACCTCGCCCGCGGCGCCTACGGCTCCACTATCCAGCCTGTCGCACAGGACATCCTGGACCAGGTGCTCGGCGGCGAAGGCGTTATCACGCACCGCCCCGCGGACGACCTCCTCCCGGAGATGGCAGAGGCGACCGAGCAGATCGGCGACCTTGCGAACGACGTCGACGACGTCCTCAGCTACGTGATGTTCCCGCAGCCGGCGAAGGAGTTCCTCCAGTGGCGCAAAGAAGGCGGCGGACCCGAACGCGAGCTCGTCGCCGCCGTCATCGGCGCGATGGTCGTTGGCGAAAAGAAGGCCCAGGCAGCGGCCCCGGTGGTGATGCAGCCCATCTCCCCGAACGGTGACGGCGCCGCGTGGCGCAATTTCGGCCGCATGCGGCAGATGCGGTAGGAGTGCAGCAATGGCATCAGTAACAATCGGTGGGCGAACCTACAAAGTCGAAGTCCGCGGCGAAACCGTCGTGGTCGATGGCCACGAATACCCCGTGACAGTGAAAAACGAGGCAGGCACGGCGACCGTGACCGCTGGCGGTGTGCCCTACCGCGTGCAACTTCCCGCCGCCGATGAGCGCGCCAGCGGCATGCAGGTCCAGGTCGACTACCGGCCGTTCACGCTTGAGTACGAGGGACGCCTCGGCGGCGGCCCCGCGCCGCGCGAGCGCAAGGCCCAGGCCGCAACCACGGCGGGCGGCGGCGGGGCATCGGTGAAGGGCGGCGTCACCGCCCAGATCGCTGGCCGCGTCATCACCATCAAGGTGAAGGTCGGCGATGCGGTCGCCAAGGGCGATGTCCTCCTCCTCCTCGAAGCGATGAAGATGGAGAACGAGATCAAGTCGCCCACCGATGGCATCGTGAAGGACATTCCGGTCGCCGTAGGCGACCGGGTCTCCGAAGGCCAGGTCCTCGCAGTCGTCGAACTCGACTAACCGCGAGTCCGAGGCGCGCACGCCAGTAAGCGCGTAAGGGCGAGCCTAAGCCGCACGGCCTCTTCCCGTGCAGCCATGGCAGGACGGGCCCAGGGGCTCGGGGGAGTCTACCCGCCCCGCAGGGTCTTCAGCTGGTTCGCGTGGTCGTTCAGGTGATAGCTGACGATCCCGAGCATCCCGCCAACGGTCTGCTTGCCCAGTCCACGAAGCTCCGTCTCGGCCGCAAGCTGCTCATCCTTCACCTGCGAAACAACGGCCATCAGTTCGCCGTGGGTGCGGCGTGTTTCGGCGAGGGCGGTCGCCGCGTCCGGGAAGGACATCCGCGACGGCGTTGGGCCGGTAATGCCCATGGCGGTTGCGATGCCGCTCCCGAAGAACAGTCCCGAACCGCCGATGTGCTCGGCCACCTGGCGGGCGCACCATGCATCTTCGCCTTCGCCGCTGGTCGTAGGCTTCTTTTCCCAGACCGGTCCGGCTTTTTCGAGCTCCGCGATATAGGTTGTGAAACCCGCCTCAATCGCCGCCTTTGCTTCTTCCGCTGTCGCCAAAAATCAACTCCCGAATGTGATTCGGGACGTAGTCTGGGCAGTTCGGTTGCAACAAGCTACCGAGTCCAGAGTTTCCTGTTTCTGATCCTTCGCTATGATGCGAAATCGAACACCAACCGGGCATTATCCCGAAGACCGTGGAGCTGGAATGCTGGCATATCTGCCTTTCCTTATTAGCGCGAACAGCCTGGGCGTGATCTGCCTCATCATTTTCCTTGGCAGCTCAATCATCTTCACGATCCCCGTGTTCGCGACTCGTGGCAGCACCCAGCTCATCTGGACTGGCGTCGTTGGATTCGCCCTCACCGTCGAAATCGCGATCATGGTGCTACTCGTCGTGCTCGTAAGCCGCGGCGATATCTGGCAATCCTAGATTCCCAGCCTGGCGTCGTGAGACCGGCGTCGTGAGGCTGAAGTCACGAGGCTGGAGTCGCGAGGCTCAGCCCTCGCTTAATCACCACTCAGCCACAACCCCACACGCCGCCGCCATCCGCGGCCGCGGCGGTGCATCATCTTTTGCTGGTTCGAAGGTTACAGAAGCCGTCGGATCGGCTTGCGGCCCGGTCGCGGGTCATAGTTGCTCTTGAACATCTCCAGCTTGTCCCGCTCGATCAGGTACTTGCCGGCGAAAAGCGTTGCGGGAATCTTCTTCTGCTTGATGAGCCGGCGAAGACTCTGCGGGTGGATCGCGAGCTCGCGGGCTGCCTCAACCAGGTCGAGGTAGTTATCGAAGGGCGTGATAATGGCCATGGGTTTGGGCGGACCTCGGGGTGAACGAATCGCTCAATTGCTTAGGCGAAAGCACGGTAACACCGCGTTATGACTATTGTCTACTCCCCCTAGCAATTGCGCCCAAACCCAGGCTCCCGCTGGACACAAACAGAAGCGGCGCCTCCCATCGAGGCGCCGCTCACCGGGCATCGAGGCCCGCGCATTTCAGTCGTCTTTAGGCCTTATTGCCGGTGAACGTCCCGCTACCGAAAGCGCCGAACTGCACGTTGCCGGAGATCGAATCCCCATCGAGCGTGCCCGTGAACTTCAGTTCCATCTGCCCCATCGGGCCCGAAACCGTAGCCGCGAAATTCACATCGTTGCCGTTGGCCGTGCCGCTCACGGGAGCCGAGCCCTGGGCGCCCGTGAATTCGCCGCCGATCGTGTTGCCGCTCGTAGTGAAATTCGCGGTTACCGGCCGGGCGCCCATCGGGGAATTCATGGTCAGGTTCCAATTGCCTTCGAGTGCCATTGATTGCTTCTCCTTGAAACGAATGGCGCCGATTATTGCACATCCGAACGCAATTCGGATCGGAAGCGTTTTCTTTCTCTGAAGCAGCCAGAAGGCGCTTCTCGGCTTTGCCATTGAGCCGAGCGAAGCGCTATTCTGGACGTTCCGCATTGGGGCGGTTAGCTCAGATGGTTAGAGCGCTGCGTTGACATCGCAGAGGTCACTGGTTCGAATCCAGTATCGCCCACCAGGAACTCCCTCCCTCCGACGGCGCCACCCGCGCAATTCCTACTCCCCCAGGCTCGGCGCCAGCGCTTCCTCTAGTGCTGCCGACAGCGACAGGGCGTACGTCGATGTGACGTGCGAATCGTTGGTATACGCCAGCATATTTCCGATAACCGGGGGACAGGTCTCGCGGCAGAACCACGGAGTGACGTCGATGAAGCGTGCTCCAGCCTCCGCCGCGACCGTGCGGTCGACGTCGTTGTAGGTGAACGTGGCCACGGACTCCGCGTCCTTGGAACATGCCTGCACGGAGCTCGAATGGAGCGCGAGGCAATCCAGCGGGCCGAACCAGCGCGGGATATCGCCGAGGATCTCGGTCTCTCGTGCAAGTGGAGTGATACGCGCGAGTAACTCCCCCATCGCGTCGGCCCAGGCCTGCTTCGAAACACGGTTGCCAGAGGAATCGACCATGAACTCGCATCCGCTGCAGTTCGCCACAATGAGCAGTTCAGGCCGGATCTCACGAATTCGGGCAACTTCGTTGTCCAGCCAGGGGAGGCAATCCGGCTCCTTGCCGAAGAACCTGTTGGAGCCGGTACCGTATGCCATCGTGAACGTCAGTGGTGCCGCCGGACACCCGGACTTCGCCAGCAAGATGACCGTCCAGTGACGTTGCTCGCCAATCTGGTCAAGGGCCCCGATCCATTGTGCGGCGTGGGAATCTCCCAGGAGAACAATCGTATGGGCAGCGGCCGGGTCCCCGAACACGCAGGCTGGCGATTCGATCTTGTCGGGATCGATCAGGCAGCCGAGCACCTCTGGTTTCACCCACGCGAAATCCGTACGCCCGGATTCGAGGTCCGGTTCGAGGTTCGTCGGAAGCACCGTGGTTAACTGGGCTGCGGCCACGCGCGCAACAACATCAGCCACCGGGTCCGCCCGTACTTCAGCCGCAATCGTCGGCCCATCAGGAGCCTCCGCAGCAGCCACAACCGTTTGTGTGTGAGCAAGACTGTTCGCCGTCAGTTGCCAGCTCGAAACAAAGAACGTGCCGGTGGCCAGGCTTGCCCCGAGCGCGATACTCGCGAACGAACTGCGCGCCAGGGGCCGGGCATACCGAATGGGATTCTCGATGACGTAGTGGGTGAGTGTGGCAAGCCCCATCGCCACGCCCATGAGCCCGAGATTCTGCGTCAGTGAAAGCGCGTGGCCCGCGTGCTGTTCGGCAATGATCAGGAGAGGCCAATGCCAGAGGTACAGCGAGAAGGAAATGCCCCCGAAAAACTGGAACGGACGCAGGCGGAGTGCCCGTTCCGCGCCCGAACCCGGCGCCAACCCGCCTGCGATGAGCACCAGCCCCGTCGCAAGTACTGGCAGGGCGGCAGCCGATCCCGGGAAGCGCGTGTTTGCGTTGAAGGTAAGCGCAGCCATGCCGATTCCGGCGATTCCCGCCCAACTGACCCACGGAGCAGCGGCCTTCGGCAACCGCCGAAGTGGCCCCGCGCCGATGGCCAGCAGTGCGCCAAAGGCCAGCTCCCATGCCCGCGTGAACGGCGAGAAGAATGCCCACACCGGGCTCGAACTCGTCTGGACGACTGACCAGGCGAACGATCCCAGCATCACCGTGAGCAGGACCGCTGCCAGCCGCGTGCGCCAGTGCCTGTATCCACCAGCACGAGAGACTCCGAGGAACAGGAGCGGCCAGACCAGGTAGAACTGCTCTTCCACCGCCAGCGACCAGTAATGCTGCAACGGCGAAGGCGGCGCCGAGACGTTGAGGTACTGCGTTCCTTCCCGGGCGAGGTGGAAATTCATCGCGAAGACCGAAGCCCACCTCCCATCGACCGCCACCTCGTCGCCGCGCAAGAAGCCAAGCAATTCGAACGAGGCCCAGGCCGTTGCCACCAGCACCAGGCTGGCAGCGGGCAGAATTCGCCGCGCGCGTCGCGCATAGAACCCGGCGATCGATATTTGGCCGTCTGACTCCCGCTCTCGCATGAGCAGACCCGTAATCAAGAACCCGGAGAGGACGAAGAAAACATCGACGCCGATGTAGCCGCCTTCGAACCACGGAACACCCGCGTGACAGAGCACCACCAGCCAGACGGCGATGGCGCGAAGGCCCTCAACATCCGGCCGGAACTGCCGTTCGTGATTCTGCATGGGACGAGCGAATGCTCGCACAGCTTCGCGGAAGCGGACACTCGCGCCCCGGGTCCCCCGCTAGTCGCGAGCCTCGCCCGGCCGCAGTGCGTCCGTAAATGTTCGGCCGGCATCGGAGAGGTCTCCGAGGACATCGTCGCCCGGCGGGCGCGTGCCGCTCACCACCCAGGCCCGCAGGTCTTCCCATGCGCGCAGGAGCTCGCCGTCGCTGAACGCACAATGGCCGCCACTCCGGATCAGTCTTTGGACCAGGAAACGGCTGGCGCCTGCCGACTCCACCTTTCGGAGGTAGCTCTGCTCCATGGATACCGGAACGGTCAGGTCGCCCGTCTCGTGCAGCGTGAGGAGCGGGGCCAGGAGCAAGCCCGTCGTCGGCGCCGAATCGGGGTGCGTCCCGACGTCCCGAAGTTCCGCATCGCCGGTCAAGCGCCGCACGCCCCGGTTGATTTCGCCGCTGTCGAAGCCCAGGCCGGGATCGATGCGGTACTCGACACCCTGTGTGGTCGCGGCCCGGGATATTTCCGTGATGCGAGCCGGGTCGCCCGTTGCGAGCCCGAAGTTGCCTTCGAACGCATTGGCGAAGCCTTCATCGAAAAATGGCCGTGGTCCGCCAGTCAGGTTGCGAATGACGTCGGCGAACGCAACACCGCTCGAAGTCAGATCTCCGGGCTTCCCAAGCGCCTCAAGCCTGCTCGGGTCGAACGGGCTTGCCGCGTCCCGCGGGACAGCGTCACCCGCGAGAAACTCCGCGACGAGCGCCCAGGACCAGAGGTAGTCGAGCCACTCGCCACCCGCGACCGCGCCGCAGAGCGAGAGCCCACCGGCATACTCTCCGGGGAACTGCTCAAGTGACAAAACAACGGCGTTGCCGCCCATGGACTGGCCAACGATGTAGGTGCGATTTGGGGTTCCAACAAGGCGTCCGAATTCACGCTTGAGCGCGAGCGTGTCGTTCGCGCCAACACCAGGAACCCAACCGTTCTCGCTGTAAGAACTCGCCGCCCACGCATACCCCTCCCTAACAAAAGCATTCCGCAAAGCATCCGGAGGGCTCACCGGGAAGAGTTCGCTGCCCCACCCGTGAAAGCCATGCGCCCACACCACGAGATCCCCGTTCCAATCGTCCGGCACTTCTATGCGATAGGCCGCACCGCCAAGTGAACCGAAACGCGCCGTTGCACCCGTCAACGGTTCGAAGTCCGGGTTGCCGGCGAAATACGCGAAGGGCGAACTGGTTGCCGAAACAGCGGGCTCGTCGGGCGTCGCAGAACCGGACGCCTGCTCGGCCCCGCTAGGGCTCGAACAGCCGGCTGCGAGGCAGGCAATCACCAACACAACGCAGGATCCGAGTCGGAGGCGCATCCGCCCGACAGTACGTCTCACGGGGGTCGAATGCCAGCACGGGCAATGGCCGCCCACAGTCAATCCCTGCCAGGGCGCTCGTGCAACCCTGGCGATAGCGAAGCAACCACTCGCGAAGGCGCCGAGGCTCTCGCGCGGTTCCGCTACATGGGCTGCTTGATCCCCTTTCGCAGCAGCCAGAGGTTCACCGGGTAGCTCGTGCAGAAGCCGGCCACCATCGCCCCCTGCATCGAAAACCAGAACACCGGGTCCGTCTTGGAAAGTTCGTGGCCCGCGATGCCGAACACCACAATGGCCATCCATCCATACATGCCGACCTGCCACGCCGTCAGCGAAGCCGCATCTGCCTGCACCGCGTGGATAACCTTGCCGCGGCGGCTCGATGCTCGCTCAGCGGGAATGGTGGCGTACTGGAAGGCGATGCCGATGATGAACGCCGCCCCGAAATCCAACACCCACGTGCCGAAAATGGCGTGCCCGAACAACACGAGAGGGAAGACCGCAGCGGTCGTCTCCGCCACGAAATCCCCAAGCGTGCATCCACTGCCACAGTGCGTCGCCGCAACTCCGGTCGTGACACTCTCCGCGCGATCCTCGCGTGGCATCGACATCAGTTCACGGCCGACACGCCAATAGCCGATCAGGCCCAGGGGTCCCGACCAGAGGCACGTTATCGGCCACACCAGCCGCATGATCGGCATCATCTTCGGTTGGGCAACCAGTTCGTCAATCGCAACAACTGCCGAACACCCAACAGCGACTGTGATCGACGCCCAGGCAATCACAGTCAGGAAGTCCATCTGTTTCACCTTAACCCGGACTCCTCGCCGGCCAGCGGTCGAGCCGCGAAACGAGAGACAATCGCAACACCCCAACACGTTGACTCGCCTCACGACCAGGACGAGAGTGAAAGAAATGGAACCGCGAATCAGTCTCGTCACCTTCGGCGTCTCCGACCTCGCCCGCGCGAAAGCCTTCTACGAAGCACTCGGGTGGCGGGGCCAGGAAGTCGAGGAAACCGTGTTCATTCAGGCGGGCGGCCTGGCACTGGTGCTCTGGGACGCGTCCAAACTCGCTGATGATGCGGGGCTGAGCGATATCCCAACGGGACACTCCGGCGCGATTGTCCTCGCCCACAACGTCCGCTCCGCCGAAGAAGTGAGCGAAGTGGTTTCGGCGGCTGTTGACGCTGGCGCCACAGTCACAAAAGCTCCCACCGAAACCAGCTATGGCGGCTACGCCGCATGTTTCGCGGACCCCGATGGCCACATTTGGGAGATCGCGTATAACCCCGGGTTCCCACTTGCGAGCGACGGTTCGCTCACCTTGCCCCACTTCGACTGACTCCCTTCTCTCGGAAGACGGTTCGGATCTGGGAATTCGCCCGGATCGTTACATAGTTGCGAGGCATCGCTTGATCCCGCCCATGCCTACGCAACGCTCCCCGGGCGATACTCGCCGAGTTGTGGATGCCTACAGTCTTTTCCTCGCGGACGAAGTGCTCGATGCCCGCCCGTGGGATCAGTTGTTGGCGATTGGGATTGTCGTGACGGTGCTCTCTGTGCCCCTCCTGGTCCGGTGGTTACAGGCCAGGCAGCGCGAGCGCACGAAACGGCTTTGCGCTGAGTTTGGCGCCGATTACGACGAAGTAGTGAACCGGTATGGCGGAGTCGCGAATGCGGAGCGAGCCCTTCGCGGAGAATCGCAGCGCAGGGAGCGGGGCGCGATGTGAGGTTTGGCCTTCCCCGGATGAGGACGATTGCCACGGCGGCCCGAGTCGCGTCGCTGGCTCTTGTCGGCCTCGCAATCTCCGGATGCGCCGGCGCTGCGGCGCCGGCCTCCAGTGAATCCAGCGACATCAATCTTCTCTGGTGGATCATGCTGGCGATCTCTGCGGTCGTCGCTGTCATTGTCCTTGGCTTGCTGGCTACTGCCATGGTTCGACCGGGCGGTGGCTCCCGCAGTTCGGAACGCAAGTGGAACATGTTCACGTTGATCGGCGGAGGGGCGATCCCGCTCGTGATCCTGATCTTTGTCTTCGCGTTCAGCCTCGTCGTCATGCGCAACAACCAGGGACACCGCGACCCGGACCTCGTCGTCACGGTCCAGGCGAAGCAGTGGGATTACACCTTCACCTATCCCGGCCACCCGCTGACCGAGCAGGACGTGCTGCACCTGCCGGCTCACCGCCTGATCAAGCTCGAACTCAGCTCCGATGACGTGATCCACAGCTTCTGGGTGCCGGAGTTGCAAGGGAAGATGGACATGTTCCGGGGCCGGACCACAACCCTCTGGATCGACAACGCCGAACCCGGCGCCTACGAGGCCCGCTGCGCGGAATTCTGTGGCCTGAAACACGCTCTCATGCGACTGCCCATCCAGGTGGACTCGCCCGAAGCCTTCGATGCGTGGCTGGAATCGCAGGCCCAATGAGCGTCTACGAAGAACGGCTGGAACGAACCTGGGAATCGCCGAAGTTCCTGCGCCAGGTCTTTGGCACCGTGGACCACAAGCAGATCGGCATTCGCTACCTGGTTACGGCCCTCATCTTCTTCATGGAGGCCGGCGCCGCGGGGCTCGTCATGCGTACGCAGTTGTTCCGTCCCGACCAGAAGTTCGTTGCGCCCGACCACTACAACCAGGTCTTCACGCTCCACGGGACGGTCGAAATCTTCCTCTTCGCTACGCCGGTCATCCTTGGCGGACTGGGGAACTACCTGGTACCGCTGATGATTGGCGCACGGGACATGGCATTCCCCAGGATGAACGCCCTCGCGTACTGGATCTTCGCGATGTCCGGCATGCTGCTCTATTCGAGCTTCCTGATCTCCAAGTCTCCTAACGCCGGCTGGTTCGGCTATGTGCCGTTGACCTCCAGTGAGTTCTCACCGGGCGTGAACATCGATTTCTGGGCCGTCGCCCTCATCTTTCTCGGTATTTCGACCACGGCCGGCGCCATCAATTTCATCGTCACCATCTTCCGCTTCCGCGCACCGCACATGTCCATCAATCGGATGCCGCTATTTGTCTGGGGGATCCTCGTCACCTCGTTCATGATCCTCTTCGCGCTTCCGCCGCTTACGCTCGCGGCCATCCTCCTCGAACTGGACCGCAGCATCGATTCACGCTTTTACGACCCCGACCTCGGGGGCAACGTCCTCCTCTGGCAGCACCTGTTCTGGGTCTTCGGTCATCCAGAGGTGTACATCGTCTTTCTTCCCGCCGTAGGCATCATCTCGACGATCATCCCCACCTTCGCCCGGGTCCGGAGTTACGCCTACCTGCTCCTTGTCCTCTGTTCCGTCGCCATCGCCTTCCTCGCCTTCGGGGTGTGGGTGCATCACATGTTCACCACCGGTCTGCCCTATGTGTCCCTCGCCTTCTTCGCCGCCGGAGGGATGGCAATCACCATCCCAAGCGGCCTCCAGTATTTCGCCTGGATTGGCACGCTCTGGCGAGGAGACGTCCAGTGGAAAACGCCCCTGATATTCGTGGTCGGAGCGCTGGTCATCCTTCTTATCGGGGGGCTCACCGGCGTGATGGTCTCGGTCGTGCCCTACGACTTCCAGGCACAGGACTCTCAATTCGTCGTCGCCCACCTCCATTACGTGCTGATCGGCGGAGTCATGTTTCCCCTCATCGGCGGCCTGTTTTACTGGACGCCGAAATTCACCGGCCGAATGTTGAGCGAGCGGATGGGCTACTGGAGCTTCTGGCTGCTCTTCATAGGCGTGAACCTCACGTTCTTCCCGCTCCACATCTCCGGCATGGAAGGCATGCCCCGCCGCGTCTACACCTACGAGCCTACCGCCATGCTGGAATGGACCAACGCGCTCGCTACCATTGGCGCCTTCACACAGGCTGCCGGCGTGTTGCTCCTCATCTGGAACTTCATCGTGAGCATGGTCTCGGGTGAGGAAGCGGGCTCAAACCCCTGGAACGCAAGCACGCTCGAGTGGGCCACCACCTCTCCGCCCCCCGCCTACAACTTCGAACGCCTCCCGATCGTTCGCAGCGCTGACCCCCTCTGGGATAACGAAATGGACGCCGCCCCACTTCCGGACCGTACGGGCGAAAGGGTGGCCATGGAGACCTCCGCCGTAGAGTCCTCCGAGATCGCCGTGACTGAGATGCCCGCCGAATCTTACGTTCCGTTCCTGACCGCCCTCTCACTGACCATCATTTCTATGGGCGCCATCGCGGGCTCGCTGATCTTCATGGGGGCCGGGCTCTTGGGGCTCTGCGGCACGCTCGCGGCCTGGCATTGGCCGAAGGAGGCTTCCGAATGACAGTGGCCCGTCTCGGAGCGCCCGAGCGGCTTAGCCCTCAGGCAATGGGCATGGCGCTCTTCATCCTTTCCGAATCAGTCCTCTTCTCGATGCTTTTTGTTGCGTACTTCTACCTGCGGTCAACGGTGCAAGACTGGCCACCGGAGGGTATGGAGGTCCCGAAGCTCGCCTCGCCGCTGATCGCGACAGTCATCCTGCTTTCCAGCAGCGCCACCATGGTCTGGGCCGAACGGCGCGCCGAGGCCGCGGGCGGCCGGGCGCTCCGGGCCGGGCTTGCCGCGACCTTCCTGCTCGGCGCCGTGTTCCTCTCCATCCAGGGCCGCGAGTGGTTGAACGAAACCATGTCCGTCTCCGACAACGCCTACGCCTCGCTGTTCTTCACCATCACCGGTTTCCACGGAGCGCACGTGATCGCCGGGCTGGGAATGAACGCGTTCGTGCAGGCAGTGGCATGGAAGCAGGGCCGCGTGACCAAGAACCTGATTCGCAACGTCTCCTGGTACTGGCATTTCGTCGATGTCGTCTGGCTCTTCGTCGTCGGAGTTGTCTATCTCTCGCCCCGGCTCATGGGTGGCTAGCGATGTCACCGCAAACCGGTCGCATCAACGCCTTCGCCGACGCTTTCCTCGTGCTCGGCCCGCCCGTCGCCTGGAGCCTGCAACTGCTCGCGAGCTACTTCGTCGTCTCCCTCGGGCGAATGACCGACACCGAACTCCGGCTGGTTCTCACCGCGATCACCATCGTCACGGTCGCAGCTATGGGCGTGGTGGCTTTGCTGGCGGCACGGGACATCCGAACCTCGCGCGGAACCGACTCCGACAGCGAACCGTCACTGTTCCTGCGGAGACTTGCGTTGTGGTCGTGCCTTCTCTTCGCCATAGCCGCGATCTTCCTCGCGTTTCCGATCTATTCACTGCGAGATCTAAACGGTGGCTAGCAGTCAGGGCTACGGAAAAGCGGCCCTGGTTGTGGCCCTCTCGGGAGTCACGGCACTCGCGATGTCGAGCTCGCCCGCGGCAGCGCACAACGCCGGTACAGCTTCCGAATCGGCCCGCAGCTGGGATCTCAGCGGTCCGTTGATACTGCTGCTAGGCGGCGGGACCGCTGCCTACCACCTTGGCCTGCGGTCGCTTCGCCGCCGCGCCGGCCGCAGCGATCGTCGGTGGCTTTGGACCGAATCCCTCGGTCTGCTCGGCATCCTCTGCATCGTCGCCGCCCTGGTGTCGCCGATCGACGCCCTGGGAGAGCTCTCGGTCTCCGTGCACATGGGCCAGCACATGCTGCTGCTCCTGCTGGCCCCCGCCTGCCTTATCCTCGGCAAGGCGGACATTGCGGTTCCCGCCCTGCTCCCCCGCACTCGGCTCGTGCGACGCATGGAACGGCGAGTCTTCAGTTTCGGGAGTCCGATGGTGACCTGGGTGGCCTTCGCTGGAGTCTTTTGGGCGTGGCACCTCCCCGTCTTATACGAAGCGGCCCTCCACAGCCCCGTCATCCACGAAGTCGAACATGCCACCATGTTCGCCGCCGGCCTCGCCTGGTTCCGCGTCGCATTGCGCTATCCGGGCCGCGCGAACTTTGGCTTCGGCGAAAGCATCCTCTGGGTCGTCACAACAGGTCTGCAAGCATCCGCCCTTACCGCCCTGATGGCCTTTTCCCAGGGCCCCTGGTACGCCGACTACGCGGACAATCCCGGCGCCTGGATCGTCAATCCAACGACAGACCAGCAACTCGCGGGCGTCATCGCATGGGCGGTCGCCACACCCATCTTCCTTGCACTCGTGGCATGGATGTTCGCGCGCTGGTTCGCGGTCGAAGAACGCCGCGCAAACCAGCCCGACCCGCTGCCCCGCCAGGCCTCCTGACCCTCATCAGTCGAGGCGTTGGCTTTCCCGCGCGCGGGCCAGCCGGCTCGCGGAGTTGAGCAACGCGACATGCGTGAGCGCCTGCGGGAAGTTGCCCAGCATCCGCTGCGAGTGCGGGTCGTACTCCTCCGAGATAAGTCCCACGTCGTTTCGCAGACTGAGAAGATGCTCGAACAATCTTTCGGCGTCGTGAATGCGGCCCATCATGGTGTAGCAATCCGCCAGCCAGAACGAACATGCGAGGAACACGCCATCTGGCTCGCCGATGCCGTCGATGCCGTGTTCCGGCTGGTAGCGGCAGACAAATCCATCCTTGACGAGTTCCTCCTCGATCGCCGCCACCGTTCCGACAACCCGAGGGTCGTCGGGCTCCAGGAAACCCACCGCTGGGATCAGTAGAAGCGCCGCATCCAGGTGGCGCGAGCCGTACGTCTGGACAAACGAATTCTTCTCGGTGTCGAACCCATGCTTGCAGACATCCTCGTGGATCTCCCGCGCGAGCTGAGTCCACGCCGACTCATGTTCCGTGTCATCGCGGCGTGCCGCGAGTTTCGCCGCGCGATCGGCGGCCACCCACGCCATCACCCGCGAGTGCGTGAACTGGTGCGTCCCGCCGCGCACCTCCCAGATTCCAGAATCCGGGTCGCGCCAGTGTTCCCCAAGGAACTCCATCAACGCGACAACGATGTGCCAGGCTCGCTCATCGAGCTTGATGCCGTTTTCGGTCGCAATGTAGAAGGACTGCAGCACCTCCCCGAACACGTCGAGCTGGAACTGCCCCGAAGCATCGTTGCCGATGCGTACGGGGGGGCTGCCCTCATACCCTGCCAGCCACTCCAGCGAGATTTCGGTGAGCAACCTGTCGCCCATGAGCCCATACATCACGTTCACCTGGCTCGGGTGTCCGGCCACCACCCGCAAGAGCCACCGATGCCAGTTCAGCATCTCGTCGTGGTATCCGACCTCCGTAAAGGCGTCGGAGACGAACGAAGCGTCGCGCAGCCAGCAGAAGCGATAGTCCCAATTCCGCGAACCCCCAATGCATTCCGGCAGCGATGTCGTGGGCGCCGCCACGAGCGCTCCCGTTGGTGCATACGTCAGCGCCTTCAGCGTCACCAGCGAGCGCATGATGGCCTCGTGGTACGGTTCGCCGTCGTTGCGCCCGGGCGCGTTCGAGTACTTGCTCGTCCACTCCTCCCACCAGCGAATGGTGGTCTCAAGGAGCGCCTCGGGATCCTCTCGCTCGTCGGGATGCAGGTGCGAAGGGAACCAGTTCAGGGTGAATGCCGTGCGTTCTCCGGCCGCCAGGCTGAACGATGACTTCGTCGTCATCGCTTCCCCGCGCAACGGCATCTCCGATTCGAACAGCACCGCGTTCGCGCCCGCGAGGGCGGTCAGCCCTCGCTCCATGCGCTCCACCCACGGGACAATCGCCCCGTATTCGAACCGCAACCGCAGGTCCATTTCGAAGGAGACCTGCCCTTCCTCCACCTCCACAATCCGGATCACGCTGTGAAACGCCTCATCCCGGCTAACCGGCATGAAGTCGGTAATGCTCGCAACCCCGTCCGGAGTCTCGAATCGGGTCTTGAGCACCATCGTCGAATCCACGTAGCAGCGCGAAGTCCTGGTCACTTCCCGAGGCGAAATTCGCCAGAATCCGTTTTCCTCGGTCCCCACGAGGCGCGCGAAACAGGCGGGCGAATCGAATCGCGGCAGGCAGAGCCAGTCGATCGACCCATCCAGGCCGACGAGCGCCGCCGTGTGCGTGTCGCCGATGAGTGCGTAGTCTTCGATTCTTTGTGCCATTCGGTCTGCCCTCTCGCTAGACGGCGATGAGCGAGAGTCCGGACTCAGCGTCAAATCGCCTGCTCAGCGCGTCTGGCGTCCGCGTGAGGATGACCTCGAGCGTTGGCCTCACCCTGCCACCCATCAGGTGGCCACCGATGAGCGTGCAGTCACGCCGCCCAAGCGCGACATGGACATGCACCATCGGCTCGCCGTCCTTCAGGCTGATATCCCCGATGAACGAGACAACCTCAAGTTGCTCGTCGAAATCAGAGGTCACGTACTCTTGCTTTTCGATGTCATAGTACCCGAGCGTCACCCGCTCGAAGGCGCCGATTGCCGTCAGGCTCGCCGAACCAATGACCCGTTCCCGCGCAAATTGCTGGAGCGCGTTGACCGGTTCGTCTCCGGCGTCGCACACAAGCACATACCGCTCTTCCGATTGCGATCCAAGTTTCCGGTAATTCATCTCTTGTTCGACCTCCTTCGCTTCTGTACCGCGATCGCGACCGCGGCCCCGGTGAACGCCAGTGCGTAGTTCCTCATTCGTGTCCTTCCCACGCCCCGCCTGGGCGAATCGCCCTCGTCGCTGTCGATTCCCAGCGCCTCCGCCGCCACTTGTGCGATGTGGCGCGGCATCCGGCCAGTCCCCTGGCTCAATTGCTCGCGACAGCTGAACCCATCGGCGATGAGCATCCCGCCCTCGTCCCACGAACGCGCCGCGGGCAACAAAGAACGTTCGCCCACCGCTTGCGAAACCTCGTACTTCTTTCCTCGTTCGAACCCAAACGACCCGGCCATCCCACAGCAACCGGGCTCGGGGACCTCAGCCTCAACGCCGAGCTGGTCCATGAGCCACTCTTCCGCTTCGAAGCCGATCGCGGACTTGTGGTGGCAGTGTCCCTGCACGAGCGCTCGCCCTGCTGGCGAAGCGCCATCGAAGAGGTTCGGGACTCGATCCTTCAAGAACTCCGAGAGCGTGACTACCTGTCTTGAGAGCCGAATGGCGTCGGTGTCATTAGGCATCATGTTCGGGAGCTCGTCTCGGAAGGCCGCGACGCAGCTCGGCTCGAGACCGACAATCGGCGTGCCGTCGCGGATGTCCTCACGGAGCGCGTCCAGTGTCCGGTCCCAGAGGCGACGAGCGGTGCTGAGCATGCCCCAGTCGTAAAGCGGCCGCCCGCAACAGAGCGCCGTCCCCGGCAGTGCCACTCGGAAGCCGGCCTTCTCCAGCACACCAACAGCCGCCTTTGCGATGTCCGGCTGAAAGAAATTGGTGAACGTATCCGGCCACAACAGCACGTGCGGCGCCAACTCGTTCCGTGGCGGGCGCCGGTCGAACCAGTGGACGAAGGTCTCCGGGGCGAATTTCGGGACCGCGCGTTCGGGCGCGATACCGCCAACAAACTTCGCCAACGGCGCCGTGATCCGGCTCCCCGTGAGGAAATTCGAAACTCGCGGCGCCAGCATTCCCAGGCGCGCACCGAGGAAGATCAGCCCCATCGAATACGCGGCGCGCGGCCGGAGCCTCCATTTGTAGTGGTGCGAAAGAAACTCGGCCTTGTAGCTCGCCATGTCCACGTTGACCGGGCAGTCGCTCTTGCAGCCTTTGCAGGCCAGGCAGAGATCAAGCGATTCGCGTACTTCCTTCGAGCGCCAGCCATCGGTGACCACGTCTCCCTGGAGCATCTCGAACAGCATCCGCGCCCGGCCCCGAGTCGAATCCCGTTCTTCGTGGGTAGCCATGTAGCTCGGGCACATCGTCCCGCCTTCATCACGCCGGCATTTGCCTACTCCTACGCAGCGGAGCGCCACCTTGCCAAAGTCATCGTGGTCTTCTGGATAGCTAAAAACGGTCTTGACCACCTCCGGATGGAAGGCCGGCCCCACGCGCAGTTCGGAATCGACGGCATTTGGCCGAACCACCTTCCCGGGGTTCATCTTCCAATCCGGGTCCCAGATCGATTTGAATTTGACGAACGCGTTCGTGACTTCCGAGCCGTACATGATGGGCAACAGTTCGGCACGGGCCTGGCCGTCGCCATGTTCGCCCGAGAGCGAGCCACCGTGGCGGACGACAAGCCGCGCGGCATCGATCAGGAATCGCTTGTAGTCCTCAAGCCCGGGCCGCGAGCCAAGGTCGAAGGTGATGCGCGTGTGCACGCAACCTTGTCCAAAGTGGCCGTAGAGGTCGCCGTCGTATCCGTACTCCTTGAGGAGCTTGTCAAACTCGCGCAGGTAACTGCCGAGTTTCTCGGGCGCCACCGCCGCGTCTTCCCACCCGGGCCAGGTTGGCGGCTTTCCCGGCACGTGCGCGGTCGCCGCCAGGCCCGATTCGCGGATCTCCCAGATGCGCGCCTCCTTCTCTGGATCGCGAAAGATGTGCGACGAAGGCGGCTTCTCTCGGCTCTGCAGCGACTGCACCAGCGTCTCGGCGCGTTTGACCGCCTCGTCCTCGCTGTCGCCCCCGAACTCCACCAGCAGCCATCCGTCCCCATCGGGCAGAAGTTCCACATCCTTTGGGTGGAGGTGCTTGACCGCCATATCGCGAATGAGTTCCCGGTCCAGCCCCTCGAGGCCGATTGGGCCGGACTTCATTATGTCGGGCACATCATCGGCCGCTTCGAAGACATCGTTGTATCCCAGCGCCACAAGCGTGCGGTAGGGCGGGCTCGGTACCAGTCGCAATTTCGCCTGCAGGATGATCACGCAGGTGCCCTCGCTGCCGACAAGCGCGCGGGCAAGGTTGAAGTCGTTCTCAGGCAGAAGCTCGTCCAGGTTGTACCCCGAAACTCTCCGGGGAATGTGCGGAAATCTCTTCCTGATGGATTCCGCTTCCGACGTCCGAAGCTCCTCCAGGGCCTGGTAGATCTCTCCCCGGCGGCCACCGGCCTTCCGATGTTCGACCGCTTCTTCGTCCGAGGTCCGGCCGACCCACATCCGCGTGCCGTCGTACGTGAGAATCTCCAGCGCCTCCACGTTGTCGGCGGTGCGCCCGGCCATCACCGCGTGAACACCACAGGAGTTGTTCCCCAGCATGCCGCCAAGCGTGCAGTGGTCGTGCGTCGCGGGGTCAGGCCCAAAAGTGAGCCCGTGTTCTTCGGCTGCGTCGCGCAGGGTATCAAGCACAATCCCAGGCTCGACGATGGCGTAGCGCTCCTCCGCGTTCAGGGCCACCAGCCGGTTCACATACTTGGAGAAATCAATGCACACCGCGACATTGCAGGCCTGGCCCGCGAGGCTTGTCCCGCCGCCGCGCGGGACGATCGGCGCGCCAAATTCGTGGCAGAGCCGAACCGTCTTCACCACATCATCGAGGTCACGAGGAACGACCACTCCGATGGGCACCTGCCGGTAATTCGAGGCGTCCGTCGCGTAGAGAGCGCGGCTGCCCGTATCGAAGCGCACCTCGCCCCGAATGGTCGAGGCAAGTCTCGCCTCGAGTGTTTCGACCTCTGTTTCGGGCAGCAGCGCTGCGGCCATGTTCGTTCTCCTTAGACTGCGAATTGCTCGGCGTCGCTGATGCGAAGTTCCACCCCCATGCCCGGCGCATCCGAAGGTTTGAGGCGGCCCACCTCCGGCCGGGCGGCGCCTTCGAACAGCATCTCCTCGATGCGTACGTGGTCGTGGAACCATTCGAGGTGCACAACCGTTGGCGCTGCACAGCAGACGGCCAGGTGCAGCGAAGGTGCGGTGTGCGCCGAAAGCGGCATCCCCACCGCGTCACACAACGCCGCGACTTCCAAAAAGCCGGTAATTCCCCGGCACCGCGACGCGTCCGCCTGGAGAATGTCCACGCTGCGGGCAGCCAGCATGCGCGCGAAATACTCGGGCCGGTACCCGTATTCGCCTGCGGCGATGGCCATGTTCCCCGGCGCGCGATCGCGAACCCGGCGCAATCCATCCAGGTCATCCGACGATGTCGGTTCTTCGAACCAGCGCACATCGAACGCCGCCGCCCGCTCCGCGAACGCGACCGCCTCGAACGCCTGGAATGCGCCGTTCGCATCGATGAAGAGCTTGTTCGCGCCTCCAATTGCCCGTCGCGCAACGTTCATGCGAGAAGGGTCCCGCTCCGGCTCCCGGCCCACCTTCATTTTCATCATCGTGAAGCCTTCGGCCGCCCACCCTCCGAACTGATCCGCCAGCCGGGTGTCGTCGTACGAAGTGAAACCGCCGCTCCCGTAGATTGGCACGCTCTCTCGTGCCGTCCCGAGCAGGCGGTGCAAGGGCAGCTGCAACAGGCGCGCCTTGAGATCCCAGAGGGCGATATCCACCGCGGCAATCGCATGGGAAGTCAGCCCTGAACCGCCGAGGTTTCGGATCGCCTTGACCATCTCCCGGTGAGCTTCGGGAATGGCAAACGCGTCGAAACCGACGAGCAGATCCGCGAACAGCGACCTGATCAGCCCGGCGACTGACGCATGTGCGTACGTGTAGCCGAAGCCGGTCTCGTTTCCGGCCGTGATGTGAACCGTAACGAGCGTTGTCGCCGACCACTCCAGGGTCCCGTCGGATTCTGGTGCGTCGGTGGGAATTTCGTAGGCGGCGACGCCGATCTTCCGAATCGGCGCCGCCATGGAGGACACAGTCGCGGATGGCACCTTGAGCTACCTCCCGCGGCCCGGCAACACTCCTTCGAGCATGTCTTTCGCCGCCTGTTTCGCGTAGTGAAGTGCCGAATCATCCCGCTTCACCATCGACTTCAGGAATGCTTCGGCCTGGGAGAGCGTGATGTGCGGCGGGAGCGGTGGGACTTCCGGGTCGGTGATCGCGTCGATCACCGTCGGACGATCAGCGGAAAACGCCTTGTCCCATGCCGGCGCAATCTGATCGGGGGTTTCGACCCTCACTCCATTGAGTCCGAGCGACTGGGCATAGCTGGAGTAGGCGAAGTCGGGTACATCCTGTGACGTCGCGAATCGCGGGTTGCCTGCCAGGACCCGCATCTCCCAGGTCACCTGGTTCAGGTCGTTGTTGTGCAATACGAGGACGACGAGCCGGGGGTCGGACCATTCTTTCCAGTACTTGGCGATGCTGATGAGCCCGTTGATGCCGTTCATCTGCATCGCCCCGTCGCCAACGAGCGCGATGGCCGGTCGATCGGGGAAGCAGAATTTCGCGGCGAGCGCGTAGGGAACCCCGGGCCCCATGGTCGCCAGGTTCCCTGAAAGCGAGGCCATCATCCCGCGCCGCAGCTTCAGGTCCCGCGCGAACCAGTTCGCCGCGGACCCAGAATCTGAGCTGATGATCGCCTGCGCAGGCAGCCGTGGCGAAAGCTCCCAGAACACGCGCTGGGGATTAATCGGGTCTGCGCTGTTCATCGCCCGTGCTTCGAGGACGCTCCACCACTCGGCCACGTTCTTCTCGATGGTTTCTCGCCACGAACGGTCTGGCTTGTACCGGAGCAATGGGAGCAGCGCCCGCAGGGTCTCCGCGCTATCACCGATGAGGGAAAGTTCCATTGGGTAGCGGATGTTTGTCATCCGCGCATCGATGTCTATCTGAATCCCGCGTGCCTGGCCCTCAGGCGGCAGGAATTCCGAATACGGGAAGCTCGAGCCGACCATCAGTAGCGTGTCGCAGTCGTTCATCATGTCCCAGCTCGGCCGCGTGCCGAGGAGTCCGATCGATCCGGTCACGTACGGCACGTCATCCGGCACCGCCGCACGCCCGAGCAGCGCTTTCGCCACCCCTGCGCCGAGCCGGTCGGCCACCTCAAGGACTTCGTCGGTCGCGCCAAGGGCGCCCGCTCCAACGAGCATCGCCACGCGTTTGCCCGAATTGAGGATCTCCGCGGCACGCTCGAGGTCGTTGTCCATCGGGACGCGGCGCGGTGAGTCGTACCCGATCCCCGAATGGATCGTGCCGTGGGCACGTGGCGGTTCCGCGTAGTTCTCCTCCTGGAGGTCGTTCGGAATGATCACGGTAGTGACCGTGCGCTCTGACTTCGCGATTCGCATCGCGCGATCGATCACGTGCCGCATTTGCTCTGGCACCGTGACCATGTGGACGTATTCGTGCGCCACGTCCTTGAAGAGGCTGATCAGGTCGACTTCCTGCTGGTAACTCCCACCCAGGGCCGCTCGCGCCTGTTGCCCAACAATCGCCACCACCGGCTGATGATCGAGTTTCGCATCATAGAGACCGTTCAGAAGGTGTATCGCACCGGGCCCGGATGTGGCGATGCAAACCCCAACTTCGCCGGTGAACTTCGCATGGGCCGCAGCCATGAATGCCGCCATTTCTTCGTGCCGAACCTGGACAAAGCGCGGAGCGGATTCGTCGTCGAACGCTCCAAGCAGGCCGTTGATGCCATCGCCGGGGAACCCGTAAACCCGGTTCACCCCCCACTCGCGAAGTCGAGATACGAGAAAGTCACTAACTGATTGCGCCATTCCGTGCGCCCCCTTTCGGGGACGGTAGCAAGCTGGCCCTTGCGATCGCCTTAACGGCGATCAGGGCCGCCTAACAGTCTCGTTTCACTTCGGTCGAACCACCCCTGTGGGTCAATGAACGGGCAAGTTTCCCGCACAGCGAAAGCGCCGTAAGTGCGGCCCCAAAGACCACCGCAACTCCCACCACGTTCCGCAAGGTGCGCGACGTGTGCGTCGCCACCCACAGCTGCTTGCTATCGTCGTGCGCACGTTCCGTGAACGGGCCCCGTGCTCCGAAGTCTTCATCCACCGGTTCCCACAGGTTCGAAGCACGGTCCAGCGGCTCCACCTGGTCCGTCATCTGAGAGTCGTAGCCCGTGCGGCCCAGGTAACGGTCGAGCAGGCCCGGAGCAATCACGTTCCCCAGCTTGGTCACCACCGTCGGCCAGCCCACGTTGAGCTCGCGCTCACGATGTGTCGAGAGCCACAGGATGGCGCGGGCGGCTACCTCGGGTTCGTAAATGGGCGGCACGGGTTGCGCGCGGAACGGCATCCGCGATTTCGACCAGAGGAACTGGGGGGTGTTCATGCCGGGAAGGTCCACGCTCGAAACGCGGATATTGCTGCCATCGTGGCGAAGTTCCGCCCGCAGCGAATCGTTGAAGCCCTGGATAGCGTGCTTCGTTGCGCAATATGCCGATTGCAACGGGATTCCCCGGTAGGAAAGTGCCGAGCCAACCTGGATGATCGTCCCGCGATCGCGCGGAGTCATGAGTTCCAGCGCGACGAGCGTGCCGTGAACATAGCCCAGGTAGTTCACCTCGGTGACACGGCGATACTCCGCCGGCTGCATCTCCTTCACGGGTGAGAACACCGAAACCATCGCGTTATTCACCCAGATGTCGATCGGCCCGAGTGTTTCTTCAATCTGTCCCGCCGCGTCCCGCACGGCCTCGTAGTCCGAGACATCCACCTGGTAGCCCGCACAGGTGCCATCACCCGCACCATCAATCTCCTTCACAGCGGCATCGAGGCTCGTGCGTCCGCGCGCCAGAATCGCCACGGTCGCGCCCTTCTTTGCGAAGGCGAGTGCTGTTGCCCGCCCCACCCCGGCGGAACCGCCCGTGATTACCACTACGGGCCGCGATTCTTCGTCGAAGGGCATCTCCAACGGCTGTTCGTGTTCGGTCGGCGCCTGCGTCGTCATTGCCGCCTACCTCATCGCTAGGGCGGCTTCCGCCACCTTCGGCTGGTGAAGCGCCACCCACACAGCGAACGCATCTACAAAGCTCCGCAGGAAGTCGTCGGTGTTCTTCCTGGTGATGTTGCCGCGGTCATCGAACAGGTCCGCTGCACCGCCCACATACGCTTCAGGCTGCGGCATGGCCGGCACATTCAGAAAGACGAGCGACTGGCGAAGGTGGTGGTTCGCGCCAAACGCCCCAATCGCACCGGGAGAAACGCTGATCACTGCCCCGGGTTTGCCGTCCCACGCATTATCCCCAAACGGGCGAGAGCCAACGTCAATTGCGTTCTTCAAAACACCGGGCACAGAGCGATTGTATTCAGGCGTTGCGAAAAGCACGCCGTCGGCGAGCTTGATTTGTTCGCGAAACTCTCGCCACTCGCGCGGTGGCGTTTCTTCCGCATCCAGGTCCTGGTTGTAGAGCGGCAACCGCCCGATATCCAGCTGGCGAAGCCGCAACCGGCCAGGATAAGTGCCCAGGTGGTGCGCAACTTTGCGCGTGAACGAACCCTTCCTCAGGCTCCCAACCAACACAGCGATGTCCAGTTCTTGTTCCATTCCAAACCTAACCAATCAGGCACCAGCCTCAGCGGCCGCCCCCTCAGCGCGCGGCGATGCGTTCAATTCCCCCAGCCTTCCAAAGTCCCGGACGGGGATCCCGGTGAGCTGGAACTGCACCGCGTGGATCTCGGCATCGAGATATTCAAGTTCCGAAAGCAATCGCCGCCGATAGCCCAACAGGCAGTCGAGACTCGATTGGAGTTGATCCCGCGACGTCATGGCGCCCTCCCGCAAACTGGAAGCTGGTGTGCAAACACTACGCCGGGGGGAATCCCAAAACGGTGAAGGCCCACGCCGAAGGTGTTGCAAATCCCTCTGGGTTTGTCCGTGAGCGGCACCTGCTCCTCATTCCCCGCCTAACCTGAAGAGTGCGTGGTTATTGTTGTTGTGTTCGGCGGAACGCTGTTGGCGTCCGTCCTGATTTCTGATCTCTCCCGGCGCAGTGTGGCCTCCACCGCCGTCCTTTTCCTCATCGCGGGCGTCATCGCCGGCCCTGTCTTCGGGCTGATCGATCTCGGCCCGGGCGACGAGCGGACGAAGCTCCTCATCGAAGTCACCGTCTTCGCCACCCTCTTCGTCGAAGGCAACAAAGTGAACCTGGCCCAAACATGGCGCGATCCGCTACCGCTGCGTGCGCTCCTCGTGGGTATGCCGTTGACATGGGTGGGAATCGCCCTCCTCGCTCACTTCGCCATCGATGTCTCATGGCCGGAAGCGCTACTGATCGGCGCTGTCCTCTCCCCCACCGACGTGGTCTTCGCCCGGCAGCTGTTCGCCAGAGAAGGCGTGCCGCTTCGCCTCCGGCGCTTTCTCAGTCTAGAGAGCGGACTGAATGATGGGCTCGCGCTGCCCCTCGTTGTCATCATGCTCGATATCAACGGCCGCGAAGACCTGGACCTGCTGCGCCTCGCCGTCGAGGTTGTCGGCGGCGTCGCACTCGGGATCGCGGTAGCCTTCGCCGGCATTTGGGCCGAAAGGCCCACGAGGTTGGGCTCGGCCAGTCTCTACGAACCCTTGCACGGTCTTGCCATCGCCGCCATCACGTTCGGTCTCGCGCACCTGCTCGATGTGAACGACTTTCTCGCGGCATTCGCCGCCGGGATAACCATCGCCGCGACGAACCGAACCGTCGCATCGAGTCTGACGGCCGCCGCCGAGCCCGTCGTCGAAGCCCTCAAGCTTGCCGCGCTGCTGATCTTCGGCTCGCTCCTGACAACCACGGTGATCAGCGACTTCTACCTGGGGGGCACGCTCCTGGTTATCGGCACGCTTCTCGTGGTGCGTCCCCTTGCCCTCGGCGTCGCTCTTCTCGGCACAAGGCTGTCGATGGGCGTGTTTGGGGCCGCCGCCTGGTTCGGGCCCCGAGGATTCGCCTCCGTCCTGTATGGACTGCTCGTGTTGGGAAACGGGATGGAACGCGGAGAATACCTGTTCCACGGCATCGCCCTCGTCATCGCATCCTCCATGGTCCTCCATTCCTCGACCGATGCGCTGCTCGCGCGGAGACTGGCCAACCTGTCGGAGGAAGGGCCGGATGACGAAGTTCCCGACACCCAGACCTCCCAAAAGCGAGAACGCGAAGAAGCAGCCGTCGAGGCCTAGTTCACCGTCGCCGCGACCGAAATCTCGCCCTGCATCAGGTCCGGGTGAATCTCGCAACGGAAGTAGAGTTTCTTCGGCTCGGAAGGCGCCGCGAACGTGATCTGGTTGGATTGGCCGGGATTGGTGGGGTTGATCGAGGCGCCATCCACTGGCTCCGTGTAATCCGCGTCCTCGTAAACCCGGAGCGTGTGCTGAGAGGCGCCATCGTTGGTCAGGACAATCGTCAGGTCCTGGTTGTTGAACGCGTTCCACTCCGAGGGCACGAACGTGAAGTCCCGGGCAGAGATTCGTAACGTGTTCTCGCCGGAGGACTTCGCGGCGGTGGGCACCACCGTGTCGCCTGAGTTGTCCGAACACGCGGCGAAGCCGAGAAACGCGAGCACCGCAAGTCCCAGGGTGAATCGTCGTAAAGCGGCGTGCATAAACATGAGTGGGTCCTTCCTCATCCCTGACATCTCGTTCATCCCGCGTTCACGCTCTGCTGGTGGAGCACCATCTCCCAGCCGGCGTCGCCCCGCTCGTAGGTTGAAATGACGTTCGCCGCGTATGGCGTACCTTTCCGTTCCGCATGGCCCGTATAAACCAGTGCGGCGACGTCCGGACCTAGGGACATGAGGTTCACGCGTTCGAAGCGGATGTTCGACCATCCCCCGGCCTCGTTGGACTTCGTTGCGGCAATCGCGTCGGCCTTGTTCAGGACCATGTCGGCGAACACGGCGAATCCACGGCCGGACATGTGCGCCTCGTAGTAGGAGGGATCGGTACTCGCCTCCCAAAAGCCCATTTCAAGTTGTGTCAGCTCGTCTTTGAGAGTCATTTCGTCTTCCACCATCCTCAGCAGGTTTTGGAGCATGGAAGCGCGCCTTTTGAACTGCCTGTAACTCGGCCGCAATGCAGGTAATCCATAGATGCTCATCAGTCACCCGCGTTCTAAAGCACGTCCCATTACTGTGCTCTGGTCGAACAAAAGTAGGTGTTGAACAATCACAAACGGCTCAATCGTCAACGCAGGAGTCTTGCAGTTCCGTTACCTTACCGGCCTCCTGCATGGCCGTTTCGATAGCCATCCAGTGGACCAATCGCAGAATGCAACCAAGTTGAAAGCGCTCATACGCGTTTCGTTAGGAGGATGTTTCGGCCCGCGATTTACACTCGCTCCATGTTCACTATTCGATGGTCCAGGAGTTGGCTCGCATGCATGATCGCTGCCATCTTCATGGTCTCATTCATCGGCGTTGCCTGTTCCTCCAAAGACGGCAAGGTCCCGGACGTCCGAAGGACCTCCGTAGACGTGCCGGACACTTCCCCCGGGGATGACCCCCTTTCTGATGACCTTCAAGCGGTCGTCGAACGCCACCTGGAAGTCGATTTCGGCAGCAAGGGCTGGCTGAAAGACGTGGGCGATATTACGAAGGACGGCTTCACCGTCACCGTCAATTTCAATCGCGATTTCTCCGCGGACGAACAGGACTTTGACGGGCTTTGCACGGCCGTAGCAGGGCTCGTAATCAGCTCGCCGCACTACGCCGGTGAGCAGGTCATCGTGAAGGACAAGGACGGCACACCCGTCATCCGTTCACGGGAAGGCGTGCCGCAATGCCTTCCGATTGCGCACTAGTAAACGCTCAGGAGGCGCCCACATGGCACTCGAATCCAATCACGTTCCCCCGGAAGTCATCCGCGCGATGCTCTGTTCAGCCGGAGCCGCGTCGTGGCGATCTCTGCACGAAGCTGCCCACCGGGAGCTCGAGCGCGAGGGCGGTCCCCGCTTCGAAGAGAACGTCCTCAACGATGTCGTCGCTGTGGGCCGCTTGAAGCAGAACGAAGGAGCCGACTTCCCGATCGACTTCGATTCCCTGGTGACCGAGATGAACCGGGCAGCCAAGGCCGTACCACACCGGTGAGCAACCAATCGGCCCGCCCGGCGAATGGAACCTCCGGCGCCGCAAGACGCGGCATCGCAGCTCGACCCGAACGTCCGGCCTTCGGCTTCGCGCTTTCCAGCGAAGAGAACGGCCCCATCGCCCTCGTGCGCCAGGCACGGCTCGCTGAAGAAATCGGCCTGGACTTCCTTTCCATCTCCGATCACTTCCACCCCTGGATAACAACCCAGGGGCAATCCCCGGCCGTCTGGCCCGTACTCGGGGCAATCGCAAGCGTCACCGATTCCATCCTCGTCGGCACGGGTGTGACCTGTCCGACCGTACGGCTTCACCCGGCGATTGTCGCCCAGGCAGCCGCGACAACGGCCGCAATGTTCCAGAGTCGGTTCTATCTCGGCGTCGGGACCGGCGAGTCACTCAATGAACATGTCACCGGCGAGCGCTGGCCTTCTCCCAATGAACGCTTCGAACGTCTTGCGGAAGCCGTCAAGATCATCACCAAACTCTGGGAAGGCGATTCCTACACCTACGACGGCGCCTACTTTCGGGTTTCCGATGCGAGGCTCTTCACCCTCCCGGATGAACCCCCGCCGATCCTCGTCGCGGCGGCCGGGCCGCGCGCAGCTTCACTCGCTGGCAAGATGGACGGCCTCATCGCCACCGGCCCCGACGACACGCTGTTCGAAGCGTTCGAAACGGCAGGCGGCCGGGACAAGCCCAGGGTGGGACAGGTCACTGTCTGCTGGGGACCGGACGAAGCCGAGACACGCCGCGTCGCGAGAAAATTCTGGCCCACCACCGTCCTCGGCTGGAACGCCCGCTCCGAAATCCGTACTCCGGAAGTCTTCGAAGACGCGACGGCGTTCGCCACCGAGGACGCCGTTAGCCAGAACATTCTTTGTGGTCCGGATATCGACGCAATCGTTCACCGTGCGATGGAGTTTGTTTCCGGCGGGTTCGATCACGTTTACTTCCACCAGGTCGGAACACGCCAGGAGGATTTCTTGCAGATGGCGAAGGGGGAGCTGTTGCCCGAGCTCCGCCGGGCCGTTGATCGCCAATCCCGCCCGGTCGCGAACACGCCATAGCGAGGTGCTCAAAATGACCATGCCCACGATCGACCACTGGACCAATCACGAATGCCGCGTCGTATTCTTCGATTTCACGGTCCGCGGCGAGGGTGATTCGCTGCTGATCCAGGCTGTACTCCAACTGTGGCGAGAACGAAACATTCTTGAAGAAGAAGCCTTCGGACTCTGGCGGGACGCGCTCGAGTGGCGCCAGATGGGCAACCTCCTGCCAGGTTGGGTCGACCCAACACCCTGCGCCGTCTCGGATCTCTACCCCGCGCAGGCCGACGAAGAAAAATACTGGGACTTCTTTCGCTGGCGCGAACGCCGCGCTGCCCGCGCGCTCGTTTGAACGTTTTCTCCGCGCACGAAGAGGCGCCCGGAGCAGATCCGGGCGCCTTCCGCCCTGTCCCGCCGGTGGCAAGTCCAGGCGGTTCTTCGTTCGTACGCTTAAAGCAGGACGATGAGCAGCAAAATGATGACGATCACCACCAGCGCGCCGCCGCCGATATAGACACCGCCCTGCCCGTCTTCGTTTTGCTCGGTCGTTTGGGCGGCCTCAAGAAGCCGTCGAATCAGTGCAATTTTCAGGTTCAACATTCGGCACTCCTTTTCTGAAATCGAATGTACGACGGCCCCCATCGCGTCCACATATCAGTACCGTTGGGCCGCATAACAAAGGACTTCCAGAGCACCCAAATCGCCGGTGACATCGCCAATACTCCGGATATGAAACGCTTCCTGCTCGTCGTGCGTGGACTTTCGCTCGGCCTTTCCATATCGGCGATGAATCTCCTCGGCCTCTTCCTCACCATCCTCGTCATTGGCGGCCTTGGAAGCTGGAGCCGTGTCCAGTTTGTCGGCGCCTTTGGCGTATTCGAACTCGGCACCGCCTTCGCGTTCATCGTCGCGCCCA
This sequence comes from Dehalococcoidia bacterium, assembly GCA_050247055.1. GTDB lineage: Bacteria > Chloroflexota > Dehalococcoidia > Tepidiformales > Tepidiformaceae > Amarobacter. The sequence goes on from JBFWUX010000002.1 coordinate 577,438, forward strand.
ACGTCTGGCGGCTGCCGGTACTCGAGGCCGAGACGTCCAACCGCACGAACATCAAGCTCGCTCTCTCGGTCATCGCGATTCCTCACTGGGCCGGCGGCGCCAAGGCTCTCGCCGGTCTGGCCATGGTCGTCTTCGCCGCTCGCAGCGAAGGCATTTCCCCCGCGACGGTGGGCATCGTCCCGCTGATCGTTTGTACCAACGTCTTCGTCGTGGCCGTTTCGGCGATGGCTGCCCGCTGGGGTGTTGCCCGGGTCGATCTCGATGTCCTCCAGATCGTGGTTCGCCGCCCCCGCCATCGCGACCTGGAAATCCCCGGGATCAGCATCGTCAGCTCGGTAGTCCAGATCGTCCTCGGCGCGTTCACCCTCCCGGTGGTGAAAATCGCTCCTCCGTCCGTGTTGTTTCGCCCGGAGCTTGCGCCATCGAATTCGTTCCTCGTCGTCATGGCGCTCGCAGCCACTGCTTCAGTGCTGGGGACAGTCATGGTGTGGTGGGGCCGCCTCGCCCTGAACGCTGAGCCGGCGCAACAGCGCAAGGCCGAAGACCCGGCTTGAAGTTCGTTCGAGTGGCGACGATTTTAGTAATCGGAGTCGATGCGCCGGCGAGTGACTTCGTAGCACTCGCAGGAAACCTCTTCCAGGCCGTCTCGGTTGGTAATCTCGACGTCCCCTCGCCGATACCGAATCAGCCCGGACGCCTGCAGCGAACTTGCGGCCACCGTCACCTGGGGCCGGTACACCCCGAGCATCTCCGCCAGGAATTCGTGCGTGAGGTGGAACTGGTTCGTCCCCATTCGGTCCGCCGTCACCAGCAACCAGCGGGCACAGCGTTCCGGCAAAGAGTGGATAGCATTACACGCCGAAAGCTGGGCCATCAGCTCGATGAGGTCGCTCGCGTACCGGTCGATAAGGAGGCGCAACTCGGGCAGGCCCTCAATGTGGCGCAGAAACGACTTTGCCGAGAGCCGGTAGGAACCGTCAGGCACCTGCACAATCCAGCGCGAGTTCGCGGTGGTCCGCCCGAGATACAGGGGCAGCCCGACAAGACCTTCACGCCCCACCGCCGCAGCCTCTACGCAGCGGCCGTCCTGCATCACCGTCACAAGCGAAATCACGCCGCGTTCTGGAAAATAGGCAGCCGTAATCTCTTCGCCAGGGCTGTACAGCACTGTTCCCAGGTTTAACGCGAACGGCTCAAGGTCGGGTGCAATCCGCTCGAAGGCCTGCGGCGAAAGCGCAGAAAGAATCCGGTTCGTTGGGCGCGGCGAGTTATTGGAAGACGGCAGAGGCAAGCTTGGTCGTTTCTCCCAATGAACGCAATTTGGGCACCAGTTCAGACTGCGCGAATCTTAACACCGCGCACCGCTGCCATCGGTATGAATTTGTACAGATGCAATTTCAGCGGCTCGATATAGTTTGCTATGTCGAGCGGATGCTCGCAGCCAAGGCTCACTCGGGGGATGCGAGGAGATTCAATGTTGGAGATGGTGGACTTCAACGCGGAGTCCGTCGAATCGGTTCTGGCACGCGTGCCAGCAGCCATACTTATTGCTGATTCCGACGGGCGCTACACATTTGCGAACGATGCCGCCTGTGACTTACTCGGACGCAGCCAGGCGGAAATCCTTTGTCGTAGCATCCGGGACGTTACTGCCGACCCGATCGAAGCGGAGATCGCCTGGCGAGAGTTCGTCTCGCTTCGCCGCGCCGAGGGCGAATTCACCGTCCTTCGGCCCGATGGCGTGACCGTCCCCGTAGCATTCTCCGCCGTCTGCGAATTCGCCCCGGGCCGCCATATCTCCGTCCCCCACGATCTCAGCGAACGACGTCGTATCGAACGCCTGATCAAACGCGATGAAGAACTCTTCAACCGCGCTTTCCGCGCCAGCCCGGCGCCGACCAATATCCGGCGGCTCGATAGCGGCCAACTCATCGACGTGAACCAGGCGTTCACCGACGCAACGGGCTACACACGTTCCGACGTTATCGGTCGGACGGCCTCCTCCATCGGCTTCTGGAAGGACATCTCGAAGTTGAACGAGATGATGGACCGCCTCCGAGCCGGAGAAAACGTCGTCCAGGCCCGGACTCGCGTCGTCGCCCGGGATGGCGCGGAACGCGAATTTCACGTCGCCCTCAAGCGGTTCGATATCGACGGCGAATCGCTCGTCATCGCGGTTTACACGGACCTCTCCGCGCTTTAACTGCGAAGGGCCTCGCGCAGGCTCCAGCGGTGACGTCTCTTCATAACTATCTAACGGGCCGGCGCTATACTTCGGCGCGCCGCGAATATGCGGTGGAGCTAGAACGAAATGGCGAATTACTTGCTGGTCTATCACGGTGGCGGTATGCCCGAAACCCCGGCCGAACAGGAAGCTGTCATGCAGGCCTGGGTGCAATGGTTCGAAGGCCTTGGCTCGGCCGTCGTCGATGGCGGAAATCCCGTCGGCCGCGCCTGGACAGTCGCCTCCGATGGCACCTCCGAAGGCGGCGGGGCGAACCCCTGCACCGGCTACAGCGTCCTCTCGGCGCCGAACATGGATTCCGCCCTGATCATGGCGAAAGGCTGCCCCATCCTTCGCTCGGGCGGCACCGTCGAACTCTGCGAAACCTTCAACGCCGGCGGCTAGATCGCGGCTCCCACCAGCTGTCCCGGCGTCCGTCAGTCAACCGGCGCCGGGGCGATTGGGCGGTACTTGGCGAGCGTGGCCCCACCCCCGAATTGCTCCAACCCCAGCATCTCCATCCGCAGCGGCGTGGAAACATCCCCGAACATCGGCTTCCCACCCCCGACGATCACCGGCGCGTAGTACAACCAGTACTCATCGACCAGCCCCAACCGGATGAACTCCGCCGCAATCCCCGGCCCACCGAGCGCCAATTCCTTATCCGTCGAAGCTTTGAGCGCCGTGACCTCCGCGGCAATGTTGTCGCGCACCAGCCTTGAGTTGGCATCCACCGATTCCAGCGTTCGCGAAAACACCACGTTGGGCACGGCGCGATAGAACCGCGCGTATTCAGCAATGTAGTCCGGGGCATCCGGGAGCTGATCCGCGGTGGGCCAAAAGTCGTTCATTAGCTCGTAGAGCTTGCGGCCAAAGAGGTGGAAGCCAGTCTGGGCTTCGCGCTGGTTGAAGTGCCGGTGCAGTTCCTCGTCTGGCTCGAACCAATCGAAACTCCCATCCGGCCCCTCGATGTACCCGTCAAGCGACAGGATCATCGAAAAGATCACCTTCCCCACAGCTCACCTCCGTCGGCCAATCATCGCATCACTTCGCCGAGAGCGTCCCCAGCAGAACCTCCAGCCGATCGAGGCTCTCGTTCGCGCCCTCTTCCATCCCGGATTGGAGCATTGCATCCCGAGCTTCTTTCGAATCGGCAACACTGATGGTTCGAAGGGTGGTGACGCCATCCGCTTCCGTGAACGTCACCGTCTCCACGGCAACATTGCCCGGCATGCCTTCGAACTCGAACGTCCAGACGATGCGGTCCGGAGGCGTGACCTCGCGGAACTCGCCGTGGAACCCGTATTCCTCCCCGTCCGCCTGCCGCTCCACGAAGCGCCACTTCCCACCCGTGCGGGCGTCAATTTCGCACACCGAAAGCGTCGAGCCGGTTCGGCCCCACCAATTCTTCAGGTGTTCCGGCTTCACGTGCGCCTCGAACACCAGGCTCTTCGGCGCGCGGAAACGACGGGTCATCCCAATCGACAGGTCGTCGGGCAGATCGATAACAATGCGTTCAGTCTTCAGTTCAGCCATTTTCTTTGTCCTTTCTTGTTGGTGCCCGAGCTGGCCAACCGTGTTCAGGCCGCGGCCTTCGCCAGCACGTCATCGAGGCGGTCCAGGCTCATGCTCATGCCTTCGATCTGGCCCATCTCCATGACGTTCTTCATGTCTTCGGCGCTCGTGAAGGTGGTCCGAACATGGACCACGGTCTTCGACTCCTTCGCCTCAAAAGTCACCTCCGTGAACATCCCCGGCGAGAGCTCAGCTGCGTCCTTATCGGAGAAATAGGCAGTGTAGGAAAGACCGGAATGCGGCTCGATCGTTTTGTAAACCGTCTTCCCCCACGACTCTTCGCCCTCCGGCCCGCGCATCCGGTAGTGCCAGATTCCGCCCGGCCGAAGGTCAACGGTGCAGTAGTCCAACGGCCACGTCGGTGGGCCCCACCAGTTCATCAGGTGCTCCCGCTCCGTCCATGCACGAAAAACGGTCTCCTGCGGGGCGTCGAACTCCCGCTTGAGCAACATCACCCGGTCGCCTTCGAAACTGGTTACCGTCTTTGGATTAATCATCGGTGTTCTCCTCGACTTGTAGCGTTTGCAGATAGTTGTCCAGGCGGTCGAATCGCTCTTCCCAGAACTCCCGGTACTGCTCGATCCAGGCTTCCGCCTCGCGCAGCGGCGCCGCCTCGAGCCGGCGCGGGCGCCATTGCGCTTCGCGGACCTGCGAGATCAGCCCCGCTCGTTCGAGCACCTTCAGGTGCTTCGAAATCGCCGGGAGCGTCATCTCGAATGGTGCGGCGAGCTCGGTCACGGAGGTTTCTCCCTCCGCGAGCCGCGCCAGGATGGCCCGGCGTGTCGGGTCGGCGAGGGCGGCAAACGTCGCGCTGAGCTGGTCGGTTGGCACTATTTCACCGTCTGGTTAACTAACCATGTGGTAAAGTACGCCACGCCACCCGCGGTGTCAACTAACTGCTAAACAAACCATACTGGTGTTGCATTCGCGAACTTGTTCGTTAACGATTGAAGCGATGCCTCAGACCTTAGCTCTCGAAGGTGGCGCTCCTGGCGACCTGCGGCTGATCCAGGACTTTCTCAACACCCCCCGCGTCGAACCGACCCCCGCCGAACTGGCGATGGCAGCCGAAGTCCGTGCGGGAGGCGATGCCGGCATCCCCCAGGCGACCCTTGCCGCACGCCATGGCATTAGCCAGCAACTCGTCAGCGCGATTCTCCGTCGAAAGCGGCTGATGCCTGCCCAGGGCGGCGGATTCGCCTTGCCCTCCAGCCTCGGCACTCCTGAGTCAGCGACCGCCGCCCTCCTCGCACTCGGGTTCCTCGATGCTAAACGCGCCCTCTCGCCTCACGAGCATCGCCTTATCCTCGAAGTTCACCGTGTGCTCCTCGCCATGGCCCTCGCCAATAACACCGGCGAAAGCGTCGAACTGCCCGCTCGCGACCTCACCCGCCTCGCCGCCGATGCGACCCTGACCCTCTCCTTTGGCTCGAACGGCAGCACGTCCCTGCGCCCCACGTCCACCGGAGCGAACGGCGCCATCGCGGCGATGCTCGCGATCGTCCACGAGGCCATCCAAAACGGCACCTGGAGCCGGCTCAAAGTCTGCCCCGCCGACCGCTGCGAAGCGGCCTTCTACGACACTTCCCGGAACCGCAGCGCGACATGGTGTTCGATGGCCGTCTGCGGGAATCGCGCCAAGGTGAGCAGCTACCAGCAGCGACGCCGCGGATCGCGCCGACCGTAAGGCGGCTCCAGAACTGCCCGACCCGTATACTTCTGACAATGTCTCGATTGTTCAAAGTCCTCTCCCGGCTGGCGGTCCTGCCCATAGCCGTCGTTTCGTTCACCGGCCCTTCCCTGGGCAACCCGCATCAGGAAGCGTTGGCGCAAGGCAATCCGGTTGACTTCGTAGTCGAAAACCTCGATGGCAGCCAGTTCATTTATGTCGTCTTCCACGCGCTCGACCGCGACGGCTTCTGCGCTGTGCCCCCCGGCGCCGTCAGCCTCCATCCCGTGATCGACATGCCTGTCGACTTCGTTATCGAAGCCGGCGACGGCGTCATCATCGAAACCAGCAACGGCGGTACCGCCTTCGGTCGTAGCGCCAACGACATCCTGACCTTCTCGACTGCGGAAAACTCCGCCTCGAGTGCGCCCATCCGATCGTTCGCACCACTGATCGACGGCCTCACGGATGAGTGCCAGGCCTGGATCAAAGTCTCGCAGAGCATCCCCGGTCCACTGAAAGTTCTCGTCACTGTGCCCGGCGATGACGGCGGCGAGATCGCATTCGATGCCGACCTCACCCGGCCCGGCACTACCACCCTGAACCTCAACTTCCGCTGGAGCCTCATCACCTGGACCGGCGCCGATGCCGTTTCACCCGGCGATGCACTCAAGGGAGCTTCCACCGCAGACGACATCACCTCGAACGTCTCCGTGATTTACGGGTGGGATGCCGCCGCTCAGAGCTGGCAGGCCTACTTCCCGTCAGGCGCCGGCGTACCCGGCGCCAACAACCTCGCGTCGCTCGAGACCGGCAAAGCCTACTGGATCGCCATTGCCGGGCCCGGCAACCTCACCTGGACCGTCCCGGACAACTAGAGCTCGGCTGCAATTTCATCCAATACGAAGTTCGCACGGCGCGCTACGCTCTCCACATCTGGCCTCTGGAGGCGCACGATGCCCGGCTACAACGTTATCCCTTCTCTCCGCTTCGCCGACGTTCCCGCTGCCTTGTCGTTCTATATCGATACCCTCGGATTCCATCTCGTCCGAGGTGGACCCGATGAGGACAACAACTCCATCGCCCGCGGCGATGCGCACATGATGGTAGAAAAGGCGGCCGCCTACTATTCGGCCGAATACAACGCAGCCATCCGCGCGCGGCTCGCCGGAAAGTCGCCAAACGCCCTCTATATCGAGGCGGAAGACCTCCGCGATCTCTACGCCTCCGCGCAGGCAAAGGGCGCGCACATCATCGACCCCATCGCGCCCCGTGAATGGGGCCAGACCGAATTCACGGTCGAAGACCCGGAGGGCAACTGGCTGACCTTCTGGAAGAAGGAAGATTAGCCGGGCCTTTATCGCCTAGGATGGATGCGTGGAAGCCATCCTCGCAGCCATCCAGCCGTACGATATCCATGGCACGCGCTACTTTCGCATTGCCTACGCCCTCAAAGCCGACCCCGATCGAATCACCGAGGGCAGGGTCGCCGCCGAAGGCATCTACAAGGGTGCGAAACCCGGTGACCGCGTCGATATCCGTATGCTCCTTGGCGTCATCGACGAAGTGAAGCAGCTCGAAACCCAGCCCTGAATGCGTTTTTCGGTATCGCCGCAACGTGGCAGAATGCGCGACATTCATCAACCAGGCGAAAACTCGCATGCGGATGCTTGTAATCGGTTCGAGCGACACCTCCGGGATTACGCTGGCAAACCCTGGCGATGCCTGGCCCAACCTCGTGGGCGGCCAACTCTCCGCGGCCATCGGCGAAGAGGTTGAAGTCGAAAATCTCCCGCTCGTCCCCTCCGGCCCAAAGGCGCTCCCCCGGGTAGAAAAAGCGCTGGAAAAACATGATCCAGATCTGGTGGTGTTTTCCTTCGGGGGCTACCACTTCCTCGTAGGCACCGTCGGCAATCGTGTGCGCCGTCGCTATGGCGATCGGGCCTACAAGTTCTTCCGCAAGCTCGAAGTCCGCTTCGAATCGAAGACCGAAAACAAGGCCGGCGGCTCGGCGCGTCTGAACCGCGCCGGTCGCTGGCTGGCCCGCCATGTCATCGGCGCCGAACCACTTTCTACCCGCGAAGAAGTCACCAGCGTCGAACTCGAAGTGATGCGGACGCTATCCCAGCGAGAGAACCTGACCGTTGTCATTCTCTACGCGCCGCCACTCGCCGAATCGCTCTCCCGCGAGAACCACAACGCGAACGCCATCCTCGATGACCACCGCGAAGAGATGAACGCGCACGGGCGTAGCTTCCACTTCCTCATCGCGGATTGCGTTCCCGGTTTCGAGGCGGCCCGTGCCGACCTTCGCCACTCCGATGGCGTTCACAAGGGTCCGGCCGGCCATCGCATCCAGGCAGCCTCCATTATGAAAGCGCTCCTCGAAGCTCCTTCACCATACGCGAGAAGCGCCAACCTCCAAGCCCCCGTCTAGGGAGAGCAGTTCGGCTCCGGAGTCCCTAGAATTCGCGGGCATGCACGCCGACGGACTCTGCGACCCGCGCTTCGAAAAGGTTCGCGCCGCATTCGAAGCCAACTTCCGCGACCATGACGAAGTTGGCGCGGCCGTCGCTGTCGCTTTCGATGGCGAGCTGGTGGTCGATCTCTGGGGCGGCTTCCAGGATGCCGCCAAAACGGTCCCCTGGGGCCGGGACACCATCGTCAACGTCTGGTCGATCGGGAAGGCCGTCACGGCAATCTGTCTGCTCCGGCTCGTCGAGCGGGGCAAGATCGACCTCGATGCGCCGGTCGCGCGCTACTGGCCCGAATTCGCACAGGCCGGGAAGGGCGCCATCACCGTTCGCACCCTGATGGCTCATCGGGCCGGTCTCCAGGCCGTCGCGAAACCGCTGCCGCCCGGGTACAACCTCACGAACTGGGATGGAATGTGCGCCGAGCTCGCCGCCCAGGAACCATGGTGGGAACCGGGAACGAACTTCGGCTACCACACCAACACGTACGGCTTCCTCCTCGGCGAAATTGTCCGGCGCGTCGATGGCCGCACCATCGACCGCTACCTCCAGGAAGAGATCGCGCGGCCGCTAGAAGTCGACTTCCATTTCGGCTTCGGCCCCGAACTCGACGTGCGCACCGCCGACTGGATTCCCTACGTCCGTCCCGCCGGCGAAGCCAGTGACCGCCCATGGCTCGAAGCCGACCCGGCCACGCTCTCCGGCGTGGCGCTCGGGCGACTGCTGGCCTACCGCAACCCCCCGGCCGACCCCCAGGCCGGCACGAACACCCGCAAGTGGCGCGCCTCGGTCTACCCTTCAACCAGCGGGCACGCCAACGCCCGGGCGGTAGCCACCATCTTCGGCGCACTCTCAACCGCCGGCGGAGACTGGCATGGCCACCACATCCTGGCCGCCGGCGTTCGCGACGATGCGATCCGCATCCATGCCGACGGCGAAGATGCCGTCCTCGGCCGCCCGAACCGTTTCGGCCTCGGTTTCCAGCTGACGAATCCCGGCATTCGCCCCCTCGGCGAGGGCCCTCGCGCCTTCGGTCACTACGGCAACGGCGCCGTCCTCGGCTTCGCCGACCCCGACGGACACATCGCCTTCGGCTACGTGTGCAACCGGGCGGGCCGCTCATGGCGCGATCCCCGCAACATCGCCCTCGTCGACGCGGTCTACGCCAGCGCGGGCTCTTCCTAGACCGTCAGGGAGGTACGCACACGGCGCGCGAAAACTGACTCGCCTCAACGACAAGGCCCATCCACCACTCCGCACCCCACCCGGCCCTCAATCGCCCTCCCCACGGGGACGAACGGTGACAATCCCGTGTCAGCTCGCGGTCTAACGGGTTTCTGATGCGCACCCACCCGGTTTCCGTCGTTCTTTGTGTTGGCAGCACCCTGCTGACCGAAAAGGCAAAGCCGGCGAGAGCCGGTGACGCAAAGCCACGGATCCTCCCGCATTCGCGAAGGACCGCCGGGCCACCGAAGCATCGGGAGCTCCAGATTCACCCCTGGAGGTCATCGAATGCGCCGCATTCTCAGCGCTCGCCCTGTGCGAGCCAGTCTCTTCGCCATCGTTGCCGCGATCGCTATCTCAATCCCGTTCTTCAGCGGACCTTCATCCGCGGACGCGCGAGTTGTGTGGTGCTCTGGCGACCCGACTATCCTCGTGAATGGCAACGCAGTTTCGGTGACCGTCCACGTCCCAATGGACCGCCTGGATGATCTCGACTACATGGAAGTGATCTTCCATGTCCCCTCGAACGCCGATGTGAAACTGCTCCTCAACGACAGCCTCCTGGTCCCCGCGAAGACTCGCTTCGTGAAAGACCAACCACCAACCCGCGGTGGGCTCTTCGCCGTCACCGACATCCCGGTTGAAATCATCAGCCACAACCACGGCGCCCCAATGCCTTTCGCCGCCACGGCGATCGCGATCGGCCGAGGCTCCCGGCTCTGGGCAGAAGGCAACTCGAACTCCCCTCTCTGGGTTAAGACGAGCGGCTTTTTGAACCTCCATCTCTTCTGACCTGCCTCCGGTCAGTCGAACACTAAGATGCGCGCCCGTGCGTTTCGGGCGCGCATCTTGGCTTGGGGGAGAGGCAAAAAGTGGAGGACGAGGAACGCCGCAGTTCCCGCCGCATCGTCGTCGTGCTGGTCGCGACCGCGGTTCTCGCCTGTGCGCTGACCATCGGCCTCGGGCTGTTCGATGGCGGCCGTCCGAGCGACATCGCCCTCGTGTTGCTGCTCGCGCCCATTGCCGCCGCCGGCCGTCTCTTCCCCATTCAGATCGCCTACCGCCGTCGAATGGTCACCGATACGGCGCCCCTGTTCGCCGCCACGTTGTTGGTTTCGCCCTTCGCGGCGGCCCTGGTTGCCGGCATCGCAATCGCATTCGCCGAAACGCTCACCGGACGAAAGACCCGTATCGACCCCCGCCAGGTGATCTTCAACGGGAGCCAGGCGCTCGTTGGCGTGGTCGCCGCGAGCCTCGTCTTCAACGGCATCGCGCGCCACCCCCTGCCCGATAGCGGAGCTTCGGTAATGGTCGGCGTGGCAGGCGCGGCCGCAACGCTGCTGTTCGTGAACGACGTCCTCGTCTTCGGCATCATCTGGGCGCAAACCGGTGTGCGTTTCCGCCGCATGCTGGTCGATTTCATCCAGGGTCGCCGCGACTTCCCCCACGATGTCGCCCTCTGCGGCGCCGGATTCGTCGCCGCAATCGCAGGAAGCGTCCAGCCGTGGCTCATCCTTCTGCTGGTCGTGCCGCTACCCGTGCTCTACCGCGCGATGCGCGCACAGGTCGCCCTCAAGCTGCAGACGCGCGAAGCCTGCATCGCCTTCGCCGATATCGTCGACGCCAGGGATGCCTACACCTTCGGTCACTGCAAACGCGTCGCCGAATTCACGCGAGAGATCTGCAAAGAACTCGGCCTCCCCTTCGACCTCTCCGAGGAGATTTCGCTCGCCGCCCGCATCCACGACCTCGGCAAGATCGGCATTCGCGACAACGTCCTCCTGAAACCCGCCCGCCTCGAGCGCGACGAGTTCAGCCACATGATGGAGCACCCGGAGATCGGCGCTCGCCTCACGGCCTTCCTCCCGGAGTTCGCGGAGGGCACACGTTGCATCCGCCACCACCACGAAAAGTGGGATGGCTCGGGTTACCCCGCGGGCCTTAAGCGCGACGCCATCCCCCTCGGCGCGCGCATCATCGCCGTCGCCGATACCTACGACGCAATCACGAGCACACGCGTCTATCGCCCGGGCCAACCCGAAGATTTCGCCCGCCTCGAAATGGCCCGCGTCGCCGGCATCCAGCTCGACCCGGAAGTCGTCCGAGCCTGGTTCCGGACCCGCCACTGGGAATGGCCCGAATCCGTCGCCGAGCCCACCGAACACTCAATCGTCAACGAAACAGTCAAAGCCGCCTGAGGCTGTAGGCGTACGACCTACGACGACTAAATGCCGCCGCTGAACGTATCGCAGCTGTTGGCATCCCCGCTTTCGTAGCCCGTCGTAAACCACGTCTTTCGCTGTTCCGAGCTCCCGTGCGTCCAGGTATCCGGGTTCACCTCAACGCCGGCCTGTTTCTGAAGCCGGTCATCGCCAACGGCCGCGGCAGCCGCCAGGCCGGCATCGATGTCACCGCGCTCGATCACCACGTTCTCGTACGTGTTATGCGCCCAGACCCCGGCCAGGCAGTCGGCCTGCAATTCGAGCCGCACCGAAAGTTCGTTCGCGTCTTTCGGTTTTGCCTGCTGCTGCTTCCGCACCGCATCGCTCACTCCTGTCAGGTTCTGCACGTGGTGTCCAACCTCGTGCGCGATCACGTAGGCCTGCGCGAAATCCCCCGGGGCCTTGTACTTCGTCGCCAGCTCATCAAAGAACGAGAGGTCGAGATACACCGTCCTGTCCGCCGGACAGTAGAACGGCCCGACTTCGCTTGGCGCAAACCCGCACCCGCCGGTCTGCACCCCTTCTTCGAAGAGCACGAGCTTGGCCCGCTGATACGTACTGCCGCTCGCCTGGAACTGCGCCGTCCAGCTGTCCTGGATGTCGTCGAGCACGTAGGTCACGAACTCCACCGTGTCGGCCTGTGGATCGGGCGCACCGGGCACGGCCGTCGAGAGCGCGCCGGGCGGCTGCACCCCGTTCACAATCTGCCCCAGGATGTCTCCGAGGCCGCCGTTACTCGAACCGCTCCCACCGCCGAGCACCTGGCTCCCGCCAAGCAGCGCCAGGATTAGGAGCAGGACAATCCCGCCAATGCCGCCTTTCGCCCCGCCGGGAAGCGCCAGTCCCGCGCGCCCGCCGGCGGCTCGCGTTTCCGCACGCTTATCAATGACGTCATCGCTGATAGTTCCGCCGCGCCGTATTTTCATGTGATCACGATAACCCCCGGCGAATCGACAATCCAAAGGGCGAAACCCACAATGGGTCGGTGCCCTTCACCTGCGACTCCTGTGCCCGAGAGTTCACGCTCCCGGCGTCGGTCCAATCGAAATACCCCAACTGGACCCCAAAGCAATGCATGGATTGCCGCGACAACGGCTCCCGTGGCACGCGCCCGGCAGCGAACAAGGCGAAGCCGGCGGCACGCCCTTCCTCCGTCACGCGGACCCAGGATCTGACCACCGCCGAAGTCCTCGAACGGTTCAAGGAGGGCCCGGCACACGGCGTCTTCACCGATGGCTCGTCGCGCCCGAACCCTGGGCCCGGCGGCTGGGGCGCCGTCTTCGTCCGCGACAATGCGATGGTCGAAGAGCGTCACGGCGCCGAAGCATGGACCACGAACAACCGCATGGAGCTCGTGGCCCTTATCAATGGCCTGGAGATGGCGCCCCCCGGTGAGGCGGTAACGATCTACTCCGATAGCCAGCTCGTGGTGAACACACTCACCAAATGGGCCAAAGGCTGGGAAGCTCGCGGCTGGAAACGGAAAGAAGGCGAGATCGCAAACCTCGACCTTGTGAAGCGCGCGTGGGAACTTGTGCAACAGAAGCCAAAAGCGCGCATTGAGTGGATTCGTGCGCACGATGGCTCTCGCTGGAACGAGTACGCCGACGCCCTATCGACCGCGCATCTCCGGTCTGAAGTGTGATCAGCTACTTGTCACCATGTCGTAACCTTTGTTGACTGTGTCTGCCACCGCCACCGGGCAGAGACTGAGGTCATGGAGCCAATGCCAGGCGAAAGCAACCGGTTTGATAACCGCGAACTGCGCGAAATCCTGCTCGAGGTGGCCGAGACCCTGGAGGCGGTGATCATCGCCCTCCAGGCCGAGCGCACCGGCTCGGAACCCGGCTACGTCATCCGCGAAGCAGTCCGGCGCGTCGTCGCCCTCCGCCAACACCTCGATACCCCATCCAGCGACGCCGGCTAAGTCCAACCCCCAAACATCGTAGATCCGACCGTCAGGGAGGCTGCGCACTCGGCGCGCCCGGGCTTTTCCCAGGACAGAACGTCTCATCGACGGCTTGCTATCAGGTTTTAGTGCTCCCGGCCGTGTTGGTCATCAATGTGGGTCGGTCTGCTTCTTGGTACGTCGCCAATAAGGCATGGGCCGAAGCGGCGCTAGCCGTTCGTTCCGTCGCCTTCGCGCCGCTTCCGGCCGTACCGGTTACTCATATCCAGCGGCCCCGCCAGGAACGCCGGCTCCGGGTTGAGCGCGTATTCCCGCAGACACGCCTCGGTGAACTTAATCGCGTGCTCATCCCCGGAAAACACCGCCCGGTCGATAAGGTCCTCTCGATCGGGCGGCGAGTCTGGCATCTCGACATCGTGCGGGAAGTGCCCGCGTGCATGGATCGCTGCCGCTGCCAGCCAGGCATAGCGCGCCGCCAGCTTCGCGGTCTCCAGCGAGAGGTGCGGCGCCAGCATCCGCAGCGCGCTCGGCGCGGTAACCGTGTGGACGTACGGGATGCTCGCCGGCCCGGCGTTCTGCAGATACAGCCGCGCCATGTTGCTCGTGAGGTCCGAAAGGAACGCCGAGACGTCGTCGCCCGGCGCCGCCAGGTTGATCGCTTGCTCGAACGGCGCGAAGTGGTCGAGTTCGGCCACCGCAACGAAGATGCTGGTTGGCCGGAGGTTCCGCGTTCTCGGCGGCATGATCTGCAGGTCAACCAGCGCCTCCGTAGGCATGCGCGGCGCGATTGGCTGCAACGTCCCTGGCATCGATTGGTAGCGCGCGGCCCAGTACGCCAATCCAGAGATGAGCTCCCGCTTGCGAACCTCCGAGGTCTCGTCAGCGGACAGGCTGCGCACCGCATGGGCGGTCCGAATCAGCCCATGCGTAGCCCCCGCCATGATGCCGACCGAGAGGATCGGCACCCACTCCTCCAGCACCTCGCGCCACGGCGCCGAATCCACACGAGCCGCGAAAAAGTCTTCCCAGTCGGATACGCGCGCCAGGTCCCCAAGCGCTGAACGCCAGTCATCCTCGCCGATACGCGCGACGTTGGCAGGCCGCTCATCCAGCCGCTTGCGGTAGCGCGCCACCCAGTCTTCCACGTCCTGGCCGCGTCCCATAGCGGTCAGGGCCTCCGCTGCCATCGGCCCGTGGTTCGAAAGTCCATTGCTTCCGAATTCCGGGCCGCAATCGCCCATCATCGAAAGTGCCTGGTCCATGTCCGTCATGGTTCGCATCCTAGCACCACCCAAACGCCGGCGTGGGAAGCCGGCCGAAACGTGTTGCGAAGTTCCCGCGTAAGCTTTCGCCTGCATGTCCAGTTGGGCGCACAGCACATTCGCGGCACTCTCTTCCCGGCACTTCCGGGTCCTCTGGATTGGGTCACTCTTCGCCTTCATCGCCTTCTTTATGTCAACGGTCGTCCAGGCCGTCGTCGCCTTCGATCTGAGCGGCAATAACCGCGCGGTAGGCTTCGTGGTCTTCGCGCAGGGCGTTGCCCAGCTCGCGCTCGGGCCGCTCGGCGGCGCCATGGCCGATAGGCTCTCGAAGAAAGGCGTCATCCTCGCCTGCCAGGTCACCATCTTCACCGCCTTCACCACCCTCGGCATCCTCGTCGCGACCGATGTGATCGAGGTCATCTACCTCGCCATCGGCTCGTTCGTCATCGGCATGGCGTTCTCATTCCTCGGCCCTTCGCGACAGGCGTTCATGCTCGAACTCGTCGAGATGCACCGGCGCGGTAATGCCGTGGCGCTCAGCCAGGTGGCCCTCAACGCCTCCCGGATCGTGGCGCCCCTGGTAGCCGGAGCCATGCTCTCGGTCGGCTTCCTCGGCGCGGCCGGGGCCTTCCTCGGCATGGGCGCGCTCTATATCGCCGCCATCTTCTGCACGATCATCCTCCCGCCTTCGCAGCCGGGAAGCGGCCAGGGCCGCAGCGTCCTCGGCGATATCGCCATCGGCCTCCGCTACGTTCGCGGCCATTCCCAGCTCCGGCGGCTGGTTGCGTCCTACGTCCTCGTGATCATGTTTGGGTTTACCTATGTGACCTTGTTGCCGGGTCTCGTCGAAAACGAACTCCACCGCAACGCCGATAGCATCACCGTCCTTCTTGGGGCCAACGCGGTCGGAGGGCTTGGCGCGAGCGTTGGCGTCGCGTCCCAGGCCGATTCGCGCCACGCCCGCCTGATTTATACCGCCATGTGCCTGATTTTCGGTGTGTCGCTCCTGGCGACCGGCCTCGCGCCGAATTTCTTCATCCTCATCGTCGCCATGTTCTTCGCGGGCATCGGCGCCGGCGGGTTCCAGACCCTCAACGGAGCGATCGTCAGCCAGATCACCGAACCCGCCTACTTCGGCCGCGTTATCTCGCTCACGTTCCTCGCCTTCGCATGTTCGAGCATCTTCGCGCTTCCCATCGGCGCCCTCGCCGACCAGATCGGCGAGCGACCGGCGGTGTGGCTCACCGGCGGTGTGGTCTGCGCCGCAACCGCCGGGTTCTGGCTGCTCGAGCGCACCTCGGGCGAAGTCCACCACGGCCAGCCACTCCGGGAAGCCGGCGCCGATTAGCCGATGAATCGGAAGCGCTACTCGGCAAACGCCGAACCCTCGAGCGCACCCCCATGAGTAACGCCGATGCGCTGGAGCACCGTCGGTGCGAAGTCCATCGTGTCGATATCGCGCCTCAGCACATTCAACGCACCGGCCGGGCGATAGAACGCGAATCCCCGGCTCGTATGCGCGCCGTTGCGGCTCTCCTCGCCATGGAGCTGGATCTCGAACCCGTCATCGCGTGTCAGCTTTCGCGTGCGAACAACCTCGGGATTGTACGTCAGCGTTGCATCCGGCAGGCGATGGAGACGCTCCCCGTGGAACGCGTCGGCCGTCACGAACATGTCCACGAACGCCTGCTTGCCGTCTTCCGTCCGGTAGCGCTTCGCCTCCGCGAGGATCGTTTCGAGGAACGTCCGGCTGTCCTCAGCATTCAAGACGCCAAACTTCTCCCGGCCGGCGATGTTGAGCCGCAGTGCCACCGAACAGTCCCCTTCGAACATGAACGCCCGGTCGTGCCGGATGTCCATCCGCGACATCCAGTTGTCCATCATTCGCTTCATCCGCAAGTTCGTCGGCAATCGCAGCCAGATAGCCTCGTGGATGCGTTGCGGCAGCAGGTTTCGAACGCGCCGCTGAAGATCCGGTGGCGACGGTTCGGGTAGCGGCCGGCCTTCCATGTCCTCCAACACCGCCTGGATGGCCTCACCGTAGGCCACGCGCGGCTGCATCCCGTGGACCGCGAATACAACAATGTCGCACTCACCACCGGCTGCCTTCACGACCTCCGGCCATACGTCATCCAATGGCTTGACGATCGAAATCATCGCCGTTTCGTTCGTCACCTTCGGCGAAAGGTCCATCGGCTCGGCAAGGTGGTGGCCGCCGAGGTGGAACTCGCCGTACCCGAAGATAAGCAAGTCCCAATCCTCCCGCCGGGCGAAATCCAACAACACCTGCGAACGCTGCCGGACTCCAGACCGCAACACTCGTGCTTGCTTCAGGCGGTCCTCCGGCGTCCGAACCAGCAATGTGTCTTTACGTACCTTGCTCCGGCCATGGCGTTTTCTGACCTCTTTGCGGAAGCTCTCCGGATAGGCGAACTCGTACATCTCATCCTGCAGGCCCCAGCCGTTGTACGAACGCTCGTTCGGGTGCCGCACTGGCTGCGTGTAGGCGAGATCGAACTGGATGACGCGCTTCCCCTGCTCGAGCGCATCTTTCCAGAACGAGACCACATCGAAACGCGGATCCTTGGCCTCGACGAAACGGGCTTCCTCGCCGACCCAGTGATAGAACCAGTGGTGACCGTGGGTCCCGGGATTTGTCCCCGTCGTGAACGTCGGCCAAACCGTGCCCTCCAGCCGTTCGCCATCAGAGCGAACCTCGAACTCTTTCGAGCCTTCGACGAACTCCTTGAGGTTGGGTAACCGGCCCGAATCAATCCCCCGCCGCAGGACCTCAATATCGAGCGCATCGAGCGCAACCATCATCATCCGCCGGGCCATGGGCTCACCCCGTGAAATCGGATGGCCCCAATCTACCGAAACAGGACAAACGGGCCACCGTTTCAGAGACGCGACTTGAGAGCCATGATCCGCTGGTACGACTGGTCGATTCGCTCCTCGCTAATGCGCCCCGCTTCCACCGCCGCCCTGATCGTCGAAGAGACCCGGCCCTCGATTCCCGGTTCGTACACGAGATTGTTCGACAACGCCACGATATCGGCGCCCGCGTTAATCGTGAGTTCCACCGCAGTTTCGAAGCCGTAGTAGTCACGAATGGCGCCCATCTGCATGTCGTCCGTAATCACCACCCCGTCGAACCCGAGCTCCTCGCGCAATATCCCTGTGATCGTCGCCTTCGAAAGTGTCGCCGGGTAATCGGGATCAAGGTTGGCGTTAAAGATGTGCGCGGTCATCACCGCATCGGCCTTGCCACTGGCGATGACGTTCCTGAACGGTTGCAGTTCTGTACGGCTCCACAGCTTCGTCACATCGACGAACCCCTTGTGCGAGTCCGCAGTGGAGCTGCCGTGGCCGGGGAAGTGCTTGAGAGTCGTCAGCACTCCTTCGTCGTGGTGGCCCTCGATGAAGGCGAGCGCCTGTTCGGTCACGATGTCCGGATCGGCGGAAAAGCTGCGGTCGTAACGGCCAATCACCGGGTTATCCGGGTTCACGTTCAGGTCCACCACGGGCGCGAGATTCAGGTTGATGCCCGCCGTCGCGAGCGTCTTCGCCATCGCCCTGGCCGCCTCCCGCGTGAAGCTGGGATCGTTCCGGTCGCCCAGCGCTTTCGCGGAATACGTGTCCGGAAATCCCCACTTGGGCGAAAGCCTCGCCACCTGGCCGCCTTCTTCGTCCGTGGCAATCAACATGGTTCGCGGCGCATATTCCTGAAGCTCGCCGGTCAATGCCTGCACCTGCGCCGGTGACTGGATATTGCGAGCAACCGTACCGTTGCTCGGCGCGTCGTAGTCGAAGAGGACGACATTGCCCGGCGAACCCGTGCGAATGAGTCCCGCAAGCTCACTGTCCGATGCCACGTGAAGCCCTCGGAAACCACTCAGGACCATCTGTCCGATCTTTTCGTCCAGCGGGACTGGTGGAGGAGTCGGCGTGGGCGTTGGGGTGGGCGAATTGGTCGGCGACGGCGAAGCCGTGGAGGAAGGCCGCGGCGTGTAAGTCGCCGGCCTCCCATCCATCGGGTCCGAATCGTCATCGCCGCAGGCCGCAAGCACACCGCCTACCGCAACTGCGGCTCCGAGGCCAAGGAATTGTCTCCGCGAAAAGTCGCGGCTCGCTCGAGGCATAGATCCATCATGCCACGCTGTTCCGGCCAGCCTTTACTCGGCGCAGACCCCGCGTTATTGGACGGTGATGGTGCCCGTCATCCCGGAGGCCTCGTGCACTTGGCAGAAGTACTCGTACACACCCGCCGCTGCAAAAGTGAACGAGTACGAACCCGAAGATTTGATGCCCGCGGGGTCCGAGGTGAAGCCGCCGCGGCTCGTCACGGAGTGCGGAATATCGCCGCCCCACTGCCACTGGACGGTGTCCCCTGCGCGAATCGTCAGGCTGCTCGGGTTGTACGACTGGTCGCCCAGCTGGACCGTGACCGTCTTCGGCTGGGGCGCTGCCTGCGTGGCGGTCGGGGCGGGGGGCTGCGTCGCAGTCGCCGCCGGGGCCGAAGTCGCCGTCGCCGCAGGTTGCGTGGCAGCTGCCGTCGCCGTCGGTGATGGCGCGCTGCCCGTCGAGGTGGCCGTTCCGGCGGCCGTGGCCGCCGCAGTGTTTGTCGCCGCCGGCTGCGTCGGCGCAGCCGAGTCGTCATCGTCCGATCCGCTGCATCCCGCAAATAAGATCGATACAAGGGCAGCCGCAGCCACGAACTTCAGCATTCAATCGCCTCCAGGAACCGGAATCGAAGGTTATTCGTGCGTCCGGCGCTGGAGGATCACTTGCGCATGGGTGGTCGACGCGTCCCGGGTTAAGAAATGGGCTCGACGAAGATCGGCTCGCCGAACGGTCCGCTCGGAGGCGTGGGATTCGCCACGGTCAGACAGATGGAATCGCCCGGTTTCGTTTGGAAGACGAAGTCGCCTGCCCAGTTGCCTTCGGGGCTCGCCCGGAACGAGCCAACGCTCAGCCAGTCGTCTCCGCGAATCACCCAGAGGTGGTATTCCTCTCGCGGAGCAAGTCCCGCAAACGTCGCGCGCGAGTAGGTCTCGTCGAACTTCGCCTCGAAATGCACCGAGACGTCGGCCGAGACGAACTCTTTCACGAACAGGTCGTCGTCGTTCGAATCCGAGCCCTGGGTCGCGAACAGGGCGACCGCGCCAAGCGCTACCAGCAAGATGGAAGCTGCGGCGGCATACCACCAACGGTGAATTCGCAGGAAGGGCCGTTTCGCCGCGGCAGGCCCACCGGCCGCGCTCGCCAGCACACGTCCCCGAAGCGCTTCCGGTGGCTGGCGTTCCTCCACCGAAGCATCGAGCAGCATCGCGGCCGCCCGCAGTTCGGAGACGTTGGCGTGTTCGCCGCAGGTTTCCAGGTGCGCTAGAACCTCCGCCGCCTCGCCCGGCTCCAACGCGCCAAGTGCGAACGCCCCCTCGAGTTCCCTCACCTCTTCGCAAGTCATCATCGGACTTCGTCCTTGAGAACCGCCCGCAGCCTGCCCATCGCCAGGCGCAGCCGGCTCTTTACTGTCCCAATCGGCAACTGCCGTTGCTTCGCAATCTGCTGATGCGTCATGCCCTTGAAGTATGCGAGTTCCACCGCCTCGCGCTGCTCGACATTGAGCTCTGCCATTGCAGCCCGAACGCGCACCGCGGCGGCTTCCTGGTCGATCCCGGCGACAATCCCGAGGGCGGAGTCCTCGACCGCGTCCGGTAAATCCGAGTCAGCCGGAATTGTCGCAGTCTCTCTGCCACGCCGGCGCACCTGATCGATCGCGCGGCGGTGCACGACCGTGAGCAGCAGCGCCCCAACCGACCCGCGGTCGGAATCGACCCGCTCGGCATGCTCCCACATCCAGAGGAACGCATCGTGGACGATATCTTCTGCCGCCGGACCGTCTTCGAGGACTCGATAGGCAAGGCCGAACGCGCGCCCCGAGTATCGGTCATACAGTTCAGAAAGCGCGGACTCTTCGCGTCGGCGGAGCCTGGCGGTGAGTTCGCCGAATTCGTCGCGCGATTGCTCGCGGGCGGAGACTTCGGCGTCCCCGCCCGGCATGGGCTGTGGCAATTCCTGCGCGCTGCCTGCATGCGAGAGCAATCGCATTCGCTACCCCTACCGGCTGCGCCGTTTGACGGCCAGTGTAGTTCCGCCCAGGGCAAGACTGGCGCAAAGGGCCACGATGCCGATCCACGGGAGCAAGTCCGTGTCGGAGTTCGCCGGCCCTGTACCGGTCGCCGGCGCCGCAGGCGCCGCCTTCGTGGCCGTCGCGGATGGCGCGGTTGGGTTCGCCGCCGTGGTCGTCGGTGTCGCCGCAGGCGCGGCCAGCGGCACCGCGACCCCGTTGGTATCAAGCGCGAACCAGAAGCCGCCGACGCCCTGCCCGCCCGTTTGGCCTGGAGCCTGGTCTGCCGCCCAGTAGTACAGCGGGATACCGGCGAGCGTTACCTGCGTTGCTCCAGTATCGCTCCGCACGATGGTTCCGAGCGTCAACGAAAGCCCCGAATCGACCGACGGTGTCTCCCCGGCCGCGACGGTCAGCGGTGGCCAGTTCTGCAAGCACGCCCCGGTGCAATTGCTCACTCCGGCCGTGTCTTTCGTGAACATGTACAGCGTTCGCCCATCCGGGCCGGTCAGCACCTGGCCCAGTGACGTCTGTCCCGACTTAACCGTCGGGGCCGACTGTGCGACTGCCGAAAGTGACCCTCCGAGAGCCACACCCGCCAGGACCACCCCGGCAACAAATGCGACCCACAGTGGAATGATCTTACGCATCGTTCGTTTGCCTCCTGTGTTACTGGGAGTACTTCGAACGAAGCCCCGGAGCGGATCACCAAAGCCGCTCGATGCGCCGTAGGATTCCCCGCAGGAGTTCAGAAATGCCGCACGACCTTTCCCAAATTCGCGCCCTCACCTTCGATGTCGGGGGCACCGTCTTCGACTGGCACTCCACCATTCGCGACGAGGTGAATCGCATCGCCGCCGAGTACCGAATGGATGTCGATGCGCCAAAGTTCGCCAATGAGTGGCGTTCGAAGATGTTTGAACTCCTTGGCAAAGTGCGCCGCAACGAACTCTCCTGGATGAACGCCGACGCGCTCCATCGCCTGGCCCTCGACGAAATCGCCCCGAACCAGCCAGGGTTTCAGCTGTCCACTGGCCAGCGCAACGAACTCAATACCATCTGGCACCACCTCAACGTCTGGCCTGACTTTCCGGAAGCCCTCGAACGCCTGCGCTCGCGCTACACCGTCATCGTCCTCACCGTGCTCAGCTGGTCATTGGTCGTCGACAGCTCGAAGCACGGCGGACTCTCGTGGGACGGCGTCCTTTCCTGCGAATTCCTGGGCCACTACAAGCCAGACCGCGAAGCCTACGAGGCCGGCGTTGCAATGCTCGGGCTTCAGCCATCGCAGGTGATGATGGTCGCCGCCCACCCGTCCGACCTCCGGGCCTCCGCGGTCGCGGGTCTCGCGACCGCCTACGTCCCTCGCCCGGGCGAACGCGGCGATCCCGCCGTCCCCGACCTCAGCCCCATCCCCGAATTCGACGTCAGCGCCCGCGACTTCACCGACCTCGCAAACAAGCTCGTCGGCTAGCGAGGAACTTCTCCCTCCTCCCTTCTCCCTTCTCCCTCCCTGGCACTCGCCAGCAACTCCTCCGCAGCCTTCCGCCCCGCCTCCCCCACGCCCCCGAGCATATCGGCCAGTTCGCCAACCCGCGCGTCGCCCGCAACCTCGGTGACCTCGGACCAGGTGCGCGAGCCATCCGACTGCTTCGAAACCACCAGGTGCCGTTCCCCATAGGCCGCCACCTGCGGCAGGTGCGTGATGCAGAGCACCTGGTGCTTCGTCGCCAGCCGCCGCAGTGCGCGCCCCACAACCGCTCCCGTGCGCCCGCCGACGCCCTCATCGACCTCGTCCAGCACTTCGAGACGCCCCGATCCGCTACTTCCCAGCGCCGTTGTCAGCGCGAGCAGGAACCGCGAGGTCTCGCCACCGCTCGCCACCGCCGAGAGTGCTCGCGGGCTTTCGCCGGGGTTGAACGACACCAGGAACTCCACCCGGTCGATGCCAGTCTCGCTGAAGGCCACCGCGTGCGGTTCGCCTTCGCCCGCAAGCGGGCTGCGCGTGATCACAATCTCATAGTCCGGCACCGCAACCAGCGGCCCCGACTCGTCGTCTTCGCAGGCGAACCCGACGCTGAGCACCGCCGAACCCATGCCCATCGCTTCGAGTTCCTCCGCGATGGCGCGAACGAGGTCGCCCGCCGCCGAGCGCCGCGCCCGCGAAAGCGCCGTCGCGAGTTCGCCCAGCCGCTCCAGCAACGCCTCTTCCTTTGCCTGCAGCCCCTCAAGCGAAGCACCCTCGCCGGTGAGCTCGGCCAGCCGCTTCGAAGCCTCTTCGCCGAAACGGATCACCTCCCCGACGGTGTCGCCGTACTTGCGGCAGAGCCGCGCGATGCGGTCCAGCCGCTCGCCGATGACCGCGAGCCGTTCCGGGTCCTCCTCGAGGCCGTCCCGGTACTGGCGAAGCGCCCGCGAAAGCTCCCCCGAGGTCGCCTCCAGGCTGACAGCCAGTTCGGCCACCGCACCCGCGCCCGGGTCGCGCGCGACGAGGTCGCCGGTCGCGCGAACCGCCTCGCCGAGCGCCGCAGAATCCAGCGCCTCCAGCGCCACCGCCACGTCTTCGAGCAGCCGCCGCGCGTTCGAAAGCACCCCTTGCTCGCGCCGAAGTTCGTCATCCTCGCCGGGCCGAAGCCCCGCCGACTCGATCTCCTCCGTCTCGAACCGCAACTGCTCCACCAGCCGCTCGCGTTCGCGCGCATCCGTCGCGAGGCTGGCCAGCTGCCTGCGAACGTCCCGCAGCTCCCGCACCGTCTGCGCGACTGCGTCCCGCTGGCCGGCCAGGCCCGCGAACTCGTCGAGCACCGCAAGCTGCACCCGCGGCGAGAGGATCGAAAGCTGCTCCGACTGTCCGTGGATGTCGATGAACCCTTCGGCCAGCGCGCGCAGGTCCTCGACCGTCGCCTGCTGGTCGTCGATTCGCGCCGAAGTCCGTCCGCTCAGCGCGATCGTCCGTTCGATGACACGCGCCTTGCCTCCGATGCCGACAACAGCGCGTACTGTGGCGCGTTCGGCGCCGGTCGCGATGACTTCGCGGCCGCGACGAGCCCCGAACACGAACGCCAGCGCATCCACCACCAGCGATTTGCCCGCCCCTGTTTCGCCTGTGAACACCGTGAGTCCCGCGCCCGGCTCTATCGTGACCGAACGGGCGACTGCAAAGTCCGTTATCTCAAGTCGTTCAAGCACCCGGGCTCATCGCGCTCGAAAGCTGCCCTTCGAGCCGTTCCGCAAGGTCGGAATAGAACTTCTCGGGCCCCCGGAAGCGCACGAAACGCGTGACGTGCTCGCTCGGCCGCACGACGCAGCGAACCCCCGAAGCCACAGGCACCTCTTCCTGCCCGTCGATGCTCACGATCGCGCCGCTGTCGCTCGTGACCTTCAGTTCGACCAGCGAATCCGGCTGCAGCACGATGCTGCGCCCGAGCGCGAGGTGCGCCGAAACTGGCGTCATCACCAGGTGGTGCTCCGTCGGCGCCATGATTGGCCCGCCCGCGCTCAGCGAATACCCCGTGCTCCCCGTCGGCGTCGCGACGATGATGCCGTCGCAGCGATAGTTCGCGAGCCGTTCGCCATCGATGCGCACGTCCACGTACACCGGCCGCCCCGGTAGGCTCCGGCTCGCGACAATATCGTTCAGCCCGTGCGCGACGAAGTTGTTGCCCGCCGGGTCTTCGACATCGCAGCGAACCATCAGCCGCTCTTCCAGCCGCCAGTCTTCGGCCACAATGCGTTCCACCCGCGTGAACACGTCCCGCGGCGACATATCAGTAAGGAAGCCCAGCCGCCCCATGTTGATGCCGAGCAGCGGCGTGCCTCGCGGCACCGTCAGACGCGCCGCCCGCAGCACTGTCCCGTCGCCGCCGATGCAGCACACCAGGTCGGCCGTATCCAGCTCCGGCACCGGGTCGGGTCCCCACACATCGCGCACCACCGAACCAACGCCGCCGCGCCCAAGCTCCTTCGCCAGCTGATGCGCGAACGCCACCGCCCCCTCGCTCCGCGGAGCATGGAAAACCACCGCACGCCTCAACACCCCGCCACCCCCCGGAAACTTCGAACGACGAATTGCGAATCACGCTCAGCCATCGGCCCGGGCGTGCCAATCAGCGCAATTCGCAATTCGAAATTCGCAATCCGAGTCGCCTGGAACACCACCGCACGCCTCAACACCCCGCCACCCCCCGGAAACGTCGAACGACGAATTGCGAATCACGCCGAGCCAACCACCCACGCGTCGCGCGAACCGTAGTTCGCGGTTCGTCGTTCGCAGTTGTCTCGTTTCGACCTTCGAAGTCCAACATTCCCGTCAATCTGTCCCCCCAGTGCCATCCGAACCCCGGTTTTCCGGGCTCTTCAGGTGCACCAGATACTCCGTATTGCCATCGCCCCCGCGAATTGGCGACGCAATCATGCCATACACGTGCCACCCCGTGCCCTCTAGCCATTCCACAAACTCGCGACGCACCCGCTCCAGCACCGCCTCGTCCTTGATCACCCCGCCCCGCGGCACATCCTTCGGCCCCGCCTCGAACTGCGGCTTCAGCAACACAATCCCCTCCGTCCCAGCCGCCAACCGCCCCGCCACGCTAGGCAAAACCTTCCGCAACGAGATAAACGAAAGGTCCGCCACAAAAAGAGAAATGGAATTGCGAATTGCGAATTGCGAATTGCGCGGTTCCGAACTACGAACGTCGAACTCAGAACTTCGCCGCTTCGATCCGCCTCGCTCTTCATCCCCAGCGCCCTCACTCTCCCCGACCGTCGTTCGAAGTTCAACGTTCGAAGTTCCGTCCCCCGCCGCAATTCGAACTTCGTCGTTCGAACTTCCCCCCGCCGCAATTCGCAATTCGTCATTCGAAATTACCTCAGCGCCCGCACGCTCCCCCTCCGCCGTTCGAGGTTCGTCGTTCGAACTTCCCCCCGCCGCCGTTCGAGGTTCGCCGTTCGAACTTCCGCGCGCCGCCGTTCGAGGTTCGTCATTCGCAATTTCAAGCTCCGGCAACGCCCGCGCATTGGTCTGCTCGAGCAGAACAACGCGCGGATCGTTGCGGAGCTTCGAGTGCAACTGCGCCCGCCCGACATCCACCGCCAGCACACTCGCCGCCCCATGCTGCAACAGGCAATCCGTGAACCCGCCCGTCGAGGCGCCGAGGTCCAGGCAGGCCCGGCCCGTCGGGTCGACGCCGAACGCCGAGAGCGCCCCCTCGAGCTTCAGCCCCCCGCGCGAGACGTATCGCTCCGGCTCCGAAACCACCAGTTCCGCATCCTCGGAGACCGTCTGCGAAGCCTTCACGAACACCGTCGTCCCCGAACGCACCCGCCCGGCCAAAATCAGCCGCTGCGCCATCTCCCGCGACTCCACAAGCCCGCGCGCAACCATCGCAACATCAACTCGGAGTTTGGGCATGGGAGGGAGTTTAGCGCCAAACTCTACGCCCGCCGCGCGATCTGCGAGCCGCGAATCTACAACCATACTGAGAGCAATCTCGACCCAGCCGGCTGCCCCCTGCCGGCAAAATCCAGCCACGACGACAGATGTCGCGCAAAATCAGATAATCGCGCCATGGCTGAACCAACCGGGTACGAACTCGTCCAAAGGCTCATCAGTGGAGGGTACGGCTCCGATGCGCACCCGCGAGCTATCACCGAATTCGCATACGAGTTCGGCTGGAGGCCGGCCAGCGTCGTAAATTCGCTTTGGCCCGGCACGGACGGTCGAGTGAATCACTTAGTCGTCGAACACGGACTAGAAAATAGTGCGGTAATCACTTTCGTTCCTCCGCAGCGCCGAACGAGCACGCTTCGATTGGACGAACGTAACGAATTAATTGGTTTGTCGTATAATAACTTAATTGACTGGCATGTTTTCGTAGACCGAGATTCAGTGACTCATTGCTACAATCGTTCAACTCGGCCAGCTGCTCTCCAAACTTCAATATTGTCGCCAACTGACTACGACTCGCTGTCGCAACTTCATTTCCAACGCGTTCTCGCCGACGCACCGCCTCCAAACTTACCAGCCCTAGATGACGCTTTAATGGAGACAATCTCGCGTTGGAAACGAATCCTCACGGCAGATTTTGACGCGACGCTGGAGGAGGTATCCGCGCTATTCAATGGGCTGATTCTGACCCGAGCGGTCGAAGATATTTCTGGTTCGCGCGAATCGTCAGTTAGCCGACCAACTCTTTCTCTCTACGATGCAGTTTACGAACGCTCATCCCTGTCAATATCCGACGTTCTAATGTCGAGTTTAGAGGAGTATTCTGGACAACAAATTCCGGAGTTCATATGGAACAAGGAGACTCTTGGGCGCCTTTCCTCTATTCCAGTTTCATCATTACGCGGGCTAATATCCGACCTATATCGCAACAATTTACTACCATACAAGTATGACTTTTCGATAATTTCTCGGCATGCCCTAAGCAAAATTTACGAACGATATGTTGCGGCCTTGCGCCCAACCGAGCACGCCACGCTTCAAACCTCGTTCGTGGCTAGCCTTCCGGAAGAAGTGATGGACAAGTCTCTCGGCGCCTACTATACGCCCGAGTACATCGCGAAGTTCTTCGCTAGTTACCTCAATGAACACTTGAGCCCGCCAGCATTTCGCTCCGCCGCCGTTGCAGACTTCGCCTGTGGCTCCGGTATTTTCTTGCGGACAATTGCAGAACTTCAACTTGCCACCGCCCCGTCAGTAAGAGCCCCAGAGATTCCGGGAGTCATAGCTCGTGGTCTCACGGGCGTGGATTTGGATCCAAATGCAACGGCCGCCGCACGGCTATCGCTCGCGCTTCTCTTCCTTAGATCGACGGGGCGCTTTCCCACAGCGTTGGAGATAACAACAAGCGACGCTCTCGATTTCTATCGGAGTCGGCCCGACATGCAAAATAGCTTGGATGCGTTTGTTGTTAACCCTCCCTACGTAAAAACGGATAATCAAAGTGCAGAGTCTAGGTCGCGTTTGAAGGAGTTCTTAGCGCCGTTCGCAGGTGGACGCCTGGACGCATACCTGGCCTACCTTGTCATGGGGGTGGAATGCCTACGACCGGGGGGCCATGGTCTATTTGTAATCCCGCACACATTTCTCTCGTCGGACAGTGCAGCCGGTATCCGAGAGTGGCTTTCCGAGCATGCGTGGGTTACAACGCTGGTGGATCTTTCCTCGGTCAGAGTGTTTGAGAACGCGTCAGCCTATGTCGTCCTGCTCATCATTCAGAAGAAGGACCACCGCTTACCGCAACCGAACGGCGTCGCAGTGGTGAAATGTCAGGCCTTCGCTGGCGAGGCACTCGAAGACCTACTCGACGGGAAACGAATTGAGGCTCCGCACTATTCTATCTTCGAAGCCCCGGTCACAGAATTCACGGGACCCGACACGTGGTCGCCAGTCCCTCCAAAGGAATTGGGCATTCGGGAAGTACTTGCCGAACACTCCCCGCTTCGCGACAACTTCTCTGTCTTTCAAGGAATCGTCACGGGTGCCGATAAGGTTTTTATCGTCCCCGCAGTCGACGTTCCGTCTCAGGAATTAGCCGCGTACCGCCCGTTTCTGCCGGATCGCTCGATTCGCCGATTCGCGATTCCTTCGCGACCCACGCACGTTGTCTTCTATCCGTTCCGTGGCGATGACCCAATGGATGAGACAGAAATTAGGGAACTGTTTCCTTGGACGTTCGCCAAACTCGTCAAACATCGGTCAGTTCTACAGGAGAGGAGCGTCGTCAAACGCGGAAACTGCGAATGGTGGCAGCCAGCTTGGCCCCGTAAACCGTCCGCCATCCTCACACCCAAGATAGTCGGACCCCATCTGTTCCTGCTTCCGCGTTTCGCCCTTGATCTGAACGGCGAGTGGTTGGTTAGCCATTCGACGGTTGTCACGCCGAGGGACTGGACCGCCGATCCGCGGATTCTGAAGTTTGTTGCGGCAACACTTAACTCAAGCGTGGGAGCATGGTGGTTCGAACGCGAATCGTTCCGCTACGGCAGAGGCTACAACCGGGTTGAGACCAAGACGCTTAGTCGATTTCCCTTTCCCGAATTGTCGAAACTCACGTTTCAGGTCCTGACAGAGATGGAGGCCATGGTAGACATCACTCTCACCCACCCAGAGGCATCGGTCGACCCCGACCTCTTCGGAAAGATCGACGCATTGGTGCTTGCCGTGTACGGCCTTCAGAAGGAAAGTCTGGCGAACTGACAACGGGATGACTATAACCATTACGAGCGGTCGTCTAGCGAACAAACGATGGTCCGAAGTGCAGCGGCTCATGAGAGTGGTAGCCGATGGTTCCCCACAAGTTACCTCGCTAAATGACGGATTGAGCAGGGTAGTAGCTGTCTATTCCGGCGCCTTCCGCAGCGGGCACTTTCGGGACTGGAGGTTCCCGACGGCCGCCACGGGCATTCTTGCCTCGTATCATGAGAGTTGGAACCCGAGCGACTCCGCGAATGACTTCGAACTCGGGAAGAGCTACTTCAACCTTTGGCTCCCTACTTCCGAGACTACTCAAGAGGTCTTGGCCCTCCACGTTGAACCCACAGAATCGGAGTCCGTTTATCGGAAACCCCCGCATCTTCACATGTCGACATCGCGCTCACCGCTCGATAAGGCCCACCTCTGCGTCGAACTCGGCCTGCGTGCGGAGGTCATGGCTGGAATTGATGAACTAACTGGGTCCCTTCAACGAGTCCTGGAAATGATCGCTGCCGAGATATTACCGCGCTGTTCCGGGGTTCGATTTCCAACGGAATCGCCTTAGCCCCCTACCCCTTCTTCTTCGCCTTCCTCCCAGCCACCACCGCCGCGTTCACCGCGACCGCGGCCTTGATCAGCTGCTTGAACGCCGGCTCGTTGATCTTGTCGCCCTCGCGGAAGTCGATGGCGCGGCGGGCGTTCCCTTCGAGACTCGAGTTGAAAATGTTCTTCGGGTCGGGCACGGCGGCGCCGCGCATGAACGTCAGCTTCACCCACTCCTTGTAGACCTCGCCCGTGCAAATAATCCCGTCGTGCGACCACACAGGCACGCCTGGAGAAGAAGGCTTCGCCCACTTCCACTCCTCCACCACGCCCGGGTCCGCCTCGTGGATAAGCTGCCGCAAACGCCCCAGCGTCTCACCCTTCCAGCCTCCAACCTCACGGATCCGCTCCGTAATCTTCGCCGCGGCATCATCCGGCATCGCACACACACCCCTGCTGATTCGTGCGCTCGAGTGTAGCAAGGCGAGTTCCGAGTTCCGAGGCCCGAGTGCCGAGTTAGGTGCTTAGTGCCCAGTGCCAGGTGCCCGGACCTCATCACTCATTGCTCATCGCTCATTGCTCATCACTCGGGCCTCGCGCCAGCACCCCTTTCGAACTCGCCCCCGAACCACCCACAATCCCCCCATGGCCGCCCTCCACTTCAGCGCTCCTCCCTCCTCCCTCGGCCCTCGGCCCACTACGTCCGGCGATGCTTCGCCACCCCTTCCGCACGCGGTACTCCTCCCTCCTCCCTCCTCCCTTCTCCCTTCTCTCCTCGCCCTCCCCCTTTGCCGGCTGGTCCAGGGGTTGGTTCGCCATCCCCGCACCCCAACGCCAATCACGACACGATCTGTCAGTACACTCGAACCTACGACCCCACACATACCTGAACCTAAAACGCACAGTTTTCGCACACAAAAAAGCACACGCCATCTCCCCACTGCCACACCCCCAACCAACCCTTCGTCCCGGTGCCTGCTTCTTCGCATCGCTCATTGCTCATCGCTCATTGCTCGCCCCTCGGGCCTGGGAACTCGGGCCTCGGAACTCCTCATTGCTCTTCCCTCATTGCTCATTGCTCAACCCACCGGGCACCGGGCACCTGGCACTCCGCTCGGGCCTCGGGCCTCCGAACTCCTCATCGCTCATCGCTCATTGCTCAACCCACCGGGCACCGGGCACCGGGCACCCGGCACTCCGCTCGGGCCTCGGAACTCCTCATTGCTCATCCCTCATTGCTCATTGCTCCGCTTCTCCCTTCTCCCTCCTCCCTTCTCCCTTCTCCCTTCTCCCTTCTCCCTCTTCCATAACTGTCGTACTCTGTTCCGACTGCGGTTCACGCCGGAGGGAAATCGGCCAACCAGCCAACCCTCCTCGCCTTAATCCTCCCGCTTAAGCCCACGGCCGGCGGAGGGAAGCCACGACCGAATGGCGTGGCGGGCGCCGGATACCCCTTACCGGGGGCAACGCCGGAAAACCAGGCTCACCGCAAGAAGGACCCCGGTTCATGACGCGCATGACAGGCGCACAGATGGTGCTGGATAGCCTCCAGCGCGAAGGCGTCGACACGATCTTCGGCTACCCCGGAGGCGTCGTTCTTCCCCTCTACGATACCCTCCCCCAGTTCCCCGGCATCCGCCACATCCTCGTCCGCCACGAACAGGCAGCCGCACACATGGCCGATGGCTATGCGCGCGCCAGCGGACGCATGGGCACCTGCCTCGGCACCAGCGGCCCCGGCGCCACCAACCTGGTCACCGGCATCTGCACCAGCTGGATGGATAGCACGCCAGTCTTCGCACTCACCGGCAACGTCGCCCGCTCCCTCCTCGGCAAGGACGGCTTCCAGGAAGCCGACATCACTGGCATCACCCACTCGATAACGAAGCACAACTACCTCGTCATGCGCCCGGAGGAGATCCCGCTCTCCATCCGCGAAGCCGCCCACATCTGCAAGACCGGCCGCCCAGGCCCCGTCCTCGTCGACATCCCGAAGGACGTCTTCCAGGAGTCGGCCGAATACGACTGGCCCGAACAGATCAACCTGCGCGGCTACAAGCCCACGGTCGAAGGCCACGCGGGCATGATTCGCCGCGCCGCCGAGCTCATCGACCAGGCCGAGCGCCCCATCATCATCGCCGGCCACGGCGTCATCTGGTCCGATGCGCAAGAAGCCCTCATCGAGCTCGCCGAAAAGGCGAACATCCCGGTGCTCACCACCTTCCTCGGCATCGGCGCCTTCCCCGAAGCCCACGACCTTAGCTACGGCTGGCTCGGCATGCACGGCATGTTCTACGCCAACATGGCCGCCGATAAGGCCGACCTCGTCATCGGCGTCGGCATGCGCTTCGATGACCGCGCGATGGGCCGCTTCAAGGACTTCAACCCCGGCGTCAAGATCGTCCACATCGATATCGACCCCGCCGAAATCGGCAAGAACTTCCCCGTCGCCGTCCCCATCGTCGGCAGCGCCCAGAACGTCCTCCCGCGCCTCGCCGAACTGGTCACCGAAACCAAGCACCAGGCCTGGACTCGCTGGATCGACCAGTGCCGCGAGGAGCATCCCAGCCTCCACATCCGCGAAAGCCGCCGCATGCTGCCGCAATACGTCGTCCGCACCCTCTACGAGGAGACGAACGGCGACGCCAACATCGTCACCGGCGTCGGCCAGCACCAGATGTGGGCCGGCCAGCACTACTTCTACAAGCGCCCCCGCCAGCTCATCAGCTCGGGCGGCCTCGGCACCATGGGGTTCGAACTGCCCGGCGCCATCGGCGCGCAGGTTGCCTGCCCCGAAGCCGAGACCTGGGCCATCTGCGGCGATGGCGGCTTCCAGATGACCCTCCAGGAGATGGCCGTCCTCGTCGATGAAGGCCTCCCCGTGAAGATCGCCATCTTCAACAATGGCTACCTCGGCATGGTCCGCCAGTGGCAGCAGCTCTTCTACGACAAGAACCTCGTCTCCGTCGCAATGACCCAGCCGGACTTCGTGAAGCTCGCCGATGCCTACGGCATTCGCGGCATTCGCGTCGAAACCAAGGCCGAAGTCGCCAGCGCCATCCGCGAAGCCCGCGCCCACAAGGGCCCCATCCTCCTCGACTTCCAGGTCGACCAGGAAGAGAACGTCTGGCCGATGGTCCCGGCGGGCGCCGCCCTCTCGGAGACCATTGAGGCCCCGGCCGAGGAGCTCGCCCGATGAACCCTGCAGTGAATGGGGTGGTGCGAAACCGCGCCGAACATCGCACCGTCGTCGCCATCGTCGAAGACAAGCCGGGCGTGCTCATGCGCGTCTCGAGCCTCTTCCGTCGCCGTGGCTTCAACATCGAATCGCTCACCGTGGGCCACAGCGAAGCCGAGGGCCTGAGCCGAATCACCATCGTCGTCGACGGCACCAGCGCGCCGATCGAGCAGGTGGAGAAGCAGCTCTACAAGCTCATCGACGTCGTCAAGGTCACCGACCTGAGCAACGAAGACATGGTCGCGCGCGAACTGGCCATGATTAAGGTGCGCTGCAACAACGTGAACCGGCACGAACTGCTGGATATCGCCAACGTCTTCCGCGCCGACGTCATCGACATTGCCACCAACTCGATCATCCTCCAGGTCGTCGGCGACGAAGACAAAGTCGACGGCCTGGTGAAGATGTGCGAGCCGTACGGCATCCGCGAACTGACCCGCACCGGGCGCGTCGCGATGGTCCGGGGCACAAAGACCACCACGGTCCACGACCCTGAGCCGGAGCGCATTCGCCAGTTCCACGCCAGCCAGGGGCGCCGCGTAGAAGGCGACCTCCCGTTCTCAAGCGACTGAGCGGCCATCCCCAGTAACACGAACCGGCGGCCCGCCCTCAAGTGCGGGCCGTCCGTTCGTGATGGTTGGCACGTTCCCAGCCGTCACACTCCAGGCGAGCCGGCCATGCAACGACGCACGATCGGCGCCGAAGGCGCTTCGGAGTGGTTAGGACGATACGCCAGGCTTGGCCAACGCCGCCGCCAGCCAACGCGGCCCGACTCGCCCGAACGGCTCCGCGCGACGGGCAACGGCGTCGTACACCTGTTGGGCGGCGAGGCGGGCTCCCTCGATCAACTCGGCCGGGTAATGGAACTCGACTTGGTTCTGCAGGAACTCGTCCTCGTCGAGGATGGTCACGTCTCCACTCCCCTGAGCCTGAATATCCAGATCGAGGTCCACCATGACCACGCGCTCCTGCATCCAGACGGCGGGCCTGATGATGTCCACATAGAGCTCGGCGGGAGCCCTGGTCGACGCGTCCGCGATCCAGTTAGCCGCCCACCACTCGGTGGAAATCAGCTTCACCCAGGTTCTCTGGAAGCTGAACGACCCCACGCTCCCTCGGTAGGCAACGGTGCCGCTCGGCGCCCAGAGCCAGACACCATGGCGGTCTTGCCCAAGGACTTCCATGGAATACCGGTAGTGCGGCCTGTCGGGCCACTTCCGGAAATCGATCTGGACGATGCTCCCGACGAGGCGTTCTCCATGAGGATCAATTCGGCTCAACTCAGCCTCCAACGAACCCGTTCTGGCCTGGCGCACCTGCCTCACCCCAGCGGGTGCCCCTCGCCCTCCAGCCCGTGCTTCGCGCGCTGCTCCGCCTGCAGCCCGCCAATCGTCTCTGCGCTGCGGTTGTAGATGTCGGGCACGTCCCAGCCATTGGCGCCGGCGTACGTGTCGATCTGGCTACGGTGGTGGATGTCGTGCTCCATCATCATCATGAGCACCCGCCACCCCGCGAGCGTCCCGCCGGCCGTGTCGATCATCGCCACTCGGCGGTCCAGCCACTCGTCCGGCGTCCCGGCGATCTTGGCCTTGAACTCGTTGAAGCTGGCTTCCAGGGCCGGCAGCCACTTCTCGCGCGATGAAACGTCGGGCGGCTCGGGACTGATCCACCCCGTCCCGGAGTAGGCGCTCGCGAAGTACAGCCGCGAGCCGCACATGTGCCCCACCAGCTGGTTGATGCTCCAGGCCTTCTCTCCCTCGCCAATCTCGGGCCGCCAGCCGTCAGCTTCCGGCGGGAGCGCAGCGACGTCTCGCATGGCGCGTTTGTTCACGCCTTCGAAGTACCTCAAGAACGCATCGATGCTGCGAAACACGGTTCACCTCCCGGCGGCTTGTATCCATATCTGGCGGGTCATACGCTACGCCCGGCGTCCCCCGCCCGCATCATGCTGAAGATTGAACTGTCCTACCGAGGAATGGTTGCCGCTGGCCTCGCGGCGGTCACGCTGTGGGCGCTGCTCAACCTGTTCCAGATCTTCCTGCTCGTCGTCACCGCGTTCATCTTCATGGCGGCGCTGCTGCCGTACGTCGAATGGCTTTGCCGCCACGGATTCAACCGCGTGGTCGCCGTCCTCTCGATCTTGATGGTCGTGTTGCTCACCCTCGGGTCGGTCGTCGCGATCGTCGCGCCGGCCATGTTCGACGAATTCCGCGATGTGCGGGACAACCTGCCGAAGTACGCCCAGGACTTCGAAGACCTGATGTCCGACTTCGGCTTCGAAACCGAAAACTGGGACCTTCCAGAGCGCTCGCAGGACATCCAGTGGGATGAACTCATCAGCGGCAGCCAGGCCGTCGACTTCGGCCAGCGCGTCCTCGTCGGAGTTATCTCCGGGTTCACGGTGGCGGTCCTCACGGCCTATCTCCTGGTCGATGCACCCCGGCTGCGAAAGTTCCTCTTCCGTTTCGTCCCCGACCAGCGTGAGCCCGACGCGCACCACTTCCTGAACGCGCTCTCCCGCGTCGTCGGTGGATACGTCCGGGGCCAGCTCATCACCTCGCTAATCATCGGTCTATTCACAACGGCTGTATTGCTGGTGATGCAGGTGCCAAATGCGGTCGCCTTCGGGGTCCTTGCCGCCTTCGCCGACATCATCCCCCTCATCGGCGCCTTCATCGCCGTGGTTCCAGCCGTGGTCGCCGCCTTCCAGGAATCGCCCACGCAAGCGCTCATCGTCCTCGGCGCGCTGCTGGTCTACCAGCAATTTGAAGACCGCTACCTGGTTCCGAAAATCTACGGTCAAACCCTCAATCTCCCAGCGATCGTCGTCCTCGTGGCGGTCCTCGTCGGCGGCGAACTCATGGGCGTCGCCGGCGTACTCCTCGCACTGCCCACTGCGGCAGCCGGCCGCGTGGTGCTCGATTACTACCTCGACCGCCGCGAAGGCGGCACCGGCATCCCGGGGTCCCGCGCCGAAGTCTTCGCCCCTGACGATGCTCCCGATTCACCCGCTCCCGAGCCTTCAACCTGAAACCTCTCCTATACCCTTACGCCGGCCGCGATAGACTGACTCTCAGCCTATGAGCGCAAGCGCGACCACCATGCACGAAGCTGATCGCGGACGCCGGCCCCCGTTCCGACTGCACTACGCCTCGTTCGAATCCCGGGTTGCCGCCGGAGCGCTCGATGTCCTCGTGATGTTCATCATCGCCGCGCTCCTCGTGACGATCGGCTCGGTTATCGTGCTCATCTCCTCGGATTTCGAAAAGGTCGAGCCTACGAGCACCGCGCTCAACGCGTTCTGGGTCTGCGTCGGATGCATCCCACCGGCCCTGCTGCTCTACTTCTTCATCGGATTCGCTTGGAAGGGCCAAACCATCGGAGCCTCGGTCATGCAGGTGATGGTCATTCGCTCCGATGGCCATCCTCTGGGCGTACTTGGCGCCATGGCCCGGGTCATCGGCCTGCTTGTTTACGTCCTTATCGCGTCCGCCGGCATCATCGTTGCCTACGCCTTCCGCGATGACACCCTGATCGCTGGAGGTGCGCTCGCTGGCTGTCTGGTGGTGGCTGCCTTCGGTTTCATCTGGGCGGCCTTCGACCGCCATCGCCGCACCCTTCACGACCGCATCGCCGGGACGATCGTCGTCAGGCTGGTGTAGGTTCCACTGGTGTATCCCGATGAGCTCGAACCCGACGTCTCCGTGCGCGAACGCGTGTACGTCAACGCGACCTCAAGTCGCGAGGGTCGCCGTTCCATCGCTGTCGCCCTCCTGACGATCTGCGTCTTCGTCTTCATCATTTCGCTCAGTTGCCGGCAATCAACAGCGCCGGGCCCCGCACGCAATGTCCTCGAAGCCGGCATCGTCACGCTCACCGACATCGACCAGATGCTCGCCGATGAAGGCGACGCGATCCGCGAGGCCGCAACCAACAGCGAAACGGACAACGTCACCATCCCCGGATACCCGCTCGATGTCGTCCTCACACGCAGCGAAATCACCAACAGCGACAACGACGAACTGCGCACGCTGATCCTTGAGCGGTCGTCCGCCCTTATTTATGCCAAAGGCATCAGCGCGTTCGACCGCACCGGTGAGCAATCACTCAGGCGGCTCTCAATCCAGGGACTGCTCGAACTCAGCCTCAGCCAGGTCTCGCAAACTACCCATGACCGCGCCGGCCTGATTGCGATGATTTCGCTCCTTGGCATCGGCGCCTGCGGGGCAATCGTCGCCGCCACCGGCACGGGCTGGGGTCGCATGCGATCACTGGGCATGGCCGCTGCCGCCGGCGCCATCCCTGTTGTCCTGATGTTCATGTTCCTTCGCCTGATCGTCGCCCAACTCGGCGGCGATGACCCGTTTGTCGCCGACTACCGCCATGTCACCAGGGCTGCCCTCGGCGTGCCCGTGCGAAACGGGCTCGTCGTGTTCATGGCCGGTGTCGCCATAATCGCATTCTCGCTGATTTTGCCCCGCCTCGAAGCTCTCCTCTGGCCCGTCCGCCCCGCTCCGGCCGAGTCCGAACCGCAGCATCCCCAGTAGACGACAACCTCGCCTCGATGGCGCACACTGGATCCATGGCCATACGGCACCCGGATCGGCCACCCTGGCTGAAAGTTCGCTTTCCCGTTGGCGGCGGCAACTACGAGCGCCTCCGCAACCTCATGCGCGAACAAGAACTGCACACAGTGTGCGAAGAGGCCCGCTGCCCGAACATCGGCGACTGCTGGAGCCGCGGCACCGCCACATTCATGATCCTCGGCGATACCTGCACCCGCTCGTGCGGTTTCTGCGCCGTGAAGACCGGACGACCCGGCACCCTCGACCTCGGCGAACCGCGCAGAGTCGCCCTCGCCATCCAGCGCATGGGCCTTCGCCACGCAGTCATCACCAGCGTGAACCGCGACGAGCTCCCGGATGGCGGCGCCGGCATCTTTGCCGAAACCATCAGGTGGGCTCGCCGCCTCTCCCCGGATACCACCTTCGAAGTGCTCATCCCGGACTTCAAAGGCGATTGGAACGCCCTCCAGACGGTGTTGGATGCGCAGCCGGAGATCCTCAACCACAACACGGAGACCGTCCCGCGGCTCTACTCCGTCGTCAGGCCCCAGGCGGTCTATGCTCGCTCGCTCGAGTTGCTCAGAGTCGCTCGAGACCTCGATCCCGGCACGATCACCAAGAGCGGCGTTATGGTCGGACTCGGCGAGACGCGCGAAGAGCTCCTCGAAGTCTTTCGCGACCTTCGCAAGTCAGAGGTCGGCATCCTCACCGTGGGCCAATACCTGCGACCCACGCCGGACCACCTCCCCATCGTCCGTTACTGGACTCCGGAGGAATTCGCCGACCTGAAGTCCCGGGCCCTCGCAATGGGCTTCAACCATGTGGAAAGTGGTCCACTCGTCCGCAGTTCTTACCACGCGGAAGAGCAGGTTACAGGCGCTCGTCCGGCCGTTTCACCGCGACAGTCATAAAATCGGTATCATCCACACCAGGGTCGGCTCATCGGATGAGGGTTATCCCTAGGGTGTTCACCCCATTGTGAGTACGGGTCGGCCGCATTACGGTCAGGTGGTGATTCGGAGCGTTATGGAACCACCAGGTTCGCAAACAGAAGCGGAAATGTACCGGCGGGAAGCGATGGGTGCGTTCGCGCATGAGGTGAGGACCCCGCTTACCTCGATCAAAATGGTCATGGAACTCGCCCGCCGGCAGTCAACATCGGGCGGTCTCATCCTCGATGACGAGCTCATGGAAATGCTCGAGACCTCCGTCGATGACCTTCAACAACTGGCCGACGACCTCCAGGAAACGTCTCGCCTTGAGCGCAAGAAGCTGAACCTCTCGCCCGGCCCCTGCGAGCTTTCCGTCGCAGTCGAAGCGGCGCGCGAACTCCTCGGCCCGATCGAACTCAGCGGCATCCCCGAACCCAATCTCGAAGGCCCCTGGGATGCAGCTCGGCTCGTGCGGTCCGTCGCAGGGTTCGCACAATCGGCCAATCGCATCGGCGATGGCTCCGGCACCGTCCGGCTCGAGGCTGTACGCAACGGCGACACTGCCGAGCTGACGTTCACCAGTGGCTTCCCCTCCGGCGAATCGCGCGATATCGCAGCTGATGCCGGCTTCGCGTTCTTTCGTTCGCGCCAGCTTGTAATTGCAATGGGCGGATCCGTACACTGCCAACGGGCCGATCGCTTTGCGACATTTCGTGTCGTGCTGCCGCTGGGCTCGGGCGGAGAGAGCCGATGAAAACGCCGATGAGAATCCTTCTCGCGGAAGACGAGCGCACCATCTCTCGCCTCATCAAGCAGGTTCTCACCAACGCCGGCCACGAAATCGTCGGCGTTCAAAGCGCTTCCGAAGCTGTTGAGCAACTCAAGACCTCGGCGTTCGATCTCGTCCTCCTCGATCTCAACCTCGCTGACGGCGATGGCATGCGCGTCGTCACCGCTCTCGAAAACCACGTCGGCAAGACTCCCCCCGTCGTCCTGATGACCGGCGAAGGCAACCTCGACGCTGACGACCCGCGTACCCGCCGCGTGGCCCGCGTACTGGCAAAACCGTTCGAACTCGATGAACTCGAAAAAATTGTCAGGCTCTTCGTCGCTTAGACGCCCTCCTCTGTCGCCTTCAGACATCTGTCCCGCTTTCCGCTAGGCTCGGCAACGTGAGCCATGGTTCGGATATTCCGATCGAGCCCCCACTGGTTTCGGCGCCTTCGGTAGTGCGCGCGAAGGAAGACCGGTCGTACCTCGGCTACATCGCGGCAGCACTCGCGTCCGCACTCGGAGGCGGCCTGATCTTCGCCGTCTGGGTACCGCTTGCCAGCACAGGGGCTGTCGATGGCGGCGACCGCGTCCCCTGGATGATCCAGGCGCACGGGTGGGTCATGCTCCAGGGCTGGGCCGGGCTCTTCGTCGCCGGTATGGCCATCCGCTTGATACCTCGTTTCGCCGGTCGCCGGCCTATCCCGCGAATCGTCACCGCTCCATTGTTAGCGGTTCTTGTCTTCCCGCTAGTCCTCCGTATCGCATTCGAGACATGGGCCTCCGGAGACCGCGCAGACACGATCGCGGAGCTCATAGGAGTGGGTTCCGCCGCCGGTCAGCTCGGCGTGGCAGCGGTTCTCGCCTACACCCTCGCGAGAGGCCGCAAACCGCATGACCCCTGGCGCTACTTCGCCTGGGCGGGCACCGCCTGGTGGGCAATCTGGGCTTACCTCAGCGTCGCGAACATCCCTTCGGGCGGCCCAACTCCCGGCCTCGTCTCGCACCACGACAACGACATCCTCCTGTGGATCGTCATGCTCGGGCCGATCGGCAACTTCATCTGGGGAGTCCAGAGTCGGAGCGTCCCCGTCTTCTACGGTCGAGGCACTCCAACTCTGGCGAAACTTGCAATCCCTGGCATCGCCCTGAACGTGGGGGTTGCGTTGCTCGCTCTGTCCCTCTGGGACGACTCGAATGCGTTGACCCTGGCGGGCGCCGGTTTGGCCCTGAGCGGCGGGGCGCTGCTCTGGCTTCCGCCCGTGGCAGGCTCGGTCTACGGCCAGGCCCGCCGGCTGCGTCCCCGCGCGCGCTCGGCTGCCCGCTTCCTCATCGGCGCCAACATCGCCGCGATGCTCGCCGGCGCGTTCCTCCTCTGGGCCCGGATCGCCATCCTCTTCCAGGACGGCGATGCACCGTTCGCCGCCTTCGATCAGCGCGATGCCGCTCGCCACCTGTTCGGCATCGGCACAATCACAATGCTCATCCTCGGGATGGTCCGGCTGGTGGCGCCCTTCTTCGCACTCGAGCGCACCGAGGCAGGCGTTCCCCGCCTCCTCGAACGTCTGCCCTTCTGGCTACTCCTCGCGGCGCTCGTGTTTCGGGTCGGCGTTGCCCTGCTCGGGGATTCGCTGAACTACGAGGCTGGCCGCCACACCATGGCGACCGCCGGAGTACTCGCCTGGGCCGCGATCGCGATCTTCGCCTTCAGCGTCGCGCGCGCCATCCGCGCCGAACCTCGCACGAAAGTGGCTCTCGAACAGCTGGCCGCCAATGCGAAACAGCGGACGAGCTAACTCCCCTTCAGCACCGCGATCGCCGGCGCTTTCCTCTTTTTCTCTTTTCCCTCTCAATACGGCAACCCCGGCAGCCCGAAGAGCGTCCGCGCGTAGCTGGCCCGCCCCAGGTGCCCGTTCCCATGCCCGATCAGGCCGTGCAAGATCGCTTCCATCCGGGGAATCGGCCCCCAGGGCCGGATGGTCTGGATCTCCGCCAGGTACGCGTCGCTCATCCCGGCAATCTTCGGGACGATCGCCTCGCGCACGGCCTTCGTGTAGGCCATGAACTCTGCCGGCTCCGGGAAGCGCATGCTGTAGGCGTCATCCGGGTCCTGCCCGGTGCCCTGGTCCACCTTCGGCAAGTTCCAGCGCTCGTGGAAGTTCTGCTTGAGCCATACCGGCTGCTGTCGCTCGAAGACGAAGTGGATGATGTTGTCGATCGTTCGGACCACGTGCCACACATCCCAGCCAATGCTGTTGGTGATGCCGCCCCGCGTGTCGCAAAACTGGTCGACCGTGAGTCCTTCGGTTGCCCGGTCGCAGTACAGCAATACCCGGTCGGTCACCGTGGACAGTTGAGCCTGGAGCGTCGGGGCGTTGCCCATGCCGGGCAGGTTCGGGATGTTCGGGGTGGTCATCGGCTACTCCTTGTATTCCGGTTCGTCGTCAGAGGGACCGAGCAGGTCCCAGCGGTTGCCCATAATGTCGCGAAACACCACTAGGCGGCCATAAGGTTCGTTCCTCGGCTCCGTCACGAACTCCACGCCCGCGCGTTGCATGCGCTCGTACTCGCTCGCGAAGTCATCCACCCGCAGGAACATCCCCACCCTCCCTGCAAACTGCTCGCCGACCGCCCTGCCCTGGTGTTCGCCATCGGCCTTCGCCAGCAGCAAGCTCGTTTCGCCTCCAGGCGGCCGTACCACCACCCAGCGTTTCGGCCGCCCATCATTCGTGAGGGAAGGCGAGTCCTCCACCAGTTCGAATCCCAGCGCATCGACGAAGAATCGAATCGCCTCGTCGTAGTCATCAACGATGAGCGCCACCTGTTCGAGGAAAGCCATCAGAGGTCCCGCACCTGCGGCAAAACATCTCGTCCCACCACCTCAAGCGGCGTGAGCCGATCGAGGCCCGGAAGGTAGCCGTAAGCGGACTGCGCCCCCGCCTCAGCCATCAACCCAATCTGTTCGACCAGTTCCGCTGCCTTCGATCCGTCGTCCCCAACGTCCATCGGCATGAGCACGGTCCGCTCGATGGCCTCGTAGTCGCGTCCGAGCGCATCGCAATGCTCGCGGAGCACCTCGAACTTGTGCCGCGCTACCTCCGGGGAATCGGTGTGGATGTTGTAGGCACCAGCGTATTTCGCGGCGAGTTTGATCGTCTTCTTCTCACCACGCCCGCCAATAAGGATGGGCGGGTGCGGCTTCTGCAACGACTGCGGCGAATTCAGCGTCTCCTTCAGCCTGAAGTGCTTGCCTTCGAACTTCCCGTCGTCCTTGCCCCACAGCTGCAGGCAGATCTGGATAGTCTCTTCCAGTTGCTCGAACCGCTCCTTGATTGGCGGGAACGGGATGCCCATCGCCTTGTGCTCGCGGTCGAACCATGCCGCCCCGATGCCGAGCCTCGCGCGCCCGCCGGAGAGCACATCCAGCGTCGAAACCTGCTTGCAGAGGAACACCGGGTTCCGGTAGGTCACCCCCGTGACCAGTGTGCCGACCGAAACGGACTTCGTGTTCGCCGCGACGAACCCAAGAGCCGTGTACGCCTCGAGCATCTCCATATGCGCGGAACCAATCGGCGGGATCTGGTAGATGTGGTCCATCACCCAGATGGAGCTGTAGCCAACGTCCTCGGCTGTCCGCGAAATCGCAGCCAGGTTCTCGGCCAGCTTCGGCCCGCGCCCCTTCCAGGTGAAGTTCGAGATCTGCAACCCGAGTTTCATCGGCGCGATTCTATCGTTCTCACTCGATCCGCCGGGCGATCACCACGTCCCGCTGCAGGTAATGCCCGAATTCGCTACCTGGGTCGGGAACGAAGTCGCCGCCGCAGGTGATCAGCGTTATCCACTCCTCGTTCGGGGGTCGATCGTTCGCGTCGATGAGTTCGCCCATGGCAATCGTCGTCAGATCGTACCGCCGGTAGAAGATGACCTCATACACATAGGTTGGGCCGCCTTCCATCACGATGGAGATGTGCTCCAACTTATGAATCTCCGCGAGATGGGCGAACGGGCCATCGTGCCTGTTGAAGTTGATGTGCGCGGCAAACAGCGAGTTCTTGCCGTGACCAGGCTGTTCATAGATCGAATACCAGCCCACCTTGTTCACACCGTCTACCGGCACATCGAGCTGGCCATTGGTAACGCCGATCTCCTCAATCCCATGGTCCAAACCGATTGTCGGCGCGATGATTCGCGCGACCTTGCCGTCGAACGGCGTCGGCGTTGGAGTGGGTGTAGGCGCATCCGGAACGGGCGTGGCCGTGAACGTTGGCGTATTCGCGGAAGTCGGTGTCCGCAGGTCGAACGGGTCCGTCGGCGTCACTACCTCCGGCTTGCCGCTTTGCTCGATAAATGCCGCCACCAGGAATCCAATCCCCGCCAACATCAGCAAGACTGACGCCACCATCAGTGGCCCCCGCCGCCGGCTGCGCCTAAAGAGCACTTGCCACCCGTTCCTCTTTCTTCTTTCCTTTTTCCACTCCCTCCGCCATCGCGCGCAACACCCGCGCCAGCAGCGGCATCCAGTTCGTGCCCGCCCCAACGCGGTCAATGCGCACCTGGTTCGGCCCGACGATGACACTCTTCAGGTTGAGCGCTTCCACGGCAGACTTCATCGCAGGTGGAGTGCCGTGCCGGATGCGCAGGTGGAACATGATCTCGTCGGTCTTCAGGCTTTCGACGTTCGACCGCCGCGCCAGCGAACGAACGAGCGCGACGTAAAGCAGGTTCTCGACCGAGCGCGGCACCGGACCAAAGCGGTCCGCCAGTTCCGCCTGCATCTCCGCCACCCCTTCGGCGGACTCGATCTCGGCGATCTTCTGGTAGGCCGCCAGGCGGCCATGGATATCGGCGATGTACGACTCCGGGATGTGCGCGCTGAGCGGGAGGTCGATCATCGGCGAAGGCGGCAGCGGCTCGGGTCCAGTTGGCGCATCGGGAGCGACCGCCTTCTTCAGCGCCGAAACCGCTTCGGCCACAAGCTTCGAATACATGTCGAAGCCGACCGCCGCGATGTGGCCGCTTTGTTCGTTCCCGAGGACGTTGCCCGCGCCCCGAATCTCAAGGTCGCGCAGGGCGATCTGGAATCCCGCTCCAAGTTCTGTCGCTTCGAAAATGGCCTCAAGCCGCTTTTGCGCGCTTTCACTCATCGCCCGGTCCTTGTCGTAGAGCAGATAGGCGTAGGCCCGGTTCGCCGAGCGCCCGACGCGCCCGCGAAGCTGGTAAAGCTGCGCCAGTCCGAGCTGATTCGCATCGTTGATGATGATCGTGTTCGCGTTCGGAATGTCGAGGCCGCTTTCGATGATCGTGGTGCAGACCAGGATGTCGTGGTCGCCCGCCGAGAACTCCATCATCACGCGCTCGAGCTGGTCTTCCGGCATCTGGCCGTGACCGACCGTGATGCGCGCTTCGGGCACGATATTCCGCAGCCGCGTCACGATGCGCTCGATGTTGTGGACGCGGTTGTGGACGAAGTACACCTG
This sequence comes from Dehalococcoidia bacterium, assembly GCA_050247055.1. Lineage (GTDB taxonomy): Bacteria > Chloroflexota > Dehalococcoidia > Tepidiformales > Tepidiformaceae > Amarobacter. The sequence goes on from JBFWUX010000002.1 coordinate 621,853, forward strand.
CCCGCCGCGCTGCATTTCCCGGTCGATGGCCTCGCGAAGCAGTTCGTCGTCCCACTGGAGGACGTAGGTGCGAATGGGCTGGCGCTCTTCCGGCGGCGTCATCACCGTGCTCATGTCGCGGATACCCACTAGAGACATCTGCAACGTCCGCGGAATCGGCGTCGCCGAAAGCACCAGGCTGTCGACCTCGGCGCGCATCTGCTTCAAGCGCTCCTTGTGGCTCACACCGAACCGCTGCTCCTCATCGATGACGACCAGCCCGAGGTCTTTGAATTCCACGTCCTTCTGCACCAGCCGGTGCGTGCCGATTGCGATATCCACCTCGCCCGAAGCGATCCCGGCGACGATCTCCCTCTGCTGCTGGTCGGTCCGGAAGCGTGAGAGCACCTCGACCCGCACCGGGAACCCGGCGACGCGCTCCCGGAAGGTCGCCCCATGTTGTTCGGCGAGCACCGTCGTCGGCACCAGGACGGCCACCTGCTTGCCATCGGTCACCGCCTTGAACGCCGCCCGGACCGCGACTTCGGTCTTCCCGTAGCCCACGTCGCCGCAAATGAGGCGGTCCATCGGCTTCACGTTTTCCATGTCGGACTTCACCTCGGCGATTGCATCGAGCTGGTCCTGCGTTTCCACGAACGGGAAGGCCGCCTCCATTTCCATCTGCCAGGCGTTGTCCGGAGCGAAGGCATGTCCGCGCGCCATTTCGCGCTTGGCATACAGTTCAAGCAACTCCTGGGCGAGCTCGACCACCGCCTGTTTCACCCGCCGCTTCGCTCGCACCCACTCCTGCGAGCCCAGCTTCGTCAATGAAGGCGGATGGTCAGTCGGCCCAACGTACCGCGAGACCGACTCAAGCTGGTCGGCCGGGACATACAGCCGGTCGCGCTCGGCATACTGGAGTTCGAGGTACTCTCGCTCCACGCCATCAACAGAACGCCGGATCAGGCCGTTGTAGCGCGCGATCCCGTGATCGGCGTGGACCAGGTAATCGCCAATTTCCAGCGTGGAAACCAGGTCCGCCCGGATCGCCGTCCGATTCCGGCTCGGGCGCCGGCGCTTCCGGAATCCGAAGACCTCCGAATCGGAGATAACAGTCAGCGCCTCGTCGAGCGTAAAGCCGCCCGCAAGCGCTGCAGGAAGCAACTGGATCTCTCCCGAGGCGGGTGGCTCGGCCATGCGCCGCAACGGCGTCGCGCGAATCCCTTCCTCGTCGAGGAGTTCGGCCAGCCGCAACGCCTGCTGCGAAACGATCGCCACAGCCCGGCCTTGCTTGGCCCAAATGCCGGCCTGTTGTGCAAGCGGCCGAAGCTTCCCGCCGAAGCTCGGCGTGGCGGTCATCGGTAGCCGACGCGCGCCGAGCTCTTCCGTGCCGAATCGCTGCAGCTCGATCGTCCGGAACCCGTCGAGCTTGGACTGCAGCGCCTCTGCATCCACGCGCAACGCCGGCAGCCCCGATGGAATCAGTCCACGCCCTTCCAGCTCCTGGCGAGTTCGCTCCTCGTGGTCGACCACCGTGGCGAGCGAGGTCTCGCCCTCCGCGGGTTCGTCGAAGACCACGAGCGCGCCCCGGTAAAGGTGTTCGACCGCGGTGCCCGCATACAACAAAGGTTCGAAGAAGGCCGAAAACGGGCTGCGGTTGCCTCCCGAGATCAGCTCAAGCTGCTCGATCACCACCTCCGCCTGGTCGCCGTTTGCTTCGAGCGCTCCGAGCAAGTCCTCTGCCGCGGCACGTGCTTCGCTACTGCTGGTGGCTGCCGGTGGAATGTGGATCTCGTCTCGACGGCCCACGCTCCGTTGGGTGGCAAAGTCCAGCTCCCGAATGCTCTCGATTTCGTCACCGAAGAACTCGATCCGGAATGGCCGCTCGGCGTTCGCCGGGAAGACGTCAACGATGCCGCCTCGCCGCGAGGCCGTGCCCGGCGCATCGGCCAGCGGCTCGATCGCATACCCGGAGTGTTCGAGAGAGGCCATCAGCGTGCCCGGGTTGCGTGCCTCACCCGCCGTCAGCGTCAGCCCTTCCGCTTCGACCTCCGGATCGGCGCAATGTTCCGAAAGCGCCGACCACGACGCAACCACCAGCGCCGCTGACTCACCCCGCAGCAGGCTAAGCGCATGCGTCCGTTCGACCGCCAGCCCCGGGTCGTCACGGACGAACTCGTAGGGCAGGGCCTCCCGTTCGGGCAGGCGCGCGAACGGCATGCCCGCGACGAACAGCGCCACTTCCTCGAACAGCGCATGCGATTTCGCAGGTGTCGGCACTACTACCAGCACCGGTCCCGCGTGCATCGTCGCGAGCGCCGCAGCCACCGGGGCTCGCCCGGACTCGGGTAATCCAAGGCGCAGTGAACCCTCCCCGAACGCCAGTTGGGGCTGGATTGATTCAGCTATCGCGGCCGTGAGGCCGGCTAGTTCACCCGGCAGGGCCGTTTACCTCACTCGGGGCAACTGGAGTGCTGCCCCTCTCTGAACTGTAGCACCGGGGCTCTCTGATAGCATGGAATGGTGCACGCACACCCAAACCAGGTTCGCAAAGCGCTGATCGCAGGCCTCTGCCTGACACTCGCCTTCGTCGTCATCGAGGCCGTCGCCGGCTTCCTCACAAACTCCCTCGCGCTCGTTTCCGATGCCGGCCACATGCTTGCCGATTCGGCCGGCCTCATCCTCGCGCTCGGCGCTGCAACGCTCGCCCGGCGCCCCGCCGGTGGCCGTCACACTTACGGTCACGCCCGCTTCGAAGTCCTGGTCGTCCCGATTCATGTCGTCTTGCTGGGCCTGATCGCCGGGTACATCGCCGTGCAATCCATTGGCCACCTGCGGAACACGCCAGATATCGAAACCGGCCCGGTCATCGCCGTCGGTCTCGCCGGTCTTGCCGTGAACCTGTTGGTCGTACGCCTGCTGCACAATCCCGAATCCGGCAACCTGAACCTGAGGGCCGCCTCCCTCGAAGCCTCGGTCGATGCCATAGGTTCCGTCGCCGTTGTCGTCTCCGCGATCATCATCGCCGCCGGCGGGTGGGCCGGGACCGACGCCATCGTCGGCCTCGCTATCGCCGCGATGGTTGTCCCGCGCGCGTGGTCGCTCCTCAAGCAATCTGCGGACATCCTCCTCGAAAGCGCCCCCTCAGGCGTCGATCCGGTCTCAGTAGAATCCGCCGCGATGGACGTCGAAGGCGTCATCGCCCTCCACGATGTCCACGTCTGGTCGATAGCGCCGGACTTCCCCGCCCTCAGCGCTCACGTCGAACTCGCGGATGTCACCTGCACCGAACACATCCTCACGGACCTCGCCACCCTCTTCCGCGAACGCTTCGGCATAGGACACGTCACCCTTCAGCCCGAAACACCCGCACTCCACGAAGCCATGGAGTGCTGCCTCAGTCCTGACGCAGGGCTGCTTGAGCCGGAATCACACTCCCACGGGCCAGTCGCGGTTCAATGAGCCGCCGCATCGCGCGCCGCTCCCTCCTCGCGGGCGCCGGTGGTGCCACCGTGGTCGCTGTAGCGGGTGGCACTGCTGCCGTCGTCGCCACCCGTGGCAAAGGTTCCAATCCGCAAACCGCACCCACGACGCCATCCTCTAGTCCGTCACCCTCCTCCACGCCCACGCCCTCCGCGACACCCATCTCCCGCGGCGGCATCGCAAGGATCACCTCAGCAACCAGCTTCAACATCGATACCTTCGACGCCCAGCTCAGCGGCTCGACAGCCCTCAACGAAGTCCTCGGCCGCACTCACTCTCGCCTTCTGAACTGGGACATGACGGAACTGCTCACCTTGAAAGGCGATCTCGCCACTGGCTGGGAACAGCCCGACGACCAGACCGTCCTGTTTCACCTCGACCCGGCCGCCCGCTGGCAAAATCGCCCGCCGCTGAACGGGCGTGCCCTCACCGCAGACGATGTCGTCTCGCACTTTCGGCGCTCGCTCGAACTGGCGGCCGGCGGCAAAGCACCGCTCGCTCAGCGTTATGACGACTACGCCACCATCGCCGCCGTCGATTCGCCCGAAGCCGGCACCGTCCGTTTCCGGCTGAACGCACCCGACCCGGAAATCCTCGGGACGCTCGCGGGCGAATACGCGCTCATCCAGGCGCCGGAAGCCGTCGCCGAGTTCTCCGTGAACTGGTCGAAGCTTGACTCCGACCACGTCGTCGGCACTGGCCCATGGACCTTTGACTGGTCCGACGACGGCGCGAAGTTCACCGCCTTCCGCGACGGTCACCGCCAGCCTTACCTCGACGAACTCCATGTCACCGAACCGAGCCGGGCGGCAGCCCAGCACTTCATCGACGGCTCTCTGGACGAAGTCCTCGTCCGCGACCGGCGCGACGCTGAGGCGATCGCCAAGGCGTTCCCTTCGTTCGAGTACCACGGCCCGGGCGAAGAGACTTCACCTCGTTCAATTCAGCTCGATCGCGTGACCGAAATGCACCGATACGAGCGCGAAATCGTGATGAGCTCGATGTACGTTGGCGCCCCACCGTGGAACGATCCCAGGATTGTGACGCTCATCAGCGCCACCCTGAATCGCCCGGAACTGGCGCGTCGATTGTTCGGCGACCGTGCCGTGATGGCCCCACCAATTGCTCCGGCGCTCGCGTCCGAGCCAGACGCAGGCATCTCAGCCACGCGCCTCAAGTTCGTTGCCGGCTACGCCCGGATCGAGGGCGATGGCACCCCATCGCCAGAACTTAGGCAGATGTGGGAGGCGGCAGGCGGACCCAGCCTCGGTTTCATCACGATCGACTTCCCGAGCGTCTTCGATCCCCTCTACAGCGCCAGTTCGATCGTGGTCGACATGCTAAACCAGGCGCTTGGACATCAATTTGTGCCGGCAGTCGAAACCTACACAACAATCAGCAAGCGAGTATTAGAGGGCTATTACGGGAATGGTCGCGCAAATTTCTGGTTCGGTTGGGGTGCGCCGCTCGCTTCGCCCTCAGCCAGCCGATACGTGGCGCACACGTACGGCACGGGCTCATCTACACAGCGCACCACGGGTGGGGCCGGGATATCGACCGCGGGCCAACCTGACCTCCTCGCCATCACGGACTCAAGCTACTTCGGCGTGATCCCCTGGGAGCAACAATTCGCCTCGGTCTTCCGCCGCCCAACCGCCGCCGGCGCCTATCCCAGCCCTTTCTGGAACCAGCACCTCGATTACCAGCGCCACGTGTTGGCCTAGTACCCGCAAGCCCCAGTTCAGCAACAAATCTCCGCGGGCAAGGAGCCCCTCTCCCGCAGCGGGAGCGGGGCAGGGGTGAGGGCTACCTAGGGCGTTGCCTCGTCCAGCACTTCCATCAGGTGCATCACCCGCGCCTCGATGCCGGCTTCGGCCACCGCCGCCTGGTACTGAAGGTGACAGCCCGGGTTCGCCGTAACGATCACTTCAGGTTTCGCCGCAGCGAACTGCTCGGCTTTGCGCGTCCGCAACTTCCCCGACATTTCCGGCTGCACCAGCGAATAGATTCCGGCCGCGCCACAGCATACGTCCGCGCCGTTCGTCTCCACCATCTCGATGCCGGCGAGCCCTCGCAGCAAGTCGCGTGGCCCATCCTTGATGCGCTGGGCGTGCGCGAGGTGGCAGGCGTCCTGGTACGTGACCCGTTCCGGGAACGATCCCCCCGGGAGGTCGTTCAGCAACTCCGACGCGTCCTTCACCCGTGCCGAAAAAGCCGACGCGCGGTCGGCCCAGCGGTCATCCTTCGCCAGCAGGTCGCCGTACTCCTTCATCGCCGCGCCGCACCCGGCGGAGTTCACGACGATTGGACCGCTCGTCTTCTCAAGCGCGGCGATGTTCTTCCGCGCCAACTTGCGCGCGAACTCCAGGTCGCCGTCGTGGGCGTGGAGCGCCCCGCAACATCCCTGGCCTTCCGCAGCCGTCAGCGGCATCCTCGCCCGAGCGTAGACGCGCTCGGTCGCCCGGTGAACACCGCCGAACAATTCGCCCATTATGCACCCGGTGAACAACACGCCCGCAGACTCTTCTGCCGTTGCGTCACCCGGGCGGAACGGACGTTCGAGCCCTCGCGGTAGCTGCGACTCCATCGCCCGCAACCTTCGCGGTAGGACTCTGCGGGCGAGCCATCGCATTCGGCTGTTCGCATACCAGCGCGCCGGCGCCACCGCGAGAGCCAGCACCCGCGGCCGCGCGACAACGTTGCGCAGCATGAATCGCCGCCAGCGGCGTCCGCCCTTCCCGCTCGGCGCGGCCGCATCGAGCTGAGCTCGCGCGTGTTCCTGGATGCGCCCGTACGGCACGCCGCTCGGGCAGACGGCCTCGCACGCCCGGCACTGCAGGCACAGTTCCCAGTGGTTCTGGATTGACGTAGTCAGTTCGCTCCGGCCATCCGAGATCAGCTTCGCCATGTGGATGCGGCCCCGCGGCGATTCCACCTCGAGACCGGTGATGAGGTACGTCGGGCAGGCGTTCACGCACAGCCCGCAGTGGACGCAACGACCGAGGTCCTCGTCGGTCGGCGCTTCCGAAAGCAGCGGCCACAGCGGCTTATCAGATGCCACCGACGAACCTCCCGCGATTCAGCCGTCCGTCCGGGTCGTAGGCAGCCTTCATCTTCTTCATGAGGCCAAACGAATCCGGAGGGTCGCCCCACGTGTCGACAACTCCCCGGAACGAGTCGGGCATCCGTTCGACTACGAGTGAACCGCCAACCGGTCGAAGCTCACGGCGGATCTTCGCGGCCACAGAGTCCAGTTCGCGCGAACTCGGCGCCGAAACGCGGTCCCACGATGCCAAAACCGTGCCAACTGCCGGTCGCGCCACCACCAGCGGAGGCCGGAGGGCTCGCAGGGCCGCCTCAACCGAAGGGACCTGGCCCGGGAGTCCCGCGACCCTCACCGCCACGCGGTCCGTGGGCGTTGCGCCGGCGTCGCGCAGCCGCAGGTATTTGGATGCCTCCGCCGAATCCATCTCACGTCCGGCGAGCACGCGTTTCGCCACGTCGACCGAAGGCTCCGTCAGCCGCAAGAACAACCGCCACTCGCCACCTTCGCCCATGGCATCGGCGATTTCCGGGCGCACGTCAGCTTTCAACAGCGCAGCGACCGCCGCGGTAGCGCTCTCGAGCGACGCGACCCTCACCGAGAAATCGAATGTCTGCGGTCTCGGCAGCACACGCACCGCCACCGAAACGAAGAGGCCCAGCGTCCCCAGCGACCCACACGAAGCGCGCATCAGGTCGTATCCGGTCACGTTCTTCACCACGCGACCGCCGGCTTTCACCAGTTCGCCGTCGGCGCGGAGGATCGTCACGCCGAGCACAAGCTCGCGCGGCAGACCATATCGCGTCCGCAGCGGGCCACCCGACCCGACCGCCAGCGCCCCACCAAGCGTTGCCTCGTCAGCGCGCCCGGGATCAATCGGTAGGAACTGGCCGCCATTCGCGTCCAGCTGTTGGTTCAATTCACCGAGCGTCACTCCGGCGGGCACAACCGCCGTGAGGTCCTCCCTCGCATGTTCGACTTCGCCGCGTAACGATTCGCGCACATCCACGACCGCGAACCGTCCCTCTGGCGCGTTGCCGAGCTGCATGTTCGTCCCGCCGCCCCGGATGACCAGTGTCCGGTTGTCCCGCGCGCGGACCAGCGCGCGCAGCTCCTCGAGGTTCCCAGGAACCTCAACCGCTTCCGCTTCGCGGCCCGCGACAAGTTCGGTGGTCCCCGTCACGGCCTCAGACATACGCATCGGGTCCCGCCGCGCGCACGGCCGCGGCCTGGTGAGCCATCTCTCCGCAGCCGGTGCCGGTGGGCAGCAGCTTGCACGGGTTGAACTGTCCCGCGTTGCCGAAAACCGTTCGCAGCCGCTCCATGTTTTCGACATCGGTCTCGTTGTAGAGCCAGGGCATGAACATCCGCTTCTCGGCGCCGATGCCGTGCTCGCCGCTGAGGGCGCCGCCGGCGTCGACGCAGGCCTTCATGATTTCGCCGCCAGCTTCCAGCACTCGTGCGGTCGCGTTCGGCACCCGCTCATCGAACAAGACGAGCGGGTGCAGGTTGCCATCGCCGGCGTGGAACACGTTCGCGATTGGGATGTCGTACCGCTCCGATACCTCGTGCACCGTGCCCATCACCTCGACCAGCTTCGAGCGGGGCACAACGCCATCGAGGATGTAGTAGTTCGGCGCGAGCCGTCCGAGCGCTGGGATCGCGCCCTTGCGGCCTTTCCACAGCATCTCGCGTTCCTTCTGCGTGCTCGCCAGGCGCACCTCCGAAGCGCCACGTTCGAGGCATTCGGCGCGCACTGTGACCGCCTGCGAATCGATGACCTCCGGGAGTCCATCGAGCTCGACGAGAAGCACGGCGCCCGCGTCCGGCGGATAGCCACACTGGAGACCGGCCTCGGCCGCCTGCAAAGTCAGCTGGTCCATCATCTCCATGGCCGCCGGGATCATCCCCGCCGAGATGATGGTCGAAACCGTCTCGCTCGCCTGCTGCACGGTATCGAAGATGGCGAGCAGAGTTATCGTGCTTGCAGGCAGCGGCACCAGCCGCACCACGATTTTGGTGGCGATGCCCAGCGTCCCCTCGCTGCCTATGAACGCGCCCCGCAGGTCATAGCCGAACGATTCCGCGACCCTCCCGCCGAGCCACGTAATCTCGCCGTCCGCAGTGACCACCTCGATGCCGTTCACATGATTCTGCGTGACGCCGAGCGCGAGGCAGTGCGGGCCACCCGCATTCTCGGCCACGTTTCCACCAATCGTGCAGGCCTGCTGTGAGCTCGGATCTGGCGCGTAGAACAGCCCGAACGTCGCGGCCGCCTTCGAAAGCTCCAGGTTCGGCACGCCGGGTTCCACTACGGCCAGCCGGTTTTCCGCGTCGATCTCCAGGATCCGTCGCATCCGGGCGGTGGCGATGACTACCCCGCGTTTCGCGGGAACGCTGCCGCCGCTCAGTCCGGTGCCCGCGCCGCGGGGCGTGATCGGCACGCCGAACCTGTTGCACACGCGCACCGCCGCTGCGACCTCTTCAGCGCCATCCGGGAAAACCACCGCATGCGGCATCGACTTCTCGATGGTGCCATCGAATTCGTAGACCGCGAGGTCCTCCGGGCGCCAGAGCACGTTCTCCGCTCCGACAGCCTCCTCGAGGGCGCGAATCAGCTCACGGCGCGTCGCCATCGGCGCTCCCCGCCATCTGGCATTCGCGGCACAGCCCGAAAATCGCGAAGTGGTGCAGATCGGGCTCGAAGCCAAAGTCCTTGCGAACACCTGCCTCCAGCCCTACCAGGTAGCCGTGCCCGATCTCCTCGACGTGGCCGCAGCTTGAGCAGATGAGGTGGTGGTGCGTCTCTTCCGGCGCCCACTCGAAGACCACGTCGCCGGCGCCCATATCGGTCGAAGTCACCAGGCGCATCCGCTTCAGCACATCAAGCGTGCGGTATACCGTGCTGACGTCCACCACCGGGAAATCGCCCCGCACCTGGTCGGCGATCTGGGCCGCGCTCATGTGTCCGCCGGCATGGCGCAACGCGCGCAAAATCAGCACTCGCTGAGGCGTCATCTTGTGTCCGGCGCGACGCAACAGCTCGGCGGTGTCGTCCTCGCAACTCATTACTGCCAGTCTACAGACAATCAGATTCGGCGCAGGGAACGGTGCGGTCTGAATCGAAGACTAGTCGGCGCTTATGTAGAATTCGCCATTGGAAGTGACTTCAATGTCCCGGCCATCGACCCAGACAAGGATCGTTGGTAGTCCGGAGTCTTCGCTGACGATGAACAGGCCGCCCAGGTCGCCATAAAGAAACTTCGTGCTCTCGTCCGCGGCTTCGAGATGGAGCTTCACCCGTTTCCCGCCAAGGATTTCCACAAATGTCCCATTGGGCGAAGTCGCGTTCTGTGGCCGCCAGAAAAGTCCGTGGCTGAAGATGTTAAAGATGCCCGCCCCGGCGAGGGTGATTCGGGCCCGGTTACCGTCCATCGACGCAGATTCGATATCAGCGCCGGTCCGGCTGCTCGGGACGTCGAACAACCATCCGAGGCTAAAGACTTCGTTGCCGTTCCGAATCTCCGTTGTTGGTGCGTTTCGGACCCTGATAGGCCCGTTCGACTCGAACAGGGCATCGAGCAGATCCGGGTTCGCTTCGAGCTGGCGCAACACCGTGTCGCCCTGCGCCACTTCTTCGTCGGTTGAATGTCTATGTGCCCACACAACAAATGCCGCCCCGACAACCCCTACCGTGATCAGCGGGAGAACCAACGGGCTCGCCAGCAGCCTCCAGCCATTGCGCGCGGGCTCGGGCTCGGTCGCATCTTCGTCGTTGTCGACAGGCTCCGGGGCACTGGATGATGCACCATTTCGCAGTCCATCGCGGTTGCGTACACCCAGCCGCGATGTCAGCCGCTCGATGCGTTCCTTCACTTCGTGGTTCGAAATCCCGAGACGGACGGCGATTTCTGCATCGACGAGGCCATCGCGAATCCACCCGAGCATCATCTCTTCGGATGGGGTCAATCCGGGACGTGAGAACTCCGGCCGCTCCTGAGTCATACATTCACTATCGACAGCCGAGGGGGCCGAAGACAGCACTCATGGCTTCGCCTGCTCCCGCCGATTCTTTAACTATGACCATCTCCACGGATGAAGAATGGCTGGCCGCGGCACGCTCGCGCGCGCAGCGCGGCAACTGGGAACGCGATAGCGACACGATCTTCAAGGAACTGCGAGCGCAGGCCGATGAAATCAAGGCGTCGACGCCTGCGCTTCCAGCCTGTCCCGCCTGCGCCAACCACCCACCCATGGAGCAATTCCCGCGTCACGAACTGCTCTCGATGGACCCCTTCCTCTACTGCAAAGCGTGCTACGGCTTCTGGGCCGTGGGAGACGCCCTCACCCGCGGCGTCTCCGACCCCGGCTTCGACCATCCAGCACTTCGCGCCGTGCCTGCGCCGCGCCGGTGCAAGGAGTGCATGGGCCACCTGAAGCCCGACAATGTCTGCGCGAAGTGCGGAAAGTCTCCGGCGGTACTGAACTGCCCGAACTGCTCGCAGTCGATGGAGCGCTTCAAGGAACGCGGCATCTACCTCGACCAGTGCCGCCCCTGCCGCGGCACCTGGTTCGATACCGGCGAAATCGCGAAGGTCTACAACCTCGAGGAGCCCCAGAGCCTCGCGATGTCCACCGTGGACGAAACCGCACAGGACGACGCTCCCGCGGACTGGATTACCGCCGCGATGATCCTCGCTCGAACCTTCTTGCCGTTCCTGCCGCTTTAGTGGCGCCTATCCGCGGCCACGCCTATGGCGGTACCGAGCGCAATTCCTACACCAATGCCGGCGCCGACGTTATCCATCGCCACGCCAATCGCTACCCCGATGCACAGGCCAACCGCAATGCCGCTTCCGAGATTCATCGAGTCCTACCAGATCCCAAGCTGCATCTTCACGTCTTCGCTGGCCATTGTGCGCGGGTCCCAGGGCGGATTCCAGACGATCTGAACATCGACGTCTTTCACGCCCGGCAATTCGCGCAGCTTGGCGTACGCTTCACCGCGGATGATCGGTCCGAGAGGGCAGCCGGGGCTCGTGAGCGTCATCGTCACTAGCACATCGCCGTTATCGAACTCCACGCCGTAAACGAGCCCGAGTTCCACGATGCTGAGATTGATCTCCGGATCGTTGACTTCGGCAAGTTTCGCCATCATCTCGTCATGAGTCGGGGCGGTCTGGGTTGTTGTTTCGGTCACGAAATGCCTCCTCAGGCGTTGGTGGCGGCCTCTTGCAGGCCTTGGTCGAGTACGTTCCAGCATAACAGCGCGCACTTCACGCGGACGGGCAGCTTCGCCACGCCTTCGAGCGCTTCGAGATCGCCGAGTTCCCGGCAAGGCGGCGCGCCGTCAACCAGCATTGCCCTCACCTCGCTCAGAATCCGCTTCGCTTCGTCCGTGGATCGGCCCTTGAGCCGGTCCGTCATCATCGATGCGCTCGCCTGGCTGATCGAACAGCCGCCGCCCCAGAATCCGATTTCCTCGATCACATCGTTTTCGACGCCGAGATCGAGGTGAATCTCATCACCGCACACGGGGTTGACGCCTTCGACATGGACCGTGGCGGAGGGGATCGCACCGTGATTTCGAGGGCGCTTGTAGTGGTCGAGGATAAGTTCTCGATACAGGCTGTCGAGCGAGTCGGGAGTCACGCGAACACCCTTTGCGCGTGCTCGATAGACTCGATTAGCGCCTCGATTTCCCCCGGCTCGTTATAAACGGCGAAGCTCGCGCGGCTCGTCGCGGGCACTTCCAGGTGCCTCATCAAGAGTTGGGCGCAGTGATGTCCCGCCCGGATAGCGACACCATGGGAATCCGCCACGGTGGCCATGTCGTGGGGATGGACGCCGGCCACGGCGAAGCTCACCACGCCACCGCGAGCCCGGGCATCGCGTGGCCCGTGGATATCAAGGCCCGGGACGGCGCCAAGGCGCTCCATCGCCAGGTAGGTGAGTTCCACTTCGTGCTCACGCACTGCCGCCATCGAAAGTGCGTCCAGGTAATCAATCGCAGCGCCGAAGGCAATCACGTCCGCGATATTCGGTGTCCCCGCCTCGAACTTGTGCGGCCCCTCGGCCCAGGTCGAGCCCTCTTCGCGGACGGTGGCGATCATGTCCCCGCCACCCATGAACGGTACCATCTCAGCCAGGAGGCCGTCACGCGCCCAGAGCACGCCGACGCCAGTCGGGCCCAGCATCTTGTGCGAGGAGAACGCCACGAAGTCCGCGCCCGTCGTCATGACGTCGAACGGCAGGTGCGGGACACTCTGCGCCCCATCGAGCAGGAACAACGCCCCCGCCGCGTGTGCAATCTCCGAAATCTCAGTTACTGGATTGATCGTGCCGAGAACGTTCGACATGTGAACGAGACTCACGAGTTTCGTTCGCGGCCCTACGACAGAACGAAGCGAGTCGAGGTCGAGATGTCCTTCCTGCGTGAGTCCCACGAAGCGAACGCGCGCTCCCTTTCGCTGCGCCAGCAGTTGCCACGGCACGATGTTCGAATGGTGCTCCATGATACTGAGCACGATTTCGTCGCCTTCACCGATGAACCGATCGCCCCATGCGTGAGCCACAAGGTTGATTGCCTCGGTCGCGTTTCGCGTAAAAACGATGTCTTGAGAGTTGTTCGCGCCGATGAACCGGGCGACCTTGCCCCTGGTGCCCTCGTATTCGTCGGTGGCCCGCTGGGCCAGCGTATGGATCCCGCGATGGATGTTGGCGTTGTTCGTCTCGTAATAACGCACAAGCGCGTCGATCACCTGCCGCGGCTTCTGGGTGGTCGCGGCGTTGTCCAGGTATACCAGCGGATGCCCGTTTACCTCCTGACGGAGGATCGGAAAGTCGGTTCGGATTCGTGCTACGTCCAACATTGGCCCACCTTCGGCCAGCATTCCGTCACCGACCTCTTCCAGGCCTGTGACACTTGTCATCGGGCTAAACTTCGATTTCGATGTCGCCATCCTCGACCCGCGTGGGATAGCTCTTGATTGGCCGGACCGCCGGAAGCGTCAGCGCCCGCCCGCTGCGGACATCGAACTGCGCGCCATGCCTTGGGCATTCAATCCGGTTGCCATCGAGCCGGCCCTGGTCGAGCGGGCCGCCGTCGTGGCTGCAAATGTCGTCGATGGCATGGAAGCCCTCGCCGGTGTTGCAGAGCGCGATCTGCCGCCCGTCCGCTTCCACCACGCGGGCCATGCCCACGTCGATATCGTTCGCCTTGCCGACTTTGACCCAGGCCATCAGTCGAGGGCCTCTTCCAGGAGATCGGTGAGTTCTTGGCGAAGCGTCTCGTCCGGCACGCGCCCGAGCACGTCTTCCAGGAAGGCGGTCACCAGCATCGATTCAGCCTCGGCGTACGGGATGCCGCGCGCCTGCATGTAGAACAGCTGCTCCTGGTCCACCGGCCCGGCGGTCGCTCCGTGGCTCACCCGAATCACATCGTTCGTGAGGATTTCGAGCACCGGGTCGCTATCCGCCTTCGCGGTCTTGCTCAGCAGCAGGTTCCGGTTTTCCTGGTTGGCGTCGGCATTCTTCGCGCCGAGCCCAACGCGCGTGAGGCCGTAATAAACGGCGCGCGCCGATTCCGTCAGTGCCGACTTCACGAGCAGGTCGCTGCGCGTGTCGGGGCCGATGTGATCCTGCACCGTGTACATGTCCGCGTGGCTGCGGCCTTTCCCGTAGCAAAGCCCCAGCATTTCACTCGCCGACCCCCGCCCAATCAGCGACGACTCGAGGTGCGACTTCACCACCTGGCCGCCAAGGACGATGTTCAGGCTCTGAAGCTCGGCCGCGTCTGCTTCGGCAAGGTATCGCTGGCTTTCGAAGACCTGTGTCTTCGCTCCCCAGCGGTGAATCGAATACAGGCGCACCTGCGAGCCGGGGCCCGGGATGATCTCCACGACCGGAGTCGCGACCATCTCGTCGTCGCCGGAGAAGTACTCCTGCACGATCGTCACGCGGCTGTTGGCGCCCGTGACGATGAGCGTATGCGGCGCCGCGAACTGCGAACCCGAATAGCTCCGCCTGATGCGCACTGGTTCGGCCACTTCGGAGTTCGCCGGGACATGGGCGACCACGCCGCCACGAAGCAGCGCATAGTGCAGCGCGGTCAGCCGGCTGATGCCCGGGAGCACGGCACTTGAGAGATTCTTTTCGATTGCAGAGGCGGTTTCGCCGGTCGCAGCCTTGAACTCGACGACCGTCGCCTGCGATGCATCGGCGGTGATGTCGATTCGCTCGGCGCCGGAGGTGCCGAAGCTCTCCGGGCGCAGATTACTCACATCGAGGTACTTCCACGGGCGCTCGCGCCGGGAGTCTGGCATCGCCAGCCGGTCGGCCGCTGTCGCGGCGTTCTGGCGCAGTGCCGCCATCCACGGCGCATCGGCCACCGTGTTTCCGAGCGCGGCACTCATCGCCGCCACGGTTTCGGATTGGACTGAAGTCATAGATTCCTCGTTTTCCGTTCAGCCAGGGTCACAGCGGGTGACGGAGTCACCTCCCGACTCCCGCGCGAACTTCGAACAACGGGTCCTCGGCTTTAGCCGATGGCGCCTTCCATTTGCAGTTCGATGAGCCGGTTGAGCTCGACTGCGTACTCCATCGGAAGTTCCTTCACGATCGGCTCAACGAAGCCGTTGACGATCATCTTGGCGGCGTCTTCCTCGGTCATACCGCGGCTCATCAGGTAGAAGAGCTGGTCCTCGCCGAGCTTGGAGACGTAGGCCTCGTGCTGGATGTGCACGTCGGAGGCGTCGATCTCCATGGTCGGGTACGTGTCCGAGCGGGAATCCTCGTCGATGAGGAGCGCATCGCAGCGGACGTTGGATTTCACGTTCTCGCAGTCCTCGTACACCTTCAGCAGGCCGCGGTAGCTTGTGCGCCCGCCGTCCTTGCTCAGTGACTTGGAGATGATGGTCGAAGTCGTGTTCGATGCGGCATGGATAATCTTGCCGCCGGCATCCTGGTGCTGGCCCTCGCCCGCGAACGCCAGCGAGAGAATCTCGCCGTGCGCTCCCGGCTCCATCAGGTACACGCTCGGGAACTTCGTCGTGAGCTTCGAGCCGAGGTTGCCATCGACCCATTCCATCACGGCGTTCTCATAGGCGGCCGCACGCTTGGTCACCAGGTTGTAGACGTTGTTCGACCAGTTCTGGATGGTCGTATAGCGAACGCGCGCGTTCTTCTTCACCACGATCTCGACGACCGCGCTGTGGAGCGAATCGCTCGAGTACACCGGCGCGGTGCAGCCTTCCACATAGTGAATCTGGCTGCCCTCGTCGGCGATGATGAGCGTCCGTTCGAACTGGCCCATGTTCTCGGTATTAATCCGGAAGTAGGCCTGCAGCGGGATGTCCACCTTCACGCCCTTCGGCACGTAGATGAACGACCCACCGCTCCAGACAGCGCTGTTCAGCGCGGCGTAGCGGTTGTCCCCGGCCGGGACGATGGTCCCGAAGTACTCCTTGAAGATGTCTTCGTGCTCGCGTAGCCCCTGGTCGGTGCCGAGGAAGATGACGCCGAGCTTCTCGAGGTCTTCGCGGATGTTGTGGTAGACGACTTCCGAGTCGTACTGCGCGCCGACGCCCGCGAGGAACTTCTTTTCAGCCTCGGGAATCCCGAGCTTGTCGAAGGTCTTGCGGATGTACTCCGGCACGTCCTCCCACGAGCGCTCATCGCGGTCCGTGGCGCGAACGAAGTAGTGGATATTGTCGAACTCGATCTCCTTCAGGAGTTCGCTGCCCCATGCAGGGTCTTCCTTCTCGTTGAAGAGTTCGAGCGCCTTCAGGCGGTACTCGCGCATCCACTGCGGTTCGTTCTTCATGTCGGAAATGGTGTTCACCACTTCCGGCGTGAGGCCGCGATTCGACTTGAAGAACGCGGCCTCGGTGTCGTGGAAGCCCCACTTCTTTTCGTAGCTTTCGCTATTGATCAGCTCTGGTGCTGTGGTCATAGGTTGCCTCCTCAGGCAGTGGCCGCGGCAGCGGCTTCGAATTCGTCGTAGCCCGCGGCTTCGAGGTGCTCGGCCAGTTCGGGGCCACCCGATTTCACGATGCGGCCCTCCACCAGGACGTGGACGAATTGCGGCTTGATGTAGTTCAGCAGCCGCTGGTAGTGCGTAATCAGGAGCAGGCCCATCTCGGGGTTCATCAGCGCGTTCACGCCTTCTGAAACGGTGCGGAGCGCATCGATGTCGAGGCCGGAGTCGGTCTCATCGAGCACCGCCATCGAAGGTTCGAGCATCGCCATCTGGAGCATCTCGGCGCGCTTCTTTTCGCCGCCGCTGAAGCCGTCGTTCACGTAGCGTCGCGCGAAATCCTGGTCGACTTTCAACAGGTCCATCTTCTTGAAAAGCGTTTCCCGGAACTCGCGGATCGGGACGTCGCCGCCGCGGCGAGCGTTAACGGCCTGGCGCATGAAGTTCACCAGTGTCACGCCGGGCACCGCGACCGGGTACTGGAAGGCGAGGAACAGTCCCATCCGGGCGCGCACGTCGGGCGTCAGTGACAGGAGCGATTCGCCCTTGAAGAGCACTTCACCGCCCGTGACCGTATAGCTCGGGCTGCCCATGAGGACGTTCGCGAGCGTGCTCTTCCCCGAGCCGTTCGGGCCCATGATCGCGTGGACCTCGCCCTTATCGATTGAGAGCGTCAGGCCCTTGAGGATCTCTTTGTCGCCGATATTTGCATGGAGATCGCGGATCTCCAAGAGCTTAGGCATGTGTTGAGCGTTCTCCTTCACTGAACTTCGATGATTTGTGGCCGGGCGGGTTCGTTCCGCACCAGGTATTCGCAGCAAGATGCCCCATCGACAATGCGATTGAGCTGTTCGACGTCGTGGCCGAGCAAGAGCTCGATGGCCTTCCGGTCGGATTCGCAGGGGAGCTTCGAAATCTCCGCGGCCTTGTGATACGGGCAGCGCCCGTTGATCAGGTGAATGCCGTCATCTTCGGAGCGCCACGCTTCGAGGATGCCTTCGGCCCGCAGGCTGTTGGTCACCTGCGCCACCCGATCCTCTTCCGAAAGCCCCATCACTTCGTGACGGTGCTTCGAAGCGACCGATTCGGCAACGCTGGCCATCACTCCCGCGATAACCTCTTCGTGCTCTCCAAGCCCCTTCAGCATTCGCTCCATCAGGTCGGCATAGGCCGGCGGGACAGACTGGGTCGCCTTTTCGGTCGCGAAGTAGATGTAGTACGGGCGCCCCGTCGCCTGCTTCACCGCGCGTGCATCCACCAGCCCATCCGCTCGGAGGTGGTCGAGATGGCGGCGAACCGCCGCCGTCGTGATGCTCAGCTCAGCGGCCAGGTCTTCGACCCGGATTTCGCGCCGTTCAACAATGGATTCGAGAATGCGTTCGCGTGTTCCCTGCACGAATACCAGTTTAAGGCTCTTTGCAACCTTTTTCTACTTTCATGTTTCTAAAGTCCGATATGACAGGCGCGCGGGACACTTCGATCACCTTTTAACCGTGTGATTCAGGCACCACGCCGGTGACGCTCACCCGTTCGGGTGCCACGGCCGCCTCCTCTTCCCGCCGTTCCCAGTCTCGGCGGACGGCGCGGCCGAATTCGGCCCCGAGCAGCAAAATCGAAGCGTTCACGAACATCCAGATGAGAAAGCCCAGTGCCGTCCCAAAGCCCGCATAGATCGCCGCGTCTCGTGAGAAGTTGGAGTAGGCAACGAAGATCGCGATCAGGTTCTTCGTAATCTCGAACAAGAACGTCGCGAAGACCGCACCCGCGAGCGCCTCGCGCCACTGGGGACGAACCGTGGGAACGTACTTATAGAGCAGTGAGAACATCGAGAACGATGCCATCGCCGGGAGAATGTATCCGGCGATGTTCAGGGCCAGGTTCGTGTCGATGTTGAAGGGGCCCACTTCATCAACCCGCTCCACGACAATCCGGGCCATCGCCGTCAGTCCCACGGAAAGTGCGATTAAGAGACCCAGCGCAGGGATCAGCGCGATATCGATGAGCTTGCCGTGCCAGTAGGGCTGCCCCTTGCGCAGGTGCGTTGCTGCGTTCAGACCCTTCCGCACCGCACCGAAAATCCCGCTCGATGACCACACCAGGAAGAGGAAGCCGAGCCCGATGCTGGCGGGACCGACCTGCCGTGTGCGACGGATGATCTCGTCGACGTTGTTGCGGACGCTCTCCGTCTCTCGCAGTGGAATCTGGTCAAACACCCACTCGACGATCCGGTCCCGGTCCACTACCAGGCCGAACACCGACAACGTGATCAGGCTGAGCGGGATGATGGAGAAGATCGCGTAGTAGGCGATGGCCGCCGCATACGTGGAGCAGCCATCCTCCACGTACAGGTGGATAGTCCGGGCGATGATTTCGAACGGCCAACGGATGGGATAGGGCACCATGTGCCAGGTGGCTTTCAGCGCATGCGGCATCAGTTCGTGACCATCTCTGCTGGTTCCCGCGTTCTACGAACCACCATTACATAGTGGGTCAGCACTCCCGTGGAGACAAAATGTGAATGTGGTAGACCGGGCCCAATCCGAAAGCTTCAGGCGAGACTACCCCGCGACCAGATCGTTGAGAGCCGCGTCCCACTCCGGCGCCACCCGCGGCCAATCGAACCGCACCGCCGACGCTGTCAACGGCTCGCGCGGCGGCATCGGCTCGGTCAACAACGCTTCCAGTTTCGCAACGAAGCCGGCTTCGTTTTCCCAGAGCAAACGCCCGTGGAGTTCGTCCGGCACGAGCGCCGGATAGTTGTACCGGTTCGGCACGCAGGGAACGCATCCCGCCGCCATCGCCTCCACCATCCCTACGCCGAAGAACTCGTGCCGCGTTGTGCTCACGACAATGTCGGACTGCCGAAGCAGGCGCTCGTAATCAGCCCGAGACTCGGCGTAGCCGAAGTGGATCAGTTCGGCCGGAAACGCCTCCGGCAACGAAGTAATCGCCTCCGCCGGGTTGTCGCCCGGCTCTCCGAGGACGATAAGCCGGAACGCAACGCCGTTGGCCTTCAACCTGTGCAGCGTCCGGTGGAACAGCTCCGGCGCCTTGTCGAACTCCCAGCGGTGGTTCCAGAGGATGGTCCGCGGCGCGCCCGTCTCGCGTCTCTCTCCGCCCCGGGCCCAGCTGAGGTCCACGCCGACCGGCAGCACGGAGCTCTTTACCTCGATAGCATCGACCCCGTCTTCCGTCAGCCAGTTGTTCGGTTGTTGCAGCAGGCTGCGCAGCGCCTGCAAAAAGTCATCGCGGTGAAACACCGAATTGAACGCGACGGCATCCGCGCTGAGCGCCGTCAGGTAGTTGATCTGCCCGAACCACGAGTTGAACTTCGTGCCCTTGAGGCGCGGGTAGGTCATCTGGTTCTCGTGAAAGTAAGCCAGCACCGGGACGCTCTCGAACCTTGGCCGTGTCAGCGCCAGGAACGCCGGCAGGTCGAGCATGTCGCTGACGATAACAAAATCGAACTCCTCCGCGAGCCCGCGAGCAATCGGCGCCAGTTCCTGCGCGCCACGCCGCATCCGCCGGCGCCACTCCCCCTCAGGCAGCGTCAACAACTCAATCCGGTGAGTGGAGTGCGCTACCAGCCCGTCGAGGAACGTCCGATGGCTCCCGCCGTAAAACGGCTCAACAAAAAGGCCCCTCAGTCGCCGCGGCCCACCGGTCAATCCAAAATCCGAAATCCAAAATCCGAAATCACTACATGTGCCCCAGTTCGGCCAGCTTAAAAAGCGCGTCTTCGAACTCCCGGTCGTCGGGGTTGACCGCTTTGTACTGGCTCACGCAATGGCCGCCGTACTTCTCCACCAGGTACCAGTCGTCATCGATGATCCAGTCCGGGTAGGGCTTCACGCGCGGGTCCTTGTCGAACATCCCATCCACCCATTCCGTGAGCCCGTGCATGTGGACCACGCGCTCGACGTGGGCGAGGCCGCTCGCCGACCACACATAGACGCCGTGGCCAGCCGCTTTCAGCTTCTTCATCGCCTCATGGGCGCCGGGCCGGAGCGCGTTCGTGTGCTGGTCGATGTAAACGAGCGTGTGGTCCACGTCGAAGAAGATGTTCAAGGTCACTCCTGGTGCAGTGGAACCATCATACCTTCGCCGGGGCGCCAGTGGCGTTGTTCACGAACACGGGCACATCCATCCAGCGGACCGATGGCCGCACACCATACAGTTCCTCCAGCCGCGCGAGATGCGCCTCGTCATGGGTAGCCTCGGCCGCTTCGCGCGAACTCCAGAGATAGATTCCGCCATTCTCAAGCGCCGCGTCGTCGTACCAGTACGCCTTGCTCACGAGGCCGTCGAGCCCGGCATACTTCGGCGCCGTCGAACGGTTGATCGCTTCAAGGCGTGTCCGGTCGTAGCTCTTCTGCGTATGGCGAAATGTGACAACGGTTGCGATTACGGCGTTTGGTGTCGCGTCCGGATTTGTCATGCACGACTTCTTTCGAGCCTCCAGCTTCTTACCTGAGAAACTTAGCGTGGCATGAGGTGGTCAAGTCAACCTCCCCTCGCCCGTGACGCAGGAGTTGGGAGAGGGGCCGGGGGTGAGGGCTCGCCTAGGCTTCGGCGACGTCAAGGCCCCAGACCGGCCGGAACCGCCAGGTGCGAATGCCCTTCACAGGTATCTTATGCTTCTTCACCAGCTTCTTCGTCTCGGGCACCATGCCCGCCGGGACATAGACGTAGAAGTCCCCAACCTTCGATTTCGGCAGCCACTCTTTCACGGCAGTCTCGTCGTTCACGGTGTCCGGCATCTCAACGTCAGCCATGATCTGGAGCCATTGGCCTGGCCGCCGCACTACCACGATATCCGGGTAGAGATCGACGCCGCCTTCCTCGCCCACCGCGATCTTCGGCTTGGGGACGTTCACAATCGTGTCGAAATCGAGGCCTTCCGGGCCGGGAAACGGGAACTTCACCTTCGCGATTTCGGCGACCGCACCCTGGTGCCGTAACTCCGTGAGGTACTTGGCTGTCACGGTTTGTTCCTCCGAACCTTGGCTGTGAGCCGATTCTACGAATCCCCCCGAGTTCGGTCGACCGCACCTCACACACAGGAAGGCCCCTGCTCACCACAAGCAGGGGCCTCTAGCAAAATGAGATCCTGGTCCCGGCCGGTTCTACTCGGAACTCGCAACTCGGGCCTCGGAACTCTTATGGGTTCGCGCGGTAGAAGGCCACGTCCCGGTTCTTGGTCGCCCAGAAGATCTTGTGAATCTCTTCGATGGCGCCCATCAGGGCCTCGCCGTTGGCCGGGTCCTGTTCGGTCTTGTTCTTCGATGCGAGCTTGGTCGCCTTCCAGAACGTGTCGTGCAGGTTGGGGTACTTTTCCAGGTGTTCGGGCTTGAAGTAGTCGTGCCAGAGAACGTCGAGCTCATGCTTCACGATCTCCGCCTGGCTCTCCTTGATGCTGATGAAGCGTGTCCGCGTATTGACTGTGGCGATATCCATCGCGTCGCCGAGCGCCGCGATCTTCTTCTCCATGGAGAGGACAGCTTCGGCGGCGATGCGGGCGGATGCGGGATCGTACACGCCGCACGGGCCATCGCAGTGTGCAAACGCGACGGTCGAGGGCCGGAAAACTCGGCTGATCAGATTCATCTCTGTACTACCTCCGGTGATTTGAGCGGGGTAAAGCGTGCCAGATTCGGCGGAGGCGTGCCAGTGGACTTCGCTTACAGGGCTATCCATCAGTGGAATTGCAACAAGAATGCGAGAGAAATCACGCTCCGGTACAGTTCGCCCCATGGCAACACCGTTTGAGGAAGTAGTCGAAGATCTCGCCGAGGAGCAACGTGCGCTGGAGCGCGTGCTTGAGCGCATGAAGCCCGAGGACTTCGAAATTCGCACCCACGCACCGGGCTGGGCTGCCCGCGATCAGGTCGCGCATCTCGCCCACTTCGATGAGGCCGCCACCCTCGCCATCGTCGATCCCGAATCGTTTGCGACCTACTTCCGCCAGCCCCAAAACACCGAGGAAGCCTATCTCGCTCGCGCACGCCAACTCTCCGACGCCGCGTTGCTCGAACACTGGCGAAAGAATGCCGCCGCATTGCGGGACGCGGCCGCCGGCCTCGACCCCTCCCGGCGTGTCCCCTGGGCAGGCCCGGCCATGTCCGGAGTTTCGTTCCTCACGGCACGGCTGATGGAAACCTGGTCGCACGGCCTCGATGTCGTCGATGTCGTCGATGTCGTCGGCATCGACCGGCCCGATACCGATCGCCTTCGACACGTGGCCTTCCTCGGTGTGCGAGCCCGCCCGTACAGCTATTCCAATCGTGGCATGGAGCCGACACGCACGCCGATCCGCGTCTCCCTCGAAGCACCGTCCGGCGCCCGCTGGGAACTGGGCGATGACACCGACGAGAACGTCGTGCGGGGCACCGCTTCCGACTTCTGCCAGGTGGTCACTCGCCGCCGCCACATCGCCGATAGCGAACTCGAAGTTGTCGGCCCTGTCGCCGAGGAATGGATGGGCATCGCCCAGGCCTTCGCCGGTCCGCCCGGCGCGGGCCGCCAACCCGGCGAATTCCCGAAACGGAGCAAATCGTGAGCGAGCTCGTCCACTTCGAACTGATCGATGGTGTCGGGCGGATCACGCTCGATTCGCCGCCAAACCGCAACGCCCTCTCTCGCCAGCTCACTTCGGAACTCGCTGCTCACATGGATTCGGCCATCGCCAGTGCAGAGGTTCGAATCATCTTGCTCACTGCCACCGGCGGCGTCTTCTGCTCCGGCGCAGACCTGAAAGAACAACGCGATGCCAACGCGTCTGGCGGCAACACCGGGCCAACCGCCCTCGCGCCCATCCTCGAAGCCATGTGGAACGCGCCAAAGCCAGTCGTCGGGCGCATCAACGGCGCCGCTCGCGCAGGCGGCATGGGCCTCGTCGCCGCCTGCGATATCGCAATCGGCGTCGAATCTGCCACCTTCGCCGTCAACGAAGTCCGGATTGGCGTCATCCCCGCAATCATCTCGGTCGTACTGCTGCGCAAGCTCTCCCTCTCCCATTCGATGGAGATCTTCCTCACGGGGGAGCCGTTTATGGGCTCGCGGGCGGTCGAGATCGGACTTCTCAATTCAGCCGTCCATTCGGACGAGCTCGACGAAGAGACCGAGCGCTACCTGGACATGTTGAAGCAGGGTGCCCCGGCCGCCCTCGGAGGCGCGAAGAAACTCGTCCGCGAGGTCGCCAACCTGGAGATGCATGCCGGCTTCGATGCGATGGCCGAGCTTTCCGCAAAGTACTTCGCCTCGCCCGAGGCGCTCGAAGGAATGACCGCCTTCGCCGAGAAACGCGCGCCAGCGTGGGCCCCGCCACGCACGGAATAAGCAACAATCTCGGCACGCTGTTACGCTCGAATCCCAACCAATCCAACTTGTGAGGTATGCCGCATGTCAGAAACTGCCACCCTGAAGGTCGGCGACGACGCTCCCGATTTCGAACTCCCTTCCAGCCCAACCGGCGACAAGTTCAAGCTGAGCGATAGCAAGGGCAAGAACGCCGTCATCATCAACTTTGTCCCGGCCGCGTTCTCTCCCGTGTGCAGCAACCAGCTTCCTCTCATCGAAAAGAAGCGCGAAGAGTTCGCGGCCCAGGGTGCAGTGCCTGTGGTCATTTCGAGTGACGGCGCCTGGGCCCAGGCCGCGTGGAAAAAAGAACTCGGCGTCGACTTCCCAATCCTCAGTGACTTCGCGCCGCTTGGCGATACCGCCCGGAAATACGGCGTGGTCATCGAACCGCGCGGCATTGCCAATCGGGTCGTCATCGTCGTGGACAAGCACGGCAAAATCGCCTGGATCCAGCCAACCGAAAAGATCACCGACATCCCGGATTACGATCCGGTAATGGCCTGTTCGAAAGACTAAAGTCTCCACCCGCAGACATCGCGAAGGGGCTCCCCGAGTCGGGAAGCCCCTTCGTTTTTGGGCGTCGATACCTGTTAGTAACCGCCGAAGGCGATTGAACCCAGGCCCCCGCCGATGTGCGGGTTCAGCACCTGGCCTCCGGTCGGGCCAACCGCGTCGATTAGTGCGCGATTCGGCGCAGCGGCGTTCGAGACATTGTTGTTCCAGAAGAGGTGCGTCGCGTTCGGGTCGAAGTCGTCGTATTCGCGGTAGCGGACATTCTTGAACCGGAAGGGCATGCCCTCGCCGTTCGCGCTCTCGCCCGGGTCGTCAAGTCCGCGCTGCAGGTGAATGTGGAGGTGCGGCCCGGTTGAACTGCCAGAATTGCCCATCAGCCCAAGGAACTGCCCCTTCTGCACCGAGATTCCACCCTCGCCTTCGACGGGGACAAGGGCAGCGGGCACCGAGCCCGCCTGAAGGTGGGCGTACAGCATGAAGCCGCCCGTCTGCTGGTCGCCGGCTTCGTGCTGGATCCAGAACATATTGCCGCCGCCGCCACCGCTGTCCTTCACTCCGGGAACGGAATTGTCGGACTTCAGCCGGTAACCGCGGATAATCGTGCCCGCCCGGACTGCGTAGACCGGGGTGCCCCAGCCGTTGTAATGGTCGTTGTTCGAACCATCGACAATCTCGCCCTGGTAGTTCGGCGCCCTCAGGTGCGTCCATTTCGAGCCATCGTAGCGAGCGACTTTGAGGTCATAGGCAAACCGCTGCGACCGCGTGTTGCCGTGGTTCGAGTCCCATCCGTGGTTGTCGCCCTGGTACCAGTACTGGCCGTTCGGGAGGTCCGAAGTCTTCCCGGGGAAGTCGTAGGCGTGGCCCGGTTCGTCATTCTCGAACTCACTCATGAACGAGAGGTACGTCACCGGCGGCGTGTAGCCCTGGAAGTAGCATTCCACCCGGATGATCGGCGCGACCGGCAGCGGCAGCAGGCGCGTCTCGGCGATCGGCACGACTTTGGTCCCGCCGGCCGGAATGTCGACGAGTTGAAGTGTTTCGAGCGGGCTCGGGGCGCCTGCTCCAACGTACGACACGCGCATGCCGGCCAGCGTCACCTGCTGCCCGCCGTTGTTCTTCAGCCAGACGTGTCCGGTTGGCCGCCAGAGGTCGCTCACAAGCGAACTCCGGGCGCCCACGCGCTCGGCCTGGTACACCGATCCGGCCGCCGGTTCCGCTTTCAGAACCTGGACCGGGGGATGAAGCAGCCGGACCGGGCCGGCTGCGCTTGCCGAGTCGAACTTCGCGAACGCGGCCATCCCGGCTACCCCGGCCGCTGTGACGCCCGCTCCTTTGAGAAAACTCCTTCGCGAGCCCTTTGACTGCAGGACGGATTGGTTCGGGTTGGTTTCCTTCGTGCTGAACATTGCCTTGCTCCCTGTGTTTTGCTTCCACGCGTTGGACAGGGGAGGCTTGGAATTCTTACAGCCGGGCTTTACCTTCGGCCCAACACACGCACAGCCGGAATCCGCCGATGGATGCCCCCGCCCTTCTCCGCCTCGCCTTCGCCGACCTCCACACGGAGGTCCGGCGGGACGTCGATGGCCTCACGGACGAAGAACTGTTCTGGCAGCCCGCCGAAGGCCAGAATCACGTCGCGTTCCTGCTCTGGCATCTCATCCGTGACGAGGACACGGTGATTTGCCAGTCGGTCCTCGCCGGCGAGGAGCTCTGGTCGAGGGCGGGCTGGTCCACTCGGTTCGGCATGGATGAGAGAGACCAGGGCACCGGCTTCGACAGCTCAACGCTGGGGAACTTCAGGTACTCGCTCCCTCTGCTGTTCGAATACGCGGACGCCGTGTGGGCTCAGACCGATCGCGCCCTCGTTTCGATGCCGGCGGACCGCCTGGAAGAGGAACTTGCCTGGTCGGACGAGTGGCGGTTAGCCAATCTGCTCACCACTGGCTGCCTCGCCCACGGCTGGGTCCACCTCGGCGAGATCCGCCAGGTTCGCGGCCTCCGGGGCTGGAAATTCCGCGAATGAGAAAGCCCGCCTGGAACCAGGCGGGCCTTCTGCACTTCCTAGTCGAAGTCCTAGTTGAACATGATCACCGATCGGTTTACTTCGCCGCCCTTGAGTGCGTCGTACGCCTCGTTAATCTGCCCGAGTTCGTACTTCCGCGTGATCAGTTCGTCGATCTTCAGCCGCTTCTGGCGGTAGAGCTCCATCAGCCACGGCATGTCGTAGGTCTGCCGCGTCGAGCCGTAGTAGCTGCCAACGATGCCCTTTTCGCCGAGGAACGACATGCCCGCGTTCGGGATGGTCAGTTGCTCGGTCAGCGGCAGCATGCCAACCACAACCGCCTGGCCGCCGCGCTTCGCCATTTCGAAGCACTGCTGCGCCGTCTTCATCAGGCCAATGGCCTCGAACGCGTAGTCAACGCCGCCGCCCGTGAGGGCTGCCACCTGCTGGACCGCATCGCCGCTCGAGGCATCGACGACATCGGTCGCGCCGAACTCCTTCGCCGCCGCCAGCTTCGATTCCAGCATGTCGACGGCGATGATGCGCGACGCGCCAGCGAGCTTCGCACCCTGGATGATGTTCAGGCCCACACCGCCACACCCGACAACGGCAACGGTCTGCCCGACCTGGAGTTTCACCGTGTTGGTGACCGCGCCGACGCCGGTCATCACGCTGCAACCGACAAGCGCCGCGACTTCCATCGGCACGCCGTCCGGCACTTTCACGCAGGCCTTGTTGCTCACCAGCTGGCGCTCGGCGAACGCCGACATCCCCGCGAACTGCATCATCGGCTGGCCGTTCAGCTTGATACGGCCCATCCGGTTCAGAGACTGTCCGTTCGAGCAGAGGTTCGGGCGCCCGGTTGTGCAGCGGTCGCACGAACCGCAGGACTGCACGAAGGCAACCACCACGCGGTCCCCTTCCTTCACATTCGTCACGCCCGGGCCGACCTTCTCGACGACACCCGCGGATTCGTGCCCGAGCACCACCGGCATCGGATACATCCACTTGCCTTCCATGAAGTGCAGGTCCGAGTGGCAAACACCGGTCGCGGCAGTCTTGATCAGGACCTCGTTCGCCTGGGGTTCATCGACTTCAATGTCTTCGATAACGAGGGGTTGGTTCGGTGCATAGAGCACGGCAGCTTTCATTGGACGTGGCTCCTCCTTGGTTGAAGCACAGGGATTCTTTCCGTTCGCCCGACGAACGTCAAACCTAAGCCCGAATCCGGTTCAGAATGCGAGAGTTTCTAGAACGGCAAGCGCAACGGCCCCGCCCGCAACGTGAACTTCGCAGCCTTCTCCGGGTTCGCCTCGGCCCACGTTTCGAACCAGGACACCAGCAAGAACGCGAACGTGACCATGCAGGCGCCCGCCACCATGTCGAGGAAGTAGTGGTTCCCGGTCACGACGATCGCCCACCACATCAGGCAGCCGAACGCCACTGCCGCAATCCGAACGATCCACGCCTTCCAGCACCACCAGACTCCCGCGACACCGAGCGCGATCCAGCCGAAGTGGTACGACGGTACAGCCGCGTACCAGTTCGCCATCGGCCCGGGCTTGGAACGCACCGAATCCGGGATCGTATCGAAGATCCCCAGCGGATAGCCGGCGCTCCCCATCAGGCGCGGCGGCGTCACCGGGAATGCGGCATAGATCGGCACCGCGAGGAACCCGGAAAGCAGGATCGTGTTGCGGATCATCCGGTGCTTCCGCGAATCCGTCAGAAAGAACAGGTATCCAACGCCCACCAGCAACGGCATATGCAGGTTCAGGTAGGTGAAGTTCGCCAGCGCCGTCAGCCGGTCGTTGTGGATGGCGGCCTGCTGCCATGCGGGCTCGTGGAAGATCCCCAGCGACTGCTCAAGGTCAATGACCCGGAACGCGTTTCGCGTTGCGAGGTCGATGCGGTCCGTCGGCAGACCACGCAGGAGGAAATAGACAAAGAACAGACCAAGCACGACCACCATATCGAGGCCGTACCACATTCCCGCCCGGACCGGTGCGGCTATCCACCGCGGCCACTGGCGCTGCGCGCCAAGCGCGAATTCCGTCATCGAGAACGTCCTTTCGAGGCGCCCTTCGATCGTAGGTGGGCTTTCGCATTAGGTGCCAGACTTTGCCCTATCAATTCCGTCAAGAATTCTGCGGGGCAGTGCCCCGTCGAGTTACCCCAACAACCGTTTCGGTGCGTAGACTGCGCCCTCACATTCCGGAGGGATTCATGGACATCAAGGGTGGGGCGGTCATCGTGACAGGATCGGCAACCGGCGTTGGCGCGGCCGCGGCGAAGCTTCTTGCCAGCAAGGGCTGCAATGTCGTTATCAACTACACCAAAAGCGAGGCCGAAGCGCGCGAAACCCAGGCCGAATGCGAAGCGCTCGGCGTCGAAACGCTCCTCTGCCAGGCGGATGTTTCCCAGGACGCGGATTGCCGCCGGATGGCGAACGAAACGATCGCGAAGTGGGGCCGCATCGATGGGCTCATCAACAACGCCGGCACCACCCACTTCATGAACCACGCCAACCTCGAAGGCCTCTCCGCCGACGACTTTCTTCGCATCTACGGCGTGAACGTCATCGGTCCCTACCAGATGACTCGCGCCGTGGCCGAACAGATGAAGAAGCAGGGCAACGGTTCAATCGTCAACGTCTCCTCGGTGGCCGGCGTGATGGGCGTGGGCAGCTCGATCGCCTACACGGCCTCGAAAGGCGCGCTCAACACGATGACCCTCTCGCTCGCCCGCGCCCTCGGCCCGGAAATTCGCGTGAACACCATCTGCCCCGGATTCATCCAGGGGCGCTGGCTGCGCGGCGGCATGGGCGATGCCGCCTACGAAGCCGCCGTCGCGCGCCAGGAACAGACCACACCGCTGCGCAAGGCCGGCACGCCCGAAGACATGGCCCAGGCCGCCGTCTGGTTCATCGAAGGCGCCGACCTCATCACCGGCGAAATCCTCATGGTCGATGCGGGCTCGCACCTCAGCGGCGCCCCGCTCATCGCCCGGTAGCGATCGATGGCCGGCGTGGGCGGCGCTCGATACCTGGCTGGGAATCGACTTTGGCCAGCCGCGGTGGCCCTCGTCGCGGTGTGCGCCGTCCTCGCCGCACTCGGAGCTGGCTCGAATGCAGCAGGAGTCGAACCGCTCGCCAACGGCGATTTCAATGGCTGGCAAAACCCCACCAAACCGCAGTCATGGAGCGTCTCCGGCACGGTCACCGAAGAAACTGAGACCGTCGTCGAAGGTTCCGCAGCGCGGCTCGGCCCCGGGGGACCGGCCAGCCTTCGCCACCTCCCCGTGTCCGTTCAGGCCGGCGACGAAGTTGTCGCCGGTCTTCTTGCGAGCGGGGATGGAACGGCAACGGTCACCGTAAGTCTCGACTTCCTGAACTCCGGCCAGGTATCGATCAAGGTGAACGCCGGCACTCCGCTGACGCCGGCCGATGCATTCCAACCGGTTGGCGTCAATGCCGTCGCTCCGCCAGGAGCGGAGTTCCTTGTGATCGTCGTGAGTGTCTCGGGTGGTTCCGCGGTGGTTGACCAGGCCTACCTCGATGTCACCCCGGGCGCGCCCAGCGCCACGCCATCGCCAACAGCCCAGCCCACAAGCACACCCACCAGTGGTCCCAGTCCGTCAGCAACTGGTGTCGGCGGTCAGGCAACCGCCACCCGAAGTGCCACGCCAACCAAAACGCCAACCAAAACGCCAACCGGAACGCGCACGCCTTCGCCAACAAAAACGGCCACGCCACAGAAGACGCCAACGCCAATCAAACCCAGGGGCACTCCAACCGCGCCTCTCCCGACTTCAACGCCAACACTCGCTGCCGGCTCCGGTTTCGGGGGACTCCTCGCGAACGGCGACTTCGAAGTCGTCCGCGATGGCAAACCCGCCTACTGGGAGAAGTTCGGCGGCACCATCCTCGCGGACCGCGACTCCGCCGGTGGCAGCTTCGCGGCCTGTCTCCAATCCGAAACGTCCTCGACCAAGTGGCTGTACCAGGTAGTACCGGTGGAGCCCGGCGAATGGTACGCAGGCTCAGCCTCGGCCCGGGTGAACAACGGCCTCGCCTCGATTCGCGTGAGCTGGTACGCGAGCGCCGACGGCTCGGGCAGCCAGTTAATCCAAAACGAGGGCGACCTCGCCGGCGTGGACGGCTGGACGCAAATCAGCGCCGGACCAATCCAGGCGCCGCCAAACGCCAACTCGGCTCGCTTCCGCCTCGTCCTCCAGCCGTCAGGCAACGCCACGGCCTGCTTCGACGATGCCTCGTTCACAGCTTCTCCGCCTCCGTCGTCAACGCCGACGCCGTCTCCGACCGCCGAGGCTGGAGGCAACGTTCCAGGCCCATCCCCGAAGCCGGCAGCCACGTCAGCTGCGCCCCGCCAGACTTCGTCCACGGGCGGATCCACCCAGATCAACCCGCTGGGCGCGGTCTCGAATCCAGCCACCGGTCCGACCACGTTGCGAATCTCTGAAATCATGAGCGACCCAGCCCAGCCCGGCCGCGACGCCGCCTTCGAGTGGGTCGAACTGGTGAACGTCGGTACGGAGCCTGTTGATCTTGCCGGATGGCAGGTCGGCGACGGGACGAGTTCGCAGGCACTCGCGTCGCTCATCGTCCCGGCGGGTAAGTATGTCGTCGTCGGTGGAAGCTCCGTCGCGGTGCCGAACGGAGTCCTTTTGGCCGTGCCGCCGAGTGGCCAGATTGGCAACGGGCTCGGGAACACAGGCGATCTTGTGCGGCTTATCGCTCCCGATGGAGCCGTTGTCGATGAAGTCTCCTATGGTGACAACGTGAAAGTCTTCGACCCGGCCCCTGGTGCACCCCGCACGGATGAAACCATCGGCCTCCGTGACCCCACCGCGGACCCCGCGAGTGAAAACTGGGCGCTCACCCTGCGTGCCACTCCGGGCGAACCGAACGAATTCCCTGCGACGCCCGTTTCGGCGGTCGCCGGCGCGAAGGCTGGTTCCCCCGAGGTGACTCAAGCCCCGGGTGATGACCCCACGCTTGAAGTTTCCGAAACGAAGGATTCGGGGAACAGTACGGCAGCTTGGCTCATCCTCGGAGGGATCGGCGGCGTCTCCGTTGGTATCGCGGGCGCCAGCCTTGGCCCGAAAGTGCGCCGGCTGCGAGGGCGCTCTCGTGCCTCCTGAACGCCTCCAGAAGATCCTCTCAAACGCGGGCGTGGCCTCGCGGCGCGTCGCCGAAGAGATGATCCTCGCCGGCCGCGTCAGCGTGAACGGCAACAAGGTCGATACCCTCGGCGCCCGCGCCGATCCTGACACTGACGAGGTCATGGTTGACGGCGTCCCCGTGCTGAAGGGCCGCTACCGCTACTTCGCCCTCCACAAGCCCGCCGGCTTCGTCACCACCGCCCGCGATGAGCTCGGTCGCGAGACCGTCCTGGACCTTGTGCCCATCGGCGATGTCCAGCTGCACCCGGTCGGCCGGCTGGACCTGGAAAGCGAAGGCCTCGTCATCCTCACCAACGACGGCCACCTCACCGACCTCCTCACCCACCCGCGCTACGAAGTCGATAAGGAATACCTGGTCGGCCTCGATGCAATGCCCGCAAAGCGCGATATCGAGCGCCTGGTCCGGGGAGTCGAGGACGCCGGTGAACGCCTGCGAGCGGTCTCGGCCCAGCCCGCCGCCGCGCCCATGCCCGAAGCCACCATCGAGTTCGACTTCGACGGCGAGGAGGAAGGGCCGGAAGGCGAAGATGAAGATGTCACCTACGTCGAGCCACCGCCCGAGCCGGAGGCCTGGCTCATCCTCACCCTCAAAGAAGGCAAGAACCGTGAGATACGCCGAATGATGGCGGCTATCGGCCGCGAAGTGTTCGCCCTCCGCCGCATCCGCATCGGTCCGCTCCTCCTCGGCACGCTCAGCTCCGGTTCCTTCCGAGAAATCACTCCAGAAGAGGTCGATGCTCTCTACAGGGCGGCTGGAGGCAAGGGCCCGGAAGAGCGATAAGCCCCGGTGCTCTACGATTGCCCGCGATGACCTGTGAACTCCCGGAAACCATCGCGATCGACGGCCCGGCCGCTTCCGGGAAAACCACCGTGGGCATGGCCATCGCCAGGAAGTACAACTACCACTTCCTCGATACCGGCCTGATGTACCGCGCCTTCGCGGTCGCCGCCATGCGCGCCGGCGTCGAGCCCACGGATGTGGCGTGCGCGAAGTTCGCCCGGGAGGTCGATCTTCGCGTCGGCGATGAACGCGCCGCGCGTATCTACCTGGGCGATGAAGACGTCACCGACCATCTTCATGATCGCGGGGTTGAACGCTACGTCAGCGCTTACGCCCGCCTCGCCCCCGTTCGCGCCCGGCTCCGCGAACAACAACGCGAGTTCGCCCGCCGCGGCAAGGCCGTCCTGGCCGGCCGCGACATCGGCGAAGTGGTGGTCCCCGACGCGCCGCTGAAGATCTACCTCGACGCAGATGAGGAAGCGCGCGCCCGCCGCCGTAACGCCGAACGCGGGATCGTCCACGAAACAACCGCAAAGGAATCCCATGCGGAACTCTCGATGAGAGACAAACTCGATTCGCCGCAGACGTATATCGCGCCCGGCGCCGTGATCATCAATACAAACGTGCTCACCCTCAAAGAAGTCATCGCCCGCGTGATGGAGCTGGTCTCGTGCGACACCGAGTAAAGCAAATCAGCTGGTCCACGTTCGCACCGCCGTTCTACTGGACGTGTACTTCGATCCTGCGGTTCCTCCTCACGGTCGTCGTTCGCTGGAAGGTCACCGGCCGGGAGAACATCCCGCGCGAAGGCGCCCTCATCGTCGTCTCGAACCACCTGAACAACGCCGACCCGCCGATCCTCGGGGCGGGTGTCGCCCGGCGCAGAATTCGTTTCATGGCGAAGGTCGAGCTCTTCAAGATGCCCTTCGGGGCGATCGTGAAGCTCTGGGATGCATTCCCCGTCCGCCGCTTCGATGCAGACCTCGGCGCGATGCTGAACGCTGAGCGCATCCTCAAGCGCGGCGGCGTCATCGGAATGTTCCCGGAAGGCCACCGCAGCCGCACTGGCTACATGGGGCCGGTGCATCCCGGCACCGCGATGATCGCTCTCCGCTCCGGCGCGACCGTTCTCCCTTGCGCGATGACCGGCACGGAACGCCTCAAAAACCCACTCGTCGTCTTTCGCCGGCCGTTGTTCACCGTCAGCATCGGCGAACCGATCCACCTCGAACCGGTCCGCCGGCCCACCGAGGCCCAGGTGAGCGAACTCACCGAACGCATCACCGCGGCCATTCAGGCGCAATTACCTCCGCAGTACGTGGCTGCCTATACTGGAACTGAAGGTGGTGAAGACGAATCCGATGGTCCAGGTGATCCGAGCTGACGAAATGGGCTTCTGCATGGGCGTGCGCCGAGCCGTGCAGATCATGGAAGACGAAGCAAGTCCCGAGCGCCCGGTCTTCAGCGTCGGCGAAATCGTCCACAACCCGCACGTCGTTACCAGCCTCGAACGCAGCGGTGTCATCCAGCTGCCCGGCCCCGACCAGGTAGACGGCGATATCGGCGCCGCCACCGCCGAGCGCGTGAACGAAGGCCGCGTCGCCATCACCGCCCACGGCGTCGGCGAACGCGCCATGAAGGAACTCCAGGCCAGCGGCCTCGAGATCATCGATACCACCTGTCCCATCGTGACCCGCGCCCAGCGCTACGGGCAGAAGTTCGTGCGCGATGGCTGGCATGTGCTCATCTTCGGCGACCCCGGCCACAAGGAAGTCCGCGGCATCATGGGCTGGACCATGGGCAAAGACGGTCTCTCACAGGCCACGATCGCCCCCAGCGCTGATTTCGCCGCCCTCAAGTCGCTCGTCGATGACTTCCCCGGCGGCTTCCCGAACAAGATCGCGGTCATGGTGCAGACCACGCACAAGATGGAGGACTTCGCGAAGTTCGTCTCGAACCTGATGCTCCTCGGGCGCGACCGCAACTTCGAGATGCACGTCGTCAACACGCTCTGCCACGCCACCACCGGCCAGCAGGAGGCGGCCGCCGCGCTCGCTGCCACCGTCGACGTGATGGTGGTGGTTGGGGGTAAGAAGAGTGCCAACACCCGCCACCTCAAAGAAGTCTGCGAAGAGCAGGGGACCATCGCCCACCACATCGAAGGCGCCGATGAGCTCGACGCCAGCTGGTTTACAGGCGTTCAGCGCATCGGCCTAACGGCCGGGGCGTCGACGCCGGACTACTCAATCGACGAAGTCGAAGCCCGCATCAAGGAACTCGTGCCCGCGTGAATCGCGCCCCGGCCCCCGGCCTCGTCTCCGCCGTCGTCCCTGGTTCGCTCGCCGATGAAGCCGGGATCGAGCCTGGCGACGCCATCGTCTCCGTCGACGGCCGAATCCTTCGCGATGTGGTCGATTTCCAGTTCTACGCAGCCGCCCACGAAGTCGAAGTCGCCATCAAGAAGGCCAACGGACTCGATGACCTGGTCGTCTTCGAAAAGGACATCGACGAAGACCTTGGCATCGAGTTCGAGCGGGCCACCTGGGACGACGTCACCCTCTGCAACAACAACTGCTTCTTCTGCTTCCTCAAGGGTCTCCCCAAAGGCATGCGGAAGACGCTTTACACGAAGGACGACGACTACCGCCTCAGTTTCCTTCACGGCAACTTCGTCACCCTCACAAACCTCGAAGAAGCTGACTGGGAACGCCTCGAAGAGCAGCGCCTCAGCCCGCTGAACGTCTCCGTCCACGCGACGGAACTCGAACTGCGGCGCCACATGCTCGCGAACAAGACCGCTCCAGACGTCATCGAACAACTCAAGCGGTTGGGCGAACTCGGTATCCAGGCGCACACCCAGATCGTCCTCTGCCCCGACGTGAACGACGGCGAGCACCTCGCACGCTCCATCCGCGACCTCGGAGAGCTCTACCCAACGGTCCAGACCATCTCCGTCGTGCCCGTCGGCGCCAGCCCGAAACTCGAAGACTGGTCGCTGAATCGCGACGGCATCCCCCTCGTCCGGCCCAACCGCGAATACGCCCGCGAGGTCGTGAAGATCCTCGCGCCTTTCCAGAAGGAATTCCGCCGCCGCTTCGGCGCCACCATCGTCCAGTGCAGCGACGAGTACTACGTGACCGCCGACCTCCCCATTCCGGGCCGCATCGCCTACGACGGCTTTCCCCAGTACGAAAACGGCATCGGCATGGTCCGCACTATGCTCGAAGACTGGTCGAAGACGAAGCGCCGCGTGCGGCCAGGCATCGGAGCCGGGAAGCGCCTCGTCGTCGGCACGGCGGCGCTCATCGCGCCAAAGCTCCGTGAAGTGGCGGATGAGGTGGCCACCGCCACCGGCGCGGAAATCGAGGTTTGTGGCGTCACAAACACGGTCTTCGGCGAACGTGTAAACGTCAGCGGCCTCGTCTGCGGGAAGGACTACGTCTCGCAGCTCACAGGCAAGAAAGCGGACATCTTCGTCCTTCCTCGCCCCAGCCTGGACTACTTCGGCGAGAAGTTCCTCGATTCGATGACCGTTGCCGAAGCCGAAGCCGCGCTCGGAGCACCGCTCGGCTTCGCCGCCATGTGGTCCGACGTCATCGACATTCTCGAAAACGGCCCGCAACGCCCCCACCGCAACGACGCACCAAACGGCGCCTTCTGGTCCCAGTGACCACAATTCCTCTTCGAGCGTGAGGAGATCCTGCGGGCCGGATGCGGGATGTTCCCTATCCAAGACGTAGCCGTTTCGCCGGACACTATCTGGTGAACAGCCTGCACATTTGGAGGGGCCGCCATGCCCACCAACCCTACCCGCAATTCCAAGAGCGACGTTCTATCCGCAATTGAAGCGCTGCCGCCCCTGCCGGCCGTCGCCTTGCGCGTGATGGAAGTGGCCCAGAACCCGAAGTCCTCGGCCTCCGACCTCGCGCTCGTGGTCTCCTCGGATCCAGGCCTCAGCGGGCGGTTGCTCCGCGTGGTGAACTCGGCCGCCTATCGCCGCACCCGCGAGATCACCTCGGTGCAGGATGCGCTGGTCACCCTCGGGTTCGTGCAGGCCCGCAACATGGCCATCAGTGGCGCCATCGCCGGCGCCTATGCGCCCGATGCCCTCAATGCGCTGTTCCGTATCGAAGTCTTCTGGCGACACTCCATCGCGGTCGCCTTCAAGGCCGCTGAACTCGCCGGCAAAAGCCGCCGCATCGATGTCCCCAGCGCCTTCACCGCGGGCATCCTCCACAACATGGGCCGCCTTGCGATGTTCTACGCCGATGCGACAGCCCTCGACCAGGCCATCGCCCAGTGTCTCGCTCGCGGCGCCGCCCTCGAGGAGTTGGAAGGCGAATTGCTTGGCTACGACCACGCCGAAGTCGGCGGCATGCTTGCCGCGCGCTGGAAGCTCCCGGCCGACATCCAGGACGCCGTGGCCCGCCACCATTCTGCCCCCATCGATGAAGTCTCGCTCGCTGGCATGATCTCCGCGGGAGACCACTTCGTGACCTCAAACGGATTGCTCCCCGGCTACGTGGTCCCGCCCGCCTACGGCCAGGTCCCCGTGCTCTCGCCGGAATTCCTGCATCTTTCGAAGCAGGTCGATTCGCTCATGGAACTCGTCAAGGGTACCCCGGCCGGAGTCGCCGCTTAGATTCGACCGTCGGGCCGCATGCGAGAAGAGCATGTTTCGAATGCATCGAAAAGACGGTTGATGGTATTGCTCTCAACTATATCTCGACGTTCAGGTATTCACACCGTTGGGGAACTCCGGTACTCTTGCTTGCAATAGGCAACTGCCCCGAAAGCGGAAACGATGGCCATTTCCCCCGCCCCGAACAACGTCGCGAGTGTGATCCTCTCCAATGCGGGGGAGGTCTATCACAACCTCTCTGTGCCCGTTTTGTACGAGCACGCCGTCAAGAGGCACGAAGGCAAACTGCTTCAGGGCGGCACCTTCGCCGTCTTCAGCGGCGAGCGCACCGGCCGCAGCCCGAAAGATAAGTTCGTGGTGCGCACGCCCGATATTTCCGAGCATGTGTGGTGGGGAAACCATAATCAGCCGCTCTCGGTCGATACCTTCGAGCGCCTCCGCACGAAGGCCATTGCCTACCTCAAGTCGAAGGACATCTACCTCCAGGACTGCGTCGTGGCCCAGGACCCGGACCACCAGAAGACCGTCCGCGTCATCACCGAGCAGGCCTACCACTCGCTCTTCGCCCGCACGATGTTCATCCCGTCTTCGCCGAAGACCGCCGAGAGCAACCCGGATATCACCATCATCCACTGCCCGTTCCTGCAGTTGGACGGCGAAGCCGATGGCGTCCGCAGCGATGCCGTCGTTGCGCTGAACATGTCCGAAGGCGTCATCCTCATCGCGGGCTCGGCCTACGCCGGCGAGATGAAGAAGTCCGTCTTCACCGCCATGAACTACTACCTCCCGCTCGATGGCGTGCTTTCGCTCCACTCCGCCGCGAACGTCGATCCCAAGACCGGCAAGTCGGCCCTCTTCTTCGGCCTTTCCGGCACCGGGAAGACCACCCTCAGCACCGATACCGAACGCCTCCTCATCGGCGACGACGAGCACGGCTGGACCGAAACCGGCATTTTCAACATCGAGGGCGGCTGCTACGCCAAGACCATCCGTCTCTCGAAGGAAGCCGAGCCCGACATCTTCGAGCAGACCCACGAGTTTGGCACCATCCTCGAAAACGTCATCTTCGATGAAGACACCCGCGACGTTGATCTCGACAACGATTCGGTGACCGAAAACACGCGCGGCAGCTACCCGCTCGGCTCGCTGAACAACGTCTACGGCGGCCAGGTGGCGCCGCACCCGGCGCACGTCATCCTCCTCACCGCCGATGCTTACGGCGTGATGCCGCCAGTCGCGAAGCTCACCAACGAGCAGGCCCTCTACCATTTCCTCAGCGGCTACACCTGCAAGCTCGCTGGCACCGAAGTCGGCATCACCGACCCGGAGACCACCTTCAGCCCCTGCTACGGCGCCCCGTTCATGGCCCTCAACCCGACGGTTTACGCGGAATTGCTCGAGCAGCGCCTGAAGATGACCGGCGCCGAGGTCTGGATGGTGAACACCGGCTGGACCGGCGGGAAGTACGGCACTGGCAAGCGCATCGCCATCAAGGAGACGCGCCAGATGGTGCGCGCCATCCTCAACGACCGCCTCGGCGACGTCACCTTCCGCAAGGACCCGGTCTTCGGCTTCGAAGTCCCGACGGCCGTCCCCGGTGTCGATTCCAGCCTCCTCAACCCGCGCGAGTGCTGGGCCGACAAGGCCGAGTACGACAAGACGTACTCGCTCATCGCCGACAAGTTCAAGGCGAACTTCGGCCAGTTCGGCGCCCTCGTCCGGCCGGAAGTGGCCAACGCCGGGCCGTGAGCCCCGAAGCCAACGACGAACTCACGAGGGCTGCCCACTGGCAGCCCTCTTTCGTTTGAGGAAGGATGGTTCCATGAGAAGCGGAAGACTGGTTTGGCTCGGCCTCTTCGTGGCCTGCATCGCCGTCGGAGTCGCGTTCGCACGCCGCTACCGGCGTTTCGAGGTCTCCGGCGATTCCATGCGTCCGGCGCTCGAAGCCGGCGACTGGGTGCTCGTGGATGAGCACGCCTACCGCGCCCGCATGCCGCGCCGCGGCCACATCGTCGTCGCGCCCGACCCACGCCAGCCCGACCGCCTCCTCATCAAGCGCATCGCAGCAGTCGACCTTCACGGCGACGTCCAGCTCGCAGGCGACAACCGCGCCGAAAGCACCGATAGCCGCGACTTCGGCCCTGTCCCGGCCGATTCGGTAATCGGCCGCGTCCGCTGGCGCTACTGGCCAGTTGGGCGTGCAGCCAAGGTCCGCTAGCCCCGGATATGCCAGATTGCTTTTTCTTGCATAGAGTAGGGTGACGACCCGCAGGTGGTGGTAGCGTCGAGTCTATGGAAGCGCCACGAGTGGTGGAACCGCTAACGAAGCGTCAGCGCGAAGTCCTCGACCTCATCGGCCGAGGGCGGACCAACTACGAGATCGCGCAGGCCCTCGGCATCAGCCTCGATGGGGCGAAGTGGCATGTCCGCGAAGTCCTCGCCCGGCTCGGAGTCGAATCCCGCGAACAGGCCGCCGAGCGCTGGCGGCACGAACGTTCATGGCTCTCGCGAACCCGAGG
Organism: Dehalococcoidia bacterium; assembly: GCA_050247055.1. Lineage (GTDB taxonomy): Bacteria > Chloroflexota > Dehalococcoidia > Tepidiformales > Tepidiformaceae > Amarobacter. Next base: position 661,355 of record JBFWUX010000002.1, read on the forward strand.
CGCGTTCGTCGGACTTCTTCACATGGCTCCCGTGCGCCTGGCCCTTGCAGGGGCAGCAGCCAGCGCCCTCGCTGTTGCCGTGACCGGAGTCATCTTCGTGACCCGCGACGACGATGCGCCTGCCAATATCATCGATGCTCCAACGGAGGCACCTGCGCTAACCCCCACACCGTCGCCAACTCCCGTCGACGACCTCGCGCCCGACACCGGCAACGCGATGGCAAACCGGGTCATCGAAGTCCTTCAGGCCGGCGACATTCCCGCGCTGAAACAGCTCCTTGTCGAGACTCCAGAGGCGTGTGCCACGGGCGCTCGCACATCGTTCTCGCCGGTTCCGTGTCCGGCCGGCGAACCGGACGGCACCCTCATCCCGACGTTCCGGGTGCGTAGCGGCCTCGACCGGTACCTCCCCGGAGAACAAACGGACGCGCTGCTCGCGACCGTCGTCCCGGGGCTCGAACGCTTCCACGCCGTGATCAGGAGCCAGCCCGATCGCTTCAACGATTTCATCCCGCCCTCGAACTACGAGGTTGTGATGATCGGCTACAACGCAGGTCCGGGAATCAACATGGCCATCTACTTCGTCGATGACCGTGGCGTCGTCGGCATAGCCGTCGATAATCTGCTCGTCTTGAACGATCGCCTCTCGAAAATCGACCCGGCCGACTGGGTGATCGCGCCAATCACCGAAGCAAAGCTGGAGACAGACAACGATTTCTACGTGCTCGGCCGAGACTCCGAGATTCGATTCACGGTCACTTTGCCCGCCAGTTGTGAGGGCCGTCCCTTCGCGGTCCGCCTCTACGGCCTCCCGGATCCCGGCGTTGGCGGCGGCATCCAGGCAATGATCGAACCGGGACTGATGTCCGAAGCGCGATCTGTCGTCCCTTCCGGCGGCATGCGCACTGTGGCGTTCAACCTTCCCGCCACCGCCTCCACTCCCATGTTCGTCCGCCCCGGCCTGCTCAGTTCGTGTCTGAGCGAGATCGCGGTCCAGGGACATCTTCAGCTCGCGCTCACCGCTCCACCTGAGGATGCCGATATCGCGATCATCGAGTATTTAGGCCAGGCCCTGGACCTCAACCGCGGCGATGGGCGTGGTACGGTCGGAGAGTTCCTCACGCCCTTCGTTGCGACGGTCGACGGCACCGTTTGCGAAACGTTGGATTCGGCGGACCGATCGCTTCGGAACGTTCGCGGCAACCTCGTGTTCCGAATCGGGACTTCAGGCCAGCCTCCGCAGTGCGCGGCGCCCGGACAGCAAATCGTTTTTCACTTCCCAACTGGCATAGGTGGCAGCCTCGAAGGGAAACCGCTGTTCGAAAAGCCAACCTTCGTTCCGGGTGTCATCCAACTCGTCAGGAATATCGTGCCCGAGCCCATCGTCAATTAGCCCTTCGCCAGATCTCCCAGCACCACCGCATCGGTCGGGAACGCCAGCGGCGGCGGCTCCCCAGGCGCGAACCACCCCACCTCGCTGAACTCGCCATCGGCCGGGTGTGGCTCACCCGCGAGCACCTCGCCCCAGAACCAGATACCAACCGTTTGCCGTTCGCGGTCGTGGAAGTTCGAATGGACCGCCGCCACCTCGCCGAGTTTCACGTCGAGGCCGGTCTCTTCCTTGAACTCACGGATTGCCCCCTCGCGCACATCTTCGTCCCATTCGAGCCGCCCGCAGGGGATGCACCAGAGCCCGGCGTAGCGTCCGTGCGCGCGCCGTCCCATGAGGACTCGCCCATGTGCGTCGCGGATGATCACAGCCACGCCGACGCCGGGGTAACGCTTCTTAGGCTCGTTCACGGCTGCGGCAGCTTCCCCGCCGCCCGCAATTCCGCCAGCGAGAGCAGGTCTTCCGAGACCTTCGCGATGGCGATTTTCACGCTGGCGTTGGTGGGCTGTTCGCCCGGCCCCCAGTGCTCGCCCGAGCGCGAGATGACAACATCTGGGACGGCCGCGATGCCGCCGATGTGCCGCATTACCCGCGCGCAATCGGTCACACCGGGCTCGGCGTCGCCTCCGGCGATGCCGATGAGTGCGAACGGCTTCCCCCCGGCATGTGGCAGGTCGATGAAATCCAGCGCGTTCTTCAAAGCTCCAGGCATCGCCCCGTGATACGAAGGCACCGTGATGACAAACGCATCGGCGGCCGTGCAGGCCGCCCTGAATGCGCTCACCGCCGCCGGGTACTGCTCATCGGGCCGCCCATCCAGCAACGGCAGGGAGCCGATTTCGAAGGCCTCGCACTGCGCGCCACCGGCCTCGAGCGCCTTAAACGTGAATTGCAGGGCACGGTCCGCGGTGCTGTTAGGGCGAATGCTGCCATTGATGCCAAGGATGCGCGTCATGCACGTTAGCGTACGAACTGAGCGCTGAATGCGCGAAACGCACGGTTTCGGCCAGCCCCGTACACTCTGGGCGTGTCGCCTCGGATTGTGGTCGTCGGCTCCCTCATGATGGACCTCGTGGTCCGGGCGCCCCGCCTCCCGCACATCGGCGAATCACTCCTCAGTCACAGTTTTCGCACCTCGCCCGGCGGCAAGGGTGCAAACCAGGCCATCGCCGCCGCTCGCCTCGGCGCAACCACGACGATGATCGGTCGCATCGGGAAGGATCGCTTCGGCGAAATCCTCCGCACCGGGCTCGAATCCGCTGGCATCGATACCCGCTTCGTTTCTGTCGACCCGGAAATTGGCACCGGTGTGGCCGTGCCCATCGTCCTCGATTCCGGCGAGAACTCGATCTTCGCGATCCCCCAGTCCAACATGGCGCTTGCTCCCACTGACATTGAAGTAGCCCGGGAAACCATCGCCGCCGCCGACATGCTCATGCTCCAGTTCGAGGTCGGCATGGACGCCACCCTCGCCGCGGCGCGCATCGCCAGGGCGGCAGGCGTACCGGTAATGCTCAACCCGGCGCCAATCGCCCAGCACCCACCCGAACTGCTCCGGCTCGCATCGATCATCGTCGCGAACGAACTCGAAGCCGCCGCCCTTGCCCCGCGAGCCGGCGGAGACCACGCGAAGGAACTGGCAGCACTGCGAGAATTCGCGCCCACCGCGGTCATCACCCTGGGCGAAGCCGGCGCGATCATCGACGACGATGGCGGCACGGGCGCCATTCCAGCGTTCACGGTCACGCCCGTCGACTCCGTCGGCGCCGGCGACGCCTTCTGCGCGGCGTTCGCCGTCGCTCGCTGCGAAGGCAAATCCGCCGTGGAAGCGGCGCGCTTCGCGAACGCCGCCGGCGCCCTCGCTGTCACCGCCGCGGGCGCCCAGGGCTCGCTACCCACCAGATCGGAAGTGGAGGCGTTCCTTGCGCGGCAGTGAGGGAACTTTCCGGGGCCTTCCACCGTTGTTTGTTGATGATGGAGATCGGCGGACTGATACTGGTGACGCCCCCGGATTTGCCGAATGAGCGCACAACAACGCTTCTGCCCCCTCTGCAACCGCGCCTTCCAGGAAGGCGAAGCCGTCCTTCGCTGCGAGGGCTGCTCCGTCATGCATCACCCCGGCTGCTGGGTGACGAACGGGGGCTGCGCCACAGAAGCCAACCATCGGGTGACTCCCGCGGCGCTCGCCTACACCAGCCGCGAGTCGATCCCGGGCGCCCCGGCGCCCCACCCCGGCGAAGGCACGCGCACGGCGCCTCCTCCGCTCATCGAGGACCCCACCGTCGCTTCCGAGCCGATCCCGTTCCGTCCGGCTGCGCGCCAGGAGCCTCAGCACCCTCGCGACGACGAACCGGTGATTGGCGAACCCGCTCAACCCGCCCCGATGATTCATCGCACGTTGCCTTCGACCGTCGGCGTACCGGCAGCCCCGCGGCGCTACAAGCCACCGCCCGGCGAACAGATGCCCCGAAAGCAACTCCCGAAAATCTACGACGGCCATCCGCTCTTCCGTTACTGGTACGTGCCTACCGCGGTGCTCATCGCGGTGGTCGTGGCCTTCAGCGTAATCTGGGTGGCCGGCAAGCTCCGCGGCGGCGATGGGGACAATCAGCAAGCCGATCAGCAAACTCCCGTCGCTACCGTGGGGGGAGTGAACAACCAGACGCCGGCATCGACCACGACCGCCGCTCCAACAGCCGGAACAACCCCGACGGTGGCGCCCAGCACCGGCGCGGGAAAGTTCAGCGGCGGCGACCATGTGCTCGTGGTCGATACGGGCGACTGTCTCAACGTCCGCGTGAAGGCGGGTCTGGCAAACGACGCAATTGTCTGTGTGGAGGATGGGACAGAACTGGTGGTAACAGGCGGGCCGGAAGATTCGGACGGCCTCACGTGGTGGAAAGTTCGCACGGATCTGGGTGAGGGATGGGCGGCAGAGGACTACTTAGCAAAAAAGCCCTGAGATTTCGCGCCAGTGGCGTCGCACTTAGTGTCGCGGCCGGCATGGTCGCTTTTTCCTCGTGCCTCTTCGGCAGTGATGACGACGACGATCCGACGCCAACACCCGTTACCGGCCTGACTCCCGCCCCGTCCGCCACGCCCAGCCCCTCGCCGAAGCCGACACCCGACCGGCTCGCGACTCCTCCCGTCTCCCAAGCCGACGCTCGCGATTGGCTCATGGCATTCCTCGATTCGCAGGTCGCCTGCAGCAATGAGATTCGCCAACACGGGGTCGGCTGCGCCGAAGGCGATGTCGATGGCGACGGCCTGCCCGAACTCGGTTTCATCGTTCCGGTCAGCGTCCCCGGTTCGCAATTGCCTCATCCTTCCGCGGTGTTCGTGCTGCGAGGCAAGTCCCAGAAGCTCGAAGAGTTCGCCTTCGACCTCACCGCCGATTCCTCCCTCATCGGCCTCTCGTTCTTCGGCCTGCAGGACCGTAATGGCGATGGCGATGGCGACCTGGCCTTCCTCGAAAACCGCTGCGGCGCCACTGCCTGCATGACGACAGCCGTGATCCTGACTTGGGACGGCACAGCCTGGCGCGACATCGGCCCCACCGGCGGCGCGCTCAGCAACGTCGATTCCGCCAGTTGGCTGGAGGAAGATGACGCTTTCACCCTCCATGGCGGCAAGCTCCCCTCCGATGCACCGAGCGAGGCCGGCCCGTCGCGCGCCTCGACTTCGCTCTTCCGCCTCGGCGATTCGCGCTACGAGCTCGCATCCATCGAACGGGACCCTCCCGAATACCTCTACCAGGCGATCCTCGATGCGGACGAAGTCTTCGAGCGCGACAAGCAAGCCGCGATTTCCGCCTTCGAAGCCCTCCTCGACCAGCCGGATCTGAAAGACTGGAAGGCGAGGCCCGGCCAGAAGGACCGCCGTCCTTCACTCGAAGGCTTCGCCCTCTTCCGCATCCTCCTCGCCGATGCCGTCCTCCAGCGCAGCCCCGCGACCATTACGGCAGCCATCGACAGGCTCGTGCTTCAGAGCCGTGAACCGGGCTTCGAACCTCTCTTCGTGAACCTCGCCGAGGTGTTCCGAAAGAACTACAACCCAACGACAGGCGTCATCGGCGCCTGCGCCGCCGTGAACCTCTACTTATCGCAGCCAGCGGAAAACGGCGCCGACAACCGTGCCTACGTCGAACAACTCTTCGATTACGGTTACGCAAACCCGCCCGGCCGCACCTGGCTCGAAAAGATCTGCCCCTACTAGAACATTCGCCGCAGGTTCGCCATCTCGATGGCCGCCTGCGCGGCTTCCTCGCCCTTGTGCCCGTCCTTGCCTCCCGCGCGAGAGAGCGCCTGCTCCACGCTATCTACGGTGAGGACGCCGAAGATCACCGGCACGCCCGTTTCCAGCGCAATACGGGCGATGCCTTCTGCCGCCCCGCCGGCCACATATTCGAAGTGGGCGGTGTCGCCACGAATGACCGCCCCCAGGCAGATGACCGCATCGAAATCCCCGCTCTTCGCCGCCCAGCTCGCGGCCGTCGGCACCTCGAACGCCCCCGGCACCCAGGCGACCGTGACATCCTCGTTCTTCAGCCCGCGCTCCCCGAGGCACGATTCGGCGCCCTCGAGCAGCTTCCGCGTCACGAACTCGTTCCAGCGCGCGACGACGATGCAGAGGCGCAGCCCGGCGCCATCGAGTGATGCTTCAAGCACCGCCATCAGGAGTTCTCCGCCGGGCTCAGCGATTCGAGGCCGTCGAGCAGGTGGCCCATGCGCTGCCGTTTGGTATCGAGGTAGCGCACGTTGTGCGGGTTCGGCTCCGTCTGGATGGAGACGCGTTCGACCACTTCGAGGCCGTAGGCTTCGAGCCCGGCCCTCTTGGCCGGGTTGTTGGTGATCAGGCGCATCTTCCGCACGCCGATGTCGCGCAGGATCTGCATGCCGATGCCGTAGTCCCGCCGGTCGGCCGGGAAGCCGAGGGCAAGGTTCGCATCAACCGTGTCGTAGCCCTTGTCCTGCAGTTCGTAGGTGCGCAGTTTGTTGTGCAGCCCGATGCCGCGACCCTCCTGCCGCATGTAGAGGAACACGCCGCCCTCGTCCGCGACCATCTGCAGCGCGCGGTCCTTCTGTTCGCCGCAGTCGCAGCGCATCGAACCGAAAACGTCTCCCGTGACGCACTGGTCGTGCACACGCACCAGCGTCGGCGTCTCGGGGTCGATCGGCCCCTTCACGATGGCGACGTGCTCATCCGGGTAGTTCTCCGCCTTGTAGGCCAGGATCATCATGTCGCCATAGGGCGTCGGCAGGCGCGTCTCCGCGACCCTGCTCACGAGCCGCTCCGTGCGCAGCCGGTACTTGATCATGTCGTTGACGGTGACGATGCGGAGGCCATGGCGTCGCGCGAACTTCTTCAGGTCGGGCATGCGCGCCATCTCGCCGTTCATCTTCATCACTTCGCAGATGACCGCACCGTGCGTGAGGCCCGCCATCTTCGCAAGGTCGAGGCTCGCTTCGGTCTGGCCGGCACGGACGAGCACGCCGTTCTTGCGGGCGCGCAACGGGAACATGTGGCCCGGCCGCGCGAGGTCGTCCGGACCTGTTTCCGGGTCCATCAGCACCTGCACGGTGCGTGCCCGGTCGGCGGCGCTGATGCCGGTGGTCACGCCGGTGCGGGCCTCCACCGAAACCGTGAACGGCGTCCCGAACCCGGAGCTGTTCGCTGCCTGGTCCACCATCAGCGGGAGTTTCAGCTTCTCGCAGCGATCTTCCGGGAGCGAGCAACAGATCAGCCCGCGACCGTACTTCGCCATGAAGTTGATCGAATCCGGCGTAACGAACTGGGCAGCGATGCATAAATCGCCTTCGTTCTCGCGGTCCTCGTCGTCCGTGATGATGACGAAGCGGCCGCGCCGGTACTCCTCGATCGCCTCGGGGACGGTGGCCATCACCGGGTCTCGTTCGGTCATTTCAGGCCTCCTTGTTCGCGACGAAGTTTTCGATATAGCGCGCGATGATGTCGGTCTCGAGGTTGATGTTGTCGCCCGGTTTTCGGTTCACCAGGTTCGTATGTTCCTGCGTGTACTGCACCAGCGAAACCGAGAAGCTCTCGGCGTCCTTCGCGACGATCGTCAGGCTGATGCCGTCGATACAAACCGGGCCCTTCACCACCATGTAGCGAAGCAATTCAGCCGGGGCGAGGATGCGGACGATGATCGCCTCACCCTCCGGCGTCATCGAGTGCAGTGTGCCCGTGCCTTCGACCACGCCCCGGACGATGTGCCCGCTGAGTCGGTCGGTCGGGCGGCAGCTGCGCTCCAGGTTCACCAGGTCGTTGGGCTTCAGTTCGCCAAGGTTCGAGCGCCGGTACGTCTCGGGCATCAGGTTCGCGAAGAAAAACTCTTTGTCCATCTCCGCGACTGTCAGGTCCACGCCGTTGATGGCAATCGAATCGCCGAGCTGGCTATCGACAAGGATCTTCGGCGCGCGAATGCGGAGCGTACCTTCCCCGGCCTCTACGACCGTCCCAACTTCTTCGATGATCCCTGTGAACATGCGCTACCCCTGGCGAAACTCGATAGTCGCAGGGATGACGGGAGAGGCCCCGCGCAGGCATGCGCGAGGCGGGCGCGCCGGCTGCGGAGACGCATCGGCAACGCCTGCTGTGTCCTCTCCCATCCGGACTCTAACCGTCGGCCCCGGAATTTCACCGGATCAGTCCTCCCCCGAAGGGAAGGAGTCGCGGGCTTTCACCGCCGGTGGGGAATTTCACCCCGCCCCGAGAACATCTGTCATTTATCGTTTGCTTTACGCTAACCAGTTGTCAAGAGCCGTACGCAGACCGCCCGGACATGTTCGTATCCACGAAACCGAAACCGGTTTCCCCCGGAAATCTGCGACAATCCTCTCGTGGCAACTCGGCCGGCGGAACCGCAGTTCGAACTCGGCCCGCTCGTCGCCAGCTACGGCTGGGGCATCTCGTCACGGGCGGGTGCCGTGTTCCTCGGATTGATGTGCCTGCTGCCGGGCTGCGGATGGGTGGCGTGGGAACTTCATGACTACGGGGAGGTTTCCGTCGGGGGTGCGCTCCTCCTGTTCACCGGGTCGGCTACTGGCGCGCTCGCGCTTTGGTACAGCCTTTTCTCCCGTAGCAACCCAGCATTGGAGCTGTTTGAGTACGGGTTAGTCAGCCATCTTCATCGCGCCGACTCCTGTCGTCCGTATACACAAATAGCCTGGATTCAACCGATGTGGCGCAACCACCGGTGGGGCAATTGGCCCGCACCTTGGCGGTACGTGTTGCTGCTCGTGGACGGCAGCGCCATCCACATTCATTCAATCGCCCATATGAGGACGGCCATCCGCGAAATCCAGGCCCGCTCTGGAGCTCAAGTAGATGTCCCCGATGTTTGGCGAGAGGGATTCAGCCTTTAGCGCCCGGCAATTCCATCAGCTTCACCAGCACGTCATATGTCGCGTAGGCGTCGGCCAGCGCGCCGTGTTCGCCCATGCGGCCAATGCCCAACCGGTCGGCGACGTGCCCGAGGTTGAACCGGTCGACGCGCCCGCCGTCACGTAACAACACCCGGGCGACCGGCTGCACGTCGAACGCCACCAGCGCGAACGGCCAGGGCTGGCTCATCCGGCGGTAGGTCTCGACGAGGAACGCCATGTCCTGGCCGATGCCCCAGCCGGTGATAACGCCGCCGCGGCCCGCTTCGCTGAACTTCTCCAGTGCCTCTTCCAGCTCCAGCGCGGCCTTCCACTCCTTCGGCGAATACCCCACCACCTTCAGTGCACCCGGCACGGCGTTGCCGATGTGCTTGGGTCTAACGCGCGCGCCCCATGCTTCTTCTTCCGGGAACTTCTGCGCGAGCGATGCTCGCACCCCCGCAAGGTCCAGCACTTCGTGCATCTGCGCGTTCGGCCCGCTCATCTCCAGGTCAACGATGAAGAGCGATTCCACGCCCTCCAGGTCGTCGAGTTCACCGGACTCCTGCGTCAGGCGTCCCTCGGGGTCGAGGCGCTTGAGGCCGGGCTTCAACAGGGGGAGCAGATCGTCCATAAAGCTAGATGCGCCGCAGCTCGCGCGAGCCGAGGGCCACAAACAGTGTCAGCGAAGCCGCCGCAACCATCCAACCAGCGACGACATGCGGCGCCCCCCAGACGTCAATCATGCGGCCCATCAGTAAGCCCGCGAACGGTGTCATTCCCCAGGTCATCGTCTGGAGCGCGACCACCCGGCCACGATATTCAGGTTCAGCCTTCATCTGCATGAGTGAGGCGTTGAAGGCCGAATAGATGCTGTGGAAGATGCCCGCGATGGCGAGCACCGCGACCGCCAGCCAGAGGTGCCGCGTGAAGGCGAAGGCGCCGACCGTACTCGCGTAGAGAAAGCAGGCCCAGATCATCGGCTGGCCGATGCGCACCCGGCTCGATGATGCCGCCACAATCCCACCGCCAAGCAGCGAACCCAGGCCCACCGCCGCGGCGAGGTACCCATAGGCCTTCTCGTCGGCCTTCAACACATCGGTGGCGAACACCGGCAGGAAGGTCACGTACGGGTAGACCAGCACACTCGGCAAAATCGCCATCCCGACGATCACCGCCATTCTCCTATCGCGCACCACGTAGGCCAGCCCCGAAGCCACGCTGCTGAAGATGCCTTCGCGCTTCGCCGGCACGCCGGGGTCGCTGCGGTGCAGCCGCGAGGTAAGCACCACCGCGACCGCCAGGCAGGCCGCCTGCACCATGAACGTCCCCTGCGTCCCAACGAACCCAATCAGCGCGCCGCCAATCGCAGGGCCAATCACCCGCATCGCGTTCCCGCCCAGCGCGTTGAGGGCAACGGCGTTGGTCATCTCGTCGGCGCCGGCGGTATCGAACACGAGAAGGCTGCGAATCGGCCCCGCAAGCGCTTCGACAATCCCCGCCGCCGCGGCGAAGCAGTAGACCATCCAGATTTCGATGTGGCCGGACCAGACAAGCACTGCGAGTGCCCCGGCAATCAGGGCGCTGCCGCTCGTGTAGATCATCAGCTGTCCGCGGCGTTCGTAACGCCCCGCCAGGTAGCCACCAAAGGGCGAAAGCAGGAGCAGAAAAGCGCCCCGTAGCAGCGCAACCGCGGCGAGGTCGGTCGCCGAACCGCCGAGGTCGACCTTCACCAGCCAGCCCTGGCCGATCGTCTGCACCCACGAGCCAACCTGCAGCGCCATCGTCGAGGCGAGGAGGAAGCGGAAGTCACGGTGGCGAAGGGAAGCCAGTGGCCTTCCGGGGGCGGTGAGCCCGCGCCGGGGAAGCGCAATCGAGGGCGAAGCCAGGTCCGGAGCGGCCAATCACCATCCCGGGGCGCACAAGCGCGACCCCATGAATTCGAACGTACACAACCCGGCCGAAATGGACTACGAAAATCCGGCCTCGCGGACAGTTTTCAGGGTCTTCACCTATCCGCTGCGGTTTGCCGCGTAATTTCGGCTACGATCGTTGGACAGCCAGCCAGAGGGAGGCCCCTATGCCCAATCCGGGCTCCGATTCCATCGAGTTCTTCCGGAACCGCTACAACATCGATTCCGCGGCCATGTCGTCCCTGCTTTCGATCGCCCTCAGCCGGGGCGGCGACTTCGCCGAACTCTTCTTCGAACACCGCACCAACAGTGCCATCCAGTGGGAAGACCAGCGCGTGAAGTCGGCCTCCCGGAACGTCTCCCAGGGCGTCGGCATCCGCGTCGTGAAGGGTGATGCCATCGGCTACGCCTACACCGAATCGCTCGACATGGAAGCCATGCGCCGCGCCGCCGAAACGGCCTCCCGCATCGGGACCGACGACGAGCGCCCCACCCCAATGGACGCCACGCCCTACCTCTCAAGCGGCTCGTTCTACTCCACAACGGAACCGCTGACCGATGAGCCGGCGGCCCGCAAGGTCGCGCTCCTTGAGCGCGCCGATATCGCAGGCCGCGCCTTCGACCCGACCATCGCCCGCCTCGATGCAAGCATCGGCGACGAACTGAAGTACGTGATGGTCGCCCGCAGCGACGGCAAAGTCGTCGGCGATGTCCAGCCGCTCATCCGCTTCAACGTCAGCGCACTCTCGCAGGACGGCGAAAGCCGCCAGGTCGCTCGCACCGGCGGCGGCGGCCGCCTCGGCATTGAATACTTCGAGCGCGTCACGCCCGAGGAAATCGCCCGCGATGCGGCCCGCCAGGCCGTCCTCCAGCAGGGCGCCATGGAAGCTCCCGCGGGCACCCTCCCCGTCGTGCTTGCCGCGGGAGATAGCGGCGTCCTCCTCCACGAAGCGGTCGGCCATGGCCTCGAAGCCGACTTCAACCGCAAGGGCACCAGCAACTATTCCGGCCGCGTCGGCCAATCGGTCGCGAGCCCGCTCGTCACCGTCATCGACGATGGGACCATCCTCGACTCCCGCGGCTCCATCAACATCGACGACGAAGGCAACCCAACCACGCGCAACGTCCTCATTGAAAACGGCAACCTCCACGGCTACCTCCACGATGAGGTCAGCGCCCGCCACTTCGGCGTCACGCCCTCCGGCTCCGGCCGCCGCCAGACCTTCAAGGACTACATCATGCCGAGGATGACGAACACCTTCATGCTCCCCGGCCAGAGCACCCCCGACGAGATCATCCGCGGCGTCGACCGCGGAATCTACGCCGTCTCCTACTCCGGTGGACAGGTCAACATCTCTAACGGCGACTTCGTCTTCTCGGTCACTGAGGCCTACATGATCGAAGGCGGCAAGGTCACCTCGCCGCTGCGCAACGTCATGCTCATCGGCAACGGCCCGGACTGCCTCTCGAAAGTCACCGCCGTCGCCAACGACTACCAGCTCTCCGACGGCCGCTGGACCTGCGGCAAAGACGGCCAGTCCGTCCCCGTCGGCGTCGGCATGCCCACGGTGCTGGTAAGTGGCATCACGGTGGGCGGGACGAAGTGAGGCCTCACCCCCCGGCTCCCTCTCCATTGTCATGGAGAGGGGGAGGACGGCGGTTCCATTGAATATTGCGAGAGTGCTGCGAAAGGCCCCGACAATCTCTGAGCGATTGCTCTGGGAACGACTACGGAATCGACAACTCGAAGGACTTAAGGTTCGCCGTCAACATCCAATTTATGGTGCTGTGTTGGATTTCTATTGCCCCGACCACCGCCTTGCAATTGAAGTCGACGGCTCGGTTCATGAATCGTCGGAGGCACGACTTGCGGACGCCGGACGCGACGAGAGACTTCTGAGAGAACACGGAATCCGAACCTTGAGATTTTCGGCGTCCGAAGTTGAGAATCACATTGAAGCTGTGCTGTGCCACATCGCAGGCTATGTCAATTCAACACGAAATACCTCCCCTCTCCATGAAAATGGAGAGGGGCCGGGGGTGAGGTAAATGGAAGGTCCCTCAGCGCTCGAAATCGCCCGCAATGTCGTCTCCCTGGCACGCAAGGCCGGGGCCGAACAGTGCGATGCCTACGTCTCCATGTACACCGAGGCCAACGTCACCGTCCGCCTCGGTGAACTCGAAAAGCTGATCGAGGCCGGTTCGATGGCGGTCGGACTCCGCGTCATCAACGGCGGACGCACAGCAGTCTGTTCGACCTCCGACCTGACGCCGTTGTCGTTGGAGCGCTTCGCCGCCGACACAGTCGATCTCGCGTCGATCTCGGAGCCGGATGAATTTGCCGGTCTCCCCGAACCGGAACTACTCTCGCGCACCACCAACGCCTCGGGCCTCGCCCTCTACGACGAACACCTGGAAACCCTTGGCACCGATGAGAAGATCCGCATGGCGAAAGCCTGCGAAAGCGCCGCCCTCGGCGCCGACCCGCGTATCAACAATTCGGACGGCGCGAGTCTTTCCACGTACATCGGACACGTCGCGCTCGCGAATTCGCACGGCTTCGAAGGCTCCTATCCCTCGACCAGCATCTCCCTCATGGTCGAAGCCATCGCCGATGACGCCGAGGGCAAGAAGCGCAACGGCTACTGGTTCTCCGCCGAACGCAGCCTCCATCGCCTGATGGACCCCGAACAGATCGGCAAGATCGCCGCCCAGCGCACGCTCGACCAGCTCGGTGCAAGGAAGATCCCCACGCGTAAAGCACCGGTCGTCTTCGAACCCCGCATGACCATCGCCCTCATGGGCGACCTCATCGGATGCGCCACCGGCAGCTCGCTCTACCGCGGTTCCACGTTCCTGGCCGACCGTGTCGGCAAGACGATCGGCTCCCCGCTCGTGAACATCGTCGATGACCCCACCCGGCCGGGAGTCCTCGGTTCCCGACCCTTCGATGGCGAAGGCGTGAGCGCCCGCCGCAACGAACTCTTTCGCGAGGGCACCTTCTCAGGCTTCCTCTTCGACTGCTACACGGCCCGACGGACGAAGCATTCCACGACCGGAAGCGCCCAGCGCGGCATCGAATCCCTCCCGGCGCCGGGCGCTTCGGCCATCCGCTTCGAACCTGGCGCCGACTCGCCGGACAAGATCATCGAGGGCATCAGCGAGGGGTTGTACCTTACGACTCTCATGGGTAACGGCTTCAACCCAACGACCGGCGACTACTCGCGCGGCGCGGGCGGCTTCTGGATCGAGAACGGGAAGATTGCCTTCCCGGTCGCCGAAGTGAACGTCTCCGGTCGCATGGATGAGATGCTTGCCGGCGTCGATGCCGTCGGCGATGACCTCCTCGCCTTTGGCTCATCCGCCGCGCCGACCATCCGCATCAGGGAGATGATGGTCTCCGGGACGTAAGACTCACTCTGCCGGAAATGGACAAAGCCCCTCGAACGAGGGGCTTTGTACTTTGTTCGTCGGTGCCGACTACTTCTGGAAGGTCACCGCGCTCTTCGTCTTCGCGATGATCCAGTACGCACCACCCTGCTTCATCGTCGTCAGGTTGTTCACATAGGCCGGCAGTCCCGGGAAATAGCGCTTCCATTGGCCGTTCACCGGGTCCCATTCGTAGACCACCGCAACCGTCGTGTTCCCGGCGAACGCCTGCGCGGGGCTCATGTTCGTCCCCGGCCACGCGACGAAGTTCGCGCCCGGCGAAAGCGGCAGCGAGCCCGCCGGTGAGGTCGGCGTAGCGGTCGCCGCAGGCGTGTTCGTCGCCTTCGGGGTCGGAGTGTTCGTGGCCGTCTGCGTTGGCGTCGCCGCACTGGTGTTCGTGGGCGTCGGAGTATTCGGGACCGGCGTATTCGTCGCGTTGTTCGAACCGTTCGGCGCCTGCGTCGGAGTTTTCGTCGGCGTGCTCGTCGGCAGCGGTTGCGTCGGCGAAGGCTGCGCGCCACCGCCATTGTTCGGCGTCGGCGTGCTCGTCGGCGGGAATGCCGTGGGCGTGCTCGTCGGCACGACGGGCGTCGGCGTATTCGTCGCGCTCGCCTGCGTGGGCGTTTTCGTCGGGGTCGAAGTCGGGACGTTCGTCGGCGTATTGGTAGGGCCGGCGCCGCCGCCCCCAGTGCCGTCGTTCAGCGTGCCGAACGTGGTCGCCCAGTACCAGCCGTACTGAGAGCTCGCGCCGTAGTACCGCGCGATGCCGATCTGCTGGTAGTACTGGCCAAGCATGTTGGCGTTGTGGCCAGGCGAGTTCTGCCACGCCTGGAAGGCCGCAGCCGCGGAGCTCCATGCACCGCCAGCCGCAAGGTTCTCACCCGCGCCCGATGGATATCCGCAGTCGATGCCGCGCTGGTACGGTGAGCGGCCGAGCGAGTCGGTGTGCGAGAAGTAGTTGTTCGTCGCGAGGTCTTCCGCCATCCATGCGGCGCCCCGGTTCAGGTTCGTCGAAATCGTCAGCGTGCCGAGGCCGTTCTGCTGGCGGTAGTTGTTGATCAGCGTCAGGAACGCGAGCTCCTCCCCATCGTTGGCGTCGTGCGAAACGCTGCAGTTGGTCAGTGCCGCGGCGCCCTTGCCTGCGCCGACCATCAGCGCGAACGCGACGAAGAGTGCCCCGGCCATCGCCAGTGCGAGCGGGACCATCGCTCGCGAGTGTGTTCGACGGACTTCCATGCCAACCCCCAATACAGCCCCTTCCCCGTGGGACATGTATGAGGAATCGACCGTGTTGCGAGGACAGCTGGTTGACGCGGAGTGACGTTGCCGGGGAGAAGGAGGGACTGTGAAGCCGGCGACTGAGGGGTCTGGTGAAAGCCGTTGGGCTACGCCCTGCTTCGGCTCCGGTAATCCTCTATGGCGCCGCGTAGGGCATCGGCGGCGAGCACGCTGCAGTGCACTTTGTCCGCCGGGAGCCCGCCGACCGCCTCGGCAATGGCCTCGCGCGTCAGGTGCTCGACGCGGTCGAGGTCCCAGCCGACGACCATTTCACTGGCAACCGAGCTGGTGGCGATTGCCGGCGGGCAGCCTCGGGTTTGCCAGCGGACCTCGGCGATCTTGTCGTGGTCCACGCGGATCATCACGCGCATCTTGTCGCCGCAAACGGGGTTCGCCTTTGTGGCTTCGCCGTCCGGGTTCGGCATATCGCCGGAGTTCCGGGGGTTCTGGAAGTGCTCCACAACGAGGTCTGAATACGCAGCCATCAAGAAAACGGTAGCAGGTACCGGGCCTCGTGTGTTCCGTGTATCGTCCGGCGGCATCTCGGCAGGAGTCTCCTCATGCGCGAAACGCTCGTCCCCGAACAGTTCGGCCCGCTTCAGGGCGTACGCATCCTTTCGACCGGTTCGGTCATCGCCCAGCCGTTCGCGGCGGCCCTTGCCGCCCAGTGGGGCGCCGAAGTCATCCAGGTGGAGAACCCCCACGTGGAAGACACCTGGCGGACCATCGGTCTTAAGGTCCCTTCGGCCGATGGGACCAGGGAAGTCGGCACAAGCTGGCTCGCAGAACGCCGAAACGAATTCAATATCACCCTCGACATGTCCACTGCGGAGGGCAAAGAGAAGTTCCTGAAGCTCGCCGCTCGGGCCGATATCTGGATGGAAAGCTCCCGCCCGGGTACTTACGGTCGTTGGGGATTGACCGACACCGTCGTCCATGCCGCGAACCCGGCCCTCGTTATCTGCCACGTCTCCGGATACGGCCAAACCGGCGACCCGGGCTACCTGGGTCGCGCGAGCTACGACATGATCGGTCAGGCCTTCGGCGGTTCGATGTACCAGACCGGCTTCCCGGAATTGCCGCCAACACGTGCCGCCCCGTGGACCGCCGACTACATCACAGCCCTCATGTGCCTCTCCTCATGCCTCGCCGCGTTCGTCCACGCGAAGGATACCGGTACGGGTCAGGTCATCGACCTGGCCCAGTTCGAGGCTATCCACTCGGTGTTGGCGGGCACCATGGTCGAATGGTTCCACCTGGGCGTCACCCGCGAACGCAGCGGCAACAAATCGCCGGCGTTCCAGCCGTATGACGTGTTCGCCGTCAAAGATGGATCGGTGGTCATCGCGGCCCCGGCGGAAACAATCTTCGTGAAGACCTGCCTCGTGCTTGGCCTCGATCCCACAGATCACTACTGGTCGAGCGCGCGTACCGCCATCAACGACGTCCAAGGCCTCGAATTCGATGCCCTCCTTCGCGGCTGGTGCGAAGAGCGCACCATGGCCGAGGCCATCGAACAACTCAACGCCGCCGGCGTCGCCTGCAGTCCCATCCTGAACTCACGCACCGCAGCCGAAGACCCGCACTACAAAGCGAGGGGCGTCCACATCGAATGGGACGACGAAGTCGTAGGCAAGGTCCGCGGCACCGGCGTGACCCCCAGCTTCTCGAAGACTCCGGGCAAGATCTGGCGTGGCACCACGCTCCCCGGCGCCGATAACGACAGGATCTTCGACCTGATTACCTGAGCCTCAGCGTCCTACCGGTAGGCGTTTGCCTGGATCGTGTACAGCTGCGCGTACTGTCCGTTCGCGCGCATCAAGTCCTCGTGCGAACCAACTTCGGCCACTCGCGACCCATCGAGCACGACGATCAGGTCCGCCATCCGGACCGTCGAGAAGCGATGCGACACCAGGACGGTGATCCGGCCATTGTCCGCAAGCACGGCTGCGCCGTCGCTTCCTTTCGCCCTGCTCCCGGAAGCCACTGCGGCGTACCGCTCGAAGAGCGCGTGCTCAGTTTCAGCGTCGAGCGCGGCCGTCGGCTCGTCGAGGATGAGCAGCAATGGCTCGTCCCGCATGAAACCACGCGCCAGCGCGAGCTTCTGCCATTGCCCGAACGAGACTTGAATGCCGCCCGGCCAGGTTGGCCCCAGTTGAGTCTCCAACGCCGAGGGAAGCTTCTCCACCACGTCGTCGGCGCCCGCCCGGCCCACCGCCGTGCTCACTGCCGGCGTTTCGTCCACTCGCGGGACATCGCCGACGCCCACCGTCTGTTGCGCGCGGAATTCGAACCGGAAGAAGTCCTGGAATGCCCCGGCAAGCCGCCCTCGCCACTCCTCGCTCCGGATCCTCGCCAGCGGTGCGCCGTCGACGAGGATCCTGCCTTCGGTCGGCTCGTAGAGCTTGCAGATCAGCTTCACCAGCGTCGTCTTGCCCGCCCCGTTCTCACCGACTACCGCAACAACCGCGCCCGCCGGCAGCTTCAGGTTCACGTCCTCCAGCACGAGCCGGTCGGTCCCGGGGTAAGCAAACGACACGCCTTCAAAGGTCAGGCCGTCGCGCAGCGTCTCCGGCACGTGCAGGTCCTCCTGCGCCGTGACTGCGGTCGCGTAATCTTCCAGCCAGGCGAGACGCCGAGAGCCGTCCATCCAGATCCCGCGAAGGAACCCGATCTCTCCCACCGTGGCGCCAATGTATGCCGAAAGCCGCGAGCCTGCCGCCAGGACGAGCAGGACGTTGCCCGCTCCCTCATCGAGGCCGTTCGTCACGAAGATCACCGACCCGACGAAGGCGAACCCGAAGATCGCCCACGCCAAAGTGTGCCATGCCGCCGAACCCCAGCGCGCCCGCGAAACTGGCTGGTACCAGCGCTCCCATGCGTTGCGCCGCTCCCGCATAAGGAACGGGCCCATGCCGGTTACTCGGATCTCTTTGCCGGGCGGAGCGGTGGTTGCGGTGTTGAACAGGTGCGCTGCCCGTCGCTTCGAAGAAGCCACTCGCTCTTCCGCCTCCCGCTCCACCGCGGGGCGCCACGTCGAAGTCAGCACCGTCGGGAGAGCGAACACCGCCAGCAGCGCCAGGGCCGGGTGAATCGCCATGAGCAGCCCAACGGTCACTGCAAGCCGCAATATCCAGCCGCAGGTTGAGAACAGCGAGGCATACATGTGGTCCAGCACAAAGACCTGGTCCCGCAGCACCGAGAGCCGGTCGAGGTACTCCGGCCGTTCCTGGTGAGCGATGGTCGAAACGCGCGCCTGCAGGCCGGCCACATGACCCTCCAGCGCGATCGTTACCCTGTCTCGGAATCGGCGCTGGATGCGCGTGCTGATGACCTGCAGGAACCAGGTCGCGGTGGCCGAGGCCCCGAGCCCGAACGCCGCCGTCATGAGCAATCGCTCGTTGCCATCGATGACCCCGTCGCCCAGCAGCTTCATCCAGACCGCGAACAGCGCGTCCGGGAGTGCCGAGAGCAGCGCGAGAATGAACGCGGCCAAGAGCAAACCCGGTTCGTGCCGGAATCCGAGTTTGCAGAGCCGCCACATCGAGGAAAGCGCCGGAGGCAGGTCGTCGGGCACCCGGCCGTACACCGTCGTGGTTTCAGCCGAGGACGTCATACTCCACCCCCTCTTCCTCCGCATCGACGAAACGGCGTGCCTGCAGGTCAAACATCGTCCGGTAACGCCCACCCAGCGCCATGAGTTCCTCGTGCGTGCCCAGTTCGATGACCGCACCATCCTCTACCACGCAGATCCTGTCGGCATGACGAACCGTCGAGAACCGGTGCGAAATCAAGATGGTCGTGCACTGCCGTGTCGCCGCGAGGATGCGTTCGAAAATCTCTGCCTCGCCGCGCACATCCAGTTGGGCCGTCGGCTCATCCAACAGCACGACTCCTGCGCCAAGCTCCACGCGGCAGAGCGCGCGAGCGAGCGCCACGCGCTGCCACTGCCCACCGGAGAGGTCCGTGCCACCCTGGTATGCCTTCGAAAGCACGGTATCGAGGGAGGCCAGGTGTTCCGCTCCCGCTTCTTTGAGCGCGCGGCTCACGGCCTCATCGGGGGCGCCGTGGCCGACGTTATCGCGGAGCGGAAGCTCATACCGGATGAAGTCCTGGAACACCGCCGCAAGTCGCGCTCGCCACCCGGCGAGATCGAACTCGCGCAGGTCAACTCCATCCACCTCAATGGCGCCTTCTTGCGGGTCGTACAGGCGGCAGAGCAGTTTCGCCAGTGTGGTCTTTCCCGCGCCGTTCTGCCCCACGATGGCGAGCGAGGAGCCCGCCGGGATCGTCAGGTCGAAACCATCGAGTACCGTCCCGCCGCCGGCCGGATAGGCGAAGCGGACATTCCGGAAACGGATCTCGCTGGCGGGCAGTCCGGCGGGATCTCGCGCACCCGAAGTCAATTCACCCGCCGGCGCCATCCGTTCCTCCAGCCGAAGGGCTGCCGCCACCGGAGCGACGGCTCCATCCAGCGCCCAGTTCAGCCCGCCGAACGCAATCAGCGCCGTACCCGCCGCGACCTGCGCATACACCACCGCCTGTCCGAGGCTGATGTCACCGTTCGAGGCCGAGCGGCCAATCGCCCAGAACACGAGCGCATTGGCCGCGACGACGATCAGCGCGCACCAGATCACCGGCCGTTCCCGCAGGCGCGTCGCCCGGTACTGCAATTCGTGGAGCTTCGTCCGCCGCGCGAGGAACCTGTCCAGCGTCCAGTCCGCCAACCCGAACAGCCGCAACTCCTTCGCCGCCGGCGGGTCCACGGCCATCCGGTAGGCATAGTCCGCGTCACGCTGTGCCGATCGCACCTCCGGCGTGTTCCGGTCGTACCAGACGGTGCTCTCTCGCAGCAGGTAATGCGTCGAAATCCAGGCGCCCGCAAGGATTAGCGGCGCCCACCACGAATACCCGAACAGCACAATGGCCGATACGAGCCCGGAGAGCATCTGCACCAGCCCCGTCGCGATGAAATCCATGGAAATGAACAGCGGCGGACCGGTCACGCCCAGGTCGAAGTCACGCGCCACGGTCAGGTCGGAAGTCAGTCGCGGGTCTTCAAGGTGGCCCATTCCTGGTGGCTCCACCACTCCTCGCGTCAAACGGTCATAGAGGTCGGCCGCCGTCTTGTCGCCCAGGTTCGCGCTCGCTGCCTGCTGGAGCGGCGTCAGCACCTGCAGCAACACGAATACAACGCCAAGCGCCACAAGCGGCGCGGTCAGGGAGTGGTCATCCTGCACGGCGCCCACCAGGGCGCCGACCACGATCGCCAGCGCCGCCGGTAGTACCGCTCGCAGCACGATGACTATCCACCAGGCCGTCGCAAGTGTCCGGTCTGCGCGCGGCAACTCCCGGAAAAACAGCCATTCCTGGCGGCTCCGCAATCGTCCCAAGTTCAGCCCCCTTCGCCTGGTGCGCGGAGCGTACTCAATTCGTTGTACAGCGTCTTGTACGAAATTCCGCCCGCTTGTCACACACCCAGATGACACTCAACGGTGCGGACTCGCTTCCCGCCTGAGCCCACCAGCGCGCCAGGTCCGGCTAGGCCAGCCCCAACGCCTGAAAAATCTTCGCGAACGTGCTCACCGCACCCGGGTTGAAGTGCGGCAGCACGTACATCACCCGTCCGTCCGCACCAATGACGACCACGCCCCTGCGTGACTTGTTCTCGTCGGGATCCCACATCCCATAGGCCTTGATCGCCTCGCCGTGGAAGTCGGAGATCAGCGCGAATGGGAAGTGATCGCGTTCCTGGAACTTCGTGTGCGAGCCCAGGCCATTGGAGTTGATGCCGAGGACCTGGATACCGGCGCGGTCGAGCGTCTCGAACTCCTGCGCAAACGCCTTCAGTTCGCTCGTGCAGATCGGCATCCCGTCGTCCTGGTAGAACACCAGCATCGTCGTCCCACGCGCGATCCACTCGGCGAGGTTCACATCGAACTGTTCGCCATCGGTCGTAATCGCGGGGAGCACGAAGAGCGGCGCGGCATCGTTGACCTCCAACGGCTCCGACCGAGGCGTCAGCGCCTCGTTCGGCTGCGTCACGGGAGCGCCTCAAAGCCCGGCAACGGCTCCTGCAGCCCGCGGGACGCCGCCAGCACGCGCACCCGCCCCAGCCCCGCGCCGTCGGTCAGCTGTTCAAGCGCCCGCCGCCGCGTGAAGTACTCGCCCATGTCGTTCCGCGCAGCCTCAACAAGTTGACCCAGACCCAACGCATACAGGAACTCCGACTGCGAGACCGGCCCTGACACAGCCATCCCCGCATCGTCAGCCGCCGCCGCAAGGTCCGAGAAGTTCACGTGCGTCGTGATGTCCTGGTCACCGACGTGGATGTACGGGTCTTCGTGCGCCGTGTGGCGATAGAAACAGAGCAGCGTCCCGGTTGTTCGCCACGGCGCCCAGAGTTCTTCTTGCGGATAGCCGTAGTCGAACACCAGCGCGGCCCCGCGTTCGACCAGCGAGCAGAGCGACAGCATCGCAGGGTACGTCTGTGAATTCACTTCGAACCGCCCCGATTCCGGCGCGTCATCAATGCTGGCAACGCCACCCGGCGTCTCGACGAAGCGTTCGCCGTCCCAGCGGACGTGCATTTCTACGGGTCCGCGCCCGCCAACCTCAAACAGCCGTACCGGGAAGGCGTCGAACAATTCGTTCGAAACCACCACGCCATTAGGAATGGTCTCCGGCGGTTCGCTCACCCATTCGATTCGGTCGTCGTTGCCGGGGCTGTTGGGCTCGAGCGCCAGGTAGCGAATCGCGCTGCGGAACGCCGCGTCCTTGCCTTCAGCCCAGTCCAGGATCGATTTCGCGAACGCCCCCTCGCCGGCGCCAGGCTCGAAAATCACGAACTCCGCGGGCTTCCCAAGCTGTTCCCAGACTGACCGGCACCACCCCGCAACCGCCCACCCAAACATCGGGTGGATCGTTGGGCTGGTGAGGAAATCCCCCTGCCGGCCGATGCGCCCGGGCATGCGGTAATACCCGTGTTCCGGGTGGTACAGCGCCAGCGCCATGAAGCGCTCAAACGGGATCGTCCCGCCCGCCATCTCCGCGATGATCGCCTCGATCAGCCGGGGATTGCCGAGAGCCGTGGTACCGGGATCGAGGTCGAGGGCCATCGGTCAATTGTCCCATGCAACTCATTGCCTGTCGCCACGGGGCGCACCCTGCTAGGCTGCGCAACACACGAATACTTTCTGCAGGGCTAAGAATGCCATCACCCCCAACTACCTCCCTCGCGACGATTGAATCGACGATGCGCTCGTTCGGCGAAGCGATGAACATGTTCGATCCGCTTCGCTTCCGCGCCTGGGGGGAAATGGGCCTGACAACGGCACAACTGCGCGTCCTCTTCCTCGTGCGTGAAGCCCCCGGCGTGACCGCCGGCGAACTCGCCCAGCGCCTCGCAGTCACCCCACCGACCATCTCCGGAATCGTCGACCGGCTCGTGAAGCTCGACCTCATCAAGCGCGAAGACGACGAAAGCGACCGCCGCCTCGTCCGCAACTTCCTCACGGATGAGGGTGAAAAGGCCTGCAAGAGACTCGAACAGGGAGTTGGCGCCTTCATGTACCGCATCATCGTGGAAATGAACGAAGACGAAATCGAGTCGTTTCGCATCGGCCTCCAGGCGTTCAACAAAGCGGGCAAGTACGTCGCCGGCATCGAACCGAACCTCGCCGCCCTCGCCATGCCCGGGCTGAGCAACGAATGACCGCGCCGCGCCGCGTGCGCTCAATCGACCTCGAAAACCCGTTCGTCGACTCCTTCGAAGGCATGGTCGAAGTCCTCCTCGTCCGCCATGGCGAACAGAAGTTCTTCGAAAACATCCCGCTTGGCCAGGCGTACGACGCCCCGCTCTCGGAACTCGGTCAGCGCCAGGCCGAAGCCGTCGGCGAACGGCTCGCAAGCGCACGTATCGGCCGGGTCTACTGCAGCGACATGAAGCGCGCTCACGACACCGGCAAGGCAATCGCGAAGCACCACAACATGGAACCGATCGTCCTCCCCGGCCTCCGCGAAATCGACCTCTGGCAAAAAGCGCCCCAGGACAAGGGCCTCCTCGATATCTACACCCGCGAACAACTGGGCGATGTCTACCGCGAAGTCACCCGCACCAAGAAGCACTCCGCCTACCCGTTCTGCGAAGACGTCGATTTCTTCCGCAGCCGTGTCTTCGAAGCCCTCGACGGCGCCATCGCCGAAAGCCACGGAATGCGCATCGTCGTTGCCTGCCATGGCGGCGTCATCAACGCCGTCCTCAGCCGCGTGCTCGGCTCATCGTTCGACCACCTCGTGCCGGTGCACCACACCTCCATTAGCGTGATGCGCGCCGCTGACACCCGCCGCGTGATCCTCACCGTGAACGACTACTCACACGTCATGTCGTTCCAGCACTCGCGCGGCGACGTCAACGCCTGAGATGTCCACAACCCTGAACCCGGACCAAAGCTGGTTCGAAATCGACCCGGCCTTCTACGCGAATGGCGGCGTCTGTTTCAGCCAACAGGAACTCATGGCACTCGCCGAAATGGAGGGCGAACGCGCCCTCGTCAGCCCCGCGAACGGCGGCGAGGAAGCGCTCTCCATCGTCAATCTCGGCGCGCAGGTCAGCATCTTCGATACGAAAGAGAACTCCGAGCGGGCGCGAACGCTCGTCGCGGGGAGCGGTCTCAAGGTGACCTTCATCGAAGGCAAGCCCGGCAGCGCCGCTATCCCCGGCGGCCCCTACGACACCATTTACAGTTCCTTCGGCCTCCTCAGCACGCTTGAGTACTTCGACGACTGGGCCCAGGGCCTCGCCGGAGCGCTCAAGCCCGGCGGCCGCCTCGTCATCCACGAGGTGCATCCTGTCGCTTATGTGCCTGGCGCCTACAAGGGCGTCTTCGCCGTCGCCCACTCGTACTTCGATGAAGACGAACACCATCACGGCGCCAGCTGGACCATGGGCGACCTCATCAGCGCCCTCGGCATCGCCGGCCTCGCCACGGTCCACCTCGAAGAAACCCCCGACTCCGACCGCTACCAGACCCCCCTCGACCGCTTCCACAACGTCCGCTGGGACGTCCGCTGGCGCCTCCCCGGCGCCTTCGTGCTGGTGGCGTTCAAGGCATGACTACCCGGCTCATCGTTGGCGCGCCCACGTCCGGAATGCCACACTCTCCGGATGTCTGAGCCTGTATTCAATTCGGCTGTCGCAGCCACGTACGATGCCGACTCCGCTGAAATGTTCGATCCCGCGCTCCTGGGCGCAACGGTCGACTTCCTCGCCCGGCTGGCAGGCTCGGGCGCGGCCATGGAGTTCGCGATCGGCACGGGTCGTGTCGCGCTTCCTCTGGCGCAGCAGGGAATCGAAGTGCATGGCATCGATATCTCGGAGCCAATGGTCGCGAAGCTCCGTGAGAAGCCGGGCGGTGACGCCATCCCGGTGACGATCGGCGACATCGCCACCACCCGGATCCCCGGCGAGTTCCAGCTCGTCTACCTTCCCTTCAACTCGATTACGAACCTCGGAACGCAGGACGCACAAGTGTCGTGCTTCGAGAACGCCGCAAGTCACCTTCGACCGGGCGGGTTCTTCGTCGTGGAGGTGTTCGTACCCGAACTCCAACGCCTGAATCCCGGCGAGAAATACCTGCCGTTCAAAGTGGATCCGGGCCATCTCGGCTTCGACCAGTACGACGTGCTCAACCAGATTTGCGAGTCGCATCATTACTTCGTCGGCCGCAACGGCGTGAGCTTTTTCAAATCGCGCCACCGCTACGCCTACCCGGCCGAATTCGATCTCATGGCCCGGATCGCCGGCCTCTCGCTTCACGAACGCTGGTCCGACTGGAACCAAGCGCCCTTCACCGCCGAATCGCGCAGCCACATCTCCGTCTGGCGAAAACCCTGAATCCGCTGTCCGCTTTTCATTCTCACCTTCTTTCGTTCTCGCCGCCCGTCTATCCTTAACCGATGCTCAAAACCTCCAACTGCGGCGAACTTCGTAGCGCCGACGCCGGGAAGTCCGTCCGCATCGCCGGCTGGGTCCATCGCCGGCGCGACCACGGCGGCCTCATCTTCATCGACCTTCGCGATTCGAGCGGCATCGTCCAGCTCGTCCTCAATCCGGAGAATGCTGAAGCCCACGCCGCCGCCCACCGCGCGCGAATCGAATGGGTGCTGCAGGTGGAGGGCACGGTCCAGCCGCGCGACCCCGCCACCGTGAACCCCAACATGGCCACCGGCGAGGTCGAGGTCATCCCCACCGCCGTGACCGTGCTGAACGAAGCCATCACGCCGCCGTTCTACATCAACGAACCTGCCGACGTAGACGAGCAACTGCGCCTGAAATACCGCTACCTCGACCTTCGCCGCCCCGAAGTTGCCGAAGTCATCAAACTGCGCCACGAAGTGGTCTGGTTCATCCGCCAGTTCCTTGTGGCCCGCGGCTTCTACGAGATCGAAACGCCGACGCTGATCAAGTCGACCCCCGAGGGCGCGCGCGATTTCCTCGTGCCCTCTCGCATGCGGCCCGGCCACTTCTTCGCCCTCCCGCAATCGCCCCAGATCCTGAAGCAGCTCCTGATGTACGGCGGGTTCGAGAAGTACTTCCAGATCGCCCGCTGTTATCGCGACGAAGACACTCGCGCCAACCGCGTCGCCGAACACACCCAGCTCGACCTCGAGATGTCCTTCGTCGAAGAAGCCGACGTCATGGCCCTCATCGAAGAGCTTTACACCGGCATCGCGAAGCAGTTCGGCCGCGGCAAGATCCAGTCGACGCCGTTCCCGCACCTCGACTACGAAGACTCCATGGCCCGCTATGGCATCGACCGTCCCGACCTCCGCTACGGTCTCGAATTCGTCGACATCGCCGAACCGCTGCGCGGCTCGGGCTTCCAGGTGTTCGCCGGCGCGCTCCAGAGCGGCGGCCAGATCAAGGCCATCTGCGTCCCCGGCAAGGCCGATATGACCCGCAAGGAGATCGACGAGCTCACGGAGATCGCTCGCGGCGGCGGCGCGAAAGGCCTCGCCTACATCGGCTTCACCCCGAACGAACTGCGCTCGCCCATCGCCAAGTTCCTCAGCGAAGACGAGATCGCCGGCATCCGTTCACTTTCCGGCGCACAGGAAGGCGACATGGTCTTCATCGTCGCGGACCAGGCCGACACCGTCGCCCGCTCGCTCTTCAACGTCCGCGACACCCTCGGCGATAAGCTCGGGCTAAAAGACCCCGAAGTCCTCTCCTTCGCATGGGTCACTGGCTTCCCGCTGCTCGAATGGCACCCGGACGAAGAACGCTGGGACGCCACCCACAACCCGTTCAGCGGCTTCCAGGAAGCCGACCGCGCGAAGCTCGACACCGACCCCGGCAAGGTGGTCGCCCGCCAGTACGACCTCGTCCTCAACGGCGCCGAAGTCGGCGGCGGCTCTGTCCGCATCAGCAACCGCGCCGACCAGGAGAAGGTCCTTGGCCTGATGGGGTACACGAAGGAACAGATGCAGGACCGCTTCGGCGTCGTACTCGATGCGCTCGATTACGGCGCCCCGCCGGAGGGTGGCGTCGGCATGGGCATCGACCGCCTTATCATGATGCTCGTGAATACCGACAACATTCGCGATGTCATCGCCTTCCCGAAGGCCTCCTCCGGCTCGGACCCGCTCATGAGCGCCCCCTCGATGGTGGACCAGGACCAACTGGACGAACTCGGCCTGATGCTGAAACCGGACCCGGTGCGCCGCTGATTCAGATATCACGCGGCGCAATCTTTACCATCGGCTAGGGACAGCCTCCCAGGCCGCACTTACTGTGAACACATGGCAGCGTGGACACAGCATTCAGACCGCATGGCTCAGCTGACGGAACGTCAGCGTGATGTTCTTAAGCTCATGGCTTCGGGCCGGACCAACCCGGAGATCGCGGAAGAGCTCGGCGTCTCGCTGAGCGGCGCGAAGTGGCATGTCAGCGAAGTCATTTCGCGTCTCGGCGTGCAAACTCGCGAGGAAGCCACCGAAGTCTGGCGCGAAGAACACTCTCTCCCCCGCCGCTTCTCGAACGCATTCCACATGGTGTTCGGCATGGGCACCCTGAAGGTTGGATTCGCGACTGTCACGGTCACAAGCGTCGGCGTACTCGGAATCGCCTCCATCGTCATCGTCCGGGACATGCGCGCGGAAGACGACCTTGAGGCGGCTTCCGCACTCGAACCGCTGACCACAGGCTACGAGGCGAACCAACAGCGACTCAACGAAACACTTGCGCGAGTCGAGAGCCCGGCTACCGAACCAGAAGACCGGTTAGCGATTTACAGCCAGGCCGAAGCGAGAGAAATCGGACGCCAACTCGCCGCCAGCGTCATTCATGACGACTCACAGCTCGGAACGCTTTCCTTCAACGGACACGCTTTCACCGAAGCGGATTTGGTGCCAGTCGAAGGCAACTTTTACGAAGACGCAGCCTACGAAGACCTCGGCTTGCCCGGGGCGGCGGCTGAGTTCCCAACCGGCAAGAACCTCTGGACCGAGGCATTCAGCGCAAGCGGTTTCGATTTCCCCGACGGACCAAACGACATCCGCATTACCGTGATGTTCGAAGACGGCAAGGCGGAACTTCTCGATAGCTGGCGAAGCAGCGCCAATCCTCTTCCCACCCCCCCGGGAGTACATCCCACTCCTTGAGTGGCCCGGGAAACCATCGCGCCGCCGGTATTCCCGTTAACACGCTGTAAAGCTTCGTTTCCCTCCACCCGCCGTTTGCATTCTCGCGGAAACCTATCCCGTGTACTCTTTTGCGACTGACGGGGCCGGACGGATCGGCATTCACCCGCCACAACGTACACGTTGCATATCCAGGTCCCGGCAGGTGCACATGTCGAACAAGATGCTGACCCTGATGATGGGGTTCGTCGCATTTCTGATTCTGGCGGTTGGGCTGGTCTTCGTGATCGCCCTCGCCGGCGGTGGCGGCGACGATGATGGCGGCACGCCGGCCAACTCCGATAGCACGCCCAAGGCCAGCACCTCCGGCAAAATCTGCGATGGCAACTCGCTCATCATTCCCGGTGACGATCCTTCGTCCGTTCTCGACCCCATCCAGGTCGGCGATGTCACCACCGCAGAATACGTCGTCGAAATCTTCGGCGGCCTCGTCACCCTCGACCCCGACCTCAAGGTCCAGCCCGATATCGCCAAGTCCTGGGAAGTCTCGAACGGCGGAAAGACCTACACCTTCAAGCTCCGCGATGACGTCGTCTTCCACACCGGCAACCCCACCCGCGTCACCGCCAACGACTTCAAGTACAGCATCGAACGCGCCGCCGACCCGACGAACGCCTCGCCCACTGTCCTCGCTTACCTTGGCAACATCGTCGGCCTGAAGGACCGCTTCGAAAACAAGGCCTCCAGCGTCAGCGGCGTCAAAGTCATCGATGACACCACCGTCCAGATCGACCTGATCGAACCCTCCGACTACTTCCTCTCCGAGCTGACCTATCCGGTCGCCTTCGTCGTCGATAAGACCCAGATCGAATCGAACGCCCGCGGCTGGACGCAGAAGCCGCGCGGCACCGGCCCCTTCCAGCTGAAGGAATTCAAGCCGGCCGAAAAGATCGTGCTCGTCAAAAACGAACGCTACCACCTTGGCGTCCCGAAGCTCGACGAAATCGACTTCGAGCTGGCAGGCGGCAACGTCCTCACGCGCTACGAGAACGACGAACTCCACGTCGGCTACTTCCCGGCGACGCAGCTCGATTCCATCAAGGACGGCTCGAGCCCGCTGAGCAAGGACTACCGTGAAGTGCCGGAGATGGCGACTTTCTACTTCACCCTGAACCCGCAGAAGGCCCCCTTCGATGACATCAAGGTCCGCCAGGCCTTCGCCATGTCCATCGACCGCGAGCAGATCAACACCGTCTTGCTCTACGACGCCTGGCGCGTGGCCGACGGCTTCCTCCCGCCGGAAATGCCCGGCTACACCGAGTCCGTCCACTCGTACGACTTCGACCCGGTGAAGGCGAAGCAACTGCTGAGTGAATCCAAGTACGCCAACAACATGCCGCGCATCATCATGACGTACAGCGGCACCGGAGCCGCCCCCGGCGACCTCCTCGTCGCAATCCAGAAGCAGTGGAGCGACAACCTCGGCATCGATATCGAACTCGAAGCTGTCGATTCCTCGGCCTTCCTCCGCGAACAGCGCAAGGGCCAGTTCCAGATGCAGTCCGACGGCTGGTCCGCCGACTACCCGGACCCGGAAGACTTCCTCGGTAAGCTCTTCGCCAGTGACAGCCCGCTGAACTACACCCGCTACAAGAACGACCAGGTCGATAGCCTCCTCCAGCAGGCCAAGACCGAAACCGACCGGACGAAGCGCTATGACCTCTATGCCCAGGCCGAGCAGAAGATCGTCGATGACGCGACCGTCATCCCCACGTTCTGGCCGGTGCAGCACACGCTGGTAAAGTCGTGCGTGAAAAATCTCCCCTCGGCGGCGCTCGTCATCCCGAGATACCGGTACGTGGAAATCAAGGACAACTAGGCAGATGGGCCCAGGGCTGACCGGTTACATCGTCCGCCGATTGCTCTGGGCCGTGCCTGTCCTCTTCGTCATCTCGGTCATCGTTTTCTCAATGCTGCGGCTCGCCCCGGGCGACCCTGTCGACGCCATCCTCGGTCAGCGCTACACCGAAGAGCAGGCGACCGTCCTCAAGCACAAATACGGCTACGATCAGCCGCTGCCAGTTCAGTACATCAAGTACATGCAGAACCTCGCGCACGGTGACCTCGGCGTTTCCACGCGCCACCGCGACTTCACCGCCAGCGACGTCATCTGGCCGAAGCTCTGGGTCTCTACCCAGATGGGCGCGATCGCCATCGTCATCGTCTTCGGACTCGGGATTCCCGTCGGCATTTACGCTGCCATGGCTCGCGGTACGTTCATCGACCCGCTCACCATCTCCTTCTGGCTGGCAATCGAGGCGATACCGGTCTTCGTCCTCACGACCATCGCCAGCTGGCTCTTCGCGTTGAAGCTCGGATGGGTAGACCTCGGCTACCGGGGCGTGTGGAGCGTGAACATGATCATGCCAATCATGGTTATGTCGCTTCCTGGTGTGGCCGGAGTCGCTCGCTTCATGCGCGCCTCGGTCATCGGCGTCCTCGGCGACGACTACATCCGCACCGCGCGCGCCAAGGGCCTCAAAGAGCGCACCGTCATCATCACGCACATCACCCGCAACGCGATGCTGCCCATGATCACCGTCATCGGGCTTTCGCTCCCCGGCATCACCGCCGGCTCGATCTTCGTCGAAACCGGCTTCGGCATTCCCGGCATCGCCCGCGAATCGCTCGCTGCGGCGCTCGCGCCGGACTACGACGTGGTGCTTGCCCTCGTGCTCTTCGGTGCCACTCTCTTCGTCCTCGCGAACGTCGCCATCGACGTCATGTACGGCTTCATCGACCCTCGTGTAAGAGTGGGCGCCGGACGTGGCTAGCGACCTGATGACGGCCAGCCAGTTCGGCCGGGATCTCTACGCCGCCGATGAAATCCGCGCGCCACGGCGCTTCCGGACCATGCGCGAGCTCTTGCGCAAGAAGCTCGCCGTCCTCGCCATGATCTACCTGGCGATTTTCTACTTCTGCGGGCTCGCTGCGCCGCTGATTGCGCCATACGGCCTCAACGAACAGGAACTCACGGTCGAAGCTCGCCGCCAGCCGCCTTCCAGCGAACACATCTTCGGCACCGATCAGCTCGGCCGTGACCTGTTCACCCGAGTCCTCTACTCCGCCCGAACCACGATCGTTTTCACCGTCATCATTTTTCTCACGGGCGGCGTCTTCCTCGGGCTCGGATTGGGCTTACTTTCGGGGTACAAAGGAGGCTGGGTCGATACCCTCATCATGCGCGTCGGCGAAGTCTTATCCGGCATGCCCACGCTCCTCCTCATGCTCGCCATCACGGCATCGTTCCGTGGCCGCATCAACACCTGGTCGTTCTGGCTCGAAGACCACACGTTCCTGGACCAGGATGCCAAGACCCTGGTGAAATTCGGCATCATCGCTCTGGCCACCGTGCCCTTCGCCTGGCTCGGCAGCACGCGCATCGTCCGCAGCCAGGTCCTCGCCATTCGCGAACAGGCCTATATCACCGCCGCCGAAGCCATGGGCGCGACCACACCGCGCATCCTCTTCCGCCATGTGCTCCCCGGCGTGATGCCGCTCTTTCTTGTCGGCCTCTCTTCGGGAATGGCGGGCATCGCCGGTGCGGAAGTCGCCCTCAGCTATCTTGGCCTCGGGATCGACGAGCCCGCCGCCAGTTTCGGCAGCCTCATTGCCAGCGTTTCCGGCAGCCGTAACCTGAACGACTATCCCCACATGCTTATCGCCGGCGCTGGACCGGTAATCCTCTTCTTTTTCAGCTGGAACCTGCTCGGAGATGCCCTCGTCGACGTCTTCGATCGACGTCAAAACGTCCGCCGCTAGGGGCCCAGCGTGCCCCGGCGAATCTCGGGCCGTGAATGCCTCGATTCCACTTCACTGCCATTATGTCTGGTGACCGGCACGGCGCCTGTCGTTTGCTATACTCGAATCTGGAGGGTCGCACACCACCGTGAAGGTAACTCTTGAACGGCTCCCGGAGAGCCGGGTTCAGCTTCAGATTGAGATTGACGAGGACCGTCTCGAACGTTCCCTCGATTCCGCTTTTAAGCGCCTTGCCCAGAAGAACCGCTTTCCGGGGTTCCGCCCGGGAAAAGCACCACGCGCAATCGTCGAACGCGCCTACGGACGCGAAGGCTTGATTCGCGAAGCGCTCGATAAGCTCGTCCCCGATGCCTACAACGAGGCCATCGAGACCGAAGACGTCGACGCGATCGGACAGCCCGAGCTCGCCATCGACCAGCTAGAGCCCGTGAAGTTCACCGCCGTCGTCCCGGTCCGCCCCACGGTAAACCTGAACGACTACAGGTCCATCCGCATCGAACCCAAGCCCGCCGAAGTGACCAAAGAGATGGTCGATGAGCAGCTGCTCGGCCTTCAGCGCCGCCACGCCACCCAGGCGCCAGTCGACCGCAAGGTGAAGTGGGACGACATCCTCATCGCGGACGTCGCCGGCGAGGTCGATGGCGAAGCGTTCCTGGAAGACAAGGACGCCGAATTCCCGCTCCGCAAGGGCCAGATGCTCTTTGTCGAGGGCCTCGCGGAGGCATTCGTCGGCATGAAGAAGGGCGAGACCAAAGAGCTCACGCTCAAAATGCCCGAGGACTTCCGCGTGGAGCGCCTCCAGGGCAAGGACGCGAAGTTCACCCTCCACATCCGTGAGGTCAAGGAAGAACAACTCCCCGAACTCGATGACGAGTTCGCGGCGATGATCAACGCCGAAGAGTTCGAAAACCTCGAAGCGCTCCGCACCCGGATCGAGTCGGACCTGCGTGCGAACCTCGAGCAGGAGAACGAGAACCAGCTCCGCAGCGACGCCGTCGAAAAGATGGTCGAAATCGCCACCCTCGAATACCCGAAGATGCTTGTTGAGCACGAAATCGACCACCTCGTACGCGAAGCGACCGGGAACGACCAGGCCCAGTACCAGGCCTACCTGCGCACCGTCGGCCGCTCCGAAGCGGACTTCCGCGAGACGTGGCGGGAAGCCGCCGACCTCCGCGTGAAGCGATCTTTGGTGCTAAACGAGCTCGCCGAGGCTGAAGGTTTGGCCGTGACAGCCGAAGAAGTAGATGAGGAACTTGATTCTCTCGTTGGCCCTATGGGCGACGACGCCGAACGGTTCCGCCAGATGTTCGCGAGCGATGAGGGGGTTGCGACGATCCGCCGCAACCTTCTTTCGCGCAAAACGCTCGATCGCATTTCCGCGATCGCTAAGGGCGAACTGCAGGAGGAACCAGCTTGAGCAACGGCCAGTCCATCCATCCGTTGATTTACGACGTGATCCCGACGGTCATCGAAACTGGCCCGCGCTCCGAGCGCGCGTTCGATATCTTCTCGCTGCTCCTCAAGGAGCGGATCGTGTTCCTCGGCACTCCGATCGACGACCAGATCGCGAACTTGATCGTCGCCCAGCTGCTCTACCTGCAGCGCGAGGATCCGGAGCGCGACATCAGCATGTACATCCATTCCCCGGGCGGCGTTATCACCGCCGGGCTCGCGATCTACGACACGATGCAGCTCATCGAGCCCGCCGTTTCGACGATCGCGGTGGGCCAGACCGCCTCCATGGCGACGGTGCTCCTGTGCGCCGGTGCGAAAGGCAAGCGCTTTGCCCTGCCAAACGCCACCGTTCACATGCACCAGGCGCTCGGTGGCGCGAGGGGCCAGGCATCGGACATCGAAATTGCCGCGAAGGAGATCCTTCGCAACAACGAGATCATCCGCAACATCATCGCCTCGCACACGGGGCAGCCGGTGGAACGCGTCACGAGAGACTTCGACCGTGACTTCTACCTGGATGCCCAGGGCGCGAAAGACTACGGGTTCGTCGACGAACTGCTCGTGCAGCCCACCGCCGACGCGAAGTAGAGCAAGGGGACAGAACACTTGGCCACAAACCGAACCAATCGAGTCCAGTACCACTGTTCCTTTTGTGGGAAAAACCAGGACCAGGTGCGCCGGCTCATCGCCGGCCCTGGCGCCGTCTACATCTGCGATGAGTGCGTCGATCTCTGTCGAGAGATCATCGACGAAGAAAACGGCACCGGATCAACAGCCGCCGCGGCCAAGGGCGCTGTTGGTGTCGCCGAGCGTGTCCCCCCGCCCAAGCAGATCTTCGACCACCTTGAGGAATACGTGATCGGCCAGGAGCAGGCCAAGAAAGTCCTCGCCGTCGCCGTCTACAACCACTACAAGCGCACCGGCGCCGCCGCCGACCAGGATATCGAGCTCGAAAAGTCGAACATCCTCCTCGTCGGACCCACCGGTGTCGGTAAGACGTACCTCGCGAAGACGCTTGCGAAGATGCTCGACGTCCCCTTCTCCATCGCCGACGCCACCGCGCTGACCGAAGCCGGCTACGTCGGCGAAGACGTCGAGAACATCCTCCTCCACCTCATTCAGGCGGCGGATTTCGATATCCAGAAGGCCGAACGCGGCATCATCTACATCGACGAAATCGACAAGGTGGCCCGCAAGAGCGACAACCCAAGCATCACCCGTGACGTCTCCGGCGAGGGTGTGCAGCAGGCCCTCCTCAAGATCATCGAGGGTTGCGTGGCCAACGTACCTCCGCAGGGCGGCCGCAAGCACCCGCACCAGGACTTCCTCCAGATCAACACGGGGAACATCCTCTTCATCTGCGGCGGCGCCTTCGAAGGCCTCGAAAACCACATCGAAAAGCGCCTCACCCGCGACCACGTCCGCCTCGGCTTCCAGGCCACCCGCGGCTTCCGCGGCACCAGGCGCAAAGACGAACTGATGACCCACGTCACTCACGACGACCTTCTCGAATTCGGCCTTATCCCCGAATTCGTCGGCCGCCTGCCGATGGTCGTCGGTCTCCAGTCGCTGGATGAAGAAGCGCTCGTCCGTATTCTCACCGAGCCGAAGAACGCGCTCGTGAAGCAGTACCAGAAGTACTTCCAGATGGATGGTGTCGAACTCGTCTTCACCGACGATGCCCTCAAGGCCATCGCCGAGACTGCCATCAAGCACAAGACTGGCGCGCGCGGCCTCCGCACCGTCCTCGAAGAAACCTTGATGGAAGTGATGTACGAGATTCCTGGCCGGGGCGACGTGAAGAAGTGCGTGGTCAACGCCGAAAGTGTCACGTCGCATACGCGACCGCTTCTCCTCACTCGCGGGGGCCAGGAAGTCGATGTCCCGGCAATCAAGGACCACCAGGCCGAATCCGCCTAGCTCGAATCGACAGATTCCCGTTCCTCCTGTGATACTCCCTCCACTTTTTGGGCGGAGGGGCAGCGCATGTTGAGCTACGTCGATCGCATCCAAATGGTGGTGCCGGACCGCAAGGCCGCGGTTGAACGCTGGAAGCTGCTCTTCGGCGCCGAACAGGTCAGCGAAGACGGCTCCCGCCACCTGAACGCCCACCGCACCACCGTGCAGGCGGGCCGCTCGCTCTTCGAATTCCTCGAACCAGCCGGCGCCGGCCCCATCCAGGACTTTCGCGAGACGTGGGGCCAGGGCCTCTACGGCGTCGGATTCTCCACGCCAGACCTGGCCGCACTCGCGAAGCGCATCGAAGGCAAATGCCCAACCATCGACGAGAAGGGCCACCTCTACCTCGCCGAGACGAAGTTCGGCATGCCCACCGTCCTCGTCCAGGACGAACCTCGCGATTACGTCGGCCACATCCGGTGCGTCTACGAAGTCACCAATCCGGTCACAAACTGGGAAACGGCGACCGGCTACTACACCGACCTCTTCGGTCTCGATGCCTCCCGCTACTGTCCCATCGGCTCGAAGCTCTACGGCTACAAGGGCACGCTCACGCTCTTCGAGCCGCCCGCCCGCCTCGACCGCGTGGAAGTCGTCCAGACCTACGAGGGCAGCGGCGCCATGGACCGCTTCTATCGCAAGCGCGGCGATTCGCTCTACATGTGCTACATCGAAACCGACGATGTGACGGCGCTCGAAGGCCGCCTGCAGGCGGCGAACCTCCGCTACTCCCCCGGCGAAGGTCGCCCCGATGGCACCAACATCTTCATCCACCCCCAGACGCTCTTCGGCATGCTCATGGGCGTCAGCAAGACCATGTACGGCTGGGCCTGGTCCGGCCACCCCGAGCTCGCCGGC
This sequence comes from Dehalococcoidia bacterium, assembly GCA_050247055.1. GTDB lineage: Bacteria > Chloroflexota > Dehalococcoidia > Tepidiformales > Tepidiformaceae > Amarobacter. The sequence goes on from JBFWUX010000002.1 coordinate 697,486, forward strand.
GCCCCGGTAGGCACCGCCCACTGACGTCGATCAAAGGTCAGCCGAGCACTCCCCCTCTCCCGCGACGCAGGAGTCGGGAGAGGGGGTTCGGGGGGTGAGGGCGGTTGGCCACCCCACAAGCCACGCCGCGCACGTCAGTAAGCGGATGGTCACACCATCGACTTCGCAGCCACCTCACCCCATCTCCCGCACCAGCGACGAACCCTTCTCCCGCCGCGGGAGAAGGGCAGGGGATGAGGGAGAACCGCGCACGTCAGTAAGCGGATGGTCACACCATCGACTTCGCTGCCGCCTCACCGCACAGCCCAAACCAGCGACAAACCCTTCTCCCGTCGCGGGAGAAGGGCCAAGGATGAGGGAGAACCGCGCACGTCAGTAAGCGAATGGTTCTGCCGCGCCCGAGGTCGACCCCGTGCTGCCTACGAATTCGAAACCAGCACCACCAGCGCCGTTATCACGAACCCCGCCACCGCGAACAGGATCTGCGGGTCGGTGAACAGGATCCGGTCGGGCGCCTCGGATTGCCGCTCGCCGTTCAGCAGCAACAGGTACCGGAACAGCCCGAATGCCACGAACGGCAGCGTCAGAGCCATCGAACCATCGGCCGGCACCCGGTCCGACTCAATCGTGTAGAGCGCATAGCTCAGCAGGGCCCCGCCCGCCGTGATGATGAGCATTTGCGAAAGTACGTCGCCGGAATATCCCGCCAGCGCCGGCCGGTGCCGTGCCGCCTCGGCCCCGAGCTGCCGGAATTCGGCCCACCGCTTTGAAGTCGAAAAGAACAACGCCCCAAACCCGGAACACACGTAGAGCCACGGCGAAATGTCGACATCGATGGCCGTCGCGCCCGCCGCCGCCCGCGCGACCACGCCGCCCGTCAGGATGATGACGTCGAGGATCGCCACCGACTTCAGCCCGAAGCTGTACGCCACCATCATCACGGCGTACCCGGAGAGAATGGCCCCGGCCGTGACGTCGACTAGGAACGTCAGTGGCAGCGCCACCAACGTCAACACGGCTGCCACTGCAAGCGCGAATCCCACGCTCACTTCGCCACTGGCGATCGGCCGGCGCGCCTTCCGCGGGTGCAGGCGGTCGTTCTCGCGGTCGCGGACATCGTTAACGAGGTAGGTGCCGCTCGCCACCAGGCCCCACAATCCGAACACGGCGGCCGTCCGCCAGAGCAACGGCCACAGCGAATCGAGGTCGCCCGGCCGCCAGGCATCGCCGGCCGAGAACACAAGCGCCGCGAAGACGATGACGTTCTTCGGCCACTGGTACGGCCGCATCGCCACCAGGATCGGCGGGATTCGCAACCGCGACCCCGAAACGACCGTCGTCGCCTCGCTCACTCCTCGGCTTCCTTGACGATGCTGGCCCATTGCGCGCCGGTCACACGGACGAGGTCCTTCGTTCGCACGGGAAACACCGCATTCGAAGCCCCCGCCGCCGCCCAGACGTCATCGAAACGTTGCAGGCTTTCATCAACGATGGTGTCACACGATTGCGCCCATCCAACAGGAGACACCCCGCCTACGGCATAGCCAGTCGTCGCCATCACCTCGTCGGGCGTGCCCATCTTCAGCTTCTTCCGTCCCACACCCACAAGCGCCGCGAGCGCGCCGGTATCGACCTGCCGGTCGCCAGCCACCAGCGCCATCGTCGGGCGACCGTCGGCCATGAAAAACAGCGTCTTCACAATCTGCCCAAGCTCGCACCCGACCGCGTCCGCCGCTTCCTGCGCGGTATGCGTGCTCGCTTCATCGAACACGCGCACCTTCCCCGGCAAGCCGAGTGCTTCGAGCGATTTCTGGACATGTTCAGGTGCGCTCATTCTCGCGAAGCGTATCAGGCAGCGGTGAACTGGGAGAAGTCAGCGCGTCGCGCCGGACCGGCTGTGCCGATGCACCAGTCTACCCTCGCGTCAGTACCACCACCGGGATCACCCGCGTCGTCTTCTCCTTGTACTCGTTGAAGGCCGGCATCATCGCCGCCTGCTGCGCGTAGAGCCGCTCGCGCTCGGCTCCCTCGACCACGGAAGCCTTCGCCTTGAACTTCTCCGTCCCGACTTCCAGCGTGACGTCCGGGTTCGCCTTGATGTTGTGGAACCAGGCCGGGTTCTTCGGCGCGCCACCCATCGAAGCGATGATCACGTACCGGTCGCCGTCCTTGCTGTACACCAGCGGCGTCGTCCCTTCGTTGCCTGACTTTGCGCCTTTCGTTGTCAGCAACAGCAGCGGCCGGCCCTTAAATGGCCCGAACGTCTCGCCCCCATTCGCCCGGAACTCCTCGATGATCTTCAGGTTGAAATCGTTCTGCGGCATTGCAATCCCCTTCGAGCAGTCGCTGATGTGATGGATCGAGCTAACACGAACCGCGCGAAGGACGCAAAGGCGTCCCTCCGGTTACACGGCGAGGACGTTACCCCGCCTACCATGGCACTCGAACCCCAATTCACGGACTCCGCTTGCTTGTCCCGGCCAGGCCACCCCTCTCCCGCGACCACCGGGAGTCGGGAGAGGGGAAGGGGGTGAGGGCCTTCCGACCGCGAAGGACGCAAAGGCCTCCCTCCGGTTACACGGCGAGGACGTTACCCCGCCTACCATGGCACTCGAACCCAATTCTCGGACTCCGCTTGCTTGTCCCGGCCAGGCCACCCCTCTCCCGCGACCACCGGGAGTCGGGAGAGGGGACGGGGGTGAGGGCCTTCCGACCGCGTGCCACATCGCCAATGACTTACGACTGACGACCACTGACCGCCCATCCGTTTCACCATCGCGCAACCAAAAGTTGATGACTCGCGACCTTTCAGCCTGCTACCATTTCAATTGCGTTAAGAGGGCGACCGGCGCCCGGCAACCTGGTTCTCAGCCTCCAAGGTGCCAAGACAACGCGGTCCTTCCGTGGAAGGGCAACAAAAGGCGGGTCCTTCCGGGGAAGGACTCGCTCCTCGCGATGAGGGGCGCTACCTGACGTGGAGCGGCATTCCCCTCACCGGCACGCGAGGGGGTTTTCTTTGCCCCGGATATTTCCTCTGGAGGGACCAACCTTGAGTGAACGCAGACTCCTGACTTCGGAATCCGTTACCGAAGGCCACCCCGATAAGGTGTGCGACCAGATTTCCGACTCCGTCCTCGACGAAATCTACCGAGACGACCCCATGGCCCGCGTCGCCTGCGAAACCGCCATCACCAACGGCCTCGTCCTCGTCACCGGCGAAATCACCACCACCACCTACGTCGAAATCCCCAATATCGTCCGCCAGACCATCCGCGAAATCGGCTACACCTCCTCCGAAATCGGCTTCGATGCCGAGACCTGCGGCGTGATCACCGCCATCGGCCAGCAGTCGCCCGATATCGCCGGCGGCGTGAACCGCTCGTGGGAAGCCCGTCACGGCCACGCCGAAACCGTCGACCTCGATACCGGCGCCGGCGACCAGGGCATGATGATCGGCTTCGCCTGCACCGAAACCCCGGAGCTCATGCCGCTCACGATCTCGCTCGCGCACCGCCTCACGCGGCGCCTCGCCGAAGCCCGCAAGAGCGGCGAATTGCCGTGGCTTCGTCCCGACGGCAAGAGCCAGGTCACTATCGAATACGGCGACAACTGGACGCCTGTCCGCGCCGAGGCCGTCGTCATCTCTACTCAACACTCTCCCGATGTCGACAACGAAACCATCGAAACCGACGTCAACGCTCACATCATCGGCACAATCGTCGACAAGAACCTGATCGACGACAAGACAAAGGTGTACGTGAATCCCTCCGGCCGCTTCGTCGTCGGGGGACCGAAGGGCGATGCTGGCCTCACGGGCCGCAAGATCATCGTCGATACCTACGGAGGCATCGCTCGCCACGGCGGCGGCGCCTTCAGCGGCAAAGACCCGACAAAGGTCGACCGCTCCGGCGCCTATGCCGCCCGCTGGGTAGCCAAGAACATCGTTGCGGCCGGCCTCGCATCCCGTTGCGAGTTCATGCTCTCCTACGCCATTGGCGTCGCCGAACCGACGAGCATCGGCGTCGAAACGTTCGGCACCGGCGTCGTCGAAGACTCGGCCATCCTCCAGGCCGTCCGCAAGCACTTCGACCTCCGCCCTGGCGCCATCATTCGTGACCTCAATCTGCGCCGTCCCATCTACAAGCAGACCGCCGCCTACGGCCACTTCGGCCGCCACGACCTGGATCTCCCCTGGGAGAACACGTCACGAGCCGTTGACCTGCGCGCGACCGCGGGGCGCTAAACTCTGCGCCAGTGGACGCAATCCTCCTCGTCGGCGGCCAGGGCACACGGCTGCGGCCGCTGACGAGTTTCCGGCACAAAAGTCTCGTGCCCTTGCTCAATCGCCCCGCGATTGGCTATCTCTTCGGCTGGCTCGAACGTTCCGGCTTCGACCGCGTCATCCTCGCGCTCGGCCAACTTAACGAAGACCTCGCCTCCGCCTACCCCGAAGGCAAACACGGGAGCATGCGCGTCCTCCCCATCCTCGAACGCGAACGCCTCGAGAGCGGCGGAGCGATCCGTCACGCAGTGAAAAAGGCCGGCATCGAAGGTCGATTCGCCGTCCTCAACGGCGATATCTACGTCGATTTCGATTTCGCGCCGGCACTCGAACAACACATCCAACGCCAGGCAGACCTCACCATGGCAGTGAAGTCGATGCCCGACCCCTCCGCCTTCGGCGTGGCCGTCGTCGATTCCGAAAGCATGATCACTGGCTTCATCGAAAAGCCGCCCCGCGGTGAAGCCCCCAGCAACCTCGTGAACGCCGGTGTCTGGATTTTCGAACCGGGGCTGGTAGACGAAATCCCTCCTGGCGCCGTCCGGGTGGAGGAGACGCTCTTCCCATCGCTGGTTGCTCGCCGTCGAAACGTGCTCGCGTACCAGTTCGAAGGCCCCTGGGCCGACCTCGGGACCCCGGCACGCTACCTCGAAGCCTCGAAAGCGCTCCTCGGCATGCGCAACGCGGTCGCCTCGGGTGTGAAGCTCTCCGCCACCGGGAACGTTTCGGGTTCGGCCATCGGCGAAAACTCGCAGCTCCAGATGGGAAGCACGGTCCAGTCATCCATCCTCTGGGAAAACGTGACCGTCTCCGCCGGAGCGGAAGTCACCGATTCCATCCTTGCCGACGGAGTGACCATCGGGATTGGCGCTGTGCTTCGAAATGTCGTCTGCGGCCGCGGAGCCCAGGTTGGGGCTGGTGTCACGGTCCCGCCGGGCACGAGCATCGAAGCAGGGGCGCGCTATGATGGAAGTCCATGACTGACAACCCGGTACACTTCGGCACCGACGGTTGGCGGGCGATCATCGCCGAGACGTTCACGTTCGAGAACGTGATGGCCTGCGCGCAGGCAACCGCCGATCACTTCGCAAAGTCCTACGGCAAAGCCCGGCCGATGGTCGTCGGCTACGACACGCGCTTCTCCTCCGACGAGTTCGCGATGGTTGTGGCTCGCGTGCTCGCAGGCAACGGCTTCCGCGTCGAGCTCGCCGACCGTGCCGCGCCAACCCCCGCCATTAGCTACAGGATCATCGAAACGCAGGCCTGTGGCGGAGTCATTGTCACCAGCTCGCACAATCCCTATCGGTGGAACGGCATCAAGATAAAGCCGCACTACGGCGGCAGCGCCAGCCCCGAAATCGTCGCGGATATCGAGGCCCGTGTCCCCGCGATTCTCAATTCGCCAGGTGCGGTCAAGCTCGCCGCGGCCAACTCCGATGACATCACGCGATTCGACCCCCTCCCGGGCTTCCTCGCGACTCTCGCCTCAAAGGTCGATATCGCCAAGATTAAGTCCGCTGGCCTTAAGGTCGCTGTCGATCCCATGTACGGCGCCGGCGCCGGCCTTTTCGAACGCCTGCTTTCCGGCGGCAAATCCACCGTCACCGAGATCCACTCCGAACGGAACCCCGCCTTTCCGGGCATCCGCGCCCCCGAGCCCATTGAGTCGAACCTCGGCGAATTCATGCTCCTCATGGCCACCAAGCGCTACAACATCGGCATCGCCAACGACGGTGACGCCGACCGCGTCGGGCTGGTGGACGAATCCGGGAACTACGTTGACCAGCTGCGTACTTTCGCCCTCCTCGTGAACTACATGCTCGGCGAACGGAAGCTGCGCGGGCCGGTCGTGAAGTCCGTTACCACCACCAACATGGCTGCCATTCTGGCGAAGCACTACGGCGTCGATTGCTTCGAAACCCCGGTCGGCTTCAAGCACATCGGCCCGCTGATGATGGAAAAAGATGCGTTAATCGGCGGCGAGGAAAGTGGTGGCTATGGATTCCGCGGCCACCTCCCCGAACGAGACGGCATTCTTGCCGGCCTCTACCTGATGGATTACGCGGCCGTCACAGGGAAGAGCCCGTCCGAGCTGCTGAAACAAGTCTTCGATATCACCGGCCCCCACTATTACGAACGCATCGACATCGAACTCGAGCCCGGCTCGAACGAAAAGTTCAAGTCGACGCTCGACGCTGCCCACCCCGCTGAAATTGCGGGGAAGCCCGTTATCAAGTCCGACACGGTCGATGGCTGGCGCTTCTTCACCGAAGACGGCTTCCTGCTCTTCCGGCTCTCCGGCACCGAGCCGCTCCTGCGCATCTACACCGAGGTAACCTCCAGCAATCTCGTGCGGCCCGTACTCGATGCCGGCCGGGAGATCGCCGGACTCGCATGAACAAACTCGATGACCCGTCGACATACCTGATCGATGCGTCGGGCATGTTCGGGCATATCGAACGCCTGGGACTCGAATTCGAACGCGCCTGGCTTGCATCCGCGCACATGCCGGTGCCCGCGGGTTCTTTCGATCGCGTCGTCATCATCGCGATGGGCGGCTCCGCCGCCGCGGCCGACTATTTCTCCGCGTGGGCCACGAAAGAGAGCCCGGTGCCGGTGCAGGTGCTCCGCGGGTACGCCCTTCCCGAATACGCCGATGAGCGCGCCCTGGTTGTCGCCCTTTCTTACTCCGGCAAGACCGAAGAAGTGCTCTCCTGCTACACCCGCGCCACCACCCGCCGCTGCCCGCGGATGGTCATTACCTCCGGCGGCGACCTGGCCGATCGCGCCGCCACCCTGGGCGACCCCTTCCACCAGGTGCGCTACGAATCGTCGCCCCGAGCCGCGCTCGCACACATGCTTGCGCCCCTCGTGCGTCTCGGGCAGCGCCTCGGCCTCACCTCGATGTGTAATTCCGACATCGCGGCCGTTCGCGAAGCCCACCGTTCGCTGGTGAGTACCCGCCTCGGCCGCGAGATCCCGACCGAGGCAAACCCGGCGAAACAACTCGCCGAACTGGTGCTCGATGGCTCGCAACTCGTCCTGCTCGGAGAGGAACACCTTGCCCCGGCGGCACGCCGGACGAAGAACCAGTTTGCCGAAAACGCCAAAATGCTCGCCAGCTTCGAAGAACTTCCCGAAGCGGCTCACAACGTGGTCGTCGGGCTCGCCGGCGCCGGAAACAGCCCAGTCGGCCTTGCCTTCCGGTCACCATCACTCGCTCGCGAACGCGCCACTCGCGATGCGCGGCTTGAGCACCTCTTCCGCTCCGCCGGCGGCGAGTTCGTAGCCCTCCCGACCAGGGGAATTTCGCGCCTCGCCGATCAGCTGGAAGCCAGCGCCTGGGGTGATTTCGTCTCCTGCTACGTCGCTCTCCTTCGCGATATCGACCCCACGCCAACGCCGGAACTTGCATACATGCACGGCGTCACAGCGCCGGCAGCTCCATCGCCCGCCTGACGGGCACCCACCACGGAACGACCAATGGACACGAATGAACTCCGGTTCCTTGCCCTTGGCGACTCCTACACCATCGGAGAGGGAGTCGGCGCGGAGGAACGCTGGCCTAACCAGCTCGCGCTGATGCTTCGAGCGGGCGGCATCGAGGTGGCAGAGCCCGAAATCATCGCGCAGACGGGCTGGACCACGGGCGAGCTCCTCGAAGCGGTCGTGCAGTCCGGCGTCTCAGGCACGTTTGGCCTCGTCTCGCTGCTCATCGGCGTGAACAATCAGTACCGTGCCGCGTCGCTGGACGATTTCTGCCGGGAGTACGCTCAGCTTCTCGAAGTCGCGCTCCAGTTTGCTGGTGGCGAACCCGGGCGCGTCCTCGTACTGTCGATCCCGGATTGGGGAGTGACCCCGTTCGCCGCAGGCCGAAACACAGGCCGCGTCGCCCGGGAGATCGACGCCTTCAATGCCACAGTCAAAACAGAGGCCAGTCGATGCGAGGTGAGGTTTGTGGACGTCACCGGCATTTCACGCCACCCCGAGACCCGTTCCCTCCTTGCCGCCGACGGACTTCACCCATCGGGGGTCATGTACAGGAAGTGGGCAGAAGCGGCCCTCCCCGCCGTCATGGCGGCGCTCGCCGACCTCTAGACCAATCGCGAGCCCCAACCCACAATTCCGCCTTCATGACGGTCGAACTTCCCCGTTGCGCCTTCGACGATGGTCGCCCCGCTCGATTCAGGTTCCAGAAGGGCGATGGCACCGAGGATAAGTGCCTCGTCCACGCGCTCATTCATAGGCCGCTCGTCCGCAACGCGTTCCTGACCGCGCTCGTCGTCGGCACCGTGCTCACCGCGATCAACCAGGGCAATGTGCTCGCCGATGGACGCTTTCCAGCGCAACTCTTCTGGAAAATCCCGCTGACCTATAGCGTCCCCTACTGTGTGTCGACGTGGGCCGCGCTAAGGATTTCGCGGGTAGTGTGAACGGCGAATACGAACACCATTCACGCACCACCGATGGTGATGCCTGAATAGTGAGTCCCTCGCTGGATCAGGCCAATTGTGAAGCCATGCACGAACAATTATGGTGGACTTCGGCGCAGAAATTTGGTATGCTGAAACAGTCGAATCCAGCGTGCGGCTGGAGCGGGGAACCCATCCGAATCGGGGTGAATCGCGCCCCCGGCGCGTAGGCGACTTCCGACGCCGAACCCGTCAGCTAACCTCGCAGACAATTCGGGAGGCCGTCCATTCGGTCTCCACCAGGGCGAACACTTTCGCCCGGAGAGACGGTTGATGCAGGAACACGCGTTGAAGGGAACATGCCGGCCGGGCAGTTCCGTATCCGCGAAGAACCGCCCGTGGCAACCCGTGATGGGCCACCTGGCGCAGCAAGAGATCCCAATCTTCTCCTCTCTCTGACCCGCGAAGCACCTCGGCGGTCGCTTCGCCCTCGTCTACGTTTCGCATGGCACTAGCCACAGCCTCAAAGGAGAAGACCCTCACATGACTCAAACCGCGCTTTCGGCCGGTCGCTGCACACACCACTGGATGCTGGGACACCCGAGCCACGGGTTGGTGCAGGCCTCGTGTAAGAAGTGCGGCAAGAGCCGCACCTATAGCGAAGACCTCAGCGCCAAGACCTGGGCCCGCCGAACCACCCGTTCCCAGGGCGGCTCATCCGCCAAAGCCGCCCGGTCCGCCTGATCCTTCGTTCCGCAACGCTCGCCAACATCGAACATTTCATTTCCATCGAAGAGTCGCCGCCCGGGTGGAACAACCCGGCGCAGTGTGGGACGGTAATCCGGGACAGCTTTCCGGGCGCAGATCAGAGAGGAGTGCTTGAGTGACCGAGACTTCCACTCGTGCGAAGCGTTCCGCCGCTGGCTCGAATGCGGCGCGGAACGGTCCGGGCGGCAACCTCCCCTCAGGCCTTCCTTCCCGCGTCATCATCGGCTCACTCAAGCCCGAAGCCGATGGCGGGCGTTTCCCGGTCAAGCGCTGCATCGGCGACACCGTAACCGTCGCCGCTCAGGTCGTCGCCGATGGGCATGACGTGCTTTCCGGCGTGCTCAAATTCCGCAAGGCCGGACAGACCAAATGGCAGGAGCGCCCCCTCGCCCGCGAAAATCCCGGACTCGACCGCTGGACCGCGGACTTCGTCGTCGATAGCCTCGGCGATTGGGAGTTCACCATCAGCGCCTGGGTCGATGAGTATCTCACCTGGCTGCACGGGTTCGAAGCGAAGGTCGAAGCCGGCCAGGATGTCACCGCACCGCGCGAACAGGGCGCGCTGATCCTCGATCAGGCGGCCGCAGCCGCGAAAGGCGAAGCCAAAGAATCACTGACGCACGCCGCTGCGTCGCTGCGCGCCGCCGAGGGCGCCCGGGCGCTCACCATCGCTGCGGCCCCCGCCCTCATCGAGCTCGTCGGCCAATCACTACCCGTCCCCAGCCGGGCCGAGGGCCCGCTGCGGACCATCTCTGTAGACCCCCTGATAGCCCGCTTCGGCGCCTGGTACGAGTTCTTTCCGCGCTCGACTGGCGAACCGGGAAAGCATGGCACGTTTGAGACCTCCCTCGAGCGCCTCAAGTACGCTGCGGAATTGGGCTTCGATGTCGTTTACCTGCCCCCCATCCATCCAATTGGCAGGGTGAACCGCAAAGGCCCCAACAACTCCACCACCTCCGGTCCGGACGACCCTGGCAGCCCCTGGGCGATCGGCGCCAGAGAGGGCGGCCACAGAGCAATCCACCCCGAACTCGGCACGCTCGCCGACTTCAAGAACTTCCTCGCAGAAGGCCGCAAACTCGGTATCGAAGTCGCGATCGACCTCGCCTTCCAGTGCGCCCCGGACCATCCGCTGGTAAGCGAGCACCCGGAGTGGTTCAAGCAGCTCCCCGATGGCTCGATCGCGTATGCCGAGAATCCTCCCAAGCGCTATGAAGACATCGTCCCGTTCAACTTTGAATGCGATGCCTGGGAAGGGCTGTGGCAGGAACTGCTCGAGACCACCCTTTTCTGGGTCGAGCAGGGCGTCCGCATCTTCCGCGTCGATAATCCGCACACCAAGCCGCTCCCATTCTGGGAATGGATGATCGCACGCGTGCGCGAGGAACATCCGGATGTGATCTTCCTCGCCGAAGCCTTCGCTCGGCCCGCTTTGCTCCACGGGCTCGCCTTGCGCGGCTTTAATCAGTCCTACACCTACTTCGCCTGGCGCAACACGCGCGACGAAATCCGTGAGTACCTCACCGAGCTCACCCGCGGCCCGGGGAGCGAGTACCTCCGCCCCAACCTCTGGCCAAACACTCCCGACATTCTTACGGAGTACCTCCAGGCCGGCGCACGGCCCGCGGCCATCATCCGCTTCATCCTCGCGGCCACGCTTTCAGCCAGCTATGGCATCTACGGCCCCACCTTCGAACTCTGCCAGTCCGAAGCAGTCCGGCCGGGCAGCGAAGAGTACCGCGACTCCGAGAAGTACGAGATTCGCCAGTGGGACCTCGACAGCCCCTGGAGCCTGCGCGACATCATCAAGCGCGTGAATGCCATACGCCACCGCGAGCCGGCGCTCCAGCGCAACGACTCCCTCGTCTTCCACACGACTTCGAACGACCGCATGATTTGCTACAGCAAGTCGGTCCCGGGAAGCAACGATCTGATCCTCGTTGTCGTCAACCTGGATCCACATCATCGCCAGGCGGGCACCGTCACCCTCGATGATGCTGCGCTCGGCCTGCAATTCGAAGGCCAGTTCCTCGCGACCGATCTCCTCGCCGGCGGTAGCTACGTGTGGGAAGGCCGCGAAAACTACGTGGAACTTGACCCCCACATTTCACCGGCGCACGTTTTTGGCTTGCGGCGTCACCGTCGCACCGAACGGGACTTTGACTACTTTTTCTAGAAGCGAGGACGCGAATTGCCCACGAAGCGAGCCACCAGGAAGAGCCGTCCCGGCGTGGGCACCGACCCGCTCTGGTACAAGGACGCGATCATCTATGAACTTCATGTGCGCGCCTTCCAGGACGGCGACGCCGATGGCATGGGTGACTTTCGCGGGCTAACCCAGAAGCTCGATTACCTTCGCGATCTCGGCGTGACCGCCATCTGGCTCCTCCCGTTCTACGCCTCCCCGCTTCGCGATGACGGCTACGACATCGCCGACTTCAAGACTATCCACCCCGGCTACGGCACGCTCCGCGACTTCCAAACCTTCCTCGCCGAGGCCCACGCGCGCGGCCTGCGCGTCATCACCGAGCTCGTCCTCAACCACACCAGCGACCAGCACCCCTGGTTCCAGCGCGCCCGCAATGCCCCCAAGGGCCATCCCTGGCGCGACTACTACGTCTGGAGCGATACGGCAGCCGAGTACTCCAGCGCGCGCATCATCTTCAAAGACTTCGAGCGCTCGAACTGGACCTGGGACCCTGTCGCCAACCAGTACTTCTGGCACCGCTTCTATTCCCACCAGCCGGATCTCAACTACGACAACCCGGCCGTCCGCCGCGATGTCCTCAAGGTCGTCGACTTCTGGCTGAACATGGGCGTCGATGGCTTCCGGCTCGACGCCGTGCCCTACCTCTTCGAGCGCGAAGGCACCAGCTGCGAAAACCTCCCGGAAACGCACGATTTCCTCAAGGAGCTTCGCCACCACGTGGATACGAAGTTCCCCGGCCGCATGCTCCTCGCCGAAGCAAACCAGTGGCCGGAAGACGCCGCCGCCTACTTCGGTGATGGCGATGAATGCCACATGGCCTACCACTTCCCACTCATGCCCCGCCTCTTCATGGCCGTGCGCATGGAAGACCGCTTCCCGGTCACCGAAATCCTCGATCAGACCCCCGCTATCGACGATACCTCGCAGTGGGCCATCTTCCTTCGCAACCACGACGAACTGACACTCGAAATGGTCACGGACGAAGAACGCGACTACATGTACCGCGTCTACGCCGGCGAGGAACGCGCCCGTATCAACCTCGGCATTCGCCGCAGGCTCGCGCCCCTGCTCGGCCACAACCGCCGTGTCATCGAGCTCATGTATGCGCTCCTGTTCTCCATGCGCGGCACGCCCGTCATCTACTACGGCGACGAAATCGGCATGGGCGACAACATCTACCTCGGCGACCGTGACTCGGTCCGCACGCCCATGCAGTGGAGCAGCGAACGTAACGCCGGCTTCTCGTCGGCGAACCCCCAGCAGCTCTACCTCCCGGTCGTAACCGACCCGGAGTACCACTACGAATCCGTGAACGTCGAAGCCCAGCAGGCCAACCCGTCGCTCCTCCTCTGGTGGATGCGCAGGGTCATCGCGCTGCGCAGGAACCACCAGGCCTTCAGCCGGGGCGCCATGACCTTCGTGGATTCCGACAACCGCCGAGTCCTCGCCTTCGTCCGCGAGTTCGAAGGCGAACGAGTGCTCGTCGTCGCCAACCTCTCCCGCTTCACCCAGGGCGTGAGCCTCAATCTCCAGGAATACGCCGGCACCATCCCGGTCGAGCTCTTCGGCCGTGCTCACTTCCCCACCATCGGCGAGGCCCCGTACTTCATGTCACTCGGGCCGCACACCTTTTTCTGGTTCGAGCTGGAACCGCTCGCCACCCACGATCGCAGCCCCGCCATGTATCCCCTGGCACTCAGTGATGGCGAAGAGTGGACGGTCTTCTTCGATGGCCGCCGGCAGCAGCTTGAACGGGCGCTCACGGCCTACCTCCCCGGCCGCCGCTGGTTCGGCAGCAAATCGCGTCGCATCAAGCGCCTCGCCATCGATGATGTCCTCCCGCTTGGCCGCCGTGCGCCCCTCCCGACCTCATTCGTGATGCTCACCGTCGAATACGATGAAGGCGAAGCGGAAAACTTCGGCCTGTTGCTCAGCGCCGTGCCGGAAGATCGGGCGCTCTTGCTCGAAACCTCCGTCCCCTGGGCCGCCGTCGCCCCCATCCATCGCGAAAACCAGCCCAACCTTCACCTGATCGATGGCTTCGCCGTCCCCGAAGTCGCTTCCGCCTTCCTGGACCTTCTTCGCAACCGCGTCACGCTCGCCGGCAGCAAGGGTTCGCTCGAGTGCACCAGCAAGCCCGTCGTCCGCGCCGTTGGCGGCGAGTTGGCCCCCTCTGTCCAGCGCAACGAACAAAGCAACACGTCGGTCTCCTACGGCGACCGTTTCATGCTCAAGTTCATTCGCCGCGTTGAAGCGGGCCTCCATCCTCAAATCGAGATCGAAGACTTCCTCGCGGCCTCGAACGTTTCCGGCAACATCCCCGAGCTGCTTGGGACGGCGCTCTACAAGCGCCGTGGCGTGAAGCCCGCGGCGGTCGCCATCCTCGAGAACCACATCCAGCACCAGTCAGATGGCTGGCTCCTCGCCGTCGATGAGCTCACCCGTTTCCTCGAAGGCGTCGCCTCCGCCGTCATCGAGCCTCCCGAGCTCGCACCCGAACGTCATCCCATGGACATGCCCGAGCCCGATCCCCTCCTCGTGGAGAAGACAGGTCCCTGGTTCGAGCAGGTCGCCAGCCTCGGACGCAGGACCGGCCAGTTGCACGCCGCCCTTGCGCACTCAAAGCACGCCGACTTCGCGCCCGAGCCCTACACGCCCTTCTACCAGCGTGCACTGGCCCAGGGCTTCCGCGTACAGGCCCGGCATTCGCTGCGCATGCTCCGTTCGGCAATGAAGACCCTGAGCCAGGACGCGGCCCAACACGCCTCGCGCGTCCTCTCCCTGGAACCAGAGCTCCTCGCGCGCCTTCATGAAGTGGCCGGCCACAGGCTGAAAGGCATGCGCATTCGAAACCACGGAGACCTTCACCTCGGACAGGTCCTCTCGAACGGTTCCGACTGGGTGTTCATCGACTTCGAAGGCGAACCCTCTCGCTCGCTCGGCGACCGCCGCATCAAGCGATCGGCTATGCGCGATGTCGCAGGCATGGTCCGGTCGTTCTACTACGCCTCGCAATTCTCCACGCGCGAAGCCGCCATGGCCGTCCAGGGCGCTGGCGGCGAACACCTCCGCGAATGGGCGCGTGCCTGGTACCTCTGGTCGGCATCCGCCTACCTCCGTGCCTACTTCGAAGAAATCGCCGGAGCGGGCATCATCACCGACGACCCCGAGGAAACGCGCTTCCTGCTCGATACGTTCATGCTCGATAAAGCGCTCTACGAACTCGCCTATGAACTCGACAACCGACCAACGTGGGTCGATATCCCGCTCCGGAGCATTCTCGACCTGCTCAATGCATCGCCAGTGAACGGCGGGGAGGCATCACCATGAGCACCCGAAGCAAGACTCGGCCGACCACCGAGTTCATCACCGAAAACGACCTCTACCTTTTCAACGAAGGCACGCACTCGCAGCTCTACAAGAAGCTCGGCTGCCACCTCGCCACCAACGACGGCGTCGAAGGCGCGTGGTTCTCCGTCTGGGCGCCGAACGCTCGCGCGGTTAGCGTCGTCGCCGATTTCAACGGCTGGGAGCGTGGTAAGGACACCCTCCAACCGCGGGCCTCGTCAGGCATCTGGACCGGCTTCATCCCCGGCGTGACCAGCGGCCAACAATACAAGTACGCCATCGATTCTCACGTCGGTGGCGCCCATCTTACCCGCGCCGACCCCGTGGCATTCGCGACCGAAGTGCCACCCAACACGGCCTCCGTCACCTGGGACCTGGACTACGAGTGGGGCGACAGCGAGTGGATGGAGCGGCGCGGCGCGGCCAATTCGCTTGATGCACCGATGGCCGTCTACGAAGTCCACCTTGGCTCATGGCGGCGCAACCTCGAAGAAGGCAATCGCTCCCTCACCTATCGCGAACACGCCGATATCCTCGTTGACTACGTCGCCGAGACAGGCTTCACCCACGTCGAATTCCTCCCCGTGATGGAGCACCCCTTCGGCGGGAGCTGGGGCTACCAGGTCACCGGCTACTTCGCCCCCACAAGCCGCTTCGGTTCTCCCCAGGACTTCATGTACCTCGTCGACCGGTTCCATCAGCGCGGCATCGGCGTGATCCTGGACTGGGTCCCATCGCATTTTCCCGCCGATGAGCACGGTCTCGGCCGATACGACGGTTCCCACCTCTACGAGCACGCCGATCCTCGCCGCGGCGTCCACGCCGATTGGGGCAGCCTCATCTTCAACTATGGCCGCCACGAAGTCCGCAGCTTCCTCCTCAGCAGCGCCGTCTTCTGGCTGGACAAGTACCACGTCGATGGCCTCCGCGTGGATGCCGTGGCCTCGATGCTCTACCTCGATTACTCCCGCAAGGAAGGCGAGTGGATCCCAAACCAGTACGGCGGCCGCGAAGACCTCGACGCCGTCGAATTCCTCCGCCAGCTGAACATCGCCGCCTATGGCTTCGCCCCCGATGTCCAGCTCATCGCCGAAGAATCAACCGCCTGGCCCATGGTTTCGAGGCCTACCTACCTCGGTGGCCTCGGCTTCGGCATGAAGTGGGACATGGGCTGGATGCACGACACCCTCGACTACATGGCCCGCGACCCCATCATCCGCCGCTACCACCACAACCAGCTCACCTTCCGCGGCCTCTATGCGTTCACCGAAAACTACATGCTGCCGCTTTCCCACGATGAGGTCGTGCATGGCAAAGGCTCGCTCCTTCGCCGCATGTCGGGAGACAACTGGCAGAAGTTCGCGAACCTGCGGGCGCTCTTTGCCTACATGTACACCCTCCCCGGCAAGAAACTGCTCTTCATGGGCGGCGAAGTGGCCCAGTGGGACGAATGGAATCACGAGACCAGCATCTCCTGGGATCTCCTTCAATACCCGGAACACGATGGCATCCGGCGCCTCATTGGCGACCTCAACGCCCTCTATCGCCGCAGCCCGGCGCTCTACGAAACCGACAACAAGCCCGAGGGCTTCGAATGGATCGATGCCAACGATGGTGAACAGAGCACGCTTAGCTTCCTCCGGCGCAGCGGAGAAAACGCATTCATGGCTGTCCTCTGTAATTTCACTCCCGTTCCCCGGCATAATTTCCGGGCGGGAGTACCGATGCCGGGTCACTGGGAGGAAGTGTTGAATACGGATGCGCCGATCTACGGCGGCAGCGGCCAGGGCAACCTGGGCGGCGTCGAAACCACTCCAATCCCTGCCAATGGCCGCCCGCAATCCATCGTCGTGACCTTGCCGCCACTCTCCGTGGTCGCCTTCCGGTGGTCTGATTGAGCTTCCCGACGCGAAGCCTGCCTTCGCAGCTTGTCGGCGAACCTTACCCACTCGGCGCCACCTGGGACGGGCAGGGCGTGAACTTCGCCCTCTTTAGCGAAAACGCCGAAGCCGTTGACCTCTGCCTGTTCGACCAGGAATACGGCGCCGCCGAAGTCACGCGCGTGCGCATGCCCGAACAAACCGACAACGTCTGGCACGTCTACCTGCCCGAAGCCCGCCCCGGCCTCATGTACGGCTATCGCGTCTACGGCCCCTACAACCCGGCGAAGGGCGAACGCTTTAACCCGAACAAGCTCCTCCTGGACCCATATGCGAAGGCCATCGCCGGTTCTGTCGAATGGTCCGACGCGATGTTTGCCTATCCGCCCGGCCCCGATAAGGATGCCGACCTCGGCTTCAGCGAAGTCGATAGCGGGCCTGGCATGCCGAAGTCAGTCGTCATCGAGCCCGGCTTCTCCTGGGGAGATGACAAACAACTCCGCACGCCGTGGAACAAAACGGTCATCTACGAAGCGCACGTGAAGGGCCTCACGAAGCTTCATCCCGGCCTGCCCGAAGACTTGCGCGGCACCTACGCCGGCATCGGACACCGCATCACCATCGACTACCTGAAGCACCTCGGCGTCACGGCCCTCGAACTCATGCCCGTCCACCAATTCGTCTACGACCGCCACCTTCGCGATGTCGGACTGGTGAACTACTGGGGCTATAACACCATCGGCTACTTCGCTCCGGACAATCGCTACGCCGTCGCCAACCGCGCCGGCCAGGCCGTCAACGAATTCAAGACTATGGTTCGCTCGCTTCACGCGGCAGGCATCGAAGTCATCCTCGATGTCGTCTACAACCACACCGCCGAAGGCAACCACCTGGGCCCCACGCTCTCCTTCCGCGGCATCGACAACTCGGCCTACTACCGCCTGGTCTCGGGCTTCGAGCGCCATTACATGGACTACACCGGCACCGGCAATTCGATGAACATGCGCCACCCCCGCGCAATCCAGCTCATCATGGATAGCCTGCGCTACTGGATCCAGGAGATGCACGTCGATGGCTTCCGCTTCGACCTGGCCGCCACCCTCGCCCGCGGACTCCATGAAGTCGACCGCCTCAGCGCCTTCTTCGACATCATTCACCAGGACCCCCTCATCTCCCAGGTCAAACTCATCGCCGAACCGTGGGACGTTGGCGAAGGCGGCTACCAGGTCGGCAACTTCCCCGTGCTCTGGACCGAATGGAACGGCAAGTACCGCGACTGCATCCGCCGCTTCTGGCGCGGCGATCCGGGCCAGGTGGGCGAATTGGGCTACCGCCTCACCGGCAGCAGCGATCTCTACGCCCACAACGGCCGGCGGCCGTACGCCAGCATTAACCTTGTCACCGCCCACGATGGCTTCACTCTCCGCGACCTCGTTTCGTACAACTTCAAGCACAACGAAGCCAACATGGAGGACAGCCGCGACGGCACAAACGACAACATCAGCTGGAACTGCGGCGCCGAAGGCGAAACCGGCGATCCGGCCATCGTCGATCTCCGCAAGCGCCAGATTCGCAACTTCCTCGCCACCCTGTTTCTCTCCCAGGGCGTGCCGATGCTCCTCCACGGCGATGAAGCTGCACGCACCCAACACGGCAACAACAACGTCTACTGCCAGGACAACGAAACTTCCTGGATGGACTGGGATTGGGACGAGTTCGAACGCGAGACCTTCGAGTGGACCACGCGAATGATCGCCTTCCGCGCGAAGAACCCCGTCCTCACCCGTCGCGACTTCTTCCAGGGCAGCGATGTCCGCATTCGAGGCAATCCCGACCTCGTCTGGCTGACCGGTACCGGTGCGCCGATGAAAGACGAGGACTGGCACGACGGCTCGCGCCGATCCATCGCCATGCTCATCTCCGGCACCACCTCCGGCCAGACCGATGCCGCCGGCCTCCCCATCGTCGGCGATTCGCTGGTATGCGTATTCAACGCTTCGCCCGAGGCAATCCCGTTCCGGCTCCCACGCCTGCCTGCACACTTCCGCTGGACGCTGGCCTTCGATACAGCGGTGCCACACCAGGACGATGGCAAGCGTGCCTTCGCCGGTGGCCGCACCTACGCCGTCGCCGGCCGCTCCGTGGCTGTCTTCCGGGTACCCAGCGAAGCTAACGTGACTGGCTGACCCACACCGCGCTATGCGCGGGTATCCGCAGACGGTCGCCGTTCAGCGTCGCCGGCACGCCATTGCCCCCGAAACGGCCCTCGTTGCTCGCCAGCACGACTCTCGCATTATTCGCACCGCGCAGCACCATCTCCGTCTGCTCGCCGAAGTTCACCGCCAGCCAGCGCGCGCCAACGCTCCCCTCAAAACGCAGCGCCAATGCCCTTCCCCGGCTCGTGCTCCGTATCGGCAGCCTCCTTAGCCGGTACTGGCGCAGCACCGGGTCATTTGCACGGATGTCGAGCGCGTCGCGATACATCTCCCGCGCGAGCATCCCCAACCCATACCTTCCATCGTCTCCGTCCAGGATCGAGCGGGCGAACGTAGATTCTGCCTGCGGGTCCGGGATGGCGAGGATGCTCGCCGGCTCGGCGAAGGCTCGGAACGCGCCGAACTCACGCCGCCGGCCCTCGGTCACCGCGCGTCCCAATTCCTCATCGTGGTCGGTGAAGTAGAGGAACGGCGACCGCGAAAGAAACTCCTGTCCCTGGAACAGCATCGGGATTTGAGGCAGCAACAACATCAGCAGCGAGGCGGACATGAAGTCTCCATGCGAGGCCGTCGTGTTCAGGCGCTGGCCGAACGGGCGGTTGCCAACCTGGTCGTGGTTCTGGATGCAGTAAACGAACGAACTCCAGGGCACGTTCCGCGCCCGCTTCCCCCTCACAGCGCCGTAGCCCGGGTCGAGTTGCCCCTCGTAATAAAAGCCCTGCCGAATCGTTTTCGCCACCGACCGCGCCGTCCCATCGAACCCGCGGAGGTAGCCATCGTCCTCATCCTGAAGCATCGTCCGGATGGTGTGGTGGAAGTCGTCGGCCCAGACCGCGTCGAAGCCGAACCCGCCCTTTGTCCGCGGCGCCACGTAACGCGGGTCGTTCTCGTGGCTCTCCGCGATGAGGTAGGGCCGCGAGCCATCCGGCCCCTCCACCGCCTCTGCCAGCTCCGCGAGGATGTGTACCGGCGAGTCATCGAAAATCGCATGGGTCGCATCGAACCGGAAGCCGTCGATGTGGTACTCCCGCCGCCAGTGCTGCAGGTTCTCCCGGAAGAACGCCCGGGCGTATTCCGAGCCCGGCCCGTCGAAGTTCATGGCCGAGCCCCACGGCGTGTGATAGCGATCGGTCACGTACTGGTCCGAGTACAGCCCGGTGTAGTTCCCCGATGGCCCGAAATGGTTGTAGACCACGTCCAGAATCACCGCGATGCCCGCTTCATGTGCGGCATTCACGAATCGCCGGAGCCCATCCGGCCCGCCGTAGACTTCCGCCGGCGCGAACATCGAGACTCCGTCGTACCCCCAGTTCCACCGCCCCGGGAAGGCCGCCACGGGCATCAACTCAATCGCCGAAACGCCCATCTCCCTAAGCGCGCCCAGCGATTCAATGGCAGAGTCGAACGTGCCCTCACGAGTCAGCGTCCCAATGTGCGCCTCGTAAATCACCAGGTCGCGAAACTCCGGCGGCTCCCATGATGCATCCGTCCAGGCAAACGCCGGGTTCACCACCTCGCTGAGCGCGTGCACGCCCTCAGGCTGCCTGCGCGAGCACGGATCGGGGAATGGCCCCGCTCCATCGACCAGGTAGCCGTAACGGTCTCCTGGTCCAGCCTCCGGCAGCTCGAGTTCCCGGAAGCCGTCACCCACCTCCGTCATCTCATGCCGCTGCTCGTCTTCGCCGCGGCGAAGGACAAGCGTCACCGATTTGGGCTTCGGCGCCCACAGCCGAAACGTTGTCCCGCCTTCAGCGGCCGTTATGGCGCCGAGGGTGCCTCGGTCCACCACCTCAAACACTGGCGCTTGCCTCAGGCGCAACGAAGACTGCGATCGGAAAGTTCGCCGCGTAATTGGCCAGTTCAACAGTCGGCCCGTCGATGCCCCGGCCCGAAAGCCACTCGCTCCAGGGCCCGCCGCCCGGGAGTTCGATGCTCGTACCTTCCAGGACATCGGCGGAAATCTCGCCATCCGCCCCCAGCGCCTCGCCGGGACGGTAGAGGATGACCGTCACCGTGCGCGCCACGCTCGATTCGCGCAGGAACGCGAAAAACGATCCGCCAGCTGTGCCACAAACGTCGACCGGCCGGTACGACCCTTCACTGAAGTGACGGGCAAGCTGCTGCCGCAGCCCGAGCAAGCGCCGCGTGAGCCAGGGCTTCGCCGCGGTGTCCGTGGCCGCTGGCATTGCTCCCTGGGAAGGCAACCGCTGCTCCGCCGAGTCGAAGTCGATATCGCGCCGATTGTCGGGATCGGTGAGTGTATGCAAAGCGAACTCGCTTCCCTGGTAGAAGTCGGGGATCCCCGGGGCCGTTGCCTTCAGCGCCAGCAACCCCAGGGCGTTCATACGCGCGAACGGCTCGATCCTCGCGACAAAGTCGTTCACCCGCTTGAGAAAAGATGCCGATCGGCGTCGATCGAGCACCGCCCGAACAAAACCGCTTAGCGTTGCTTCATATGCCTCATCCACCCGCGTCCACGCCGTGTGCACCTTGGCCTCGCGAGAGGCCTTGATCATGTGCGCTTCAAGGCGCTCGATGTATCCCTTGTTTGGTGGCCCCTCCCACGAGGCCACCAGCGTCTGGTAGAAGTAGTACTCGCTGTTACGGTCGGGCACCTCCGAACCTTCCGTCGTTGCGATGTACCGGCGGTTCGCGCGCGCCCAGCTTCGCACCTCCCGGTGCCATGCTCTCGGGTTGGCCGTCAGGGCGGCCAGCCGCATTCGGGCGTCTTCGCTGCGCTTGGTATCGTGCGTTGTGCTCGCCGAGAGCGCTCGCGGCCACTTCTCTGCTCGCTTCGCAAACCACGCGTGGGCATCCTCCGCCCGTACCCCAAAATGCGCCGGGTGGTCGCCAACCTCGTTCAGCGCAAGCAAGCGGTGATAGCGGAAGAACGATGTGTCTTCGACACCCTTGGCCATCACCGGCCCGGAAAGCTGCTGGAATCGCCGCCGGAAGTGCAACCAGCGCAACCGTTCCTCTTCCGAAGGCTCTTCCAGCTCCAGGCGCAGCACCTGGGTCAGAAAACGCATCGCCTCCGAAGTAACGTTCGGATCGCGGCGAAGGGCCTCCGTCGCCGCTTCCCCAATGACGTGTGAGTCCTCCGGCATCGGCTCGTCGTGTTCAAGGTACGTCCGGTAAATGGGCATCGAAGCAAGCAGCGCTGCGATTGCCTCGCGCAGCGCGCCTAGCGTGTTGTCCCGCGCCAGCCGCCGCTCCTGCGCCAGCCGGTAGAGGTTCAGCGCCAGCACATTCACCTCGCCCGCAAACGAGCGGCCCGCGACCCTTCGTCGAGCGGCAAACGAGATGTCCTCGAAGTTCGCATGCGCGCCGATGAAGTCCTCGTAGATGGCGGTGAACGCCTGCTCCGCCGATGCATCGACAAACAGGCCGCCCGCCGTCGCAAGGAACTCGTATCCCGAGGTGCCGTCGATGGGCCAGTGGGGTGGCAACTCCTCCCCGGGCGCGAGGATCTTTTCCACCCAGATCGAGGGCTCGCCGGCGAACCCTGCGAGTCGCGCAAGGTACCCGGCCGGGTCGTAAAGCCCGTCCACGTGGTCTACCCGCAGCCCCGAAACCAGGCCCCCGGCCACCAGTTCCCGGACAAGCGAATGCGTCGCCTCGAACGCGGGCTCATGCTCGATCCTCACCGCCGCCAGGTCGTTGATGTCGAAAAACCGCCGGTAATTGATCTCCTCCGCGGAGACACGCCAGTAGGCGAGCCGGTAGGGCTGCTGCTGGAGCAGGACTTCCAGCTGGTTGAACGAATCCGGGACACCGGCCGCGCCGTTGTATGACGCGATTCGCGTTTGCACCCATTCCATCAGGTCCGGCGAGTGTGCCAGCGTTTCCGCCAGCCGCCCCAGCAAAATCTCGGCAGACTGCGGCGACGCGGTTACAAGCGCCTCCAGGTTCGCGATGACCTCGCGCACCGGCTCCGGGTCTTCCCCCAGCGGCGGCAAACCGAGCGTCGATGCGTACAGTTTCGGAGCCACCGGGAACGTGCGGTCGTAGTACCGCACAACTATTTCGGCGCCGTCGTACTCAAGGGTCAGCTCTCCGGCCTCGAGAGCGCTCCCGAACGGCTGGCCGAGCACCGGATACACCAGCACTCCGGCCGCCTGTTGCGGCTGGCCCTCCCAGTCGATATCGAAATACGGCGCGAACTGCGAATTCGGCCCGTAGCGAAGCACATCACGCCACCACGGATGGTGTGCGATGCCAACGTGGTTCGGGACTATATCGAGAATGACCTGCATGCCGTTGTCTCGCGCCGCCTGCGCCAGCACATAGAACCCGGCGAGCCCCCCGAGTTCCTCGTTGATTCGGGCATGGTCGATCACGTCGTACCCGTGAGTGCTGCCGGGCGTGGCCGCCCAGATCGGAGACAGGTACAGGTGCGAGATACCCAGCCGTCCCAGGTACGGTACCGCGGCGGCCGCGGCTTCGAAGCCGAAGCCCGGATGCAGTTGCAACCGGTAGGTTGCCACCGGTGGTTCGACGGGCATGGATCACTCCTGCCCACTCATCCTCGCCCGCCGTCCACCCGCGGGGCAACCCGCGACCGAGCCCGGGAATGGAACTGAAACGTCTACCGCTGGACGATCTGAGTCAGCACGCCACCGGTCATCGACGGGTGAATGAATACCTGGCCCTTCACCGGGTTGCCCGCCCCAGGGTCCCCGACAAGCCGAATACCCGCATCACGGAGCTTGTTGAGCGTGGCGTCGATGTCGTCCACCTTCATCGCCACGAGGTGCACGCCTTCGCCCTGTTCCGAAAGCCGCTTCGCGATCGGCCCCTGGTCGCTCGTGGCCGAAACCAGTTCGATGTACGAATCACCGAAGCGGAAGAACGCCATCGCCATGCCCGCCGCCGGCGCCTCGCTCCGGTCGCTGACACTGTTGCCATAGATGGTCTCGTAGCGCCCGACGGCCGCATCAAGGTCTTTCACGGCGATTACAACGTGGTCTACACCCTTGAACATGAACATCCCTTTCGGCTCTTCACCTTTGAAGAACGGTTGCTTGTGTTAGTCGACGAGGTCGCTCGAGTGGCCCGTGGCCGTGATAAAAATGAACTCGAGCGCCTCTTTATCCGTGGCGGCGTGGACGTGCGCGGTCCGCGCCGGAATCCAGACCACCATCCCGGGACTGAGGTCGTACGACTTCGTCCGCGAACGCACCTGCCCGGATCCGCCGATGATAATCAGGTACTGGTCCGCATCGTGGGTATGGAGCGCCGAAACCGTGCCGGGTTCGTAGCGGCCCTTGATCAGGTGGTTGTGGCCCAGCACGCGGTCGAAAATCGGCGTGAGCGTCGCGTTGCCGATGACCAGGGGGCGGGCCCGCGGCAGCGGCGGCTTCCGCGCCGACGTGTACGTATAGTTCGCCCGCTCCAGGCGGTCTTCGAGGTCATCGCACAGGGCAACGATGTAGTGTGGGTTGCCCTCAACCTGGACATACTCCTGTGACATTCCGGCGGCCTCCTATGGATAGGTGCTTGCGGCGCGAATTCTAGCGCGCCCGCGCAGGCAGCACACGCCGGACCAATTGCCTCCGGTTGGATTGACGTAAAAGTAGCGGAAGATGCTATCGACGATCGTTGTCGAATGGCCTACCGTTACTTGGTAGATGGCGGACAAGTTCGAACGCGAAATTGAAGAGATCCTGGCGAAGCTGGACGACGGCGCGCCTGCCGCCCCCGGCGGCAATTCACCCATCTCCATTTCCCAGAAGCGCAAGCAAAAGGCAAAGGCTCAGCGCGTCCGCACGTCCCGCACGAATCCCTTCTCCTCCATTACGCCAACCACCTTGCTCTTCACCGGTGCCGGCCTAGTCTTTGGCGGTCTCATCATTTCCGGCGCATGGTCGCCCGCCATCTGGATCGCCTTCGCCGGCGTCGTGCTCTTCATTGGCGCGTTCGCCTGGTCCTTCCGGAAGACCAATGGTGGTGGCGGCTCCGCGGCCCCGCGCTCCGGTGGAACATACTGGCGAGACCGCTACATCGATGACACCCCGCACGATGGCGGCATAAAGGGCCGGTTCAGGCGCAAGTAAGCCGCTTGCCGCGCGGTTAACCCGAGTTACCCGTACGCTCAGACCGATGCGCCGCGCCTTCCTCACTGTTTTCGTAGTCTCCGTGGCGCTCGCCGCAATCGCCGTTGGCGCCGTCGTGGTTGGCTTCGGGGGCGAAGATGCCACACCGGCCGCCACCGCGTCGCCGAGTGCACCCGCCGCCGCTTCGAAGACTCCCGCCGCAACCTCGGCGGCTTCTCCCGTGCCGACGCTCCCTTCGAAGCCGACGCCCACGCCCGGCGTCGGCGGTCCTACCGGCACGGCGTCCGGCCCGGCCGAACACGACGGCGAACGTGCCCTGGCCTTAGTTGAGGAACTCTCGAAGTCGCCACGCGTCTCGGGTTCGGCCGCCGAAGGCTACGCCGCCGAGTACATCGCCGACCTCTACCGCTCCTACGGTTACACCACCGAACTCATCCAGTTTGAGTTCGAAGGTGACCGCTTCCGCGCTGGGGCGGTCACCCTCGCCGGCAAGCAGATCGACGCTCTGACGCTCGCCGGCAGCCCCGGCGGCACCGTCGAGGCCGCGCCCGCCTACGTTGGCCTCGCGGACGAAGCCGGTATCGCAGGACAGGATCTGACCGGAAAGATCGCCGTCGCCGACCGTGGAGACCTCAACTTCGTCGTGAAGTACCAGAACGTGAAGGACGCCGGCGCCATCGGCCTCGTCATCGTCAACAATCGCGCGGGATCGTTTAGCGGCAACCTCACCACCGCCGCAACCTTCCCGGTGGTCGGCGTCGCACAGGAAGATGGCGGGGCAATCCTCGATGCCGCGAAGTCCGGCGCGGCTCTCCGCATCGAAGCCCCGCCGACCGTCGGAACGACGAAGGCCTTCAACATCCTCGCCCGCCCCTCGGCTGATGGCGAATGCGCCGTCCTCGTCGGTGGCCACTTCGATACGGTACCGAGCGCTCCGGGCGCGAACGACAACGCCAGTGGCACCGCGAACGTCCTCGAACTCGCCCGGGCCGCAGCCGCCGATGGCCTGGACGAGGGCCTCTGCTTCGCTTCCTTCGGCGCCGAAGAATCCGGCCTCTATGGTTCCAAGGACCTCGTCGCGAGCATGCAGAAGGCAGGAAAGCTCCCACGCTACATGATCAACCTTGATGTCACGGGCATCGGCGACCAGGTTGAGGTCATCGGTGGTGGCGCCATCGCGAACGACGCTCTCTCCGCCGCCCGCCAACTTGGAATCGACGCCATCCCGTCCCAGCTTCCACCCAACTCCGGCAGCGACCACCAGAGCTTCATCGATGCCGGCGTCGCGACCGTCTTCCTCACCTCCGGCGACTTCGGGACGATCCACTCGCCGCAGGACGTGGCGGCCGATGTCTCCGCCGACGAACTCGACCGGATCGGCGACACCGCCTTCGCCTTAATCAAGATGCTTTTAGCTCAAGTTGCCCGAGGGTAGGAGGCGTGCATAGCATGACCCGGATGGGATCCCTTCGCGTCACTGGCCTCATTGGCGTCGCGCTCTGCTGTGCCGCTTTACTCTTCGCCTGCGGCGGAGGCGGCACCGAAGAAAAACCCGGCGAACGAATCACCGACCCTGCACGCGTGCCGACCTCAACGCCGAT
Organism: Dehalococcoidia bacterium; assembly: GCA_050247055.1. Classification (GTDB taxonomy): domain Bacteria; phylum Chloroflexota; class Dehalococcoidia; order Tepidiformales; family Tepidiformaceae; genus Amarobacter. The sequence continues at coordinate 724,258 of JBFWUX010000002.1, forward strand.
CCAGAACCCGACCCTATACAAGATTCTCGGAAACGAAGTCTCAATTTCAGGCGGCAGCACAGGCGCCATCACTCCGGTGGCCGTCAGCACCCCTTCGTCAAGCGACTACGTGGTCAAGGGAGGGGACCTCTGCTCGACGATTGCCGCCGACCACGGCATAACCCTCGCCGAACTCCAGGCCGCCAACCGAATCATGGACTGCGACCGCCTCCACATCGGTGACAAGCTCAAGATCCCGTCCAAGGTCGTCCCCACGCCCACACGAGGCGGGACGATTTCCGGCAACCCGACAACGAAACCCTCTTCGGGCGGCGGCACATACACCGTGCAGGTGGGGGATACATGCGGCGCGATCGCGTCCGCCAACGGGGTCACACTTGCAGACTTCCTCGCCGCCAACCCCGTGATCGACGCAGAGTGCTCCAACCTGGACGCCGGCCAGGTAGTAAAGATTCCCTGAAAAGCGCTAGCTCAGGACTCGAGGACTTCAGTCAGCCGATCGAGGCGGAGCCCGGTGCGGCGGGCCGCATCGCGGATCGGAAGGTCCAGGTCCTCGCGGGAAAGACCAACCTTCGAGAGGCTCTTCAGCGAGCCATGACCAGTGCGAACCATTTCGTAAATCGACGCGTTTCCGGGAAGCCGAGTTGCTGCAGCCATCTGTTTCACCCCTCCCAAATCTTCATGCTCGTTTGTGACTCTCGAATGTCAGAGCGATGAAGAGCGTGTTTCAGGCTCACTCTCGAAGATAGTCCTCAAAGTGACTTCCGTCACGCGAGCCACGAAAGATTTACGTTAGAAGCGAGCAATCGAAAAAGAGGTGAGGCGCGGGTCCGCCGGGACAGCAGAGGCGGACCCGCGCCACAGCAGCTGAGCCCGGAGGGGATGTGGGCTGCTGCACGGGGGAATCCCGATGAAGCAATCTTTGCACCCGCTTGTGAACGGCTGATTAGCCCCTGATGACGGTTTCGTTTCGCACAGCGAACGCTAGATTCAGCCCTACCATTCGGCGAGAACTTCCTCGGTGTGCTCTCCCAGTTTCGGCGCCGGACGCCGAAGTTCCCACGGTGTGGCACTGAACTTATACGGTGCTCCAGGCATCCGCACGGGCGTGTCTCTCCCTTCGCCCGTTGTCTCTGCCCAGAAGCCCCGATCCTCCCAGTGCGGGTCGTCCAGCGCCTCCGATGGCGCCCGCACAACCCCCCAGGATTGCCGTCGCTCCTGCCCGCCCCGGTACACCTCCGTCGCCGTATGGTGCGCAATAAACTGAGACAGCTCGTTCATCACCTCGGCGGCTTCTGGAGACCCTCGGCCCGGCTGGCGCGCGCCCGGCGGGTCGAAGCGCTCTTCGTCGAGCTGCATCCCGAAGCCATCCGCCTGGAACCACTCCTTGATCTTCTTCCAGCTCGCGTTGTCGCGGCCCACCCCGAAGATCAGCGCGTACTGGCCATCGTTCGCCATGTGTAGCCAGCTTTCGGTCCGCTGGGCCGCCGCGTGACGGCCGGTCTGGCGGAACACGTTCTTGCGCGCCGTAAACCACCACGGCAGCGCTACCTCTGTTGTGCTGCTGCACGCCTCGTGCATCGAAGCGTCGATGTACTGCCCGATACCCGTCCGGTCTCGATAGAGCAACGCCGCGAGGATGCCCTGCGTCGCATAGTGGCAGGCCGTGTTGTACGCCTGGTCGCCCTTTCCGTGGATCGGCGGCGCGCCGGGGGCGTCTTCGGGGTCGTACCCGTTCATCATCATCGGCCCGCCCAGCGCGAGCCCGATCATGTCCGTCGCCTGGAAGTGAGCCCACGGCCCGGTCTGCCCGAACGGTGTGATCGAACACCAGATAAGTGACGGGTTTCGACGCTCGAGTTCCGAGTAGCCGAGGCTCAGCCCGTCGAGATCACCGGGTTCGCGGTCCTCGATGACGATGTCTGCCTTCGCAACGAGCGACTCCCAGGTTTCGGCGCCGGAAGCTGTCGAGAGGTCGACAATCACTGAGCGTTTGTTCGTGTTGTAGTACCAGAAGTTCAGCGACCGGTTCGGGCCCGGCTCGTCATCGACAAATGGTCCGACCTGCCGGGACGCCGAGCCTTCCGGCGGTTCCACTTTCACGACGTCGGCGCCCATGTCGGCAAGCAGCTTGCCCGCGAGCTGTCCCAGCGGCCCGCAGTACTCCACCACGCGAAGACCAGTCAGCGGTCCGCTCACATGAACACCCCCATCTCCTGGTAGTCCGCGTAATCCGAATCGCTCAGGCCGAGCAGTTCGGTCATCACCTCGAGCGTGTGCGCCCCGAGCAAGGGGCTCGCGGTCCGCAACTGGCCTGGCGTGCTCCCGAGTCGCGGGGTGATGCCATCGAACTCGCTCTCCGCTCCCATTTCTTCGTGCGGCATCGCGCTCCACCATTCGCGCGCCTTGAACTGCTCGTCCTTTTCGACCCGGTCGCCCGGGAGCTGGCACACACCGGCCGGGACACCTGCGGCCTGAAGCGTGTGCATCAGCCCGTACTCGTCGCGACCAGCAGTCCAGTCGGAAATTCCCGCGTCGAGGGCGTCCTGGTTCTCCAACCGGCTGGCGTTCGTCGCGAATCGGTCATCCGCCGCCCAGGCCGGCTCGCCCATCGCCTGCACCATCGCCTGCCATTCGGCATCGTTCCGTACGGCGATAGCGATCCAGCGATCCTCGCCGGCGCATCGATACGTGTTGTGTGGGGCAATCGCAGGCTCCCATGCGCGGTTGCCCGGCGGCATGCCTTCCCGCCGGAAGCTCCTGCCGTTGACCGTGTAATCGAGCATCGCCGGCCCTGTCAGCACAATGCCGGCTTCCACCTGCGAGAGGTCGAGGTGCTGGCCCTCCCCGGTCTTGTTGCGGTGATGGAGCGCCATCATGATCGCAATCGCTCCGTAATACCCCGCCGTATGGTCCATGAAGCTGTAGCCCCAGCCCGCCGGCGGCTTCCCGGGCAACCCGGACATCAGGGTGAGGCCGCTCAGCGCCTGCGCGGTTGGCCCCCACGTCGTGAAGTGCTTGTCCCGCCCGCTATGCCCGAAACCCGAGATAGAGCAGTAAATAATCCCGGGATTGATGGCCTTCTGCTGCTCGTAGCCAAGCTCCCACGAATCCAGCACGCCACTCGAGAAGTTCTCGATGACCACATCCGAAACCGCGATCAGCTTGTGCAATAACTCCATCCCCAACGGATGGCGGACGTTGAGCAAGACGCTCCGCTTGTTCCGGTTGAAGTAATTGAAAAAGCCAGAATTGTTGAGCGTCGTGTGCTCGCCGAGGATCGGGCGGCCGACGCGGATCGGGTCGATCGCCTGCTGGTGTTCAACCCGGATAACGTCGGCGCCGAAGTCCGCGAGCACCCTGGTGGCGGTAGGCCCGGCGATGATCCATGTCAGGTCGCAGACGCGGATGCCGGAAAGTGGGAGGTCGGCCATGGGGCGGGATTATAGGGAGTTCAGACCAATCGAGGGCCCGGGCGCACAATCAGCTTTCCCGGAACTGCTACTGTGTCCGCGTGCGATTGGATCAGAAGACCATCGAACGCCTTCAAGAATTCGTCCCGGAGCAAGACCTCCGGCGCATGCGCGTGGTCACCTCGCGGCCATGGCGCTGGCTCCCCGTGCTCCTGCGCATGGGCGCGATTACGTTCGCCCCATTTGTCGTCCTTCGCCAGGGCCGCCTGTCGCTCGACACGCCGCGCGGCCTCGCCCTCATTGCCCACGAAACGGTCCACATCGGCCAGGTCCGCGAACTCGGCTGGCGCTTCTACCCAAAGTACCTCTGGGGCAACATCCGGTGCGGCTTCCAGCACGACAAACACCCCATGGAAATCCCCGGCATCGAGGTCCAGAAGACCGCCCGCCGGGTCCTCGAAGAACGGAGCGGCGGCGGCGCCTGGTAGGTCCCCCTCCTGACACACCGCTGACCTGAGTCTCCCTGCCCCGCCTCACCAGCTTCGCTACACTGGATCCGTGGCCTCCTCCACCATCTCCGAAAAACTTCGCAAGCAACTGGCAGCGCTTCCCGCCCGGCCTGGCGTCTACATCATGCGCAACGCCAAAGGCGAAGTGATCTACGTCGGCAAGGCAGCGAAGCTGAATAACCGCGTCCGTTCCTATTTCGGTTCGCCACACATGATGGAACCAAAGACCCGAGCACTCCGCGAACATATCGATGACTTCGAGTACATCGTCGTCGGTAACGCCGGCGAAGCACTCATCCTCGAAGCCACGCTCATCAAGCGGCACCAGCCGTTCTTCAACATTCGCCTGAAGGACGACAAGCGCTATCCATACCTCAAGGTCGACGTCCAGAACCCCTGGCCGCGTGTGTACATCACGCGTCGCATCGAAAAAGATGGCGCGCGCTACTTCGGCCCCTACGCGAGCGCAGGCTCGGTCCGCGCCACGCTCGACCTCACGAAGAAGCTCTTCCCCTGGCGCTCCTGCACGAAGGAGATCACCGGCAAGGACGCCCGCCCCTGCCTCGACTACTACATCAAGCGCTGCATCGCCCCGTGTACGGCCTTCTGCACAAAAGAGGAGTACGACGAGGTCATCGAGGACGTCATCCTCTTCCTCGAAGGCAAGTCCGACGACGTGATGCGCCGCCTGCGCCAGCAAATGCAGGCTGCCGCCGAACGCATGGAGTACGAGCGCGCCGCCCAGATCCGCGACCAGCTCAAGAGCATCGAACGCACCGTCGAACGCCAGATGGTTTCGACCACTCGCAAAGAAGACGTCGACATCTTTGGAATCGCCCGCGATGGCGATACCGCCTGCGTCCAGGTGTTCTTCGTTCGCGGCACCCAGATGATCGGCCGCGACACCTTCGCCCTCGAAGGCGTCCGCGACGAAACCGACAGCGCGGTGCTCACCAACTTCCTGCTGCAGTACTACGAAGGCGCCCAGTACGTCCCGAAGCTCGTCGCCATCCCCTCCGAAGCCGAAGACAGGGACACGATCGAAGAACTCCTGACCGAAAAACGCGGCTCGCTCGTCGAGGTCCGCGTCCCCGAGCGCGGCGAAAAGAAGCGTCTGGTCGAACTCGCCGGCGACAACGCGAAAGAAGCCCTCTCGCTCATGCGCGTCAAGTGGATGGCCGACGCCAACAAGACCGAACAGGCGCTCGAGCAGCTGATGGAAGAGCTCTCACTCCCCGAGATCCCGCACCGCATTGAGTGTTATGACAACTCAAACATCCAGGGCACGAGCCCGGTCTCCAGCATGGTCGTCTTCGTCGATGGCAAGCCGGCGACCAACCAGTACCGCCGCTTCAAGGTGAAAACCGTCGTCGGCGCCGACGACTTCGCCACCATGGCCGAAGTCCTTCGCCGCCGCTTCAAAAACCACGCCGGCAAAAGCAATCACGCCGACACCGGTTCCCTCAAAATCGATGACGCCGAAGCTGGCGACACCGCCCCAATCCAAAATCCGAAATCCGAAATCCGAAATGGGGACGGCTGGGACCTTCCCGACCTCGTCATCATCGACGGCGGCAAGGGGCAGCTCGGAGCGGCCGTCCAGGTCATGCGCGAACTCGGCGTCCACCACATCCCTGCAGTTGGTCTCGCCAAGCGCTTCGAAGAACTCTTCGTGCCCGATGAAGACGAACCGGTCGTCCTCCCGCGCGGCAGCGAAGCCCTCTACCTCGTCCAGCGCGTCCGCGATGAAGCACACCGCTTCGCCATCACTTTCCATCGCCAGGTTCGCGGCAAGTCCTCAATCCAGAGCGCCCTCGACACCATTCCCGGCATCGGACCGAAGCGAAAGAAGGCGCTCCTCCGCAAGTTCGGCAGCGTGAAGCAAATCCGCGAAGCCGATGTTGAAGAGATCGCCAGCACCGTCGGTTTCACCACAGCGCTGGCGGAAAAGGTGAAGGCCGAACTCTAACCGGTGAGTTCTCTAGCGCTGAAAGCTTGCAGTTTGGAGGGACGGATGATTCTCCTATTCGTGCTAGTTCCATTCCTCGTGGGCTTCTCCGTCGCCGCCACGCTGATGTCCGTCCGCGAACCGCCGGCCTCGCTGGCAACGCGAGTCCTCGCGGCAACCGGAGTCGGCTTGGCTTGCGCGACGCTGGGCCTTTGGTGGTCACTTGGCCACTTCAACTTCGCTTAGTCTCAAGCGGAAACGCCAAAGATTCACTGCTCTCCCCTCTCCCGCGACCAAAGGAAGTCGGGAGAGGGGCTGGGGGTGAGGGCCCTTTGCGCCGAAGCCTAGGCAACGGCGGGTTCCAACTCCATGCTCACCAGGATCACCGGCGGTGCGACGATGCCCATTTCAGCCAGGTCCTCACCCTCCAACGCCAGACCAATCACTTCGCACAGGTTAGCCACCACTTCGTCGAGGTCTTCGCCCTGAGTGACCGCGTGCAGCTGGGGACGCTCGGCAATGAATCCCGTTTCATTCCCGGGCCGAATAAACGCATGGACCGTGTGTTGCATGGTCGAAAGTGTAGTGCATTCAGTGCAGGCTCCAACAACCTCTGGCCCCAAACTCTCAATCCCCCAGCGACGCCGCCCCAATCGAAATCCCATGCGCCCACGCATCCATGTGCGGCATCTCCACGCCATGCGTCGAGAGGATCATCGCGATTTGCGCCCGATGCTCTCCGCCGTGATGAGCAAGCTGCGTCACGATCGTCGAGGCGTTCGCCCATCCTCGCGTCCTTTTGATTCGTTCGTCCGGTTGCGGCGGTGAAGCAATCACCTCCCCGAGCACTGAAGCCGTTCTCTCCGCCAGCGACCGAACCTCGTCCAACGTCGAAATTGCCGGATCGGGAGGCGGACGTCTGCCTGCGAGGCGCTCGGCATAGGATTGCTCCGCGGTAAGCAAGTGCGCGAACGTTTCAAGGACTGTGCCATACGTTCCCGGTGCTGTCGCAGAGAGGATCTCAGCCGGCTGTTCCGCAACGACTTCAAGCAACCGCCGGGTCGCCCAAACGTCGAATTCGACGAGCTGCTCCAGGTAGCCGGACATTCCCGCAGTGTAGCGCAGCGAATCCCGCGCTCTATCGCTGATTTATTGAGGGAAACTCGGCCCGGGCCGCTGGCTCCGCTCCCCAGCCGTCCGGCCAGGCGTCGCCGTACTTGAATATGCCGTGTGCCCACGAATCCAACTCAAGCCCGACGATTCCATTGGCGCCGAGGATCGTCCCGATATGCGCCCGATGCTCCACGCCGTGCATCACCAGCTGAGTAAAGAGTGTCGCGGCCCCTCGTGCGCCGTCGTCGAGTCGGAGCATCTCCGTTGCTTCCGGAAGTCCTTCGACGAGGCCCGCCAGCTTCTGAGCCGAATCCTCTGCGAGCGCCTGCAACGACGCGATCGTCGGCGACTCCGGCGTTGGGAAGTCCGGTCCTTTTGGAAGCTTTAACAGCTTCCTGTGGTAACTAATCTCGCTCAGAAACAGGTGCTCGAATGTCTGTCCGATGCTGCCGTACACGCCGGCAGCAGTCAGTCCGAGCACCGTCGCGGGCTGACCCGCCAGGAATTCGATCAGCCCCCGATTCGCCCAATTGTTGTAGTCGACCAATCGGTGGAGATACGAACCATTCATGCCACGAGCTTACAACCGCCCGAGCCACGGGTGTCCCGACGACTGCGAACGCAGCGTCGCGGCGAGCCACGCGCGCTGGCCCGAACTCAGCAACGGCAGGCAATCCGTGAAGTCCTGTTCGTCCTTCGGCCGCGGTTGGCGGCTCTTGAAGAGCAGCTGAATCTCGGGCGCCAGGTAGCGCACTCCGTCCTTCACGAACGTCGCCTCATCGATCGGCCACGAAATGCGTGGATCGCGGCGATACACGAGGCCCCCCGGCCCACCCGGGTTCAGCATCAGTTGGAATCGCCACGCATCAGCCGAATTTCGCCGCGCCCAGATGTCATGGATCTCCGGCCCGAGCGATTCCCCGTCGCGCCACGGACGTAGCGTCCCCGGCGGGTCGGCGCAATGCAGTTCCCACTCGCCGAAGTGCTCGTAGGCCGCCCGCTGGTCGCCATGGAACAGGCTCACATCGATGTCGTCGTGCTCGCGCCGCCCACTCCCGGCGAATGCGTCAACCGCGAACCCGCCCGCAATCCACCACGGCACATTCAGCCCATCGAGAATCGAGACCAGCTCACCGAGCGGGACGTGATCCCAAACTCCCCACGGCGTTTCCTTCCGCACCGGTCAATCCAAAATCCAAAATCCAAAATCCGAAATCCGAAATCGACTAGGTTCCTTCCTGCCAGCTCGTCAGGTACTTCTGCTGCTCTTCCGTCAGGTAATCGATGCTCACGCCCATCGCGTGCAGCTTCAGGCGAGCAATCTCCTGGTCCACTTCGTGCGGGATTTCGTAAACCTGCTTCTCTAGCTTCGTGTGGTTCAAGGCGATCCACTCCGCCCCGAGCGCCTGGTTCGCGAACGACATGTCCATCACGGCTGCCGGATGGCCCTCGGCCGCCGCGAGGTTCACCAGCCGGCCCTCTCCGAGCAGGTACACCTTCCGCCCGTCCTGCAAGCGGTACTCATCCACCGAATCACGGACGCGCTTCTTGCCTTCGCTGAGCGCGTTGAGCGCCTTCAGGTTGATTTCGCTGTCGAAGTGGCCGCTGTTCGCGATGATCGCGCCGTCCTTCATCGCTTCCAGGTGCTGCCGGTCGATGACGTTACAGTCGCCGGTGAGCGTCACGAAGAAGTCGCCTTCCTTCGAAGCTTCGGCCATCGGCATCACCCGGAAGCCATCCATCACCGCCTCCAATGCCTTAACCGGGTCAACTTCGGTGACAATGACCTGGGCGCCCATGCCCCGCGCACGCGAAGCCACGCCGCGACCGCACCACCCGTACCCCGCCACCACGAAGTTCTTGCCCGCGAGGAGCACGTTGGTCGCGCGGACGATGCCGTCAACCGTGCTCTGCCCCGTGCCGTACCGGTTGTCGAACAGGTGCTTGGTGTCCGCCTCGTTGATCGCCACGATCGGGTACCCAAGCGCGCCGTCCGCTGCCATCGCCCGCAGCCGGATGACGCCAGTCGTCGTCTCCTCGGTGCCGCCGACCACTCCCGAAAGCAGGTCGCGCCGCTCCTTGTGCAGAACCGCCACAACATCCGCGCCGTCGTCCATGGTCAGCTGCGGCGAATGTTCGAGTGCCTGGTGGATGTGCTTGTAGTAGGTCTCGTTGTCCTCACCGCAAATCGCGAACACCGGGATGTCGAAATCATGGACGAGCGCCGCGGCCACATCGTCCTGCGTCGAAAGCGGGTTGCTCGCGCACAGCCGGAGGTCGGCGCCGCCGTCGCGGAGGGTGATCGCCAGGTTCGCTGTTTCCGTCGTCACGTGCAGGCAGGCCGTCATCCGGATGCCCTGGAGCGGCTTTTCGCGCTGGAAGCGCTCACGGATGAGTTTCAGCACGGGCATCTCGCGCGCGGCCCATTCGATGCGGCGGACGCCGTCATGGCGCAACGCTGCGTTGGCAATGTCGTTCGGAACAGTCACTTCTGGGCTCCTTGAATCGGCGCTCGGGAGTTTAGGAAAGTCGCCGGGGCATTTCAGTTAGTCGTGTAGGGTTACGAAGCTGCCATCATACTTCCGGCCCCGAATTGCGGCACGGATGCGGCGGAACGACGAGCCGATACCTGACGGATCGCGCCGGGCGGCACTCGCTTCAACCAGTTGGCAAACTTCGCGGAATCCTAGCTTCGCATATGCGGCCACAGCCGGGGTGTTGTTCGGGTCGACCGTCAGTACAACGTGGTCGCAATACTCCAGCAGCGCCTCCGTCACCGCGCTCGTGGTCGAAGTCGCATAGCCCTTGCCACGCGCCGCCGGATGCGTGAACACGTTGCCGACAACGGCCACGCCTTCCTGCCGCGAAACCACATGAGTCCCGGCCACCGCCACCAGGCGTCCGTCTTCGACCACCCCCCGGTACACCCCGCTATCGATGTGCTCCGGGATGTAGTAACTCGGGCCGCCTTCGCTGCCGTAGAGCGCGTTGATCTTGCGGATATCGATGCCGCTGAGCGTCGCCACGTGATGCGCGTGCACGGGATTGAACCGCGTGCGGTTCACCCCCATCCGGATCATGGGTTGCTGGTTCGCAAGCCTGAAGTACTTGCGCAGCGTTTCCAGGTGCTGAGGCTGGCAGGTTGCGTACGTTTGTGCCGGCCCCGGGTGGATCGAAAGGATCGCCGAAACGGCATCCGGGTCGCCCAGCACGAATGTCGCGTCGCCGAGGCCACCGCGGCTATGAAGCACCAGTCCGGTGCCCGTGGTGCCTCGCGCGTGGAACCAGCGCGTGCGTGGGAAGAGTGCCGGCTCGAGCTGCCCGAGCGCATAAGCCGTGTATTCCACCCGCGGCGCGAGGATCGAACGGATCGTGGCGATGTCCTCGACCGGCTGGACCACGTAGTCCAGCCGCTGCCGTGAGACGCCCTGCCAGCGAACCTCGCGTTCGGCCATCTCAGCCATCAACCTCGAAGTGAGTCATCTGCCGGAACTGCCGGTAGCGCGCTTCGACTTCCTCACGCGAGAGCGTGAGCAATCGCGACGGCCCGAAACCCTCGACTTGAAACGACGCCACCGTTGAACCATAGATCATTGCGCGCCGAATCTCACTTGTTGTTATTTCTTTAACCGAATCGAGATAGCCCATGAACCCGCCCGCGAACGCGTCACCAGCGCCCGTCGGATCAACCACTTCCTCCAGCGGGTACCCGGGTGCCACGAAGTAGTCCTCCCCGCTGACGTACGCCGCGCCAAACTCGCCGAGCTTGATGATGACGCCGCCAACCCCGCCCTCGAGGAGCCTCCTCCCTGCCCGGGCGATGCTCGCTGTATCCGCCAGCTCGCGCGCTTCGCTTTCGTTTATAGAGATAAAATCGGCAGCCGCCATGGTGTTTCGCAGTTCTGCGGGCACCGTATCCATATAGAACTTGATCGTGTCGACCATCATCGAACGGCAGTTCCGCAGCTCTTGGCGCATGCGCAACTGCACCACCGGGTCACCGGCAGCGAAAAAGACAGACTCCGAATTCTCCCAGCCTTCGGGCAATGGCGGGTCCCACGCGGCGTTCACTCCCAGTTCGGTGAACAATGTGTCGCGCGTGTTGAGGTCGTAGTGGTAGCGCCCGCCCCAGCGGCTCGTAAGGCCCCCGGGAATCGTGATAAGGCCGCTCAGGTCAATGCGGCGGCCATCGAACGGCTTGCGGTGCCGCTCAGGGAAGTCCTCTCCCACTGCCGCCAGCAGGCGAACATCGGTGAACAGCGCAGCGCCAAGCGCCGCCGCCGTCGCCGAACCACCGAGCGAATCTTCCACCTTCGCGAACGGCGTCTCGATCTCATCGATGGCCACCCAGCCCGTGACGAGGAGTGTCATGCGCCCTGCCCAAGCCTGCGCGAAAGGATGGGCCCGAGCCGTTGGCGAGATTCAGTGTCGATCGCCTCGGGATTCGTCACCAGAGCCGAATCCAGGGCCGTCGCACATTCGCAGTGATCCCGCCCTGGGATACTCTTCGCCAGGTCTCGCACCGCTTTCTGCGCCGTCGCCACGTTCTGGCTTAGCGTCTCGAATACTCCGGCCGCATCGACCGTGTGCGTCTCCTGCCAGGCATCGTAGTCAGTCACCGCCGCCAGCATCGCGTAGCAAATCTCAGCTTCGCGGGCGAGTTTCGCCTCGGGCAGCGCCGTCATGCCTATAAGGTCGGCCCGCCACGTCCGATGCAGTTCGCTCTCGGCACGCGTGCTGAATGCTGGGCCTTCCATCACGACGTACACGGCATCCCGGTGCACATGCGCGCCGGCCGTCTCGGCCGCCACCCGCGCCGCCGTGCGCATCGAAGGACAGAACGGCTCGGCGAAGCCGATGTGCGCCACCACCCCATTCCCAAAGAACGTCGAAACTCGCTGCCCGCGCGTGCGGTCGATGATTTGGTGTGGTGTGACCAGGTGACCCGGCCGGTAGTCCTGCCGCAGACTGCCCACCGCCGAAACCGAAAGCACCCGCTGCACGCCCATGCTTTTCAGCGCCCAGAAATTGGCCCGAGCGGGGATCTCCGAAGGCAAGAGCGTGTGCCCCCGCCCATGCCGCGAGAGAAACGCAATTCGCTCCCCCTCAAGCGTCCCGATCCGAAACGAATCGCTCGTTGAGCCGTACGGCGTGTCCACGACAATTTCTTCAACGGCGGAAAGGCCGGGCATGTCGTAGAAACCCGAACCGCCAATAACGGCGAGTGGTATGGAATTGGTCACGGGGCTCCCGTCGCTGGTGGGAATTGAGGGATTGTACGATCCGCCAACGTTATGGCGCTCTGAGGATGGCCCGGATGCCTTCCGAGAACGGCGGATGGACGACTCCTGCCTCGGTGATGATCGCCGCAATCAACTCTGCGGGCGTGACGTCGAATGCCGGGTTGTACGCGTCAATTCCCTCCGGGCTCCACCGCTGGGCGCCGAAACCGCCGACCTCGCGCGCGGCCCGGTATTCAATCGGAATGTCCCGCCCCGAGGCGCAATTCGCGTCGAACGTCGTTCGCGGGGCAGCGATGTAGAACGGGACCCCATGCCGCGCCGCCACACTCGCCAGCCCATACGTGCCGATCTTGTTCGCCGAATCTCCGTTCGCCGCGATGCGATCGGCGCCCGTCACCACCGCCTGCACCTTCCCGGAGGCAATCAACGATGCTGCCGCCGTATCCGGCAGCAGCGTGGCGGGAATGCCCGCCCGCGCCAGCTCCCACGCCGTCAGCCGTGCGCCTTGCAGTAACGGCCTCGTCTCGGTCGCGAAGCAGCGGCTCAATCGGCCCTGCTCCCACCCTACCTGCACCACACCAAGCGCGGTGCCGATCCCGCCCGTCGCGAGCGCACCTGCATTGCAATGAGTCAGGACCGCCGCACCTTCGGGCAGCAGCGCGGCGCCAAATTCGCCGAGCGCCCGGTCTTCGGCCACCCGCCGGGCCGCGTACTCCTGTGCGTGCGCCCAGAGCGCGTCTGAACGGTCGGGGACGTCCACCCCCTCGGCGGCGCTCAATGCGCTTGCCGCACCCGTCGCCAGTTCCACCGCCGTCGGCCGAACACCGCCGATCTGCTTCGCGATTCGCCGAAGTTCGTCTAATTCGGTGCCAGACGACTCCGCAGCCACCGCCACGCCTGCCGCTCCCACGATGCCCAGCAGCGGCGCTCCGCGAACACGAAGCGTCGCAACCGCCTCGCAGATCGATTCGAGATCCTTCAAGACAAGCCAACGCTCCTCACCGGGGAGGAGCGTTTGGTCGATGGCGCGAAGTTGTGGGCGGTCAATCGCGACGGGAGTGAAAGGTTCCACTCGTGGAGTTTAGCTGGCTGACTTGGGAGTGGAACCTCGGATCGAGTCTTCGATGGTTGCTAGGTCCGAACGGAGGCGGCTCCGCCGCTTGGGTTCAACACCCTTCAGGACATCCACCACGTGACCGCTTAACGAAGCGGCAATCGCGGCGACGACCTCACGGCCCGAATCCGTCAGTTCCAGGCGTACCGCGCGGCGGTCGCCAAGGTCTCGGCGCCGGGCGACATGCCCCGCGCGCTCCAACCGGTCGAGCACACCAGTCACCGTTTGTGACTGCTGTGATAAGTAGTCCGCCACCAGGTGTGGTTGGGGGCGGTCGAACGAGTCGATGGCCAGGAGGGTAACGGCCTGGATGAACGTTATCCCGTTTTCGCGAGAGAGCCGCTGGTCGAGTTCGCGCACTGCGGCATTCGTCGCACGATAGAGCCCGGTCACCAGATCAAGGTCTTCCGTAGGTTGAATGCTCATCGTGCAACGGTACCACTGGCAATAGGCCGCATTGGGATAATCTTCTACTTGAAAAGCGAACTGTAACGGAATTGCAAGGGGCTGTTCCCCTTCCTAGACGTGATCTACCGATCACTCGTATCGCAGGAGTGATTGAACCGGATATCCGTCCAATTTCCTCCGCCCGCCAAGCACTTCAAGCTCTATCGCGAAACTGAACCCCGCGACGACACCACCAACCATTTCTACAAGCTTTGCCGCCGCGAGCGCCGTGCCACCAGTCGCCAGCAGGTCGTCCACGATGAGCGCCCGCGAGCCGGCAGCCATCGCGTCCTCGTGGATGTCCAGGCGGCTCTCGCCGTACTCCAGCGAGTACTCGACCGTCATCCGGGCTGCCGGGAGCTTCCCTGGCTTCCGCACCGGCACGAACGGCAAAGCCAGCCTGTCGGCCATCGGCACACCGAAGATAAACCCGCGCGACTCGATTCCCACGATGCAATCGGGCCGCATCTCGGTCGCGAGCCCCACCATCCCGTCCAGGGCTGCGCGAAACCCTTCCGTGTTCCCCAATAAGGGCGTGATGTCCCGAAAGAGAATCCCCGGCTGCGGGAAGTCCGGGACATCTCGAATCAGCGCCTTCAAGTCCATGCGCGCAGTCTAGCCCCTCAACCCTCACCACACCGCCCCATGAGCCGCGACCGGGCAGGGAGCGGGCATGCACGCGACAGAACACTGTTCACCCCCTCACCACACCATCCCCATGAGCCGCGACCACGCAGGGAGCGGGCCTGGCACCGCAACAACACGGCTCACCCCCTCAACACTGCCCCCGTGAGCCGCGACCGTCCGGGGCTCAGTTCCTGCCGGCACACGAAGTCCGCCGCCGGTCAGCAATCCGCCTACCTAACTACGCCGCCAGGAACCCCAATGGGTCCCAGTGTTGCCCCAGCAGCGCTTCATGCGGCACGCCAAGCCAGCGGTCGATCACCGTCGCATAAACCCGCCGGAAGTCCGTCGTGTAGGGCACATTCCCGTTGTCCACCAGCGCGGCCAGGTTCGGGGCATCGCCATACAACCCGCGCTGCACCCCGTTTCCGAGAGCGAACATCATGCTCCCCGCGCCGTGGTCCGTGCCGCCGTTGGCATTCTGTTGCACCCGCCGCCCGAACTCGCTCCAGGTCAGGACCAGCACGTCATCCGCCCTGCCGTGCGCCTCGAGGTCCTGGTAGAACGCCGTCAGGCCCGCATCAAGCGTCTCCATCAGGTCGGTGTGCTCCTCCAGCTGGTTGTTGTGCGTGTCGAAGCCTCCGAGCGTGATGTGGCCCACGCGCATTCCAAGATCGCCGATTACCGCTTCTGCCAGCACCGATAGCCCGGAGCCGAAGGATGAATCGGGGTATTCGACCGCCGGTGTGTAACCCGATGCCGCCTGCTCAAGCATTTTCGCACTCGAGACCGCGGTCTCCGCCGTCGTCTCCAGGAGTACGCCGTAGGGCGAGGATGTCGGGTACTGCTCATAGAGTTTGAGCATTGTGGCCGTCCGCGGGTTGTTCTCGTCGCTCAGCTTCCCGCCAACCTTCACGCCGTAGTCTGCCGGGTTGCGCACCGAGGGCACTGAAATCTTCGGCGTGCGCATCTCCGCAGGGGTTGAAGAACCGATGTTGAACCCGAGGAACGGGTCGTGTTGCTCGCTTTCCATCTGTTCGAGCGTGCGCCCAAGCCAGCCGTTGTCGAGTTGCAGCTTCGGGTCGCCGGCCTGCCAGATCGCCATCGATTTAAAATGGCTGTAGTTCTGTTCCGGATAGCCCACCCCGCGCACCACCGCGAGCTTCCCCGAATCCCAGAGCCCCTTCATCCCGGCCAGCGACGGATGCAGCCCGAAGCCTTCTTCGAGCGGCAGGACTGCATCTTCTGCCAGCGCCAGCGTTGAACGCGAAGACCGGTACGTTGGGTCCGAAGCGGGTACGATCGTGCTCAGGCCATCGTTTCCGCCTGCCAGCTGCACGAGGATCAGGATCTTCTTGTTGTTCGGGTCGGCGACGTACGCGCCGTTCTGCGCCGCGAACGCCACCGCGCCTTTCAACAGCGACTGCGCCGACGTCCCGATGCTTACCAGGGCGACCCCGCCCTTCACAAAGTCTCTTCGAGAAAGCATTTCGAATCTCCTAAATGAGCTGATACTCAGGGCTGGCCAGTACGAGGTACGCGACTGCGGCCGCGCGCTCCTGCGGATTCGTGAGCGTGCGCGCGAACGCGTAAATCGATTCGCGCCCATCGTTGGAAATGTTGTTGTCGACCAGGCGGCGAAGCGCCTCGTCCACTGCGGCTTCGGCCGTCGGCTGCTGCATCAGGACCGGCACGGCGAGGGGCCGGCCGTTCCGCTGGTACAGGAACGCATCGAGGAAGTTCACGCGCCCGAAGAACGTCCCGGATGAGAGCCATGTCTCGCCGCCGGGCCACCCCGCCACGCTCGGCGGCTCGTACAGCTGCTGGTCCATTCCGGAAGCGGTCTGCTCGATCGTCAGCCAGTCGGTCTCGAGTTCAAGAGCGCGAACCGCCCCGACCATGAACTCAATCGGGCTGCGCACCAGCGAGCGGTAAGCCCGCTGAGAGTAGAACTCGTCGCTCACGAGGATCGCCCGCACCACTTCCTTCACGTTGTGGTCCGATGAATCCCAGACCTTCACCA
Organism: Dehalococcoidia bacterium; assembly: GCA_050247055.1. GTDB lineage: Bacteria > Chloroflexota > Dehalococcoidia > Tepidiformales > Tepidiformaceae > Amarobacter. The sequence goes on from JBFWUX010000002.1 coordinate 740,692, forward strand.
GCGCGTCGATGGTCTCGTCATCGGGATCACGATAGGCGAACTCGCTGAACAGCCGCGAAGTGATGAATCGTCCCGTCGCCGGCTGGTCGAGGATGATACGGACGATGTCCTCCCCATCGAAGTTGCCGGTCTGTCCGAGGAATGTCTTCGAGCCGCTATCGTGGATGCGCGGGTTCTTGATGAACTGCGGCTCGTAGCTTCCCCAGAGTTGGTCAAGGTATTCCGCCCGTTCCCGCTCCGAGAGACCCTCGGACGGCTGTTCGCGAGTCGGCGGTGTCAGGCGCCAGCCGGTGAACGCCCGTGCGCTCTCTCGCACGTCGTCCTCGGTGTAGTTGCCTTCGCCCATGGAGAACAACTCCATCACTTCCCGCGGGTAATTCTCATTCGGGTGATCTTTCGTGCTCTCGATGGTGTTCAGATAGAACATCATCGCCGGGTCTTTGCTCACGGCCTGCAGAAGGACGTCGTACTGGCCGACGGCGTTCGCCCGGAACAGTTCGTTCTGCGCGACCATCATCTTCGACCGCTGAAACCCGATCTGGCTCAGCTGCGAAGTCAGTAGCCCGTGCCAGATGTAGGTCATCCGCTCCTCCAGCGGATGGGCCGAATACGACATCCGGTAGAGCCACCAGCGCTGCATATCGCGAATCAGCGGCGGGCGCTTGTTATCCAGCCCGCGACCCGGTGTCGTGAGGTTGAAGTTGGCGGCCGCGATCTTCGCGTCGAGCGCCGAATTGTCGATCGTTTCGAAATTCAGCAGCCGCTCGGCGGCTTCCTCCCGCGAGAGCGTCGCGAATTCATCGATCTGGGCCGCTGTCCCGCCCCACCCCGCGCGACGCAGGAGGTGTGCGGCCCGCATGCGAGGATCATCGATCGGCTTAGCCAGTTCCGCCGCGAGGTCTTTCTCCTGTTGGTCAGTGAGTTGATCCGAGGGCTGGCCGTCAGCTTGAGCTGCGTCGCCAGGGCTTCCGCCGGAATGGCCGGCGAACCCGACGATGGCTGCTGCCGTGCCGCCGGCTGCTGCGGTCGCCGCGCCCGCAAGCAGCGCTCTCCGGGTCGTGGGCCTGCTCAGCAATGGCGTTTTCTGAGTCTCTTCCATAGAGGTCTCCGGGCGGCTCGAACATGAGCTTCGTGCAGGGTATGGACGCGAAACAACAAAAGGTGACGGCCCCGTGCAACGAGTTGCACGATTCCTTTACGAAGATCACTACTACCCTCCAATCACCTTGCGGGCCTTCCAGGCCATAGGTAGGGCAATGAAGTCGCCAACAACCTCGGCTCGCCGAGGCTTTCGTCGAGAGCGCCACTCCCGCTTCAAGGTGGTGATCGCATCAGTCGCGACCGCCGGGTTCCTCGGCGGCTGGCTCGCGTTTGCCGCGGCCCACCCGGCGTTGCCGCCCGCCGAGAGCGAGCCCGCCGAAATCGCCAGCGCCGCGTCAACGGCTCCGCAGGACCCCACAGCGCCCACGTCGCTCCCGACCTCCGCGGTGCGTACAGGAACCCCGGTCGCCGGGGCAGCCGCTACTCCCACCCAGGCTGCGGCGCCAGCAGACCCGGACCCGGCTGTCACGCGCACGCCGCGGCGCTCAAGGGGCTCCTGATGAGTTGGAAAATCGCGGCACTCGTCGGCCTCGGAGTTACCCTTGGCATCATCCTCGGCCGCATCGCCCAGGACCCGGATGTCGGCACCGCCTCATGGGATGGCCTGCGCGCGGCCGGTTTCGCAGCGTATCTGTGCATGTGGCTCAGCGTCTGCACCGGCATCGCGGTCCATATGCGCTTCAGGTTCGGCGCTGTCGCGATGACCTGGCTGCTTGAAGCCCATCGCATGGCTTCGGCGCTCAGCCTTTCGTTCGTTGCCGGTCATGTGACCGGGCTGCTCGTCGACCCAACCATCGCCTTCTCCGTGCCCGATGTGGCGGTCGGACTAACCAGCTCCTATCGCCCTGTCCAGGTCGCCCTCGGCGCACTGGGAATGTGGACGCTGGTTATGGTGCTTGCCTCGACGGGATTCTCCGGCCGAATGCCGTACAGCTGGTGGCGAAACGTCCACTACCTCAGCTTTCCCGCTTACGGGCTGGCGCTGCTCCATGGTCTCACGGCCGGGACCGACGGCTCCTCGACCGCCGCGCTCGCTGTCTACGCCTCGACCGCCAGCGTGGTCGCAGCCCTGCTTGTCGCGCGAATCCTCGGCCGCGGCTGGGTCGACGCCGCTAGCGCGCCCGATTCAGCCAGACCAGCTCCCTGAGGTCATCCGCTTTGTGCAGCGCCACGTCCGAGGCGTCCCTCGGCAGGTGGCCGGCTATCGAATAGAACGTCTCCGCGGCCGTCGCCAGTGCGTTGAGTAACACTTCGCGATCGCCCATGCGCACTTCGCGCTGAGCGAGGACCTCGTCCGCGGTGTATTTCCGCCGCTCGATGACCTGATCCGCATTCACCACAGCCGGCGCAACGGTCGCCACCCGCGCGCGAGGCGGCGGTACCTGGGCGGCCCGAAGCACGACAAGCCCGGCGCTCAGAACAGCCATCCCGCTGATAAACATCGTGGGATCGAGCGAGCTGTCCCGCGAGGAAAGCCCCGCAGCGAGAGGAGCGAATGCGAATGCGTTCTGGGAAATTCCGGAGACTCGCAGCAGTGCGAGGCGAGCGAGTGGAAACATGCGTTGCCTGCCAGGGTCCCCACCACTTAGCGACTGCACAGTACATAAACATTCACGAACGGGCAAAGCCTCGGAGCCCCGCGAGTAGGCGGAGAACGCGTCTGCTGCCATACTTCGCCCACACACAGGAGGCCCCATGGAATTCACATTCACCGAAGAGCAGGAAGCATTCCGGAGCGAAGTCCGAGATTTCATCCGGAAGAACTGGACGCCGCCGCCGGCGACCGCACGCCCCGGCGATGATGTCACCAACGCCGCCGAACGCGCCTACGAACAGCGCCTCGCCCAGCACGGCTGGCTCACGATGGCCTGGCCAAAGGAATACGGCGGCCTCGGCGCGAACCACATGCAGCAGCTCATCTTCCGTGAGGAAAGCGGCTACGCGGGCGCGCCCGGTGGCGGCGGCCAGGGCATCAGCATGGTCGGCCCATGCCTGATGGTTCACGGCACCGAAGCCCAGAAGAAGGAACACCTGCCCAAGATCGCGAACGGCACCGTCCACTGGGGCCAGGGCTTCAGCGAACCCGGCTCCGGCTCGGACCTCGCCAGCCTCCAGACCCGCGCCGTCCGCGATGGCGATGACTTCGTCATTAACGGCCAGAAGATCTGGACCTCCGGCGCACACCACGCCGACTGGTTCCACGTGCTCACCCGCACCAACCCCGATGCCCCGAAGCACCGCGGCATCACCTACTTCCTCGTCGATGGCAAAACGCCGGGCATCACCGTCCGCCCGCTCATCAACATGCTCGGCGACCACGAGTTCAACGAAGTCTTCTTCGAAGACGTCCGCGTCCCGGCGGCCAACATCATGGGCGAGGAGAACCGCGGCTGGTACGTCGGCACCACCCTCCTCGACTTCGAACGCTCAGGCGTGAACTGGTCAGCCAGCGGCCGCCGCTCAGTCGAACAGCTCACCGCGTTCGCGAAGGAAACTCGCGGCGCGAATGGCCGCCTCATCGATGACGGCCCGCTGCGAAACGGCCTCGCCAACCTCCGCATCGAAGTCGAAGCCAGCCGCCTCTTGAGCTACCAGGTCGTATGGATGCAGAGCCGGGGCAAGATTCCGAACTACGAAGCCTCCATGTCGAAGGCGTTCGGCAGCGAACTCGGCCAGCGAATCGCCAACTTCGGCATGCGCATGATCGGCCTCGCTTCCCAGCGCATCGACGCGAACGACCCCGGCGCCCCGCTCGGCGGCGGCTTCGGCCGCGCCTACATGCGCACCGTCCCCGGCACCATCGCCGCCGGCACCAGCGAGATCCAGCGCAACATCATCGCCACCCGCGGCCTCGGCCTGCCACGGGGCTAGGCCCGCATAACACAAACCCCGCCCCTGCCATGAGCCGCGACCGGGCAGGGAGCGGGCCTGTCGACCTGCCCAGTATGCCGGCGGCCGCAACCGAATTCGGCACCCGGCGATTGAACCCTCCTGACTTAGGATCCGGTAATACACGCTCGAAACCCAACGCGAACCACCGCACCGATTTCGCCATGCCCGTGCCCTAACCCCACCCCTGCCATGAGCCGCGACCGGGCAGGGAGCGGGCCTGTCGACCTGCGCGGTATGCCGGCGACCGCCACTGAATTCGGCACCCGGCGATTGAACCCTCCAGACTTAAGGCCCGGTAGGACACGCTCAAAACCGAACGCGAACCATCGCATCGATTTCGCCATGCCCGTGCCCCAACGCCACCCCCTGCCATGAGCCGCGACCGGGCAGGGAGCGGGCCTGTCGACCTGCCCAGTATGCCGGCGACCGCCACTGAATTCGGCATCCGGCGATTGAGGCCTCCTGACTTAGGACCCGGTAGGACACGCTCGAAACCGAACGCGAACCACCGCACCGATTTCTCATGCCCGTGCCCTAACGCCACCCCCTGCCATGAGCCGCGACCGGGCAGGGAGCGGGCCTGTCGATCTTCGTGCCAAGCCACCCAGCAGCACCGGGAATGGGGCAGTTGAGCAAGCCTTCACACACTCGTAGCCAAGCCCAGTCGCGACCCGCGCGCGGCTTCAGACAGGTCCGCTCCCTACCCCGTCGCGGCTCATCAACCTACCGCCGCGGCAGGTCTGGCCCTTGTCCCTCCATGACGTACGTGACCACAGCTTCCAGGTCGCGCTCGTTGCCAATTCGCCTGGTACTTCCGTGACGAGTCCACACGCGGGCATCCGGTCCAATCAATCCACGCTGCCGCATAGTTGTCGTTGACCGGGCCTTAAACGAATTCATGACCTTCTCCTGGGGGCTCTGATGTGACCACCACCACGTGAACGTGGTTGGTCCGAACGTTCAACGCCACGAGGCTCCACTCCATGAAGCGGCACCGTTCCCGAATTGCGTCCTCGACTGCGCCGCGCATCGTCGCGTCTAACGTCACAGGCGCCGACTTCAGCCGCCCCCGCTCATAAGCATCCACCGATCCTCGAACATCCCCGTGCAACCGAGATCCATACGTGGTGAAGGTGATGAAATACGCCCGCGGCTCCGACTCAACTCCGTCCGACACCAGATCATGATAGCGGTCGACCAAAAGCACCCCCATGAGCCGCGACCGGGGAGGGAGCGGGCAGGTCGATGCTGCAGCCATGATCAGCCGGGACCCACGGAAGGGGTGTGCGACTGGTTGCTGCCGGTCCAAATGTCGCACAAGTCACTGTGTCCGCTCCCTTTCCGGTTGTCCCCGGTCGCGTTTCTCTAAACTTCGAGCCCCAAGCCCCGCAAGAACGCCTCGTTGTTCGGCTCGCGCCCGAGGAAATCACGCACTAGCTGGTCCCCGTCCACCGTCCCGCCCCGCTCCAGGATCGTCCGGCGATAATGCAGACCGGTCTCCGAATCCATCGGGCTCGTCGCTTCGAACTTCGTGTACATGTCGTCGCCGAACACCTGCGACCACAGATACCCGTAGTACCCCGCGTCGTATCCGAACAGGTGCCCAAACCCACTCTGGAAGTGCGTGCCCGGCGTGTACGGGAATCCCGTGATGTCGTGCAGTGCCTTCAGCGTCTCGGTCGTATCGCCATCGAAATCCGGCGAGTGGTAGACCAGGTCCAGCGTCGCGAAGAACAACTGCCGCAGAGTCATGATCCCCGAGTCCAGTTGTTTCGCCGCAATCAGCGAATCGAGCATCTCCTGCGGTAGCGGCGCGCCCGTCTCGTAGTGGCGCGCGAACGAATTCAACACCTCCGGCTCCCAGCACCAGTGTTCGAGCATCTGGCTCGGCGCTTCAACGAAGTCGCGTTCGGTCTGCGTACCGCTGAAACGCCCCCGCTCAGCCCGCGTCAGCGTCTGGTGCATGATGTGCCCGAATTCGTGGAAGAACGTGTCGACCTCGCCATGTCGCAACAACGATGGCTGCGTCGGCGAAGGCTTCGTGAAGTTCGCCACGATTGAGCTCACCGGATGCTGGTACGAACCATCATCCATGCGGCGCCCTCTGCGAAGCGTGAACGCCGCCGCATGGCCGTACTTGTTCGGCCTCGGGAAAAGGTCCATGTAGAACCTCGCGAACGGTGCGCCACCTTCCGCCTCGGAGATGTCGTAAGCGAGCACGTCCGGGTGCCAGCGCCGCGCGTCCGGCGCCTCCGTGAACTTCACCCCAAGGATGTGCTGATACACCTTGAACAGCCCGTCCAGCACGGCATCGAGCGGGAAGTACTTCGCGACCTCGAATTCATCCACCGCGAACTTCGTCTTCAAAAGTTCGTTGTGGTAGAACCGCCAGTCCCAGATGTTGATCGTGTCGGCGCCAGTCTGGTTCTTGGCCAGCGCGCGCATTTGCTGGAGGTCGGCGGCCGCCTTGATCGTCACCTTTCCCCGCAGCTCGCGCAGGAAGTTCGTGACGTTCTCCCGCGTCTTCGCCATCCGCGTTTCCGTCCGGTACGCGGCCCACGAGTCGTAGCCCAGCAGCGTCGCGATTTCGTGTCGTACCTTGATCGCGTCCTCGAGGATCGTGACGTTCCCGTCGCCGCCCTTGCACTGGTCTTTTTCGAACAATTCGCGCCGCAACGCCCCATCCGGGCAATTCGCCATGAACGGTTGAATCTCGGGGTAGTCGAGCGACACTTTGTACTTCGTAACACCCCGCTCTTCCACCGTCCCCAGGCTCTCCACCCACGCCTCGGGCATCATCGAAAGCTGCTCGCGGTTCACCACGATGCCGTCTTCGTAGTCGTCGATGTTCTTGCGGAACTTCACATCGAGTTCAACGAGCCGGTCGAAGAGCTCTCGCACCCGCTGCCGCTGCTGGAGCGGCAGGTCGAAGCCGTTGCGGCGGTAGTCGCGCAGTTCGAACTTGAGCCAGCGCGCCTCTTCGCCAACCAGGTCCTTCGCCGCATCAGTTTCCGCGAACTCCTTGATCGCCTGGTAGAGGTCCTCGCGGAAGCTCAGCGCAACCATGTACTTGTCGAGCTTTTCGTCCCATTCGCGCGCAGTCGTCCGCAAGTCATCGTCGGCGGTCACGTATGCCATGAATGCGTACTGCCCCGATGCTTCCGAAACCAGGTCGGTTGCCTCCTCGAGCGGCAGCAACGTGTTCGCGAAGGTCCGCGTCCCGGCAGGCCTCCCGACAATATCGGCGATGATCGCATCGCAGCCGTCCATCGCCCGCTGGCAGGCTTCGGCGAGTTCCTGTGGCGTCAGCGATTCAAAGTTCACAAGGTTGAGCGACTGCGGCATGGCGGGCCTCCGGGCCGGATGGTAAACATCGATGGTACTGTCGCGAGGCGCATCGCGCCCCGGTTTCCGCGGCCCGGTATGGATCTGTAAGCTTCGCGGCGCTGCTACAGACCCATGAGTGAGGACCTCTGATGAACATCAACCCCGAAAAAGCCGGCTTCGATGCCGACCGCCTGAACCAGATCACTGGCTTCCTCGACCGCAACTACGTCCAGCCCGGCAAGATCGCCGGCTGCCAAACGCTGGTCGCGCGCCACGGCCAGGTCGCTCACTTCAGCACCCTCGGCTGCGCCGACATCGAACGCTCGACGCCGATGCGCGAAGACACCATCTTCCGCATCTACTCGATGACGAAGCCGATCACATCAGTCGCCCTCATGCAGCTCTACGAACAGGGCCATTTCCAGCTGAACGACCCGATTTCGCGCGTCGTTCCCGGCTGGCGCGACCAGAAGGTCTGGGTCTCAGGCGACGCCGACAACATGGAACTGAAGGTGCCCGAGAAGCCGATCACGTTCCGCAACGTGCTCAGCCACACCGGCGGACTCACCTACGGCGCCACCAACCACCCGGTCGACAAGATCTACCGGCGCCTCGGTGTGAACCGCGACCGCACCGAAACCCTCACCACCTTCATGGAAAAGATGGGCCAGACTCCGCTCCGTTACGAGCCTGGTAGCGCGTGGATGTACTCGATGTCCACCGACGTCTGCGGCGGCCTCGTCGAAGCCATCTCCGGCCAGCCGTTCGACGAATACCTCCAGCAGCACATCTTCGGCCCGCTCGGAATGGTCGACACCTCGTTCTGGGTGGCGCCCGAAAAGCAGTCCCGTTTCGCCGCCAACTACCAGCGCCAGCCCGACAAGACGCTCAAGCTCATCGACGACCCCGAGAGCAGCACCTACCTGGCGAACCCCTCGTTCTTCTCCGGCGGCGGCGGGCTCACGAGCACTACGGCCGACTACCTGCGCTTCTGCGAAATGCTCCGCCGCGGCGGCGAACTCGATCGCGCACGCATCCTCGGCCCCCGCACCATCGACCTCATGCGCCAGAACCACCTCGCCGGCGGCAAGGGCGACCTCGCGAGCATGGCAATCGGCGCCTTCAGCGAAACCGCCTACGAAGGCGTCGGCTTCGGCCTCGGCTTCGCCACCACCCTCGGCCAAGTCGAAGCCGGCACGCTCGGCGCCGGCGACTACTACTGGGGCGGCGCGGCCAGCACCATCTTCTGGGTCGACCCGCACGAAGACCTGGTCGCCATCTTCATGACCCAGCTCATGCCCTCGGCCACCTTCAACTTCCGCGGCCAGCTGAAGAACATCATCTACTCAAGCATCGTGAACTAGAAAAACGCCGAAGCAGCGATAACTCTTCGCGGTCTTGGCGTCTTGGCGGTTCAATCCCGCCCCCGAAGTGCCCCCTCCCGCTCCTTCGCGTATGATTCCGCGCCATCACCAACAGAGATTCGGAGAGCCAACCCATGGCAACACTCACTGGCGCGCAAATCGTCGCGAAGTCACTGAAGCAGCAGGGCGTCGAGTACATGTTCGGGATCGTCGGTATCCCGGTGATCCCCATCGCCGTCCACGCCCAGCGCGAAGGCATCAAGTTCTTCGGCTTCCGCAACGAACAGGCCGCGAGCTACGCGGCCGCCGCCGTCGGCTATCTCACCGGCCGCCCCGGCGTCTGCCTCGCGGTTTCCGGCCCCGGCATGATCCACGGCATCGCCGGCATGGCGAACGCCTGGTCCAACTGCTGGCCGATGCTCCTCATCGGCGGCGCCAACGACAGCTACCAGAACGGCCAGGGCGCCTTCCAGGAAGCCCCGCAGGTCGAAACCGCCCGCCCCTACGCCAAGTACGCCGCCCGCCCCGATAGCGTGAAGCGCCTCCCCTTCTACGTGGAACAGGCCGTCCGCTCGACCATCTACGGCCGCCCCGGCGCCGCCTACCTCGACCTCCCCGGCGACATCATCACCGGATCCGTCGAAGAAGAAGAACTCGAATTCCCGGCCATGTGCCCGGAACCGCCGCGCACCCAGGCGCCCCAGGACAACATCGAGGCCGCAATGGCCGCCCTCAAGAGCGCGGAACGCCCGCTCGTCATCGTCGGTAAGGGCGCTGCCTACTCTCGCGCCGAAAACGAAGTGCGCCAGTTCCTCGAAGCCACCCAGCTTCCCTACCTCGCCTCCCCGATGGGCAAAGGCGTCATGCCCGATGACCACGCGCTCTCCATCGCCCCGGCACGCTCCGCGGCGCTCGTCGGCGCCGATGTCATCCTCCTCATGGGCGCCCGCCTCAACTGGATGATGCACTTCGGCCAGCCGCCGCGCTTCGATAAAAATGTCCGCGTCATCCAGATGGACATCAACCCCGAAGAAATCGGGACGAACGTGCCCACCGAAGTCGCGCTCGTCGGTGACGCGAAGGCCATCACGGCCCAGTTGAACGCGCACCTCAAGAGCCAGCCATGGTCCTACCCATCTGAGACCACCTGGTGGACCGGCCTGCGCAAGAAGATCGACGAGAATGGCGCACAGGTCACCGAGTACATGGCCGACGACTCCACGCCGATGAACTACTACCGCGTCTACAAAGACATCCGGGACTTCATCCCGAACGACGCCATCATTCAGAACGAAGGCGCGAGCACGATGGACATCGGCCGCACGCTCATGCCGAACTTCCTTCCGCGCCACCGCCTCGATGCCGGCACCTTCGGCACCATGGGCGTCGGCCTCGGCCAGGCGATCGCCGCCGCCGCCGTCCACCCCGACAAGCGCGTCTTCTGCATCGAAGGCGACTCCGCCTTCGGCTTCAGCGGCATGGAGGTTGAAACCGCCGCCCGCTACGGCCTGAACAACCTCACCTTCATCATCATCAACAACAACGGCGTGGGCGGCGGCCCCGATGAGCTGGTGCCCGACGCCACCAAGATCCCGCCCGGCGCCTACACGCCGAAAGCGCACTACGAGAAGATGGCCGAGATCTACGGCGGCAAGGGCTTCTTCGTCACCGAGCCGAGCCAGCTCCGGCCGGCGCTCGAAGAAGCGACCAAGTCCGACAAGCCGTCGATCGTGAACATCATGATCAGCGCCCGCGCCCAGCGGAAGCCACAGCAGTTCGCCTGGCTCACCCGCTAAGACCGGCCACCTAAACGCCCAAACACCGAGAGGCCCCGCAAAAGCGGGGCCTTCTCTGGTCTGTCAGCCATCTCAATTCCACTCGATGAGTCGCGTGGCCAGCCGTGAAATTCTCCGCATCGAATCTGAAGGCAGCGTCACGACGAAGTCGGCATTCCGCTTTCGCCAGTCCAGACTCCGAACCTGGTCCGTTAGAACGAATCCTGTGATCGGAATCCCGACCGGTAAGGCCTCCTCCCAATCGTATCCTTTCTGGCGACTGGTAATCGGACAGACCAACGCAAGACCAAGTAGCCTGTTGTACGGGGCAGGCGACAAAACTACAGCGGGTCTCCGTCCGGCTTGTTCATGGCCGGCTTGCGGGTCGAAATCCAGCCAAACGATGTCGCCCCGGTCAGGCACCCAGCGGGAGGCGCTCACCAGACCTCGTTACCGACGCGCGGGCCCCAGTCCACTTCGCCGTGCGTTTCTCCGGGCGTCACCGACGCGAGCAACTCTTCGAGTGTCGGCACGTCGTCGACAGCGTGAACCGTCAGCTGTCCATCGGCCACTTCCATTTCTACGAACGATCCGTCGCTGATATGGGTGGCGTCAGCCATCGCGGCCGGGATTCTGACCGCGAGACTGTTACCCCACTTGGAAACCTTGGTCTTCATCTGCTCCTCCGTTGGGACCGTAGAGACATAGTATACACTCTTTTACCTCCGCCCTTGCCATGAGCCGCGAACGGTAGGAAGCGGGACCGGCGTAGCGGCTTTGGGCAACGGCTACGCGGTCGTCTCCCGCCCCTACGCGAACTGCCCCGCCGCAAACCCCGATGCCCACGCCCACTGGAAGTTGTACCCGCCCAACCACCCCGTCACGTCCACAACCTCGCCGATAAAGTACAGGCCCGGCACCTCCCGCGCTTCCATCGTCTTCGAATTCAACGCCCGCGTATCAATGCCCCCGAGCGTCACCTCGGCCTTCCCGTAGCCGGCGGTCCCAGCGGGCCGCACCACCCAGTTGTGCAGTCCCTCCGCAATCGCTTCAAGTTCCTTCGTGGAAAAGCGATTCATGGCCCGCGACGGCGCCAACTCCGCGCACCATGCCTGTGCGAACCGTTTCGGGAGGATGTCGCCGAGCACCGTCACCAGTTCCCGCTGCTGACTCTTCGCGGCCTGCAATACCTCCTCGAGCGCAACCCGCGGGCTCAGGTCGATCGAAACAGCCTGTCCCGGCACCCACGCGTTCGAGATCTGCAGGATCGCCGGGCCGCTCAGCCCGCGATGGGTGAAGAGCAAGTTTTCGGTGAACGCGTTCGACCCCGATCGAACCGACACTTCGACTGAAACACCGGCGAGCGACTGGAAAAACCCAAGCTCCTGCTTCGCGAATGTGAACGGCACCAATCCCGGCCGCGTCGTCACTCGGGGAACGCCGAACTGCTCGGCAATCTCATATCCCAGCCCACTCGCCCCGAGCTGCGGAATCGAAAGCCCGCCCGTCGCTACCACCAGGGACTCGCATGTAAACGCACCCTGGTTCGTCTGAATTTCGAACCGGGAATCCCGCGAGACCCCAGCCACATTGCAGTTCAGCACGACCTCCACTCCGGCTTCCCGGCACTCCGCCAGCAGCATCTCCACGATCTCCCGCGCCGAGCCATCGCAGAACAACTGGCCGAGCTTCTTCTCGTGAAAGGCAATGCCATGCTGTTCCACCAGCGAAATGAACTGCACGGGCGGGTACGCCGCCAGCGCCGACCGGCAGAAGTTCGGATTCTGGGAGTAATAGTGCTCGGGCTCGGCCTGGACGTTCGTGAAATTGCAGCGCCCACCGCCCGAAATGAGGATCTTCTTGCCGACGGCTTCGTTCCGCTCGAGCACGGCGACCGAACGCCCGCGCCGGCCCGCTTCGATCGCGCACATCAGGCCGGCGGCTCCTCCGCCAAGGACCACCACGTCGTAGTTCATCGAGCGGTCACGGCTGCGCCGTCGCATCTCCCGAAACATCCCCACCCAGGGCGGCCAGCGCCCTGTCGAGGTCGGCAACGCTCGTCACTTCGCGCATCACGCGGAGGAACAGCCCCACATCCTGCGTCTTGTTCCAGACCTCCTCGATCTTCGGACCGATGGGGTTCGAAGACTGCGGGCTGTCGGCATAGGTGCCGTAGAAGGCGAAGTACGCCTGGTTCAACTTCCGGATCCCGTACCCGTTGTCGTTGAGGTACTGGCGGGTCTGCTCCATCAGTTGCTCGGCCGCAGCCACCTTTCCTTGCTTCAGCAAATCGTCCACCTGGAGGCGAAGCGATCGCATCTCCTTGTTGAAGTCCACGGTTGGAGCGGGCCGCGCGGGGGCGCGCCCGTCGGCCCCGTCGGCCAACGTGATGGGGTGCTGGCTCCGGACCACATTCGCGATCTCCCTGCCGGCAATGCTGGCTGTCGTCTCGTTCAGCGTCTCGGCATCCCCACCCTTGCCCCACTGCTCACCCAGCGGATAGAAGGCCAGGTAATGGTGCACCCACTCATGTGATGCGGTCTCCAGCACCGAATCGAACGCCCGGTCGTCCCGCACGATCGCCGGATACGCCGCGAGACCTCCGATCGAAACCACGATCGAAACGGTGTCGTCGTCCGTCGTCTTGTCTTCGAGTCTTTCAACATCTCGAAGCGTCAGGTCATTCTTCAGGAGGGTGTCGCCCAGCCGCTTGATCTCGTCCCGCGGCGAACGAACCAGCAATTGGGGTGGGTTCGTCAGCTCGAAATCTACCGGCGGCCAGGTGATCTTCACCGAGTTGAAAACGGGCAGGCTGCGTTGCAAGCCTTCCGCCGTAACCGCCTCATCGATGTAGCGTTCGAGCAGCCGCTCGACATCGTTTTCGTAGGTCGCGCGTTCGTTCGTCAGAGCTTCGATTGCCGAAGCGTCCGGTTCCGGCGTGTTCTCGACAGCCCGGATCTGGCTCGTCAGCTTGAAGTACTGCGCGAGAGCCGCTTCTCCATCCTGGTCGTTCGGGCTCGGCCCAATGCCAACACGCGCGAACACATTGTCCAGCAGCGTGTTCGCTTCCCAACGCCACAGTTGGTACTCGTCCGACCCGACCGCTCCCCGTGGCCAAAACGCTGTGACCCCGAGCCCAAGGATGATCCCGGTGAGCGCCGCCGCGATGAGCAAAAGTGCCCATGAAGGCGGTCTCCATGGGCGGTACTCCACCTGCCCGGCCTCGACGATGCGCATCCCCACCGTTCTAGCCTACTGTCGCAAACGAAAAGAGACCGGTGTCATCGTTCGCCGTGGAAAAGCCACGCCAGGTCGTGCTCCTGGTTCAGCTCGGGCAGCAGCCCAATAATCTCGAACTGCTCATAGAGCGCAGCCCGCATCGCCTCACGTGGTTCCGGATCGCCATGGGTAAGGTAAATCGCCCGAGGCCGCTTCGGTTGCGCGCCCACCCACCGGAACAGTTCATCCCGGTCCGCATGCGCCGAGAGCCCGTTCAGGTTCACAACTTCAGCCTCAACCTTCACGTCCTGGCCGTGGACCCGAAGAATCCGCTTGCCCTCCACCAGGTCTCGCCCGCGCGTGCCAACTGCCTGGTAGCCCACCAGCGCGATGAGGTTATCCGGGTTCGGTGCCAGCCTCCGCAGATGGTGGAGTACGCGCCCGCCCGCAAGCATGCCGCTGGAGCTGATGATGATGCGCGGCCCCTGCATGGCGTTGAGTTCGATCGACTCCTTCGTGGTGCGATGAAACCTCACGTTCTTTGGAAAGAGCGTCTTCGAGGTCGTATTGGGAATGTTCTGGTCGAGCGATTCTGAGGTGATGTACCGGTTGTAGATCGCGGTCACATCCGAAGCCATCGGTGAGTCCACGTGGATCGGGATGTCGGGGAGCCGTCCCGCGTGGATGAGATTGCGCAGGATCAGCGCCACGAGCTGCGCGCGTGCAACCGCGAACGATGGGATCAGGATGATTCCCTTGCGCTTGATCGCGGCTGCGAACGCCTCCTCCATCTGGTCTTCTATCGGTTCGGTACCGTGGCTACGGTCGCCATACGTAGATTCGAGAACCAGCACGTCACATTCGGGCAACGGATCGGGGTCGCTGTGCAGCGGCGCACCGAAACGCCCGACATCTCCGCTGAAGACGATGCTTGCCGAACCGGCCTTCGTCTCGCAATCCAGCTGGATCATCGCCGAACCCAGGATGTGCCCGGCGTTCAGGAAGCGCGCCGTGACGTTCTTCCCCACCTTGAACGGCTTGCGATAGGCGACGGTCTTGATCCGCGAGAGGCACCGTTCGACATCCTTCGTTGTGTAGAGCGGCAACGCAGGGTGGTGCTTCGAATAGCCCTTCCGGTTGGCGTACTCGGCGTCTTCTTCCTGCAACTTCGCCGAATCAAGGAGCAGGATGCGCACCATCTCCGCCGTCGCCGGGGTGCAGTAAATCGGCCCGCGGTAACCCTCTTTCACCAGCTTCGGCAGCAGCCCCGTGTGGTCGATATGCGCGTGCGTGATCAGCACCGCTTCGGGCGCATTCGGAGGAAACGGCGTCGGCATCCAGTTCAGGTCGCGCAGTTCGCGCGGGCCCTGGAACATCCCGCAATCCACCAGCACCCTCGTGTCATCGGCGTGGACCAGGTATCGCGAGCCTGTAACTGTCCCGGCAGCACCGTGAAAGGCGATGGATAGGCTCACTGCTGGTCCCAGGAAGGTGCATCAGTCCCGCGACGGAGCCACTCCAGCACGAACGGGTTGTGCGCTCGTTCGAACGCGATGCTCGTCTCGTCCATGTGTCCGGGGAGCACCGCCGTGTCATCGGGAAGAGCAAGCAGGCGCTCGCAGATGCTGTTCATCTCCTGGTCCAGGCTGCCGCCGGGCAGGTCCGTCCGTCCGATGGAGCCACGGAAGAGTGTGTCGCCACTGAAAAGCATGCCTTCCTCGGCGTAGTAGCTCACGCTGCCGGGTGTGTGCCCTGGCGTCTCGATGCACTGCAGGCGCACACCTTCAACCTCCACGATGTCACCATGGACGACGAACTTGTCAGGATCAGGCGGCCCCTGGGAAACGTCGAGGCCAAAGCGCGCCGCCGCACCTTTCCAACCGTTGCGAAGAAGATCGAGGTCCGACTCGTGGAGAAGAAACTTCGCGCCCGTGGCCGCGTGCACTCCATGAACGCCCATCACGTGGTCGATATGCGCGTGCGAGTTCGCGATGTACTTGATTTCGACGCCCATGTCTCTCGCGAGGGCGAGTATCTCGCCTGGCTGATCCCCCGGGTCAATGCAGATGGCTTCGCGCGTGCGCCGGCTTCCGATGACCCAGCAGTTCTCCTGGAACACGCCGACCACGATGCCACGGACCATGATTTCGTTCGCAACTTCCATGTCGAGGATTGTCGGCGGGCCGTGTACTGATGTCGAACGGGGTTCATAGTCCGGCGCTCCGCTATAACCGGAACAATGGACTGGCCTACTGTCGTTGCGATCGTCTTCCTTGCGGCAACGGCGGCATTCGTCCAGGCCCTCTCCGGGTTCGGATTCTCACTGTTCATCGTGCCGTTCCTCGCCATACTTATCGGCCCGAGAGATACCGTGCTGCTCGCCAACCTGATGTCGACCTTCGGCTCTGGTTCGCAGGCCCTCTACCTGCGACGTTCTGCCGACCGCAGGACCGCCGGGATTCTGCTCCTTGGATCGCTCATCGGGATGCCGATCGGCCTCGCAGTGCTGCTGCTTCTCGACCCCAAGCTCCTCCAACTCGGCATCGCCCTGAGCGTCATCTTCTTCACCCTGGTCATGATGCGCGGCGTCGCCCTGCATAAGGTCGGCACGTTCGGCGACATCATCGCGGGCGCGGCCAGCGGCATCCTGAACACGAGCACGAGCATGTCTGGCCCCCCGGTGGTGCTCTACCTCCAGGGCCGCAACTTTCAGCCGCTCCAGTTCCGGGCGACGATCACCACGTATTTCGTGATTACCTCCGCCATCGGCGTCGCCCTGCTCCTGGCGACGGGAAACCGCCCGGGTTACGTGTTCGTCGCGTTCGTCCTGGCCATCCCGGCAATCTTTCTCGGGCAGCGCATCGGGAACCTGCTTTTCGAGAAGGTCAACGTCGTGTTCTTCCGCCGCATCGTCTTCGGCATTCTCTTCATCAGTGCGATCGCGGCGATCGCCGGCGCACTCGGTTAGGCACGCCCCATGACCTCGTTCGACGGCCCGGCAGCGGCAAACGCCGCACTTTCCAACGCATCGGCGCTCGGACTGCCTGCCGAAGAAGCAGTCATGCTCCATGCCTCGAATCGCTTCGCCATTCGCTTGCTTCCTTGCGACGTGGTCGTTCGCGTCGCGCCCCCGTCCCACCGGGCCGGCGCCGAATTCGAACTGACCGTCGCCCGTCAACTGGTAACCACCCCTGCTCCCGTAGCCGGGCTCGACCCTCGCATTGAGCCGCGTGTTTTTGAGGAAGGTGAGTACGTCCTGACCTACTGGAGCTATTTCGAACCCGTGACAGACCGCGCCGTAACCCCGCTCGAATACGCTCGCGTCCTCGAACAGCTCCACGCCGCCATGCGAGAAGTGGACCTCCCCGCGCCCCGCTTCACCGCCCGAGTTGCCGAGGCGCTCGCCATCGTCGATGACCCGACGCGCTCCCCCGAACTGTTGGACAAGGACCGCGCATTCCTGAGCGAGACCCTGCGAAACACGAGCTCGGCAATTCAACGCAGAGGCGTTCGCGAACAGCTGCTCCACGGCGAACCACACCCCGGCAACGTCCTCAACACCGCGCAGGGGCCGCTTTTCATCGACCTGGAAACCTGTTGTCGTGGCCCCGTCGAATTCGATGTCGCGAGCGCCCCGGACGAGGTCGCCGAACACTACAGCCACCTGGATGCAGGCTTGCTTCGGGACTGCCGGACGCTGACAGTTGCCCTCGTGGCCTCTTGGCGCTGGGATCGACATGACGAGTTTCCGGGCGGGCGCCGAATGGGCGAAGAACTCCTCGCTCAACTCAGGGAACGCATTCGTCGCTACGCCAACATCAATCCCGCGGGCGAAGTACGCTACGCGGCGATGGAATGGCACGACATCCCGGAACTTCCGACTCGCGTTGACCTGCGCGACCCCCAGTACAAGGCGAACCGCGAACGCAACCTCGCACTTTCGGCCGATCTCCGCAACCGTTTAGACCGCGTTGCCCTCGCGGGGGGAACCGATTATGTCGCTCGCCATCATGACCGCGGAAAGCTCCTCGCCCGCGAGCGCATCCAGCGCCTGATCGATCCTGCGACAGGCTTCCTCGAACTCAGCCCCCTTGCCGCCGACGGTGTCTACGAAGACGACATCCCCAGCGCGGGCATCGTCACCGGCATCGGCACGGTGCATGGCCGCGAATGCGTGGTCATCGCCAACGACGCGACGGTGAAGGGCGGCACCTACTACCCCATCACCGTGAAGAAGCACCTCCGCGCCCAGGAAATCGCCGAAGAGAACCACCTCCCCTGCATCTACCTCGTCGATTCCGGCGGCGCCTTCCTGCCGCTCCAACACGACGTCTTCCCGGACAAGACGCACTTCGGCCGCATCTTCTACAACCAGGCCCGCATGAGCGCGAAGGGCATCTACCAGGTTGCCGCCGTGATGGGTTCCTGCACCGCGGGCGGCGCCTACGTCCCTGCCATGAGCGACGAAACGGTCATCGTCCGCGGCACTGGCACCATCTTCCTCGGCGGCCCGCCCCTGGTGAAGGCTGCCACCGGCGAAGTCACCACCGCCGAAGAGCTCGGCGGCGCCGATGTCCACACCCGCATCAGCGGCGTCGCCGACCACTTCGCCGAAGACGACGGCGAAGCCCTGAAGATGGTTCGCAGCATCATCGAAAGCATCCCCGCGTCGAAGCACACTCCCTGGGAATCGACCGCAGTCGAGGAGCCGTTCCACGAACCCGACGACCTCTACGGCATCATCCCCTCCGACCTCAAGCAGTCGATGGACGTCCGCGAAGTCATTGCCAGGCTCGTCGATGGTTCCCGCTTCCACGAATTCAAATCTCGCTACGGGACCACGCTCGTGTGCGGCTTCGCGCGGATCATGGGCTACCCGGTCGGCATTGTCGCGAACAACGGCATCCTCTTCGGTGAAAGCGCCCTTAAAGGCGCCCACTTCGTCCAGCTCTGCGCCCAGCGCAAGACTCCGCTCGTGTTCCTCCAGAACATCACCGGCTTCATGGTCGGCAAGCAATACGAGAACGCCGGAATCGCGAAGGACGGCGCCAAAATGGTCACCGCCGTCGCCTGCGCGAACGTCCCGAAGTTCACCGTCGTCATCGGAGGCAGCTTCGGCGCCGGCAACTACGCCATGTGTGGCCGCGCCTACGGCCCCCGCCAGCTCTGGATGTGGCCGAACGCGCGCATTAGCGTCATGGGCGGCGAACAGGCCGCGTCCGTCCTCCTCCAGGTCCGCCTTGATCGCGGCGATGAACTCTCACCCGAAGAGCGTGAGCAATTCAAAGCGCCAACCGTCGAACGCTACGAAGCCGAGGGCTCACCCTATTTCAGTACTGCCCGCCTCTGGGATGACGGCGTGATCGACCCGCTCGACACGCGCCGCGTGCTCGCCATGGGCATCGCCGCATCGCTCAACGCCCCAATCGAACCAACAGACTGGGGCGTCTTCCGCATGTAATTGGAACCGAATCGCTGCTGGCAGCGTTGTATCAACATGGCGGCGGGAATTCGGATACCAAGCGCCTTCGTGGCTCTCGTCGGAATAGCTCTATTGATGTCGGGCTGTGAGTCTTCGCCGGAAGATCCGAAGCCAACGCTTGCCGACTTGGTCGCGTCGAGGTCCACGGAAGGTGATCCGGGCGAATCGACCTCGGTTGACCTCGATTACTGCTCGCCTCCTCTGCCCGGCATCCTGGATGACGGGTCGCTGAGTCCCGAACTTGCGACGTTTCCGGCGAGGGTGCTGGACCGTGACTTCCAATTCCTCGGCCTACGACTCGGGTTGAAGTGCGGCCAGGAGGCCGGTGGGCTAAAGGTCCTTCAAACTCGCTGGCGTCACGTCGATTCCGGCCAGGAAATCTGGGTTAGCCAATCCGAAGGCGAAACACCGGTCGCCCGCATCTCCACGCTC
Source organism: Dehalococcoidia bacterium (assembly GCA_050247055.1). GTDB lineage: Bacteria > Chloroflexota > Dehalococcoidia > Tepidiformales > Tepidiformaceae > Amarobacter. The sequence goes on from JBFWUX010000002.1 coordinate 760,284, forward strand.
TACACGGCCTTCAGCGACGGAGGATTCGACTTCAACGTCGCAGTTTTCCCGTCCCCGCGCCTCGAGGTGTCCTCCGACGAACAGCGAAAGATCCTGCTCACCGCCATGGCAGAACTGGGAAACCAGCGCGACCTCAAGTGCTTCTACGAGAATGAGCCCAGGGACTGGAACGACCTCGCCGCGCTCGGAATCGGCGACCCACGCCCCGCAATCCCGTCGTCCCTATCCGTTTTCCGCCTTGAGTTCTCAATGTTGCGTGAGCCCGATGAAGGGTGCCCGTCGCTCCCGCGTATCGACAGCGAACCAGAAATGCAATTCACCGCCATGCTCCGTGATGGAAACGATCTCCTGAGCCTGCATATCCGTTCGACCGTTGCCCAGGAACCTCCTTCGAAATTCGAACCCGGGACCACGAACTGGTCGAACGCCGACTACGCATTTAGCATCGTCTGGCACCCGGAACACCATTCCGACGACGACATCCGCCGGATCGCTCGGGCGCTTGACCCTTCGTTCGATGCCGTCTGCAAACTGGAATCGAGCGAGGCTTCGGTCGATGAATTAGGAAAGTGGCAGGTGAACCAACCGGCGTTTCCGGCCACCGTCAGCAAGCCACTTGCCGTCCAGGTGTCCACTGTCCACGGCAGCCCCGGTTGTTCTCCGGCGGACTCGGGTTTCTATGCGCATTGGATGGTGGAGTCGACTGATCCCGTCGGCATCATAGAGGTGCTCGTGCGGGCCGGCCCCCAAACCCAGCCCTACCTGACCTATTACGGCGAGGACAGCTCAATCTACTGGAAGCGAGCCGACGGGACGGAGTTCGTGGTGAGCGGGATCAAATCGCATTTCGAACGTTCAGCGTTACTGGCAATCGCTCGGAGCATCGACATCGACTTCGACGAATCCCAGCTGACTACTCCGCCGTCCCCGTAGCGTGGCGATCCCCACTTATGAAGTTCCAGCGAACTTTCCGATCGCGGGAACTTTTCGGCATCCAACGTCGTTAGGCCTAACGAGGGGAGACTTTCCCAGGAGAACTGAGTGTCTTCATCCAGTTTGTTGAATCCCAGGAAGCCGATGGTCTGGATCATCGGCGTGGCCGCAGCGGCGGCATTCTTCGCGTCCGGCGCACTCGTCGCCCGAGCGACTTTCGATAGCGACAACGACCCCACGCCCGACGGCACCCACGTCACGGTCCCCGGCCTGGCCCAGGAAGGCAACGGCGGCACAGCCAGCGCGCCTGCCTCCTACGGAGCCGACGACGTCAAAGACGCCGGCGGGCGCGGCGCCGCCATGACCTACCCGGCCTGCCGGACCCCCATCCCTGCCGGCATCGTCTCCGGCAACGGGATCGATCTCGGCGCCGCCGGCTTCGTACCCGCGTTCCCGGGGCCAGGTTTCTCTGCTCTCAATCTATCGATTTCTTCCGGCTCCGAGTGCGACAAGAATGGCAACCCGGTGAAGGGCGCACTCTCGTTCGACACCTCGTGGGTCCATGACGCCTCCGGTATCGAGGCCTACATCTCCCAGCGCCAGAGCAGCGACCCCGTCGCCAACGTCATCCGCGCCGATTCCGCCACGTTCTGGGCAAACGGCTACGTCTTCAACGTCAGCGTGAACTCCTACCGCTACCTCGAAGGAGATCTCACGCCTCCCTCGGGCGCCGGTGCCAGTTCCGCCTCTGGCGCCACCGATGCTGTTGCTCCGAGCACCGCGCCGCGCATCCCCGAAGTGGACCCGCGCGCAACCGAAATCCTGAACCAGATTATCGCCCAGCTTTCGCCATCCACCGACCTCGCCTGCTTCTGGGCTTCGGGCCCTGGCGATTGGTCCGACCTCGCGGCCATGGGCATCGGCGACCCCCGCTCGGCGATCCCTGCGGGCTATGATCAGCAGGACTTCACCGTCACCGCCTTCGACGCCCCTACGGGCGCCGGCTGCGACACCAGCGTGAAGCCCACCGAAGGTTTCAGCTTCAACGCCGGATGGCAGAAGGACGGCGGCGACTACTCCTACATCAACGTCGCGGTGTACTCCAACGGCTACAGCGAAGACTACCCCGGCCAGTTCAGCCAGTACGGCGCGAACTGGAGCCACAACGGCCTGCAGTTCAGCGTCTACGCCAAGGCCGAAAAGCCGGTCGGCACGGACCTCATTCGCTCGCTCGCCAAGGCCCTCGACCCGAACTTCAACGAAGCTTGCTTCATCCAGGAGCGGCTCCTGACCGACGCCGACCTCGCCGGACTCGGCTTCTCGCCGGCCAAGGCGCCCGACGGGTTCAAGCTGACCTCCTCGAACCTCGTCGCCACCGAAATCGCGCCCGGCTGCGACAAGCCAGAGGGCTTCGAATCTAGCTACAACCTCAACTGGACCTTCGAAGGCGGCGCCGACACCATTAACGCCGGCGCCAACCGCTACGGCACCAGCCAGACTGGCGACGGCTCGGGCTACAAGTCCGAGAACAACTTCAACTGGACCTCCGCGAACGGCACGAACTACTACGTGAACGGCTACTCGCGAGGCATCAGCCCGAAGGTCTCCGAAGACGCGCTCGTCGCCGTCGCAAAGAGCATGGACCCCAACTTCGATCTCTCGAAGCTCCAGGAAGGCCCCGACGGCATCGAAAAGCCACTGCCGCTCCCGGCCGACGACAAGGCCCGCTAAGCGCCGAATTCCCGCCAAGAACGGGTGAACGAAGGGGCTCGCAATTCAATCGCAGCCCCTTCTTCGCGCCAGAAACACCTGAGCGGCAACAAACCCAATCGCACAATGACACCCAGCCAACCTGATGAGGGCCTCCCAGCAGCGATAAGACAGCGTCACGCCTTCACCACAGCAAAGGAGCGCTACACACTCACCCCAACTACAACCTCCCCTCATCGGACCCACAACTTCACCAACCCAGGCTCCCTTCTCCCGTCGCGGGAGAAGGGGCCGGGGGATGAGGCCCTTACCCCAACTCCACCAAAACCGCCCCCTCGCGCACCGTGTCTCGCTCCCGCACCCCCACCGACTTAACCACCCCATCCGACGGCGACGTGATTCGATGCTCCATCTTCATCGCCTCCAGCGTCAGCAACAGCTGTCCGGCGACAACCGCGTCCCCCTCGGCCACCCGCACCGCAGCAATGGTCCCCGAAAGCGGCGCCACAATGGCCGTCGCCCCCTCAGCCGCCGCATGCGCCCGCCGCGGCAACGGCGGCGGCGGCACGATTCGGAAACTGAGCCCAACACGCCCTGCGTTTTCCGTGCCACCGAAGACTCCATCGTCATGGAGACGGAATCCGTACTTGATTCCGCTGAGCATGAACCGAATTTCTCGTTCCCAGACTTCGTTCTGCGTCAACCACGAATCGATGAAGACGCCACGCTCAGATGCTTCCCCAACCGAACTCTCAAAGTCCTTTCCCCAAACGCGCGTAGCAACTTCCCGCGTCTCTTGATGGTCAGTCAACCAGACTGAGCACGTTCCCACCTGAGAAACGGCGGCAGGCCAGCTGGCGGCGATCCCCGCAGCCATCCATGCATCGTCGGGCGTCCGAGAGCCTGCCAGAAGTCCGGGCAACTCGCGTTCAAGCCATCCGATATCGGTTTCGCCGCGGGAGAAGGCTTCACTCGCTCGCACCGCTTCGAGCAAGCGAATGTTGGTTCGAAGCGGCCGCAAGTACGTGCCCTTGAGCTCATGCTCCGAGAACTCGATGCACTCCTCGCGGGTGGGGGCATGAGAGAGCACTTTTCCGGCGAGCGAATCGTAGGTGGATGGAATCACATCCGACCTCTCGTAACCGAAGTCGCACCGGTCGGTCGTACCCCAGTGCATCGACTCGATCCGCCCCGAACTCGGCTTGAACCCATCCCACGGATCCTCTGCATTGATCCGGAACTCGATCGCGTGCCCCTCGAACGTCACATCCTCCTGCTTCAGCGGCAACTCTTGGCCGTCGGCCACGCGGAGCTGCAACTCCACCAGGTCCAGACCCGTCACCATCTCCGTCACCGGGTGCTCCACCTGCAACCGCGGATTCACCTCCAGGAAGTACACGTCTTGCACCCCCTCTCCACCAGGTGGAGAGGGGGCAGGGGGTGAGGTCACAAGGAACTCGAACGTCCCCGCATTCACATACCCGATCGCCCGCGCCAGCTTCAGCGCATACCCGGTCAGCCTCTCCCGCAGCGCGTCATCGACAACCGGGCTTGGCGTCTCCTCGATCAACTTCTGGTGCCGCCTCTGCACCGAGCAGTCGCGCTCGCCGAGGTGGATGACGTTCCCGTGCGTGTCCGCCAGTACCTGCACCTCGACGTGGTGGGCGTTCGTCACCAGCTTCTCCAGCAGCAGCCCGCCATCCCCGAACGCCCCCAGCGCCTCACGCCGCGCGCTCTCAATTGCTTCCGATAACTCCTCCGCCGAAAAAACCTCTCGCATCCCGCGGCCACCGCCACCGCCACGTGCCTTCAGCATGATGGGGAAGCCGATTCGGCCGGCCTCCCGCACGAGCGTCTCGTCGTCGTCCGCACCATCCCAGCCGGGCACGACCGGGACATCGTTCTCGACGGCGAGGCGCCGCGCTGCGGCTTTGTCGCCCATCCCGCGCAGCACTTCCGGCGGCGGCCCGATGAACGTGATCCCCTCGGCGGCGCATCGTTCAGCGAAATCCGCCCGCTCGCTCAGGAATCCGTACCCCGGATGGATCGCCTCGCATCCCTCGGCTTTCGCTGCCGCGATGACCGTCTCCACATCGAGGTAGCTCTCCGCGGCGGAATACCCTTCGAGCAGCACCCACGCATCAGCGGTTCGCACCGCAAGACTCCGCCGGTCGGGGATCGACGCCACCACCACCGAGCGGATGCCAATCTTCCGCAGCGTCTTCGCGATTCGCACGGCGATCTCGCCGCGGTTGGCTATTAGGACAGACTTGAACATGTGCTGCGCATTGAAGCACAAACCGCGCGCACAGATGGCTTCAAGCGAGCCGGCCGCCCTCGACCGTCACGGTTTCGTTCCTGCGCCCGCCGCACCAGCGGCACGAACCATCCATCTCGCGGTCGGGATGCAGCACCTCGACGGTCACCGGACCGTCGGCGTTCACGCCCTGGCGCTTCACCCATTCGGGCAGTTCCCACGCGATGAACTGCTCCACCTGGTTACACCGAAACTGCAGGTCTGCCACACCCGCCAGTCTAAGTGCCGAAACCGGCCAATGTGTTATCAACCGCGCCGAGCCCGCGTTTGTGTACTGGTTACTCGTCGATGCGCCACCAGGGCGTCGAAATCAAACGTGCAACACTCGGCAGCAGTCGTGTCTTTCTGTCCGCTCGTCGCGGTTCGCCGGCTGGCGCCTACACCGCCAACCTTGGGAACAACGGTCGCGCATTCCCCTGCATCACCTGTTCGAGGCCGATGGCCTGGAGCTCGCCTGAGTTGTCCAGGCGGGTGGTGAGCGCGTTCACGTTCGCGGAGGGCGTGAACGGCCAATCACTGCCGTAGAGGATGCGGTCCGGCGCGGCCACGGAGAGCAACGGCGCGAGCATCTTCGGGACGGGGTATCCGGCGAGGTCGTAGTAGAGGCGACCCAGGATGGCGCCGAACTCGTCGGGGGCCCGAAGGCCCGGCCCGCCAATGATCGGGACGAACCGCGCCACGCGGTCGGAAAGCAGCGGCAAGGCCGCACCGGCATGCGGCATGATGAAGCGAATGTCCGGGCAGCGTGTGAACGTGCCGGAGTAGGCGAGATTCGTGACGGCGCGGGTGGATTCGAACATGAACTCGAGCATAGGCCCGGGGAAGCCGAGCATTCCCCGTTCGCCGCATGAGATGCAGACGGGCGAAGTGGGGTGCATAAAGATGACAGCCTCGCGCCGGTTCAGTTCATCGAAGACCCGGTCGAACGCGGCGTCGCCGAGGCGAACGCCGCCATAGTTCGACATGAGGACGACGCCATCTGCGTGAAGCGTGTCGAAGACGTAGGCGATTTCGGTCAGTGCGGCGTCGACATCGGGGAGCGGGAGCGAGGCGAAGAGGCCGAACCTCGAAGGATGAGTTGCGACTGCCTCGGCGCCGGCTTCGTTGACGGCGCGGGCCAATGACTGCGCGCCGGCGACATCGCCGAAGAAGACGCCCGGCGACGACACGGAGAGGATCGACGCCTCGATATCGTTCTGATCCATGAGCTGGAGCGCACTCTCGACACTCCACGCCGGCAGGGCGGGCATCCCATCGGGTTGGGCGTGGCCGGCTAGGGTGGCGGCAGCACGGTAAGCCTCAGGGAGGTAGTGGGAGTGGACGTCGATTCGGGACATGGAGCACCTCGTGGAAACATGCTGGTCCGGCGGTCGCGTACGATAAATCGCATGACAACCGCCCAACCAGGGCAGAAAGTGGCGCGTTCCTGGCTTCTTCCTCGAGTGGCGGCGGCCGCCGCTCTTTCGGTCGGCGCGCTTTGGCTTATCTACCTGTTTTCTGACCGCTACGATTTCGGGGTCTGGAATTCGTTGCTCGGTTTTGCCGCACTTCTGGGCGGTCCGGCCCTCCTTGGTTTGGCGCTGAGCGCTCCAAGATTTCCTCGTGGTGCAATCATCCGACTCGGCGGCACGGCTGCGCTCGCGCCGGCAGTTGTGTGGTGGCTGTTTTTCATTCCGGCCACCAACGACGACGGAACTCCCGTCAAACTGTTCATCATTCCGGTCTTTCTCGTACTCGTGATGGTTGATTCGTGGATTGCGTGGGCCTGCGGGAGAGTCGTCGAGGGAGCCGCATCTCGGGATGCGTAAGTCCCCTTTCCCGTCCCCTCACCGGCACGCGGCGTACTCTCTGCGAGCCCCCGCGGAGGTTGTATGAACGAGTACCAGCGCTACCTCGTCCAGGAATTCGCCGACGAGTACAACGAAGGCCACATGTCACGCCGGCAGTTGCTGCGCCGCGCCGTGCTCATCATGGGGAGCGTGCCGGCCGGCATGGCGGCGCTCGCGGCAGTGGGTTGCGGAGGCGATGACGACGACGAAGCGGCCGATGCCGCCAACACGCCCGAGCCGCCCGACGAGGCCTCCAGCACCACAACGACGGCCCCGACTCCCGCACCTACCGGCACCAACGACACGGTCCAGACCAGCGATGTGAACTTCAGGGGCCCTGGCAGCGACCTGCTGGGGTACCTCGCGAAACCGCCGGGTTCGGGGCCCTATCCCGGCATCGTTGTCATCCATGAGAATCGCGGCCTGAACGACCACATCAAGGATGTGACGCGGCGCTACGCCAACGAAGGCTTCATCGCCCTCGCTGTTGACCTCGCTTCGCGGGCGGGGGGCTCGAAACCAGATGCATCGGCGAACACAGGTGTGCTCGGGAGCGCGAATATCGCCGACCTCATCGCGGATATGAAGGCCTACGTGGAACACCTGAAGGGCACGGATGGCGTGAAGACCGGTGGGGTCGGCGTCACGGGCTTCTGCTTCGGAGGTGGGTACACCTGGGACACCGTGGTCGAGGCGAGCGATGTAAAGGCCGCCGCGCCGTACTACGGAACCTGCCGCCAGGTGGACAGGCTGAAGACGACGAAGACGGCAGTGCTCGCCATCTATGGCGGAAACGACACGCGCATCACAGGCGAAGCCGACAAGGTGCGGGCGGCCCTGCAAGAGTCCGGAGCACCCTTCGACATCCAGGTTTACCAGGGCGCGAACCACGCGTTCTTCAACGACACCGGCAGCAACTACAACGAGGCGGCGGCGAAAGATGCGTGGTCGCGGACGCTCGCCTGGTTCCGCCAGTATGTGTGAGAGGGATGAACTACGAATTTCGAACGACGGTCAATCGAAGTAGTAGCGGAAGCCGACCGAACTTGGGGCGAAGCCGAGGTGTTCGTAAAAGCCGTGGGCGTCGTTTTCGGGTGAGCGTCGCTGGTTGCCGCTCTGGAGTTGGACCTTGTAACAGCCGGCTTCCTTCGCGAGGCGCAGGCACTCTTCGACCAGCCGCCGGCCGACGCCGGAACCGCGGACTGAGGAATCGGTGACCATGTTTTCGACCTGCGCCCACGGCTGCGCGTTGTGGGTGAGGTTCGGGACGACAACGAGAGTGACGGTGCCAACGACTTTCGCTGCTTCGGCGACCAGGAGCGTCACGTTCGGCGTCGACAGCATCTCTCGGAGTGCCGAAACCGCGCCGTCACGGTCGGCGCCACCATTGCCCGCATTGAGCTGTTCGTAGAGGGCAAGAAGGGCATCCACGTCTGACGCGGATGCCCTTCGGATGGTTGGCGCAGTCACCGGATCAGGCGGCGCCGGCGGCTTCGACGGCCTTCTTCGCGGCCTCGAAGAGCTCGGTCGCGCGGATGAGCGGCAGACCACTTTCCTCGACCAGCTTTTCGCCTTCGGCGAGGTTCGTGCCGATGAGGCGCATGACCACGGGAACATCAATCTTCATCTGCTGGTGAGCCATGATGACCCCCTGGGCGATGATGTCGACGCGGGCCATGCCACCGAAGATGTTCACGAGGATGGCCTTCACCGAGGGGTCATCGAGGATGACCTGGAGCGCGCTGACCACACGCTGGGGGTCGTTCACAGTGCCGATATCGAGGAAGTTCGCGGGCTCGCCCCCGGCCAGCTTGATGGTGTCCATCGTCGCCATGGCGAGTCCGGCGCCGTTCACAACGCAGCCGATGTTGCCGTCGAGCTTGATGAAGTTGGCGACGCCCAGTTCCTGGGCCTTGATCTCGAGAGGGTCCTCCTCGTCTTTGTCGCGAAGCGCTTCCAGGTCCTTGTGACGGAAGAGGGCGTTGTCATCGATCGTCAGCTTGGCATCAACGGCGACCACGCGGCCATCATCGGTCACGGCGAGCGGATTGATTTCCACCAGGCTCGCATCGGTCGCCATGAGCGTCTTATAGAGGCCCTGGACGATCTTTCCGAACTGATCGGCCTGGTCGCCGTTCAGGCCGAGGCGGGCGGCAAGCGTGCGTCCGACGTAAGGTTCGAATCCGGAAGAGGGGTTCACCGGCACGCGAACAATCGCTTCCGGATTGTTGTGCGCCACGACTTCGATCTCCTGGCCGCCCTCAGCGGAGGCCATGATGAGCGCCGAGCCCTGCATGCCGTCGATGATCGCGGCAAGGTAGTACTCCTTCGCGATATCGGTCTGCTCGGCGACGAGCACGTTCTTCACGAGCTTGCCCTCCGGGCCGGTCTGGATGGATACCAGGTGCTTCCCGAGGATGGCGGCAGCGGCGGCCTCGGCCTCTTCCACCGTATCCGCAAGCCGGACCCCGCCCACGCGGTCGCCCTTTACCTTGCCGGAATTGTTCTCAGGGTCGGTGGTGAGCTTGTGAAACATGTCGGCAGTCTCGGATTCCGAAACGAGACGGCCCTTACCGCGTCCGCCGGCGTGGATCTGGGCCTTAACGACGACCTTGCCGCCGAGCTCCTGGGCGATGGCCCGTGCTTCGGCCGGGGTGGAGGCGACGCGGCCGGCGGTGGTGGCGACACCATTCTGGGCGAGCAAGTCTCGCGCCTGGTATTCGTGAAGTTTCATTCAGTGCTCCGGGGGAGGTGTGCGCGAGGGACTTTAGCGCGGGGGCGGCTTAGCAGATAGCGAAATTGGCGGAGAGGGGGAGATTCGAACTCCCGGTGACTTTCGCCACGGCCGTTTTCAAGACGGCTACAATAAACCACTCTGCCACCTCTCCACCGATGATTTTAGCGGGTTGTCGATTCTAGCGCAGTTAGCACTCTTGACTCCTGAGTGCTAAAGCGGGCACGATTCAAGGTGAGATCCCGCGCAAACGTGGCCGCGCCAGTCGAGGTTCCTGTGCCTACTTACGAATACCAGTGCAAGTCCTGCAAAGCCGTCTACGAACTCCGCCAGGGCTTCGATGCCGAGACCACCCATAAGTGCGAGGAATGCGGCAAGGGAATTGCGAAGCGAATCCTCCATGCGCCGCCCGTTGTCTTCAAAGGCGGCGGCTGGTACGCGACCGACAGCCGCAACAAGAGCTCGGCCATGAGCGACTCGGAATCGAAACCTGAATCGGATTCGAAGGCAAGCGATTCGGCCGCGGACTCAAGCAGCAAGAAGTCCGAAACATCTTCGTCGAGTGCCTCGGAGAGCCCGGCAGCCTCCTGAGTTATTTGCGAATGGGCCAACCTATTCGAAAAGTTGTCGCCCCCCTATACTCCGCCAATGCCTAGAAATGTGTCGCGTGCGGCTCAATCCACGGCCAACGGCGACACCCGCAACCGAATTCTGCAGGTGGCAAGGACGCTGTTCGCGGAAAACGGCTATTCCGGGACGTCAGTGCGTTTGATCGCACGCGAGCTCGGATTGAGTGACCCGGCGGTCTATTACCACTTTCCTTCGAAACAACACCTCTACGAAGCCCTGCTCGATGAGCCGGACTACGGCGTACTGCCTCTCGACGTTCGCCCGCTGAACCAGGAGAGCTTGATCGACCAGATCCTGCATATGTTCGCATGGTGGAGCGAGCGCCCTGAACTCGCGCGAATGCTCCTTCGCGAACAACTGGCGGGAGAGGAATCGAGCGTCGCCTTCCTCCTGAGCCGTCAGGCTTCGTGGCACGAAGGTGTGACAGTTCCGCTTCGCCAACTTCTTGGCGCCGACGCCGACGGTGTATCGACTACACTTTTCGATCTCAGCGCGGGAGTCTTCTGGGACGCGATCCTGTCGTTCGGCGAACGATTCAACGACTCCGTGCGCCAACCGTACTTCCAGCGCCGCCTGCGAAGGATGATCGAACTCGCGGTCACCGGCGAGCGCCTTGAGCACAGCGCATGACAGAAGCTGAAGAGCGCAACGCAGCGCGATCCGGTGACGACACCCGCCGCCGGATCCTGGAAACTGCCCGCGGTCTTTTCGGTTCGATCGGTTTCGATGCCACGACCGTCCGGAATATCGCGGAAGCGGTCGGCCTGACCGATGCCGCGCTGTACTACCACTTCAAAAGCAAGCGCGAGATCCTGAGAGCGATCTGGGAACTCCCGATCGAGGGGGGGATCAGGCGACTTCGGGCAAAGGGACAATTCACTGGTGACGAACTGGACGCGCTCACCGATAACGTCATCGATTTCTCAGTTGCCAACGCGCACATTTTGCGCCTGATGTCTCGGGAAATCTTGAGCGGCGATGAGACGGCGCTCGCCCTGCGCCAGGCGAATCGTGCCGTCTGGCGCCAGACCCTCCACGAGAGCTTCCTGACAGTCACCACGCCGGAAGAGGCCGACATCCGGACGGACGCGATCATGGCCTTCCTGACCGGTTCCACCATGAGGACTCAGATGGCAACCGGAGCCGACTTCGGGAATGCAACCGCGGACGCGGAGTTCCGAGAGCAGGTCCGCGCGAGCGTCCGCCGGCTCGGCGGCCTCGAACAAGCTGCGGCCACCTGACCATGCGAGCCGTCATCCAGCGAGTCTCGCTGGCGAGAGTTTCGGTGGGCGGCGAAACAATCGGCGAGATTGGACCGGGGCTGCTCGTGCTGCTCGGCGTTGCGAAGGGCGATGCCAGGGAGCAGTGCCGGAAGCTGGCAGCGAAGACGGCCGCACTCCGCATCTTCGAAGACGCCGCCGGGAAAATGAACCGCGACGTCGTAGCGGCGGGCGGTTCCATCCTCTGCGTCAGCCAGTTCACCCTCTACGGGGACGCGCGGCGTGGCAATCGTCCTTCGTTCGAGCGGGCGGCGCCGGGATCAGACGCGGAACCGCTCTATGAGGAGTTCTGCGCAGAGCTGGAGCAAGCCGGCCTGGTGGTTCAGCGCGGCCGGTTCGGCGCTGAGATGAAGGTCGAGCTCGTGAACGATGGCCCGGTTACGGTCATACTCGATACGGACGAACTCGAACAGCCCCGGCGCGCTTGACCGAGACACGTCCACCAACGCACCGTTTTCACTTACACCAGCCGCGGAGCCCACGACTATGCGCATGAGCAAGATGATGCTGAAGACGCTGCGAGAACCGCCGTCGGAAGCGGAACTGGCGAGCCACAAGCTGTTGCTTCGGGCGGGCCTCGTGACGAGCATGGCCGCCGGCCTCTACGCCTTCACGCCGCTCGGCTGGAAAGTGCTCCGCAAACTCGAAGGCATAATCCGCGATGAGATGGACAACACCGGCGCGCAAGAAGTGCGCCTGCCCGAGCTCAACCCGGTGGAACTCTGGGAACAGTCCGGCCGCGCCGAGAGCATGGGACAGACATTGTTCCGGCTCGCCGACCGCAAGGAACGGGGATTCGTTCTCGGGCCAACCCACGAAGAAGGCATGAGCTTCCTCGCCTCGCGGCACATCCAGAGCTACCGCGATATGCCGGTAACGCTCTACCAGATCGAGACCAAGTTCCGGGATGAACAGCGCCCACGGGGCGGACTCGTGCGTCTGCGCGAGTTCACGATGAAAGACGCCTACAGCTTCGACACGGACTGGGACGCATTGGACGAGTCCTATGCCGCGGCGTACGACGCATATGTCCGAATATTCTCGCGCGCGGGTGTGCCGGTGATCCCGGTGGCGGCGGATTCGGGCGCGATCGGCGGCAAAGAGAGCCAGGAGTTCGTGTTCCTTACCGATGACGGCGAGGACGAAGTGCTGCTCTGCCCCGGCTGCGGATACGCGGCCAACGCCGAGAAGGCCGAATTCACCCCCGTAGCGGCGCTCCCCGGCGAGCCGAAACCCGTGGAAAAAGTCGCCACTCCTGACCAGCGAACGATCGCCGAACTGGCACAATTCCTCGGCATCGAGGAACGCCAGACGGTGAAGGCAGTGTTCTACAGGGTCGACGGACAGCCGGTGTTCGTGGCCATTCGCGGCGACCTGGATGTGAACGAGGTGAAGCTGAAGAACGCCTTGAAAGCCCAGGACCTGGAGCCGATGGACGAAGCGATGGTGAAGCGGCTTGGACTCGTTGCCGGTTCGGCTTCGGCGGTCCGGCTCGTGGGGATGAAGATCGTCGCCGATAGCAGTGCTGTCGAAGCGACGAACCTCGTGGCGGGCGCAAACGAGGAAGGGTTCCACCTGCTGAACACGAACCACGGCCGCGACTGGAAAGCCGATCTGGTCGCAAATATCGCGCTCGCTCGCGCGGGCGATGCCTGCGCGACCTGTGGCACTCCGCTCGAGGTGAAGCGTGGAATGGAGATGGGCCACGTATTCAAGCTCGGGACACTCTATTCAGAGTCGATCGGCGTGAACTACCTCGATGAGTCCGGCGAACGCCACCCGTGCGTGATGGGCTGCTACGGCATCGGCGTCGAGCGGATGCTGGCGGCTGTGATCGAAGCCAACCACGATGACAACGGCATCATCTGGCCGCCCGAGGTGGCGCCGTTCGACGTTCATGTCGTCGTCCTGAACCTGGACCAGGAGCCGGTCGTATCCGCGTTGCAGGAACTTGAAGCGAGCCTCGCGAAAGCCGGGCTCTCGGTGCTCGTTGATGACCGGCCCGATTCCGCGGGCATCAAGTTCAAGGATGCCGACCTCCTGGGGATGCCGACGCGGCTGACGCTTGGCCCCCGATCGCTGGAAAAGGGCGGCGTAGAAGTCCGCGACCGGACGACGGGCGAGACGAGTGTGGTCGCGATCGATGAGGTTGCGGCCGCCATTCGTAACAAAGCGTAGGGGACTCTCCCGTCGGGTTTCGTATACTGGCTGGCACAATCTGACGCGCTTCCGCGCCCGAGGACCATATGCCAGAGACGAAACCCCAACAGCCATCGCTGTTTTCCAACGAGGCGCTCGCCGCGCTCTCCCGCTCGCTGCACGGATGGGAGGAGGGTCCCCTCGCGAAGACGCTCCAGCGGCAGCCCGAACGCACCGAAGCCTTCGGGACGAGTTCGCAGCCTGTTGAGCGGCTCTACACGCCCTTGGACATCGCCGGCATGGACTACGAACGTGACCTGGGGTTCCCGGGGGAGTATCCGTTCACGCGTGGCGTGCAGCCGACGATGTACCGCGGTCGGTTCTGGACCATGCGCCAGTACGCGGGTTTCGGGACGGCTGAGGAATCGAACGAGAAGTTCCGTTACCTCCTGAGCCAGGGCCAGACCGGGCTCTCGGTCGCGTTCGACCTGCCAAGCCAGCTCGGGTACGACTCCGACGACCCGATGGCGATTGCAGAAGTGGGCCAGGTGGGCGTGGCGATCGACTCCCTCTACGACATGGAGACGCTGTTCGCGGATATTCCGCTCGATAAGGTCTCGACGAGCATGACCATCAACGCGCCCGCGGCAGTGATGCTCGCGATGTACGTGGCCGCCGCGGAAAAGCAGGGCGTCAGTGCGGACAAGCTCAACGGGACGGTCCAGAACGACGTGCTCAAGGAGTACGTGGCGCGCGGGACGTACATCTTCCCGCCCGGGCCGAGCGTGCGGCTGGCAGCGGACATCATGGCCTATTGCGCGAAGAACGTGCCGCAGTGGAACACGATTTCGGTCAGCGGTTACCACATTCGCGATGCTGGTTCGACGGCTGCACAGGAGATCGGGTTCTCGTTTTCGAATGCGCGCGCCTACATCGAAGCCGCGCTGGAACGTGGGCTCGAGATCGACGAGTTCGCACCGCGCATCTCGTGGATCTTCAACACGCACAACAACTTCTTCGAGGAAGTGGCGAAGTACCGCGCCCTCCGGCGGCTGTGGGCGCGAATGCTCAAAGAGCGGTACGGCGCCAAGGACGCGCGCTCGATGATGCTCCGGACGCACACGCAGACGGGCGGCAGCACGCTGATGGCGCAACAGCCCGAGAACAACATCGTCCGCGCGGCGATACAGTCGCTGGCAGCGGTTATCGGCGGAGTGCAGAGCATCGCGCTGAGCTGCTTCGACGAGGCGCTCGCCCTGCCGACTAACGATGCTCAGCGAATCGCGCTGCGGACGCAGCAGGTGATCGCCCACGAGACGGGCGTGACCGACACGATCGACCCAATGGCGGGCAGCTACTTCGTGGAACACCTGACCAACGAGCTCGAACGCCAGGCGCAGGAGTACATGGACAAGATCGACGCCATGGGCGGTTCGGTCGCGGCGGTCGAGAGCGGCTGGATGCAGAACCAGATCGCCGAGGCCAGCTGGAAGTACCAGCAGGAAGTCGATGAGAAGCGCGAAATCATCGTGGGCGTGAACGACTACGCCGACGACGCGGAACAGCGTCCCTCGATCTTCTCCGTCGACAAGCGGCTGGTGGACCACCAGTTGAAGCGGTTGGCGCACCACCGGCAGGAGCGCGACCAGGCGAAGGTCACTGCTTCACTCGACGCCCTGAAGGCGACCAGCGCAGGGACCGGGAACCTGATGCCCGCAATCCTGGACGCGGTTCGCGCGTACGCGACACTGGGTGAGATTTGCGGTGCGATGCGGGAAGTCTTCGGGGAGTACCGCGCGCCGACGGTGATTTAGCCGCCGGTCGTCGGTCTTAGGTCCTCAGCTCGCGAAGAGGCCGGGCTGGGATGGCGGCTGGTTGAGTGGCGCGGCAGGCGCCGCGTAAAGGCGATCCAGTTCGGCGATGGCTTCGGCCGCTTCTTCGCGGCTTTCGGCGCGGCCGAGAAGCACCTGGGCGAGCGCCTCGACAGCATCGGCGAGTTCGGCGTCGGCTGTGCGCAGGGCATCGTGGGCGTCTCCGGCGGAGGCGTCTTTTGCCCAGTAGGGGCGGACGGCGTCGGAGACGAAGGCGCCGCCGAGGACTTCAATTCGCTGTTCGGGGGTGAGCCCCGCTGCATCGAGGAGACCGCAGACGAGGGTGCTGAGCTGATCCGTGGTCGCACCATCGGAGCGAGCCAGCATGCGCGCAAGAGCGCTTGCACGGGCGGCCGCGTACTGTGCCCTGTCCATCGTTCGACTCCCGACCCCTGCCACCGACATCTTACACCATCCGCGAACCCGATATAGTCCCTTAGCAATTCATGGTCACCGGACTCCGAACGGTTCGCTAAGGCCATAATCGGTCGCGATCGCGACATTTCGTGTCGTGTTTCGACTACAGACCAAGAATTTTGTGGAGATCCTGTTTGGCTTCGAGGATGTGTACCCACGCGTCACCGCGTTCCGCGACGAGCGTCGGGACCGTGTCGAGGGTGAAGTCTGCGGCTTTGACTTTGCCTACCTGGTCCCAGCGGAGCGGCATCGAAACCGGGGCGCCGGGCTTGGCCCGGGGGGAATATGCGACCGCAAGGTTCTTGTGGCGCGCGTTCTGGTTGGCATCGAGGAAGACCTTTCCTGTGCGTTTCTTCGTGTCCCACTCCATCGTCACGTCCTTGCCCCGGCGCGAGAGCAGTTCCATGCAGACCGTGTTCGCGGCGGCGCGAACCACGCTGTACTGGAGGTTCCGAACGATTGGCACGTAGATGTGCAGGCCCGTCGCGCCGGATGTCTTGATGAACGACGAAAGCGAGAGCGAGTCGAGGATTTCCTTGAGCGAGAGAGCGACATCCGAAGTCTGGGCAAAGGCGGCCTCGTTTGGCTGGGGCTCATCGCCCTTCTTTTCGTGGCCGGCGTAGATGTACGGGTCGAGGTCGAAGAGGATGAAGTCCGGGTAGTTCAGGACGGACTTCTCGAGGTTCTCGGTGCCGCCGGTGAACGTCAGCGGAAGTTTGCCGGCATCTTCCCCCGAGGTGACGCGGGCGAGGTGGGCATGCCATTCGATGTCGGCCAATTGGCACAGCCAGAGGAGCGTTGGGAGGTTGTTACAGAGGAGGAAGCGCTGATCGACGCCTTCGCCGTCGGAGTACATGTCGACTGTTTCGACGAAGGCAGGCAATTCGGATTCCCAGTGCTTCTGATAGAACTTCTTGTCATGGATGCCGTTCGGGAAGCGGAGGAGCGTCAGGGGCCGGTTGCGAACGTGGCGTTCGAGCCACGGCCAGATGGTTGCCGCGTAGACGAGTAGGTCGCGCTTGGTGTGGCCGGCGCCAGAAGGATCGGGCCAGAGGACTTTGTCCAGGTTGGTCACCGCGAGTTGCCAGCCGGTTCCGCTGAGCATGCCTTTCGCCTTCGCCTTCTGCAGTTGTTCGACGACGGCGTGCGTATCGGCGGGCGCGGGGCTTGGCTCCGATGGGGTTCCCGAGTCCACTTCGACCGACGGCGATTCGGCAGGGGTGAGCCCCTTGAAGATCGGAGCCCGGAGCACATTGGCCGCGGTGCGGTTGGCGTATTCAATCTCGATGTTGATCTCGGGCTTCACCCAGGTGGCCGCGCGATCGTCCGGGGTGGGAGCCGTGAAGGGGCTTCCGGTCATTACCAGTTCGTCCAGGGCCGCGCGCAGGCTGCGCACCCCGCGATCGGTAAAGCCACTGCCGACCTTGCCGCGATATTCGAGCTGACCATCAACCCACTCGCCAATGACAAGGCCGCCGAAGCTCTTTCCACGATGACCGGTGCCGGGGGTGAAGCCACCGATCACGAAGGTCTCGGTGTCCTTGCCCTTGCGTTTGAGCCAGGTCGTGGCCCGTCGGCCGGCTTCGTAACGGCTGTCAGGGCGCTTCGCGACGATGCCTTCGAAGCCGGCATCGAGCGCAAACCGGAAGGCGTCGTCGGGCTCGGCGGGGATGGCGAAGGTCTCCTGCACCTGCGGCAGCGGAAGGATGAGACGGGCCAGGATCTCCTTGCGGTCGCGCAGGGCCACCCTGGTGAGCTCGTAGCCATCGAGGTAGATGACATCGAACAGGTAGAGGACCGTTGGGATGGTGCGTTCGGCGGCGGCGATCTGAGTGGCGTCGTGGAGATTCATCCGTTGCTGGAGGAGTTCGAACGAGGGTGTGCCCTCGGGTGTGATCGCCACGATCTCCCCATCGAGGACGGCTGTTGACGCCGGCTGTTGCTTGAGCGACGCGACAATCCCTGGATAGCTGCCGGTCACGTCCATCCCGCCGCGGGTCCTCAACGCAACCTCGCCGTGGTCGATGCTGACGATCACACGAATCCCGTCGAGCTTCGGCTCAAGTATCCAGTCGCCGCTGCTCGGAATGGCGGTGGCCGAAGCGAGCATCGGTTCGATGCGGGGGAGGTCTGCTGCCCGCGAGCCGTCGACCACCGCCGGGCTGAATGACCAGTCGGTGTCCAGTGTGTCCGCGACCGCGCCCGCGCGCAGGTCATCAAGGGTGAAGCCAGTGGCGACGGAGGCGCCATCTTCGGTGAGTTCCTCGCCCGGATCGCTGGCGGCGTCCTTGTGCTTCAAGAGGAGCCATTCGTTGTTGGTCTTCATGCGGACGAGAGCCCAGGAGCCCTTGAGCTTCTTGCCCCGGATCGTTATGCCAACTTTTCCGTTGGCCAGGCCCTTGCGGAATTCCGCTTCCGACAACTCGCGGTCATCGAACGGCGGCTCGATCTTTTCGTCGGGAGCGAACGTGCCGGCGTCCCAGATGAGGCTCGGCCCGGCCCCGTACTGGCCCGAACCAATGAGGCCTTCGAACGAGGAGTAGCTCAGCGGGTGGTCTTCGGTGGGGGTGGCGAAGCGCTTCTCGCCGCTGGTGGCCGAAGGGCCCTTGGGCACCGCGAACGACTTCATGACGCCATCCAGTTCGAGGCGCAAGTCGTAGTGGAGAGCGCGCGCGTGGTGCTTGTGGACCATGAACCGCAAAGGCCCTTCGGCCGGGGGCGCGGTGGAGCCGTCTGGCTCCGCCGTTTTGGAAAAGTCGCGCTTGCGCCGGTATTCGGAGAGAGCGTCGCCGGGCACGGCGGGTTAGCGGGCGCCCGCCGGCGTCTTCTTCCGGGACCGGGAAGGGGCCTTCCCCTCCTCTTCGGCTGCCGGCGCCGGTTCGCCTTCTCCTTTGCGCTTCTTGGCAGCTTCGACGCTTGCCTTGAGGGCTGCCATGAGGTCGACGGCGGGGGCGGCAGCGGCCGGCTGGTCGGGCGCGACGTATTCGTGGCCCTCAAGCTTCGCTTCGATGATCGACATCAGCGATTCGCGATACTCATCGCGGTACTTGGCAGGGTCGAAAGGTTCGTGCAGGAGGTCGATCAGCGCGTAGGCGACCTTCATTTCGGCCTCGGAGACCTTCACATCAGGCGCTTCGGCATCCGGCGGTTTGATCTCGTCGCTGTAGTAGAGCGTTTCGAGCATGAGCGACCCGTTCCGCGGACGGAGAGAACAGAGGCGTTCCTTCGTGCGGATGGCAATCTTCCCCACAGCGTTGAGGTGCTTCTCTTCGAGAGCTTTCACGAGCAGGGCGAATGGCTTCTTGCCCATGTCATCAGGCTCAACGTGGTAGCTCTTCTCGTAGAAGACCGGGTCAATCTCCTTCGCATCGACGAACGCCGTGAGCTCGATGGTGTGCTTGCTCGGGATGGGCAGCTTTTCGAGGTCGGTTTCGTCAACGAGGACGTAATGCTCCTTGGCGTATTCGTAGCCTTTGACGATTTCATCGGCTTCGAGGTCCTTGCCATCGGCGGCGCAGCGGCGGACAAGCTTAATCGGACTGTTGTCGGCGGCATGGAGTTGCCGGAACGAAACATCCTGGCTTTCGGTGGCGGTGAACAGCTTGATAGGGATGGTCACCATCCCGAAGCTGATGGTTCCTCTCCAGAGAGCACGAGCCATGGGGACCTCCGGCGCGCGGGGAGCGCTGCATTCCGGCTGAGCCGGGAAATCACTCTACCATAATGATGCGAGTGGATATGAAGATGAAACCCACTCCGCTTTAATCGGCCGCCGGCGAGCGGTTGAGCAACCACATAACGGCGAGCGTTCGGTCCGTGAACACCGCTGCCTGTTCCGGTTCGGCGCGAGCAATCAGGACGACCTGGCGGCCGATCCCGAACCAGGCCGGTTCGCTGGCGAGGATCGCGACGCGGATACCCGAGGCGACAAACCCTTCAACACGCGACGCGACGATGAACGGGTCGACACCGACGGCTTCCACGCCTTCGAAGTTGTACAGCAGTGCCTTTGCCGCGTTGAGGTGCTCCTGGATGTCCGGGGGAATCGTGACCAGCCGGTCATAACTCAGCGGAAGCCGTATCTCAACGAAGCCGTCATGCGCCTCAAAGCCGGGCTGCATCTCCGTTTACCGAGTCTCCCCACACCACCGATTGCGGCGATCGTAGCAGGGAGCGAGTCGGTTCGATAGCTGACAAAACGGGCAATGAGCAACGAAAGCTAGGTGCCCGTTAGGTCCTTGTCTTCCATTTCCCACGCATGGTCCATCGTGTGGAAGGCGGTGTGGCGGATGAGGTAGCGAAGAGGCGACTTCCCGGTGTGAGTCTTCGTCTCGTGGCGCAAGCGGAAGGCGGCGCAGTAGCTCTCCCGGTGTGCGCGGAGGGCTTCATCGCTGAGCGGAATATCGTCAGTCGGCTTGAGGCCCACGTTCTTTCGCCAGTCGGCTTCGACGTCGATGGTGTGGCTCACGATGCGGTCGCGATCGCGGCCGCCGCCGCGCGGGCCCTTTCGCATCTCGGCTGAGACGCGGCCGCGAATGTCGTCGAATTCGGCCCAGCATGCCTGCATGAGGGAGAGTTCCCGTTCGAGTTCAGCCGCGCTCATCGGTTGATTGTCGAAGGCGGAGTAGGCGAAGGAGATGCCCCAGAAGTCGGTCGAGCCTGTGCCCGCGTAGCGTTCGACGACTTCGAGTTCGGCAGCGTCGATTGCCAGGCCGGCTCGTCGAGCGATGGACCGGTACCGCGGGATGTATGACTGGAGGCGATTGAGAGCGAGGTCTTCGTTCGCCGCGCCGCGCGAGAGGCCGGGCCAATCGCGGGCGACGGCGACGACCTTCTTGCCTTTGGGGCCGAATTCGATGGCGACGGGGAGGGGGTTGGAGTTCGGCATATTCGGTAGCGGAGGGAGAATTGTTATGGTGGGCCCACCGGGATTCGAACCCAGGACCAACCGGTTATGAGCCGGCCGCTCTCACCGCTGAGCTATGGGCCCCCACGGTGGTGAGTATAGCGCGTCCCACTTCCCCCGCCCGTTCGTGAGTTGGTGCGAATGGGTTGGCCTCCGCGGCTCCACGGTGGTGACGGCGTTTTGGGCACAGCAACGAGGCCGGGATTGCTCCCGGCCTCGCGATAATTCCACTATTGGGGTTGAGAGGGTTAGCGCCGGCCCTTGCCGCCGCCTCGTTCGCGGTTGCGATCGTTCCAGCCGCCGCGGCCACCGCCGCCACGTCCGGTTTCGAACTGGCCGCCGAATCCGCCGCCACCGAAACCGCTGTCCCGGCCGCTATCGCGGTAGCCGCCGCCACCACCGCCACCACCGAATCCACCGCCGCCGCCCGAACGGCCGCCGCCAAATCCACCGCCGGAACGGCCGCCGCCGAAGCCGCCGCCGGTGCTCGAAAGGCTCCGTGGCTGCGGCTGGAAGCAGTCGCTGCAGTAGACGGGGCGATCACCCCTGGGTTCGAACGGTACTTTTGCTTCTTTTCCGCACGATGCGCACGTGGCATCGAACATCTGGCGCGGTGGACGGCGGTCGCCGAACCCACCTGCGTCTCCATTTTGCTGCTTCTTCAGCCGCCGGCAATTAGGACACCTGCGCGGCTCACTGGTGAATCCCTTTGATGCGTGGAATTCCTGCTCACCCGCGGTGAACGTGAACGAATCGCCGCAATCTACGCAGACGATCGTCTTGTCGGTGTAAGACACCCGATGGACCTCCTGGTCAAACCAAACCTTGAATTTTTCTTGGACCTACGGTCAATCGAGCGCCGACAGGATATGTAAGCCTCTCCGTGAGGCCGACGAACGTGGGTACCGCGATCAGAGTACATGTGGCCGATACGCTTGTCATCTCTTTAAGCCCGAATTTCGTATGCGAATCGCCACGAATGGGGCCCGCGGTGCTATAGTGAGCGCGACCGTCCCACGAGAAGCCTGGCCCGGGCCCAACGGTCCCTTCGGGGAAGTCGCGGAGACCTGGCGAGACGGCGATACCGGACACGCGTTCCGGCAAGGGCCCAAGTACCCCCACGGTAAGTGGAAGGAGGCTTGGGACATGGGACTTTATCCGCCCCGCTCTTCACCATCCTTGTAACCTGTCGGCTGTTCAGCAATCGCCGCAAGCGGCGGACTATGATTCGTCGCGTTCAATACAAGGACAGGTCTATGCATCCAAATACCTTCGAAACACGCTCAACGCTCACCTCCGGTGGCGCCCAGTACACGTGGTTTTCGCTCGAAACGCTCCGCCGCAAATATCCGAACGTTGGCAGCCTGCCTGTCTCGCTGCGCATCCTCCTGGAGAACCTGTTGCGGCTGGAAGACGGCCGCGCCGTCACGAAAGATGACATCGAGGCGCTGGCTTCGTGGAAGCCGAACTCCGGCGATGACCGGGAGATTGCCTTCACGCCGGCCCGAGTCCTCCTCCAGGACTTCACCGGGGTTCCGGTCGTGGTGGACCTCGCAGCCATGAGGGACGCGATCAAAGACCTCGGTGGCGACCCGGCGAAGATCAACCCGCTTCAGCGCGTCGACCTGGTGATCGACCACTCGGTGCAGGTCGACGAGTTCGGCACTGCGGGCGCTTTCGCCCACAACGTGGAAATCGAATTCGAACGCAACCGCGAACGCTACCAGTTCCTTCGCTGGGGCCAGGCCGCCTTCGACAACTTCCGGGTGGTGCCACCGGGAACGGGCATTGTCCACCAGGTGAACCTGGAGTACCTGGCTTCGGTCGTCTTCAGCAAGGACGAGAATGGCGAGACGCTCGCCTACCCGGATAGCCTCGTGGGAACGGACTCACACACCACGATGATCAACGGCCTGGGCGTGCTGGGCTGGGGTGTCGGCGGCATCGAAGCAGAAGCCGCAATGCTGGGTCAGCCGGTCGCGATGCTCATCCCTGAGGTTGTCGGCTTCAAGCTCACCGGCAAGCTACCAGAGGGCGCGACCGGCACCGACCTCGTGCTGCGCGTGACCGAGATGCTGCGCGCCAAAGGCGTGGTCGGGAAGTTCGTAGAGTTTTACGGCACGGGCCTCACGGGTCTGCCGCTGGCCGCGCGCGCAACGATCGCCAACATGGCGCCGGAGTACGGCGCCACAATGGGATTCTTCCCCGTCGACGATGAGACGCTGAACTACCTCCGTTTTACCGGCCGCGACGAGGACTCCGTGCAGCTCGTGGAGGCCTACACCAAAGCCCAGGGAATCTTCCGCACGGATGCCACGCCGGACCCGGTCTTCAGCGATACGCTGGAATTGGACCTGGGCGAGGTCGAGCCTGCGATGGCGGGCCCGAAGCGCCCGCAGGACCGCGTGCCGCTCAAGTCTTCGAAGTCGATGTGGGAGCAGATGCTCCAATCGACCATCGATCCGGCGACCATGAACAATTCCGCGCACCTGCAGAATGGGGTGGCATACGACCTGAAACACGGTTCGGTGGTCATCGCGGCGATTACGAGCTGCACCAACACCTCGAACCCCGAGGTCATGCTCGGGGCAGGCCTCCTCGCGAAGAAGGCAGTCGAAAAAGGTCTGAAGACCCCTCCGTGGGTGAAGACAAGCCTGGCCCCGGGTTCGCAGGTCGTAACCGAATACCTGGATGCGGCAGGCGTGACACCGTTCCTCGACCAGCTTGGCTTCAACCTCGTGGGCTACGGCTGCACCACATGCATCGGGAACTCCGGCCCGCTGGACGAAAAGATCACGGCGGCGATCAAGGATTCGGACCTGGTCGCGGCGGCAGTGCTTAGCGGCAACCGCAACTTCGAGGGCCGCGTGAACCCGGACACCCGCGCGAACTACCTTGCTTCACCGCCTCTGGTGGTGGCCTACGCGCTGGCAGGCACGATGGACATCGACCTGTACAACGAGCCGATCGGCAAGGGCTCGGGAGGCGATGTCTATCTGCGTGACATCTGGCCGTCGCAGGCGGAGGTTGCGGAAGCGATCCGCACCTCGGTGCGATCGGAGATGTTCCGCAGCCGCTATGCCGAAGTGTTCAAGGGCGACACGCGCTGGACCGGCCTCGATACGCCGACCGGCGACCTCTTCCGCTGGGACTCGTGGTCGACGTACATCAAGAAGCCCCCGTACTTCGACGGGCTCACGATGACGCCGCCTCCCATCGACGACATTAAGGGCGCGCGCGTGCTCGCTCTGCTCGGCGATTCAGTCACCACCGACCACATCTCGCCGGCAGGCAACATCAGCCTGAACAGCCCGGCCGGAATCTATCTCCGCGAGATGGGCGTCGAACGCGACGACTTCAACTCGTACGGGTCCCGCCGCGGCAACGACGAAGTGATGGTCCGTGGCACCTTCGCCAACATTCGCCTCAGGAACCAGCTCGCGCCGGGCACTGAAGGCGGCGTAACGCAACACCTTCCCGACGGCGCCGAAATGCCTATCTACGACGCATCGGTGCGGTACAAGGCCGAGGGCACGCCGCTGATCATCCTCGCGGGCAAGGAATACGGCACCGGCTCGTCTCGCGACTGGGCGGCGAAGGGCGTCTACCTTCTCGGCGTGAAGGCGGCCATCGCCGAAAGCTACGAGCGCATCCACCGGAGCAACCTCATCGGCATGGGCGTGCTGCCGCTGCAGCATCTCGCCGGGCAGAACCGCGAATCGCTGGGCCTCACCGGCCGCGAAACCTACGCCATCGAAGGCATCGCCGATGACCTCGCGCCGGGCAAGCGCCTCAAGGTCACGGCGAGGGCAGACGACGGCAAGGAAACCACCTTCGAAGTCACCTGCCGCATCGATACCCCCGTCGAACTCGACTACTACAAGCACGGCGGCATCCTCCAGTTCGTGCTTCGACAGCTGGCCGGCGGCCAGTAAGCAACTCAAGACCGCGAGGCGGACGGACGCCTCACCACCGATCCAACAACACTCAGGAGCCCGTATCCCATGGCGAAAATCAAGGTCACCAACCCGGTCGTCGAGCTCGACGGCGACGAAATGACGCGGATCATCTGGCAGTTCATCAAGGACAAGCTGATCCTGCCGTACCTCGACATCGAGCTGCTGTACTTCGACCTTGGAATCGAATACCGCGACCAGACGAACGACCAGGTGACCATCGACGCGGCAAACGCGATCAACAAGCACGGCGTCGGCGTAAAGTGCGCAACGATCACGCCAGACGAAGCGCGCGTCGAGGAATTCAAGCTGAAGTCGATGTGGAAATCGCCGAACGGGACGATTCGAAACATCCTCGGCGGGGTGGTGTTCCGCGAGCCGATCATTTGCTCGAACATCCCGCGGCTGGTGCCGGGCTGGACGAAGCCGATCGTCATCGGGCGCCATGCCCACGGCGACCAGTACAAGGCCACCGACTTCCGCGTCCCAGGTCCGGGGACCGTGACGATCAACTTCGTCCCCGAAGGCGGCGGCGAGCCGATCAACCTCGAGGTGGCGAAGTTCCCCGGCTCGGGCGTCGCCATGGGCATGTACAACTTCGACGACTCCATCCGCGATTTCGCCCGCGCTTCGATGAGGTACGGCCTTGACCGCGGCTACCCGGTTTACCTTTCGACGAAGAACACGATCCTCAAGGCGTACGACGGGCGCTTCAAAGACCTCTTCCAGGAAGTGTTCGACAACGAGTTCGCGGCCGACTTCAAAGCGGCGGGCCTGACCTATGAGCATCGGCTCATCGACGACATGGTGGCGGCGGCGATGAAGTGGGAGGGCGGCTACGTCTGGGCCTGCAAGAACTATGACGGCGACGTGCAGAGCGACACGGTCGCGCAGGGCTTCGGCTCGCTTGGGCTGATGACTTCGGTGCTGATGACTCCCGACGGCAAGACGTGCGAAGCCGAGGCGGCCCACGGCACGGTCACTCGCCACTATCGCGCCCACCAGCGCGGCGAGAAGACCTCGACAAACCCGATCGCCTCGATCTTCGCGTGGACGCGCGGACTCTCGTTCCGGGCGAAGCTGGATGGCACGCCGGAAGTGGCGAAGTTCGCCGAGACGCTCGAAGCAGTGTGCGTGGAGACGGTGGAGAGTGGCGAGATGACGAAGGACCTCGCGCTGCTGGTGGCGCCGGACGCGCCGTTCCTGAGCACCGAGGAGTTCCTCGACGCGCTGGACCGGAACCTGCAGAAGAAGATGGCCGCCTGGTAGGGGCTGACCCGAGAACTCCCAGAGAGCCGGGCTTCGTTCGACGAAGCCCGGCTCTTGCGTTGGCGGGCAACGCCCCATCGCCGCTATAGTCGCCGGGCGCTGAGGCGCGCAGCGGAGGGACAGATGAAGCTCGGACTTATCCCCATCAACATCGGAGTTCGCTCCGCCGAACAGATTGTCGAGACGGCTGCGACAGCCGAAGAGGCCGGGTTCGAATCGGTCTGGACGTTCGAGCACGCCATCGTGCCCGTGGAGTACGAATCGAAGTACCCGTATTCGGCCTCAGGGAAGATGGGCGCGACACCGGAGACGAACTTCGTCGACCCGCTCATCGCATTGACGGCCGTGGCCGCCAGGACGTCGAAGATCCGGCTGGGGACGGGCGTCAACATCCTTTCGCAGACGAATCCGCTGCTGCTGGCGAAGCAGACCGCGAGCCTGGACTTCGTCTCGAACGGGCGGTTCATGCTGGGCGTCGGCATCGGCTGGTTGCGCGAGGAGTTCGATGCCATGGGCACGCCGTTCGAGCGGCGCGGCGCGCGCTTCGACGACTACATCCAGGCGATGCGCAAGGTGTGGTCGGGCGAGGTCGTCGAACACGAGAGCGAATTCCTGAGCTGGCACGGCTTCAAGAGCTACCCGCTACCTGCGCAGAACCCGTTCCCCGTGGTCATCGGCGGGAGCAAGGGCAAGGTCTACGAGCGCATCGCGAAGTACGGGAACGGCTGGTACGTGCCGGGCGGCCTCGCCGAGTTGCCGGGCATGCTCGCGGAGCTTCGGAAGACGTGCGAAGCCCTCGGACGCAACCCCGACGAGATCGAGATTTCGGCGATGTGGCCCGGCCAGGGCGGGGCTGAGGCGATCAAGGCGCACCGGGACCTCGGCGTGCACCGGCTCGTCGTCCCGATGGGGGCACAGGGCGCCGCCGCGGCGCAAATGATGAAGCAGCTGGCCGAGCAGGCGGGGTAACCGTTAGCCGTTGGCCGTTCGCGGTTAGCCGTGCGCACCACCACGACAACCCAAGGCGCGACTGACAAGGAGCGCTGGGATGTTGGCGTGCGACCGGCGGTTTCCCCTCATCCCTGCCCCTTCTCTCGCGACGGGAGAAGGGATCGTGTGCTGGCGGAACGTGTGAAGGATTAGGGCACGACCGTTGTCGGGGTGAGGGTGTAGCGCTCCTCGTCAGTCGCGCCTTGGGTTGGGGGCATTAGCGCACGGTGGGGCCACCATCCGCTTACTGACGTGCGCGGTTCTTTGCGTCAGTAGCGGACGAGGGAGCGGAGGGCGGGGAGGCGGGAGCTGCGCTGGGGTTGGAGCTGGGCGTAGCGGTGGTTGGTCTGGAGGATGGCTTCGCGTTTGCGCTGGGCGAGGGCGACCTGGCTGTCCTGGTGGCGGAGGTCCTGGCCATCGAGGCGGGTGCGGACGTGGGGGGCGGCGTGGACGAACTGGAGGACTCGGCCCTGGTGGTCGGCGGGGGAGGGTTCGAGGCGCGATTCCGAATCTGAGGGGAGGGTGCGCTGGGCGATGCGAAGGTAGCTGGCGATGCGCCGGCTGGTGCTGGGCGGGAGGGTGCCGGCGAGCTCCAGGCGGATGATGCCTTCGGTGAAGGCGAGGAGGCTGGCGTTGTCGTTGAGCTGGACGGGGAGGAGTTCGAGGTCGACGACGGCTTCTTTGGCGGAGGCGATGGCTTCGGGTTCGAACTGTTGGGCGGCCTGGTCCCACTGCTGTTCGTTGATGACTTTGGCGTTGTGGAAGGCGCAGAGGTCGCCGGCCTTCATGCGGTAGGCGTAGCAGGGGTCGCCGGTCTTGGTGAGGCCGCGGCAGTGGGTGCGGCGGCGTGGTTTTTTCGTTTCGGGTTGTGCCGTTTTAGATTCGAGTATGTTCGGGGGTTCAGATTCGAGTGTACTGACAAACCCTGTCGGGTTTGGAGTGCCCGGTGCCTGGTGCCCGGGGCCCGGGGAGATTTCGAATTGCGAACTGCGAATTGCGGTTGGGGAAGCGGACGGGGGTGGGGGAAGCTCGAATTGCGAACTGCGAATTGCGGCGGGGGTGGCGTGTGGTTCGGGGGAGAGGCCGTGTTTGCGGCGGGCGTGTTGGATGACGCTGGCGATTCCGGGCTGGGTTTCGAGGATTTCCTGGGGGATGTTGGCCTGGTGGAGGGGTTGGCCGGGCTGGAGCCAGCCGAGGTCGATCCAGAGGCGTTCGAGGAGGTCGGGATGCTGTTCAGCGGTGGGTTGGGGCGCGGGGGGCTGGGGGGAGGTGGCGCCGGATGGGGGTGTGCCGTTGAGGAAGGCGTCGGCGTCGAACTGGTGGGCGAAGTGTTTGGGGACGGCGCGCTGGAGCTGGTGGGCGAGGGAGGCGAGGGAGCGGGAGGTGGTCATTAGGGGAGGTTGGGGCGGGGAGGGGTGGAGGTGAAAGGGGGTGATGGCGCCGGGGGGCGTAAGATCTAGCTGAGCTGGGACTTCCTAGTAGATTTGGAGAGAAGGAAGCCGTACGGTTGTGGCGCGATGCTTTTAGATTCGTTTTCTATCAAAGGTTTCCGGGGAATTCCGCAACTTGTGATACCTCGGCTTGGTCGAGCAACACTTCTGATCGGTAAAAACGGGGTCGGAAAGACAACGGTCCTTGAAGCACTCCGCGTCTATGCCAGTAGGGGCGGCCCGGCGACGCTCACCGAGATCTTGGCTGGCCATGATGAATACGTGCTGCCGCGCGGACGTCCGCAAGATCCCGACCGTCGAACAGTCGCATTCGAGAGCTTGTTCAATGGCAGGCCAACGTTATCTCAGGCAGCAACGATTGAACTAGGGCCTTTCAGGGCTGCCAGTAGAACGCTGCGGCTTTCCCGTGTTTGGTATAGGGAAATCTTCGACGAAGAACGCGGATTTACTCGGCGCGTTATTCAAGATCCGAGAGACGATGAGATTCTCGAAAAAGCACTTCAAATCAGGTTCGGTCGCTCTTCATACTTGCGACCTCTAGATAGTCCGCGAGCTCCGTCACCAAGAATTCCCGGCTTCGAAAACATTGGGGCAGTATTCGTGGGCGCGACAGGCATCGAGAAGGAACGGGTGGCAACACTTTGGGATGCCGTCGCACTTACTGAACTAGAAGACGAGATAATTAACGCACTTCGGATGATCCTCCCAAACTTAGAGAGAATTTCATTGGTTGAGGATGCCCCGCGAAGTAGATCTGCAATGGCCAAGATTCAAGGATCGTCAACTCCTGTTCCTCTTCGATCACTTGGGGACGGTATGAATCGCCTACTATCGATCGCTCTCTCGCTCGTCAATTCCCAAGACGGTATACTTCTGATCGACGAGTTTGAGAACGGTATCTTCTACGAAACCCAGTCGGAACTTTGGGATTTTGTGCTGAAGGTTGCAACCCGGTTGAACATCCAAATCGTTGCGACTACACACAGTGAGGACTGTATTCGCGCCTTCATAGCGGTAGCGACTCAGTCACCAGAGAAAGGCTATGTCGTCCGCCTCGAAAAGTCGAACGAAGGAACTATTCGGGCGGTTGAGTACGACGAGGATGAGCTTTCGGTTGTGAGCGCTCAACGACTCGAGATACGCTAGGGTTGGCGAAGTGCCAAGAACGCTAGTCTTCGAAGGGCGAGATGACTCAGAGTTGGTAAAGCACGTCTGCCGTGCCAACGGTGTCGAGATTCCCGCCGACGTGCAATTCGATCTCGTCGGCGGGGTCGAACAAATTCTTTCAGGTCTTCCAATTCGCTTGAAAGCCCGCCCCGGGGACATTGTCGGTGTCGTGTTGGACGCGGATAGTCAACCCAAGACACGATGGAATACCGTCAGGGGCTCCTTGGAGAAGGCAGGCTTTACCGGCGTACCGGCAACCCTGCCAGCGGATGGCCTGGTTTTGGGCGGAGCGTCTAGCCCAACTTTTGGCCTGTGGATGATGCCGGATAATTCATCCCCTGGGTTTCTTGAAAACTTCGCTGCGACGCTTATTCCGAACGGAGACCTGCTTTGGGATGCGGCGATTGAAGCGACCGCTCAAGCGGAGAAAGTTGACCGTAAATTTAAGCCGGTTGCCCGACCCAAGGCGCATCTGCGAACCTGGCTGGCGTGGCAAGCTACGCCCGGAACTCCTCCCGGAGCCGCGGTTCGAAACGGGTACTTAGACGGGACGGCCGCTGGGGCCCAACCTATCGCGCGGTGGATCAGCGCGCTCTTCGAACTCTAAACCGCTCAAATACTCCTGCTCCAACGGCGTTTAGACTTAACCGATAGCTTGGCGGGCGTTCGCTGGTGCGGGTCGTGGTAGACACTGAGTCGCCAACGTGCGTCATCCAGCGGCAGTAACGGCTAGCGACGGGGTATCTCCCCGCGCGACGACCCCGGGCCGAGGCAATACCTGCACAACATCCCGGCGGGGCGGAGCTTGCGGCGGCCGATGACGACTTTGGAGTCGGTGTTGTGGGAAGCGCTGCGAGATCGACGGTTTCGAGGGCTGAAGTTCCGCCGACCGCACGCCGTCGGGCGGTTTGTCCTCGACTTTTACTGTCACGAACTGCGGCTGGCCGTCGAAGTCGATCGCGGCATCCACCTCGACAGAGAACAGGCGGAGTCGGATCGGCTGCGCCAGTCGGAGATCGAGGAACGGGGCATCCGGTTCGTGAGGATTCCGGCGGATCTGGTGGAGAGGGATCTGGAGGGTGCGCTCGCGGTGCTTGGGGCGGCGATTGAGGGGTTGCCGGCGGAATAGCCCTCACCCCCGGCCCCTCTCCTCCTTCGCGGGAAGGATTGGTCGCAGGAGAGGGGAGTCAAGATCACTTGGCACTTCATCTCCCCCTCGCCCGTGCAGCGCAGCGGAATCGGGAGAGGGGGCGCAGGGGGTGAGGGGCGTCGCGGGCCGGGGGTCCGGAAGTTTCCAGCGCGGGAGCACCACTGTTGGCGAGCGGGTGGTCCCTCATCCCCTGCCCCTTCTCCCGCGACGGGAGAAGGGATCGTGGGTTGGCGAGCGGTGGGGTGATGTGGGAGCGGTTGTGGTCTGGGGTGAGGGTGTAGCGCTCCTTGCCAGTCGCGCCTGGGTTTTGGCCGTGGTGGCGGTTCGCGGTTGGGGATTGGGGGGGCCGTTGCCGGAAGCGAGGAGGCAGTGGGGTGAATCACCATCCGCTTACTGCCGTGCGCGGTTCCATGGCGGTCGTGGTGGGTGGGGCGACTTGATTTTGGATTGGGGATTTTGGATTTTGGATTGGCGGAAGTGCGTGGTGGGTAAGCGGGGGCCGAGCCCCGCGACTCCGGTGGATGACGGCGACGGCGGCTGATTGGTGGGGTGAACATCCGCTTACTGCCGTGCGCGGTTCCCGACGAGAGGAAAGAGCAAAGAGCAAAGAGCAAAGAGGAAAGAGGGGGGAAGGGGTGAGGGCCAGCCGGCCGGGGGGCGGGGAGTTTCCGGCGCGGGAGCACCACTGTTGGCGAGCGGGTGGGGTGATCGACGCTGGCCAGAGGGGCAATGAGCAATGAGCGATGAGCAATGAGGCGGCGAACGGCCACCGGCGTGGTGGGTTAGCGGGGACCGAGCCCCGCGACTCCAGTGGCGGTGCGGCTTAGACTACCTCCCATGCCTTCCACCCCTTCCTTCAACCCCCCGACTCGCGTCCTGATGGGCCCCGGCCCGAGTGGCGCTCACCCGCGCGTTTTGCGAGCGATGAATGCGCCTATCCTCGGGCACCTGGACCCCGAGTTCCTGCGCATCATGGATGACTGCAACGAGATGCTGCGGCAGGTAATGGGCACTTCGAACCGCATCACGCTGGCGACGCCCGGGACGGGCACGAGCGGCATGGAAGCGGCGGTGATGAACCTGGTGGAGCCGGGCGACAAGGTGGTCGTCGGCATCTGCGGGTATTTCGGCGAGCGTATCGCGGTGATGGCCGAACGTGCGGGCGGCGAGGTGACTCGCGTGCAAGCGCCGTGGGGTTCGCCGACGGACCTCGCGGGGGTGGAGGCGGCGGTGAAGGCCGCGGGCAACGTGAAGCTGGTGGGCCTGGTGCACGCAGAGACTTCGACGGGCGTGCAGACGCCTATCGAGCCGTTCTCGAAGGTGGCGAAGGATGCCGGCGCGCTGCTGCTGGTGGACTGCGTGACTTCGCTGGGCGGGGTGCCGGTGACGGTGGACGCGTGGGGCGCGGATGCGGTGTATTCGGGCACGCAAAAGTGCCTGAGCGCGCCTCCCGGGATGGCGCCGCTGACGATGTCGCCGGCGGCGTGGGATGCGGTGAAGTCACGCGAGGTGCCGTGCAACAGCTGGTACCTGGACCTTTCGCTGCTGGAGGCGTACTGGGACGAGCGTCGGGCGTATCACCACACGGCGCCTATCTCGATGGTGTACGCGCTGCACGAGGCGCTGGCGCTGGTGCTCGATGAGGGCCTTGAGAACCGCTGGGCGCGTCACGAGCAGAATGGCCGCGCGCTGCAGGCGGGCCTCGAAGCGATGGGGCTGGCGCTGCACGCGGACGAGGGCTACCGGCTGCCGGTTCTGACGACGGTACGCATCCCGGAGGGTGTGAACGACGCGGAGGTGCGTGGCGCGCTGCTGAAGCGGCACGGCATCGAGTTCGGGGGCGGGCTGGGGGACCTTCGGGCGAAGGTGTGGCGCATCGGGCTGATGGGGGAATCGAGCAACGCGGGGAACGTGCTGCTGGCGCTTCGCAGCCTGGGCAACATCCTGCGCGAGCAGGGGTTCAAGGCGGATGTGCGCGCGGGCGTGGAGGCGGCGGCGGGTCGGCTGGCTTAGGCCCTCATCCCCCGGCCCCTTCTCCCAGGCTTGGGCGAAGGGGAGCCTAAAGGGTTAGCTGGCGAGTTTGACGTCGAAGCGGTAGCCGGAGCCGCGAACGGTGCGGACGGAGCGAGCGGCTTCGGTGCGCTGGAGCTTGCGGCGGATGTTGGAGACGTGGCGGCGGAGGATCTGGAGGTAGCGGGCGTCGGCATCGGCGCCCCAGCCGCGTTCGATGATCTCGTTGGCGGAGACGGTGCGGTTGGGCTGGGCGAGGAGGATGCCGAGGATCTCGGCTTCGCGTTCGGTGAGGGTGATCTCGAGTTCGGAGAGGCGAAGCTTGCCGCGGACGGGGTCGAGTTCGAAGGCGCCCGCGACGACGAGGTCGGCGGTGCTGGTGCCTTCGCGGGCGAGTTCGAGCATGCGCTTGGCGACGGTGGGCGATTCGAGGGTGCCGCGGATGAGGCCGTCGATCTCGGGGCGGAAGGTGGCGGGGATGGCGAGGCCTTTGGCTTCGGGCGAGACGACGTAGAGCACCGGGGCGAGGCGCCAGCGGCGGTGGGCGTGGAAGGCGGAGACAAGCTCCTGCTGGTCATCGACGGACATGTCGCTGAGGGCGAGGAGATCGAAGGTGGTTTCGGCGGCGGATTCGAGCCAGGGCTCGGGGTCGCTGGCGATCTCGACGGTGAGACGATCGCCGAAGAGCGAGCGGCCGGTGAGAGCCGGAGGGATGCCCGGGGCAATCGCAAGGACGGTAGGCAAGGCGTACTCCGATGGAGGGTTCGCCGCGCGTATGGAGCCGATGGGACCACACTACCCAGCAACCGCTTCCAGATTCAGAGTAGGCGGCGGGAGAGAGGCTTTGTATCGGGGCATTCCCCAGATCGGGGCGGAAGGTTTGCGGACGGGAAAGCCCCAGTTGAGAGGAAAGAGGAAAGAGGAAAGAGGAAAGTTAGAAGCCGCGTTCTACTAGCTTCTTGGCGATTTCGCGGGGGTCCGGGTTGTAGGTGCCGTTGGCGATCTGGGCCTTGAGGGCCATGACGCGTTCGGCGCGGACTTCCTCGGATTCGGTGACGACTTCGAGGGCCGAGGCGAGTTCGCGGGCTTCGCCGGTGATGCCGGCGGAATCGGAGCGATCGACGCGCTCAGCGGGGACGACGCCACCACGGGCGCGGGAGAAGTCGTAGATCACACCACCCGTCGCATTGGCTGCGGAAGTCTTCTTCACTCCTGCCATAGCTCACATCCTCCAAGTCCAAGTTCATAGTAGCCGCGAAGGCAAGAGGCATTCAACGTGTTCATGATGCCAGTGTCCCGACGACCACAAGGCGGTTCTTCAGGTCTTTGGTGCAGGTGATGAGGGTCACCGTGGCGGTGGAGTCGGAGCGCAGGAGCTTCACGGAGCCGGGCGCTACGACCATCACCTTGTCGATGCGGTAGGTGTACATGTCATCGCCGGAGAAGACCTCGACGAGGTCACCTTCGCTGACGCCATCGAGCGAATGGAAGACAGCGACGTTCGAACGGTCCGCGACGGAGACGTGGCCTGTGATGACCATGTTGCCAAGCTGACCGGGCATGGCGGAATCGAAATGATGGCCGGCGGCACGCCAGGCGGTCTCCCAGACGGCTCGACCCCCGTCGTTGACGATGCCGACTTCGGAGATAGGCGTATCGACCCCGGCGGATGGCACGACAATGCGCGTCGGTAGGCCGCCCATGGAGACGCCGGCGACGGCCGAATCGGGCGTGGGGCGCTCGGCGGCGGCAGCGGTGACGATGGGCAAGTCGCGAGGGCCGGGAGCGTCGCCGTTCATGCCGAACCATGCGATAGCGGCGGCAGCAAGCACAAACGCACCGGCGAGGAGCGTCGATGAGGAGGGCTTGCGAGCGGCCGGAGTGGCGGACATGTACGACTCCAGTTCACACCACCGGGAGTGCCGATGTTGTGTGGTGAGTGTCGGCAGTTCGGAGCCGATCTTGACTGCTTTGGGGGCGCCGGTCAGGCGCGGGGAGATGTCCAAACGGTGACAAATCGAGGAACGGTGAAGGAGATTACGGAGGAGGCGACGCGGTGTTACCGGCGGTTTACGGAGAGTCTTTCGGCGCGGAGGTAGGCTCCATTGGCGGTTGAACCGTGGCGCAAGGAATCGAGGCGGCCGGAGGTCTCGTCCATGAGGTCCTGGAGGATGGCACGGGACTGGGTCTCGATACCGATGAGCTCATCGAGGACCGGGATATCGGCTTCGGTGAGTTCTTGAGCAGCAACTTCGGAGCAGATGGTTGCCAGTTGCTCTTCGAGGGAGGCGTAGGCTTCCAGATCGCCCTGGCGGATTGCGTTGTGGCGATCCCGTGAGATTGCGAGCGCTGCTTCGATCAGTGCGTCGGACACGATCAGGCGGCCGCTTCGGCGCCATTGCGCGCGGGGGCGCGGCTCGCCTTGAGGTCGGCTGTGGCAACCTTCCAGGCAGTGCCGATGGTGCTGATGTGACGCTCACACTCGGCGAGGCGTTCGAGGTCGCCGAAGGACGATTCGACGATGAGACGCATGCAGTAGGTATAGATTTCGGCGAGGTTCGCGGAAATTTCTCCCTGGCTCATATCAAGCGTAGAGAGCAGTTCGCCAATGATGAGGTAGGCGCGATTGGTCTCATCGTTGAACCCGGGACGGTTACCGTTTTCGAAATGGAGGGCGGCCTTTTTGAGGGCCTTGACGCACCCATCGTAGAGCATGGAGGTGAGGGTCACCGGATCCGCCGTGGTGGTTTCGACGGTTCGATAGGCTGCGTACGGGTTGGTGGTCATGCTCTGAACGTTTCTCCTTCGCGGAAGCGAGGTGGCTCGATAGATGATTCGGCAGAGACGCCGAGGTTAGACATCCGGGAAATTCCCGACGCGTTTGCTAGTTGTTGTTGCTACTGCCGCTGCTGATTTTGGCGGTCGTGGCCTGCAAGGTGCTGATGATGGACTGAGCATTCGCCTGGGCGCGCTCCATCGCCGCGAATTTCTTGCGCAGGGTCTCCATCTCGGCGGTGATGTGGTCCTGAACCTCTTCGATGCGCTTGGCGATATCGGTCTGGATGTTCTGGAAGGCATCCTGGCGCTTTTGGAGTACTCCACCCGCTCCCGCCTGCACTTCGGCGAACTGCTTGAGTCGCTGAATGACGCTCTGGCTGGAAGCGGAGACGCTGACGACGTTGGTCCCGGCCTGGAGCGTGGGGCCGACGCTCACAATCATTCCCGGAATCAGGAGCGAGGTTGACCCTCCGGCGACGACGGTGGCGGAGACACTTGTGCTGGGGCCACCGTTCGATGGCGTGAACGTTGATGTGAGATTGCCGAGCCCGTCGTCTTCGATTTTGTACGTGCCGGACTGAGAGCCGGTGAAGGTGCCGGTCAGCCCGCTCACAGACCCGGTGCCTCCAGGCTGAAGGGACGCAGAGAGGGTGAGCGCGCTGAGGAGGGCCTGGGTGCCGGCAGGATCCTCCGAGAGGGCCGTCTTGAATTTCGCTTCGTCGAACTGCAACTCCTTCGTGGAGCCGATGGCAGACCCGACTGCGCCGAAGGAGAGCCCGATCTGGTTCAAGGTGGTGAAGCTGCCGTTGATGTTGACGCCCATGCTCGTGACGATGGAGCGAAGTTCGGACTTCAGCTGGCGAAGACTCGCATCGCCGCTGAGAGGGCCGGAGGTGTTGTTTTCCTTGGAGCCGTCGGCCTTCGTAGCGGCATCGATGGTAGACAGGACCTTGTTGAATTCGGTGACAAAGCCCTTGATGGCGTTGGAGGCGGAGGCTGAGTCCTGCGCAACCGTGACGGTCACCGGTGTGCCGCTGGTCAAAGCGTTGAGGGTGACTCCGACTCCGTTGTAGCTGATTGTGCTACTGGCCGAGGCCTGGGTTGGCCCGCCATCAATTGAATATTCGGCGTTGTCCCCGGCCGTGAAGGTGGCGGAGAGGAGCCCGAGTTTGGCGGCAAGGTCGCCGCCGGTACCGTCATCGGCGACGGTGATGGAAAGTGGCCCAGTCTTCGCGTTCTGGAGCTTAAACGTGTCGGAGACCGAGTCGTAACGGGCAGTAACGCCGGCATCGCTCGCGTTTATCCGGTTGATGACATCGGTGAGCGAATCGCTCGAGGTGTCGTAGTCGATGCTGATCCCGTTGATAACTATGGAATGGGCGCCGGCGGCCAACGCGCCACCATTGAAGCTGAGGTCCTGGAGCAACGCCGATTGACTCACGCGGGAGAGTGGGCTGGCACTCGAACGTGTGCTCCCTGTGGCCGAAGTGATGAGACCCGTTGCCGAGAGGAAGTTCGACGTATCGGCACCGTTGCCGAAGCTGATGTTCCCCTGGGAAGAAGTGACGGAAATGATGTTCGGGCGGCCCAGGGAGTCGTTGGTGATGCTGGCGGTGATGCCAATCCCGCTGCCATTCAGGTCGGCGAGCACTTCATCGAGCGACATCATGTTCGTGAACGCAGCGCTGCTGACCTTTGTGGTGGTGCCCTCGGCTGCGAGCAGGTTGGTTGCAGAGAGGAAGTTCGAGGTATCGGTGGGGGCACCGAAGGTGATGTCGCCCTGGGTGGAATCGAGCGTCAACTGGTTCGCGTGGCCGTACTGATCGTTGGTGATCGTGGCAGTGACGCCGATGCCAGCGCCATTAATCGAGTTGACGATGTCATCGAGAGACTGGGTTGCGATGTCGACGTTGAGGGTGGCAGAGCCGCCGGTGGCGGTGGTGATGGTGAAGGTGCCGCTGGTGACTGGCGCCTGGATGTTCGTGGCATTCAGCAAGGCCGCGGACTGAACATTCCCGCCGCCGATGCCGAAGGTCTTCGCTCCGCCGGTGGCGGTGGAGACTGTGTAGGAACCGTAGGTCGGGACAGAACCGAAGTTCGAGGCGTTCATCGAGACGGCGGAGTTGATGGCGCCCGCGATCTGGCCGCCCTGGAGCTTCGACGCGGTTGCGAGCTTGGTGACATCGACTGTGAACGCGCCGAGGAGTGAAGACGGCGTGGTGGCGGCGGACACGGCGGTACCGCTGCTGGTCGCGGTTTTGCCGCTGACCGAGCTGACGTTTGCCAGGGCATTGAGCTTGGTGAGCAGCGAGCTGACGGCGGCCTGGACGCCGGCGATGGCGCCCTTCTTAGCGGCGGCCTTGGCGTCCTTGATTTGTAGCTGCGTGACCGCGCCCATGCGGATGTTGGTCAGCTGAGTGATGACTGCTTCGGTATCGAAGGTTGAATAGAATCCGCCAATTCGGACTGGATCAGACATGAGCTATCCCCTTCGCTCGAGGAGCAAGCCGCCGGCGGCCTCATCGGCGCCCAGCTGGCCCAGGTCCTCAGCATTGATTCGGGCGATCAGCTCCCCGTTCAAGACATCGCGGACGAGGACGGCGACCATCATCCCCTGGGCATCCACGACGTAGTCCACTTCGCAGCTCTCCGGTTCTCGATTCGGCGCCAGCATCGCAACGAGCCGCTCGCGTGCTGAGCGCTTGCGCTTCGGTTGCTGGTAGGCACCGTGATGCCCGCGGCCATCGGCCGCGACGGAAGAAGCGGCGACGGAAACGTGCTGAGTTGCTGCCAGTCTAAGGTCGGCCATGGCCGTTTCCTTTCGGGGACTTACCTAATCTTCGGGTTGAAAGGGGAGAGTCTTGAGGGGGCTGGTTGGTGGACGGGGATCCAACCGGGACTGGCGTCACCACGGAGACACAAAGGCACGGAGGGGACGAGGGAATGGAGGGCGGTTCTCCTCATGCCTGCCCTTCTCCCGCGACGGGAGAAAGGGTTTTTGTTGGCCTGGGCCGTGTGGTGAGGTGGGAAACATGCGGCGGGAGTGAACATCCGCTTACTGGCGTGCGCGGTTCTCTCGGATCCCGCGGTCAGAATTCGATTAGCCGGCGATCTGGGTGGGGAGGTTGTGCATGCGGAGGATGAGGGCGATTTCGCTGCCGTGGTGGGCTTCGTGGGACATGATGCGCCAGAGGACCCAGGCCGGGCTGATGGTGACCGGTTGGCCCCACCAGTTGTTTTTGGTGACCTCGACGTTGAGGTCGGAGAGGGTCCAACGGTCGAGACAGTGTTCGGCGATGGCCCATGTCCGTTCAAATGCTTCGACGAGCTCGGCGGCGGTGCGGGGATTGTCGGGGGTGTCTTCCCAGCCACTCCAGTCTTCCATGGAAATGCCGAGTGAATCCTCACCGAGCATGAAACAGAGCCAATAGAGCCGGCCGCCGGCCATATTGGAGGCGAGCATCCAGATGGCCCACTCATCGGGAGACGGACGAAATTGGACCTGTTCGGGGGTGAGCGGGCGGAGGGTTTCGACGATGCGACGGTGCTGTTCGGCCCAGCCGTCGTAGAAGGCTTTCATTTCCGAAGGGCGGGGCACGAACAAAGCCTAGCACGGGAGGTTGGTGACAAAGAATGAGGCCCGGCATTTCTGCCGGGCCCCAATTTTAGGCGACGACTACGTATTAACCGCGGAGGAGGCTGAGGACCGCCTGGGAGGCCTGGTTGGCCTGCCCGAGGACGGCGGTGCCGGCCTGCTGGAGGATCTGGTTGCTGACCATCTGGGTCGAGAGTTCGGCAATGTCCGCGTCGCGGATGCGGCTCTCGGAAGCGGTCAGGTTCTCGACGCTGACACCGAGGCTGTTCACGGTGTGCTCGAGGCGGTTCTGCGCGGCACCGAGGTCGGAGCGGCGGGTGTTGAGCGTGGTGATGCTCGTGTCGATCTGGTTGATGAACGCCTGGGCGGCCGTGTTCGAGGCCACGATCGTCGACGAGTCTGTCCAGTCCACACCACCACCGGTGGTGAGGTTGAGGCCGGTCGCGGCCGTCGCGCGGACGTCGTTGAACGAGATGTTCATGGTGTCGTAGGCGGTGGTGTTCGCGCCGACCTGGAGGGCGGCCGAGCCGGTGCCCGTCACGACCAGCGTGTCGTTGGCGGCGGCGGCGAGAGCGGCGCCGATATTGTCGGCGGTATCACCGGCCGAGCTGTTCAACGTGATCTTGATGCCGTGCTGGCTGAAGTCCAACACCGTTGTGCCGTTGGCGGCGATGGCGCCGAGGGAGATGTTCTGGGCGATGCCCGAGCCGTTGGTGAGGGTGAGAACGTCGGCGACATTGTCGTAGGTGAAGGTGTAGGTGCCAGCCTTGGCGCCAGCCACCTGGATGTTGGAGGCGATGGCACCGGCGACGGCGTCGTTGACGACGAGGTCGGTGGCGGTGGCGCCGCCCAGTGCGCCGGTGAGGGTGCCGGTCAGGAGGTTCTGGCCGTTGAAGCTGGTGGCGTTGGCGATCCGGTCGATTTCCGAGCGGAGCTGCACGAGTTCTGTGCCGATCGAGGTGCGGGCGGCGGAATCGTAGGTGTCGTTCGCGGCCTGGACGCCCAGTTCGCGCATACGCTGGAGGATGCCGTGGACTTCGTCCATCGCGCCTTCAGCGGTCTGGATCATCGAGATGCCGTCCTGGGCGTTGCGGATGGCCTGGCTGTTGCCGCGGATCTGGGCGCGCATCTTCTCGGAGATGCCGAGGCCGGCTGCGTCGTCGGCGGCGCGGTTGATGCGGTAGCCGCTGGAGAGCTTCTCGAGCACCTTGCCCATTTTCATGCTGGTGCCGTTGAGGTTGCGCTGGCCGTTGAGGGCGGCGACGTTGGTG
The DNA here is from genome assembly GCA_050247055.1 of Dehalococcoidia bacterium. Lineage (GTDB taxonomy): Bacteria > Chloroflexota > Dehalococcoidia > Tepidiformales > Tepidiformaceae > Amarobacter. Next base: position 800,687 of record JBFWUX010000002.1, read on the forward strand.
ACGATTGAAGACATGGTTGTTGCTCCTCTTTACTTCCGGGCACTCCGAGTTTCCCGGCGCCCTTGCCACACTGTGTGGCGGTGGTCTCAGCGTGTTTATCGCGTGGCCAGACGGGACAAAAGGGTGGCGAAGGGGAGCGGTTTGGGAGCGGTTTGGTAAACCGGGTGGAGGGAGCGGAAACACAGGGTGGACGGACGGTGGACAGGGCGAGTCCGGGAGAGATTTCGGGGGGTAGTGAACGGAGATTTATGTCCCGCCCAGGTGGACGAGTGGGTGTTTGGGGTGGACGGCGGGTTGCGGGAGAACCCTTAGAGGAAGGACCGAAGGAGGAGGATGTGCTGAGTGTTAAGCCCCGGCCGATAGTACCGATGTGCACGCAAAATACTGGGTCTGGGTCGGCGCCATCCTGATCGTCATTTCGGGCGGGTGCTCGGGGACGGATCACCGAAGAACCTCGATTCCAGCCGAGACCGGAACGGAGGCGCTCGGCGAAATTATTGAAGATGCGAACCTCGGTCGCTTCGTCGATGGATGGGACTCCAAGACAGCACAATTTCCTACATTAAGCACCCGAATATATGATTTTTCGGAACCGTCTTGTGTGACATTCAAGCATGCATTGGATTCGGCGGAAGAGCTCCGCTCCAATACGCTCACCGGAACGGGCGCCTGGGAAGCGCGAATCCGAAATTCAAACGGAATTGGGTATGTTCAGGTCAGCCTTTCCACCCTTAAGCAGACGGTTGACGCCAATGCCTATGTCACCGCGTTTGGCGAGGTAAATGGCGCTGATGATGATGCTCGTTGCACTGAAGCAACGACTTCTGGCGGTGTCCAACTGGTCGTTTCGGAGCGCGAACCTTCGACGGACGCTCCGAACGCCGGAGCTGCAAGATCGTCAGTCGCTCGCTCGGCAGATGGTCGCAATTCAACGATCTTGGAAACCTATGCCTGGAGCCGAAGCAACGTTGCTGTGACAGTGCAAATCGCGATTGACCTGCCACTCGCAAATACGATGGACATTTCGGAACTGCTCGATGCGCTGGATGGCTCTATAACCGCGTATCTGGGGCAGTGACCAGCGGCACCTAGCCTCGCAATCGAAGGACGGACACTCATCCCCCGAAGATGCGGCGAGGGTTTAGGACGGTCATCTGGGTGACCTGGTCTTCGGTAACGCCGCGTTCGCGGAGCATTGGGATTACATCCTGGGGGATGTGGGTGAGGCGCCAGGTAGGGGCGCGTTCATCGAGAGCGCCTTCGGGGGCCCATTGGAAGTTGCAGCAGGAGTCGTGGGAGAGGGTGATGCGGTCGGCGTAACCCTTCGCGACGAGAGCGGCGACCATGTCGGCGCGCTGCTCGCTGGTGCGCGGACGCTGGAGGCCGATGCGGTCCATGCCGCAGTAGCTGCCGTTCTGGATGATCTGTTCGAGGTAGGAGATGTCGTCGGAGTCATCGGAGTGGCCAATGACGGTGCGGGCGAGGTCGAGGCCTTCCTCTTTGAAGATACGCTGCTGATCGAGGCCGGTGCGGTTGGCGGGGTAGGTGTGGGTGCAGATTGGCACCCCAGTTTCGCGGGCGGCGCGGGCGGAGTTGCGGAGGACGCGCTCGTTCATGGGGTGCATTTCGGGTTCGGTTGCGCACTTGATGACGCCGGCGCGGATGCCGGTGGTGGAGACGCCGACGGTGATGTCTCGGACGAAGAGGTCTTGCATTTCGGAATCCGGGCGAGCCTGGAAGTGGAAGGGATGGGCGGTGTAGTAGATGCCGGTTGCGGCGATTATCTGCATGCCGGACCGGCGGGAGGCTTCGGCGATGAGGGTGACATCGCGGCCGAGGTCGATCGGCGTGAGGTCGACGATTGTTTTGACGCCGGCGGCGACAGCGGCCTTCAGGCGCTCGGTGGCACGTTGGAGCTCGTGTTCGCGGTCGAACATTTCCGGGTATTGCTGGTACATGGCGCCCCAGCCGACGCGGACGTGTTCATGCATGAGGGTGAAGCCAAGGTCGTTGGAATCGACGGGGCCGGTGCTGGTTTGAACGGTTGCCATGTGCGTTGCCTTCCCGCGGTGGTAGTGGCGGAACGATACATGAGAGGGCGGACGGCGGGCATCGATAGAGAGGTGCAAGCACCTGGCTGCGGACGTTTGCGGTTCGGCAACCCAGCGGCAGCGCCGGGCGACCTAACCTGAGAGCGGGAGTGAGTTATGAATGAAAACAGTGCTCTTATCGCCGGAGTGATCGCGATGCTCATCGCGGCGCCAGTGATTGGCGTGGCGATGGATGATACGGCGCTTGGCATCGGATTTGGTGCAGCGATCGCGGTGATCGTGTACCTGAGCTTCGGGGCGGTTTCGGGGCGGCGCTGACTCCACCTCTCAAGGGACGAGAGGTGGAGCTTTCAACAGACGGTTGCGGACGCCTCGGCCTTCCGGGCTATTGCCCCCCGCCGACGGCCGGGACGGTTTCGGCTTCAGGCGAGACCGGTGAGAGGCCGGGAATCGGACTCGGATTGTAGGTCGTGCGGGAGCCTTTTTCGGCGACGCGATAGACGAGACCCTGGCCGCTTGCGAGCTTCCACTGGGCGTGGAGGGCGGGCATGGAGGCGAAGAAGAAGGTGATCACCGCCATGGCGGGCCAAACAGCGAAGCTGGCGATAGCCTTGGGCAGGCTAACGTAGGCCGGACGCGGGCCCCGTTGCCGGTATTCGACGGCGGCCATCACGAACAGCGGGAAGATACAGACCGCGACGAGGATGCCGGGAAGGTTCAACCACATGGTGCCTTCGATGAGGCCAGTGCTATCGAAATTGAGCCAGTGTGTTGGGTGAATGATCTGTTCGGGGTGCCAGCCGGTTCCCGGTACGCCGTAGCGATGGGTCCACCAATGGGGAAGCGGGGCGCCGAAGGTCCCGGCCATTTTCGACGGGAGGACTACGCCGAGGGTGACGATGTACCACTGGGCCATCCAGAGGGCATGGACCTTGGTGACCGAAGTGGCGAGAAGGAGCTTGCGCTTCCAGCTCGTCGGGGAGCCCGGGTTGCGGGAGGCGCGCCAGGCGTAGGGAATGTCGCTTGCACCCCAGGCGTGGCGGACGCTCTGGGCGTAATGCGCGCGGAGCGTCTTCCAGTAGCTATCGGTGAGCACGCAGTCGTTGCCAAGCGGGACGAAAATTGGTTCGACGTTCACGCGGTCGCCGAGGGTGTAGGAACACTTGAGGTAGAGGTGCCAGTCCTCGGGGATGACCTCTTCGTCCCAGTAATCGACTTCGTTGAGCATCTGCCAGCTGAGGGAGTAGCAGGATGTGGGGAAGCGGACGCTGCCGGGAAGGAGAAGGTTGGAGAGGCGATTGATGCCGGAGAGACCATCGGGGATGCGGAGGGGTGCGGGGATATCCCAGATGTTGTTGCTGTTGAAGATGGTGGGCTGCCAGAAGGTGCGGTAGCGGTCTTTCGCGGTGAGGAAGAGGTAGTTCAGGGCGCTGAAGTGGGCTTCGTTGAAGACCGCATCCGCATCGCAGCTGGTGATGGAGTAGCGGCGAATGTCGTCGCGGCCATCTTCGATGAGGTGGATGAAGGCTTCGCGCGCGGCCCATGCCTCATTCGAGCCCTTGCCGGGAGTCTCGCCGGGGAGGCCGGCGGGGTGGAACGTGGCGAACATACCGGCGAAGCGGCTGCGATAGGCCGTGATGAGGCGCTCAGCTTTAACGTGGGCCTCGTCTTCGCGGGCTTCCATGGCCATGACGACGACGACCTGGCCAGCGTTCCGCTGGTTCGCAAGCGAATCGAGCGTTCGAGAGAGGCCCTCTTCGCTTTCCTTGTAGTTGGGGATGATGACGAGATGACGTGGCCACTCCCAGCGCTCAGTGCCGGGGTTGGCTTCGCGCCAAGCGGCGTACTTCCGGCGCCAGTCGATGGTGCTCCAGTTCTTAATCCGGCGCAGACCGACGATGCAGGCCACTGCGACGGAATAGGAGCGCACCAGCCAGTAGGCAAAGAATGCGGTGCTGAGCACCGCGAATGGCCAAGACGCGTAGAAGGGGCCCCAGAAGACGAAGCTCGCGAGCAGCAACGAAACAGCAAGGGGAAGCATGTTCCAGAGGCGCTCACGCAAATTCGAAGAGGCGTAGACAGAGAGTGAGACTTGCGCCGCTCTTGGATTAGAACCAGCGTCCGACGGGGATCGGCGCTCGAGAATGGCCATAAGAAGAGGCCTCAACTTGAGGTTCTTCCAACGCCTACGAGGTTAGCTGTCGGGCTACGGCCGGAGATGGCCGTTCCGCATTCGCAATTCTTCCTGTGAAGAAAGCCGGTGCGGACTCGCCCCGAAGTTTGGTTCCCCCGTTCCACCCGTGGCGGATTAGGCGTGCGTTCGGTCGTTGAAATCGTTCGTCCGGCCTGCTCTAAGGTCAAGCCTGTGACAGGGGCACCATAGCCGATTAGATTGATTTGCATGGTAAACGCTCTGGAAACTCACGAAATCGCAATGGGAAACCTGCGCGAGGTCCAATTCTGGTTTCACGAAGGGAAGGAGCATGTTCCGGGGTTGCTCTACCTGCCTGTGGAACACCCAGAACCGATGCCCCTGGTGCTCATCCAGCATCCGGGGATGGGGAGCAAGGAAGACTATTTTGTGGCAGAAGTTGCACGCTCGTGGGCTTCCCGGGGATGGATTTGCGCGGGTCTGGACGCGCCACTCCATGGAGAACGGGCCACGGCCGACCCGATGTCGCTTTTTCGGAACCCGGAGAGGTACCCAGAGATTCGGGCGCAGTTTGCAACGGAGGTAGCCACAATGTTGGACCTCTTGCCTTCCAAGTTTCCCGTCGATACGTCTCGCATCGGTTTCGTTGGCTATTCGATGGGGAGCATGCTGGGAATCCCGGCGGTGGCGCGGGACGGACGGTTTAAGGCGGCGGCATTTTGCCTGGTGGGGGAAGGCGGGTTGGTGGGCAGCGCGGAGGGGCCTGATTCGGACGTGGCGCGGCTCTCCGGGGTGGCCGTCCGAGTGGTCGGGAAGCTCCAGGACCAGTTGATCCCTCGAGAGCGAACCGAGGCGCTGTATAACGCGCTGCCGGGGGCGGACAAGGACTTGCGCTGGTTGCCGGGGACGCACTTTGAGATTGGCCCGGATGTGATCAAGCTGGCGGAGGAGTGGATGCTGGCGGAGTTGTAGGGCTCTCAGCCGGACTCCCTTGCCGATGATCGGGGTCCGGGTCAGTCCATCGGCACCCAGGCTTCGCCGGTCGCAACGATCCAATACTGCACGCCGTTCCGCATTTGCGTGAGAGTCCGGATTTCCGGGTTCAGACCTTCGCCCCAACGTAGCCAGGTCTGTGTGCCGAGGTCGAACACGTATACCATCTGCACGTTATCGTGCCCGCCGAAGACTTCTTCGGGCGAGACGTAGCCGCCTTCCCACATGACCAGGGAAAGCCCGGCCGGGATGCCAAGGAGCCGCGATTCGGGGGTGGGCGGAGCGGGCTGAGCCGGCCTCGGCGCTGGAGCGGCCGTCGGTGCAGGCGTGGGAGTGGTGGTGGCCACTGATGTAGTGTTCCCATTGCCGTAACCGAAATCGGTTACCCAGTACCAGCCGTAGCGAGAGCCCTCCCTGTAGACCCTCGAAATCCCGATGGTCTTAAACGTTTTGTCCAACATCACATCACGATGCGATGGTGAGTTGATCCATGCGGTCAGCGCAGTCTGCGCTGCCGAATAGTTGGTTCCCGCGGCGAGGTTTTCGCCGGCGGGGATGGCCACGCCGCAATCAGGCATGCGCGTCCAGGGGCTGCGGCCCGACGAATCGGTATGACTGAAGTCCCCTCGGCCCGCGAGATCCGAAGCCATCCAGGTCGATGCCCGCGTTAGCGCGGGATCGATCGAGAGAGCGTCAGCGCCTTTGCCCGCGCGGTACTGATTGATGAGTTGCAGGAATGCCTGCTCCTCGCCGTCCACGGTGAGGTCATCGACATTGCAGTTGTTCAGCGCGCTTGCCGCCGGGGACGCGGCGGCGGTCCACGCAAAGGCACCCAGCATGAAGATCGCGCCGAGTGCCCGGGTGAGTTTGTGGTTCACACATCCTCCCGAGGGCCACCGCTTATGACGGTAAGTGCCTCGGACGGACTCGAACGACCGGGATTTTCCTTATTCTCCGTAAACCCGCTGCAAAAAAAGCGGCGCTTTGTAACCTAGGTGTTGCCCCGTGCCATAAGTGAAGCAGCTCACACTTCCGAGGGGGAACTTTTCTTCTCTCCCGTGCGTTGTTGCGGATATGGGGCGTGTCCTGGCTTCCTCTGTCGCGGGTATCTTCGCTATTGCCGGAGCGGTATTGCTGGGGCTCTCATCGCCCGACCAGGTCTTCGCTTGCAGCGGACCGCCGGCTCACTGGCAGGTGGCGCACTCGGATGTCGTCCTCGCGGGGCGAATCGTCGCAGCCCAGGAAGACACGTCGTCCACGGACCGCATCTACCGCCATTTCGAAATCCTGATCGACGTCACCGGAGGCATCCGCGGGGTCTCAAACGGCGACCGTATCGAGGCTACGGCAGAAGTCCCCCGCGACGTACCCGTCATGTGCCCGCAGTTCGCACGAGACGAGACGTTCCTCGGCAAGTTCATCGTCGCCGGGCTCGGGCCCGGGGACCCGGCATCGTTGTACCAGTGGGGGACGTTGTATATGGGCCTGGACTCGACCGGGTCTGAATACGCGGACGCCCTTCGGGTTGCCAGGATGGTTACCGGCACGCTCAAGACGGGGCCGCAGATGACCGCAACGATCGTCGGGAACAGTTGCGGCGCGCTCACCACGCTCCGCGGCACGGGATTCCAACCGGGTCAGCAGCTCATCCTGAGCTACCCGGTGGAGCCGGACGCCAACGGTCATTTCACGCGTCCGGAAACGCATGCGGATGCCACGGGGAACTTCCAGGTCCAGTTCCGGTTGCCTTCAGACTGGTGCCCGATCGACTGGTTCGCCGAGGCGTACTCATGGCGCGACGACGGACAGACTGGCGGCTGGCCCCTTGCCGTGGCGCCGCTTGTCGCCATGGCGCCACTGCCGCCGGATGCCGGCAACACCCCGGAGCGACCAACGGCCGGCGATGACGGTGAATCCAACTTCGCCGGAATCGTGCTGCTGGGTACTTCGACGCTGGTCCTGGGGATGCTTCGACACCGCGCCCGGCCGTCCCTCGACTGAACTAGGTATCGAGCCGCTCGAAGGCTACAGCGGCCGCGCCGAGGAGGCCCGTGTCGTCCTTCAGTTCGCTGAGGCGGACGAGGGTGCCAGCTGCCGGGCCGTATGCCAGCGAATACATCGCTTCGTGCATCGGCCCGAGAAACATTTCACCCATTTCGAGCAGGCCGCCGGAGAGGGTCACCGCGTCGGGGTTCAGCACGTTGACGAGGCTTCCCAGGCCGAGCCCGAGGAGATGGCCGCCATGGCGAATTTCGGCTTCGCAAATGGTGTCGCCTCTTGTGGCCGCCTCGTGGAGATGCGCGGCGGTCGGCTTTCCGTCGCCGACGATTTCGTGAAGTATCGGGGACTTTCCGTCGTCCAGGATCTTCGAGGCGCGGGCGGCGAAGGCGACACCGCTGACCATGGCTTCGAGGCAGCCGCGGGAACCGCAGTTACACTTGGGGCCTGCCGGGTTGAGGATGATGTGCCCGATCTCGCCGGCGAGACCGCCAGCGCCCCGGTAGAGCTTGCCATCGACGACGATGCCACCACCGATACCGGTCCCGAGGGTGGCATGGAGGAGGTGCCGGGTGCCGCGGCCCGCGCCGAAACGGAATTCTCCGAGGGCCGCGGCGCTCGCATCGTTTTCGATGAATGCCGGGACGCCCAGACGTTCAGCCACTGGAGTCGTCAGGACGAGGTTTCGAAACCCGGGGATGTTGGGCGCGAGGATGACTTTCCCCTGGTCGGCGTTGATCAGTCCGGCAGTTGCGATCGAGGCCGCCTGGGGCGTGACGCCGGACTTCTCGACGGTGCCGGCGAGCAAATCGACGATTTGTTCGACGACGCCCTGAGGGCTGAGACCGGTCTGGGTGGGATGGTCTTCGCGATAGAGGATTTCCCCCTCGCGGGTGACCATCGCAGAGCGCAGGTGGGTGCCGCCGAAGTCCGCCGCGAGAACTGCCCGTGCCATCTGCTTCACTCTACAGAATCGTGGCCATCCAGCACTCCCGACGAAAGCATGGACTACCATCCTGCCGTGACCGAGAACGAATTCGCCGACTGGCAGCTAGCGCTGATCGAGGAACTTCGGGTTGCCCGGCTGGCTACCATCAGGAGCGACGGATCGCCCCACCTCGTGCCGGCCTGCTATGCATTCCAGGGCGGCCAGTTCTCTATTCCGGTGGACGAGAAGCCGAAGGCGTCTCGGAACCTTGCACGGCTGAGGAACATCGACGGGGACGAGCGGGTCACGCTGCTCTTCGACCGCTACGACGACGACTGGACTCGACTCGCCTGGGTGCGTGTCGATGGACGGGCCACGGTGCTGCCCCGAGGGGATGCCGAACCAACGGCTCTGGAGCAGCTCCGGCGCCGCTATCCCCAATACATCTCCATGGACCTGGATAACCTTCCCTTGATCGTCATCGAACCAATCTCAGTTGCAGCGTGGCGGTGGCGTTCCGGCTGATATCATCGGCGGGTGCCAAAGGAACGGAAGGAACCAGTAGTCGACTTCGGATTTCGCATTCCCGCGCCCGGACAGTCCCAGGGTTCCGCTCAATCGCTCGGCGCCACGCAGGCTGGCCCTTCGCCCTCCACACCACCGGCGGCGCCGGTCTCCGAGGTCTTTCGTGCCAAAGCCGAGCGCTGGAAGCGGGACCTGCTGGATGTTACCCGCCGGAACCGGGGCATTAACTACCGGACTTCGAAGGCGACGCTTGCTCTTCCCGCGGCGCCTGACGACCTGTGGGATGTCCTCATCGTCGATGAGGGCGAGATCTCTTTTGGGGCGCGCAACTTTGCGCCGGACGCACCCGAACCGGAAGCGGATGACCGTGCGGTCGAGGCGTTCGCCAGCGCTCGGCGCCTAGCCGATCGCGCTCGCCTGGCCGACCGCGAACAGGGAATCCAGGTGTTGTTCGCCGCGCTTGGCTGGCTTCACTGGGTCGACTCGGAGGGGCACCAGCTGCAATCGCCGCTTGTGCTTGTCCCGGTGGAACTCATCCAGAACCGGCAGGAAAAGGAAGTTGAACTTCGGGCAGCTGCAGATGACCCGCCGGAGGTGAACCCTTCGCTGACGTACCTGCTCCAGGTGCAAGCAGGCATCCGCCTGCCGGAGCTCGTCGATGACGAAGGCGAGCGCCTGCACGATTCGCTCGATGCGTTCCTGGCTGCGGTGAAGGAGGTGGTGTCGAGGCAGGCCGGGTGGAGCGTGGAGAAAGACGGGCCGGTGGTCGATGTCTTCTCATTCGCGAAACTTGCGATGGTGGACGAGATTGACCGTTCGATTGGACGGCTCGCGGGTCATCCGATCCTGAAGGCTCTCGCCGGGGAGGAGCAGCTTCCGGTGGTCGAGGCTGTCACGGAGCCGATCGATGGACGGTTCGCCGCGGGTGCGCTGCGCACGGTGGTGGAGGCCGATGCCTACCAGCTTGAGGCCGTTGCACTCGCGGCCTCCGGAGCGAGCTTCGTCATCGAAGGGCCACCGGGCACGGGCAAAAGTCAGACTATCACCAACATTGCCGCCGACCTTATGGCCCAGGGCAAACGGGTCCTGTTTGTGGCCGAGAAGCGGGTCGCGCGCGAAGTGGTGCTTGAAAACCTGCAGAAGGCCGGGCTGGGCGAGGCCTGCCTCCACCTTGCTTCGAACGCCGGCGCCGCCAGCCGGGCCGATGCCAAGGCGCAGGTCATCAAGGAAATTGTCGACACGCTCGATGCCGGACCGCCCCCACCACAACCTGAGGCCGCGCTTCCAGAGCGCTACGCCGAGCTTCGCAACCGGCTGAACGCCTACGCGTCCGCCATCGGCGGCCCGCTGGGCGAGGGCGGCTGGACCACGGCGTTCGAAGTCATCGGCAACGCGATCCAGCTCGCGCCCAACCGGCGTGAGAACATCGCGGTGCCATCTGTCGTTGGCAAGTCGCGGTTCTGGCTCGACGACGTCACCGACGGCGCCAAGTCGCTCGACGCGTTCCGTCCGGATGAACTGGCTCTGCTGGCCACTCCATGGGTCCACCTGCTCTGGACATCCGCCGATGCTGCGAAACAGCAGCAGCTGAAGGACGCGTTGGCCACGCTTGTTGACAGCGCGAACAGCCTCGAATCCACCGTTGGCTCGCTGATGGGTTCTCACGGACCGGCTTCATCGCTCGACGTCACATCCGCGAAGGACCTTGGCGACCGACTGAAGAGGGTCGGCGTGTTCCGCAAGAAGGCCGGCTCCTTCCTCCGGTTCATCAACCCGGGGTTCTACTCGGCTCGCGGCGACTTCAAGTCGTTCGTCGCCGCCGGCTACACACCAAATGGCCAGGAAGCCGCGACAGCATCACAACTCCAGGGTCTTTTGGCGTCGTTCGATTCCGCACTTGCAATCGCGGGGGAGGCTTTTGGCGACCACGTCCCGGCGACGGCTTCCGCCGCTGAAATCAGCCAGTGGGCCGCAAGCCTGGAGCCCGGCGTCTCCCAGTTGCCGCTGCTGACCGAGATGGCCGCCGTGCTCGCACGGCTCCAGACCCTCGAAATGCGCGAGGCCCTCGCCGCCCTTCTCGAGGACACGACCACACACGGAAACCTCGCGGCAGTGGTCCCCGCGACCGTCTACTCAGGGTGGGCGAACTTGCTCGTCCAGGGCGAGCTCGCCTCAACACCCGAGCAGCGCGCCCGTCTCATCGACTCCTACGCTCGCCTCGATGCCGAGATGGTCGGCTGGTGCCGCACTATAGTCCTGAGCGGCATCCGCGCCAAACGGCCCCGCTCAGTGAACCACGGCTCTATGGCGCCGCTGGTGAAGTACGCTCGCGCCAAGCGGCGGCCGGCACTCCGCACGATGCTGGGAAAGAGCCGTGAGGCCGTCCAGCTGCTCAAGCCGACGCTTCTCATGAGCCCGCTCGCCGCCGCCCAGTACCTCTGCCACGGCGATGATGAGACGTACCGATTCGATGCGGTGATCGTCGATGAAGCGAGCATGATTCCCACGCCCGACATGGTTGTTGCGTTGAGCCTTGCGCCCCAGGCCATCATCTGCGGCGACTCGAAACAGATGCCGCCTACCAACTTCTTCCAGAAAGAAATCGCGCCAACCTCCGACGACCCGGAGGACGACGACATCACGTTCGAAAGCATCCTCGATGAAGCGGCACCGCTTCTCTCCTCAACAATGCTCCGAGCGCACTACCGTTCCCGCGACGAGTCGCTGATCGCCTTCTCCAACGTCCATTTCTACGACGGCAAGCTCGTCGCCTATCCCGACGCCTGGGGCAACCGCCCCGAGTCCGGCGTGCGCTTCGAAATCGTCGAGGACGCGGTGTACGGCCGAGGCGGGAGTCGCGCAAACCCGGCCGAGGCGAAGCGAACCATCGAGCTCCTTCGCAGCGAGCTCCAGGCTTCCGAGGGCAAGCGCCAGGTCGCCATCACGTCCATGTCGCTCGCGCAGCAGAGTGAGATCCTCAACCAGATTGAGGATGCCGCGGCGCTCGACCCGCTCATCCGCTCGTGGGTTGATGGTGGTGGGCTCGTCCGCAACCTCGAAACGGTCCAGGGCGACGAATCCGACGTGATGATCCTCAGTGTCGGTTATGGCAAGGACGAAGGCGGGCGCCTCTTCCTGAACTTCGGGCCGCTCGGCCAGGAGAAGGGAGAGCGTCGACTCAACGTCGCGATCACGCGAGCCAAGTGGAAGACCATCCTGGTCACCAGCATCCGTTCCGGGGATATCGACCCCGCCCGCACCACCTCGACCGGCACGCTCAGCCTGCGTGACTACCTTGACTATGCGGAGCGCGGCCCGGATTCACTCCCCGCAATCGGGACGAACGCAGCCTTCCCGCTCAGCTCCTTCGAGCGTGTCGTCATCGACGCAGCCACGGCCCAGGGCCTCCAGTGCGTGCCGCGCGTGGGCGTGGGAGGGTACCGCGTCGATATCGCTGTCCGGCACCCGCAGGACCCCGAACGCTATGTGCTGGCTATCGAATGTGATGGACCGAATTTCTCCGGGGCGCCGGCGTGCCGCGACCGGGAGATCGGGCGCGCGGGAGTCCTCGCCCGCATGGGCTGGACTGTCCACCGGGCCTTCTCGCCTGCCTGGTTCAGAGACCCCGAGGCCGAGCTCAACCGCCTCGTCGAAAGCTATCGCGCCGCCACTCTCAAGTAGTCGCCGCCTCGAGCCGCGAACGAGAGTTGCGGAGAACATTACCAGGTGGAATGACAAATGACTCCATCAGCAATTCCCGCGATCTATACTTAACCCCGAAGAATTCGTCCCAGGGTCCCCGGTTCCGACCGTGGAGAAAGGCCTCCAGAGTGGCTGGTCTCATCGTCGTGGGCGTCATCGCCCTCCTCATCCTCATCGTCATTTTTTCGTCCGTTTTCACCGTCGAACAGCAGACTTCGGCGATCATCGAGCGGTTTGGAAAGTTCTCTCGAATCGCCCGACCGGGTCTGAATTTCAAGATCCCGATCGCTGAGCGAAACGCCGGCAGCATCAACCTGCGCGTCCAGCAGCTCGACGTCACCGTTGAAACGAAAACGCTCGATAACGTCTTCGTCCACACCGTCGTGGCGGTCCAGTTCATGGTGGTGCCCGACAAGGTTTACGACGCCTTCTACCGGCTCGATCGTCCGACCGTGCAGATCACGGCCTACGTCTTCGACGTTGTCCGCGCCCGTGTACCGAAGATGGAGCTCGACGACCTGTTCGACCGCAAGGACGAGATCGCCATCGCGGTGAAGCAGGAACTCTCCGCCGAGATGGACTCCTTTGGCTATCTCATCGTCCAGGCGCTCGTCACCGACATCGACCCCGACAAGAAGGTCAAGGAGTCGATGAACGAAATCAACGCTGCCAAGCGGCTGCGCGTCGCGGCGAACGAGCGTGGCGAAGCCGACAAGATCCTGAAGGTGAAGGCTGCCGAGGCCGAAGCCGAGAGCAAGGCCCTCCAGGGCAAGGGTATCGCCGACCAGCGGCGCGCCATCATCGATGGTCTCCGCGAGTCCGTTGACCAGTTCGCCCAGAGCATCTCTGGCACCACGCCCGAAAGCATCATGCAGCTCGTGCTGATGACGCAGCACTACGACACCGTGAAGGAGATTGGGTCGACCTCACGCTCCAACACCATCTTCATGCCGTACTCGCCCGGCGGCATGACTGACCTCGCCGTCCAGATGCGCGAGGCCCTCATCGGCGCCAACGCGGCGACCGCGGGCATGGACCTCGACAGCAAGGACCTCGATCAGAACAACTAGGGCTGTTCGGGCTTCCGCAGCGAGAGACGAACCGCCTGGCGAGTCTCTCGCTGACGGATCTTTCGCCACCAAGTTGTCTGGTACTCGTGGTCCGATTCCAGCGGCTCAACAGCCGCCACGTGGAAACCGCGCGACCAGCAATCCGCCATCCGTTCCACCGAGAATCCCGCAAGGCCAAGCCGCGAAAGCTCGGCCTTGTCGGCTTCGGTATCGATCGCCGTCACGATGTCGATCGCCGCACCTTCAGCACAGAGCCCGGCGAAGCGTTCGATATCCTCATCAACCGGGGCAGCCACGGCCCGCAGCAAACTGCCCCACGGAAACAGGACAGTGACGCTGTTCGCGAGCTCCTGGAACGTCCCCGGGAGTTCCTCCACCGAACCAAGCACGAAGTGGCAGTTCACAGCGCGCCGCGACCGCATCAGCCGTCGCGACATTTCGATGAGGCCCGCGTGGTTGGGGTCCAGGCCAATGAACCTCGCATCCGGGTGCTCGCGAGCGCGCTCCGCCAGCCACCGCCCGTCGCCGGTACCGATGTCCAGGTGAAGCCGTGTGGGCCCTGCCGCGGACTAACGATGGAACTTGTCGAGCCGCTCTAGCTTGCGGCCGTTAATCAAATACATCACGCACCAACCGCGAAAAAGGTGGTTTTAAGCATACAGGCCGGCAGCACGTTCGGAAGCGAGCCGGTGGATCGAGTGCTGGACCCCACCCCGAAATGGGACGGCGAGGGTGCGAGCACGCTAGTGAGCGGGGGCGTGGCTCCCGTGGTCGATCTCGCCGTGGCCAAGTTCGACATCGTCGCCAGGGAGTTCGCTCGCCGGCATGATGGTGATTGGCGCGACCCAGGCTGGATTCTCGGGAAAGCCGCCGACTTTGCGCTTGAAGAGGTAGAGCACGCCAAGGATGGCCGCGCCGCCCGCGATGGAGACGATCGACCAGATCGTTACCTCCTTCACGTCGGTCCAATCCGGGCCGCCAATGAAGCTGCTTCCATCGCTGCCGTGCGACTCTCCGCCGTTCTCCTGGGCGAGGGCTGCGGGCACAAAGGCGAGCAGACTGACAACGACAGCGGCGATGACGAGGGCGCGTACGAAGAGAAGTTTCATGCGAAACAGAGTCTAGGATCCTAGACGGAATGGGGCCAGCCGCCATGGGCACAAAAAAGGGGCCGGTGGATGTGTGGAGCGGACACAGCATCCAGCGCGACCCGGACTTAGTTTTAGCACTCACTTAATGCCGCTGCAAGAGGGGAATCATTGAAATTTACAACGATGTGTTTTGCAGAATAGATTTGAAAGCGCGGTTCGCTTTGAAAAGAGTGGCCGTCCGTCCCGAGAAATCCTCCCCACTGGCTCTCACGGCTCTTGATCGGGTTCACCACACTGTGAGATCAGGAGGAACGCCATGAAAGCCGTAATTCCATTCGATGGCAGTGACAATTCAGCGAGAGCCTTCGGGGCAGTGAGGAACCTGCTGGCTTTGCAGCCGGCGGTGGAGGTTCATTTGCTCTCCGTCCTCGACTCGCACTCAGTGAAGGGGAGCTCGGAACACATCATCCAGGAACCTCCGACGTCGTCTTTCGGCAAGGTATCGGTGACTACGCCTTTCCCGCGAATCGTGGAATCGCACGGCCAGGCGCTGGAACGGGTGGAAGGTGAGAAGAAGAATGAGCTCGAGGACCTCGCGCGGAAGGAAATCCCTGGCGCCAGCTTCGCAAGCCATGTGGTGTGGTCGGATCACGCGGCCGACGCGATCGTCTCGTTTGCGAACGAGATCGAGGCGGATGTGATCGTGATGGCGACGCACGGGCGCTCGGGGGTGTCTCACTTCCTGGCGGGAAGCGTGACTGAGCACGTGATTCGCTCGGCGAAGCAACTGGTGCTGGTGCAGGGGCCGGCGGTCCCGTAGTTCCCGTTCGTGGCGCGTACAATCGTGCGCGTGGAACCCCGGATCCAGTACGCGCAGACCTCGGATGGCGCGAACATCGCATGGTGGTCGCTGGGCGACGGGCCAACGGTGATCCAGCTGCCATCGATTCCGTTCACCCACATCCAGATGGAGTGGGACGATCCGAATTGGCGCGGATGGTATCTCACGTTCGGCGAAGGCTTGCGGCTGATCCGCTATGACTCGCGAGGTTGCGGGCTTTCTTCAGCGCCAACGTTCGACTATTGCCTCAATGCGATGGTTCAGGACCTGGAGTCTGTCGTCGAGCGTTCGGGGGCCGAGGACGTGGTGTTGCTTGCGCCGGTGCAATCCGGCCCGGTGGCACTGGTGTATGCGGCCAGGCACCCAGAGCGGGTGAGCCGAATCATCCTGTGGTGTGCCGTGTCCAGGGGGGACGAGATGCGGACATCGAGTTTCGAGGCGCTGCGAACCTTGAGCCACACCGACTGGGCGCTCTTTGCTGAAACGGCGGCTCACGCGCTTGTCGCGGGGTGGGACGAGGCGCAGGTGGCTCACCGCATGGCATCGATCATGCGTGAATCATCCAGCGCGGCGATCCACGATGCGGTGCTCGAGGGCTTCCTCAACGAAGACATCTCTGATGCGCTGGCCGCTGTTGAGTGCCCAGTCCTGGTGGCGTACCGGATGCAGGCCACCACGCCACTGCCCGCATCAGCGCGATACCTGGCTTCGGCACTTCGCAACGCTTCCCTGCATCCTGTGCAAGGCTCTTCACTGTTACTGGTAGTTTCCGATGCGGACGCAATCGCGGCGAGCTTCCGTGAATTCCTGCAATCGACCACGCCCACGCGAACACGGCCTTCGGCCGCGACCGGCTTCCAAACGCTCCTGTTCACTGATATCGAAGGGCATTCAGCCATCATCCAGGTGCTTGGGGATGAGCGTGGGCGGGCAGTGCTTCGCGAGCATGAACGCCTCACGCGGGAAGTCATTCGAGAGCATCACGGTGTGGAAGTGCTGGCCCGGGGGGACGGGTTCCTGGTCCGTTTCGAGACTGCCTTCGATGGAATTGAAGCCGCCGCCGACCTGCAGCGCCGCCTGGCCGATGCGGCGGCCGACTTGCCGGTCGAGTTGCGCGTGCGGATAGGCATCAACGCGGGAGAACCGATCCGGGAAGGGGATGAGCTCCACGGCGCCGTCGTGAAGTCAACCGAATCGATCGCCTCGATGGCAAACGGGGGGGAGATCCTGGTTTCGAACGTGGTCCGCGAACTGGCGGCCGGGAAGGGCTACGGATTCATTGCGCGGGGGGAATTCCCGCTGGCCGGTCTTGAAGAGCCGATCCGGGTGTGGGAGATGCAGTGGGCGCACAGCGCCAGCTAGTCCCCATCGATGGGTGACCGATTGTTCCCAACTCGCGGCATCCCGTAGATTTCGCGGCGATGGAATACAAGTGGCGCTGCCTGATTGCGGTTTGCTTCGGTACGTACATGGCCACGATGGATTTCAGCATCATCAACGTGGCCCTGCCCACTCTCTCCCGGGAATTCGACAAGTCCCCCGACGTTGTTGTCTGGGCGACGCTTGCCTCGAGCCTGATGGTGACGGGGATCACGCTCACAGCGGGGCGCGTCGGCGACCTTTACGGCCGCAAACGCGTGTATATCACCGGCTGGATCATTTTCACCATCGGCATGGGGATCGCTGGTTTCGCGCAATCGATCGAACAGCTCATTGCCTTCCGCTTCTTCCAGTCGATCGGCATCGCACTGGCGATAGCCAACGGCAACGCAATCGTCACCGATGCCTTCCCGGCGAGCGAACGGGGCCAGGCACTGGGCACGACGGGCGCAGTGGTTGGGGCCGGGCTGATGACCGGCCCGATCGCGGGAGGGCTCATCCTTCAGCTCCTGAGCTGGCACTGGATCTTCTGGGCTCGCGTGCCGATCGGCCTGATTTCCATGACGATGGCGATGGTCTTCATTCGGCCGTCCGAGGCATCGGAGGGGCAGGCCTCGCGCAAGCTGGATATTCCCGGCGCTGTGACACTTTTCGCGACGCTTTCGACGGCGCTCCTCGCCGTGAACCGGGGCACGAGCTGGGGTTGGACATCTCCGCAGGTTCTCGGACTCCTCGCGTTTTCCGGCTGCTCGCTTACGGCGTTCCTGCGGGTTGAATCGCGCGCGGCGAGCCCGGTGGTTTCGCTGGCACTGTTCAAGGTCCGCGCTTATGCGGTCGGTGTCGGCAGCCTGAGCCTGAACTTCCTCGGACAGTCTTCGGTCACGTTCCTGATGCCGTTCTACCTTGAACAGGTGCGTGACTTCTCGACTGGCCAGACTGGACTTGTAATTGCCACAGTCCCCCTCATGATGCTGATCCTCTCGCCGATCAGCGGGCGTGTTTCGGACCGCTACGGCTTCCAGCACCAGACGACGGTTGGCATCGCGATCGTATCGGTGGGCCTGCTCTCGCTGGCGACCATCCACGCCGAAACGCCCATCGCCCTCGTCATGGCGCGGCTGGCGATCGTCGGCGTCGGCACCTCTATCTTCATGTCGCCGAACAGCGCGGCAATCATGGGCTCGGTACCGCGCGAACGTCTTGGGACGGCATCGGCGAGTGTTGCCACGGCTCGCAACATCGGAAACGCATCGGGCCTTGCGATGGCCAGCGCCATCCTTGTGGCTGTCGCCAGCTCGTCGGCGGGGTTCACCGCCTCGAAGGTCGCAGACCTTCCACCAGGCGCCATCCTCGATGGTGTCCGGATGGCCTTCCTGGTTGCCGGCATCGCTTCATCGACCGCCATCCTCGCTTCGTCGTTCCGTGGGAAGCCAGCCGCGGATCCCACGGTATCCACGCAGGTGGTACCGTCGCCGGCGCAGGAACTCAGCCCATTGGAGGAAACCCGTGGAACGTAGGTTCGAAGGCAAGGTCATCGTGATCACCGGCGCTGCCGGCGGCATTGGCGCGGCTACGGCGAAGCGGTTCGCCGAAGAAGGCGCGAACGTCGTCGCCGTTGACCTCTCGATGCACGACCTCCAGGTGGTGGTCGGTCTCGTTGAATCTGCCGGTGCGAACTGCCTCGCCGTGGCCGCGGACGTTTCGAAGTCCGCCGATGTGGAACGCTACGCGAAGGCCGCGAAGGACCGCTTCGGCGGCGTCGACTACTTCTTCAACAACGCCGGCATCGAGGGCTGGGTCGGCCCCACCCTCCAGTACCCGGAAGACATGTTCGACAAAGTCATCGCCGTAAACCTCAAGGGCGTGTTCCTCGGGATCAAGTACGTCGCTCCACTCATCCTCGAACGCGGCGGCGGCGCCATCGTCAATACCGCTTCGGTGGCCGGCCTCTCTGGCACACCGGGGATCTTCGCCTACGGCGCCAGCAAGCATGCGGTGGTCGGCATGACCAAATCCGCGGCCCTCGAATTCGGCCCCCGCGGCGTCCGCACGAACGCCATCTGCCCCTCGCCAATCGAAACCCGCATGATGCGCGCGCTGGAACGAGGGATGAACCCCGACGAACCAGAAACCGCCCACCAGCAGATGGCCACCAACAACCCGATGGGCCGCTACGGCGAACCCGAAGAAGTCGCCGCGTTCGTCGCCTTCTTGTGCAGCGCCGATGCCAGCTACCTCAACGGCGGCATCTTCCCCATCGACGGCGGCCGCATGGCCCGCTAGTTGGCCGGCGTCCCCAAGTCATCACACATACATTTCAGCCATCGGGTAGTGAACGAGCTTCCTGACGGCGTAGCCTAACCGGCATGGGCAATCGCGACGGTACGCGCGCCGGGAATTTTTGTCCCAGAGTCATTCACCGGTCTGATCGAGACTGCAATGAGGTAGGCGGCCTCCCTCCTCCCGCCCCACCCGACTGCCGATATTCCCTACGTGACCTCCTCGCCCCTGGCCATCGAACTCCGCGGGGCAGGGCGCACTTTCGGCTCCACCATTGCATTGCATCCGCTGGACCTGAGCATCCAACCAGGCGAAATTTTCGGCCTGCTCGGTCCCAACGGTTCAGGCAAGACCACCACGCTCCGTGTGCTCGCTACGCTCATCAAGCCAACGACCGGCTCTGCCTCGGTCCTCGGGCACGATGTCGTCTCTGACGCTATGACCATCCGGCGCTCGCTTGGCGTCATGCCTGAAAAGCCCAGCCTCTACGAACGCCTATCCATCCGTGACAACCTGACCTTCTGGGCGGAAGCCCACTCGGTCGGCGATGCGGCTTCCGCCATCGCCGAATCCCTGGAATTCGTCGGACTGGGCGGCCGCGATAGCGAGCGCGTTGGCGCGCTCTCGAAAGGTTGGCGACAACGCGTTGCCCTCGCCCGGGCGATCGTTCATCGGCCGAAGATTCTTCTCCTCGACGAGCCATCGTCGGGGCTCGATCCCTCCGCGGCAGCCGCAATGGAGCGCATGATTCGCGAACTCGTCGGCGGCGGCTCTACGGTCTTGATGAACACGCACCGGCTCGCCGAGGCGGAACGCCTCTGCGACCGCGTCGCCATTCTCCGCCATGGCCGCCTGCTCGAACTGGGCACGCCCGGCCAGCTTCGTGACCGTCTCCTCGGCGGCGTGGTCAGAGTCGAGCTGGCCACGCCGCCGGATACTGGGCTCCGCGAAATTATCTCGGCGATCGCCGGTCCTTCTCACCTCGAATGGCGCCAGCGCTCATTTTCCTGCCGTATGCAGAATGCGAGCACCGAAACGCCGCGCCTCGTGGCTCGCCTTGTCCATGCGGGCGCCGACATTCTCTCGGTAACGCAGGCCGGGGACCTGGAAGAGGCCTACCTCGAACTGATGGCCCGCACCGAATCCCCGGAACTGGAGGCCGCCGCATGACCGCGTTCACCGTCGCGCCCCCGGTCCGCGCCCTCGTCCGGAAGGAGCTCCGCGAGTTCCGCCATCACCGCATGATCGTCATTACGGCGACCATTCTGCCCATCGCCTTCCTCATCCTGCCGATCGCGAACCTCATCTTCTTCGACCCCGAACGCTCCGTCGGCGGGGCGGATTTCGCCGTCGGCCAGGCGATGTTCTGCTTCTTCCTTTCTCCGGTGATCATCCCTGCAACGATGTCGGCGTACGCGGTGATTGGAGAACGCGACCAGGGCACGCTGGAGCCGCTTCTGACGCTTCCACTAACGGATTCGCAGTTCCTTGGCGGCAAGGTCCTGGCGGTCGCAATCCCCACGGTGGCAGCGTCCTTCGCAATCTACTTCGCCTACATGGCCTTCGTGGTCGCGGTCATAAGTGGCCCTGTCCGGGAGCCGGTCCTCGATTGGACCTGGCCATTCGGCTTCGTCCTCCTGACTCCGGCCCTTGCCCTCTTTTCGACGCTCGTCGGCATGACCTTTTCCGCCCGCGCGAAGGACATCCGTGTCGCTGAACACCTAAGCGGCCTCATCCTTCTGCCGGCGATGCTGCCGGTCATGCTCGTGGTCACCCGGACAATCCCGGCGACCTTGGTTACCTGGATCGTCTTTGTGGCAGCGGTGGGAGCGATCGATTTCGTCCTCTGGCGCCTCGCACTGCGAGCCTTCGACCGCGAACGGGCTATCGCCGCCACTTGATAGCCTGTCGTGCCGCGAGTGACGCTGGCGGCTACCCCTCCGCCGTGCTTCGCTCTCTCCCAATGCGCCGAGCGTCCTCCGTCAGCCACCCCGTCGGATTCAAACAAGGCGCGCGAGCATCGATTCCCCTTTGTATCGCGGTGGGCGCTTTCGGCGTCTCATTCGGCGTGCTTGCGCGCGCGAACGGGTTCGGAATCTTTGCGCCGATCGTGATGTCCCTGACCACTTTCACCGGAGCATCGCAGTTCGCGACCGTGTCCATTCTCGGCGATGGCGGGGGACTGGGAACCGCGGTCGTCGCCGCGCTTCTCCTCGCGAGCCGCTACCTCCCGATAGGTCTTTCCGTCGCGCCTGCTCTCAAGGGGAGCCTGTGGGGGCGCTTCGCCAGCTCGCAGATGGTGATTGACGAGTCCTGGGCGGTGGCCAACCGGGGCGACGGCACCTTCGACCGCGGGACGCTCATGGGCGCCGGCGTTGCGCTCTACCTCTCCTGGTTCATCGGGACAGTCGTCGGTGTGTTCGGCGGAGACTTTCTCGGTAACCCGGAAGACTTCGGCCTCGATGCTGCCTTTCCAGCGCTCTTCCTCGTCCTCCTCGTTTCTCAGTTGAAATCCCGGCAGGCGGTGGCTGCGGCCATCGGCGGCGCCTCCATTGCTTTCGTCCTGATACCGTTCACGAAGGCCGGCATCCCCATCGTCGCTGCCTCGGCCGCCTGCCTGGCTGGCTGGTGGCGAAAATGAGCGACGCATGGCTCGCAGTAGTGCTCGTCGGGGCCGGGGCGATCATCTTCAAATCGGCCGGGCCGGTCATCGTCGGGGGTCACGAGCTACCGGCGCGGGCCGTCCAGCTGGTTGGAGCGCTGGCGCCGGCGCTTCTCGCGGCATTCGTCGTGACGGGCACCTTCGCATCGGACCAGGACCTCACCATCGACGCGCGAGCCCTTGGCCTGGCCGCCGCGGCCGGTTGCGTTGCGCTGCGCGCCCCACTCCTCGCGGCCGTGGTCGCAGCCGCCGCGGTCACGGCCGTGGTCAGGTTGCTCTGAGGCGACGGCGCGTCTGCTTTGGACCTATCGCTCGGTCTCGCCGGGTCCGGGCACCTGAATGTCCACGGGGTCATTCCACCCGGTCAACTCAATTCGCATGAAGATTTGTTGTCCATCCATCTCGAGGTCGCCGGTTCCAACGAACTCAGAGCGCTCTTCGATTCGCAAGACTCGGCCCTCCGCGATCCACACTTTGAACTCCAGTTTCGTGTTGTCATACGTCGAACCGGCACCGGGGACCACGGGATATGGCGTCGTGAAAGAGTAAACAGTGGCCGATTGGCCACCGACAGTCTCCGTGCCAATCTCGACAACGTCCTGGGCGGATTTCATTCGGTCGAACCAGTAGGCAGGGGTGAACGACCCCGCGGTGTTGGAGCCGGCGGCGTCGGTTTCACGCCAGAGGTCGTCAGGGCTGGCACGCTGGTAATTCTTGCCCTCGGCCAAAATCTGTTCATATCCGTCGGCTGGCGGAGAGATGTGCATTCGATTCCGGCGAAAATCGATTTCGCCTGTCGCAACCCGGGCAGTCTGAGGAGGCTCATTGGGCTTTTGGAGCGTGAACTCCATTGTGAACCGTGCAGAGCCGTCACTCGCAGCTTTGGCCGCGTCCGCGAGAACAGTGGCAGAATTTCCGTCCTCCCCGCTTAGCGACCCAATGGCCGTCACGGCGACGGCAATCGCGAGCGCAGCCCCGACCACGCTGGCTCCAACCAGTATTCCTTTTCCCGCCAGCGCGAGCCCCAGGATTCCGGAGGGTCTTTGCTTCCACTCTCGGACCGCATCTTCGCGGCTGTGCACCCCGAACCGATTCAAGATTTCCGTAACGTGAAACTTGGCTCCGTCGAGCGTGATTCCAAGGCGTTCGGCGATTTCGCCATTCGTCAGGCCCCGCTCAACCAGCCTGATGACCTCTTCCTGGCGAGCGGTCAGACTTGTCCCGTCCGGAAATGCTCTTGTGCCGCTCCGCCGTCGCATAGAACTAGCCTAACGCGACCGCGAACTCGTTCCCTACCCGATGGCAATTTTTTCAAACTGTTGTGCGCCAGGCCGTCAGGCGTCTCTGCTACCCTACCCTCCCCAAAGGAGCCCCAATGTCCGACGAATCTGAAATCCACTCTGTCCTCGAAAGCGTTGCCGAGACATTTGGTTCGCTCGATGTTGCCGGCTGGCTGGCGAACTTCCACAACCCGTGCATGATTGGCGGGAGGGCCGTGGACCCAACGGAATCGCGGGAGACGTTCGCGCCGCTCATGGAATCGATGCGCGCCCGGGGCCTAACGAAGAGCAGGCTTGATTCGGAGAAGATCCAGGTCCTTACGCCGGCCAGCGCCATTGCAACGGCGACGTTCACCCGTTTCGCGGGAGAGAGCGTGCTGGAACGGCTCGGGGCAACGTACGTGCTTCAGAAACGGGATGGCCGCTGGCTCATCCTTCTTGTCACGTCGCACAGTCCCGATATTTCGGTGGTTCGGGAATCGTCCTGATCCGCGCCTACGGCTGGAAGTCCTTGAAGTCTTTCACCTGGCTCGAGTCCGGCACATCAATCGCCACCGGCTCGCCCCAGTCCATGTAGTCGAGCGAGTACTTGGCCACCACCTTCTGGAGCATCTTGACTTCGGAGTTCGCGAACGACATTTCGTACCGTAGACGGACCGGGAACCCGGCATCGTTCACCCAAACATCGACGTCGAAGTTCTCGTCACCGAGCAATTCGAGGGCCTTTTCAACCGCTTCCGCCTGACTCGCGCCCATTTCGGCGGCGGCCTTTCGAAGGTTCACGGTCGCGCGGTAGTGGTCCGCGTCCTCACCGCGGATGCTGTCCGACCCGACCAGGGTCACGTCGTCACCCACCGTCGAGAGCCACGAGAGGATCTTGGTTGGGTCTTCGTAGGCAGAGTTCAGCGAGCCGGCCTGATCCAGGAGTTCGCTGACGTCCATCCTGTACCAGCCATCGCCGAGGGCGGGCATCTTGAGATACATGGTGGAGCCGTCCATCACGGTTTCCGTCTTCTGGCCCACGGCATCCATCGACATCTGCATCTGCTGGGCCACCAAGTCGTAGTCGCCGTCGGCCTTCATCTCGACATCAGACCCGAGGATGCCCGACATGGTGATCTTCATTTCGAAGTGCACACTGTCGGCTGAACCTGTCTTCTCGCCAGCGAGGCGGACGACTTCGGCGGCGTTTGCAGGTGTGGTCGTTTTGCTGCAGCCGGTGGCGGCAAGCATGGGGACAGCCAGGAACGCGATTGCGGCCAGGGGTGCCAGGGTGCGCTTCAGACCAGCAGGGAAGTTCATCAAGTTCATCGCTCCACTCGGAATGCGGTTAGTTCGAAGTTCGACGGCGTGAAGCCCATCGAGCACGCTCGCGGGCGTTAGAAATCAGTATCTCCCATCGTGTGAAGCCCCTTTCTCTTTCGTCTTTCATTTCTGAAGTACACTGGCTTCATGCCTAAGTTCGGATTCATCGGCCGTGTCCTTGGAGATTCCAACGAAAAGGAAATCAAGCGGCTTTCTTCCATCGTCGACGAAGTCAACAGCTACGCGGATGAGATAGCCGCGCTGACCGATGACGAACTGGCCGCCAAGACCGCCGAGTTCAAGGAAGCGCTTGGGGAGGGTGAGACTCTCGACGACCTCCTGCCCGAAGCGTTTGCTGTTTCGCGCGAGACCGCGTTCCGCAAGGTCGGTGAACGTCCCTACGACGTCCAGCTCATGGGTGGCATTACCCTTCACGAAGGCAAGATCGCCGAAATGCGAACGGGTGAAGGCAAGACCCTTACCGCTATCGCGCCGGTGTATCTCAATGCGCTCGCCGGGAAGGGTGTCCATGTCATCACCGTAAACGACTACCTCGCCCGCCGCGACGCAGTTTGGTATGGGCCGGTTTACGCGGCCCTGGGGATGACTATCGGCGTCGTCCAGAACAACGGCGTTTCGTACCTGTACGAACCCGGTTACCGGCCCGGCGAAGAAGGCTCAACTGGCGGCCTCGAAGACCTCCGGCCCTGCGCCCGGCGCGATGTGTATCGCGCGGACATCACCTACGGCACGAACAATGAGTTCGGCTTCGACTACCTTCGCGACAACATGGTCCGCGAATGGGATGACAAGGCGCAGCGGCCGCTCTACTTTGCCATCATCGACGAAGTCGACAACATCCTTATCGACGAGGCCCGGACGCCACTGATCATCAGCGGCAGTGCCGAAGAAGCGAGCAGCACGTACACGCGCTTCGCCCGCGCCGTGCGCGGCCTCGATGAGGGACGCGACTTCGAAATCGACCACAAGTCGAAGCACATAGCCCTCACTGAAGAGGGCATCTCGAAAGTCGAGCGATCGCTTGGTATCGAGAACGTCTTCGGCGGCGAAGCCCGTCTCGCACGTCACCTCGAAGCTGCCCTGGACGCCGAGTATCTGAAGCGCATCGACCGCGACTACGTTGTGAAGGATGGCGAAATCGTCATCGTCGACGAGTTCACCGGTCGCCTGATGCCCGGACGCCGCTGGAGCCACGGCATCCACCAGGCCTGCGAAGCCAAGGAAGGCGTGCCCGTCCAGCGCGAGTCCATCACCTACGCGACGATCACCTTCCAGAACCTCTTCCGCCTCTACGAAAAGCTTGCAGGCATGACCGGTACGGCCGAAACCGAGGCCGAAGAGTTCGGCAAGATCTACGAGCTCGACGTCATCGTCATCCCCACGCACCGGCCGATGATTCGGGACGACCAGTCCGATGTCGTCTACATCAACGAGCGGGCAAAGTTCAACGCGGTTGTCAACGAAATCGAGGAGATGCACAAGCAGGGCCGGCCGGTCCTCGTCGGCACGACATCGATCGAAAAATCCGAGTACCTCGCGAGCCTGCTCCAGCGAAAGGGCATCCCCCACGAAGTCCTGAACGCGAAGCAGCACGAACGTGAAGCCCACATCGTCCTCGACGCCGGCAAGAGCGGCGCGGTGACCATCGCGACGAACATGGCCGGCCGCGGCACCGACATTAAGCTCGGACCCGGCGTGGCCGAACTCGGCGGCCTCCACGTCATCGGCACTGAGCGCCACGAGTCTCGACGCATCGACAACCAGCTCCGCGGCCGCGCCGGCCGACAGGGCGACCCCGGCTCGTCCCGTTTCTTCGTCTCTTTCGGGGACGACATCATGAAGCGCTTCTCGCCGGAGTGGGTCCCGGGCATGATGGCCAAGCTTGGCATGACCGAGGAGATGCCGCTCGAATCGCGCATGGTTACGCGAGCTATCGAACAGGCCCAGTCCAAGGTCGAGGGCCACAACTTCGATATCCGCAAGCGGCTCGTCGAGTTCGACGACGTGATCAACGAACACCGCAAGCAGATCTACACCCAGCGCGACATGATCCTCCAGGGTGTCGACACGCGTGCGAATGTCATCGATCACATGCTCCTGCCCGAGATCGAACGCATCGCCAAGGACGCGCTCACGTCCGACATCAATTCGCTCGAACTGGTGCACGCAGAGGTTGGCGAAATCCTGCCTCCGGACGATGTCCCCACGATCGAAGAAATGCAGGACCTCCGTGACGAGCTCTGCGATGAACTGCTCGACCGCGCCGAAGACCGTTACGAGCTCATCGAGCAGGCAATCGGCGAAGAGAACGTGCGCAAGGTCGAACACTGGCTCCTGCTCGAAGCCATCGATACGCACTGGCGCGAGCACCTGACCGCGATCGAAGAGCTGCGCCAGAGCATCGGCCTGCAGGCGTACGCCCAGATTGACCCGCTCGTGGCGTTCAAACGCGAAGGCCACGACATGTACCAGCAGCTCGTCTCGAACATCCAGCGCCAGGTGGCCCGGACGGTCTTCAAGGTCCGCATTGTGCACCAGGATGGCCAGGCAGTCGCGACCCAGCCGCCGCCAACCCCTGCGGCCAACCTCGTGGAATCGAACGGCGCCGAGCCGGCCGCTCCTGCCCCGGCGAAGGCTGCCGTTCCGGTACTCGCCAAGTCCAGCGGTCCTACGGATGAACAAATCCGCACGCTGGGGGCATCGGGTAAGGGGGCGGCCAAAGGCAAAGGCAGCAACGCGGCCAAGCGCAGGAAGATGATCCGCTAGCAGGCTATCTCAAGAGTCTCCCGGCGTTGCGTCGAACATGACTCGGCAACGTTATCTGCATTCGTTCGACCAACCCTTCATGGTGCCGGAATGTCCCGGAGCGAAGCGGTTCGGTGGGAGCTAAGATGCGGCGTGACGAAATCGGAGGGAGATTGCTATGCCGGAGTTCATTGAGTACGAGGTTTCGAACCACGTCGCAGTCATCACGCTGAATCGGCCGGAAGTGATGAATGCGTTGAACCGGCAGATGTATGGAGAGTTGGAGCAGGCGTTCCGGGATGCCCACAAGGATCCGGAGGTTCGATGTGTCGTCCTGACCGGGAATGGGCGGTCGTTCTGTTCGGGTGACGATGTGCGGGCGATTATGCTGGGCGGAGAGCGGGATCAGACGGTGACGCGGTTGCGGGATGCAGCGCCGAAGCCAACGCCAGCAGCCGTGGCTGTCCTTGAATGCGACAAACCAGTGATCGTTGCGGTGAACGGTGCGGCGGTTGGGTGGGGGATGGACCTGACGTTGTTTGGGGACATTCGCATCGCCTCTGAGGGGGCGAAGTTCGGCGAGTTGTTTATCAAACGCGGGCTGGTGGCGGACCTGGGTGGCCTCTGGCGCCTGCCGCGGGTTGTGGGGCCCTCGAAGGCGGCGGAGCTGCTGTTCACCGGTGACATCATCAGCGCGCAGGAAGCGGAGCGGATCGGGCTGGTTTCGAAGGTGGTGTCCCCTGAGGAGTTGTTGCCGACGGCGATGGAGATGGCCTCGAAGATCGCGGCGAATCCGCCGATCGCGCTTCGCTACATGAAGGAAGGGCTGCGACGCTCGGTGCACGGGAGCATGGAAGAGATGGGCGAGTACGTTGGGAATTCGCTGGCGTACCTGTTTACGACGGAGGACCACAAAGAGGGTGCGACGAGCTTTGTGGAGCGCCGGGAGCCGGTGTTCAAGGGGCGCTAGGCCCTCACCCCCGGCCCCTCTCCCGACTTCCCTGCGCTGCGCGGGAGAGGGGAGTTTGATTAGACGCAGGATTGAAAGGTTGGCAATGGCCGACGCGGATACGTTCCAGGTTCGGCGTGAGCAGATTGCGGCTCTGACCGCGTTCCGGTCGGTTATGGAGGGGCGGGTGGCCGGGACGTGGGCGGGCGGGGAGCAGAACCCCGACGGGAGCCGAACGATGCCTTATTTCGATTACAGCCCGGAGATCTTGGCGTTTATGCGCGCGTGCGGAGAGAACGGCTGGATCGAGGTGTTCGACTGGGGCGCGTGGCAGCCCGAGGCACTGAGGTACCACGAGTCGCCTGATCGGCTCGGCGGGGCCTCCGTTGAGGACATCCGGAAGTTGCTCACGCTGCACATCCGCAAGGACCGGTTTTCGGAGGGGCACTTCGCAGCGATGGTGGAGAGTGGGCATATCGCAGCGATATTGAGGCGGTTGGCGGAGATCTCCAACGGGTAGCGGAGTATGCGATACCTCCGTCAGCCCGTGACTTCGTTCACCAGGGGTTCGTTCGCTGCCATGCGGGCGAGGTTGGGGAGGAAGTAATCGGTGGCGACGCGGGCTTCGTTGCCGAGGGAGGTGCTTGAGTTGTGGGGCGAGACGATGACACTCGGCATGTCCCAGAAGGGTGATTCGGGATCCAGGGGCTCGCGGGCGAAGACATCGAGGTAGGCGCCGGCAAGGTGCCCGGACTGCAAGGCTTCGATGAGTGCCGGTTCGTCGGCAACTTCTCCGCGGGCGATGTTGAGGACGTGAGCGCCTTTTGGTAGGGCGTTGAGGACTTCGCGGCTCGCGATGCCGCGTGTTTCATCGGTCAGGGGGCAGGCGAGGGCGAGCCAGTCGGTTCGGGGAGCGACGGAGAGTAGCCTGTCGGGCGTGACGAGTTCATCGACGGTGTCGCCTTCGCGTCGGGGGCTGCGGCGGACGCCAATGACGTTGAGCCCGATGGCGGTAGCGATGCGGGCGATTTCGCAGCCGATGGCGCCGAGGCCAACGACGGTCATGGTCTGTCCGACGAGGTCCGGTGGGGTCTGGGGTCCGCGGATGGGCTCCCAGGCGTGGCGGCGCTGGGAATCGGCCCAGAGGAGGAAGCCGCGCGAGAGCATGAGCATCCCGCCGATGACTGACTGGGCGATCGGTTTGGCTGTCGAGCCCGAGGAGGTGGTCATGCGGACGCCCCGAGCGAGGAGC
This sequence comes from Dehalococcoidia bacterium, assembly GCA_050247055.1. Classification (GTDB taxonomy): domain Bacteria; phylum Chloroflexota; class Dehalococcoidia; order Tepidiformales; family Tepidiformaceae; genus Amarobacter. Next base: position 829,912 of record JBFWUX010000002.1, read on the forward strand.
CGCTGGAAGGCCGGGTGGTCGACGCCGGCACTCATGACGTGGACCCACTTGAGGTTGGGCGCGGCCTGGACGGAATCGAAAAAGGCGCGGGATTGCACGGGGAAGACATCGAGCGAGAAGAAGGCGTAGTCGATGCGGCTGAGGTCGGATTCGGGCAGCGGGAGATCGGAGGCGCCGGGGAGGGTGATGGTTTCGAGGCCCGGATAGGCGGCGGCGATCTTTTGGCCGTAGGTGCGGAGAACCTTTTCGGAGAGGAGGAGTGTCGGCATTGGCGAATTGTGCCGCTTTCAGGCGGGCGGGAACAGGCGGCGACAGATGAAGATCGTGCGGCGGCCGTTGAGGGTGGTGAGGAGAAGGGTGACGGGATCGCCTTCGAGGGGGCCGAGGAGTTTTCGGAGCTCGTCGGGCTCAACGGGGAAGGCGCGGCGGCGAATGTCGTCCGGGCGCCAGTGTCGGGCTCGGAGGCGATCTTTCAGGCGTGAAACCGAGAAGGGGAGCGAATCGAGTACTTCAAAAGTGGCGGCGAACGGGGAGAAGGCGGGGCATTCGGCGGAGAGGTAGGCGATGCGGGGGTCAAGAAGCCACGCATCGAGGCGGTGAGCCAGGTGGAGAACGAGGGTGGCGAGGGTGACACAGGATTCGGGGTCGAAGAGGAACTGGCCTGCGGGTCCGGGATTGGGATCGGCCTGGAGTTCGGAGGAATCGAGTTCGACGGCTTCGGGGAGGAGGACGGCACGGCGGAGGCCAGGGGTGGCGCCTTCTCCCAGCCAGATTGAGAGCTCGCGCATGGAGCGACCGAGCTGGATGGCCTCGATTTCGGCGTTCGAGGGGATGTGAGTGGCTTCGATGCCGGGCTGGGCCTTGAGGACGGCTGTTCGAGCCGTGGTAGCGAGGGCGAGGGTTTGATCCCACGGCGGAGAGAAGGCGGAGGGGTCGAAGCGGCGGTGGCCCCGAGAGCGGCGGGAGGGGTCGATGAGCAGCGAGCGGTTGGCGAGTTCGACGGGCGGGTGGACGGCGTCGGCGCGGATTATGGGCTGGTGGGTGTTGGCCGCGGCGAGGAGGGCGTGGACCGGGTCGCGTTCGAGGCCAACTGCCGGAAGGGAAGCGTGGGCGAGGGCAGAGAGGTCGCCGCCGAGGCCGGTGGTGGCGTCGACGAGGGGAGCGGCGAGCGATTCGAGGCGCTGAGCCCGGCGTTGCGCGACAAGGGGGTGCGTCATCATTTCGAGGCCGTCGGCGGTATAGAGGAAGTCACGTTCGATGCCGTGGTTGCGAAAAGCCCGGGCGCGGAGGGTGAGCTGTTCGGCGAGGGCGGAGGCTTCTTCGGGAGGGAATGAACGGCGGAGGGTGGTGGCGAGCTGCGTTGGATTGGAAACGGGAAGGTTCGCAGGCAGGCTGGCGAGGGCTTCACGGCCACGGTTGCTGACGAGGAAGCGTGCTCGTTCGATTTCCACGTGGGAACGGTAACAGGTGGCATGGTAGGCAGCCGGGCGAGGTATGCGAGACTTGTGACGTGGCGAACATCCTCTGTTTCGACTTCGACGACACGATCGTGCTGGAGAACACGGCGCGGTTGTTGTTCGAGGAGTTCGCGGCGCCGGAATGGAGAGAGCACGAAGCGGCGTACAAAGCCGGGCGGCTGACGGTGGAGCAGTTCAATGCGGCTGCGCTGCGGACGGTTTCGGCTTCGAAGGAGGAGATGCAGGAGTTCGTGGTTGGCGCCGTGACGGTGCGGGCGGGGTTCATGGAGTTGTTGGACTGGGCGCACTGGAACGAGTGGGTTGCCGTGGTGGTGAGCAATGGGTTCGACTTTTATGTGGATGCGGTGCTGGACAAGGTTGGGGCGGAGCGGATCGCGCGGCATGCCGGCCGGGCGCGATATGACTACCGGTGGCTGGTGCAGTACCTGAGCCCGCGGGGGATCGAACTGGAGTCGGGGTTCAAGTTGAGTTACGCGAACGCGTTCCAGGGGATGGGGGACTTCGTGGCGTACGTGGGCGATGGGAAGAGCGATATCGAGGCTGCGAGTGTGGCGCAGGTGGTGTTCGCGCGGGACACGTTGCTGGGGGCGTTGGAGGGGGTGCATCCGCGGGTGCACGGGTTTGAGACGTTTGAGGATGTGCGGAGGGTGTTGGAGTGAGCCCTCATCCCCTGCCCCTTCTCCCGCGACGGGAGAAGGGGGTTTGGGTTGGCCGAGAGTTTGTGGTTTGGGGGTTGGGGTTTCGGGGTGTGGACGTTCCGCTTCTTGCCGGTCGCGGCTCTGGTGTGGGGGGCGGTGGGCCCTCATCCCCTGCCCCTTCTCCCAAGTCTGGGAGAAGGGGGTTTGGGTTGGCCGAGAGTTGGTGGTTTGGGGGTTGGGGTTTCGGGGTGTGGACGTTCCGCTTCTTGCCGGTCGCGGCTCTGGTGTGGG